>NZ_JACYUZ010000001.1:0-2766498 GCF_014842035.1 Rhizobium sp. CFBP 8752 | reverse complement strand
GAAGAACTGGTTGATCGTGTGCAGGTTGATCGGCAGCAGGAACACGCGCCCGCCACTGGTCGTCTTCACGCGGTTGACATAGGGCATGAAGGTCTGGAACCGGTTGACATAATCCCAGACCGGCTCATCGTCCGTATGAAAGATGTGCGGTCCGTAGACATGCACCATCACGCCCGTATCGCTGTCACGCTCGGTAAAACAGTTGCCGGCGATGTGGGCGCGCTCGTCGAGAACGACAGCGGAATGACCGGCCTCCGCAAGTTTCCTGGCGATGACGGCGCCCGACAATCCGGCTCCGACCAGCAATATGCGCTTATTCGACATCGATCTCTCCCAGTGGCATTCAGCATGTCGGCCCACGAAAGCGCGACATCTCCCCATACTCGTCCAGCTCGGCGAGCGCGAAAGCCTTAACCGATTCGCGGCGCTGCGAGCATAGTTTCCATCGTGTCCCGGCTATGCTTGACCGCATCCGAGATGGCGAAGGATAACAAAATGCCCGCACGAGGCGGGCATTTCGGTGTTGGATGCGTCCGGCAGCGGAGGCGATCAGGCCGCTTCGCTTGCCGGTGCTTCTTTTTCCTTGAGTTCGATCTGGCCGGAATTGGCAAGCCGGATCGCTTCCTGCGAGATCGCGCGGCGGGCAAGCGCCACTTCGCGCGGGTTGATCGTACCGCCGGCGGCAAGATCCGATTCGACCATGCGGCGCTGGCGTGGGCTGAGGCAGACGAGCACGGATTCGCGCATCGGTGCCGACGAACCTTTCAGCGCCATCGTCAGGATGTCGCCCGCGATATCGTTGAGCAGGATGACACGGCTGCGCTGCGGCATGACCATGAGATCTTCGAACAGGAAGATCTTCGGGCGAACCTTCTGGGCTGCTTCCTGGCTGACCTGTTCCAGTGATTCGAGCAGGGAATCGACCTGTGGCTTTTCGAGCTGGTTCATCAGGTCTGCGACCTTGACCGGGCCGGTCGAGTTCCGCTCGGCATCGATTTCGTTGACGAGATCGGCGATCCGCTTTTCGATGATCTGCACCGCCTGCGGATTGACGTTCTTCAGGTTCACCGCACGCTTCATGATGTCGGCACGCAGGCTTTCCGGCAGTTCGACCAGGATCTTCGCACCAAAGGCGGAAGGCAGCATCGAAAGGATGTAGGCGATCGTCTGCGGATGTTCGCGGCCGAGATACTTGCAGATGAACACCGGATCGGCGTCCTGAAGACGGTCCCAGAGACTGTCCTCGTAGGTCTGGAACGCGGTGCGTCTGCCGAGCAGGCCGTCGACCTCTTCCGGCGTCAGGCCTTCGTCGAGAATCTTTTCCATCGCCATGGCGTTGTCCATCAAACCTGTTCCCTCGGTGAACAGGTCTTCGAACTCGTTGACGAGAGTGGTCAGTTCGTCTGGCGGAATGGCGCGCAGGCTCTGCGCAGAAGCAATGATTGTCTGCAGTTCGGCTTGGGTAAAATACTTCAGCAGCTTACCTGCAACGCCCGTTCCCATTGCGAGCAGAACCGCAGCCGCTTTCTCTGCCTGAGAAAGCGGCTGGCCGGGCAGGTTGTCACTAAAGGTATCGAAGTCCATCATGGGCTTGTCCTAAAACGCTAAATTCATTTTAGCTCTTGGGAGCTCCTGACAATTCAGTGAGCTTTACGCCGAAGCGCGTATCGTCGTCTTCGAGAAGCGTGATTTCACCGCGGGCGATCAGGCGACCGTTCACGGTGATATCGACCGGCTCGCCGATTTTCTTGTCGAGCGTGATCGTCGTGCCTTCCTTGAGGCTCATCAGACCCTTGACCGGCATGCGGCTTGAACCGAGCACGATCTGGACATCGATCGGAATGTCCAAGATGAGGTCATGATTGGCCTCGAGGCTTTCACCATGCGTGTCGGATCCGAAGCTCGGCATCGCACTTGCGCCACCACCAAAGCTGCTGGCTCCGAAGTCGGACTTGCCAAGGTCGCCACCACCAAAGTCGCTGCCGCCGAAATCGGTCGAGCCAAAGTCGCTCGTTCCGAAATCCGTCGAACCGAAGCTGTCGCTGCCGAAATCGGAGGCCGGTGACGCGAACGGATCGGCCGACAGCAGCGTGCCGTCCTCGTCCGCCTTCAATGCGCCACGCAGGTCGTCGATCGCGTGTTCCAGATCCAGGCTGCTCGAGGCGATCGGATCTTCAGTCAGTTCGTTTTTGACGGTCGTTTTTCTAGCCATGATCTATTATCCACATCGAAACTTGTCTGAAGCTGCCGGGCGCGGAAGCGCCGCGTCAATTATCGAGAATTTTTTTGAGTATATTGCCGTCTGGAGAGACGTTGGATTTTATCTTTACGGAATAGCTGTCGCCGGACCGGCCGAACTCGCAGCGGTAGATCAGTTTCCCGTTCGCATCCATATCGACCCCAATGTCGCCGATGTCTTCGAACGGTATGGTATCACCAGGCTTCAATCTGGCAATTGAGCCAAGCTTGAGCGGCGTGAGCTTGATGCGCGCGCAAAGATCGATCTGCGAGCGCAGCACGTGATCGGCAACGGCCTCGACTGGCGCCGGAAGACTGTTTGCCAGTTGTCCGGAAGGACGGGTGATCGTCGTCTTCAGCAACACGCTTTGCGGAATGACGATCACGACCTCACCCGTCAGCGATCCAAGCTTGACCTGAAGCCGGACCGCGGCTGCGAAACAGTCGGGGATCTCCAGCGACTGCCGGGCGTAGTCGGTGATCGGATAGCATGGCGACAGCACCGGCTCGAACTCCCCCTTGGGGCCGAGGCCGAGGCGAAGCACGCCCGCGATCCGCGAAACGAGCAGCGATGCGATATCGCCCTCGATAGACGTCAACGTGCGCGTGTCATCAGAAGGCTGGTCGGTATCGCCGAGCAGCTGCGCGATCATGGCGATCGGCAGGCTGTTCCGGGTGGCGATCACGAAATGGCTACACCAGTTGCGCTGACTGGCGCTCACAAGCGTGTAACCCGCGCCAAGCCCCGCGATGACCTGAGAGCGCAGACCGGAGACGTGGCCGGCATATTCGACGCCGATGTCGAGCTGCATTTCCTCCTGGACGACATCGCCGAGAAGCTGGCATTGCAGGGCTGCAACATCGCTGCAGCAATGGGCAATCGTCTTCACGTCACCCAGGCTGCCTGTCAGCCGCGCAAGGACGATCGGGTCAATCGGCTTAGTGACTTCGCTCGACGGATTGTTCATCGTTAGGCCGCCTTGCTCTCACCACCGGGGTTCATCATCTCCTGCTCGACGGCGTCGATCGAAGGACGATCGCCGTTGCCGATGGTCTTGCGACCGTATTCGAGAGCGACCTGCGGTACGGAGCCGTTCATGTAGGCGATGAGCGTCTGCTTGACGATCGTGTAGAGGCGATGCTGCTTTGTGCGGACGACCTTGATCTGCGAGGTCAGCGGATTGCAAACGCAGTAGGAGAGAATGATACCGAGCATGGTGCCGACCAGTGCGGCGCCGATCAGTCCGCCGAGGACCTCAGGCGACTCGTTGATCTTGCCCATGGCCTTGATGACACCGAGAACGGCGGCGACGATACCGATGGCCGGGAAGGAGTCTCCCATTGCGGTAATCGCATGATAGGGCTTGAGCTTGTCCGACAGCATTGTCTCTAGCTCTTCGTCCATCAGCGCCTCGATCTCGTGGCTGCGGGCGTTGCCGATGATGATCAGGCGAACATAGTCGCAGATGAACACGGTCAGCTGCTTGTTTTTCAGAACCGTCGGAGCCGTCTGGAAGATCGACGATTCCTGCGGGTTGTCGATATGCGCTTCGATCTCGTTGCGCGGCTTGGTTCTGAGGTCGCGCATCAGTGCGTAGAGAACGCCTAGGATGTCGAGATATTCGCGCTCCTTGGGAACCGCGAACTTGAAGGCTTCACCCAGTGCCTTGCCGCTGTCTTTCACGACCTTGATCGGGTTGGCCATGATAAAGCCGCCCAGGCCTGCGCCGCCGATGATCACCAGCTCGAAAGGCTGGAACAGAACATTGAGATGGCCGCCCATGGCCATGAAGCCACCAAGCACGCAGCCAATAGTGATTATGAAACCCACAATGATCATCATTTTGATGTGTATCCGCCGTCATTAATGCAGCGGAACATCTAGGCGGGTAGCCTTGCGTGAAGCTGGCTATCGCGGCCTCTCCGCCGTTTCGCACTTTCGATCAGCTTCACACAAGCAACCCCTGTTTGAATGCGCACGAAGGCCGGTTCAGGCCGCTCGGCGATTCCTCGATGGTAGGAGCCGCTTCATCTCAGGAGATCCATCGATGCAATCTGGTATTTATGTTGGCCTGTCGGCCCAAATGGCGCTTGAGCGGCGGTTGACGACCGTCGCGGACAACATGGCCAACATGAACACCGTCGGCTTCCGGGCGACCGAAGTAAAGTTCGACCAGATGCTCGCCAAAATCGACAACAACATCTCCGCGTCGGTCTCTTTCGTGTCGCAGGGCAACGACTACCTCTCCACGAGATCGGGAGAACTGCAGCAGACCGGCAACCCCCTCGATTTTGCCGTCAAGGGTGACGCATGGATGGCGATCGATACGCCGGCGGGCCAGGTCCTCACCCGTGACGGACGCTTTACCATGGCGGACACCGGCGAACTCCAGTCGATCCGCGGCTATCCCGTTCTCGATGCCGGCGGTGGCGCCATCCAGCTCGATCGCAACGGCGGCCCGCCCGCGGTCGGCACCGATGGTCGCATCATGCAGGACGGCAGGGTTGTCGCTTCGCTGGGTCTCTTCCAGGCCGATCTTTCTAAGGGCTATCTGCGCTATGAAAACAGCGGCGTCCTGCCGTCGTCACCGGCACAGCCGGTCGTCGACAACAGCGACGTCGGCGTCATGCAGGGCTTTATCGAGCAGTCGAACGTCAACGGCATCGGCCAGATGACCGAGCTGATTTCGATCAGCCGCAATTTTGAAAGCATTTCCTCGCTTCTCAGCTCCACAGACAGCAGCTTCACCGAGGCCATCAAGACCTTGGGCGGTAGCCAGTAAGCCGGAAAACGATCCCTCATGACCGCAAGTCAGACAGTTCACGGCCCGGCAAACAAGCTCGATCTCTTGGCAGCCCTTGTTGGGCGCCACACCGGGCCGGCCTTTGCGTTTGCACCGGGCGGCGTGGTCACCACAATTTCCGCGACCTATTACACCGTCAGCGGCCTTTCGAAACATGTCAGGCTGGGCGACTTCGTCGAGCATTGCAGCAGTGTTGGTACGCATCTCGGCCAGGTGATCAAGGTCGAGTCCGACCAGGTTCATATCTGCCCGATCGAACCGGGCGAGCCGATCGGCATCCGTGACAGTGTTCTGCGCATCGGTGAGTTCAAGGTCTCCCCGCATGACAGCTGGTGCGGTCGCGCCATCGATGCGCTGTGTCGGCCGATCGACGACCGCGGTCCGCTTGTGCAGGGCGATGTGGCGCGCTCGATCATGAGCACCGCGCCGCCATCCATGTCCCGCCGTCGCGTCGAGGAAGGTTTCCGTACCGGCGTCAAGGCGATCGATATCTTCACGCCGCTCTGCTTCGGCCAGCGCCTTGGCATTTTCGCAGGCTCGGGCGTCGGCAAGTCGACGCTCCTGTCCATGATGGCCGGCGCCGATGCGTTCGACCGCGTTGTGATTGCCCTCGTCGGGGAACGCGGCCGCGAGGTGCGCGAATTCATCGAAGACACGATGGGCGAGAACATGAAGAAATCCATCGCCGTGGTGGCCACGAGCGATGAAAGCCCGATGCTGCGCAAGATGGCGCCGCTGATCGCCATGACTATTGCCGAGCACTTTCGCGACAAGGGCGAAAACGTGCTGTTCATCGCAGACAGCGTGACGCGCTTTGCGCATGCGGTGCGTGAAGTCGCGATCGCCGGCGGCGAACTGCCGATTTCGCGCGGCTATCCGGCTTCGGTGTTTACCGAACTGCCTAAACTGCTGGAACGGGCAGGGCCGGGCCTCGAAGACAGCGGCACGATCACCGCCATCATTTCCGTCCTCGTCGACGGCGATAACCACAACGATCCGGTCTCCGACTCCGCCCGCGGCATTCTCGACGGGCACATCGTGCTGGAGCGCGGTCTCGCCGACGAAGGTCGCTACCCGCCGATCAATCCCCTGTCGTCGATCTCGCGTCTCGCCCGAAAGGCCTGGACGCCCGACCAGGAGAAACTGGTCATGCGATTGAAAACACTGATGCATCGCTTCGAGGAAACCCGCGATCTGCGCCTGATCGGCGGCTACCGGCAAGGGACCGATGCCGATCTCGACATGGCGGTGAGGCAGGTGCCCGCGATCTATGAAGTGCTGAAGCAGACGCCCGGCGACAAGCGCGTTGCCGACGCCTACGCGGAGCTGGCCATCGCGCTGCGCAATGTCGCGGCCCAAGGCCAGATGCCGGCTCTCAAGAGGGGTTGATGAGGATTGGGGATGAAATTCACGCAACGGCAGAAACTCGCAAAACGCTTCAAGAAGAAGTCGGACGAAAAGACCACGGCGGCAGACATCACGCTGAAGGGCGGCACGTTGTTGCTCGCCGTCGCCGCCGCCATGTTCCCGTGGTACGTCTTCCTCAACGAAGATAAGTTCGGCGTCAACGTTTCGGGTTGGGAGCAACTGCGCGACCTGCGCAGCTTCCGTCAGCGCGACGTGGTCGAAGTACCGCCGATGTCGGTGGCCCGCAGACCGCCCGAGGACCCGACCGACCTGCTTGTAACGGCAACAGTTCCCAAGGCGGGCTCGGCCGATGCGAAGGGCGAGGACACGGGCACTCAGCAGCCGTTCCCTGGACGCTCCAGCTTCCGTCTTCTTCACGTCGCCAACGGACGCGCGATGATCGAGGACGATCGGGGAATGTACATTGTTCAGACCGGTTCGGTCCTGCCGGACAACAGCCGCCTGGCCGCGCTTACCCAGAAGAACGGCAAATGGGTGATCGTCACCTCCACCGGAGAAATGTACGAAAGCGCCCAGTAAGAAACTGGCAGCACAACAAAAAGCTTCGGCACGTCCGTACGCTGCCCATCAAAGCTGTATCCAGCTTTGATGGGGTCAGTTCACCGGCGTCCGAGGCTTTTTATTGCGATAATTTCAGAGCCGTGGCGCTGAAGAGGGCCGCCCTACCTAAAGAGGGTCGCGAGGCTCTGCAGATGGGTATTGGCCATGCCGAGGATTTGGGACGAAAGCTCCTGCTGGGCCTGATAGGCGCTGACCTTGGTCGACTCCGCCTCCATGTCCGCATCGATGAGGTGCGAGATGCTCTTATCAAACACGTCCGCCAGGCTCGAAACGAAGCTCGACTGGGTATCGATCCGGTTCGACATCGTCCCAAGCGTTGAACCGAGCGTCGTCAGCTTCTGCTGAATGTAGTTCATGACGTTGATCATGTCGTCGATGTCTTCGGACGTCGTCTCGTCGGTCAGTTCGATCGGGGAACCATCCGTG
This sequence comes from Rhizobium sp. CFBP 8752, assembly GCF_014842035.1. Taxonomy (NCBI): domain Bacteria; kingdom Pseudomonadati; phylum Pseudomonadota; class Alphaproteobacteria; order Hyphomicrobiales; family Rhizobiaceae; genus Rhizobium; species Rhizobium sp. CFBP 8752. Next base: position 2,759,041 of record NZ_JACYUZ010000001.1, on the reverse strand, counting down.
GCGATCTCCGACCCTGCGTCCAGCAGATAATACTGTTTGCCCGAGCCGGTTCCGTTCGAGGCAAGAGTACTCGGATCGATCGAGCTCGTAAGAAGCCCGCGGTTTGCATCGCCGGTATCGATCAGCGTGGAATTTGTTGCATCGAATGTCGCGTAGGACAGCGATACTGAACCCGACACACTGCGCTGGAAATAGGCCGGAACGGTCTTCGCGCCAGCGTCGGCCTCCGACGAGTTGTAAAGCCAGTTGTCACTCCCGAACGATGCGGATTTGATCAGTGACGAGAGGCTGGCCTTGAGATCGCTGATTGTGGCGTTGACGGCGCTCTGGTCGACACCGTCTTCCTTGGCGGTGGTCAGGTTGGCCACGATCTGGTCGGCAATATCGATCGACGATTCGACAGCGGAATAGGCGGCATCGACCTTTGCGGCGCCAAGACCGAGCGCATCGTTCACGCTGCTCAGAATTTTCGTGTCCGACGTCATCGAATTTGCGACCGACCAGTAGCTCGCATTATCCGCCGGGGAATTGATCTTGTAGCCGCTGGAGGTACGCTTCTGTGCCTCTTCCAGCGAATCACTGGTGAACAGCAGAGTCTGCAACGCACTCTGGATATAGCTGACGGAGATAGCGTCGGACATCAGGCATGATCCTTGAAAACTAAGGGATTTTGCCAAAACATCTGGCTGCGATCGAATGGCTTCATGCCCGCCTGGTCGAAGACGCAGGCCCATCGCTTTTGCAGCAATTTGTAAGCTTATGTTTAACAGAAAGTTAATTAGGCCTCAACGGTCGACCCGCAAAACCTCGTGCAACGGGTCCGCACCCACGCAGCATTCATCTTTGTTGCCGGGCTCGCCGCGGGTCTGCGGGCATCAGCACAAGTCCCACGCAAGTTTCTAATCTTACTCCTTTGTCGAGAAGACGGAGAAGACGTGATGCAACAGATCCAATTGTTTGAGCTTGCCTCCAGGCAGGCGGAGTGGCTGTCGATCCGGCAACAAGTCGTCAGCACCAACATCGCCAACGCGAATACACCACAATACCGGGCACAGGACGTGACGCCGTTCCAATCGGTACTCGACGCCTCGAACATCCCGATGGCGCGCACCAATTCGGCCCATTTCGCCAGCGTCGGCCTTGGCTCGGACAATGTCGACGTCAGGGACGAAGATCTCAACAACGAGATCGGCAACCAGGAGTCGGGCAACACGGTTGCTGTTGCCAGCGAACTCTCCAAGAGCGGGGAGATCAAGCGCCAGTACGAGCTGAATACGCAGCTGGTGAAGGCGTTCCACAACATGATGTTGACCGCAGTCGGCAAGTGAGCCCAATGGATCCTTTATCAGCAGCCCTCAAGATTTCTGGCAGCGGCATGGAAGCGGAAGCGACCAGGCTCCGCATCGTGTCGGAAAACATCGCCAACGCCCGCACCACCGGCGATACGCCGGGTGCCGATCCCTATCGCCGCAAGACGGTGACGTTCGGCGCCGAACTCGACCGGGCAACAGGGGTCAGGACCGTCGGCGTCCAGAAGATCGGTGTCGACAAGGGTGACTTCGTTGAAGAACTCGACCCCAGCAATCCGGCAGCGGACGCAAACGGCGTCGTCAAGATGCCGAACGTCAACATGCTGATCGAAATGGCAGACCTGCGTGAAGCAAACCGCAGCTACGAGGCAAATCTCCAGAGCATTCGCCAGTCCCGCGATCTGATCTCGGCGACCATCGATCTCTTGAAAGGTTAAAGATGATCAATCCCATTGAGGGCCTCGGCCTGTTCACGAAGCAGACCGACGGCGTCTCCGGCGACAATACGGCAGCAAATGTTCTCGGCACCGCGGTCAACGCGGCAACGACGGCCGTTGCAGGACCGGGCTTCGGTGATGTCCTGGGCAGCATGGCAACAGACGCGATCAACGCCGTCAAGGGCGGTGAAACTGCATCGTTTGCCGGCATCCAGGGCAAGGCGAACACGCGTGAAGTGGTCGATGCCGTTCTCCAGGCCGAACAGGCGCTGAAGACTGCGACGGCGTTCCGCGACAAGATCGTGTCCGCCTACCTCGACATCACCAAGATGCAGATCTAGAGACTGGAGCAGAGACCATGAGAGCACTAGCAATTGCCGCCACCGGCATGGATGCGCAGCAGACCAATCTCGAAGTCATCGCAAACAACATCGCCAACATCAACACGACCGGCTTCAAGCGGTCGCGTGCCGAGTTTACCGACCTTCTCTATCAGACCGAGCGCGCTTCGGGCGTCGCCAACCGCGCCGATCAGTCCGCTGTGCCGGAAGGTGCCAATATCGGTCTCGGTGTTCAGACTCAGTCCGTCCGCAAGCTCCACATCCAGGGCGAAATCACCCAGACGAGCAACGATCTCGACATGGCGATCGTCGGGCGTGGTTGGTTCATGGTCGAAGGCACCAACGGTGAGACCCTCTACACCCGCGCCGGGTCCTTCAACAAGGATGCCAACGGAAGACTGGTGACTGCCGACGGTTACGGTGTCATCCCGCAAATCACCATTCCGACTGACGCGACGTCGGTCAGCGTCAGCGAAGACGGGATCGTCAATGCGACGATCGGGACATCGACGACCCCGACGGAACTCGGCCAGATCACTCTGACCAACTTCGTCAACGATGCCGGTCTGAAGCCTTTGGGCGACAACCTGTTTTCTGAAACGGCGGCATCCGGGCAGCCGGTGGTCGCCAACCCGCAGGAGACTGGCTTCGGCTACCTCAAGCAGGGCTATCTCGAGAACTCCAACGTCGATTCAGTCAAGGAGATCACCGATCTGATCTCCGCTCAGCGTGCGTATGAAATGAACTCGAAGGTGATCACCACCGCCGACGAGATGGCGCAGATCGTCAGCCAGAACCTCAAGTAGCGGAAGATAGAAGGCGGACCGAGCATGATGCTTTGGCAAGAGAACGTCCGGAAAACCGGTCGGGCAAGCAGCTGGAAAACCGGAATGAAGACCTGGCTGGCCGGGGCGCTTTTGAGCGCGCTCATCCTGCCGGGGGCGGCATTCGCGGAGCCGCGCAATGCCGTCGTGCCCAGCACCACGATCTATCCGGGCGATACGATCGGCGAAGCGTTCGTCAGCGAGGTGGCCGTCACCAATCCGAATATCGCGCCGGGTTATGCCAGTTCGCTGGATCAGGTAGTCGGCAAGGTCACGCGCAAGACGCTGCTTGCCGGCCGCACCATTCCTTTGAACGTTCTCCGCGATCCTTTCACGGTCAAGCGCGGCACAAGTGTTAGGCTTACCTTCTCGTCGCAGCGCATGGTCATCGCCGCCCGCGGCGCGCCCATGGACGATGCGATGACAGGCGAGGTCATCAAGGTCAGGAACCTCGATACGGGCGTCATGGTCAACGGCACGGTGATGGCGGACGGCAGCGTCGAGGTGGTTCAGAAATGAGTATGGTCCGGAAACTGATGATTGCGGCGATCGCGGTCATCACGATGCTGCCCGTCACCGATGCCACGGCCACGTCGTCCCGCATCAAGGATATCGCTTCGCTGCAGTCCGGTCGCGAGAACCAGTTGATCGGCTATGGCCTGGTCGTGGGTCTGCAGGGAACCGGCGACAGCCTGCGTTCGTCTCCGTTCACCGATCAGTCGCTGCGCGCCATGCTGCAGAACCTCGGCATCTCGACGCAGGGCGGTCAGTCCAGCGCCAAGAACATCGCCGCAGTCATGGTCACCGCCAACCTTCCCTCGTTCGCGAGCCCCGGCAGCCGCATCGACGTCAATGTCAGCTCGCTCGGCGACGCCACCTCGTTGCGCGGCGGCACGCTGATCATGACATCGCTCACCGGCGCCGACGGACAGATCTATGCCGTCGCGCAAGGGTCGGTGATCGTCTCCGGCTTCAATGCACAGGGTGCTGCTGCGACACTGACCGAAGGCGTCACCACAGCCGGTCGTGTGCCGTCGGGAGCGATCATCGAGCGCGAGCTTCCGTCCAAGTTCAAGGATTCGGTCAATCTGGTGCTGCAGCTTCGCAACCCGGATTTCTCGACATCGGTTCGTATCGCCGATGTCGTCAACGCCTATGCCCGCCGCACCTTCGGCGATCCGATCGCCGAAGCGCGCGACAGCCAGGAAGTGGTTGTCCAGAAACCGCGCTCAGCCGACCTGACCCGCCTGATGGGCGACATCGAAAATCTCGTGGTCCAGACCGACGCCCCCGCACGCGTGGTGATCAACGAGCGCACCGGTACGATCGTCATCGGCGCCGATGTCCGGGTCGCCCGGGTTGCGGTCAGCTACGGCACGTTGACTGTTCAGGTCACCGAGACGCCGCAGGTCATCCAGCCCGAACCGTTCTCAAGGGGCGAAACGGCGGTGCAGCCGCAGACCGATATCATGGCCGAAAAGACCGGCGGACCGATTGCCGTCATCGACGGACCTGATCTGAAGACGCTGGTCGCCGGCCTGAACAATATCGGCGTCAAGCCGGACGGCATCATCTCGATCCTCCAGGCGATAAAGTCTGCCGGAGCCCTGCAAGCGGAGCTCGTTCTGCAATGACCGACACAGTTTCAGGCAGGTTCCCGGTTCTCGGCACTCGCAGCTCGGTCTATCTGATCGCCGCCGCTCTCTCGCTCTGCCTCCTACCGGGCGCCCGCGCGCAGCAGCAGCCGCAGCTTCTCGGCGCCGCACAGGAAGCCGGAGGCAGCCAGCAGGAAGTCCAGCAGTTCTGCGGCAACATCGTCGATTCGGCCCGCGACCAGCGTTATCTCCTGCAGAAGCAGGAACTGGAAAAGCTGCAGGGCGACATCAACACGCGCATCACCGAGCTCGAAAATCGGCGCGCTGAATATCAGGACTGGCTGAAGAAACGCAACGCGTTCCTGGCCAGCGCCAAGGCCAGTCTGGTCGAAATCTACAAGACGGCAAAGGCTGACGAAGTCGCGCCGCAGTTCGACCAGATGAACATCAACATTGCAGCCGCCATCATCATGCAGCTGCCACCGCGGCAATCGGGCCTGATCCTTGCCGAAATGGACGCCCAGAAGGCTGCCATGGTCGCAATGATCATGGCGAGCGCCGCAGACCCCAATACTTCCAAGGACCCGTCATGAAAAAGCAACTCACGGCTCTTCTTGCGATGACATCGCTGATCGCCGGATGTCAGAACGGGCAGATGACGACCATCAAGGAAATCGGCAATGCGCCGGCCATGAGCCCGATCGGCAGCGGCCTGCAATATGGCCAGACGCAGCAGATGTCGATGTATCCGAAGCAGCCGCGCCACATGGCGAGCGGCTTCTCGCTGTGGAGCGACAGCCAGGGCGCCCTGTTCAAGGATGCCCGCGCGCTGAACGTTGGCGATATCCTGACGGTCAATATCTCGATGAACGACAAGGCGAGCTTTGACAACGAGACGGATCGCAGCCGCAAGAATTCCAAGACCACCAACTGGCAGGCCGCCGCGGAAATTCTTGGCTGGAAGCCGGAGGCAGATTCGACGGCGGGCTTTGATTCCGACAGCCAGTCGAACGGCAAGGGCTCCATCAGCCGCGCCGAGAAGCTGACGCTTCTCGTGGCCGCGGTCGTCACCGGCGTTCTCGAAAACGGAAATCTCATCATCAGCGGCTCGCAGGAAGTGCGCGTCAACCATGAGATCCGCATCCTCAACGTTGCCGGCATCGTGCGGCCCCAAGACGTCAATGCCGAGAACACGATATCCTATGAGAAGATTGCCGAAGCACGCATCTCCTACGGCGGCCGCGGTCGCCTGATGGAAGTCCAGCAGCCGCCGGTCGGACAGCAGATCAGCGACATCTTCTCGCCGATCTGACCGGGAGCAATTCGGTGTCCATCATTACAAGCGGAGTTTAGCCACCATGACCGACGCCAGCCTCACGGCGGATCAACCAGCGAAGAAAAAGTCTTCCCTGGTGATGACTGCGGCGGCCGTACTGGGACTGACGGTCGTCGGCGTGGGCGGAGGCTGGGTTGTCGGCAAGATGATCGTCCCGTCGCCGGTCGTGGAGGAGGCACCTGCCGCCGGTCATGGCGCAGCCGCGGCCACTGCCGGGGGAGGGGAACACGGCGCCGCTGCCGGTGCGAGCCACGTTCGGCCGCTGGAGCCGATCATTGCCAACCTCGCCTATCCTTCGGACAGCATGGTCCGCCTCGAGGTTTCGTTAATATTCGGTGAAAACATCGATGAAGCGGTGGCGGCTTCCATTCAGGAAGATATACTCGCCTATATGCGGACCTTGTCGCTGCAGCAAATTCAGGGGCCACGCGGCTTCGGTTATCTCCGAGATGACCTGAAGGAACGCGCCAAGCTGAGGTCTCAGGGCAAGGTTGCTGATCTGGTGTTCAGGACTTTCATCATCGAATGATTCGTTTTTTAGCCGTTCTTGCTTTCTTCGCTGCGTTACCCGACGCGGCGAATGCGCAACAGTCTGCCCTGGACATGCTGAACCTGCCGGTCGACGGCTCGGTTTCCGCCTGGATCATCCGCACCTTCGGCCTGCTGACGGTTCTATCCATCGCGCCCGGCATCCTGATCATGGTGACGAGCTTCCCGCGCTTCATCATCGCCTTCTCGATCTTGCGGTCCGGCATGGGCCTGTCGACCACACCGTCCAACATGATCCTGACCAGCATGGCGTTGTTCATGACCTTCTACGTCATGGCGCCGACGATGGACCGTGCCTGGCAGGATGGCGCACAGCCGCTTTTGCAGAACCAGATCAACGAGGCCGAAGCGATACAGCGGATCGCCCAGCCGTTTCGCGAATTCATGATCGCCAATGTCCGCGACAAGGATGTGGCGCTGTTCGTCGACATCGCCCGGGAACGCGGCCAGACGGTCACGCTCGGCGCGCAGACGGATTACCGCGTGCTGATCCCGGCATTCATGCTGTCGGAAATCCGCCGCGGCTTCGAAATCGGCTTTCTCATCGTCCTGCCATTCCTCGTCATCGACATGATCGTTGCCAGCATCACGATGGCGATGGGCATGATGATGCTGCCGCCAACCTCGATCTCGCTGCCGTTCAAGATCCTTTTCTTCGTCCTTATCGACGGCTGGAACCTTCTCGTCGGCTCGCTGGTGAGATCGTTCTCGTAAGGCACGGCGCCTTCTCCAAGGCGAAGTTTTATTCCCGGACAACGAGACGAAAAAAGGCCGCGCATTGAGCGCGGCCTCTTTTTGTATGTTGGTCAAACGATCCAGTGTTACTGGAACAGTGTCATCAGGTTCTGCGAGCTGGAGTTCGCGATAGACAGCGACTGGATGGCGAGCTGCTGCTGGGTCTGCAATGCAGAGAGCTTGGCAGATTCTTCTTCCATGTCTGCATCCACGAGACGGCTGACGCCCTCGTCGATTGCGTCGGACAGCTTGCCGGCATATTCGGTCTGAAGGTCGATGCGGGTCGACAGAGCACCGAGCGAACCGCCTGCAGTCGTCATGCCGTCCAGCGCAGTTTCGACAGCCGTCATGAATGCAGCTATATCGCTCTGGGACGTCGTGTCCGTCAGCTCGATGGACATTACCCCGCCAGTGGTGCCAAGAATGCCGCCAGATGTGGCGTCTTCGTCCGAGAACAGCGCATTGCCCGCAATGTCATAAGTCGCGGTGGTCACTGCAACGGATTCGGCGCCAGTGGTTGCGGTCGAGCGGACGAAGCCGTCGACAACGGAACCTTCTGTCTGGCCGTTGGAAACCATCCAGTTTTCGCCCGAGAACGAAGCGCCTTTGGCGATAGACGTCAGCTGTTGCTGCAGCTTGCCGATTTCGAGCTGGATCTGAACTTTGTCGGTGGAGGTTTCGGTCGCGGTGACCAGCTTCGACTTGATCTCGTTGACGACGTCGATAGCGCTTTCCATGGCGGCATAGGCCGTGTCGACCTTGGCGGCACCAACGCCCAGAGAGTCGGCTGCAGCGTTAAGCGCCATGTTGTCGGAATTCATTGTGGTCGAGATTGACCAGTAAGCGACGTTGTCGGAAGCTTCGCTGACCTTGTAGCCTGAGGATACTCGGCCCTGGGTCTCTTCAAGGCTGTTGTTGATGGTGCTCAGCGTCTGGAGTGCAGAATTCGCTGCAACGTTGGTAAGGATACTCGTCATTGTACTAACCCCTAGATAAAAGAAACAGGTGAGGGGACATTCCGGTAAATCACCGGGAAGCGGCGTGTGAGCATCATGCCGGTCGGAAACTACTAACTAATTCCGGCCCGCCGCTTTGATGATGGTAGAAAACACCATTAAGGTTAATGAAGATCGAATGCCTGGGAATTAGTTGTTGCGAAATCGAATTTTTTTTCGACAGGTCTATCCGTAAACGCAAAAAGCCCCGGATAACCGGGGCTTCGTTGAACAAACCAGAAAGTGAAAAGGCTGGTCTTCTTACTGGAACAGCGAGAGCACGTTCTGCGAAGAGGAGTTCGCGATCGACAGCGACTGGATAGCGAGCTGCTGCTGGGTCTGCAGGGCAGACAGCTTGGCAGATTCTTCTTCCATGTCGGCGTCGACGAGACGGCTGACGCCCTGATCGATAGCGTCGGACAGCTTGCCGGCATAATCGCTCTGGAGGTCGATGCGGGTCGAGAGAGCACCGAGCGAACCGCCTGCAGTCGTCATGCCGTCCAGCGCAGTTTCGACAGCCGTCATGAATGCAGCTATATCGCTCTGGGACGTCGTGTCCGTCAGCTCGATGGACATTACCCCGCCAGTGGTGCCAAGAATGCCGCCAGATGTGGCGTCTGCGTCCGAGAACAGCGCATTGCCCGCAATGTCATAAGTCGCGGTGGTCACTGCAACGGTTTCGGCGCCAGTGGTTGCGGTCGAGCGGACGAAGCCGTCAATAACGGAACCTTCTGTCTGGCCGTTGGAGACCATCCAGTTCTCGCCCGAGAACGAAGCGCCTTTGGCGATCGAGGTTAACTGTTCCTGCAGCTTGCTGATTTCGAGGTTGATCTGACCCTTGTCGGTCGAGGTCTCGGTCGCGGTGACCAGCTTCGACTTGATCTCGTTGACGACGTCGATGGCGCTTTCCATAGCGGCATAGGCCGTGTCGACCTTGGCTGCACCAACGCCCAGAGCGTCGGAAGCGGCGTTGAGGGCCTTGTTGTCGGAATTCATCGTGGTCGAGATCGACCAGTAGGCGACGTTGTCCGAAGCCTTGCTAACCTTGTAGCCCGACGAAACGCTGTTCTGCGTGCTCTCTAGGCTCTTGTTGATGGTGCTCAGTGTCTGAAGAGCGGACGAAGCAGAAGAATTGAAATTGATGCTAGTCATGGAGTGTCCCCTTGGACTCTATACAAAAAAGGAGGACATACCGGGTTCGGTAGTGTCACCGGCAAATGACGGCCCGGCTTCATGCCTCTTGTTCCTTACCGGATCCAAGCCCGTCATCTAGGCTGCAATTTCGCAGCCATTCCTTGCCAAGGTCTTAAATATTCTAGCAGCTTCGGTGCGCCTCGATACATGGTTAACGAATTGAAAAATGGAAAACGCGTGGCGTGGCGGCCGGTACTACAGCTGGGTCGAAGCTGTAGGCTTCAAGCAAGCTTCGACAGATAACGAAAAGAGACGACCATACCGGGCGCGGCGAAGCCGTGGGCCCGAGCCGCCAGAACGGAGTGTGCTTTGAATATCCAAGTTTCCTATCAGAAGGCATCTGCTAGCTTTAAAGCTCGCAACTACACGCAGACGCTGGCAATCCTAAACCAGCTGCTGGATAAAGGGAAGGACGTTCGGACGTACTTGCTGCTGGCTAAGACGCTTACGGCTTTAAACTTAAAGAATGAAGCCGCCAGAGCCTATCTTCTTGCCTCCGATGCTGGCAATCAACCCAATCCGGATTACTTGGCTGAAAGCATCAAACTGCACTTTGATGCCGGCAATAAGGACGAAGCACTTGCACTTGCAAGCCGGTTGCAGCTCAAAGATCAAATGATCCCCGATATCGCTTATGTCATCGCCTCCGCACTATTTGAAAAAGGTCAACTGGATATTCTGAAAGTCTTCAGAGAAGTCTTGATGAAGAGCCCAAAGCTCGCTCATATGCAGCTAGGCGCCAGGCTCACAATGTTGAGCTGGGACGTGATGGAGGCTTCGGAAATCGAGACCGCTCGCGTCCTTTTTAGCCGGTTACCAAATGACAACCGAATTCGGCTGCTTTACCTGACTTTCTGCCGCGAGCACAACAAGTTCGACGTGATAGAGCGGCATCAGCCAATTCTTGACAAAGCGATTTTGGCCGGAGAGCTCGACTTCGTGAAAGCCGACACCCCGTTTTTCAACGTCAATTGGAGTGGTGAAGAACGCATTAATCGCCTGGCGAGAGCCAATACTCCGCGTTTTGATACGTCCATGACCGAAAAGCGCCGGTCAATGCCACACGCTTGGGGTGAGAAGGTCCGCGTCGGATACCTGTCTTCTGACCTATTCGACCAGCATGCTACGATGAAACTCGTGCGTCGGATAATGGAATTACACGATCGCGATCGATTCGAGGTTACGCTTTTCTGCCATACTTCACCGTCTCTTTTGCGGACAAACAGTGCGAACCGAAGTGATTGGGGGAGTGTCGTCTCTATCGTCGACATGACGAATGAGCAGGCTGCCGAAGAGATACGGCGCCGCCAAATCGATGTCCTTGTCGATTTGAAAGGTCATACCCGCGGGAACCGTGTTGCAATTCTGAATGAGGGAGCAGCGCCGGTACAGGTAACATGGCTCGGTTTTCCGGGATCTGTCATCAATGTCGATCTCGATTATGCGATTGGCGACCCTATCGTTCTGCCTTTGTCATCGGCGCCTCACTACCTCGAAAAATTCTGCCGTCTGCCTGAGACCTACCAGCCAAACGATCCGTATAACCGCCCGCTTGTCCAAGCATCTGCACGTCACACTTTGGGTCTGCCCGAAGATGCTTTTGTGTTTGCTTCGTTCAATGCAAGTCGCAAGATTTCGCTCGACGTCATCAATGCGTGGGTAAAGATCCTTAAGCGCACCCCGGGAAGCCTTATTTCGATCTTTACAAAGTCACCCGAAAGCCGAAGTTTCATTCGCCGGAAAATGGTAGACAGCGGAATATCCGAGAGGCGCTTGATATTCATGCTTGAAGTAGAATTTCAGCTCCATCTTAATCGTATGCCATGTATGGATCTTGGCCTCGATACATTTCCATATAATGGCCACACGACGACGTCCGAGCAGCTCTGGGCCGGCCTGCCAGTTCTTGCTGTGAAGGGCACTAACTTCGCGTCGCGCGTAAGCGAAAGCCTCCTGGAGGCTATAGGCGTTCCCGACTTGGTTGCCGAAACAGTCGAGAGCTACATCGATAAGGCCGTCTATCTCTTCAATAATCGCGAATCGCTTGAGGATATCAGGCAGCGCATCGTCCAAAACCGCTTCATAAATCCGCTCTTCGATGCGGAGCGCTTCTGCCGGCATATCGAGACCGCTTACGAGATGATGGTAGACCGTGCCAAGAGTGGACTTGAACCCGCCCATTTCGACGTGCCTCCTCTGCCGCCGCGTACAGAGCGTTTTCTAATTCGCTGAACAAGTCGGTTTTCCTGTGATCGAGCGGATCCGCTACCGCTGCCGTCTCAGATGAGTAACGCAGGATTATAGCATATAGATCCTTACCTGGGAGAAATGGGAGGCCGAACCGTCCGCGAAGCTTGGGCAACAGTTTTTTGGCTCGAGAAAAATTGAAGGTTCTCGTTGAATCGTGAAGAATGCGATGTGTCCGTTAATCTTAAGTCGCGATTTAACTCTTCATTAACCATAAAATGATTTTCTGAAGCCATCGCAACGGCGAGCCGAATGCAAGGGCGCGGCAAGCATGAAGCTGATCGTCGTTACCGGAACACCCGGGATGCCCTCCCATCCAATGCCATAAGGGGCAGTTTTTATGACCAGTATATTGACCAACAACGCCGCAAACTCTGCACTGCAGACGTTGAGAGGTATCAACGATAGCCTGGAGCAGGCGCAGAGCCGTGTATCCTCGGGCTATCGCGTATCCGAGGCCTCCGACAACGTTGCCTACTGGTCGATCTCGACCACGATGGGTTCCGACAAAGACGCGTTGATGGCCGCAACCGACGCTTTGGGTGTTGGTGCTGCAAAGGTCGATACGGCCTATGCCGCCATGGAAAGCGCCATCGACGTCGTCAACGAGATCAAGTCGAAGCTCGTCACCGCGAACGAAAATTCGACCGACAAAGTTCAGATTCAGCTCGAAATCACCAAGCTGCAGGAACAGTTGTCCTCGATCGCCCAGGGCGCTTCGTTCAGCGGTGAAAACTGGATGGTCGCCGCCACCGGCGCTGACCAAGAATCGGTCGTAGACGGCTTTATCCGCAACGACGACGGTACAGTCGAAGTCACGACGGCATCCTATGACGTTGCAACCAACGCCATGTTCGGCGCCATCGATGCCGACGGCGTCGGTTCGGGCGGTCTCCTCGGCGATGTCATGGACGTTACCCTGACGGCCACCACCACGGACTTAGAACTCGCCGACTATCTCGACAACGTTGAAGCAGCTCTTTCCGGCCTCACGGATGCAGGTGCTGCCCTCGGCGCGCTGACCACCCGTATCGACCTTCAGACCAGCTATGCCGGAACTCTGACGGATGCGATCGAAGAAGGCATCAGCCGCCTCGTCGACGCCGACATGGAAGAAGAGTCTGCCAGACTGTCTGCCCTGCAGACGCAGCAGCAGCTGGCCGTCCAGTCGCTGTCGATTGCAAACTCCAGCTCCGAGAACATTCTTACGCTCTTCCAGCAGTAANGGCTCTTGCGGCGTAGGTGTCAGGTATCTGGTGTCGTCGCACCTTGTCGTTCAGGTTCACGAGGACTGCATCATCCTCGCACAAGTTTAACTTCCTAATTTCTGATCTATTCCCATGGCGAACTCCGCCGCCCCGGCGATCGGGGGCGGGCCGGAGGCCGGTGTGGAGCATCACAGAACGGGCGATGCGTGAGACGTTGCGGCCTTGTTCCGCAAACGACGTTGATGGAGTGCGTTGATGAATTCCCCACTTGCGCGGTATCTCAGAGATTTCGGCGCCGAGGCTGCGCTGCTTGCGGCCCCGATAGAAACGCCCTCTCACTTTGCGTCGCCCGCCGAGATGCCGGCGCTGGAAAGCTTTGCGCAGACGGTAGAAGTCGATCTCGAGGCCGAGCGTCGCGAAGCCTATGATGAAGGTCATCTTGCGGCGACCCAATCCTTGACGGCGAAGCATGCCGAAGAGCTCGAGGCGCTGAAGGAACAGCATGCGCAGGAGATCGAACAGCAGCGTCTCCAGTTCGAGGACGGGTTGGCCGATTATCTCTCGAAGGCTCTTCCGGATCTCGCGTCGCGGCTCTCTGCCGAACTGTCCGAGGCGACGGCCCGCGTTCTATCTCCCTTGCTCAAAGAACAGGTGATGCGCGGCGCTATCAACGAGCTTGTCGAGGAGCTGAAACCGACGCTCGCCAAGGAAATTCTGGAGCAGATTACGGTCTTCGGACCGGAGCACCTCTGCGATCTTCTCAAAGCCCAGCTTGAGGAGAAAGGCGATGCGGTGTCTTTCGTCCACACAGATGACACCGACATCCGCGTCGAGATCGGTGATTCGCTTCTCGTGACGCGCCTTTCTGCCTTTGCCGCCGACCTTGAGCGGGTGCTGGCATGAGCGAAGCTGAGAACCATCATCACGGCAAAAACGAAATCATCATCATCAAGCGTCACCGCGGCGATCACGACAGCCATCACGGCGGTGCGTGGAAGATTGCGTTCGCCGACTTCATGACCGCCATGATGGCCTTCTTTCTCGTCATGTGGCTGGTCAACGCCGCCAATGAGGAAACGAAGGCATCGCTCGCGAGCTATTTCAATCCCGTGCCGCTGTCTGACGACACGCCCGCATCCAAGGGCATCAAGAAGCCGTCGGATCAGGCCAAGGGCGAAGATTCCGACAAGAAGTCCACCGTGGAGAACGACAAGACGGGCGGCGGCAAGGCGGGCATGGATGGCGAGTCCATTTCCGCCTCTGGCGACGACATGACCTTTTCCGAAGCAGCTCTGTTCCAGAACCCCTATTCCGTGCTTGCCAGCATCGCTCAGGAAGTAGGCCAACAGGCCAATGTCAGCACGAAGGGCGAGGGCGGCGCGAGCGATTCCGGTCCGTCCACCGGTGCGGATGGCGGAGAAGCCTATCGTGATCCTTTCGATCCGGATTTCTGGAGCAAGCAGCTCGACACCCCGGCGCAAGCCAAGCTTGCTTCGGACACGAGTCTGCCGGGCGAGCAGGCGAGCGCCTTTTCCCAGCCGCCCGCCGTGGAAACTGTCCCAGTATCGGTAAAGCCGGATGCCGTCTCAGCGCCCGATGCTTCCGATGCATCGGTCAAGACGGCAAAGGCTGAACTCGACGCCGCCGGGCAGGACAAGGCCGAAGAGCTTCAGAAGGAAATTCAGGCGCAGGTCGCCGGGATTGCCGGCAAGCTGGCCGAGGGCATCGTGGTGCAGCCGGCCGAAGGCGGCACGCTGATCACGATCTCGGACGAAGCAAATACCGCGATGTTCAATGTTGGATCCGCATTGCCCGGCAAGGAGCTCGTGCTCGCCATGGAAAAGATCGGCAAACTCCTGGCCGCGCGTCCAGGGTCGGTGATCATTCGTGGCCACACGGACGGACGGCCTTTCAAGGGACGCACCGGAGACAATTGGAGCCTGTCTATGTCCCGCGCGCATGCGGCCTATTACATGCTCGTGCGGGGCGGCTTGAACGAGGAGAGGGTAAAGCAGGTCTCTGGATTTGCCGACCGGCGACTTCAAAACGTCGAAGATCCGATGAGCGGCGCCAATCGCCGTATCGAAATCCTGCTGGGCAACGGATAAATCGAGATGATGCGTTCGCGCGATCGCCATAACTTGCTGCGCTCACTGGTCGCCGGGGTTTTTCTCGCCGCCGCGGGCAACGCCATGGCCAGTGAGGATCTTGAGCCATACAAGATGATCCGGTCCCTGCAATATCTGCAGGACGCGATCGTCGCGGGCGATCATTCCGCCAACGAAATGCAGCGCTTCCTTCTCAAGACACTCGACCAGCGGCTACGCACGGCATCACCTGATGTGTTCAAGGATCCCCGCAACGTCGATGCGGTTTTCGTATTCGCCATGAGTGGCGGCAATCCGCAGACGCTGGATTTTCTTGCCGCACGGGATGTCGACGGTGAATTCGATGGCCGGTTGGCGCGCGTTCTCCGTCGCTATTTCCAGGGGCAGGGCCTGACGGCGGTCGCTGCATTCGAGGGGTTGGTCAAGGAGTATGGCACAAGCCCGGTTGGCCCCTATCTGGCGCTCGTCGCCGGCAACATCACGGCGAATGCCGACCCCGCCAAGGCGATCGGCTATTTCGATCAGGTTCGGCTGCTCGCACCCGGGACCAATCTGGAAGAGGCAGCGCTCAGACGGTCGCTCGCCGTGATCCTACCGACGGAGCCGGGCAGGGGCTTCGATCTGGCGGCGAAATACGTCCGTCGTTTTCTCTATTCTCCCTATGCCAGCCAGTTTATCGACATGTTCGTGCAACTTGCCACTGACGATGACGGCAAGGGTGACCGGAGCCGCTGGACCGACGTCGTCTCATTGATGGACGATCCGCGCGCGCACGAGTTCTACCTCCGGGTATCCAGGCGCGCCTTGCTCGCGGGCAACAAGGATCTGGCTCGCTTTGCGGCATTGAACGCGGAACGTCTCTCCCCCAGTCCCGGTTCGGAGAACAATGCGATCGGGCAGCTGTATGGCGATCTTGCCCGCATTTCGTCCAGTAACGTTGTGGAAGCGGCAAAGAGTCTGTCGCAGATCCCCGATGGCGCGCTTTCCGAACGCGACAGGAACCTGCGTGCAGCGGCGCAAAAGGTCGTCGAACAGATCCTGATGGCACCCGAAACCTCGAGCGTATCGGCAGAGCCGGTGGTGATGCCCGCGGGCGAAGCGGGTCAGGCTGCGACGGCGTCCGCCACCATTCCTTCGGCGCCGGCACCGACCACCTCTGTGGCCAAGCCCGCAGCAAAGACCGAGAATCCGGAAATGGAGGCAAGCCTCCAGACCTATGTAGAGCAGAACAGAATGAAGCTGAAGCAGATCGACGACCTGCTCAGCGATGAGGCATATGAATGACGAACGTAGCAGGCGCTTCGGTTAAGGCAGTATCAGACGGGCAGGTCGGGACTCTTTTCGGAAAGGCATCGCCGCAGAACGGCGAAGCCGGCGAATTTGCCCAGGTGCTGACAGACGCGGACGCCGATGCCGGGAAATCGACAGAGAACGGCACGGCGGTTGCCGAGGACGGATCCGGGACGGGAAAGATTTCGCTCGGCAGTTCCCGCTTCAAGACGCTTACCGACCTGACGTCGCTTGCCGCAAACTTCAAGCCGACGGAACCTGCGGATACCGCTGCTCCATCCGCTGCAACGCTTGTCCAGGCTGCAGCCGAGCTTCCGGTCGCAGCCCCGCAGGTGGACGTGCCGCACCCGGTCGCCCAGCCGGTTCCGGCGCCGTCTGTAGACGAGGCGGTCAAAGAAGAGCTCGTCGGACAAGCCTTGCCGGAAGAGATTCCGGGTCAGGACCAGAGTGACAGCCTCAACCAAACAGGCAACATCAAACAGACCCGTAGCCCGGACAAGGCCGGCGGCCAGATCGACGTTACCCAGTTGGTTGCTACTGCAACCAAACGCGTCACGACTGTTGCTGCCGACGATGGAAAGGCGAAGATCGCCGGTGTGCTTTCGAAAGACGTGCCGGACGATGAAAGCCAAGGAGCGGCCCTCGCGACCGCTGTGCCAGATTCAACGGCTGCACTCTCAACAGCGGCACTGCTCAATCTGACGGCCAGCGTCGAGACCGGTAACCCGGCCCAGTCCGCGGATATAGCCGCACTGTCGGCCATGATCTCCGTGACCGAGACGGGGATCCCGAACGATAAGACGGACGCCAGCATGCCGTCCGACGACACGGATGCTGCCACGTCGTTCGATTTCCTCGATACGGGCGAGGCAGAACCCCAGACAGACGTCAAATCCTACCGCTTCCAGAAAGCCGGAGATGCGATTGCGGCTGTCAGCCTGTCGATCGTCACAGGCGCGGACGGTGGATCCGACCTGCAGGACAGCCTTCCAGGCACAGCCAACACCGAAACCGTCACGGTTCTCGACTCGCGACGCTATCTCGGCTTTGGCGTCGGCGAAAATGCCAGCAATCTTTTGAGTGCCGCCTCCAGCAACAGGGAATGGACCGCGGCTATGCAGCCGTCTTCCGCTCTGACCGATCCGACCCGCACATCCGGCACCGGCAGCGTGGTCAATACGCTCAAGCTCCAGCTGACGCCCGACAATCTCGGCACCGTGACCGCGCATATGCGGCTGGTGGGAGATCAGCTGAGCATCCATCTTACCGTCCACAGCAGCATGGCTTATCGCGAGCTCAGCGATGACAGCAAGCCGATGCTCGATGCCTTGCGGGCCCAAGGCTTCAACGTCGACCAGGTGACCGTCAGCATGGCACCGTCGACCGACAGCTCGAACTCGTCTGCAGACCAGCAGCAGGGCGGCAGCGGCGCCCAGACACAGCAGCAGCTCGCCCGCGACGGCGAGGCAGCTCGCCAGCAGGGACAGGCTCAGGGTGGCCGCTCCAACGACGGCAATCGCAACGACATGGAGAAGCGCAATGAGACTGTCGTTGAAACTGACATCGGCAGCGCTGGCACTGGCGACATTTACCTGTAGCGCGGTCGAAACCCGCGCCTGGCAGCTCTACGCCACCCAGCAGCCTCCTCAGCAGGCAGACGTGCCCAACGCCGCGCAGCCGGGGACGCAGAAGCGCGCCGGCGCGCCGCAGCGGCGCGATCAGGCCCGAACCGCCCAGCCAGGGACTGGCCAGACTGGAAACGGCAAGATCACCTCGGAACAGGTCAGCATCTGCGAGGCCCAGATCCAGGCCGCAGCGCGCAAATACGGCGTCCCTGAAGGCATCCTTTACTCGGTGGGACTGACAGAGACCGGACGCAAGGGATCGCTCAGTCCCTATGCGCTGAATATCGAAGGCAAGGCCTATTTCGCGTCGTCTGTGCAGGAGGCGATGCAGCTCTTTACCCAGGCGAAGAGCACGGGCGCCAAGCTGATCGATCTCGGCTGCATGCAGATCAATCACCACTTCCATGGCGAGGAGTTTGCCTCGGTTCCGGACATGCTCGACCCGAGAAAGAACGTCGAATATGCGGCGCTATTTCTGAAACGGCTGCACGACAAGCACGAGACATGGACGATGGCAGTCGCCAGATATCATGCCGGTCCCAACAACAATCCGGCGCAGCAGCGCTATGTGTGCCGGGTGATCGCCAATCTTGTTGCCACCGACTTCGGAAAATGGACGCGGAACGCGACGAATTTTTGCGGTCCGAGCGCAACCTGAAATAGAAATTAGTGAAATCTAATATCTGTTTACGGCTGCCGATGAGAGAATGCGTTCAAACTGCGTTTTCAAGTGAGCATTTTCTCAAAAATTAATTTTCCACCGCGCATTATGGGGAGGCCACCCTTTTTCCACTAGATCTAGTACCAAATCGGCGCAACATGGTTAATCAATTATTAGCAAGCCCCTGTTACTTCCTCTAGTTGCCCAGATTCCTGACGATTCGTATCACTCTCTCACAGAGATGCGATATTGATTCGGAGGCGGACGAATGATCGTAGTGGTTGATGAACGAGAAATAGTGAAAGACGGTTACACGTCTTTGTTTGGGCGCGAAGGCGTTCCTTCTACCGGGTTTGATCCGGAAGAATTTACAGATTGGGTGAATTCGGCAGCGGAAGCCGATATTGCTGCAATCGAGGCGTTTTTGATTGGTCAGGGCGACCTGATCCATGATTTGCCACGGGCAATCCGTGGACGCAGCAGTGCACCGGTAATCGCTGTCAGCGATCAGCCATCACTCGAATCCACGCTTGCGCTTTTCGACTGCGGTGTCGATGACGTTGTGCGCAAGCCGGTTCATCCAAGGGAAATTCTGGCACGGGCAGCGGCTATCCGCCGCCGCCTGAACGCGGTTGCCAATCACACCGACATCGGCGCGATCCGGGTTTTCTCCGATGGCCGCGATCCCGAAGTCGAAGGCGAAGCGTTTGCACTTCCACGGCGCGAACGCCGCATCCTGGAATACTTGATTGCCAATCGCGGCCGTCGGGTTTCCAAGTCGCAGATCTTCAACGCCATCTACGGCGTGTTCGACGAGGACGTCGAAGAGAACGTGGTCGAAAGCCACATCAGCAAGCTTCGCAAGAAGCTTCGCAAGAAACTGGGCTTCGATCCCATCGATTCGAAGCGGTTCCTAGGATACTGCATCGACTGGAAATAACACTGAAAATGGCACCCAAATATGAGGTGCCATTTTTTTTGCGTGCTCGATTTGTCATTTTTGTCAGACAGATAGGGCCCTCGACTTCGACGCAGATCAGCGCTCGATGCAAGCACGCAGACAGCTTCACGCAAGGCCCATCCCCTAAAGTCATAAGCCTAAGTGCAACGAGGATTGCTATGAGCCTTTTCGGAACTATGAAAACCGCCGTATCGGGCATGAATGCGCAGGCAAACCGCTTGGGCACCGTTGGCGATAACATTGCTAACTCGTCAACGACTGCCTACAAAAAGTCGTCCACGCAGTTTTCGTCGCTAGTGCTGCCATCGACGGCCGGCTCATACAATTCCGGTGGTGTCGAAACCAGCGTGAAGTATTCGATTTCTGAGCAGGGTGCTCTCGAATACACCACGTCAGGATCCGATCTTGCCATCCAGGGCGACGGATTTTTCGTCGTACAGAATTCAGCGGGCGAGACCTTTCTGACCCGTTCCGGCGATTTTACGCCGAACGAGCAGGGCAACCTGGTCAACTCTGCCGGCTATACGCTCCTCGGTTACTCCTACGATTCCGGAACCCCGACGACCGTCGTCAACAGCTATGACGGCCTGGTCCCGATCAATGTCGGCGGCTCGGAACTGAGTGCGGTCGCGTCGACCTCCGGGTCGCTCTCCGGCAACCTCAACAGTGCATCCGATGTCGTCGCCGCCGACCTGCCGTCCGACAACACCGAAGATGTCGACGTCGACATGGACAGCACGTTGAAGACGTCGCTGACCAGCTACGACAGCCTCGGCAACCCGATTGTCTACGACTTCTATTTCTCGAAGACGGCTGCAGGCGAATGGCAGCTCAGCGTCTATAACGCAGCTGACGCAAGCACGACCGGCACCGGCAGCTTCCCCTATGGCGGTGATGGCGAACTCGCCAACCTGTCGCTCGCGTTCAATTCGTCCGGCAAGCTTGAAACAGTTGACGGTGCCGAGGAGCTTTCTGTCACGGTCAACGGGATCAAGTTCGATCTCGCCGGCATGACGCAGCTGTCGGCCAAGTCGAACATCTCGAGCGGCAGCGTCAACGGCAGCGCGCCGAGCTCCATCTCCAGCGTCAAGATCGAATCAGACGGCACGATCAACGCGGTCTATGCGGACGGTTCGTCGAAGTCGCTGTACCAGATCGCCATGGCGACGGTCGAAAGCCCCGACAACCTCGAAGTCTCCTCCGGTAACGTCTACCGCACGACGAGCAGCTCCGGCGTGGTCACCCTCGGCTTTGCCGGCTCCAGCGGATTTGGCGAGATCGTTTCGGGCGCGCTCGAAACCTCCAACGTCGATCTGGCCAACGAACTGACCGAGATGATCGAAGCGCAGCGCAGCTATAGCGCCAATTCCAAAGTGTTCCAGACCGGTTCCGATCTGATGGACGTACTGATTAATCTGGTCCGGTAGTTTCAGGAGTTAAGCGATGTCACTCGCATCGGCACTGAGTACGACAAAGAATATCTTGAACAACACCGCCACGCAGACGGGGGTGTTGTCGACAAACGTTCAAAACGTCGGGAACAGCGATTACAACCGCCGTTCCGCAGCGACTGTCACGAACGCCTATACCGGTGCCACGACCGTTCAGACAGCGCGGACGGAAGACGCCGCGCTGCTGAAGCAGACACTCTCGTCTACGGCCGACGATGCGGGACAGCAGACATTGCTGGCCGGACTGGAATCCGTCTACACAATCATGGGCGGGGACGGGTATTCGCTTGCTCCGTCCACGGCACTGTCCGAACTGCGGGACGCGCTGCAGACCTACGCGGCGACCCCCGGAGACGTGACGCTGGCTTCGGCTGCGGTCAACTCGGCGGTCGATGTTGCGACGGCTCTCAATACCAGCACCACCGAAGTGCAGCAGCTTCGCGCTGGCACCGACGCCCAGATTTCCGGCCAGGTTGACAAGCTCAATAAGCTGCTTGCGCAGTTCGAGCAGGCCAACAAGGCGGTTGTGACGGCGGCTGCGGCCGGCACCGACGGCAACAATGCTCTCGATACCCGCGAAAGCCTGCTCAAGCAGATTTCCGGCATCGTCGGCATCAGCACCGCGACGCGCGACAACAACGACATGTCGATCTATACGAATGGCGGCATCACGCTGTTCGAAAGCACGGCACGGCCTGTAACGTTCGATTCGACTGCCGGTTACGATGCAACGACGGTCGGCGGCGCAGTCTATATCGACGGCGTGGAGCTGAAGGCCGGCCAGAGCAGCGACACGACGGCGCAAGGGTCGCTTCAGGCACTCGTCCAGCTGCGTGACGAGGTCTATCCAACGTACCAGGACCAGCTCGACGAAATCGCCCGCGGCCTGATTTCCCTGTTTTCCGAAACAGATGGCGCAAGCCAGATCGCCGGTCTTTTCACGACGACCACGGGCGACGAAGTCGATTTCGAAACGGCTGAGATCATCACCGGCCTGGCTGGGATCATCACGGTCAATGCCGAGGCGGTCGCCGACCCCACCAAGCTCAGGGACGGCTCGATTTCGGGTGCCAGCGTCAACACCGAAAGCGCGAGCGGCTTTTCCACGTTGCTTAGCGAATATGTCTCGGGCTTCGAGACTTCCATGGAATTTGATCCTGCCGCCAAGATCGGCGACAAGGCCACATTGCTGGATTACTCAACGGATTCCGTCGGCTGGGTCGAGGAATACCGGAGCGGAGCCACGAATGCTGCGGAAACCACGACGGCCATGCTGTCGCGTTCAACCGAGGCCTATTCCAACGCAACGGGCGTCAATCTCGACGAGGAACTGATCCTCCTCCTCGATGTCGAACAATCCTACAAGGCGGCCTCAAAGCTCTTGTCGACCATCGACGAGATGCTGGCGGCGCTGATGGAGGCTGCGAACTAAGTCATGAAGACGACATCCATCTCAACCCTGTCCGTCAGCCAGACAATGCAGCTGACCGTACAGAACTCGCAGACCGAGATCGCCAAGCTGCAGAAGGAATCGGTCAACGGTACCTATGCGGATACGGGTCTGGAACTCGGTACGCGGACGTCTGCAAGCCTCGATTACGGCCGCGAGTCATCACGGCTGCAGGCAATCATCGATTCCAATTCGCTGACCAATCAGCGAATGGATTCCTCGCAGCTTGCGATGGAGCAGATGTCCGACTCCGGCCAGACGCTGCTGGATTCGCTGGTCGCGCTCTCCGGCAGCAGCGACAAGACGAGCTTGCAGGTTTCTGCCGATACGGCGACGTCCGTGCTCGAGAATTTCGTCAGCTACGCAAACGTCTCGGTCAATGGCGAGTATCTGTTTTCCGGCATCAACACCGATGCCGCGCCTCTGGACGACAGCTTCATCACCGACCTGACGGACGACTTCAACACGCAGTTTTCGAGCTTCATGTCGGCCAACGGTATCTCCAGCGCATCGGATATATCGTCCAGCCAGATGGCGACCTTCCTAGACGACTATACGTCGTCCTTCGACTGGTCCGGCTGGACAAACGCGTCCGACACCAAGATGACCGGTCGTGTCAGCACGTCTGAGACCGTCACCACTTCGACGAGCTTGAATGCCGATGGCTTCAAGAACCTCGTTCTCGGCAGCCTGATCACGTCCCAGTTGGCGACGGCCGGCCTGTCCGCCGATGCACTGAACAAGGTCAACGCGACCGTTACCAATCTTGCCGGCCTATCGGTGTCCGGCATCGATGCTGAGCGCTCTTCCATGGGTCTTTCCCAGGAGCGCGTCGAAAAGGCCAATACCGCCATGTCGGCGCAAATGGATATCATCAACACCCAACTGACAGATCTCGTCGGCGTGGATACTTATGATGCTTCGGTGCGTCTCAACACGTTGTTGACGCAAGTAGAGACCTCATACACCATCACCTCCAAGATCCAGGGACTGAGCCTCGTCAACTATCTATAATGGGTAGTTGCCCCGCGGCATTTGGTTTGCAACATGAAGGAAGCAAGCATGTTCCAGTTTGCGTATGCCGAGGTAATCAAGGATGACCTCGCAAGCGCTAGAGAGAGAGAACGCCAGGTTCTGGCCCGCTCCATTGAGCTCCTCTCTGCAGTCCCGAACAAATCGCATTATGGACGCGAGGCCGTCGAGGCCATCCATTATACGCGCAGGGTCTGGACCCGGTTTATCGAAGACCTCAACCAGCCCGACAACGAGCTTGGCATCGAGCTGCGCGCAAAGCTGATCTCCATCGCCCTTTGGATACTGAAGGAATGCGAACGCATTCGTAAAAAGCAGTCCGACAATTACCAGGGCATTATCGACGTGACTACCATCATCAGGGATGGCCTAAGATGAAAAGCACACTGCGTATCTCGCTGAAGTCCGGCGAAAAGATCTTCATCAACGGCGCAGTCCTGCGTGTTGATCGCAAGGTTTCTCTCGAATTCCTCAACAACGTTACGTTCCTGCTGGAAAACCATGTTCTCCAGCCCGAGGATACGACGACCCCGCTTCGTCAGCTGTACTTCATCGCACAGATGATGCTGATCAATCCGGAAGGCAAGGACCAGGCCGTGACCATGTTCCGCCGGTCGGTCATGATGCTGCTCGCATGCTTCCGCAATCCGGAAATCATCGACGAGCTCAAGCAGATCGATGCGCTTGTCGCCTCCGATCGCGCTTTTGAAGCACTGAAGGCAATCCGCGCGCTCTATCCTGTCGAAGAGCGCATCCTGAACAGCAAGGAAGTCGCGCCGGCTGCTATCGCCGGTCTGCGCAAGGAGATGGGGCTATGGCAGTAGATACGGTATCGTCCGCAACCTCGACGACTGCAACCAGTTCGTCGAAGGCTTCATCCGCTGCGGCAAGCGCTTCGCTCGATTACGACGCTTTCCTGCAGCTTCTGATCGCCCAGATGCAGAACCAGGATCCGACCGATCCGCTGGATGCCAGCGAACAGATCTCGCAGCTGGCAACCTTCTCGCAGGTCGAACAGTCGATCCAGACGAACACCAACCTGGAAAGCCTGATCGCACAGTCGTCGCTATCGAACGCCTCGTCCTATATCGGCAAGACGATCACCAGCAGTGATGGCAAGACCAGCGGTGTGGTCGAATCGATCGAAGTCACCTCTGACGGTCTGGTTGCAACGACCGAGGCTGGCAAGGAGATCACGATCGGCGACGGCATCACGATATCTGCGACGAAGTCCTCGGAGTCCTGATCCGACTGAATTCCTGAAATTGCAGGCGAGCCTGCGGTTTTGCCGGGGGCAGTACCGGTCGCTCAATTGCATTGGCGGTCGGTGGCTGTCATCATCCGCATGCGATTCGCGCCAGATGATGATGGCCACGACACCAATGCCCCGGATGATCCTGCAATGAATGAAGCCGATGCTCTCGACATGATGCACTCGGCGATATGGACGATTCTCATCGCCTCAAGCCCGGCAGTGCTGACCGCGATGATTGTCGGCATGGTCGTGGCGCTCATTCAGGCGCTGACGCAGATCCAGGAAATGACACTGACATTCGTGCCCAAGATCGTCGCCGTCATGCTGGCGCTCGGGATTGCTGCTCCCTTCATCGGCGGCCAGATCTCGCTTTTCACCGATCTCGTCTTTTCGCGCGTCCAGTCCGGTTTCTAGCGCACGGCTGCCAAGGCTGCGAGGCTTGCTCGCACGCTTCGCCTGCGATGATGGCGGACACCCTCACACAAGCTTCGCTGCCTAGAAGGGATCTGTCGCAACAGGTCCGGGCATTATCATGTCTTGCTTTTTGCGCGATCCATGGGCGCAGCACGCGCCTTTCTAATCTCATGAAGAGATACCGCATATGGCAATGACGAAGACGTCCATTACCCCCGTGAAGGCCGCGCCGAATGGCCGCGATATCGGCTTTGCCGTCGGTATCATGGCCATCCTGTGCATCCTGTTCCTGCCGGTGCCGGTCTTCATGATCGATATCGGGTTGGCGTTTTCGATCGCCTTTTCCGTCCTGATCCTGATGGTGGCGCTGTGGATCCAGCGGCCGCTGGACTTCTCGTCCTTCCCGACGATCCTGCTGATCGCGACGATGATCCGGCTGGCGCTCAATATTGCCACCACCCGCGTCATTCTTTCGCACGGCCACGAGGGCCATACCGCCGCCGGCGGCGTGATCGCCGGTTTTGCGAACCTCGTCATGTCCGGCGATTTCGTGATCGGTCTGATCGTCTTCCTGATCCTGATCGTCGTCAACTTCATCGTCATCACCAAGGGTGCGACGCGTATCGCCGAAGTCGGCGCGCGCTTCACCCTCGACGCCATTCCAGGCAAGCAGATGTCGATCGACGCGGATCTGTCCGCCGGCATCATCGACGAGAAGGAGGCGCAGCTGCGCCGCCGCGAGCTGGAAGAGGAAAGCTCGTTCTTCGGCGCCATGGACGGTGCCTCCAAATTCGTTCGCGGTGACGCGGTCGCCGGCCTGCTGATCACCACGATCAACGTGTTCGGCGGCATCATCATCGGTTACTTCCGTCACGGCATGGAAATCGGCGAAGCCGCCGACGTCTTCGTGAAGCTCTCGGTCGGCGATGGTATCGTGTCGCAGGTTCCGGCACTGATCGTGTCGCTCGCAGCCGGCCTGATCGTCACCCGCGGCGGTACCCAGGGTTCCACCGACGCAGCCGTCATCGGCCAGCTGAGCGGCTATCCCCGCGCCCTGTGGGTGGCCGCCGGCATGATGGCAACGCTTGCGCTCGTGCCCGGCCTGCCGTTCATGCCGTTCATGACGCTCGCGCTTCTTCTCGCCGGTGCCGGCTGGGTCATTCCGCGGCGGATCGCAGCCGAGAACCAGAGGGTGCGCGAAAGCGAAGAAAAGAAGGTCGTCGAAAATCGCGACGCGGAAAAGGACTCGGTCAAGAACGTCCTCAAGACCGCCGAAATCGAACTTGCGCTCGGCAAGCAGGTCTCGCCGCGTCTTCTCGGCGCACACCAGGAACTCGGGTTCCGCGTCGGCAAGATGCGCAAGCGGTTTGCCACGCAATACGGGTTCGTCGTGCCGGAAATCAAGGTTGTCGACGATATCCAGATCCCGGAAAAGTCCTACCAGATCCGCATTCACGGAACGACGGTCGCCAGCAGCACGCTGCGACTGGGCGAAGTCCTCGTTATCGTCGGCAAGGATCGCAAGCCTTCGGTTCCCGGCGACGAGGTTCGCGAACCTACGTTCGGCATGCCGGCCGTCTCGGTGCTGGAGCATTTCGTCGAGGATCTGAAGCGCGAAGGCTTCCACCCGATCGACAACGTTTCGGTGCTTCTGACCCATGTCAGCGAAGTCATCCGCAACAACCTGCCGCAGCTTCTGTCCTACAAGGACGTCAAGATCCTCATCGAGCGTCTCGATCCCGAATACAAGAAGCTCGCGGACGAGATGTGCTCGTCGCACATGTCCTATTCCGGACTGCAGGCGGTTCTGAAGCTGCTGCTCGCCGAACGCGTCTCGATCCGCAACCTGCACCTCATTCTCGAAGCCCTGGCCGAACTCGCGCCGCATGTCCGCAAGACCGAGCAGCTCGTCGAGCATGTGCGCGTCCGCATGGCCCAGCAGATCTGCGGCGATCTCGCCGACAACGGCATCCTCCGCGTCCTGCGTCTGGGCTCGAAATGGGATCTTCTGTTCCATCAGGCGATCAAGCGCGATCCGAAGGGCGACATCATCGATTTCGACATCGATCCGCGCTCGCTCGAAGAGTTCAGTGAACAGGCGGGCAAAGTCATCCGTGAATACATGGACAAGGGCATGCCCTTCGTACTTGTCACATCGCCTGAGACACGCTCTTATGTGCGCATGATCATCGAGCGGCTGTTCGCAACCCTTCCCGTCCTGTCGCATGTCGAGCTGGCAAAGGGCACCGAGATCAAGGTACTTGGATCGATCTCATGATAACGGACCCGCAGGGCACGGTCATCGCTCTCTTTCTTGCATTCTGTCGAATCGGCGGCTGCATCATGATCATGCCCGGGTTCTCGTCTGCCAGATTGCCCATGGAAGTCCGGCTGTTTCTATCGGTGGCGCTGTCCATGGCGGTGCTGCCAATGGTCTGGGATACGATCTACCCCAGGGTTTCCGGTGACGCTGCGGGTCTTGGCCTGCTGATCGCGTCTGAAACCCTCGTCGGGGCCGTGTTCGGCCTGATTGCCCGCCTTTACGCCTCGGGCCTGCAGTTTGCAGGTGCCGCCATTGCCATGTCGATCTCCTTCAGTGGTCCGCCCGGATCCGACGTGCTGGAAGATTCGTCGGAAAGCCAGCTGACCAGCCTTCTGACCCTGTCCGGCCTGCTCGTCCTGTTCATGCTGAACTTCCATCACATCGTCATCAGATCGCTGGTCGATTCCTATACGACCATTCCGCTCGCCGAAGGTCTCAATCCGCGGCGCATCCTGATCACCCTGACGGATACGTTGTCGGCCACGTTCATGATCGTCCTGAGGCTGATGAGCCCCTTCCTCATCTACGGCATCATGTTCAACGTCGCTGTTGGGATGATCAACAAGATGGCGCCGCAGATCCCGGTCTACTTCATCTCGACGCCGTATGCGCTGATGGGCGGTATCTTCCTGCTCTATCTCGGCATCGCCTCCATGATCGAGGAATTCGTGCGCGGGTTTCCGCTTGTATTCACCGGGCTGTAGGCAAGGCTTCCAAGGAGGACGCGCGTGGCAGGCAACAAGAAATCCGACAAGTTGCGGCGTCTGGTCGATGTCCAGCGCCAGCTTGAAAAGCTCGCCGAGTTCGAGCTCAGCACCACGGTGCAGCGCAAGGCCGAGATCGATCAGTCGATCGACACGACCGTCGATGCGCTGTCCTCGACCGATCCGGTACACCAGCAGTTCTCCAAGAATTACGCCGACCGGCTGACGCGCCTGTTTTCGCGAAGCCAGCAGATCGTTGCCCAGCAGAAATCGCAGGAACAGCGGGTACTGCGCGAAAAGACCAAGGGCGACCGGCTGGAAGAGCGCATGGGCGACGCAAAGGAGCTGGAAGGCCGGCTCGCCGAGGACGAACGGATGTACGATCTCGTCGATCTCGGCCTGATGGTCGCCACACCAGCTTCCAGCAAGCTTGATAAGGGATGATCCAGTTCGCTAATCAATGAGGAACTGGAATTGGCTATTTCTCCCCCGAGCGATCTTGTCCTGGATGTTGTCCAGGCCGCGGATCCGGGCCTGCTGCAGGCCGCACGTGAAAAGCTGAAGGCAAACGAAGCGACGGCGCAGTCGGTGATGCTGGCATCCAACGGCGTGGGTTTCTCCCAGGCCGTCAGCCAGACTGCTAAATCCGCCGACTCCGCTGCGTCCGAATCCACGGTCCAAAACGTCCGTGTTTCGCACCACAAGGATATTCCGGAAACCTACCGGAAGTTCGAGGCAAGCGTCGCCTCCACGTTTATCCAGAACATGCTTCCGTCCGAGAGCGAAGAAGTCTTCGGCAAGGGTTCTGCCGGCGATTTCTGGAAGGGCATGATGGCGGAACAGATCGCTGATGCCGTCTCCAAGCAGGGCGGTTTCGGCATTGCCGAGAAACTGTTCTCGCAGTCGGTACAGCAGTCACGTGGCACGGCACCGAATGCCAAGACCGATGAAGGCGATCGCCAGATGGCGGTGGGCATGATCACCGATTTCCAGCGGCAGATCCTGTCTCCGTCGGAAGCCGTCGGCGCAGCTAAGAAATCAAATTAATTTAACATTAGAAGGTTGATATGGACGTCGTTTCCACTGACTACCGCATCAAGACCGTGCTCTCCCGTCTTGAGATGATCATCGATAACGAGAATGATCGGATCGGCCGTGATTCCGGCTTCGACCTCAAAGTGTCGAATGCCCACAAGAGCCGTTGCCTCTATGAATTGACGACCCTGTTCCGCGGACCGGACGTCAAGGAAACCTCGGCACCTTACCTCGGCCAGTTGCTGGGCCTGAAGAAGAAGCTGAAGCTGAACGCCCAGCGGGTCGAAGCGCATCTCGATGCCGTCCGCGCTGTCGCCGACATCTTGAAGAATGCCGTCAAGGATATGGACGCCGACGGCACCTATTCGGAACATCAGTTCCGCTTCGGCACATCCTGATGATCAAGGTTCTGCTGATCGGGCTCTGGGTCTGCATTGCCACGATCGGTGGGGTGTATGTCTCCGCGCAAATGTCGAAGGCGCCCGTGGCGACCGAGGCGGAAGCCGCGGTCGTGACCACGATCGTGCGGGGCAACCCGGTCAGCCTGCCGGTCATCAACAATGGCGTGGTCCAGGGCTATTTTCTCGGCCGCATCTCGCTTTCGGTCGACAGCATGAAGTCCAAGCACGTCCAGCTTCCGATGGAAGTCGTTCTGACGGACCAACTGTTCTCGCTTTTGATGGGCGACAAGATGATCGACCTGAAAAGCGTCGGCACCTTCGATCCAGAGGCCTTTCGCACGAAGATCAAGGACGGCATCAACGCCAAGCTCGGCGATGCGGTCGTCGCCAACGTGATGATCGAACAGCTCGACTACATGTCGAAGGAAACGATCGACACCAACACGGCAAGACGCGGCAGTAATCCCATTCCGGCCCAGAAGATCGTCGAGGGCGTCAAGGTCGAGGCACCGGCGGCAGCTCCCGCGCACTAGGCAGCCGTCGTTTAAAACTGCCTTGCTACCGCGGCGACAATGTCTTTTCGACACATCGCTCGCATTTTAACGGTTGGCTTCAAAGCCGGTTCAGCGCTTTCCGCTAGGGTCCAGGACGACTGGATTTTCGAGCGGAGAGCACACGTGAACGCCTCGGTACATAACACCGCCTTCAACGCGGTTTCGCACGGTCTTGGCAACGGCATCGAAGAGCTGAGCTGGACTGCCGCATTCGAGCGGGCGGAGGCCATGCTCTCCGATCCCCATCCATCCTCGACCATTACCTTTTCACGGGGAATGATCGAATACCGGACGCTGTCCGAAAATGGCGAGAGCGTCGCCCGCGCGAGACTTCCGGTTCGTGGCAGCATCCGTCTTGCCGGGATCTCGGCACGCCTGTTCGGCCCAGGCCTGCGGGACCGCTTCACCGCGTCGCTCTTTGTCCCCGCATTCCTCACATTTTCCGAGCAGAGCCGGCGCATCGGCCTGGTCGGCACCGACGTCGCGGTTCTCAAAAACCTGCGCGCCTCGTTGTCACGCCATGCACCCTGGCACCGTTTCGAAATCGTCGATCAGGCGTCGGTACTGGAGGGCGGTTTTGACCTCGTGATCGCCGATCTTCGCCGTCCGCAAGATCTCGATCGTCTGGTCCACCTGCCGGCGATTGCCTCCGCGTCTCTGACGGTTGTCGCAAACGACGAACTCTTCCGTCTGCCGAGCCAAATCTCGGATCGTTAACGCTTTCTTTGCCATGGAAATTTAGACTGTCTTAAGGAACTCGGAGCGCTTCGGTGCGATCCGCGAAACAAGACGGTCTTTCCATGGATAATTCTGAGGTCGAAAAGCCCGACAGCCCGGCTGTAGATCGCGCAAGGGACAACATTCCGGCGCGGCGCGCACTCCCGTCCGCGCTGTTCGGGATCGGTCTCCTGACGGCGCTCGGAGGCGTTGCGCCGCTCGCTCTTCTTGGCGGCAGCGAGCCAACCTTTACCGCGCACACGCAGCTCAAGGTCGGCGCGATCGGCGAACAGACCGTCTCGGCGGCGATCGGGCAGCTTCTCGCCAGAACCACGATCGACAATCTCATCCACGCGCTCAACCTCGGCAAGGACAGCAGTTTCGCCACGGAGCCGCAAAGCGTCACCGGCCTCCTTTACGAAATCGTCTCCGGCACGGGCACGACCACGCTGCAGGACGAGGCAGGCCTGCGCGACCGCCTGACCCGGGCGATCACCATTTCCTACGACCGCATCACCACGGATCTGCGCATCGCTGCGACGGCCGGAAAGTCTGAAGAGGCCCGCCAGATCGTCGGCATGCTGGGCAATGCCGTGCCGATAGCACTGTCCGTCGGCGCAGTCGATGGCCGCGATCCGGCCGTCGAGGCCCTTCGCGACACACTTGGCCGCGCCGAAGCCGCTCTTTCAGGATTTGTCAGCCGAACCGGCAAGGACAAGGTCGCCGAACTGAAAAGCCGGGCCGCCGAAATGCGCGACCTGACCCGCGATGTCGAGCAGACCGAGAGCGATCTCGCAGCCCTGAACGACAGGCTGAACCAGGCCTCTGCCATGAAGGTTGCTGACGTTCTGAACAAGCCTTTGCCGGACAGTCTCGACTATACCGGCCTCGAATATCAGCGCCAGCGGCACGTGGAAGCACAGCTTAGCGTCGACCAGCTTTCGAGCGATCTCGGCCCGCTTCATCCGCGCTACCAGGCAGCCGAGGCGGTCCTTGCGCAGGCACGCAACTCGATCCAGGACGCGTTGAAGCAACTGGTGAAATCGCTGAACAGCCAGAAGGCGCATGCTACCACGCAGCTTGCGGAACTGCGCACCAAGCTTGACCAATTTACTGCAGACAAGACCGTCTCGGATGAGATCGCAAAGCTCTCGGGGCTGGAAACGGCTGTTGCCGAAGCGCGCGACAATTACTCGACCGGCCGCTTCAACAGCCCGGGATCGGCAAAGCCGGCCGCCGCGCCGCGCGTGCAGATCTCAAAGCCTTTGACCGTCACGCCCAACGAAGCCCCAGCGACAGTCTGGCTCGGCTTGCCCTGGTATGCGCTGAGCGGGCTCGGCGCCTTCGCTGGTCTGCTTCTCGGCGCTGCCGGAGCAATGCTGATCGGACGCCGTCCATCGCAGGAGCCCGCAGTCGATCATCTCGACACCGAGCACGACCATATCCAGACGGACGATGTCGAGGACATCGCCGCGCTGCCGATGGATGCGCGTTGGGCCGCCGATCTGGATCTGACCGAAGATCCAGAAGAGATCGCAGCCGCCTACGAATATGACCACGGTCCAGGCTCCGACGCCTGGGCGCAGGACGTCGAGACCTATCCTGTTTCCGAGGATTACTGGCCCGAAATGGAAGAGCGCGAGGCCGCCAACGGCCTGCCGCTTTCAGCACAGCTTCGCGAACTGCTGATGGCAAACCGCCAGCCTTATGAGGAAGCCGCCGTTCCAGCGCTTCTCTCGGCTGCCATCTCCGATCCGCGCCGGCATGCGATGCGCCAGCAGGAGCTAGCCTATTCCGAACTCTCGCACGAGGATCGCCGCACGCTTGAGGAATTGCAGCTTCTCCGACAGGAAATGATAGACCTTCGCGACCAGGTGCAGACCTATTCCGAACTGCGGACCGCCGCGAGACGATAGGGCAGGGACATCGCCCGGATCAAGATTTGACCTTGCTTTTGTTTGCTCCCGACAGCATTAGGCGCAGGTGAGCCAGTTGAGGCGGTAGCCTCCGGCTTAGATCTGTTCGGTCAACGGGAGATGGCACGTGGTCACGGTAATCGACGGCAAGCAGGCGGCAGCATCGGTCATTTCGGCAGTCACGGAGGCAGCGCAAGGCCTCGAACGGGCCGGCGGCGCAAAGCCTGGCTTGGCAGTCGTCATCGTCGGCAACGATCCGGCCAGCCACGCTTACGTCAGCTCCAAAAGCCGGATGGCGAAGCAGTGCGGCTTCAATTCGATCCAGCACACGTTGCCGGAAGAGACGACGCAGGAGGCGCTTCAGTCTCTCGTCGATACGCTCAACGCCGATCCGGCGATCCATGGCATTCTCGTCCAGCTGCCGCTTCCGAGACATCTCGATCAGGAGCCGGTGATCCAGTCCATCCTGCCGGAAAAGGATGTCGACGGCCTCAACATCGCCAATGCCGGCAAGATCGCCACCGGTGACCTGACGACAGGCATGATCTCCTGCACGCCGGCCGGCTCCATGCTGCTGGTCAAGCGCATCCATGGCGAAGACCTGTCCGGCCTGAATGCCGTGGTCATCGGCCGGTCCAACCTGTTCGGCAAGCCGATGGGCCTGTTGCTTCTGGCCGCAAATGCCACCGTCACCATGGCGCATTCGAAGACGAAGGATCTCGCCGCCGTCTGCCGCAACGCCGATATCCTGGTTGCCGCCGTCGGTCGGCCCGAAATGGTCAAGGCGGACTGGGTGAAGCCCGGCGCGACCGTGATCGATGTCGGCATTAACAGGGTGCCGGCACCGGAAAAGGGCGAGGGCAAGACCCGTCTCGTCGGCGACGTTGCTTTTGACGAGGCTTCAGAGGTCGCCGCAGCCATCACACCGGTTCCAGGCGGCGTCGGTCCAATGACCATCGCCATGCTGATGGCCAACACCGTAATCGCCGCCCATCGCGCCGCCGGGCTGCCTGCGCCAAAGTTCTGATTTCGGACCATTCATCACATTCAAGGCGCTTTGCTTGCACTGGCGCCCTTGAAACCTCTGGCTCTGCCTTAAATCCCCCTGTAGATTACGCTTCAAAGGGGAGGATATTTTGATGAAGAAATCGTTTTGGATCGGCACGGCTTTCGTCGCACTGCTGGCAGGGGCTGCAGGTGCGCAGGAACTGAAGTTCGCGCCCGGCGAAGATGCCAAGTTCAACTGGAAGAGCTACGAGGATTTCAAATCCGCGCATGGTGACCTGAAGGGCCAGAGCCTGACCCTGTTCGGTCCCTGGCGTGGCGAGGACGAGGTGCTGTTCAACAGCGTGCTCGCCTATTTCAATGCCGCGACGGGTGCGAACGGTAAATACTCGTCGTCCGAGAACTACGAGCAGCAGATCGTCATCGATACCCAGGCCGGCTCGCCGCCCAACATTGCCATCATCCCGCAGCCGGGTCTTCTGGCCGATCTCGCGACCAAGGGCTTTCTGACGCCGCTCGGCCAGGAAAATGCCGACTGGATCAAGACCAATTACGGTTCCGGCGAGGACTGGATCCGCTACGGCACCTACAAGGGCAAGGACGGCAAAGAGGCCTATTTCGGCTTCCCGTTCAAGGCCGACCTGAAATCGCTCGTGTGGTTCGTGCCGGAGAATTTCGAGGAAGCCGGTTACGAAGTCCCAAAGACGATGGAAGACCTGATCAAGCTCTCCGACCAGATCGTCGAGGATGGCGGCGTGCCGTGGTGCATCGGTCTCGGATCGGGCGGCGCGACTGGCTGGCCTGCGACTGACTGGGTCGAGGACATGATGCTGCGGACGTCGTCGGCTGAAACCTACGACAAGTGGGTGTCGAACGAGATCAAGTTCGACGATCCGGCAGTGGTTGGTGCCATCGAGGAATTCGGCAAGTTCGCCCGCAATGACAAATACGTCGCGGGCGGCGTTGCAGCGGTCGCCTCGACCGACTTCCGCGACAGCCCGAAGGGCCTCTTCGACATCCCGCCGAAGTGCTACATGCATCACCAGGCCTCCTTCGTGCCATCCTTCTTCCCTGCGGACAAGGAACTGGGCGTCGATGCGGACTTCTTCTACCTGCCGACCTATGCCTCCAAGCCTGAACTCGGCACCCCGGTCCTCGGTGCCGGCACGATGTTTGCCATCACCAAGGATTCTCCTGCGGCAAAGGCATTCATCGAATTCCTGAAGACGCCGATCGCCCATGAAGTCTGGATGGCGCAGGCCTCCTTCCTCACGCCGTTCAAGGGCGCCAAGACGGAAGCCTATGCCAACGACACACTGCGCAAGCAGGGCGAACTGCTGACCACCGCCACCACCTTCCGCTTCGATGCATCCGACATGATGCCCGGCAAGATCGGCGCCGGCGCCTTCTGGACCGGCATGATCGATTATGTCGGCGGCAAGGATGCAAAGGCTGTGGGCGGCGATATCCAGAAGGCCTGGGACGGTCTGAAGTAGTCATTCGCGTCGAAGGCTGCGCTCGCGACTGCCCTTCTCCCTCGACCACGGGGAGAAGGGTGGATGCGGGGGCGAGGGGCATTTCCCGGATATGACGACGGAAGACCTGCTTAGCACTGCAGAAAAGGGGGAGGGCCTATGTTAGCTCAGATTGCATCTGCCATGGGTGTCGTCGTTGCCGGCGTTTTCGCCTGCGCGCTCTACTACTGGCTTTCCGACAAGCTGCTATCAGCGGCACTTCCGGTGCCGGAAGGCGATGCCCGCAAGGCCTCGGCCAATCTCAACCGTAGAGCCACGATCCGCCCCTGGCTGTTTCTCGGACCCGCACTCCTGCTGCTCGCGGTCTATCTCGTCTATCCCGTCATCGCGACGTTCATCCTGTCCTTCTACGATCGTTCCGGCGGCAATTTCGTCGGCTTGGCCAATTACCGCTGGGCCTTCTTCGACGCGCAGTTCCGCCAGTCGATCTTCAACAACATCCTCTGGCTCGCCGTCGTGCCGGCAGCCTGCACCTTCCTCGGCCTGGTCATCGCGGTGCTCACCGACCGTATCTGGTGGGGAAATCTCGCCAAAAGCCTGATCTTCATGCCGATGGCGATCTCGTTCGTCGGCGCTTCGGTGATCTGGAAATTCATCTACGAATTCCGTGGCGGCAACGAAACGCAGATCGGCCTTCTGAATGCGATCGTCCGGGCAATCGGCGGCGATCCGCAGGTGTGGATCTCGCTGCCCTTCTGGAACAACTTCTTTCTGATGGCGATCCTGATCTGGATCCAGACCGGTTTTGCGATGGTCATCCTGTCGGCAGCGCTACGCGGGATTCCTGAGGAAACCGTCGAAGCGGCCGTCATCGATGGCGCCAATGGCTGGCAGATCTTCTGGAAAATCATGGTGCCGCAGATCTGGGGCACGATCGCTGTGGTCTGGACCACGATCACTATTCTCGTTCTCAAGGTGTTCGACATCGTTCTGACCATGACCAATGGCCAGTGGAACACGATGGTGCTTGCCAACCTGATGTTCGACTGGATGTTCCGCGGCGGCGGCGACAGCGGCCGAAGCGCCGTCATCGCGCTGGTAATCATGGCGGCGGTGACGCCGATCATGATCTGGAACATCCGTCAGGCGAACCGCGACATGGGAGACCATTGAGATGAGCGCTGTCGCAAGCCTTCGCCGCATCGGCGTTCCAAGACTGATCCTGCATGCCTCGGTTCTGGTGATCTGCATCATCTGGCTGATCCCGACGCTCGGCATTCTCGTCACCTCGTTCCGCGATGCCGGCCAGATCACCTCCTCGGGCTGGTGGACGGCGCTGACCGGTGCCGCCGAAACCAGCGCAGCACGCCTCGGCGATCCCGCAAGCGCCCGGCAGGACGGACCCAACTACATCATTTCAGGCTCCGTCTTCGATGGCGGCGATGTCAAGAGCGGCAGTGTCGTCGCCTTCGGCACCAGGGTCGCTGCACCGACAGAATTCGAGGCCGGCAAGGAAGCGGATTTGGGAGACGGTGAAAAGCTCACCGTCAACACGGATGGAAGCTATTCCTACGTGAAGAGCGGCCCATTCGACGACAAGCGCGGCAAGCGCATCTATCTCTCGATCACCCAGCCGCCGAACTTCACCCTCAACAATTACCGCACGGTACTGACGTCCGCCGGCATCGGCCAATCCTTTATCAATTCGCTGACGGTCGCAATACCCGCTACCATCATCCCGATCCTGATCGCAGCCTTCGCAGCCTATGCCCTGTCCTGGATGCAGTTTCCCGGCCGGTCGCTGATCATCGCGCTCGTGGTCGGGCTGATCGTCGTGCCGCTGCAGATGACGTTGATCCCGTTGCTGACGCTCTATAACGACATCGGCAACCTGTTCGGCGTGTCGTCGCGCTCCTATGTCGGGATATGGCTTGCGCATGCGGCCTTCGGCATGCCGCTCGCGATCTATCTCCTGCGAAACTACATTGCAGGTCTGCCCAAGGAGATCATCGAATCCGCCCGTGTCGATGGCGCCAGCGATTTCGAGATCTTCGTCAAGATCGTCCTTCCGCTGTCGTTTCCGGCACTCGCCTCCTTCTCGATCTTCCAGTTCCTGTGGACGTGGAACGACCTTCTCGTCGCCATGGTATTTCTCGGAACGGGCAAGGATCAGCTGGTCCTGACCGGCTCTCTCAACGCGCTGTTGGGGTCGATGGGCGGCAAATGGGAAATTCTCACCGCTTCGGCCTTCATAACCATCATCGTCCCGATTATCGTCTTTTTTGCACTGCAGCGATACCTCGTCCGCGGCCTGCTCGCCGGGTCGGTCAAGGGCGGATGATGTCTATGAACCGACAGGGATAGTGGATGACAAGTTCGGCGGAAGTCTCCGGAGCAACGGACGCAGCAAAGGATCGGGACTGGTGGCGTGGCGCCGTCATTTACCAGATCTATCCCCGCTCGTTCCAGGACAGCAACGGCGACGGCATCGGTGACTTAAAGGGCATTTCCGCGCGCCTGCCGCATATCGCAGCGCTTGGCGCCGACGCCATCTGGATCTCGCCGTTCTTTCCGTCGCCGATGAAGGACTTCGGCTATGACGTCTCCAATTACTCCGATGTCGATCCGATGTTCGGTACGCTTTCGGATTTCGATGGTTTGATCGCGGAAGCGCATCGCCTTGGCCTCAAGGTCATGATCGATCTCGTCATGTCGCACTCGTCGGACCAGCATTCATGGTTCATCGAAAGCCGCTCCTCGCGCTACAATCCCAAGGCCGACTGGTATGTCTGGGCAGACGCCAAGCCCGACGGCACGCCGCCCACTAACTGGCTGTCGATCTTCGGCGGTTCGGCCTGGCACTGGGATCCGACCCGCATGCAATATTACATGCACAACTTCCTCACCTCGCAGCCGGACCTCAACCTGCACAATGCCGAGGTTCAGGATGCGTTGCTGGACATGACGCGCTTCTGGCTGAACCGCGGCGTCGATGGTTTCCGCCTCGATACGATCAACTTCTACTTCCACGACAAGCAATTGCGCGACAACCCGGCGCTCGATCCCTCGCGCCGCAACGCGTCGACGGCGCCCGCCGTGAACCCCTACAATTTCCAGGAACACATCTACGACAAGAACCGGCCGGAAAATATCGCGTTCCTGAAGCGCTTCCGCGCCGTTCTCGACGAATTCCCGGCAATCGCTGCCGTCGGCGAAGTGGGTGACAGTCAGCGCGGATTGGAAATCGTCGGCGAATATACTTCCGGCGATGACAAGATGCAGATGTGCTACGCCTTCGAATTCCTGGCGCCCGACGCTCTGACACCCGCCCGCGTGGCCGAAGTGCAGACCGCCTTTTCCGAGGCCGCGCCTGAGGGCTGGGCATGCTGGGCCTTTTCCAACCACGACGTCGTGCGCCATGTCAGCCGCTGGGGCATGGACGTGCTCGACCGTGAAGCCTACGCAAAAATGCTCTCGGCCATTCTTCTCACCCAGCGCGGCTCCGTCTGCATCTATCAGGGGGAAGAACTGGGCCTGACCGAGGCCGATATCGCCTATGCCGACCTGCGCGATCCCTACGGCATTCAGTTCTGGCCGGAATTCAAGGGCCGCGACGGCTGCCGCACGCCGATGGTCTGGGATGCCCAGGCGCTTCAGGCCGGCTTTTCGACGGCCGAAAAGACATGGTTGCCGATCCCGGTCGAACACCAGCTGAAAGCCGTCGGCGCCCAGTATGGCGATCCGGCTTCGGTGCTGGAGCAGTATCGCCGCTTTCTCGCCTTCCGCAAACTGCATCCGGCCCTGAGCAAGGGGCAGTTCATGTCTCTTCCGGTCGATGACACGGTGCTGGGCTACAAACGCCAATACGGCAATGAGACGCTGCTCTGCCTGTTCAACATGAGTGCGGGCGAGGTCGCGACCGACCTGCCGATCGGTCAGTGGGACATGCTCGTCGGCCACGGTTTTGACAGCCGTGTCGAAGGCAATCGTGTCGAGCTGCCACCTTGGGGGGCGTATTTCGCTCGCCACACGTAAGAGACAACAAAGGGTAACGGGGAGGATCACGTCATGACCGGTGTCGTACTGAAGGATATCCGCAAGTCCTATGGCCAGGTGAAGGTGCTGCACGGCATCGACCTGGACATTGCGCAGGGCGAGTTCGTGGTGTTTGTCGGCCCGTCCGGCTGCGGCAAGTCCACGCTGCTGCGGATGATCTCCGGGCTCGAGACGATCACCGGCGGCGAGATGCTGATCGATGGTCAGGTGGTGAATGACGTTCCGCCATCGCGCCGTGGCATCGCCATGGTGTTCCAGTCCTATGCGCTCTATCCGCATATGACCGTCTACGACAACATGGCCTTCGGCATGCGGATCGCCAAGGAAAGCAAGGAGGAGATCGACCGACGGGTCCGCGCGGCCGCCGATATCCTTCAACTGACGCCCTATCTCGACCGCCTGCCGAAAGCGCTCTCGGGCGGCCAGCGCCAGCGCGTGGCGATTGGCCGGGCGATCTGCCGTGACCCGAAAGTCTTTCTATTCGATGAGCCACTGTCCAACCTCGACGCAGCGCTCCGCGTCGCGACCCGCATCGAAATTGCCCGGCTCAAGGAGCAGATGCCGGACACCACGATGATCTACGTCACCCACGATCAGGTGGAGGCGATGACGCTCGCCGACCGGATCGTGGTCCTCTCGGCCGGCCGCATTGAACAAGTCGGGCCACCGCTCGAACTCTATGAGCGCCCGAAAAACCTGTTCGTCGCGCGCTTCATCGGCTCGCCGGCGATGAACATTATGCCCGTCACGGTCAAGGAAACCGGCGCTGTGACCACCGTTTCGCTTGTCGACGGAAAGTCGGTCATCGTACCGATCGCGACCGAAACCGGCGCGAACGGCAAGAGCGCAAGCTTCGGCGTGCGGCCCGAAGATCTGACCATCGCGACCGGCGAGGATTATCTCTTCGAAGGCAAGGTCTCCATCGTCGAGGCGCTCGGGGAGGTCACGCTCCTCTACATCGAAGGCTTGTCGGCCAAGGAGCCGATCATCGCCAAACTGCCTGGGATCATCGACGTGAAAAGAGGCGACACGATGCGTTTTTCAGCCGATCGGCAGAAGCTGCATCTCTTCGATGCGGACGGGCAGACCTATCGCCGCTGACGGATCGGGATAACTTTACATTTACCGGAATTTTGTGACTAATGCTCCGATTCGGGCCGCATATGAAATTCCAACGCTCTGTTAAACTTCAGGCCCTACTCTTTGACATTGGAATAGGAGACACTGTCGTGACCGCGGCCCCCATTGGAAAAAGCCATTTTCTGAATAAGGAAGAGTCGTTCATGTACGACCGCGAAGCGCGGTTCAAGATGCATGACACGATGAACGCAGCCCGCATCGAGTATACCGAAAACGGCGTGATGAACATGGCGCAGCGCCGCTGCGACGTTGTGCAGATATCCGAAACCGAAGCGGTTCTCGGCATCATCACCCAGTACCACCTGCCCAAGCAATTCTATCTCGACATCCCGGACGCCCGCATCTCCAAGGTCGGCTGCATCCTGATGCGGGTCAACACCAACAACACCATTCAGGTTCGCTTCCTGAAGATGCTGACGAAGAAGGAGATGAACCGCATCTTTGTCTTCTCGACGCATCCGAACCACCGCGACATGACGATCGACCTCCGGGCCTGGTAAATCCACCGGTCCAAGGACCGCGGGCACTGTCGGAGTTCTTGAAAGGGCGGCTCAAGGCCGCCCTTTGTTATTTCAGGAAAACACGCTGGCGCCGTGCTCGGCACGGCCGACATTGCGGCGGAAGGCGGTGAAGAGTTCGCGGCCCATGCCGAATTCGTTTTCGGAAAGGTCGGCCGTGGCAGGCAGGCGTGCGTCGAATTCGGCGGCATCTACCAGAACCTCCAGTGTGCCTGCCACCGCGTCGAGACGGATCATGTCGCCGTTCTGGATCTTGGCGATCGCCCCGCCATCGCAGGCTTCCGGCGTCATGTGGATGGCGGCCGGCACCTTGCCGGATGCGCCAGACATGCGCCCGTCGGTAAGCAGCGCCACCTTGAAGCCGCGGTCCTGCAAAACGCCGAGTGCCGGCGTCAGGCGGTGCAGTTCCGGCATGCCGTTCGCCTGCGGTCCCTGGAAGCGCACGACGGCGATGAAGTCGCGGTTCAGATCGCCGCGCTTGAACGCATCCTGCAATTCTTGCTGGCCGTGGAACACGATAGCCGGCGCCTCGATGATATGGCGCTCCGGCTTCACGGCGGAAATCTTGATGACGCCCTTGCCGATATTGCCGGTCAGCATCTTCAGGCCACCGGTCGGCTGGAACGGGGTTTCGATCTGCGCCAGAACCTTCGGGTCGCCACTTGTCTGCGGAACCGTATGGCGTGCCACAAGGCCCTTTTCGTCGAGCTTGGCTTCCACCGTATAGGCCTCGAGCCCGTGGCCGAACACGGTACGCACGTCATCATGCACCATGCCGGTCTTCAAGAGCTCGCGGATGAGGAAACCCATGCCGCCGGCTGCGTGAAAATGGTTCACGTCGGCCAGTCCGTTCGGATAGACGCGAGCCAGCAGCGGAACGATGTCGGAAAGCTCCGAAATGTCTTCCCAGGTCAGATGGATGCCGGCGGCACGCGCCATCGCCACGATATGCATCGTGTGGTTCGTGGAGCCACCGGTCGCATGCAGGCCGACGACGCCGTTGACGATCGAGCGTTCGTCGATCATCTCGCCCGCTGGCGTGAACTCGTTGCCGAGTGCGGTGATGGCCAGCGCCCGCTTGACGGCCTCGCGCGTCAGCGCTTCGCGAAGCGGCGTGCCCGGATTGACGAAGGAGGCGCCGGGCATATGGAAGCCCATGATTTCCATCAGCATTTGGTTGGAATTGGCCGTGCCATAGAACGTGCAGGTGCCCGGGCCGTGATAGGATTTGGACTCCGCTTCAAGCAGTTCGGCGCGGCCGACCTTGCCTTCCGCATAGAGCTGGCGAATGCGCGACTTCTCGTCGTTGGGCAGGCCCGTCGTCATCGGTCCGGCCGGAATGAAAACCGCCGGTAGATGCCCGAAGGACAGAGCGGCGATCACCAGACCCGGCACGATCTTGTCGCAGATGCCGAGATAGACGGCCGCGTCGAACATGTTGTGCGAAAGGCCGATACCGGCCGACATGGCGATCGCATCGCGGGAAAACAGCGACAGCTCCATGCCGGGCTGCCCCTGTGTGACGCCGTCGCACATGGCTGGAACGCCACCCGCCACCTGGGCGATGCCGCCGGCTGCGCGTGCCGCCTCGCGGATGATCGCGGGGAAGGTCTCGTAGGGCTGGTGAGCCGAGAGCATGTCGTTATAGGAGGTGATGATGCCGAGGTTCGGAACGACGTCGCCAGCGAGCGCGTCCTTCTCGGCGGGGGAACAGACCGCGAAGCCGTGTGCAAGGTTACCGCAGGACAGGGTGGTGCGATGTGGCCCGCGCGATGCGGCGCGGCGCACCCGGTCGATATAGGCCTCACGATGCGGTTTCGATCGTTCGACGATGCGGGCGGTGATCGCCTCGATGCCGGAATGGGCGCCCATGGTTCATCCTCCTTGGGTCGATCCCGGTCTGGGAGAGTGCCGGGATCGCTGGTGTTACTGCTCCGACCCCTCAAAAGGAGCCGCCAGGTAAGACGCGTGTTACGGCGCCCAGTAGATGTCGAGTGGCGAGGCGGCACGGTTCAAGACCGCACGGACCGGCATTTCGGTCTCGTCGGATCCGGCGATCGCCTTTTCCAGCACGTCCTTCTTGCCCTGTCCCTCGATATGCAGCGCCAGAAAGCGGGCATCCGAAAGGCTGGAGAAGGAGAAGGTCAACCGCTCTTCGCCGGCCCCTTCCGCTTTCATCGTCATGACGCGGCAAAGACCGGTAAGGTCGAGCGCCTGTTCAAGATTGTCGCCATGCGGGAAGAACGAGGCCGTGTGCCCGTCTCCACCCATGCCAAGGATCACGACGTCGAACGGCTTGTCGAGCGCAGCCGTCGCCTTCGTGGCAATCACGGCCGCCTCCTCGATCGAGGGCGCATCGTAATAGAGCGGCACAAAGGTTGCCGCCGCCGCATTGTTGGTCAGCAGATGCTTGGCAACCAGAAGATGGTTGGAGCGCTCGTTG
Source organism: Rhizobium sp. CFBP 8752 (assembly GCF_014842035.1). Classification (NCBI taxonomy): domain Bacteria; kingdom Pseudomonadati; phylum Pseudomonadota; class Alphaproteobacteria; order Hyphomicrobiales; family Rhizobiaceae; genus Rhizobium; species Rhizobium sp. CFBP 8752. The sequence continues at coordinate 2,715,736 of NZ_JACYUZ010000001.1, read as the reverse complement.
TCAGCGGGCACGAAGCGCTCGTCGACCAGCGTCACCTTCACCTTGTCCCAGGCAAGCTCGCGCTTCGAAAGCTCCTCGAAGAATTTCTTCGGCGTGGAGCCGCCCGAAACCGCGATGCAGGCGGAATCGCGTGCGTAGATCGCTGCGGCGAGGCGGCTTGCCACCTCGTCGGCAAGCGCGGCTGCCAGAGCCGCGCCGTCAGAATAGTCGTGGGTCGTATAGGTCATGGCTACCTCAGGTCTCGTGCCACGTGCGACCGTCGCGCTCGATCAGGGCAATCGCCTGGCTCGGTCCCCAGGTTCCGGCCGTATAGCCCTGAACCTGCTGGCCGGCGGCTTCCCAACCCTTGAGGATCGGGTCGACCCAGCGCCATGCGGCTTCCACTTCGTCGCGACGCATGAACAGCGTCTGGTTGGAACGGATCGTGTCCATCAGAAGACGCTCGTAGGCATCCGGGTTGCGCACGTTGAAGGCAGCAGCAAAGCTCATGTCCAGCGACACTTCGCGCAGGCGCATGCCGCCCGGACCCGGGTCCTTGATCATCAGGGACTGCTTGACGCCTTCGTCCGGCTGCAGGCGGATGATCAGCTGGTTGGCTGCAATCCGGCCAGCGCTCGCATCGAAGATATTGTGCGGGATCGGCTTGAAGGTGATGACGATTTCCGACATGCGGCTCGCAAGGCGCTTGCCGGTGCGGATGTAGAAGGGAACGCCGGCCCAGCGCCAGTTGCCGATTTCGGCCTTGATGGCAACGAAGGTCTCGGTGTTGGAAACTCCGCCTTCCAGCTCTTCCAGATAGCCTTTGACGGCGCCGCCTGCCGAAGCGCCGGCGCGGTACTGGCCCCGCACCGTCATCTGCTGAACGTTGGATTCGTTGATCGGCTTCAGCGCACGCAGCACTTTCAGCTTTTCGTCGCGAACGGCTTCCTGGTCCATCGACGATGGGACTTCCATCGCCACAAGGCACACGAGCTGCATGATGTGGTTCTGCACCATGTCGCGCAGAGCACCCGCCGTATCGTAGTAACCCGCGCGACCTTCGAGGCCCACCGCTTCGGCAACGGTGATTTGCACGTGGTCGATATGGTTGGCGTTCCACAGCGGCTCATAGAGCGCGTTGGCAAACCGCAGCGCCATCAGGTTCTGCACGGTTTCCTTGCCGAGGTAGTGGTCGATGCGGAAGATCTGTTCTTCCGGGAAGACCTTGCCGATCTGGTCGTTGAGCGCCAGCGCTGACGCAAGGTCGCGGCCGATCGGCTTTTCGACGACGATACGGGTCTGCTTGGTGATCATCTTGTGATCGCGGATTTTTTCGGAAATGGCACCGAAAATTCCAGGCGCGACGGCGAGATAGAACACGCGGACGCGGTCCTTGCCCTCGTCGAGCAGCTTCTTCAGCTCGGCCCATCCGCCTTCCGATTTCGCATCGACGGACACGTAATAGAGACGCTTGCAGAACTTCTCGACTTCCGCCTCGTCGTATTCACCCTTCTTGAGATGCTCCTTGAGGGCGTCCTGGGCGAACTTGCGGTAGTCGTCGTGCGAAAGCGCGCTGCGCGATGCGCCAATGATTCGGGTTGGTTCGGTGAAATGGCCTTCGATCTGACGATGGTAGAGGGCCGGCAGAAGCTTGCGCTCCGCAAGGTCGCCGGTGCCGCCGAAAACGACGCAATCAAACGGCTCGACTGGGATGATCTGGCTGCTCATCGCTATTCTTTCATCTCGCATAGTTGGTGGAACACATATTCTAATCGATTTAAAAACGCTAGCCCGAAATCGCAACTGGGCGGTAGGGGAGGCGTCTCACATCCTGTCTCTGAGCGCAAACCAAGTCAGCGCGAGGAACAGAAGAGGGCTTCGCATGCGCCGCCCGCCGGGGAAGGACGGTATGTCGAGGTCCCGCAGATAATCGAGCTCGGTGCGATTTCCTAGGACCATATCGGCGTAAAGTTTGCCGCAATAATTCGACAGCATCACGCCATGACCGGAATAGCCGCCGATCGATGTGACGCCCGGCATCACCTCGCGAACGAACGGATGTCGCGGCAGGGTAATCCCGACATTGCCGCCCCAGGCATGGGTGATCTGGACATCCTTCAGCGCCGGATAGGTATCGACGATCTGGCGGCGGATGGCCTCTGCCGTGTCCTTCGGATTGCTCGACGTGTAGACCTCGCGGCCACCGAACAACAGCCGGTTGTCCAGCGACTTGCGGAAGTAGCGCACCACGAAACGGCTGTCGCAGACGGCCTCGCCGCCGGGAATGACCTGCGGAAACTCATCGAGCGGTTCGGTTGCGGCGATAAAGGATCCGATCGGCATGATATGCGCGCCGGTCACCGGTTCGAGATTGCCGATATAGGCGTTGGTGGCAAGCAGCACCCGAGCGGCCGAAATCGTGCCGCGCGGCGTCTCGATCAGCGTCTTGCCGCCCGACTGCGTGATCCTGGTTGCCGGCGTTTCCTCATGGATCGCAGCGCCTGCGTCATGCGCCACCCGTGCCAGTCCGATCAGGAGCTTCAGCGGATGGATATGGCCGGTTCCCATGTCGCGCACGCCGCAATGGTAGTCGGTCGTGCCGACCCGCTCGGCGGTTTCCTTCGCGCCCATGAACGTGACATGCGGATAGCCGTAGCGCTCCGCTGCGATGTCGGCATTGGCCTGGTAGTAGCGTTCGTATCCCCGCTTGTGGGCAACGTTCAGCTGACCCGGCACGTATTCCATGTCGATGCCGTGGGCGGACGCGAAATCCATCAGATAGCGCTTGGCGCCCTCGGCCATGTCGAACAGCGCTTTCGAGCGCTCGAAACCCAGCTTCTCCTCGATCTCCTCCGGCCATGAGCGCTGGCCTGTGCCCAACTGCCCGCCATTGCGTCCCGATGCGCCGTCGCCAAAATGCGCGGCCTCGATCAGCACCACCGACGTGCCGGCTTTCGCCAGCGTGTAGGCGGCCTGGAGCCCGGTATAGCCGCCGCCGATGATGGCAACGTCAACGCTCTTCGAGCCGTCGAGGGGAGGGTAGGTCGCCCGGTCGCCAACGCTTGCCTGATACCAAGAAATGCCCGAGGCGATGGGGCTCTGCCAATTGTCCAAAATACCTTTTCCCTCACACGTTGAGGAGCAGGAATTCCCGTTCCCAAGGGCTGATCACCTGCATGAACGTCTCGAACTCCCCACGCTTCACGCCGGCATAAAGGCCGATGAATTCCTTGCTGAACACTTCCGCAAGCGCCGGCTCGTCCTCGAGCAGCGAGACTGCCTTTAGGAGATCGCGCGGCAGGTCGATCTCGCCTTCATTGGCGGAATCTTCCGTCGGCGGTGTCGGGTCGAGCCTGTTTTTGATGCCGAGCAGGCCGCAGCCGAGAGAGGCCGCAAGCGCCAGATACGGATTTGCATCGGAGCTCGGCAACCGGTTCTCGACACGCCGCGAGTTCGCGTCCGAAACCGGTACGCGAAAGGCCGTGGTGCGGTTGTCGTAACCCCAGGCGGAGTTGACGGGTGCCGCCATATCCGGCGTCAGACGCCGGTAGGAATTCACATAAGGCGCCATCATCACCAGCGCCTTCGGAATGAAGGCCTGCATGCCGCCGATAAAGTGGAAGAATTCCTCCGATGCCGAACCGTCGGCATTTGAGAAGACGTTCTTTCCGGTCTCGATCTCCACCACCGACTGGTGGATGTGCATCGCCGATCCCGCCTGGCCCTGCATCGGCTTTGCCATGAAGGTTGCGTAGATGCCGTGTTTCAGTGCCGCCTCGCGAATGGTGCGCTTGAACATGAACACCTGGTCGGCCAGTTCCACCGGATCGCCGTGGCGAAGGTTGATTTCCAGCTGCGCCGGGCCTTCCTCGTGGATCAGCGTATCGATCTCGAGGCCCTGCTTTTCGGAGAAATGGTAGATGTCGTCGATCAGTTCGTCGAACTCGTTGATGCCGGCAATCGAATAGCTCTGTCCACCGAGGATCGACCGACCGGAGCGGCCCTTCGGTGGATGCAGTGGGTAATCCGGGTCGTCGTTCTTGGCGACCAGATAGAACTCGATCTCCGGCGCCACGACGGGCTTCCACCCGCGGTCGTTATAGAGCTTGACGATATTCTTCAAAACGTTGCGCGGCGTATAGGACACCGCCTGACCATCTGTGTCGACGATGTCGCAGATCACCTGCGCCGTCGGGTCGCTTTCCCAGGGCACGACGGCAAGCGTCGAAAGGTCAGGCATCAGCTTGAGGTCGCTGTCGCGGGGCTCGTAGCGGAAGTTTGCCGTCTCGTCGGGATACTCGCCGGAGATGGTATGGCGATAGAGCGCCGAAGGCAGCGCCAGCGAGGTGTTGGACGTAAACTTCGACGAGGGCATCATCTTGCCGCGCGGCACGCCGGCTAGATCGGGCGTGATGCATTCGATGTCTTCGATCCCGCGTGCCCGAAGCCAAGCGGCTGCCTCGCGCCAGTCTGCAACGCCGCGAAGCGAAGTCAGTGTCGGCTGGGCTGTCGCGGCTTTCGCCACGGTTCCGGTTGCCAGGACAGGGGATGATTTCTTGCGCGGCATAACACACCGGGGTCATGTTGATCGGAGCCCCATCATAGCCATGGAATGATGTTTGGGAACACTCTTTGGCTGAGAGCGCGCTGACTTCTTGGCGAGGAGCAGGCTGAATCCGCTATTGTGTCCCCGCCATCTTGACTTGGAGGCTCCAATCGAAAACAGCAAGTCGATGACGAGAGGATGACCATTGGCACAGAAATTCGATGTGATCGTGTTGGGCGCCGGTGCCGCCGGCATGATGTGCGCCATCCGCGCCGGCCAGCGTGGTCGCTCGGTGCTGGTGCTCGATCATGCCAAGGCGCCCGGCGAAAAGATCCGCATCTCGGGCGGCGGCCGCTGCAACTTTACCAATATCGGTGCGGCCCCCCAGCATTACCTCTCCGGCAACGCGCATTTCGTCAAATCGGCACTTGCCCGCTACACGGCCCGCGATTTCCTCGATCTGGTGGAACGGCATCGGATTCCCTGGCATGAAAAGACGCTCGGCCAACTGTTCTGCGACAACAGCGCCAAGGACATCATCGCGATGCTGCTGGCGGAAATGTCGGCCGCGAAAGTGTCCCTGAAGCTTCAGACGGCGATCGACGGCATCGAAAAATCGCCCGACGGATATCGGCTGGCCACCTCTGCCGGCCAGTTCGAAGCCGGGTCGCTGGTGGTGGCGACGGGCGGCAACTCCATCCCGAAAATGGGCGCCACGGGCTTCGCCTACGAGATTGCTGCGCAGTTCGGGCTCAAGCTGGTCGAGACGCGCCCCGGCCTCGTGCCGCTGACCTTCGACCAGAACACACTCGAAAAACTGTCGCCGCTGTCCGGGATCGCGGTTCCTGCAGAAGTGCACCACGGCCGGACGGGATTTCGCGAGGCCATGCTGTTTACCCATCGCGGCCTCAGTGGCCCGTCCATCCTGCAGATTTCCTCCTATTGGCGGGAAGGTGACGACATCACGCTGTCGATCGAACCGGATGCCTCAATCAGCGATGCACTGAAGGCGGCCCGCAAGACGAACGGCAGACAGGCGGCGCAGACGGCGCTTGGCGAAATACTGCCCAAGCGTCTTGCCCAATACTTCGTCGAAAACCGGGGCGTCACCGGCAATCTCGCGGATCTCTCCGACAAGATGCTGACAGGGCTTGCAGCATCGATCCAGGACTGGAAGATCCGCCCCGCCGGTTCGGAAGGGTATCGCACGGCCGAGGTCACGCTGGGTGGTATCGATACTTCCGCACTGGATTCCAAAACGATGCAGGCCAAGGCCGTGCCAGGCTTGTATTTCATCGGCGAGTGCGTCGACGTTACAGGCTGGCTTGGCGGCTATAACTTCCAGTGGGCCTGGTCTTCCGGCTATGCTTGCGGAGACAGCCTCTAGGTAGAAATGCCAGTTGTGCTCGATTCAGGTGTTGTTAATATGCCTGGAGGATGCTGCCTTAATGCCAGCCCATTTGTTTGGTCTATAGGCTGCGTACCCGCCGGCTTCCGGCGGCCATCACCAAGATCGTGGAGTCGGATACCTATGCAGAAGACCCGCAGCGCCCGTGCAATTGCTATTGCCAAGACCCAGGATAACGCAAAGTTGATCCGCGTAAGATTTCTGGCGATGGCGATTGGAGCAACTGTTGCTCTTCTTTCGGTTCCTTTCTACTTCTGACGTAGTCTCCCCGCAGCCTTGCTGCGGCAAGGAATGTGTGAACGAGTAACGGCGTCGGTGTAGCTCTGGATCTACGTCGGTCGCTTGAGTTACGTCAATTTCCTATTTATCTAATCTTCAGATATCTCCGTCAAAAACAACAGTGTCTCTCACATTTTGGAAAGAGCCCTGTTTTGACCAAGAAGCTTCTCCCCTCATCCGTTGTATCCCGGATTGTTCTCCTCTGCCTTTTTCTCGTTTCCGTGGCAGCGGCTACTCTTTCCGGGCTTGCCTATGTCAATCTTCGGAACGACGTCATGTCGAGTGCACGTGCCGATGCCTATAAGGCGATGCGCACGCTGGGGCTTCTTTATGAGCTGGAACTGCCCGGTGCGAAGACCGAGATCCGCGACGAAGTCGTCAACAAGGTTCTCCAGGGCGAAGGCGCTCTGAAAGGCCATGACGTGGTCGACCGTGCCGCTGCTGCCATCGGCGGCGTTGCAACGATCTTTGAAAAGCAGGGCGCAGACTACGTCCGCATCTCCACCAACGTGAAGACGGAAAAGGGTGAGCGCGCCATCGGCACGAAGCTTGCTCCCGAACATCCGGCGCAGCCGAAGCTCGGCAAGAGCGAATCCTATTTCGGAAACGCGGTTCTGTTCGGCAAGGACTACATGACCGGGTATTTCCCGATCACCAATGCCGCAGGTGCAGTCACCGGCGTCCTCTTCATCGGTGTTCCGATGGAAGTCTATTTCGCCCATATCGCGTCGTCTGCTTATATCCTCATTGGCACGTCGGCGATCGCGCTTCTGGTGCTCGGCTTCTTCAGCTTTTTCGCCATCCGGGCTCTCGTGCGCCCGCTCGGCGTGCTGACCGGCAGCGTCCGCGCCATTGCGCAGGGCGATAACAAGAGTGCGATCCCCTATCTCCAGCTGCCGAACGAATTCGGCAACATTGCCAGGGCCCTTGAGGTTTTCCGCGATAAGGACCGCGAAAAGCAGCTGATCGAAAGCCGCAGCGCCGCAGAGCGTGCCGAGGCGGAAGCGGATCGCCATCGCAACGATACCGAAAAGCAGCATGTCGACGCCCAGATCGAGCACGCCGTCACGCAGCTTGGATCGGCCTTGTCGCGTCTGTCCCAGGGCGATCTGTCCGCTTCGATCGACACGCCGTTCTCCGGACGTCTTGAAGGCCTGCGGACCGATTTCAACAATTCGATCCTGCGGCTGCGTGAAACGATGACGCATATCCGGGCCAGCACGCTCTCGATCCAGAAGAGCAGCTCCGATCTCAGCCACTCGTCGACGGACCTGTCACGCCGCACCGAAAGCCAGGCCGCTTCGCTCGAAGAGACGGCAGCCGCCGTGGACGAGATCACCGTCACCGTGCGCTCCTCTGCCGAACGCGCTCGTGAAGCCAATGACGCCGTGACGCAGACCAAGAAGAGCGCCGACAGTTCCGGCACCGTGGTCCGCAATGCCGTCGAAGCCATGGGCAAGATCGAGGAAGCGTCCAAGAAGATCGAGCTGATCATCGACGTCATCGACGACATTGCCTTCCAGACCAACCTCCTCGCCTTGAACGCCGGCATCGAAGCCGCGCGGGCAGGGGATGCCGGCAAGGGCTTTGCGGTCGTTGCCCAGGAAGTCCGTGAACTGGCCCAGCGCTCCGCTGATGCGGCCAAGGAGATCAAGGGCCTGATCGACCAGTCCAGCCACGAGGTCCATTCCGGATCGACGCTGGTGCAGGAAGCGGGCGAAGTGCTGGCCACGATCAGCAGCGACATCACCATCATCAGCAAGCATGTCGATACGATCGCCACTGCCAGCCGCGACCAGGCCGCAGCGCTTCAGGACATCAATAGCTCCGTCAACAAGATGGATCAGATGACCCAGCAGAACGGTGCCATGGTGGGCGAAACCAGCGAGGCGAGCCGTCGTCTTGCTGAAGAGGCGGATATGCTGCTCGGCCTCGTCCAGCAGTTCAAGATCGACAGCCAGAGATCAATGGCCCGTCAGGATAGCCGGGCAGCCTGAGCGCGGGAAGATGAAATGACAAGGGGCGGCTTTCGGGCCGCCCTTTTTTGTGAACGATGAGCCGGTTGCGATTTCGGCTTGGCACAAGGGCATGGGTTCGGGCGGCGTCGATTTCCGGTAACCGCTGCTGCATTGCACATTCCCCCTTGTGGCCTGGGGAATTCCTTTCTACTCTCCTCAAAATTATAGGGAAATTCGCGCGAACCGTCCTGCCGCGCAGGGGCGGTGGCTGCAGGTGCTGCAACAGGAGAGAATTGATGAAAGCCCATTTGCTCAGCATAGCCGCCGCTTTGGCTGCGACCGCTTTCAGCGTGTCTGGTGTTTCCGCCCAGGAACGCACTGTGCATGTCTACAACTGGTCCGACTACATCGATGAATCGATCCTGCAGGACTTCACCAAGGAAACCGGCATCAAGGTTGTCTACGACGTCTTTGACAGCAACGATATCCTGGAAACCAAGCTGCTTGCCGGCGGCTCCGGTTACGACGTCGTGGTGCCGACCGCCCCGTTCCTCGCCCGCCAGATCCAGGCCGGCGTCTTCCAGAAGCTCGACAAGTCCAAGATCCCCAACCTTTCCAACCTGTGGCCGGAAATCTCGGCGCGTCTTGCCAAATACGATCCCGGCAACGAATACGCCGTCAACTACATGTGGGGCACGACCGGCATTGGCTACAATGTCGATAAGGTCAAGAAGGCACTCGGCGATACGCCCCTCGACAGCTGGGACGTGCTGTTCAAGCCTGAAAATGCTGCAAAGCTCAAGTCCTGCGGCGTCAACATCCTCGACGCATCCGACGAAACCTTTGCGATCGGCATGAACTATGTCGGCAAGGATCCCGACAGCAAGGAAACGAAGGATCTCGAAGCGGGCGGAAAGGTCTATTCCGACATCCGCTCCTCGGCAAAGACGTTCAACTCCTCGTCCTATATCGATGATCTCGCCAACGGCGACATCTGCATCACCATCGGCTGGTCGGGCGACATTCTGCAGGCAAAGACCCGCGCCGAGGAAGCCAAGAACGGCGTCAACATCGAGTTCTCGATCCCCAAGGAAGGAACCTATATGTGGTTCGACAACCTTGCGATCCCGGCCGATGCCAAGAACGTGGCCGAAGCGCATGAATTCATCAATTACTTGATGAAGCCGGAAGTGATCGCCAAGGCATCGAATTATGTTCAGTATGCCAACGGCAACCTGGCCTCGCAGAAGTTCATCGATAAGGAAGTCCTGGAAAACCCGGCGGTCTACCCGACCGAAGAGGTCACCAAGAAGCTCTTCACGATCTCGCCTTACGGGCCCAAGGAACAGCGCGTGCTGAACCGGCTCTGGACCCAGATCAAGACCGGCAAGTAACCATCGGCTTCGGGGCAGGCAAAACCTGCCCCGATCTGTTTCTGGCAATATTTCTTGAGGGCAGGCGGGGCAGGCGATGGCAAAAACACTCGGACCGGTAAAACGAAAATTCTCTCCGTGGACCGATCCGGCGTCGGTGCCCTTCATCCGCTTTGAAAACATCACCAAGCGCTTCGGCAATTTTACCGCCGTCGACAATCTGACGCTCGATATCTACGAGAGGGAATTCTTCTCGCTGCTCGGGCCGTCCGGCTGCGGAAAGACGACGCTGATGCGGATGCTGGCAGGCTTCGAGGAGCCGACGGAAGGCCGCATCCTTTTGCAGGGCAAGGACATTTCCGGTGTTCCGCCCTACAAGCGCCCGACCAACATGATGTTTCAGTCCTACGCGCTCTTCCCGCATATGTCGGTTGAAAAGAACATCGCCTTCGGTCTCAAGCAGGACAATCTGCCAAAGGGCGAGATCGATACCCGCGTCGAGGAAATGCTGAAGCTGGTCAAGCTGGAGCAGTTCGCCAAGCGCAAGCCGGCACAGCTTTCCGGCGGCCAGCGCCAGCGCGTGGCGCTGGCAAGGTCGCTCGCCAAGCGTCCTAAGGTGCTGCTGCTCGACGAACCACTCGGCGCGCTGGACAAGAAGCTGCGCGAGGAAACCCAGTTCGAACTGATGGATATCCAGCAGACGCTGGGGCTCACCTTCCTGATCGTCACCCACGACCAGGAAGAGGCGATGACCGTGTCCGACCGTATCGCGGTCATGGACAAGGGCATCATCATGCAGGTGGCAACGCCTGCCGAAATCTACGAGGCTCCGAACAGCCGCTACGTGGCGGACTTCATCGGCGATATCAACATCCTCGAAGGCACGGTGACGCAAACCGATAGCGCGCTCGGCGCCCCCGGTCTGGTGCGGATCGACAGCGACGGTCTGAGCGTTGCCGCGGAACAGGAATGCCAGGCCGTCAAGGGAGATCACGTCGCCTACGCGGTCCGTCCGGAAAAGGTGCGTATCTCGCAGGAACAGCCCGCTGATACGTCCCTCAATGCGGCCTATGGCGAAGTCTGGGACATCGGCTATCTCGGCGACTTCTCGGTATTTCTCGTGAAGATGGAGGATGGCCGTATCGTTCGCGCCGCTCAGGCCAACGTCTCGCGCCTGGTCGATCGGCCGATCACCTTCGGCGACATGGTGTGGCTGACCTGGTCACGCGATGCCGGCCTTGTGCTGACACGATAGGGAGCGCGATCATGGCCGATACGACAGCCGATAATCCGCATGCCAACCCGGCCCGCTGGCTGGTCGTCGCAGTGCCCTATCTCTGGCTGCTGCTGTTCTTCGTCGCGCCCTTCCTGATCATCTTCAAGATCTCGCTGTCGGACACGGCCATTGCCATGCCGCCTTATACGCCGGTCTTCGGCGGCTGGAGCGCCCTCAGCGATTTCGTCTCCGAGCTGGACATCGAGAACTACCTGTTCCTGACCGAGGACCCGCTTTACTTCCAGGCCTATATGTCGTCGCTGCGGATTGCCGCGATCTCGACGTTCTTGCTTCTCCTCATCGGCTATCCGATGGCGCTTGCCATGGCGCGCGCACCCAATTCCATCCGGCCGATCCTTCTGATGCTGGTCATCCTGCCGTTCTGGACCTCGTTCCTCATCCGCGTCTATGCCTGGATCGGCATCCTGAAGCCGGACGGGTTGCTGACGCTCGCCTTGCAGACGATCGGGCTGATGGGACCGGATCAACAGGTGGAGATCTTCAGAACCGACACGGCCGTCTTTATCGGCATCGTCTATTCCTATCTGCCCTTCATGGTCCTGCCGCTCTATGCGGCGCTCGAAAAGATGGACAATACTCTGCTGGAAGCCGCCAACGATCTCGGCTGCCCGCCGTGGAAGGCGTTCTGGAAAATCACCTTCCCGCTGTCGCTGCCGGGCGTCATCGCAGGCTCGATGATCTGCTTCATCCCGATCACAGGCGAATTCGTCATCCCGGATCTGCTCGGCGGCGCCGATACGCTGATGATCGGCAAGACGCTGTGGACGGAGTTCTTCAGCAACCGCGACTGGCCGCTTGCCTCGGCCGTAGCAGTGGTCTTGCTCCTGATGCTGGTCGTGCCGATCGCCATCTTCCAGAACCAGCAGAAGAAGGTGGCGTGAGATGACAAAGAACCGCCTTGATGCCACCGTCCTGACGCTTGGCTTCGCCTTCCTCTACATCCCCATTATCATTCTGGTCGTCTACTCGTTCAACGCCTCGCGGCTTGTCACGGTCTGGGGCGGCTTCTCGCTCAACTGGTACGTCTCGATGTGGTCGAACCAGGGTCTTATGGATGCCGCCTGGGTCACGGCCCGCGTCGGTCTGTTGAGCGCCACGTTCGGTACCATCCTCGGCACGCTGGCCGCGCTGACGCTGGTCCGCTACCAGAAGTTTCCGGGAAAGATGCTGTTCTCAGGCATGATCTATGCGCCGCTGGTCATGCCGGAGGTCATCACCGGCCTGTCGCTGCTGCTTTTGTTCGTGGCGATCGGCGTCGATCGCGGGTTCTGGACTGTCATCATCGCCCACACGACCTTCACCATGTGTTACGTGGCGATCGTCGTTCAGTCGCGGCTTCTCACCTTCGATCGCAGTCTGGAAGAGGCAGCGCTCGATCTTGGCTGCCCGCCGGTCAAGACGTTCTTCCAGATCACCCTGCCGCTGATCCTGCCCGCCGTCATCTCCGGCTGGATGCTCGCCTTCACCCTGTCGCTGGACGATCTTGTGATCGCAAGCTTCAACACCGGGCCAGGTGCCACCACGCTGCCAATCAAGATCTATTCGCAGGTGAGGCTCGGTGTGACGCCGGAAATCAACGCAATCTGCACGATCCTGATCGCGCTGGTGACACTCGGCGTCATCGCCACCTCGATCGGCACCAAGCGGGCCGAGGTCCGGCGCATCCGCGACGAGCATATGGCGCTGCGGACCGGCAGCTGAACTTTCAGGGCGTGCGTCATTCGGTGATCTTCGGCGCGGGCTTCGCGACCGGCCAGATCACCGGGTTCTGCCAGGATCCCCCGATGAAAAAGTGGGTGGCATCCGGGCGGCCAGCGGCAGCGTCCCCGCTGGTTGTCCCGCTGGAATCTGTGAGCACACCGGCAGAAAGCGCGAGGCTGTTATTGGCATAGGGCACGATGCCGTTGAGCGTAATACGCTCGTTGGTTCCAACGATCAGCCCGTTGCGGATATCGGCTAAACCATCGGCGACGGTGACGTTAATATCGACACTCTGGAATTCGTAAGCTCCTGTCCCTGCTTCGCTCAGCGTGAAATAGGGTTTTTGGGTCGCCAGCCGTCTTATGCCTGCCATGTCCACACCGGGCAGAGTTCCGCTGCCGGCACGAAAGCGCAGAGATCCTTTGGCGTTGCGCAGCGTTTCCGCCGTCACCGGTCGCGCCACGTCCAGCGCCAGTTCGAGCGAGCCCGAGGCGCCGGGTAGCGGGGCCGTCAGGCCAAGCCGGCTGATCACGCTGGCGAAGTCGGCGTCCTGTACGGAGAGCCTTATTGCAACGCCGCCCGTTTCCCCGTCCTTGATCGTCGCGATGCGGCCGGTCAGTCGTCCGTTTTCGAAATCGCTGTCGAGAATATCGATCCGTGACTGGTCACCGATATTCATGATGCCGACGGCAACTTCGCTGAGTTGGAAGGGGCCGATCTCGACGCTTTGTGCGGATAGCCTCAAATCCAGCTCGAGCCGGTCGCGCAGTCTTGCGGCGGGATCGCTTTTGTCGAGAAGTCGCGGCGCGATCTCGGCCAGCATCGGCAACACGTCGCGGGTGTTGAGGGCGAGCGTCCCGGTCAGCCGCGGGGGAGCATCCGCCGGCATGGTCAGGTCCAGAATGCCGCTTGCCGTGATGTCGTCGATACCGAGCGACAGGCTTTCGAACCGCATCGCCGTATCGTTGGTGATCAGCCGGGCCTTCACGGAGAGCTGCTTCAGCTTTTCCGTGCCTGGCAGGTCGAACCCCATCCACTGCATGGCTTTGGCGCCATCCGCCGTTGCAAATTCGGCATCTCCGGACAAAAAGCCGTGGCTCGCGAGGTTGACGACGCCGCTGAACTTGGCGCTGAACAGGTCCGACTGGATTGAGCCCGAAGTGCTACTGCTGCGGCCCGAAAACAGAAGCAGAGGCTGGCGCGAGGTGATATCGGCCGTGACCCTGCGGCCGGCAATCGTTGCTTGGCCCTTGAAGCTCGCGCTGCGTGAAAGATAGGACCAGTCGATCTCGCTGTCGATCCGGTCGACCCGGACGATGCGGCCATCCTCTTCGTTGGTAATCTGAAGCGTGCCGTTCTCGATCAGGACATCGCCGATCGGCGCATCATTCGAATTGTCCAGCAACTGACCGGTGCCATCGCTTTTGACAGCGCGAACGGCGCGGCTGAGCAATCCGTCATTGGTCCAGTCCAGTCGCCCATCCGGTTTGCGCAGCACGAAAAGCTGCGGGTCCTTGAGGTGGAAATCCTTGAATTCCGGCTGTCCCACCAGCGCGCCCAGAAGATCGAACGACGCCGACAGTTCACGGACGCTGCCAAGCATGCCTTTCTTGCCATGATCGATGTTGCGAACCATTACATCGGAGAATGTGATGCGCGGCTCCGGCCAGAAGGCAAGCGACGGCTGTCCGCCGATCGACACGTCGTGGCCGATCCATTCCTCGACGGCGCGCTCCATTCGTTCCCGTACCAGCACGGTCGAAACAAGGAAGGGTGCCGCGAGCTGGAAGGCGACGAAGAGGCTCAGCAGCGAGACCAGAACGATCAAGGCGATGCGCGTCCGCTTCCCTAAGGGGCGTCCGAAGGTCCTACGCAGCTTTCCGTCTGTCTCGTTGGGCATGGCTCACGCGAATATAGGAAATGCCGGCGTCGCGCAAATGCAGCAAGCGCGCGCTCCAGTGCTTTATCCCCTTCGATCGCATGATATACAGACGGTCAGGGACGCGCCTGTGAACGGCATAGGAGGAGAATTGCATGAGTGAGCAGCAGCCGCTTTGGTCGCCATCGGAGGAGACGTTGCGGACAGCACCGCTTGCCCGCTTCATCGTCTGGTGCAGCGAGCGGTATTCAATCGGTTTTGAGGATTACGACGCATTCCACAGCTGGTCGATCGAACAGCGCGGCGATTTCTGGTCCGCCGTCTGGGATTTCTGCGGCGTCAAGGGCGACAAGGGCGACGTCTACCTGGACGACGATGGCGAGATGCTCGCCGCCCGCTTCTTTCCCCATGCACGCCTGAACTTCGCCGAAAACCTGCTTGCCGGCAGCGGAGCCGACGCGAAGACCTCGGACGCTCTGGTCTTCTGGGGCGAGGACAAGGTCAAGGACCGTTGGTCCTGGGAAAGGTTGCAGGGCGAGGTGTCAAGGCTTCAGCAGGCATACCGCGCACTCGGCATCGGCAGGGGAGATCGCATCGCCGCGATGATGCCGAATATGCCTGAAACGATCGCCTGCGTGCTGGCAGCAGCCTCTATCGGGGCAATCTGGTCTTCCTGCTCACCGGATTTCGGTGAACAGGGCGTGCTGGACCGGTTCGGACAGATCGGCCCAAAGCTGTTCATCACCTGCGATGGCTACTGGTACAACGGCAAACTGCAGGATGTGTCGGCAAAGGTCGACGCGGTTTCAAAGACGCTCGGCGTACCGGTTCTGGTCGTGCCCTATGCAGGGTCGCAGGACAAGAATGCCGCGCCGCTCGCAAAGACCCTATCCGACGGCCGCGCGCTTGCCGATTTCCTGGCGCCATTTACGGCACGGACCGTCGAATTCGAGCCGCTGCCGTTCTCGCATCCGCTCTACATCCTGTTTTCGTCAGGCACGACCGGCATCCCGAAATGCATCGTCCACTCGGCCGGCGGCACGCTTCTCCAGCATGTGAAGGAACATCGGCTGCATTGCGGCATCGAGCCGGGTGAAAACCTGTTCTATTTCACCACATGCGGCTGGATGATGTGGAACTGGCTGGTCTCCGGTCTCGCAGTTGGCGCCACACTCTGCCTCTATGACGGTTCGCCCTTTGCTCCGGATGGCAACATCCTGTTTGACTATGCGGAACAGGAGCGGTTCGCCGTTTTCGGCACGTCCGCGAAATATATCGACGCCGTGCGCAAAAGTGGCATCGTGCCTGCGCAGAGCCACGATCTGTCCACCCTTCGCCTCGTGACCTCGACGGGCTCGCCGCTGTCACCGGAAGGCTTTTCCTTCGTCTATCAGGGCATCAAGAACGACGTCCATCTCGCCTCCATCTCCGGTGGCACGGATATCGTCTCCTGCTTCGTGCTGGGCAATCCGCTGAAGCCGGTCTGGCGCGGCGAGATCCAGGGGCCGGGACTCGGCCTTGCCGTCGATGTCTGGAACGACGAGGGCCAGCCGGTGCGTGGCGAAAAGGGCGAACTGGTCTGCACCAAGGCATTCCCCTCCATGCCGCTGATGTTCTGGAACGATCCCGACGGTCAGAAATACCGAGCCGCCTATTTCGAGCGGTTCGACAACATCTGGTGCCACGGCGATTTCGCCGAATGGACGTCCCATGGCGGCATCGTCATCCATGGCCGTTCCGATGCGACGCTTAATCCCGGCGGGGTTCGGATCGGCACGGCTGAGATCTACAATCAGGTCGAGCAGATGGACGAGATCGCCGAAGCGATCTGTATCGGCCAGGACTGGGACGAGGATGTGCGCGTCGTGCTGTTCGTCCGGCTGGCGGACGGACTGACGCTGGACGACCGACTGACCAGGGAGATCAAGGCGCGTATTCGCGCAGGCGCCTCGCCACGGCACGTGCCGGCAAAGATCGTCCAGGTCGCCGATATTCCCCGCACCAAATCCGGCAAGATCGTCGAACTTGCCGTGCGCGATATCGTTCACAATCGGCCGGTCAGAAATCGGGAGGCGCTTGCCAACCCGGACGCGCTGGAGCTGTTTGCCAATGTCGCGGAGTTGCGGAATTGACGGCCATCAGGTGCCCTGTGCCATTGCGGGTCGCCGTTCCTGCATTGCCGGAACTGGTATTGGTTTTTAACGGCGTGTTAAGCCTCGCCCGCCAAAACTGATCCGGCATGATACTTTTCGTGTAGGGAAGATGAGCAAGGCTCAGGCTTTGCTGATTAGGAAGTCTTCCGTCACTTTTCGAACAGCATCAATTCCAGGCAGCCTCAGGGCTGCCTTCTTTTTACGTGCGTTCAGTTGGCAAGCACCCGCTGCGGCGGAAAGGTGATTTCCACCAGCGTTCCCTCGTTCGGCGCCGAGCTGATCGAGAAGGCTGCCTTGTTTGCATCCACCATCGCCTTGGTAAGCGGCAGCCCGAGACCTGTTCCGTCGCCACGCTTGCGGGCAGCACCGGCAACCTGCCGGAAAGGCTTCATCGCAAGTTCCAGTTCCGCCCGGGTCATGCCGATCCCTGTATCGCGGATACGCAGCGCAACGCTGCCATTCGGCTCATAGGCGGTCGACACCACGATCTGCCCGCCGGATGGTGTGAACCGGATCGCATTCGACAGGATGTTCAGCGCGATCTGCTTGACCGAGCGCAGGTCGGCCACGACCTGCGGCACAGCCTGCGACAGCGCGGTGCGGATGATCACCCGTTGGCCGTTTGCCTGCGGCTGCACCAGCGACACGGCTTCCGATATCGTCTCGTTGAGGCCGACTGCGACGAAATCCAGTTCCATCTCGCCGGCTTCGATTTTCGAGATGTCGAGAAGGTCGTTGACGATGTCGAGTACGTGGCGACCGGACCGACCGATGTCGTTGGCATATTCGATATAGCGCGGATGGCCGATCGGCCCAAACCGCTCGCCGGCCATCATGTCTGAAAAGCCGATGATGGCGTTAAGCGGCGTGCGGATCTCGTGGCTGACATGCGCCAGGAAATCGCTCTTGTGCGCGTTGGCTGTCTCGGCGGCGCGCTTTGCCGTGCGAAGCTCGTCTTCGGTGCGCTTCCACTGGGTAATATCGCGGATCACGGCGCAATAACCGTTCGACGAGGTCAGCTTGCCGATCGTCATAAACAGCGGCAAGAACCCGCCGGACGCTTCGCGACCGATCACCTCGCGGCCATCGTTCAGCACGCTGGCAACGCCATGCCCGGCAAGTCCGGAAAGATAATCGACGATCGCCCGCTGGCTTTCATGGGCAAACAGCATCACGAACGGTTTGCCGTCGATTTCTTCCTGATCGTAGTTGAACAGCGCGCTTGCCGCCCTGTTCACCGAACGGATCTCGCCATCCGCACCGATCAGCACGACGCCATCGGTCGCAGTTTCCAGGATTGCACGCAACTCTTCGACTTCCACCTGCAGCCGGACCAACTGGTCGGCAGGGCGGACCGTGCGGGCAACCGTGCGGATTTCCTCGCCCGGGTGATCGGACAGCGAGTTTGCTTCCGACGCGTCGGATGTCGTCGGCATCAGCGCCAGCATCAGGGCCGTCGTGTCGTCCCAGCGAACCGATTGCAGACGTGCGGTCACCGGCAGGATCTCGTCGTCGGCACGCACCACCACCATGCCGCTTGGTCTCGCACCATCGCCATCGAAGTCCTGGCGCTGCAAGAGGGCATCCAGCCCGCCGACCTCTTCAAGTTCCTCAAGTGATGCATAGCCGGTCAGCTTGAGGAATTCCGGATTGCAATGGATCAGCGTGTCGCCGTTGTGAACGAGCAGTGCCACCGGCATCTGGTCGACAATCTCGGCGGAGAGGCCGATGCGCTCGCGCACCGGGATCATGCTCAGCAGAGGGACGTCGGATGGCTCGACATGCTCTGGCTCCGGCGCAACATCTGCGGGCTCAAGCATTGCTGCAGCCGGGATTTCCGTGCCAGCGTCGTCCTCGCTGTCGCTCTGGTTCTCGTTTGCAGCGACAGGCGGGAAGTCCGAGGCGAAGTGGTCGTCAACAGCGCTGCCGTCGAGATCGGTTTCGGATGCCTCGATGCTCTGGTCTTCGTCTTCCGCCTGAGCGGCGATCTCGGCCTCATCCGACACGTGGTCTTCTGCGGCCGGTGCGTCATCGGCGGAACGCACCTCTTCTTCGGATGCCACGTGCGAAGCAGGCTGCTCCTGCCAAGCATTGGTCACATCAGTCTCATCTGCCACTGGCTCTGAAACGTCAGTATTCTCCGCGGAAATCTCGCTTGTGGGGGAAGCTTCGCTCGGCGCTGGTTCAGCAGGCGCAGTCTCGGCGCTCACTGGCGTTTCTTCCGTTGCGCGGTCGAGCTGGCGCCCAATCTCGCGGAAGGCCGCCTGTTCGACCGGCGTCAGGCGGGCGCGGTGTTCTTCGAGCTGGATGACCTTGTCGGACTGGCGACGGCCGGGGTTCTCGACCAGTCGCAGCGCAGGACGCTCACCGGCTGGCCACTCGAGCGGGGCAGCGTCGGAACGGTCGCTATCGGAATAGGTGGTTCCGTAGATAGCGCTATCGGAGGGGGACGTTGCTTCGGGCTCCGCCGGTTGCGCTTCCGTCTCCACCGGGCGGTCTTCCAGAACGTCGGAGACCTGCTCCGCGTCATCGGATGGCAGATCGGCGTCGTTTACCGCGTCCTCGATGCCCGGTTCGGCAGTCTCCTTGACCGCTTCATCCTCGACCGTCGTCGGCGAAAGCGTCAGGCCGGTGGCGTCAGGATCATCCTTGGCGTCGGCGATCCGCACGATGCCGAAGCCGCGGAAGCCGTCGAATTCGCGACTGCGGGTATAAGTGGGCAGTGCCGCCAGATCGACCGGCACGACAAGTGCCGTGCCCTCTACCGGCCACCAGATGGTTTTGCCCGACCAGGTGTCGCGCTTGCCGAGCAGTTCGGTGATGCGCCCCTCGGGATCGAGATGGAAGAGAGCGGCGAGGTCGGAAAACGCCATGCCGACAACATCTGCCGCATGCGGTCCCACGGCCTTGGCGAATTCGCCCGAGACTTCTGTAAACTGCCCATCGGCATCGATCTTCCAGACGAAACGCACAGCGCGTGAATCGCGGCTGAACACGAAGCCTTCCACGTCGCCGGATGCATCGGGCTCGGCAACCGTAGTTTCCGGAGCGGCGACCGATGTCAGAGCCTGCTCGCTCGGCGTTTCGGCCGGCTCGGATGCATCCGCTGCCTCCGGTGCCGGAAAGCGGTCTTCCGAGATCTCGTCCGAGGCTTCCGCGATCTCATGCGCCGGAATGTCTTCGACAACATCCTCCGACACGATGTCTTCGGCAACTGCTTCCGGAGCCGGCTCCAGATCGACTTCTTCACTCTCCGGCTCTACCGCCGCCGCTTCTTCAACTGGTACGTCGCCATCGACCGGCGCGTCAGCAACCGTAGCTGCGTCGTTAACCGCGCTTACCGCAGCCTCTATTTCCGCAACCGGCTCCGGCTGCTCGGCGGGCTCGGAAATTTCTTCGTCCGCCGCAGTCTCTTCAATCGCGACCGTGTTGATCTCGGTTGCCTCTGTCGCCGTCACGGTTTCGGGAAGCTCGAACTCTTCCTGAGCCTCAACGTCGTCCTCGATCGCGGCAAGGGCGTCGATGACGGCAGTCTCGTCATCGGGCACCATCGCAACGACGCCGGGATCAACCACGGTTTGTGGGGTAACCGCGTCATCGGTCGCCATATCGACAGTGAACAGAATGTAGAGGGCAGGGGCGTCCGAAAGCTTGCCGATGGCAGCCGGAAGGTTGCCCTTGGCGGTCATGATCGGCCGTTTGGCAAGCCGGCTGGGATCGGCGGATGCCGTCGCCGAAAGCGTCGTGATCGCCGCTTCCGATATGTCGAGACTTTCAAAACGCTCGGAGGCAGCAGCAACCCTGCCTGCTGCGTCGACGATAGCGATATGGGTGTCTGCTTCCTCGAAGCCCTCGATCATCCGCTCCGCACGCTCGGCGATCGTTGCAAGCTCCCGCTCGGGTGCTGCCGAAAACAGAATGGCCCGCTCGCCATGGACTTCGACAAGTTCACAGGCCCCGCGAAGCACGACCCGTTGGAAACCTGAAATAACGCGGACTGCGAGGCCTCTTGTATCGCCGACCTTGGCAAGCTGGCGGGCGGTTGCCTCGACTTGGCGAAAGGCCACGTCGGCGCGGTTCGGCCCCTGATCGATCAGGTCGTAGATCGAGCCAAATCCGAAGAGCGCTGCACCGCGTCCGTTCGCCCACAGAGGCATGCGCATGTCGGAGGAAAACAGCACGATTCCGTCGCCCGCTGCAAAGCGTTCCCTGACGCGCTCGTGGACGGCGATGTCGATGAAAGGGTACTGTACAGAGGACATGAACGACCTGTCGGTTAACTACCGGCATTCCTGAGAGACTTAATCCTTCGTTAATACCTTGCCCCCCTTCCGGGGTCCACAGGCCGACCGGTTAAACCTCCGTCAGGGTTAACGGCGGCGCTTTTGTGCGCCGCACAAATTCGTTGCGCGGCACAACGTTTGCGATTATATTTCAGGCATCCAACTCCGGCTTTTGCCCATTTAAAAGTCGGGGTAGAGCCTTGGAGGAGCTTTGGCGATGGCACACGGCACAGAAGAGATGTTTTCGTTTTCCGCTTTCGATCCCATGAAGCTTGGCGAACGCCTTCGCGACTTTGCCGGGCAGGGCGCAAGCCAGTCCAGTGAAGCCTATGCTAGGATGAAAGCCGCGACAGAGGAAGCCACCATGGCGGTGGAATCCACAGTTCACACGGCCCAGTCCGGTTCCGTTGAACTCGGGCTTAAGGCACTGGAAGCGTTCCGGTCCAGTGCGGATCTGTCACTCTCGCATATGCAGGCGCTGCTCGGCGTCAAATCAGCGTCGGAATTCTTCGAATTGCAGACCTCGTTCATCCGCCGTCAGGCAGAGGCGACGGTCGAGCAGGCAAAATCCATGCAGGACATGGCCCGCCAGCTTGCAGAAGACGTGTCGCGGCCGGGCAAGGATGCTGCCGAAAAGGCAATGGCAAATTTCCGGACCGCTTGATCGCGACCTGCGCATCACGCCCGTATTCCATGGCCGCCGACTGGGCGGCCATTCCATTTTTGGCTTCGTTCTCTCAAAAGGGGCTTGCCAAACGCTGCCGATGGCAGTATCTGCACCGGCGACGCGATTTAGGCGTCTCGTGCGGTTGTAGCTCAGTTGGTTAGAGCGCAGGCTTGTGGCGCCTGAGGTCAGTGGTTCGACCCCACTCAACCGTACCACTTCTTTTCCTGGAATTTCAGATCAGTGAAGCGGCTTGTCGCCGGCAATCCGCATGGCGTCCTGAAACACACGGCCGAGCCTGGCGCGTTCTTCACCCAGTTGGACCAGGGCCTTGTTGAACCGCCGCGCTACGGCAGCATCGATATCGCTCCGCCGGACCTGGTTTGGTTTCTGGCCATCCTGCGATTTGACAATCATCGGGCGACCGATGTTTTCCTGAAACTGCGCCAATGTCATGCCCGCCTTCAGCAACAGCGTGCGCATATGAGTCCTGTTTTCGGTCGCAAGCGTCAACCGGAAAGCATTGACCAGCGAGTCCTTGGAGGCCGGCAGGTCGCGCACGTCGAAGAGGTCGTTCTTCGTCTCGTGTTCGCGCAAATAGGTCAGGTGAAGCTCCACAAGGCGATGCGCCGCCTCGAGAATGTCAGCATCGGTGCTTCCGGGTATACCCAGATTTTCAAAACGTTTCGAACTCGACTGATGCATATTGACGTCCCTATTCGAGCAGAGAACGCGCGAAGACTGTTTTTGTTCGAAAAAGCGGCAAACAACGGGCTCAGATCCGCGACGACGCTCAACACTTTTTGTTGCAGTGCAGCGAATGCCCTTGCCGTGGGGGCATCAATGCATATCTATTGCGCTCTGGCGGCACGAATATTGTGCAGTCGAACTTCGGGCTGCTTGCCCCCTTCACTGCCTAGCGGCAGATTTTGACGGAAGGAAGATTACCATGACGGTTTCCATTAATAACTTTCGTGCCTCGACAGAACAGGTTCTCGCACCGGATCAGGTGGCTGGGTTGATTGCCCAGGCGCGCCAGGCTGCCGGCTACAGCATCGACGATCTTGCCGTTACGACCGGATTGGTCACGGATGAGATCGTGGGTATGGAGAACGGCACGGATTTCGATCCTGCCAAGTTGAAGCGCATCGCAAATGCCCTCAAGATGCCGATGTCGGTTCTAAAGGCGTCGTAATCGCAGACGTCCGGCCTATCATGCTGGACGCTGTGAATGCTTAAGGCCCGCTTCTCGCGGGCTTTATTTTTGTCCGGACGGCGGTTTCCACACAAAGATCCGCGCTTCCTCCTGAATGACTTCCCGCAGGAAATCCGCGACGGTTCGAACCCGCACCAGGTTCCTGGCCGTCTCGTGATAACTGCTCCAATAGGCCCGGCGAATGGAGATGTCCGGAAGGATGCGGGTCAGGTTCATGTCCTGCGAAGCGACATAGTCGTGCAGAATGCCGATCCCGGCGCCGGACCGCACCGCTTCGATCTGGCCGATTGCGCTCGAAATCTCGAACACGGCATCCCAGTTGCGCATCACCTCGCCGGTGAAGTTCAGCGACGGGGAAAAGATCAGGTCTTCCACATAACCGATCCGCGCATGGTCCTTGAGCGCCTCGATACTGTCGGGCACGCCTGCGTCCTGGAGATAGGCTTTCGAGGCGTAGAGGCCGAGCGTGTAATCCGTCAGCCGCGATGAGACCAGGCGCCCCTGTTCTGGCCGGTCGATCGTGATTGCGATATCCGCTTCCCGTTGCGACAGCGAAAACGAGCGTGGCACCGGCACCAGTTGCAGTTTCAGCTGCGGATGCCGCTTCGTCAGCATTCCCAGGCGCGAGGCAAGGAAGTGCACGCCGAACCCGTCGGGCGCGCCGACCCGCACGGTTCCGGCAATCGCCGCGTCGATCCGGCCGGTACTCGCCTGCGCGTCCAGCATTTCCGTTTCGATCCGCTCGGCGGCCCGCAGAAACACCTCTCCCTCCGGCGTCAACTCGCAGCCATTGGTGCGGCGGATCAGCAGCCGCGTGCGCAGATCCTCTTCCAGCGCTGATATCCGGCGCCCGACCGTCGCATGGTTGATGCCCAGCCGACGGGAAGCCGCCAGGATCTGTCCGCTGCGCGCCACAGCCAGGAAAAGCCGCAGGTCATCCCAGTTCATCGTCACCTCACGGTGGGTATCGTTGTGTCGAATTTTGCACAACGGATGCGTAAACCATGGCGTTGCCTTGTGCAAATTGACGCGTATCCTCGCCGCTTATAATTTCAAGAAGGAGGATCACCATGTACGAGATCGGTCATTTCATCGGCGGCAAGCATTTTGCCGGCACGAGCGGGCGCACGGCCAATGTCTTCAATCCGGCAACGGGCGAAGTCCAGGCGACCGTGGCGCTTGCGAGCGATGCGGATCTGAATGCAGCCGTCGAGAATGCCAAGGCTGCCCAGCCGAACTGGGCCGCCACCAACCCGCAGCGCCGCGCCCGCGTCTTCATGAAGTTCGTCCAGTTGTTGAATGACAACATGAATGAACTTGCCGAGATGCTGTCGCGCGAGCATGGCAAGACGATCGAGGATGCCAAGGGCGACATCGTTCGCGGTCTTGAAGTCTGTGAATTCGTCATCGGCATCCCGCATCTTTCCAAGAGCGAGTTCACCGAGGGTGCCGGTCCGAACATCGACATGTATTCCATTCGGCAAGCGGTCGGGATCGGTGCCGGCATCACGCCGTTCAACTTCCCGGCGATGATCCCGATGTGGATGTTTGCACCCGCGATTGCCTGCGGCAATGCCTTCATCCTGAAGCCCTCCGAGCGCGATCCGTCCGTGCCGATGCGTCTGGCCGAACTGATGATCGAGGCAGGCCTTCCGGCTGGCATTTTGAACGTCGTCAACGGCGACAAGTCCGCGGTCGATGCGATCCTGACGCATCCGGACATTTCTGCCGTCTCGTTTGTCGGCTCGACGCCGATCGCCCGCTATGTCTACGGAACCGCCGCCATGAACGGCAAGCGCGCACAGTGCTTCGGCGGCGCCAAGAACCACATGATCATCATGCCGGATGCCGATCTCGACCAGGCCGCCAACGCCCTGATGGGCGCCGGTTACGGCTCGGCCGGCGAGCGCTGCATGGCGATCTCGGTTGCGGTCCCGGTTGGCGAGGAAACCGCCAACCGCCTGATCGAGAAGCTGACACCGATGGTCGAATCCCTGCGCATCGGTCCCTACACGGACGAAAAGGCCGACATGGGTCCTGTCGTCACCAAGGAAGCCAAGGAGCGTATTCTCGGCCTGATCAACAAGGGTGTCGAAGAGGGCGCAAACCTCGTTGTCGATGGCCGCGATTTCAAGCTGCAGGGCTATGAAAACGGCAATTTCGTCGGCGGCTGCCTGTTCGACAACGTCACGCCCGACATGGACATCTATAAGACCGAAATCTTCGGCCCTGTCCTGTCAGTGGTGCGCGCCAAGACTTATGAGGAAGCGCTCGACCTGCCGATGAAGCACGAATACGGCAATGGTGTCGCGATCTATACCCGCGACGGCGATGCCGCCCGCGACTTCGCCTCGCGGATCAATATCGGGATGGTCGGCGTCAACGTTCCGATCCCGGTGCCGCTCGCCTATCACTCCTTCGGCGGCTGGAAGTCCTCGTCCTTCGGCGACCTCAACCAGCATGGCACGGATTCGATCAAGTTCTGGACCCGCACCAAGACGGTAACCAGCCGCTGGCCCACAGGCATCAAGGATGGCGCCGAATTCGTCATGCCCGTGATGAAGTAAGCCCGACTGTCGAATAGACACGCTCCGCCGCATTCTCGTGCGGCGGAGACATTGACCTCTTCCTAGGCGCTGCTAATTTACACATTCGTGTGAGGGGGAGTGTTCATCATGAATTACGAGTGGGACGTTTCGCGCGCGCGCCGCATCCGCCTGGCGAAAATTGGCATAACGTTTCTGGCGGCGACCTTCCTGTTTGCAGTTCCAGTCTGGTTTGCGGTACACATGGGTCTTGCCGGATAATGCCGGCAATAAAGCGCGTCATCGGCAACGCAGCGTTCAAGGGCAATTTCGCAAACTTTGGAATTGTTCAAAACTAGCAAACCCACTATGTATGGGGCCGTGACGAGTCTCGGGAGACGAATATGCGCCTGACAAAGCAGACCAACTACGCCGTTCGCATGCTCATGTACTGTGCTGCGAACGAGGGGAAGCTCAGCCGCATCCCGGAGATCGCGCGCGCCTATGGCGTGTCCGAACTGTTTCTCTTCAAGATCCTGCAGCCTTTGACCAAGGCCGGCTTGGTCGAGACCGTTCGCGGCCGAAACGGCGGTGTTCGCCTCGGTCGCGCTGCCGACCGTATCACTCTGTTTGATGTGATCCGCGTGACGGAAGACAGTTTCGCGATGGCCGAATGTTTCGAGGAGGGCGTCGCCGAATGTCCTCTGGTCGATAGCTGTGGTCTCAACTCGGCACTTCGCAAGGCGCTGAATGCCTTCTTCGACGTGCTGGCAGACTATACGATCGACGATCTGGTCAAGGCGCGCCCGCAGATCAACTTCCTGCTCGGGATCGATCCGCCGCCGGCAATCGCCAAGATGGTCGCGGCACCGGCCGCCTGATCTCAATACTGATCTCATCGCAGCATCAGTTTAGCGGCCCGGCAGGTTGACCTCCGGGCTGTCTTCTTTAGGAGTAGGCAACGTTTCCTTTATTGATGGCCCCTTGAGCCTGGCTCCGGGTGGTCACCCAGATATTCGTTGCCATGCCCTTTTCCCAACTGCGTGAATTTGCCCTGACCGCGCTGGTCGGTGCCGGCGGTGCGCTGATCGCCGCGATGATCGGCTTCCCCGCTCCCTATCTGATCGGTCCGGCGCTGGCCGTGTCGCTTGCGGGTATCGCAGGCCTCACCCTTTCGATCCCGAAAATCGTCCGGAACGGCTGCTTCATCGTCATCGGCATCTCGATGGGGGCGACCGTCACGCCCGACATCCTGGTGGCGATCAAGCGCTGGCCGCTAAGCTTTGTGATGGTCATGGTTACCGTCACGGCCCTGCTTTACGTCGCGGCCTGGGTCATGCAGCGTTTCTTCCATTACGACCGCACCACGGCTTTCCTCGCAGCTTCGCCGGGACATCTGAGCTACGTCCTCAGTCTTGCCGCTGACATGCGTTGCGACCAGCGAACGGTCGGCATTTCCCAGAGCGTGCGCGTGCTTCTGTTGACGATCAGCGTACCCCTGATTGTCACAGCATTTGATCTTGGCGGCGGAGATAGTGTCGCTCAGGTCATCGCGATGGACCTGCCGATGCTGTTGGGCATCCTTGCGGTGTCGACCGTCATCGGCATGCTCTTCCTGCGCTGGAAGCTTCCCGCAGCCCTTCTGCTCGCCGGCACACTGGTTTCGATCTCCACCCACGTGACATCGTTCGCCACCGGTGGCGTTCCCTCCTGGCTCATTGTCCCCGTCTATATCCTTCTCGGCGCCAACATCGGAACGCGCTTTTGCGGAATCTCGCTTCTCGAGGTGCGCACAGCGCTCGTATCCGGCCTCGTGGTCACGGTGATCGTCTCGGTCATGGCGGCGGCCATGGCCGGCACCGTCTCGTATGTCCTGGACATACCGCTCGATGCGGCCCTGATCGCGTTTTCGCCCGGTGGGCTGGAGACCATGGCGGCGATGGCGGTCATGCTGCATGCCGACCCGACCTATGTCGGCGCCCATCACGTCCTGCGCCTGATCTTTCTGTCGATCCTGATGCCGTTTGCGCTCGGGCGCGATGAAACGGGTCCGGGCAAGTCCGCGACTGGCGTTGAAGATCGCCGGGACTTGTGATCTGTCGCTCAATGCGGTTGAAGGAGACCGGCTGTCGATATCAAAGAGGAGCAACCAATGAGCAAACAGGCTGGCAGAGCCATCATCGTCATGGGCGTCAGCGGCGCTGGAAAGAGTTCCGTCGCTGAGCGTCTGGCAGAGAGCCTGAATTGCCGCTTCATGGAAGGCGACAGTCTGCATCCGCAGTCCAATGTCGACAAGATGGCGCAGGGAACGCCGCTCACCGATGAAGACCGCTGGCCCTGGCTCGATGTGATCGGCGAGAAGATCGCCGAGGCTCTCGCGCGTTCAGAAGACCTCGTGGTGACCTGCTCTGCACTGAAAGTCGTCTACCGCGAACGGCTGCGCAGCGCTGCGGGTGGCAAGCTGACCTTCGTGTTTCTCAAAGGAAGTCAGGAGCTGTTGAGCCGCCGGATGGGCGAGCGCAAGGGCCATTTCATGCCGACGTCGCTGTTGCAAAGCCAGCTCGCCACGCTGGAAAGCCCCGAGGGTGAAGCAGGCGTCGTGACCGTCGACATTGACGCCACGCTCGACCGCATCGTGGCAGATGCCGTAGCGGGGCTGAAGGATGCGATATGACACGCAATCCTAATTCAAGTTAAACTGTTTGAGTGTCGAATTATTTTCAAAATTCTAATGCTTTCGGTGATCCGACATGCCTGACTTGCCGTACAACGCAAACTTATAATGTAACTATGCTGCCAGGTGCCTCTCTTATCGCCCCGTCCAGTATAGGCAACAGGGCGTACGGAGAGAGTTGCGGATGCGAGATTCGATGCAGAGTGCAGGCGGGAGTTCACTTCGTCGGGTACCGAAACAGGAAAGAAGCCGCGAACGCATTGATGATATCCTGAAGGTCTCGATGGAGCTGATCGGCGAAAAGGGTATCGATGCGGTCACGATGAAGGAGATTGCGTCTCTTTCAGGTGGTCCGATCGCCTCCGTCTACCAGTATTTCCCCAACAAGTCGGCGATCATCGCCATGCTCCATGAGCGCTATGTCGAGGAAGTCCGCGGTATCATCGTCGGACATATTCCGCAGATCTCGACGGCTGAAGACGCGCTGGATGCAACGGACGTTCTTTTCGACCTCTATTACACCCGCATGCGCGAAAAGCCGTCGACGCAGGATCTGTTGAACGCCATCCAGGCCGACAAGGCGCTGGCAGACCGTGACATTACCGAAACCCGCTTCCAGGCCGACCTCTTCTTCGAGATCACCAAGCGGTTCGTCAGCGAACAGCTTTGGGAGAACTACGCCCGCACACTGTTTCTTATGTTCCACATGGCCGCGGCAACATTGCGTCTGGCGCTGATGGTGACGGAAGACGAGGCAGCCAAAATCGTTGCACAGTTCAAGTCGATCGTGCGGGCACAGTCGACCTATTACTTCAAAGGCAGTTTTCCCGCATCGCTGTAAGCTACAGCCCGAGTTTGTCCCGCATGCCGTACCACCAGGCCCCAAGCGCGGTGAGCGGCACGCGGAACGCCCGCCCGCCCGGGAAGGGTAGGTTGGGCAGGGATGCCCAGGTATCGAACCTCTCCGCATGGCCGGCAACCGCCTCACCAAGGATCTTGCCGAGCAGATGCGTGGTGGTCACGCCGTGGCCGCTGTCGCCGTGCGAGAAGAACACGGTGTCGGACAGCTTTCCCACATGCGGAATGCGGGTCAGCGTCAGTGCGAAATTGCCGCTCCACGCGTAGTCGATCCTGACATTCTTCAGCTGCGGGAAGGTCTTGAGCATGTTCGGGCGGATCACGCCCGTCAGGTCCTTCGGGTCGCTGCCGCCATAACCGATCCCGCCACCGTAGAGCAGACGGTTGTCGGCGGTGCGGCGATAGTAATCGAGAATGTAATTGGCATCCTCGACGCAGTAATTTGCGGGCAGAAGGCGCTCGATCAGGCCCGCATCCAGCGGCTCCGTCGCCATCACCTGGCTCGAAACCGGCATCATCCGGCCATGGATCTCCGGCAGCAGCGGCGATAGATAGGCGTTGCCGCACACCAGCACATAGGATGCCGTGACACGACCCT
Source organism: Rhizobium sp. CFBP 8752 (assembly GCF_014842035.1). Taxonomy (NCBI): domain Bacteria; kingdom Pseudomonadati; phylum Pseudomonadota; class Alphaproteobacteria; order Hyphomicrobiales; family Rhizobiaceae; genus Rhizobium; species Rhizobium sp. CFBP 8752. The sequence goes on along the minus strand of NZ_JACYUZ010000001.1, from coordinate 2,686,345 downwards.
TGTCGGTTCTGACCACGGGCTTTGCCGTCTGGTCGATACCCACCACCCGCGATCCCTCGAAAATACGCGCGCCGAGGCTTTCGGCCGCTGCCGCTTCGCCGAGCACGAGATTAAGCGGGTGAATATGGCCACCCTTCCTGTCGATCATGCCGCCGGCATAGCGGTCGCTTTTCACATAGCGTCCGACGTCTGCCTTCGAGACCATCTCCAGCCCGTCATGGCCGTGCTGTTCCCAGACGGCCTTGTGCAGCTCCATCTCGCGCACCTGCTTGTCCGTAAAGGCCGCGAAGAAACCGCCGGGCACGAGATCGCAGTCGATCCCGTATTGCGCTACGCGGGCGCGGATGATCTCGCCGCCTTCGAGCGACATCGCGCCAAGCTGCACGGCCTTGTCGCGCCCGTAGCGTCCGGCGATCGTTTCCAGATCGCGGCTATAGCCGTTGACGATCTGCCCGCCATTGCGGCCCGAAGCGCCGAAGCCGATCCGCTCCGCCTCCAGCACCACGACGGAATAGCCGCGCTCGGCCAGTTCGAGAGCGGCCGAGATGCCGGAAAAGCCCGCGCCGATCACGCAGACATCGGCCTCGATCTCGCCCTCGAGGGCAGGGCGCACACGCTTGTCATTGGCCGAGGCGGCATACCAGGAATTGGCGTGGCGGGGATTGTCTGCGGGTTTGAAAGCCATCTTACACCGTCCTGATATAGGCGTCGTATTCAACGTCGGTCACCCGCAGAGAAAATTCCGACAGCTCCTGCTGCTTGCAGGCCGTGTAGAGCGACCGGTATTTCGGCCCGAGCGTCGCGTAGGCGAACGTGGAGCGGGAAAACTGCTGCAGCGCATAGTCCCAGTTGGTCGGCAGCGGTTCGTGGCTGATCGCATGGTCGTCGCCGGTAATCGCCCCGCCCGGATTGCGCTTTTCCTTGATGCCGGCAAGGGCTGCACTGAGGATCATCGCCAGCACAAGATAGGGATTGGTGTCGGAACCTGCAACGCGGTGCTCGATGCGGGTCGCCGGCTTCGACGCGGTGATGACGCGCACGGCGGCCGAGCGGTTGTCGAAGCCCCAGGAGGCATAGGTCGGGGCATGTTCGGAAGGGCGCAGGCGCCGGTAGGAATTGGCATGCGGGGCAAACACCGCCATGCTTTCCCCCATGTTTTCCAAAAGCCCGCCCACCGAATGAAACAGCGCCTCGGACGGCCCGTTCTCGCCCATATAGACATTGCGGCCGTCGCTATCGATCAGCGAGAAATGCACATGCATGCCGCTTCCGGCCTGCGTGCCATAGGGCTTTGCCATGAACGTCGCGTCGAGATCGTTGGCGCGCGCCACGCCCTTGACGATCCGCTTGAGGAGCACCGCATAATCGGCAGCCTTCAGCGCGTCTGGCACGTGGTTGAGGTTGATCTCATACTGGCCCGGGCCGTTTTCCCGCAGTGTCGTATCGGCCGGTATCCCTTGCGCCCTCGCTGCAGAGGCGATGCCGTGGAAGACATTCTCGAAATCCTGCAGCTCGGAAATCGAGAGCACCTGTGTCTGGCCCGTATGCCAGCGGCCCTCGCGTGAATTCGGTGGCCGCACCGGGTCGATCGCCGAACGTATCGGGTCGATCAGGTAGAATTCCAGCTCCGTCGCCACGACCGGCGTCAGGCCGATCCGCTCGAAACCTTTGAGAACATTCGCCAGAACCTGGCGCGGATCGCCGTAAAATCCGGTCCCGTCCTGCTCGTTCATGCCCAGTAGAACCTGCGCCGTTGGCCGCTTCAGCCATGTCACGCGCGACAGTGTGTCGGCGATGGGAAAGCAGATGCCATCCGGATCACCGGTGCCCTCCGCAAGGCCCGCGGCATTGACGTCGCGTCCCCAGACGTCGAGCGCGTAGACCGAGCGCGGCATCGCCATGCCCTTCGAAAGCACGTCAAGCGCCCGTTCGCGCGGGATCCACTTGCCCCGCGGCACGCCGTTGACGTCGATCACGAAGGCTTCGAGAACCTCGATATCGGGATTGTCATCGAGAAAGGTCCGGGCTGTATCGATCGTATCCATGAAAACACCGGTAGCCCAGACTTTCTCCTGCCGCTAGACCAAATGAAGAAGAGGGTCAGACGTTAAACCGCTCCGGCCTGTAAGCGGATATGTCGATCCGGGTCTTTTCGCCCATCATCGCTTCCGCGATGACCTGACCCGTGACCGGACCGAGCGTCAGGCCGTGATGCGCATGGCCGAAGGCGAACCACAATCCGTCGTGACGCGGCGCCTTGCCGATGACAGGCATCATATCCGGCGTGCAGGGGCGGGCGCCCATCCAGGGCTCCTTGTCCAGCCGCTCACCAAGCGGGAAGATTTCGCGTGCCACAGCTTCGGCGCGGGCAAGCTGAACCGGTGTCTTCGGCGCATCGCGGCGCGCAAATTCGGCACCGGTCGTCAGCCGGATCCCCTGGTTCATCGGGGCCAGGAAATAGCCGCGCTCCGCATCCATCGTCCAGCCGTTGAGCTTGGCATTGCCCTTTGGCGCATAATGCATGTGGTAGCCGCGCTTGACGCCGACGAGGAAATTGTAGCCGAGCGGCTTGGTCACCGTGTCCGACCACGGACCAAGCGCGACCACGACATCCTTCGCCTCGACCACGCCTTCGCCGGCAATGATGCGCCAGCCGGTCGCGGTCTTCGAAAGGCTCTTTGCGTCACCCGTCAGCACCCGACCGCCAAGCTTTTCGAACAGCGCCACATAGGCACGCGTCAGCGCGAGCGGATCCTTGACCGCCCATGGGTCTTCCCATTTCAGCGCGCCGATGAAATCGTCGGAGAGATTGGGTTCCGCAACCGCAAGTTCCGCCGGCGTCATCACCTTGAAGGAAAGGTCGTATTCGCGCTTCAGTCGGTCGGCTTCGCGCACCGTCTCGTCGAGCTTGGCCTGCGAGCGGAACACTTCCTGCCAGCCGTTCTTGGCAATCAGATCCTCGGCGCCCGCCTCGCGGATCAGTTCGTCATGGGTGGCGATCGAATGCTCGATAAGCGGCGCATAGGCGCGGGCGATCAGCTCATGCCTCGGCACGTTGGAATGCCACCAGTATTTTGCCAGAAACGAGGAGACCGACGGCATCGCGCTCCAGTGAAAATGCGCGTCGATGCGGTTGTTCCTGGCATAGCGCAGGATCTGGGCGAACTGCTGGGGAAAGCTGTAGGGGACAACGCCCTCGCGCTGGATCAGGCCGGCATTGCCGTAGGAGGTTTCCATCCCGGGCTCCCTGCGGTCCACCAGGGCGACCGATTTTCCCCGCCGCGCCAATTGCAGAGCCGTCGAAACACCGATGATGCCGGCGCCGAGAACGATCACATCCGCTGCCATGATATTGAATCCATATGAGATAACTGAGCAGGTCACCATGACGCCGGGTCAGGCGCAGCGCAAATGAAAATTGCAGCGGCCGCCTGGATATCCAAGGGGTGAGGAGCGCTTGTGGAACTTGATCTAAATCAAATATAGCTTGACGCAACCAAGTTTGCGCTCCTAAGTCGATGACGCACTGACGGCCACCAGAACTTGCAGATGCACGCTTTGCAGACGCAATATCCTGCCGCGACCGCCGAATTTCTCTCTTGTCGCGCCCTCCGTCAGGGCTTCGGATTCATTCATGTCTGAAAAAGTCTCACATCGCGGGCTCGTCGTAGCCGCGATCATGGCAAGCATGGCGATGATCGCCATCGAAGCGACCATCGTCTCCACCGCCATGCCGCAGATCGCAGCCCAGCTCGGGCAGCTCAATCTCTACAGCTGGGTGTTTTCCGCTTTCCTCCTGTCGCAGACCGCGCTGACCGTCGTCTTCGGCAAGCTTTCCGATATCTACGGGCGAAAGCCGATCGTGCTGGCTGGCATCGCCGTCTTCCTGGTCGCCTCCATCCTCTGCGGATTTGCCTGGTCGATGCCGTCCATGATTGCCTTCAGACTGCTCCAGGGCATCGGCGCTGGCGCCATTCAGCCTGTCGCCATGACGGTGGTGGCCGATCTCTTTCCGGGCAGCCAGCGTGGAAAGGTTCAGGGCTATCTGGCCAGCGTCTGGGCGCTCTCGGCCGTGGTTGGCCCGCTGCTCGGCAGCGTCATCATCCATAACCTGCCTTGGGCCTGGATCTTCTGGATCAACGTGCCGGTAGGTCTCGCCGCTGCCGCAGCGTTCATCCTGTTCTACCACGAGGAAAAGCACACCCGGACGGTCTCGATCGATATCCTGGGCGCCGTGCTGTTTGCCGTCTCCATCTCGGCGCTGATGATTGGCCTCACGGTCTCCGAGACCGGATTGTCGACGTCCGCGATCGTCTCCTTCGTCCTGTTTGCCGTGTCGCTTGCGCTGTTCATCTGGCAGGAGCGCCGCGTCGAAGAACCGATGGTCGCGCCGGATCTCTGGCTCTACCGGCCGATTGCGGCCGCCAACATCTCTGTCTTCTTCGCCTCCATGGCGATCATGGGGCTCACCACCTTCCTGCCCATGTATGTGCAGACCGTGCTCAACCAGTCGCCGCTGGTGGCGGGCTTTGCACTGACCATGCTTCTCTTGGGATGGCCGTGCGGCGCAACGATCGCTTCGCGGAACTTCACCCGGTTCGGGCTGCGGCCGATCATGCTGGTGGGCGCCGTGTTCGTCCCCGTGGGAACCTTCCTCCTGACCCTGCTGACGCCATCCAGTTCGGCGGTGCTTGCGGGTGCCGGCTCGCTCGTCATGGGCTTCGGCATGGGCCTTCTCAATATCGGCGCACTGATCCTCACCCAGGGAAGCGTCGCGGCCTCGCAACGCGGCAGTGCCACGGCGTCGAACGTGTTTTCCCGCAACCTCGGCAGCACGCTGGGCGCGGCGATTCTCGGGGCGGTGCTGAGCTGGGGCCTGGTCCATACGACCAGCGGACAGGTGATCACGACCGACCAGCTGCGTGCTCTCCTGAACGGAACCGGTCTCGTGAGTGGCGATGCCGAAGCGGTTCGCCTTGCGCTGCAGGACGGCCTGCACGCGACCTTCCTGACCATGCTCCTGTTTGCCGTCCTGATCGTGCCCGCTTGCCTGTTCGTGCCCCGCGATGCCGTCCACAAGGACGAGCCCGTGCGGGCCTGAACCTTGAAATCTGGCGCCAACATGCCCATTTCGCTGTGAACGGGGCCCTACCGGGACCGATATCGTCACAACGACTATTAAGGTGGGTGGCACGATGCAGCAGATGACAAAGACAATCCGGGACCTGACGATCGAGGAGCGCGAAGACGCGCTGATCACCATGGCGCACGCGCTTGAAGGCGCTGCCAGAGAAGCCCTGGTCGAAGGTAACCGCCAGTTCGCTGCGATCTCCGGCAACATGGCCGAAGCGATCTTCATCAACGCCGATCAGCTTGCACGCGATCACGTCGAGGAAGCCGAACAGGTTCTCGAACAGGCCGTCCAGATCATGGTCGAATATGAAGCTGAACACCCCTACCGGATCGTCAGCACCGCGATCCACTGAGGACGGCGGCACGGCGGGCGACGGGCAACCTTGCCTGTCTCCCGCATTCTCTCGCAGGGGAGAAGACGCCACCTGATGCGGCAAGCCTTCACTGGTCTCCTATACAAAACGTCTGACATTGAACGCCTGCAAATCCAACGTCGAGTTCCTCGGCGATGGCACAGATGGTAGCGTTGTGCTCCTTGGTGTCTGCGGGAAAGGGAAAGAGCCAAAGGGCGGCGGCTCGTGGGCGGATGGCCGCAGACGGCCATAGTCCCGCATGAGCGCGAGTGTTCATCCCCTTTGGCTCTGCCACACATCGCCGAGCCACTCTGTTACATTCTTGATATGCAGATTGGGCGATTTGAGAACGGAAAGTTCTCACGGTTTTCGTGTCGCCCTAGCCCAGATCAAGAACATGCAAAAAATCTCAAGCACTCCATCGAGCCTCTCAAGCCGCCTACGAAGCTGATTCAGAACGATGAATCTTCACCGGCGCTAAAATGCCGAGAGCTATCCCGTTCTGACCCCGCTTGACTCTTCTGTCGCGGCGGAACAGAAACAGAACACCAACATTCTTTGGGACATGAAGTCCTGTGCAACGCGAACCTTGAGGAGGGCCGTGAACGATGTCGCATGCCCCTGCCTCAAGGCTTGTCGAGGAACTGAGAGACCGGATTGCGCATCTGGAAGGCAGCGTGTCGCGCAAGGCGCTCGTGCTGCCCTTCGGGGTGCCTGACGTTGACGAGCGATTGCCGGGCGGGGGGCTTGCCTATGGCGCATTGCATGAAATTGCAGGTGGCGGGGCGGGTACAATCGACGGTGCCGCGGCCGCCCTGTTTGCGGCAGGTATTGCGGCCCGGGCCAAGGGAAAGGTTCTCTGGTGCCTGACCCGGCCGGATCTCTTTGCGCCGGCGCTGTCGCAGGCGGGGCTTCACCCGGATCGCGTCATCTACTGCGAAGCGGACAGGGAGGAGGACGTGCTTGCCTCGATGGAAGAGGGGCTGTCCTTCGGGGGATTGGCGGCCGTCGTCGGGGAACTGGTGAGGCTGCCGATGACCGCGTCGCGGCGTCTTCAACTGGCTGCCGAGAAGACGGGGACGCTCGGCCTGGTCGTCCGGCGCTGGCGACGGCAGACGGAGGCCTCCGACTACGGTCAGCCGACGGCGTCCACAACACGCTGGAGGATCAGCACCCTGCCGTCCGAGCCGCTTCCTGTCGCCGGCGTGGGACGGGCGAGGTGGCTGGCGGAATTGATGCGGGTAAAGGCGGGGCAATGTGCCGAGTTTGAGTTAGGAGCCTGCGATGCCGAGGGTCGTGTCTGTTTACTTCCCCTATCTAGCAACGGATCGGATACGTCGGCATGGCGAGGAAGCCGTGTCGGTTGACCAGCCGCTGGTCGTGGTCTCGCGCAGCGGCTCGAAACGCTGGATATCGGCAGCCGATACGGCTGCCCGCAAGCTGGGCCTCAAAGTCGGCATGGCTGCCAGCAAGGCACAGGCGATGATTGGCAACCTTCATATGGTGGACGCCGATCCCGTTGCCGACGCCGCAGCCGTCGAGCGCCTGGCGCTATGGGCGCTTCGTCAATACAGCCCCGTCGTTGCCGTGGATGGAACGGATGGCATCGTCATGGATACCGAAGGTGCCGATCACCTTCAGGGTGGTGAAGAGCTGCTGATCTCCGGCGTTGTCAACGGTCTCCGCGGCAAGGGCCTGACGGCACGTGCCGCTGTCGCCGATACCTGGGGTGCGGCGCATGCACTGGCGCGACTGACGACGAACGAAACGACGGTGGTGCCGCGCGGTGATGTCACCAAGGCCGTGATCGGACTTCCAATCCACTGTCTGCGGCTTGCGGCAGATACGATCCAGGCATTGCGCATCCTGGGTATCGAGACGGTGGGAGAGCTGTCGGCACTGCCGCGTGCGCCGTTGACACTGCGATTTGGTCCGGAGGTCGGACGCCGTCTCGATCAGCTCTTCGGCCGTCTCGCAGAACCCATCGAGCCGTTGCGCACGCCGGATCTGGTCGAGGTGGCGCGCAATTTCCAGGAGCCCATCGGTGCGCCCGATACGATTGCAAAATACGTCCGCCGGCTGGTGGCGCAACTGACGGCAAAGCTGGAGGAGCGGGGGCTGGGCGTCCGGCGCTCCGATCTGATCATCCATCGCGTCGACAACACACGCCAGTGTCTTCGAGCAGGACTTGCCAAGCCCGTGCGTGATCCTGCCCGCCTGACAAAGCTTCTCTGTGACCGTATCGAAAAGATCGACCCGGGTTTCGGCATCGAGCGGATGGTGCTGGTGGCGGTCATGGCCGAGCCGCTGGAAATAAAGCAGGTCGCAAACGCGCTGGTGGAAGAGGCGGTTGTGGATGTGACGCCGCTTGTCGATATTCTCGGCAACCGGGGCCAGCGCCTTTACCGCATCACGCCGGTCGCCTCCGACGTTCCGGAACGATCTCTCCGGCGGATCGGACCGACGGCCGTCGAGACGGGTGCCGAGTGGGCAGCCAGGTGGCCGCGGCCGTCACGGCTGCTGGCTTATCCCGAAGAAATCGAAACCATGGCTGTCCTGCCCGACCAGCCGCCAGTCGTCGTCACCTGGCGCGGCAAGCGCCGCCGCATCGTTCGTGCCGATGGGCCCGAGCGCATCTTCGGCGAATGGTGGCTCCGGCCGCGCGAAATGCAGGCGGTGCGCGATTACTTCGTGGTCGAGGATGAGCACGGCGATCGGCTGTGGGTCTTCCGCGCCGGCGACGGCGTCGATGCAGGCACGGGGTCACACAAATGGTTCCTCCACGGCATCTTCGGGTAAGGTTTGAACTATGCGCTATGCCGAACTCCAGGTGACCACGCATTTCTCGTTCCTGCGGGGTGCAAGCTCCGCGGAAGAACTGTTTGCCACGGCCGCCGCACTGGGCATCGACGCCCTTGGTGTCGTCGACCGCAACTCGCTTGCCGGCATTGTCCGGGCTTGGGAAGCGGCAAAGACAACCGGGGTGCGCCTGGTGGTCGGCTGCCATCTCGACCTCACGGATGGCATGTCGCTGCTCGTCTACCCGACGGACCGGCTCGCCTATTCCAGGCTCACCCGGCTGCTGACGCTTGGCAAAAGTCGGGGCGGCAAGGCCAAGTGCATTCTCGACCTGTCTGATGTCGAGGCCTATAGCGAGGGTCTGATTGCGATCCTCATTCCCGATGAGGCGGACGATATCTATGCGGGTCAGCTCCGCAAGGTGGCCGCAGTCTTTGGTGACCGCGCCTATGTCTCGCTCTGCCTGCGGCGGCGTCCGAACGACCGGCTGCGGTTGCATGATCTGTCGAACATGGCGCAGCGTCACAAGGTGAAGACGGTGGTGACCAACGATGTGCTCTTCCACGAGCCCGGCCGCCGACAGCTTCAGGACATCGTCACCTGCATCCGCAACCGCACCACCATCGACAGCGTCGGCTTTGACCGGGAGCGGCATGCTGACCGCTTCCTCAAGGCGCCGGAGGAGATGCACCGCTTGTTTGTCGACTATCCCGAAGCTCTCGCAAGAAGTCGCGAGATCGTCGAGCGTTGCCGTTTCGACATGAGCGAGTTGCAGTACCAGTATCCTGAAGAGGCAATTGTGCCAGGGCTCGACGCCCAGCAGTCGCTGGCCAAGTTCGCCTGGGAAGGTGCGGCGGAGCGTTATCCAGAAGGCATTCCCGACAAGGTCCGCAAGGCAATCCTGCACGAACTCGACCTGATCCGGAAGATGAACTACGCTGCGTATTTCCTCACCGTCTTTTCCATCGTCCGCTTTGCACGCTCCAGGAACATCCTCTGTCAGGGCAGGGGGTCGGCCGCCAACTCCGCCGTCTGCTATTGCCTCGGGATCACCAGCATCAACCCGGAAACAGGAGACCTCCTGTTCGAGCGCTTCGTGTCTATGGAGCGTAACGAGCCACCGGATATCGACGTCGACTTCGAGCATAACCGGCGTGAGGAGGTCATCCAGTGGATATACGAAACCTATGGCCGCTCGCGCTCCGCCCTCTGCTCCACCGTCACCCGCTACCGAACCAAGGGTGCACTGCGCGATGTGGGCAAGGCGCTCGGCCTGCCCGAAGACCTGATCGGTCAACTGACCTCCGGCGTCTGGGGCTGGTCGAAGGATGGCATCGGCGAAAAGCAGCTCAGGGAAAACAACATGAACGCGTCCGACTATCGGCTGCGTCTGGCGCTCGACCTTGCCTCGCAGCTCATGGGAGCGCCACGCCATTTGGGACAGCATCCCGGCGGCTTCGTGCTGACGCAGGACAGACTGGATGATCTGGTCCCCATCGAGCCCGCCGCCATGGATGACCGCCAGGTGGTGGAATGGGACAAGGACGATATCGACGCGTTGAAGTTCATGAAGGTGGATGTCCTGGCACTCGGCATGCTGTCCTGCATGGCCCGCTCCTTCGAGCTGCTGGCGGAGTACAAGAACGAAGCGATGGGTCTGGCAGACGTTCCGCAGGAGGATCCGAAGACCTACGCGATGATCCGCAAGGCGGATACGCTTGGTACCTTCCAGATCGAAAGCCGCGCCCAAATGGCGATGCTGCCAAGGCTCAAGCCACGCACCTTCTATGATCTCGTGGTTCAGGTCGCCATCGTCCGCCCTGGCCCGATCCAAGGCGACATGGTGCATCCCTATCTGCGTCGGCGGGAGGGCAAGGAGAAGGTGGAGTATCCAACGCCGGAGCTCGAGGCGGTGCTTGGCAAGACGCTCGGCGTCCCGCTCTTCCAGGAGAGCGCCATGAAGGTTGCCATGGTCTGTGCGGGTTTCAGTGCAGGCGAGGCGGACCAGCTGCGTCGGGCCATGGCGACCTTCAAGTTTACGGGCGGCGTGTCGAGGTTCAAGGAGAAGCTCGTCAACGGCATGGTCAAGAACGGCTACTCTCAAGACTTCGCGGAGCGGACGTTCAGCCAGCTGGAAGGCTTCGGCTCCTATGGCTTTCCGGAAAGCCATGCAGCTTCGTTCGCCCTCATCGCCTATGCCAGTTCCTGGATGAAGTGCCATCATCCGGATATCTTCTGCGCCGCTCTCCTCAACTCCCAGCCCATGGGGTTCTATAGCGTTGCCCAGATCGTCACCGATGCCCGCAACCACGGGGTGGAGGTCCGGCCCGTCTGTGTCAATCGGTCTCGCTGGGACTGCACGATGGAGGAGACCGGAAGGCCCGGCCGCTTTGCGGTTCGTCTCGGTATGCGCATGGTAAAGGGGTTGCCGCTGAATAATGCTGCCAGAATTGTTCTTGCCCGTGTTGACCAGCCTTTCGAGAGTGCCGACGACATGTGGCGGCGATCCGGCGTGCCGACAGCGTCCCTGGTCAAGCTGGCAGAGGCCGATGCCTTCCTACCGTCGTTGAAGCTGGAACGGCGTCAGGCACTTTGGGACATCAAGGCACTGCGCGACGAGCCGCTGGAACTATGGGCCGCAGCCGCAAAGCGTGAAGCAAGGGTTGTTGCCGAGATGCAGGAACCCGACGTGTCGCTCAAGTCGATGAAAGAGGGCAGGGAGGTCGTTGAGGACTATTCCCATACGGGCCTCAGCTTGAGGTCGCATCCTGTGTCTTTCCTGCGTCCGGAACTGAAGAAAAAGCGGATCGTCACCTGCGCCGAAGCGATGGGGGAGCGCGACGGCCGCTGGCTCTGGACGGCGGGCCTCGTCCTCGTGCGTCAGAAGCCTGGTAGCGCCAAAGGCGTGATGTTTCTGACGCTTGAAGATGAGACGGGCGTCGTCAATGCCGTCGTCTGGCCCTCGCTATTCGAGAAACAGCGCCGGATCGTCATGTCGGCTTCGATGATGGCGATCCATGGCAGGATACAGCGCGAAGGCGAGGTCGTTCATCTGGTCGCCCAGCGCCTGTTCGACTTTTCCGGCGATCTCTCCAGTCTCGGCGAGCTTGGCGGCGACTTCCCCTTGCCGTACGGCCGTGGCGACGGAGCCAAGCACGGCAGCGGGCCTGATCCCCGCGACAATCCGAAGCCTGTCATCCCGACGCGCGACATCTATATCCCGGATCTCCACATCGACACGCTCAAGGTCAAGTCGAGAAACTTCCATTGACCGGCAAGGATGTCAAAGACAGCGTTGTTGATATTGCTCTCAAGTCTGTCCCGTTTTGCCTGTGCTCCAGCCGGTTACGGCTTCCCTCACAGGGTTGGAGCGGCGGGTTGCGTATCCGCACGAATTCGTCCGTGTCATCCATTCCAGGACTGACTGCGGACGTTGATAGCGTCGGCGCTATGCCCGCTTGAACGCGTAGACCAGGCGCATGCGGGAGAGGGCGCATGCTCACGATATGTCTTTTTGATGGATCAAAGTCAGCCCTCCGGTGTTGTTGAAGACAGAACGGATTATGGGATGACCGTTCTCCGGAGGCCCGCTATCGTGAAATCACGTATCGAAGTCGTCAATGCCGTGACGGATGTTTTAAGACGGTTGCGGGTCAGGCCGCCATCGCAGGTCAAGTTCGGGACGATCGCGAACACGCCCGCGACTACCGGATATTCAAGAAACGAACTTCTGAACGCGCTCTACGCCCTGGAACATGAAGGCGTCATAGCATTGCACCATGACAACAGCTTCAGCGTCTTGAAATCATCGACCTTGATCTAGCTTCCGGCAGAGCCGACACGCTTGAAACACGATGCGCGTTGGAAATTCGACATCGTCTGTTTCTCGTGCCGGCAGCCTATCGGATCAGCATGCGATCTGGTGTTCTATTTTTCTCTCGAAGAACCATTCTTCGAATGCGGCTGGCGACAGCGGCTTTGCAAAAAGATACCCCTGCGCTTCATCACAACCCATCTTGCTCAAAGCCTCGGCCGCCTCGGTCGTCTCCACCCCTTCCGCCACGACCTGGTAGCCCAGGTCGTGCGACAGCTGGATCATCGATCTGACGAGATTGGTTTCGCGAAAGCCATCATCCATGCTGCGGATAAAGGATTGATCGATCTTGACCACGGTGGTCGGCAAGGTCTGGAGATAGGACAGGCTGCTGTAGCCCGTGCCGAAGTCGTCGATCGATAGTCGGACCCCGCCATCGGAAAGCGCCTGCAACTTCGCCAGCGCGTTTGCCGCGTCCTTCATGATCGCGCTTTCGGTGACCTCCAGCTCCAGCATCGCCGGCCGGATACCATGTCTCAAGAGGGACAGTTGCACCCGTTGGACAAAGTCCGGTTCATCGAGGTTTGCCGCCGAGATATTGACCGATACCGGAACGATTACCCCCCTGGATTTCAGGTTGCCGGCTTCGCGCAGAGCGGCATCCAGAACCCACGCGGTCATCTTGCCTATATGTGGAGACTGCTCGATGATGGGAGCGAATTCGCCGGGGGAGATGGCTCCCAGTTCCGGATGGAGCCAGCGCAGGAGGACTTCTGCTCCGACGCAATGGCCATCCGGCAAACTGACACGCGGCTGGAACACGATCGATAGCTGATCGCTGCCTTGAAGGGCGTTGTCGAAATCCTGCAGCAGACGGAAACTCCGCTGGTAGCGATCGTCACTGGCCTGTGAAAAGACCGCGACATGTGTCGCTGTCAGACGAGCGTCCTGCGCTGCGCTGCTCATGGCACGCAGGAAATCCGACGGCGTGGTGTCGGGTTTGAGCGGCGCGACGCCGATTGCCGGCGTCATCAGAAATCTGAGGTCCGACTCGTCGTCCAGGTCACCCAGCAGCTGTCTGAGGTAAACCATGCAGTCGAGGCCTGCGATATTTCTGTCCCTTATGAACGCAAACTGCGTCGTAGAGACGTGATAAAGTGTGGTTTTGCCGCCAACGATGGCTCTGAGCCGCTGTGCGGCATCGCGCACTTTCGCATCGATTTCGGATGTTCCCATCACGCGGGAAAGGTCGTCAAGCTGCCGCGTCTCGGCAAGGTCGATCAGGACACCGGTATAGGCCGTCCGCCAGGCCGGTCCTCTGAGAAGGTCGCTCACGTCCTCGGAAAACTGGGTACGATTGGGAAGCCCGCTGACCGGCTCGATCCTGCCATACGCATGTTGCAGTTCGATCTGGGCCATCACCATTGCGGCAAGGTCCTGGAGACTGGCAATCTCGTTTTCGGTGGTCTCACGCGGCTCGGCTCCAAGGACACACAAGGCGCCGAGACAATGCCCCTCGCGCGTCGTGAGCGGTGCTCCCGCGTAAAAACGCACGCCTGTCTTTGCAAGGACACTGTCGTGGTAGTGCGCATCCTTGGACAGGTCCGGAACGACGAGAAGTTCGGTACTCTCGGCCACTGCCGCACAGGGCGCCTTGTCTCGTGGAATAGACTGGTGCTCCACCCCGACACGCGCCTTGAACCACTGCCTGTCGGAATCGGTTAGCGATATGGCCGCGATCGGCAGGTCGAATATCTGGCTCGCCATGCGCGTGATACGGTCGAAGCTCTCACTTGCTGGCGTATCGAGCAATTTCAAAGAGTGCAGAGCGGCGAGACGGATTTCCTCATTGGTTTTCATGTAATATCTCAGTCGTAATGTCTTTTCGGGATAAAGTTGGGACGGCGTTTAAATTGACATTCTCACAAGGTTGCGGCCTGACGCCTTTGCCTCGTACAGACGGCGATCTGCCGTCTTGAACAGTTCTTCGTAACTGGTGTTTTCGCGGAAGGTGGCCCCGCCGATGCTGACCGACAGCAGCCCTTCGCCAACGTCCCTGGGGAAGGGCAGTGCGCGGATCCTCTGTCTTATCAGCTCGGCCGTGCGCGACGCCGTGTCATCGACAACAGCCGGCAGGAAGACGGCGAACTCTTCGCCGCCGACGCGTCCGACAAGATCTGCCGGCGACAGAGTTTCCTTGATAGCCCCAGCAATCAACTTCAGGGCCTGGTCACCCGCCTGATGCCCGTGACTGTCATTGATTGCCTTGAAATGATCCGCATCAACGATCAGAAACGATCCCGTTTGCGGAAGCGATCCCGCCCGCGCTCTTTCCAGATAGGCTTCGACCAGCATTTCGAATGCACCGCGGCTAAGCACGGCGGTAAGACTGTCTGTCGAAGCAAGCCGTTGCAGCTCCACCTTGGCCACGGCGAGTTGCCGGATCTTCTCCAGCAGAAAGTAAAAGAAAGGCCCGCCGATCAGGGTCGGGAGCAGGATGTCTGTCGCGAGTGCGCGACGAAAATGATCCTGCGACATCTCCGCGAAATTAAACGAGTCGGCCAATACTGCGGCGACAACGCAAAGAGCTGTGCCAAGCAGTGTTCCTGCAAACACACGCAGTCTCGAAGTCTCTTGACGGATAAGGTGGACGAACGGCAATGCTGTACCCTAGATTCAGACCTTCTGAATTAGCATCTGCCTATTAAGAAAAGCGCTATATCAAACACTCAAATCGTCTCGATTTGGTACGTAGATACCCGTACATGTTTGGCTTGTTCCATGCGCGGCAAGTTCGGCTTATCGACAGTGAGATCCGCTCGCGTCATGACCGGTTGAATTGCTCACGGAGTGTGCTGGCGATAGGCTCTTTTCGAAGTTGCGCTCGGGCATTGTTCCCAATTGCCGGACGGTCTCTCGGGCAATTGTCGCGTGGACGAGTTGAACCTGCGAAGTAATACCGAGAAATGATGCGCAACCAAACGCGACAGCATTGGCGCTGAGAGTTTTGCAACGACCGCGATTGTTGTCGGGGAGAATTGGCTGGGGAACCTGGATTCTCACATTAATTCAATGACTTAGAAGAAAAGTCTTGAGATGCCCTCTGTTTTCCCATCGCGAGCGACCGTGGATGCCACCTTTGTGCCCTGGCTTTGGGCATCAGTCAACAGGGCGGTCGAGCGGCAATAATTTCCGCCTTCGGAGGCCAAGTTTGCGGTGAGGTGGCCATAAAGCGTGCGGCAGCTTCGCGCCTTCATCTAAGGTCATCAACATCGTGATTGCCCGCGCCCGAAAGCGGACATTGCCGTGCAGAGCATCACCTGACCAACTCGTCAGGAGCCATGGCCTCAGCCGACGATCGTCTACACGAGATCCGCGAGCGCCCGAGCCTTGGCGCTTCACAGTATACTGGCGGAAAAACTGACGATGGGTCGGATTGTGGGAAGTTCAAGTCCGCTAAGGAGTGTACCATCAGCGGTTCTGACGTTCGCTTGAACCTTCCCTAAGACGTCGCGACCAAGCTATGAGGCCTATAAAAAGCTGCGCGGATGCGCCCGGCGGTCGTCAAAAGAAGTCGTTTCGATACGGCGACCGAGACAAATGTTTCCATGTTTAAGGAAAGCCCAGTCATCCCCAAACCGGGTGGACCACATACTGATGGGTGCGTCGTCCGCCAGCATCTGCGGGATACCGTGCTGCTCGCGATTGGCGGCGTTGCTACAACTGAACGGTTGCCGATGGCGATCTTACCTGAGCTCTCGGCAAGCTTACAGATGGTCCGATCTGGCCGCGTCCGCGCGCCCCTCAACTCTGGCGGAGACGGTTCGCATGGTGTCGCGTATACGGTCGCACAGAAGTCTGACGCGCAGAGTTTGCCGGGTGTCGACGTGGGTTAGGAGCCATACATCGCCGGTGTGTATGACCGGACTGCCTGAGGCACGAGAAAGCGACAAGTCTGCGTCGCCAACAAAGCAGGGTAGCGATGTGATGCCCATGCCCGCGCGCGTGGCCTGGAGCCTCGAGCGCATCTCGGAAAAGCGAACAGGCGTGGCGGCCATTTCGATGTCTTCTGGGACCCAGTCACTGGGAGCGACTTCGCCCGGTCCGAGCAACCAGGCCAAACAGGACGAAACATCGCCGTGTCGGTCACGGCATCCGTAAAACGCCGTGTGGAACCCGCAGAGCCTGCTTCCATACAGGCTTTCCGGAGGCGAACCGTTTCCAAGAACGACGCGCAATGCCACATCCGCCTCCCGGTTGCTCAGGTTGGCAACCGTTCCCGTTCCGATGATTTCGAGCGCGATATCCGGATAGGCGGATCTGAACTCCGTCAGGGTCTCCATCAAAAGATCGGTCGCAAACGAGACGGGGAGGGTAAGACGCAACGGGCCAGATACGCTCTGGTCGCGAGCGAAGATCCTTCCCTCGATCTTCGTGGATGCCTCCGACATCTGCGCGGC
This sequence comes from Rhizobium sp. CFBP 8752, assembly GCF_014842035.1. Classification (NCBI taxonomy): domain Bacteria; kingdom Pseudomonadati; phylum Pseudomonadota; class Alphaproteobacteria; order Hyphomicrobiales; family Rhizobiaceae; genus Rhizobium; species Rhizobium sp. CFBP 8752. Next base: position 2,669,786 of record NZ_JACYUZ010000001.1, on the reverse strand, counting down.
GAGATCCACAATGTCAGCACCCGCAGACGTCAGCCTGTACCCGGAAGGAAGCTTTTCGAAGAGTTTCGTTTTCAGCCGCTGCTCCAGGCGCGCAACGCCTCGAAGCACCGTTGCGTGGTTGAGGTCGAGCGCTTCAGCCGCCGCGCGCACCGTTCCGCCTTTGGCCACAGCAAGGAACATCCGCAACTCATCCCAATGATCCATGGTGCGTTTCTTCATATCCCATGTGTTTGATCTCGGAGTTTATTCGCAGGTAACGGCCGCTGTACACCCAGAAGACACAGATGGCGTGTGAATTCGCTCCAAATGACCTGTCTTCCCGTCATCAAACGATCGCTCCACACAAGGGTTTATGATGCAGATGCTCTCCAAAATGCAGGCAACCGTGCTTGCGCTCCTTCTCAGTACCACCGGTGCCTCAGCGCAATCGCTCTCCGACATCAAGTCCTCTCCGGAGCCGCTTCTGCTTCAAAGCCAGGGTAGTTTCTTCGTCGGCGGCCGGACCGTCAAAACCGAGAGTGCCGGCTGGGGCGACCTCAAGGACATCTTCGGAGAGAGTTTCGAAGCGGGTGATGTCGTCGTCGATCAGATGTACGTCCAGTTCCAGAGCCCACCGAACCCGACACACCTGCCGATCGTTTTCATGCATGGCGGGCTGCTCTCTTCAAAGCAGTGGGAGACGACGCCGGATGGTCGCATGGGCTGGTTCGAGTATTTCACGCGGCAAGGATTTCCCACCTATCTTGCGGAACAGACGGGCCGGGCACGCTCGGGCTTCAACGGTACGATTTTCAACCAGGTGAAAAACAAAAGTCTGCCACCTGAGGCGCAGCCAAAGGTTTTTCTTGGCACGTCGAGCATGGCCTGGAAGGTGTTCAGGTTCGGTCCTGAACTTGGCAAGGCCTGGCCAGACGTCCAGTTCCCAATCGATGCAATCGATGAATTCGCCAAGCAGGTGATCCCTGACATGATCGAGACCCAGCTGCCGAGCCTGCTGGGCGCGCTGATCCAGCCTGAAACGAAGAACCCGACCGTCGCCAACGTTGCCGATCTGGCTGCAGACCTCGGAGGCGCAATCCTCGTCGGCCACTCGCAGTCGGCGGGATTTCCGAGCCAGGCAGTCCTGAAGGGCAAAGGTGGTATCAAGGGCCTGATCCAGCTTGAGACCGGCTGCTTCTCCAATCTATCGGACGAGCAGGTCAAGGCGCTGGCCGAGGTGCCCATCCTCGTGGTGGTTGGCGATTACATGGGCAGCAACCCAGCCGCGGCCTGCGCCAAGGAAATAGAGCAGATCAAGGCGGCCGGCGGTGACATCACCTTCCTCTCGCTCCCCGATGTCGGGATCAAGGGCAGCACGCATATGTTCATGCAGGGCAGAGAGAACATCAAGGTCGCGGACGTCTTGATCGACTGGATCGACAATCACGTCGATCGATAGGGACTGAACCTACGTCCTGGTCCTGCGGTCGACTGCGCAAGCCACGGAGGCCTGTGAATGTGAGTCGGTCGCTCGAGAGGGTGAGAGATACTGCGGCGGCGACTTTTCGACGCGGCGGCCCCGGGTCTTCCCCGCAAGACTAAGAATCTCGCAGGGAAAAGCCTCTCTTCAATTTGACCTGAGCTTGTCCAGGGCGGGCAGAAGTTCAGAAGGATCCGGGCGGCGGGTATAGTCAGGATTGATCTCTGAATAGGCGATCAGACCATCGCGACCGATCACATATCGGGCAGGCATTGGCAGGCGCCAGTCCTGACCGGCGTTGAAATGAGAAAGGTTGCTCCCGAAGCTTTTGTAAACCTCTATAAGCTCGTCCGGTAGCGAAAAGCGAAGACCGAAAGTTTCCGCGACTTCACTGTCGGGGTCACTGAGGATCGGAAAGTTGAGTTTGTTGTCGCGCTGGGATCTACGGCTGTTGGCAGGAGTCTGCGGCGAAATGGCCATGAGTTGGGCGCCACGTGCTTCGATCTCTCCGCGCTCGGCCTCAAGAGCGGCAAGGTCCAGATTGCAAAACGGGCACCAAACACCGCGGTAGAAGGTGACAACAACGGGGCCACGGACCAGGAGGTCGGGCAAAATGTACATGTCGCCCTCAGAATCCGAAAGACTGAAGTCCGGCGCCCTGTCGCCCGCTTTCAATGCACGGCCTACCTGTCCGCTGTCTATGAGCGTTTGGGTGGCTCGATGCATGATTTCAATTTGCTCGGATGTCGGGACAAGAGGAAGACGACCGTTTTCAAAGTCGTCACGTAGCGTGTCTAGCTTGTCTTGCAATTTCATAGCTCTTCCTTTCAAAGCGGAACCTCCGCAACGGAAAGAAGGCTATGTCGACAGGTCGACAGCGGGTATCGCGAGACTTTGGACAACTGTTATTCGGGCAGCAAATGAGTGATCGCTGGCAGCAACTCATCGTCTTCATCAGGGTAGCTGAGAGCGGCAGCTTTTCCCAGACCGCGAGAGACCTGCGGCTATCCCAGCCCTCGGTCTCGCGGATCGTCACGGAGCTCGAGGAACGCATCGGTGTCAAACTACTGATCCGCACGACGCGCCACCTTACCTTGACCGAGGCAGGCGCGACATTTCTCGACAAGGCGCGCGATGTCCTTGCGACGATCGAGGAGGCAGAACACGCAGCGCGGAGGACCGACTCGCTCGATGGCGTCATTCGGCTGGCCTTGCCGACTGCCTACGGCTCGCGGGCCATCATGCCGTTGCTGCTAAGTTTCATGGATGCCTATCCCAACCTTCAGGTCGAGATCTTGATGGCGGATGAACGGCAAAACCTGGTCGTGAACGGTGTTGATCTTGCAATCCGCACCGGCACACTTCCCGACTCGACATTCGGCGCCAGACGAATTGCTTCTCTCGAACGAATGGTCGTGGCATCTCCCGCCTACCTCGCCAGGAAGGGCACACCTGCCACCCCTGATGAGCTCATCGCTCATGACTGCATTCTCGGTTATGGTGCATTCGGTCAGGGAGCCTGGCGTTTCAAGCGAGACGACACGCTGATCTCGGTCGACATTCGCGGCAGGCTCACGATCAATTCGGCCCCAGGCATCTTGGCGGCCAGCGTCCAGGGATTGGGTTTGGCCGTTGTCTCCGACGTCATGTCGGCAGACGAACGAGCCGACAACAGGCTTGTCCGGGTGCTGGAAGGATATGCGCTGGAGCCTGCAGCGGTGTACGCGGTCTACACTGTCGGCCCAAAACCATCTCGAAAGGTCAGGGCGCTGATCGACCATTTGATCGCAGGCCTACTTCGGCCGGCCGTCTAATCGCACATGCTGCTATGGCTGATGACGATGACGTCCCTTTCCCGGTCATGCTGGTCACTAAGCAGTCGATGGCGGCGCCTCGATTGGCAAGGCATTGATTTAAGGACCGGAGTCGGCCCAAATTCCGCTTTGGGCCCCGAAGGGGACAACAGCGCCATGTGCTTCAATGTCAGCGTTATCTTTTTCTCCGACGCAATATCCGACAGTCGGACTCTGGATCCGTTAGGGTCGTTGCTTGCGGGTCCCCAGCCAATATTCTTAGCCGTCTTCGAACACGACGATGGCCTGAGGAACTGCGTCCCAGATCGGCCAACTTATTGAGAAGACGCCACTTTTCTGTGCGGGAGATGACCGCCAACTTGGATCGAAAAATCGGTCAAAAATGACCTGCCTGGGAGACCTGGATTCTCACATGATTTCAAAGGCTTGATGGAAAAGCCTTGAAATTCCCTTTGTTTTCCCATCGCGAGCGACCGTGGATGCCACCTTTGTGCCCTGGCTTTGGGCTTCAGTCAACAGGGAGGGCGAGCGGCAATAATTTCCGCTGTGCGACCTCACGTTTGCGACGAGGCGGCCATAGCTCCCGGCAGCTTTGCGCACCATCTGCAGCCATTAAGATAGTCTCTGTGTGTTCCCAAATGCTGCCATTGGCAGCCGGCGTCGATAGATGCCACATTGGATAAGAGCCGGAGGTGCAGCATTAATGACGTAACCGAATTGAGGGCCGGATATCTTGCCCTGCTTGATGCCGAACATAGGGAGCAGATTTATCAGGACATGATTGAAACTAACACGCAGCTCGTACCGCGTGACTTTGTGCAGAACCACGGCGTGCATCTGAATTTGGTACTGCGAAAGCTGGCATTTGGAGCCGATTTCAAAAGCGACTTCTTCTTGTCTAAGAGCTCCGACGATTAAAATGCAGGTTTCGTCGAGATCGAAAAGCCGAGCTCGCGTTTCTTTAAAGATGGCAGCCACGAGTATCATCGCGATTCGTGCATGCCTTGCAGCAGATCAACACTTGGCGGGCCTGGCTTTCCATCGACGGCAACCTGCAGGCGTTCATCAATCAGTTGAGCACAATCCGCGTGCCAGCAATTATGCAGCGTAACCCGACCTACCCGAAGTTTGTGCTGGTATTCGGCCGTCGCGCCGAGTACGCCGACAGTGAATTGCGGCGCAGCCGCGTCCGCGCGGAAGAGCGCGACGACTTTAAGATCATTACTTTTGACAGCTTGGCAGAAGGACTTTTCGGCAAAAATAAGCTGTGGCTTGGTACCCGACGGGCCGAGTTCACAGACATACTTAGTCAAGAGGTCGTTGATGATAATCTGTTCATCTGGGCGGATCCGCATATGCTGACGGTCAGCGAGGGTCTTTACCAAAAACTCGAAGCAGTAGTTGGGAAGAACAAGCCCTTGCCATTCGGTAAAACCGGACGCGGCTATTTGATGAGTAATTTCCATCCGAACGCGTTGAGGGTGAAAGTGCGAAATTCCGCGGCCGAGCCGGCGACGGCAAGCTGAGAACGTTGGTGAATAGCAGCAGCGCGGCGGCGGGGAACACCACGGTCGCCGAGCTTACGTGAGGCCTTAATCAAACAGAGGGCATCGTCTGCGCGATCGCAGAAGGCTGCGACATCATCCGTTAGGATATGATCGATTGCCGGAAAGGGCGATGCCAGTTCAGATCCGACTCAGTAAGTATTCATCTGATCGAGAACATCCAGGAATTTTTGTTCGAGATCACGGATTGCAGCGGCGCCAGGATCGTACACACTGCCGCTTTGCTTGATGTTGTAATGCTTCCCCAAAAGACGAGCACCGCTTGAAAATGTGCCCGCTCTGGCAATTGCGGAAAGGCTCTGTTCGAAGACAGTACGATAAGAGCTACCCCTCCTCCCCCAAGCTGCAAGACCGCTGGGTCCAGAAATTCGGCACCCGTTCGGTGCGTTCGGCGGCGTAACCAGCGCGAGATCATACAATCTAGCGAGGGTCTGGCGCATCTCGTCGAGCGTGCCTGAGTTTGTTTTGTCTTTACACTCTATGGCAACGATGGGTACTCCTCTTGGACGCCCCCCGCCTGAAGCGCGGAGGGCGTCGGCTACTAAGCTTGGTATGGCCGAAACGTCGATCTCGTGTGTGGCTTGACTGCGGCCTTCCCATTGCAGGCTGCCGTGAAGCTCAAGTGCGACAGGCGGGTTTGCCCGGCTCTCTATCAACGCGTAACAGGGTGCAGAAAGCGCTGCCGGCTGGATCCCGGCCTGGAAAGTAGCGAAGGTAAAGTCTGCTCCCACCGGTAGAAGCGTGCCGTCACCACGCCGTAGGGTGACATGCCAGTTTCCAGAAGCTCTCGCGGCCATCGCCAGGTGCATGAAAATCCAGGCCTCCAACGCCTTTCCCGCGCCGCCTGGGACGGAGGCAGGTCCATTCGCGGCCGCAAAACCTCTCAGGATTCTGCGCAGCTCTGTCACCTTTGCTGACGGGATGGCCATTTCAGATATCTTGACGCAGGTAGGAGAGGGCTCCGGACAATTCCTCTATCGAGGTGGTCCCCCCCGGTACGTCGGCACGCTTGATTTCAATGTCTGGCTCTCCAGGGGGTGATCGGAAAGATAGCCGGATAGGGCGGCCAGATTCTTCCATCTTGTCAGCTAGGGGAGACTTGTCTTCAGGAACGGACAGTTTCCCCGCTACTACTTCAGCTTCGGCCAATGCCCGCATAGGTGACACCAGTCGCAGCTCGATAAACGACAATGCGAAGTCCATCTGCTCGTCCAGCAATAGCGGCAAGCGATTGATTTCACTTTCAGGCCGATCCACGGATTGGCCGAATTGCAAATTGACGTCGGGATCTTCGTCAAGCAGATCGGGTTCGTGGCCGAGGCCCATTTCTAACAGTAGTTCACCCGCCAGGATAGCGTAGCCTTCTTCGTTGAGAAGTTGCACCAGCTCCATTACATCGTCTGAAACCCGTAACATCGAGTGCCCTCTGTGAACGACCTACTGCAACCAATAGCAAGAAAAACTTTAGGTCGAATTAAATGACCCTCGCGGTACCGTGCGCTTTGTTATCTGCTTTAGCATATTCAACCATCCTGCTGACGCTCCGTTCTTCGGGGTGTGAGGGCGCGCCGCGCTAGGGTCGAGCGCCCTCGGCGATCTTCACCTGGCCATTGCATCGACATGCACGACAAGTCTCTCATCATATTCTTACACGGCATACCCTTCGCGCGGTGGAACGGCGATAGAAGCTTTGGGAGGTGCCCCATGCTTCCTACGACGACCTGCAGCACCAGTGGGAGACCATTGAGCAGGCCGCGAAGCGTTGCGAGCCGGAGGAGCGTAGGAAACGCGCCGAGGCACGCAAGGGGATCGAGGAGGAGGCGAAGGCGAGGCGCCGTGCTCTGGAGCGCCGTAAGAGGCGCCTTCCGGTGCAGACCGCCGACCTGCCGCCATTGATAGGCCTATCGCCACTGCAATCTACGTTATCATCGTCGTGACGGCGGTAACGGGCGACCTTGTCGATCCGGCGAAAGTTGCCGAGGCCTATCCACATGCGGAGCAGGAGCATGTCTGGCGAGAGTGGCAGGTTCATCCTCTGGTGCGCCGAAAGCCTGCCCTGGCTCTGGACATCAGTCAATATGGCCCGGAACAGGAAATAATTTCCGCTTTCGGGCTGAAGCTCATGTTCCCGCGGTCGCCGCACGGATGGCCGCTTCGCGCCTTCCTGTCTGCCATGAAGTCCGGTACAGCGAGTGACCAAGAGCGGACACTTGGTGGATTGCTCCGCCGGGGCCCTTGACCATTTGACCTGCAACTCTGCCATAAAATCCGGCCCACACGGATCCGTTGCTATCTATCGTTGGTAGTCATTGGCCAGCCGATTATTGCATCGGAGTTCAGGTGACAGAGAATTCCGGATAATAACCTCTGACCCCTAGTTGCCCGGGTATGTTAATTCGGGCACGGTGTTATGGCTGGTGAAGGGGGCGCACCAAGCGCTTCGCACAATTGATTTTTTCGTGAGCACCCCGCGTGTGGGGATACTCTTGTCTTCAATCGGATGGATCGATTTCGACGAAAAGGAGCGTGACCGGGCCAACGCTCTGATGCAACTCTTCACCGAGCAGGAGGCAAGGGACGAACTGGGGATGGGCGCGATCCGGGATTCCATCGCCGATCACCTCTTCCCAGGCACCAGCACGGTCCAAACCCGGCTCCGCTACATGCTGTTCGTGCCTTGGATCTTCTCCCGGCTTCCTCGCCATGGAAACTCCATGGAAGTGCTGGACCAGATGCGGGCCGACCAGCTCAAGCTTCGCAATGCCCTTGTCGCTGGCAGGGAAAGCAATGGCGTCATCGGCGTGAATGCCGGCCCCGGCTTGAAGAGGCTGCCTGCAAGCGTCTATTGGGCTGGATTGGAGAATTGGGGCATCCGACTATTTCCGGGATCCATCGACTCCTACGCCGCCTCGTTGCATTCCTGGCCGAAAGTTACCAGCAGGGACCATCACGCGGATGACTACGGTGCGAACAGATCCGCGCCACCTCTATGGCACCCCCAGCTTCCCTCGCCCCCGAAGGGCCTCTTCGAGAACGCGAGCTTTGCGCTGAGCGAAGAAGAAGCCGAATTCATCGTGGACCGTCTCAACGGTAGCAACCCCGACAGCTTGCTCACGTTCCTCGCACAAAAGGGCGGCAACGCTCGAGCCGGCAACATCTGGACCCATCCACACGTGTCCGAGTTCCCCGCCCGCATGCGCCGCCTTGTCGAGCACGCCTCGATCTTCTCGGAGGCCATGTACGGTGCAGCCCTTCAGTACAATCTCCAGCTCAGCCAGTTGCGTGACAAGGAGGACTGGGTCGAAGACTACGAGTCGCAGATCGCGAAGTGGCTGCAGGACCTTGATCTTGCTCGTTTGAAACATTGGTCGTTGGAGGAATTCTGGGACGATATCCGCCACCCGGCGCACCGGGTGCTCGAGCCGGCGCGACGGTTCGTTACCGATTGGACCGACTTGCTCAAGACGAGCGGCGGCCTCAAGCGCGACAAGGCAAGAGGACAGGCGCTGGTGAAGGAGCGAGAGCGGCGCCTCAAGAAGGGGCAGTCGCGCTTCACCAACCAAGCAGCACTGAGCCGCTGGAAAGGATCTTCCGGCGCCTACCGCCTTCAGTTCCGCTGGTCTCAAGCGAGCCGCCATTTGCAGGACCTTGCCCGTGGCTAAGTCGACGCTGGATCCAGAAACGCGCCTCCTCTATGGCGATAGCCTCAAGGCTCCCCCGGGCTACGAATTCGATTGCGGAGTGGCCACGACCTACTCGATGGACTTTGAGACGGCCTTGGCCGTGCCGGTCAGCATCGCCTTCTTGTCATCGAAGAACCGAGACGATGTCCTCGGTGACCATGTCGCGTTGCTCGAAGCCGTTGAACGCACCGTCAAGAAGCTCGTCGTCTATGCCGATGCCGGGCAGATCCATGCCAAAAGGGGCGAAGGGTCGCGTTTGGCTTCCCTGCTTGAGAAGACGGTCGTCGAGGTGAAGGCGCCGGGCGAAGGCAGCTTTCATCCCAAGCTTTGGGCGCTGCGCTTTAAGCCGATCGGCTCTGACGATTCAATCAAGATGCGGTTGCTGATCCTGTCGCGCAATCTGACACGCGATAGATCCTGGGATGCTGCGCTGTCGCTGGATGGTAGGGTCGTTTCGAGGCCTTTCGCCGGCAACCGGCCGCTGCACGATCTGTTCAAGCAATTGCCAGGGATGGCCGTCGGATTGATGGACGAAGCGCGGCGAGAAATGACGTTGGCTATGGCGGACGAGCTCAGATACGTCGACTGGGACATGCCCACGGGCTGCGACGAACTTGATTTACACGTCAATGGCATCGGGGCTGGTGGCTGGAAGCCAGCCAAGAGCAGGAGCATCGCGGTGATGTCCCCGTTCATAGACGCAGAGGCCCTGGATCATCTGGCTGCCCTAGCACCTCGGGCAGCCAAGAAACTGATCAGCAGGCCCGACCAACTCGCCTGTATCCCTGAAGCCACGTTGGGCAAGTTCGACCAGGTTCTGGTCCTCGACGAAATGGCCGAGGGCGACGATGGCGAGGAGCCGTTGCCCAATGAGCAGCAAGGCCTTCATGCCAAGGTCTTCATCCAGGAAGAAGGAAGGAGCACGACTCTCACCTTGGGGTCGGGCAATGCCACTAGGACCGCGCTTCTCAACAAGCGAGGTCAGTCGACTCGGAACGTGGAGGTCTTCGCAAGCCTTAAGGGGCAGAAGTCCAAACTGGGTTCGATTGATGATATCTTGGGTGACCAAGGCTTCGGTCGATTGCTGAGGGCGTTCGAGCCTTACGAGGTCGAAGCGACTGCTGCCGAAGAGATCGCTGCCGAGCAGCGACTTCTTGATGCCCGAAGAGCTCTGGCACGCGGTGCGCTGTCGCTTCGCTGCGAAGCGCTGCAGGACGACACCAAGCACTGGCGGCTTTGGCTGATCCCAAGCGCCGGTTTGCAGCTCAAGGAGCTCGGTCGGATCCGCGCCTGGCCGATCACTCTCGGGGAAGGTCACGCCAAGGAACTGCTTGACGGGATCCGGAGCGGCTCTCCCATCGATCTTGGTTTGCTCCCGCTTGTCGACCTCACCCGCTTCATCGCGGTGGAGATCACGGATCTCGCAACGGGTCGCAGCGAGATCTTCAGCACGGGCCTCGACGTCGAGGGAATGCCGGAAGAGCGCGATCTTGCGATCCTCAACTGGGTCATCGACAGCCGGCAGAAGTTCATGGCCTATCTCAGGCTGCTCCTGGCGTCCTTCATCGATCATCCCCTGCTGCCGCCTAACAAGACGAAAGGCAAGGGCGTGGGTGATTGGGGTCCGGGCGCCGACGATGAACCAATCCTCGAGGATCTCATGCGTGCTCTCTGTGCTGGTGACGGGCGTTTGGGTGCCGTCGATCGGCTCGTGGCCCGCATGGAGGTTGGCGCGAAGGACGGCACCGACGACCGTCTCCCACCGCATTTCAAGGAACTCTGGCAGGTGTTCCGCACGGTTTTGGAGACTCAGGATGCGCGGTGAACCCTTCGATGCCTCGACCTCGCTGGCCCAGCTCAAGCGATTCCAACGCAAAACCGTTGACTACGTGTTCGACCGCCTGCATGGACCGGACCAAATGCGCCAGTTCCTCGTCGCCGACGAGGTCGGCCTTGGCAAGACAATGGTCGCTCGTGGTATAGTCGCCAAGACCATCGAGATGCTCTGGCCCACAGCAAAGCGCATCGACATCGTCTACATTTGCTCCAATCAATCGATCGCAGCACAGAACCTCAACCGGCTCAACGTAATGGGGAAGGAAGCAATGGCCCTTCCCACTCGTATCACTTTGATGCCGCTGCGGATGCGTGAGAAGAACACGATCAATCCGAACGGCGTGAACTTCATCAGCCTCACGCCCGGCACGACCTTCAACCTGCACTCGTCGAACGGCGTGATGGAAGAGCGCGCACTTCTGCTGCGGTTGCTTGAGCCGTTGGCACCTGTGGCCTCGCTCAAGAACGCCTTCCAGGTGGGCGCCAAACGGAAGAACTGGAACTGGCAGGTCAGCCAGATGAACCTGGACGGCATCGAAAAGACGATCGTTCGTCGCTTCCAGTCGACCGTCTCAAAGAACAAGGTGCTCATGGCTGAATTGGGCGAGGTGTGCGAACTCTTCGGAACTTACCGGAAGAAGTACCCAAAGCCATCCAATTTCTCGCGCACATCACTGGTCGCCAAATTGCGAAAGGCGCTCTCGCATGCATGCGTGATGGCGTTGCAGCCTGACCTGATCATCCTCGACGAATTCCAGCGCTTCCGCGAGTTGCTCTCGGGCGACGATGATGCTGCCGAGCTGGCTCGCGCCCTGTTCGAGTACGGGGATCAAGAGACGGGTGCCCGCACTCTCCTGCTCTCGGCCACCCCTTACAAAATGCTGACGCTTTCCGAGGATTCGCCCGATGACGGCAACCACTACGAGGATTTCCTCAAGACGATTGGCTTCCTGCACGGTCGTGATCGCGCTTCCGCGGTCGCTGATGAACTCGACCTCGAGATGCGTCGGTTCCGACGCTTCCTTCAAGATCTGCCTGCGGCGACCAAGCAGGCCAAGAAGGCGCGCAAGGACATCGAAGCTCGCCTCAAGAAGGTAATGAGCCGCACCGAAAGGGTCGACAGCACCATCGAGAGAGACTCGATGCTGAGCGAGCCACCAATGGAAGCGAAGATAGTCGCGGAGGACCTTCGTCAAGCGATGGTGGCGGCACAGGTAGCGCGATGCGCTGGGGCGCCCGAGATCATCGAGTACTGGAAGTCCGCGCCCTACCTGCTGAACTTCATGCGCGACTACAAGCTGAAGAAGCTGCTCAAGGAAGCGGTTGCCAAGCCGGACCCAGTCCTGGTCGCTGCGGTCGCCGAGGCGGAGGCACTGGCGCTGCGGATGGACGACATCGAGGCCTACAAGCCGGTCGAGCCGGGGAACGCCCGGCTCAGAGCCCTGATGTCGGACCTCTTTGATGCTAAGCTTGATCAGCACCTCTGGATCTCCCCATCGCTCGCCTACTATGGGGAAGCAGCAAAAGCGCGGCCTCTGACCAAGGCGTTGGTCTTCTCCGCCTGGCAGATGGTCCCGGATGCGCTCGCAGCCCTCATCTCGTACGAAGCCGAACGTCGCATGGGCGCTGCAGATTCAAAGCTGGCCTATTCCGACGCAGCGAAACGCCGGCCTTTGCAGTTTCGGCTCGACACCAACGACCGGCCAGCCGCGTTGCGCACGCTCAACCTTATCTATCCTTCCCCTCTCCTGGCCGAACTCGGCGACCCATTGTCGGTCTTCGCGGCTGCTGCCCAACGGCCCACTACTGAGGAGATGCGGACCGCACTGCGCCAAAAGCTTGCCGAACGTCTTGTTAAGCTTCCCAAGGCCAAGGATGGCAAAACCTCGAGCGCGCGAGATTGGGAATGGTCCATGGCGGTGTTGCTGGACGCCGCGGCCGGCAATGGGGCTCCGGAATGGGTGAGGAGCGGAGCCTTCGCCACGACGGGCATTGAGGCCGGATTCCGAGATCACGTCAACGAGCTGAGCGCCGCACAAGGCATCAATGAAGACGGTAGCGACGCTGCATTGGAACTTATCATCGATATCGCGTTGGGAAGCCCTGCAGTGTGTGCGGTTCGCGCCCTCAAACGTATCGCGCCCGAACTTGCCTGGGATGCGCCCCAGCTCCTGGAAGCAGCGGCCCATGTCGCTTGGGGCTTCCGAACCCTGTTCAACCAGCACGAGACCGTGGCGCTGCTGCGACACGAGAGCGATGAGCATTATTGGCGCAGCGTCCTGGCGCATTGCACAGCTCACAATCTCCAGGCTGTACTCGACGAGTACGCCCATTATCTCGTCGAAGGAGAGGGGTTGGTGACCAAGTCGCCGACTGAACGCGCAAGCGGCGTGGCCAAGGCCATGGTCAGCGCACTGTCCATTCGCCCATCCCAGATCGAGGTCGACGACGTCAGGGCCGAGAACGGCCGCCTTGTCTTCAAAAAGCCTATCAAGATGCGCGGTCGGTTCGCGATGCGCTTGGCAGAACTCACGGACGAGGAAGGCGGTGCTGTTAGGCTGTCGACGGTTCGGGAAGCCTTCAACTCGCCTTTCAGACCGTTCGTCCTTGCCACGACTTCGATCGGCCAAGAGGGCTTGGACTTCCACCCTTATTGCCATCGAGTCTACCACTGGAACTTGCCCGGCAACCCTGTCGATCTTGAGCAGCGCGAAGGGCGCGTCCAGCGCTTCAAGGGCCATGCCGTTCGTCTCAACGTCGCCGAGGCGCACGCCGACGCGGTTCGCCAAGGCCGCAAGCCACCTACCGACCCTTGGGCGGCGATGTTTGCCGCGGCACGCCGCGCTACCAAGAGCCGCGACGAACTGATCCCCTACTGGATCTTCGAAGGCTCGACGAAGGTCGAGCGGCGCGTACCCCTGATACCATTGAGTCGAGAGGAGAAGCGGCTTCAATGGCTGAAACGAAGCCTTACTGTCTATAGGCTGGCGTTTGGGCAGCCACGGCAAGATGATCTCCTAGCACACCTCGTCCGGCTGGTCGGCGATGGCTTCGATGTCAGCGAGTTCGATGAGCTGCAGATCAGGTTGCGTCCATGAGAAGCCGAACACGCTCGTCCCCTCTGTGGCGTTCGAAGATGACGCCAATCTTCACCCATTAGGCATTGGCCCGAAAGCTTAGCTGTCTGCCTGAAAGGTATACGCCTCAGCACCATCTATGACGGCCACCGGAAATTCCATGGCATTCCGTTTCGTCCCCACCGCAGAAATGCAGTTGGATTCGCCCTAGCGATCCCTGGCGATGTGCAATCCGGAGTTGGCCGAGATCGTCGGTGATGCGAGCAGGCAAGCGTTCATAGCCATCGTCGATCTCTGCCTTGCGAGCAGGTGGATGCACTCGTGATCGCCGGCGACCTCTACGACGGCGACCAGACCTCGATGAAGACCGCGCGCTTCCTCGCCACGCAGATGGAACGGCTGCATCAGGCCGGCGGACGAGCGAGCGGCAGTAATTTCCGCTTTCGGACCTCAGGTTCAATTGCTGCGGCGACAAAGCGTCCGGCAGCCTTGTCTAGTCTACTTCGGTTGTCCGCTTAAAACTGTTGGATTGCGACCTGAGATGAGTGCGCCACCCAAATGACGGATCTACTTTCCGGTCAGCAATCAATCGTCGACACAAGGTGACCCTTGTGCAGTTGCGCCATGCCCCCTGGCATGACGCATGATCGGTTAGACGAGCGGTCTCACATCGATGAACGTCTCATGCCCGCTTGGCGCGCAATCCAACTGGCTTGATTGGGGGCCACGCTAATGAATTCAGGTGAAACAAGGCGTTTGTTCAGTTCACCGCGCCCAAGCCCATTGACATCCATGACGAACGTTGGCGAAGCTGCAATCGATATGGCGATTCTGCTTCGGGTTGCGCTGGATACTTTTCGGGGGCCTATGCGGAATTTTGGCGGTAGACAATTATTTTCGGCAACCGATCTAATGCGGTTCATGGGATCTGCCTATGCGATGTTGCTCGTCATCATGCACCTGCGAGGCGATGGTCCTGAGCTGGCTCAAGATAGCGACGACGCGGCGTTCCTGCAGAGGCAAGGTGATCTTCATGAAGCAGCTCGCCTGGACCTTCTGAAGGCGTCTGGCCGCAGCGTGATCGAGATCCCTTGTGGAGACTTCGCAGACAACGCCAATGCAACTCAAGCCGCCTTGAGATCGGGTGCCGAGACGAAGGCGAGAGCCAGGCGAACGAGTATCAATGCGAGCGCAGGCGGAACGCGAAAAGTGTGCTGCACCAATGCCTGATTTTCGTATCTCCCCGATCTCGATTGTCAATCAGATCAAGAGCAATCTGCAAGATCGGTACGATTCCGGGTATCCGATCCTCAAGGAGTTACTTCAAAACGCCGACGACGCAGAAGCCAGACGATTCAGACTGGACGTGCTGCCTGGCTGGCCAAGCTCGGTGAATCCATTGCTGCACGGGCCGGGTCTTCTGATCGTGAATGATGGCTTCTTCCGCAGCCAAGACGAGGGCGGAATCACGTCGTTTGGCGAGAGCAGCAAAGCCGCCGACAGTGCGGCGATCGGCAAATTCGGTTTCGGCCAGAAGGCCGTGTTTCACCTCTGCGACGCGTTTATCGTCTGCGCCCGAAGGGAAGACGGCGACACCTTCAACACGGTCGTCAACCCATTCCTGGAGGTGGATGTTGCAGGCAATATCAGCCGGCAGTGGGAGCCTCTCGACTCTGCTGATATCGGGCTTTTGGAAGGGAAGGTCGTCTCAGATTTCCCGGATCGCTACCTCGTTCTTTGGCTGCCGCTGCGCCGGGATGGTATCCAGCCAGCCCCAGGGGTTGGCTTTTCCAGCAATATGCCAACGGCAATAGAGACGATCGGGGAACTCATCCGACCTGACGATTTGCGCGCTGTCCTGACGACGACGCGCTACCTGACATCGATTGAGATTCTAGCAAACGGTGAACCTCGCAGTAGGTTAGAACTCAATTTTGCGCAGGGCCGTTTCGTCGGACCGAACGGTTTGGGCGATGGTGTTTACGCCTTGGGCGGCAAGATCGAAGCTGCGCCTGAAAAATCGACAGCGTCATTTGTCGGGCGTGAAGCGATGGCTCTTGGTGGTCGTCTGGCGGAGCTGAAACGCACGCCGCATTGGCCGCAAACGATAACAGTTCTCAGCTCACATCCCGTCCCGGAGAAGGGAGAGCCGCATGGGGCGGCGACGCTCTTGCGCATCCCCCACACAGCGGGTGTTGCACGCATTGCGCCTGCGCAAATACGCATTTCTTGGGCCGTGTTTCTACCGATCTCCGATGAATCCAGCATCGTCATCCCGCTCGACGACAGCGCGCTCGGCGAGTTCCGTTTCTTGCTACATGGCTATTTCTTCCTCGACAGCGGCCGTCGCCAAATCGAAGGGCTTAATGCTGCCGTCGAAACAGGCGCTCCTACCGATGCTATGGCGTTGCGCCGCGCGTGGAATGCCGAACTTCGTGACTCTGTGGTTCTCCCACTCCTGCCAACTGTGCTGAGAGACGCGCTTGGCGAGGCGATGGTAACATCATCGGAACTCACTCAGGTTGTTTCGGCGCTCGCACGTCATGACTGGTTTCGGCGCAACCGCGACGCCATTTGCCGAGAACATGCGTTGGTGCGTGTGCTTGAAGGGCCAGCCATCGTTTGGCGTGTCGTTCCGGCGGGAGAAACATTGCGTCCGCTGCCGACTTCGGTGGCGGGCGCCCCTCAACGGATTGGGGAATTGTTCGGAACCCTTCGCGCTTGGGCCGAGTCGAGCGCTGCGCATCTCATCGTCGATGTCGGTTCCGCGTTAAGCGCACGACCAACACGCTGGACTGAAGCAGACCTCGACGTAATCTTCTCCGGGATTTCGACGCGTGTGTTTCAATCGCGCGATCTCTCGCGACTTCTTGTCGATTTCCTCGACATGCCGACGCTCAGCGATGCCGAGCATTCCGTGATCGGGCCGCACATAATCACGGCCTTGCGCGCGGCAATGGCGGAAACTCAGGCGCTTGCTCCGTCCGAACTGGTTAAATCGGCTCTTGCCTACGTTCCGCATAGCACGTTGTTCCCGCTTCCGGCATCTGTCGATAACCGGCAAGTCCTGCGTGCGCTGGCATCTGTCCCGGCGATTATCCTACCAGTTCGCGGCGAATGGCTCGACGATGGCCGACGTCCTCCCCGACTATCCGATGGTGACCTCAAGATGTTGCTCACCGCACTCGAACCGCTGATTGAAGGCGATCAGGCGGATCAAGCGGCTACGGCCGCGTTGGCGCTGCTCGCTCAGGCCCAGCGGAATATCTCCGAACTGGCGCGTGATCCCGATTTCGCGTCCATCAAGGTTATGCGTGTGCGGGATGTCCGTATCCGTGGCCCGATTGTGCTGTCGCTCCAAGCGCTTGTTGAACACTCGAGGGCCGGACTCTTGTTCCTAAACTCGCCTCAGGCGAATGCATGGCTGCCTTCACTCGTGGAGGCATTGCCAGAGGTATCCCCGCTGATCGTGGATAGCGGCGCGATGCCTCTCCTTCGAGATGAGGCAAAGCTCGAGCTTCAGTCGGCGGGCAAGGAGTCTGCTTTCTTGCTCATTAACAAAGCTATGAGCTTTGGGCAGATAGGCGCTCGCCAGCGGCTACTCGATGAGATCGGACTCGATAATAGGGATGATCCAGCGGCTGCCCGGCGCCTCTGCGCTGGTATCCACGAAGCGGGATACTCCGTATCGAAGCTTTGGACACTCGACCCGAATCAAAAACGAATTGAACGCATTACCACGGCTCTTGTTGCCCGGAGCCAGCACGAATTTCTTGTCCCGACCGGCATTGCTGATGGACTATCCAGGACGCAACGAAACCACCTTCGTATAGAGGTGCTTGACGCGGCCAATCTGGAAACCTTATTCGAGAAGAACATCGCCGCCATCGCGGAACTGAGCCCTGATGTTTCAGAGCGAGAGGCGGTCCTTGAGGCTGGCCTGCCCGATGATCTGCTGATCCGGTTGCCTATTCACGAAAAGCGGGACGGTACCGTTGGAGATGGAAACGGCATCTTTCGTGAGACGAAAGAATGGCCTGTTCCTGAAGCGTTGCGGGCGGTCGTCTCCATCGCCCAGCCATGCCAAAGCCGGAAGGCGAGGGAACGGCAGGGGCAGCTTATTGGGGCATGGTCCCCATTAAGCCAGATTGAGGTCGCGCTTGATCGCGACGATCCACACCGCTTTCGAGGCGAAATACTCGACGCACTCGCCAAGCTAGAATCTCCCCCCGATGATCGCCTACTAGATGCGCTTCGCACCAAACTGTGGCTTCTGGCGGACGGGCAGCCTGTCGCGCCGCAGGATGTGCTCGCTCTTCCGCCAGCGGTCGATGAAGCCGCGCGATCGCTTCTTTTGAAGAACGAAGAGGCACCCCCGTTCTTGCCCGCTGCAAAGCTAGCCATCGACGTGCGCGATCATCACGGGTTCGAACATCTTGGGAAATGGGTTCTGCCCGACAGGCGCTCGTCATTTGAAGCGCTGGCGCTGATGGTCGAGGATGCGGACATCATCGGACGCCTCGGAACGGCGGATGAGTTTCCGATAGACGATTTTGCGACGTTGGCGAAAGACAGCGGTGATATTGGCTTGTCGGGCTGGCCTCTGCTGGCGGCAGTTCTGATCTCAGAAACTGATTGCGATGACTCCAGAAAGGTTGTCGCGGCATTCACGGAGGTTCACCCCTCCGACGCAAATTTGGCAGGAAGCCACCTCAACCGTCTGGCGATGCTGGCGGAGGAAAACGGGCGGAAAAGCGAGGCGGCACGCAGAGTCTATCGCTACGGATTCAACGTCGTCTCCCGCTGGCCGGAAGATTCTCGCCGTCGGGTGTTCGGTGAGACGCTGGTTCCTACCGAGGCCGGAGATTGGCGCAGTGGCCGGGAGGTCGTCCACGGCGGTGACGGGCTCGATCCGTATTATGTGTTGGCGCGAGACTACGCATCCGCGCTTGGAAAACCTGAAGCATCACCTGCCGAGAGGCATGGCGCCGGATATAAAGTTCACGACTTATCTAAAACCGATCATCGCCGGGGGGAGATCAGGGATGTCGATCTGGCTGCATTGGAATCCAAGTGGGCAGACCAGCATCGGTCGTTCCTCACCACATGGCAGGGACGTGTACCGTCCGACCTAATAATCGTGTATCTCGGCCTGATCGGCCGCAGCGAGCCTTTCTGGCGCCTTGCCAACGAATGGACGATCGACGCGACTGCCGATGTGGACACCCTCTGGGCCGACCTCGACAATCACTTTCACAGAGAAATCCTCTATCCGAATCCGTTGGCGGCTGAGGTCGATCAACGCCGTTTCCTGATCGAGCCGGTCGCGGGCAAGCATGTGCAAGCGGTCGCTCTGTCGGGGGATGTGTTCGACGCGCCGTTGGGTGATCCTGGTAAGGGAATCATCATCGGGAATCTGCACAAGAGCCACGAAGGCATCCGGGCTGATGATGGCAGAGTGCGGTCATTGATCACGCTGCCAGTCAGGCAAGTCGATCCGAGCAGATACGGTCAAAAAGAGGCCAGCGGCATCTTCCGGCGGTTTGTCGAGACAGTCGCGGCGGACTGCCTGTGGCTCGGTATGGAACAACAGCGTGACGCGCTACGGAAGATGTTGGACAGGGCGGTTGAGGTCGATCAATCGACAATAGAGGAAACCGAACGCCTGCTTCGAGACCGGCTCCCCACGATTCTTGCCGAGTTGAAGCTTCCGACCGAGTACCGAACGCAGAAGGTGCTGCGCGAATATCAAGCTGAGGAAACCCACTTCCATCACCTCTCCGCGTCGGCGCAGAAGATGGAAGAGCTGAAAGCGGAGCTATGGCGAAAGGTATCCGACAGCACGCTGGCAACCGAGCTTCTGTCTGCTGTTCGCGCTAAAATTCGAGATTTCGGATATTCCTCCAGCCGGGTTCTGTTCGAGCTTTTCCAGAACGCCGACGATGCCTATCGGCAGCATGGTGAACCTGTGTGGGACGCCCGTTTCCGTATAGAGCCCCTGCCGGGCAACCCAGGTGGATTTCGTGTCGTCCATTGGGGTCGCCCGATCAATCACATGGGGCATGACGCAGAGGAGGGGCGTCGCGTCGGTTACGACCGAGACCTGCTCAATATGCTGCTGATGAACTTCTCCGAGAAACGCCCCGGAGACGATCTCACCGGCAAGTTTGGCTTGGGCTTCAAGAGCGTGCATGTGCTGTCGAATGGTGTCGGCATCGCCAGCGGGTTCATCGCCTTGCGCACGGCCGGTGGCTTTTTGCCGATGCCTTGGCCGGAAGGCATCGACATAGCAGAGGGACGAAAGGCCTCCGACGGCCGAAAGGCGACCGTTATCGAGGTTCCCTTTTCAGTGGAGACGGCTGACAAAGGCGCCAAAGCGATGGCGGCGTTCAAATCCGCCGTGACTTTTCTGCCTGCTTTCGCGCGCACCATCCGCCGCGTCGAAATAGAGGACGACGTTCCCGTGAGCGTTGATTGCTCGTCTTTGCCGCTCCTCGGCGAGAGCCAGGTCATCGTCGTTTCCATGTCAGGCTGGCGCCGCGAGCGAGCCCTGCGCTTCGATCTGTCGTCCGGGTTTGCTCTTTTGCTGCATATCGGCGCCGCCGGACCGGATAGATTTCCCGACGATCTGAACCGACTCTGGAATCTGGCCCCGCTCGAGGTGCCGTCCCGCTCTGGCTGGCTGCTCAACGGTCCTTTCGATGTCGATCCAGGACGCACGGGACTGGCCGGCTCAATGGCTGACCAGACGGAGAAATTCCGAACACTCGGTCGGGTATTGGGAGACCGCCTCCTGAAATTGCACGATCTCGCGGATGTAGACTGGCGCGGATTCTCGGAAAGCCTCGATCTGGATGCCTCCGACGCCTCCAGAACCTTGGCGTGGAGCACCTTTTGGTCTCACCTGTTCGATGTCCTCGCGCCGGACTTCGATGACGATCTGGCCCGACACCTGCACGCCGATGGTCGTGGGTACGGCCACCTCATAGGTCAGCGCCAGGTCGTCCCGACACGTCTGCCAGCCCCATTCGCTTCGTTGGTGAAGGCGTCGGACGCGACCAGTTTCGTCGATGGCGCATTGTCAGACTCCACCTTGCTCGCCAAGGTGCGGGACTGGTCGGCTATGACGGAATTGCGTGGTCGGACCATTGCATCCGATGTAGCCGGGCAACTGAAAAAACTCGGATTTGGGAACATCCATCCCATCCGTCTATCGGATGTGATGGATATCGAGATGGGATCAGAAAGGCGTGTTAACGTCGATCTAGCAATGCGGCTCGGCCAAGTATTGACCCCGGAAGCAGTCGAACATGAGCCGCTAAATCAGGAGCGCCAACAAATTCTGGGTGCCGCGGGAAAAGCATATTTCCGTGCTCAAGATGGTTCGTGGCGTTCCGTCCGAGACCTCAGTTCCGAAGATGCCGGCAGCGATGATGAAAAGCTGCGCTGCGGCTTCGCGCCGGCAAGTGCACTATTGGATCATGGCTATCAAAAAGCTGCGCTCGAATTCTTCAAAACGGCACGCGCGCAATCTGGCTACGGTCCACAAGTGTCTCTTCTTCTGAAATGGGCGAAGGACGCCAACTGCATAGAAAGCCACCGCGCTGTGCTTCGATACATAGTCGACGGCAGCCAAGGACGGACACTGGCCGCCGAAATGCGTGGCGATTTGCCAAGCTGGATTCCTCGACCGTTGGAAAGTCTTCTTACGAGCGCTTTGCTCGAAGCATGGGTGGAGGAAGATAAGAAGCGACTACTCCTTGAGCTTGGTGGTTATAACCTCTTCAGTCTCGCCGATACTTCGCTAGCCTCACCCATACTATCACCGCCTGAGCCTGCAACGGTTCTGAGGGCGATCCATGACTGGTGGCGCGCTGAGGGTTCCGGCCTGCGTGCCATATACGCGGAGAGAGTCTACCCGGAGTCCTTCTTACCATCGCAGCTTCGAGAGGCGCAGGACCGGACTGCATGGTTCACGATGTTCGCCTTGGCCTGTTTCCAGTCGTTTGGTCGCACGCAGGATGGGCAGCATAGAAGCTTTATCGAGACGGGCATCAGAGAAGGTTGGTGGCAAGAACTTTCCGAGTCACGGCCTCCCGATGAGGTGCAGTCATGGCTTGAACGGCTCGAACGATGGAGCGCGCCCGACCATTTCGATCAGCAATATCTGACGTGGCGACGCACATTCGTCGATCTGTATTCCGTTGCACGTTGGCTGGATGAGTATCGCGAGGTTACGGTCAAGCTACCGAGAATTATCGAGGAGCATGGCGTCATCTCTCTCAATGGCGCTTTGCAGCCGAGCTACTGGCCGCCGGCAATGAGCCTTTCCATCGACGCCGCCCCAATAAACCGTTCTCTCGGTGTCGGCATGAACTGGATGATCCGTGAACTGCTGCGGCACGGCACTTATAAGCCGCGCGATGAGCACCTGATGCTTCCCTATGCTTGGGCTCCGTCCCAGCGCGTCCGCGTCCTGTTGAATGAGTTAGGCGCTGATGTCGGTGAGCGGGCGGACAAGGAAGTAAGTCGGACGATCTATGATTTTGTAACGAAACATCTGGGAGACGACCGTCGATTTGAGGGGGATTTCGATCTCCCGCTTCAGTTGATTACGCGGCGTAAGCATCGAGATACTTTAGAAGAATGCTTTGCCGAGGTCGGGAGCGCTCCGCCGGACTTCCTGGATGACGAACATGAATTGGGGGGTGAAGGCGAGATGGGGGACAGTGACGAATGACAGAAGCCCAACCATTGGCCGCTGGTGTTCCTGTCTCCCATCCTCGTCATGGCAATGGGCGCGTCGTGGTGGATATGGGAGCCACCGCCGTCGTTCGTTTCGGCGGGAATGTTGAGCAAGTTCTCAAAAGTGAGATTGTCGAGATACCGTCTCTCTACTCGGCTCTCCGCGTCGGTTCGAACGCCGAACCCATTGATGCGGTAATCCGTGCGCAGGCGCTTGCCATCCGATCCGTCAATGACCAGTGGGGTGTGTTTTCACGCTCGCGTGTGCAGTTGCTTCCTCACCAGCTATGGGTTTGCCGCAAAGTGACCCAAGGATGGCCCTTTCGCTGGCTTGTCGCTGACGACGTGGGACTGGGCAAGACAATCGAATGTGGCCTTGTCCTCATGCCGTTGATCGCATCCGGACGCGTGCGCCGGGTACTGATCCTAGCGCCGGCGAAGCTTGTCCCGCAGTGGCAATTCCGTCTCAAGGATATGTTCGACATTCGGCTCCAACGCTATGTCACGGAGGCGGACACGGCGCGCGGCGATTTCTGGGCGACCGCTTCGATGGTGGCCGCATCCTTCCATACGCTGAGAGACGACCGTCGCGGCGCACGGCAAAGGCTCCTTAACGCCGATCCCTGGGATTTGGTCATTGTCGATGAGGCCCACCACCTCGGCGTGGATGAACGCACCGGCGCGACGTTGGCATATAGCCTTGTCTCCGACCTTCAAGAGCGCGGCAAGATCAACTCCCTGCTGTTTTTCACCGGGACTCCGCACCGTGGAAAGGACTACAGCTTCTTCAGCCTGATGCACCTCGTGCGGCCGGATCTCTTCGACCCGGAGCGTGACCCGCTAGAACAGCTCTCCCAGCTTTCCAAAGTCATGATCCGAAACAACAAGGCGACTGTCACCGATCTCCAGGGACAAAAACTCTTCAAGCCTGTTAACGTCTTCAGCCGGGAATACCAGTATAGCGACGATGAAACGCAGTTCTATCGGACGTTAAGCGAGTTTGTCATCGACGGCCGGGCCTACGCCGCGACCCTTGACGGGCGTGCGCAGACAGCACGGATGCTCGTGCTGATCACACTACAGAAGCTGGCTGCCAGTTCGATCGCGGCAATCCGCAATGCGCTCCGTAAACGTCGAACAATGCTTGCGAACCTCGTTGGCCGTTCAAATGAATCCGTCCCGCTTCCTGATCACGAGCAGGCGACGTTTGACGAATTGGCTGAAGCCGAAGAGGCGCTGCCAGGTTCTGCTGCCGTCTTGCTAATGGAGGACGAAATACAGCGTCTCGACGAGCTGATCGCTCTCGCCGACGCCATAGTCCGAGAGACCAAGATAGAGCGCCTGCTTCAGATGATCTGGGAGGAGTTTGGCCCCGACGAACCGATCTTGCTCTTCACGGAATACAAAGCAACCCAGGCCCTTATCATCAATGCGCTGCATCGCCGGTTCAGGTTTGGTTCGGCTACGTTCATCAACGGGGATGAACGGTTGGATAATCTTGAGCAGGTTTCGGGCTCGGCAAAGACGATCAGCCAGCCTCGCGAGCACGCTGCGGATGCCTTCAATGCGGGAAAAGTGCGATTTCTTGTGTCCACTGAGGCTGGCGGCGAAGGAATCGACCTTCAAGAGCGCTGCGCTGTGCTGGTCCATGCCGATATGCCTTGGAACCCGATGCGACTCCACCAGAGGGTCGGGCGACTATCGCGCTATGGCCAAACGCGACCCGTCTCGGTCTATATTTTGCGAAACCCCCAGACTGTCGAGGCGCGAATCTGGGATTTGCTCAATGCGAAGCTGGAGCGCATTCAGGCTGCTCTCTCCTCGGTGATGGAGGAACGAGAGGATATTTCGCAGTTGGTTATAGGCATGGCCGGCAACTCGCTCTTCAACGAGCTGTTCTCTGGGAGCGAAGGGTTCTACGGTGATCGATTGGGAGCCTGGTTTGATCGCGCCACATCCACGCTCGGCGGGCGCGACGTGGTTGAAACCGTGCGCGAGATGCTGGGCTCCGTGTCGAGATTTGATTTTCAACAAGTCGGAAAAGACCTGCCGAAGGTTGACCTTCCTGACCTGGAGCGATTCTTCACTCAAACTGTTGGCAGGCATGGGCGCCGGATTTTCCGGCGGGATGATGGGCTGGAGATCAGGACGCCGGATGATTGGAAAGCACGCAGCTATGCGCTCCGGGACAAGTACGAGGGACTGGTTTTCGACCGGAGCCTCCGTGGTGCCAATGCCGCCTCTCGGGTTCTGGGGATAGGCCATCCTCTGTTCGACATTGCGCTCGATGATGCGCAGGACATCTCAGCGCGAGCCGTTTCCGTTGAGGGCCTCGGCAACCCGGTGCTGATCCTAGCTGTTGAGGACGAAGTTACCGGGACTGGCTCGCTCGTTCATAGGTTGATTTTCGGGGTTACGGAGACGGACGGGAAGATCGAAGTCTTGCGAGATTGGGAGCTGTTGCAAGCGATGAACGCGCTCACGGTCAAAAGTCCTCCTGGGGCTGGGCCGATGGCTGAGGCTGCTGAAACAGTGATCGCACGCCTCAAACGGGCATTTGATGTTGACATTTCCTCCCATGCGTCAACGCTCCGGCGGCCAATGTCGTGGCCGGAAATGCTCTTCCTTCCGTGCGCGGCAGGCTAGCACCTCACAAGGCAATAGCGAACGTCGTGCTGATCGCTATCGGTTATGGCCGGCCGAAGTAGATCCAGACCGATACTGGATGTCAGCTTTGTCGACCGGTATCTTCGGAGCCGGACTGACAGCTTCTGGCACCTTTACGGAAATCATTTCCGCTCTGTGCATCCATTGGAAACATTACACGCGTGCAGCGATAAGCATGATGCCTCATTATTCGATTGAAGCAGAATGACATGGCCGGCCTGCGACTATCGGTTAGCCGATTGTGTTTTCACAACCTGCTGTCTATCGTGAGATAATTCCTGTCGTTCAGATAGTTAGGTATCCCGATGAAAGCGTTCGAATTTGATCACCAATTGATAGGCGCTTATGAGCACTTTTCGCGTTCGTTCAGTGCGATCCGGGCACCTGACCTAAAATCAGAGATCGACGCCCAGTATGATGCGGGGAAGTTCTGGCCTGACGCCCTGTTGTCACTCAACCCGAAGTTCATGGCCGGGCCGACAGCCGATGAACTTGTTGCAACAGGGGACCTCGACGAGGGTACAGGAAAGGTTTTCCGCTTTGGCAACATACCCCTACGCTTCCATCGACATCAAGCTGAAGCAATTGCGAAGGCGAAGCAGGGCAAGAGCTATGTCGTCACAACTGGTACTGGTTCGGGGAAATCCTTGTGTTTCTTTGTACCGATCGTTGATGCCATCATCAGGGCACGTCGGAAGAACAAGGTTCGGCGAACCGCCGCAATTATCGTCTATCCGATGAACGCCCTGGCGAACAGCCAGATGAAAGAAATTGACAAATTCATTTCCGGCTCTGGCCTGCCCGCCGACCTCAGGCCCGTGGTGAAGCGATATACAGGACAGGAGAGTCGTGAAGAACGCGAGCGAATCGCTGCGGACCCACCGGACATTCTCTTGACGAACTTTATGATGGCTGAATTGCTGCTCACGCGTCAGGATGAACTCGACTCGCAGGTCATCGCGAACGCCGCTGGCCTCGAGTTCATCGTTCTCGATGAACTGCATACTTATCGCGGGCGTCAGGGGGCCGATGTCGCCATCCTCGTTCGGCGGTTGCGTGATAGGTGCTCTCCGGACAAAGAACCGATCTGCATCGGCACCTCGGCAACCATGGCCTCCGAGGGATCGGACGAGAGCCGCGCACTTGCAGTCGCAAAGGTCGCGTCGCGACTTTTTGGTGCCGACATTGGTCCAGACGCGGTCGTCGACGAGTCTTTGCAGCGTGCCACTGATGACGCCTTGAAGGCCGAGCACGTCGTTGGCGCCTTGAGCGCGGTCCTAAGGCGGCCTCTCCCGGAAAATTTGGATGACGAAACTCTGAGGCGCCATCCGCTCTCGGTGTGGACGGAGCTGGAACTCGGATTAGACGATGGTCTCGAACTCCGCAGAAAGAAACCGGTCCCATTTGAAAAGGCCGTCGAAAGGCTGTCGCTGGCCAGTGCGGTCGATGCAGAAACTTGCCGCGACTATCTCGAGAAGTTCCTGACCCGAGTAAGTCTGCCTGAAAATGAGCGTGGCGGCGTAAAGGATGGTGCGTTTCTCGCCTTCAAGCTCCACCGTTTCATCTCCGGCGCAGGAGAGATTTTTACGACGCTCGCAGCCAGACCCCGGCGGGTTCTTTTTGAAGGTCAGCTTGAGGATCCCGAAGCACCAGGCAATCGCCTGTATCCCACCCGGTTTTGCCGAAGCTGCGGCCAAGAGTACCATGTCGTGACGAAGGTCGACGATGATGGGAAGCTGCGCTTCTTGCCCCGAAGCATCGACGACACACCGCTCGACACAGAGGAAGACGAAGTCGCGGGCTATCTCTGTCCAGTGAATCCTGATGATACTGAGTTTCAATTCACTGGCGAGCTTGAGGGGTATCCTGAAAGCTGGCGGGAAGAAAAGAAGGGCATCGAACGGCTAAGAGGCTATCGCAAAAAGCGTGTGCCGGTATCCTACGTTGTTGGTGCTGATGGCCGTCATGGGGCAGGCGGGAATGACTTCTGGTTCATTCCCGGGAAGTTCGCCTTCTGCGTTTGCTGTCACGACGAGCCCACGCAAGGTATGCGTGAACGCAGCAAGCTTGCCGGTCTCTCTGGTGAAGGGCGTAGCTCTGCAACAACGCTGCTCGTGGCCAGTGCCCTGGAGTGGATGAACAGACCGGGCAGCGCCGTGACGGAGACGAAGCGCAAACTGTTGGGCTTCACAGACAATCGTCAGGATGCGGCACTGCAGTCGGGCCATTTCAACGACTTCCTGTTCGTAAGCCTGTTGCGCGGCGCCATCCTTCGTGCGGTAATCTTTGCCGGTTCCGGAGGTCTCGGAGAAGACGAGTTCGGCATTCAGGTGGTGAAGGCACTAGGCTTCACCGCTGCCAACAAGGAGGCGCGGCAGCATTGGCTGCTGGACGCGACTGCTGGCGCTATAATTCGGGAAGACGCACAGCGTTCGCTTGCAAAGGTGCTCGCTCATCGTGTCTGGACAGACCTACGCCGTGGTTGGCGTTTCACCAACCCCAGCCTGTCTGTTCTTAACCTAATCGATGTGAATTTCCTCGGTCTCGAGGAGCTCGCGCAAGATCGCGAACGCTTCATGGCGATCCATCCCGCGCTAGGTGATCTGGATAATGGTCAGCGGCAGGCAATTCTCAAAGCGATTTTGTCCGCGATGCTCGAAGGCCTGGCCGTTCAGACGGAGGCCTTGGATCTGACGCTTCTTGATGGTGTGGCACAGAAATCTCGGATGCTGCTACGTGCGCCTTGGGCAATCGACCAGAAGGAAAATCCGAGAGCACGCTCTTCGCTGGTCCTGCGCGCGGGCAGCAGGAATGTCGTCACGCTGCGTGAAGAGCAAACTCTTCTGCGGGCTGGTCCCAATTCCAGAGTCGCGAGGCTTGTGAACCGGAAATCCGTCCTCGGCACGAAACTGAACAAGGATGAGTATTACGAGTTTATGGAGGGGATGCTTACATTTTTGAGCGATGAAGGACTGCTTGTACCCGTCGAGCTTGATAGTGACGTGTCAGGCTGGCGCCTGTCGCCATCCGCCGTCCGGCTCATTCCGGGGCCGGCTGTTTCTGATGAAACCCAGCGTGGCAACCGATACTTCCATGACCTTTATAGCACGATCGCGAACGACCTGGGCGACGGGCGTAGTCCCTACTGGGGCCTGGAGGGGCGCGAACATACTGCGCAGGTTTCACAGAAACAGCGCGAATGGCGTGAGTGGCGGTTCCGGTTCGAACAGGATGATATTGAACATCTGGCGACATCGGAGCACCGCACGGAAATTCGGGCAACCGGCGAGTCTGACCGTTTCTTGCCAGCGCTATTCTGCTCACCCACAATGGAACTCGGCGTTGACATCTCGGCCTTGAGCGCCGTGTACTTGCGTAACGTGCCGCCCACGCCGGCGAACTACGCACAAAGGGCTGGACGGGCTGGACGTTCTGGCCAGGCCGCGGTCGTCGTGACATACTGCGCTTCGGGCTCTCCGCATGACCAATACTTCTTCGAACGGCGCAATGATATGGTTGCTGGGGTTGTTCGGCCCCCGGCGCTTGACATCACGAATGAAGAGCTAGTTCGGTCACACCTTCATGCGGTGTGGCTGGCAGAATCAAAACTGGCGATTTCCCCGGATATTCCGGAGATTCTCGACCTTCACGGTAATAAGTTCCCGCTGAAGGAGGAGGTTCTGGCGGTAATTGCAAAGCCCGCACTTGTTTCGCGTACACTAGGCCCGATGGCGCGTGTTCTGAAACAGATTCTGGCTTCCGATGGTGGTAGCACCCCAATCTGGATGGAAGATCCGCACGAGTTCGTCCTTCACACAGCCATGAACGCACCGCGGGAGCTTGATCGGGCATTTGACCGTTGGCGTGAGCTCTATAGCTCCGCAAGAACGCAGTTGGCCGAGGCGAACAAGCGCTCTGAAATGACCGGCCTATCGGGAGCGGACCGACGCAAGATCAAGGCTGCGCAAATGCAGGCTCAGGATCAAATCGCTATCCTCGAACAAGGCAAAGCCTCGAATGGATCCGATTTCTATTCGTATCGGTATCTGGCGACGGAAGGCTTTTTGCCTGGATACAATTTCCCACGCCTGCCGCTATACGCGTTTGTTCCCGGAGACGGGAAGACTGGGTCTTTCTTGTCGAGGGCCCGTTTCCTTGCAATTTCCGAATTTGGACCGAGAAGTCTGATTTACCATGAAGGCCGCGCCTACCGGGTTGTGAAGGCTAAGCTGCCGCCAGAGGTTCGCCAAGGCGATGGATCGGAATTGGCGACAAAGGACATCTACATTTGCTCGAACTGTGGCGCGTCCCACGAAGGTGAAGTGGAGCGCTGCCACGGGTGCAACAACCACATGGCAGGAGAGGTACCTATCAAGAAGACGCTTCGCATTGACAATGTAGAAGCGGCTCCGACTGAGCGGATCACGGCGAACGATGAAGAACGAGTTCGGCAAGGTTTTGATATCCAGACTGTGTTCTCTTGGCCGAGGAAGGACGGTCAGGTCCAGGTCACTGACGCCGAGTTCGTATGCGAGGAAACCTCCTTGCTGGCCCTTCAATACGCTAATAGCGCCGAAATCAGCCGCTTGAACAAGGGCTTGAAGCGTAGAAGGGACCAGACCGTTTTTGGCTTCCATATTGATCCTAGGTCTGGTTACTGGGCGAAATCGGAGGACGAGGATAGCGACACCGATGTGCCGCCGGACGTGGTGAAACCAGTCAGAATAGTTCCAATCGTTCGTGACAGAAAGAATGCCTTGCTGTTCCGCTTTGAAAAGCCCGAACAATACGAGCCGGAAACGATCGCCACTATCCAACATGCCTTGCTGCGTGGGATCGAGGTGGTCTTCCAGCTTGAGGAGGGCGAAATCCTGAGCGAGCCGCTACCCGCAAGAGACAACCGTCGAACAATTCTCACATACGAGGCGACCGAGGGCGGTGCCGGTGTGCTTACGCGCTTGATGGACGACGGAAAAGCAATCAATGAGGTCGCGAGGACCGCACTGAAGCTGATGCATTTCGAGAATGTGGATGCCGCGATTGCCGCAGGTGATGCAGGTCTGCTGCAGGAGAAAGAGAATGGGAGTTGTGTACGTGGCTGCTACCGCTGTCTTCTATCCTACTTCAATCAACCGGACCACGAGCTGATCAATCGTGCGAGCCCGGAAGTGGCGCAGTTCATGATCGATCTCAGCCGGGGGAAGATTTCCCAAGCAGTAAAGGCAGCAGCCGGCGCAGATGTCTCACCATGGCCTGAGGGGTTCGGGGCAGCCGGTCTTCCTCAAATCGATACGATGCCCGCGCGATTTGGAGGCATTGAGTTAGAGTTTGTGTGGCGTGCGTTCGCGGTTGCTGCGACGACCAAAGAACTTACAGAGGAAGTTGAAGCGGATGCTGTGAGCAAGGGCTGGGTTGTATGCAAATTGCCAGAATCCCCGTCCTCCGGGCTGCCGGACGGTTTCATCAAGAATTTTGAAGGTTGATATGAGTTTGAATTTTACTCCTGGAGACCTAGTCAAAGCGCGCGGCCGTGAATGGGTAGCGTTGCCGCCGCCCGGGGAGGGGCTTCTTGCTCTACGCCCTCTCTCAGGTAACGAAAACGACATCGTCGTTCTCGCACCGGATCTCGAACTAACACCTGTCGAAGCTGCTCGCTTTGACTTGCCAGACGATGCTCGCCCAACAGTCCAGTCGAAGGCGGCGCTGCTTGCGGATGCGCTCCGGCTAACCCTTCGTCGCGGCGCAGGTCCATTCCGGTCGGCCGCGCAGCTCGCATTCGAGCCGCGCAGCTACCAACTTGTCCCCTTGTTGATGGCTTTGCGTCTTCAGGTGCCGCGCCTCCTGATTGCCGACGACGTCGGCATCGGCAAGACGATTGAAGCCGGCCTGATTCTACGCGAACTGATGGATCGTGGTGAGGTTGACGCCTTTTCGGTGTTATGCCCACCTCATCTCGTTGATCAGTGGATCATCGAGCTGAAGGATAGATTCGGGATCGATGCTGTTTCCGTCACTTCCGGAACGGCTGCCCGTCTTGAGCGAAATCTGCCTTTGGCGCAGACACTGTTCGATGCCTACCCCTTCACAGTGGTCAGTCTCGACTACATCAAGGCTGAAAAGCGTCGTGATGGTTTTGCCAGGGCATGCCCGGATTTCGTGATTGTTGATGAAGCGCATGCCTGCGTCGGCACGCATAAATTGAGGCAGCAGCGCTTCGACTTGCTGCAAGGGCTTTCGCGCGATCCCGAGCGGCGAATGGTACTGCTGACCGCAACGCCGCATTCAGGGGATGAAGAAGCGTTCGCACGGTTGCTGTCATTGATCGACAGGGAGTTCGGTACCGTGAACTTCGATGATGCCAAATATCGAGAGCGGCTTTCCAGACATTACGTCCAACGCAGACGCGTCGACCTCGTAGAAGGGGCATGGGACGAAAATCGTGCCTTTCCCAAGCACGAGACCACTGAATACTCGTATCGTTTGAGCGACCAACATCGAGCATTCCATGAGGCAGTACTCGACTATTGCTTCTCGGTTGTCGCTCGGGCGGGTGATACGCAAAGAGATCGTCGCCTCGCCTTCTGGGGCACGCTCGCGTTGATGCGCTGTGTTGGATCTTCGTCCGCTGCGGCCATGAGCGCGCTGCGAAACCGGGCGTCCAACGAAGATGACCGTCTGGAACCGCAGATCTTTGACGAGGATGGTGACGACGAAGACGCTGTCGATATCGAGCCAAATACTGTCTTCTCCAACGATCCCGCGCTCCAAGGGCTGCTTGACAAGGCCAGCGCGCTACTTTTAGCGGATGATCCAAAGCTGAACGCCCTTATCAAGGCCCTCAAACCTTTGATCAAAGAGGGCGCGAACCCCGTCGTGTTCTGCCGCTACCTCGCGACAGCGGAACATGTGAAGGAAGGGCTTCGCAAAGCCTTTCCCAAGCAGAACGTCCAGGCGGTGACGGGAGAGCTAACACCCGACGAACGCCGCGACCGCATTGCCGAAATGGCAACCGGAAATGCTGACACCGCTGACCAACGGATCCTAGTTGCAACCGATTGCCTATCAGAGGGTGTCAACCTTCAGCAATTGTTCGACACGGTGATCCATTACGATCTTTCCTGGAATCCAACACGCCATCAACAACGTGAAGGGCGCGTGGATCGCTTCGGCCAGCCTGCCGAGATCGTGCGGTCGATCATGATGTTTTCACCCGATAGCGGGATCGATGGCGCTGTGCTTGACGTGATCCTTCGTAAGGCGGAGGAAATTCGCAAGGCGACTGGTGTGACTGTTCCTCTCCCTGATGAGCGTGGGCCGGTGACCGATGCGCTGATGGCCGCGGTGATGCTTCGCCGCGGCGGTGGAGTCCATCAGCAGCTCACCCTCGACCTGCAACTAACCAACGGCGTCCAAGTGATGGAAACCCGTTGGCGCGATGCAAGCGAAAACGAAAAGCGGTCGCGTGCTCGATTTGCGCAGAATGCCATGAAGCCGAGTGAAGTCGCCCCGGAATGGGAGAAGGTCAAATCTCTGCTCGGATCGCCCGAAGAAACGCTTGAATTTGTCGAACGAGCCATGTCGCGGTTCGGGGTTCCGCTTGAAAAGAAGAAGTCACTGCAGCTAGCACATGTGCATGCTCTTCAGCCTAGTCTGAAAGAAAAGCTGGAACAACGGGGCCTTAAGGGATCCCTCAAACTCGCAATGCAGGAGCCGGCTCCGTCAGGGACATCCGTCCTGACCCGAACGCACCCGCTGACCTCTTCGTTGGCGGAATGCCTTCTCGAGGCCTCGCTTGATAGTGAAGCGTTGCCGGACTTGGGTATCGGTCGCGTGGGCGCTTGGCCGAGTGCCGCTGTCTCCCAGATGACGCGCGTTGTCCTCTTGCGCATTCGCTACAAGCTAACGGTTCATGCAAGGCGCGAACGCTTGCTGCTGGCGGAAGAAGCAGCACTCGTTGCACTCGACAGTAACACCGTCATCACTTCCGGCACCAAGGCGCGCGAGCTGCTCGCCTCTCCTGCGACTGCGGACTTGGCACCAGTTGCCCGTGATCGTATGATCAACGCGGCACGGGTGGCACTCCCAGATCTGCTGTCTGGTCCGATTGCTGAATTTGTGCGAAAGCGCGCCGCAGAGCTGGTTGAAGACCATTCGCGTTTGCGCGCCGCCGCTGGTTCGGCGTCTCGTGTCAGTGTCGAGCCCATCATTCCCCCTGATGTCATTGGCCTCTTCGTGCTTGTTCCGGGTGAGGTGTAGTCATGGCACGCAAAACCATCACCGATATGTCGTCATGGCCATCGCTGAGTCTTGAAGGCAACCTGATCGCTCCCGCGATGATCTCCAAGATCGATCAGCGCCAGGCTCCCGAGCAGTCCCCTGAGGACTATTCGGTTCGCAAGGGTCTGCAGATCCGCGAGGAAATCGCGACGGCCTTTCGTGTAGGGCAATCGCATTTCGACGCCTTTGCGAAGATCGAGCGCCCGTCGGCTGCCGCAACCTCACGCTTTTTCTCCGGGTTTTTGAAGGAGACGTTCGGGTATGCCGACATCGTTGCCGCATCGGCACCGATTTCTCTGTCGACGTCCGGCCGGGTGCCTATCGTGGTTGTCCCGCCTCAAGAGCAGCTTGACCGCCGCAGCCCGACGCTTTCGACGGACCGGTCGCGCTCCCCGGCTTTCGCTCTTCAGGATTATCTGAACGACAGCGAAGATGCCCTTTGGGGCATCGTGACCAACGGCGTGCAGTTGCGCCTGATGCGCGACAATGCCTCGCTGACAAGGCCCGCTTACATCGAGGCCGATCTCACCCAGATGTTCATGAACGAAGACATCGCGTCCTTCGCTGTACTATGGCTTCTGATTCACCGATCCCGCTTCGGCGCAGCCGGTGCCCCGGCAGCGGATTGCGCTCTGGAGCTATGGCGCGACGCTGGCTCGAAGGAAGGTGAAGCCGCTCGTGACCGCTTGGCCCTTCAGGTGAAAGATGCCCTCAAGCTTCTCGGGTCCGGCTTTCTGGAGGCCAACCCCGATCTTGCAGCGAAACTGCACTCTGGCGAAGTAAACCTCACCGAATGGTTCAACGAACTGCTGCGCCTCGTCTACCGTCTGATCTTTCTCATGGTTGCTGAGGATCGAAATCTTCTTCACCCAGACAAGTCAAAGCCCGAGGCCCGCAGCCTCTACGCCGAAGGCTACTCACTGCAGTCGCTGCGCAAGCAATGCTATCGCGCCGCGACCTGGGACAAGCACCATGACCGCTACGAGGGCATGAAGGTCGTCTTCCGGGCCCTCACGCGCGGCCAGCCCGCCCTCGAACTTCCGGCTCTTGGCGGCCTTTTCGCCGAGGACAAGCTGCCTCATCTCGAAACCGCCCGTCTGCGCAACCGCGCCTTCATGGAGGCTCTCTACCGCCTGGCTTGGCTGTCGGACAAGAACGGCATGGTGCCGGTCAACTGGCGCGCGATGGAAACCGAGGAACTGGGTTCGGTTTACGAATCCCTCCTCGAACTCCAGCCGCAACTGGGTGGGGACGGCAAGACGCTTGTCTTCGCCTCCGAGTCAGCCGAGCAGAGGGGTAACCAGCGCAAAACCACCGGCTCTTACTACACGCCAGACAGCCTCGTTCAGGCACTTCTCGACACCGCGCTCGATCCGGTCCTCGACAAGACCGAGGCCGGAGCGGACGATCCCGCCAAGGCACTGCTGAAGCTCTCGGTCATCGACCCCGCCTGTGGCTCGGGCCACTTCCTGCTGGCTGCCGCCCGCCGCATCGCCACGCGGCTGGCCCGCATTCGCGCGGAGGGCACCCCTTCGCTGGCCGACTTCCGCCATGCGCTGCGCGATGTCGCGCGCTGCTGCATTTACGGGGTGGACCGCAACCCGATGGCAGTGGAGCTGACCAAGGTCGCGCTGTGGATCGAGACGGTAGACCCCGGCCTTCCCCTCGGCTTCTTCGATGCGCAGATCCGCTGCGGCGATGCACTGCTGGGGGTGTTTGACCTAAAGGTGCTGCAGGACGGCATCCCCGATGCCGCCTACAAATCGCTGACCGGCGATGACAAGGACACCGCGAAATACTACCTGCAGGCCAACCGCGCCGCGATCTCGGGTCAGGGAGGGTTCGATTTCGGCACCGGGCAGGTCGGTATGCCCGAGATGAAACCGCTGGCACTGGATTTCTCGGGCTTCCGCGATCTGCCCGAGGATACGGTGGAACAGATCGGGGCCAAGGCCGCGCGGTTCAAGGAGCTACGCAAGGGGAAGGCCTTTGTCCGGGCGACGGTGGCGGCGAACCTCTATGTCGCGGCTTTCCTGCTGCCGAAAGTCGGAGGCGCACCGGCAGGGGCTTCGGCCCGCACCGTGCCGACGACTGAGGAACTGTGGTTGGCCCTCAATCAGGGCAATATCCGGCCCTCAACGATGGACGCCTCCAAGGCCGCCCGCCGTGCCCGCGCCTTTCATTGGCCACTGGAGTTCCCCGACGTGATGCAGCGCACCGGATTCGACGTTGTGCTGGGCAACCCGCCATGGGAGCGGATCAAGCTGCAGGAGCAGGAATTCTTTGCGGCCCTTTCGCCCGAGATCGCCAATGCACCGAACAAGGCCGCGCGGGACAAGTTCATCAAGGCTTTAGAAAAGGCCCCATCTGGCAGCGCGGAACGTGCCCTCTCAGATGCTTTCAAGACCGCAAAACGCGAGGCCGAGGCAACCAGCGAGTTCGTCCGTGTTGCAGGTGAAGATGGTGGACGATTTGCACTGACCGGTCGAGGAGATGTGAACACATACGCGCTGTTTGCAGAACTATTCGCCAATCTCTCACGCCTGCGCGCTGGTGTGATCGTGCCTACCGGCATTGCAACTGATGCTACAACCGCGCCCTTCTTCGCGCACATAGTAGAGAAACGACGGCTCGCGATGTTTGTCGATTTCGAAAACCGCGCCGGGCTATTCCCAGCCGTTCATAGTGCAATGAAGTTCACCTTGCTGACCTTAGGCCGTGATGAACAGCATGCGCACTTCGCATTTTATCTTAATGCTCCGTCGCAGTTGTCGGAGGCGGAGCGCAATTTTACTCTCTCACCTCAGCAAATTTCTGCAATTAATCCTAACACAAAGACCGCACCAGTATTTAGATCCCGGACAGATGCAGAATTGACGGCGAAGATCTATAAAAGCTCTCGCGTCTTGATTGATGACTCAAGTGTCCCGACCTCAAATCCATGGAGCGCTGATTTTCACACGCGGATTTGGCACATGGCGGAAGACGCTGAGTGGTTTAGGTCCGCCGATCAATTGTCAAAGTCGGGTTTTCTGCGAGAAAAACAAGATTGGATATCGCCTGCATCCGACGCGACGAGGCATGACGGCAATTCAACGCGTTACGTTCCTCTTTACGAGGCAAAAATGTGCACGTTCTTCGATCATCGATCAGCCGGGTATGGTCAACGCGGTGACGATCGAGGAAATCGCGTTTTGCCAGAGACGTCGTTGGCTGAACGGCAAGATCCAAGCTTTGAGCCTGAACCTTTCTATTGGGTCCCTTACGATGAGGTGCGGGCGCGCCTGAGCTCAAAGAGTTGGGAAAGAAAATGGCTAGTCGGTTGGCGAGATATTACTGCAAGCACAAATGAAAGAACTCTTGTTTGTAGTATTATTCCGGCGGTGGGCAATGGAAACAAATTTCTTCTGATTTTTCCAAGAACTGCCCCCCCTCTGATTGCGTGCCTCTATGCAAATTTGGCGAGTCTTTGCACAGACTTTATCGCAAGGCAAAAAGTTGGTGGGATTTCATTAACTCTGTTCACGTTTCGTCAGCTACCCGTTTTCTCACCCGATTTCTACACCGAACTCCGCCTTGCCTTCATCATCCCGAAAGTCCTGGAACTCACTTACACCTCGCACAGCCTCGCCCCCTTCGCCCGCGATCTAGGCTACGGCGGCCCGCCTTTCGCCTGGGATGAGGACCGCCGTGCTCAGCTCCGCGCTGATCTCGACGCCTTCTACGCCCGCGCCTACGACTTGACCCGCGACGAGCTGCGCTACATCCTCGATCCAGCCGATATGAAGGGTCCCAACTATCCCTCGGAAACCTTCCGCGTCCTCAAGGAAAAAGAAAACCGTCAATACGGCGAATACCGCACCCGCCGCCTCGTCCTCGAGGCATGGGATCGGATGCAGCAAGACGGAACGTTCGCCGTTCTCGGAATGGCCAATGCTGTATCTGCCACGGCGCGGCCGATCCAGCTTCCGCAGCTTGGACAGTTCTCTAATGCAGTATGGGCCTGGCCGCACGGGATAAGTGAGCGCGATCGGGTGCGCGCTCAGCTTCGTGCCCTAGTAGGTATTTTGCCAGAGCCGTCCGACCTTCGCCGCGTCCGTTTGGCCGCGTTGGCCTGTTTGCAGCCAGGTTTGCTTGATGGGTTCCTTTCGGAAGCGGATCGTCGTGAATGGAAACGTCTTGTGGCACATCCAGAGGGCTTGACCCAGCTCGTTCCACCGACAAATGCAGCGTGGGGTGCAGCTTTCAACGAGCTCGTCTCATCAGCCGTACTGGATGTGTCGCCCGATGGCAGCCGCTGGGGTGCTGGCGTAAGGCTCGACCGCTCAACCCTGAATGCAAACGATCCTTCTATCGGTCGCGCACTTTTCGCCTGGTCACGGCTCGAGGGCGTTGATCTGGATCAGGGGCTCGGCCAGGTGCCATCGGCAATCTTGCCTTTCATCCGGGAGGGACGTCTTGCAGCCTGACCTATTTCAGCCAGATGAGATTGAGTTCACCTCGCCAGGAAGTCAGCAAGGCCCACGCCTTTGGGTTCGGCGCATAGCGCTCTGGCAGGATAGTAAGACCCTGTTGCGCAACATTTCGCTTCGGCCCGGAGTGAATATTGTATGGTCGCCGGACCTCTCGACGAATGGGACCGGCGCCACACCTCACGGCAGCGGAAAGACGACATTTTGTCGGCTGATCCGATACTGCCTGGGTGAGCGGCACTTCTCCAATGAAGAACAACGTCCGCTCATGCAGTACAAGCTGCCAAACGGCTTTGTCGGTGCAGAGATCATCATTGATGGGGAATGCTGGGTAGTAACACGTCCTATCGGCATGAATCTTCCGTCGCGCACCGAACGTGCCGATCGCATCGAGGATACGTTTGATCAGATTCTTGTGGGCACCGAACCTCCAACGATAGCATCGGTGATCTCGGATCGGTTTTGTGCTGGCTATAGAGACCAGGTCCCTGGCAACTTGAAGGCAGAGCAAGTTTGGGATGTGCTCCTCGCATGGCTCACCCGCGATCAAGAGTGCCGCCTGGACGATTTATTCGACTGGAGATCCAAGCGATCTGGTTCCGGATCACCCGCGCAGGAGCTGTCGCTTGAAACGAAGTTGAGCCTGATGCGCCTTGCAATCAAAGCGCTCTCCGCTGACGAGGTTCAAGCCAGCGTCGCGGCCCGCGCGCTTGCGCGCGAACGAGATACCCTGCGAGAGAAGCTCGGCCACATCGACTGGTTCCAGGGTCAGCGGTTCGCCGAACTTTCCGAAAGCCTTTCCATTCCCAGCGATCGCGACCCGAACGAGGAAGTGGTTCGCAAGGAGCTCATCGACAAAGCTCAAGAACAACTTGCGAGGGCTATGGGCGCCGACCATGCCATGGGCCAGAGGCCAAGCGATACGCTGCGAAAGAAGCGCCATGCGCTGCAGTTTGAACGAAATGACAGAAGCGAAGACAGGGCTGAGAAAAGAGCGTTTTTCAAAAGCTTGCCGAGTCAGATTGCCGCTGCCCGCGCGGAACAGGGAACCGAGCAAGCGAGGCTCGAAACTGGCGTCATTGTCCGCTGCACAATTTGCCATGTAAATATCGACGAAGTGACCGCAAAGGGATGCGGCATCTCTTTGGAGCGTTGTGACATCGACCAGTTGCGGTCCAGGATGGCTCGGTCAGAGCAACAGGTGATGGAGCTGGAGCGGCAGAAAGGCGCGATGCCCGACGAAATAGATCAGCTCGATCGAGAGATTGTTCGGCTCGACCAAGAGATCGCCCAGGTTGACAATTCGTTAGCGCAGCTTGAGCAACAGGACTCTGCCGCTAACAAGGTTGTCAATCGGGCGCGCGAATTGGTTCGTGAGGCGACTTGGTTCGATCGCCAACTTAGTGATCGTATACCAACGGTACAACGCTTGGACGCCATCGATAGAAGGCTGGAAGTGCTCAGTCAGACGGTGGCGCTCGAGCGAGAACGTGTAG
The DNA here is from genome assembly GCF_014842035.1 of Rhizobium sp. CFBP 8752. Classification (NCBI taxonomy): domain Bacteria; kingdom Pseudomonadati; phylum Pseudomonadota; class Alphaproteobacteria; order Hyphomicrobiales; family Rhizobiaceae; genus Rhizobium; species Rhizobium sp. CFBP 8752. The sequence continues at coordinate 2,630,695 of NZ_JACYUZ010000001.1, read as the reverse complement.
CAGCGGCAATAGGCGATCTTGGTGCACTGTTTCAGCAACTCGTTGCCGCCCTAATGCCGAAAGGATGCTCCGGGAAAATGAAGCTCGACGGCAAACGCCTTCATGCGGAGATATCGTTGGCACGCGGCGCAGGGCTGTCTACCGCCGCGGTGGAGTCATTCAAGATTGTCGCCTTTGACCTCGCTGCTATGATCCTGGCTGGGAATGGCAAGGCCGACATGCCGTCGTTTCTTGTTCATGACAGTCCACGTGAGGCAGACCTCGACGCTGGCATTTATTCGAACCTCTTCGATTTCGCCTTGGGCCTGGAGAGGAAGGCCGATCCTCCACCTTTCCAGTACATCGTTACGACAACAACGGCACCGTCGCAGATCAAACCCGATCATCCGGCCATGCGACTCCAACTCTCATCCACACCTCCCGAGGCCCGGCTGTTCGCGATGGATTTTTGATGGTCGGTGCCCCACAGTCATTTGTTACGAGTCACGAATGCGACAAGGTCGCGTTTCAGAATGGCTTTCGCCGGACACATGGCGAAAGCGGCGGCTGGCGGCACTACACCTCTACGACGGCGCAGGGTTCGCTCTGGCTCACGCGCGACAATACAGGCGGCTGGCTCCTCGCATTGGATCACGCTGGCGTCATCGCGGAGATCGGCGTCGAACCGCGCGATGCCGAGGGACCCGGCATCGCGCGCTTTCGGTTCGCCGACTTGGCTTTGCTGTATGCAACAATGCCGCGTGTCTACGAACTCGCTGTGAGCCTTCCGGATGCGCCGCTTCAGGAGTTCCTTCACCGGACGGAGATTTTACCTCGATCGACCGAGGCGGAGCGACTCGTTGTGCAACGGGTCGGGCAGAACATTTTCCGCGAGCGACTTATGGCATATTGGCAAGGGCGTTGCCCCTTGACGGGCGTTACCGACACAGCGCTTCTGCGCGCTTCCCACGTCAAGCCCTGGAAAGACTGCGATAGCGATGCGGAGCGGCTCGACGTTCACAATGGCCTTCTCCTTTCAGCCCTCTGGGATGCCGCATTCGATAGCGGTCTCGTGAGTTTCGATGATGCAGGTAGGCCACTCTTTTCGCCCACGCTCAGCTCCGATGGAAAGGCGTTGCTCCGTTGGGAAAACCCGCTTCCGTTAAGCGATAAACATCGCGAGAAGCTGGCATGGCATCGAGCCGCATTTCTGTATGAGGATGCATAGGCATTTATTTGAAGGCTCAGGACGTCAAGCGGCTGTACCGGCGTCCAGGAACGTTGGGTTGCCGAGCCGCAAGCTATGCCGGTTGCGGCAATAGCGGAAATTATTTCCGCATCCTCAACCCTTGAACAACTTCTCGCGGTGGTATTGCAGAAACTGCGAATGCGGTCGCTCGTCCGCGCGTGCTGGGACAAGCAGGCGCCGCTCTGGATTGATGAGCCTTGTGATGGTGTCGGGCACACCGCTGTCGGCAATCAGCAAGCTGTAATCGTCATCGATCGAAATCAGGCCGCGATCGAACATCCAATGCACGGTTCCGGAAAGTGCGAGGCCGTTGCGAACGCTATCCGGCCCGCGGTCTGCCACCGGGCGGATATGCGCGGCCTGAACCTCGGAGCGCCCTCCACCGTTGATCAACTTGAAGCCGGTGACGGCGCAGGTGTCTTGGTAGGCCGACTTGATGGCCACCGAGAAGGCCCGGTCCCGGAATGGACGCTGTAGCACTTGGGATACGATCCGGCGATCGACGCTGTCGATCTCGAAGGGCATCTGCGGATTGTCTCCAAATCCGATGCGCGCCTCCTCGACCGGATCGGGCGCCGATCTTTCGCGATCCCGCTTGCCGAGCACATGCGCGAAGCCGGCGGCGAGGATCAGGTCATATTCGGCGTCGGAAATGTTTCGGACAGCGCGACCGAACGCTCCCTTGTTGGTCGAGCCGTCGTCCTTTCGTAGCCCGCTCTCATAATAGTGCTCCGCTTCCTTGAAGGGGACGGCGTGATCGAAGGGCAGGAAGTCGTCGATCAGCGCATAGAAGTGGTCGGGCTTTGACGGGTCCTCAATAATGTCGCTGATCCTGGCCGTCGCAAAATAGGCCTGCTTGCCGCCCGACTTCATCAGATCGCCGCTGGGCCGCCGTGGCTCGTAATAGACGACCCAATCTCTCCTCGCAGCCTCGACCTGGCGCAGGTAGGTGCGCGGGAAATGATACCGCTCCTCCGGAAGGTCGTCGTAGGTCGGGTCGACCTTGGTGGTCAGAATTGCCTTCGCCATAAGCGCGCTCTTCCATGCAGACGAGTTGCGGCCAGTCCGTTCTGACTACCAGGCGGGGCAGGATGTTGAAAGGGGGCGCTTGGGTGCACCCGGGCCGGAAAGCGCCTCAGGCCGCACTCGTATTAAGTGTAGGCTTTTCTTGCCGCAATGAGAAGCAAGATTCCTCTGCCAAGCGGGTAAACTGCCCAATCTTCAAGTAATTATAGTATTGTTTTACGTATAAATCTTGGCAACAAATTATTGCAAAACCTTTAGTTGGTTTATTTCTCGGGGCCCTGTGCGATAATAGTTGGGTAAGTTCATGGAAACTTACTGCCACAAACACTCAAGGAGATAGACTGTGAAGAACATCAATAAAGCATCTGCTTTTGCCTCTGCTGCCCACCCCTTCTACGAAGCCAACTCAATCCCGGAGGAAGCACAGACCCAGCTTGAGGATACGGCTGTCTTCCTCGTTAGCGTGACGCGTCGGTCAACCGCGGAGGCCTTTGAGCTCGGGGAGCACCTCGAAAAGGCAGCCGCGCTGCTTCCGGAAGGAACTTTGGAAAAATGGGCTGTCGAGCGCTGTGGTTACACGTCACGGCACATCCGGACCGCGCGCGCCGTGTCCCGCAATCTGGAGGCTTACAAGGCGATGCTCGTTGAGCTCGCTGTCGGGCCGACGGTTCTCGGCAAGCTGAGTTCCGCAACGCCGGAGCAGATCGAGCAGGCGATCGGCTTTGCTGGTTTGAATGGTCGTCTGCGGGTGCAGGACGTCGCGGCGATCATGGCCGGGTCGAAGCAGGGCGTCGAACCGAAGCCGGAGGTTGATCCTTACGATGCCGGCGGGCTCGACGGGCTCAAGGCGATCATCGCAATCAAGGTCCGCGAGGGCATGAAGTCATTCGCGGGGCACATCGAGGAGATCCGCGCCCACGTTGTCGAGGCTTTGCCGAAAAACAACATCGTCAAGAAGGATCTCGCCGAGAAAACCCACTTGACTGCACGCCTCGCACACCGTGAGTTGGAAAGCCTGGTACAGTTCGTCCAGCCGCATCCGAACTCTAAGCATACGATGTCGTCCACCGCGTTGCCGACGAAATCAGGTTGGGAAAAGCTCAGTCGGCTGCTCTACAAAATGGGCAGCGAGACCTATTGGCCCGACAAGACCGAGCTTCGGATCTGGCTGGAAACCGAAGTGGTCCCCTTGCTGGACTGGGCGACCTCGAAAAAGGCCGGGCCGATCTGGCCGGACGCGAAGGCCGCTGCCCTTGCGGTTCCCGTGGCCGAGACAGTGGTGGTCGAAGCTCCCAAGGGTTCGAAGTCGGAGGTAGCCAGTGTGCCATCGGTCGAAGAATCGCTAACGTCGATGGCGGCGGCATTTGGCATGGTCGCCACGGTCGACTTGTCGCTGCCGGAGAAGAAGGGGCAGGAATCTATCCCGACTTTGACGGAAGCCCTGGCCAAGACCGAGAAGCGTGTCCAGCGTCCGGCATTCTTGGCCAAGGCAAAGCCGACCTCGCCACCATCCGCCACGGTTTAACTTGTAAGGCCGGTCTCCTGGTCTTGCCATCGAGTTCGAGAGGGCCGCTTGTCGGCCCTTTCTCATTTTCCGGATCCAGCCAGAATTCTGCGGAAACGAAATCGGTTAGCGATCTACGATCCCATCCAGGTCGGTGACTGTGAGCCCGGCGTTAACCTTGTACCGGCTTCGTTCTCTTTTTATGATCCGGGTCCTTGAGCCGGGCCTCGGGTCCTGCCAGGTTACGGACGTTCCGGATGGCCGGAACAAGACGGCCCCTGCCGATGCTCTAACATCGACAAGGGCCTGACCGTCAACCTTGGTAAGAAGGAATCGGGCTATGAGCACGAATACCATTTCTGTCCCCTATGGGGAAGTTCTCCGTTCTATCATCAACACCGCCGAAGCCGCCGCGGCCGCCGCATCCCGCTCGCGCCCGTTCGCCTTTGGCCGCAACACGGTTCAGGCTGTGGCTTCGGTCCACGAGCCTGCGGTCCTGCGCCGTCATCCGCATCTCGTGCGCTTCGCCGATGTCGAGGCCGATCTCGATCTGCTGATCGATCGCGCCATTGCGGCTATCGTTGATGGCGATCCGACGGAAGACGAGATCCTCGGCCATTACGTCAATATCGCCTCGCTCGTCCGGGCGGTCTCTTTCCGCGAAGGCAAGCTGTTGGAGCAGGCGGTCGATCGCCTGGCCAAGGCGAACCCGAACGTCCTTGTCTTGACGCAGTCCCTGAAGCTGCCACTGGTCAAGGCGGCGATGGAAGCCCTGTCCGGAAACGACTGGACCAGCCTCGATGGCGTGAAGCTCGATTGCGAGGCACCGGCGAAAGGCAGCTACACCCCGGACCTGATCGTGGTGAACCGCGCCCGGCATACGGCATATATCCTCGACCTCAAGCGGTCGCTCGCTTCCTACGGCGATACGAGCCGGCTCGAGGAGTTGAAGATGAAGATGATGGCGTCGGCGATGGTCTTGCCGGACTGGCTCTACAAAAACTACAAGCGCCTGATGGTCGACACGGTCGAGGTGGCGATCGTCGATGGTGCCAGCCGCCCGAGCGATCATGCCAACGGGGTCTGGGCCCTGTCCGAGATTGACGACCTTCTGGAGATCGATGGTGTCGCGGCCTGCATGGCCGAACTGCGTCGGCGTTTTGGTCGTCGTGTGCAGCAGCTTCTCGAAGTCGAGGCGCGCAAGGCGATCGGGGTGAACGAGCAGGTCGTGACCGTTGCGGCCGAGGAGGTCGGTCATTCATCAGTCCCCATTCCTTCGCAGATCAATCTCAACGGTCCAGGCCGCACCTTCGAGGAAGACCAGGCTGCCCGCTTGGGTGAGGACGATCTCGCTCGTGATGATCGCACTTGTGATGATCTGGGCGCCGATGTCTTCGGCCCGTGCGACGAGATCGAGGATGACGCGCCAACACCGGTCTTCTTCCGCGTCGGCTATGCCCGCCGTCCGGCGGCGCATTGACCGACCCGTGCTGATGGTTTGAACGCCGTGCCCTGACGCTCGCCGTCAGGCATCGGACGTTACCGCCATGGCCAGAGGCCGTGGCTTCCTCATCCTTCCCTCATCTCTCATTGGCGCCGGACCCGCAGCGGTCTGGCCGAGGAGCCGTCATGTCTTCCGACACCCATCCGGACGTGCCACCGCGCATCCGTTGCGAGGCGACCTCGTCCGCTGCCTCATCGAACCTCGCCTGCCATCGCTCGCATGGTACCATCCTCCACTATCCCGGATCCGGTCTTGTCCGTCCGCTTGCCGACGATCCGGCTGTGCTGATTGGACTTGCACTCGGTCATGTCCGGCAGGGTGATGGGCTTACCGGCACCGTGCCAGACACCATCGTCGATCGACTGCGGGCGCATGCCAATCACGGCAATCCTGCTTGCCGGCTGTTGCTCGACTGGCTCGCAGGGCGCAACCGCGATCTTGTTGCCTTATCTCAGCCGGATCCGGCCAAGCCGCATTCGACCAAACCCCGCCCCGGTCGCCGCATGATCCGGGAGCGCCGCCAGGCAGGGCCGGGTAGTTTGAAAAAATATAAGCCGACCATGTCCCAGTCGCCGGATGCCAAAACGGCAATTATTGCCGCGACGACGGAGGGCCGGATCGATGAATAAGCTTTCCCGTCTGCTCGTCCGCCGCCTGGAGCGCATCGCCCGCCGCGAGGCGCAGCGCAACGCGCATCGCAATGGCCTGTTGCACATGAAGATCGTCGAGATCGGCGGCCATGTCATGCGGCGCTATGCACCGGCCTTCGATACGTCCCGTCTGTCCGGAGATCGTGATCAGGATCTGGTATGGCTGCGCCGGAATTTTGGCGGCTATCTTCTGCCGCCGCCTCAAACTTCCGACGTCGTCGTGACCGAAGGCAGGCCTTCGGCGTTCGTCGCGCCGTTTCCATCCGGAGGGACGCACGCCGGGGGCGGTGAGCGTATCTCCGCCGCCGATCATGCGCGCCGCGCTTACGCCGTCGGCCTGGTCGGCCGGGCGGGGAGAGCGCCCTTGGTCAGCAACATCGTCGCCGCAATCGTGCTTTCCCGCGCGATCGAGAACAGCAATCAGCCCTTCGCCAAGATCGCTCGCGCTGCTGCCATGTCGGCGCCAGTCGTATCACTGCATGCACCGATGGCAGGCTTCGAGCAGGCCATGCGGCGGCTGATCGAGGTACCTGGCTTCATCCCGGGGGGCGCGCCGAATGGGATTGATGGTGACTATGTTTATGACGACGCATCTTTTGCAGCGTCCGAAGGAGCGGGACGGACCTATATCCAGTTCATCGGAGACAATGTCCGGCGCATCGGCGGGGCGGCGCTGCAGCGGCGGCTGGTGAATGCATTGACGCGGGACTATCCCGTTGTGGCCATCTCGGAGAAGTCGGATTGCATTCCGTCCGAGATCATTATTGCCGCCGATATCGATCTCGCCACAGGCTGGCTGGATTATGCCTTCATCAGTACGATGGTGGAAGTGATGCATGGCACTGCTGGCATCGCCGCTCTCGAGCAGTGGTCAAATGCCTACGATGCCCACTATCTGACCATCGACGACGCCGTGCTGGCGTTCAGGCCGGGGCGCAGTACGCCTGAGGTGATCGCGGTGCTGGCGTCGCTCACCGAGCGCAATCGCATTGCGGCCCGGGACGGCGATGATGGCGAAGCCGATCCGGCTACGACCGACGCCGGCACGGCATCGAAGTCGAAGCAGGGTGCGGCATCGTCAGAGAAGACCTCGTTCGGAAAGGACAGCGGCGGTGGGTGGAAGCGTGACAAGCCATCGGGCGCCGAGGTCATTCAGCCGGAGCCGATGAATGAAGCCATTGCGCCCGGTCGCCCGTCACTGACGGTCGAAACGCTCTCCGGATATGGTAAGGCCAAAACCTGGGCACTGGACCTGAAATTGGATCTCGCCGACTACCGTACAGGCTCGCTTGCCTGGTCGGACATGAGCACCAAGCTTCTGCTTTACGGCGCGCCGGGGACCGGCAAGACGACCTTCGCCCGGGCGCTTTGCAACACCCTGCAGGTTCCGCTGGTCGTCACCTCCGTTTCCACCTGGCTGCAGGGTGGGCATCTCAACGATGTCATCGACAAGATGGCCAAGACGTTTGCGGAGGCACGTGCGCTTGCTCCGTCAATTTTGTTCATCGACGAGATCGACGGCATCGGCAAACGGCAGCCAGCGGAACAGGAGTACGCCGACTACTGGAACACAATGGTCAACAAGGCGCTCGAGCTGCTGGATGGCGCCGTGAAGAGTGAAGGGCTGGTCATCGTTGGCGCAACGAACAGGCCGGAACAGATCGATGACGCGATCAAGCGCTCCGGGCGATTGGAGACCCACATTGAAATCCCCATGCCCGATGTCGCCACGCTTGCGGAGATCTTTGCCCACCATCTCGGTGATGATGTTGCGGCACTGGTCAGCGAGGCTGGATCGAAGAGCACTGACGCTGGGGAGAGATGTTCAAAGGATGCCGGCGCCTTGACCGAAGAACCGTCGGTGTTCGACGGGCAGGCCGATAACAACGATGATGACGAACCTCGTTCTGACGAAGTCCGGAAAGGAGCAGCGAAATGACCGCCACTTCAAACCAGAACACTGAACCCGCCACGCCTAACGCCGCCGTTCAGGCGATCTTGAACCGGTTGGCGACCCGCGCCATGGGTCTGACAGGCGCCGACATCGAGCGGATCGTTCGCCAGGCACGGCTGAAAGCGCGCCGGCAGAAGCGGTCGATCCGCTACGAGGACATCGAGGAAGGTATCCGGATGGACCGGCCGATGGTGCCCTATGATCTGCGCTGGCGTTTTGCGATCCACGAGTCCGGCCATGCGGTCGTTCACCACGCTCTCCGGCTCGGTCCGATCCACGGCCTCAACATCGATACGCCTGGCGGCGGTGGCTACAGCCAGCTTGGCTTCACCGCATCCGGCAGCGATACGCTCGGTTATCGCGAGGACATGCTGGCGATGCTCATGGCGGGTAGGGCAGCCGAGCAGATCGTGGTCGGTAAGGTGTCTGCCGGATCTGGCGGCACCGACGACAGCGATCTGGCGCGGGCGACGAAGCTTGCACTCGCCATGGAGCGCAGCCTCGGCTTCGGCGCCATCCAGCCGTTGCTCTATCGGGATGACAAGGATCCGACCGCCGTGCTCGATGGCAATCCGGATCTGTCGGCTCGCATTCATGCGCGGCTTGAGAAGGCGCTCGCACGGGCCGTCGAGATCCTGAACGAGAGCCGGGACAGACTTGATGCTTTGGTCAAGGCGCTGTTCGACGCCCAGGCGCTCGATGGAGTGGCCGTGACGCAACTCCTCAAACACAGTGATCGCGGAGGAGGACGCTGATAGCCTTCGGTGCGCATCGTGATGGGGAGTAAGCTATGAATGTTGCTGTCGTCGCTCACTGCGACTGGAGCATGGACAGGAAGAAGCGATGGATGGCGGTTGCCATCCGGGACGGCGTGCGCTGGCAGATGCATGCGCCAGAGCTGGTGGGAGACACGTCGACCCTGATTGATCGGATGAAGGCCAGATCGGTGGAGAAAGGCGCTCTGCTCCTCGGCTTCGATTTCCCGATCGGTCTTCCGATGGCCTACGCGCGTGCCACCGAGCTTGGTTCGTTTCGTGAAGCCCTTGCCTCGTTCGGATCGGGTATCTGGTCGGACTGGTATAGCGTTGCGGACCACCGTAGCCGTATCTCCCTCCACCGCCCGTTCTATCCGGCGCGGCCGGGCGGCACCCAACGTGCTCATCTCTTCGATGCTCTCGGCGTAACCGATCCGCACGCGCTCTTACGTCTCTGCGAACGCGCGGCCCCGGATAGGCAGGCCGCCTGCATGCTGTTCTGGACGCTCGGCGGCAATCAGGTCGGAAAGGGCGCCATCACGGGATGGCGCGAGATGATCGTCCCGCGGTTGGATGACATCGGCCTCTGGCCCTTCGACGGCAATCTGATCGATCTCCTCGATACCAGGTCATGCGTTATCGCTGAGACTTATCCCGGCGATGTCTACAGACAGCTCGGCATGCCCCGCAGCGGCTGGAGCAAGCGGCGGCAGGTCGACCGCCAGCGGATAGCGAAGATGATGATACCTTGGCTTGAGGCACGGCCGGATATCGACGCTCATGCTTTCTTGCCGATGATCGAAGATGGCTTCGGCGCCGACAAATCCGGTGAAGACCGGTTTGATGCAGCCGTCGGCCTGTTTGGCATGCTCGACGTCGTCGACGGGCGGCGCGACGAAGGCGTTCCTGATGTCGATGGCGTGCGCCGGTGGGAGGGATGGATCCTTGGTCATCATCGGAATGACGCTCATTGACCCGAGACGGCTTGATGCAGGTTGTTAGCAATGGATCTCACGTCTTCAGGACCTGAGACAAATTGCGCTCTTTTGATTCCGAGTTCGGGATTTTTGATTCAGAACTCAAACCAAACGATTCAGCAACGCCGTTTGCGGCAGGTCAACCTGTGTTGACGCGCGGTAAGTTGCCCGCAACGCCAAACAAATTGCGCTCTTTTGATTCAAATCTCTGAGCTGCCGATTCCCGGTTCGATATTTTCGATTCTGCCAAACGGCGCTTGCGCCGGTCGGCCGGTCCCCTGACCATTGAGGAGGCCGAGGAATGGGAGGGCGAATGATGAATGGAAAAGCTGCAAGGCAGCGGCAGAAGGCGCTTCGTGATGCGAACAGGAGTGCCCGTCGGCCTGAGCGGGATGATCTCGCGAGGGTGGCGCTTTTTTGGCTCATCCGCAGAGCGGTCGATAAAGGCCAGGAAGCGGAACTCGGGAAATTCCAGGACGTGGTCGTCTCGATGCTCAGCGATCAAGGCTTCGATGAGGGCGAATGCGATAGGGTCTTCGACGACCTCGTCTCGAAGTACCGGTCCGGTGGCCTTCCATTCCGCCGGAAGCTTCACCTCCTTTATCCCGATGGTGTCGATCAGGACGTTTGAGCGGTCGTTCATTTTGGACCACAGCGGTTCCGGTCTTCCTTGTTGCTGGTGCCGCTCAGTGCCTAACTGCGTTTGTCCATCTCACGTGTTCTCCCCCCATTACTTCGTAAAACGCCGTTCGATTCTGAATCGAATTTCCAGAGCGTGCCGTGGGCTCCAACGTTTCATTAACGCGCTTCGCTTAGCTCGACCGCCCCCTTGAACTGAGGGGTCCAATAACAACGAGCATGAAGTGAAATGACGAAACTTACCGCAATGAAAGCCTTCCAGCGCAAAATCGACGCCTATTGCGCGATGCGACTGTCCCCAATCTTCTCGACCAACGATACCGACGCTCTCGCCGCCTATATGCGGCGTCTCATCGAGCGACGATGCGGTCCGCAGCGAACCGGAGGTCAGACGGATTGGGATGTGGTTGCCCGGCTGACTGGCGTGGATGCGGCGATGCTCGCCGTGCATCACCGTGCAATCGATCCGGCATTTGATGCCATCATTCGATGGAGCAAGGATGGCGACGCCGGGAAAGATGCGCCACCCGGTTTGCGGAAGTCTACCGTGAAGAAGAAGAAGGCGCTTTTGGCCGATCAGCCGAAGGCTCGTCCGGGAACTGTCGCAGCAGACAGCACGCGGCGTCGGGACGATCTCCCGAAACGAAAGCCGGCGGACATCATCGACTTCCCGGAACCCGTGTTCCGGGAATGGTCCGATCCTTCCAGTTTCGCCGAGGCGCTCCAGCTTCACATGCGACGGCATGGCGAAACCTATTGGGTCCTCCATCGTTCCGTGGTCCGCTCCGATGAGCCGATGGATAAAAACACACTGCTGAGCTGGATCGAAGGACGGCGCGTGCCTCGCAGTACCGACAGCTTTGAAGTGCTCGGACGGATCGAGCGCCGCTACCGCCTTCCGGACGGATACTTCAAGGCGAAACTTCCGCATCAGTCACGGTCAGCGTCCGGTTTCAATCTGTCGGAACTCGATCCGGCTGAACGTCGAAGGATCGCTTGGCATCTCCCGGACGACTTCAATTCTCTGTCATTTGCCAAGCGCCAGGAGATCCTGGATTGGGTGCGTCGTGTGATCATCAGCGGCTCAACGGATTACAGAAAATTCCAGGCGGCCGCAGCCAAACAACGCTACGCCATCCGCTTCCCGGGCGTGTCCTATGGCGGACGCGCACCGCGAGACGGCAAGATAGCGGTGCCGGCAAACTATGAAGAGACATGGATCGAGGATCCCGAACTCCTGTCGGGCGTCGTGGATGCACCGCCGGCATTGGCCATGGAAATGGCTGACCTCGTGCGCTTCAAGACCTCGGCCCTGACTTCGATCGGCTTCCAACGCAACGGCGTCTGGGGCGAGGAGACGGCTTCTCAGAAGATCGAGCATCTGGGTCTCATGTTCGGCGCCTTGGCGGCATCGAAGACGGGCGAGATCAAGGGGTACGGGGTACCAGTTCGTCACCTGACATTCGGTCTACTGATATTCCCGGGCATATGGGATTGGTATCTGCAATGGCGCGAAAGCCGTCGCGGTTTCTATACGGCCTGGGAAGTCGATATGCTGCGGATAGCGCTGGCGATCACCAAGGAAGGCACTGGATGGCTTCGACAGCATCCTGAACTTCTCGCTCGCGTTCAGCCCATTCCCGGTCTGGTCTCCCAAAACGAGATCGACTATGCCCGAGAGGATTGGCATGGTGCGTGTGAGGATTTCCACAGCCATGCCGCCCATCGCGTAAAGGAAATCCAGCGCATCGCTCGCGTCCATCGTGATCCGTTCGAGCCGATCATGCCAGTGCTCGAGGCCGACAGTCCTGTTGGCGAGTATCGCAAGATCACCGAGGAGATCATTCGCCTGATGCCGGACGAAGAGCGTTATCCGCGCCCGGCCGCGGAGGCAGTTCGATCGTTCCTCATGTTGCGGTTGGGATTGCATCTGGGGCTTCGCCAGAAAAATCTTCGGCAATTGATGCTCTGCCCACGCGGACAGATGCCGCGTCCGGAACGTGTCCTCGAAAAGCTGAAGCGCGGGGAAATCCGCTGGAGCGAGCGAGACGGTGGCTGGGAAGTGCTGATTCCAGCAGTGGCCTTCAAGAATGCCCATTCGTCATTTTTCGGAGACAAGCCGTTCCGACTGGTTCTACCGGATCTGCTAGACCTCTACCGTTACATCGATGACTATGTCGAACGGCATCGCGCTACGCTTCTCAGGGGCGTTGCTGATCCGGGAACGTTCTTCGTGAAAACCGTCAAGACGATAAGCACCGATGCGGCATACGACGTGACGACCTTCTACGAGGCCTGGAGGCTGACCATCCAGCGTTACGGCATCTATAATCCCTATACCGGACGAGGGGCGATCAAGGGTCTGCTGCCTCACGGTCCACATAACGTGCGGGATGTGCTCGCGACCCATATCTTGAAGCAGACCGGCTCATACGAGCAGGCAAGCTACGCGATCCAAGATACGGCTGACATGGTGGCCAAGCACTACGGCCGTTTCCTGCCGCAGGACAAGGCGGCGCTCGCGGCACGAATTCTCAATCAGGTCTGGGAAGCCGCCTGATCATGTGGCGGATCGAGGCGGAAATCATTTCCGCCTTGATCATTCACTTCTTGCCTTCGCGTGCCCACGGCGGTGGTTGTCTCTTTTCGACCCACGGCAGAAGTTGCAATGGCTTGGGTTCGATGACCGATGAGATGATCGGATAGTGTTGCAGGGCGCTTCGCATCAACGGCAGCCCAGCAGGATTGGTGTATCGAGTGCTGGTCTCATTGCCCTCAGCCAATCTCCCCGAAATGTCCTCGATGACGTCTTGCGAGACTCCAGCCTGCTTGAGAGTATCTGCGAAGCCATGCCGGAAAGCATGAATGGCGCGCTCCCACATTTTTTCGCCGAGGACGGCCTGCATGATCGGAACGAAGGTGTCGTAGAACCTGTCGCCTGGATCGTTTTCCGTTTTGTCCGAGAAGAGATCCGGGAAGAGGGTCGCATATCCCAGCTTCTTGATTGCTTGGACGTATTCGATGAAGCCCAATCGAACCATCTCTTCGGGCATGGGAAGCATGCGTTGCGACTGGATGTTCTTCAGTCGGCGAATTCCGTTGGTCCTAAGGATGATGACATAGCCGTCCCCGTCTCTCGCAATGTCATTGACATGAAGCCCCGCAAATTCTCTGCGGCGAGGGCCGAGATAAGTGAACATGATCGGCAAATAGTAGAGCGAGTCATGAAAGACCTGCTGTCCGGCTGCTCGCCTTTGTCCGCGCAGGTGTCCCAGTGAGCCGACGTAGAGCGGGCTGTTAAAGATCGGAGCGATATCCTGCGGCGATGGCTTGTACTGCTTGCCGCGAATCTCGCCGACCTTCGGCTTTTTCGGACGCAGCCCTTCAAAGGTCCAGCTCTCGATCTGGAACCCGTGGCCTTTGAGATGTTTTAGAAAGTGCTGCAAATTTCCAAAGTGCTTTCGGATCGTCGTTGGGGCCAGACCAACTTTTGCAATCGTGCCCGTCAGCTCAGCAGCCTTGCGCAGTTTTTCGCCTTCAGCACGCAGGTCCGGCGCCGACATGACACGCATATTACTGCTACGTCCCCAATTTGTCGGAATGTGGTTGAGGTGCTGGCGCAACAGGCCGATATGGTACTGCTCAACTTGCCCGGAATGCTCAACGCCATGCTCGATAAGCACCGATTTGAACATCCGCACCAGCGCCATTGCATCCCGCGCGGTGGCTGGCTCCCATTCGTCTCCCATGTTGGCAATAAGCTTGTCGCACTCCTGCTCGAAATCTGAAACGGCGACCACCCGTTGCCCGGCCTCCGAAGCATTCGGCGTGGCCTTCTTCGTCACCGCCGGGCGAGGGGTCAGATCGAGCTGGGTGATCTCCGTTTCTTCTGGAGTGGCGATCAGAGCCGTCGGCAAGGGTCGCTCATGGAAAGAAGCCGGAGGAGCAGGATCTGAAGCCGCGATGTCGGCCGCCTGGGTCTTAGGATCGGGCGCAACGGCTCTTCCGCCGCCTGTGAATTCGCTCTGACCTTTGTCCACCAGTTCATGACGCGCTTCGATATCGAGAAGAGCTGCGGCACGACCCTCGAAGATCTTTGACATGGCACGCTGCCGATTAGCGACGGTGTCGTCGATTTCGAAATTGTAGATCAGTCGTCGGATGCCGTCTTCGAAGCCAGGGCTGCGAGCGATTGCCAGTTCGCCCCTGTAGTTCGCCCCGATAGCGTCCATATGCGATGCCGGGACGCCGTTGTTCAGGAGGTAGGCAAGGCCAGCGCAGCCACTCTCCAGCGTCAGCTCCACCCGGCTCCCGAACTTCGCGACGAGCTGGCAGGCCCAACCTGCTTCGAGATCGAGTTCCATCTCGACGACATCGCCACCGCGCCCGTTGCGGCGGGCCATCATGTTGATGTCGTCGAGCCGTTCGAGTTCCTTGTCGCGCTCATGCTCGAACAGTTTCTGGAGCTGCTGCTTGGACATCGCTTCCTTCGAATGCGTCTTCAATTCGGCCAGCCGCGTATTGAGCTTTCGGCCAATGATCTGAGCCTTTTTATGATCGGAACAATGAAGGCTAAGTGAAAGCCGGCTGCCGGGCTGGCATTGAGTGAAAGTGGCCGGAACCCGGGGGCGCCAGTAGAAGATGTTTCCGCGGCGGATGAGATTCTCGACCTCGTGGCGCACAGCCATGACGAACAGACCCTGTATCAAGCCTGAAGGTTTGACCGCGCCGAATTCGGCTGGGCATCACCTTTGGGCATCAGGTCGCCAATGATGCCAAAACGATATCCGGCACGGCTGGAAAATGAAAGAATTAGGGGCTTTTAGGGAGAATTGGCTGGGGAACCTGGATTCGAACCAAGATTAACGGAGTCAGAGTCCGTCGTTCTACCGTTGAACTATTCCCCAGCAGGAAAAGCCTTGTGGCTCATCGGTGTGCGGCGCTTATAACCAAACACTTGGCGCTTGCAAATACCCTTTGTGAAAAAAATCGACATCATTTTTGGTCCTGCTTGCCGCGCCCTAAAAAGCCGTTGGCGAATGCGCCTGAGGCTGTTATCTTCAGGTCAACGAAACGATCAGACGCCAGCTGCATGCTTCAAAGTGTTGCGCGGCGAGATGGACTTATAAAGTGATGAACCCCGATAGCGGCGGAAAGCCGCCGGAAGGCGGGGCGTCGGCGGAACTGCGCAGGGATGTCAAGAACTCCCGGCGCCGCAAGGCGAAGCGAAACGGCAAAGACCGTGACGCGGCGTCGATGGCGCACGCAAACCCGGCTGAAAAGGCCGGCCAGGCCGGACGCCCGCACGGCATGAAACCGGATGGTGGCACATCCGACGGCGGGCGGCCAGAGCCGGGCTCACCGCATCCGCGCAAGCGCAAGCGCCGTCGCTCCCGTTCGCGCCCCGCGGTCACGGAGAATTCTGCACATGCGCCAAACCCATCCGTGGATGGTGGCGATCGCCTATCTGGCGCCGATGCGCCGGCGGGCGAAGGCTTGCGCGGTGACGCGAAGCCGGCCGGAAAGCAGCCGCGCCAGCAGGGCCCGCAGCAGGATCGCAATCAGAGCCGCAAGAAGAAGCGTGCCGGTCGGGGCCCGCAGGGTCGGCCGCTGACGCAGGCCAAGCAGGGACCGCTGGTCACCGCCAAAACGGTTTCCGCCGCAGGCCACGCCGGTTATGCGGCG
The DNA here is from genome assembly GCF_014842035.1 of Rhizobium sp. CFBP 8752. Taxonomy (NCBI): domain Bacteria; kingdom Pseudomonadati; phylum Pseudomonadota; class Alphaproteobacteria; order Hyphomicrobiales; family Rhizobiaceae; genus Rhizobium; species Rhizobium sp. CFBP 8752. The sequence goes on along the minus strand of NZ_JACYUZ010000001.1, from coordinate 2,614,773 downwards.
CTCGGGCATGAAAGCCATGGTTCTCCCGGCGCCGACAAGCTCGCAGGCTTCCGCGACGAACTCTATGCAGCCCTTGATCTCGGCACCAACAATTGCCGTCTCCTGATCGCCCAGCCGACGCGGCCGGGCCAGTTCCGGGTCATCGACGCGTTTTCGCGCATTGTCCGTCTGGGCGAGGGGCTGGCGGCAAGCGGTCGCCTGTCGACGGAAGCGATGGATCGCGCCGTCGATGCCTTGCGAGTCTGCGCGTCGAAACTTGCGCACCGGCCGATCCGCCGCATGCGGCTGATTGCCACCGAAGCCTGCCGCGCTGCCGAAAACGGAGAGGCGTTTCTGGCACGGGTGACAGAGGAAACCGGTCTCGAGCTCGAAATCATCGATCGCGAAACCGAGGCGCGGCTTGCCGTGTCCGGCTGCTCGTCGCTGGTCGGTCGCGAGGCCCGCTCCGTCGTGCTGTTTGATATCGGCGGCGGTTCGTCTGAAATCGCTGTCATCCGCATCGGCGACAGCCGCTCGTCGCGGCTCGCCAACCACATTACCCACTGGACCTCGCTGCCGGTCGGCGTCGTGACGCTGTCGGAACGCCATGGCGGCCGTGATGTCACGCCGGCCGTCTTTGCCGGGATGGTCGATGAGGTCGAGGGCATGCTGTCGAAGTTCGATTGCCCGCCGATCGGTTCCCCGCACCAGCAGGGTGCCGAGGACTTTCATCTGATCGGCACATCCGGCACGGTCACCACGCTTGCCGGCGTCCATCTCGATCTGCCACGCTACGATCGCCGCAAGGTCGATGGTCTCTGGCTGTCGGATTCCGAGGTTTCCGCCATGCAGGCAAAGCTCCTGTCATGGGATTTCGCCGGCCGCGCCGCCAATGCCTGCATCGGTCCTGACAGGGCCGATCTGGTTCTTGCCGGCTGCGCCATCCTCGAAGCGATCCGCCGCCGCTGGCCGAGCCAGCGCATGCGGGTTGCCGATCGCGGGCTGCGCGAAGGTCTTTTGACAGATATGATGGCTGATGACGGTGTCTGGCGCCGCGGCAGGGGACGAAGGTTCGGCCAGGGGGCAGGCAGCGGTTCAGGCCAGGGCCACCATCAGACGAATAATTCAGGCCACGGGCAGACGCAGGAAACGGGACGCAAGCAATGACGAAACCATCCGTTGGCGGCAACCGCACCGGTCGCAAGCTTGGCCAGAAGGTCAAGAAGGGCAAGCTGAAGGCGTCTTCACGCCGCTGGCTGGAGCGCCATATCAACGATCCCTATGTCCAGCGCGCCAAACTCGAGGGTTATCGCGCTCGGGCGGCGTTCAAGCTTCTGGAGATCGACGAGAAGCACCAGTTGCTCAAGGGCGCGCGCCGCATCATCGATCTGGGTGCAGCCCCCGGCAGTTGGTCGCAGATCGCCGCCAAGGTCACCGAATCCAGCGATGACGATATGCGCGTCGCGGCGATCGATTTTCTTGAAATGGCGCCGCTTGCCGGCGTCAAGATCCTGCAGCTCGACTTTCTGGATGACGATGCTCCGCGCCAGCTGATGGAAGCGATCGGCGGCACGCCGGATGTCGTCCTGTCCGATATGGCGGCACCGACCACCGGCCACCACCGTACAGACCATCTGCGCACCATGCATCTGTGTGAAGTCGCCGCGCATTTTGCCGTCTCGGTTCTGGGCGAGGGCGGACATTTCCTGGCGAAGACCTTCCAGGGCGGCACCGAGAAGGATCTTCTCGACATGCTGAAGAAGAATTTCAAGCAGGTCATCCACATCAAGCCCGGCTCGTCGCGCCAGGAATCGGTGGAAATGTTCCTGCTTGCAAAACACTTCAAAGGCCAGGCCCACAGGCTCGCCAACGAAGCGGCCGGCGACCATCCCGGCGATGATGCAGCGGACGAAGCACAGGATGATCCGCGGGAACAGGCGGGCGACGAGGGTTTCGGCCGGGACTGAGTTTACTCGCCGGCTCCCGGTGTCGGCTCTACCTGTCCGACGCGCACTCCGCGCCGGTGTCCCGATACGTCGGCGCCGGTCATCGGGTCGAGCTTGAGGATCGGGATCACCGCAAACACCGAAACAGCGGCGACGATAAAGAACGCGAGATGGAAATCCGCGAGCGCCAGCTGGCTGCCGGAAAACGTCGACGACATCTCCAGAATGAAGGCTGCAAACGCGACGCCGAGTGCCAGGCTCACCTGTTGCAGGAATGAGGCCATGGACGTCGCCTGGCTCGCCTGCTGGTCCGTAATCTCCGAATAGCCGAGAGCATTGGCACCTGTGAAAAACAGGGAGCGGAATAGCCCCGCCGCGAGCAGCGCGCCGATGATCACGATATGGGGTGTGTCCGGGGTGAAAAACCCGTTGACCGCCGTCGATGCTGCGCCAAGGATGCCGGCAAAGATCAGCGCGGTTCGAAAGCCTGTCATCGCAAACACCCGCCTTGCAAGGAACTTGACCGTCAGCGCACCGATCGCGCCGGCGAAGGTGATGAGGCCGGACTGAAACGGATTGAGGCCGAAACCCAGCTGCAGCATCAGCGGCATCAGGAAGGGGATCGCCCCGGTCGCGATGCGAAACATCGTGCCGCCGGTGGTGGAGGCACGGAAAGCCCGGTCGTTGAAGATCGTGAGGTTCAGCACCGGAAACGGATGCCGCTTGGCATGGAAATAATAGAGAATGCAGGCGGCAAAGCCGGCAAACGTGGCCGTGATGCCGACGACCGGCGGCAGCGCCGGCAGGCCGATCACCGACAGGCCAAAGACGACGCCGGAGGCCGCGACCGAGGTCAGCAGAAAGCCGAACCAGTCCATTCGAGGCGTCTCCACCGGCGGCACGTGCGGCAGGTAGATGCCGGTCAGGATCACGCCGGCGATGCCGATCGGCACGTTGATGATGAAGATCCAGTGCCAGGAAAAATAGGTGGTGATGAAACCGCCGATCGGCGGCCCGGTCAAAGGCCCGACCAGCGCCGGAATCGTCAGAAGCGCCATGGCGGAAACAAGTTCGCTGCGCTTCGTCGTTCGCAGTAGCACCAGACGGCCGACCGGCGTCATCATTGCCCCGCCCATGCCCTGCAGGAAGCGCGACATCACGAACTGCAGCAGTGACTCGGAGATTGCGCAGAGGATCGAGCCCACGATGAAGACGCAGATCGCCAGGCGAAAGATCTTCTTTGCCCCGAATTTGTCGGACATCCAGCCGCTCAGCGGAATGAACATGGCAAGCGCTACCATGTAGGATGTCAGCGCCAGTTTCAGCGTGATCGGGCTGACCCCGAGATCGGCGGCGATGGTGGGAAGTGCGGTGGCGATGACGGTCGAATCCATCTGCTCCATGAACAGAGCGACGGCCAGAATAAGCGGAATGATGCGGTTCATGGGGAGGGCCTGCGATACGCGACGCACTTCAACGTCCCCGCTCTAGACCTGTTCCGGCATGAAGCCAATTGCACGATGTCAATTTCCGGGAGACGATGTCACGTCTGCGTGAGGCTTGTTTCCCTTTGCCTGTCGCCTGTTATCTATTCGTGTGCGGGGCTTGGGCATTTTCGGTGCACCCCCGAAAGCTTTCAAACGGAGGGATGAGATCATGACGTTCAAGGACGAACCAAAGGGCATGGAACGCCGCACGCTGCTGGGAAGTGCCGGACTGGCCGTCCTCGCGGCGCCGGCTATATGGAGTGGCCAGGCGCTGATGAGCAGCAAAGCGCTGGCACAGGAGAAGAAATTGGCAATCGATCGCGTAACCCCTCCCGACATTCACAAATTCAAGCTCGGTAGCTTCGATGTTCTCGTGGTGAAGGATGGCTCCCGCGCTTCCGGCACTCCGAACGAGACGTTTGGAACCAACCAGTCGGCCGAGACCGTCAGCGCGCTTCTCGCAGACAACTTTCTGCCGACCGATCAGTTCGTCAACGGCTTTTCCCCGACGCTCATTGATACCGGCAGCGACGTCATCCTGTTCGATACGGGATTCGGCCAGTCGGGTCATGCCATGGGTGCCGGCCGTCTGGTCGAAGGCATGGCGTCTGCCGGCTATATGCCGGGCGATGTCACAAAAGTGGTCCTGACCCATCTCCACGGCGACCATATCGGCGGCCTGATGGAAGACGGCAAGCCGGCTTTCCCCAAGGCGACCTATATCACCGGTCAGACGGAATATGATTTCTGGGTCGACGGCGCCCGCGCCGGAACGCCCGCTGAAGGCAATCAGAAGTCCGTGCTCGCCAATGTAAAGCCTCTGGCGGACAAGATGACCTTTATCGGCGAAGGCGACGACGTCGCACCCGGCATCACCGGCATGCTCGCACCCGGCCACACGCCCGGCATGATGATCTTCAACGTGGAATCGCAGGGCAAGCGCCTGATCCTCACGGCCGATACCGCCAACCACTTCGTCCTGTCGCTGCAGCGCCCGGACTGGGAGGTCAAGTTCGACATGGACAAGGCAAAGGCGGCCGCAACCCGCAAGCGCGTGTTCGACATGATCGCCACCGACAAGGTCGCCTTCCTTGGCTACCACATGCCGTTCCCCGCCGTCGGCTACGCCGAAAAGCAGGAAACCGGCTACCGCTTCGTCCCCAAGAGCTACCAGTTCGATATCTGACGAATATTGACGCGGTAAATTCACAGCTATGCAAACCCGGAGGGCCTGCCTCCGGGTTTTAAATGTTCCCTTCCTGTCATTATCGTGTTACCAGCCCTCGCCAACTTCCAAGCAATTGTTGCCGGAACGTCGGGACGTATTCACGGTCCTGAGCGGTCCCGCATTTTTAAGATCGAAGGAATTGGCAATGGCTCGTATTATAGAAACGCCGACCGGTCTCGACGCCCTCACATTCGATGACGTCCTGCTGCAGCCGGGGCATTCCGAAGTTCTGCCGGGCCAGACCAGCGTCGCCACCCGCATTGCCACTGATTTCGAGCTTAACATTCCGATCATCTCGTCGGCCATGGACACCGTCACCGAAAGCCGTCTCGCCATCGCGATGGCGCAGGCCGGTGGTCTTGGCGTCATCCACAAGAACCTGACGCCGGTCGAGCAGGCCGAACAGGTCCGCCAGGTCAAGAAGTTCGAAAGCGGCATGGTCGTCAACCCGGTCACGATCGGCCCGGATGCGACGCTTGCCGATGCGCTGGCCCTGATGAAGACCTTCCACATCTCCGGCATTCCGGTCGTCGAAGCGTCTGGCCGTCTGGTCGGCATCCTAACCAACCGCGACGTGCGCTTTGCCTCGGATCCGGCCCAGAAGATCCACGAGCTGATGACCCATCAGGGCCTCATCACCGTCAAGGAAAACGTCGATCAGCAGGAGGCCAAGCGCCTGCTGCATACCAACCGCATCGAAAAGCTGCTGGTCATCGATGGCGAAGGCCGCTGCGTCGGTCTCATCACCGTCAAGGATATCGAAAAGTCGCAGCTCAACCCGCATGCCTCCAAGGACATGCAGGGCCGCCTGCGCGCCGCGGCCGCGATCGGCGTCGGTGATGATGGTTTCGAGCGTGCCGAGCGGCTGATCGAAGCCGGCGTCGACCTTCTGGTCGTGGATACCGCACACGGCCATTCGGCCCGCGTTCTCGAAGCCGTCACCCGCGTCAAGAAGCTGTCCAACCACGTCCGGGTCATGGCAGGCAACGTTGCCACCGCAAGCGGCACCAAGGCGCTGATCGATGCAGGCGCAGACGCCGTCAAGGTCGGTATCGGCCCGGGCTCGATCTGCACAACCCGTATCGTTGCAGGCGTCGGCGTTCCCCAGCTTGCCGCCATCATGTCGGCAGTCGAGGCAGCGCACGCGCAGGACATTCCGGTCATTGCCGATGGCGGCATCAAGTTCTCCGGCGACGTCGCCAAGGCGATCGCATCCGGCGCGTCGGCCGTGATGATCGGCTCGCTGCTCGCCGGCACCGATGAAAGCCCCGGCGAAGTCTATCTCTACCAGGGCCGCTCGTTCAAAGCCTATCGCGGCATGGGTTCCGTCGGTGCCATGGCCCGCGGTTCCGCCGACCGTTACTTCCAGGCTGAAGTCCGCGACACCCTGAAGCTGGTGCCGGAAGGCATCGAAGGCCAGGTGCCCTACAAGGGTCCGGTGTCCGGCGTCATCCATCAGCTCGCAGGCGGCCTGAAAGCTGCCATGGGCTATGTCGGCGGCAAGGACATCAAGGACTTCCAGGAGAAGGCGACCTTCGTTCGCATCTCCGGTGCTGGCCTGCGCGAGAGCCATCCGCATGACGTGACGATCACCCGCGAAAGCCCGAACTATCCGGGCTCCGGCGCCTGAACGTAGCGACGTCCAAAACAACAGGGCCGGGCATAGTAGCCCGGCCCTTTTTATTTCGTGCCCCCAGTATCCGCCAGCACAAATTTTGATATCTTCTCGTCGTCGATAGAGATCGACTTAAGGGGAGACTTTCGTGAAGAGAACAGTTCTTGCTGCGGTGCTTCTGGGCGCCGCTTTCATTGCGCCTGCCCAGGCGCAGACCGTCAAGGCCGGCGCGTACACGGTTGAGGGCACCAATCTCGACGGATCCGCCTATGACGGCACCGCCACCATCAAGCTGACCAGCGAGACGACCTGTGCCATCGTCTGGAAGACGGGTTCGGGCAAGAAGGCTACGTCGAACGGCATCTGCATGCTCTATGAGAACGCTTTTGCCGCAGGTTACGTGCTGGATGGCGAAGTCGGCCTCGTCGTCTATGAGGTGCGCGATGATGGCGTGCTGGAAGGTGCCTGGATGATTTCCGGCCAGGACGGATCCGGCACCGAAACCCTGACGCCCCGATAATCCAAGTCTGTCTCACGAAGGCCGTCGGCCCGTTGTCGGCGGCCTTTGCTTCGTCTATGCATTCTTATGACGACAGGAGGATCAATGCTTTCCACCAATGCAACGCTCTGGCCGATGATCGCGCATGTCGCGCTCGTCTTCTGTCTCTACTGGATGCTGTCGAAGAAACGCGTTGCCGCCGTAAGGTCGGGCCGCGTCGAGGTAGCGCAGTTTCGCGAGAACCTGCAGGAACCGGCGGAAAGCCTGCTGGTTCACAACAACATCAAGAACCAGTTTGAACTGCCGGTGCTGTTTCACGTCGTCTGCCTGGTGCTTTATGCATCGACCGCAGACAATTGGGGCACGGTGGCGCTCTCCTGGCTCTTCGTCGCCTCCCGCTATGCCCATGCCTATGTGCATGTGACCAGCAATCGCCTGCGCTATCGCCGGCCGCTGTTCATGCTCGGCTTCTTCACGCTGGTCGCGCTTTGGGTCTGGCAGGCCGTGTGGCTTGCCCTCAACTAAAGGCAGGCGACGTTCTTGTCTGCATTACCAGCCGGGCATCACCGAACCGCGCGACCGCACCATGCGCGGAAACGCCTTGGTGTCGGCATCGAGATCGTCAGGCACCACGGCCGGCGAGATATTGTCGAGGCAGGCGGTGATATGGTCGGTGATGGCGTTCATCAGCGACGGTGAGACCCCCGGCCGCTTCATCAAGCCGATCTGCACGGGTGGCAGCGGCGGAAAACCGTCGGCAGCCGTCAGAACCTTCATGCCGGGCCGCAGCGCCGATTCCGGCAGGACGGAGACAGCCATGCCGGCAAGCACGGCCGCCGCAACGACGGTCGACGACCAGCTCGTAAACAGGACCTGATATTCGCGGCCTGACGCATCCAGCGCCGAACAGGAAAGCTGGCGCCAGAGGCAGTCGCGCCGACCGACCGCAAGCGGCACCGGCGCGTCGTCCTTCAGCGTGTGGTTGGCCGAACCCACCCAGCACAGAGGCTCGGTGCGAACGACATCTGATATCCGCTGCCGTGGGTTGTGCGTCACGAGCGCGATATCCAGCTCTCCGCGCGCCATCTTCTCGGCAAGGCTGACCGAGGGTTCGCAGACGATGTAGAGCTCCACATTGGGATGCGTCTTCGCAAACCGTCCGATGATCTCGGGCATGTAGCGGTCCGCGTAATCGTCCGGCGTGCCGATCCGGATCGAACCTTCCAGGCGGTTGTCGTCGAAGGCGGCGATCGCCTCGTTGTTGAGCCTGATGATGCGCCTTGCGTAATTCATCAGCTTTTCGCCCTCGGCCGTCACCCGGTTGCCGCGCCCGTCCTTGGCAAACAGCTGCTTGCCGATCCGTTCTTCCAGCCGGCGCATCTGCATGGACACCGCCGACTGGGTCTTGAACACCCGATCGGCCGCCTTGGTGAAACTGCCGGTGTCGATGATGGCGATGAACGTGTGTAGCTGATCGATGTCGAGCGGTGCGGACATGCGGGCCTCCAGATGAACGTCATTCATAAGAGCGATTGATGCATATCATTAGAAACATTCGTTGGACTGATCAATAGATTTTCCCGCATAAACACGATGCAAAATCAGAACCAGCGAAGGCCTCCTCCCGGATGCCTTCACAAAGGGCAACCTTTCCGCAAAGCCGTTGTGGAAGGGGTGAGCCTCTCCGTGCCTTACGAAAGGATGATCCGATGAGCACGACCGACTGCGGAACCGACCTGAAGCTTTACCCTGCAGCAGCGAAGACCCGCTTTGCAGCGCAGATCATGCTTCGAACGAAATCCGTATGGCGCGCTCTTCGAAATCGCTTCGAGGCCAATTCCCTTCACGACCTCGACGATTACCAGCTCGAAGATATCGGCATTACCCGCCACGATGTGGTGAAGGCGCTCGATCGTTCGGGCGTTCTCGATGATCCGTCGCGGCTTCTGACGCGTGCCGCCCGCGAGCATGCGCGTACACGCTTCAAGCGGCTCTAGCGAGCCTCAAGTTTCCCCGCAGGGCGATTGCCAATAGCCCTGCCTTTGCCCGGCCGGTTTATCCGCGCCGGGCTTTTTCGTTCAAGCGATTTTTTCGTTCAGGGCTTGGCCGCTTTTCCAGCGCCGAAGTAACCGTCGAACATCGTCTCCAGGCTCTTCTGGTAGCCTTTATTCGCCTCGACGCCGCTGTCGAACATCCGGTTGACGAGATCTGCATAGGTTTGGGCAGCGCCCGGAGCGGTGGCGGAAGGCTGCGGCTGCTCTGGCTTTTCCAGGCCCCACATCGCCCGCATCGCCTGTGCAAAGGGATTGTCCAAGGGATTGCTCGTCGCGTCCGGACTCGGTGCCGCCTTGTCAAAACCCATCGCGGTCATCCACTGCTTCTGCATCGTCTCCAGCGCCGGGCCGAACGTATCGCCGCCGGCCGGAAACTGGGTCGCGAAAGGCGCGCCCATCTGCCCTGTAAACTGTTTGAAGAAGCCGCCCATCAGCGTATTGGCCATGCCAGGCATCATCTTCTCGATGATGTCCTGGCCGATGCCGGTAAACTTCTCCACCTGCGCGGCGATCGCGCGGGAAACTTCCTTGGAGCCAAACAGCTTCTCCAGCACGGCATTGCCGTCCGCCTTACCCTGCGGTGTAAAAGCCTTGCCCATGTCCTCGAAATATTTGCCATAGGCGCCGGAAAACACGGTGCTCATCAGGTCAGAAAGGTCGTAAGGGTTTGCAGACTTGCGCTTGAAGCCGGAGGAAAAGGCGGGCATCAGCGCCGCCATCGCCTCCGAAACCTGCTCTTGGGCAAGACCGAACTGCTTGGCGAAGGCCTCCATGGATGCGCCGCCGCCCTGGCCCCCTCCGGCCTTCATCATCATGTCGAACAATGGCAGCATGGGCATCCCTTCCGGCACGGGTGATTGCCCCATTATAGCCGGAAAGGCAGAGCCTCAAAGCGGATTATCGGGCCACTCGGATGCGGGTTTCAGTAAGCGTAGTCCTTGAACGCCGGCTCGACCGAGCCTTCCCAGCGCCCGTTGAACAGCGCCAGCATTTCGTCGGCAAGCGTTGCCTTCTTCACCAGAATTTCTTCCAGCGGACGAAGGAAAATCGTCTCGTCGTCGCCCTCGGCATTCTTGCGCGCGCGGGCCTTGAGGCCGGCCTTGGAGATCAGCACGCTCTCGCGGGCAATATCGAGAACCGACACGCCACGGATCTCTGCAGAAAGCCCCTTTGATGGAACGGTGTCGCGCATCTGGACGACGTCTTCGAACGTCCAGTCCTTCGTCAGCTCCTGCGCATCCGCAAGCGCCGTCTCGTCATAGAGCAGACCCACCCAGAAGGCGGGAAGCGCCGAGATGCGATCGAGCGGACCGCCGTCGGCACCGCGCATTTCCAGGAACTTCTTCAGCCGCACGTCCGGGAACAGCGTGGAAAGATGGTTGATCCAGTCGCCCATCGTCGGCTGCCAGTCGTCGACCGTACCCTTCAGCACGCCATCCATGAACTGCCGGAAGGTGATGTTGGTACAGTCGTGATACTTGCCGTTGCGCACGATGAAATACATCGGCACGTCGAGCGCCCACTCTGCATAATCGGCATATCCGAAATCGGAGTTGAACACGAAGGGCAGCACGCCGGAGCGGCTGTTGTCGGTGTCGCGCCAGATGTCGCCGCGCCAGGAGGATAGTCCGTTCGGCTTTCCCTCGGTAAACGGTGATGCCGCAAACAGCGCGGTGGCGATCGACTGCAGCTTCATCGACACCCGCATCTTCGCGGCCATGTCTTCCTCGGACGAGAAGTCGAGGTTCACCTGGATCGTGCAGGTGCGGTACATCATGTCCAGACCCTTGCTGCCGACCTTCGGCATGAAGCGGGTCATGATGTCGTAACGGGATTTCGGCATGCGCGGCGTTTCTTCGCGCGTCCATTTGGGGCTGCCGCCAATGCCGAGGAAGCCGATGCCCATCGGCTCGGCAATCTCCTTGACGAGAGCGATATGCTGCTCGGCCTCGGTCGCCACCTCGTGCAGCGTCTCCAGAGGCGCGCCCGAAAGCTCGAACTGGCCGCCGGGCTCGATCGAGATCGCGCCCATGCCAGATTGTTCGCCAAGCCCGATGATGTTGCCGCCATCGGTGATCGGCTCCCAGCCCAGCCGTTCCTGCATGCCATTCAGCAGCGCGGAAATGCTGGCGTCACCGGCATAGGGCACGGGCGAATGATCGGCTTTGAAGAAGACGAACTTTTCGTGCTCGGTCCCGATCCGGAATTTTTCCTTCGGTCGCGGTCCCTCGGCCATGTAGCTGGAAAGCTCGGCCACCGAAGAAAGCGGGGTCTGGTCGGTGGTGTCGCGGGCCATGAAAACTACCTTGTTCGGAGTGCCGTATTTAGAGAGCGAACGTCCGGCTGATTGGACCGGAATGATGTGCGGTGCAAGTGAATTTCTTTCAACGCTGGTTTAGAAAAACAGGCAGCTGTGTGTCAAATCTGTCGCGCCGGTTGGGAGCATGTTCAACGCCAGTCGCCGATCGAAGCCTGGACCACGGCAAGTGCTGCAACCGCTGCGGTATCGGCCCTCAGGATACGCGGTCCGAGCGGAATGGCACTGACAAATGGCAGCGAACGCAGACGTGCCCGTTCTTCTTCGGAAAACCCGCCTTCCGGGCCAACCAGCAGCGCCAGCTTGGTCTCCTCGATCTTTGCGAGGATCGTCAGCGGGTTCTGTCCCTCATCGCCCTCGTCGCAGAAAATGATGCGCCGGTCGGACGGCCAGTGGTCGAGGACATCGCCGAGTTTCTTCGGCGAAAGGACCTGCGGGACTGACAATATGCCGCACTGTTCGGCAGCTTCGATCACGTTCGCCTGCAGCCGTTCCATGCTCGTAATCTTGCCCTGCACGTGCTGCGTCATGACGGGTTGAAGCGTGCCGGCGCCCATTTCGACCGCCTTCTGCACCAGATAGTCCAGCCGTCCCACCTTCAGCGGCGCAAACAGGTAATGCAGGTCTGGTGCCGGCGGCTGCGGGCGCACCTGCTCGACCGGTTCAAGCGCGATCTTCTTGCGGCTCGGAAAGATGAGTTTCGCCAGCCATTCGCCGTCGCGCCCATTGAACGCCAGGATCTCGGCACCCTCAGTCAAGCGCAGCACATTGGCGAGATAGTTGAAATGCTCCGCTCCCACCTCCTGGTGCTCTGCCTTCGCAAGAGGTGCGTCGATGAACAGGCGCTGTATCCGGAAATTGGCACGCATGGGAAAACTTTCGAAACTCAGACGAACAGCGCGAAGATAACCGTCGCGACCAGCGCTGCAAGCGCAGCCGATGCGGGCAGCGTAATCATCCAGGCGGCGATGATCGACAGGAAATGCGAGCGGCGTACCAGAAAACGGCGTTTCACCTCGTTCTCGTCGTGCTCGTGCTCCTGACCGACATCCGGATCCTTGCCGGCCCTGACCCGCATATACTCGTAACGGCGGCGCGAATGGCGCGTGTACCATTCGCGGAAAAACCCGACGCCGAACACGGCGCCGACCGCAATATGCGTGGAAGACACAGGCAGGCCGACCCAGGATGCGACGATCACCGTCAGCGCCGTCGAAGACGAGACGCAATAGGCGCGCATCGGATTGAGCTTGGTGATTTCGGCACCCACCAGCCGCACCAGTTTCGGTCCGTACAGCAAAAGTCCGAGCGAGATACCAAGCCCGCCGATCACCAGTTCCCACATGGGTATGCCGACGGGGCCCGACACGGTTGCGCGCTGCGCTGCCGCAACGATCGCGGCGAGCGGCCCGATCGCGTTCGAAACGTCATTGGCCCCATGCGCGAACGACATCAGCGCCGCGGCAAACACAAGCGGAATGCGAAACAGCTTGCGCAGCGACTGGTTGCGGTTCTCCAGCCCGCGCGACTGTCTGGCGATGACTGGAATGACCAGTCGCCAGACGACGAGAGCCGTGATCAGCGTGATCGCGGTTGCGGTCAGCCGCGAGACGACCATCAGCTGCCCGAGACCGACAAGCGACAGATAGCCCGCAAAGGCGCCGGCCATCAGGCCGATCAGGATCGGCACCCAGGTCCGCGCAGAGGCGATCTTGTCCTCGCGGTAGATGATGGTTTCCTTGATCAGGAACAGCAGTCCGGCAGCGATCACGGCACCAAGAAGCGGCGACAGCACCCAGCTTGCGGTAATGCCACCGATGGTCGCCCAGTTGATGGCCGAAAAACCGGCCGCAGCGATGCCGGCTCCCATCACGCTGCCGACGATCGAATGGGTGGTGGAGATCGGCGCGCCGAGCCATGTGGCGATGTTGATCAGCACGGCGGCGGAAAGCAGCGCCGCGATCATCGCCCAGATCATCACGTTCGGATCGGTGATCACACCGGCACGCATGATGTTGTTGGCGATCGTACCGGCAACGCTACCGCCGGCAATCACCGCGCCGGCGATTTCGAACACTGCCGCCAGCGTCAGGCCGAACGCCATCGTCATCGCGCGCGCGCCGACGGCCGCACCGATATTGTTGGTAACGTCGTTGGCGCCGATATTCATCGCCATATAGGCCGCAAGCGCGGAGGCCGCGATCACCACCACAGCACCCGGATGTCCGGTCACATAGGAAGCGGCAAAGATCGCCACCAGCACGATGAACAACAGCGCTGCACCGGGTGCTGCAAGCCCGCGCGACGTCTGGCGCGCGGCGTCTTCCACCGAGGAGAGCTTTTCAAGATCCTTGTCGAGCGTCGGCTTGGCCAGACGCGGCCGCGTTTGGCCCATCATTTATTCCAGTATACGATTTTGGTTGGTCGAGCGGACTGTCAGCCTGCGGCTTTGATCGGCACCGTTGAACGAAGCGGATCCATTTTTTCGGCAAACCGCAGGAAGAGAATTTTCAGTTCCGGCTCGTTGACGCGGTTGGCCGCTTCCTCGCAGGAGACCCATTCCAGCTTCCGGGATCCTTTTTCCGGAAAATTCTTCAGGCAATCGGCAACTTCCAGTGCGTGAACCTGCACGCGCACCAGCACTTTCAGGCCGCTGTCGAGGGTCTTGCGGTAGTGGAAAAAGCCAAGCGCGTCCTTCTCGACCTTACCCTTGACGCCCACTTCCTCGTAAGCCTCGCGTTCGGCTACCTGATGCGCCTTCTTGTCCTTCATCGGCCATCCCTTGGGAATGACCCAACGCCCCGTATCGCGGCTTGTGGCGACCAGAACTTCCAGCTGCGTCCGCTTCTTCGTCAGGCGATAGCACAACGCGGCATACTGCTGTCGCGCAGGGCGCTGCAGCATCAAACGAAGATTGCCGGTCAGTCGGTCCATCAAGCCCAATTTCGAAACGCCTCCAAAAAATGTATGTTGCTAATATAATGCTTGCGCCGGGCTTAACGAGCAAAAGAGGATTATTTTAGGAGAATCATCTCTAAAGGCGCATTCTCCATTCTGAAGCCGGCTACTGTTGCGTCAACGTCTATTTTGCGCGGACCGCGCTTTGTACGCTGATAATGTCGAGAGCGGATCTGTGGTTTATGCGTGGGCAACCCGCATTCGAGTTGATGTGCGACACCGTCATGGCATACGCTGTAACGAGATAGAGAAAGCCACGCGTTCTGAGGAGGAGGCCATGGCCGAGGCAATCGCATTCCTGCCGCCACGCGCGTCCGTCCTGTCGCGGCGGGATAACATCGTGACCGATCTTGCCCGTCTCGTACCGGCGGACTGTCTCATCCACGAAGAACGCGAACTCGCACCGTTCGAGACCGACGCCTTCATCTCCTATCGGCGCGTCCCGCTTGCCGTCGTGCTGCCGCGCACCACCGCACAGGTTGCCGCTGTGATGAAATACTGCCATCGCCACGCCGTTCCGGTCGTTGCAAGGGGGGCGGGAACCTCGCTTTCGGGTGGAGCCATTCCGCAGGAGGATGCGGTCGTGCTCGGCCTCTCCAAGATGTCGCGGGTTCTGGAAGTCGACTACAGCAATCGCACCGCCACCGTGCAGGCCGGCGTCACCAATCTCAGCATTTCGGAGACGGTCGGCATCGATGGGTTTTTCTATGCGCCGGACCCGAGTTCGCAGCTCGCCTGCACGATCGGCGGCAATATCGGCATGAATTCCGGCGGCGCCCACTGCCTGAAATACGGCGTCACCACCAACAACCTGCTCGGCGTCAGGATGGTGCTTGTCGATGGCACGGTGATCGAGCTTGGCGGCAAGCATCTGGATGCCGCAGGTTACGATCTTCTCGGCCTCGTCTGCGGCTCGGAAGGCCAGCTCGGCATCGTCACCGAGGCGACGGTGCGCCTGATTGCCAAGCCGGAGGGCGCGCGCCCGGTTCTGTTCGGGTTCGATAGCTCGGAAGAGGCAGGGGCCTGCGTCGCCGATATCATCGGCTCCGGCATCATTCCGGTGGCGATCGAGTTCATGGACAAGCCTGCGATCGAGATCTGCGAAGCGTTCGCCAAGGCCGGCTATCCGCTGGATGTCGCAGCGCTCCTGATTGTCGAGGTCGAGGGATCGGAAGCGGAGATGGACGCGACGCTCAAAGACATCGTCGAAATCGCCCGAAGGCATCAGGTCAAGACCGTGCGCGAATGCCAGTCGGCCACCGAGGCGGCGCTGATCTGGAAAGGCCGCAAATCCGCCTTCGGCGCAACCGGCCGCATCGCTGACTATATCTGCATGGACGGCACGGTGCCGCTCGGCAAACTCTCCTACGTGCTCGAAAAGACAGCCGAAATCGTCGAACGCTTCGGCCTGAGGGTGGCGAACGTGTTTCATGCGGGTGACGGCAACATGCATCCGCTGATCCTGTTCAATGCCAACGATCCCGAAGAATCCATGAAGGCGGAGGAAGCCGGCAACGAGATCCTGAAGCTCTGCGTCGATGCCGGCGGCTGTCTCACCGGCGAGCATGGTGTCGGCATCGAAAAGCGCGACCTGATGCGGCATCAGTTTACCCAGCCCGAACTCGACCAGCAGATGGCAATCCGCTCAGCCTTCGATGAGCAATGGATACTGAACCCGTCCAAGGTGTTTCCGCTCGAGGGGCGCAGGTGAATTTCATGCCCACCAACACCATTCCTGAAGTGGGTTTCCTTTGCTGATACCCCATTCCGAAACCGATGCCGCCTATGTCATCCGCAGCGCCGTGGCCGATGGCCGGAAGTTCGCGCTCTGCGGCGGCAACACCCGCTCCGGCTTCGGCAATGCCACCGAGGGCGCAGAGCCCCTGTCGTCGCGCGGCCTCACCGGCATCGTCGATTACGACCCGGCCGAAATGGTGATGACCGTCAAGGCCGGCACACCCGTCGCCGAGGTGGAAGCGGCCCTTGCCGAAAACCGCCAGATGATGGCGTTCGAGCCGATGGATCACCGCGGCATCATGGGCACGTCAGGAGAGCCCACGATCGGCGGCGTGTTTGCCTCCAATGTCTCCGGTCCGCGCCGCTTCGTGGCGGGAGCGGCGAGGGACAGTCTTCTCGGCATCCGTTTCGTCAACGGCAGCGGCGAATTGCTGCGCGCGGGCGGGCGGGTGATGAAGAACGTTACCGGCCTCGATCTGGTCAAACTTCTCGCCGGTTCGCACGGCACGCTGGGATTTCTGACTGAAGTGACCTTTCGCGTCCTTCCGGTGCCGCAGACAGTTGAAACCATCGTCATCTCCGGCCTCGACGACGAGACCGCCGCCAAGGCGATGGCGGCCGCCATGGCGCTGCCGGTGGAGGTGTCCGGTGCCGCCCATCTGCCCCAGACCGTGCGAGCCCGGTTTATCGATGGCGCCTTGCCCGAGAACGAAGCAACCGTCCTGCGTCTCGAAGGTCTCGCCGCATCCGTCGCGGTGCGTGCCGAAAAGCTGGTCGCCGTGATGCAGGCCTTTGGTCCCGTCATCCGACTCGGCATGGAAGACAGCCTGTCGCTCTGGCGCGAGATCCGCGACGTTCATCCCTATGCCAACGGTGCCGGTCGGCCCCTCTGGCGCGTCTCGATGGCGCCGATGGCCGGCTGCCAGCTTGTCGCCGCTCTTCGCATGGAGGCGGGCGTCGATGCCTATTACGACTGGCAGGGCGGACTGGTCTGGATGCAGATGGAGGCAGATCCCGAAGCCGACTTCCTGCGCGGCTATATTCGCGCACTCGGCGGAGGCCATGCCACGCTCATCCGCGCCTCGAAATCCGCAAGAGCCGCGACCCCGTCATTCGAGCCGGTGCCGGATGCCGTGGCCGCACTCTCGGCCCGGGTCAAACAGAAACTCGACCCGGCCGGGATCTTCTCGCCGGGCAAGATGGGGTGGTGATCATGAGACCATCATCGGTATCGAGGTCCTGCGCCGCCTGCGGCAGGCGGGGCCAAGTTGACAGGGAAGAAGCGCACTGATGCAGACCTCCTTCACCCCCGAACAACTGCTCGACCCGCATGTGGCGGAGTCCGAAAAGATCCTGCGCCGCTGCGTTCATTGCGGCTTTTGCACCGCCACCTGTCCCACCTATGTGACGCTGGGCGATGAGCTCGACAGCCCGCGCGGCCGCATCTATCTCATCAAGGACATGCTGGAAAACGATCGGGCAGCCGATGAGCAGGTCGTCACCCATATCGATCGCTGTCTGTCCTGCCTCTCCTGCGTCACCACCTGTCCCTCCGGCGTCGACTACATGCATCTGGTCGATCACGCCCGCATCCATATCGAAAACACCTACCGCCGGCCGCTTGCCGACCGGCTGATCCGCAGCCTGCTGGCCGCGGTCCTTCCCTATCCGGCACGGTTCAGAACGGCGTTGTCGCTGGCAAGGCTCGGACGACCCCTGGCGCCGCTGTTGAAGCGCATCAAGCCGCTTCGGCCCCTCGCAGCCATGCTGGAACTTGCGCCGAGAGTCGCTCCACCAGCCGGATCAGCCCCGGCGATATCTCAGATTCCGAACGCCGAACGCCGCGGGCGGGTCGCAATCCTGTCGGGTTGCGCCCAGCCGGTGCTCGATCCCGGCATCAATGGCGCAACACACAGGCTGCTGTCGCGCCTCGGCGTCGAGGTCGTGAGCCCGCAAGGGGAAGGCTGCTGCGGCGCACTGGTGCATCACATGGGCCGCGAGGAACAGGCGCTGGATTTCGCCCGCACCAATGTCGATGTGTGGATCAGCGAAATCGAAAAGGGCGGTCTCGACGCGATCATCATCACCACGTCCGGCTGCGGCACCACGATCAAGGATTACGGCCACATGCTGCGGCTCGATCCGGCCTATGCGGACAAGGCAGCAACAGTCTCGGCGCTCGCAAAGGACATTACCGAATACCTGTTCACGCTTGATCTTGCCAAGCTAGAGCCGAAAAAGCTCACCGTCACCTATCATTCGGCCTGTTCGATGCAGCACGGCCAGAAGATCGTCGCCGCACCAAAGCAGCTTCTGAAGGCAGCAGGCTTTACCGTCCGCGATCCCGCAGAAGGCCACCTCTGCTGCGGATCGGCCGGGACCTACAATATCCTGCAGCCGGAAATTTCAGGCCAGTTGAAGGCGCGCAAGGTCAGGAATATTGAGGCGACGAAGCCGGACGTGATCGCAACAGGCAATATCGGCTGCATCACCCAGATCGCGTCTGGAACAGCCATCCCGATCGTCCACACGGTGGAACTGCTGGACTGGGCCTATGGCGGGCCCGAACCGGCAAAGCTCGCGAGAAAGGCAAAGGCACTCGTCTAGGCGAGGCTGGCCGATCTTACTCTCGAAGGCGACATCGTCGTCTGATTGCCGCCGGCACCGCCCACTCTCCACCCTCATCCCTGTGCTTGTCACAGGGAGTGAGCAGCGTCGCGTCCGCGATGCGGAAGAATCTCTTCGGTCCGTTAACCTAGACCGACCGCATTCCTGTGACGCGCACAGGAATGCGAGAAGAGATGCATCCAGCCTAACAATCAGCCGCCGAAGATCGTCCTGAAAATGTCGAGGCCGCGGTCTTCGAAGGCGACATCGCCCGGTTTGCTGCCGGGGCCGATGACCACGACCTTGGAGCCGACAGCAGCGCGCGCGTAAAGATGCTCGACATCCTTGTTCATCATGCGGATGCAGCCGGAGGAAAGGTTGAGGCCGATCGTCCAGGGCTGGTTGGTGCCGTGGATGCGGAAGATCGTATCACGGCCGCCCTTGTAGAGGTACATGGCGCGGGCGCCGAGCGGGTTTTCCGGGCCGCCCTGCATGACGACGGGCAGCCTGATGCCGCGGCGGGCCTCACGGGCGCGCATTTCGGCAGGGGGCGTCCAAGTCGGCCATTCCGACTTGCGGCCGATTGAAACCACGCCCGACCAGCCGAAGCCTTCGCGACCGACGCCGATCCCGTAGCGGGTAGCGCGGTTGTTGCCCTCGACGTAGTAGAGAAACTTGTTGTTCGTATCGACGATGATCGTGCCCGGCGCCTCATTGGTGGCAAACCGCACCTTCCGGCGCTGGAATTTCTCCGGCACCGTGCGGTTGCGCACGGAAGGCGCCACGTCGCTGGCGGTCGTCTGCGGCCGCGCCGAACTGGAGCTCTGCGCTGAGGCTGCGTGGGTCGAAGCATCCACTGCCAGAATCGAAACCATCACGCCGGCCACGGCAAACAGCATTTTACCCGATTTCATCCTTACCCCCTGGTATTTTCGTCTTGAACTGCAGGAAAACATGTCCCGACCCATCGCCCGCGGCAAGATGAGACGAGGTGAATATACACGGGCGCTCAACGATCGCCGAAGCCACCGTGGCCATATGGCCACAGCAGCCGCGGTGGCGCTTACATCACGATGACTTTGGTGCCGACATCAACACGACCGTAGAGGTCTGTCACGTCCTCGTTGCGCATGCGGATACAGCCGGAGGAGACGGCGCTGCCGATCGTCCAGGGCGCGTTGGTGCCGTGGATGCGGTAGAGCGTAGAGCCGAGATAGAGGGCACGGGCGCCGAGCGGGTTTTCCGGTCCGCCGTCCATGCGGGCGGGAAGATAGTGGCCCTTGGCGGCCTCGCGGCTGATCATTTCCTGCGGCGGGATCCAGCTCGGCCATTCGGCCTTGCGGGTCACCTTGTGTTCGCCGGCCCATTCGAAGCCCGGCTTGCCGACGCCGACGCCGTAGCGCCGTGCCTGGCCGTCCGCCATCACGAGATAGAGGAAGCGGTTGTTCGTATCGATGACGAGCGTGCCCGGCTTTTCCTTGGTGTCATAGGCCACCATCTGCGGCAGGAACTGCGGATCGATGCGGCTGCGTGCCGGCGCGTTGGGCCGCATGGCGACCTGTTGCGCTCTCGGCTGACCGCGATCGAATATGCCACGGCGGACCGGCCGCGGCTGGGCCTGCTCGCGGTATATCACCCGCGGCTGTGCGGTCTGCTGCCGGTCGTTCTGCGGCTGGCGATATTGGCGCACGGTTGCTGCCGATCGTCCATTCGGTCCGGCAAGCTGCATCACCCACGGAGCGGCAAGATCCGGGCTGACGATGACCGGCGGGCGGTCGCCGTAGCGGTCGTTTGCCAAAGCTGTGTTGCAAAGCGCGGTCGTCAGGCCTAGGGCCAGAAGCAGGGTCTTCGTCGTCATCGGTTCCACGTCCACTCGTTTACGGATCTGGCGGCCATGGTGAATGGCACGTCAAAGCGTTTGGTAAACGGGTGGGGTGTTCGGCGCTGGAATTCGCATAAAGCTTTTGGCAGGGTTACCGGCCCGTGTGTAAACATGGTTGCCGCAAGCTGAAGACCTGTCAGACTGACGTTAAGGATTGGATTGTCATGGTTTGGGAGAAGCAAGTGGCCGGCATCATCACGAGCGAAGATGGGAAGGGCCGCTGCTTCTGGCACGGCGGTCTCGAAGACTACCGCCGCTATCATGACGAGGAATGGGGCCGGCCGATGGCCGACGATATCAGGCTGTTCGAAAAGATCTGCCTCGAAGGCTTCCAGTCCGGTCTCTCGTGGCTGACGATCCTGCGCAAGCGCGAGAATTTCCGCGCAGCCTTCGCAGGCTTCGATTTCGACACCGTGGCGCAGTTCGGTCCAGATGATGTCGAACGACTGGTGCTCGATGCGGGCATCATCCGCCATCGCGGCAAGATCGTGTCCACCATCAACAATGCCAAGCGCGCCGTCGAGATGCGCGATGAGTTTGGCACCCTCGCCAAATTCTTCTGGAGTTTCGAACCTCGCGAGGAAGACCGACCCGCGATCATGGATCTCGCCACGCTGTGCGCCAACCCCACGACGCCAGTCTCCGTCACACTGTCCAAGGTGCTCAAGAAGCGCGGCTGGACCTTCGTTGGCCCGACAACCGTCTATGCCTTCATGCAGGCCATGGGCCTCGTCAACGATCATTTCGAGGGCTGTTTCTGCCAGCCGGAGGTCGCGCAGGCACGGCTGAATTTCAAACGGCCATGACTTCGGTAAGGACCCGCTGCAACTCGCCAAGGTTCTCGATCTTGCGGAAACGCGGCGCTTCGGTCGGCGCGTCCACATGTTCCAGGACCCAGGTCAGGGCATGCGGCACGTAAACGCCCCAGGATCCCGCGGCGATGGCCGGCACGATATCTGACTTCAGCGAGTTGCCCACCATCATCGCCCGTTCCGGCCCGTCGGCCAGTTTTTGGAAAATGCGCCGATAGGTGGTGGCCGTCTTGTCCGAAACGATCTCCACCGCATCGAAGAAATCGCCGAGGCCCGATTGCGCCAGCTTGCGTTCCTGGTCGAACAGGTCGCCCTTGGTAATCAGCACCAGCAGATAATGGCCGTTCAGCGATCTTAGCGTTTCTTCCACATGCGGCAGCGCCTCGACCGGGTGGCGCAGCAGCTCCCGGCCGATATCGAGGATTTCGCCGATGGTGCGGGATGGTACGTTGCCGTCCGTCACTTCGATCGCGGTTTCGATCATCGACAGGGTAAAGCCCTTTATGCCGAAACCATAATATCCGAGATTGCGCTTCTCGGCCTCCAGCAGTCGCGCGGAAATATCGGCGCCATCGCCAAAATCACCAAGCAGCTTTTGGAAGTGCCGTTCCGTCAGGCGGTAGTATTGTTCGTTCTGCCAGAGCGTGTCGTCGGCATCAAAACCGATTGCGGTAATCGGGCGCATGTCACTAGCCTCCAGACCGTCAAGATACGGAAGGATGCGACGTTGGACAAGCTTCGAAGCTTACTGTCCCTTCGCCTTCAGCCATGCCTGCATCTCGGCAATTTCCTTTTCCTGCGCCTTGATGATCTCTTCAGCCAGCTTGCGCAGGTCAGGGTCCTTGCCGTGTTCCAGCTCGACCTTGGCCATGTCGATCGCGCCCTGGTGGTGAGCGATCATGCCGCGCGCGAAATCGACATCTGCATCGCCGGAATAGTTCAGCGACATGTCGCTGTGCATTTTTGCGGCCGCATCCTTGTAGGCCTTCGTAGACGGGCTTGTGTCCGTCTGTCCCTGCGGCTTTGTCGAGGAATGGTCATGCCCCTTCATGTCCTGCGCAACGGCCAGGCTGAAGGAAAGGGCAAGAACGGCGGCGGCGATGGAAAGCGTGCGTGTCATCATGCGCTGACGCTAAAACGCGGCATCGCGCAAATCAAGCTACCGCGCGATCACATCATGGACAGCCTGATACTCACGGCCAAGTTCGCCATAGGGCGCGACCGGCCAGGACCAGGCTCGGACCGCCTGCGGCGGCGTAACGCCGGCCAGAAGATCCGTTGTCTCCAGAACCTCTCCCTGCCGATCGACAATTCTATAGGCGGTATCGGTCAACAGGATCTGGCGGCAGGGCAGGGCGGAGATCCCGTCCAGATGCGCGCTGACAAGCTTGGCAACGATGGCATCCGGCTCCGGGTGCCTCATCTCCTCAAGCTGCCGCCTCGCACCGACGCCGATCTGCGACAGGATATTGGCCGACACCACCAGATCGAGATACGGCACCTGCCGTAGAAACGCCAAAGGCTCCGGCACATCGCCGGCAAGTGCCTTGTCGAGACCGGAGAGATTGCGCGAAATCAGCCGCACATTACGGTATTTGCCCGCAAGCATCCGCAGCCGCACGGAGGCGAGATGCACCAGATCGACCAGAACGACCGTATCGAAACCCTTCGCCAGATCCTCGATCGGCACGTCGCGCAACAGACCGGAGCCAAGCACGACGACGGTCCGCCGCTGCTTCATGTCCGCAACAGTCTCGCGAATGAACGCCTTGCAGTTTTCCTCATGCGGCGCCCAGGCCGCAGAGCATCGATTGGCCCGCGACCAGAGGTTTACCGAGGACCGGATGAACGGCCGGAATTCGGCAGACGTGACCGGCAGGGTCGCGGTGTAATGGATCGCTTCGAGGATCATGGGTGAGCGATAGAGGCCTGGCTGCCGGTTCTGTCAATCATTCAGGCCAAGCTCGCGTTCGAGTTGTTCCATCGTATACGTGCCTGAATTGCCATTTCGGACTTCTTCTAGATACGCTTCAGCGACGGCAACATCATGGAGATCTTCGAGATGCTTGTGGAGAACCTGAGCAATATAAGCGTAGGTATCGAAGCCATGCAGATCGGCATAGCGCCTCAGGAGGCGATGCATCGGTTCCGGGATTTCGATCGTGACGCGCTTGTTCATGGCCGTAACCCTTATGGTGGCGCAATATATACCACCGCTCCACCCTGTTCGCCAGCCGCCGCCCTTGCCGCTCCGGCTGTCATCCTCTAAGAAACCGCACACTAATCCGGCCTTTCCCGAAGGCCCGAAGGCAATGGAATATCGATCATGAGCGACAAACAAAAGAAGCCCCAGAAACTGAAGGCCCGCCTGCCGCGCGGCTTTGTCGATCGTTCGAGCGCCGATATCCACGCCACCAACGAAATGGTCGGAAAAATCCGCGAAGTCTACGAGCGCTACGGTTTCGATCCGCTCGAGACGCCGCTGTTCGAATATACCGATGCGCTCGGCAAGTTCCTGCCCGACAGCGACCGCCCCAACGAGGGCGTCTTCTCGCTGCAGGACGACGACGAACAGTGGATGTCGCTGCGCTACGATCTGACCGCGCCGCTCGCCCGCCACGTTGCCGAAAACTTCAACGAGATCCAGCTGCCGTTCCGCACCTACCGCGCCGGCTACGTGTTCCGCAACGAAAAGCCCGGCCCCGGCCGTTTCCGCCAGTTCATGCAGTTCGACGCCGATACGGTCGGCGCACCCGGCGTCCAGGCCGATGCCGAAATGTGCATGATGATGGCCGACACGATGGAAGCGCTGGGTATCAAGCGCGGCGATTACGTGATCCGGGTAAACAACCGCAAGGTTCTGGATGGCGTCATGGAGGCGATCGGCCTCGGTGGCGACGACAAGGCCGGCCAGCGGCTGAACGTGCTGCGCGCCATCGATAAGCTCGACAAGTTCGGCTCTGAGGGCGTTGCTCTGTTGCTGGGTGCCGGCCGCAAGGATGAGAGTGGCGACTTCACCAAGGGTGCGGGACTTGGCGAGGAACAGATCGAAAAGGTTCTCTTCTTCGTTGGCATCAAGGATTACGCGGAAAGCGCGGCTGAACTCGGCGAACTGGTTGCTGGAACAGCCAGGGGCAGCGAGGGCGTTGAGGAACTGAACATCATCGGCGCGCTGGCAACAGGTGCCGGTTACGGCCCCGATCGTATCAAGATCGACCCCTCCGTCGTCCGCGGCCTGGAATACTACACCGGCCCGGTCTTCGAAGCCGAACTCACCTTCGACGTCACAAATGATAAAGGCGAAAAGGTCGTGTTCGGGTCCGTGGGCGGCGGTGGTCGTTACGATGGTCTCGTGTCGCGCTTCATGGGCCAGCCGGTGCCGGCCACCGGTTTCTCCATCGGCGTCTCGCGGCTGCTGACGGCGCTGAAGAACCTTGGCAAGCTCGGCCAGGATGAGGTGGTCGCACCCGTCCTCGTCACCGTCATGGATGGTGATGTCGAGAGCATGGGACGCTACCAGAAATTCACGCAGGATCTCCGCCAAGCCGGCATTCGCGCTGAAATGTACCAGGGCAACTGGAAGAAATTCGGCAACCAGCTGAAATATGCCGACCGCAGAGGCTGCCCGATCGCCATCATCCAGGGCGGCGACGAGCGCGCCGAGGGTGTCGTGCAGCTGAAGGACCTGTTCGAGGGCAAGCGCCTCTCCGGCGAGATCACCGACAATGCCGAATGGCGCGAAGCCCGCGTCGCGCAGGATACGGTCGCAGAAGCCGATCTCGTCGCCAAGGTGCAGGAAATCCTGGCAGCCCAGGCCGAAGATCGCAGGCGGGCGAAGGGCGAATGATGTCTGTGCCGGTGGCTTTTCCCCTCCCCAACCCTCCCCACAAGGGGGAGGGAGCGCGTTGGTGCGTGACGCCAGCGTCGGATCTCCTGCTGCGCCTCGCTGGTGAGATCGGCGATTGCCGCGGGTCTTCTCCCCCCCCGTGGGGGAGATGGGCGGCAGCCCAGAGGGGGACTTTCTCCCCTACCGCAGGAGCCGTCCCATGCCGCTGATCAACATGCCCGAATTCTCCGGCCGCCTGCTCGATGAATTTGCCGGTCGCGGTGCGGCCCGCATCGATACGCCGGTGATCCAGCCGGCAGCACCCTTTCTCGACATGGCCGGCGAGGATCTTCGCCGCCGCATCTTCCTCACCGAAAGCGAGCGCGGCGAAAGCCTGTGTCTGCGGCCGGAATTCACCATTCCCGTCTGCCTGCGCCATATCGAGACCGCCACCGGCACGCCGCGGCGCTATTGCTATCTCGGCGAAGTGTTTCGCCAGCGGCGTGACGGCGACAACGAGTTCTATCAGGCCGGCATCGAGGATCTCGGCGAAAAGAACGTCGCAAGCGCCGATGCCCGGGCCGTCACCGATGCGGTCGAAATCATCGCAAGCCTGCTTCCCGGTCGCGCTCTCACGATCACGCTCGGCGATCAGACCGTGTTCGAAGCGGTCGTGCGCTCGCTCGGCCTGCCACTCGGCTGGCAGAAGCGGCTGATCCAGGCCTTCGGCAATACCGCGCTTCTCAAGCAACTGCTGCTGACACTCGCCACCCCGCAGCCCGTCGCCGGCCTGTCGCCCGAGCTTGCCGATCTCCTGAAACAGGACGAGGCGGCGCTGATCGACCATATCGACCAGACCATGCAGGACACCGGCTATTCCACCAATGCCAGCCGCTCGCCGCGCGAGATTGCCGCACGGTTGACGGAAAAGCTGGCGCTCGCCGAAACCCGGCTGGATGGCGCAGCACTTCTTCTGCTGAGCGAGTTCCTGTCGCTGGAACTGCCACTTTCGGAGGCAGCCGCCGCTCTTGCCGGTTTTGCCGATGCCGCAGGCCTGTCCTTCGGCCATGCGCTTGGCGAATTCGAAGCCCGCGTTGCAGCGCTTCAGGATCTCGGCATGGACCCGTCGCGCATCACCTATCGTGCGGCCTTCGGTCGTCCGCTCGATTATTACACCGGCCTCGTTTTCGAGGTCACGCAAAAGGGGTCGGACGCGGTTCTGGTCGGCGGCGGTCGCTTCGATCGGCTGCTGACGCTGCTCGGCGCCGTGGACGATATTCCGGCCGTCGGCTTCTCGCTGTGGCTCGACCGGATCGAACAGGCGAGGGCGCGCTGATGACCATTACCATCGCTTTGCCCTCCAAGGGCCGCATGAAGGACGACGCCTCGGCGATCTTCGAGCGCGCCGGCCTTCCCATCGTCGCCGTCGGCAATGACCGCTCCTATCGCGGTCGCGTCGAAGGCCATGAGGATATCGAGATCGCCTTTCTCTCGGCCTCCGAGATCGCCCGGGAACTCGGTGCTGGCGCCGTTGATTTCGGCGTCACCGGCGAGGATCTCGTGCGCGAAGGCCTGGTCGATGCAGACCGGCAGGTCGAGATCGTCGCCCGGCTCGGCTTCGGCCATGCGGATGTGGTCGTCGCCGTTCCGGAAATCTGGCTCGACGTCGATACCATGGCCGATCTCGGCGATGTCGCCGCCGATTTTCGCGCGCGCCACGGTCGGCGGTTGCAGATCGCCACGAAATACTGGCGGCTCACCCAGCAGCATTTCTCGTCGCAGCACGGCATTCAGCTTTACCGCATCGTCGAAAGCCTCGGCGCCACGGAAGGCGCACCGGCAGCCGGCCAGGCGGATATCATCGTCGATATCACCTCGACCGGCTCGACACTGCGCGCCAACCACCTGAAGATCCTGTCGGATGGCGTCATCCTCAAGTCGCAGGCCTGCCTGGTGAGAGCGCGCAAATCCGCGCATGAGAGCGATCCGCGCATCGCGCATATCGTCGACGCCGTGCGCAACGCGCTCTGATGGCCGGCGAAGACGCCAATATCATCGGGCTTTACGAACGCCACGCAGCTGCCTTCGACAAGCTGCGCGGCAAGACCCTGTTCGAACGACCATGGCTCGACAGGTTCGCGGCCACCATGCCGCCGCGTGGTCACGTGCTCGATCTCGGCTGCGGTGCAGCGGAACCGATCGCGGCCGACCTCATCCGCCGCAATCTTCGCCTCACCGGCGTCGATACATCGGAAACGCTGATCGGGCTTTCCCGCGAACGGTTTCCGGGCCGCGCCTGGATCGTTGCCGACATGCGCAAGTTCTACCAGCCGACCAAGTTCGATGGCATCATCGCATGGCACAGCTTCTTCCACCTCAACCCGCAGGACCAGCGCGCCATGTTTCCGCGCTTTGCAGCACTCGCTGGCCCCGGTGCGGCGCTGATGTTTACCGCCGGCCATTTCGAAGGCGAGGCGATGGGGGAGTTCGGCGGTGAACCGCTTTACCACGCCAGCCTGTCACCGGAGGAATACGAAGCGCTCCTCACGAAAAACGGCTTCGAGGTGGTGGCGAGCGTCGCCCAGGATCCCCAATGCGGTGGCGCAACCGTCTGGCTGGCAAAGAACATCCGCCGCCGGACATCATAGCAATTCAAGAATAAAAAAAGCCCACCAGTCAGTTGACTGGCGGGCCTTCATGGCAGGGAACGCTCAAAGGTTAGGCAGCGATTGCGACCTTACCGCGGCGTGCGTCGACCGAGTAGAGACCTGGGCCGTAGGTGGCGAGCAGGATGTAGGCGCCGGCCAGCGTCACGTTCTTCATCAGCATGATGCCGTTGAGCGTGTTGATCCAGCCAAGAGCGGCATCCGGCCAGCCGGGAACGGCAACGGTGCCCGAATGGAACATCACGCCGGTAAAGATGCAGAACAGGGCGATGGCCCAGCCGGCGATCTTGGTCTGGAAGCCGACGAGAACGGCAAGACCGGCAACGAATTCGAACAGGCCGGCGAGATAGGCAAGGGCGGTTGCAGCCGGCATGCCGGCGCCTGCGATCATGCCGGCAGTGCCTGCAGGATCGGCCAGCTTGCCGAAGCCGGCAAAGATGAACATGAACGACAGAAGAATGCGTGCGACGAGAATGATGATGTTGTTGGTGCTGGACATGGGAAGTCTCCGGGTTGCGGCGCTGGATCTTTCTTCCCGCCGCGTGTGAATTCTTGAACCGGACATTACCCCTTTCTGCCAAACGCGAAAGATGAACGATCGGAGACTGTTTGTCTCATAAAAGTGAACGATCACGGCCATTTTAGAATGTGCAAAAAACCGCATATGCAAGCGAAGGTGAACGCAACCTTCAGCCGGGGTTCACCGTTTGGCACCTACCATCGGGTCGTTCTCACATTGAGTTCGACCTCGAACTAGGAGGAAGATATGAAGAAGATCGCCATCACCACGCTCGCACTCGTCATGGCGTCTGCATTTGCAGTGCCGAGCTTTGCGCAGACATACCGCAGCGAAAGCCGCGAAAACCGGCAGGAAAACCGGATCTACCGCGGTGCCGTCACCGGCAAACTGACGCCGCAGGAGCTTCGCAACATCGCTCGCCAGCAGAACCGCATCGATCGCGCCCAGAACCGCGCAGCCCGCGATGGCGTAATCACCCCGCGCGAGCGCCGCGAGATCGAGCGCCGCCAGAACAACGCGTCGCGCAACATCTACCGCAAGAACAACAACGGCCGCACGATGTACTAAGCCGAGCGGCACTTGAAATGACCCTTGACCGTCCGGCTCTGCCGGGCGGTTTTTTTATGGGCGCGAAACGAAAAAAGGGCGGCCCGGAGACCGCCCTTTCGGTTCGTCAATGTGGTCAATCAGAACTCTTCCCAGTTGGAGGCGGCTGGCGCTAGCGAACCGAAGGCTGACGCAACCTTCTTGGCGAGGGTGCGTGCCGGCGAGGGGGTGGCGCGGGCGGTTGCGTGATCGGCGACGCGCACCGATGCGGACATTCCGCGGTCGCCTTCGGTGTTGAACCGACCGACGAGCTCGCGCAGTCGCTGGGCTTCCTGGGCAAGCGCAGCGCTTGCCGCCGTTGCTTCTTCCACCATCGCGGCGTTCTGCTGGGTTACCTGGTCCATCTGGTTGACGGCAACATTGACTTCCGACAGGCCGACCGACTGTTCCTTTGCGGACGTGGCAATCGCATCGAGCTGCGAATTGATCGCCACGACATGATTCTGGATCACCTGAAGCGCAGTGCCTGTGGCGCTCACCAGTTCGACGCCATTCTTGACTTCGGACGCCGAGTTCCGGATCAGGTCCTTGATCTCCTTTGCGGCCTGCGCGGAGCGCTGCGCGAGCTCGCGCACTTC
The DNA here is from genome assembly GCF_014842035.1 of Rhizobium sp. CFBP 8752. Lineage (NCBI taxonomy): Bacteria > Pseudomonadati > Pseudomonadota > Alphaproteobacteria > Hyphomicrobiales > Rhizobiaceae > Rhizobium > Rhizobium sp. CFBP 8752. The sequence goes on along the minus strand of NZ_JACYUZ010000001.1, from coordinate 2,585,456 downwards.
CTGGGCAACCACCGCAAAGCCCTTGCCGGCTTCACCGGCGCGCGCCGCCTCAACGCCCGCATTGAGGGCGAGAAGGTTGGTCTGGAAGGCGATTTCGTCGATCACGCCGATGATGTTGGAGATCTGCGAGGACGACTGTTCAATCCGCTGCATCGCATCGACCGCTTTTGCAACGACGGCGCCGGACTGGGCAGCCGATTGATTGGCTTCGATCGCCATCGACCGGGCTTCCTCCGTGCGGCTGGTGGAGGTGCTGACATTGGCCGTGATCTGGTCGAGCGCTGCAGCTGTCTCTTCGAGCGAGGCGGCCTGTTGTTCGGTGCGTTTTGACAGGTCGCCGGCGCTCTGGCTGAGTTCGCGGGATCCGCCGTCGATCGCGTTGGTGGCGTTGGCGACGGAGTGGAGCGTGTCGCGCAGCTTGGCGACTGAGTCGTTGAAATCCGCTCGCAAGCCTTCGAAGTCTGCGGCGAAAGCCCGGTCCAACTGGAAGGTCAGGTCTCCGGCCGAGAGCCGCTTGAGGCCTTCCGCCAGACCATTGGTCGCCTCGGCCATCGCCTCGCTGCGTTGGCGTTCGCTCTCCGCGTTGCGGACACGGTCCGCTTCCTGGGTCGTACGGTTCAGCTCGGCTTCGTGCTCCATTTCCTTGCTGCGCAGAGCATTGTCCTTGAACACCTGCAAGGCCTTGGCCATGCTGCCGACCTCGTCGCGGCGGTCCGCGCCAGCCACCAGCGCCGACAGATCCCCGTTTGCAAGGGTCAGCATCGTGCGCTGCAAGTGCTGGATGGGTCGTGCAAGCCAGGCACGGATCAAGAAGAAGCCTGCGACGAGCACGAGGGCGAGACCTCCGATAACGGCCCCGAAAGTGGCGTAGATGGTTGTCTTCGCACTGGCGCTGAGATTTTCGCTTTCCTGATTTGCAGCTGTCATCACTTCGTCGGTCACCACCGTGAGTTTTTCGGTAACGGCCGCAAACTTCGGCTTGCAGTCCCTCATGAAGGCTTCCTGAGACGCCAGCACGGCAGCCTCGTCCGTGGCCTGAGCTGCGGCCTGAACCACAGGGCCGCAAGCGTCATTGAGAACGCTCAAACCTTCCGCCTTGATCGGCGCCAGCTTGGCATTAGCGGGAAGGGCCGCCATCGCCTTGTCCATCCAGCCACCAAAAGAGGATTTGGCTTTTTCAAACGCCGCAAGATTGCTCGCGTTCTCTTCGTCAGTGCGCGACACAAGCAGGTCGCCAGCGGCAGCGTGCCCGGTCTGCATGTAGCGATTGGCGCGTGCAATTGCCAAAGTTGCCAGGCTTTCCTGCTGGAGAAGCCCGCCATACTCGCTATCCAGCGTTCGAATGCTGTTGCTGCTGTAGAAGGCAGTTGCGACGACGAATATGCCGAAGAACGACATGAGCGTCAGAAATTTACCGATCAAAGATACGTGCTTCATGGCAACCTGCGCGTTGGTGTTTGATTAAGCGCAGTTAATGTGAAGTTGCTTAGAAGAGCGTCACTGCCGAATTACTATTTTATACGAATAAAAATTATCAGTCCTTGTCGTTCGGTAAGTTCAGAGGGGGAAATGCTATGCATGCTGTATGCCTCAATAGCAGAAAGGGCGCCGGTTGCCCGACGCCCTTTCCGAAACACTGAACCTGAAGGATCAGATGTGCAGACCTTACGGCCTGATCACATCATGTCCATTCCGCCCATGCCGCCCATGCCGCCGCCGCCCATGCCGCCGCCAGCCGATTCCTTCTTAGGAAGTTCGGCAATCATGGCTTCGGTGGTGATCAGCAGCGAAGCAACCGAAGCTGCGTTCTGCAGAGCCGTGCGAACGACCTTGACCGGGTCGACGATACCCATGGCGATCATGTCGCCATATTCCGACGTCTGGGCGTTGTAGCCGAAGTTGTCGCTGTCGCCGTCGAGGATCTTGCCGACAACGATCGAAGCTTCGTCACCAGCGTTGGTTGCGATCTGGCGAACCAGCGACTGCAGCGCCTTGCGGACGATGTTGATGCCGGCTTCCTGGTCGTCGTTCGCGCCCTTGGACGTGATCTTGGTCGAAGCGCGCAGGAGTGCGGTACCGCCGCCTGGGACGATGCCTTCCTGAACGGCAGCGCGCGTCGCGTTGAGCGCGTCGTCGATGCGGTCCTTGCGTTCCTTGACTTCGATTTCCGTGGAACCTCCGACGCGGATGACGGCAACGCCGCCAGCGAGCTTGGCAAGACGTTCCTGCAGCTTCTCGCGGTCATAGTCCGAAGATGTTTCTTCGATCTGTGCCTTGATCTGTGCAACGCGGCCTTCGATGTCGGTCTTCTGACCGGCGCCGTCGACAATCGTCGTATTTTCCTTGGTGATCGAAACCTTCTTCGAACGGCCGAGCATGTCGAGCGTTACGGTTTCGAGCTTGATGCCGAGGTCTTCGGAGATGACAGTGCCGCCCGTCAGGATGGCGATGTCTTCCAGCATGGCCTTGCGGCGGTCGCCGAAGCCAGGAGCCTTGACGGCAGCAATCTTCAGGCCGCCACGCAGCTTGTTGACGACGAGCGTTGCAAGAGCTTCGCCTTCGACGTCTTCAGCGATGATCAGGAGCGGCTTGCCGGTCTGAACGACAGCTTCGAGAACAGGCAGCATGGCCTGAAGGTTCGAAAGCTTCTTTTCGTGCAGAAGGATGTAAGCGTCGTCGAGATCGGCGACCATCTTTTCCGGGTTGGTCACGAAGTAAGGCGACAGGTAGCCGCGGTCGAACTGCATGCCTTCGACGACTTCGAGTTCGGTTTCAGCGGTCTTGGCTTCTTCGACGGTGATAACACCTTCGTTGCCGACCTTCTGCATGGCTTCAGCAATGTCACGGCCGACCTGTGCGTCGCCGTTTGCCGAAATCGTGCCGACCTGTGCAACTTCTTCCGAAGTCGAGATCTTCTTGGCGTTGGCCTGGAGATCCTTGACGACTTCTGCAACGGCGAGATCGATGCCGCGCTTCAGGTCCATCGGGTTCATGCCGGCTGCAACGGCCTTGTTGCCTTCGCGAACGATGGCCTGTGCAAGAACGGTAGCAGTCGTTGTGCCGTCGCCGGCGATGTCGTTGGTCTTCGAAGCAACTTCGCGGACCATCTGGGCGCCCATGTTTTCGAACTTGTCTTCAAGTTCGATTTCCTTGGCGACCGAAACACCGTCCTTGGTGATGCGCGGAGCGCCGAAGGACTTGTCGATGATGACGTTACGACCCTTAGGGCCGAGCGTGACCTTCACTGCGTCAGCGAGGATATCGACGCCGTGAAGCATCTTTTCGCGCGCGGTTCGGCCAAACTTGATTTCTTTAGCTGCCATGTTGGGAACTCCTGAAAAGGGGTGTCAGCAAATATTGGAAGAAGAGCAGTCGGCTAAAATCAGCCGATGATGCCCATGATGTCGGCTTCCTTCATGATCAGAAGGTCGACGCCATCGAGCTTGACTTCGGTGCCCGACCACTTGCCGAACAGAACGCGGTCGCCGACCTTGACGTCGAGTGCAACCTGCTTGCCGCTTTCGTCGCGGGCGCCAGGACCAACGGCGATGATTTCGCCTTCAGCTGGCTTTTCCTTGGCGGTATCGGGAATGATGATGCCGCCCTTGGTCTTTTCTTCAGACTCGACGCGCTTGACTACAACGCGGTCGTGCAGGGGGCGAAAATTGGTGCTTGTCATTGTCTAATCCCTCGATCAAATGACATGGACGGGTCTCAAGGACCCGCGGAGTGACGTTTAGCACTCATCTATCGAGAGTGCTAACGAGACCCGAGATAAGGATGGCTGCGAGCTGAGTCAAGAACGGGCTTGAAAAATTCAGGGCTCAAGGAGCGGCCATGCAGAATACGCTTAACGACCAAAACCCGGGCCCGGCGACGAGCTTTCGTGAGATCGTGGCCGTGTTTGCCCGGATAGGTGCCCTCAGTTTCGGAGGGCCTGCCGGACAGATCGGCATGATGCACAAGACTTTGGTGGAAGAAAGACGCTGGCTCTCGGAAGAGCGGTTTCTGCACGCCCTTAACTACTGCATGCTGCTGCCCGGCCCGGAAGCGCAGCAACTGGCCACCTATATCGGCTGGCTGCTGTTTGGCGTGCGCGGCGGTATCGTCTCCGGCCTTCTTTTCGTCCTTCCCGGCCTTGCCATCATTCTGGGACTGTCTGCGGCTTACGTCCTCTATCAGGACGCGACGTGGCTTGCAGGCCTGTTCTTCGGCCTGAAGGCGGCAGTCCTTGCAATCGTGGTGGAGGCAGTGATCCGCCTCGGACGCCGCACGCTGAAAACCACATTCCTGCGCTGCGTCGCGGCCGCCGCCTTCGTCGCCCTGTTCTTCTTCAGCCTGCCGTTTCCGCTCGTCGTGTTTGCAGCCGGTCTCGCCGGCTATCTGATGACGCGGGCAGGGGGGCAGCAAACTCGAGACAGCGTCGCCAAAGAGGACAGTCCTCCCGGCGCGAAAACACCGGGTGTCGCCCGCACGATCGCGACGCTTGTATTCTGGATCCTCGTCTGGCAGTCGCCTGTCCTGGCGCTCTGGGCCTTTGGTGCGCCGGAAAGCTTGTCCAGCCTGTTCGCGTTTTTCTCCAAGATGGCACTGGTCACCTTCGGCGGCGCCTATGCGGTTTTGGCCTATGTGGCGCAGGTCGCAGTCGCCGATTACGGCTGGCTTAAGCCGGGGGAGATGCTGGATGGACTGGCGCTTGCCGAAACCACACCGGGCCCGCTCGTGCTGGTTCTGTCCTTCGTCGGCTTCCTCGTCGGCTTCCGGGAAGCGTCCGGTCTCGGCCCCGTCACAGGCGGAATAATCGGCGGCCTGCTTGTTGCCTGGGCAACCTTCGTGCCGAGCTTCGTCTTCATCTTTGCGGGCGCGCCCCTGATCGAGCGCCTGCGCGGCAACGCCCTTTTATCGGGCGCGCTGTCGGCCATCACCGCCGCGGTCGTCGGCGTCATCCTCAACCTCGCGATCTGGTTCGGCCTGCATGTTCTGTTCAGAGAGGTTCGCCACGTCGATCTCTTTGCGCTAGCAGGATTTGGCCTTTCCGTCCCGGTCTGGTCCAGCCTCGATCCCATCGCGCTCGTGCTTTTCGCAGCCTCCTCCGTCATGCTGTTCGTCCTGAAGCTCGGCATGGTGCCGGTGCTAGCCATCAGCGCGGCGGCCGGTTTCCTCGCCCAAATCGTCCTGATCCAGTGAAGATCGGACCATTGCAAAAATATGAAGTTTTCCCAGGTTCTGCCTCGCAGCGGCGCCTTTCACCGCCTTGTCCCTTGTAATCTCGCCAACGGTTTGCGATGTCAGCCTCCTAATCGAGCAGGCAAAACCGGCAGGAACTTTTGATATGGCAAAGCGCATCCAGAATTTGAACGACGTGATCGAGGGCTACGATGTCGTGCTTTCGGACGTCTGGGGCGTGGTCCATAACGGTGTCGAAGCCTTCCAGCATTCCTGCACAGCCTTGGCCGCCGCGAGAGAAGCCGGCGCCACTGTCGTGCTGATCACCAACTCGCCGCGCCCCGCACCTGGCGTCATCGAACAGATGAAGCATCTCGGCGTTCCCGATGGAACCTATGACCGGATCGTCACGTCTGGCGATGTCACCCGGCATCTGGTCGCCGAAGGCCCGAAGAAGGTGTTTCTGCTGGGGCCTGAACGCGACCTCAATTTCTTCGATGGACTGGGTATCGAGATCGTTTCTGAAGCCGACGCCGATTGCGTCGTCTGCACCGGCTTCTTCGACGACGAGAAGGAAGTGCCCGAAGACTATACCCAGATGCTGACCACCTTCATTGCGCGCGACGTGCCGATGATCTGCGCCAACCCGGACCTGGTCGTCGAGCGCGGTCACCGGATCATTCCCTGCGCCGGTGCGGTCGCTGCCTACTACGAACAGCTCGGCGGCCAGGTGCGGGTTGCCGGCAAGCCGCACAAGCCGATCTACGACGAAGCGCTCTCGCTTGCCCGCAAGGAGCGCGGCGATGTCGACAAGGCGAGGGTTCTCGCGATCGGCGACGGCATGCCGACCGATGTTCGTGGCGCGCTTTCGCAAGGCCTCGACCTGCTTTATATCAGTGCCGGCATTCACATCGCGGAATATTCCGTCGATGGCGAAACCGATGAGGCGATCATGCAGGCATGGCTGAAAAGCGAGAACGCGGCGCCGAAATTCTGGATGCCGCGCCTCGCCTGATCCGGAACTTGTCATGACCGTATTTCACCGCAACGAAATGAAGGAGCCGCTGCCCGAAAGCCTCAAGGGTGGCGTCGTCGCGATCGGCAATTTCGATGGCGTCCACCGCGGCCATCGCAGTGTGCTGGATCGTGCGCTGGAACTTGCCAGTGAACGCGGCGTGCCCGCTCTAGTGTTGACCTTCGAGCCGCATCCGCGCACCGTCTTCAAGCCCGACCAGCCTGTCTTCCGGCTGACGCCGGCGCCACTCAAGGCACGGCTCTTGGAAGCGATGGGGTTCCGCTCGGTCATCGAGTACCCGTTCGACCGCGACTTCGCGACCCGTTCGGCCGAGGATTTCGTGAAGACGATCCTGACCGACTGGCTGGGCGCAAGCGCCGTCGTCACGGGCTTCGATTTCCATTTCGGCAAGGGCCGTGAAGGCGGACCGGCCTTCCTGATGACCGCCGGCGATCGTCACGGGTTCACCGTTTCGCTGGTGGATGCCTTTCGCGATGAAAACGCAGAAGTCGTGTCGTCGAGCCGCATCCGCGATCTGATCGCCGAAGGAGACGTCGTCGCTGCCGCAGGTCTGCTCGGCTATCGCTATACGGTCGAGGCAGAAGTGATCGGCGGCGAACAGCTTGGCCGCCAGCTCGGCTATCCCACCGCGAACATGAAGCTTGCACCCGAAACGGAACTGAAGCCCGGCATCTACGCCGTGCGCTTCAGACGCGCCGACGGCACCCTGCACGACGGCGTCGCAAGCTACGGCCGCCGCCCGACGGTGACGGACGACGGCGCACCGCTTCTCGAAACCTATCTGTTCGATTTCACCGGAAACCTCTACGGTGAGCTCTGCTCGGTCTCCTTCTTCGGCTACCTGCGTCCCGAACTCAAATTCGACGGCCTCGACCCACTGGTTGCCCAGATGAAAAACGACGAGGAAGAGGCGAGGGCGCTGCTTTCAGGCGTAAGGCCGCTCGGCGAACTGGACATGAAGATCGCGTTTTAGGCTTTAGAGGCGTATATCAGGCGGCCGCCGTCATCTCGGCGGGCCGTTGCCAGAGAATTGCCGGGATCAGGTACTTCACCGGCGTCTGTGCCAGATCCTCTGCGGAAATATGATTGGCGACGATCAGATCGATGGCGGCATCGAAAATAATGTCTTCAAAGGTATCCACGTCGGGCGCCTCGATATGAAGCCCTCGATGTCGCTCTCCGAATAGAAGACCCTGGCTTCTTCATCCCAGACAGCTTTGAGAAAGAATGTTCTCTTCACGGTGTCTACTCTGAAGGTCTGCGGTTTCCCGAAAACCATATATCTGTCATCAGTAGTCCGCAACGCAGGAATGATATCCCATGGCAACCCCACCCCGCAGGCCCGTAAACCCGATGGAAGCGGCCGAAGCGCTGTTTAAGCCGGTCAAGAAACCCGCTGCTCCAGCAGTGGAACGACGCGCCGCTCCGCAGGCAAAGGAACTCGTGTCCCTGAAGCTCGACAGCGCCGTGATCGAATATTTCCAGGACGACGGCCCCGGCTGGCAGGACCGCATCAACGATGCGTTGGTGGCGGTGATGAAGGCGAACCCGAAGGATTAACGGTCGCTCAACGGAAACAGCGCTATGTCGTCCTGCCAGGGATCGAAGATCGCTGCGCCCGACATGCGGAAGTCCTTGGCGTTGCGGGTGACGAGATAGAGGTCGTGCTCGATCGCGGTCGCCGCAAACAGCGTATCGATAACCGGCGGCGCGTGACCGGTGGCACACTTCACGCGTCCCGAAATCTCGCCCCACCGGCGCACGACAGGGTCGGTCACGGACAGGATACGGCCACTGAACCGCGCTTCCAGTGCATTGGTGGCCGCTTTGTACCGGTAGCGATTGGCATCGTCGTCGGGCAGGTTCGCAATTCCCTTGTCGTACTCGGCGAGCGTCAGAACGCTGATGAACAGCCGATCTTCATCCTGGTCTGCCGCCCAGCGCTTGACGGAAGGCGCGCCGTTTGGGTTGATCAGGGCGGAAATGACGTTGGTGTCGAGAAGCCAGCCGATCACAGCTCCACGTCCCGTCCGCGGTCGGCATCCCGGTCGAGATTGAGATCTTCCAGTCCCAACCCTTCCATGAAATCGATCAGCGATGTCTTGGGCGCCGGCCTGCTCAACCGCTCCAGCTCTTCGCTGCTGATCACCACGACGCTGTCCTTGCCGCGCACCGTCACGTGCTGCGGGCCTTCGTTACGGGCGCGCCGCACCACCTCGGAAAACCGTGCCTTGGCATCTTCGAGCTTCCAGATGTTTTCCTGACGTCTTTCCGGCATGTCGTCCTCCAACTGGTCAGATAGTCAGTTGTAATCCAAGGGCGGGCAGGGAGTCCACGAACCATCTCGGTTTTGCCCCTTCCTTTCACCCGAAAAACACCGTAATAACCGCCCCCATGACAGATTTCCGGCGGGCCAGGATCATGGCCGCGATGTTCATACGAATTATCGGCCCGGCCTTCCGCGCGGCTTGAACAGTCGGCCGGAGGGTCCGGGTTTTCGGCGCTTCCAGGAGCGCTTCTGCCACCGATTTCATCCGCATGCGCCCTTGTCCCGGCGCCAGAGACGATAGCCAATATGACCGATACAGTGACTGAAAAGCTCGATTACTCGAAGACCCTCTACCTGCCCGAGACCGAGTTTCCGATGCGTGCAGGCCTGCCGCAGAAAGAGCCGGAAACCGTTGCGCGCTGGCGCGAGATGGATCTCTACAAGAAGCTGCGCGCCTCTGCCGCCGGCCGCGAAAAGTTCGTGCTGCACGATGGGCCTCCTTACGCCAACGGCAACATCCATATCGGCCATGCGCTGAACAAGATCCTCAAGGACGTCATCACCCGCTCGTTCCAGATGCGCGGCTATGACGCGAATTACGTTCCCGGCTGGGATTGCCACGGCCTGCCGATCGAGTGGAAGATCGAGGAAGAGAATTACCGCGCCAAGGGCAAGGCCAAGCCGGACCTGAAGCAGCCGGACGCGATGATCGAGTTCCGCAAGGAATGCCGCGCCTATGCGCAGAAGTGGATCGCCATCCAGGCCGAAGAATTCAAGCGCCTCGGCATTGTCGGCGATTTCGACAAACCCTACCTGACCATGGATTTCCACTCGGAAAGCCGCATCGCCGGCGAGCTTCTGAAGATCGCCATGAGCGGCCAGCTGTATCGTGGCTCGAAGCCTATCATGTGGTCGGTGGTGGAGCGCACGGCGCTGGCGGAAGCCGAGGTCGAATACCACGACTACGAGAGCGACACGATCTGGGTGAAGTTCCCGGTGAACAGTGGCTCGGCAGAACTGGCTGACGCCCGTGTGGTCATCTGGACGACGACGCCGTGGACCATCCCGGGCAACCGCGCCATCGCCTATTCGCCGAAGGTCTCCTATGGCCTCTACGAAGTCACCGAAGCTGCCAATGATTTTGGCCCGCAGCCGGGCGAGAAACTGATCTTTGCAGACAGCCTGGCGGACGAAGCCGCAGCTAAGGCAAAGCTCGCCTTCAACCGTCTGCGGGGCGTCTCCGCCGACGAATTGGCTGGCGTCACCTGCGCGCATCCCCTCAAGGATCTCGGCTACGACTTCACCGTCCCACTCCTCGCCGGCGACCATGTCACCGACGATGCCGGTACCGGTTTTGTCCACACCGCCCCATCCCACGGCCGCGAGGACTTTGAGGCCTGGATGTCCAGCGTCAAGGAACTTGAAGCCCGCGGTATCGATCCGCGCATCCCGTTCCCGGTCGATGACTCGGGCACCTACACCACCGACGCCCCCGGTTTCGAGGGCGCTCGCGTCATGGATGACAACGGCAAGAAGGGCGATGCCAACGATCGCGTCATCAAGGCGCTGATCGAACGCGAAGCGCTGTTTGCCCGCGGCCGCCTCAAGCATTCCTATCCACATTCCTGGCGCTCGAAGAAGCCGATCATCTTCCGCAACACGCCGCAGTGGTTCGTCTATATGGACAAGGACCTCGCAGACGGAACGACGCTGCGCACCCGTGCGCTGACCGCCATCGACGATACCCGCTTCGTGCCCGCCGCCGGCCAGAACCGCCTGCGCGCCATGATCGAGCAGCGCCCGGACTGGGTTCTGTCGCGTCAGCGCGCCTGGGGCGTCCCGATCTGCGTGTTTGCGGATGAGGAAGGCAATGTCCTGCAGGATGAAGAGGTCAATGCCCGCATCCTGGAAGCCTTCGATGCCGAAGGGGCCGATGCCTGGTTTGCCGAAGGTGCCAAGGAACGCTTCCTCGGCAATGCCCATGACGGCGCCAAGTGGACGCAGGTCATGGACATCCTCGACGTCTGGTTTGATTCAGGCTCGACGCACACATTCACGCTCGAAGATCGTCCGGACCTGAAATGGCCGGCCGACGTCTATCTCGAAGGGTCGGACCAGCATCGCGGCTGGTTCCATTCGTCGCTTCTGGAATCGGCTGCCACCCGCGGCCGGGCGCCCTATGACACGGTCGTCACCCATGGTTTCACCATGGATGAGAAGGGCCAGAAGATGTCGAAGTCGCTCGGCAATGTCGTGGCGCCTCAGGACGTCATGAAGGATGCTGGCGCCGATATCCTGCGCCTCTGGGTCATGACCACCGATTACTGGGAAGACCAGCGCCTCGGCAAGACGATCATCCAGACCAATGTCGATGCCTATCGCAAGCTGCGCAACACCATCCGCTGGATGCTCGGCACGCTGGCCCACGACGATGGCGAAGAGATCGCTTATGCCGAGCTGCCGGAGCTCGAAAAGCTGATGCTGCACCGCCTGTCCGAACTGGATAAGCTGGTGCGTGAAGGCTACGATGCGTTCGAATTCAAGAAGATCGCCCGCGCGCTGATCGATTTTAGCAATATCGAACTGTCGGCCTTCTACTTCGACATCCGCAAGGATGCGCTTTATTGCGACGCCCCGTCGTCGCTGCGCCGTCGCGCCTCGCTTGCGGTCATCCGCAAGATCTTCGAATGCACGGTCACCTGGCTCGCACCGATGCTGCCCTTCACCACGGAAGAGGCATGGCTGTCCCTGAAGCCCGATGCCGTCTCCGTGCATCTGGAACAGTTCCCGGATGTGCCGGCCGAATGGAAGAACGATGCGGTTGCCGAGAAATGGGCAAAGATCCGCAAGGTTCGCTCGGTCGTCACAGGCGCGCTGGAAATCGAGCGCAAGGACAAGCGCATCGGGTCGTCGCTGGAAGCTGCTCCCGTCGTCCACGTCGCCGATGCAGAGCTCTTGAAGGCGCTGGAAGGGCTCGATTTCGAAGAGACCTGCATCACGTCCGCGATCACGATCGTGGCAGACGAAGGCCAGCAGACGGCGTTCCGTCTGGCGGAAGTGTCCGGCGTGTCGGTTGAGCCGAAGCCTGCTGACGGCGTCAAATGCGCCCGCTCGTGGCGGGTGACGACGGATGTCGGGTCAGATCCCGCCTGGCCGGATGTTTCGGCCCGCGATGCGGCTGCATTGACAGAACTGGCCAAGCTTGGCCGGCTCTGATGGCTTGCAGATTACCGGATGATTGCGCTTGGCCGCGTCATCCGGTATTCCTGCCTGAAATTGGCCGGAATGTTCCGGCACGAGATGACTTCCGGTTTTGAAGGCGTCAGGACGGGCGCCGATGGTAGGGGTTTGATGAAAACGACTTATGCGTTTCGTGCCGCGATCGGTGCGGTTGGCATGCTGGCTGCAACCGTGTCTCTTTCCGGCTGCATGGGCGGCCCGACCTATGGCACCGACAAGACGGCAATGGCCCAGCTCGGCGACGATCTTGGAGCAGCCGTGGCTCTCGGCAGCGCCCGCGATGAAGAAAAAGAAAAGCTGCGCTACAATCCCCGCCCGACGCTGGTCGTTGCCGGCAAGGGTCAGGCCAGCCTTCCGGCGCCCCAGCAGTCGCTCGCCAACCGCGAAAGCAACCCGAACTGGGTTGAATCTCCGGAAGAGACCCGTGCGCGCCTGCGTCTGGAAGCCAAGGAAAACGAAGGCAACAACAATTACCGTTCGCCGCTGATGGCCGGTCGTGGCCAGGGTGGTCAGATGACCGAAACGGAAAAATGGGAAGCCTTCCGCAAGGCCAAGCAGGATGTCGAAACGGTCAACATGGGCTCGCGCCGCCGTTCGCTGTCCGAGCCGCCGGCTGAATTCCGTGCCGCCGATGCCGCAACGCTTCAGGATCTCGGAGAACCCGAGAACGAGAAGGAGCGCCGTCGCAAGAAGGAAGCGCAGAGCGCAACCCAGGCGTCGAACAGCAGCTGGTGGAAGCCCTTCCAGTAAGACCTTTTGTCTTGCTTAATCCCGGCGTGAGCGAAAGAAGCCTGTCAGAATGTCGGCGGCTTCCCGCTCTCCGAGCCCGGAATAGACATCCGGCGCATGATGGCAGCTCGGCTGCGAAAAGAAGCGCACGCCATTTTCGACAGCGCCACCCTTCGGATCTCCCGCGCCGTAATACAGCCGGCGAATTCGCGCGAACGAAATCGCCGCCGCACACATGGTACATGGTTCCAGCGTCACGTAAAGATCGGCACCACTAAGCCGTTCCTGGCCGAGAACCCCGGCCGCAGCCCGGATAACCGCAATCTCGGCATGCGCCGTCACGTCGTTCTTGGTGCGGGTCAGGTTGCCGGATCTGGCGATAATCTGGCCGTCCATGACCAGCACGGCACCCACGGGAACTTCGCCCTGTGCCGCTGCAAGCCTGGCTTCTGTGAGTGCGGCATCCATGAAACCGTCGCTCTTGGGCATTTCCGCGATTTCCTCTTAACCCGGCTCGCATGAACTGGTAGGAAGCATTCAACACGAAGCGCGCTGTGCGCGTGTTTCATCACCATCCACGAACACGAATGTCCGGTTCGTTTCCGTAGACATCATGCTTCAGGCAAACAACAAATGACTTCAAAAGACAAGCCGAAGCGCGGCGAAGCCAAAACCTTCATCCGCGAGATCAAGCCGAAATCTGCAGATGCTGCAGCCGGCAAGACAAAGACGGGGACGGGCTTCAAGAAACGGGCGCCCGCAAAGCCCGGTTCCGACGCGCCCCGCTCCGACCGGCCGCGTTCCGATGCGCCGCGTGCTGAAAAGCCGCGCTCTGAAAACGCTGCCGCCGACAAGCCGGCAAAGCTGATGCGCCGTCAGGCAGCCTCTGCCGAAACGGCAGCGTCGGATGGTAAGCCCGAGCGTATTTCCAAGATCCTTGCCCGCGTCGGCGTGGCGTCCCGCCGCGATATCGAGCGGATGATCATGGATGGCCGTGTGTCGCTCAACGGCAAGGTTCTCGATACGCCTGTCGTCAACGTCACCTTCGACGATGCGATCGAGGTGGATGGCGTGCCGATCCGCGGCGTCGAACGCACGCGGCTGTGGCTCTACCACAAGCCCGGCGGCCTCGTGACGACCAATTCCGATCCGGAAGGACGTCAGACCGTGTTTGAAAACCTGCCCGGCGAACTGCCGCGGGTGCTCTCCATCGGCCGTCTCGACATCAATACCGAAGGCCTGCTGCTTCTGACCAACGACGGCGGTCTGTCGCGCGTGCTGGAACTTCCGACCACCGGCTGGCTGCGTCGCTACCGCGTCCGCGCCCATGGCGAGGTGGATCAGGAAGCGCTCGACAAGCTGAAGGACGGCATTGCCGTCGATGGCGTTCTCTACGGCTCGATCGAAGCCACGCTCGACCGTTCGCAGGGCCGCAACGTCTGGATCACCATGGGTCTTCGCGAAGGCAAGAACCGCGAGATCAAGAACGTCCTCGGCGCCCTCGGCCTTGAGGTCAACCGCCTGATCCGTATCTCCTACGGCCCGTTCCAGCTCGGCGACCTGCCGGAAGGCGAGGTCATGGAAGTGCGCGGCCGCACGCTCCGCGACCAGCTCGGTCCGCGCCTGATCGAAGAAGCGAAGGCGAATTTCGACGCGCCGATCTACAACGAAACGCCTGCTGCCTCTGAAGACGAGAAGCCGGCGCGCTCCTCCCGCTCCGAATGGTCGAGCCCGGCGGATCGTCCGGCACGGCCACGCGACGAGGACAGACGCGAGCGCTCGCTCGGCCGTCTCGATACCAAGGCGACCGAACGCAAGTTCTCCGAAAAGCCGGCCGGCAAATTCGGCGGCAAGCCCGAGGGCAAGTTCGGTGCAAAGCCGGGCTTCAAGTCCAATGACCGTGATCTCGGCGACGAAAAGCCGAAGAAGCGTCCGCCGATGGGCACCAGCCGCACCGCCAATGTCTGGATGGCGCCGGGTGCGCGTCCAAACGCCGACGGCAGCGTCCGGGCGGTTTCCGCTCGTGCGCAGGCAGAGCAGCTGTTCAGGAAACAGGTGCCGGAAAATGATCGCCGCGTGATCGTGAAGCGCGCCGATGACGACGCCGACTGGATCCGTGCGGATTCTCCGCCGGAGCCGGAAAAGGGCGAATTCGGCGCCAAGCGTTCCTTCGGTGACAAGCCGCGCGGTGACAAACCCCGTGGCGACAAACCAAGAGGCGACAAGCCGAGAAGCGACAGACCCCGCAGCGATAGCCCCCGCGGTGACAGCCCGAGAGGCGAGCGCTCCTTCGGTGACCGCAAGCCACGCGAAAGCGGCGATCGTCCCTATGGCGACAAGCCCCGCGGCGAGCGTTCGTTTGGGGATCGTCCTTCCCGTGGTGACCGCCCGACAGGTGACCGCCCGACCGGCGACCGTCGCCCACGTCAGGATGGTGACCGTCCCGCCCGTGCCTTCAACGCCGGCGAAGGCCGCGCCGATCGTCCGCGCTCGGATCGCCCTTATGGCGACAGGCCGGCGCGCGGTGATCGCTCCACCGGCGACCGCCCGACGGGTGACCGCCCAACACGTGACCGGCCAACGGGCGACCGTCGCCCGCGCGAGGATGGTGATCGTCCCGCACGCTCGTTCAGTGCTGGAGAAGGTCGTCCCGATCGTCCGCGCTCGGATCGTCCGTTCGGTGACAAGCCCGCGTTCGGCGATAAGCCCAGGGGTGCACGGCCTGCCGGCAAATCCTTCGGCGGCAAGCCGAGCGGTGGCAAGCCAAGCTTCGGCGGCAAACCTTCGGGCGGAAAGCCTTCCGGTGGCCGTCCCTCGGGTGGCAAGCCCGGCGGACGTCCGGCTGGCGCTCGCTCAGGCGGCCCGGGTGGAAAACCGCGGACCCCGAGAGGCTGATCCGTGCGCATCGTAGGGGGTGAATTCCGCGGCCGCACTTTGGCCACGCCGAAGACCAGCGCGATCCGGCCGACCATCGACCGGACGCGCGAAAGCCTGTTCAACATCATCGGCCATGTCTATCCGCAGGCGCTGGATGGCACGCGGGTGATCGATCTCTTCGCCGGCACCGGTGCCGTCGGACTGGAAGCCGTCTCGCGCGGCTGTCGTCATGCGCTGTTCGTCGAAAACGGTGTCGAAGGTCGCGGTCTCCTGTGGGAGAACATCGACGCTTTCGGCCTGCATGGCCGCGCCCGCATCCTGCGCCGCGATGCCACCAAGCTCGGCCCGGTCGGTACGCTGGAACCCTACAACTTCCTCTTCGCCGATCCGCCTTATGGTCAGAAGCTGGGTGATGGGGCTCTGTTTGCAGCCCATGTCGGCGGCTGGCTGGTGCCCGGCGCACTCGCGATCCTGGAAGAACGCGCCGATGTCACGGTTGCCGTCGATCCGGCCTTCAAACTGCTCGAAAGCCGAACATTCGGCGATACGCGGATGGATTTCTTCCGCTACGAGCCGGCCTGAGCAAAGGCGGGAGGCGATCCATGAACACGAGGCTGACCCTTGCTGATCATGAGACTGCGGATCGCCCTGGCGGCAAGAAGGGCGATCTGCGCTATGCGGTCGCCTTCGGCGGCGGCGGCGCCCGCGGCATTTCCCATATCCATGTCATTGAAGCGCTGGACGAACTCGGCATCCGGCCGGTAGCAATTTCCGGCTCTTCGATCGGCGCGATCATGGGTGCCGCCATGGCATCGGGCATGTCGGGCCGCGAGATCCGCGACTATACCGTCGAGACCGTCGGCAACCGCGGCTCGCTGGTGAACCGGCTCTGGGGTCTCGGCCCGTCGACGATGCGGGATGCACTCGGCGGATTTCGCTTCGGTCACTTCAATCTGGAGCCGATCCTCGAGGCCTTCCTGCCGAACCAGATCCCCCAGGATTTCGCCGATCTCGCCATACCCTTGAAGATCTCCGCCACCGATTATTATGGCCAGGCGGAGGTGATCCTCGAGACGGGCAATCTGCGCAAGGCGATTGCCGCCTCTGCCGCCATTCCCGGCCTGTTCATGCCGGTCAGGGTCAACAACCGCATCATGATCGACGGCGGCGTCTTCAATCCCGTCCCTTACGAGCAGTTGATGGATCTCGCCGACGTGGTGATCGGCATCGATGTGGTCGGCGCGCCGGAAGGCGATGGCCTGCATCCGCCCAACCGCTTCGACAGCCTGTTCGGCGCAAGCCAGCTCACCATGCAGGCCAGCATCGCCCTCAAGCTGAAACTCAATCCGCCGCACATCTTCCTGCGTCCCAGCGTCAATCGCTTCGGCGTAATGGATTTCTTTAAGGCGCGCGACATCCTCGAAGCCTCAGAAGGCACAAGAGAAGAGCTGAAGCGTGCGATCGAGGCTCTGGAAAGGGCTGCCTGATCACCACTTGCCGATCGAAACACCGGAAGCCTTTTCCTCCGGGCTTTTGCCGGTGCGTTTCGGCTTGATCAGCGGCTCGGGGCGAACGGGACTGTTGAAGAGCATCTCGCGGCCGGCGCCCAAACCCTGCACGGCCTGAACCTGCAGCCGTTCCTCGTCGCGACGGCGGATATCGTCGCCGATCTCGGAGGCGGCAGCCTCGCTCATGCCGAGCGCTTCCAGCGTCCGTCGCCCGAACAGCAGCCCGGACTCCAGCGTTTCGCGCAACTCGTATTCGACGTTCTTTTCGCGCAGCGCCAGCGAATGAACCCGGTCGTAGGACCGCACGAACAGGCGCACATCGGGAAATTCCGACGCAATCAGGTCGACGATCCGGTCCGTCGTTTCCCGTTTCTGCGTCGCGACCACAACGATCTTCGTCTTCTCGATACCGGACGCGATCAGAACGTCCTTGCGGGCACCGTCGCCAAAATAGATCCGGAAGCCGAAATTGGCCGCCTGCCGGATACGCTCGGGACTGTCGTCAATGACAGTCACGGAACTGCCGCCGGCAAGCAGGATCTGCGCCGCGATCTGGCCGAAACGGGAAAAGCCGATCATCAGCACATCGGCTCCGGCGCCTTCGAAATCCTCCTCCAGATGTTCGCGCGTCTCGCTCTTCTGCAGGCGCCTAGCAAGCGCAGAGCCAAGCGGCGTCAGCGCCATCGACAGCGTCACGCCGGCAATCAGAAGCGAAGCGGTGGCGGAAGAGAGGAGGCCCGCGGCGGTTGCGGTGGTAAACAGCACGAAGCCGAATTCGCCACCCTGCGGCAACAGGAACGCGATCTTCAGGGCGTCATTGGGCGGCGAACCCCACAGACGCGAGAGAGCGTAGACCACGGCCGCCTTCACACCCATGAACACGGCAACGGCCGGGATCAGGAAGGCAAGGTTTTCGAAGATCACCTGGACTTCGAGCGAAAGACCGACAGCGACGAAGAACAGCGCCAGAAGCAGGCCGCGGAAGGGTTCGATATCCGCTTCCAGCTCGTGCCGATAGGAGGATTCCGCCAGCATCACGCCGGAGAGAAAAGCACCCATTGCCATCGACAGACCGACGGCCTGCATCGCAGCCGCCGAACCGAGCACGACGAGAAGGGCGGCGGCAATCATCACCTCGCGGGCACCGCTGCTGGCAATGATCTGGAACATCGGTGTCAGCAGGTATTTGCCGGCAATCACCATGGCGCCCACGGCAGCGACAGCGATTGCAAAGTCCAGCATCGGGGTGGCGGCTGCCTCGCTGGTGCCGGGTGCCAGGATTGTGATCAACGCCAGAAGCGGCACGATCGCGAGATCCTGGAACAAGAGAACGGAGAAGGAGCGCTGGCCGTAGCGGCTGTTCATCTCACCTGTGTCATTGAGGATCTGCAGCGCAAAGGCGGTGGACGACAGGGCAAGCCCGAAGCCGATCATCAGGCTGCCGCGCCAGTCCGCCATCGCCGACAGGTAGGCGAAACCGCTCAGGATGCCACCCGATATCGCCACCTGCGCCGGCCCAAGCCCGAACACATCGGCCCGCATCTGCCACAGACGCGAGGGTTTCAGCTCCAGCCCGATGACGAAGAGCAGGAACACGACGCCGAATTCGGCGACATGCAGCACTTCCTGCGTATCGGTCACCTGTTGCAGCACCGGACCGATCAGGATGCCGGCCGCGAGATATCCAAGCACGGTGCCAAGACCGAGCCTGCGAAACAGCGGGGCGGCGATCACCGCACCGGCAAGCAGCATCAACATTTCGGTAAAGTGGGAGCCGTTTGCAGTCATGGGGCACTTTCGGGTCGGGAATGCGGAAGGTCAACCGGGGAATCGGAGCGCTGCCCTTGATGCTTTGGTCGGTGCACAATAAATGGGGTGCAAACGAAAGGCTTGCAAACATGACCTCGCAAATCGATTCCGCCTCCCTTCTGGCGCGTGCCGGCGAACTGATCGATCTGGCCAAGGCGGCGGGCGCCGACAAGGCGGATGCGGTGGTCGTCCGCTCCCGCTCCAGTTCGGTCAGCGTCCGGCTCGGAAAGGTGGAAGGAACCGAATCCTCGGAAAGCGACGATTTCTCGCTGCGTGTCTTCGTCGGCAACAAGGTTGCAAGCGTTTCCGCCAATCCGGGTTTCGATCTGAAGGTGCTGGCCGAACGCGCAGTCGCCATGGCAAAGGTCTCGCCCGAGGATCCCTTCGCCTGCCTCGCGGATGAAAAGGACCTTGCGAGAGATTACCCCGATCTCGACCTGTTCGATCCGACCGAAGTCTCCGCCGATACGATGCGCGACGTGGCGCTCGAGATGGAACAGGCGGCCCTCGATGTCGCAGGCGTCACCAATTCGTCGGGATCCGGCGCCTCTGCCGGCATGGGCGGAATGGTTCTCGTTACTTCGCACGGATTTTCCGGCGCCTATATGGCCAGCCGCTTCGGCCGCTCCGTCAGCGTCATCGCCGGCGAGGGCACGAAGATGGAGCGCGACTACGATTTCGACAGCCGTCTGTTTGCAGCCGATCTCGACGATCCGAAGCTGATCGGCCGGCGTGCCGGCGAGCGGGTGGTCAAGCGCATCAATCCGCGCCAGGTCGATACCGGCAGCAATGTTACCGTTGTCTTCGAACCCCGCATTGCGCGCGGCTTTGTCAGCCATATCGCCGGCGCCATCAATGGCGGATCGGTTGCCCGCAAGACATCGTTCCTGCGCGACAAGATGGGCCAGCAGGTGCTGAAGTCAGGTCTCAACATCACCGACGATCCTTTGATCGTGCGCGGTTCTTCCTCGCGCCCCTTCGATGGCGAGGGTGTGAAGGGCGAGCGTCTCGTGATGATCGAGGACGGCGTGCTGAACCATTGGTTCCTCTCTACCTCGACCGGCCGCGAGATCGGGTTCCCGACCAATGGCCGCGGCGTGCGCGGCGGCACGTCGGTCACCCCGGCCTCCACGAACCTCGCGCTGGAACCGGGCGATATTTCGCCCAAAGACCTGATCCGCCAGATCGGCACCGGTTTCTACATCACCGAACTGATCGGCCAGGGCGTGAACATGATCACCGGCGAGTATTCGCGCGGCGCGACCGGCTTCTGGATCGAGAACGGCGAGCTTGCCTATCCGGTGTCCGAAGTGACGATCGCCTCCAACCTGAAGGACATGTTCATGCGGATGACGCCGGCCAACGACATCGACCGCAAGTTCGGCACTGCCTCTCCGACGATCGCCATCGAAGGCATGACGCTGGCGGGACGCTGACCGATGGCTGGCGCGGAAGGGCAATGGCTTGAAGATCTGGACCTGATCCGCGATGCCGCCCGTCAGGCCGGCGAGATCGCGCATGGCTATTTCGGCCAGTCGCCGGAAGTCTGGTGGAAAAACGAGGGCTCGTCGCCCGTCAGTGCCGCAGACTTTGCGGCAAACGACATTCTCCAGAGCCTGCTTCTGACCGCCCGTCCCAATTACGGCTGGCTGTCCGAAGAAACGGATGACGACGACGCCAGGCTTTCACTCGACACGCTGTTCGTGGTGGATCCGATCGACGGCACCCGCGCCTTCATCAATGGCGAAAAGACCTGGTGCGTCTCGGTCGCCGTCGTCCATCACGGCCGACCCGTGGCGGGCGTTCTGGTAGCGCCGGCGCTCGGCGAGGAGTTCTTTGCCGTCAAGGGCGGTCAGGCGATCCGCAACGGTGCGCCGATCTCTGTTACCAAGGATGATCATGATAAGCTTGTGATCGCTGCCGATGAAAACCTTGTGAAGAAATTTGATCTGCCGTTCCGCAGCCATGTCGAACGCCATCGGCATATCCCGTCGCTCGCCTACCGGCTGGCGATGGTCGCGGACGGACGCCTCGATGGCACCGTCGTCAAGCGCAACTCGCATGACTGGGATCTCGCCGCCGCCGACCTTATCCTGGAATGCGCAGGCGGCCGGTTGACCGACCTTGCGGGAAGCCCGCTCACGTACAACCGGCGGCAGGTCCGCCACGAGATGCTGGTGGCTGGCGCAGAGCATGCACTGGAACGGCTATTGCCGCAGATCCAGCGATTTCCGGCCGCTTGACCTTTGTGGCGTAATGCCGCAGATGAGGATCGGGCGGAGAGGATAAACGGGACAGGATGGACATGACCGCGACGACTGACAAGAAACAGCTTCTGCATCTGGTTTTCGGTGGCGAACTTTCGAGCCTCGAAGAGGTTCAGTTCAAGGATCTTGCGGCGCTGGATATCGTCGGCATCTATCCCGATTATGCAACGGCCCTGACGGCCTGGCGCAGCAAGGCACAGCAGACGGTCGACAACGCCCAGATGCGCTATTTCATCGTTCACATGCATCGCCTGCTCGAGCCAGGCCCCAAGTAACGCTGAAGCAAGCCTGATCTGCCAGGTTTCGAAATGCCAAGGTCTGGAACATAGGGTCCGGGACCCCTTTTTGACGCATTTGTGCATGACAGAAATTCGGCGACTGATACGATATCAGAAGGACGACCGGGATTGATGACGGCCATCATGCAGTGGGGGCAAAAGCGATGAGCGGCAGTATGGCTCGCATGGCCCTGGCGGGATACCGCCTGGCCGGCATCGCGCTTTATCCCTTTGCCGGGCCGTACCTCACGTACCGGTCGATGAAGGGCAAGGAAGATTCCTCGCGCCGTCTCGAAAGGCTCGGCTATGCCAGCCTCCCGCGCCCGCGCGGACCGCTGGTCTGGGTTCATGCCGCAAGCGTCGGCGAAACCATGTCGATCATGCCGCTGATCCGCGAACTTCGCCGTCGCGAGATCCATGTCCTGCTGACGACAGGGACCGTTACATCCGCAGCACTGGTCGATGCCAGGCTCGGCGATGAAGTCATTCATCAATATGTGCCGTTCGATCTGAAATTCTCCATCAAGCGCTTTGTCTCCTACTGGAAGCCGGATGCGTGCATTACGGCCGAGTCCGAAATCTGGCCGACGACGGTGGCCGAGCTGGCGCGGCGTCGCATCCCGCAGATCCGCGTCAATGCACGCCTCTCCGATCGCTCGTTCACGCGCTGGCACAATCATAATACCATCGCCGAAGCGCTGTTCGAAAAGCTGGCGCTCGTGGTGGCCCAGTCCGATCTCGATGCCGAGCGTTTCCGTGATCTCGGCGCCTGGCCGGTGATCGTGTCCGGCAACCTCAAGACCGACACCGACCCGCCGCCATGCGACGAGGAGCTCCTGGCCCGCTACAAGGCCGAAATCGGCGAGCGCAAGACCTGGGCTGCAATCTCCACCTTCGATGGCGAGGAAAAGGCCGCCGCCACCGTGCATCGGGCGCTGAAGCCGAAAAGCAACCTGTTGACCATCCTCGTGCCCCGTCATCCGGATCGCGCAGATGCGATCGAGGACATGCTGAAGGCCGAAGGTCTCACCGTCGCCCGCCGCTCGCGCAACGACACGATCACGCCGGAAACCGATATCTTCCTCGGTGATTCCATCGGTGAAATGGGCCTTTATCTGCGGCTGACCGAAATCTCCTTTGTCGGCAAGTCGTTGACCAACGAGGGCGGCCAGAACCCGCTGGAGCCGGCCATGCTCGGATCTGCCGTTCTGTCCGGCCCGAACATCGACAATTTCCGCGATGCCTACCAGCATCTGGTCAAGAAGGGCGGCGCCCGGATGGTCCGCGATGTCGAGATGCTCGCGAAAGCCGTACATTACCTGATGATCAACGACCTTGCCCGCCGCAAGATGGTCGAAGCCGGCCATGATGCGATGGACGAGATGCGCGGCGCGTTGGCCAAGACCGTCAAGGCGCTCGAACCTTACGTCAATCCGCTGACCGTCAGTGCCAGACTTCAGCCGAAGACAGCCGCCGCCGGTGCTGCACGCTGATGGCCGGGGAGACAGGCGACGTGGTGGATAGGGACTTCTCGCATATCGCCGGCATCCTGTTCGACAAGGACGGCACGCTTTTGCACTATGATGCGAGCTGGGGACCGGTGAACCGGGAAGCGGCGCGCATCGCGTCGGGCGGCGACGCCGATCTCGAAACGCGCCTCCTGCAAGCCGGCGGCATGGATCCCGTCTCCGGCCACACCCGTGCAGACAGCCTGCTTGCGGCCGGCAATGCCGCCGAGATCGCCGCAGGTTTCGTGTCCGCAGGCGCCCCCATGGATGTGGCAGATCTCACCCGTCAGCTCGATGCACTCTTCGTGCGCTCGGCCGAATATTCCGTTCCGGTCACCGATCTCGCCGCCTTCTTCGGCGCGCTGAAGGCACGCGGCCTGAAGCTCGGCATCGCCTCCAGCGACAATGAGGAAGCCATCCGCCAGACGGCGATCCGTTTCGGCTTTATCGATCATGTCGATTTCATCTGCGGCTATGACAGCGGTTTTGGTGTGAAGCCCAAACCCGGCATGTTTCTGAAATTCTGCGAGGTCGTCGGTCTCGACCCCGCGCAGGTGGCGATGGTCGGCGACAACAATCACGATATGCACATGGGCGAGGCGGCAGGCGCCGGCATCAAGGTCGCGGTTTTGACCGGGACCGGTTCGCGCCAGACGCTGTCGACTGCCGCCGATCTCTGCCTCGACGATATCTCCGCCTTTGCCGCCCTCCTGCCGGTCTCGGCACCGGCTGCGGCGGGCTGAGCGGTGGTTTCCGAAGCACCGCCATTCTGGTGGACGAAGGCCGACTGGCGCGTCTGGGCGCTGTCGCCGGTTTCGTTCGTCTATGGTGCCGTCTCCGGCCGCCGCATGGCGAAGTCTAAGCGGGCGCAGTCGCCGCTGCCGGTCATTTGCGTCGGAAACTTCACCGTCGGCGGTGCCGGCAAGACACCGACGGCGATCACGCTTGCCCGCGCTGCCAAGGAGAAAGGCCTCACGCCCGGTTTCCTCACCCGCGGCTATGGTGGATCGCTCGACGTCACGACAATGGTCGATCGCTCCAAACACAGGGCCGAAGCCGTCGGTGACGAAGCGTTGCTTCTCGAGCGCGAAGCGATGACCGTCATTTCCCGCCGCCGCGTGGACGGTGCGAGAATGCTGGCGCAAAACGGCGCCGATCTCATCATCATGGATGACGGGTTCCAGAGCGCCCGTCTCTCGATCGATTTCGCTTTGGTGGTGATCGATTCCGTCCGCGGCATCGGCAATGGCCATCTCGTGCCGGGCGGTCCCGTGCGGGCACCGCTGGCCGAGCAGATGCGTCAGGCCTCCGCCATCCTCAAGGTCGGCAACGGCGACGCGGCCGACAGGATCGTGCGCCAGGCATCGCGCGCCGGCAAGCAGGTCCACGTCGCGACACTCGATCCAAGCCCCGGCCAGTCGCTGGCGGGCACAAATCTTCTCGCCTTTACCGGGATTGCCGATCCGGAGAAATTCTACCGCACCGTCAACAGCGTCGGCGGGCTGATTTCAGAGCGCCGGTCGTTCCCGGACCATCACTTCTTCACGACGGATGAGATCGAAAGCCTGCTGGAGGAGGCCGACAGACACGGCCTCCATCTGGTGACGACGGCCAAGGACGCCGTGCGTCTCGTCGGTCATCACGGCCCGGCCGAAACGCTGCTCAACCGGGTGCAGGTGGTGGATGTGGAGATGCGGTTCGACAATCCGAAGGCGCCCGGCCAGATCATCGACGCGGCTTTCGCAAGGTTTCGCGAGCGCCGCTTGAAGAGTGGCGTAAAACCCTGATCACGGCGCAAACGCGCGACTGTGGATTAAGCCCGGCTCTGGTTCGGCAGCAGGCCGGCGCGCTTGTCGGCTTCCAGCGAGGACGCGCAATCGGCATAGGCTTCCTGGCGCGCCACACTCCAGTATTTAAGCTCGTCGACCGGGATCTGTGCACCCGTCATCGCGCAGATCACGAAAGAACCGCTGCTGACGATCTGGTAGTCGCCATCCAGGTACCGGATTTTCGCTTCGCGGAAGCTGCCGCCTTCGAACCGGTTCATCTGTCTGCGTCTCCTGCGAAAAAACATCGGATTGCTCGCGCCTTTGGCCGTCATTCCCTACACCGCGTGTGGCGCGCCTTCAAGTCCGTCCGAACAGGCGTTCGATGTCGGAGAGCTTGAGTTCAATATAGGTCGGGCGGCCGTGGTTGCAGGTGCCGGAACCGGGCGTTGCCTCCATCTGGCGCAAAAGCGCATTCATCTCGTCGGGCCGAAGCCGGCGCCCTGAGCGCACCGAGCCATGGCAGGCCATGGTGGCCGCGACATATTCCAGCTTGCCGCGCAGGGCACCGGCCGTGCCCCATTCGGCCACTTCGTCGGCGAGGTCGCGGATCAGCGAGGATGCATCCACTTCGCCCAGCATGGCGGGCGTCTCGCGCACGGCAACCGCGCCGGGACCGAACCGCTCGACCGCCAGCCCCAGCCGGTCGAGTTCTTGCGCATGCGTCATCAGCCGGTCGCAATCTTCTTCCGGCAGATCGACGATCTCCGGAATGAGCAGAACCTGGGACGCCAGCCGCTTGTCGTTCAAAGCCTGACGCAGCGCCTCGTAGACCAGCCTCTCATGGGCTGCATGCTGGTCGACGATGACAAGGCCGTTTTCCGTCTGGGCGACGATATAATTCTCGTGCACCTGCGCACGCGCAGCACCCAGCCGGTGGCGCTGCCTGTCTTCCGAAACGTGCACCGTTTCAGATATGGCATCGTCCGTGCGGGCCGCCGGCATGGTCAAACCGTCGAAATCCTGTTGCGCCCGTTCCCCGAAGCCGAACGGTGCCTGCAGCGGCCGCGATGGCGACGCTGCCGGGCTCCAGGGCGCAGGCGTCGGGGGCCGATAGGCGGGGCCGGATGAAAACCCCGGCCTGAACGCCTGCATCATGCCGGATGCGCCGGTCGTGTTCGCCCGGTCGCCCTCGCGGTGCAACGCCTCGCGGATGGCGCCGACGATCAACCCGCGCACCAGCCCCGGATCGCGAAACCGGACGTCTGCTTTGCCCGGGTGCACGTTGACATCCACCAGCGCCGGATCGAGCGTGATCGACAGCACCGCCACCGGATAGCGACCGGACGGCATCCGCTCCGCATAGGCACCGCGGATGGCCGACAGGATGAGCTTGTCCTGCACCGGCCGTCCGTTGACGAAAGCGTATTGATGTCCGGAATTGCCCCGGTGGAATGTCGGCAGCCCGACAAAGCCTGTGAGGCCCACATCCTCGCGCATCGCGTCGATCTCGATCGCATTGTCGCGAAACTCGGCCCCGAGAACCTGCGCCATGCGCGCCAGATGGTCCTCGCCGGTCGCCGGCAGGTCCAGCGTGGTGCGGTCGGAGCCCGACAGAACGAAACGCACATGCGGAAAAGCGATCGCCATGCGCTTGACGATTTCGGTGATCGCACCGGCTTCCGCCCGTTCGGTCTTCAGGAATTTCAGGCGTGCCGGCGTTGCAAAGAAGATGTCGCGAACTTCCACCACCGTGCCGGGATTGGCCGGTGCCGGCCGCGCCGCGGTCGTCTTGCCACCGGTCACCGACACCTGCGAGCCGCTGTCGCTCCCTTGGCGCCGGCTGGTGATCGTGAGTTTCGCGACCGACCCGATCGACGGCAGTGCCTCGCCGCGAAAGCCGAGCGTTCTGATATCGTCGAGCGTCGTCGCAATCTTCGAGGTGCAGTGGCGGCGGATCGCGAGGTTGAGATCGGCGGGCTCCATGCCCGATCCATTGTCCGTGACGCGCAGAAGAGACTTGCCGCCGCCCGCCGTGGCGATCTCGATGCGCGTCGCACCCGCATCGATGGCGTTTTCGACCAGTTCTTTGACAGCGCTCGCGGGTCGCTCGATGACCTCGCCGGCAGCGATCTGGTTGATGAGCGTTTCGGAAAGCTGCTTGATGAACATGGCGCTATTTTCAAGGATTTCCGGCGGGAAGGAAAGGCTGCCGGATGGTTTGTCCCCTGCAAGCCCTGCAGCAAGCCTATCTTAATTCGGCCTTAACCGAAAACCGATATTCAATCTGAGTTGAACAGGATGAACCCGGGAGAGCGCCAGCTCTCCGCAGAGGAACCGATGTATGGGCCGGCTGGGCACCCGTACACGAGGATCGGCCCTTTGTTCGAGGACTTGAAGCCAGCATGTGTCTTACCCGACTTGATTAATTGAGACGGATTGCACCGCATGGTGCCGGCGATTGGCCGAGTCTGTGAACACACAGGGGGTTTTGTCACATGAATGATTTGGCGTCGGCGGACGCGGACATTCAGACTGCGATGATGGAAGTGATTTCCGAGGCGATCTCGGGTGGGCACTCAGGCGGCCTTGTCGTCTACGACAAGAACGACCTGTTGATCTTTGCCGGTCAACAACTGACCATCCTTCTCGGCATTCCTGACAGCGTCCTTGCACCCGGTACACGGCTGCGCGATCTCCTTGGTGCCATCTATGACGGCGGCGGACGGTTCATGTCCGAGACCGGCGGCACAAAACGATTGCTCAGCCGCGACGACTGGATTTCCGACAATATTGCCACGCTCTGGAAGGAGCGGCACGAGGCGCTGATGCGCCGTGGTGCCGATCGCTGGATCAGTCTTGCCAAACGGCGCCTGCCGTCGGGCTACGGCGTCTGCATCCTCCGGGACGTGTCCGAACAGCGCAAGCGCGAAGAGCAGTGGCGCGCCGACATGGAGCGCGTGCAGTTGACCGAGGATATCCTCGACAACCTGCCGTTCCCGGTCATGGTCAAGGACACCAATCTCGCCTTCGTCGCCGTCAACAAGGCCGCCTGCCGCTTTCACGATCTCCCCGCCGAAGCGCTGCTCGGCTGCACGGGGACCGACATCCATGCTCCGGCCTTGGCCCAGCGGCTCGACGGCATCAATCGCCGGGTGGTGGAAGACGGCGAGGAGATCCAGCTGCCGGAGCGTCTGACGCGTCCGGATGGCTCGCAGATGGTGATCGTCGCCAACAAGTACCGGATCGGCAAACCAGGCCGGTACTATCTCGTCACCGCCATGCAGGACATTTCCCGAATGGTAGAAGTGGAAGAGGACGGGCGTGGCTTTATCCGCCTGTTCGACGACCCCAATCTGTTTTCCGCCAAGCTGCATCGCAAGAGCAAGATGCGGGACGCTTTGCAGGGCGCGGATCCCGATATCGCCGGCAGCCAGATCCTGATCGTCTCGAGCGACCCGCTTTTCACTGGAACCGCGAAGGCGATCCTTGCGGATTTTCAGGTCGAGGCATCCTCGGTCGTTGATGAACACGAACTGGCGCTTTGCCTCGAACTCGTGTCCAACGCCGCGGTCAGGGTCGATCTCATCGTCGCGGATCGCGATCTGGCGTCCGCCTGCCGCGCCATCGGCTCAAATTACGACAAACAGGTCGTGGCCTTCGATGCTGCGGCTCTCGAAGAGCATCTCGTTCCGACCCTCAGCCGCGAACTGACCAAGTTGCGTGGACCTGTCGAACAGGACGAAGAAGACAACTGGCAGATCCTGCCCGATGACCCTCAGCCCTGCGTCGATATCCTTGTTGCTGAAGATAACGAGGTGAACCAGATCGTGTTCTCGCAGATCCTCGAAAGCCTCGGGTACCGCTATGCGATTGCGGTCGATGGAGAAGAGGTGGTCAGGATGTGGCACGAGCTTCGTCCTTCGCTGGTGCTGATGGATGTCACTCTGCCGACCCTGAACGGCTTCGAGGCAGCGCGGGCGATCCGCACGCTCGAGGAAGAAGGGCAGGCGTCGACACCGATCGTCGGCGTCCTCGCCCAGGCATTCGACCGCGACCGCGAGGAATGCTTTGCATCGGGAATGGACGACGTGATCCTGAAGCCGATCAGTCCCGATGTGCTGGAAACCCTGTTCGCGAAATTTCTCGTCGTTGCCGGTTCGCAGCAGATGCTGTCTTGAGCATGGATCGGAAGCGCGGACGGCTATCCCGAAACGCTACGGTTCCGCTATGAAATGTTAAGCTTTGTCCCGCATCGTCGCCTATCAAATGTGGTGCAAGCGGATAAACTTATGACGTTGGCGGAAAACCCGTTGCCGCAGCTCCGTCAGCATGAGCTGCAGGCCAAGGCTTATAGCGACCCGCTTACGGGTCTTGGAAACCGACACCGTATGCGCGACAAGGTTCACCTTCTCGCCGCAGAGCGTGCAGCCGATCCCGCCCCGTTTACTGTTTGCATTGCCAATCTCGATGGTTTCAAGCCGATCAACGACCTGTTCGGTATGGAAGCGGGCGACGAGATCCTCTGCCAGGTGGCGCATCGCCTCAAGGCCTGCATTCCGGATGGCGCAACGGTCACTCGTCACGACGGCGACGAGTTTGCCTTCGTGCTGCCGCTCGTCTTCGAGCGCACCGGTGCCGAACGGATCGGCCAGATGATCCGGGATGTTCTTTCCGCACCCTATGATCTGGGGGATCGCAATGTGCGTCTCTCGGCGTCCTTCGGCTTTGCCATCTACCCCTTCGCCGGCGAGCATTTCGAGGAACTGCTGAAGAGCGCTGAAACCGCGCTTTACCGGTCCAAACGCCGCGGTCGCGGCCAGATCACGGTCTATTCCCAGGAAATCGCGCAGGAGATGATGCGCGCGACGCAGCTTGAACAGGCGCTGCGCCATGCGATCATCAGCGATGCCGTGGATGTCCATTTCCAGCCTATCGTGCGCCTGGACGATGGATCGGTCGTCGGGTTCGAGGCACTCGCGAGATGGAACGACAAGGATCTCGGTTTCGTATCGCCCGCCGTCTTCGTGCCGCTTGCCGAAGAGCGCGGTTTCATCGATGCGCTGTCGGAAACCCTGCTGCGCAAGGCAGCCGAGGCAGCGCTGTCCTGGCCGCGGGATCTGTTCCTGTCCTTCAATCTGTCCTCCGCCCAGCTGATGGACCCGACGACCACGGAAAGCATCCTTTCGACGCTCGCCCGCGTCGGGCTCGATCCGCATCGGCTCGAATTCGAGATCACCGAAACCGCCGTGATGACCTCGGCCGATACGGCAGAGCGCATCATCACGGATCTTCGCAAGGCAGGCGCGCGCATCTCGCTCGATGATTTCGGCACCGGTCAGTCCAGTCTCGGACGTCTGCGCGACTTCACCTTCGACAAGGTCAAGATCGATCGCGCCTTCGTCTCCCGCATCACCTCGGACCGTGCCTCTGGACACATCGTCAGGGCGATCATCGCCATGTGCGACGGTCTGGAACTGGAAGTGGTCGCCGAGGGCATCGAGCAGCCGGAAGAAGCGGAAATGCTGCGATCGCTGGGCTGTGCCATGGGGCAGGGCTATTACCACGGCAGACCCGCCGATACGGCCTCGACGCTGCGCTATCTGAGCACCCATCACCGCGACTTCATGACCCCCGAACGGGACTGATCTTCCGCCTCCACCAACGTTGAGGAGAGGGCGCGGAGTGGACAGTCCGCGCCGCGTCTGATGCTCGCACGGGGCTGTCCGCTGCGCGATGATGTGGTTTTGCAAGCCGCATTGCGAGATCACCATGTCCGTTTCGAACGATCCCCTTCTGCAGCCGTTTCAGCTGAAGCATCTCACCCTCAAGAACCGCTTCATGTCGACGGCGCACGAACCGGCCTATTCCGAAGACGGCATGCCGAAGGATCGTTACAGGCTCTACCATCTCGAAAAGGCAAAGGGCGGCATCGCGCTCACCATGACCGCAGGTTCCGCGATCGTCTCGCAGGACAGTCCACCCGCATTCGGCAACCTGCACGCCTATCGCGACGACATCGTGCCGTGGCTGAAGAAGCTCACCGATGACTGTCATGAATACGGCACGGCGGTGATGATCCAGCTCACCCATCTCGGGCGCCGGACCGGATGGAACAAGGGGGCCTGGCTTCCTGTGCTGGCGCCATCTCCCATTCGCGAACCCGCCCACCGCGCCTTCCCGAAGGAGATCGAGGACTGGGATATCGAGCGCATCGTTGCAGACTATGCCGATGCCGCCAGCCGCATGCAGGCGGCGGGTCTCGATGGCATCGAGATCGAAGCCTACGGCCACCTGATCGACCAGTTCTGGTCGCCCGCCACCAACCACCGCGACGATGCGTTCGGCGGGTCGCTCGAAAACCGCATGCGGTTTTCGACCATGGTGATCGATGCGGTGCGAAAATCCGTCGGTCCGGATTTCATCGTCGGCATCCGCCTGGTTGCCGACGAGAACTGGGACAAGGGGTTTTCCCGCGAAGAGGGGATCGAGATCTCCCGGCGGCTGGTGGCATCTGGCGGTATCGACTTCCTGAACGTCATCCGCGGCCATATCGATCACGATGCGGACCTGAACGAGGTGATCCCGATCCAGGGCATGCGATCCTCGCCGCATCTCGACTTTGTCGGCGATGTCAGGAAGGCGACGAAATTCCCGGTCTTTCATGCAGCCCGAATCGCCGATGTTGCAACGGCCCGGCATGCGGTCGCCGAAGGCAAGCTCGACATGGTCGGCATGACCCGTGCCCACATTGCCGATCCGCATATCGCGAACAAGGTAGCAAGTGGCAAGGAGGCGACCATTCGCCCCTGCGTCGGTGCGACCTACTGTCTGGATCGCATCTACGAGGGAGGAGAGGCTCTCTGTATCCACAATGCGGCGACGGGGCGCGAAGCCTTGCTGCCGCATGTGATCGAAAAGTCAGCAGCTGTCCGAAGGGCCGTCGTGATCGGTGCCGGTCCTGCCGGGCTCGAGGCGGCCCGCGTGCTGGCAGAGCGCGGCCACGCAGTCACCGTGCTCGAGGCAACGGGGGAGGCGGGTGGCCAGATCAATCTTCTGGTTCGCAATCCGCGCCGCCGCGAAATGATCGGCATCATCGACTGGCGGCTGGCGGAGCTTGAGCGGTTGGGTGTCGAGATCCGCTACGACGTGTTCGCCGGCGCCGACGATGTCCTCGAACTCGAGCCCGAACTCGTCGTCGTCGCAACCGGCGGCATACCGCAGTCGCCGCAACTTGAGGCGGGCGAAGAGCTTCTGACCTCCAGCTGGGATATTCTCGCCGGATCTGCCAAACCCGCAGGCCCGGTTCTGCTGTTCGATGACAATGGCGGCCATCCGGGTATGAGTGCCGCCGAAGTCATCGCCACATCAGGCGCGGATCTCGAGCTTGTCTCCCCCGAACGCTTCTTCGCACCTGAGATGGGGGGCATGAACCATGTCCCCTACGCACGGATTTTTGCCGAGAAGGGTGTCCGCGTGACGATCAACACGCGGTTGAAGTCGGTGCGGCGTGACGGCAATGCATTGGTGGCAAGCCTCGGATCCGATTACGCAAGGGATGTGGTCGAGGAAAGGCGGGTCGCACAGGTCGTGGTCGAGCACGGCACGGCCGCGAACGCGGATCTCTATTTCGAGCTGAAGCCGCTCTCGCGCAATCTTGGCGCCGTGGATTACGCGATGCTGATTAACAGAAAAGCACCGCTGCTGCCGAAGAACCCTAATGCCGCTTTCGATCTCGTGAGGATCGGCGACGCTGTGGCAAGCCGCAATGTCCATGCAGCAATCTACGATGCGCTGCGATACTGCTCGCTTTTGTAAACCGCGCACGAAAAAGGCGGCATTATCAATGCCGCCTCTTCCATTCAATCGTCTGTCACGTGGCGTGTAGCCCGTTCCAGGTCCCTAAGATTAGTTCTTAGGAGCCGTCGACGGAGTTGTGGCGCCATTTTCAGCCGGTGCTGCCGGGGTGCCCGGAGCCGGGTTCATCGTGGACGACGTGGTCGATGTGTCGGATGCTGCCTGCTTGTCGTCCAGTGTCTTGAACTCTGGAGCAGACTTCAGCGCTTCGGCCGTTTCGGTGGTCGACAGACGCACTTCGTTGTTGTTCTGTGCGTCGCGGGTGAGCGTCAGCTTGCTGATCGGAAGAGCTACATCCTTTTCGCCGATGCCGAGGAAGCCGCCGACGCCGACAACTGCTGCAACGAGTCCGCCGTTTTCTTCAAACAGTAGGTCGTTGACGTCACCGATGCTTTCGTTAGCCGAATTGTAGATCGACTTGCCGATATAATCGTTGGCGCTGACCTGGGTGGTCGCCTGTTCGGTCAGGTAATTGCCGTCTGCAGTGGTAGCCATGCCACCTGCTGGTGCAGCCGGGGTCGTTGTCGTGGTATCGGCCGGTGCCGAAGGTGCTGCCGGTGTCGCCGGAGCAGGCTGTGCCGTCTGGGCAAAAGCCGGTGCAAGTGTGGTGGACGCCATGAGAACGGCTGCTGCGGCGATCGTGCTGAGAGTCTTTTTCATCGTGTTCCTACCTTTTCCATCTAATTCGTCATGAAGGACGGCTTCTCGCATTGAAGGGCCGTCTCGACCAAGAAGGACGCATTCGTTCTGCTTGGCTTCGGTAGGGAAATGGCCGAAACGCCGGTTTGGTTCCGCATTTCCATGCCGTTTTATTAGGCAGAAACTGCGGAACGTTTCAGCACTTGGCGGGTTTGGGGCTTTATCAGCGAGAATATAGATCCTTAAAGTCAGGCCGAGTAT
Organism: Rhizobium sp. CFBP 8752; assembly: GCF_014842035.1. Lineage (NCBI taxonomy): Bacteria > Pseudomonadati > Pseudomonadota > Alphaproteobacteria > Hyphomicrobiales > Rhizobiaceae > Rhizobium > Rhizobium sp. CFBP 8752. The sequence goes on along the minus strand of NZ_JACYUZ010000001.1, from coordinate 2,552,246 downwards.
CGGGGTTCCCGACCAAGCGTGACTGGAACGGCGAGTTCGAACAACGCTCCCGCCAGCGGATCGGAGGTACGGGCGTCCTGGTCCATTCCCTCCCAGGCTGATGTGACAGCCAAGCGCCCATTTCCGATCACGACAGGGCAGGTCGTTCTCTTGGCGGGCACTTCGAAACGCGCGAGAAGGACACCGTCCAGACCATAATGGTCGACCGCACCTTCACCCCAGCGGGCGTTCCAGATCGTGCCGTCCTGATCGCAGATCGCGCCATCCATTCCACCGGGGCTGCCGCTGCCATCGATGAAGAGGGTGGGTTTTGACGTCGGGAGTCCGGTCAATGGATCAAGGTCGACACGCATGAGGTGGTTGATGCGCGTGTCGACATAATAGCCGGTGCTTCCGTCCGGCGAAAAGCAGATCGCATTCGGAATGCTCATCTTGTCAAACAGCGTCGTGACCTTGCCGCCCACGACATGATAGATCGCACCCGCGCCTTCCGCAGCGGTGCGCCCCATCGTGCCGATCCACAGCGCACCGGAAGGGTGCAGCCGGCCGTCGTTGGAGCGGTTGTCCGGCTCGTCCTTCTCGAGGTCGCAGTGCAGGGTCAGTTCGCCGGTGGCGCGATCCCGTATGAAGAGCCCTTGATCGGAGGCGATCAGCTGCCGCTCGGCGTCGACCGGCACGAGAACGCTTCCCATTATGGGGAGGATCTGCACAGATTCTTTGCCGGTGTTGATGTCGAGCGAGCGAAGCTGCTTTTCGAGAATGCTGAACCACCAGATCGTCCCGGTATCCGCATCGAAGCTGGCTCCTTCGCCAAGTTCACAAGGCGTCGAGGACAATACGCTACCCTGGAACGGGTGAGAGACAAAATCGGCTGTGGTCACGGGCATCCTCCGCAGAAGCTTCTGTTCGTTGCAGAATTAACGCGAACCGCCGCGATGGCTAGCCGCGTCATCAGATTTTCCCTGACAAATTCCTGAAACCATGCGACAAGATTCGCAAATGCGAGAACCTATCACCATCACCTGGTGACGTTTGCGTGCGTAAGGTCTGGTCGGAGCAAGAAGCAGTACATGTCTAAGACCGAAAAAGCCGAAGAGATGTCCTTTCTCGACGGCAGTGTCGCCGAAATCGCCACCCTGCAGACCCAGTTTGATGTGATCCGGTTCCTGAAGCGAGTGACGCAGTATTATAACTGTCGCACCTTCATGGTTCTCAACCTTCCGTCGATCACGTCTCGCGAACTGTCCGAAAATACCGTCGTTACCAATTGGCCGGCGGAGCTGATGTCGCAGTTCGACAAAAGCGGTCTGATGCAGACCAGCTCCGGCCTTTCACATCTGCGCAAGTTCACGACGCCCTTCGTCTTCGATCTCTCGAGCGATCGCGGCGTGATCAATTCGAGCGACGAGGTCACGCAGATCTTTTCCGGGTTCGGCATCCAGCGCGGCGCCTGTTTCCCCGTCCATGACCGGCTCGGCAATCGCGGCGCCGTTTGCTTCGGCGGTACGGGCAAGACATTTGACCAGCAGCAGATGATGGAACTGCATTATCTCTCGGTTCACGTCTATGAACAGCTGGCGCAGATCCGCAGCCTCGACGTCAAGACCAACGATGTCCTGACCGAACGCGAAGTCGATTGCCTGAACTGGACGGCTGCGGGTAAGACCAGCGCGGAAATTGCCGAAATCCTTGGACTCTCCGAGCACACCGTAAACCATTATCTCAACCGCACGGCCCGCAAGCTCGACACCGTCAACCGCACCCAGGCGGTTGCCAAGGCGTTGAGATCCGGCATCATCAAGTAACGATGCCGGCGATCATTATTTGATCAACGCCTCTGTTTTCTACGCGGTCAATTGATCGTTCACTGGGCAAATTCCCAACGCTCTCCAGTTGCCTGTCCCTAACACCCTGTTTCGACTACGTAAACATCCGCATTACGGTCTGGCATGGTTCGTGCTTGTTTACAGGCAGGTCCAGAGGGGGCTGAAAGCGTCCCAAGAGGCGCGATAAAAACAAGCCGCTATCCGGGGCGCCGTCTGGCTGCCATCCGGGTAGCGGCTTTCTTTTTTCTGACGTGGGGCGTTTCAACGAAGCGTCTTGCTCGAGACCGGTGACACTTCCTATATAAGCCTTGGATCCGGCGCGGGCAGTTTGTGTCGAGATCGCTATCAGGAGCAGGCAATGTCCGACGTCACCAAGGAACAGGTTCTGGCGGTTCTCGCGAAGGTTCGCGGACCCGACCTCGAGGGTGATATCGTCTCTCGCGGAATGGTCTCCGACGTCTTTATCTCCGACAAGAAGGTCTATTTCTCGATTACCGTGCCGGCCGATCGCGCAACCGAACTCGAGCCGCTGCGCATGGCCGCCGAACGGACGGTCGCCGCGATGCAGGGCGTCAACGGCGCGCTGGTTACGCTGACGGCCGATCGCAGAGCTGGAACGGCACCTGCCAAGACGGCACCTCCGCCAAAGCCGCAAGCGTCTGCCGCCGGCCACGCGCATCCGCATTCCCCCGCCACACCCGGGCCGAGACAGCCCGCACCGAAAGCCGGCGTTCCGGGCGTGGGTGCCATCATCGCGGTAGCGTCCGGCAAGGGCGGCGTCGGCAAATCGACGACAGCAGTCAATCTGGCGCTGGGTTTCCAGGCCAACGGTCTCAAGGTCGGCATTCTCGATGCTGACATCTACGGCCCGTCCATCCCGCGTCTCCTCAACATCTCCGGCAAGCCGCAGCAGCTTGAAGACCGGAAGATCGCCCCGATGCAAAACTATGGGCTGAAGGCGATGTCGATCGGCTTCCTGGTCGAGGAGGGGACCGCCATGATTTGGCGCGGCCCGATGATCCAGTCGGCGCTGCTGCAGATGCTGCGCGAAGTCGGCTGGGGCGAGCTCGATGTCCTCGTCATCGACATGCCTCCGGGAACCGGCGACGTGCAGTTGACGCTCGCCCAGCAGGTGCCGCTTGCGGGAGCCGTGATCGTGTCGACGCCGCAGGATCTCGCCCTGATCGACGCCCGCAAGGCCATCGCCATGTTCGGCAAGGTCGAGATACCCATCCTCGGCATCATCGAGAACATGAGCTACTTCCTCGCTCCCGATACGGGCACCCGCTACGACATCTTCGGCCATGGTGGCGCAAAGTCGGAAGCCGAGCGCATCGGCGTTCCCTTCCTCGGCGAAATCCCTTTGACGATGGACATCCGCGAACGCTCCGACGCGGGCACGCCGGTCGTCGTTTCCGATCCGGACAGTGCATCCGCCGCCGTTTATCGGGAGATCGCATCCAAGGCCTGGGCAGAGATTAAGGGCAAGCCGCTGCGCAAGGCGCCTGCCATCGTTTTCGAATAGAACCTATTCGAGTTTGGACGGTCTCCCGGGCAGGAATACACGGTCAGTGGCGGTCAATACTCTGAAATCGCCTCTCTTTTTGTTTCGAAATTGTTAAACATCGCCGCTAGACGTCTGCGGCGATAGTGAAAGCATGCAGTTGCAGCCCTTGCCTTGTGCAATTGCTGTCTTTATAGGCGCCTCCCGCCGGAGGGCGCTTCCTTGCTCTTCGCGGGCGGAGCGAAGTATCCGCATTTTTCCGTTGAAAGGCTGGCTCGAACGCCAGATGCCGAATGGGCCACCCAGCAGAACATAGTGCCGCCGAGAAAACCAAAGGACATGGGCTGTTCGCGCTTGCGCTCGGCTCTGTCGGTGTCGTCTATGGCGATATCGGCACGAGCCCGCTCTATGCCTTTCGCGAGGCGTTGAAGCCCGTCGCCCATGACGGCGTCACGCAGATGGAAATCATCAGCCTCATCTCGCTGATGATCTGGACGCTGACCATCATTGTCACCTTCAAATACGTTCTCTTCCTGCTGCGCGCCGATAACGATGGAGAGGGTGGCACGCTGTCGCTTCTGGCGCTCATGACCAAAGGAGCGTGCGGCCATCGGGCTGTCCTGATGCTGCTCGGGCTGATCGGCGCCGCGCTGTTTCTGGGCGATGCGATGATCACGCCGGCGCTGTCGGTCCTGTCGGCGGTGGAAGGCCTGAAATACGTATCACCGCATTTCGAAAGCGCCGTTCTGCCGATTTCGATTGCCATCCTGGTTGCGCTGTTTGCCATCCAGTCGAAGGGCACCGGCATGGTGGCGAAGTTCTTCGGACCGATCACCGCCATCTGGTTTCTCGTGATGGGCGGCATCGGCCTGGTGCATATTTTCGACGACCTCAGCATTCTGGCCGCTTTCAATCCATTGCATGCCTTCCAGTTCATGAGCGAAGAAGGCTTTGCCGGCGTCGTCGTTCTCGGCGCCGTCTTTCTGACGGTGACCGGCGCGGAAGCACTTTATGCTGATCTCGGCCATTTCGGTCGCCGTCCCATCCAGTGGGCTTGGTTCGTCTTGGTATTTCCGGCGCTGACGCTGAATTATCTCGGTCAGGGCGCCATGGTGCTGAGCCACCCCGAAGCGATGAGCGATCCGTTCTATTTGATGTTCCCGCAATGGGCGCTCGTTCCGGTCATCATTCTCGCCACCTGCGCCACCATCATCGCAAGCCAGGCTGTCATTACCGGCGCCTTCTCGCTGGTGCGCCAGGCGATCCATCTCGGCTATCTGCCGCGCATGCAGATCCTGTTCACCTCGGAAACCAATACCGGCCAGATCTTCCTGCCGGGCGTCAACACGCTGCTTCTGGTCGGCGTCATCGCGCTGGTTCTTGGTTTCGAGAGCTCCGATGCTCTGGCCACCGCCTACGGAATCTCGGTGACCGGCGCCATGGTGGTGACGACGCTGATGGCGTTCGAGTTCGTTCGGCTGAGATGGCGCTGGCCGCGTGTGCTGGCAACCCTTGTGCTCGCGCCGCTTCTGCTGCTCGAATTCGTTTTCCTGGGCGCCAATCTTTTGAAGATTCATGATGGCGGCTGGGTGCCGGTCATGATGGCGATCGGCTTTACCGTCGTCATGTGGACCTGGAAGCGGGGTGCTGCGATCCTGTTTGAAAAGACCCGCCGCATCGATGTGCCGCTGCAGACCTTTATTCCCATGGTGGAAAAGAAAAGCGATCATGCTCCGGTGTCCGTGCCAGGCGTCGCCATCTTCCTGACCGGTGATCCGCAGACAGCACCGGCGGCCTTGCTGCACAACATCAAGCACAATCACGTCCTGCATGCGAAGAACGTCATCCTGACCATCATCACGGTCAACAAGCCGCGCGTATCGATCGAGGATCGCTACCGGGTCGAGAAGCTGTCGGATCGGTTCACGGTCATCGAACTGCGCTTCGGCTTCATGCAATCGCACAATGTCTCGCAGTCGCTTGCCTATCTGAGAAAGACCGGCTTCAAGTTCGATATCATGTCGACGTCGTTCTATCTCGGCCGACGCAAGCTGGTACCGGACGCAGCCTCCGGCATGCCCATGTGGCAGGACCGGTTGTTTATCGCGCTCGCCAATGCCGCAACCGATCCGTCCGACTATTTCCACCTGCCGGCCAACCGCGTCGTCGAACTGGGTTCGCACGTCATCATCTGACGGAAAGGTCGCCCAAAACCCGCGTGGCATTTCGGACACGAGCCTCTGACGTTTAAGTGAAAATGCCCAAATCCCAGCGTTACAAGGGATTCTGTCTATAAGCGTTAACTGCTCATCAAGGTTAATGATTGATGTTTGACCCATCGATCAGTCATTGAGGTCCCTGGTTGACCTGCCTTGTGGAGTAGCCGGTTTTGCGTTCGAAGACCGTACAGCGTCGAAAGTCCTCTAAAGTGGCCATGCCGGCGGCTCGGACGAAGTCTCTTTTGCACCGCGCCCTGTCGCGCCGCGATATCTGGCTGGCGCCTGGCGTCCTTGGACTTGCTGCTTGGCTGGTGTTTCCAGCCGTTCCCGCACAAGGCGATCTCACCGATCTCCTCTCCGGCATCGATCGCGGCCGCGACCAGTGGCGCATGGTCATGACCAACTCGCCGGCCGGTTCTATTCATAACGCATCGCTTGCCTTTCCGGGTGGCGGTTCCGTGCTCGGCGGCGATGCCGGCATGACGCTGCCCGACGGTCGCCGCGTTGCATTCACCGGCAACGAGAAGTCAGGTGAGGACACGCCGGACGAAGACCGCGTCAACCGCGCTGAAAAGAAGAGCCGGATCGTAGCCGTCGAACAGATGCAGCCGCCGAAGGCCTTTTCGGCCGGGTCGATCCTCGAGCGTTCCAGCTCGCTGACCACGCCTGTGGATGCCAGCGATGAAATGACCGCCTTCGTCAAAGCCGAAGCCGACGACCACCCGGTCGAGCTCGCCGAATTCTATTTCCGCAAGGACGAGGTAAAGGAGCCCGGTCTTCCTTCGATGCTCGCCGACCTCATCACCAACGAGAAGGCAGATGTGCTGGCAACCGCCTATGCACCGGCCAAGCCCGACTTCTCGCGCAAGTCGCCCTTCGATGCGATCCTGGGCGCAAAGCCAGAAACCGGCCGCTTCATTCCGCCGATCGGCCCGGAAGACCACGCCTGGGCAGCAACAGCGCTGCCGGAAGAATCGTTTTCGCCCAAGCAGCAGCAATGCCTGGCCGCCGGCATCTATTTTGAAGCGCGCGGAGAAGAAGTGCGTGGCCAGGCAGCGGTCGCACAGGTTATTCTCAACCGCGTTCGCAATCCGCACTATCCGAAAAGCATCTGCGACGTCGTCTATCAGAACGAAGACTGGCGCAACCGCTGCCAGTTCTCCTTCGCCTGCGACAACATTCCAGACCGAATCCGCGCGCCGGATCATTTCGAAACAGCCCAGGAAGTTGCGATGGCGGTGACCGCCGGCAAGATCTGGCTGCCGGAAGTCGGCTCGGCCACTCACTACCACGCCGTCTACGTTCGTCCGAACTGGGCAAAGACCATGAAAAAGGTCGGACGCATCGGTCTGCACGTGTTTTACCGTACCTATGGTGGTGGTTGGAGCTGATAAACCCGGCCGATCTGTGAATATTCCCGCGAAGGTTTTGCCATGTTGCCGGGAATTCAGCGATAACCGCTTGAAATCGAAGCGTTAATTTCCCCTGAATCAAGGCCCGGCACCGCCTTGACTATAAGTCCTCTCAAAACTATGTTGCGCGCGACTTAGAAGCGAGCCGGAAGGCGCGAAACCCCGCTGGCTGCTGTTGCGGTTGGTCCGCTCCGAACAAGGGCGGATGGGAGGACGTGAGGATGGACAACCGCGAGGACGGTCTGGAAGAACGCCGAAAGCGTCTGTCCGCACAATTGGCGGATCGGAAGGCTGGTGACGCGGTAGAGGCGAAGCGGGAAGCGCAATCTGAAGAAAGTCGAAAGGGCATGGCCCTCGGCTTCAAGATTTCCTCCGAATTCATCTCGGCTGTCGCAGTGGGCGCCATTCTGGGCTATGGACTGGATTACTATGCCGGCACGTCGCCGTGGGGGATGATCATTCTTCTCCTTCTTGGTTTCTGCGCCGGTGTTCTGAACGTGCTTCGATCCGTGGGCAAGGTGGCCGAGCCGCCGCCCTTGCGGAAAAAAGGCAGCGGGGACGGGGCAGGGCACTAACAGGCTTGGTTTCGCAACACGAATTGAGCCGCCGGCATGGCGGCATATGAAAGAGGGTAAGCGGTGGCAAACGATCCGATCCATCAGTTCCAGATCAGCAAGATCGTCCCGATCGAGATCGGCGGTATCGACCTATCCTTTACCAATGCATCGCTGTTCATGACTGCTACGGTCGCCTGCGCAGCCGGCTTCCTGTATTTCGCATCGTCCGCCCGCAGCCTGATCCCGGGCCGCGCGCAGTCGGTCGCCGAAATGTCCTACCAGTTCATTGCCAACATGCTGCGCGAAGGCGCCGGCAGCCATGGCATGAAGTTCTTCCCGCTGGTCTTCTCGCTGTTCATGTTCGTCTTGACCGCGAACCTGCTCGGGATGTTCCCGTACTTCTTTACCGTCACCAGCCAGATCATCGTCACCTTCGCACTGGCTCTGCTGGTGGTTGGCACGGTCATCGTCTACGGCTTCTACAAGCATGGCCTCGGCTTCCTTCAGCTGTTCGTGCCAAGCGGTGTACCCGGCGCGCTTCTGCCGCTGGTCGTCGTCATCGAAGTCATCTCCTTCCTGTCCCGGCCGATTTCGCTCTCCGTTCGTCTTTTCGCGAACATGCTGGCCGGCCACATCACGCTGAAAGTGTTCGCGGGCTTTGTCAGCTCGCTTGGAGCACTCGGCGCACTCGGCATCGGCGGCGCTATCCTGCCGCTTGCCATGACGGTCGCCCTGACCGGTCTCGAATTCCTCGTTGCCTTCCTCCAGGCCTATGTCTTCGCGGTACTCACATGCATGTACCTGAACGACGCGGTCCATCCCGGCGGGCACTAAGAATAACTACCAAATTGGCGTCCTGAGGCGTCAGTCATCAGCCGCAAACCCATTCAAGGAGTTCATCATGGAAGCGGAAGCAGCAAAGTTCATCGGCGCAGGTCTGGCTTGCTTTGGCATGGCCGGCACGGCCCTCGGCCTCGGCAACATCTTCGGCAGCTACTTGTCGGGCGCCCTGCGCAACCCGTCTGCCGCTGACAGCCAGTTCGGCCGTCTGGTATTCGGTTTCGCCGTTACGGAAGCTCTGGGCATCTTCTCGCTGCTCGTAGCGCTCCTTCTCCTGTTCGTGGTCTAATACCAGACCTGGACTTCGGATCACGGTCGTCTCAAAGCGCACCGTGATCCTTCGCATTTGGAATTCACCCGGAGGTGATGATGTTCGTGACTTCGGCATATGCGCAGACCGCGCCGGCCGCTCCTGAAACGCCTGCAGCACCGGGCGCCGCACCGGCGGCCGAACCGCATGCTGCTCCGGCTGGCGAAGTGCATACCGAAACCGGTGTCGCCCACGACACTGAGCACAGTGGCGCGTTTCCGCCGCTCGACTCATCCCATTTCGCGTCGCAGCTTCTCTGGCTCGTCATCACGTTCGGTCTCTTCTACCTTCTCATGAAGAAGGTGATCGTTCCGCGCGTTGGCGGAATCATCGAGGATCGTCACGATCGTATCGCCAAGGATCTCGAGGAAGCCGGCCGCGCCAAGGCGGAAGCCGATGCTGCCGTCGAGACCTATGAAAAGGAACTGGCCGCCGCCCGCGCCAAGTCGCACGGCATTGCCGAAGCGGCCCGCGAAGCCGCCAAGACGAAGGCTGCTGCCGACCGTAGCGCCATCGAAGCCGAACTGGCCGCAAAGCTCAGTGCAGCAGAAACCCGCATCGGCGAGATCAAGGACAAGGCTTTTGCTGAAGTCGGCCAGATCGCCGAAGAGACCGCATCCGCCATCGTCGATCTCATGATCGGCGGCAAGGCAAGCGGCGATGACATCAAGGCTGCCGTCGCGGCCGCCAAGACGGGGGCCTGATCGCATGGCATTCGACGCAACATTTTTCGCACTCGTTGGTCTCGTCATTTTCCTCGGCATCCTGATCTACATCAAGGTGCCGGGCATGATGGCAAAGTCGCTCGACGAACGCGCCGCCAACATCCGCAGCGAACTCGACGAAGCCAAGAAGCTTCGCGAAGAAGCCCAGGCGCTGCTGGCTGAATACCAGAAGAAGCGCAAGCAGGCCGAAGCCGACGCTGCCAGCATCGTCGCCTCCGCCGAGCGCGAAGCCGCTGCCCTGACGGAAGAAGCCCGCCAGAAGACGGAAGAATTCGTCGCTCGCCGCAATGCGGTCTCCGAGCAGAAGATCAAGCAGGCGGAAGCCGATGCCGTGAGCGCCGTTCGCGCCGCCGCCGTCGACCTCGCCATCGCTGCCGCCGAAAGCGTCATCGCCCGCAAGGCCGATGCAGCAACGCAGGAAGCCCTGTTCAGAGACGCCGTCGGTACGGTTCAAACGCGCCTGAACTAAGCTTCAGATACATGAATTAAGAAAAGGCCGGGCGAAAGCTCGGCCTTTTGCGTTATGGGGTGAGGGTAATGTCCGAGGCCTGGAGATCGGCGAGATCGTCTTCCGGCAGCGGATCTTTCCGCATCGGACGAAAGCTCATCCGGTGGAGCGGGCAGGGGCCGTGGCTCGTAATGCCGTCGCGGTGCTGTTTGGTGGCGTATCCGACATGCTTGGCAAAGCCATAGGCCGGAAAAACGGTGCATGCGCGACCCATCATCCGGTCGCGGGTGACTTTCGCCACGATCGAGGCCGCGGCGATGGAGACCGAACGGCTGTCACCCTTGATCACCGCCTTGCCGGGGCATGAAAGGCCTGGCGGCATGTCGCGGCCGTCGGTGAGGATATAGGCCGGCTTGATATTCAGTCCGATCACCGCACGCCGCATGGCGTCGAGACTGGCGCGCAGGATGTTGCGCTCGTCGATGAGGCGCGGACCAGACGATGCAATCGACACATGCGCCGTCGCCATGATCATCGCAAACAGCGCCTCGCGCTGCTTGAGGCTGAGCTTCTTGGAATCGTTGAGACCGGGCGGAATGTTGTCGGGATCGAGAATCACGGCGGCGGCCACAACCGGACCCGCCAAGGGACCGCGGCCTGCCTCGTCGGTTCCGGCCACTGGCCAATGTCCGGCATCCCGCGCCATCAGCTCCAGGCTGAAATCCGGAACGAATGGCGTCTCTTCAAACAATGTCGGAGAATCGGGCGGCGTGCGAAGCAACATGGCGGCAGTTTCGCACGCCCGCCCGACCTCCGGCAACCCCCGGACAACGAGTGCGGCGTCGTTGCCCACCATCGGGGGCGCCCTTTCGGGATGATGGTGGGACCGGGGGTCTTTCGGCAGGTGATATGCGGGGACCGTGCCGAAATTAGAAATTAATCGACCTGAATGATATCCGCTGTACCCTGCGAGACGTCATCAGGCAGTTTCGCAGGGGCGACGGAGCTCCTGCGAATAGAATTCAAAGCAGCGACAGCTGGACGCCAGCCCCATCCGGGCGCAGGAACAGGTCGTCGCGCAGCGGCATACCCCGACGCGTCATGCCGAGCCGCTTCGTTGCCATCTCGAAGCGTCGCCCGATCTGCCAGGCGTAAGGACCGGTGCCCTTCATCCGCTTGCCGAACTCCGCGTCATAATCCTTTCCGTCCCGCATCGAGCGAACGAGCGACATCACATGCCGGTAGCGGTTCGGGTAATGCTGCAGCAGCCAGTCGCGGAACAGCGGCGCCACTTCCAGCGGCAGACGTAAGAGCACGTAACTCGCCTCCGTTGCGCCGGCAGCGTGCCCCGCTTCCAGGAGCCGCTCGATCTCGTGGTCGTTCAGCGCCGGAATGATCGGCGAGGTGAACACAGCTGTCGGTATGCCAGCGTCCGAGAGCGCTTTGATCGCCTCGAGCCGTTTGGCGGGCGTCGACGCGCGCGGCTCCATGCTGCGAGCAAGCTTGCGGTCGAGGGTGGTTAGCGATATCGCGACCTTGGCGAGGCCCTTCGACGCCATGTCGGAAAGAATGTCGATGTCGCGGGTGACCAGCGACGATTTGGTGACAATGGTCACCGGGTGGTTGGCCTTCTGCAGGACTTCCAGAATCTGGCGCATGACGCGCCATTCCCGTTCGATCGGCTGGTAGGGATCGGTATTGGTGCCGATCGCAATCGCCCGGACCTTGTAATCGGACCGGCTCAGTTCGCGCTCCAGAAGCTTCGGCACGTCAGGCTTGGCAAACAGTTTCGATTCGAAATCCAGCCCCGGCGAAAGCCCCATGAAACTGTGACTCGGCCGCGCGAAGCAGTAGATGCAGCCATGCTCGCAGCCGCGGTACGGGTTGATTGAGCGGTCGAAGGGAATGTCGGGAGAATCGTTTCGGGTAATCGCGGTACGTGGCTTTTCCACCTGCACCTCGGTCCTGAACGGTTCAAGTTCCTCGATCGTCTGCCAGCCGTCGTCGAAAGCCTCGCGACGCTCCGTCTCGAAACGTCCTGAAGGGTTCAGTCCGGCGCCACGACCGCGCCGGCGATCCCCCTCGATCCGGAGGCCGGAGGTCTTCACCAATGCATCGGCAATATCAGCCGTATGAGCAGGCGCGAATGCGTCCTGCCGCAAATGGGACAGCTCGTTCATGGGGCACTCCTAACGGGAAAAATTCCCGTTCTTGAATGACAAGATTCCTATCGCGACATTGAGAACAATGCAAGAACAAACTCGCAAAGGATTTGTGGCAATCCGTTGTACAATGCGCTAGACATTGAAAATGCTGACTGTTTTGTTGGAATGCCGGGATCAGGAAGCCGAGCTCGCGCAGACGTTGTCCATCCTTGTTTCCGCCGCGGTGGAGGGGTTGGTCAGCGATGTCGTGGTGCTCGATCACAATTCGCGCGACGGGTCTTCCCGTGTGGCGGATGCAGCCGGCTGCCGTTTCCACAGCTCCTGGGATATCGTCGATATCCTGCACAAGGCGCGCGCCGAATGGCTGCTTCTGCTGGAGCCCGGAGCGCGTCTCCAGGCCGGCTGGATCGACGAGGTCATGGAATATCTGGCGCTCAACCGGCAACCGGCCAGGTTCTCTCCGTCGCGAACCTACCGCAAGCCGTTCTTCACGCGCATCGTCCGCTCGGTTCCGCCGCTGGAGCAGGGGCTGATCCTGCCCAAGCGCGAGGCTGTCGCGCGTGCAAAATCCGGGATGGGTCTTGAGGATATCGCCAAGGCTGTGACGTCAGCCGCAAAGCCGTCGAGACTGGTGAGCGAGATAATCCCTGCCTGGGTCGCAGCGTCCGCGCGGTAGATCAGGCCGTTACTTGCCCGAACCGCGCCGCAGGTGCTCGTCCAGCCGCGGCATAATCTCGATGAAGTTGCAGGGCATGTGGCGGTAGTCCAGCTGCGCTTTCAAAATGCCGTCCCAGGCATCCTTGCAGGCACCGGGAGAGCCTGGCAGCACGAAGATGAAGGTTGCATTGGCAACGCCGCCGGTGGCCCGCGACTGGATCGTCGAAGTACCGATCTTGTCGTAGGAAATCCGGTGAAACACCTCGGAAAACCCGTCCATCTTCTTGTCGAACAGCGGCTCCAGCGCTTCCGGCGTCACGTCGCGGCCGGTAAAGCCGGTTCCTCCGGTGGTGATGACCACGTCGATCTCAGGGTCGAGCGTCCATTCGCGCACCTGGCCGGCAATACGCTCCTTGTCGTCGGGCACGATGGCGCGTGCCCCAAGCCTGTGACCGGCCTCCGCGATACGGGCAACCAGCGTATCGCCAGATTTGTCGTCCACCATAGTCCGGGTATCCGACACGGTCAGCACCGCGATCGAAATAGGAATGAACTCGCGCGTTTCGGCGATCTTGCTCATGGCTTTGCTCCGACGGTTTCGACCGCTTCGAAGTACCAGTCCGGCTTCAGGGAGGTCAGCGCCTGCGCGGCGGCTTCCGCGTCTGTCTTCGAAGGGAACACACCGAAACAGGTCGCTCCGGATCCGGACATGCGCACCAGCTCGGCACCTTGCGCTGCGATCATCGCGGAGAGTTCCTCGATCTCCGGGATGAGCGCGCGAGCTGGCGGCTCCAAGTCGTTGCGAAGCGTTTTCAGGTAAGGCAGCCAGCCGCCTGCGTCGGTCGGCGTCGGCGGCAGGGCCTCGTTTTCCTTGTCCACCAGTAGCTTGAAGATCTCAGGCGTCGAGACGCTGATCAGCGGGTTGGCGAGCACGAGGGAAAGGGAAGGCATGGTCGGCAGCGGCTCAAGCCTTTCGCCGATCCCTTCGGCCAGAATGGCAGCCCCCGTCAGACACATGGGCACATCGGCACCCAGTGATAGGCCGAGCGCCAGAAGGGCAGCTTCCGGTATCTCCGCATTCCACAGCCGGAACAGGCCGCGAAGCGTGGCCGCCGCATCAGCCGATCCGCCGCCGATCCCGGCCGAAATCGGCAGATCCTTCCTGAGATGGATCGAAACGGGCGGCGCCGGAAAGCCGTTTGCAACCAGCTGCTGGCGAAACAGACCACGGGCCTTCACCACGAGATTGCCAGCCTGGCCCGCCTCGTCATTTGAAAGCTCGGACGCAAAGCGGCCGGAAACGGAAAACTCATCCGATTCCGAGAGCGTGAAGGTCAGCTCGTCACCCAGATCGGCGAAGGTGACGACGCTTTCCAGCAGGTGAAACCCGTCATAGCGAAGCCCCACGACATGCAGGCCAAGATTGATCTTCGCAGGCGCAAGTTCTGTCAGGGCCACGTCTGTGGCGTCTTGCGTATCGGATATGGTCATGCTGGAAAGCCCGCTTTATCAGGATTTCTTGTCGGGAGTGGCAGGTGCCGGCGGGGCAGGCGGCACTGGTGCTGCCTGGCCGCGATCGGCCGTCGTCGCGTTCGGATCGAGCGGCGGCAGGCCGTTGGCGATCTTTTCCTTGACCATTTCCTTGTTGACGTCCTCGCCTTCGGAGATCAGCGTCCGGTTCCACTGGTAGACCGCTTCCAGCTTGCGGCCGACACGCCAGTAGGCATCGCCCAGATGGTCGTTGATCGTCGCATCGCCGGCCCGCAATTGTACCGCGCGTTCCAGTTCGGTCACGGCTTCATCGAACTTGCCGAGGCGGAAATAGGCCCATCCCAGCGAATCGACGATATAGCCATCGTCCGGCCGCGCATCGACTGCCTTGCGGATCATGTCGAGGCCTTCGGCAAGGTTGAGGTTGAGGTCGACAAGCGAATAGCCGAGATAATTCAGAACCTGCGGCTGCTCGGGGTTGAGCTCCAGGGCCCGACGGAAATTCGGCTCGGCCTTGTCGAACTGCTTCAGGCGTTCATAGGAAATGCCGCGCTGGAAGAACACGGTCCAGTCGCCCGGCTTCGGCACGGAGCCGATCATTTCGACAGCCTTGTCGTAATTGGCGGCCATCGCCTTGTAGTCCTTGGCTTCGGAGAGCACGCTGCCATAGGCGATATAGCTGCGGATGTCGGCCGGATCCGAATCGATCAGCGCCTTCAGATGGCTCTTTGCCTCGTCGACCTTGCCGGTATCGGACAGGGTGATGCCCAGCTGCAATTCGGAGATCCGGCGCATCGGGCTGTCGGCCGGCACCTTTGCATAAAGCTCGATGGCGCGTTGCGGCTGTTCCATCTTCTCGGCAATGCCGCCGAGCAGGATCAGCGTGTCGGCGCTCTTCGGGTCCATCGCATGGGAGATCTGCAGGTAGAGACCGACCATATCCTCAGCGCCCTGGCGGTTCAGCGCGCCGCCGATCGAAAACAGCACGCCGGCCGCGCCTTCGGCAGCATTGGTGATCTGCTGCTCGGGCTTCTCGCCCTTTTCAATGCTCTGGCGAAGCGCCTTCAGTGGCGCATAGTTGCTGATCATCTGGTCGCCGACCGAAATCGCGTCGAGCGCCTTCTGCTTGTTGCCGGCAGCGGCTTCAAGACGGGCAAGCGCCATGATGGCGCGCATGAACGTATCGGGAGCTGTCGCAACCGCTTCCTGGTTGGTAATGGCGGTGGTCAGATATTTGCGTGCGCTGGCCGTGTCGCCGGAAACCAGCGCCATGGCGCCAAGATGATAGTCCGTAAACACCTTGAACCAGTCGGGCCCCTTGAGGCCGGCAATAGTCGAGATCGCCTGACGGCCGCGGCCTGCGCCGACATCCGCCCACGCCATCATCATCTGGTGGGTCAGCCGGTCAAGATCGTTCGGGCCGGTATAGGCAAGCGTCTTTTTGGCGGCATCTAAGCGCTTGTCGCGGATCGCATCCAGCCCCCGCACGATGCGGGTGATGCGCTCGACGCCGGCATCGTCCTTCAGCCTCTCCGCTTCGCTCAAGCCGCCTTCGAAATCGCCGCTCAGAAACAGCGAAATCATCAGGCGTTCGCGGATTTCAAGGTTGGCCGCATCAAAGGAAAGCGCCTTGCGATAGAGCGCAATCGCGTTCGCGTAATCATGGTCGACATCGGCGGTGCGGGCAGCGAGGAACGCGCCCGAAAACGACTGCGCGTCGCTGGCATCAAATTTCACGCTCTCCGCGGCGGCCGGCTTCGCCTCTGGCGTCGCCGCTTGCGCTGCACCGGCGAGCATGAGAACGGCTGCGAGCGCTGCGCTGGAAAGCAGACGGAGGCTGTATTTCTGCCGCATAAAAAGAATGCCTTTCGTGGTGGGCCTTGAGCAGGCGACGCTTTGACGGTGGCAAATCGCCACCATCCCGCGCCAATTGAGTCATGACAGAATGGCTTTTTTGAAGCATGTCCGCAAGGAATTCTCCGGCATCGCAGAGAGCGGATGCCGGGCAGGAACGGTCACACCTTCGTCAACGCGACGGAGAGAGCGTCAGTTCACGCGCTGGATGGAGAAGTCGATCACCTCGAGCATCGCGGATTTGAGCGGCGATGCCGGCAGCGGCGCCAGCGCATCGCGGGCAATCGTGCCGTAATGCAGGGCCCGACCGATCGTGTCGTTCAGCGCGTCGTATTTCTTGATCAGGCCCAGCGCCTTTTCAAGATTTTCCTCGCTGCTTTCGCCCTGTTCGATCGCCGTCTTCCAGAATGCCCGCTCCGTTTCGGTGCCACGCCGGTAGGCAAGGATGACCGGAAGCGTGATCTTGCCCTCGCGGAAATCGTCGCCGACATTCTTGCCGAGATCGGCAGCGGTGCCGCCGTAATCGAGCGCGTCGTCGACCAGCTGGAAGGCGTAGCCAAGGTTCATGCCGTAGGAGCGCATTGCGGAACGCCCGGCCTTGTCGGCATTGGCGATGATCGGGCCGACTTCCGCCGCCGCCGCAAACAACGCCGCCGTCTTGGCGCGAATGACGGAGAGATAGTCGTCCTCGGTGGTTTCCATGTTCTTGGCGACGGAAAGCTGAAGCACTTCTCCTTCCGCAATCACGGAAGCCGCGGTTGCCAGAACGTCCAGCGCTTCAAGCGATCCGACTTCGACCATCATCTTGAAGGACTGGCCGAGCAGAAAGTCGCCGACGAGAACACTGGCCTGGTTGCCCCAGATCATCCGTGCGGTGGATTTGCCGCGGCGCAGATCGCTTTCGTCCACTACATCGTCATGCAGCAGCGTTGCCGTATGCATGAATTCGACGCTGGTCGCGAGCTTCACATGGCCTTCGCCCTTGTAGCCGAACAGCACCGCAGACGCGAGCGTCAGCATCGGCCGAAGCCGCTTTCCGCCCGACGAGATCAGGTGGTTGGCAACTTCCGGGATCATTTGCACGTCGGAGCCTGCCTTCGACAGGATCAGCTGGTTGACCCGCTCCATGTCTCCTCTCGTGAGGTCCACCAGGGGCTTCACGGAAGCAGATTTGTTTTTGCCTTCTTCAAGCGGTATTACGACGCCCAACGACCGGACTCCTAAATTAAGTTCCGGCTTGGACAATAGAAAGCGTGGCAGGATGCGGCAAGTGACAATTCGCTGACCTGCCGTTTTTGAGGGGGATTTTTGCCGCATGCGGGAACTCATTCGCGCCAACGACCCGGTGCTTCTCTCGGTTGCGAGCAGCCTGATGAAGGATGCCGGCATTCATTTCATGGTTGCGGACCAGTCCATGAGCGTGCTCGAAGGCTCGCTCGGCATGCTGTCGAAACGCTTCCTTGTCGAGGAGGAGAGGGGAGACGAAGCCCGCCGCATCCTGATCGATGCCGGCCTGGAGGCGGAGCTTCGACCGTGACCACGTCCGCCGGCATCCCGCAGGATCTTTCGTCGGACTTCACCATCGATGCGTTTCACCGCGGCCGCTTCCATCTGGTGCAGCCGAAGGGCGGCGGCCACAGGTCCGGCGTGGATGCGATGCTGCTCGCCTCGCTTGTGGCGGACGAACGGTCCGTTTCGGTTGCCGATCTCGGATCCGGCGCCGGTGCCGCAGGACTAGCGGTCGCGAGCCGGCTCGAAAACGCCCGCATCGTTCTGGTCGAGAAGTTGCCGTTGATGGCGGAGTATGCGCGGCGAACGCTGGCTTTGCCGGAAAATGCTTTCCTGTCTGATCGTATCACGGTTCTCGGCGCCGATGTGACGCTCACGGGCAAGGCCCGGGTCGACGCGGGATTGCACGACGGCGTGCACGACCATGTGATCATGAACCCGCCCTTCAACCACGCCGACGACCGCATAACGCCGGATGCCTTGAAGGCCGAAGCGCATGCAATGACCGCTGGCCTGTTCGAAAACTGGCTGCGCACGGCCGCCGCCATCATGAAACCCGGCGGGCAATTGTCGCTGATCGCCCGTCCGGATTCCATCGGCGATATCATCGAGGCCTGCGGCAAGCGCTTCGGCGGGCTTGAAATAACCCCGGTCCACCCCCGCCCGGGCGAGGATGCGACCCGCATTCTGGTAACCGGGGTCAAGGGATCGAGAGCGCGGCTGGTGTTCCGCGCGCCGCTGATCGTGCATGGAGCGGATGGCAATTCCTTCATGTCGCAGGCGGACGATTTGAACAACGGCCGCACCGCCTATCACCGAAGACGGCGGTAAAACCCCGTTTTTAGAGGCTCAGCCATTGTGTTCGCCCTTCGAGAACATACATCCAGGCTTCCGATATATGCTTGAACAGGATGGATGATGAGCTTCTTGAATCGCCTGCTGCCAAAACGTTTCCGCAAGACCGGTTTGTCGATCCCGGTGGTCCGACTGCATGGCACGATTATGGCGGGCGGCAGCCAGTTCAAGCAGACCCTCAACATCGCAACCGTGGCGCCGATGCTGGAAAAGGCCTTCGCAAAGAAGGATGCGCCGGTCGTTGCCATCTCCATCAATTCGCCGGGCGGCTCGCCTGTCCAGTCGAGGTTGATCTACCAGCGCATCCGGGCTCTCGCCGAGGAAAAGAACAAGAAGGTTCTGATCTTCGTGGAAGATGTGGCAGCGTCTGGCGGCTACATGATCGCTCTTGCCGGCGACGAGATCTTTGCCGATCCGACCTCGATCGTCGGCTCGATCGGCGTCGTGTCGGGTGGTTTCGGCTTCCCGGAAATGCTGAAGAAGATCGGCGTCGAACGCCGCGTCTATACGGCCGGCGAGAACAAGGTGATTCTCGATCCTTTCCAGCCGGAAAAGGAAGGCGACATCGAGTACCTGAAGACGCTGCAGCTCGAGATCCACAAGGTCTTCATCGACATGGTGAAATCGCGCCGCGGGTCGCGGCTTGGCGAAGATAGCACGATTTTCTCCGGGCTCTTCTGGACTGGCACCCGTGGCCTCGAACTCGGCCTCATCGATGGGCTGGGCGAGATGCGCGATGTGATTAAGCGCCGTTTCGGCAAGGATGCCAAGCTGGAGCTGATCGGCGGCACGCGGACCCTGTTCGGTCGCCGGGTGCCGGGCGTTGCGCTAGGATCCGCCAATCTGGGGGAAATTGCCTCAGGCGCCACGGCAGGTCTTGCCGAAGGCCTGGAAGAACGGGCAATGTGGAGCCGCTTCGGGCTCTGATATGCCCGCCTTATAAGGTTTCGACGGGAAATGGCTCAGCTCATACTTCTGGCCCTGCTGATCGGCGGCGGATGGATGCTCTACAAGCGCTTCATCAAGGACGCCGAAAAATTGACGGCCCGCACGCGCCGTGAGGAAGAGCAGCAACGCACCGGCGCCATGGGAACGCTGGAAAAGGATCCGGTGACGGGCGAATACCGGGTCAAGCGCGACGACGACGTCTGATCAGGCTGTCGCCGGCGAGTAGTCGCTGTCGATACGGTTTAAAGACATACACTTTGATATCGCGCTCATGGCCGCGTCACCCGCTTGCCACGTTGCTCCATCCTCTACTCGCGCTCTCGTTCCTTCCTCCGCCCACGCCTCCCTCTCTTCCCTGACAAGCACAGGAATGAGGGAGGTTGGCGCTCCACATAGAAAAAAAGCAGCGTCCGTTCCCGGGCGCTGCTTTTGCGTTGGTAGTTCCGGGCTCCGATGATCAGGCGGCCCGGCGTGTCTTGTCATGCTGGCTGGCAGCGGGCCGGCCGAGTGTGAACTGTGAGATCAGCTCGTGCAGGCGGTGGCTTTCGGTGGCCAATGAGGCGCTGGCGGCACTGGTTTCCTCCACCATCGCTGCATTGCGCTGCGTCACCTGGTCCATCTGATTGACGGCTGTATTGACCTCGGCAAGACCGACCGACTGCTCGCGCGACGACGTTGCGATCGCGTCCATATGCTGGTTGATGGTAATGATGTAGTCGCCGATCACCTTCAGGGAGCCGCCGGTTTCCCGCACCAGTTTCACACCGCTCTCGACCTCTGTCGTCGAATTCCGGATCAGTTCCTTGATCTCCTTGGCGGCCCGAGCAGAGCGCTGCGCCAGCTCACGGACTTCCTGTGCGACCACCGCAAAGCCCTTGCCGGCCTCACCGGCGCGTGCGGCCTCGACGCCCGCATTGAGCGCCAAAAGGTTGGTCTGAAAGGCGATCTCGTCGATGACGCCGATGATGCTGGAGATCTGTCCCGAGGACTCCTCAATCCGCTGCATCGCATCGACCGCACTGGCAACGACGATGCCGGACTGGGTGGCGCTGGCATTGGCCTGGATCGCGATCGCGCGGGCTTCGTCGGCGCGCTTGGAGGCGTTGGCGACATTGATGGTGATCTGGTCAAGCGCCGCAGCAGTTTCTTCCAGCGAGGCGGCCTGCTGTTCCGTGCGTTTCGACAGGTCGTCCGAACTGATGCTGATTTCGCGGGTGCCGGTGTCGATAGAGCCTGCCGCCTGTGCGACGGTGGTCAGCGTCTGGTCAAGCTGATGTACGGCTGTGTTCAGGTCGTGCCGCAGCGCTTCGAAATCAGGTGCGAAAGCGTCCGAAAGGTGAAAGCTGAGATCGCCTGCCGCGAGCTTTCGCAGCCCGCCCGCCAGGCTGGAGGTTGCCTCGTGCAGCATCACGCGGGCTGCCGCTTCTGCTTCCCTGGTCACCCGGATGCGATCGGCTTCGTTGCGCTCACGCGCGGCAATCGCCTCCGCTTCCAGTCGCTTGTTGGTGATCGCTGCCTGCCGGAACACCTCGACAGCCGTCGCCATCTCGCCGATTTCGTCGGTGCGATTGATCCCCGTGATGGACAGCGCCGTGTTGCCTCCGACCAGCTTCTGCATGTCGCCTGCAAGAAAGCGGATCGGCTGAATGATGGTCTTTCGCGATACGAACAGCAGGACAAGCGCAGATACGGCCGTTGCGGCCAGCACAGTCTTGAGGATCGTGTCGATCAGAACCGCCAGCCGGTCGCTGTTGAGCTTGACGCCGTCGGACAGCGACGAGATGCTATCGCCTGCTTTTTCCATGGCGGTTTCGAGGATCGAGAATTGCTGCTGGAATGCAGGCAGCGACAACAGTGCTTGATCCGGGTGGCTCGCTGCCTGCGCGACAATGGCGCTGGCATTGTCGATGTAACCACGCAGAGGCGTATCCAGGTTTTTAAGAACAGCCTGTATCTCGGGATCGGTCACCAGAGCCTTGTTGTCGTCGATTGCCTTGCGGAACGACTCGACACGCTCTTTCAGATCCGAGGTGACGTCAGCGGTGGAGATCTCGCCTTGGGCATTGCGTGCCATCAGTGCCGAAAGAACATCGGCGCGCAGGGCGTCGTGCATCATGTCGGCCTGCATATGATTGCGCAAAATCTCGGCGGTGCGCGCGACGGTATCGACATTGTTCGTCAGCGTCGTCGAACCCCAAATCCCGGCTCCGGCAGCACCGCCCGCAAGCACGAACATCGCAAGGCTCGTAAAGATCATCTTGGTACGAATTGTTACCATTTCAATCGTCCTATTGTGCGGATTTGTTGAAATTTAGCATAGTTTACTTAAGAAAAATGAAACGTTCCGACGCCCGGTCCGGTCTGGGTCGTTCTATACTTGGCAATAAAATCAGAGATTTATCCGAACGGTGCTTTGAACCATAGGTGACCTGCCCCTGCGTGAATTGCGATTGATCAAGTGACGTTTGGCCCGGCGATGTCGCGGTTCGCAACTGCGGCCGCAGCCGGGCGAATGCCGCAAAACTCTTGACCCCCAGTCCCGCCCGTGGCACCTGACGCCACCGGAAATAAGCAAATAGCGACCAGTCCCATGACCGCCACGACCCTGCCAGATCACATGAACCCGAAGCGCTCGTTCCAGGCGCTGATCCTGACCTTGCATGCCTATTGGGCTGACAAGGGCTGTGCGGTCCTGCAGCCATACGACATGGAAGTCGGTGCCGGCACGTTCCATCCGGCCACAACGCTGCGCGCGCTTGGTCCGAAGCCTTGGAAAGCTGCCTATGTGCAGCCCTCGCGTCGCCCGTCCGATGGTCGCTACGGCGAAAATCCCAACCGGTTGCAGCACTATTACCAGTATCAGGTCATCCTGAAGCCGAACCCGTCCAACCTGCAGGAACTCTATCTCGGCTCGCTGGCCGCGATCGGTCTTGATCCGCTTCTGCACGATGTGCGCTTTGTCGAGGACGACTGGGAAAGCCCGACGCTCGGCGCCTGGGGTCTCGGCTGGGAATGCTGGTGCGACGGCATGGAAGTCTCGCAGTTCACATACTTCCAACAGGTCTGCGGCATCGAATGCTCGCCGGTCGCCGGCGAACTGACCTACGGTCTCGAGCGGCTGGCCATGTATGTCCAGGGCGTCGACAACGTCTATGACCTGAATTTCAACGGCCGCGAAGGCGAAGAGAAGATCTCCTACGGCGATGTCTTCCTGCAGGCAGAGCAGGAATATTCCCGCCACAACTTCGAATTCGCCAACACCGAAATGCTGCACCGTCACTTCATCGATGCCGAAAAGGAATGCCAGGCGCTGCTCGCTTTCGGCGCGCCGAGGGATCAGGCGAACCAGATGCTGCACAAATGCGTCTTCCCGGCCTATGACCAGTGCATCAAGGCATCCCACGTGTTCAACCTGCTGGATGCCCGCGGCGTGATTTCGGTCACCGAACGCCAGAGCTATATCCTGCGGGTGCGCACACTGGCCAAGGCCTGCGGCGAAGCCTTCCTGCTGACGGATGCCGGCGGCGCCAAACTCGGCCGGGAAGCTGCCTAGAGCGTTTCCGGGCTAACCCACCGATTTCCAGTGACAATTCACTGAACCCGACTTAGTCTCCGCCCGGCTATTGTTATCCGGGGGAGTTCTCGTCATGTATATCGCGCTCGGCATTCTTGCCCTCGTGGCTGTCTATCTCGTCGTCATCTATAACGGCCTCGTCAAGGCGCGACAGATGGCCGAGGAAGCCTGGTCCGGCATCGACGTGCAGCTGAAGCGTCGCGCCGATCTGATCCCCAACCTGATCGAGACCGTCAAGGGCTACGCGGCCCACGAAAAGGGCACGTTCGAAGAGGTGGTGCGGCTGCGCAACCAGGCGCAGGCGGTGCCGGCCGGCGACGTCGCGGGCCGTGCCCAGGCCGAAGGCATGCTTTCTCAAGCGCTCGGGAAACTGTTTGCACTCGCGGAAGCCTATCCGGATCTCAAGGCCAACCAGAATTTCTCCGAGCTGCAGGCCTCGCTGGAAACCATCGAAAGCGAAGTCCAGATGTCGCGCCGCTATTACAATGGTGCTGCGCGCGAACTGAACGTCAAGGTGGAAACCTTCCCCAACAACCTTGTTGCCGGCCAGTTCGGCTTTTCCAAACGCGAGTATTTCGAGATTACCAACGAAGCCGATCGCGCTGTACCCACCGTGAAATTCTGATCGGAGCCGGCTGATGGTTCGGCGCCTTGTTCTCGCTGTTGTGCTCTTCTGCGCGGCATGGCTTCCCGCCGCTGCCGAGGAGTATATCCGCAGCTACCATTCCGAAATCGCAGTCGCGCCGGATGGCGAGCTTAAGGTGACCGAGACGATCGTCGCCAAGTCGGAAGGCAACCGCATCCGCCGCGGCATCTTCCGCGACTTTCCGCTGACCATGGTCGATGCCGAGGGACGCACGGTTCGGGTCGGCTTCGATATCGTCTCCGTCACCCGCGATGGCCGCAATGAACCCTACCGGACCGAGACCATCGCTGGCGGCATCCGCATCTATTCCGGAGACCAGGACGTTTTCCTTCGCGATGGCGAGCATACATTCGTGCTTACCTACAGGACCGACCGGCAGATCCGCTACTTTGACGATCACGACGAACTCTACTGGAACGTCACCGGCAACGGCTGGGATTTCCGCATCGCCCAGGCCTCGGCCAGGGTGACGCTGCCGGATGGCGGGCAGGTGCAGCAGACGGCCGCCTTTACCGGCCCGCTCGGCTCGACCGCCCGCAATGCCCGCATGCAGGCAAACGGTGACAGTGCTGTCTTCTCGACGACGCGACCGCTCGGACCGCAGGAAGGGCTGACGATCGTTGCCGGCTTTCCGAAGGGCGTCGTGGCCGTACCCTCAAAGGATCAGGAACGCAGCTGGTGGCTGCGCGATCATATGGGCACGCTGATCGCCGGCGCCGGTCTCGTCATCGTGCTGGCCTATTACTTCGCCGTCTGGAAACGCGTCGGCCGCGATCCGGCGCGCGGCATCGTCGTTCCGCGCTGGGATGCGCCGGAAGGCCTGTCCCCGGCGCTGGTCAACTATATCGACAACAAGGGCTTTTCCGGTGGCGGCTGGACCGCCTTTGCCGCGAGCGCCATCGATCTCGCCGTCAAGGGCTATGTCGTGCTCGACGATCTCTCGAGGCAGATCGTCATCAGGCGCACCGATAAGAGCAGCGGCCGCGATCTGCCCGCCGGTCAGTCCGTGATTCTCTCGGCAGTCGGCGGCAAGGGTGAAAGCTTCGTCATCGACAAGAACAACGGCACCGCCGTCCAGACTGTCGGCAAGAATTTCCGGCAGGCGATCGAACGCGAACATCGCGGCAAATATTACAACGCCAACTGGGGCTATGTGCTCGGCGGCATCGGCCTCAGCGTCATCTTCCTCATAGCCCTGCTTGTGTTCGGCAATCTGGAACCGGACATGATCGCCGTGCTGATCGTGCCGGTCTTCGTGGCCGTCTTCTTCGGCTTCATCGCGGTCGGCTTCGGCAAGAAGCTGCGGCGTGGCTCGTCGCTGTTTGGCCGCATCATGACCGTGGTCGTGCTCGGCTTTATCGGCCTCGTCGCGCTCTCGATCGTCACCTCCGTTCTGGTGGCGCTCGTTTCCGAACTCACCGGTACCGATCACTGGCCGCTTCTCGTCTCGGTCGGCGGCATCGTGCTCGCCAACGTCATGTTCTTCTTCCTGATGGGGGCGCCGACGCCGATCGGCGCCAAGCTGATGGACGGGATCGAAGGCCTGCGCCTCTATCTCACCGTGGCCGAGAAGGACCGCATGAACATGGCCGGCGCACCGGAAATGTCGCCGCAGCATTTCGAAAAGCTTCTGCCCTATGCAGTAGCGCTCGGCGTCGAGAAGCCGTGGAGCCAGGCATTCGACACCTGGCTCGCAGCCGCCGGTCTCGGCGCCGCCTACACCGCCGCCTGGTATCACGGCGGCGGCTTCAACAGTTTCGGAGACCGCATCGGCGGCTTCTCCTCCTCCATGGCCTCGACCATATCCTCGACCCTGCCACAACCCACATCCTCCTCGTCCTCAGGCTTCTCCGGCGGCGGCTTCTCGGGCGGCGGCGGCGGTGGAGGCGGGGGAGGCGGCTGGTAGTGTCCTTCACCTCCGCGTGAGGAGGTGAAGTCGCCGGTGACTTCCTTCACCTCCCCCTTGAGGGGGGAGGTCGCCGCAAAGCGGCGGGTGGGGGTGACGCCTGCCTCGAGCACTCTCGTGGGGTGACGCATGGCAGAAACCTCGACCCTGCCACAACCACATCCCCCTCAAGGGGGACGCGGCTCATGACTTTCTTCACCCCCCCCTTGAGGGGGAAGGTCGCCGCGAAGCGGCGGGTGGGGGTAATTGCATGCTTCGAACACTCTCTCGAGGTGGCGCATGGCAGAGGAAAAACCGGCAAAACTTCAACGCTTCAAAGTCGCCAACGCGCGTCGTTTGCGAAACAACGCGACGGATGCCGAAGCCAGGCTTTGGCGCCATCTCTGGAAGATCCCGATTGAAGGCACGCATTTTCGCAGGCAAGTCCCGATCGGCCGGTACTTCGCCGATTTCGCCTGCCACAAGATCGGCCTGATCATCTAACTGGATGGTAGCCAGCATGCGCAGGAGACTGCGCGCCGATATGACGCCGAACGGACCGCTTACCTCAAGGCGTCGGGTTACCACGTCGTCCGATTCTGGAATGCTGAAGTGCTTGACGAACTCGAAGCCGTTCTCGACACCATATTTGCCATTGTGCAGCAGCGCTTAACTTTGCTAGCAGAAGCACACGATTGTCACCCCACCCCGGACCTGCGGTCCGACCCTCCCCCTCAAGGGGAGGGTGAGGAAGAATGATATGCCCGATCTGCTCCTAGAACTCCGCTCCGAGGAAATTCCGGCCCGCATGCAGCGCAAGGCTGCCGGCGATCTGAGGAAACTCGTCACCGATGCGCTGGTGGATGCGGGCCTGACCTATGAGGGCGTTCGCGAATACTGGACGCCGCGGCGCCTCACCCTGGATATCCGCGGTCTCAACGCGCGCTCGGCCGATCAGCGCGAGGAGATCAAGGGCCCATCCACCAAGGCGCCGGAACAGGCGATCGCCGGCTTCCTGCGCAAGGCAGGCCTTGCCGATATCTCGCAAGCCCAGGTCGCCAGCGACCCGAAAAAGGGCGATTTCTACGTGGCCGTCGTCTCCAAGCCCGGCCGTGCGGCGGAAGAGATCATCGAAGCGGTCATGCCCGGCATCATCCGCTCCTTCCCCTGGCCGAAATCCATGCGCTGGGGTGCCGCCTCCATGCCGAAGGGCGCAAGCTTCGGCGGTATCGAGGGCAAGGGGTCTGAAAGCCTGCGCTGGGTGCGCCCGCTGCAATCGATCGTCTGCATGTTCGGCACCGAGCATGAAGAAACCAAGGTCATTCCGTTCCAGATCGACGGCATCACCGCCGGCAATGTCACCTATGGCCACCGCTTCCATGCGCCTGAGGCCATAACCGTGCGCCGCTTCGACGACTATGTGTCGAACCTCGAAAAGGCGAAGGTCATGCTCGATGCGGATCGCCGCAAGGACATGATCCTGCACGATGCCCGCGACATCGCCTTCGCCAACGGTCTCGACCTCGTCGAGGACGAAGGCCTGCTGGAGGAAGTCTCCGGCCTCGTCGAATGGCCGCATGTTCTGCTCGGCACGTTCGAGCAAGACTATCTGGAAATCCCGGCCGAGATCATCCGTCTCACCATCAAGACAAACCAGAAATGCTTCGTCACCCGTCGTCAGGGTGCTGACGATGGCAGCCTGTCCAACCACTTCATCCTCATCTCGAATATCGAGGCCAAGGATGGCGGCAAGGAAATCGTTCACGGCAACGGCAAGGTCGTGCGCGCGCGCCTTTCCGACGCTCGCCATTTCTGGACCCGCGACCAGGGCGACCTGCCTGATCTCGCGACGCTCGAAGCCTCGGCTGAGAAATTCGGCCTCGATCTCAAGAAGCCGCTCGACCAGCGCATGGCCAAGCTCGATGCGCTTAACGTTACCTTCCACGCCAAGCTCGGCAGCCAGGGCGAACGCGTCACCCGCATCCGCGCACTGGCAAAGGAACTGGCGCCGATCACCGGTGCCGATCCGGTTCTGGTCGATCGTGCCGCCGTGCTCGCCAAGGCGGACCTGCGCACCGAAGCCGTCGGCGAGTTCCCGGAATTGCAGGGCCTGATGGGCCGCCGCTACGCCGTGCTGCAGGGCGAGGATGCATCGGTCGCCGCCGCCATCCAGGACCACTGGAAGCCGAACGGCCCCTCCGACCGCCTGCCGGAAGACAAGGTCGGCCTGACGCTGGCGCTCGCCGACAAGCTGGATACGCTCGTCGGCTTCTGGGCCATCGACGAAAAGCCGACCGGCTCCAAGGACCCCTATGCGCTGCGCCGTGCAGCGCTGGGTGTCGTGCGGATTTTGCTGGAGCGGAAGGTGCGGTTGCCGTTGCTTGCGGTCACCAAGGATTCAGATCTCCTCTCCTTCTTCCACGACCGCCTCAAAGTCTATCTCCGCGATCTCGGCGCCCGTCATGACATCATCGATGCGGTGCTGACGCCGGACGCGGACGATCTGCTGCTGGTGGCCCGTCGTGCCGAAGCGCTGACGGCCTTCATCACCTCCGAGGACGGCAAGAACCTGCTTGCCGGCACCAAGCGCGCCACGCAGCTGCTGGCCGCCGAGGAGAAGAAGGGCACTGTCGTTGCCGATCGCGTCTCGGAATCTCTCCTGACGCTCGATGCCGAAAAGGCGCTCTGGGCGGCGATTTCGCAAGCCTCGAAGGAAGCGTCCGACGCGGTTGCCAAGGAAGATTTCCGCTCGGCCATGGAAGCCCTGTCGAAGCTGCGCGTACCGGTCGATACGTTCTTCGGGGACGTGCTCGTCAATGACGAGGATGCCGCAATCCGCGCCAACCGCCTCGCTCTCCTGAAGGCGATCCGCGAGGCGACAGCCACCGTTGCGGACTTCTCCCGCATCGTGTCCTAACCTTTGTTCTCAATCGGCTCCGTGCTATCTTCATAGCGTGGAGCCGATAGGACAAAGCCCATGAACAAGCCCGTGCAGATCACCCTCGGCGAACCCTTCGCAGACTTCGTCGAAAACGAAGTGGAAAGCGGCCGTTTCGCCTCGCCCCAGGCCGTCATCGAAGCCGGCTTGCGCCTGCTCGAGGAAGACCACGCCAAATATGGAAAGCTGCGCGCGCTTCTGATCGAGGGCGAAAACAGCGGTCCGGCTGAGGTTTTCGATCGCGATGCGCTCATGGCATCGATAAAAAAGTCCTGGCAAGAACGTGGTTGATGTCCGGATACGTAGAACGGCTAAGGTCGACCTGCACGATATCGGCAAATATACCCGAAGCATCTGGTCGGCCAAGCAGGCAGAACGATATATCGATGACATCATGGACGTGATCGAGCTGATAGCGGAGCATCCGCTGTCGGGGCAGAACCTGTCTGGGATCCGCCATTCCTATCGCCGGCGCCGAGCCGGACATCACCTCGTATTCTACGCAGTCGTTCCGGACGGATCGGTCGAAATCATCCGCATCCTGCACGAAAAGAGCGACGCCCTCCGGCATCTCGATCCATCCGCATGACACGACAAAAGATCCTCATCAGCGCCTGCCTTCTCGGCCATGCCGTCCGTTACGATGGCACGGGCAAGCCGCTCGTCCATCCCGCGATCGACCGTTGGCGGGAAGAGGGGCGGCTGGTGACGATCTGTCCCGAGCTTGCCGGCGGCATGAGCGTGCCGCGTCCGCCAGCCGAAATCGAGAATGGCATGACGGGTGAGGACGTGCTTGCCGGTCGCGCCCGCGTGCTCGAAATCACCGGCGGCGACGTGACGGCGGAGTTTGTGGCCGGTGCCCGCCGCGCGCTGGATTTTGCGAGCCAAAACGGTTGCACCCATGCGCTGCTGATCGACGGCAGCCCGTCCTGCGGTTCGGGCCTGATCTATGACGGGTCGTTTTCCGGGAGAAAGCACGCCGGCAACGGCGTCACCGCGGCGCTGCTTATCTCCGCGGGAATAGAGGTGTTTCCCCATACCGAGATCGACCGTCTCACCG
This sequence comes from Rhizobium sp. CFBP 8752, assembly GCF_014842035.1. NCBI lineage: Bacteria > Pseudomonadati > Pseudomonadota > Alphaproteobacteria > Hyphomicrobiales > Rhizobiaceae > Rhizobium > Rhizobium sp. CFBP 8752. Next base: position 2,522,823 of record NZ_JACYUZ010000001.1, on the reverse strand, counting down.
CGCGGGTCTGATCCGTCCCGATGGGGCACACACTTGATCCCGTTCATCCTTCGGAAACTTAAAGCATATGCGGTTTCGCTAACCATTCAAAACGGCAGGTTTTCCTTAACCGCGATTTTTAAGCAGTCTAGAACAGCGCCCGCTTATTGTGAGCCTATCAGAGGACATAAGTCCCGCAGAGATACGCAGCCGGAAACACCGGAAACGGCTCTCAGGTAAAACAAGGGTAGCACAACCGATGACGAATACCGTTCTGAAGCCCGTCTGGGCAGGGTCGACATTGAGGATCGATCCGTCACGTTTTCCGCAGCAGGTCACCTATGCGATGAACGAGACGTCAGGAGATGTAACAATCACCATCGACGAGCGCGGAGCTGTTCTGCGCAAGATCCTGCCGGAAAGCGGTCTGCCGCTTTCCTTCGCTCTCCCGGCCCGCGCCTTCAAGGGTGTGGCCGCCCGCGCCATCGATCATGGCGATGGCGACGTCACTGTCACGCTTGAACTGCATCACGATGATCCGGATCTCTGCATCCCGCTTCTCGTCGCCCACGATCTCTGCGATATCGCTGCAGACTGGCGCAGCTGGTCGGATGCGTTCCGCATTCCGATGCTGATGGTCGAAGCCGATGGCATTGCCCGTCCGCTGGAAAACCACCTCGGCGATCTTCGCACCGCCACGACCAAGCCGCGCCGCCGCCATTCCTATTTCGCAGAGCGCCGCCCGCGTTTCCTGGTGCGCCGCGCAACCGGCAGCCTCGGTGTTATCATGAAGATCGAAGGCAAGGAAATCATCGCGCGGCGTTAAGAGACGTACTCTTAAGAACCACCGCCCGCGAAAATGCGAAGCCCGGCCAAACAGCCGGGCTTTTCCTTAGTTACAATATGAGGCCCAAAATCAGTCCGCCGAACAGGACGGCGCCGACTTGTGTATTGAACTTGAACAGTTTGAGACACTGGTCGGGATTGTCGATATCGATGATCAGGATCTGCCAGGCGAGCATGACGGTCGCGGCGATCAGTCCGACATAGGCAAAGAGGCCCGCGTCGCCGGCGATATAGGCAAACAGCAAAAACACAAGCGTCAGACCGTAAAGCCCGATCAGCCAGGCCTTGGTATTGTCCCCGAACAGTCTTGCCGTTGAGCGCACGCCAACCAGAGCGTCGTCCTCCTTGTCCTGATGGGCATAGATTGTGTCGTAACCGATCGTCCAGGCAACGGCTGCCGCATAAAGCCATATCGGCGCCCAGGAAAGGCTGCCGAACACGCCGGCCCAGCCCATCAGCGCACCCCAGGAAAACGCCAGTCCCAGAAAGAACTGCGGCCAGTCGGTGAACCGCTTGGCAAACGGATAGATCGCGACGACCAGAAGCGACGCGATGCCGAGCAGGATGGAAAACGTATTGAACTGCAACAACACGACAAGCCCGACCAGCGCCTGAACCGCCAAAAACACCTTCGCCTCGAAGCGGGACACCCGGCCAGAGGGGAGCGGCCGCGAGCGGGTGCGCGCCACCTCATTGTCAATTTCGTGGTCGATCAGGTCGTTATAGGTGCAGCCGGCGCCGCGCATCGCCACGGCACCGATGAAGAACAGCACCAGATGCGAGATCAGCTGCCAGGGCTGGAACATGCCCTCGTCCATCGCCGCATTGGCGGCAAGGGCGGCCGACCAGAAACACGGCCACATCAGCAACTGCCAGCCGATCGGCCGGTCCCAGCGCGCCAGCTGCGCGTAGGGCCAAGCGGCGCGCGGCAGCACCTGATAGACGAAATTGTCGGATGGAGCGTCTGAGACGCGGCCGCCGAAAGCATCGGAATTTGGTTTCTCGGTCATGGCCGATGTCATGCCCCCAGTGGTGGAAATCGTCAAGCGGGACGATCCGGACAGGGTGGTGCGAGCCGCCGCGAGCCGTCTCTTCCAGCCTATGATCTTCCCCATCGACCCCGCTCAGCGCGTCCAGCCTCAACCTGCAATCTGCTCGAGCGGCATGCGGCCCTGTTCGAATGCGTAGAGCTCGGCCTCCCGCTCATAGATATAGTCGCGATTGTCCGGTACGGCCGTCCGCTTCTTGACGATCTGGATCTGGAAAATGTGAAAGGCCTCATGCGTGAAGGCCATTTCCGACGCGGCCAGATAGAACTCCCACATTCTCGCGAAGCGTTCGTCATAGAGCGCGATTGCCTTGTCCCGGTTCGCCATGAAGCGCTCGCGCCAGTGCCGCAGCGTATGCGCGTAGTGCATCGGCAGGATCTCGATGTCGGAAACCAGAAGTCCCGCTTTCTCGATCGCCGGCAGAACTTCTGAAAGCGAGGGAATGTAGCCACCCGGAAAGATGTATTTGTCCATCCAGGGATTGTTATAGACCGCCGGGTAGGGCTGGCCGATCGAGTGCAGCACCATCACGCCGTCGTCGGACAGCACGTCGGTGACCTTGTTGAAGAACTTTCGGTAGTTCAGCCGTCCCACATGCTCGAACATGCCCACCGAGACGATCCGGTCGTAGCGCTGGTCGGCGGGAAGGTGATAATAGTCCTGCAGCTCGAAGCGTACACTGCCCGCAAGCCCGCGTCGTGCCGCACGCTCTTTGGAAATCTTCAGCTGTTCGGTGGAAAGCGTGATGCCGGTTACGTCGACGCCGGACGATTCCGCCAGATACATCGCCATGCCGCCCCATCCGGAGCCGATCTCCAGGGCTTTGTGCCCGGGTTCTGCCAGAAGCTTTGCCACGATATGACGCTTCTTGGCGATCTGGGCCTCATCCAGGGAAATACCGGGCGGGTTGAAATAGGCGCAGGAATATTGCCAGTCCTCGTCCAGAAACAGCGCGAACAACCGTTCGTCGAGATCGTAATGGTGGGCGACGTTGCGGCGGTTGTGGTTGATCGGCACACGATTGCGAAACTGCGATGCGATTATTCTGCCAAGGCTGCGCATGAGGATCTGGAAGGTCAGTCCTTCCTTCAGCGTGTTGTCCTTGATGAGCGCCAGGAACTCGTAAATGTCGCCCTGTTCGACGATGATCCGGCCGTCCATATAGAGTTCGCCGAGCTGCAGTTGCGGATCGGAAACCAGGCCCTTTTCGGCCGCTTCATCGGTAAAGCGGATTGCAACGGTCCGTCCGCCGCCGCTGCCGTAATAGGTTTCCCCGCCCGATCCGCGGACGATGAGAGTGCCATTTCTGATGATCTTGGAAAGCAGTCTGTGAAGGGACAAGGTCATGGACCCACTTCCTGAACACGATGGATGCCTTGCTGATCATCAAATCTACCGTCTTTCAATTCAACTGCAAGCGCAAAAAAACGCAACTGGAAGTAGCTCCGTCGAGCCAGTGCTCAACGGAGTGCTTTTGAGGTTATCCAGGGCGTCGCAGGCTCAGCGGCGCTTCATAGCTTCGGCAAGCGCTGCACCGAACGCGCCCTGAGATGGCTTGCTGTCGGTCTTTGCAAACTTCGGGTTGACGGGCTTGTCGCGATCACCGCCGCGGGGGCCCGGAGGCGGGGCTTCGCCGCCGTCCTTGCGCATGCTGAGCGCGATGCGTTTGCGCTTCACATCCACCTCGACGACGCGAACCTTCACCACGTCGCCGGCCTTCACCACCTCATGCGGGTCTTTCACGAACTTGTCCGCCAGCTGCGAGACATGAACCAGCCCGTCCTGATGCACGCCGATATCGACGAAGGCGCCGAACGCCGCCACGTTGGTGACGGTGCCTTCCAGCTGCATGCCGGGCTTGAGGTCGGTGATCTCGTCGATCCCGTCCGCAAAGGTCGCGGTCTTGAAGCTCGGACGCGGATCGCGGCCGGGCTTTTCCAGTTCCGCGATAATGTCCTTGATCGTCGGCAGACCGAACGTGTCGTCGATGAACTGGCGCGGATCGACGGATTTGAGTGCTGCGCTGTCACCCATCAGGGAACGCAGGTCGCGGCCGCAGGCGGCAACGATCTTCTTCGCGACACCATAGGCTTCCGGATGCACGGAAGACGCGTCGAGCGGCTCTTTGCCGTTGACGATGCGCAGGAACCCGGCCGCCTGTTCGAACGTGCGGTTGCCGAGCCTTGCGACCTTCAGGAGCTCCCGGCGCGTGGTAAAGGCGCCGTTCTGGTCGCGATGGGCGACGATCGCCTCGGCAATCGATTTGCTGAGGCCCGATACACGCGACAGAAGCGGTGCCGATGCCATGTTGAGATCGACTCCGACGGCATTCACGGCATCTTCCACAACGGCTTCGAGCGAACGCGACAGCTTGTTCTGATCGACATCGTGCTGGTACTGGCCAACGCCGATCGATTTCGGCTCGATCTTGACGAGTTCCGCAAGCGGATCCTGCAGCCTGCGGGCAATCGACACGGCACCGCGCAGCGACACGTCGAGGCCGGGGAACTCGTCTGCTGCCGCCTGGGATGCCGAATAGATCGAAGCGCCGGCCTCAGACACGATCACCTTGGTCGGTTTGCTGCCCGGCAGGTTGGCCAGCATGTCGGCCACCAGCTTTTCCGTCTCGCGGCTGCCGGTGCCGTTGCCGATCGAGATGAGCTCTATTCTGTGTTTGGCGATCAGGCTTGCGAGTTCCGCCTGGGTGCCGCGCACATCGTTGCGGGGCGGGAAGGGGTAGACGGTGGTCGTTTCGAGAAGCTTGCCGGTGGCATCGACGATCGCCACCTTGACGCCGGTGCGGATGCCCGGATCGAGGCCCATCGTGGCGCGCGAACCGGCGGGAGCGGCCAGCAGCAGATCCTTCAGATTGCGGGCAAACACATGGATCGCCTCTTGCTCGGCGCGTTCGCGCATTTCCCGCATCAGGTCGAGCGACAGCGAGACGGAGAGCTTCACCCGCCATGTCCAGCCGGCAACTTCCATCAGCCACCGGTCGGCGGCACCCTTGTCGCTGATATGGAAAGCAAGCGCGATAATCCGCTGCGCCGGCTTGATCGGCGAGGTGTCGTCTGCATCCACCTCGATCGTCAGCGTCAGGAATTCCTCGTTCCAGCCGCGCAGCATGGCAAGCGCACGGTGTCCCGGCGTGGTGGCCCAGCGCTCCGTATGCTCGAAATAGTCGGAGAACTTGGCGCCGGCCTCCTGCTTGCCGGCGACCACGCGGGCTTTCAGCACCGCACCGTCGCGCATGTGCTGGCGCAGTCGCTTCAACAGGTCGGCATTTTCCGAGAACGCTTCGGCGACGATATCGCGAGCGCCGTCCAGCGCAACCTTCACGTCGGTCACTTCACCCTGAACGAATGTCTCGGCAAGCTTGGCCGGATCGAGCGTGCGGTCGGCCCAGATCGCATCGGCCAGCGGGCCAAGACCGCGTTCGCGGGCGATCTCGGCGCGGGTGCGGCGCTTGGGCTTGAAGGGGAGATAGAGGTCTTCGAGTTCGGCCTTGGTCACCGCCTTGCCGATCTTCGCCGCAAGCTCGTCGGTGAGCTTGTCCTGGCCTTTGATCGAATCGACGATCGATGCGCGGCGTGCTTCCAGTTCGCGAAGATAGATCAGCCGTTCGGCAAGGTTGCGCAACTGGGTGTCATCCAGTCCGCCGGTCACTTCCTTTCGGTAGCGCGCGATGAAGGGCACGGTCGCGCCCTCGTCCAGAAGCCCGATTGCGGCAATGGCCTGGTCCGGGCGGGCGTTGATTTCCGCAGCGATCACGGCGGCGAGAAGGCGGTTTTCGACGGCCATGCAAGTCCTCGTTGGATAGGAGGCGAGACCATAGTCAAACTTTGCGGCAAGACAACCGACCATCGGAACGGTTCACAGCTTACCCAGGCAGTCGTCTCGGAATGGGGCGTTATTTACCGGTCGGTAACCGCGAACCGGTGGAAAAAGAGATGACACCTTCTCGCATTGTGCCAGAATCCTATAGTTGCTCCTGCCACATGATTTGGCGTGTAAGGAGGTATGAATGCCTAGCAAAATAGCCCATATACTGGCGTCCGACGATGCCGTTGGCTCCGAAGAACTGGAGGCGGCGATCATCTATCTCGACGAAAAACTGCAGGACGCGGCGCGGCGCAACGAGCCTGTCCCATTTCTGGCCTTTCGTAACAAAGTGATATTCAAAGCAACGTTGAGATTGCGCAGCGACAGTTTTCGTCAGCAACCGGACCGGCCGTCTTGAATGCCGCTTTTGCCGGCGAGACTTGACCTTTTCCGTCCCTCGCCTTAACCGCCAGCACAGATGATAAATCGAGGGCGGCAGATGAAGGTTCTTCTTATCGGCACGGGCGGTCGCGAACATGCGCTGGCATGGAAGCTTGCCCAATCACCGAAACTGACGAAACTCTTTGCCGCTCCCGGCAATCCCGGCATGGCCGAAAATGCCGAACTGGTCGCGCTCGATGTCGACGACCATGAGACGGTCCTTGCATTTTGCCGCAGCGAGGCCATCGATTTCGTGGTCGTCGGCCCGGAAGCGCCGCTGGTCGCCGGCATTGCCGATCGTATCCGGCAAGCGGGCATCGCCGTCTTCGGCCCGTCCGCCGCCGCCGCCCAGCTCGAAGGGTCCAAGGGCTTCACCAAGGATATCTGCGCCCGCTACAATATCCCGACCGGCGCCTACCAGCGCTTTACGGACGGCGCAGCCGCCAAGGCCTATGTCGAGGCGCAGGGTGCGCCGATCGTCGTCAAGGCCGATGGTCTGGCGGCCGGCAAGGGTGTCACCGTCGCCATGACCGTGGAAGAAGCGCTGGCGGCGATTGACGACTGTTTCGATGGCGCCTTCGGGGCCGCCGGTGCCGAGGTCGTGGTCGAAGCCTATCTCGATGGCGAGGAAGCAAGCTTCTTCTGCCTCTCCGACGGCAAGACGGCGCTGGCATTGGCAACCGCGCAGGATCACAAGCGAGTCGGCGATGGCGATACCGGCCCCAACACCGGTGGCATGGGTGCCTATTCGCCGGCCCCGGTGATGACGCAAGATATGGTCGAGCGGACGATGAAGGAGATCATCGAGCCGACCATTCGCGGCATGGCGGAAAGCGGCTATCCGTTCACCGGCGTGTTCTTCGCAGGCCTGATGATCACCGCCAAGGGGCCGGAACTGATCGAATACAATGTCCGCTTTGGCGATCCGGAAACCCAGGTTCTGATGATGCGGCTGAAGAGCGATCTGCTGGAGATCCTTTACGCCGCCGCCACCGGCACGCTCGACGAGGTAAAGGCGGAATGGAGCGACGATGTGGCGCTCACCGTCGTCATGGCCTCGAAAGGTTATCCGGCCGCCTATGACAAGGGAACGCCGATCGCCTCGCTGCCATCAGCAGGCGAGGGCGAGAAGATCTTCCATGCCGGCACGGCGATGAAGGATGGCGCGCTGGTCGCAACCGGCGGCCGCGTACTCAACGTCACCGCGACAGGCAGAACGGTTGCGGAAGCCCAGGCAAACGCCTACCGGCTGGTCGACGCGGTGGACTGGGAAAACGGCTTCTGCCGTCGCGACATCGGCTGGCGCGCCATCGAGCGCGAAACCCGTTAGAGACGGTTCAGCAGCCGCGGTTTCGTTCAAAATTTACCAATTCTCCTGACGGGTTGGAAACGAAGCATTGCTATAGATTGTCGGACCAAACTCGGGAGTCCGGCGATGCATCGCGTTCTGATCACGGCAGCAACGGTAGCCGCAGCACTGCTGGCCGGCGGCGCCCAGGCGTCGTCCGTCACCGCCACCAATGGCAGTCAGAAATCCTCGAGCATCGTATCGTGGCATTGCAGCGACTGCGAGCCTCCGGCCGCAAAGCCCGATCTGTCCAACTACAAGGTTCCGGTCCTCGAGCCCGGCACACAGAAGACCGAGATCATCGAAATCAACGGCGAAAAGCGTCTTGTCCGCACCGAAGCATGGTTCGGCGGATCGCCCGTCGTCTTCGTCGGAAAAGTCCCGGCCTGGATGGATGCCGGAAAAACCATTGCGAATGTGCCAGCGCCGACCTCCACCTCGTTCGAAGAGATGATCGAGAATGCGCCACCGCCGCGCGATGGCATCGATCTGGAGGCCACCACGAGCGCTGTTGCGCCAGCCCCTCAAGTTGCGGAAACCTCGGCGAAACCGATCACTTTCGAAGACTTCAGCCTCAGGCTGAAACGGGCTGAATAAACAGTCAGCAAGTCGTTGCAGGCAGTCAAGAAAAGGTCGCGCAGTTACTGTGCGGCCATACGTTTTTCTGCGTTATTGTGTGATTAAATAATTATTTATGCATCGCTCATATGGTCGTTGCACTGCAATCATTGCAGACGACATGGTGCAGAATGTGCCGCCTCCCACAAACATCATTTTTCCCAAGGTGCGGCCTGCGCGGTCGCTGCCGGTCACAGGTGAGCGGACCATGAAGAATCTCAAAATCTCCCACCAGCTGCTGCTGCTCGTGCTTTTGCTGATCGCCGGCTTTGCCGCTGCCACATACATGCAGCTGCGCACGTCCACCCAGGCGATCTACGCCGAACGTTACGGCATGCTGCGCACGCAGGTGGAATCCGGCATCGGTATCTTCAAGCGTTTCCAGGCTCTCGAGGCCTCCGGTGCGATGGGTCGCGAAGAGGCGCAGAAGCGGGCGTTCGAAGCCGTGTCGGCCATGACCTTCACCCCGGACGGCTACCTCTTTGCCTATGACTACGATGTGAACATGCGTGTCCATCCGGATCCCAAGCGGCTCGGCCAGAGTTTCAAGGGCAAGCCGGACAGCCAGGGCTTCATGTACCGTGACGAACTGGTCAAGATCGGCCGCGCGGGTGGCGGCACCGTCGATTTTCTCGGTCCCAAGCCTGGTCAGGAAGGCGATAGCTTCCTGAAGAGCTCCTACGCGCTCGCCTTCGAGCCCTGGCAGCTGGTTCTCGTCACCGGCGTCTACGTCGACGATCTCCAGGCGCAGATCCGCAGCGAAGTCTTCAAGGCGCTGTCCTTCGGCTTCGTCATCCTGCTCCTCGGCTCGCTGCTGGCCTTCGTCGTAATCCGCAACATCTCCGGTCCGCTCGGTGCGATCCGTCAGGCGCTGAACGCCGTGGCCGACGAAGACGTGACGATGCAGATCCCGCACACGGACATGAAAAACGAAGTCGGCCTGATGGCCCGTGCAACGCAGGCGCTGCAGCAAAAGGTGCGCGAGCGCCATGCCATGCAGGAAAGCCAGCAGCGCCAGCAGGAGGAGCTCGACGGCGAACGCCAGCACAATCTCGACATGCAGCGCGACGAAGCAGCGCTTCAGGCCCGCGTCGTCTCGACGATCGGCTCGGCGCTCGAACAGCTCGCCAAGGGAGATCTGACGGTTCGCTGCGGCGATCTCGGCACCCGCTACGCCGGTCTGCGCGACAACTTCGACGAAGCGCTCGGTCATCTCGAAGCTGCGATGTCCAAAGTCAACGACAAGGGTATCGATATCGGCGGCTCGAAAGAGGAAATCCGCCGCGCTTCCAACGAACTGTCGCAGCGGACCGAACGCCAGGCCGCCAACCTCGAGGAAACATCCGCCGCACTTGACGAACTGACCGTCGCCGTCCGCCAGACCGCCGACGGTGCACGCGACGCCGCCCAGCGCGTCACGGCTGTCAGCACCGAAGCCAATCGCAGCGACGCCGTCGTCGAGGAAGCCATCGGCGCCATGAGCGGCATCGAACAGTCCTCGGCGGAAATCACCAAGATCATCGGCGTCATCGACGAGATCGCCTTCCAGACCAACCTTCTGGCCCTCAATGCCGGTGTCGAAGCGGCCCGCGCCGGCGAAAGCGGCAAGGGTTTTGCCGTCGTCGCCCAGGAAGTGCGCGAACTGGCCCAGCGTTCGGCCGCCGCCGCCAAGGAGATCAAGGAACAGATCTCCCGCTCGTCCGGCCAGGTCGCAAACGGCGTCCGCCTCGTCGGCGAGGCCGGTCAGGCCCTGAAGCGGATTTCCGATCAGGTGAAGTCGGCAAGCGACATCGTCGGCCGCATCGCCCATTCGGCAGCCGAACAGGATACGACGCTGCGCTCGATCTCCTCGTCGCTCAACATGCTCGACCAGGCCACCCAGCACAATGCCGCGATGGCCGAAGAGACCACGGCTTCCGCCGAGGCTTTGTCTGCCGATACGGAAGAACTGCTCAACCTCATCCGCAGCTTCCGCGTCAGTGGCACCGGGCGTCAGCCGGGCGCTCTGCAGGGCATGGGTGAACGGATGCGCCGGGCGGGCTGATCGCTCAGTCGGCCTTGTCGCTACCGGCGGCCCGGAATTGCGGGTCCGTCACACTATCAAGCCAATCGAGGTCGGGTTGCACTGCAGCCCGACTTTTTGCTTCCATATCCCTGTAGCGGCCAAGAAGCTGCTGGCCGAATTCGGTCAGCCCCGCACCGCCGCCAGACTTGCCGCCATGCCGGGTCGAGATCGAGGGCTCCAGAAACATCCGGTTGATCTCGTCTGCCAGCAGCCAGGCACGCCGGTAGGACATGCCGATCGCAGCGCCGCCGGCCCGGATCGAACCATGTTCGGCGATCAGTTCCAGAAGCTGCGCCTTGCCGGGCCCCAGCCGGACGCCGTTTTCCAGATCGACGCGGATCGTCATGGTCGGCCGGTCCGGTGCCGGCTTGCTCATGGCAATGCCACGACCTTGCCGGGGTTCATGATACCGGCCGGATCGAAGGCGTGCTTGATGCGCCGCATCAGCTCCATCTCGATCGGCGGGCGGATATGCGCAAGCTCGTCGCGCTTCAGCTGGCCGATCCCGTGTTCAGCGGAAATCGAGCCGCCCGCGGCAAGCACGATCCCGTGGACGATGGCATTCACCTCCCGCCAGCGGTCGATGAAGGCTGCCTTGTTGCCTCCCATGTCGTTGCTGAGCGGCTGGGAGATATTGTAGTGGATATTGCCGTCGCCGAGATGGCCGAAGGCGCAGATGCGGGCTCCGGGAACGGCGGCGAGAACCGCCTGCTCGGCTTCCTCCATGAAATGCGGGATCTTCGAGATCGGCACCGAAACATCGTGCTTGATCGATCCGCCTTCAGGCTTCTGCGCATCCGACATGCTTTCGCGCATGTGCCAGAGCGCCTTTTGCTGCGCGACCGACGAGGCGATCACCGCGTCGATGACCAGTCCGGCCTCGAACCCCTGTTCCAGCAGCGCCTGCACCATCGTGTCGGCGGTTTCGGCAGCGTCCGATGTCGAGATATCGATCAGCGCATACCATGGATAGGGCTGAGACAGCGGATCGCGCACGCCGTCGATATGCCGCGTGGTAAACTCGATGCCGATCCGCGGCATCAGCTCGAACCCGGTCAGCGCCGTGCCGCAGAGGTTCGATGCCTTTTGAAACAGCAAGAGCCCATCGGCCGGCGAGGCAAGGCCGGCAAGCGCCACCTGATGCCCGACCGGCCGCGGATAGAGTTTCAGCACCGCGCCGGTGATGATCCCGAGCGTGCCTTCGGCGCCGATAAACAGGTCGCGCAGGTCGTAGCCGGTATTGTCCTTTTTCAACTTGCGCAGCCCGTCCCAGATCTCGCCGGTCGGAAGCACCACTTCCAGCCCGAGGCAGAGCTGGCGCATGTTGCCATAGGCAAGCACGGCCGTGCCGCCGGCATTGGTGGAGAGGTTGCCGCCGATCCGGCATGAGCCTTCCGACCCGAGCGACAGCGGAAACAGCCGGTTGACCTCCTCCGCCGCCTTCTGCACTTCGGCAAGAATGACGCCCCCATCGACAACGATCACGTTTGCCATCTGATCGATCTCGCGGATGCGGTTCATCCGTTCCAGCGAGATGATGATGTCGGATCCGCCGCTGCGTGGAGTCTGGCCACCAACAAGACCCGTATTGCCGGTCTGCGGCACGACGGCCGTCCCGGTCTCGCTGGCAAGCTTCAGGATCGCCGACACTTCCTGCGTCGAACCGGGCTTGAGAAGGAGAGGGGACGCGCCCTTATAGAGCCCGCGGTTTTCGACGAGATGCGGCGCAAGCTCCACCGGATCGCTGACCGCGTGCGCAGCGCCGACGATCGCCGTAAACCGGGCAAGTAGATCCGGGGAAGGGAGGGGCATGTCCATGGCGTTTCTCCTGGGCTCGTATTTTTATTCCCGCGGGGCTGCCGCTCGGACCAGCCGGTCGTTGATGGCTTCGCCAAGCCCGGTATCGGGAATGGCTGTGACTGCAATGCGCGTCGCCCCAACCGCATCGGCTTTCTTCAGATAATCGAACAGATTGGCGGCTGCCTCGGCAAGGTCGCCGGCGGGGCTGAGGTTGAACACCGCTGTCGCCTGCTCGATACCGTCGATCGGATCCGACCCCAGCCGGATCAAAGCCTCGCCCAGTGCCACATGGGTCGCATTCAACCGCACGGCTGCCGATGGCGCATAATGCGAGGCGAGCATGCCGGGCGCTTCGATGATCGCTGCCGGTCCTTCCGGACGAATGACCGCGCGACCAATCAGCGCCTCGATCTCTTCAGCGGCAACGCCGCCGGGACGCAGCAGCCGGACCGTTTCGCCCTCGACGCGGACAATGGTCGATTCGACGCCGACCGACGACGCGCCGCCATCGAGGATCAGTTTCAGCTTGCTCCCGAGATCACCAGCGACATGGCCGGCACTGGTCGGGCTGACCTTGCCGGACGTGTTGGCGCTCGGTGCTGCCAGCGGCTTGCCGAAGGCGCGGATGAGATCGGCGGCAAAGCCCAATGGCAGGCGGATGCCGACCGTATCGAGCCCTGCAGTTGCGAGCGGATGGATACCGCTTTTTGGAATGAGCGGCAGGATCAGCGTCAGCGGCCCCGGCCAGAAGGCTTCCGCCAGCCGACGCGAGATCGGATCGAACGATGCATACCGCTCCGCCATCGCGACATCGGCCATATGGCAGATCAGCGGGTTGAAGCGCGGCCGCCCCTTGGTTTCATAGATGCGGGTGATCGCCGAAGGGTTCGTGGCGTCGGCGGCAAGCCCGTACACGGTCTCCGTCGGAATGGCGACCGGAAAGCCTTGCGACAGCACGGCGCACGCGTGGTCAAGCGCGCCGTTCCTGTCCGTCCTGATGTCGATGATCTCTGCCGTCATGTCCCGCTGTGCATAGCGCGGACTGAGACCGCGTTAAAGCGATTTGATGATCGCTCGCACGGCCTGGTCGGGCGCACCCAGCATCAGCACGTTCTTCAGCGCTTCCTTCGGGTCGGTGGTCCGAAACAGAAGACCGTTCTTGCGGATGCTGCGGTCGATCTTCATCGACTGATCCGGGTCGCTTTCGGTCGCCACCGCGAAATACATGCGGGAATACTGGGTGTTGACCCGCTTGAAGAACTCGTCCTCATCGCCGATCTCGGCCAGGAAATTGGCGATGTAGAAAGACCACTTCACCTTCGCTGTCGGCGAAAACAGGGTGCTTGCGGCCGTCACATGGCAATAGCCGAGGTGAGGGGTCTGCTCCAGCGTGCGGTGGAACACCATTTTCGGAAACTGTATCGAGTGATGAAAGCCGTTGATCCGCTGGTGCGTGCGTTCGCCGGCAGACTCCAGCTTCAGCCCCGTCCGCTCCGCGACTTCCTCATAGGTGAGATAACGGCGCTCCTTTGGCAGCCACAGCGGTTGTGTCCTGGAGATACGACCTGTGCGCAGGAACTCGGAATGCCCGATCGCGCTCGTCGGCGCCTGCGCCGACACCGGCGGTGGCGGCCGGTTCGCGTCGTAGTAGCGTAGCTTTCCGTTTGTCTGCATGCGGCTGGCCCCTTCGCGCAAGACGAAGTCTAGCTGGAGCGGTTTAACAGGCGGTTTACGGTCCGACGCACCGCGCAAACAGCGCCGTCCGCTGGTCTCCAGCACAAAACCCGACCTGTCATGTGAGCCGTCGTCGTCAATGCGTTTTCCGATGTCGCAATGTCGCCTGTGCGACAGGCAGCGCGAGTGCTTAAATCGATGAAACTCAAGGAGTCGCCTCAGCTACGGAAGGCGGAAAATTGGGAAGCCGGCCGTCTTGATAGCAGTTCAGTCTGGGGACGTGCCAATCTGCGGATGTGATGACGACCGATCGCGGTGGGCGTTCGGGGTAGGATTGGGGGCAGGAGGGTCTGTCCGCAAGCTCCCCCAAGTCTTTCGCTAGTGGATTTGACGAGGAAGACACGATGGACATTCACAGCCAGGTTCTGCGGCAGCTCAACAATCGCCGCGAAGGCTTCAGCCTCGAACAGCCCTTTTACATCGATCCGGACTATTACAAGCTCGATCTGGAAATGATCTGGTATCGCGACTGGCTGTTCGTCGGCCATGATTGCGAAATCCCGAAGGCCGGCAATTACGTGACGCTGCAGATCGGCGACTATCCGGTCCTCGTGCTGCGCACCCGCGAAGGCGACATCCGCGCCTTCCACAACACCTGTCGTCACCGCGGCCACCGCGTCTGCACCAAGGATAGCGGTTCTGCGACCCGTCTCGTCTGTCCCTATCACCAGTGGACCTACCAGCACGACGGCACGCTGATGTCGGCCCGCCATATGGGCGAGGATTTCGACAAGAAGCAGTTCGGCCTGAAGCCTGTTCACTGCGAATCCGTCGCCGGTTATATCTTCGTCTGCCTTGCCAACGAGGCACCCGATTTCGCGCCCGTCCGGGCTACCATCCAGCCCTACATGGCACCGCATCGCCTGGCCGAAACGAAGGTCGCTGCCAAGAACACGATAATCGAAAAGGGCAACTGGAAGCTCGTCTGGGAAAACAATCGCGAGTGCTACCACTGCGCCGCCAATCATCCGGAACTCTGCCGCACCTATCCGGAAGCGCCGACTGCGACCGGCGTGCAGGGTGCCGGCGACGATCCGTTCATTTCCGAACACTGGCAGCGCTGCGAGGCGGCAAACCTGCCAAGCACGTTCAACATGTCGACGGACGGCCAGTACCGCGTCGCCCGCATGCCGCTGATCGAGGATGCCGAAAGCTACACGATGAACGGCCGGCCGGCGGTTGCCAAGGCGCTGTCGGAAGACGTGAAGATCTCCCATATCGGCACCATGCTGATGTTCCACTATCCGACCACCTGGAACCACATGCTGGTCGACCACGCGATCTCCTTCCGCGTCATTCCGATCGGGCCGGAAGAAACGGCCGTCACCACCACATGGCTCGTCAACAAGGATGCGGTTGAAGGCGTCGACTACACAGTCGAGGAACTGACCCACGTCTGGAACATGACCAACGACCAGGACCGCCAGATCGTCGAGGAAAATGCCTTCGGCATCCGCTCGCCGGCCTATGAGCCGGGTCCCTATTCGGAAGCGCATGAAGGCGGCGTCATGCAGTTCGTGGAATGGTACGCGCACTTCATGACCAATCGCCTCCAGGGCGATCAGGCGAAGCTCCACGCCGTCGCCTGATCCGGCGAAAACCTGCACGACAAGACAGCCCGTCCGGCATGCCCGGGCGGGCTGATTTCGTTTTGCCATTCTTTCAGAAAATTCCCGTCCGCTTCAGAAGCCACCAGGCAATTGCCGCCGAAAGCACCATGAAACCCAGCGCGAAGGCCGTGCCGTGCAGTCCCTCGGCAAACGGCAGCGACGACGTGTTCATGCCGAAAAAGCCGGTGACCAGTGATGGCGGCAGCAGGAAGGCGGTCATGATCGAGAGTATGTAGAGGTGCCGGTTGGTCTCCGATGCCTGTTTGGAATCGATTTCCTCGTGCAGCAGCCGGGCCCGCTCCTGCAGCGCATAGACGTCGTGGTCGACGGCTTCGAGCCGGCCGATCAGCCGTGAGGCGATATCGTCGAACCTGGGCGGCATATCATCGTCGTCCGCGGCCGCCGCACGCCGCATCAGCGACAGGGTCGTGCGCAGGTGCCGGTGCAAACGCACCACCATACGCCGCACGGGAGCAAGCCGCCGGCGTTCGTCGCGCGGCACGTTGTCGTAGACGAAGTCTTCAATCAGGTTCAGCTCTTCGGTAAATTCCATCACCATCGCGATCATCGTGCGCTGGAATTCGGCCACCAGCGTCTCGAACAGGTCGAGCGGCCTTTTGTAGCGACCGGCATTCTTTTCGATCGCGCCGCGCACCCGGTCGACCGAACGCAGCGGCTGCAGCCGGGTCGTGATGATCACCTTGTCGGAGGCGAAGAAATGCAGCCAGCCGATATCGCGGGTGTCGCTGTCGAACTCGCGCTGGAAATCGATCAGCGTGCCATAGACGGACTGCTCGTCCAGCGTGATCGACGCATGCGTTTCATGGGTGGTCAGTGCGACCGCTGCGGCCGCCGGCAGGCCTGGAAAATTCTCCAGAAAGGCGCCGACCCGCAGGTCTGCTAGGTTGAGATGCAGCCACAGGAAACCGGTGTCGATCGCCAGCTCCGACGGCGTCGCCTCCAGCGAAAGCCTTGAGCATGTGCCAGCCTCGCCGGGCCGGAAATGATAGGCCCAGACAAGACCTGGCGTGGCGGGAATAATCGGAGAATTTATCGGAGGCATGGACTGAAGACCTGCAAGCATGACGCCCCTCATTAGGCGCTATGTGTGACACCTGTTGCAACGGGGATTTTCTCGTATCCTGCCGCGGAACCGCGATGGATCGATTGACAACCTCGTTTACGTTTACGTAAAAAGCCAGTGGGAGTTCGGTGATCGCACCTGCGTCATCGACCGGAAGAATTGTCAATTTGGGAGAAGCGACATGTACAAGGCACCCGTGGAGGAGATTGCCTTCACCTTGAACCATGTGGCGGGTCTTGCCGACGCGCTGGAGATCGGCCGGTTCGGCGACCTCTCCCCCGATCTCGTCGATGCCATCCTGGCAGAAGCCGGCCGTTTTGCCAGCGACGAAATGTCGCCGCTGGGCGATATCGGCGATCGCCAGGGCGCGCGGCTTGAGGACGGCGTGGTGAAGACGCCGGATGGCTGGCCGCAACTTTATCGGCAGTGGCGCGAAGGCGGCTGGAACGGCCTGACGGCGCCGGAAGCGTTCGGCGGTCAGGCGCTGCCGCATATGCTCAACGTCGCGACGCTGGAAATGTGGAATTCCGCCTCGATGGCCTTCGCGCTCGCGCCGACCCTCACGATGGGTGCGATCGAGGCGCTGGTTGCCCATGGCAGCGACGATCTGAAAGCTATCTATCTGGAAAAGATGGTTTCGGGCGAATGGACCGGCACGATGAACCTGACGGAGCCGCATGCGGGTTCCGATGTCGGCGCGCTGAAGAGCCGCGCCGAACGTCAGGCCGATGGCAGCTACCGTGTGTTCGGGCAGAAGATCTATATCACCTGGGGCGAACACGACGCCGCCGACAATATCATCCACCTTGTCCTCGCACGTCTCCCCGATGCGCCTGCCGGCACCCGCGGCATTTCACTGTTTCTGGTGCCGAAGTTCCTGGTCGGCGAGGATGGCTCGCTCGGTGAGCGCAACGACGTGATCTGTCATTCGATCGAGCACAAGCTCGGTATCCACGGTTCGCCCACCTGCACGATGATCTATGGCGACGGCAAGTTCGGCGATGGCACCGGCGCGATCGGCTATCTCATCGGGGAAGAAAACCAGGGCCTCGCCTGCATGTTCACGATGATGAACAACGCACGTCTCGCCGTCGGCATGCAGGGTGTCGCGATCGCGGAAGCTGCGACCCAGAAGGCGGTCGCCTACGCGTCCGATCGAACCCAGGGCAGGGCGCCCGGGTCGACTGGTCCGCAGATGAGCCCGATCATTCAGCACCCCGATATCATCCGCACCCTGCTGACGATGAAGGCGTTGACGCAAGGGTCGCGCGCCATCTGCTTTGCCTGCGCCCACGCGATCGACATGTCGCATCACCTCGAAGGCGATCAGGCCACCCATTGGGTCGAGCGTGCCGCACTCCTGACGCCGATCGCCAAATCCTTCGCCACCGATTGCGGCGTCGACGTCGCCTCGCTCGGCATCCAGGTGCATGGCGGCATGGGCTATATCGAGGAAACCGGTGCCGCGCGCTATCTCCGCGACGCCCGCATCGCCCCGATCTACGAGGGCACCAACGGCATCCAGGCGATCGATCTCGTGCTGCGCAAACTGCCGCTTTCCAAGGGCGCGCAGGTGCGGACCTTCATCGGTGAGCTGCGCGACATCGCGCAGAGAGTCGAAAGCCTCAATGCCCCCCGCTTCGGCAGCACTGCTGAACGGCTGACCGCATCGATCGACGATCTCCAGGCGTCGGCCGACTGGCTGCTGGAGGCGCAGGCCTCAGGCCGCGTGGCGGAAGCCCTTGCGGGCGCGACGCCCTACCAGCGTCTGTTCGGCCTCGTCCTGACCGGTGCCTATCTCGCCAAGGGCGCGCTCGTCGCATCGGAAGACGGATCGGGTGAGAAGCGCGTGTCGCTCTGCAGGTTTGCGGCCGAAAACATGCTGTCGGAGACCGCAGCCTTGAAGGACCGCGTCATCGCCGGTGCCGAGAGCCTGGAAGCTGCACGCATCGTGCTTGCCTGAGGAGGAATGCCGTGAGCGACGCGACCCCAACAGCAAATAGCCATGTCCTGATCGAACGCCCCGCCGACTACGAGGGCGTGCTCACGATCCGATTCAACCGGCCGGAAAAGAAGAACGCGATCACCTCGTCCATGTATCACCGCATGACGGCGGCGCTCGCAGATGCCAATACCGACGACACGATCCGCGCGGTCGCCTTTCTCGGCACCGAAGGCTGCTTTTCCGCCGGCAACGACATGGCGGATTTTCTGGCCCACGCGGTCTCAGGCACGGACGAACCACCGGCCGCAGCCCTCTTCATCCGGGCGCTGGCGCTCGCGCAAAAGCCGATGGTTTCAGGCGTCGATGGCCTGGCGATCGGCATCGGCACCACGCTCAACCTCCACTGCGACCTGACGATCGCCTCGTCCCGCAGCCTGTTCAAGACACCCTTCGTCGATCTGGCGCTTGTGCCGGAAGCAGCCTCCAGCCTTCTGGCGCCAAGGGTTATGGGCCACCAGCGCGCCTTTGCAATGCTGGTTGCCGGCGAGGGGTTCTCTGCCGATGCCGCCCACGAGGCCGGCCTTGTGTGGAAGGTGGTCGAGCCGCAGGCCGTCGAGGCGGAAACGCTGGCTCTCGCCGCTAAACTTTCGGCAAAACCACCGCAGGCCTTAAAAATCGCCCGCGATCTGGTGCGCGGCCCCCGCGACGACGTGCTCGCCCGGATGGACGAGGAACTGACGCATTTCTCTGCCCGGCTGAAAAGCGCCGAAGCTCGCGCCGCTTTCGAGGCCTTCATGCGGCGTTAACGCTGAGTTGCATCAAAGTTCCATCTACGCCGCGCTGCGCCTTCATTCACAAGGCAAGCGTGGCTAGATACTCCTCAAACGAGGAGGACATCATGCGTACAGCCCTGACCGGCCTGCTTTCTCTTGCAACTCTTGGCCTCTCCTGCCTGCCCGCCGATGCTGGCCCGGCATTTGCCGCGTCCGCCAATACAGCGAACGCGCCGATCACCCTGATACAGAGCCAGCAAAGTCTTTCCGAGCAGACGGACCGGCGCG
Source organism: Rhizobium sp. CFBP 8752 (assembly GCF_014842035.1). Classification (NCBI taxonomy): domain Bacteria; kingdom Pseudomonadati; phylum Pseudomonadota; class Alphaproteobacteria; order Hyphomicrobiales; family Rhizobiaceae; genus Rhizobium; species Rhizobium sp. CFBP 8752. The sequence continues at coordinate 2,503,421 of NZ_JACYUZ010000001.1, read as the reverse complement.
ACCGACGCCGTCAGCGCTATGTCTGCGTGGTGCAGCCGCGCCAGAGCGACGACCGCGACCGTCCCTATGTCTGCCGGGCCGATGAAGGCCGGGTCGGCGGTACCTGCCGCTGCTCCGGCGTCACAGGCACCGGCAGGCTCGACCTCGACGACTAGAGCATGTCCTCCACCCGTCAGCCGTCGACCTTCTCTTCTGCGGGTTGCGGCACAGCCGCACCGAGAGGATTGACGTCACCGACGAACTTGACGAGATCGGCCATCGTAAAGTGGCCGGGCGTGTCGCTCGGCAGTTCCGGTTTCCAGTCGGAGCGCAGCCACAGGAACGACTCGTGGTCGCCATGCACCATGCCGAGGAATGTCTCGGCGATGATGGTGGATGCCATCGGCCCGAGCCGTCTTCCCTTGTTGAAGACCTCCGCTTCCTTGAGAACGTAATACCACAGAGGTGTTTCCTCGAGCATCTTGTGCTGCTTGGCCGCCTTGCCGTCCGGACCCGTGGCAATCTGCTCGGGCGTCAGTGGCTGAAGACCCATGGCGCGACAGATTGCTTGCCCGGAGGGAAGTCCGATCTGTACGCCGCGACGCAGGTTGCGGAAGGCAAGGTCGAATTCCCGCGATGCAACCGAGCCATCACCAGGTCCGCCGGGCAGGGTGTGCAGGGCGGGTGTGATGAAAGGGTCCAGTCGCCGGCTGTGGTTGATGGCGAAATTGGTCTCCTTCTCGCCTTCGGGCGTATCCAGATCGTAGAACCGCCGCCAGTCGACCACCCAGTTCGACGGGAGCGCGGCAAACCCGACGCCCGGGTCGTTGGCGAGCTCGCCGGTAATGTTCCCGGACTTTCCGGTGAACAGGAACAGAAGGTCGAGCGTCGCGTTCGCAAGACTATCGGCTGTAGGGTTGAACACCCGGTTGTGGCTATAGCTTTCCCGCACCATCGAATGGCCGAGCCGGTAGCACGCGGCGCCGAATTCGGCGGGCATATAGGGCCGCTGCTTGAACCGGTAGAACCGCCGACCCTCCTTCTTGATCTTCTGGATCAAGCCAGGCTCGGTCAGACGTTCCACGAAATCGAACAGCACAATCCACTGGTAGTGCCAGGTGACGATCCGCCGAGCCTCTTTGAAGAGCGCGGTACCCTTGAGGTCAGGCCTTTCCGATGCGACCTTGTCGAACACCTTGTTGTGAAACTTCAGCATCAGCAGATGCGTCTGTGCCACCAGCAGGTTCTCATCGTTGCGTTCGTCGAAGATGAGCGCGTGGCCCTCCTGGTTGCGCGGAAGGTCGTTGGGAAGATCGGGGATCGCAGCGCCTTGCTGATCCGATGACGCCGCTGCCCGTCCGATCAACAGTTTGCCGGAAGTTTGCAGCGTTTCGACGTCGCGTTGGTAAAGATAGGGATGGATACCCGGCCCATCGCCGTAGAGAGAATCGAGATCGAGCGCCGGTGTCCGGAAGTTGGTGGTCGCCTTCGGGTCGGCATGCTGCTGGTCGAGTGGCGTCGTGTCGAGCGTAATATCATGGTCGATGAACTGGCCAAGATAGGTGTAGCCGGCCGGAATGTTCGGGTTGTCCTTGCCCGGTTCCGGGTTGCCGTCGTCGAGCAGTTTATCCGCCATAGACTTGGCCAGGGCGGCAAGCGCATCGTCGCTTGCCGAAAACGGTAAGAGATTGGGAAACATGATCCCGAATTTCCCGGGATCACCGATGCCGTCGAAAGAATGCAGCGTTTCCGGCTTCATGCCGCGCACGCCATGCCCATGCATTGCGATCTGTGCCATGCTTTCCCCCCTTGGAGATCGCACTGGCGGCAAGTCATTTGCCGCCTTGGATGCGACACGGGAAAGCTACGCCTCTATGGCTAGGTTGTAAACCAAGGTTGCACAACCGAATTGCGTTCTGTCAAGACTAGCGTCAAACTTTGCTGAGCAGCGCGACGGCCTCGACATGCGGCGACCAGAGAAACTGGTCAACCGGGGTCACGGAGACGATCCGGTACCCGGCATCGACAAGGATCCTCAGATCCCGCGCCAGTGTCAGCGGATTGCAGCTGACCGCAGCAATCGTCTTGATGTTCGACCGCGCCAGTTCCTTGACCTGCACTTCGGCACCCGCCCGCGGCGGGTCGAAGACGACGGCATCGAAGTGCTTCAGGTCCATCGGGATCAGCGGCCGGCGGAAGAGATCGCGCTTCTCGATGCTGACGGGCTTCAGCCCCTGGCTGTTGCGGGCCGCATGGTCCAGCGCCTTCAGTGCCTTGTCGTCGCTTTCCACCGCGTGCACGCGTGCCGTTCTCGCCAGTCGCAGCGCAAATGTGCCCGAGCCGGCAAACAGGTCCAGCACCCGCTTGGCCTTGCCCATATGGCCATGCACCAGCGTCGCCATGGCTTCCTCTGCCTCTTTCGTCGCCTGCGTGAAGCTACCGGGCGGAGGAGAAACTTTGACGCCACCGAAATCGATCACCGGCTTTTGCGGCTCCAGCACGATTTCGCCATTGGCCGAAACACGGGCGATGCCCTTCAGCGCCAGAACCGTCTCGGTCACCTTGCGGCGCTGCTTGTCCGAGAGCGGCTTCAACCCCTCGGCCGCGATATCGAGACCGGAGAGGCTTTCCAGCACCGAGATGCGGAACGTCTCCGAGCCGGTTGCCAGCGCCATGCCGATCGCGCGGATCGCATCAAGCCGCGCCACGATGCCGGGCGCGGCGATCGGACATTCGACGATGGAGATGATATGGTTCGTTTCTGCCCGGTTGTAGCCCAGCAGAAGCTCCTTCTCCGTCTTCCGCGCGGAAAACACCGTGCGCCGCCGTTCGCCCGGATGACACTCGACCGTCTCCTTGACGTCGGGCGTCAGGCCCTTGGATTTCAGCGCGTCGATGACGAGCTGGCGCTTGAAGTCATTATACGGCGCCTTGGCGAGATGCTGCAGCGAACAGCCGCCACAGGCATCGCCATCGGGTCCGAAGTGGCGACAGACCGGTTCGATCCGGTCCGGCGAAAGGTTGCCCGTCGACATGACCGTGCCGTGGTCGCCATTGCGGGCGATCGCCAGCGTTTCGCCCGGAAGAGCATAGGGAACATAGACCGGCCCGTCCTCGCCGTTGGCGACACCGTCGCCCTGTGCGCCAAGACGGTTGATGGTGACGTGAACCGTGCTCATTCCGGCTTCCGTCCTGCCAGGAGAAACTCCTCGTTGCCATCACCGCCGGCAATCGGCGAGGGGATCAGGCCAAGGCTTTCCCAGCCCATGTCTTCCACCAGCCAGCGTTCCAGCTCAGCCGCCACCGCCGGTGCCGTGTCCGGTTCCTTCAGGAGGCCCCGCTTGCCGATCGCGTCGCGGCCGGCCTCGAACTGCGGCTTGACCAGCAGCGCGCAATAGCTGCCCGGCAGCGCCAGTTCCAGCGCCGGCGGCAGGGCCAGCTTGATTGAGATGAAGGACACGTCCGAAACGACGAAATCGATCGGCCGGTCGTCGATATCGTCAGCCTCGAGATAGCGGGCGTTGACCCCCTCGATATTGCTGACGCGTGGATCATCGGCAATCCGCGGATGCATCTGCGCATGGCCGACATCGAGTGCCGTCACATGTGCTGCGCCGCGGGCGAGCAGGATTTCGGTAAAGCCGCCTGTCGAGGCGCCCACATCGAGACATTCGCAACCGGTCGGATCGAGCTTGAAGTGATCGAGTGCGGCAACCAGCTTCAGCGCCGCGCGCGACACATAGGCGCTCGCGGGATCGTCCATCTCGATCTGCGCTGTCGAGGACACGATCTGTCCGGACTTGGTAATGATGCGACCGTCGACCTTGACGGTGCCGCGGGCAATCGCGTCGCGCGCGCGCGAGCGGCTGTCGACGAGGTTGAGGGTGACCAGAAGCTGGTCAAGTCTTTGTTGAATGTCTGACATGCCTTCCCATGACGCGGGCGAGCCCCGCACGCAAGACAAAAACGCGTTTCGACCTGCCGGACAAGCCTCCGCCGGCCTTTTATAGTTCGCTTCTTCTGCCTATTGTTGCCGCGCCAACCGGGAGGGGAATGGATGAGACGCTGGACAATTGCCTTCGGGGCCACGCTGATGGCCGGCCTGCTTGTGGCCGCACCGCCACTTTTCGCCAATGATACGACGGCGGAACTGACGACCGGCGGCCTCGTCTATGTCCAGACCTCCGATATCACCATGGCTGAAGAGCACCTTCAGCTCTCGCGTCAGGAAGTCCGGGTCGACTACATCTTCAGGAACGACACCGAAAAGGATGTCGAAAGCGTCATCGCCTTCCCGATGCCGGACATAACTGGCGGCGCCCAGAGCGACATAGCCTATGGCGACCCGGAAGCCGACAACTTCCTCGGCTTCACGGTCCTGCAGGACGGCCGCGAGATCAAGCCGCAGCTCCAGCAACGCATCATTGCCACCGGCATTGACCGCACCGAAGACCTCGTCGCCCACAAGGTACCGCTTCTGCCCTATAGCGACAGAACCACCGAGGCCCTCAAGACCCTGCCCGATGACGTCAAGGCCGACTTTCTTGCCAAGGGCTTGGTCCGGATAGATCGCTACGATGCCGGAAAAGGCTGGCAGGAGGACATCACGCCGGCATGGACGCTCCGCTCCGCCTATTGGTGGAAGACGACGTTCCCCGCGCAAAAGCCGGTCAAGGTCAGCCACCGCTACAAACCGAGCGTCGGCGGCACGGTGGCCATGACCTTCATCGAAAACGGCAAGCCGGCCTATGAGCACGCCCGCTACGTCGAACGCTACTGCATCGACGACAGCTTCATGAAGACAGCCGCAAAGCTTCAAGTCGCAGCCACCAAGGGCGGCCCGCATTATGCCGAGCAATGGCTGTCCTATGTGCTGACCACCGGCGCCAACTGGTCCGGCCCCATCGACAAATTCCGCCTGACAATCGACAAGGGCAACCCCAAGGATTACGTCAGCCTCTGCGCCGCCAACATCAAGAAAACCGACCCGATAACCTTCGAGATGACCGCCGAGGATTTCACGCCGGAGAAGGAACTGCACGTGCTGTTTCTGACGGCGGGGGAGTAGCGAACAAACTCGCCCGGACGAACGTCTTCATCTCGCCCTGCCGAGTGCTAGCACGACATCTAAGTCACGAGACGGACGGGCAATGAGAGCGAGGCTTAGGCCTTTACCCCGCAGCGCCAACACCAACCTGGGTCTTGCCCAGCGCATTGAACACCGTCTTGACGATGCCGGCGCGGTCGAGGCCGGCTTTGGCGTACATCACGTCGGGGCTTGCCTGTTCCATCCACACATCGGGCAGCACCAGCGAGCGAACCTTCACACCGTGATCGAGCAGGCCTTCGGTGCTGAGGAATTGCAGCACATGACTGCCAAAGCCGCCGACGGCGCCTTCTTCGATGGTGACAAGAACTTCGTGATGGCGGGCAAGCTGGCGGATCAGGTCATGGTCCAAAGGCTTGGCAAACCTGGCATCGGCCACCGTTGTCGACAGACCGGCGGCATCGAGATCTTCCGACGCCAGCAGACAGTCCTTGAGGCGCGTGCCGAACGACAGAAGCGCCACTTTCGAACCCTGCTTGACGACGCGGCCCTTGCCGATTTCCAGGATCTGGCCGCGTTCCGGCAGCTCGATGCCGACGCCTTCGCCGCGCGGATAGCGGAACGAGATCGGGCCTTCGTCATAGGCTGCGGCGGTGCGCACCATATGCTTCAGCTCAGCCTCGTCGCTTGCGGCCATCACGACCATTCCGGGAAGCGTGGCGAGGAAGGTCGTGTCGAACGAACCGGCATGGGTCGGCCCGTCAGCACCGACGAAACCGGCGCGGTCGATCGGGAAGCGCACCGGCAGACCCTGGATCGCCACGTCGTGGACAACCTGGTCGTAACCGCGCTGCAGGAAGGTGGAATAGAGCGCGCAGAACGGCTTGAAGCCTTCCGTCGCAAGGCCTGCCGCAAAGGTAACGGCATGCTGTTCGGCAATGCCCACATCGAATGTGCGGTTGGGGAAGGCAAGCTGCAGCTTGTCCAGCCCCGTACCGTTCGGCATCGCGGCAGTCACGCCGACGATCTTGTCGTCGAAGCCGGCTTCCTGAACGAGGGCGTCGCCGAACACGCTGGTATAGGACGGCGCATTTGGCTTGGCCTTGGCCTGCGCGCCGGTGATGACGTCGAACTTGTTGACGCCGTGATACTTGTCGGCCGCAGCTTCGGCGGGCGGATAACCCTTGCCCTTTTGCGTGACGACATGGATCAGAACCGGGCCCTTGGCATTGTCGCGCACATTGCGCAGCACCGGCAGAAGATGCTCGAACGAATGACCGTCGATCGGGCCGATATGATAGAAACCCATCTCCTCGAACATAGTGCCGCCGGTCACATAACCGCGGGCGTGTTCGACCGCACGGGTGATCGCCCGGTCGATGTTCTTGCCGAGATAGCCGGTCAGCTTCTTGCCCACTTCGCGCATGCCCATATAGGTGCGGCCGGAAGCAAGGCGAGCGAGATAGGCGCTCATGGCGCCGGTCGGCGGGGCGATCGACATGTCGTTGTCGTTGAGGATGACGATCAGCCGCGCGTCGAGCGCACCGGCATTGTTCATCGCCTCATAGGCCATGCCGGCCGACATCGCGCCATCACCGATCACGGCAATCACATTGCGCTTCGAACCGGCGAGATCCGAACCCACTGCCATGCCGAGGCCGGCCGAAATCGAGGTCGAGGAATGGGCTGCACCGAACGGATCGTATTCGCTTTCCGCCCGGCGCGTGAAGCCCGAAAGACCGTCTTCCTGGCGCAGCGTGCGGATGCGGTCGCGGCGACCGGTGAGGATCTTGTGCGGGTAGCACTGGTGGCCCACATCGAAGATCAGCCGATCGTCAGGCGTATTGAACACCTTGTGGATGGCGATCGTCAGTTCCGTGACGCCGAGGCCGGCACCCAGATGTCCGCCGGTCCTGGAGACGGCGTCGATCATCTCGTCTCGCAGTTCGCGGGCAAGCTTCGGCAGGTCGCGGTCATCGATCTTGCGAAGGTCGGCGGGAAGCTTGACGGTGTCGAGCAGCGGCGTCTCGGGCAGGGGTGTCACAGAGGCTGGCTTTCTCTTCTTTTGTTCTCAAAAGCAACTATCACCCCAACATGAGGATGAAACCGGCTTTTTCAAGTTGTCCACGGAGACAACCTTGCCGCGGTTTTAATCGATTTCAGCTGACGGGCAAGGGGAGGGACTCGGGGAAGGGAGGGTGTCGCCAACGGCACGAACTCCTGGTCGTCATCAGGTACGATGTCGGAGGACCAAGGCATGATCAGCGTTTCGACCGCATCGCAGGCAGATGCATCATCCGGATGGGATCGATGCCCGGAAGAATGACGTCGGCCTTCCTACAGCGTTTCCTGATCTTCGGGGTAGCGCGCGAGGAAGGTTTCGAGGTCGGAAAGGAGGGGCGGGAGGTGCCGGGTGACAATTGCCCAAGTGGTTTCATCAAGAATATCATCGTATTCATGCCCGAGCATGTTTCCAAAACCCCTGATGGCGCCCCAGTTGTGGCTTGGAAAGATTTCTTCTGCCGTCGAACCAAGCTTCCAAGAGGCTTCGGAAATTCGTGCTAGACATGCTCAGACGCATCCCGTGTAATCTTGCTGACAGAGTACGCGTCGAAATCCATACCGTGTGTATATTCGAGAATGGATTGACCGTTCTCGACAATGTCTCGGAAACGGATCAGAGGACGCTTAGTAGGCAATCGCCCTATCCCTCTCCACGCTCCGGCTAAAACGTTTCCGGCGCAACGGTTCGGGAACTATGTCAACGCTCCTTACACCAGTAATGCCAACGATCAGGGCACGTAGCTCTTCGACGGCCGTAAAATACCCCCAGCCAGACTGTATGACCGGCTCTGAAAACGTCACCAGAACATCAAGATCTGACTCGTCCGTCGCCTCGCCACGCGCCACCGAGCCGAAGATCGACATCCGCTCCGCGCCTGCGGCGCGCAGTTCGGCCTCGTGCTCCCGAAGCTTGGCGATGACCTGGTCCTTGTCCATGGGGAGACTATAGCGCAGGTCGGGATTTCAGTCGAGATGCAACTCAGGGCTTCATGCGAGTGAAGGCCTCACTCGCCGTCGAGCGGCTCCACGCCCTGCGGCTTGCCGCTGCGGTCGAGGCGGATCTTTTCGATCCGGCTTTCGGCAGCGTTGAGCAGCTTTTCGCAATGCTTCTTCAGCGCTTCGCCGCGCTCGTAGATGGCGATGGATTCGTCAAGCGCCACGTCGCCGCGTTCCAACCGCGCTACGATGCTTTCCAGCTCGGCAACGGCCTTTTCGAAGGAATAACCAGTGACGTCGATCGGAGCGTTCGGCTCGCCTGGGGCTTCGGTCATGTCCTTCATCCTCTCATCAGTCTGCAGATATGCAGGCCGGCCGATTCCGCCAGCCCTTCCAGATCATAGCCACCCTCGAGCAGGCTGACGACCCGGTTGCCGGCGTATTTCCCCGCAATTTCCATCAACCGGCCGGTCGCCCAGTCGAAATCGTCGCCGACCAGATTGATCTGCGCCAGCGGATCGCGGTGATGCGCATCGAAGCCTGCCGAGATCAGCACAAGATCCGGGCGGAAGTTTTCGAGCGCCGGCAGGACGCGGCTCTTGAAGGCATCGCGAAAATGGTCGCTGCCGTCATTGGCCGAAAGCGGCGCGTTGACGATCGTGTTCTTCGTGCCCGTCTCGTCTCTGGCGCCTGTGCCGGGATAAAGCGGCATCTGGTGCGTCGAGCAAAACAAAACGGACGGATCGTCCCAGAAGATGTCCTGCGTGCCGTTGCCGTGATGCACGTCCCAGTCGACGATCGCGACACGTTCGACGCCATAGGTCTGCTGCGCATGGCGGGCGGCGATGGCGATGTTGTTGAACAGGCAAAAGCCCATCGCCTTGGTCTTTTCCGCGTGATGTCCCGGCGGACGCGAGGCAACGAATGCGTTGTCCACCTTGCCGGTCATCACGTCGTCGACGGCCGCGATCGCGCCGCCGATGCCGGTCAGTGCCGCCTGGAAACTTTTCGGCCCCACTTGCGTATCGGCCTCGATCTGCAGGATCGTGTCTTCCTCGGGGATCTTGCGCATCACCCAGCGCAGGTGTTCTTCCGGATGCGCCAGAAGCACCGTGTCTTCGTTGGCCTGTGGTGCCTGTTTGCGGTCGAGCTTGTCGAAATTGGGGTGTTCGAGCGCGATGTTGAGCGTACGCAGCCGGTCTGCCCGTTCAGGATGGCCTTCCGGCGTCGCATGCTCGAGAAATATGGAGTTTTCGTAAAGGCGCGTGGTCATTGGGCGGCCTCGTGAGGTATGTTGAGCTCGGACATGGCGCAGAACGGCGATGTTTTCAAGCGCATACCCCTTGCTCTTCACTGGATTTGCCGTGAAGTAGGCGCATTAGGCGTTTTTTGGAGTGCGGGCAGGAATGGCGAAGGATATCGGCAAGACCCATGATTTTCGCGTTGCCTATCGCGATGTGGATCTTAACGGCGAAATGTTTCGCGCTGCCTATATCGGCCTTGCGGAACAGGCGGTCACGGAATTCTGGCACCGCCGCAAGCCGGCAACGGATGACCCGTTCTTCGCGGTCGGCAAGATCTCCTGCACCTATCATATGCCGCTGAAGCTCGGCGATCTCATCCATACCCATGTCGGAGTGAGCAAGATCGGCGGCAAGTCCGCAGGCTTTATCGTCCGCTTCACGCGCGGCAGCGATGAGGTGGCCGAAGCCGAAATCGTCTGGTCCGCATGCGATCCGGAAACCCGGACGCCGGCCGCGCTGCCCGAAGACCTGCGCGACTGGCTGTATCAGTTCCTCGACTGACTGCTTACGCGCGCTGCGGCAGCAGCGGATAGCCTGCCATCACGGCCCGACCGGCGAGCGCCGCAATCACAGCCTTCAGGACGTCGCCCGGAATGAAAGCGAGCGAGCCGAGAAACGCTTTGACGAAGCCCATGCCGGTGATCAGCGCCAGATAGGTGATGCCGATCCCGTAAAGCACGATCACGCCGCCCATCAGGGCTGCGATAAAGAAGTTCACGCCCTGCACCAGCCCCGCCTGGTCGCGACCCACCATGATCTGCGACAGATATCCGGTTACCATCGCGGCAAACACCCAGCCGATCAGATAACCGGTCGTCGGCGCCATGAAGACGGCAAGGCCGCCGCGGCCGCCGGACAGAACCGGCAGACCGATCGCTGCAAGTACCAGGACCAGGAGGACCGCGATCGTGCCGCGCTTGGCGCCGAGCACGACGCCGGCCAGCATCACGCCGAGCGATTGCGCCGTGATGGGGACGGGAATGAAACCGAGCATGACCGGCGGCACCAGTCCCAGCACGATGATGATAGCGGCAAACAGGGCGGCCAGAACGAGATCACGAGTAGGCAAATAGCTATTCCTTGACGACTGAATCTGTATCACTTCTGCGCACGGATTGCCCGGGCGTCAATTGCGCTGGCAATCTCGTCGGCATTCTTCAATGTGAGGATGATCAGCGGGACGATGATGGAGAGGGTTCGAGGGCGCAACCCTCGCGCGATATGGGCGTCGCGGATGGCCCGGTGGCGCAGCAGGATTTCCGGAATGAAGCGAAGGACAAGGCCGATCGACAGGCCGATATCCGCAGCTTTTACAAGCCCGAGCTTTTCAAGCGGCAAAGCCGCAAATGTCACTTCCGTAATAAAATCGCCGGTAGTAGTCGTGGCCGTCACCGCGGACGCAAGAAGCGCCAGCGCCGAGAGCCGGAAAAACACGCTGACGGCCTCGACAGGGCTGTTGAAAACCAGCGTGAACAGCGCAACGGCTGCGATGGTGAGGAAAAGAACCCGCAGCCGCAGCCATGTTTGCCGCCATCCGATTCGCAGCGAAGCGAAAAGCAGGCAGCTGGCGACCGCACCGACGCCAAGTACTAACGGCGACTGGATGAGGAACAGAGCAAGGCTTGCGGCAGCCAGCAGCACAAGCTTCGCCCGGGCCGAAAGCCGGTGCAGAAAGCCGCTGCCGTCCACGTAAAGCGTCTTCATGCGGCAAGCTCGCGGTAACGGGCGATGATCTCGGCAGCGTTTCCGTCGCCGGCAAGCCGGCCGTTGTCAAACAACAGAACCCGCTCGAAGCCCGCGATGAGATCGAGATCGTGGGTGAGCACTATGACGTTTTCGGTGAGCTCGCTGATCGTGCGGGCCACCAGGTTGCGGTTCTTCAGGTCCAGCTGGTTGGTCGGCTCGTCCATGATCAAAATGTCCGGTTCCGTCACCAGAACCGAGGCAAAGGCCGCAAGCTGCAATTCGCCGCCGGAAAGCTCGTGCGAGCGACGGTCGGCAAGATGTCCGATGCCGAAGCGCTTGAGGATCGCCGTCGTTCGGGCCTCGATCTCGGCTTTCGAAAGCTTGCGGGGCGTGAGGCCGAGCGCGATGTCTTCCTTCAGGATCGGCAGGATGATCTGGTTCTGCGGGTTCTGGAAGATGAAACCAACCTGCGCGCGGGCGCGGTCGGTGTCGGCCTTCGTATCGAAGCCGTTGACGACGACATTGCCGCTCGAGGGAGAGACAAGTCCGTTGATCATCCGTGCAAACGTCGTCTTGCCGGAGCCGTTGAGGCCGATCACGCCGATGCGGCGCTCGGTCAGCCGCACCGTGAGCGGATGCAGCGTGACACGCCCGTCGAAGCGGGCTTCGGCCTTGTCGAAATGGATGTCCAATGCCGGTCCTCGGTTGCTGGAACGGTCTATATCGCGGCGGGAGCAGAGCGGGAAGGCGGAATGAAAAGTGAACATTGCATCCGGTCCACTGTCGCCCTAGTCTCGTTGCCATGGCGATTCTGATCAACAATGCCCGCGCAAGATGGATTTTCATCGAACGGCAGCAGCTTTCTGCACCGCCGACCCGTGCGCTCAACAAGGCCGGTCTTCTGCAACTGATCGATGATCTGGGCTTCGTCCAGGTGGATAGTATCGCCACCGTAGAGCGCGCCCATCACATGATCCTGTTTTCGCGCAACCAGACCTATCGGCGCGAACACCTGACGTCGCTCTTGGAAAAAGACGGCGAGCTGTTCGAACACTGGACCCACGACGCCTCGATCATTCCGGCGCGTCTGTTCCGCTACTGGAAGCACCGCTTCCGCCGCCGCGAACCGATCCTCGCCGAGCGCTGGCGCAAATGGCATGGCGAGAGTTTCGATTCCGCCTTCGAGGACACGTTCCGGCACATTTCGGAAAACGGCGCGATCATGTCGCGCGACATGAAGATGGAGGATCACAAGTCCGGCGGCTGGTGGAACTGGCACCCGAACAAGACGGCGCTCGAATATTACTGGCACACCGGCAAGCTTTCGATTGCAGGCCGGGTGAATTTCCAGAAGATCTACGATCTGACCGAGCGCGTTATTGCCGCCCACCATCACGAACCGGATGTCAGCCACGAGGACTTCATCGACTGGGCCTGCCGCAGCGCGATGGAAAAGCTTGGCTTTGCCACATCGGGAGAACTCGCTGCCTTCTGGGATATCGTCACGCCGGAAGAGGCGAGGGACTGGGTGAAAGCCCATCGCGATGAACTCGTCGAAGTCCTGATCGAAACCGCCGACGACAGCCGCCCGCGCGCTTCCCTCGCGTTCTCAGGCTTTCCCCAAAACCTCGGCGATATTCCAGAACCGCCGGCACGGGTGAGGGTGCTCAGCCCGTTCGATCCGCTACTGCGCAACCGTGACCGGGCGGTGCGGCTGTTCGATTTCTTCTACCGCATAGAGGTCTTTGTGCCCGAGCCGAAGCGGCAATACGGCTATTACGTCTTTCCGCTTCTGGAAGGCGACCGCATGATCGGTCGCATCGACATGAAGGCGGAGCGCAAAACGGGTGTGCTTGATGTCAGGCGGCTGTGGCTGGAAAAGGGTGTTCGGGCATCCGCAGGCAGGCTGGCCAAGCTCGATGCCGAGCTGCAGCGGGTGGGGCGGTTTGCCGGCGTGGACAAGCTCGTCTATCGAGACGGCTGGCGGGACTAGGTCCCGTCAGCCGTTTCATCTCTCGGAAGCGCTCAATCCGGGCGATGCCGGGGACTTAACCCCGCCACCGCAGATACACCGTCGCCAGCGGCGGGATGTCGAGAGCGACGGACGCTGCCTTGCCATGCGCCGACTGGTTTTCCGTCCAGGCTTCCGTCTGGCCGAAATTGGTGCCGCCGTAGATCGCAGCATCGGTATTCAGCACCACTTCCCAGCGCCCCTCGAACGGCACGCCGATCCGGTAGCCATGCCGCGGCACAGGCGTCATGTTGGAAGCGACGATGATTGCCGACTGCCGGTCCTGCGACAGGCGCAGCATCGCGGTGACGGAGTTTTCCGCATCGTCGGACACGGCCCATTCGAAGCCTTCAGGATGGAAATCGCCATACTGAAGCGCCGGCTCGGCCGAGTAGAGCGCATTGAGATCGGCGATCAAGCGCTGCATGCCCGCATGATTAGGGCTGTCCAGCAGATCCCAGACAACGGACGCGTCGTGGTTCCACTCGGTCACCTGAGCGACTTCGCCACCCATGAACATCAGCTTCTTGCCGGGATGGCCCCACATGAAACCGTAATAGGCGCGGAGATTGGCCATCTTCTGCCAGTGGTCGCCCGGCATCTTGCCAAAAAGTGAGCCCTTGCCGTGCACCACTTCGTCATGGGACAGCGGCAGCATGAAGCGTTCGGAATAGGCATAGACCATGCCGAAGGTCAGGCTTCCATGCTGGTATTTTCGATAGACCGGATCTTCCTCCATGTAGTGGAGCGTGTCGTGCATCCAGCCCATGTTCCACTTGAAGTCGAAGCCCAGTCCGCCGTGCTCGACGCTTTCGGTCACACCCGGCCAGGCGGTCGATTCCTCGGCCACCGTAAAGGCATGCGGGCACCGTTCATGGATGATGCTGTTCAGGTGCTTGAAGAATTCAACGGATTCAAGGTTTTCACGTCCGCCATACTTGTTGGGGATCCATTCGCCCTGCTCGCGGCTGTAATCGCGGTAGAGCATGGAGGCCACCGCATCGACGCGGAGCGCATCGATATGGAAATGGTCAAGCCATTCCAGCGCTGACGCGATCAGGAAGCCTTTCACCTCGTTGCGACCGAGATTGTAGATCAGAGTGTTCCAGTCCTTGTGGAACCCTTCGCGCGGATCGGCATGCTCATAGAGCGCCGTGCCGTCGAACTGCGCCAGACCCCAGACGTCGGTCGGGAAATGCGCTGGCACCCAGTCGAGGATGACGCCGATCCCGGCCGCATGGCAGCGATCGATGAAATAGGCGAAGTCTTCAGGCGTGCCGTAGCGTCCGGTCGGCGCAAACAGGCCAAGCGGCTGGTAGCCCCAGGATCCGCCAAACGGATGCTCCATGATCGGCAGCATTTCGATATGGGTAAAGCCCAGCTTCTTGACGTAGGGCACCAGGCGCTGGCTGAGTTCCACCCAGTCGAGCGTCCGGTTGCCTTCCTCGGCAATCCGAACCCATGAACCGAGATGCACCTCATAGACGGACATCGCGCCTTCGCGCGCACGGTCCTTGGCCTGCGCCGCCATCCAGTCGCCATCGGTCCAGCGGAACGGCTTGGACGAGGCGATAACGGAGGCAGTCGAAGGTGCTGCTTCCGATGCCCGCGCGATCGGGTCAGCCTTCTGCGCCAGCATATTGCCGTGAGCGTCGAGGATTTCGAACTTGTAGCGCTCGCCATGGGTCAGGCGAGGCACGAACAGTTCCCAGACGCCAGCCTGCGGCCGCAGCCGCATCGGATGGCGGCGGCCGTCCCAGGCGTTGAAGTCGCCCACGACCGAGAGACGGGTGGCGTTCGGTGCCCAGACGGCGAAACGCACGCCGGCAACTCCATCCACTTCCATCGGGATCGCGCCGAGCGTCCGGCCGAGATCGTAATGGGTGCCCTGGCCGATCAGGTGCAGATCGAGATCGCCCAGCAGTGGCGCAAAGGAATAGGAATCCTCAGTTTCCTGGATTGCTTCAGGCCATTCGATGCGCAGGAAATAGGGCGCAGTCGAATTGGTCACGCCGGCAAACAGACCGCCGGGGTGGATGCTGTCCAGCTCCGCGACGACCTTGGCCGTATCGCGCTCGACGACCTCAACCGAAAGCGCCCCGGGAAGCAGCACCCGCACCACGGTGAGGTCGCCGTACTGATGGCGGCCGAGAATGGAAAAGGGATCGCCATGACGGCCGTCGACGAGGGCCTGGAGGCCCTCCTCAACGGTTCCGATGATGAGGTCCGTGCGCTCGTATCGCATCACTCTGTCTCTCCCTTGGGTGCATCAGGGGTGGAATTGCTGTCGGTGTCGAGAAGTCGCGCCGCGATGGTCGCAAAACCTGCGAGCGGCAGGGGCAGCCACTTCGGCCGGCTGCGCACTTCGTAGGCGATCTCGTAGGCGGCTTTTTCCAGCAGGAAGAGGTCGAGTATTTTCGACCGCTTCTCGTGCGGGATGTTGAGCGAGTCGGACTTTTCCACAGCATCGAAATAGGCCTGCAGGAATGCCGGTTCCGCCTTGTCGATGAAGCGGCTGACGAGCTCCGGATGACGGGCGTCGTCCACTTCGCTGACGACCTCCCGATCGAGATCGGCCGAGGCTGCGAGATAGCTGAGCGACCGCAGGAGGCCAGCCACGTCGCGCAGCGGGTTTGACTTCGCACGACGTTCCTCGAGATCGCGGGCGGGTTCGCCCTCGAAGTCGATGATATAGGCGTCGCCCTCTGCCACCAGGATCTGGCCCAGGTGGAAGTCCCCGTGGGTACGGGTCATCAGCGTCGAAATGGCAAAGCCGGACAGCGTCTCGACAAGGCCGAACAGGTCTTCGCGACGGCTGAGGATCATTCGTGCGTCTTCTGCGGCGCGACCTTCCAGTCCCTCGCTGTTCAGTTCGAGCATGGTCAGGCTCTGGTCGATCTGAGCCGTTACGCCCGCGCGCCATCTCGAGATATCGGCGTCGCCAGCCCAGATCGGGCTGAATGCCTCGTCATCGGTCGGCTGGGCCAGTGCGACATGCAGCTCACCAAGCCGTGTTCCGATGGTGGCCGAAAGATTGACGAGCGGCTTGAAGTGCTCGTCGATCCCTTCGCCCTCGAGCCCGGTCACCACAATCTCGTCGATTGCGCGGCGCAGGTTGCCGAGCATCCAGTTCCAGGCATCGCCCTGATTGCGGATCGCGCGCTGCACGATGATCATCGTGTAGCGGTTGCCCTCCGGCGAGGTGCGGGCGACTTCGCCGAGCAGCTGTCCCGTATTCTGGTAGCCGACATTGGTGAGATAACGCGTCATCTCCACTTCCGGGTGGATACCCGGGAAGATGTGACGGATCAGCTTTACCATGGCGAGATCACCGATGATCAGCGAGCTGTTCGACTGTTCGGCCGAAAGCCAGGTCACAGGCATGTCGTCGTTGAAGTTGAGCTGGTCGAGAGTGTCGGTGCCGACGAATTCAAGGGCGCCTGAAACGCCCGAGATCACGGCCCGTTCGGACAGTCCGCGGATCACGCCGCGCGCCAGCCCTTCCATCGCAAAGCCGTCGGTCAGGAAGCCGACACGGCGACCCTGACGGATGCGCGCAAGCGCCAGCTGCTGGGCAAGCGCCGAAGGCTGGGCTTCATCCCAGGCGATGGCGAGCGGCAGGAGATAGGTATCCAACTTGCCGGCAACATCGACCTCTAGCTCGCCGAGCAGGATGTTGTTGGCAAATGCGATCGGCGTCACGTTGGCAAGCCGCGCCGAATTGAGGATCGAGCCCTTGGAGCCGAACCAGCGGCGTTTCGAGAGGTATGGCGGCAGGATATCCTTGGCAAACATCTGCGACAGCGGCGAGTCTTCGCCGAGCTCCTGCAGGTCACGGCGAACGACCATGGTCACCATGTCCTGCATCTGCTCCGGTGGCTCCTTGCGCCAGACGGGGCCGTCGGAAGTTTCCACCAGCTGGAACCAGAAGAAGCCGTAGGGCGGCAGCGTCAGCAGATAGGTCAGCTGACCGATCGGCGGGAACGGCGACATGCCGGACATCTCGATCGGCACCCAGCCGGCAAACTGCGACAAATCCAGTTCCACCGCCTGCGGCAGGCGTGAAAGGTTGGCGACGCACAGGATCGTCTCACCCTCGTATTCGCGAAGATAGGCAAGGATCTTGCGGTTCCCGGGCGTCAGGAAACGCTGCGTGCCGCGGCCGAATGCGGCATGCTTGTTGCGCAGCGCAAGCATCCGGCGCATCCAGTTCAGCAGCGAATGTGCGTCGGCGCCCTGCGCTTCGACATTCACCGCCTCATAGCCGTACTGAGGATCCATGACCGGCGGCAGCACGAGGCGCGCCGGATCGGCCTTGGAGAAACCGCCATTGCGGTCCGGAGACCACTGCATCGGCGTGCGAACGCCGTCGCGGTCGCCCAGATAGATGTTGTCGCCCATGCCGATCTCGTCACCGTAGTAGATGACGGGAGTTCCGGGCATGGAAAGCAGCAGACCGTTCATCAGCTCGATCCTGCGGCGGTCGCGCTCCATCAGCGGCGCAAGACGGCGACGAATGCCGAGATTGATGCGGGCGCGCCGGTCGGCGGCATAGATGTTCCAGAGGTAATCGCGCTCTTCGTCGGTCACCATCTCGAGCGTCAGCTCGTCGTGGTTGCGCAGGAAGATCGCCCACTGGCAATTGTCCGGGATTTCAGGCGTCTGGCGCATGATATCGGTGATCGGGAAGCGGTCTTCCTTGGCGATCGCCATATACATGCGCGGCATCAGCGGAAAGTGGAACGCCATGTTGCACTCGTCGCCATCGCCGAAATATTCGCGCGTATCTTCCGGCCACTGGTTGGCTTCCGCCAGCAGCATCTTGCCGGGATGGGTGCTGTCGAGCGCCGCGCGGATCTTCTTCAGGATGTCGTGGGTTTCCGGCAGGTTCTCGTTGATCGTGCCTTCGCGCTCGATCAGATACGGGATGGCGTCGAGGCGGAAACCGTCGATGCCCGTATCGGCCCAGAAACGCATGACTTCGAACAGCTCTTCGAGAACGGCTGGGTTGTCGAAGTTAAGGTCGGGCTGGTGCGAATAGAAGCGGTGCCAGTAATAGGCGCCGGCAACCGGATCCCAGGTCCAGTTCGACTTTTCCGTATCGAGAAAGATGATCCGGGTTTCCGGGAATTTCTGGTCCGTATCCGACCACACATAGAAATCCCGCTCCGGCGAACCGGGAGGTGCGTGGCGCGCGCGCTCGAACCATGGATGCTGGTCGGATGTGTGGTTGATGACGAGCTCAATGATGACCCGCAGATTGCGCGCATGGGCGGCATCCACGAAGGCCTTGAATTCGTCCACCGTGCCATAGTCCGGGCTGACGCTGGTATAGTCGGCAATATCGTATCCATCGTCACGACGCGGCGATGGAAAGAACGGCAGCAGCCAGATCGTGTTGGCGCCGAGCGAGGCAACGTGATCCAGCTTCTCGTGCAGCCCCTGAAAGTCGCCGATACCGTCGCCATTGGCGTCGTAGAACGACTTGATATGCAGCTGATAGATAACTGCATCCTTGTACCATAGTGGATCGTCGTTCATCGCTTGATTCTGGTCCTGGCCCTGGTTTCGGCCGCTCGTGATGTCCATGATGTCTCCTCCCATTCTTGTCTTTAACGGACGCGCCAGATGGAGAATGGCAGGCCGGAGTGAGGGTCGAGGCGGATGCGTTGCACCTTGCCGGTCAATGAGAAGCGATCGCCGCCGATGACGTCTTCGAGGTCGAGGGTTCCGTGATCCGGAATGCCGAACGACCACAGCGGCAGTTCGATATCCGCTTCCTGTGCGTTGTGCGGATCGAGATTGACGGCGATCAGCAGCACGTTCTCGCGGCCGGCACTGGCCTTTTCGAAGAACATGATGTTGTCGTTCCAGGCGGGCAGGAGCTGCAGACCGAGATGCGAATGCAGCGCCGGGTTTTCGCGGCGAATGCGGTTGAGAAGCGCGATCTCGCCCTTGATGTGACCCGGACGGTCGTAATCCCAGGCACGGATCTCGTACTTCTCGGAGTCCGCGTATTCCTTGCGCTTGGCGTCCGGGCGTCCCTCGCAAAGCTCGAACCCGTTATAGACGCCCCACAGGCCCGATAGCGTCGCGGCCAGAGCCGCACGGATCAGATAAGCCGGACGCGGTGCGTTCTGCAGGAAATCCGGGTTGATATCGTGCGTGTTGACGAAGAAGTGCGGACGGAAGAATTCCTTCGGCTCTTCTGTGGTGATCTCGCGCATATACTGCTCGAGCTCCCACTTTGCGTTGCGCCAGGTGAAGTAGGTATAGGACTGCGAGAACCCGACCTTGGCGAGGCGGTACATCACCTTCGGCTTCGTAAACGCTTCCGACAGGAAGGCGACGTCGGGATGGCGCGAACGGATGTCCGCGATCATCCATTCCCAGAACGGAAACGGCTTCGTATGCGGATTGTCGACGCGGAACAGCTTGACGCCGTTATCGACCCACTTCTGGACGACGTCACGCAGTTCGATCCACAGCGAAGGCACCGCGTCCTTGGCGTAGAAATCGACGTTGACGATGTCTTCGTATTTCTTCGGCGGGTTTTCGGCATAGCGGATCGTGCCGTCAGGCCGCCAGTCGAACCAGCCGGGATTGGACTTCAGCCACGGGTGGTCGGGCGATGCCTGGATCGCGAGGTCGAGAGCGAGCTCCAGCCCGTGCTCCTTGGCGGCATCCACCAGCCGGCGGAAATCCTCGAACGTGCCGAGCTCCGGATGGATCGCGTCATGGCCGCCATCTTCCGAGCCGATCGCGTATGGGCTGCCCGGATCATCAGGGGCCGGCGTCAGCGTGTTGTTCTTGCCCTTGCGGTTGGTCGAACCGATCGGATGCACCGGCGGGAAGTAGAGGACATCAAAGCCCATCTCCCGGATCGCCGGCAGCCGCGCAATCACGTCGTCGAAGGTGCCGTGACGGTTCGCATCGCCGCTCTGGGAGCGCGGGAACACCTGGAACCAGCTCGCAAACGCTGCGGCCGTCCGCTCGGCATCGACCGGGATCAGCGTCGAGCGAACCCGATGCGGGCGGCGGTCGGCTTCCACCATCAGCTCGGCCGTGTCGGCCAGCAGTAGCGTTTCGGTCCGCTTCGGATCGTCCTGCGCCGTCAGCTTGTCGAACAGCACCTTCAGTTCGGTCTTGAGGTCACCCGTGGCATGATCCAGCGCATCAAGCACCAGATTGATGCCTTCCTGGATCTCCAGCCGCAGATCGAGCCGCGCCTCGTGCTTCTTGGTGAATTCGTAGCGGAAGATCTGGAACGGGTTCTTCCAGGCCTCGATCGCAAACTCGTGGCGACCCATCCGCTTCAGAGGAAATTCTGCCGCCCAACGATCGTTGGTGACAAGCGTCATCGGCACTTCGGTCCACTGGTCCTCGTCGGCCGCACGCCACATCACCGACGCCGACAGCGGATCGTGCCCGTCGCCGAACACGTCGGCTTCGACCTTGACCGTCTCGCCGACCACACGCTTCACCACGAAACGGCCGTCGTCCACCGACGGCGTGATCTTCTCGATCGCCAGCCGCGGCGTGGCCGCGGCCTGTGCTGCGGTGGAAACCGGAACAGCTTCGATGATCGGCTGCGAGGCATGGCCTTCGAAAACGCGAAGTTCGCCCGGCTTCAGCATGAGATCGGGCGCAAAAATGTCGGCGTCATTCCCCGGCGCCGTCAGCGGCAGGAAAGGGGAGGCTGCTTCACGCAGCACGTTGAACGGAGCCTTGGTGACCCTGCGCAAATCGCGGTTCAGCATCACGACGCGGATCTTCGACGACGCACGGATATCCTCATGGTCGGTCTGCAAGAGCGCCACAGCCTGAGTCTGGCTGGTGGAAATCAACCTCAGCGGCTGGCGGCCAAACCCGGCCGATGTCTTGTTCGGCGCGGCATTGATGGCTCGGATGTCGCTCGACAGGTCGAACACGCCCTGGTCCTTGAGCCCACGCAGACCCATTCCGTCACCGGTCAGCGGGTCAAGTGGGATGGATGAGCCGTATTCGAAGCCCATCGGCACCATGAGGCCGCTGGCGAAGGTCGACGCGAGCTTCAGGGCCCGGACCGCTCGGCGCTCCGACACTTCGGTTCCGTCAATGCCATGCGCCATGCGCTTGCCGAACGGGGCTTCCGGAAAGGTAATCTGGTAGCCGAGTTCGCGCTGCACCTCGTATTCGTCGAGGATCCAGCGTTCCTCCATGTTCCACCAGGCAAAGGACGAAAAGCTGCCGTCGAAGCCGACGCCCTTGAGCGCCTTGCGATCTTCAAAACTGGTGCCTGGCGTCCAGGCAAGGAAGATGGTGTCGGAGACGGCACTGCGGGCCGCAGCGATCAGGTCCTTCCAGACGTCGGGCGCGACCTTGCCAATGCCGATGCAGCGGAAGCCGGCGATGCCAAGCCCGGCCAGCCGCGCCAGTCGGCGGCGCCAGTCATCAAGCAGCTGCGTTTCATGAGTGATATCGATCGTGCGGCTGCCGCTTTCCTGCGGCGAGCGACGCGGGTCGAATACGACGGCGCTGCCTTGGTTCGAGGCATCGGCGATCCGATCGATGGCAATGTCGAGCATCAGCTTGATGCCATGCTCTTTAGCGGCACCTGTCAGTGCCTTCACGCCGTCGTCGACGCTTTCCCCAAGTCCCAGCGCCGGATCAAGCCTGTCCAGGTCTCCGCTGACGAAAATGCTCGTGTCCGCGCCGCGTGCAAACAGCGGCGCACTGAGGACCGTATCGAAGCCGAGATCCTTCGCAAGGGCAAAAACCTGGCGCCAATCCTGCAAGCCTTTGAGCATGAGAGGATGCACGTAGTAGATTTGCGGCGGGAGCTTTGACAGCGGGGTGGACGAGGCGAATTGAGGACGCGTGTTCATCTTTATAGCCTTGGGTTGCCGGGCCGTAGAGCGGGTGGCGATCAGCGGGGTAACTGCAAGGCTGCTGTGCTTGTTCCGATAAAATTGTGCCTATCGGATTTTTGCGCACGCATTAGATGTACATGAATGAACCCTAACGGACCCAGTGCCGAAGGAGGGGGCCGTCGCGACCACGGAGCGGATCGGTCTGCGGCACGGGAAGGCTCGAAATTCGGCCGAGACCCTCAGAATCCGCGGGTCCGGTCTGAAGATCCGCACGCTGTCCTGGCGGATAGGCGCCGACAACCACGAAGTCGCGGCTGGCTTCCAGCCGCATGTGCCCGGTGCCTGCCGGCAACACGATGCAATCGCCGCCATGGACTGAGATTTCGGTGCCATCCGGACCGCCGATCAGCAGCAGGCCGCGACCATTTGCGATGCCGAGGACCTCGTGGGCGCCGGTGTGGTAGTGCTGATAATCGAATACGCCATCGCGCCAGATGCCCTGCCATCCGTTTTTCGCAAAAAGGTCTTCGAACAGGCTGGCGGGATCGCCAACCAGAGGATCGATGGCAAGGGCGTTGCGGTAGATCAGAGCCGGAAGGTGGGGGTGGTTGGGCACGAAGCCGCTCGGCGGAAACGTCATGCTCTCGACGGTCGTCCTTTCAGCGGAGACGGCGGGATCGAGGGCTGGCGGAACGATGTTCAGGCTTCGGGTCACGGACTTGATCCTTGCACGGTTGCGTCTGTCGGACGTCGCCGGCATTTTCCAGCAACGTCCTGAGACTGAACACGTGCGCAAATGCGATGTTCCCGCGACAACCTCTATTTCAAAAGGTCAGCACGGAAACGCGCTCCGCTCAGTGGCCGTTCAGCAGATCACGGTCTCGGCGATCTGGATGCCGAACCCTTCGAGGCCGACGTAATGACGTTCGCTTCTGGTCAGAAGCTTGATCGAAGACACGCCGAGATCGCGCAGGATCTGGGCGCCGAGGCCGATTTCCAGCCACTCGCTGTCGCGGACCTTGGCCTCCGCGTGCGATTCCTCGCCGAAGCGGACCTTGCGCGACGTCGTGCTGGCACCGACGCCAACCGAACCCTCGCGCAGATAGATGATGACGCCGCGACCCTCGTCGGCGATCTTTGCCATGTAACGGTCCACGGAGCGCGCCGCGCCGAACACATCGCGCGCCACGTCTTCCAGATGAAGGCGGACCGGAATGTCGACGCCGTCCCTGATGTCGCCGAACACGATGGCGACGTGCTGCATCGTCTCCCAGGGCAGGGAGTAGGCGTGTGCCTTGGCCTTGCCCTTCGGGGTCTCGATGTCGAACGTGCCGTGCAGCTCGATCAACGTTTCCTTGCGCTGGCGATAGGCGATGAGATCGGCAACGGACACCTGCTTCAGGCCATGGGTGATCGCAAACTCCGTCACCTGAGGACCGCGCGTCACCGTGCCGTCGTCGTTGACGAGTTCGCAGATCACGCCGATCGGCGGCAGGTTGGCGAGCTTGCACAGGTCGACGGCCGCTTCCGTATGGCCGGAGCGCATCAGAACGCCTCCTTCGCGGGCAATCAGCGGGAAGATGTGGCCGGGACGCACGAAGTCGGCCGGGCCGACATTCGGGTTGGCGAGGTTGCGCACCGTCAGCGTCCGGTCGTCGGCCGAGATCCCGGTCGTCGTGCCGTGCTTGAAATCGACCGTCACCGTGAAGGCCGTCGTATGCGCGCTGTCGTTTTCCGCCACCATGGCGTTGAGGTTCAGGCGCTTGGCTTCGCTGCGCGGCATCGGCGTGCAGACGATACCGGATGTGTGGCGCACGATGAAGGCCATCTTTTCCGGCGTGCAATGGACCGCAGCGACGATCAGATCGCCTTCGTTTTCGCGTCCGTCGTCATCGGTAACAACGACGATTTCGCCGGCTTCGAAGGCGCGGATGGCGTCGACGACGCGCTTCTGATCGTAGGGCATGTGATGATTCCTAGCGGGTTTTACCGGTCTGACCCCGGTCACGGAGAAAATGGTCGGCGATCGTGCAGGCCATCATCGCCTCCCCGATCGGCACGGCGCGGATGCCGACGCAAGGATCGTGGCGACCCTTGGTGCGTACATCCACATTGTTGCCATCAGCGTCGATCGACTGGCGCTCGCTCAGGATCGACGAGGTCGGCTTGATGGCGAAGCGGGCAACGATCGGCTGGCC
Organism: Rhizobium sp. CFBP 8752; assembly: GCF_014842035.1. Lineage (NCBI taxonomy): Bacteria > Pseudomonadati > Pseudomonadota > Alphaproteobacteria > Hyphomicrobiales > Rhizobiaceae > Rhizobium > Rhizobium sp. CFBP 8752. The sequence continues at coordinate 2,479,344 of NZ_JACYUZ010000001.1, read as the reverse complement.
GGTCGAAATGCCCCCGAGGATGCCGCCGGCATGATTGGAGAGGAAGATAGGCTGGCCATCGTTGCCCATCCGCATCTGGTCGGCATTGTCCTCGCCGGAAAGCTCGGCGGCGGCAAAACCATCGCCGATCTCGACGGCCTTCACGGCATTGATCGACATCAGGCCGGAAGCAATTTCCTGGTCGAGCTTGGCATAGATCGGTGCGCCAAGCCCTGCGGGAACGCCCTCCGCCACCACCTCGACGATCGCGCCGATCGACGATCCGGCCTTGCGGATGCCGTCGAGATAGGTTTCCCAGACAGGCACCATCTCAGGGTCGGGGCAGAAGAACGGGTTCTCGTTGACCTGGCCCCAGTCCCAGTTGTCACGGTTGATCTTGTGCTTGCCGATCTGCACCAGGGCTGCGCGCACGGTCATTCCCGGCACGACCTTGCGGGCAATCGCGCCGGCAGCGACACGCGCTGCCGTCTCGCGGGCCGATGAGCGGCCGCCACCGCGATAATCGCGGATGCCGTATTTGAGGTCGTAGGCAAAATCCGCATGGCCGGGGCGATAGCTGCGGGCGATCTCGCCGTAGTCCTTGGAGCGCTGGTCGGTATTCTCGATCAACATGGAGATCGGGGTGCCGGTTGAAATCATCGTCTCGCCGTCGGCATCCATCATCACGCCGGAGAGGATCTTGACGATATCGTCCTCGCGCCTCTGGGTCACGAAACGCGACTGTCCGGGCTTTCGCTTGTCCATCCAGGCCTGGATTTCGGCAAGCGTGAAGCGCAGGCCGGGAGGGCATCCGTCCACGATGCAGCCGAGCGCCGGCCCGTGGCTTTCGCCCCAGGTCGTGACACGGAAAAGATGACCGAAAGTATTGTGCGACATTTCACTAACCGGCTTCGGAGGGGCCGCCTCCGTCAATCTTGGACGTCAAACTTTGACGCGGATGTCTTATGGAAAAGGTCGGCGGGCGACAAGCCCTTCTTGCCCCATATCGGGCTGTCGATCCCGGACATGGATGCACGGCCGGCCATTCGGTGCCATTCATGCCGCCTGTTTGAGCCAGTCGGCTCTGGCCGCCTCAACGAATTCGTCAAAGGGCAGGGCCTTGGCAAAGGCATAGCCCTGCAGAAGGTCGCAGCCGAGTTCGCGCAGCAATTCCGCATGCTGCATCGTCTCCACACCTTCCGCCACCGTGTCGATGCCAAGCGAGCGAGCAATGTCGACGATCGAGCGGACCATGGTCCGTTCCTGCGGCGCTTCGAGGATCGGCATCACCAGCTGCCGGTCGATCTTAAGCCGCTTCGGTTTCAGCTTCAGCAGCGAGACGATCGAGGTATGACCGGTCCCGAAATCGTCGATCTCGATGTCGATGCCCATTCCCTTGATGCGTTCGATATTGCCCGATACCGACACGTCGCCGTCGTCGAGGAAAATCGACTCCACCAGCTCGAAACAGATCTCGCCGGGCGTGATGGACAGCGACTCGAGGTTCGCGATCAGGTTTTCGTCATGCAGCCGCTTCGACGAGACGTTGACGGAGACCTTCGGCACCTTGAGGCCGAGCGCGGTCCAGCGCATCTTGTCCTTCAGCACCGTCTCAAGCACGATCTGGTCGAGCACCGCCGACACGTTGAGGTCTTCGGCGATCCTCAGGAACCGCGCCGGCGCCAGGATGCCGTGATGCGGATGGTTCCAGCGTAGCAGCGCCTCGGCCCCGGTCAGTTCACCGGTTCTGGCGCAAAACTGCGGCTGGTACCAGGTCACGAACTCGCCGTTGTCGATCGCCGAGAGCACTTCGTCGGCGGTCCGTTTGTGGCTGACGATCTCTTCCTGCAGGTCGAGCGTGAAGAATTCGAAACGGTTGCGGCCGAGGCCCTTGGCTCGGTAGAGCGCGATGTCGGCGTTGACCAGCGTGCGTCGTGCATCGACATTAAGGCCGGTTGCCTGCGCAATGCCGATCGAAACGCCGCACCGGCAGGAAAAGCCGTCGAAGTCGAAGGGCTGACGAAACTCGGCGATGATCCGCTGGGAAAGCTCGGCCACGTCCTCGATGGATGCGGAATTGTTCATCAGGATGACGAACTCGTCGCCGCCGATCCGCGCAACGATATCCTCGTCACGCACGTTGCGGGACAGGATCCGGGATGAATGCACCAGCATCGCGTCACCGGCCGCATGGCCCATCGTGTCGTTGATCTGCTTGAACCGGTCGAGGTCGAGATGAAGGATGAAGAACTTCTGCCGCTCAACCTGGCTTGCACGCGAGAGGTGGTCGAGTTCCATGTCCAGTTTGCGGCGATTCCCAAGCATCGTCAGCGGGTCGTGCAGCGCATTGTGCTCGATGCGGGTCTTGGCCATCTGAAGCTCGACATTGCGAGCATCCGATTCCGCTTTTGCAGACTTGAGCTCGGTCGTCATCACCGCGTCCTTGGTCACGTCGAAGGCGAGGCCGATAAGCTTGCGTGAACCGTCGCGACCGATCACCAGCTGACCGACGGACCGGATATAGCGGAGGCTGCCGTCAGACTGCGGCACGCGAACGATCAGAGCCTCCTCGACGTCGCCGGAAAGGTAACGCATTGCCGCGTCAAGAGCACTCTGGCGATCCTCCGGAACCAGCAGAGACAGCCAGAAGTCGTGGGGAAGGGGGCCGGCAATCGGGGCAACGCCATAAAGCTGGCACATGCGAGCGTCCCATATCTCGCAGCCGGTTGCCGGATCATATTCCCAGACGCCGCATCCGTAGGAACCGAGTGCGAGGTCGAGCTTGCGCGACAGACCTTCCAGTTCCTGCTCCCGGTCCGACAATTCGTCGAGCGCCAGTTCGAGCTCGGCATTCTTGACCTCGCTGTTGTCTTTCGCGTCGCGCAGGGTCTGTGCCATCGTCACGTCGGCGGTGACGTCCCAGACGATGCCGGTCGCCTGGATGCCGCGTTCGTTCTGGACCCTCGCGCCGGCGGAGCGAAGATGCCGGATGTCGCCGCCGGGCAGGATCAGGCGATAGGTCTCGGTCGATGGGCTGTCGGTGCAGAGAACTGTAAAGAGATGCGCTTCCGCGACAGCCCTGTCCTCAGGCGCGATCGATGCCATCCAGTCATCGAACCTGTTGCCGGTGGTGGCTGACGGATTGGCGTGGAGAGCGGCGGAGCGATCGTCCCAGGAGAGCTGCACACCCTCATCAGTCACTTCCCAGATGCCCATCATCGACGCTTCCATGGCAAGCCCGAACCGTCGCGACAGTGCAAACAGCTTGTTTTCGCGCAGCCGCAGCGTCTCGATATGCCGGTTGCGTTCCGAAATCAGCGAGGTCGCAATGAGCACCGGCAAGACGATCGCAAGCGATGCCAGCGCCAGGATCAACCGGAACCGCATCTGACCGGCGGGCGAAGCATTCCAGCCGACGCGCGGCGCCGCAAGGATCTGCCAGTCCGTACCCTTGACGGTGATCGACCACCGGACCGGATCGCCGCCCTTTCCCGCTTCATTGCCGTAAAACACGGCTTGGTCGGCTCGACTGTTGTCGACGAGCGCGAGATCGAGCCAGTCGAAGACCGTCTCGGACGTTTGTGCCGCGTCGCCAACCTGAGGGCGTGTCGCGGGATCAAGCAGATCGGCGACATCGAGGACGAGAACCAGAGCGCCCCAGAGCCCGGCTTCCTGTCCGCTGGCGGAAGGCACCGGCATGATGAGGGTAAGCCTGCCCGTCTGCGATCCGGTCAGCACGCTTGGGCGCGCCTTGTTGCCGGCCCGGTCGAGATCCGCCTTAAGACCAGCAAGATCGATACCGGTCTCACCGGCCAAGCTGTCGCGGCGGAAGAAGGTCGTTGGTGTGAATCCCGGTGCCGCGATCACTGCGGAAAGGTGCGGCAGGTCGGCGAGTGCCTGACGAGCAGCGGTCTGCATATCGTTGGGCTTGTATCCTGCCTGACCGATCAACGCATTGCGCAGGCTATCGGCGACCGCGAAATCAAGCTCCAGCCGCGAGGCGATCTGACGGGCCGCCGTGCCGGCCGCGCGTGTCGTGGCGGCGTGAATATCGTCGCGATGTTTCTGCACGAATCGGTGATCGAGGACCACCGCGGTGACGATAACTGTCAGCGAAACGAGGAAGGCTGCGACGGCAGGCGCGCATGCACTGCTGAAAGGGCGAAACCTTTCGGTAATGGAGGAACGCCAGAGCGCCAAAACTGAACACCTTCTCGTTAACTCTTGTGACCGGGTATAACTGTATTGTGGCGCAGTTAATTTCCCATTCCACATCCGCCTTAGAGCTGTGAAGCCGCGTTTTATTGCAAATAGTTGGTAAACGCGGTCACTAAACGTTCGATTTGGTCTTAAGGCGTCTTGAATTCGGAAGAATATGGTTAATAATCAAACTGTTGTTTGTAGCGAAAATGTCATGCTGGCGAGCAATTTTCGCCACAATCGGCAGGCTATCTTGCACCGAATTAGTACAGACCGTTTGTTCCAGGGATCTTCATCATGCGTATCCTCATTGCTGCCTTGCTTGCGACCGCCGGTGTTTTCTCGCCGCTGAGCACTTGGGCGCAGAGCGTGGACGTCGAGGCGACGATCAAGACGATCGACGCCAAGTCGCTCAGCCTGACGCTGGACGACGGCAAGACCTACAAGGTGCCGGAAGAGTTCAACTTCGAGGGCCTGAAGGCGGGCGTCAAGGTTCTGGTGTTCTACACGGTCGTCGATGGCAACCGCGTCGTGGACGATCTCGAAATCGTACAGTAAGGGCCGGAACCGGCCTCAGCGGCTCAGAGCCATTCCATCCGGCCGGCGAGCGGCTCCACTTTCAGGATACGGTCCTGATGGATGGCGATGGACGATGCTTCTTCTTCTCCAACGCCGCCGATCAGGCGAAAGATCGACCTGATGACGCCGCCATGGGCAACCGCCACGGTCGGACCGGTCAGAGACTGCATCCAGGCGCCGATGCGCCATGACAGGATTTCGTAGCTCTCGGCAGTTTGGCCCGGCGGAATGAAGCTCCATTTCTGGCGCTTTCTTTCCTTCAGCAGCTCGGGCTCGAGTTTTTTGACTTCGGCCAGCGTCTGGCCTTCCCAGTCGCCGAACGAAACTTCCACCAGCCGGTCGTCGGTCCGGTAGGCGAGGGGATCGAGCCCCATCGCTGTGCGCAGCCGCTCCATCGTCTCGCGGGTGCGAGAGAGCGGGCTTGCCACGAAGTCAAAATCGGCGACATCGTCGCCGAGCAGTTCTTTCAGCGCTTCACCATTGCCGGTAGCCTGAAGGCGGCCCGTATCGTTCAGAGGAATATCCTTCTGACCCTGAAGCCGGCCTTCAGCGTTCCAGTCCGTCTGGCCGTGACGGATGACGTAGAGAAGCACGGGGCGCTCAGTCCTTCACGACGGAAATGTCAGGCGCGTCGACGGCCTTCATTCCGATGGCGTGATAGCCGCTATCCGCATGGTGGATCTCACCGGTGACGGAGCGCGACAGGTTCGACAGAAGATAAAGACCGACATCGCCCACTTCCTCGATCGTGACCGTGCGGCGAAGCGGTGCGTTATACTCGTTCCATTTGAGGATATAGCGGAAGTCGCCGATACCGGACGCGGCAAGCGTTTTGATCGGGCCGGCCGAGATCGCGTTGACGCGGATATTCTTCGGTCCGAGGTCAACGGCCAGGTATTTGACGCTGGCTTCAAGTGCAGCCTTGGCAACGCCCATGACGTTATAGTTCGGCATCACCTTTTCGGCACCGTAATAGGTCAGCGTCAGCATGGCGCCGCCGTCCGTCATCAGCTTTTCGGCGCGGCGTGCGGCCGACGTAAAGGAGTAGACCGAGATCTGCATCGTCTTGGCGAAGTTGTCAGGCGTCGTATCGACATAACGGCCGGTCAGTTCATCCTTGTCGGAGAAGCCGATCGCATGCACGAAGAAGTCGATCTTGCCCCACTTCTTCTCGATGTTGGCGAACACCTCATCAATGGTCGACTCGTCGCTCACATCGCAGTGGCCGGCCATGAAAGCGTTGATTTCGGCAGCGAGCGGTTCGACCCGCTTCTTCAGGGCGTCGCCCTGGTAGGTCAGAGCAACTTCGCCACCCTGATCGTGAATGGCCTTGGCAATGCCCCATGCGATGGAGCGATTGTTGGCGACACCCATGACGACGCCGCGTTTGCCTGACATGAGGCCGGAAGCCTGAACCATGAATATCCCCTGGAAACTCGATTTGGCCTTGCCTATGACATAGGCAGGGCAAGGGTTCAAGCTTGCGGATACCAACTCGTAGGCCCACTCTTTGGCGAAAGGGGAGGCCAACGTTTCAGCTGTCGCCGGAGCCGGTTGGGGATCGATGTCTTACAGATACAGCCCGTGGCGCATGTGGCGCATCAGATCGGTCACCTTCGGGTCGGGCTTTTCGAGAAGCACAATGCGCAGTTCCGCCACCAGATCGCCGCGGCCGCCTGCATCGTTGTAGAGCCCCATGCCTTCCAGCCGGATCGCCTGATCGGACCCCGACCATGCGGGAACCGCGATCGTCTGCTCGCCTTCAGGCGTCTTCAGCATCGGCTCGGCGCCGAGAACGGCGTCTTCGAGGGAGATCGGCAAAATGGTGTGGATATCGAAACCGCTCACCCGGAAATCCGCATGCTTGGCCACTTTCAGGGTCACCACGAGATCGCCTTGCTTCATCCCGGGAAGCTTCAGCCCCTGGCCCTTCAGCCGCACAACATGACTCTCGGTCATGCCCGCGGAAAGCGAAACGCGCACGTCACGATCGTCGCTGGAATGCACGATGACCGAACCCCTGTTGAGAAGGTCTTCGATCGTCACGACCGCTTCGGCCAGAAGATCCGGCGCCGTTTCGAGAACGGTCACGGTTTCGCCGCGGATGCGCCGCAGCAGCGTGTTGAGAAGACCGGAACCCATGCCGGTGGTCGGCGGGGCCGGGCGGCTGCCGGGACCCTCATCCGCTGCATCGGCTCCTGTCGCGTCGCTTTTCGACGATGGACGAGCGGCCTGCGCGCTCGACGCCTCGTCTGCGGTTTTCTTCTGTCCGGAGTCGGCGGTCTGGCCGTCTGGCGAGACGCCGAAGATACGCTCGACCATGTCTTCGGCCGGTTCCGGCGGAGCATCGCCACGGGCCTTGCCGTTCTGCTGTTGCTGCTGCGCCTGGGATTGAAGTACTTCGGCCTGCGCCCGCTTGGCGCTGGCACGGGCAAGCTCTTCCATCACTTTTGCCGCGCGCTCGCGGGAAGCCTTGGCACGCATTTCCGCTTCGCGGGCTGCCTGGCGCTGCTGCATGAATGTCTGTTGAAGAGCGGATGCGCGGTCGTAGCGCTTGCGCCGCTCGGGATCCTTCAGCACCTCATAGGCCTGGCCCATTTCGGCGAAGCGCTCGCCGGCGTCGGGGTCGTCCTTGTTCTGATCGGGATGAATGGTCTTTGCCTTCGAACGCCACGCCGATTTGATCTCGTCAGCGTTGGCGCTCCGATTGACGCCGAGAATAGAGTAGGGATCGCGCATTTTGAAACCACCCGTAAAGCTTGGGGCGGTGGGTCGCGTATCCAATTCCGGACCCCCCGTAACTCAACAACTCTCGCGGCAGCCTTCGGTTCCTCATGCCCCGAGGCTGGCCGGATCACAGGCAGTAACCGTATGGAGGAATTGCTGAATCAGAGGTTACGGAGAGAAGGTCGATGCATGTTACGGTAAACAAAACGTTTACCGCACAGTGCTGTCCTTAACACTACTGGCGGTCAAATGCCGTGAGCGACCAGTCGCCCGTTTCGGTCCTGCATGCCTGACCGGAAAACAGCGATATTCCTTCATAGGAATGGCGGCTGGTGGTGAAGGCGCGGCAGAGTAGGCCGGCGCTCCGGTCCTCGTGGATCGAGGAGACGACACCGGCACTGCCGGTCGCCGAATTTGCCCAGGGAAGGGGGTTCGCACCCACCTTGGCGAGATCGGCCGAGGTCACGGCATTGCGCACGGTGGCTTCGTCCGATTGCGGATCACCCGCTTTTGGCTTGCTGGGAATGCTGCTCGTCGAGATACTACGATCGACCTTGTCCGCGCCGCCGAACACATCCATGCTGGTGCAGCTGCCAAGCGAACCGCACAGTGCGACGATCGCGATGATTCGCAGGCTGGCGCCATTCAGGCTCTTTGTACGGCACATCGAATTTGCTATCACAATCACCTTGCATCCTGTCCGGCCAAGTGTCTCGGGCATGTTCATCAGATCGGGAGCACTTTAGTCAATATGTCGGAAAACGGGTTAACAAGCGGTGACTTCACGCAGGAAAGTGAACCATTCACCTTATTTGGGTCGTGGTTGAAGGATGCCGAATCCAGCGAGATCAACGATCCGAACGCCGTCGCGCTTGCGACCGTCGATGAACATGGGCTTCCCAATGTGCGAATGGTCCTGCTGAAGGGCTACGACGAGGACGGGTTTGTATTCTATACGAATTTCGAAAGCCAGAAGGGCGAGGAAATTCTCGGCCAGAAAAAGGCTGCGATGGTCTTTCACTGGAAGTCGCAGAGACGTCAGGTGCGTCTGCGCGGCCCTGTCGAGATCGTCAGCGATGCCGAAGCGGATGCCTATTATGCGACGCGGCCACGCGGAAGCCGAATCGGCGCCTGGGCCTCGAAACAGTCACGGCCGCTCGAAGGCCGTTTCGCGCTGGAAAAATCCGTGGCCGAATACACCGCGAAATTTGCGATCGGCGAGATACCGCGGCCACCGCACTGGTCCGGTTTCCGCATCCGTCCCGTGTCGATCGAGTTCTGGCACGATCGACCGTTCCGCCTGCATGACCGGATCGAATTCCGCCGCGATACGCCAGACGGTGCCTGGGAAAAGGTGCGGATGTATCCGTGAGCGACCGATGAGAGCTTGCGCCTAGCGCGCAAGCTTGAAGGGAATGCCCGAGGCGAGCGCCGACACATAGCGCGCCCGCTGGTAATGGCCGTTCAGCGAAATCCGCGGCAGACCCGTCAGCCGGGTCAGCCATTTCCCGCAGATCGTTCCCGGCTGGGTCGTGACGGCGACCGAAAAGCCGAGGTCGCGGGCGATGCGGTAGTCGCGCTCGCCCACCGCCTTCCGCGTGCCGTAGGGATAGGCGATCGTGGTCGGCCGTATCCCGGTCAGTTCTTGAACATAGTCGGCAGAACTCGACATCTCGGCCCGCGCCTGCGCTTCCGATAGCCGCCCGACGGCGCGATGACTGATTGTGTGGGCGCCAAGTGTTGCGAGCTTGTGCCGCGAAAGTTCGCGCAGCTCGGCCGGATCCATCGTCAGGTCGGCGGTCATCTGCAACGGGTCGATACCGTGGCACCGCACAAGCGCATCCATCCTGGAAACGGCACTTGCTTCGTCATCGCGAAACACGAGATCGGCAAACCGGTCGAAGGCGTCGAACTTCTGCTCTTCACAGCCGAGCTCGATCCGCTCGGGTCCATTGCCGAAATCGAAACTCAGCTCCCGCTCGCGACCGATCAGGTCCGCCATTGTCTCCCACCACATCGAATGGGTCCGCTCCGCAAAGCCGCGGGCGACGAAAACGGTGAATGGCACGCCGTATTTCTCGAATACCGGCAGCGCATGTTCGGCGTTGTTGCGATAGCCATCGTCAAGCGTGAAGGCTGCAAACGGCTGACCGGTTGGATTGGCAAGCCGCTCCGGCACTTCGTCCAGCGGCACGAACGCATATCCATCCGCCGAGAGCCGTTCGATCGCATCGGCCAGGAATTCCGGGGTAACCTCCAGATGACCGCTCGGCTGGAACGCGAGCGATTGTTTGGGGCGCACGTGATGAAGCGTGAAGATAGAACCACGACCGCGCGCACCTGCCAGCATGCCGGCCCGCGCGAGTGCTGCCGACGCCTCGAGACCCGTCGTCGTGACCTGACGTTTCAGACCACGGACCCATGCCGCCGGCAACTTTGCTTTCAAATTCACCATCGTCGCCACGCCCGTTCAACCCCGAGATGCAACCTACCGTGTCAGCCGTTAAGCGTTGCTGAAGACCTGTTTTAGCGAATCATGCCGTCAAACAGCGGCAGGCCGATCAGGGCGACGGATGCGATCAGGCAAAAGCAGATACGCCGGAACGTCGCCTCGCTCGCACGCCCGAACAGCCGTGAACCCGCGTACAGCCCGATCCCGTAGCCCGGCCCTGCGATCAGCGCGATCAGCAGCACCTCGAACGTCAGGATGCCGCCGATCAGATACGACACTGACGAGATGACGCTGGCGAGCGCAAAATAGAGGACGAGGTTTGCCCTGACGACATCAGGTGCCGTCGCGCCGCCAAGCCAGTAGGCAACGATCGGCGGTCCCGACATCTGCGCCGCGCCTCCAAACAGGCCGGCCAACGCCCCGACCCCAACGGTCAACGGCGCCTTCGGCCGGCCCTGGTAGCGCCAGCCGGAGATGAGGAACACGAGTAGGCACAAGACGACGACCGAGATGATCCAGCGCAGGGTGACGGAGGGAAGCAATGCCAGCGCCGCCGCACCGACGGGCACGCCGACGACGGCACCCATCATCATCGTGAACACCTCGCGCCGGTTTGCCCTTCGCCAGCCGTCCGGCACCATCCCGAGCGTCATCACGCCATCGATGACCAGCAGCAGCGCCGCCGCGAGTTTCGGACCGATCGCCGTACCTGCCAGCGGCACGAAGATCAGGGCGCCGCCAAATCCCGAGAACCCGCGGGCAAGGCCGGCGATCATGGCGGCTGAGAACACGAAGGCGAGTTCACCCGGCGAATGGCCGGGAAGCCAGAGGCTGAACATGTCGGCAATGGGGGTGGAGGAGGGCATGGATCGGCTTGCACTGTTACAAAGCCGGCAACTGCAGGGATTTGGCCGAAGGTGTCAAGCCGTCACGCCGACGGGTTCAGAGCGGCAGGGGCCGCTCTCCCAGATGTTCGAACAGCCGCAGCAGATATCCATCAGGGTCGGCAACAATGAACTGCCGATTGCCGACCTCATGATCGCCGCGGCGATACCACTTGTCTTCCGGTTCGAGCTGAAGGGGCACGCCCGCTGCCTGCAGCCGCGTCAGGATCGCTCCCGAGGATGGAACCTCGATCTGCAGGTTCAAGCCGCGACCGAACGGATAGGCGGGGGACGCCCCGTCGGGCAGAGCAAAATCTCGGCCGATACCGATCTGGTCGATCATCAGTTGCGCCTGGCCAAGCGCCAGGAATGCAAACCCTTCGTCCGGACGGTCATAGACGATATCGAAACCGATCAGCTCGCAGTAGAAATCGCAGCTTTTGCGCCAATCGCTGACGGAAAGCTCGGGAACCAGCGCGTTGGACCGGTGCCGCGTCACGCCTTAGTGCCGCCCACCGTGACCTGATCCATCCGCAGATGCGGCTGGCCGACGCCAACTGGCACCCACTGGCCGCCCTTGCCGCAATTGCCGATACCGGTATCGAGCTTCAGGTCGTTGCCGACCATCGAGATGCGTTTCATCGCGTCCGGACCGTTTCCGATCAGCATCGCACCCTTGACCGGTGCGCCAATCTTGCCGTTCTCGATCATGTAGGCCTCGGTGCAGCCGAACACGAACTTGCCGGAGGTGATATCCACCTGTCCGCCGCCGAAGGAGACGGCATAGATGCCCTTCTTGACCGATGCGATGATCTCTTGCGGGGACTTGTCGCCGCCCAGCATGAATGTGTTGGTCATGCGCGGCATGGGTATGTGCGCATAGCCCTGGCGGCGGCCGTTGCCGGTTGGTGCGACACCCATTAGCCGCGCATTCTGGCGGTCCTGCATGTAACCAACCAGCTTTCCGTCCTCGATCAGGACGTTATAGGCCGAAGGCGTGCCTTCGTCGTCGACGGTCAGCGACCCGCGGCGGTTGTCGATCGTGCCGTCATCGACGACAGTGACGCCGGGGGCTGCCACCATCTCGCCCATCAGGCCGGCAAAGGCGGATGTCTTCTTGCGGTTGAAATCGCCTTCCAGCCCGTGGCCGACAGCCTCGTGCAGCATCACGCCCGGCCAGCCATTGCCAAGCACCACATCCATCGTGCCGGCCGGTGCGTCGATCGCCTCGAGATTGACGAGTGCCTGGCGAAGCGCCTCGTCGGCGCCTGCCTGCCAGTTGCCGGTCGCGACGAAATCGCCGAAGCCGATCCGGCCGCCGGTGCCGAACGAACCCGATTCCTGGCGGTCGCCGTCACCCACGACGACCGAAATGTTGATGCGCGTCATCGGCCGGATGTCCTGCACCCGGTGTCCATCGGCGCGCAGAATGTCGACCACCTGCCAGCTGGCAGCAAGGCTTGCCGAAACCTGCCGTACCTTCGGATCCTTGGCGCGCAGATAACCGTCGATCTCGGTCAGAAGCTTGGCCTTGGCCTCGAAGCTCGGAGAGCCGATCGGGTTCTCGTCGCCATAGTATTTCTTATTTGTGCGCTGGGGTGCGGCGGCATAGGAGCCGGAATGGTTGGCGGTGACGGCGCGAACCGCATCCGACGCACGCGAAAGCGCCGAAGCCGAAAGCTCGCCCGCATGCGCATACCCGACAGCCTCGCCGGCAACGGCGCGCAGGCCAAAACCCTGATCGGTGTTGAACGAACCACCCTTCAGGCGGCCATTGTCGAACGAAAGCGATTCCGCCTGGGCATGCTCGAGATAGAGCTCGCCATCGTCAGCGCCTGAGAGCGCCTGGCTCAGGATAGAACGCAGCTTCGTCTCGTCGCAATCGAAGAGGGAGATCAGGTCGGTGTTCATTGTTCTATGCTCCGCTTGCGCACATCAGTGCATTCGGGACCGAGGGGCGCGAATGCATACGCGCCCAAGTCGAGATATCTGGAGCCCGATGTAGTTCCGGCAATCCGCCGAAACAAGCGTCTTTACGGAAGCGCGTCGTAGCCGGGGCCGAAACCGTTGAGCTCGATCGGAATGCCGACGCGGTCCTGGTCAGCGGATTCGCGCAGCGCGAACACGGCGTTCTTGCCGGCGCGAAGGATGCGCATCAGCTCGTCGTCGATTTCCACTTCCACATAGCAGCCTTCCGAGAAGCAGCGGGTGAAATAGGCGCGGCCGATATTGTTGCTGTCGACATAGAGTTCCATGCCGTCCTTCAGAAGAACGCCAAGCGGGGCAAGAATGCGCAGGATGCGCGCCTTGCGGTCAGCGGTCTTGAGGACGACGACGGACAGGCCGACTTCCGGGCGATCTTCGGCGATCACGTTCTGCATCATCGCGCACTGCTCGACGGAGGCACCGGCCGGCTTGTCGCAGATGATCGACCAGGCACCGTGGTTTTCCTTCACGTTGCCGGGCTGTGCCGGAGAACCGGGGGCAGGGCTCTGTGGCGCCTGCTGTGCATTCTGCCCGGTCTTCGGTGCGGCACCAGTCGATGGGGCAGGGGCCGATGGGGCAGGAGCCGGCGCGGAAGGAGCCGGTGCCGATGGGGTATTGGGAGTCGGCCGAGGTCCCGGCTGCTGCGCGACTGCGGGTAATGCGACGGCCCCCGCAAGCATCAAGGCAAGGCAGGCGCGAAGGCGGTAGGGACGACCCATGTAGACCTCTAAACGGACGAATCAGTGTGACTATTCTTGGCGGTCCTACGCCGAAATGAAAGGCCTCGCTCTCTTTTCAGCCGAGTACGGCGAAAATGGGACTTGAGAGGTTTGCGACCGTGCGGCGCCATCTCGTCAAGCAATGCCGCATGTTCCTGACGGCGCAGGCACTCGGCCGCATGCCGATAGGTTCAAAATGCCGCATGAGCAATGCCGCGCAGATATTGCGACGACCCGCAAACTGTGATTGAACCAAACCAGGCGCTTGAATTCCGCATGCCGTTCGATCGCGGGACTCGGGCGCATGGGAGAGAGGGTTTATCGTTATGTTGAGAGCTTACGCCGCAATGGCGTCGCTTATCTGTTTTTTCACGGCTTCGCTGGCCCTTGCGGACCAGCCGAGGCCATGGCAGATGGATTTGCAGGCGCCCGCGTCACCGATCATGCACCAAATTCGCTGGTTCGAGCACTATACGCTCTGGTTCATCGTGCCGGTGACATTGCTCGTTCTGGTGCTGCTGATCATGGTTGCGGTCAAGTTCCGCGCCAGCCGCAATCCGGTTGCCTCGCGCACCAGCCACAACACGGTCATCGAGATCGTCTGGACCGTGGCGCCGGTGCTGATCCTGTTCTTCCTCGCCATCCCGTCCTTCAACCTTCTGAACGCACAGCTGGAAATTCCGGATGCGGACATGACGGTCAAGGCCACCGCTACCCAGTGGCAGTGGAACTACGAATATGAGGGTTCCGGCGAAACGCCCGTCGCCTTCGACAGCTACATGTTGAAGGATCCGGATCGCGCTGCCGCTGGCAAGACCGATATCGATCGTTATCCGCGGCTTCTTGCCGTCGACAACGAAATGATCATTCCGGTCGGCAAGACGGTACGCATGCTGGTGACGGCAGCGCCGTCCGACGTGATCCACGCCTTCGCCATGCCGGCCTTCGGCGTCAAGATCGATGCCGTTCCCGGCCGTCTCAATGAGACCTGGTTCAAGGCCGATCGCGAGGGGATGTACTACGGCCAGTGTTCCGAGCTTTGCGGCAAGGATCACGCCTATATGCCGATCGCCATCCACGTCGTCTCCGAGGAAAAGTACAACACCTGGCTTGCCCAGGCCGCCAGCGACCTTCCCGGTGCTTATAAAGCACTGGTCGCCGATGCCGGCACGGCCAAGCCCGCCGACGGCCTTGCCGTCGCTGCGAAGTAATCAGGAGGCTGACGATAATGGCCGGACATACCACTCACACGGATCCCCATGGCGCTCACGCCCATGACGACCATGCTCTTGATGCCCATGCCCGCGCGTCTCACGACGATGCGCATGCGCATGGCGATCATCATTCCCACACACCGGGCTTTGCCGCCCGCTGGCTGTTTTCGACCAACCACAAGGATATCGGTACGCTCTATCTGATCTTCGCGATCATGGCGGGCGTCCTCGGCGGCCTTCTGTCGGTTGCGATGCGCATGGAGCTGCAGGAACCTGGCATCCAGATTTTCCACGGTCTGGCGGCCATGGTCTACGGTTTTGAGGGCGATGCCGCGATCGATGGCGGCAAGCACATGTACAACGTGTTCACCACCGCGCACGCCCTGATCATGATCTTCTTCATGGTCATGCCGGCGATGATCGGCGGTTTTGCCAACTGGATGGTGCCGATCATGATCGGCGCGCCTGATATGGCCTTCCCGCGTCTGAACAACATCTCCTTCTGGCTGATCATCCCGGCATTCCTGCTTCTGATGCTGTCGATGTTCGTCGAGGGACCGTCCGGTGCCTACGGCGCGGGCGGCGGCTGGACCATGTATCCTCCGCTGTCGACCTCGGGTCATCCGGGTCCGGCCGTCGATCTGGCGATCCTGGCACTCCACGTTGCAGGTGCCTCGTCGA
Source organism: Rhizobium sp. CFBP 8752 (assembly GCF_014842035.1). Lineage (NCBI taxonomy): Bacteria > Pseudomonadati > Pseudomonadota > Alphaproteobacteria > Hyphomicrobiales > Rhizobiaceae > Rhizobium > Rhizobium sp. CFBP 8752. Next base: position 2,463,923 of record NZ_JACYUZ010000001.1, on the reverse strand, counting down.
TCCTCGGTGCGATCAACTTCATCACGACGATTCTCAATATGCGCGCTCCGGGCATGACGCTGCACAAGATGCCGCTGTTTGCCTGGGCCGTTCTCGTCACCGCCTTCCTGCTGCTTCTGTCGCTGCCGGTTCTCGCCGGTGCCATCACCATGGCGCTGACCGACCGCAATTTCGGAACCACGTTCTTCTCGCCTGAAGGCGGCGGCGATCCGATCCTTTACCAGCACCTGTTCTGGTTCTTCGGTCATCCGGAAGTCTACATCCTGATCCTGCCCGGCTTCGGCATCGTCAGCCACATCATCTCGACCTTCTCGAAAAAGCCGGTCTTCGGCTATCTCGGCATGGCCTATGCGATGGTGGCAATCGGCGCGGTCGGCTTCATCGTCTGGGCCCACCACATGTACACGGTCGGCCTGTCGCTTGATGCGCAGCGCTACTTCGTGTTCGCAACCATGGTGATCGCGGTGCCGACCGGCATCAAGATCTTCTCCTGGATCGCGACGATGTGGGGTGGCTCGATCACCTTCAAGGCACCGATGGTCTGGGCGATCGGCTTCATCTTCCTGTTCACCGTGGGCGGCGTCACCGGCGTCCAGCTCGCCAATGCCGGCCTCGACCGGTCGCTGCACGACACCTATTACGTGGTGGCTCACTTCCACTACGTCCTGTCGCTCGGCGCCGTATTTGCAATCTTTGCCGGCTGGTATTACTGGTTCCCGAAAATGTTCGGCTACATGTATAGCGAGAAGGTGGCACACCTGCATTTCTGGGTGATGTTCGTGGGCGTGAACCTGGTGTTCTTCCCGCAGCATTTCTTGGGCCTCGCCGGCATGCCGCGCCGCTATATCGATTATCCGGATGCCTTCGTGGGCTGGAACTACATCTCCTCGATCGGTTCCTACATCTCCTTCGCCGGTGTTCTGGTCTTCCTCTTCGGCGTCTGGGAAGCCTTCGCCAAGAAGCGTGTCGCCGGCGACAATCCATGGGGTGAAGGTGCAACGACGCTCGAGTGGCAGCTGTCTTCGCCGCCGCCTTACCACCAGTGGGAGCAGCTGCCGCGCATCCGCTAAAGGCAGCGTTCCGACCAAGGGACATCGCGTGTGAAGCGCGCTGTCCCCCGAAAATGCAAGGTTTTTAGGTCTCATGACAGTTATCGATGATCGCGACGCTCTCGGCAATGACGCAGGCCTGTTCCTGTCTGAAGCGGGCGCGCGCGATTTCTTCGAACTTCTGAAGCCGCGGGTCATGTCGCTCGTCGTCTTCACGGCGTTCGCAGGTCTCGTTCTGGCGCCCGGCACGCTTAATCCGGTTCTCGCTGCAATCTCGGTTCTCTGTATCGCCGTTGGCGCCGGTGCGTCCGGCGCGCTCAACATGTGGTACGACGCCGATATCGATGCCGTCATGACCCGCACCGCCAAGCGCCCAATTCCTGATGGTCGCGTGCGGCCGAGCGAAGCGCTTGCCTTCGGCCTGACGCTGTCGGTGTTTTCGGTGGCGATCCTCGGTCTCGCCGTCAACTGGCTGGCCGCCGGTCTGCTTGCCTTCACCATTTTCTTCTACGCGGTCGTCTATACGATGTGGCTGAAGCGCTCGACGCCGCAGAACATCGTCATCGGCGGTGCCTCCGGCGCCTTCCCGCCCATGATCGGCTGGGCCTGCGTCACCGGCGGAATCTCGCTCGACAGCGTCATCCTTTTCCTCATTATCTTCCTCTGGACGCCTGCCCACTTCTGGGCGCTAGCGCTCTACAAGATGCGCGATTACGGCTCGGTCGGCGTGCCGATGATGCCGAACGTTGCCGGCGAGCGTTCCACCAAGATCCAGATGCTCGCCTATGCGGTTCTGACCGCCGTCCTCGGCGTCGCACCCAGCTTCACCGGCCTTGCCAGCATCGGCTACGGCATTTTTGCCGGCGTGCTGGGACTGATCTTCATTGCCTGTTCCATCTCAGTCCTGCGCATGCCTGAAGGCGACGAGCGGATGGTGCCGGCCCGCAAGATGTTCGGTTACTCGATCTTCTATCTCTTCATCATCTTTTCCGCGCTGCTTGCCGACCACGCGGCAGCCGGTGTGGCGACCCTGATCGGAAGCCTTCTATGATTGACACCGTCAAGCTCAACGACGCCCAGAGAAAGTCCCGTCGCAACAGAAATGTGGCGCTGGGACTGGTCCTCGCCGGGCTGGTCGTCCTTTTCTACGTGATGACGCTGGTCAAAGTCGGCGGCGTCGGCAACTGACCCAGAAAGCTTGAGGAGGAGGCGCATGGGAGGAGAGGTTCACGGGAATGGTCAGGGCAACGCCCCGCGGCCGGGCCATGGTCAGGCAAAGCGGGTCAGCAATGCCGCGATCTTTGCCGGCTGCGCGGTGTTCGTCACCTGCATGGTGGGCGCCGCCTATGCGTCCGTACCGCTCTACCGCCTCTTCTGTCAGGTCACCGGCTATAACGGCACCACCCAGCGGAGCGAGCAATATTCCGATACGATCCTCGACAAGACCATCAAGGTCACGTTCGACGCCAATGTGTCGCCCGGGCTGAACTGGGATTTCAAGCCGTCGAAACCGGTGGAACTGAAGATCGGCGAGACCGGGCAGGTGTCGTTTACCGCGAAGAACCGGTCGCCGGTGGCGACGACTGGAACCGCGGTCTTCAACGTCACCCCCATGGAGGCGGCGGTCTATTTCAACAAGGTCCAGTGCTTCTGCTTCACCGAGCAGACGCTGCAGCCGGGCCAGACGATCGATATGCCGGTCGTCTTCTTCGTCGATCCCGAGATCGTCAAGGCGAACGAGACGAAGAACATCAAGACCATTACCCTGTCCTACACCTTCTATCCGGGCAAGGAGCCGGCGCCGAAGCCGGTTGCGGCCTTGCGGAATGAAGTGCAGGATAAGGGCAGTAAGCTTTAAAATGGCCCGCCGTTTTTGGCGGGTGGAACACTTGCGGTAAGCACCCTTGGGAGGGGCAGGCATGGCAGAAGCGCATCAGAAGAACCACGATTATCACATTATCGACCCCAGCCCTTGGCCGCTTCTTGCCTCGATCGGCGCCTTCGTGATGGCGTTCGGCGGCGTCGGATACATGCGCTACCTGAAGGGTTCGGAATTTCACATTTTCGGCATGAACCTGGCAACGCCATGGGTCTTCTTCATCGGCCTCGCGATCGTCATCTACGTGATGATCGGCTGGTGGTCGGATACGATCAAGGAAGGTAATGCGGGCGCCCATACGCGCGTCGTGTCGCTGCATCTGCGCTATGGCATGATCATGTTCATCGCGTCGGAAGTGATGTTCTTCGTCGCCTGGTTCTGGGCCTTCTTTGACGCCAGCCTTTACGCCAACGAGGCGATCCAGGCGTCCAGAACACAGGTTCTCGGCGGACAATGGCCGCCAAAGGGCATCGAGGTTCTCGATCCATGGCATCTGCCGCTCTATAACACGATCATCCTGCTGCTGTCAGGCACCTGCGTCACCTGGGCTCACCACGCGCTGTTGCACAACGATCGGAAGGGCCTCGTCACCGGCCTGTCGCTGACAGTCGCACTCGGCGTACTGTTCTCGTTCGTGCAGGCCTACGAATATGCCCACGCCCCGTTCGAATTCGCCAATTCGATCTATGGCGCCACGTTCTTCATGGCCACCGGCTTCCACGGTTTCCACGTTCTGGTCGGCACCATCTTCCTGCTGGTCTGCCTCATCAGAGCCATGAACGGCGGCTTCACCTCGGAAAAACACTTCGGCTTCGAAGCAGCCGCCTGGTACTGGCACTTCGTCGACGTCGTCTGGCTGTTCCTGTTCTTCTCTATCTACATCTGGGGCGGCTGGGGCGCACCGCTGGCGCATTGAGAACAAACGACACTTCGAAGGGCGGCCGATGCCGCCCTTTTTTGTTGCGAAAGTGTACCAAAATTGGTACAATTCTCCTTGATGACGGATTTGCCGAAAAAGATCGTCGGAAGGTTCTACTCGACCGCACATGGGCGCAGGCCGGTACGCGAATGGCTGATGGATCTCACGAGAGAAGACAGGCGGCAGATCGGTATCGATATCCAAAGGGTCGAGTTTGGCTGGCCGTTGGGCATGCCCTATTGCCGCTCTCTCGGAAATGGACTGTGGGAAGTTCGGACCAACCTCTCCGGCGGGCGCATCGCACGGGTGATCTTTTTCATTCACGAGGGTCAGATGATCCTTCTCCACGGCTTTGAAAAGAAGACCCAGAAGACACCGGCTCAGGATCTTGACCTCGCGCTGGCACGAAAACGGGATGTGGAACTATGACGGAGCAAAAGGGCTATATCGACAGGACAGAGACTTTCGACGATTTCCTTGAAGCCGATGGCCTGCTGGAGGAAACCGAGACGATTGCCCTGAAACAGGTGATTGCCGACCAGTTACGGGCGGCCATGCAAAAGGAAGGCCTCACGAAGACTGCCATGGCCGAGCGGATGAATTCCAGCCGTCAGCAGCTTGATCGATTGCTCGACCCGAACAATCCCTCGGTTACCCTTCTGACGTTGCGCCGTGCTGCGGCAGCTGTCGGCCGCAATCTCCGTATCGAGCTGGTCTAGCATGCATCAGTTGACCGAGCGACAGCCGGCCTCTTCAAGGCGCTCCCGCAGTCTTGTGCGCACCATCGCCACAATCACCCTCATCCTGGCCTCGCTCGCCATCCTCCTTGCTCTCGGCACCTGGCAGATGGAACGGCTGCACTGGAAGGAAGGCCTGCTCGCCGATATCGCCGAGCGGCGCAGCGCAGATCCCGTACCGCTGGCAGACATCGAGCGGATCGCGGCGGATGGCGGCGATATCGAATACCGCCGCGTCGCGCTTTCAGGCACGTTCGACCACACGAAAGAACGGCATTTCTTCGCCACGTTTCAGGGCCAGACCGGTTTTTACGTCTACACCCCGCTGATCCTTTCCGATGGTCGCGCCCTTCTCGTCAATCGCGGCTTCATTCCCTACGAGATGAAAGAGGTCTCGACGCGCACGGCCGGCGAAGTCACGCGCGAGCAGCGGCTGACCGGTTATGCCCGCAGCCGTCTGGCGCAAAAGCCATCCTCCATCGTGCCCGACAACGATATCGCCAAGAACATCTTCTTCTGGAAGGATCTCGACGTCATGGCGTCGTCATCAGGTCTCGATCCGGCCAAAACCCTGCCGTTCTTTGTCGATGTGGATGATCTGGTTCAAAATCCCGGCGGCTGGCCGAAGGGCGGCGTCACCCAGTTCGATCTCCCCAACAGCCACCTCCAATATGCCTTCACCTGGTACGGGCTTGCAGCGGCACTGGTGGCGGTCGTCATCGGCGCATGGTGGCGCCGTGCCAAGCCTGCGACGCCATAGCCGTCACTTTTTTCTTGGCGTGGCGGAGCCGGCTCGCCTATATGGGGACTGCAACGGCTTACGGAAGCGACATGAACATCCAGGTCACAAAACCGGCTCTCACGATCCGCCTCTGCGGTCCGCGCGGCTTTTGCGCCGGCGTCGATCGGGCAATCCAGATCGTCGTGCTGGCGCTGAAAGCCTATGGCGCGCCGGTCTATGTCCGTCACGAGATCGTCCACAACCGCTATGTCGTCGAGGGACTGGAAGCCAAGGGCGCCGTCTTCGTTGAGGAACTGGATGAGATCCCGGCGGAGCATCGCCAACAGCCGGTGGTATTTTCCGCTCATGGCGTGCCGAAATCGGTGCCCGAGGATGCCCAGGCCCGCAATCTTTTCTATCTCGATGCCACATGCCCGCTCGTCTCAAAAGTCCACAAGCAGGCGATGCGCCACCAGCGGCTGGGCCGCCATGTGGTCCTGATCGGCCATGCTGGACATCCGGAAGTGATCGGCACAATGGGCCAGTTGCCGGAAGGCACGGTCTCGCTCGTCGACACGATCGCCGATGCCGAAGCCTATATTCCAGACGATCCTGACAATCTCGGTTACGTCACCCAGACGACGCTGTCAGTGGATGATACGGCCGGTGTCATCGCCAAGCTGCAGGAACGCTTCCCGAACCTGACGGCACCGGCCGCCGACAGCATCTGCTACGCCACCACCAACCGCCAGGAAGCCGTCAAGGAAGCAGCACCCGGCTGCGATCTCTTCATCGTGGTCGGCGCACCGAACTCGTCCAACTCCAAGCGTTTGGTCGAAGTCGCGCTCCGAGCCGGCGCCAGACGCTCGATCCTGGTGCAGCGCGCCTCCGAGCTGAACTGGGATGAGATCGGCCAGATCCAGACGCTCGGCCTCTCCGCCGGCGCCTCTGCGCCCGAAGTCATCGTCGACGAAATCATCGAAGCCTTCAAGCAGAGGTTTTCGGCCGAAATCGAGCTTGCGATCACCGCCGAGGAAACCGAAAACTTCCTCGTCAACCGCGAACTCCGCTCCGTCCCCCTCACCATCGAAGACATGGCCTGGGTCAACGGCGAGCGCCCTCTCTCCGCTGGATGAACCGCCTTCGGCTCTAGCGAAGCACCGGCCAAGCCGCTAGGAAGAGATCCAGCGCAACGATCATCAGCGGGACGAAATCTTGGCCGTCTATACCGATATCACCGAAATCGACCTGAACCGGTTCCTGGCCGAATATGATGTCGGGGAGCTCACGTCCTACAAGGGCATTGCCGAGGGCGTCGAGAACTCGAATTTCCTGCTCCACACCACACGTGATCCGCTGATCCTGACGCTGTATGAAAAACGCGTCGAGAAATCCGACCTGCCGTTCTTTCTGGGCCTGATGCAGCATCTGGCCGATCGCGGCCTGTCCTGCCCGCTGCCGTTGCCACGCCGCGACGGGCAACTGCTCGGCGAGCTTTCGACACGGCCGGCAGCCCTCATCTCGTTTCTCGAGGGTATGTGGCTGAGACGGCCGGAGGCCCGGCACTGCCGTGAGGTCGGCAAGGCGCTGGCGCAGATGCATCTGGCCGGCGAAGGGTTCGAGATCAAGCGCCCCAATGCGCTGTCGCTCGATGGCTGGAAGGTGTTGTGGGAGAAATCCGCAGACCGGGCCGACGAGGTCGAGAAGGGGCTGCAGGACGAGATCACCTCGGAGCTGGAATTTCTTGGCCTCAACTGGCCGAAGGATCTGCCGGCCGGCGTCATCCATGCGGATCTCTTCCAGGACAACGTGTTCTTCCTCGGCGACGAACTGTCCGGCGTCATCGACTTCTACTTCGCCTGCAACGACCTGCTCGCCTATGACGTGTCGATCTGCCTCAATGCCTGGTGCTTTGAAGCAGACGGCAGCTATAACGCCGAAAAGGGCATGGCCATGCTGGAAGGATATCGCAGTGTCCGGCCGCTGTCTTCCGAGGAGATCGCTGCATTGCCGGTGCTTGCCCGTGGCTCGGCCCTGCGCTTCTTCCTCACCCGCCTCTATGACTGGCTGACGACGCCGGAGGGCGCGCTGGTGGTCAAGAAGGATCCGCTCGAATATCTTCGCAAGCTGCGGTTCCACCGCGGCATTTCCTCTGCTGCAGATTATGGACTGACATCATGAAACAGGTCGACATTTTCACCGACGGCGCCTGTTCCGGCAATCCCGGCCCCGGCGGCTGGGGCGCCATCCTGCGCTATGGCGAAACCACCAAGGAACTGTCCGGCGGCGAAGCCGAAACGACCAACAACCGCATGGAACTGATGGCCGCCATCAGCGCGCTCAATGCGCTCAAGGACACGTGTGAGGTCGATCTCCACACCGACAGCAAATACGTCATGGACGGCATTTCCAAGTGGATCTTCGGCTGGAAGAAGAACGGCTGGAAGACGGCCGACAAGAAGCCCGTCAAGAACGGCGAACTGTGGCAGCAGCTCGATGTCGCCAACCAGCGCCACAAGGTCAAGTGGCACTGGGTCAAGGGCCATGCAGGCCATCCGGAAAACGAACGCGCCGACGAACTGGCCCGCACCGGCATGGCGCCGTTCAAGAAAAAGTAGCGGTTGCTCTCGGGCGCCAATTCCAGCAAAGGTGCGAAGCGGCTTGTCCGTCGGCCTGCGCCGGACGCAGCCTCCGATACGATTTTCTGCCAAACAGAACAGCCATAGGGTGGACCCACCGATGATCCTTCATTGCGTCTTCATGCGCTTCAAGACTGCATTGCAGCCGGCCGAAAAGCAGGAAATTTACGAGGCCATCCACGGCCTCAAAACGCTCATTCCCGGCATCGTCGATGTCAAATCCGGCCCGAACGCCTCATCGGAAGGCCTGAACGGCGGCTTCCTCGACGGCTTCATCGTCACATTCGAGACGCTGGAAAGCCGTGACGCCTATCTCGTCCATCCCGACCATATTACCGTCGCCGAACGCATTGTCGCCGCATCCGATGGCGGCGTGTCGGGCCTGATGGTTTTCGATATGGCAGTGTAATGGTTCGAGGCGGGCTCTAGCCCGTCGCAGCGTCTCATGCGAAATGGGAATGAGGGGCATGAGCCCCTCAAACGATCTCATGGAATACTAATTGACTTAGAGGCGTTCCAGCATCGCGTCGGCACCCGAGACGGTCGCCTGGCCAGGGCTTTCCTCGATGTCGAGTGACTTCACCACACCGTCCTCGACCAGCATCGCGTAGCGCTTGGAGCGCACGCCAAGCCCGCCGGCGGAAAGATCGGCATCAAGGCCCATCGCCTTGGTAAAGGCGCCGTCCCAGTCGGCCAGAAAATGGATCTTGTCCATGCCGCCGGTCTGCTGCGCCCAGGCGCCCATTACATGCCAGTCGTTGACGGCAACGACGGCGATGTCGTCGACGCCCTTGGCAAGCAGCGCGTCGCGATTGTCGAGATAGCCGGGCAGGTGGTTCAGCGTGCAGGTGGGCGTGAAGGCGCCAGGTACCGCAAACAGCACGACCTTCTTGCCGGCAAACAGCGCGTCCGTCGAGATCTCGACCGGGCCGTCAGCAGTCTTTTCCTTGAAGGTGGCACTGGGTAGTTTTTCACCGATGGCGATGGTCATGGGATCTCCTGTTGGCTTGAAGTTTGCCGTTCGGCGGAACTATAGGTCGCGGTCGGCAAGAGGCAAGCGAAGACGGGAGAGGTCTCAGTCGAAAACGATGGACGTCTCCATGGACCGACTGCCGCTGGTCGCCAGAATGCCCCACCGTTTGCCGCTGATGTCGTAATTGTCAGGCAATTTGCCCACCGGCATATCCAGCGTATAGGCATGACCCTGCCGCTTCGCATCGACGCTTTCGAAGAGCACATGCCCCTCGGGACCGGTCACCACCACCTGCGGCGGCGCGGTCGCACTGTCCGGCAGCCGCAGCGTCAGCCGTAGAACCTTCCCGCCCTTCACCATCGCATAATCAGTCACGGCAAAATCGTTGGCCGGAGGCGAGGGGAGTGCGGCGCTGGCGGCGTTGAGGATCATTGCCTCTTCCACCGGCGTGCCCCGGACCGCTTTCATCGGCAGAGAGAATTCGGCCTGGAAGGGTATGCAGATATTACGGCAAATGCCGATAAACGCGGAAACGTCGATGCTTGCTGCCCCCAACGGCAAGACCTGTGAGGCTTGCCCCGCCTTGGTCGGCTTGTCGAGCTTCAGCGCAAACGGAAATGCCACGGCGCGATCATAGCCGATGTCGGTCACGTCACCGTTGGTGATCAGCTTTGGAACCGGATAGGACATCGTCTGGGAGGTGATCCCGCTTTCGCGCGAAAATGTCAGTTGCGGCGGAATGCCCGCTTCACCCGGCTCTTTCCAATAGGTGATCCAGCCATCCTTCGGCTCGATCTGCAGAGCCCCGCGCACGGTTCCATCGGGCTCTGGAGGCATGGTGACGATCCGCATGCGGCCGCCCTCGTTGGTGGCCCAGGGCGTCATTTCCGCCAGAGCATCGGCCGCCGCCGTCTGCAATCCAAGGCAGATGGCAGCACCAAGCAACAGGTTTGCGGTTGTGGTTCGAATTGGGGTCAGGCTCCTCATCGCTCAGGGATTAACCGTTAAATGTTGAACGAACCAGCAGCGCTTTCGAAAAACAGGATCATTTTCCGTTGATCGCCGCGGTTCGTGCCCCATGTTTCAGGAACGCTGCTGTGAAGCAGCAGCCACGGCACGCTCTCACAACCAGGCGAGCCCGGCCTTCAAAGACAGTCAGTACAGACATTTCAAACGGCCGCAGTTTTGCTAGAATAGGTTTCAAAGCGCTGCAGGTGGAGGCATGATGGCTTTTTCGCTTCTCTCGGGTGCTCAGGACGACGGCGGCAAGGGCGGTCGCGAACGCGGCTTTCTTGACGGACAGTTCCTGATTGCGATGCCGAGTATGCAGGATACCAATTTTTCCCGCACGGTCATCTATGTCTGCGCCCATTCTCCGGCCGGCGCCATGGGGTTTATCATCAACCGCTCCCAGGAAATTTCCTTCACGGAAGTGTTGCGGCACCTCAAGCTCTTGGACGAGCACGAGATCATTGCCCTCCCGCACGAATGCCGTGAGTTCCCGATCCTGTCTGGAGGTCCGGTGGAAACCGGTCGCGGCTTCGTGCTGCATTCCGACGACTTCTCGAGCGAGTCCTCCATTCCCGTCAGCGACGATATCTCGCTCACCGCCACGCTCGATATCATCCGCGCCATCTGTGACGGCAGGGGGCCATCACGCGCTACCATGCTGCTCGGTTACGCAGGCTGGGGTGCAGGACAGTTGGAGCGGGAGATTTCCAGCAACGGCTGGCTGAACTGCCCGGCCAGCGAAGATCTGATCTTCGGTACGACGCTGGAAGACAAGTACGAGCGCGCGCTCGCCTCGATGGGCGTGACGCCCGCAATGCTGTCCTCCGACGCCGGCCACGCCTGAATTTCTGAAATTCTTGAGCGATGCCGGAACGAACTGCCAAGGCTCGGAGTTCTCCTATTGCAAGACATCGAAAACGATGCCGCTAAGCTCAAGGAGAAACACTATGGGTAGCACCAGCGATAAAATTTCCGGAATGGGCAATGAAGTCTCCGGTAAGGTCAAGCAGGCTGTCGGCGACATGACCGACAACCACGAGCTGGAAGCCAAGGGCGCTGCCCAGGAAGCCAAGGGCGAAGCCCAGCAGGCCAAGGGCAAGATCAAGGAAGCCGGCAAGGACATCGTTGATCGCGCCTAAGCGATCCGAATCCGCCAAATCCAGAAACCTGTTCCGGTCCTACCGGGGCAGGTTTTTTATCATCCAGAATTCAGTTCACCCCAACTTCCACTTCGTCTAGCGGATCTGTCCATGCGCCTCTTCGACTGCGATCACTGCGGCCAACCGGTTTATTTCGACAATCGCAACTGCGTCCACTGCGGTTACAAACTGGCTTTCGTTCCGGAAAAGCTCGCCATCATGGCTCTGGAGCAGGACGAAATGGTTGCGGGTCCCGACGCTCCCGTGGCGGACCCGACCTGGCACCTGTTCGGCGACCTCGACAGCAAGGTGCGGCTCTGTGCCAACAGCAGCCTGGATATCTGCAACTGGACGGTCGTTGCCGAGGACCCCAACCCGTTTTGCCCGGCTTGCCGGCACAACCGCCTGGTGCCTGACGCCTCGACCGAGGAGGGGCTCGACCAGTGGCGTCGCATCAGCCAGGCGCAGCGCCATCTGTTCTATTCGCTGATGAAATGGAACCTGCCGCGCACCAACCGCGAAGAAGATCCGCAGGGCGGCCTCGTCTTCGATTTCCTGATCGACGAGATCCAGCCGGATGGAACGGTGAAGCCCGCCATGACCGGCCACGAAGACGGCCTCATCGCCATCCGCGCTGCCGAAGCCGACGACGCGACCCGCGAGCAGATCCGAATATCCATGAACGAGCCTTATCGCACGATGCTTGGCCATTTCCGCCACGAGACCGGCCACTACATCTGGGACAAGCTTATCCGCGACGGCGGCAGGACCGATGCATTCCGCGCCGTGTTCGGCGACGAGACGATGGATTATGCCGACGCGTTGCGCCGCAACTACGAAGAAGGCCCGCCGGTTGGCTGGCAACAGTCCTATATCAGCACCTATGCGAGCTCGCATCCGTGGGAGGATTTTGCCGAAACCTTCGCCCACTACATCCATATCGTCGATACGCTGGAAATGGCACGCGCCTACGGCTTGTCGATCGATCCGAGACGCCACGGCGAACTGGCGGCAGAAGTTGCGTTCCAGCCCTACGAGGCAGCGAGCGCCGAGCAGCTCGTTCGGGCGTGGATTCCGTTCAGCATGGCATTGAACAGCATCCACCGCGCCATGGGTGTGCCGGATCTCTATCCGTTCATCCTCGCCCCGGCGGTCACCACCAAGCTGCAGTTCATCCACGACATGATCCAGGAAAACCGCCGTCAGCATCCGGGCGCGACTTGGGAAGCCATGAGCGGCGCCGCGATGGCAACGGCTGTGTGATCAGGCTCTATGCAAGCGGACGGGCCTGACATCAGGCCTGTCGGGCTGCTCGTCTCCCTCATCCCCGCCACAAGGGCAGGATGAGAAAGTCGGAACTCAAGCCCGTTTCGTCAGCGGAAACCGTTCTTTCAGCAGTCGGCCAATCGCATCCGTCGTCGCCGGCGGGCCGAACAGGTAGCTCTGGCCGAAATGGCAGCCCATCTTGGCAAGTTCCGCCGCGTCTTCGTCGGTCTGAATACCCTCAGCCACCACGTCCATCTCGAGCGCCCGCGCCATGGCGATGACCGAGCGCAGCAGCACTGCGCGCTTGTCGGTTGCATCGCGCACCAGCGACTGGTCGAGCTTGATCGTGTCGAACGGGAACTGCGTGAGATAGCCGAGCGAAGAGTAGCCGGTACCGAAGTCGTCGAGCGCGAGGCTGAGGCCGGTCTCTTTGAGCTTGGCCAGAACAAGACGCGCCTGCTCCGGGTTCTCCATCATCAGAGACTCCGTCAGCTCCAGCTTGAGCTGGCCCGGTGCCACCTGCGTCCTCTGCAGCAATGCCCGGACGTCATTGTAGAGATCGGCGTTCAGGAGCTGCGCACTCGAGACGTTGACGGATACGAAGATCGGCAGCGAACCGGTTTGTGCCTGCCAGGACGTGAGGTCTGAGGCCGCCCGTTCCATCGCAAAGAGGCCGAGAGGGCCGATCAGGTCCGACATTTCGGCGATCGGAATGAATTCGGAGGGCGGAATGCTACCGCGTTTGGGATGTTCCCAACGCATCAGCGCTTCGAAGCCGGCGATCTCGCCATCCACAAGCCGGATGATCGGCTGATAGGCGAGTGTCAGTTCGCGTCGCTCGATGGCGCGGCGAAGGTCAGTTTCGATCTGCAGACGATCGGTGCCGGTCGAGCGGAATGCCGGACGGAACGGTTCGACGCGATTGCCGCCGGCGCGCTTGGCCCGGTACATCGCCAGTTCCGCATCGGCGAGAAGTCCCGGGGCGCTTTCCTGCTGATCTACCCAGGAGGCTAGGCCGATCGAGGCGGTGAGGACGATCTCGCGATTGGCGAAGTTGATCGGCACCATGATTGCCTTGGACACCGCATCGGCGAAATCCGCGACCTTGCCCGGGTCCCGCTCGGACACAAGGATGAGGCCGAACTGGTCGCCGGCAAGCCGTGCCAGCGTATCCTGTGGCTTCAAGAGACGACGCAGGCGCCGCGTCAGCGCGATCAGAATGTTGTCGCCTGCGGCAATTCCAAGCGAGTCGTTGACCTGCTTGTAGCGGTCGATATCGATCGCCATGACGGTTGGGCGCAGATGCCCGTCGCCGGGTGCCAGCGTCAGTACCGATTGCAGACGGTCGAGGAACACCTGGCGGTTCGGCAACCCGGTCAGGTTGTCATGCATCGCGTCCTGCAGCAGACGCTCGATCGAGTTCTTCTGCTCGGTCACGTCGATGACGGTGCCGACGCAGCGGATGATTTCGCCGTTTGAGCCGAGCACCGGCCGTGCGCGGATCTGCAGCCAGTGGAAATGCCCGTCTTCCGCGCGAATCCGGAATTCGTGGTTCAACCGGCCGCGGCGATGTTCCAGCAGCACGTCCAGCGTGGCGCGGAACCGGTCGCGGTCATCGGGATGAAGCCGCGGCAGCCAGTTGCGCACCGGCCCGTGCATCGAGCCTTGCTCGAGGCCAAGCCGCGTCGAGATGTCGGGCGTAGTCACCACGCGGTCGCGCGCCACATCCCAGTCCCACACGGTGTCGCCCGAACCGGTCAGCGCCAGCGACTGCCGCTCCAGATCGGAAAACAGACCCTGCTGGTAGGCGCCGCCGGCAAAGGCGTGCTGCATCACGGTAAAGCCGATCAGAAGCACGATCAGAACCAGTCCGCCGCCAAGCGCCGGCTGCACGATGTCGTTGTCGAGCTGGCCGGTCACCGTCAGCCATCCCCCGAACAGCCAGACCAGCAGCAGCGCCCAGGTCGGCACCAGAAGGATGGCGCGGTCATAGCGGTTGAAGCCGAGATAGACGATCAGGAGGATGCCGACAGTACCCGTCAACGCAAACGAAAGCCGCGCGATACCGGATGCGACAGACGGATCGTAGATCGCCACACCGCCGAGGAGCACGAGGCCGGCCACCCAGGCAAGCGTCGCATAACCCAGGTGCACGTGCCAGCGGTTGAGGTTGAGATAGGTGAACAAAAAGATGACGAGCGACGAGGCAAGCGCCACTTCGGCTGCGGCACGCCATATTCGCTCGTCGGACGATGTCACGCTGATGAGCTTGTCGAGAAACCCGAAGTCGACGCAGATATAGGCAAGCACCGCCCAGGCAAGGGCTGCCGCCGCCGGCAGCATGGATGTTCCCTTGACCACGAACAGGATGGTCAGGAACACCGCAAGCAGACCGGCAATGCCGAGCACGATGCCCTTGTAGAGCGTGAACGAGTTGACCGAATCCTTGTAGGCATCCGGTTGCCAGAGATAGATCTGCGGCAGCGCCGGCGTCGAAAGCTCGGCGACGAAGGTGATCGTGGCGCCCGGATTGAGCGTGATGCGGAACACGTCGGCATCGGGGCTGGCGATACGGTCGAGCGCAAACCCTTCGGATGGCGTGATAGAGATGATGCGCTGCGAGCCGAGATCCGGCCAGAAAACCTTGGAATTCACCAGCCTGAAATGCGGCGCGACGATCACCCGCTCCAGCTGCTCTTCGGAAACGTTGGAAAGCGCGAACACTGCCCAGTCGCCCTGGTGCGACGGCGAAGACGCGCGCACCTCGATGCGGCGACGGATACCGTCGGCAGCAGCGGCTGTGGAAACCTGAAAGGCCTCGCCCTGGTTGGCGTAGATGTCGGTCGTGCGGGTCAGGTCGAGCGCGGTGTCGTCGCGCGAGATTTTCACCGGCTCGGCCGCCTGTGCAAACGTCGCCGCCGCAAGAAACATCAGGACAGCGGAAACGATTCCAAGAACCGACGGCAGGCGCGGCATGGCCGAGAAACTCATGTGACGCAGCATCATGTGTTCAGCATTTTCGCAAATTCACCATCTTCTGGCAGTCGGGAGAAAATCACGTGGTCGCGCCACTCGCCATTGATCTTGAGATATTTCCGCAAAAGACCTTCCCGCTCGAATCCGGCCTTTTCGAGAAGCCGGATGCTTTTCCAATTGTCCGGAATACAGGCTGCCTCGATCCGGTGCAACTGAAGTCCGCCGTAGATGTAGGGGATAGCCATCTCCAATGCGGCCAACATATGGCCTTGGCCCGAATGTTTCTCGCCCATCCAGTAGCCGACCATGCAGCTCTGCGACGCGCCGCGGCGGATATGGCCGATCGTCAGGCCCCCCAAAAGCTCCATCGTGTCGCGGCGGAAAAGCAGCATCGGCATGGCAACGCCTGACGCATGTTCCTGGGTGGCGCGCACCACGCGGGCCCGAAACGCCGATTCCGTCAGCTCGTCAGGACGCCAGGTCGGCTCCCACGGCTGCAGGAACGCCCGGCTTTGCGACCGCAGCGTCATCCAGGCCTTGTAGTCGGCATAACGCGGCAGGCGCATGATGTGGCCCTCGCCTGAGATCTCCGGTGTGTCCGGATGTCGCGATAGGAACCGAAACACGGACTTGGCCATGGTGCTTGTGTGCTCCGGGCAGGGCAGGCGGCTTGATCAGCCGGCCGCCTTTTTGGTTGTCACGCCTGGTGAGGAAAGCGACGCCGCGATCTCTTCCATCGACGGCAGTTGTGCGATCGGCCCAACCGCCGAAAGCGTAGGCACCGTGTCGAAGAACAGACGTCCGGCAAGATCGGTCAGCCGCTGGGTGGTGATCCCCTCCAGCCGTTCCATCATCTCGTCATTGGGGATCGGCTTGCCGTAGAGCATCATCTGGCGGGCGATCTGGCCGGCGCGGGCGGCAGGGCTTTCCTGGCCCATCAGAAGCTGGGCACGGATCTGCGCACGTGCCCGGTCGATTTCCGCCTGATGGATCGTCTCGGACGCCTTGCGCAGCTCTTCGACGACGACAGGCACGAGGTTCGGCAACTCGTCGCCGTTGGTCGCCGCATGGACGCCGAAAATGCCCGTATCGGAAAAGCCCCAATGGAATGCATAAACCGAATAGCAAAGGCCCCGACGCTCGCGCACTTCCTGGAACAGCCGCGAGGACATGCCGCCGCCGAGGATGTTGGCGAGAATCTGCGAGCAGTAGAAGTCCCGCTGGTGATAGGCCTTGCCCTCGAAGCCGATCAGCAGCTGGGCATCCATCAGGTCGCGGTCTTCGCGGGTGTCGCCGCCGATATAATGGGCGGGCTCGAGAACGGGCGTCGCACTCGGCATGGTCGGCAGGCTGGCGAACCGCTCCTCGACCTGCTTGCAGAACACCTGGTGGTCGACAGCGCCGGCCGCGACGATGAACATCCGGTCGGTCGTATAATTGCGCGAGAGATAGCCGCGGATCTGCGGCGGCGTGAACCCTTTTACCGTCTCCGGCGTGCCGAGAATGGCGCGCCCGATCGTCTGGCCGCGATAGGCGACTTCGGAAAAGCGGTCGAACACCACGTCGTCGGGCGTGTCGTTGGCCGCGCCGATTTCCTGCAGGATGACGTGCTTTTCGCGGCGCAGCTCTTCCTCGTCGAATTCCGATTCCGTCAGGATATCGGCAAGGATATCGACCGCGAGCGGCACGTGGTCCTTGAGCACCCTGGCATAATAGGATGTGGTTTCGGTCGAGGTCGCGGCATTGAGCTCGCCGCCGACATCCTCGATCTGCTCGGCGATATCGCGGGCGGTCCGCCTCGCCGTACCCTTGAACGCCATATGCTCGAGAAGATGCGCGATGCCGTGCTCGTTCTCGGTCTCGTTGCGGGCACCGGACTTGATCCACACGCCGAGCGCGACGCTCTCCAGGTGTGGCATGGTCTCGGTCACGACTGTGAGCCCGGAGGGGAGCCGGGTGATTTCAACATTCATATTCACGTCTTCGCGTCTTTCCGGCACTGCCGATAACTGGCTCAGTTGGCCCGTGCGTGGTCGCCGATGAATGTTTCAACGGCCTTCAGCTCGGCGTCCAGCGTATCGAAGCGCTCCTCCCTGTGCATCAGATCAGCGAGCCATGATGGAAGTGCCGGATCAATTCCGCAAGCGGATTTTACCGCCGCCGGGAATTTGGCGGGGTGCGCCGTGGCCAATGTCACCATCGGGCTGCCGGGTCGAGCGTTCTTCTGAGCCACGAAAACACCGGTCGCCGTATGCGGGTCGAGCAGGTATCCGGTGGCTTCCAGCGTCTCACGGATTGTCTCGGCAACCTGCTCCTGCGTGGCGCGGCCGGCGCGGAATTCGCGCTTGATCGCCTTCAGCGCTTCCGGCTTGATTTCGAACGCACCCGATTGCTTCAGGCTCGCCATGGATGAGCGCACGGCGCTCGGATCGCGGCCATAGGCTTCAAACAGAAGCCGCTCGAAATTCGACGAGATCTGGATATCCATCGACGGCGACGTGGTCGCCATCACCCCCTGCATCTCGTAGCGCCCGGTCTTCAGCGTGCGGGCAAGAATGTCGTTGTCATTGGTGGCGATCACCAGCCGGTCGATCGGCAGGCCCATTTTCTTGGCCACGTAGCCTGCAAAAATATCGCCGAAATTGCCTGTCGGCACCGTGAACGATACCTTGCGATCCGGTCCGCCGAGCGAAACAGCAGCTGTAAAGTAATAGACCACCTGCGCCATGATGCGGGCCCAGTTGATCGAGTTGACGCCCGAAAGCTTCACCCGGTCGCGGAAGGCGACATCGTTGAACATCTCTTTCACGATGTTCTGGCAGTCGTCGAAATTGCCCTTGAGCGCCACCGCATGCACGTTGGATGCGGTCGACGAGGTCATCTGGCGCTGCTGCACCGGCGACACCTTGCCTTCGGGAAAGAGGATGAAGATATCGGTCCGGTCGCGCCCGGCAAAGGCATCGATCGCCGCACCGCCCGTATCGCCCGATGTCGCGCCGACGATCGTCGCGCGCTCGCCGCGCTCGGCCAGAACATGATCCATCAGCCGCGCCAGCAGCTGCATCGCCACATCCTTGAAGGCAAGCGTCGTGCCGTGGAAAAGCTCGAGAACGAAATCGTTCGGGCCGGTCTGCACGAGCGGTACGACCGCCGGATGACGGAAGGTCGCATAGGCCTCGTTGATCATGGTCTTCAGCTTGTCGTCCGGAATTTCCCCGTCGACAAAATGCTTGAGGATCTCGAAAGCCACTTCCGCATAGGACTTTCCGCGCAGATTGCGGATGTCCCGCTTGGACAGCTGCGGCCAGTGGCGCGGCAGGTAAAGACCACCGTCGCGGGCAAGGCCGGCCAGCAGTGCATCACGAAAGCCTAGAGCGGGCGCTTCGCCCCGGGTAGAAATGTAGTCCACGACCGATAATCCCCAATCGATTTTTATTCGCGCCGCTGGTATAGACGATTGAAATCTGCGGTGAAAGACTGGAAAACGGCGCTGCGTTACGCCATGAGCATGTTTGGCGCGGCAAGCCGGTCAAAAGGGATGGAACAAGGTTGAGTATTGTGTTTGGCAAGATTTCCCATGGTCTCGTAACGGTATCCCTCCTGACGGCGCTCGCCGGCTGCAACTCGTCCTCTCCGGCGGGTGGCCTTGCGCCGACGGCACAGGCTGAAACCCCGGCGGTGGTGCAGGCCTATTGCCCGCAGGTCGTTCTGCGCGAACAGACGGCGATACGCCAGGAATACGCACGCGGCGGTCAGGATGATCCGCAGAAGCTCGTCTACCAGGCATCGCTGGCCGACGCGACGCGTCAGTGCACGGCAAACGAAACGACGATGACCATCAATGTCGTCGTCCAGGGCCGCCTCGTCGACGGACCTGTCGGTGCGCCGGGCCGCGTGACCCTGCCAATCCTGGTCGAGGTCGTCGATGGCGACAACACGATCTACTCGCAAAAGGTCGCCTATCCGGTCGATCTTCCGGCCGGCGGCACGCAGTTCATCTTCCAGAAGGCGGATGTGCAGATCCCGAACGCGCAGGGCGGCGCATCGCGCTTCACCCGCGTTCGCGTCGGTTTCGACAATGGCGCACCCGCCAAGAAGCCCGCACGCCGCAGCTAAGGCTCATGGTCAAGCGGTTCGGGCGCTGACGGCGCCCGTTTAATCTTCGGTTAACCATAAATCCGTACCCAGTATGTGAAGATCGTCAAGGGCGCGTCGCCCGCGACCATTCGAGACAGGGTTTGGGATGATTGCTCCAGCTATCGTGGCGGACGCGAAGCGGCGTCTGCGGCTTTGCACCGCCATCGTCACGCTGGCAGCGCTCGTTCCCGGCGGCGCATCGGCGCAAACGGTCTGGACCGGCGCCTCCGACAACAATTTCAAAAACGGCGCGAACTGGACAACGGCACCGGATGCCCCAGGCCCATCGGACGCAGCCTCGATCGGCTCCGGCGTCCCGACGGTGTCAACCGGCACGGCCGTCGAGACGCTCGCGGTGTCCGGCGGCACGCTCCACGTCGATGCAGATCTGACAGCGACGAGCGGCACGACCCTGTTCGACATGGGCCGCATGGAGATCTCGGAAAGCGGCACGCTGTCATCAGACGTCACGATGTCCGGCGGCTCCATCAGTAACTCGGGAACGCTCTCCGGTGACCTTGCATCTTCGGGTGGCGAAGTCGTCAACGACGGCACGATCGAGGGCCGCACGACGCTGTCCGGCGATGCGCAGATGACAAATAATTTCGTCGTCACCGATGTCGATGTCGAAGCGACCGCCCGGTTCGTCAACAATTCCGGCGCAACGGCCGGTGCCGTCACCAATTCGGGCACCACCTCCAACGCCGGAACGCTCGCGTCGCTCACCAATACCGGCGGATACTTCACCAACAACGATGGCGGCACGGTCACCGGCGATACGGTGGTCTCGGGTGGCACCGTCACCAACAACTTCGTCGTCACAGACGTCGATGTCGCTGAAACCGCTAGTTTCGTCAACAATTCAGGTGCGTCGGCAGCAGCCGTCACCAACGCGGGCACGGCGTCCAATGCCGGCACTGTGGCAACGCTTGCCAATACCGGCGGCAGCTTTACCAACAACGGCACCATTTCAGGCGCAACCTCACTCGAGGGCGGCACGCTCACCAACAATTTCGTGGTGACGACGGTGGACGTCGCGGCGGCTGCGATCTTCGTCAACAATTCAGGTGCCACGGCCGGCGACGTCACCAATGCCGGCAACGCCTCGAACGCCGGCACGATCGCCTCGCTCACCAATACCGGCGGCACCTTCACCAACAACGACGGCGGCGAAATCACCGGAAGCACCACCGTGACAGGCGGCACGGTCACCAACAATTTCGTCGTCACCGACGTGGATGTCGCGGCTTCCGGCAGCTTCGTCAACAATTCAGGCGCGGCCGCCGGCGATGTCACAAACGCCGGGACCTCATCCAACGACGGCACCATCGCCTCGCTTACGAACACCGGTGGCAGCTTTTCCAACACCGGCGAGATCAGCGGCGATGCGACGGTGACAGGAGGAGTGCTCGTCAACGACGGCACGATCGGCGGCGCGATCGACATCGGCACGGATGGCATGCTGTCAGGCACAGGGGAAATCGGTGGCCTCACCGTCAGGTCAGGCGGCACGCTGTCACCCGGCCCGGGTATCGCGACGCTTGCCGTCAATGGCGATGTCACCTTCGAAGCCGGCTCGACCTATCAGGTGGAAACGGAAACGGACGGCACGTCCGACAGCCTTGCTGCAACCGGGTCCGTCAGCATCGAAGGCGGCACGGTAAAGGTTCTCGCGGGTAGCGGCACTTATTCACCCGCTACGACCTACACGATCATCACAGGCGAAAGCGTTACCGGCGCCTTCGACGATGTCATCACCGACCTCGCCTTCCTGTCGCCCATCCTTGCCTATGGCGCCGACGATGTGACGCTGAGCCTCTACCGGAACGATGTCGATTTCGCCGACGTGGCGAACACCGCCAATACGCGGGCAACGGCCACAGCGGTCCAGTCGCTCGGAACGACAAACGACGTCTTCCTCGGCGTTCTCCAGCAAAACGCCGATGGCGCTCGCGATGCCTTCTCGCAGCTCAGCGGCGAGAGCCATGCCTCGTTGAAAACCCAGCTTCTAAGCGACAGCCGGCTCATTCGGGACGCCATCGTCGACCGCGTCAACGGTGCAGTCCCGATCCGCTCATCGGCCGATGGTGCGACCAGCTTCTGGGCAACCGGCATCGCAGCAACTGGGCAATTGCGCAGCGACGGCAACGCGGCCGGCATCGACAGCCATGCGGCGGGGTTGATCGCGGGCTTCGACGGGCAGGCATCCGATCACTGGCGGCTCGGCGGATTGTTCGGCTACAGCAATGCTTCCGCTGGCAGCGAGGCGGACTGGGAAAGCTATCACGCCGGGCTCTACGCCGCCGCAGAATGGGGCGACGTTGCCCTCACATCCGGCGCGGTCTATTCGGAAAACCGGATCTCCACGTCGCGCAGCGTCGACTTCGGCACGTTCACGGACGATCTTCAAGCCGATTACAGAGGCGCCACCCGCCAGCTGTTCACAGACCTGTCCTGGAAGACAACGTCCGGTCCCGTGACGCTGCAGCCCTTCGCTAGCCTTGCCTATATCAATCTCGACACCGATGGTTTTCGCGAGAGGGGCGGGGCGGCCGCTCTAACGGGAAATGGTGAAACCGACAACATCGCCCTTTCCACATTCGGCCTTCGCTGGTCGGCTGAAATGCCGGTCGAGGACCTGCCGCTCACCGTCTCCGGCATGCTCGGATGGCGCCATGCAATGGGCGACCTGACGCCCGCATCCCGGCTCGCTTTTGCCAGCGGCGGCAGTCCGTTCATGCTGGAAGGCGTAGCCCTGCCGCGCGACACTGCCGTCGTCGAGGCCTCCGTCACGGCGCAGGTTTCAAAATCCGCACGGCTGAAGCTCAGCTATTCCGGCGAGTTTGCCCATTCGCTGACAAGCCATACCGCCAAGGCCAGCCTCGTGGTCCAGTTCTAGATCCCGCCCCATTCGCCGAGTGCTGCGATCACCGCCGGCAGGTCGCTCATGCGCGAAATCACCGTTTCGGCGCCGGCATCCGTCAGCCGGTCGGCATGGCTCGGATAGGTATGCGATGCGCCGGTAAACCCCACCACCCGCATGCCGGCCGTGCGTGCACCATGGATGCCATGGGTGGAATCCTCGATCACCAGGCACCTGTCCGGCTCGACGCCGAACTGCTTTGCGCCGTGCAGAAAAATATCCGGCTTCGGCTTGACGCGGTCGGGACCGAGGTCCTTGGCGGAATAGATATGGTTTTCGAAATAGGGCTTGAGCCCGACCTTGGTCAGCATCATGTCCAGCCGATGGCTCGACGAGTTCGAGCAGATGCAGCGCTGCGTGGTCAGCCGCGATAGCGCGAACTTGACGCCGTCGATGATCTTGACGCTGCGTTCCAGCCGCTGGTCGAGCAGCTTTTCCGATTTGTCCAGCAGCGAGGCCGACAGCGGAATATCCGCTTCCTGTTCCACCTGCAGAAGAATGTTCTTCCAGGTCATGCCGGCGAAGCGCTCGCCCATTTCCTCGACGCTGATCGGATAGCCCGCTTCCGTCAGCAGCCGGGATTCGACCTGTGCCGCGATGATTTCGGAATCGACGAGCACGCCGTCGCAATCGAAGATGATGAGGTCGAAGCCGCTCATGATGGATACTCTTTGATGAAAGAAGGTGAGGGCGATCTACACGAGGGCAGCGCCGGAAACAATGCGGAGGGCGATTTCCTCTACCGCCAAAGCGGCAAGAACACGGCGCGCCTCAGAAACCGTAGCGCGCCTCGGCAAGATCGATCTCGCGAACGAGCTTTCGTGCGATTTCCTCGGAGATCTTGCGCCGGCGGCCAAGCCGGAACAGCTCGTCGCGTTCGGCACGCAGCGCCGCAAGCCTGAACCGCTTGTCGACCTCCTCCATCTTGCGCAACAGCTCTGCCTCATCTCCGAGCTTGGAACGGCCCTCGATCCGCTGCCGGTAGAGTTCCATCAGCCGCGTGCCGACCTCGCCGTAAAGATCGGCATCGGTCCGGCCTTCGCTCATCGCATGCTGCAATTTCTCGATCATTCGGATCGCCGCCTCTGCCGCCGCGATCCGGGCAATATCCTCTTCCTGGAGGTGGTCAGGTTCCGGCGGCAGTTCGAGGTTCTGGAGGAGATACGGAAGACCGATGCTGGCCGCCGTCAGCGACAGGATGATCACCCCGGCTGCCAGGAATATCACCAGATCGCGCGCCGGAAACGATGTGCCGTCGTTCATGGCAAGCGGCAGGGTAAGGATACCCGCAAGCGTGATTGCACCGCGCACGCCGGCAAGCGACATCGCAGCCAGAAGCCGCCAGTGCGGCTTGCGGATCGCCTCTCCGCGACGCGCGGCGCGATACAGGGTAAAGCGCAAGGATACCCACACCCAGGCGAACCGCAGGGCCGCGAGTGCGGTGGTAATCACCGCCACATAGGCGATCAGCCAGATCGGGTGGAGATGGCCAGTCTCCGTCACGATCCGAGCGGCGCCGGAGACGATGCCCGGCATCTGTTCGCCCAGCAGCACGAAGATGATGCCGTTCAGCGCAAACTGCACCGTATCCCACACCGCGTAGCGCCGCATGCGTGTGGCAGCCATCGTCTGGCCGCGCAATTCGGCAAAGCTCATGGTGATGCCGGCCGCAACCGCTGCCAGAATGCCGGAGCAATGCAGGTGCTCGGCCAGAAGATAGGCGCCGAACGGAATGAGCAGGCTGATCAGGATCTGCGCGCCGGGCTCTTCGCCCAGCTTGCGCGACACGTAATACTTCGCCTTCATGACCACGAATGTGGTGCCAAAGCCGATCAGGATGCCGCCGATCGCCACCCAGAGGAATGTGCCCACCGCATCTGCCAGCGAGAACACACCGGTCAGCACGGCGGCCACCGCAAACTGCATGCACACAAGGCCGGACGCATCGTTAAGCAGCGATTCGCCTTCCAGAATATGCATCAGCCGGCCAGGTATCGGCACCCGCGCGGCAATCGCCGAGACGGCGATCGGATCGGTTGGCGACAGGATGGCGGCAAGCGCGAATGCGACCGCAAGCGGTATCGCCGGGATCATCCAGTGGACCAGAAAACCGATCAGGATCACGGTGAACACGACAAGCCCGAGCGCCAGCTCCAGGATCACCGCCTTGTCGCGAAACAGCCCTTCCTTGGGAATTCGCCAGCCATCGAGAAACAGCAGAGGCGGCAGAAACAGCAGGAAGAAGAAATCCGGATCGAGCTGCACCGCAGACCCCGTCACGCCGGCGATCGCGGCCCCGAGCGCGATCTGCACCAGCGGCAGCGGAATGCCAACCGGCGAAAGCCTTGCCAGCGTGCCGCTCAGAACCACGGCGAGAAGCAGGACCAGGGCAATGGTGATGCTTTCCATGGTGGCACTCCTATCCGTTCCGGTTTCGGCCTGAATAGGAAATGGCAATGGATGAGGCAAGGGGCGGGAAGGGCGGTGCGACCTTTACGCCCGGCTCAGTCGTTCCTGCAGACCCAGCATCGCGGATTTGAGCGGCGGCAGGTCATGCGCGATGACGTCCCAGATGACCTGGTCCATCAGAACACCTGTGTTGCAGAAAGTTCTATCCGATCTTTCAGGATCGGATGAAGGCTGTCCCGCGTCGTGACGTCTACAGGCACGACAAGTTCATCCTCGAGAAACAGCTTGATCCCGACAAGATCGAGCAGAGAGAACTTCTTGCTCTCGTCATAATCGATAAACAGATCGAGATCGCTGTCGGGTCCGGCTTCGTCGCGGGCAACCGAGCCGAACAGATAAAGCGAGGTCGCGCCGAGCGCCCTGATCGCGTCGGCCTGCCGTCTCAGCTTCTCGATCGCCTCTGCTTTTTTCATGAGTTGTAGCCTAGCGCATCTTCGCGCCGCGTTCCATCATTTTGCTTTTTTCCAGAAACAGGCCACCGGCTTCAGTCTTTGGTAACCAAAATGAGTAACCATAACAGTCAGTAAATTCGTATCCAGTACAGCGTAGCGAGTGTCTCATGGCCGCAGTCCTTCCTTTGATCGACCTCCAGAAACAGGCCCGTCCTCACGCCTGGATGAACTCCATCATCAAGGGCGATTGCGTGGCAGCCCTCGAGGCGCTGCCGGATAAATCGGTGGATGCGATCTTTGCCGATCCGCCATACAATCTGCAGCTCGGCGGCGCCCTGCATCGCCCCGACCAGAGCCTGGTCGATGCCGTCGATGACGACTGGGACCAGTTCGCGTCCTTCCAGGTCTACGATGCCTTCACCCGCGCCTGGCTGCTTGCCTGCCGCCGCGTGCTGAAGCCGAACGGCACGATCTGGGTGATCGGTTCCTACCACAACATCTTCCGCGTCGGCGCGATCATGCAGGACCTGAATTTCTGGCTCCTCAACGATATCGTCTGGCGCAAGACCAACCCGATGCCGAACTTCAAAGGCCGCCGGTTCCAGAACGCCCACGAAACGATGATCTGGGCCAGCCGCGATGCCAAGGCCAAGGGCTACACGTTCAATTACGAAGCCTTGAAGGCCTCCAACGACGACGTGCAGATGCGCTCCGACTGGCTGTTTCCGATCTGCTCTGGCGGCGAACGCCTGAAGGGTGACGACGGCAAGAAGGTTCATCCGACCCAGAAGCCGGAAGCGCTGCTCGCCCGCATCATCATGTCCTGCACCAAGCCCGGCGATGTCGTGCTCGACCCGTTCTTCGGTTCCGGCACCACGGGTGCTGTCGCCAAGCGTCTCGGCCGCAATTTCGTCGGCATCGAACGCGAGCAGGATTACATCGACGCCGCATCCGCCCGCATCGCGTCGGTCGAACCGCTCGGCAAGACGGAACTGACGGTCATGACCGGCAAGCGCGCCGAACCGCGTGTCGCCTTCAATTCACTGGTCGAAAGCGGTCTCGTCAAGCCTGGCCAGATCCTCACCGACGCCCGCCGCCGCCACAGCGCCATCATCCGCGCCGACGGCACGCTGACTTCGAACGGAGACGCCGGATCGATCCACCGGCTCGGCGCCAAGGTTCAGGGGTTTGATGCCTGCAACGGCTGGACCTTCTGGCACTACGAGGAGGCCGGCGTCCTGAAACCGATCGACGACCTTCGCACCATCATTCGCAACGGCCTGCCAAAAGCGGACTGAGCCACCAGTCCCGGGACCAGATCCCATGTCAGCTCGCGAGCTTCCTCTTCCGGTTTTGTACCTCTAGTCCCGGAAGAGGATCATGTGACGCCCGGAGTGTGAAGGCTCCGGGCGTCATCTTTTTTATGGGGCAAATGCACTGATTTCGGGGCAGCAACGACGCAGGCTCTGACCAGAGTAACCCTGAACACCTCCGAATTCGAATGTTTCGGCCCGTCCGCCGATCACCCGGCTAGGTTGCCTGCCGTCCATCCGGGTATTCTGCAGGCCCCTTGATCTCGATCTTATTGCCAAACGGGTCATGGATGTAGAACGAGTGCCCCATGCCCCGGGCACCCCCATGAAACGCTTCCTGGACGATCTCTACCCCGTGCTTATCGAGATGCGTCCGCAGTTCGTTATGGTCGAAAGGGCTGGTCGCAAGACAGACATGATCGACATTGCGCCCACCGGTCACCGGAGGCGCTGCTTTCGTTCCGCCCGGGTGAGTTACATCCCACAAGACGATCAACGAGGAGCCGAACCAGACCTGCTCCATCCCCAGTGCCGGATAGGAATAGCCAGGCCGGCACCCCAGGACATCCGTGTAGAACGTAAGCGCACGTTTCATGTCGTCGATCAGAAGAACGATGTGATCAATGCCGACGGGAGCGAATGGAATTGCCATGAGGGGTGCCGTTTTAACCTGAGTTTGGTTGTGAAACGAGGCGGGTAAGCCGTCGCGAGTATTGTCCGGCGGTCCGAGAATGCTAGTCGATCACGCGCGAATTGCCTTCGCTACCATGTCAGGCTCCTGCTCGATCACTTTCAACAAAAGTATTGCGGCACGATCCGGTCGACGGCGGTTTTGTTCCCAATCCTTGATCGTCCCTGCGGGCAGGCCATACCGCTTCGCAAACGCAGCCTGCGAGAGTTTCTGGCGTTTGCGGATGGCCGCAATGTCGATGGTTTCGGGAACGAAAACCGCAGCCGGCTCCGCGCGCCCCTCTGCGATCGCAAGGTCTTCTTCTGCACTCTCGATGAGCTCTTTTCCGAACGTCATGCCTTGTCCTTTCTCTTTCGGTAGGCATCGGCCAGCCTGGGCAGGATGTCCTCGCGATCATGGCGCAGCTTGCTCGCTCCGCTTGTTCCGGCCAAGCTTCGCACCATTTTTCGAAACGGCCAAACGCGGACTGAGCCACAAGTCCCGGGACCTCGCCCCCTTTCAGATCGTGAGCTTCCTCTTCCGGTTTTGTACCTTCAGTCCAAGAAGTGAATCATGACACCCGGAGTTTGAACGATCTGGGCGTGATCTTTTTGTCATTGCTTGTTGGCGGTAAGATCTATCGTATTTGTTCCCGACGGAACCTCTACGCTTTGAACCGCCTCGTCAGACTTGCGAGTTAGCTCTTCAAACAAGCTTCTGGCAAACATCGAACCTGCTCCGAGTACAATCCATAACGGCACGCCAATTGCTGTGCCAAGAGCAGCGATACCGGCGCCCTGTCCACCAAACGCTGCGATGCCGATGGCTGCACCGCTTAGGCCGAAGCGTTGGGATTTCGTTCGCTTATCCCATCCGTGCCGTTTCACCTGCGACGCTATCATCAGGATCACAGGCATTATTACCCGCGCTCTTGCGGTGACGGCAAGCGATTGCCTCAATTTTGCAAAAGCGGAAAGGTCGCTTTCGTGAAGTCGGAGAAGCTCGGCTAACCAATTTCTGAGCGCCTCATTTTGCTCCGGCGTTGCCGTTTCCGCGATACGCAGCGCAAGCTGGTTCTGATGCCGCTTTTCATTCACCGGGATGCGGTCCTGTCCAGGGCTCTTATTCATCGCAATTCGATGCCAAAACCCGCCAAATCCCTCCGCAGCGTTTCCGGATCCGTGAAATGCACGGCCTGCCAGCCGGCTGCGCGCGCGCCTTCGACGTTGGGATAGCTGTCGTCGATGAAGATCGAGGCTTCGGGGGTGAGGCCAAAATCACGGGCGTGCTTTTCGTAGATGGCCACATCCGGCTTGATCAGGCCGATCTCGCCCGACACCGTGACGCCGCGCGGCTTGTCGAGAAACGGGAATTTCCGGCGGGCTTCGACGAACGTGTCGGCGGCGAAGTTGGTGAGCATGGTTACGTCGCGACCGCTCTCGATCAGGCTTTCAAAGATGGCGACGGAGCCGTCATAGGCATGCGGCACCATTTCGTGCCAGTGCTGGCGGAAGGCGCGGATATTGGCTTCCTGTTCCGGATGCTGCTCGAGCAGCAGCGCTTCGGCCTCATGCCAGTTGCGGCCGCGGTCCTGTTCCAGGTTCCATTCGTGGGTGCAGACGTTGTCGAAGAACCACTTGCGTTCGGTCTCGTCGGGAATGATCCGGCTAAAGGGAAGGTTGGGATCGTAGTGGATCAGAACCTTGCCGATGTCGAAAACGATGTGATCAATCTTGGCCGCCATAGAGGATGTTTCCTGCTGTCAGTTTGGAGCTTTTGCGAAGGCGAGTGGTATAGCCTGGACGATTGCTTTTTTCATGACGGTCGGCAAGGCCTGGTTCTCCAGGCTCTCCACCGGTTCCCACCAGCCATTGTCCACAGCCACCTTGGTCACCTTCGCGCGAAAAATCGAAAGCCGCAGCTCGAAATGGGTGAAGACGTGAATGACCGTACCACAGGCCTGCCAGTCGGCAGACGGGATCGGCGCGTGATCGATCGTCGTACCGCCATCGAGCCGCGCGGTCCAGGCGGTGGTCGGCACTTCCGTCATGCCGCCTAAAAGTCCGGTCTCGATGCGCTTTCGAAGCAGCACCTCGCCATCGGGCGTCACCGCCACGAAGGCAGCGCCTTGGCGCACCGGCTTTTCCTTCTTTGCGGCCTTCACCGGAAACCGCTCAGGGTCGTCGCCGGCCAAGGCCAGACAGTCGTCCCGGAACGGACAGAGCGCGCAGGCGGGACGTTTCGGGGTGCAGATCGTCGCGCCGAGATCCATCATCGCCTGGGCAAAATCGCCCGGCCGGTCCGATGGCGTCAGTTCGACGACCTTGGCCTTCATGGCGGGCTTGGACCCCGGCAGCGGCGCATCGATCGCATAGAGACGCGAGATCACTCGCTCGACATTGCCGTCCATCACAGCCGATTGCCGGTTGAACGCGATCGCGGCAACGGCGGCCGACGTATAGTCGCCGATGCCGGGCAGGGCGCGCAGGCCGTCTTCCGTATCGGGAAACACCCCGCCATGATCGGCTGCAACCGCTTCTGCGCATTTCTTCAGGTTGCGGGCGCGGGCATAGTAGCCAAGCCCCGCCCAGGCCGCCATCACGTCGTCGGAAGGGGCTGCGGCAAGATCGGTCACCTTCGGCCAGCGTTCGAGAAATTTTGCGAAATACGGTTTGACCGCCTGCACCGTCGTCTGCTGCAGCATCACTTCCGACAGCCATATGCGATAGGGGTCGGGCCGGATCCCGGCTTTGGCAGCCGTCGGGCTGATCCGCCAGGGCAGCTCGCGGTGGTGCCGGTCGTACCAGGCGAGAAGCCTTTCCGCATGGGTCGGGCCATCGGCCGAATTCGTCATCTTGGGAAGCGTCTGGAGCATCGTTTGCCGTTTGCCGCTGGAATGGCCTATAGGTATGCGTCAATGCGCCGGCATCAAGGACGGCACAACCTCAGGCGGCCAGTTATCCAGCGATGAATGCTCCGAAACCTCCGTTCCGCCGCAAAGGCGCGCTGCAGATCTCCGAAGTGGCGAACGGCATCATCGATCCGGTGCTGGCCCGCCGCGCCGGCATATCCACCGCGCTGCTCGGCTCCTGGGATGAGATCGCCGGCGAGGATTTCGCCGACTGTACCCGCCCCGAAAAAATCGCCTGGTCGCGCTATAACGACGGCTATAGCGAGGGCGGCCACCAGCCGGGTGTCCTCACCATCGCCTGCGAAGGGTCCCGCGCGCTGTTCCTCGGTCATGCCCAGGGCGAACTGATCGCCCGCATCAACGGCTTCTTCGGCTTTCCCGCTGTGCGCCAGATCCGCATCGTGCAGAAACCGGTTTCGCAGACCTTCAAGCATCCGCGCAAGCTGCAGCCGCTCAAAGGCGAAGCGGCGAAACGGCTGGAGGGCATGATGGAAGGGATCGAAAGCGAAGCGCTCAAGAAAGCCGTCGCCAGGCTCGGCACCGCCGTTCTCCAGCAGAAGCGCAAATGAAAGTTCCAGGGCCCCCGCCACTCTCATTCCTGTGCTCGTCACAGGAATCCAGCCAGCCCAAGTCCTTGGGCTGAAATAACTCTTTTCATCGCAAGGCCAGGTTCCCTCCGACTAGCATACGCATCGTGACGCAACAGAGCGGAAAAGGCCGAGGAATACACCGAACTATCCCTCGCACCGCCATTTCGTCACAATTCTTTGAAGGGATTTAATACTCCACCGCTTGTCGGGGCCAAGGCGCCACGATACGGACTATCGAACTTTTTCAAATCTCGAACACGGGTGTTCCATGCAGTTGAACGATAAGACCATCACCAGACGCGCGCTTCTCGGCGGAGTGGCGGTCACGGCGCTTTGCCTGTCGCTGCCGCTCGGCATCTCCGACGCCTTTGCCCAGGCACTTCCGGAATCGCAGGGCGATGTCGATATGGCGGCGGCGCTGAAGCCTGGCACCCTGCCGGAAATGGCGCTTGGTGAAGAAAACGCCAAGGTGACCGTCATCGAATACATGTCGATGACCTGCCCGCATTGCGCACACTTCCACAACACCACGTTCGAAACGATCAAGAAGAACTATATCGATACTGGCAAGGTTCGCTTCATCATCCGCGAATTCCCGTTCGATCCGGTCGCGACCGCTGCCTTCATGCTGGCCCGCTGCAACCCGCAGAACCCGGCCGAACTCGCAACGTCTGCGCAGTATTACCCGATGGTGTCGATGCTGTTCAAGCAGCAGCGCGCCTGGGCGGCACCTGCCGACAAGGATGTGCGCGGCGCCCTCCTGCAGTCGGTCAAGCTTGCAGGTTACTCACAGCAGAGTTTCGAAGCCTGCTTGACGAACCAGAAGCTTCTCGACGACATTAATACCGTCGTTAAGCGGGGCAACGAGGAATTCGGCGTCAATTCCACACCGACCTTCCTGATCAACGGCAAGAAATACTCCGGAGATATGACGGTTGACTCCATGTCGAAGCTTTTCGACAGCCTTCTGTAAGATCGCCACCCCGGCGGGTAGGGGACCCGTCGGCGGGAGAAAGGGCGCAGCATGAAATTCAACAAGCTGCGCGTCGTGGGCTTCAAGTCCTTCGTCGAGCCGACGGAATTCATCATCGAGCGAGGGCTGACCGGCGTGGTCGGCCCCAATGGCTGCGGCAAGTCCAACCTTGTCGAGGCGCTGCGCTGGGTGATGGGCGAAAACTCCTACAAGAACATGCGCGCGTCCGGCATGGACGACGTGATCTTTTCGGGCTCGGGCAACCGTCCGGCCCGAAACAGCGCCGAAGTCGGCCTCTATCTCGACAATTCCGATCATACGGCACCGGCAGCCTTCAACGATGCCGACGAGATCCAGGTGTCGCGCCGCATCGAGCGCGAGAACGGCTCGCTCTACCGTATCAACGGCAAGGAAGCCCGCGCCAAGGATGTGCAGCTGCTGTTCGCGGATGCCTCGACCGGCGCGCGCTCGCCCTCCATGGTTGGGCAGGGGCGGATCGGCGAGCTGATCAATGCCAAGCCCCAGGCCCGTCGCCAGCTTCTGGAAGAAGCGGCCGGCATTTCCGGCCTGCATTCGCGCCGCCATGAGGCCGAACTTCGCCTGCGCGCCGCGGAAACCAATCTGGAGCGGTTGGAAGACGTCGTCGCCCAGCTGGAAAGCCAGATCGAAAGCCTGAAGCGCCAGGCCCGCCAGGCCAACCGTTTCCGCATGCTGTCGGCCGATATCCGCGCCCGCGAGGCGATGCTTCTGCATATCCGCTTCGTCCAGGCCCGCGAGGCGGAGGCCGAAGCCGAAACCGCACTCAACCAGGCAACCAACATCGTCGCCGAAAAGGCGCAAGGGCAGATGGAGGCGGCAAAGGCGCAGGCGATTGCCAGCCTCAGATTGCCGGAACTGCGTGAGGACGAGGCAAAAGCCGGTGCCGCCCTGCAGCGCCTGCAGATCGCCCGCGGCCAGCTGGAAGAAGAAGCCGGCCGCCTGCTGAGGCGTCGCGACGAACTGACGCGAAGACTGTCGCAGCTTGCCGAAGACATAAGCCGCGAGGAACAGCTTGCTGCCGACAACACCGCCTTCCTCGACAAGCTGGATGGCGAAGAAGCCGAGCTGACCGAGACGCTGGCGGATTCAGGCGCCGAAGCCGAAGACCTGCGCGAGGCCTTCGAGGCCGCAGCCGCAACGCTTGCCGACAGCGAAAAGCTGTTTGCCGCAGTCACCGCCGAACGCGCCGAAGCTTCCGCGGGACGCAACGCGCTGGACCGGCTGATCCGCGATCTCGCCGAACGACGCCAGCGCCTCGACCGGCAGATGGCCGATGCGACGGGCGAACTCGACGCGATCGGACAAAAGCTTGATGGCCTCGACAACCCGGCCGAGCGGCAGGACGCGGTGGAAGCCGCCGAAATTGCCGTCGAAGATGCGACGATCGCGGCCGAAGAAGTCGAGTCGGCGCTCGCCCATGCGCGCTCGAACGAACTCATGGCCCGCGGCCCGGTGGAAGCGGCTCGCTCGGCGCTGAACGCGCTCGAAACCGAAAAACGCACAATTTCGCGCATGTTGGCCGCCGGCGCCCTGTCCGGTGGCTTCGTTCCCGTTGCCGAAATGATCCGCGTCGATCGTGGCTATGAGGCAGCGCTTGGTGCAGCCCTCGGCGATGATCTCGAAACACCTGTCGATGCCTCTGCCTCCGCCCACTGGTCGATCAATGGAGATGGCGCCGCTGATCCCGGCCTGCCCGAGGGTGCGCTGCCCTTGTCGTCCTATGTCACGGCGCCGCCGGAACTGGCGCGCCGGCTCGGGCAGATCGGCGTGATCTCGCAAGACGACGCCGAGAGGCTGATGCCGCTGCTGCGTCCCGGCCAGCGCCTCGTGACCCGAGAGGGTGCCGTCTATCGCTGGGATGGCCATATCTCGGGCTCCGAAGCGCCGGGTGCGGCTGCCCTTCGCCTGTCCCAGAAAAACCGTCTGTCGGAGCTGGAAGGCGAGATCGACGAGGCGCGCGATATCCTGTCTGAAACCGAGGATGCGCTGGCGCAAGCCGGCTCCGCCATCTCGATTGAGGAAAAACGGCTCGCCGAAGCGCGCGACCGCAGCCGTTTTGCCGCCCGCCAGTTGAGCGATGCCCGCGATGCGCTTGCCGCTGCCGAACGGGCAGCCGGCGATCTCACCCGTCGCCGCGATGTGGTTGCGGAAGCGGTCAGCCAGCTGACCGGCCAGATCGAGGATCTCGGTGTCCAGGAGGAAGATGCGCGCATCGAGCTCGAGGACGCACCGGATCTCTCCGCCATTGATGCCAAGCTGTTGAACCAGCAAAGCGTTGTCGCCACCGATCGGGGCCGTCTCGCCGAAGCGCGCGCCGCCTATGAGGGCCAGAGCCGCGAGATCGAGGTGCGCAAGCGCCGCATCGCCGCCATCGCCCAGGAACGCGCCGCCTGGGTCTCCCGCATCGCCAGCGCCGCCGATCATATCGGCAGCCTGCGCCAGCGCGAGGAAGAGGCGCGCGACGAGATCGTCGATCTCGAAGCAGCACCTGAAGAATTCGACGAGCGCCGCCGGGCACTGATCAACGAATTGCAAAAGGCGGAAGCTGCCCGCAAGGCCGCCTCCGATCGGCTGGTCGAGGCCGAAACCCGCCAGCGCGAAACCGACCGTATCGCCGCCACGGCCTTGTCCGAACTCGCCGAAGCCCGCGAGAAACGCGGCCGTGCCGAAGAGCGTCTGGTCTCCGCCGCCGAAAAGCGCCACGAGGGCGAGCTGCGCATCCGCGAGGCGCTCAATGTGGAGCCGCATGACGTGATGCGCATCGCCGGCATCGCGCCCGGCGCCACGCTTCCCGACATCCGCGAGATCGAACGGGAAGTCGACCGGCTCAAGATGGAGCGCGAGCGGCTCGGTGCCGTCAACCTGCGCGCCGAGGAAGAGCAGAAGGAGCTTTCCGACAAGCTCAGCGCTCTGATCCACG
This sequence comes from Rhizobium sp. CFBP 8752, assembly GCF_014842035.1. NCBI lineage: Bacteria > Pseudomonadati > Pseudomonadota > Alphaproteobacteria > Hyphomicrobiales > Rhizobiaceae > Rhizobium > Rhizobium sp. CFBP 8752. Next base: position 2,429,277 of record NZ_JACYUZ010000001.1, on the reverse strand, counting down.
AGCGCGACGACATCATCGACGCCATCCGCAAACTGCGTGGCGCGATCCAGAGCCTCAATCGCGAAGGACGCGAGCGCATGCTGGCCGCCTTCGATGTGGTCAACAAGCAGTTCCAGCGGCTGTTCACGCATCTCTTCAATGGCGGCACGGCAGAGCTGCAGCTGATCGAGAGCGACGATCCGCTCGAAGCCGGCCTCGAAATCCTCGCCCGCCCGCCGGGCAAGAAGCCGCAGACGATGACGCTTCTCTCCGGTGGCGAGCAGGCGCTGACGGCGATGGCGCTGATCTTTGCCGTCTTCCTCACCAACCCGGCGCCGATCTGCGTGCTGGACGAAGTGGATGCGCCGCTCGACGACCACAATGTCGAGCGTTACTGCAACCTGATGGACGAGATGGCCGCGTCGACCGAGACGCGCTTTATCATCATCACCCACAACCCCATCACCATGGCCCGCATGAACCGTCTGTTCGGTGTGACCATGGCGGAGCAGGGTGTATCGCAGCTGGTCTCGGTCGATCTGCAGACGGCGGAACTGCTGCGCGAAGCCAGCTGATAGCAGGCTTTCCCGGTCAACCGGTCGCGGCCTCCGTATTTCTACCTACGTCAATTTACTCATATGGGACATCAGCGTCTCGGCGTAGTGTAATTTAACTAAAATCATATTGACGTGTGGTGCCTCGATGCCGCAAGTTCAGCATCGAAGTACCGCCGATATAGAGACCCCCCGCACGGGTTTTCCTGTCCTGTGCGGAAGGCTTTGCGGGGCCGATGTGATCCGGCCCCGCAAAGCGTTTTCATCTCTTTCCGACATCCGCGCCGCAGGCGTCCTTACAGCCCCGTCAGCCGCACATTCGTTCCCCAAGGGTCGAGAATGTCGATATGATCGACAGCCCTCGTGAAGCTGACCGACGCCTGTTTCAGCTTGTCCTTCAGCGCAAGCAGGTCGCTCTTTTCTGCAAATTCCAGCGAGAACCAGTCGAGCCCGGTTTGCGTCTCTTCCCGCATTCCCGCACCGGCGCTCTGCCAGGTGTTGAAGGCGAGGTGGTGATGGTAATGGCCGGACGAGAAGAAGCCCGAGTCGTCTCTGGTGCCCCGGGTCGATGACAGGCCGATCAGATCGCCATAGAAGGCCCGCGCTTTGTCGATCTCGCCGACCCGCAGATGGATATGACCGATCCTGAGGTTGGCGGGCGCTTTTGTGTAGGTGTCGCGGTTGATGTCGGTAGTCGCGACGATATCGTCCACGTCGAGCGCGTTGGTGCCCATCGTCACCACCTCGCCCTCCCATGTCCACATTTCGTGCGGCCGATCCCAATAGACCTCGACGCCGTTTCCTTCGGGATCGGTCAGATACACCGCCTCGCTGACGCTGTGATCGGCAAATCCTGTGATCGGAAATTGCCGCTGCGCCACATGCACCAGCCAGCGGGCGAGATCGCCGCGGTCCGGCATCAGGTAGGCGATGTGAAACAGACCGGCAGACCCCGGCGTCTCGAAGGCGGCCTCTGCCGAACGGACGAGATGCAGAAGCGGCGATCCCCCCGCACCCAGCACGACGCGATCGCCGGAAACATCATCCTGCTCGATGATCTCGAGCCCGAGCATGCCCTGGTAGTACGCGGTCATGGATTTGAGGTCCCGCACCCGAAGCGCCGCCTGATCCACATGGACAGGCGTCGTCACGGCAAAGGGCAGGGCAGGTGCAGCGATAGCCGCGCTCGTTCCTTCCGCCAGCAGCGCGCCGTTAAGGGCGGCCGTCGCAGACACGACACCCGCCAGTTTCAAAGCATTCCGTCTCGTGATGGTCATCGAAGGCCCTGCAGGTTCCGGCGGCGTTATAGAGACGCGCTAGCCCATGCGCACGTCACTTTCCTGTCAGGCATGACAACTCACCGATTTTGCTGCGCTGCAACATAATCCTGACGCATAATTCCCAAACGATCATAAACGCTGTAAATGCTTGAGAAGACTGGGTGGAGATGCGAAATGGCGAAATGGGTCTATCGCTTCGGCGATGGCAAGGCGGAAGGAGGCGCTGGTGACAGCATCCGTCTTGGAGGCAAGGGCGCAAACCTCGCGGAAATGGCAAGCCTCGGCCTGCCGGTGCCGCCGGGACTGACGATCGTCTGCGATGCCTGTACCCATTATTTCGAAAACGCGCGCATGCTGCCCGATGGCCTGAAGGCCGAAGTTCTCGATGGCATCGCCGCTATGGAAGCAATCACCGGCCGCCGTTTCGGCGCCGGCGTGCAGCCGCTGCTTCTTTCCGTCCGCTCCGGCGCCAGGGCCTCCATGCCCGGCATGATGGACACGGTCCTCAATCTCGGCCTCAACGACCAGACGGTGCAGGCGCTTGCTGAAGATTCCGGCGATGCCCGGTTTGCCTGGGATAGCTACCGCCGCTTCATCCAGATGTATGCCGATGTGGTGATGGGCCTCGACCACGAAATCTTCGAGGAGATCCTGGAAGACGAGAAGGCGCGGCTGGGACACGAATACGATACCGAACTTTGCGCCGCCGACTGGCAGCACATCGTCTCCCTCTACAAGCAGCTGATCGGAGAGGAACTGGAGACCGGTTTCCCGCAGGATCCGCATGAGCAACTCTGGAAGGCGATCGCTGCCGTATTCGCCAGCTGGATGAACCCGCGCGCGCAAACCTTTCGCATGCTGCACCGTATCCCCGAGGAATGGGGAACCGCGGTCAACGTCCAGGCCATGGTGTTCGGCAATCTCGGCTCCACATCGGCCACAGGCGTTGCCTTCACCCGCAATCCCTCGACCGGCGAGAAAGCCTTGTACGGCGAGTTCCTCGTCAATGCGCAGGGCGAGGATGTGGTCGCCGGCATCCGCACACCGCAATCGATCACCGAGGAAGGCAGGCTCGCCTCCGGTTCCGACAAGCCGTCGATGGAGAAGCTGATGCCGCAGGCATTCGCCGAGTTCCGCACGATCTGCGACCGGCTGGAAGCCCATTACTGCGACATGCAGGATGTGGAATTCACCATAGAGCGCGGCAAATTGTGGATGCTGCAGACACGCAACGCCAAGCGCACCACCCGTGCCGCCATGAAAGTCGCCGTCGACATGGTCGAGGAAGGCGTCATCACCGAAAGCCAGGCCGTCTGCCGCATCGATCCGCCCTCGCTCGACCAGCTGCTGCACCCGACCATCGATCCGCGCGTCGAACGCCACGTGATCGGCTCCGGCCTGCCTGCATCGCCGGGCGCTGCTACCGGCGAGATCGTGTTTACAGCCGAGGAGGCCGTCGAGGCTGACAAGGAAGGCCGCAAGGTCATCCTCGTGCGCATCGAGACCAGCCCGGAAGACATCCACGGCATGAACGCCGCCGAAGCGATCCTGACCACCCGCGGCGGCATGACCAGCCATGCGGCCGTCGTTGCCCGCGGCATGGGCATTCCTTGCGTCGTCGGTGCCGGCTCCATGCGCGTCGACCTGCGCAACGAGGTGCTTCTTGCCGCAAACGGCGTCAGCCTTAGGCGCGGCGAAATCATTACCATCGACGGATCCTCCGGCCAGGTGCTGAAGGGTTCCGTGCCGATGACCCAGCCCGCGCTGTCTGGCGATTTCGGCAAGCTGATGGCCTGGGCCGACAAGACCCGCCGCATGACCGTGCGCACCAATGCCGATACGCCGCAGGACGCCCGCGCCGCCCGCTCGTTCGGGGCGGAGGGCATCGGTCTCTGCCGCACCGAGCACATGTTCTTCGAAGGCGACCGCATCCACATCATGCGCGAGATGATTCTGGCAGAAACCGAGAAGGCCCGACGCGCAGCGCTTAGCAAGCTTCTGCCGATGCAGCGGTCGGATTTCACCGAACTGTTCGAAATCATGCACGGCCTGCCCGTAACCATCCGCCTGCTCGATCCGCCGCTGCATGAATTCCTGCCCAAGACCGAGGCCGAGATCGACGACGTTGCCCGCGCCATGGGCATGCCGCCGGCTTTCCTCGCAAGACGCATCGATGCCCTGCACGAGTTCAACCCGATGCTCGGCCATCGCGGCTGCCGGCTTGCGATCTCCTATCCGGAAATCGCCGAAATGCAGGCACGCGCCATCTTCGAGGCGGCTGTAGAGGCCGGAAAGACCACCGGAGAGCCGGTCGAACTCGAAATCCTCGTGCCGCTCGTCAGCCTGCGCAAGGAGCTGGATTACGTGAAGGGCGTCATCGATGCGGTGGCGAAAGATGTCGCCCGCGAAACCGGCGTGCCGATCGCCTATCTGGCGGGCACGATGATCGAATTGCCGCGTGCGGCCCTCCGCGCCCATGTGATCGCGGAAACCGCCGAGTTCTTCTCCTTCGGCACCAACGACCTCACCCAGACCACCTTCGGCATGTCGCGCGACGACGCGGCGGCCTTCATTCCCACCTATCAGCGCAAGGGCATTATCGAGCACGACCCCTTCATCTCGCTCGATTTCGACGGCGTCGGCGAACTGATCCAGCTTGCAGCAGAGCGCGGCCGCAAGACGCGGGCAGACCTGAAGCTCGGCATCTGCGGCGAACACGGCGGCGACCCGGCCTCGATCCGCTTCTGCGAAAACGCCGATCTCGACTACGTCTCCTGCTCCCCCTTCCGCGTCCCCATCGCAAGGCTCGCCGCCGCCCAGGCAGCGATCGAGCGGACGAAGAGCTGACCGGTCAGTGGCGGTGAATATAAACCGGCCGCGTCACCACGATCGGCGGGCGTCCCATCATCGCATCGCTTTCTGCCCGCCATGCGCGTCGCTCGGCGCGGCGGTCGAGCTCGAGGTCGAGCAGGCAGCGCGCCATGGCATCGGTCCCGGGACGGAACCCAAAGCGCGCGCAGGACTGCTGATCCGCCGCCCGCCGCTCCTCCGGTGTGATTGTCTGGCAGGAAGTGAGTGCCGTTCCGATGACGGCCAGTGTAGCGAGAAGGGCAAGACGCATGATAGGCTCCAGATCTTGGCTGCGGCATCCGGAGGTCGCTTTCGCGGATCCCAACTCGGTACCAAACCTATAACGACGCAATGCTCCAGACATGTCAAAGCCTGTCACCAGTGGAGGTTGGATTGGCCCGGCACTCGTGTGACCGAATGAAGAAGGTAGGCATTGTTGCATGGGCGATCATCGCCGCCCTATTCGCGGTCTACATGATAACCAGCGTTCCATTTCCTTTTGTGCAGGCTTGGTGGCACGCTGCAGATGACGATCCGCACGACCGCTTTTCCAAACGCCACCGCATGGCTGACTGGCTCGTGATGACAGGCGCATTGGAAGGCTTGAGCCGTGGCGAGCTCCTGGCGAAACTCGGACAGCCACCACCCACAGCCAAGTTCACGGACTATGATCTCGTCTATCACCTCGGCGATGAACGCGGCTTCTTGTCCATCGACTCCGAATGGCTCGTGGTGCGCCTGTCTCAATCTGGGAAGGTGACGGAAAGCCAGGTGATCCGCGACTAATAATCTGCAAGGATTCCATTCCCCGCCGCGCTGTTCTACAGAAAGAACGAGACTTTGCATGGAGCCGCTTTCACACAATGACCGTCCGCTTTGTCCGGCCCGTTTCCCGCGCCGCCTATTTCGGGCGCAGGCTCGGCTTCTGCGCTTTTCTTCTATTCGTGTTTTCAGCCGTCGCGCATCGGTTCGGGCCGCTGAACGAGCCGGATTTCGTGGCACTTGTTCTGTGTTCCGCAGCCATAGCGGCTGCCTCGGTACCGCTGTCGCTGCTGGGTCTCGCGCGGCTCTGGAGTGTCGGTGCAAGAGGAGGCGTTGCTGCTGCCCACGGGCTGGTGTTTGCAGCCGTCCCGCTTGCCGTCGTGGTGATGGGAACCGTGTCCTATCTCACGCTGCCGCCGCTTTACGACATCTCCACCGATATCGCCGATCCGCCTGCCTTCGTCTTCGAACCGACAGCCGACCAGCGCTTCCTGCCGCAGCGCCCGCCGATGGTCACGCCCACTGAGCGCGGCGCGCAGTTTGCCGCCTATCCGCGCCTCACCGGACGACGTTACGAAGGGGCCGTCGACCGCGTCTACGAAGGCGTCCAGAAGGCGCTACGGTCCGCCCGGATCGGCATCGTCAAGACAGAGGGGCTGGAGCTGGTGGAGCCCGACATCCTCACCCGTGCAGCGCCCCGCGACGAGCAGGCGCCGGTGCCGGATGTGGCGCCGGTGCCGCTGCGCCGGCCTGAACTCACGCTCGAGCCGACGATCGGCACCGCCGGCGATGTGCTGCTTCAGGGCGAGACCCGCACGCTGGTGCTCGGCCTGCGCTTCGATATCGTGATCCGGTTGCGTGAAGATGCCGAGACGACCTCCGTCGATCTGCGCGTCGTCTCGCGCTTCGGCCCGCATGATCTCGGCCTCGGGGCTGAGATTGCCCAGGATTTCCTCGATCGTCTCGATACCGAACTGCTCGGCATCACCGGCGGCTAAGCGCCCGTCAAGCCAGCGTATAGATGCCTGAAAGCGATGGCGGTCCGTCCGTCGCAACCTGTCCCTTGCCGATCAGGTCTTCCAGATGCGCCAGCACCGAAAGGGCGGCCGCACCATGCAGACGCGGATCCGTGCGCGCATAGATCGCCGTCACCATGTCCGGGATCAACCGGTCGCCGGCGCGGATCCGCTCCAGCACCGCACGCTCGCGCATCCGCCGGTGCGTCCGCAGGCCGCGCAGAAAAGAGGCGGGCTCGGTCACCGGTCCGCCATGTCCGGGAAAGAAAATCCGGTCTTCGTCCCCGCGGGCCAGAAGCTTTTCAACCGACGCCATGAAATCCGCCATGGATCCATCCGGCGGCGCAACGATCGTCGTCGCCCAGGCCATCACGTGGTCGGCAGAAAACAGGATGCCGGAATTTTCCAGCGCGAAGGCGCAGTGGTTGGCGGTATGGCCGGGTGTATGGAGGACGGTCAGCGCCCACCCGTCGCCCTCGATCCTCTCACCATCACCGGCCGCGATATCGGGCACGAAATCGGTATCAGCACTTTCAGCGAGCGGATTGATCTCGCCCGCGTGCAGGGAACGGGACGCCCGGTGCGGCCCCTGCGCCACCGTCAACGCCCCGGTCGCCGCCTTCAGCCGCCGTGCCAGCGGCGAGTGGTCGCGATGCGTATGGCTGACAAAGATATGGCTGACATGCCGCCCCTCAAGCGCCGCCATCAAGGCTTCAAAATGCGCCTCGTCCTCCGGCCCCGGATCAATCACGGCCACCGACGATGTCCCGACGATATAGCTGTTGGTGCCATGAAAGGTAAACGGCGAGGGATTGTTCACCGTCAACCGCTGCACCCCTGCCGCGATCGTCACGGGCACGCCATAGGAGGGCGAAAAGGTCAGATCGAAATCAAGGTCTTCCGGCATGCTCAAAAACTGTCCTGCCGCCAAGGGCGCTTGTTGTCATCTCCCCGAGGTTTAACACCCGATCAACGCGCGTAAACCCGAAACCCCGCGTTAATTCGTGACAATCCCGAAATTTGCCGTTGAGAGGGCGGCAAAGCTTTGCTAGAGCAAGGCCACTTCCGGTCCGGGCCAGCAATGATTTGCCCCCGACCTGTTGGGGCGTCGCCAAGCGGTAAGGCTCCGGTTTTTGGTACCGGCATCCCAGGTTCGAATCCTGGCGCCCCAGCCATGCATCACGTTTCGTGCAAACCCTCCAACAAGTGACCGAGAAGCGCCTGGCCGCGTATGGTCCTCAGATCCTGTGGTCTGCCGCGTTTTCCATAACTGACGACGTAGTTTATTTTAGACGAATGTAATTCTTTTGAAACCCTTGAGAGTTGCATATGCGAACAGGAAGAAATTGGTTCTTGTGTCGCATTAATGAGTTCATTCAATACAATCTCTCAAAGCCTTATCGATGTTTGGCTGCGGTCGAGCGAGATGGCAGACCCGGAAAGCGTGTATTCTAGCTTCGTCTCCAGCCTCTCCATCAAGATGGCGCTGTCCGTTGTCGCAACGGGAGACGAAGACCCGTATGACTGGCGGTTTCGGCGGGTGAGGGACTTTGGGTTCAAGAGCCATTTGCTTGGTCAATTGAGGCTGCAATTTCCCGATGCCAACCTTCGGGATCTCGATCGAGGCTTCGTCGATGAGGCCATCATCCCAACCTATTCCCGCTGTCTGCAGGTCGGGCGCCCGACGCTTGAGCTTGTCAGAACGAAGGTTCTCGGGGTCAGGATCGGCTACGAGCGACTGCTGCTTCCTCAAAAGTGGGAGGGAAGGCCGAACTGGTGTATCAGTCTGGTCGAAGGGCGGTTCTTTATTCCGCCGTCGAAAGAAGCAAAGACCGACATGACGGATGACAACATCATCCAGCTGCTGATCGAGGGGCAGACGACCAAGGAAATCGCCGAAGACCTTCACCTCTCGCCAAGGACGATCGAGCATCGCATCGACAAGCTGAAGGGTCGGTTCGAAGCCAAGAACCTCGTGCACCTGGTGGCAAAGCTCGTCGCCACGCAGATGGGTCATCGGGAAAGAGAGAAGCCCTAGAGCGTTTCCTGGCAAGATTGAAGCATTCTGTTGGCTCGAACGATTGCAGATGGTTGCCCGGTCGGCGCCCGTCGTAGCCACATCCGACGGTCAAGTCGGCCGGGCGCTCAGGCCTCCCGATCCAGCCAACCCGATGGGCCGGGCAGCCTTTCGCCAGGCTCAAAGCCGATCGGCTTTGACGTACCCACAGATATGCCCTTCGCCTTGCCTGTCCGAAATCCTGCGCCGGCAGGATGATTTACTCTCGCTGGGAAACGCTCTCGGTTACCGGTTTACAACCCGATTGATGGCAGCTCTTTCCCGGAGAGCCTCAAGCGACAATCCGGTACTTGTCGATGCGACATTGTAGAGGGCAGTGGAGATATTCTTGGTCTGGAAGGCCAGACCATTTTCGCCGAGCCGGTGATTGAAGCCGAGAAAATTGCCATTGCGGTCGAGGAGTACGTGGAGGCCGAAGAACATCTGGTCGAAGTCCTGGCTTCGCGGCTTGTAAAGATCTGTGCCGCCTGCGGACGTGTTGATCTCGCCGTCGAAATTCGCGATGAACATCTGCGTGACGGCGATGGCGTTGGGGCCGTGCTCGGTCACGACTTCCCCGAACTTGCAGGCTCCAAGATGCGGGATAGACTGCAGAATCGACGCACGAATTGCCTTGCGCATCCGGTGCCCTGTCGGAAGCGAAGAAGCGAAGAGGTGATTGGCATCGTCGCCGAGGATCGACAGGTTCTCCTTCGTGACAGCGATGACTTCTGAAAGAACCATGTCTGCGGCGAGCCGTCGAAACTTTTTGGCTGAGGTTGCCATCGGTTCCGGCTCGCCCGCTTCGCCATGAAACCAGCGTGTGTATTTCGCTGATGGGAGCGCAGCATCGCTAGAACTTGAGGCGGACAACGCCGTGCGCGAGATTTTCTTTACGTCGTCACCGAAACGGTCCCTGTACTGGAGCTTGGCTACACTCATGATGCCCTCTCTTCTTGCGTTGATGAAGAAGATATGAGTGCAGCCTTAAGAGGTTGCTCCCAGACGCTCCGTAGTTTCCCCCTCAATTGACGCAGGTCAACTTTCGCTCGGGGGCGCTTGCCGGGATTAAGGCCGAGAACGGTTACTCGAGTCGTCCCGGCAAATACGGGGGTCGCCCTTCAGTCGTGGTCGACAATACGCTCGGCCGGCGGTTCGACGTCGAGGCTGCGGACAAAGCCTGGTCACGGACATCACCTATGTCCAGACCTGCGAGGGCTTAGCCGACCTTGCTGTCGTCATCGATCTCAATTCCCGCCGGGTGATTGGCTGGGCAATGCAAAGCCGTCAGTCCGCTGATTTCGTGCTGCAAGCCTTGCTGATAGCGGTTTGGCGAGCAAGCCAAAGGATTAGGTTCTGGTCTATTCGGATTAAGGGTCGCAGTTCACCAGCATGGACTGGGCCTCGTTCTTGAAGCGCCACAATCTGGTTCACAATGAGCCGTCGTGGAAACTGCCACGACACCGCGGTCGCCGAAAGCTCCTCAACCTTCTAGCGCGTGAACGCATACGCCGCAGGATCTATCTCTCGCGTGACGAAGCCCGTCAGGACGTGTTCGACTACATTTGAATGTTCTACAACCCCAAACGCAAGCACGTCAGGAACGGGATGCTTTCGCTCGTCGAGTCCGAGAAGCAGAAGACAACCTAAACCGAGGGTGTCTACGAAACTCGTGGCTATACAGTTTCGGTTATCACCCTCTTGTAGACTGCCGGGTTTTCTTGAAGTGAAACCGTGCTTGCAAATCAATCCTACTGCCTTGGGCCACTATCCAGATCGGCGTGCAGATTGATCCGGCGCCGGTGGTCAACCGACTTCATGGTCCGATAAGGTTCCAGTGCAATACCCTTCATCCCCAGGGGTCTGAGTATTGACCGCCATTTCAACTTTAGGGCGTTAGCACGCAGTTTCACCTCGGCGCGCCTACGATACTCGGCACGCTGACGTTCCTGTTCCTGCACCTTCCGATGAAAGCCGATCCCGGCAACCGTAAACAGGACGACTGCACCGATGACAACCAGAACGGAAAGTGTGGAGAGGGAAACCATCCAAAACTCGGGGAAAGAGACTGCTTTTCTTTCGGAAGAATAGCAGACGCATTACCGCATTGTCGCCTTAGTTATTGAGAATGCTGACAGTGCCGCAATCGCGCCGGAGCTCAGAAAGATTGATGATGTATACTCGCTCGCATGGCGCCTTGCGTCGGTCCTGCTTTTCCCGTTCCAACGTTTTGGGCGGAGTTGCCGCAGCACTCGTCTCATTGTCGCCACAGGCGCTTCAGGCGGCCGAAGGCTCAGGGCCCATCTCGGACTTCATGACAATGGACGTGTGCACGCAGTCGGATGGCTCCGTTGCGATGGGTAAGATCCCTGGCTCGCCGGACTGCAGCAGTCGGCGCAACATCAAGCCTGGTGAACAGCCTACCTATATCCTGCAGAACTTCTCTGGACCAAGATCCAAGTGCGCCGGCGGCGCCGTCACCAAGGTAAACATACCCGTCACCATCGGGGCAAATACGCGCATCACGAGCTCTACTTTCAAGGCGGGGTGCGCGGGCCCCCAATCGGTTGACGATGTCGAAGGTGTCGAAGACAATGGACTTTCCATCCAGTGGTACGACAAAGGGTATGGTTTCCTGATGGGAAGCTATAGCCCCGTTGCCTTGTCGACATTTGAATCGGACCAGTGCGCCGATAGCGGCGGTACGTCGCGCCGCTTTTTCCGAGGATGGGTGATCGCACCGGCAACTGTTCCGGCGAGAGGCGAAAGCGGATATGGCGTGTTTCCAAGCAAGCTTCACAACGGTCAGCCTTCCGAACTGCCGGTAGCCTGCGCAACGCGCTACAATCGCGGCCTCACCACCTGGGCTGTTGATGATTTCACCTACAAGTCAGACCGTCGTCTGTTGTCGATTGTCTCAAGCCACTACTCGCGTAGCGGCGAGGATGGCAAGGGACCCGGGAAGGCAATGCAAGTCGAGCAGACTTACTGGACAAGGGAATTTGGTCTCTCTCGCTGGGAAAAGTGGGCTCGTGAGGACTGGGTTCATCCGCGGTCTCAGAAGTCCGCTGCGGACCTGGCACAAAGGCTTGTCTCGGCGGGTCGATGCAGCAGGCCAGAATTGGCGGCTGTTAGATATAACGCCAACTTACAGGTGTCGGGTGTTTCTTCTGAACCGAACGTCTACAGCCGTCTAGTGACCGACCCGAGCTCTGGCGAAAGACATGTGTGGTACATGACGCTATGCGAGGACTACACCAACGCATCGCCGGCTGCCCCAAAGATGGACTATATCAAATCGATCAACGGACTTGCCAATGACATCTACTGGCGTTGAGCAGCGTGGCGTGCCGGCCTGATCACGGAGTCGATACCGGCCGCTATGTTGCATAGCCGACTGCGGCAACACATATGCTCGACATGAGTATCGCGATGATCTTTATATCTACAATCGGCGCAGTCGTTCTTTTGACGACCGCAGGTATCTTGCTCGCCATCAGGGTGCTTGCGGTCGCGCATCGGCAGCAGGCAAAAGAGGACGCCGCTCTTGCAAGGTCAATGGACAAATGGATAACAACGATCGGGGAGCGCGAAGAGCGGCGGCGGCTGAGGCAGACGGAGCGCCGCGCTGCTAGGCTTTCCAAGCCACGTCACAGTATTGTAAGGGCAACGCCTGTCCAGGCTGACCGGCATAGAGCATAGGCCGTGGGCGATGGTTCGGGCTGGTAACAACGATTGCACCCAAGGGCATGCAATCTCCTAATTAGTAGGTATCTATGAAGACAAATGCGCTTGCCCAGTTCGCCCGTACGAGCGGCTATGTGCCGCTCGCGTGGGCTGGTTCCACAATGGCAATGGACTACCTCAACATCGGTGACGCGCTGAGCCCGGTCATGGTCGCTCTCATGTCCGGTCAAGATGTACAGCGCCTTCCAACGAAAACCCAAGCGCTTCGGATGGGTTGCGTCGGGACCATCGGCCACGGCTTTTCCGGCGGTGAGGTGTTTTTCTGGGGCACCGGATCTTCGAGATGGACAAATCCTTCTGCGCCCGCGGCGGAGCGCCGCGAGTTTGAGATCACGCCCGATTCCAGCTTTACGGTGACTGCCACGCGCGGCCCCGTGTCCGAAAGCATTTTGACCGGCCGCGGAGAGGGAACTGTCGGGGTCTACGGCGATCCTGTATGGTTGCTACCACGTTTCTACAATCCGACAGTCGAGAAGAAGTGGAAGCTTGGGGTGATCGTTCACCTTTCGGAGCTCTCCGATCGCGATCCGGAGGCGCATTTGCGGGCCGAGCTTCTCCGTTATCAGATCCCCCTAGAAATGCGGGACGACATCCGCATCATCAATACCGTGAGCGCGATCGACATCCAGGGCATACGCGGCAAGATCGACGAGATCCTAGCATGTGAGCGCATTGTCTCCACAAGCCTTCATGGAATGGTGTTTGCGGAAAGCTACGGCATACCCTGCCTCCATTTCCCGTCGACCGGCGCAGAGAGCGGCCTGGGTGTGCGAGATCTGCACTCGGACGAGGTCCTCGACCTTCGCATTGTCGATCTTTACCGCGGTCTGGGTCTTTCCAGTCTGCCGGTTTATACGCAGCCGCATGGCGAGCAGACAGACTGGCATGACTTGACGAAGTCCATTGACGAGGCATGGCAACCGAGGCGCCTCGATGAACAGGCGCTCATCGACGCCTTCCCGGTTGACTATGACCCGATCATACCCGCGGCCGGAACGACCATTTGGGAACATCCGGTCTTAAACAACCTGATTTTCCAGCATGACGTCAAGGAGATCAACCGAGCCGCGAAAAAGCGCGCGTGATCGCACCGCGTAACGCACCCACTGCTACGGCGGCGGGTGCGTTGAAACATCAGGCGTCTTTCTTTGCCGTCTCGATGAGGCTGAGGATAAACGCACTCAGCAAAGCCAGGGCAGGGGTAGGAGCCGACTCAGGCTTCGGTTCGTCACCAGCCCAAGTGCCGACCTTCGCGATCGAAGGATCACTGAGGTTTTCGCCGTTGCTACCCAATGTCCACCAGCCATTCGGGAGCACTCTCTGAATGATCATGGACATTAGGTCTAGCGACCGAGACGGCGAGCCCGGCGGCAGGATATCTTCGGTCGAGGGGTTCGTGTCGAAGATCTTGGCATAGTAGATGCGCTTGGCAAGATCGTCGATGGCCTCGCTTGCTTCCTCAGCCGCCTTCACCTTTCCGCGAATGCTTCGTAATTCGCCAATAGTGATCGGCTTGGTCGCGTTCGCTTTTTCGATCTCCTGAGCCAGCAATTCGGGTGAACCGTATCCGCCGGGTACCATTTTAGCTAAAGGTAGTTCCGCGGGCAGCTGTCCGTTACGAATGACGTTGGCGATGCCCTTCACGGCATCTCGAAAAATCTCTCGTCTAATCTCCGCAATGTCGCGCGGACCTGCTTCAATAGCCGCGCAAAGTTCCAGCAGAAGTGCAGAGGACGGCGCATCGGGAGACTGCGCTGCGAGATCGCGAGCCTGTCCGAGCAGGTCGTCGTTGCGGGACGGCTCAGCATTTGAGGCAATTTCGCTGATGTCTAATCCCCTTTTCCTTAGGCCTATAGCCTCAGTTATTTTGAATATGCGGCTCATTTTAGCTTCTTGTAAAGCTCAGTTAGTCGTTCTGAGTAACGCTCTGGCGAAAACAGCTTGGCGCGTTCTCGCCCCGCTGCCTCGTAATGCGCAACCATGTCGTCATCGTTCTGCATGTCACGGATCGCCCGTGCGATCGCCCCGACGTCATATGGGTCGACGAGATAGGCGCTGTCGCCCGATACTTCCGGGTTCGATCCTTCCGTCCCTGTAATCACGCCTGTGCCAAGCTGCATCGCCTCGAGGATAGGCAGGCCGAAACCCTCGTAAAGCGAAGGAAACACGACGGTGCGCGCGCACCTTATGATCGAGGCGAGCATGTTGAGCGGCAGATATTCTAGACGGATAATCTGCTGGGCTCGTGAAACAGCGCTGATCGACGGATCGACGGTTTTTTTACCGCCGCTTTGTCCGGAAACGCCGAGGAGACGCAGATCGTTGGCATCCTTCCACGTCAACTGCCCTACCACGACCAGCGGATATCTTGACTGACTCGCGAGATAGGCTTCGATAATCCTGCCAACATTCTTCTTCGGTTCAATTGCGCCAAAGAACAGGAAATATTTCTTGGGTTCGAGACCAAAGATCGCTTCGACTTCTGTCGCCACTTCGTCGAATGGCCGTTCCAGAATTGCACTCGGCAAGCTGACCGATTGATAGGTGTTCGTAACCTTCTCCTCGGGTACGCCAAGAAGATCGACAATATCGCGCTTGGACGCTTCGGATACCGTCACGATATGATCGGCGTCACGGGCGATATCGCGCGCAACGCGGAAATATTCCTTCTTGTTGTCGAGTGTTGTGTAGGGAAGGCGCAGCGGGACCAGATCGTGGATAGTGTAGATGTTCTGGGCGTGCTTCAGGCGGATGGGAAGCGGGTAAGTCCAGTGGGCAATTTCAGCGGGACGCTCATACGAGGTCTCCATGAACTTGCCGTAGACCTTGAAATGCCAACGAGCGACGGTGAAGAGGTGCTGGTAGTTGAAGATGCGGTCGTACGGGGGCAATATCCTCGTCGGGTGCCTCGCAATGACCTTGCCGGTGATGGGTACTTCGCGAGCCTTCAATCCCATCGGTGATCGAAGGAGCGTTTTTGCCACGTCCATGATCTTCGGCGATTTCGTCACCGGATCGAAGAAGTTTACTTCGTTAAGCAGAGGGTTCGTACCGGTTGACGTCCGCAGGCCGTAGAGCAGATCAATCTTGTGTCCGAGCTTCGACAGTTCCAGGCTAAGATTGCGCGAATACGTGGCAACACCCGTGCCTCTTTCCAGAGCAAGGTTGTAGCCGTCAATCATAATGCGTCTGTTGGTCATGATATCTCTTGCTGGACTTTCGCTGTTTTGCACGTATCGGAGACGTTTGTAGCCCGAGTTGTTGTCGTCGACCTTAATTGCGGGATCGAGCCAAAATTTGCAACCGCTGAGCCCGGCGCATCACTGATCTCCTCAAGGCTACCCTGGATTGACCAACTGGATTTCACCTCCAGTGGCGTCTTCGCTAGTCCCGTCTCCATCGCGCAACGTCGCTTCACCGAGTAGAGCGATCGCTTCATCGGCAGTATCTGTCTGCTGGATACTCATTCTGTCTATGACGTAAAACTCGTTGCAATATTTGCGAATGACCGTCGGAGAGGAGGTGTAGATGATGAAGCCGGACGTCTCCATTCTTTCTCTGACAAGGCTCGTGCACTGATCGCGAAACGGTCCGCGCCCACCAATCAGCGAGTCGTCCACCACATAGGTGTCGAAGGGGATGGCGTAACTGGAGGCAAAGATGAACTTGGTACGCTCGTCCCTGCTGTAGAGCTTGAACGACTTGTCAATCGTCTTACCAAGATCGGCGAAATCGACAACGAACTGGATGATCGGGCGCGGGTCGAACCCGAAGACCCGGCAGAGGAACGCAAGGTTTTCGCGGCCCGTGAGAAGATTGTTGAACACACCGCCACCACCGACGGGAAAGGAAACCAGCGAACTGCGTTTGACGCGCCCGAAATCTGGCCGCAGTTTACCGGTGGTGAGATCGGTCGCCGTGGTTTTGCCGGCGCCGCTGGGCGACAGGATGCCAGTGATCCTGTCGGGGCTGAACGTCACATCGGCAGCTTCGAAAACTTTCGTTTTCTTGTTTTTCTGCTTCAATGTTTTGTAGACGTTTTCAAAAACGACTGACATCTATCCGACCTGTCTCGTTATGTCGTGGGCAGGAGGGAGCGACCGCGAAATGATCTCGCGCTTCCAACCTGGACCATCGAGCGGATCAAGAAACACCGTACCTGTCGGAGCGATCTCGCGAAAAACGGGAATATCGGAAACGATGCAGGGCAGATCAAGGGCTGCAGCTTCCAGAAGCGGGATACCAAGACCTTCTACAAAGGACGGAAACAGCAGCGCAGTCGATGCTTTCATCACGGCTTGCACTTCTCCATCCGAAAGGTCGCCGAATTCGGTGACGCTACCTTTGATCGCCACGCACCTGTCCAGCATATCCAAGACGTTCTCGTTCTCCCAGCCTCTTTTACCGATGATGCAGAGATGCGGCGCGTCTTCTTGCTGCTCCAGCATCTGCCGCCATAGGTTCAGAAGCAAAAGATGGTTTTTTCGCGGTTCAATCGTACCGATGACGGTAAAAAGTGAACGTTGGCGAGAGATAAAGGTCTCGATTTCGGTGCGGATCGGGAGCCGCGCAGCGGTGGTTGGGATCAGCGCCGGTTTAAGGACGATAAACCTCTCGACCGTCCACCCCTTTGTCCCGGCCAGTTGGCGAAAGCGCGTATCGGTGTCGTGCGAGTTCGATGCTATGGTCACCGGCGCATCCATTAACTCGCCCAGATAATTTTCGAAAGCCGGGCGAGTTTCCGGACGTTGATACTCCGGCATCTCCAAAGGGATGATGTCATGAATGTAGATGACCCTCTTCATCGCCTTCAGGGGATCGAGTCGACCGATCCCCCCCTTAATTTTTCCAAGTCCCGAATGCGATGCAACGACATAGGTCGTGTCGGAGGTGACAACCGTTCTCTGGTCACGTCTCGTGACCGACCCATATGCAATCTCGGCTGTGTACGACTGGGTACTTCGAGCGCGTTCGTTAGGGCTTTGCTTACCGTTCCACCGCGCGTCGAGGGCGCGAAGCAAGGACATTCCAGTCTCGTGGCGCAAGATAGTTACGCCAGCTGCTCCGGCATAGAGAAAATAACATGACGTTTTAAACCGAGCCGCAAGATCGAGCGCGATCTCCAGATCGATGCGATCGACACCGGTTGCAAACGCCCTGTTCCGGCTGCGCAACAACCGTGAGAGATCGAACAGTACCTGGCTGGTTTCGATCGGAACTGGTGGCATCTGCAGCTTGAACATCTGGCTCTTCTGATACTCTTGTCAGATTGGTGCCGCAATGTTTATGCACGTGACGGCAGCGGGGCGATTGAAAAACGGTGGCGTTTTGCTTTAAGGCCTAGTGATAAGACCGATTGCGCCACCCTGGCGCAAGACCTAGACGTATATTTCCAACACGAGAATGGGACGAGATGTCAAACAGTTTGAAGGAGGTTGTGGCCTCGACCGGCACCATTCCTCTGTCTTGGGTGGGGCAATCGGCCAAACAGTCTTATTTCAATCTCGGTGACGCCCTGTCGCCGGTCATCGTATCGTTTCTATCGGGGCTGCCTGTAAAACACGTCGCTGCGAAATCCCGAGAGACTCGCCTGGCAGCCGTCGGAACGATAGGTCACATGTTCAGGGGAGGCGATGTCTCCTTCTGGGGTACTGGTACGTCTCCCCATCTCAACCCACACGACGCACCGAAGGAAAAGGTTCCTTATTCTCGCCCGCAGGATACGACCATAACGACCTATGCGACGCGGGGCCCCTTCACGCGCGAGGTCTTCGGACTCGATCAGGCCGGCCCGGCTATCTACGGAGATCCGCTGTGGCTGCTGCCGCGCTTTCACGAGGCGCCGAAGGAAAAGCGCTTTGAACTGGGTGTCATCCTGCACCTTTCAGAACTTGCTGACCGCAACTACGTCGCTACGCCGAAGAGCGAGTATCTTCGCTATCGGTTGTCCGGGGCGGACGAGACATCCGTCAAGCTGATCAATACCGTAACCGCTCCCACCACAGCCGCGCTTCGCGAGCGCCTCGACGATATTCTGTCCTGCAAGCGTATCGTGTCGACCAGCTTGCACGGCATGGTTTTCGCCGAATCTTACGGTATTCCCTGTCTGTATTTCTCCCCGCGGGCGTCCCGTGCTGGGCTTGGAAAAATCGATTTTTCTGAGCCGGATGTGATCGATCTGCGTTTCAACGATCTCTACAGGGGGCTCGGTCAAACGGCTTTGGATGTCTGGTATCAGCCCCGTTCCAAGCCTACGGACTGGGGTGAGTTGATCCGTGCGATCGACAGCGTCTGGTTCCCGAAGACGCTTGATGAAGATGCACTCATTGAAGCGTTTCCGCTTCAGGTCGCGCCTCTGAGTAAAGGGCCGACAGGAAGTGCGTTCGATCATCCCTCATTGAGCCGGATGATCCCGCCAAAGCCGGAGCCATCGACGAACGTCGGTTCCTCGCTTTTTAAACGCGTCATTTCCCACTTTCGGTAAGCGAGAGCTCCATGCCACTCAGTGCCGCAAAGCGGTTTCTCAGCCGTGAAAAAAATCCCGCCAGCGGAGCTGTGACACGGCCAAGGCTCGGCCGTCCGCGCTCGCTCAGGTTCACCTGGGTCTGGACAACGGACACGCATTACGACGCAAATCTCGGCGATGCCTTGAGTGCAGTCGTCGTTGCAGCCATGTCTCGGCTGCCAATTCTCAGAGCACCTTTCAGTGCCAAGAAGGAGCGCCTGGCTGCTGTCGGTACGATCGGACATGCCCTGCATTTCGGCAAGGTGCATCTCTGGGGTACCGGATTTGACATGCAGCGCGATCGCACGGGCGGCCTTGTCGGTTACCAGATTCCAGATGACACCGAACTTGTCGTCCACGCGGTGCGCGGCCGCAGAACCGCCGCAGCGCTCCGCGCAAAGGGTATTGTCGTACCAGAAGCCTACGGTGATCCCGTCTGGTTCCTACCCAAAATCTTTCCGGATCCAAACGTGAAGAAATGGGATCTCGGCGTAATCGTCCACATATCCGAACTCGAAGCACCAAATGCCAACGCGCTGGTAAAAGCGGCGATTGCGCGGTACCAAATTCCGCCGCACCTGGCGGAGCGCGTGCATATCATCAACACGTACACACCAGCGACTATTGACGGGCTCCGATCGAAAACGGAGGAAATTCTTGCCTGTCGGCGGATCCTGTCCACAAGTTTGCATGGTCTCGTGATTGCCGAGACCTACGGTATACCATGTGCTTGGTTTGCGACCTATGGCGGCGAGTCCGGATCGCTCGCGATCGATGGCAGCCAGCCGATCGATCACCGGATGAAGGACTTTTACAGCGGCGCCGACCGCGACACCGTTTTAAGCTATCTTCAGCCGCTCGATCACCACACGGATTGGGAGAATGTGATTCGCTTTCTTGACGAAAACTGGGAATCTCTCAGCTATGATTCCACTGGTCTTTTTGACGCTTTTCCGTTGAGGAAGCACGTGGATCTCAGTGAAGCAGAGTGGGAGATACCCCCTGCGATTCTTTCCCAGATTCCACTTTAGAAGAAATTGTTAAGCCAATCCTTTTACAAGGAAATACCTCTGCAAATCTGTTTCATATCCGGATTCGCAGTTGAACAAGATTGCTCGGTAGTTTACTGATGCTGGCGCTCCTCAGGGGAGTGTTGCAGCCATTGCGAAGAGTAAAAGTGAATGCAGTCCTATAGACGACTTTTGGCCGCATCGGCGGTAGCCCTTTGCTCATTTGCAACGTCATGTTCCGTTATTCCGAGCTCCGGCCCGAGTGCTGGTCAGATCGAATCGGGTTCAAGTTCTGTCGAAGCGCCCTACGTTCTGATCAATGTCACGCAGCGAGTTGCCGATCTTCTTTCCGTTTCTGATGAGAAGCCGTTGTCAGTTGCCTTTGGTAACTCCGGCCGCGCGAGTACATCCCTTATCGGCGTCGGCGACGTCGTCACCGTCGCGATTTGGGAAGCGTCTGAGAACGGCCTGTTCTCCGCAGGCGCAGGACGGCAGGGTGGTGCACAGATTCCTGAGCAGCCTGTTTCTGAAAGCGGTATGATTGTCGTTCCCTATGCCGGTACGATCCGCGCCGCTGGACGCAGCCCTCAGCAAGTCAAGGCCGATATCGAGAAGGCTCTTTCCGGCATGGCAGTCGAGCCACAAGTGCTCGTCAACGTCGCAAAGAACAATGCGAACGCTGTGACTGTGACAGGCGAAGTTGCCTCCAGCGGGCGAATTCCGTTGACCGCGGGCGGCGGGCGTCTTCTGGACGTCATCGCCGCTGCCGGCGGACCTCGCATGGAATCGCATCAGCTGGCTGTCCAGATCTCGCGCGGTATGCGGACAGAGACGATGCCGATGGAGAAATTGATCTCCAGCCCGCGCGAGAACATCTATGTGCAGGCTAACGACGTCATCGCTTTGATCCGTCAGCCGCGCAGTTTCACGGTGTTCGGCGCCGCGACAGCCAACGCATCCGTGCCGTTCGACCAGTCGCAGCTCTTCCTCAATCAGGCTCTCGCGAAGGTAGGTGGTCTCAACGATGAACGCGCCAACGCAAAGGGCATCTTCATCTATCGTCGAGAACCTCTCGCGGAGGTTCGTCGCTTCAATCCGTCGGCGCGCGCCATGCATTCGGATGGAACAGTCAACGTCATCTACCAGATCGATTTGAAGGACCCGAGCGGCTTCTTCGTCCTCAAGAGCTTCAAGGTCAATAACGGCGATCTGGTTTATATTGCCAACTCATCGCTTGCGGAGCTTCGTAAGTTCTCTACCCTAGTCAGCACGACTGTTTCCCCTGTCACGCAGGGCGCGGGTGTCGCCTCCACTGTTAACGGATTGTAAGCCGAGCGCTCTTAAGCCTTCGAAAAGCCGATATCGCTGTTTAACACGCGCTCACGATCCCGTTTCTGGTCGAGACGTGGAGCGCCGGGTTGTTTGGTGACTGACATTTCGTTATGTTACTTTTCATAGCAAACATATTTGACAAAGGGCGATCGGATGAAGTCAGACGGCTCACTGCTCAGGCGGCTGGATGAGGTGCGTCCTGGAGGGACAGGCCTTGCCCGCCGGCAGCCGTCTTCAGCCAACCTTCCGGCAAGAACCCCCGATCTGAAGCCCACTTTAGTTCCGCCCAGCCAGAAGAGCGTAGTTACCTACAAGGTTCGCGGAGCGCCCTCCGAGGGCGGACTCAAGACTTGGGGTAAATGGATTTTCTTCCTGATCGCCGTGATTATCCCAACGATCATCGCCGGTGTCTATTACGCGTTCTTTGCGGCGCCCCAGTATGTTTCGGAATTTCGCTTTTCCGTGCGGCCAAACCTCGGCGCGGGGGCGGGCTCGTCGTCGGCGGACTCTTTGCTAATCATGTCGAACAGCTATATCGTATCTGACTACGTGGGCAGCCGCGATGCAGTCGTAGCGCTCGAGGAAGCTGTCGGACTTCGACAGATATATTCCAGCGGTGCCGTTGATTACATGAGCCGACTCGATCCTTCGGCTTCGCTGGAAACGCTCGTCAAATATTGGAACTCGTCGATCCATACGAATTACGATATCACGACGGGTATCAACGTCGTGGAAGTCGCGGCGTTCACGCCAGCCGACGCCCAGAAGATCGCCAACGCGCTTAAGGTCCTTTGCGAGAGCCTGGTCAATCAGATTTCTGACGAAGCCCGCAAGAGCCAGATGGACTTTGCGCATACGGAAATGGCCCGTGCCGAGTCGCGCCTGAAGGATGTTCGTCGCGAAGAGACAGAGTTGCGCACGACCCAAAAGTCGATCGATGCGCGCAAGGAGGCCGACGGTCGGCTTCAGTTGAACTTGAAGCTGCGCAGCGAACTCGCCGGCCTGCAGGCGCAGTATGACAGTTTGACGCAATATATGGACCCGAAGTCGCCACGTCTGTCTGTGATGAGGAACCAGATCAACGCGACCAAGGAGCAGGTCGCACAGCTTCAGGACCAGGTTGGCAGCAACATGCAGGGTGGAAGTGCCGGCAGCGAAATGATCAACGCACAGGTGCTGACACGCTACGACCAAATCCAAACGGATGTCGAGATCGCAACAAAACTCTATCAGTCGGCTCTTACGAACTACGAGTCAGCTAGGGCACAAGCGAGCCACAACCAGATTTATCTTGCGACCTACGTGCAGCCGGGGTTGCCTGAGGTTGCGTCCTATCCCAAGGTATTCTTCGATACCTTTCTGGTCTTCCTTTCCGCCTGTGGTATCTGGGTCGTGTTGACGCTGGTCTACTACAGTATCAGGGATCACGTCTGATATGCTGCTTAACACGGTTGCGCTGGGCCTGCAGCGTCAGGTGCGGGTCGTCACGGCCCTCACCATCCGCGAAGTGCGGCTGCGCAACAGCAAGCACGCATTCTCGCAGCTATTTGATCTTTTGGAAGCGCTCTTCTTTATCCTCGCTCACTGGGTGATCTTCACCTTCTTGCATCGAGGTCTGTTGATCGGCGACAGTCTGCTCCTGTTCATCACGACGGGTATCTTCCCGGTCCTGTTTTTCAGAACCATGAGCATTCGTGCGGCATCGGCTATTGCTGCGGCGAAATCCGTCACAACGATTCCGTATGTTGAGGCAATCGACTATTCGATCGCGAGAACGTTCGTTGAATTTCTTTCGTTCTCGATCATGTTCATACTCTTCTTCGCGATGATCTCAGCACTTGGGCTGTCGAAGTTCGCCATTCCGTATAATCCTCGTGCGATCATAGAATTTGGCATCATAATCGCGCTCTTTTCGTTCGGTATTGGTCTCATCAACTCTTTCTTGATCGCTCTATTCCCGCTTTGGAAATTTGCCTGGGGGATGATCTCGCGCATTCAGATCTTCTTCAGCGCCGTATTCTTTATTCCGGAATACATGGTCCCACAGGTGAAGGAGATCCTCGCCTACAACCCGATCATGCATTTTGTGGCTTTGTTTAGGTTGGGCTTTTACCCCACGTATCCGACCCACCTGCTGTCGGTCCCCTACATCATCGGTTGGACCTGCGCGGTTCTGCTCTTGGGGCTGGCTCTCGAGCGTGCGCTTCGGGATATGCGTATCCATCATTAAGGCGTACGGTTTTTCCGGAACCGCTTGACTAGCGATGCAAGAATACCACGGCAGGCTTGGTTGTATTCCGTTACCGAGCAATCCGAGATTGCCTGCGCTTGCACTTTGGACTATGTATTCATAGTTGCATTGGGGAGCATGGGACGTGGGGATCGTCTTATTTGACAACGGCCACACCGTTATCGAAGCTGGACAGTATCAAGCTCCACGCTTGGGCGTTGTCGTCACCTTTTCGTCTTTCGGCGAAAACGATCCCAGCCGCGATGGGTTCGGACAAAAGTTTCTCGAAAAGCAAGGCTATGCCGTCGTCTCTGTGAAGAAGCGGCATGACAACTGGTATCGAGACCTCTCTTTTGCAGATTTTACCGAAGCCCTAGAATCGGTTCTAGGGGGCTTTAATCGGCGGTTCACGTATGGCACCAGCATGGGTGGGTATGCGGCTCTCTATTATGCCAGCTGCATCGGCGCGACGGCCATTGCGATCTCGCCGCGCAACTCGATCGACCCGAGATTTCTTATCACCAGCTATTCCCACTTTGTCACCAGTTGGCCAACACAGCACAGGCCACTGAAGGATATTTCCGACCCGATACTCAGGCCATATGTTGTCTACGACCCTCTCGTCGCAGCGGACAAAGCCTATATCGAACGAGAGGTTCGTCCGGCGTTCCCCGTTGCGCATTTTGTTGAGTTCCCCTTTTCCGGCCATCCTTCAGCTCAGGCGATGCTCGAGATCGGCAAACTGAAGCCGTTTGCCCAGGCTGCGCTAGCGGGGGATTGTCCCGGCCCGCGTATCGTTTCTGCCGGTTCCAAGCGGCGCTCCGCCGTCATAGTCAACGAGATGTCCAAGTGGGCGGTTGATCGCAACCGATTTGCGCAGGCTGCGCGTCTGTCGCAAGTAGCCGTCGGAATTGGCGGTAGCCGCCCAGACTTTCTGTACCAGCAGGTTGCTGTCATGATTGCGAGCGGGGCTCTCAGCGAGGCTAAAAAGGCAACCAAGGATGCAATTGTCGCTGGAGGCGGAACGGTATCGCTCTACCATCGGCTCGCTTCCCTTTGCAGCAGACTGGATGAACAGGACGCAGCTCTGGACGCCATCAATGCAGGCCTCGAACTGTCACCCCGCAATGTTGGTCTGCTCCGTACCCGGAGGAACCTCCTGGAGAAACGTGGCAGTCTGGATGCGGCATTCGTCGACGCGTTGACGGTGTTGGAAATTTTGCCCGCAAGCGTGTCCGACCGAATGCAATTGGCCGGAATGCTGATCGCAAAGGGAGCCCACGCCGAGGCACTGCAGCATCTGGATGCCAATCCTGAGGCGTCTCTCGACCTTTCCACCGTTCGCCGCCGACGCGTTTGCCTTGAAGCTGTGGCCCGAATGCTGGATGCGGAGAACGCCGCCCTTGTCGCCATATCCCTGGCACCGAACAGTGTCTCAGACATGGTTCAGCTGGCGAACATCTATTTTAAGACGGCAGAGACTGACAAGGCCTTGCTTTGGCTCGACCAAGCGATCGCGATCTCGCCGGATAATGTCTCTCTATTTCGTCGCAAGCGCAATTATCTCGAAGCGGCAGGACGAATCTCCGAGGCTATCGATGCGGGTGTCCGCGTCCAGAAACTGCTGCCCGCAAGTACGACAGACCAGCTGCGTTTGAGGAGACTGCAGCTTCGCCGCTACCAAGAGCAAGGCAAGCAGGGCCGGGATGCAGTCATTGCCCGTATGCGGGCGCAGTCGGCCATTGTCAGCAGGGCGCTTGTCGATACCGAACAGTTTGCTCTGTTTCCGACGTTGTTAAGTTCGGCGATGAACGTTCTCGCCGGAGAAGAAGTCGGTGCCTGGACCGCTACAGGGGTCTTGCTCGGCTTCGGTTCATGAAGCGAGGGGAACCGATCATCCTCCAAACTGCCGTCGCGCGCTCCCACGCAGATAAGCGGGATGTTGAGATTGATTGCTCGTGCCACAGCCGCTGCGTCCATGTGGTCAGTGCTGTCGCTTGACACTCCAGTCGCCAGCGCTTTTATCACAGAACCTGCCCCGCTTTTGACCGCGCTGCGGAAGCGGTCTCAGGTCTCCCTAGCAATCACGTGACGGACGCCCGCCATTGCCGTAAAACCTCCGATGTCGCCGATACAAACAGGCTTGAACAAGGAAGACAGTCGAGGATGATTGCCGCTGGAGTGCCGGGTCTTGACGGACGACACGTGTTTGCGGTGCATATCCGCCGCTGGAAGCGGGGGATGCTGGAGGCCTATTTTCCGCATTCGAGCTTTCAGTACCTGCCGCTTTACCTGAGCGATCTCACGTTTGTTCGAGACTGGCAGGACTTAATCCTCGCAACACCCGGCGCGACCCTGCTGGTCTGGAGCCGGAATGTCTCGGATGCCATCCTGGAATTCGCGTATTCCAACCATATCCCGGTCGTGTTTCTGGAAGACGGGTTCATCCGCTCGCTGGTCGGCAATGCCAGCAAGAGCCTGCCGTTCTCGCTCGCACTTGATAGCCGCACGCCCTATTTCGACAGCCGCCAGCCCTCCGATCTCGAAGATATCCTGAACAGCTATGATTTCGATGCCGACCCTGACCTGATGGAGCGGGCAAAGGCGGCCATCGACCTGCTGCTCCGGTCCGGCCTCAGCAAATACAATGCCGCTGCCCGACAAGGCGCAGGAGCAGATGTCCTGGCGGCAAAGGCTGTACCGGCCGATGCTGTGGTGCGGGCGCAACGTCGCATCCTTGTTATCGGCCAGGTGGAGGACGACGCGTCGATCCGCTTCGGTTGCGATCGTCCGTTTACCAACAACGACCTCGTGCGGTTGGCAGCCACGGAAAACCCGGATGCCGAAATCCTTTACAAGCCGCATCCCGATGTTCTGAACGGTGTCCGGGCGCAGCGGTCCGATCCGTCCGACGTCGCCCATCTCGCAACAATTGTCTTCGCGCCGGTGTCGCTCCCGGAGCTTCTCGCGCGCGCCGATCATGTCTACTCCATCACGTCGCTCGCAGGCTTCGAAGCGCTGCTGCGGGGCATTCCCGTGACGGTGGCCGGATGTCCGTTCTATGCCGGGTGGGGCCTGACCGACGATCGGCAGCCGAACCCGCGGCGGGGCCGCAAGCTTACTATCGAACAGCTGTTCGCCGCGGCCTATCTTTTCTATCCGCGCTATTTTAATCCGGTCGATGGAACCCAGATCGATTTCGAAACCTGTCTGGCGCTGGCGCTCCAGTGGCGCGAAAAGGGCATGCCGGAAACTCAAATCAGGGAAGTACCGATGCCGGCGCGGCCGGGCTTCGAGATGCGGGGCGCCTATGGCCTGTTCGGCTGGCGGCATCTGCTGACCGTGCCGATTGCTTGGTTGATCAAACTGGCGGGGTCAGAGCAGGATGCGCGCGATTTCCGCCGGAACCCGATCCTGTTCTTCCGCGAGCTATCCAATCCGTGGCTGAGACGCCTCGGACGGATCCTCTATCCCCTCGATGGGGAGAGCCGTTGAGCGGGCATCGCCGAGTGACGGCGATGCCCGTTCCATTTACTTCTTCGGCAGCAGCAGTTCTTCGCAATAGCTTGGGCCAGTGGAGCCGGGACGATCTGCGGTGATGGTGATGTCACGGATCGTGTAGCTTTCGGAAACGGTGACCTTGGCCGAGCAGCTGACGCTCACCGATTTGCCGTTTGCAAGCTTGATGCGGGTATAGCCGCCGCGCCAGTTGTAGATCGTCGAGCTGCCGCTATCGACATCGCTCAAGGGCGGGCTGAACTTGGCGAAGAACTCGCCAGCCGAACGGCCGGTCCAGTAGGTGTTGATCGGGCTGCTGGCAACGCTGACAGTGGTGCATGCAGAAAGCGCTACCGCGAGAACGGCGGTCAAGGGGAACAGGCGGCGGCTCATAATCTTCAACAAATCCTCTTGCATGTGGTGATCGCCCCAGACAATGCCTGCCAGGCAGGGCTTTTGAGATGGGCAAAGCTTTGATCTCGCACTAACAGATTTCCGCTGCCTGTCGCGACATCATCTTTCCAAACAGCTCTCAATTTTCATCCGAGCCGCTTTTTTGCAACGCCTTGTTCTCGAGGTGTTTGAAGCGGTGATCAGGCCTGCACGAGACCTCATATTTTTTCAAAGCACACGCTTGTGCAACGGAAAATGCCGGTTTATAGAGGCGCCACTGGTCACGGAGTGTAGCGCAGCCTGGTAGCGCACGTCGTTCGGGACGACGGGGTCGGAGGTTCAAATCCTCTCACTCCGACCAGTTTGACCCTTGTCCCGCGAGGCTCCTTCCCGAAAAATCTCACTTCACAAGAGCGCGTTTCATCCACGCCCATCCAGCATCCCCGCCACAATCTCCGCCGACCTCTCCGCACCATCCAGAGAAAACGGCAGTTCCCGAAAGCCCGTGACCTCGCTCGCCTTTTGGATGGCCTCTGCCAGTGGTTGGCCGGTCAGCGATGCCTCGTCCACCACTTGCGCAAGTCCGAGCGCTTTGAGCTTTTCGGCGCGCACAGTCTGCTCAGTCTCGCCGCCGGTCGCGAACGGGATGAGGACTGGCCGGCAGGTGGTTCGGAAGAGGTCGCAGACGGTGTTGTAGCCGGCCTGCGAGACAGAGATTTGGGCATTTGCCAGAAGCGACGGGAAGTCGGGGCGGAAACGGATGACCGTCACGCGGGAGCCGGCCTCTGCCGAAATACGGTCGAAATCCTCCGCGGGAAGATTGGGCCCGGTGATGACGCACCAGCTGCGGCCGTCGTTGAGAATGCGCTCGGCTTCCAGGGCCGCGCCGATCAGCCCCGCACCGACGGCGCCGCCGCCGGCGGATACCAGCACGTCGAACCGGTCGGGCGAGGGGGTGGGCGTGTTGGGTGCGACGAGGCCGGTATAATGGATCTTGCCCGCAAATTCCGACGCCCTGCGAAACGTCTCCTCAAGCTTCACGAAGCCCGTATCGCCATGCACCAGCACGCCGTCGAAATGGTCGCGCATCAGGGCAATCGTCTCGTCGTCGCGGCCGGACTTGCGGTTTTCCTGCAGAATGTCGCGCACGGAGGCGAGAAGCAGCGGCTTTGTTTCAGCAGACCTGATCGCGTCCAGCAGCGGCAGCAGTTCGAACCGCATCTGCCGGCGACCGAAGGGAAACGCTTCGGTGATAACCACGTCAGGCTTCAGGTCGTGAAAAAGATCGAGCAGCAGGCCGGTGCGGCGGGCCTGGAAAGCCTCGTCGACAGGCTCGCCGGTCACCGCATCCGCAAGTGCCGAAAATCCACTGTTGGAGGCGACCACGGGCGGCAGTTGCACATGCGCCATGCCTTCAGGCGGAAAGCCCTTCACCGGCGTGCCGCCCGTCACCAGCGTCACATCGAACCCGGCGCTCTGCAGGGCCGATGCCACGCGGCTGGCCCGAACGATGTGACCGATGCCCAGTAGATGCTGCACGTAGAAGAGGACGCGCCGGCCGTTGCCAATTGAGGGGCCGTTGCTCATCGACTTGTCTCCCGGCTGGCGAAACTTTGATTGAACAGGCGTTTGAGGTCGGCAATGCTGGTATGGTGGTCGAAGTCGTGGCGCACCTTTAGCTCCGCGGCCTGACCCAGGCGCTGGCGAAGGTCAGGTTCGCGGATCGCTTTTTCGAGCGCTGCCGCCAGTGCCACGGGATCTTCCGGCGCAACCAGCAGTCCGTTTTCCCCATCGACGAAAAGTTCGATAATGCCTGAAATATTGGTCGCCACCACGGCCAGGTTCTGGCTGGCGGCTTCCACCATCACGTTGGGCAGGCCGTCGCGGTCGCCGTCGGCGGTAATCCGGCAGGCGAGCGAGAAAAGGTCGCTGTCGCGGTAATGCTCCAGCACCTCGCGCTGGTCCAGCGCACCCTTCCAGGTGATGCGGGATGCGATCCCTAAGTCTTCGGAAAGTGCCTTCAGGGGGGAAAGCTCGTCGCCGCCGCCGATATGGGTAAAGCGCCAGGCAAGCTCCTGCGGCAGCAGCGCCAGCGCCCTCAGAAGCGTATCATAGCCCTTCTTCTTCACCGCCCGGCCGACGCTGACGATCCGGACTGGATCGTCCGGATCATGCCCGTCG
This sequence comes from Rhizobium sp. CFBP 8752, assembly GCF_014842035.1. NCBI lineage: Bacteria > Pseudomonadati > Pseudomonadota > Alphaproteobacteria > Hyphomicrobiales > Rhizobiaceae > Rhizobium > Rhizobium sp. CFBP 8752. Next base: position 2,399,884 of record NZ_JACYUZ010000001.1, on the reverse strand, counting down.
CGGGCAGGGCGGGTTCCTGCAAAATGCGGGAACCGGTCGAGATCCAGCCCGTGATAGCTCAGATGCACGTTGTCGCGGGAGGCAAGGCTCTGCAGCCGCTCATGACCCGCCTTGGTGCAGGTTACCGTCCAGTCGGCCTCATCAAGCTTGTCGGAGAGATCCCAGGGCTCGGACGTCCAGATATCCTTGGCATGTGCCGAAACGGTAAAGGGAATGCCGCTCATGCGGCTTGCGTAGCGGGCAACGGCTGCCGGCGTGTGAATGAAATGCACATGCAGCCAGCCGGCATCATCAGGCCATTCCGCCACCAGAACAGCAGCCTGGCCGAAACGCCGGAAACGGTTGCGGGAAAAGTCCCGCGGCAGGTCGCGGAAAAACGCCATGAGCGCCGAGCCGAAACCCGGCAGCGTCACGACCTTCATGAGCGCCTTAGCCACCCGCACCGGTTCCTCATGCAGGTATTCCGGCAGGTAGCTGACCGGCGCCTTGATCTCGTCATGCACGGGATGCCGCTTCTTGTCGGTCGGGCGGCGCATGGCCACCAGCTTCAGGGTAAAGCCTGCCCGTTCCAGCCCCAGCAGTTCCTGGGCGATAAACGATTCCGAGAGCCGCGGATAACCTTTCAGCAGCACGACGATGGTCTTGTTGGTCATGTCAAAGCAGTTCCAGCAGAAATGCGCAGCGCTTTTACATCCGGGCGATCTTGCATCCGGGGCTGCGTCCGGTCAGGAGAGGGCGTGTTAGCCTTGCGCAATCGCAAGGTGGCGTCCCTTGTTCTTCATCCAGCCTTCGACAATCTCGCCGATATGCGGCAGGCCTTCCATCTGCAGGCCGGGCGCCGTCACCGAGGGCGGGTCGCGCTGCCACAGCGCCTTGATCGCGGCTGCAAATTTCGTGGCATCGGCACTGTCGTCGGCAGACAGCATGTCGACGAGACCGAGCTCCGCGCCGCGTGTCGCACGGATCAGCTGTTCCTCGCGCGGCTGCGTGCGCGGCACGATCAGCGCCGGCTTGTCGAATGACAGGATCTCGCAATAGGTGTTGTAGCCGCCCATGGCGATTACCGCCTTGGCGCCAGCGATCCGGTCTTCCATGCGGTTGTCGAACTCGATCACCTCAAGGCGCGGATCGTCCTTGCAGGCTTCGGTAAAGACGGCGCGCTGCTCGGCCGGCATGTAGGGCCCAAGCACGATCACCGTCTTGTAGGTCAGCGCCGGATCGGCCTGATAGGCTGCAATCACGTCGCGCACCAGGTCTGCGCCATCGCCGCCACCACCGGTCGTCACCAGCAGGTAATCTTCGTCCGCATCGGTTTCCGGCACGGCACCGGACGTTACCTTACGCTGCAGGAAGCCGACGAAATGCATCTTCTTGCGCACGGATGCCGGCGCATCCAGCCCTTCGAGCGGATCGTGGAATTCCGGCGGGCCGTAGACCCACACGTCGTCATAGAGCTGGCCGATCTTGCGCAGCGTATCGTGACGCTCCCATTCGGCCTTGAGCAGATGCGGCGCGTCCATCACGTCGCGAAGGCCGAGCACCAGACGTGTGCCCTTGGTCTTCAGATAGACCAGCGTGTCCTCCACTTCGCCGCGAAGGCCAAGCGGCTCCTTGTCGACGATGAAGATGTCGGGCTCGAAGCTTTCGGCGGTATGGCGAATGCTGGAATGGCGCATCTTCAGCGTCTCGGCCAGGTCGATATGCTGGTCCATCGACGTGTAATCGCCGTTGTGCAGCTTGATCACGCTGGGGATCTTCACGAAATCCACCCGGGCGCGATAATCGAAGGCACCGGCAATCGTCGCACCGGAAATGATCAGCACCTGCACGCCGCGGTAATTCTCCACCAGCGAATGAGCGATGGTGCGGCAACGGCGCAGGTGGCCAAGCCCGAACGTGTCATGGCTGTACATGAGAATGCGGGCATTATTCAAATGTCGCGGCATGCCCGAAACTCCTACCGGCAACGAAGTGGCTGACAAAGCGGCTTGAAGCAGCAGTCACTATTTATATGGATCTGCCGCATCTCTAAGACCATCACCGAGGAAATTGAAGGCAAGTATGACGAATATCACTGGCACGACCGGCAGCAGCAGCCAAGGATAAAGTGCGATAGCGCTGACGCTTCGCGCTTCTGTGAGAAGAACGCCCCAGCTTGTGATCGGCGGGCGAAGCCCGAGGCCGAGGAAGCTCAGCGTGGTCTCGCCAAGGATCATGCCCGGGATCGTCAGCGTCGCGCTGGCGATCAGGTGCGACATGAAACCGGGGATGAGGTGGCGGCCGATGATGCGCGTGCTGCCGGCGCCCATCAGCTGTGCGGCAAGCACGTAATCCTCTTCGCGCAGCGACAGGAGTTTTGAGCGCACCGCGCGCGCAAGTCCTGTCCAGTCGAGCAGACCGAGGATGAAGGTGATGCCGAGATAGATGACGAGTGGGCTCCAGTCGGCCGGCATGACGGCTGCCAGCGCCAGCCATAGCGGAATGCTCGGGATCGATTGCAGCACCTCGATGATGCGCTGGGTCACCGTATCGAACCAGCCGCCCCAATAGCCCGCGATGCCACCGATGACGATGCCGAGAATAAAGCTTGTGGCGACGCCGAGCAGGCCGATCGTCAGCGAGATCCGCGCGCCGTAGAGAATGCGCGACAGCATGTCGCGGCCGAGCCGGTCGGTGCCGAGCAGGTGGAACTGGCCGCCTTCTGCGGGGCAGACCAGATGCGTGCTCATCTCGACGACGCCCCAGAACCGGTAGGGATCGCCCTGGCAGAGAAAGCGCAGCTTTTGCACATCGGCCGTGTCGTCGGAATAGTTCCGCCGCAGCGTCGTCATGTCCAGGTCCATCTTCTGGCCATAGACGAACGGACCGACGAAGTTACCCTCGTGGAACAGATGCACCGATTGCGGCGGTGCGTAGATGAAGTCGATATTGCGGGTATGCACCTTGTAGGGCGCCAGGAACTCGACGACCACGATCATCAGATAGGCGATGAGCAGAAGGATGCCGGAAATCAGCGCCAGCCGGTGCCGCTTGAAGCGCCACCACATCAGCTGAAGCTGCGATGCCTCGTGAACCTTCAGCGCGCCGCCATCGGCATCGCGCTCGATCTCGTAAGGGTCGAACGCCCCCTCGCGGACGTAATGCGGCAGCTTGCCCGCGTCGCTGCTGTCGATCACCGTCATTTGGTTCTCCCGCCGCGAAGCCTGATGCGCGGGTCGAACATCGCAAGCGCAATGTCTGAAATCAGCACGCCGATAACAGTAAGGAAGCTGAGGAACATCAGGAACGAGCCGGCAAGATACATGTCCTGGCTCTGCAGGGCCCGGATCAGCATCGGCCCGGTCGTCTCGAGCGAAAGCACCACCGCGGTGATTTCAGCCCCTGAAATGATCGAGGGCAAGATCGAGCCGATATCGGAGATGAAGAAGTTGAGAGACATCCGCAGCGGATACTTGGTCAGAACCTTGAACGGATGCAGGCCCTTGGCACGCGCCGTCATCACATACTGCTTGTGCAGTTCATCCAGAAGATTGGCCCGCAGCCGCCGCACCATGCCGGCCGTCCCGGCAGTGCCGATGATCAGCACCGGGATCCAGATATGCTCGAGGATCGACTTGAACTTCGCCCAGCTCATCGATTCCGACATGTACTGCGCGTCCATCAGATGGCCGATCGACGTGCCGAAATAGATGTTGGCGAGATACATGAGAACGAGGGCCAGCACGAAATTCGGAACGGCGAGACCGATCAGGCCAAGAAGCGTCAGCCCGTAATCACCCCAGCTATACTGGTGCGTGGCCGAATAGACGCCGATCGGGAAGGCAAGAACCCAGGTGATGATGATGGTCAGCGTGGAAACGAGGATCGTCAGCCACACCCGGTCACCGACCACGTCCGTGACAGGCATACGGTATTCGAACGAATAACCGAAATCGCCGGTCATCATGCCGGCCACCCAGTTGAGGTAGCGGATCGGCTCGGGCTGATCGAAACCGTAACGGGCACGCAGGTCTTCGATCTCCTGCAGATCGGCCTTTTCGCCCATCGCCTTCAGCTGTTCGACATAGCTTTCGAAATAGTCACCCGGCGGCAGCTCGATGATCGTGAAGATCAGCATCGAGATCAGGACCAGCGTCGGGATCATCACGAGGATGCGCCAGATAATGTAGCGGAACATCAGGCAGTTTCCTCGTCATACCAGAATGCATCCGGCAGATAGACGCCGAGATAGGATGTTGGGTCGAAACCGTAGAGCGCCTTCGACGGCACGTTTTGCAGCTTGGACGATTGCACGACGGGCTGCAGCGTGGCGTTGACGATGCCGATCGTAAAGACCTGGTCGGTAAACAGCGCCAGCATCTTGTGCCAGACATCCGTTCGCTGATCGAAGCCCTCTGCCTTACGCCATTCACTGTAAAGGTCCAGCAGCGCCTTTGCCTCGGGAAGATCAGGCGCCTTGCCATCGCTGCCGCCGGAAAGCGCATGCAGTCCCCAGATCGACCATTGCAGCTGGTCGTCGCTGGTCGGTGCCAGTTCCTTCGGCGCCATGTCGGCAGTTGGTACGCCATTGTCGAGGCCGCCGCCGACCGACATAATCGCATCGCCGCCCTTCACCCGCCGGCGCAGAAGCTCACGCTGGGCGACATGCGGGTAGATCTTGATGCCGACCTGTAGCAACTGGTCGCCGATCAGTTCCAAGGCATCGGTCTCGAACGTGCTCTCGCCGGTTATCTCGATGATGATCTTCGCAAGCCGGCCGTCGGGCAGGCGGCGCATGCCTTCGTCTTCGTCCAGCACAAGGCCGATTTCGTCGAGCAGCCGGTTTGCCTGATCAGGATCGAATGCCGCCCAGGCCTTCTGGTATTCGGGCTTGAACAGCGGGCTGTCGGGCAGGATCGAATTGGCGCTCTCGGTGGCAAGGCCGTAGAACACAGCCTTGTTGATCTCGCCGCGATTGATCGCAAGCGACATCGCACGACGGAAGCGGACATCGCGAAACAGGTTGCGCCAGACTTCGTCCTTGCAGTTGAGGTTGGGAAACAGCGCCATGCGCGACCCTTGCGTCCGCTTCCACAAGTCCACCTTCAACGGGTAGCGCTGTTCGGCACTCTTCAGGAACGTGTAATCGGCAAAATCGAGGTTGGTCACCTGTAGGTCGCTCTCGCCGGTGCCGGTCTTGGCGGCGATCAGATCCGCTGAGGACACGTCCAGCATCACCTTGTCGATATAGGGAAGCTGCAGCCCGTTTTCGTCGACGCGGTAGTAGTAGGGATTGCGCTCGAACACGAAGCGCTCGGCCGGCGGTGCGGTGCGATTGCGCCAGGCATCCAGAGTTGGCAGGTTCGGGTTTTCAGGGCGAACGACGCGCGACATCTTCTGGTGCAGCGCCGCCCAGTCGTCCACCCGTTCCTTGGCGATATGCTGTGCCAGCAGCTCCTTCGTCTGATAGCGCATATGGAACTGCTTCATGTAGGAAGCGGGGAACATGAGCCGGATCGGCGAAGGCGAGGCCTGGTCGGCGAGGAAATCGGGGTTCGGATCGTCCCAGCTGTAGCGCACCGTGCGCGCATCGATCACCTCGAACCGGGGCGGCTTGCCGTTGATCATCAACCCAGCCGGCGGTCCGCCTTTGGCGAGCTTCTTTTCGTGAAAAACGTCATCCCAGACATAGCGGAAATCATCCGCCGTGAACGGGCTTCCGTCCGACCATTTATGGCCTTCACGCAGATGGAAGGTGAAGACGCGGTCGTTCTCGACCTCGTAGGCTTCCAGAATATCGGCTTCAAGCTTCAGGTCGGAATTGTATCCGACAAGCCGGCTGTAGCAGTTGATCGGCATGAAGCGGATGTCGCGCTGACCGCCGATCAGCATCCGCATCGAACCGCCGTAACGTCCGGGTTTGAGCCCGCGCTCTGCAAGGTTGAGGACGCGCGGCGTCTTCGGCAGACGCTCCTCTATGGGCGGCAGCGGCGTCTCGGTCGGGATCTGCGCCAGATAGTCGGACTGGCTAAAGGCCGCAAACACCCGCGCCGGGATTGCGGTTGCACCCGCGACCGAGCCCAACAGGGCCAGCATATGCCGTCTGGAAATCGTCATCCTGCCACAAGCTCCCGCGCATCGACATTGGTGCGGGCAAGAACCAGATGCCCGCCGCCGAGATCCACATGGGTCAGCTGGTCGCTATCCTTCTCGTCGAGGAACTGCTTGCCCCAGATCTTCATGGCCGATGCCGTCGGCGTGCCGATCGTCTCGAAATCCAGCTTGTGGTCGAGGCTCGGCAGAGGCACGGCGGCCAGCAGTTTCTTCGTATAGGGATGAACAGGTGCCCGCATGATCGTTTCGCAGGGGCCGATTTCCACGATCCGCCCCGCATACATCACCGCCACCCGGTCGGCCATGTAGTTCACGACCGCCAGATTGTGCGAGATGAACAGATAGGTCAGCCCGAGTTCGGACTTCAGGTCCTTCATCAGGTTCAGCACCTGCGCCTGGATCGACACGTCGAGCGCCGAAACCGGTTCGTCGCAGATCACCAGATCCGGCCCGAGAGCCAGTGCCCGCGCGATCCCGATGCGCTGGCGCTGGCCACCGGAAAACGAATGCGGATAGCGCATCAGCGCGCTTTCGGGCATGCCCACCGCATGGATCAGCCGGCGCACCGCTTCCTGCCGCTTGGCCAGCGGGCCGCGGTCATGGATGTCGAGCGGTTCGCGAATGATGCTGCGAACCGGCATGCGCGGCGAAAGTGATGAGACCGGATCCTGGAACACCATCTGCAGACGGGTGCGCAGATCGTCCAGCACTTCGCCTTCGCAGTTGAGCACGTCGACCGGACCGTTTTCGCCGTTATAGACGACACTGCCATGATCGACCGACAGTCCGCGCATCAGGATTTTGCTGAGCGTGGTCTTGCCGCAGCCGCTTTCGCCCACGAGACCAAGCGTCTCGCCACGGCGGATCTCGAAGCTGACATCGTTGACCGCCACCGTCCGATCGGGCTTTGCCCCGAAACCGAAGCCTGCACCCTTCTTGGTGACGAAGCTCTTGGTGACGTGGTTGACCGACAACAGTACCTCGGGAAGGACCTGCTCGCTCTTGCGCCGTCCCATGAGGCCAACCGTATCCACCTTGATTTCGCGCAGCGGCTTCAGGCGCTCCTCGCGTGGCCTGTCGAAATCCGGCACCGCTGCCATCAGCCCCTTCGTATAGGGATGCTGCGGATTGCGGAAAATGTCCGAGGCCGAGCCAGCCTCCATGACCTCGCCGCGATAGACCACCACCACTTCATCGGCCATCGATGCAACGACACCGAGATCGTGGGTGATCAGGAGCATCGCCATGCCGAGCTTGGCCTGCAGCTCCTGCAGCAGCTTGAGGATCTGCGCCTGGATCGTCACGTCGAGCGCCGTCGTCGGCTCGTCGGCGATCAGAAGCGCCGGGCGACAGACCAGAGCCATCGCGATCATCGCACGCTGGCGCATGCCGCCGGAAAGCTCGAACGGATACATGTCGAACACGCGGGCAGGATTGTCGAAACCGACCAGAGACAGCGTCTCCTCACTCGCCTCTCGCCGCTCCGCAGGCGACATCGCCGTATGGATTTTCAGGCTTTCCTCGATCTGGTTGCCGACCGTGTGGATCGGCGAGAACGAGGTCATTGGTTCCTGAAAGATCATGCCGATGCGGCTGCCGCGGATCGCGCGGATCTGCCGCCCGTCGCGGGGCAGCGCAATCAAATCGACGGACTGGCCGGTCGCTGGATCGTCGAACACCGCGCGCCCGGAAATCTTGGCGACGTCGGTCTCGATCCCCATGATCGCGCGGCCGAGAGCCGACTTGCCGGAACCGCTTTCGCCCACCAGTGCCGTGACCTGGCCCGGGCGTATCCGCATGCTGAGATTCCGGACCGCCTGGATCGCGCCGCCCCAGACCGGGAACGACACGTTCAATCCTTCGATGCGGAGAACTTCCTTCGGTGGGTTCATCAATGAAGTCCGGCTCCCGGAGATTGGAGCAGAGAGGTGAGATTGATCGATTGCAAGACACGGTAGCGCACGCTCGTGCACCTGTCCATTGCAGCAACCCCGCTGCCGATCGTCCCTATCATGCGCCCCCCTGCATGTCGGTTGACATCTGCGCCAATAAGCCTGACCTCTTGGCGGAGATCGAGAAATTCGAGTGTTAAACGCATATCCCCTAGGAGCGTTGCGTGACAGCGAGGTGAAATTACACGTGACAGCCGAAAAGTCTGACCAGAAAACCTATAAGCGCAAGATCACCGATGCCCGTGCCCTGATCGAGGCTGGAAAACTGGAGGAGGCGCAGGCGGCGCTGACATCACTTTCCGCCGACGAAACGGTGATGACGACAGACGTTCTTGGCGAGCGCACGGCTCTCGGAATGCCGCGCAAGCTTCACTCCGCATGGCTGAAGCTTGCCAAAGCGGAGGGCGACGCAATCGGCCGCGTCGGTCTGCAGCACGGCCTCGTCCCCGATCCCGCCGTGATGGCGCCGTTCATCACCTTCGATGCAGACGAGAAACGGTTGATGGCAGAGCTTGGGCGAGAGCCGGTGCCGCGCATCATTCACCAGATCTGGATCGGCTCGCTGCCGCTGCCACCAGCCGTCGCGCGCTGGGAAAGCCATGCAAAGGCGACCGGCTTCGAATACCGGCTGTGGCGCGAGGCGGATCTCGAACAGCTTGGTATTGCAAGCCATCCGGCCTATCTCGCGATGCTCGCAGACGGCGATTACCCCGGTGCCGTCGATGTCGCCCGCTATGCCATTCTGCTGGAGCATGGCGGCATCTATCTCGACTGCGACTGGTATCCGACCCGCGAGGATATCGGTTTTGGCGATCTTCTGCCGTTGATCGGCCTCGGCGCCATTGCCGAGGACGTGGCGCGCGATGTCGGGGCGGGGAGCCTTCTCCTTGCCAATTCCTTCATCGCCACACCGCCCGGCCATCCCGCCTTTGCAAAGATGCTTGCCGTGTTTCCCGACGTGATGGCGGCGCTGCCGCAGGCGCCCGCCTGGTGGTCCACAGGTCCGCTGATCATGACCATGTTGTTTCGGCAGACCAATGTGTTCCTCGCCCCCTTCGGCCTCGTCGCCGCCTCGCTGAAGCGCGGCGCACCGATCGAAGATGTCGAGAAAGCCTGCGCGGACGCGGTTGCGTCAGGAGAAGGCCTGCTGGTCGCCTGGAAAAGCTGGTAGGCTCGAAGCGATCGATCAGAGCCCCAGCAGGTCGCGGGCCGAGCGCCAGCGGCAAGCGGGGTGATCCGCCGTCACGCCGAACAACAGGTCGAGGAAGTGCCAGGCATTGTCGTCATGTACGAGATGATGGCCGAGCACGCCGATCACAGGTACCCGTTCCGGTGTCTCGATCAGCGCGATCGTTTCCGCGATGAGTTCGGAAGCCGGCCGTCCGCCGCGCGTGCCGTGCCAGTCCATGATGTCGACATGGCTGTTCAGCATCGCAACCGACGCCGTCTTTTCCGGCCCGAAGGTGGAAAGCGCCTTGAAACCAAGCGCCGGCAGCGCCTCGACCAGTTCGGGCGCAATCCGGTTCCACGGCGGCACCAGCATCGGCAGGAAGCGGGGCGCATGCAGCTCTGCCAGCTTGTCGAACCCGGCCTTCAGCTCGGACACGATATCGGGCAGGGGGCGATGGCTCCCGAGTTCCTGCTTCTTTTCTCCCGCACCCGCATAGTTCCGATGCGACCAGCCATGCACCGCGACGTCGAGATGCGGCTGGGTGTCGAGATAGGTCGCGAGATCGGCGCCCGTGTTCTCGGGGATGACAGCAAGCGTTGCCGGTACGGAAAACCCATCGGCCATGGTCGCAAGCTTTGCCAGCTGTTCCGTCGGCTCGACAGCGTCATCGTCACGCAGCCAGAAATCGACCCGCCGTCCGTTGTCCGCAAGCCTGTCGAGCGCTAGCCTCAGGTCGTTTTCGGTCATGCTCTATCCTTTGCGCCAATCGTGGTCATGATCTCGTCGAGCCGATCAGCCGCAGCCGTAATCGATCGTTGCGACGCGACGAAATCGCGCGCAGCGTGGCCGAGCCGCAGCCGTTCCGTCTCGTCATCCAGCAGCCGCTCGATAGCCGCCGCATAGGCCGCCGCATCTCCCGGTGGCGTCAGGATGCCGCCGATCCCGTCGGTCACCACCTCGGGTACACCGGCCCCGTTTTCCGCCACCACAGGCACGCCGGATGCCTGTGCCTCCAGATAGGAAAGCCCATAGGCTTCCGAAACCCCCGGCCATGTCAGGATCGCTGCGGTCGACAGCAGCGCTGCAACCTCCTCGGCGCTCTGCAAGCCCATCCACTCCACACGCCCGGCAAGCGCCCCCTCAAAGAGAGCCTCCACCTCAGCCCGCATCGGCCCGTCGCCGATCGCCGTGAGGTGCCAGTCGTCACGATGGGCAATCTGCTTCAGCGCCTCGGCAAGCGCTGCATAACAGGCAAACTTGTTGCCCGGCCGCATCATGCCGACAGCCACCAGCCGCCCCGGTTCGGGCGATGGCGCGCGGGCCAGATAGGGCGTCGGATCGATAAACGGAAACAGCCGCGAAAGCTTCGCATCCGGCACCACCTCTGCAAGCCCGCGTCCGTCGCGACCGGTGAAACAGATATTGGTCGCCGCCAGTGCGACCGCATCCACTACAATTTCCTGCGCTTCCATCCACTGCCCCAAATTGCGCCGATGCGAATAGGAGGCTTCCGCCGTCACATAGGGAATGTCGAAACGACTGCAGAGGGTAGGGCCGATCAGGTCCGGCGCCTTGTAATAAAGGTGGTAGGTAAACCACAGGTCCGGCAGTCTCTCGCCGAGTGCCAGTCGTCTTTCCCACTCAGTCGAAATCCGCTCGACCTCGTGCGCCGCCTGCGCATCGCGTTCCCCAGTCGACGAGGTCTGCTCGGGCAGAAACGCGCGGAACTCCGAAACCAGATCGACCTTGTGTCCTTTGACCCCAAGGATCTCGATCAATTGCCGTGCCATCAGCCGGTCGCCTGAGGGGACGGTATGGTTCGGCGATTTCAGTGGCGCGTAGAAGGCGATGTCCATGCTGTGGGATAGCATCCGTCACGCCAGCGTGAAAAGCCCGATCTCTTGACAGAGCCAGTCGTTGGGCTCACCTGATGGCTTCCCAGTTTGAATGCCTCCGGAGTGCCATCCTTGAACCAGCAATCGCCACAGGCGGCAGATCTTTTGTCCGCCATCGAAGACAAGCGCGCAATGATCGGCGTCATCGGCCTCGGCTATGTCGGCCTGCCGCTCGCGATGACGGTCGCCCGCGCCGGCTTCAAGGTCACCGGTTTCGACATCGATCCGTCCAAGATGACCGCGATCGAAGCGGGCAAAAGCTATATTGAGGCCGTGCCCGACGACGTGCTGGCCGCAGAGCGAAACGCCGGCCGGTTCGCAGCCACCACCGATTTCGCACGCCTTGCCGAATGCGACGTGATTGCCATCTGCGTGCCGACGCCGCTCACCCGCCACCGCGAACCGGACCTCTCCTATGTCGCGAAAACCTGCGAACAGATCGCCGGCACCCTGCGCAAGGGCCAGCTCGTCGTTCTCGAATCCACCACCTATCCCGGCACGACCGAAGAGGTGATGAAGCCGGTCCTCGAAAAGACCGGGCTGGTTGCGGGCGAGGATTTCTTCCTCGGCTACTCGCCGGAACGGGAAGACCCCGGCAACCGCGATTTCCAGACCTCGACCATCCCTAAGGTCGTTGCCGGCGATGGCGAGGCGGCGTCTGCCATGGTCTCTGCCTTTTACGGCGCCGTCGTCGAAACCATCGTTCCGGTCTCCGGCACCCGCACGGCTGAAGCGGTCAAGCTCACGGAAAACGTCTTCCGCGCCGTCAACATCGCGCTCGTGAACGAGTTGAAGATCGTCTACGAGCGAATGGGCATCGACGTCTGGGAAGTCATCGCCGCCGCCAAGACCAAGCCGTTCGGCTACATGCCGTTTTATCCGGGCCCGGGCCTCGGCGGTCACTGCATTCCGATCGATCCGTTCTACCTCACCTGGAAATCGCGCGAATACGACCAGCCGACCCGCTTCATCGAACTCGCCGGCGAGATCAACACGGCAATGCCGCGCTATGTCGTCGACCGGCTGGCCGAAGCGCTCGACCGCATGCTCGGCAAGGCGCTCAGCCGTTCGCGGGTTCTCATCCTCGGTCTCGCCTACAAGAAGAACGTGCCCGATATCCGCGAAAGCCCGTCGCTGCGGCTGATGGAACTGCTTCTGGAACGCGGTGCCGACGTGGCCTATCACGACCCTTACGTCTCCGAAGTGCCGCGCACCCGCGAATACGGTCACCTGATGGGCCGCAAGTCCGTCGCGCTCGATCAACTCGGCGATTTCGATGCCGTCGTCATCGCCACCGATCATGACAGCTTCGACTACCAGGCGATTGCCGATGACGCGCCGCTGGTCGTCGATACCCGCAATGCGATGGCCAATCGCGGCATCACGTCGCAAACCATCGTCAAGGCGTAACCGTGCCCTATCTCAACGCTTGATCGCCGGAAAAGGGAAAGCAATGAGCAGACTGGACAGCTTCATCAACCGGATGACCGCGCAGCGCGACATCCTCAATCACATCAAGAACGATCTCGGCCTGCCGGCATCGGGCGATGTCTACGAGGTCGGCATCGGCAACGGCCGCACCTATAGCCATCTGCGCGAGCTGTTCGCCGACCGCCGCATCCTCGCCTTCGACCGCTCCAACGGCGCCCACCGCACTGAAGCACCGTCCGAAGACGACGTCGTGCTGGGAGAGATCAAGGATACCGGCCAGGCTTATGTCGGCAAGAACGCTGCCCTCGTGCATGCGGATATCGGCACCGGCTATCCGGATGCGGATGCGAGAACCTTGCAGTGGTTGCCGCAAATGGCGGCTGGCATGCTCGCGTCAGGCGCCTATGCCGTCAGCGGGCTGCCGCTCGACCACCCCGATCTTGAAGAACTGCCGCGCCTGCCCAGTGTGGAAGAGGGCCGCTACTTCTATTATCGCAAGCGATAAACAGGCCGTGAAACGGGCGTGAGGACCAGCGCCACGCCCGTGTTCCGCCACAAATTCAGGTCAGAAAAAATCTATCGTCAGCATCGCTGACCGAGTGTCCAACGCGCGCAAATTGCATCGTTTGCGCGCTCAAAGACCAGCGGATGAGCCGAGGGAAAGGCTGTGGATAACCTGTGGATAACGGCCGATGACGGGCAATCAGGCGTGCTGACGGTCCCGGCGCATGTCGTCCATGCGGGCACCACGGATCGTTTCGGCGAGCGTCCGGCTGATTTCCATGCTCATGCGCGGATTGTCGGAGATCACCTTGAAGAAGGCATCCTTGGTAATGCGCAGAACATCGACCTCAGTCACTGCACGTGCTGTCACGGCCTGCGAGCAATTGGAGAGAAGGCACATCTCGCCGATAATGGAATTGCACCCGGCCTCACCGATCTTGGTCTCGGAATTCGCCGAACCGCTGATCATGTCGACCTTTCCGCACAGGATCACGTAGGCAGCATCGCTGCTGTCGCCCTGTGAGAAAATATCCTGCCCCGGTTCGTAGAGAACGCGGTCGGAGGTAAAGGCAAGCAGCTTAAGTTTGCACGGATCGACCCGGCAAAAATAAGGAACTTTCTTCAGCAACTGCACTTCATCGTTGAGCAACATGGTTTCCACCATTTGGTCATCTTGTTGGCGGCTGCGATATTATGCCACCAACGATTTAAAAATACCACTCTTTGTATCCAGAGCCTCAAAAGAGTCGTCTTCGGCCACGGATCCCTTGTCGAATACGATAACACGATGAAACAATCGTGACAGGGCAGTATTCGACAAAACCCACGCCACAGAAGGATTATTGTCCTGCTGAGCGAGGAAGTGAAGCACATTCTTAACAATTTCTTCCTGAGCCCTCCGATCGAGGCCCGGAAGGGGCTTGTTGAAGATGTAATAATTGGAGCGCCGCACCAGGGCACGGGCAAGGCTCAGCTTGTGGCGCTGGACCAGTGTCAGTCGCCGGCCGCTGGCGCCCATGTCGTAGTCCAGCCCGATGCCGATAAAGCTCTCATAGAGACCCATTTCGCGCAGCAGCTTGCCCGCCACGTTGCGGATCTTGGTCGGCGCGTCGGCGTTGCGTTGCGACAGCTTGCCGAACAGGATGTTTTCGCGAAGCGTCGCCGAGCCCATGTATTTGTGCGGATCGTAGCGCTCGATGCGGCTGCGCAGCGATGCCGGCAGGTTGGCATAGAAGATATCGCGTGTGGCAACGATCTGGTTCATGATCTCGGCGGTCAGGACGCCGAAGCGGTAGCGTGGCTCGATATAGTAAAGGCTGAGCTTGACCACCGCGCGCCGGTCGTCCTCGCTAGGCTTGAAGTCCCGGCGGCTGCGCTTGCGCTTCAAAAGCTGCTCGTAGAACGCGATATCGTCGGTGGTGATATGCTCGAGCTGCTGGAACAGCGGATGTTCCGGCGGCAGGCCCTGGAAGATTTCCGACAGGTTTTCGGCGATCGAAAGTCCCATGTCGTAGAACAGGTCGAACAGATTGGCCGTCTTCAACACTTCGAAGACATACTCTCCCTCGGCCAGTTCCATATCCAGCTCCGCCGACTGGCGCGTCGCCGCAAACAGCAGGTTTTCCCGCACCGTCGCTTCGGTGTTGTAGGCGCTGAAATCGAAATAGGAGACGAGATTGCCAAGCCCCTGACTGGCGAGTTCCTCGCGCAGGGCAAACCGCATCTCGACGACACGACCGGTCAGTTCCTCGTGTTCGGCCGGGTCGAGATAGGAATGCAAGGCCAGTTCCATCACGTCGGCTGTCAGCTGCACCGCATCGAGGGCCCTCAAGACCGACTGCTTGACATCGTCTTCGCCGCCTTCCGATACGGAGGTGGATCGACGGTCGATCCAGTCGACGGACGGATCGTGCGTCGTGTTTCCGGCGCGTTCGGCTTCGCTCATCTTCCAGCGCCGCCGAAGCTTCTTGTGTTTGGGCTCGTCTGCGGACTTCTCCTGCACGGCCGGCGCGTGCTTGAGACCGTAGAGAAGATTGTCCTTGAGCGTCCCGTGGAAAAAGTAGCTGTCGGCCGACGCGTAGGAGACCTGACGCCCGGTCACCGCTTCCGGCAGTTCCAGAAGGTCGACCTCGCCCAGCATCACGCGGCCCGAGGCCGGCCAGGTGATGCGGCCGAAAGCTTCCGCCGTCGCTTCGGCGCCGATGCCGGCATTGTCGATCATCGCCACCAACTCGCCGGGCTCGATCTTGAGTGTCACGTTTTCGGCGATATGGGCGCCGCTGCCATCGACGATGGTGAGGTTGAGCGCGGCGAGGGGAGACGGCGTATGGTCAGGCACATCGTGGGCGAGCGCATGCAGCGTCGGCGCGATCAGCACGCCCGGCTCGAACTGTTCGCGCACCTGTTCGTATTTCACCTGCACGTCCTGGCGTGCCTGGTCCCAGTCGATCAGTTCCTTGAGCGGGCCCGGCAGGTCCTTGTAGGCGTTGATGACGGCCACCAGCTGGCCGACGTCGAGCGTGCCGCGCAAGGCAAAATAGCCGCCGATCGAATAGAAGAGAAACGGCGTCAGCTGCGACAGGAAATTGTTGACGAACTTGACGATGAATTTCCACCGATAGAGGTCGTAGCGGATCTGGAAGATCTGCCCCAGCCGGTCGGAAATATCGGCACGCTCGTAATTGCTGGTGTCGTAGCTGTGGATCGTATCCATGCCCTCGACAATCTCGCCCACCTTGCCCGCCAGATGCCGGGCGGTGATCTGCCGCTGACGGCCAAGATCGATCAGGCGACGGCGCATCTTCGGAATGATGCCGACCTGGATCGCCACCATGAAGGCTGCGATCAGCCCCAGCCACAGGTTCTGCAAGAGAATGAAGGTGAGGGCGGCGATCGCCTGTCCACCCAGCATGGCCGGCTGCACAAAAGCGTCACCGGTAAAGCCGCCGAAAGGCTCCACCTCGTCCTTGACCATGCTGGAGACTTCCGCACCGCGGATCTGCCGCATCGTGCTTGGCGGGAAGCGCAGAAGACGGTCCACCAGCTCGTAGCGGATACGGCGTAGCAGCCGTTCGCCCAGCCGTCCCTTGTAGGTGTTGATGTAGAACTTGAACAACCCGTTGACGATGACGAGCAGCAGGAACACGCCCGAAAGCGCCATCAGCGTCGCCAGCCGGTTGAGCTCGAAGCCTTCGAAACCGAAGGACCACTGCGTCAAAGGAATGGTGAACTGGAATGCGAGGAAGGGCCGGGTTGCGGCCGCCATCTCGAACCCTTCACCCTGGATCGGCCCGTTGATGATCTGCTTGGGAAGGTCGAACGCAAGGAAGTACGGAATCATCGAAATCAGAACGATCGCGAGAACCCATAACTGCTGCGGTCGCGTATGATTCCAGATATAACGAAGTAGATGTTTTTCCATCGGCAACGGATCTCAGTTCCCGAGGCTGGATTGCACAGCGCGCCTCCCGGAAGGGTGAAGGGAGGCATGATATAGGTGGATCCGCCGCTTGTGCAAACGTCTCGTGCACGATGCTGCTTGATTAGGCGATTGGTTCGCCGCCAAGTGTGGCAAACCTGCCGGGATGGCTAAGGGCCGGGTTCTGCACCCCGGCCCATCAGTGTTTGAAAATTCCTGTTTTAAATCAACGGTCTTTGTCGCCCGATGTCAGGATTTGGGCAGCTTCCGCGCCGCTCACCCTGCGGATCTCCACGTCGTCGCGGCGGGCGGCAAACGCGTCGGTTGCCATCAGCAGCTCGGCAAGATCGGCCGGCAGGGAGAGAATCACGCGGTCGCCCTGCACTGGCTCGCCACGGCGAATGCCGCCGAGTTCGCCGCGCTTGGCCGTGATCATGCCGCCGGCGACCGTATTCAGCGTATCCGGGTCGATCAGGATGAAGGCACCGGTCGAGCGGTTCTGCTCATAGGTGTCGAACACCGCCTGCTCTTCGAAAGACAGGCGCACCTTGCCGATCGCGTTCATGTCTAGGCCGGACGCATGCGGAGCCCAACTGCCCGACTGCAGGTCGAGCTGCGAGATCGGCTCCACCGCCACGCGCTGGCGGCGCGAACCGCTTTTCAGCCAGTAGCGCTTGCCGGGCTCGATGCCGCCAGGCTGCAACGCCACCATCTGCCCCTCGAAGTTGAGGCCGGTCATCGGCTGGCCATCGAGCGAGGCGATCACGTCGCCGCGGGCGACGTCCACCTGTCGGTCGAGCACGAGCGTGATCGCATCGCCGGCGACGGCAGCGTTCCGCACGAGGTCGAAGGTGACGATCTGTTTGACGTTGGCAATCGTGCCCGATGGCAGGATGACGACGCTGTCGCCCGGCTTGATCGAGCCGCCCGCAACCGTGCCCTGATAGCCGCGAAAGCTTTCGCCGGGACGCGAGACGCGCTGGACGGGAAGGCGGAAGCCACCGGTCTGGGTGGAGCGGGTCGTCGCCAGTTCCAAGGCCTCGACCAGCGTCGGGCCTTCATACCAAGGCATCACAGACGTTGCGGGATAGACGACGTTTTCGCCCTTCAGCGCCGACATCGGGATTGCGGTGATCTGGCGAACGCCGAGCGACAGCGCGAATTCGCGGAATTCGTGGCTGATGCGGTCGAAGATCTCGCGGTCGTAATTCACGAGGTCGAACTTGTTGACCGCCAGAACGAACTGCCGGATGCCCATCAAGGATGCGATCGTCGCATGCCGGCGGGTCTGTTCCAGAAGCCCGACGCGGGCATCGGCAAGCAGGATGGCGAGACCGGCCGTCGAGGCGCCGGTCGCCATGTTGCGGGTATACTGCTCGTGGCCGGGCGTGTCGGCCACGATGAACGAACGCTTCTCGGTCGAGAAATAGCGATAGGCGACGTCGATCGTGATGCCCTGTTCGCGCTCCGCCTGGAGACCATCGAGAAGCAGCGCGAAATCCGGCAGGCCGAGATCGTTCTGGCCGCCGCTATCGCGGGCAAGCGTCACCGCCTGGTCTTCCTTGACGGCCTTGGTATCCCAGAGAAGCCGGCCGATCAGGGTCGACTTGCCGTCATCGACGGAACCGCAGGTGATCAGCCGCAGCGGCCGCACGTCACGGGTGATCTTGGCAGCGGATTCGGCGAAGGGCAGAATGGTGGCCGAAGCGGCGGTGGATGTTGCTGTCACGCTCATCTCAGAAATATCCTTCACGCTTCTTCTTTTCCATCGAACCCGACTGATCGCGGTCGATGGCGCGGCCCTGGCGTTCGGAAACGGTGGCAATTTCCAGTTCGGCGATGACCTCTTCGAGGTTCGACGCCGTCGAGCGGATCGCGCCGGTCAGCGGGAAGCAGCCGAGCGTGCGAAACCGGATCGAGCCATGCTTTATCTCTTCGCCGGGAAGCAGTTCCAGCCGCTCGTCTTCGGCAAGAATCATCATTCCGTCGCGCTCCACGTAAGGGCGCTCGGCAGCGTAGTAGAGCGGCACCAGCGGAATGCTTTCCGCCTGGATGTAGCGCCAGATATCCACTTCGGTCCAGTTCGACAGCGGGAAGGCGCGCACGCTTTCACCCTTGCGGATCATGCCGTTATAGACGTTCCACAGTTCCGGCCGCTGGTTGCGCGGATCCCACTTATGGTCCGGCGTGCGGAACGAATAGATCCGTTCCTTGGCGCGGCTTGCTTCCTCGTCGCGCCGCGCGCCGCCGAAGGCCGCGTCGTAACCGCCGGCATCCAGCGCCTGCCTCAGGGCTTCGGTCTTCATCACGTCGGTGTAGAAGGACGAACCATGGGTGAACGGGGTGATGTTTTCTTGCCTGCCGCGGACATTGCTGTGGACCACGAGGTCGAGATCGTACTCCTCTGCGATCTTGTCGCGGAACTCGATCATCTCCTTGAACTTCCACGTCGTGTCCACATGCAGAAGCGGGAAGGGCACGCGACCCGGGAAGAAGGCCTTGCGGGCGAGATGCAGCAGAACGGAGGAATCCTTGCCGATCGAATAGAGCATGACCGGGTTTTCGAATTCGGCCGCCACCTCCCGGAAGATGTGGATCGCTTCGTTTTCGAGGGCCTTGAGATGAGGATCGAGCGGCGGGCGGGAAACGGGCGGGTTCTTGATTTCCGTTTCCTGTACTGACAGGGGCATTTCAGTCTCCGGTATTCTTAAAGACACAACATAGATGGCAAGGGCGGCAGGCGCTGCGATCCGGACGGATCATCGGATGGCGCTTGCCCCTTGGATGACCGAGGAGCGGGCCGCGGGGTCTTCGGAGGCCTGCGCGTCAGACGCGTGACTTTCCGAAACATGCAGGCCGCATTCGCGCTTTTCGTCGTTTTCCCACCACCAGCGGCCGGCCCGTTCTGGCTCGCCCGGCTTGATGGCGCGGGTACAGGGCTCGCAGCCGATCGACGGATAGCCGCGGGCGTGCATGGGATTGATCGGGATATGCTCGGATGCGACATGCGCATTGATGCGGTCGATATCCCAGTCGGCCAGCGGATTGATCTTGATCAGGTTGCGCTCGGCGTCGAATTCGGCAAACGGCGTCGTCGCCCGGTTGCCGGACTGGCCGCGGCGAAGGCCGGTGATCCAGATCTCGGCGCCGGACAGCGCCTGTGCGAGTGGCACGAGCTTGCGCACACGACAGCAGGCGTGGCGGGCCTCGACGCTGTCATAGAAACCATTGATGCCATATGTGTCGACAAACGCATCAACATCGTCCTTGGCTGGGTAGAACCTGATGATCTCGAGATCGTAGCGTGCTTCGGTCTCCGCAATCAGATCGACGGTTTCGCGAAACAGCCTGCCGGTCTCCAGCGTCGATACCTCGATCGGCAGACGATGCGTGCCGATCGCAGCGGTAATCACCTGATCCTCGATCCCGAGCGACGTGGTGAACACGGCGCGGCCAAGTTCGGATGCAAGCGACAAACGACCGGCAAGGTCGAGGCCTGCAAGGCGAGTATCGAGATTTGCTGCAAGTGCCTGATGGTCAAGCCTTGCCACGTCCTGAAAGGTCATCGGTCATCTTCCGTAAGCAATGGCAAGATTATTGTCGGACCCGTTGCGGAAAGACAGGAAAAGCCGTTTCAACCTTCGGACTGCGGGAGCAAATATCTCTCCAAAGCTCCGCCTACACAGAAAACCCGACGCCTTAACTAAATGTGAGCCTTTTTTGCCCGCCAATGCGGCCATTGGTTTGTAATTTCTTGCCATTTGCGCTATCCCAGGACCAGGTTTTGCATTGCGGCATCGCCGCGTGCCGGCCTGCTCCTCGCGAATGCCGGTTGCGGCTTCATCGTGGATGCCCAGAGGAAAATTAGCGGCGACGTGAGACCGATTTCGGCCTTGCGGCGGCGCTGCTGTTAGTGGTCGCGGTATGATATCCCAGAAGGCGAAATATGCGTTGAGAGCCCTGACGGCCTTGGCGCAGGCGGATCCTAAAGAACCGATGCTGATCTCCGAGATCGCGGTTCAGCAGAGCATTCCGAAGAAGTTTCTGGAGCAGATCCTGCTCGACCTCAAACGTTCGGGGATCGTCGTGTCGCGGCGCGGCAAGCAGGGCGGCTATCTTCTCCTGCGGCCCGCCGACGCCATCACCTTCGGCGAAGTGCTGCGTCTGGTCGACGGACCGATCGCGCCGCTGCCGTGCCTGTCCCAGACCGCCTACCGCAAATGCGATGATTGCGACGGCGAACACCTCTGCGAAATCCGCCACGTCTTCGCCCGCGTTGCTGACGCCACCCGCGACGTGCTGTTCAGCACTACCATCGCCGATGCGGTGGAAGGGGCAGGGGTCGAAGTGGCCGCAGCGGACACTGACGCTGCCGACGCCGGACAGGTGCGCGAACTGCTGTCGGCCTAGTATCTGGCTAGCGCGCATCTAAGAATTTACTGTGTCGCGTTGATTGGCCATCGAGCACATGCGGGCCTCTGACGGCCTGTTCGAGGCGTCCTCTCTCGTCCAAAACCCGACCCGCTTCCCGGATTGCCTTACCCCTTCTTCCGCTTTTCCCAACGCTGCCGTTTCGCCTCTCGGCCTCGCGGGAACGCGCCCTTGTCGCCGCAGCCCGTCAAAGGGAAACAGTTTTGCCTTGGTTTCGCCGTCGATTGACTAAGACGACCGGCTCGGTAGAGTTTGTGCAGATCACAGGGGAGGCATTCATGCTGAATTTTACCGATGGGATATCGAAGCGGCTTCTGGCACTGGCGCTCGGCGTGACGCTGGCCGCCGGCAGCGTGGCGCCGGCTTTTTCAGCCACCCAGCTCCTCAACGTGTCCTATGACCCGACGCGCGAGCTCTACAAGGATTTCAACGCCGCCTTTGCCAAGCACTGGAAGGCAGAAGGTGGCGATGATGTCGCCATCCGCCAGTCGCATGGCGGTTCCGGCGCGCAGGCCCGCTCCGTCATCGATGGTCTGGGGGCCGATGTCGTGACGCTGGCGCTCGAAAGCGATATCAACGCCATCCAGAAGGCCGGCAAGATCAAGGAAAACTGGCGGTCGCGCCTGCCGAACAATTCCTCGCCCTACACGTCGACGATCGTCTTCCTGGTACGCAAGGGCAATCCGAAAGGCATCAAGAACTGGGGCGATCTGGTCAAGGGCGACGTTTCGATCGTCACCCCGAACCCGAAGACGTCAGGTGGCGCCCGCTGGAACTATCTGGCGGCCTGGGCCTGGGCTAACGAAGAATTCAAGGGCGACCAGGACAAGATCAAGGCCTATATCGCCGATCTCTATAAGCGCGCGCCTGTCCTCGACACCGGCGCCCGCGGCTCCACGGTGACGTTCGCGCAGCGCCAGATCGGCGACGTGCTGCTTGCCTGGGAAAACGAGGCCTATCTCGCCGGCGAGGAATTCGGCAAGGACGCATTCGACATCGTCGTACCACCGATCTCGATCCTCGCAGAGCCGCCGGTTGCGGTAGTGGATGCGACGGTCGATGAAAAGGGCACCCGCAAGGTCGCCGAAGCCTATCTTCAGTATCTCTATTCCGATGAAGGCCAGAACATCGCGGCCAAGCACTTCTATCGTCCGTCCAGGCGCGATGTGGTAAAGCCTGAATTGCTGAAACAGCTGCCGGATATCAAGCTCGTCACCATCGACGACCCGATCTTCGGCGGTTGGAAAAAGGCGCAGCCGGAACACTTCGGCGATGGCGGCATCTTCGACCAGATCTACAAGCCGGGCAAATAAGTCGGAACCAGAATGACCTCATCCACCGCTGCCACGTCGGCACGGTGGCGGGTAAAACAGCCGAGCATCATCCCGGGTTTCGGGTTGACGCTCGGCTTTTCGCTCGCCTACCTGTCGCTTATCATCCTCATTCCGATCGCAGGCCTGCTCTGGCGCACCGCCGAGCTCGGCTCGTCAGGCTTCTTCGCCGTCCTCTCGGATCAAAGAACGATCCGGGCTCTCACCGTGTCCTTCGGCACGGCCTTTGCGGCCGCGCTCATCAATGTCGTGTTCGGCACGCTGCTTGCGTGGGTGCTGACCCGCTACCGGTTTCCCGGTCGCCGGTTGATCGATGCGATGGTGGACCTGCCGTTCGCACTTCCGACGGCGGTCGCCGGCATCGCATTCGCCTCGCTCTATGCGCCGAATGGCTGGATCGGTTCGCTGTTCATGCCGTTCCGCATCGCCTTCACGCCTTACGGCATCGTCATCGCGCTGATCTTCATCGGTCTTCCCTTCGTCGTGCGCACCGTGCAGCCGATCATGGAAGAGATCGATCGCGAAGTGGAGGAGGCGGCAGCAACGCTCGGCGCCAACCGGTTCCAGACCATATTCCAGGTTCTGCTGCCGGGCTTGGCACCCGCCATCCTCACCGGCTTCGCACTCGCCTTCGCCCGCGGCGTGGGCGAATACGGCTCGGTCATCTTTATCGCCGGCAACATTCCATACGTCTCGGAAATCGCGCCGCTCCTGATCGTCATCCGGCTGGAAGAGTTCAACTACGCCGGCGCCACCGCAATCGCCACGATCATGCTGCTGATCTCGTTTGCCATGCTGCTGGTCATCAACCTCATCCAGGCCTGGAGCCGCAGGAGGTATGGTTATGTGTGATGTTTTCAGAGCTGCCTTGAAGAAGAACCCCTTCCAACCCTCCCCACAAGGGGGAGGGCTGAACCCAGCCTCACCCTCTGATGCAGGAACGCAGCGCTTGCCACGTCGGTTCTCCCTCCTCGTGGGTGGGCCGAAGGACGGGGCGAGACCGGTGGCTCGTCCCCGGTCGCCCGGCAGGGCAGAGAGGGTCTTGTCTCATGTCTAAGTCCGCCCGCATCACACGTTTCCACAGCCCCGCCGATGAAAGCCTCACCACCAAGCTCGTTCTGGTCGGCGTATCCCTCGTGTTTCTCGGCTTCTTCCTGTTCCTTCCGCTCGTCTCGGTCTTCGTTGAGGCGTTTCGCGATGGCTGGGGTGCCTATGAGGAAGCGCTGGTCGAACCCGATGCCTGGGCCGCGATCGGGTTGACACTCACGGTCGCCGGCATCGCCGTGCCGCTCAACCTCGTCTTCGGGCTTGCGGCGGCATGGGCCATCGCCAAGTTCGAATTCAAGGGCAAGGCCTTTCTGATCACCTTGATCGACCTGCCGTTCTCGATCTCGCCGGTCATATCCGGTCTCGTCTATGTGCTGCTGTTCGGCAGTGCCAGCGTGCTTGGACCCTGGCTGAAGAGCTATGGCATCGAGATCCTCTTTGCCGTGCCCGGCATCGTGCTTGCCACCGTGTTCGTCACCTTTCCCTTTATCGCCCGCGAACTGATCCCGCTGATGCAGGATCAGGGCACCGGCGACGAGGAGGCGGCCCTGTCTCTTGGCGCAACCGGCTGGCAGACCTTCTGGTATGTGACGCTGCCCAACATCAAGTGGGGCCTGCTTTACGGCGTGCTTCTCTGCAATGCCCGCGCCATGGGTGAATTCGGCGCCGTCTCGGTCGTATCAGGTCGCATCCGCGGGCTCACCAACACGATGCCGCTGCATGTGGAGATACTCTATAATGAGTACAACATGGTTGCAGCCTTCGCGGTGGCCTCGCTGCTCGCACTTCTAGCGCTCGTCACGCTCGCTCTCAAAACCCTTCTCGAACTTCGGTTCGGTGCCGGCTCAGCCGGCGGCAGACATTAAAGGCTCCCGCTCTATGGAAGTTAGCATCAACAATATCCGCAAGGAATTCGACCGCTTCGCCGCGCTGAACGACGTGTCGCTGAAGATCGCGTCCGGCGAACTGATCGCGCTGCTCGGTCCCTCCGGTTCCGGCAAGACGACGCTGCTGCGGCTGATCGCAGGGCTGGATTTTCCAACCGCCGGCCAGATCTTCTTCGGCACGGAGGATGCCTCGCATCATTCCGTGCAGGATCGCAATGTCGGCTTCGTGTTCCAGCATTACGCCCTGTTCCGGCATATGACGGTGGCCGAGAACATCGGCTTCGGCCTGAAGGTCCGCCCCTCCGCCAGCCGCCCGTCCAAGACCGAGATCCGCAAGCGCGTCTCCGACCTCCTCGATATGGTTCAGCTGTCGGGCCTTGAGAGCCGCTATCCGAACCAGCTGTCCGGCGGCCAGCGTCAGCGCGTCGCTCTTGCCCGCGCCATGGCGATCGAGCCGCGCATCCTGCTGCTCGACGAACCCTTCGGCGCGCTCGATGCCAAGGTCCGCAAGGAGCTGCGCCGCTGGCTGCGCGAGTTTCATGACCGCACCGGCCACACCACCGTCTTCGTCACTCACGACCAGGAAGAGGCGCTGGAACTGGCCGACCGCGTCGTTGTCATGAGCCAGGGCAGAATAGAACAGGTCGGCTCGGCGGACGACGTCTATGATCGCCCGGGATCGCCCTTCGTGTTCTCCTTCATCGGTGAATCCTCGCATCTGCCGGTCGAGGTAAAGGATGGCACCGTCCTGTTCCAGGGCGAGCCGATCGGCGTTTCCGGAGAGGCGAACAGTTCCGGCGACCTTTACTTCCGTCCTGAGGACGTGGAGCTGACGCAGGAGCGGGACGCGCTGTTCGGCAAGGTCACCGCCTCACGCCGTCTCGCCGGCACCCGCATTGCCGAGATCGATATCTCCAACCCCGGGGGAAGTAACGACCATCAGCCCTTCCATGTGGAGATCGAGGTGCCTCTGCACGCCCCGATCGAACTCGGCTCCGAAGCAAGGTTCCGTCCGACCCGCTGGAAGATATTCGGCCGATGACATTGTGGCTGGTACCGACCGCGTACCAGCCTTCCAGTCGCCCGCGACGAAGCGTAAGGCACGAGTTTCGACCTTAAATTGATCCCTATCAATTCCGGCGGCATCGGAAGCTGATATGCAGCCTGCGCGCGTAAGCTTCGGTAAATCAAAGTGCTCTATGAAGCTCGCAGTTCGATAGTCCGACAGGTCTCCTATGGCAGATATTGCGCATGAAACGATGGCCCCCGCCGTTGCGGAGGGCGAAGCGGTCTCCGCTGTGGGTCAGTTCGGCAAATTTCTTGCCGAGCGACTGCTGGACGTCCTCGGCAATCGCGGCCTTGCCTTCTATTTCGCGCTGATCGCCTTCACCGTGGCGCTGTCACTCTACGTGTTTCTGGAGGAGAACCTGCTTGCCGTGGCGTGGCGTCTGATTGTCGGTGATGTCGCGACACGCGTCTCGGCCGGCTTCGTCACCGTCGCCTTCGTCGGCTCGCTCGCCGCCAGCCGGCACTTGCGCCTTCCACGGCCTGTCTCCCGTATTCCATCCGGCGAAGATCTGCAGAGAGCGTTCGATATCCTGGCGCTCCAGCCGAATGCCAGCGCCGGCCTCGTGCGGCTCGGCGACAAGAAGGTGCTGTTTTCCGATTGCGGCAATGCCTTCGTCATGTATGCGCGCTCCGGCCGGTCCTGGGCGGCGTTGTTTGATCCGGTCGGCTGCCGCAAGGCGTGGCCGGGCCTGATCGTCAAGTTCATGAACGCCGCGCGCCGCGATGGCTGCCGCGCCGTGTTCTACCAGGTCTCGCCCGAGTTTCTGCCCTGCGCAGTCGAGGCGGGTCTGAAACCCTACAAGCTCGGCGAACAGGCGGTGGTTCATCTCATCGATTTCGATCTGAAAGGCGGCGCCTGGCTGAAACTGCGCCGCTCGATCAACCGTGCCGAACGCGACGGCCTCGAATTCTCGCTGCTGCCGGCCGAAGCTGTGCCCGGCGTGATGGACGAGCTTATTGGCGTTTCCCGCGCCTGGCTTGCCGCCCATAACGCAGCCGAAAAGGGCTTTTCGCTCGGCACTTTCCAGCCGGCCTATGTGGCCGCCGGACCGGTCGCCGTCATCCGTCTCGAAGGCCGCATCGTCGCCTTCGCCAATATCCATGCGACGAGCTCGAACGGCGATGCCTTTATCGACCTGATGCGGCATGTGCCAAACACCCATCGCGGCATGATGGATCTGCTCTTCGTGCGCATCATGGAGCACTTCAAGTCGGAAGGGTATCGCACGCTCAATCTCGGCATGGCGCCGCTCTCAGGTCTTGCCACCCATCGCCGCGCGCCGCTCTGGAACCATATCGGCAACCGCATCTTCGAAAACGGCGAGCGCTTTTACAATTTCCGCGGCGTTCAGGCTTTCAAGTCGAAATTCGATCCGGAATGGCAGCCGCGCTATCTCGCCGTCTCCGGCCGCGGCATGCCGCTCGTTGCCCTGTTCGACGTGACCAAGCTGATTGCCGGCGGCCTGAGGGGCATCCTTCGCCGATGAAGCTTCTGCCAGCAATCGTTGCCGGCATCACCGTGGTCGCCGCCGCGGTGAATGCGTTTGAGTGGTGGGCCGGCCCCGGCATCAGACGCCTGCCGACAGACCGCATCGCCTATCCCGACAGAAATGCATCCGGCATCGTCCTCCTCCTGTCCGGCACCGAAGGCTGGTCGGACCGCGAGCAGACGGTCTCCGATGCACTGGCTGCCGACGGCGCCGTGGTCGTCGGCGTCGATCTGCCGGACTACTTCGCTGCTCTGGCTAAAGAAGAAGACCGGACCTGCCTCTATCTCGTCTCCGATATCGAGGAACTGAGCCGCCAGATCCACCGTGAGCAGGAGATCTCAGCCTACCTCCCGCCGGTCATCGCCGGCATCGGCGGCGGTGGCGCCCTGGCGCTCGCGATTGCCGCCCAGACGCCGGCCTCGACCATCGCGGAAACGATCGCCATCGATCCTCAGGCCTTCATTCCCGTCGAAAAGATCCTCTGCACGCCGGCCCCCAAGACGGTGGTCGACGGCGGCGTTGCATACGGCTTCACGCCGGGCCCGCTGCCGGAACCTGTGCGCATCCTTTTGACGCCGCAGGCGGATCCGGCGGGTGAAGCCCATGCGGACGCGCTGAAGCAGACCCACCCGGCAATCGAGATCACCGCCTGGGACGAAACCGCGGAAAACCTGCTGCTGCAAAACGTTTCCACAACGCTTGGCCGCCTTCGCCAGTCATCCTCGCCGCTCGGCCTGCCGATCGTTCCGACCGCGGCCGTGCCGCTGCACGATACGCTGGCGATCATCTATTCGGGCGACGGCGGCTGGCGCGATATCGACCAGAAGCTCGCCGCCTATCTCGTGGAAGACGGCATCCCGGTCGTCGGCGTCGATGCGCTGCGCTATTTCTGGACCGAGAAATCACCGCAGGAGACGGCCACCGATCTCTCCCGCATCATCACCACCTACCGCCAGCGCTGGAACGTCAAAAACGTCGTCCTGATCGGCTATTCCTTCGGCGCCAACATCCTGCCGGCCACCTATCGACTGCTGCCCGAGGCAGACAAACAGGCCGTCTCGTTGCTCTCGCTTCTGGCGCTCTCGCATCAGGCCGATTTCGAGATCGCCGTCACCGGCTGGCTCGGCTGGGCAGGGGCCGCCAAGCAGGGCGATCCCGTCGACGACATCGCTAAGATCGAGCCGCACAAGATCCAGTGCATCTACGGCACGGAGGAGGAAGACACCGCCTGTCCTGCTGTTGAGGACATCCCCGGCACGCTCATCCATTCACGCCCCGGCGGCCACCATTTCGATGGCGATTACCGCGCCCTCAACCGGCTGATCGTGGACCGCATCAAGGCTTTGTCGTCGCCCGCGATGTGATCCGGATCCACTTGCCAGAATACGCTTCCAGGCGCATCATGCATCGCACTTGCAACGCATGAGGTGATGCTAATGAAAACCGCAACCATCCCGTCGCTGCGCGTCGACCCGGAACTCCGCGCGGCTGCAGAAAGCGTGCTGAAGGAAGGCGAAACGCTCTCCGCCTTCGTCGAGGACTCGCTGAAAAAGCAGATCGATTACCGAAAGACCCAGGCGGAGTTTATCGCTAGGGGGCTGGCAGGTCTGGCCGAAGCTGAGCGCACCGGGGTTTACTACTCATCCGAAGAGATTTTTGGAGAACTGAAAGGCATGCTTGAAGCCAAGCGGGCCGAAAAGCGCTCCAAATGAGCTATCTCGTGAAGTGGACGGAGCGCGCGCGAGTTGATCTCAAACGGCTCTATGCATATCTGCTGGATCGCGACGAGGACGCCGCGGCCCGTGTGCTGGATCTTGTTGAACAGTCGGTGGTATTGCTCGAAGAGTTCCCATTCAGTTGCCGTAAGGCCTCAGGCGGCAACGCACTCCTTCGAGAACTGCTCGTTCCATTCGGTTCGTCCGGCTATGTCGTGCTGTTCAGAATAGACAGCGAGACGTCCGTCACCATCCTCGCCATCCGCCACCAGCGCGAAGACGACTACCACTGACGTCGCACGACCTTTAGCGGTCGCTCATCGCCGCTCTCGGATTGACCCAGGGTTCCTGATTGCTGCGGGGCAGGGGCTGTTTGCCTAGAATATGATCCGCCGCCTTCTCGCCGGTCATGATCGATGGGCCGTTGAGGTTGCCATAGGTCACATGCGGGAAGATCGAACTGTCGGCGACCCGCAGCCCTTCGACGCCGATCACCCGGCATTCCGGATCGACCACCGCCATCAGATCATCCGCGCGACCCATCCGGCAGGTACCGCAGGGGTGATAGGCGCTTTCCAGATGCTCGCGCAGGAAGGCATCGATCTCGTCGTCGCTCTCAACCTGTTCGCCCGGCTGGATCTCCGGCCCGCGATAATCGTCGAACGCCTTCTGGCTGAAGATCTCGCGCGTCAGCCGCACGCAGTGGCGGAATTTGATCCAGTCTTCCTCGTGGCTCATGTAGTTGAAGCGGATGACCGGATCGTCTTTCGGATCGGAGGATCGCAGCGTCACCGCGCCGCGCGACTTCGACAGGTTATAGCCCACATGCACCTGGAAGCCATGGCTCTTCGCGGCCGCCTTGCCGTCGTATGAGATTGCAACGGGCAGAAAGTGATACTGGATATCCGGCTGCTTCAGGCCCGGTTCCGAGCGCAGAAAGGCGCAGGCCTCGAACTGGTTGGAGGCGCCAAGGCCACCCTTGGTCATCAGCCACTGGGCACCCGCCACCCCCTGCCAGAACCACGGCAGCCACGAATAGAGCGACACCGGCTTTGTCGAGATCTGCTGGAAATAGAACTCCATGTGATCCTGCAGGTTGGCACCGACGCCCGGCCGGTCGGCCACGACCTCGATCCCCATCTCCTTCAGATGCGCCGCCGGCCCGATCCCCGACAACATCAAGAGTTTCGGCGAATTGAAGGAGGACGCGGCAATGATCACCTCGCGGTTTGCCTTCACCACCTCCGGCACGCCCCGCCGGAGAACTTCGACGCCGATCGCACGGCCGTTTTCGATCACGACCTTCTGCGCCAGCCCATAGACAACTTCGACATTCTTCCGCTTCATCGCCGGCCGCAGATAGGCGTTGGCCGCGGACCAGCGGCGACCGTCATGGATCGTCTGCTCCATCAGCCCGAAGCCTTCCTGCTTCGATCCGTTGTAATCGTCGGTCGTCTCGAAACCGGCCTCCGCACCCGCCCGGATAAAGGCGTGGAACAGCGGATTGGTCATCGGCCCGCGCTGCACATGCATCGGCCCGTCCGTGCCGCGCCATCCCTCTTCCCCGCCATGGGCCGTTTCCATCCGCTTGAAATAGGGCAGCACATCCGCATAGGACCAGCCGCTCGCGCCCAGATCCTCCCAGCGGTTGTAGTCTTCGGCATGGCCGCGCACATAGACGAGACCATTGATCGAAGAAGATCCACCCAGCACCTTGCCCCGCGGCGCGGTAATCCGGCGGTTGCCAAGGTTCGGTTCGGGCTCGGAATGGTAACCCCAGTTGTAGCGCTTCATGCTCATCGGCCAGGCCAGTGCTGCCGGCATCTGGATAAACGGCCCATAATCGGTACCGCCCGCCTCGATCACGATGACAGAATGCTTCCCGTCCTCGGACAGCCGATAGGCCATGGCCGAACCCGCCGAGCCGGAACCGATGATGACGAAATCTGCCTGCAGCATGGTAACTTATCCGATTTGGGTTCTGTTAGGCATCAACCGGATTTCGTTGATCCGGATTTGACTCGTGCTTTGCCGCAGACGAAGAATGCGACATTCCGCAGCGATGGTATCTCAGGTTTTGCGAACGCCGATGTCGAATGGTTTCACCACCAAGCTGATCGAGCAATTGCGTACGACCGAGGAAGCGCGTCTTGCTGATGAAGAGAGAAATCGACACACTCCGAAAATTCGTCATCGCTCATCTGACCATCGGTCATTTGCGTGGCAATGGCTTCGAAACAAGTTGCAAAGTGGTCTGATGATCGCGTCAGCGTTGCTTCTTCACTATTCGACATCTTTGAACATCTACATTTGCCTCTCGATATCTCTCGCCGCCTCCATTGTGCTCATTATTCACCGATATCGCCGGGCGCGTCACTGACTCCGTTCTCAATACGGCGCCTCGACCTTGCCCATTCCCACATAGACCGTCTTCAGTTCCGAATAATGCTCCAGCGCCGCGAGCGAGTTTTCGCGGCCGAAGCCGGATTGCTTTGACCCGCCGAAAGGGATTTCCACCGGGCAGAGATTGTAGGTGTTGATCCACAGCGTGCCTGCTTCCAGAAGATCCACGACGCGATGGCCGCGTGTCAGATCGGCGGTAAAGACCCCGGCGGAGAGGCCGAATTCGGTCGCGTTGGCGCGCGCGATCACCTCTTCCTCGTTATCGAAGTCGAGCACGCACATGACGGGTCCGAAGATCTCTTCACGGGCGATGGTCATGTCGTCGGTGACGTCGGCAAACACCGTCGGCTGGATGTAATAGCCTTCGGCCGAGACATTGTTGGGAATGCCGCCGCCGGTGATGAGCGTTGCCCCTTCCGACTTGCCCTTTTCGATATAGGACATCACCTTCTGGCGCTGATCGTAGGAGACCATCGGGCCGACCTGGGTTGCCTCGTCCATCGGGTCGCCGATCACCATCTTTTCGGTGCGGGCCTTCAGCCGCGACAGGAATTCGTCCCGGATTGCCTTCTGCACGAACACGCGGGTGCCGTTGGAGCAGACCTGTCCGGTCGAATAGAAATTGCCGAGCATCGCCCCACCGATGGCGGAATCGATATCGGCATCCTCGAACACGATCAGCGGCGACTTGCCGCCCAGTTCCATCGTCACATGCTTGAGGTTGCCGGCAGCGCTCGCCGCCACCTTGCGGCCAGTCGGCACCGAGCCGGTCAGCGACACCTTGGCCACATCAGGGTGTTCGACCAGAAGCGGTCCGGTCGTCCGGTCGCCCTGGATAACGTTGAAGAGGCCCTTCGGCAGGCCGGCCTCGATCAGGATCTCGGCGATCTTGAGCGCGCCGAGCGGCGTGTTTTCGGACGGCTTGAACACCATCGCATTGCCGGCGGCGAGCGCCGGTGCGCCCTTCCAGCAGGCGATCTGCTGCGGATAGTTCCAGGCGCCGATGCCGACGCAGACGCCGAGTGGCACCCGCTTCGTATAGGCAAAATCGCCGCCGAGCGGGATGTACTGACCATTCATTCCGGCCGCGATCACGCCGCCGAAGAACTCGAAACTGTCGGCGCCCGATGTCGGGTCGGCGACGATCGTCTCCTGGATCGGCTTGCCGGTATCGAGCGTCTCCAGCTCGGAAAGCTCTCGGTTGCGGGTCCGCATGATCTCGGCTGCCCGCTTCAGGATCCGGCCGCGAGCAGTCGGGCTCATTGCCGCCCATTCCGGCTGGGCGCGCTTGGCGGCGGCGATCGCCTTTTCGACGATGGCGGGCGTTGCCGCATGCAACCTTGCGATCACTTCACCCGTCGCCGGGTAAAGGCTCTCGATGACGCTGCCATCGGTATCCTCGACATACTCGCCGTCGATGAAATGGCTGGCGACTGGTTGTGCTTTCATGGGTCTTCTCCGTTCCTTGGCGCCTATTCCCCGCGGGGATAGCGCTTGGACTCTTCCAGATTGTCGAGGTTCATATGGTTGCGCATGTAGCGCTCCGAGGCTTTCTGCAAGGGTTGGTGATCCCACGGGTAATAGGCGCCGTTGCGCAGCGCTTCATAGACCACCCAGCGCCGCGCCTGGCTTTCGCGCACGGCCGCGTCGAATTTTGCCATGTCCCACTTTTGCGCCCGCTTGGCGCGAAACCCGTTCATGACGGCGGCATGCGCCGGGTCATGCGCCAGATTTGTGAGCTCGTTCGGATCGGCGTCGAGATCGTAGAGCTGTTCGGGATCGAGCTCGCAGTGAACGTATTTCCACTTGCCCTCGCGAATGCCCACCAGCGGCGCATGCGAGGCTTCGGCGGCATATTCCATCAGCACCGGCGCGGTGCGGGTGCCGCCGTCGATGACAGGCTTCAGGCTCTCGCCATCGGTCCAGGGCATGATCTCGTCCATCGAGATGCCGGCAAGATCGCAAAGCGTCGGCGTAATGTCGAGATTGGAAACCGGCGCAAAGTTTAGCGACGGCGTGATCTGAGGACCGGCGATCATCAGCGGAACCCTGGATGACCCCTCGAAGAAGTTCATCTTGAACCACAATCCGCGCTCGCCCAGCATGTCGCCATGGTCGGAGCAGAACAGGATGAATGTGTTATCCAGCATCCGTGTCCGCGTCAGCGTGTCGACCAGCTCGCCGACTTTCTCGTCGATATAGGAAATGTTGGCAAAATAGCCCTGACGCGCCCGCCGCACATGCTCGTCGGTGATCTCGAAGGCCGGATAGTCGCAGGATTTGAGAATGCGGGCCGAATGCGGATCCTGCTCTGCGAGCATGCCGATCTCGGGCATCAGGTGCTCGCAGTCGTTATACAGATCCCAGAACTTCCGGCGTGCCACATAAGGGTCGTGCGGATGCGTGAACGATACCGTCAAAGCCCAGGGCCGGCGGTCCGCATCGTCGTTGTCGCGGCTGAGATGGTAGAGCTTCTGGTTGGCGAGGAAGGCCACCTCGTCGTCATATTCCATCTGGTTGGAAATCTCGGCAACGCCGGCGCCGGTGACGGAACCCATGTTGTGATACCACCAGTCGATCCGCTCACCCGGTTTGCGGTAATCCGGCGTCCAGCCGAAATCGGCCGGGTAGATGTCGGTGGTCAGCCGTTCCTCGAACCCGTGCATCTGGTCCGGCCCGACGAAATGCATCTTTCCAGAAAGCGCTGTGTAATAGCCAGCGCGGCGCAGGTGATGCGCATAGGTCGGGATAGACGAAACGTATTCGGCGGCATTGTCATAAACCCCGGTTCTGCTCGGCAGCTGCCCCGCCATGAACGAGGCGCGGGCCGGCGCGCAAAGCGGCGACGAGGTGTAGTTGTTCTGGAAGCGGGCAGAGCGTGCAGCCAGCGCCTTCAGATGCGGCACATGCAGCCAGTCCGCCGGCCCATCCGGAAACAGCGTGCCATTCATCTGGTCGACCATGATGATGAGAATGTTCGGACGGGACATGACCGGGCTGCTTTTCTTGAAGATGAGGAAGACCGCCAGAATGAGTTATTTTCGATTGGCCGCGCAATCAAGCAGGGATTGCGAACAGCGCTGTCTCAAAAGCGCACGGCCGGGGACTGTGGGGGAAATCCCTGTGGAAGCTTAAGCTTGGCTCGTGGCGTTGACGTGGGACCGCACCTGCCCAAGCCAGACGATGTAATATTTACAACTCATTGTATTAGAAAGATAAATTACTGTCATGGAAGTTTCATCGAACTGTCATTTGCGGGAAAGGTATTTTTGACCAATGGAGGCAAAGGTGGCGCCCGTGAATAAGCCGCCGGGCGGATCTCGCCCACGCAGTAAATGGGGTGAATTGCATGTCGTCTGCGGCCGTTCTGGAACCGGGCGTTTTCCGTCGCTATGCCAGCGATCAGCTTTTGCCTCTGGCCAAGCTCGTCATCGAGAACGCCTTCCAGCCGATCGTGGAGGTCGCCACCGGGTCCGTGTTCGGCTATGAATCGCTGCTGCGCGGCCATGACCGTCTCGGCTTTGCCTCGCCGCTCGAACTGATCGACCAGGCCCATGACGGCGGCCAGCTTCTGGCGCTCGAACAGATGGTCGCCCACCGGGCCCTTGCCAAATTCGCTGGCCTTCCGGATTTCTCCAGCCAGACGCTGTTTCTCAATCTCGATGTCCGGATGATCCGCGACGGCCAGCTTTTCCTCGAAAAGATCGTCCAGCATCTGCGCCAGGCAGGCGTCGCGCCGTCCTCGGTCTGCTTCGAGCTGTCCGAGCGGTTCGACAACACCTCGGTGCCGGAATTTGCCGAGTTGATGAGCGAGATGCGCAAGGCAGGCTTCAAGCTGGCGATTGACGATTTCGGCGTCGGCCATGGTGAGATGAAGCTGCTCTGCGACTACCCGGTCGACTACCTGAAGATCGACCGGCACTTCATTTCGGATATCGATGTCAATCCGCGCAAACGGCATCTCGTCAAGAACATCGTCAACATTGCCCATGTGCTCGGCATCCGCGTGATTGCCGAAGGCATCGAGACCGAGGCCGAATTTCTGGCCTGCCGTGAATACGGCGTCGATCTGGTACAGGGCTATTTCATCGCAAGACCCACCAGCTTCGTCACGGAGTTGCAGCCGGCCTATCCGCATCTGGCCGCAATCGGTCTGTCGCGCCGCTCCAGCCAGTCTCTCGACGAAATCCTCATCCGCAAGCAGATCGAAAAACTGCCGACCGTGTTCGAGAACGAGAGCATCGACAGCGTCTTTGAACTGTTTCGCCGCAATCCGCGCCAGGCCTTCTTTCCGGTGCTGAACGCCAATGGCGAACCGCGCGGCGTCATCAACGAATATCACCTCAAGGAATTTATCTATCAGCCCTTCGGCCGCGATCTCCTAAAGAACAAGGTCTATGAGCGCACCATCGCCCATTTCGTCGAGCGCGCGCCGATCATCGGTCTGGATGCCGAGGCGGAAGAGCTGATGAGCCTGTTTGCCAACATGGAAAACAGCGCCTGCGTCATCCTTACCGAAAACATGCGTTATGCCGGCGTCGTCTCGGCGGCATCGCTGATCAAGGTGGTCAACGAAAAGCAGCTCAAGATCGCCCAGGACCAGAACCCGCTGACGGGTCTTCCCGGCAACCGGGCCATCCGCGACTTCATGTACCAGGCCGGCCGCGATGACGACGAGCAGCGCTTCTTCTGCTATTGCGACTTCGACCATTTCAAGCCGTTCAACGATCATTACGGCTTCCAGATGGGCGACCACGCAATCTCGCTGTTTGCGGCGCTGATGAAGCGCTACTTCTTCTCCGACGAACATTTTCTGGGCCATGTCGGCGGCGACGATTTCTTTATCGGCATTCGCGACTGGTCCCGCGACGAGTTGGAGGAAATCCTCGAGCGCCTTCTATCGGATTTCCACGATGACGCCGTTGCGCTCTATTCGGAAGAGGAGCGGGCGGCAGGCCGGATCCGTGGCCATGACCGCACCGGCGTGGAGCGCGATTTCCCGTTGCTGCGCTGCTCGATCGGCGTTGTCCATCTGCCGCAGGGCCTGATCCTCGACGATATCGCCCGGATCGGAACGGAGATCGCAACGGTCAAGGTTGCCGCCAAGGAAAGCGACCGTGGCCTTGTTTTCGCAAGCTACGGTGACGCGGCAGAGTAGCGCCACACCGGCTCGACCGGACGCATGCATCCAACCTCCGCCTTTCCAAGCAAGGGGCACTGTCCTAAGTCAGTCGTCAGATACTGACAGGAGTAGACCCATGTCCATGCCGTCCCAGATGCGTTTCGTCGACCTGCCGTCCTTCGGCGCGCCCGATGTAATGACCCATGCCACTGGCCCGTGCCCGTCGGCCCGAGCAGGCGAAATTCTGATCAAGGTGGAGGCCGCAGGCGTCAACCGGCCCGATGTGGCCCAGCGCCAGGGGAACTACCCGGCGCCGAAGGATGCAAGCCCGATCCTCGGCCTCGAAGTCGCGGGTGAAGTCGTGGCGCTCGGCGAGGGCGTCACCGAATTCAAGATCGGCGACAAGGTCTGCGGCCTGTCGAACGGCGGCGGATATGCGGAGTATTGCGTCGTGCCGGCTGGCCAGGCGCTGCCATGGCCCAAAGGCTATGATGCGGTGAAGGCCGCAGCCGTTCCGGAAACCTTTTTCACCGTCTGGGCCAACCTGTTCCAGATGGCGGGCCTGACCGAAGGCGAGAGCGTGCTGATCCATGGCGGCTCAAGCGGCATCGGCACGACCGCGATCCAGCTCGCCAAGGCATTCGGCGCGACGGCCTATGCGACCGCCGGCTCGAAGGACAAATGCGACGCCTGCGAAAAGCTCGGCGCGACCAAGGCGATCAATTACAAGACCGAGGACTTTGCCGAGGTGATCAAGGCCGAGACCGACGGCAAGGGCGTCGATGTGGTGCTCGACATGATCGGCGCTTCCTATTTCGAAAAGAACCTGTCGGTCCTTGCCAAGGACGGCTGCCTGTCGATCATCGCCTTCCTCGGCGGCAACATGGCGGAAAAGGTCAATCTCTCACCGATCATGGTCAAGCGCCTGACGGTAACCGGATCGACCATGCGGCCCCGCACCGCCGACGAAAAGCGGGCAATCCGCGACGAACTGCTGAGCGAGGTCTGGCCGCTTCTCGAAGCCGGCAAGGTCTCACCCGTCATCCATTCCGTGGTGCCGTTTGATGACGTGGTCGAGGCGCACCGGCTGATGGAAACCAGCAGCCATATCGGCAAGATCGTGATGAAGCTGGGGTGAGGAAACGTGGGGGCAGGGGTGGCCTTGGGCATCGCCCGGAAGGCACCCCGCCGCCGGCTGCGCGAATAGTGGTCGAACCGCCGCCGATCCGCAACTCAATAATATCTTCGATTGTTTACATAACTTGCCTTGCAAGCGCCGCAGATCGCACCTACCTTCTGATCATCATCAACGTAATGAAAGGAAGGTGGTCCAATGTCTAATGAGATTTCGGTCTGTGTAGCGGGCAATGGAAAGTTGTTGGTCTTGACGGGGCAGCCCTCGGCCTGAATGACATCTTCCTTCGGACTGCATGATTGCAGCCCGGGTTCGTTCAACCGGACCAAACTCATGGAAGGGCCGCTCAAGCGGCCCTTTTCCATGTCTGCCGGTCGCAAATTTCGATGGTCTTCCATTCTGCCTGGCAATGATGACCAATTCCCTGACATGCACCCTGGAAAGACATGCATGGCGCGCATGGGTGGCCTGACGCTTCAGTGCTTCTGCTTCATCCTTGGGCAGCGTATAAAGAGGTCATCGAAGCAAGAGAAAGCGCCAGCATCTGGCAGCTGAAGCTTCGAAAGCCTCAGGAAAGGGGATCATCATGAACGTAGCACGCACCATCAACAACTGGCGCAAGTATCGTCAGACGGTCACCGAACTGGACCGTATGACCTCGCGCGAACTCCACGACCTCGGTATCGACCGTAGCGATATCCGTCGCGTCGCACGCACTGCCGTTGGCTTCTGATCGGTTTCTGATCGTATAATCCGAATGTTTGCAAACGCTCGCAAATCTGCGGGCGTTTTGCGTTTCATGCATGGCTCCCATGCATCGCGGCACTGCTCTCTCGGCTAGATGCCGATCCGTCCGAGCGCCGGCACCTTGATGCCCGGCCGGGCGAGATCGAGGCCCGCGACGAGACCGAGGAAATGGACCTCGATGCCGCTCCGCACCCCCACCGAAAAGCCTAACAGTCCACGCAGCGTCACATGCAGGTCGCGGCTGTCCTCGTCCAGATGCACGAATTCCCCATCCGGCAGATAGTCGCGGCCCACCGCATGCGGCGGAAGCACCGCGCCGATCTCAGGCACGGTGCGCAGCACATAGGCCACGAACGTATTGGAATTCGGCCCCGGCCAGATCGTGTAGCCGCCGGGCTCGGCGTAAGGGTAGGCGGCAATCGCGCCTTCGATCTTGGGGATCAGCAGCTCCGCCTTCGATCCGGTGATCGATGTCACCAGCTGCGGCGGGTTCGAATACCAGAAGGCATCCGGATCGCGGTGGTTGCGGCGGATCGGGTTGCCCCAGCCCACCTTGTCATAGCGGGTATAGGTGGCCGCACCCTTTGCCTTGGTCACGATCCAGGCATGGCTTGCCACCGAACCTTTCAATCCGCCCGTCATCGCCGAGAAAATATAGATCGCCGCATCGTTGCTTTCGTTCGCCTTGGGAAGGATGCCGGCCGACGACCAGCGCGCGGCACTCCAGCCGGACGGGTGTTCGCGCATCGCCCAAAGGCTGGCGGAAGCGAAGGTGGGAAGAAGGTAGACGACGAAGATAAGGAGCAGCAGTCGCTTTACCGATTTCATAAACATTCCCGTGCAACAAATCGCCGAAACGGCTATCAACGCCGCCGAAATGGCGTTTAAGCCGAATGAGCAATAGAAGCCGGCAAATTCAGGACTGACCGATGCAAAATCCCGTGACCGTTGAAGTGACCCGCGGCTCTCTCGTCGAAAGCCGCCATCGCGGCCTCGGCGTCGTCGTGGATGGCGAAGGCAAGACGCTGTTTTCCTTCGGTGATGCGGAAGCCGGCGTGTTTCCGCGGTCCTCCTGCAAGGCCATGCAGGCGCTGCCGCTGATCGAAAGCGGTGCAGCCGATGCCTATGGGTTCGGCAACAAGGAACTGGCATTTTCCTGCGCCTCCCATTCCGGCGAGGACGCGCATGTGGCCATGGCCGCCTCGATGCTCGCCAAGGCCGGCAAGAGTGTCGACGACATGGAATGCGGCGCCCACTGGGCATCCGAACAGGCCTCGCTCATCCACCAGGCCCGCACCATCGAATATCCGACGGCCCTGCATAACAACTGCTCTGGAAAACATTCTGGCTTCGTCTGCACCTGCGTCCATTCCGGCACGCAGCTGAAGGGCTATGTCGATTACGACCATCCGCTGCAGAAGGAAATCCGCGACGTGATGGGTAGCCTCACCGGTGCGGTTCTGGCTGAAGACAATTGCGGCATCGACGGTTGCTCAATCCCGACCTATGCCGTGCCGCTCAAGGGCCTCGCCCACGGCTTTGCGAAAATGCTGACCGGCACCGGCCTGTCCAACGAACGGGCGAAAGCATCGCGCCGGCTGATGGATGCCTGCATGGCCGAACCCTTCTACGTCGCCGGCACTGGCCGCGCCTGCACCAAGCTGATGGAACTGGCGCCGGGCAAGATCTTTGCCAAGACCGGTGCCGAAGGCGTTTTCGTCGCGGCACTTCCCGATCAGGGCATTGCCATGGCGGTCAAATGCGAGGACGGTACGACCCGCGCCGCCGAAGCGATGATCTTCGCGCTCATCGCCCGCTATTTCGAAAAGGGCGGCGAGACGCAGGAAAAGCTGATGGCAATGGCCAACCGCACGATGAAGAACTGGAACGGCCTCACCGTCGGCGAAGTGCGGGTCACCGACGCGCTGTTTGCCTGATACCGACGAAGGGATACGGATCGATGCTGACGCTCTACATCACGCCCGGCACCTGCTCACGCGCCAGCCATATCGCGCTGGCCGAGTCGGGCCTCGATTATCAGGTCTCGCTCATCCGCTTTGCCGAGGGCGAGCAGCGATCGCCAGCCTATCTGAAGGTCAACCCGAAGGGCCGGGTGCCGGCACTGGTCACGGACAAGGGCGTGCTGACGGAAACCGTCGCACTGCTTCCCTACATCGCCCAGCTCGTGCCGGAAAAGAGCCTTGCGCCGCTGGACGATCCCTTCCTGTTTGCAAAAATGCAGGCCTTCAACGCCTATCTCTCCTCCACCGTCCACATCAACCACGCCCATGGCCGCCGCGGCGCGCGCTGGGCCGATAATGCCGCCTCGCATGCGGACATGATCGCCAAGGTGCCGCAGACCATGCGCGACAGCTTCGCTCTGATCGAGAACGATCTTGTCGAAGGCCAATTCGTGCTCGGCGAAACGTTTTCGGTCGCCGACGCTTATCTCTTCGTTATGACCGGCTGGCTGGAAAGCGACCATGTCGACATGGCCGAATTCCCGAAGGTCGCCGCCCACTACCGGCGCATCGAGATGCGCCCGGCTGTGCAAAGGGTGCTGGCGGAAGAAGCAGCAGCGAAACCCGCCGCCTGATCGTCAGGCCGGCTCGGCGTTGCGCTTTGCCCACATCGCCTGATAGGCGGGCCGGGCGACGCAGCCGTCGTACCAGGCTTTGAGCGCCGGGCGGCCGTCGAACAGGGCGGCATGGCTGCGCGCATAACGCACGATTTCCGTCACGTTGATATCGGCAACCGTAAACCGCTTGCCCACCATGAACCCGTCTTCGGAAAGATGCTTTTCAAGCACGTCGAACGGCCGAGCGAGTGTGCGTGCAGCAGCCTCGATCGCCGCCTTGCCTTCGTCGGTCGACGCGCTGGACGACTGGATCGTCAGGGCAGGGGTTTCGATGCTCGTTGCCGCAAACAGCGACCACTGCACCATCTGTGCCTCTTCCTCGATCGTCTTTGGAGCAATCTCGCCGCCATGTTTCCGGGCAAGGTAGAGCGTGATGGCAAGCGACTCGTGCAGCACGAAACCGTCATCGTCCATCGACGGGATCGAGCCC
This sequence comes from Rhizobium sp. CFBP 8752, assembly GCF_014842035.1. Classification (NCBI taxonomy): domain Bacteria; kingdom Pseudomonadati; phylum Pseudomonadota; class Alphaproteobacteria; order Hyphomicrobiales; family Rhizobiaceae; genus Rhizobium; species Rhizobium sp. CFBP 8752. The sequence continues at coordinate 2,358,976 of NZ_JACYUZ010000001.1, read as the reverse complement.
ATCGGATTGACGCTCAAAAACTCCGGCGACCGCGTGTTGACAGGCGCGCCATCAACCGAAGCGTCATCCAGCCGATAGGCCTGGATGACAGGAATATGCTCGAACGGCAATCCCAGTTCCTCGATCAACCAGAGCGGCCGCGTCGCGCGCGAACGATAGACGCCATAGATTTTCAGCATGCGTATCTCCCATTGTGTGTCGCGGGCGACGCTAGAGTGCTTCGGCCCCGAACGGAAGATGCAGCCCCCTCAAATCGACCGGTTGGACGTCCGCTTCAGTTTTCGGTATAGTCATCAGCATTCTGATCTTTCCAAGGGCCAACCCCATGCGCGCCACCCGTTCGCTCAGCATCACCCTGCCGGTCGAGATCGCCGACATGGTCGAAGCCAAGGTCGCCTCCGGCGAATACGCCTCGGAAAGCGACGTGATCGCCGAGGGCCTGCGCCCGATGGCAGCACACGATGCGGCGATCGAGAAGTGGCTGAGGGACGAGGTGGTGCCGACGCTTCAGGCCATCGACGCGGGAACCATTAAAACCCGTCCGCTGGAGGAGACACGCAAGCGTTTGCACGCCAGGATCGACCGGATGGTTGGCGACGGAAAATGAACTACACGGTTCGCTTTTCTGACGCGGCCGAAGACGATGTGATCGAACTTTTGACCTATCTCTTGCCACGTGCCGGAGAACGGGTTGCCCGGCGCTATGTCGACCAAATCGTCGACCACTGCCACTCGTTCGAGCTCTTTCCGGAACGGGGATCTCGCCTGGAAAGCAAACTCGGCGTGCGCCTTGTCGGCTACCGCAAGAAGGCGACGATCGCTTTCATGATCAAGGGCGACACCGTCATCATCCTGCGCATCTTCCACCACGGCCGCAACATAGACTTCGACCCCGAAGCTCCCGACCCCGAAACCTAACCCACCCGGTTCCCCATAACCGTCAAATGCGGAAACGCCGCCGCCGCATCGCCCGACCCGCCCAACTCTTCCGTCGCCGCCTGCGTCCAGCGATAGCCGATCACGCCGCCATCGTTCACGTCCTGGAAGACGTTGCCGGTGATCACAGTCGAACCGGCGCCCTCGGCTACACTGACGGCGCAACCCACGTTGGCGCCGCGCACGATATTGTTGGCGGCGACGACGTTGCGGAGATAGGGGCCGAAGCCGAGGGCCAGGCCCCAGAGGGCGGCATTTTCCACCACGTTGCCCGTGATCGCCGTGTCGGCCTCGGCACTGATGCCGACGCCGAAGATGGCGCCGTCGAGTTTGTAGGGGCCGGTTGCCGAAAGGTTGCGGACGATATTACCGGAAATGGTCGAAAGCCTGCCGCCTTCGTTGAAGTTGACGACGGAAATGCCGTTTGCCGCGCCGTCCACCGTATTGCCCGAGATAACAGCGCCCTCGAACGAGAATTCCGCATAGATCGCCGTCTCGCCGGAGCGGAAACACTGGTTGCCGGAAATCTGCGCGTTGGAGGAGCTGTTGGCGCGGATCGCCGAAAAGGCAGAGTCGGTGATGTGGTTGCCGCTCACCATCACGTTGGCTGCGCGAAACAGGTTGATCGCATTGCCATATTGCCCGGTGCCGCCATTTCTGGCGCCGATCCGGAAGATGCGGTTATCAGTGACGATGCTGCCATCGACGCCCTTTTCCCAGCGATGGATGAGGATGCCGCCATTGCCGCAATCAAATACGCTGTTGGCGGTCACCGATAGACCGGTGCTTTCGACCGCATAGACCGCGTAATCCGCAGCGCCGGATATCTTGGAGCGTTCGATGCGCCCGCCGCATCGCTCCAGCTGGATCGCGGATTTGCGCGCGCCCAGAATCTCGCAATTGTCGATGGAAACGTCGGGAATGCCGGAGAAATGGATAAGGGCAGGGGTCTGATCATCGAGCCAGCGATTGCCGCCGTCGATCACCAGATTGGAAAGCTCGATACGCCTTGCCGCGGTTGCACGGATAAACGATCCGTCGCCGGAATAGACGAGCCTGGAAGCGCCTGAAACGCCGACCAGCCGCGTGTTGTCGGGGAGGTCGAGACCGGAAACGCGGTAATCGCCGGGCGGCAGGTAAACCGGCTTGTTCTGCCGCGCCGCCTGTTCGATCAGCGCCATCAGCTTGCGGCTGGAAACATCGCCGCCATCAGGCGACACGCCATGGTCGCGCGCGTCGATCGAGCCGCGGAGGTCAACGGTGGAAACGCTGGCGGGTGCCGGAAACGCTGGCAGCGGCAGTGCCGCAACAGCAGTGCCCGTCATGCTCCAGCCCAGCAGTCTGCGTCTCGAAATCATTCAGCCGTCTCCGTCATCCCCTTGGAGCACGCATTTTCCGTGCCAGCGGAAGTGTGTGGTTTCGGGACGGGTGCCGGAGCGGTCAGGTCGTAGAGGGACGGCCCGCGCCGCCGGGATAGACGGATTCGAAGCCGGAGATGAACTTCTCGAACAGATGCGAAAACGCCGAAAGCTCTTCCTCCGGCCAGTCGCCCAGCACATTCACCAGCAGCGAACGCTTGACCGCCTGTAGCTCGGTCAGCAACGCATCGCCGAGTTCGGTCCTGACCAGCAGCGAGCGCCGCCCGTCCTCCTGCGAAGCGTCGCGTCTCAGAACGCCGCGCGACACGAGATCGGTCACCAGACGGCTGCCGCGCGACGGGTCGATCCGCATCGTCTCGGCAATCGCGCCGACGGTGATTTCGCCCTCTATCCGGCCCATGACGTCAAGCACGTCGAGATGCGCCGTTTCCAGCCCCGGAACGGTGTTGGCGATCGCGGTGCGCGCAATCATCCGGCGCCCCATCAGGTGCCGCATCCGGGTCAGGTTGTCGCTGACACGCAAAAGCCCCTCCGCAAATGCGGCGGTTTCGGTCGAGGGCTGTGGGTCTGATACAGAAATCATGGTCGTCATCGCTGCAACTTATCAGCAGGTGCCGGGTTGTTTCAACGAAATTGTTGCAGAGTGCATCTGTCTGTCATTGACAATTATATGCTGAAGTCACATAAATTCGTCGACCCCTCAGGAAGTATGCCATGGATATGTCACGCCCGGCCCAGACCCCTCTTGTTGCCGACAAACGACAGCGTCTTCTCGTTTTCTGGTTCCTGATGGCGGCGCTGTTCATGGCGGCGCTCGACAATCACATCGTTTCCACAGCGCTTCCCACCATCGTCGGCGAGTTCGGCCAGATGGAAAGTTTCGGCTGGGTCTCCTCGGCCTTTCTTCTGGCCATGAGCGCGGTCATGCCGATCTACGGCAAGCTGGGGGATCTGTTCGGCCGCAAATACGTGATGCTGTTTGCCATCGTGCTCTTCACGCTCGGCTCGGTTCTCTGCGGCTTCGCCTGGTCGATGAATTCGCTGATCGCGGCCCGCGTCTTCCAGGGCCTTGGCGGCGGCGGCATCATGGTTTCGATCTTCTCGATCAATGCCGATCTGTTCGAGCCGCGCGAGCGCGCAAAATACCAGAGTTATTCCAGCCTGATGATCATGGCCGCCGGCAGCATCGGCCCGGTTCTTGGCGGCACGCTCAGCGATCTGTTCGGCTGGCGCTCGATCTTCCTGATCAACCTGCCGCTCGGCGTCATCGTCGTGACAGGCCTCGCCCTGCTGCTTCCCTATCGCCGCCCGCAGCGCAAGCCGAAGATCGATTATGCCGGCGCCGTCGTTCTGGCGCTGACGATCGCGAGCCTCGTCACCTTTGCCGACAGCCACCAGCTGTTCGGCTCGCTGATCGCGGTTCAGTCGCTGGTCCTTCTCGCCTTCGGGATTGCCTGCGCCGGCCTTTGGGTGTTCGTCGAAAGCCGGGTTCCGGAACCGATCGTGCCGCTCAAACTGTTCAGGGACAGCACCTTCTCGCTGTTTCTCATCATCACACTTTGCTCAGGCGCGGTCGGCATCGGCATGGTCAACTATTACGCGCTGTTCCTGCAGACGACGACGGGCCTGTCGCCGTCGCAGGCCGGCCTGTTCTTCATCGGCCTGACCGGTGGCATCGTCGTCGGCTCCATGTCGGCGGGAAGGCTGATTTCCATCACGGGCCGCTACAAACCGTTCGCCGTCTTAGGCCTGGTCATGAGCATCGGCGCTCTTCTGCTTCTGTCGCAGGTGACGTCTGCTACGCCGCTCTGGCTCGTCGCCATCCTTCTCATGTTGCAGGGACTTGCAGTCGGCTTCGGCCAGCAGGCCCCGATCATCGGCGTCCAGAATTCCGCACCGCGGGAAGACATGGGTGCCGCCACCGGTGCCGTCACGCTGATGCGGATGGGCGGCGCCTCGATCGCCATCTCGCTCTACGGCGCCATCATCGGCTCGTCGGTCAAGGGCAGCGGCGTCGTCATTCCAGGCGTTGCCGATATCGGCGCGCTCACCCCGAAAGTGCTCGACCAGCTACCGCAGGCCTCCCGCGAGGCGGTAGCCTCCGTCTACTTCTCCGCCTTCACGCCGCTCTTCTTCGCCGCCGCCGTGATCGCCGCCATCGGCCTGATCGCCGCTCTTTTCCTCAAGCCGAAACGGCTGCCGACCGCGCAAGTCGCGGCCGCCGCACAACAAAACAAGCTGCCCACCCCGTAAGGCTCTTCCAAGCGGCCTTTCCCCGCCTATCTCTCGTCCTATGAAACCCGAGGCACTGCTTCATCCCACACCGGCAGGCCTGTTCTGCCCCGTCGGCGGCTTCCATGTCGATCCGGTGCGCCCCGTCGAGCGGGCGCTGATCACCCATGGCCATTCCGACCATGCCCGTGCCGGCCATACCCATGTGCTGGCCACCCGCCAGACGCTCGACATCATGAAGATCCGCTACGGCGACGACTTCTGCACCTCCGAACAGGAGGCTGCATGGGGCGAGGTGATCGATGTCGGCGGCGTCAATGTCAGCTTCCATCCAGCCGGCCATGTGCTGGGCTCGGCGCAGATCGCGCTCGAGCACAAGGATCTGCGCATCGTCGTGTCAGGCGATTACAAGCGCGGCGTGGATCCGACCTGCGCACCCTTCGTGCCCGTCTCCTGCGATGTCTTCATCACCGAAGCAACCTTCGGCCTGCCGGTCTTCCACCATCCCCACCCGCGCGAGGAGATCGGCAAGCTCTTGACCTCGCTCAAGCAGTTTCCCGACCGCAGCCACATGGTCGGCGCCTACGCCTTGGGAAAGGCGCAGCGGGTGATCCGCCTGATCCGCGACAGCGGCTATGACGAACCGATCTATATCCACGGCGCGCTGGCAAAACTCTGCGACTATTACGAAAGCCAGGGCATCGTGCTCGGCGAAATCCGCCCTGCAACGATCGACAAGAGCAGCCCTGACCTGTTCAAGGGCGCCGTCGTCGTCGGCCCGCCGTCAGCCTTTCAGGATCGCTGGGCCCGCCGCTTCAACGAACCCCTGATCGCCTTTGCCTCCGGCTGGATGATGGTGCGCCAGCGCGCCAAACAAAGCGGCGTCGAACTGCCGCTGGTCATTTCCGACCACTGCGACTGGCCGGAACTGCTCGAAACCATCAACGAGGTCGCCCCCTCCGAAGTCTGGGTCACCCACGGCCGCGAGGAAGCGCTGGTGCGCTGGTGCGAACTGAAGGGCATTCCAGCGCGGCCGCTGCATCTGGTCGGCTACGAGGACGAGGGGGATTGATGATGCGTGGATTGCTGAGAAAAGACCCCTCCCAACCCTCCCCACAAGGGGGAGGGTTAGAGCCCGTCGCGCCCCTGTCGCACAACAGGGGCAGTGCCGTGCCGCTGGTTTTCTCCCCCCTTGCGGGGGAGATGGCCGGCAGGCCAGAGGGGGTTTTTCGAAAAGTGCTGCGCCCATGAAACCCTTCGCCACACTTCTCGATCGCCTCGTCCTCACCCCGTCGCGCAACGGCAAGATCACGCTGCTGGTGGATTACTTCCGCACCACGCCCGATCCCGATCGCGGCTATGGCCTGGCGGCGCTGGCAAGTGCGCTCGATCTCAAAAGCGTCAAGCCGGCGATGCTGCGCGAACTGGTGCTGGAGCGCATGGATGCGGTTCTGTTTCAGTATTCCTACGACTATGTCGGCGATCTCGCCGAAACCATTGCGCTGGTCTGGGATGGCCTCGAGAAGGACGACACCACCGACGCCGAGCAGCCGCGTCTGTCTGAGGTCGTCGCCCGCATGAATTCGCTCGGGCGTACCGAGGTGCGAGCAGCCGTCCGCGATCTGCTCGACCATCTTGATCCGTCCGGCCGTTTCGCCTTTCTGAAGCTCGTTACCGGTTCGCTGCGCATCGGCGTCTCGGCGCGGCTTGCAAAGCAGGCCCTGTCGGAAATGTCGGGCAAGGATGTGACGGAGATCGAAACGCTGTGGCACGGGCTGGAGCCGCCCTATGTGTCGCTGTTTGCCTGGCTGGAAGGCCATGCCGACAAGCCGGTTCTGGCGACGCCGGCGATCTTTCATTCCGTCATGCTCGCCAATCCGGTCGAAAGCGGCGATCTCGAAAAGCTCGATCCCGCCGATTACGCCGCCGAATGGAAATGGGATGGCATCCGCGTCCAGATGTCGGCCCATGGCGGCACCAAGAAACTCTATTCCCGCTCCGGCGACGATATCACCGGCGCATTTCCCGATATCGTCGAGCAGATCAACTTCGACGGCGTCGTCGATGGTGAGCTTTTGGTCGGCGGCACCATGCGCTCCAACAATCCCACCCGAACCTTTTCCGACCTGCAGCAGCGCCTAAACCGCAAGACGGTCAACGCGAAGATGCTGGAGGATTACCCCGCCTTCGTGCGCGCCTACGATATCCTGTTCGACGGCGAGGCGGATGTGCGCGCAAAAGGCTTCCTGGAGCGCCGCGAGCGCCTCTCCGAGGTGATCGGCCACGCCCCGCATGACCGGTTCGACCTCTCCGATCTCGTAGCCTTCACCACCTGGGATGAGCTCGAAGCCCTGCGCCGCGATCCGCCGGATCCGGTCATCGAAGGCGTGATGATCAAGCGGCGCGACAGCGTCTATCAGGCCGGCCGGCTGAAAGGCCCGTGGTTCAAGTGGAAACGCGACCCCTATAATGTCGATGCGGTCATGCTTTACGCCCAGCGCGGCCACGGCAAGCGCTCCAGCTATTATTCCGATTTCACCTTCGGCGTGTGGACTGATGGCCCCGATGGCGATCATCTCGTGCCCGTCGGCAAGGCCTATTTCGGCTTTACCGATGCGGAACTGGAAGTGCTGGACAAGTTCGTGCGCGACAACACGGTCGAGCGTTTCGGGCCGGTAAGGGCGGTGCGCGCCGATAAGGATTTCGGCTTCGTGCTGGAAGTCGCGTTTGAGGGCATCAACCGCTCGACGCGCCACAAGTCCGGCGTCGCCATGCGCTTTCCCCGCATTGCACGGCTGCGGATGGACAAGCTGCCGCGCGATGCCGACCGGCTGGAAACGCTGACCGCGATGATCGATGCCAAAACGGCGGACGCGAAGATGTGACCGCTGGCCCGCTTGCGTTCTGAACCGTCGGGGTTACGCTCAATCCCGATATCTGAGACTACTCATATCCTTATAGACGGTCGTTCCATGTCAATCACCCGCCGCATGCTGATGACCGGTCTGGCACTCGGTGCACTTGGTTCCCTTGCTGCACCCCAGGCCCTGGCCGCGCCCTTTCCCGTCCCCGAAACCCTGCCGCTGGAAAAGGAAGATTATGCCGAAGCAAGGCGCCGCTTTCGCACCCATCTTCTGAAGCACGGTCCGGCACCCGAAGCCTCGCCACCGCTCGGCACCCCGCCGGGTGCGAAAAAGGTCGTCTATCACGGCGGTCCGGATGGCTCGCTCGAACTGATCGCCTGGCTTTCCCATTACGAAGCGTCGGGCAAGCCGAAGCCGGCGGTGCTCTTCCTGCACGGCGGCAATGCCACCGGCGACGGCCACTGGGAACTGATGAAAGCTTACTGGGAAGCGGGCTTCGTGGTTCTGCATCCGTCCTTTCGCGGCGAAAACGGACAGGCCGGCAATTTCTCCGGCTTCTACGACGAAACCTCCGATGCTCTGGCAGCCGCGACCTATCTGGAAAACCTGCCCGGCATCGATCGCAGCCGGATCTTCATCGCCGGCCACAGCAATGGCGGCACGCTGTCGCTTCTTTCAGGCATGACGCGCCGGTTCAGAGCCGCAGTTCCGATTTCCGCCGGCGTCAATTCCTGGCGCTTCTTTACCCGATACTCGAACGAAGTGCCTTTCGACGCGGCCGATCCGAAAGAGTTCGTGATGCGGTCATCCGCCTGTTTCGGGCCAAGCCTCAAATGCCCGACGCTGCTTTTGCGCGGGTCGGAAGAGCGCCCCTATGATGGCGACCATCAACTGCTGATCGATCGGGCGCGCTCTGCCGGTGTGACGATCGACAAGAAGCTTCTGCCGGGCAATCACAGCGGCGTCGTGCCGGGCGCCGTGGTCGAAAGCATCCGCTTCTTCAATCAGTTCACGTGATTCGGCTGCCACCGCTCCAGCCTCGCGAAAGCGCGACCTGACAGATTGCCGCCGACGTCATCAATGCCGAAGCGGGTCTGCCATGCAAAACAAAGCCTTATCGCTCAGCCGGATCTCCGGTCTCGCGGCCGTTCTTGTGGCGACGACGGCGCTCACCGGTTGCCAGGTGCCCTTCGTCACCGATACGACCCGCATGGACCCGGCCGTGTTTGCCCGCGAAACCACGCCTGTTTTCTACCAGCCGGCCTATAGCGAGCCGGTGCAGCCGCAGCCGGTCCTCCAGAAAGAGGCCATTCCGCAAAAGCGCCAGCTTTATCAGACGCAGTTCCAGCAGACCTACGGCCTGCCGATCTCCAACCCGGTGCACCGGGTGATGTATGAAGTGATCCGCGACGACGGCCATACGCTGCCGGCCATTCCCTATTCGCGCATCGACAACCGCTTCCTGCGCCAGGACGTATCCTACCAGACCAACGAAGCGCCCGGCACGCTGGTGGTCGATACCCGCGCCAACTTCCTCTATCTCGTGCAGTCCGGCGGCAAGGCAATCCGCTACGGCGTCGGTCTCGGCAAGGCGGGCTTTGCCTGGTCCGGCCGCGGCGTCATCCAGCGCAAGGCGAAATGGCCGCGCTGGACGCCTTCAGGCGAAATGGTCTCGCGCCAGCCGGAACTGCGCCAGTTCGCATCCGCGGCAGGCGGCGCCGATCCCGGCCTCAACAACCCGCTCGGCGCCCGCGCGCTCTATATCTACAAGGACGGCAAGGATACGCTCTACCGCGTTCACGGCACGCCGGACTGGCAGTCCGTCGGCAGGGCAACCTCATCCGGCTGCGTCCGCATGCTCAACCAGGATGTCATCGACCTGTTCGACCGCGTCCCGAACGGCACTCCGATCGTCGTACTCTGACCGTTGACGCGTGGCAAAACTGCCCACGGCAAGCTTGCATGTCGCGCGTCAATCCCTCATGTCTCGTATCTGCCCTCACACACAGTGAAGTGATTACGCTGTTGCGCAGGGGACACAGGCTGTGTCGCATCCCTGTGATGGTGTGTGTCAACCTCGTGAATGGTCGATGAAGCTGGCCGCGTTATGTGATAGTGGAGCAAAACATCAGGCAGGGAACCAATCGGTTCGATTGCCGTTAAATTTTGCTTTTGCAGTGACGCGTTCCTCTAGGGTGACTTTCCGAACATGATTTCCAACTCTTCTTTCTCCCGACGGGGCTTCCTGTCCATGCTGGGTGTCGGCGCTGCCTCGACGCTCGCGAGCTGCGCTTCCACTGCGCCGGGCCCTTCCGGCAATATCGTCACCTACCGTGACGGCGTCGCCCTCCGCAACGACGGCCTTCCGCCGGTTGGCGGTGATCCCGAAGCCGCAATGATGTACGGCGCCGTCGAAGATGGTGGCTATCTCATCCCCGCAATTCCCTATGAGCGGATCAATCCGCGCTACTATCGCCAGCGCGTTGTCGATCCGACAGGCGAACGCCCGGGCACGATCGTCGTCGACACCCCGTCGCGCTTCCTCTATCTGGTCGAGCCCGGCGGTTCGGCCATGCGCTACGGCGTCGGCATCGGTCGCGATGGCTTTGCCTGGAGCGGCGAGGGCGTCATCCAGTGGCGTCAGAAGTGGCCGAAATGGACCCCGCCGGACGAAATGGTCGCGCGCCAGCCGCAACTGGTCAAGTATTCAATCGCAAACGGCGGCATGCCCCCGGGCCTCACCAACCCGCTCGGCGCCCGCGCGCTCTACATCTTTCAGAACGGCCAGGACACGCTCTACCGCCTGCACGGTTCGCCGGAATGGAACTCGATCGGCAAAGCCGTCTCCTCGGGCTGCGTGCGCCTGATGAACCAGGACATCATCGACCTCTATGAGCGCGTCCCCAACAAGGCCCGCGTCGTCGTCTGGCAGTAAGCATCTTCTTGATCTACGACGAAAAGGCTGCGGGAGACCGCAGCCTTTTTTGCATCCGGTAACCATCCATCCCTCGGCAATGGCGCCATCGGCTGACTTCTCTCCCCGTTCCCCGTTCACTATCTCCCGCCCCGACCCTGACTTCGGGCCATCGTGCCCTATCTCTTGCCTAGCGACCATGTCGCTGGACTGATGCCGGTTCAAGTTTCGTGCCATCGAATGTGCGCGCGATGAGCCGGCAATACCTATCACCAAGGGAGTTACTCCATGCCCATTCTCTACACGACCAAGGGTTCCGCAACCGGTGGCCGCTCCGGCCACGGTGCTTCCGACAACGGCGTGCTTGACGTCACGCTGACGGTTCCGAAGGAACTCGGCGGCGATGGCGCCACCGGCACCAATCCGGAACAGCTGTTTGCAGTCGGCTATTCGGCCTGCTTCCTCGGCGCGCTGAAGGCCGTCGCTGCCAAGGAAAAGGTGAAGATCCCGGACGAGGCCAAGGTCACCGCAACGGTCGGCATCGGCCCGCGCGAAGATGGCGGCGGCTTCGGCATCGAAGTCTCGCTGTCGGTCAACGCCCCTGGCATCGAACGGGCCCAGCTCGAAGACCTTGTCGCCAAGGCCCATATCGTTTGCCCTTACAGCCACGCGATGCGGACTTCGACAGAAGTTCAGGTTACCGTCGAGTAACACGACGCGACTTTGTCCCGCCAAGGGACGGCAAAAAGCGGCTTCGGCCGCTTTTTGTTTGCCCGGATTTCAGCGGGCCGCGTTCAGCTCACAGCCTTCAACGAATCTCGCAGCTGGTCAGCATTGCCGCCGGGCAGCGCGGCATCAAGCTCTGCATGCGTCGCTTCCCAGATCGGCAGGGCTTTCGCCAGAACCGCGCGGCCATCCTCTGTCAGTGTCAGGAGCCGTCCGCGCTTGTCCTTCGGGTCAACGGCGCTGCCGATCCAGCCACGCGCGTGCAAAACCTTCAGGGCCGCAGTTAGCGTCGTGCGGTCCATGGCAAGCAGGTCGCAGACCGATTTCATCGTCGCCGGCTGCGGCCGGTTGAGCGACATCATCAGCGAGAACTGGCCATTGTTCAATCCAACCGGCTTCAGCGCCGTATCGAAGGTCCGCGCTAAGGCCCGCGCTGCCCGTTGCACATGCAGGCAAAGACAGGTGTCGCGGACATGAAGCGTGGCGGAAAACGGAACCGAATCGGGATTTGACAGCATGGAAATATTATGTTGATATCAACCTATTCTGTCAAGAAAGGGGAGGTTCTTATGGATGTCAGCGCATTCCCGACCAATACCGTCCTGTCGAAAGACGAGTGGCTGAAGGCGCGGCTCGAGCTTCTGGCGCTCGAGAAGGAGGAGACGCGGTTGCGTGACACGGTCCGCGCCGCCCGCCGTGCCTTGCCCTGGGTGAGGGTGGACAAGGACTACGTCTTCGACACGCCGGAGGGCGGCAAGACCTTGTCCGATCTTTTTGCCGGTCGCAGCCAGCTGCTGATCTATCACTTCATGTTCGGACCCGACTGGAGCGAAGGCTGTGTCGGTTGCTCCTTCATGGCCGACCATTTCGACGGCACGCTTGCCCATCTCAATCATCACGACGTCACGCTGGTCGCCGTCTCGCGCGGCACGTTGGAGCAAATCGAGGCCTACAAGGCCCGCATGAACTGGCAGTTTCCCTGGGTCTCGTCCTACGCCACGGATTTCAACCACGACTATCGCGTTTCCTTCACGCAAGAAGAGATGCAGGGCGAGACGATCAACTACAATTTCCGCGCCATGCCCGCGAGCGAAGGTTTCGAGGAGCTTCCGGGCCTGTCAGCCTTCTACAAGAATGAGGCCGGCGAGATCTTCCATACCTATTCCACCTATGCCCGCGGCCCGGAGGAGGTGATCGGCACGCTGATGCTGCTCGACCGCGCGCCGCTCGGCCGCAACGAGGACAAGACGATGAGTTTCCTCAAGCGCCACGACGAATATGCGGCAAAGCCCGAGCAACAGGCGTCATCCTGCTGCCATTGAGAGCTTGTCGCCGGGTCCGTTCAACACACACAAGAGGGAGATGGGCATGCTGCAGATCGTTTCGAAATCCCGTTCGGACACGCATGGAAAATTCATCTGGTGCGAACTGATCACGTCAGACACGTCAGCGGCGGGCAGGTTCTACGCCTCGGTGGTCGGCTGGAATGTCCGCGAACTCGCCATGCCTGATATGCCGTCCTATTACCTGTTCGAAATGGGCGAGGGCGAGAATTGCCCCGGCATCGGCGGCATGATGCACTTTCCGCCGGAGCTTGAAGGCAAGATGCCGCCGAACTGGACCGGCTATGTTGCCGTCGACGATGTCGATGAAACCGCAAGTGACTTCGTTTCCCTTGGCGGACGCATCCAGCGCGACCCGGAGGATATCCCGGGCGTCGGCCGGTTTGCTGTTGTGGCCGATCCGCATGGGGCGGTTCTCTGCATCATGACGCCGATCCCGCCGGCAAACCCGCCCCGCCAGCTCGGCCCCGCCGATCCCGGCAATCTCGGCTGGTGCGAGCTGATGGCGGGCAACGGCGAGGAGGCTTTCGAATTCTATGGAAGCGTGTTCGGTTGGGCGAAGGACCATGACATGGACATGGGCGAGAGGGGCGTCTACCGCATCTTTGCCTATGACGGCCATCCCGGCCGGGCGATCGGCGGCATGATGACGAAACCGGACACGGTGCCTGCGCCGTGCTGGTCCTATTACTTCAACGTCGCGGCGATTGACGCGGCCATCGAGCGGATCACGGCCGGCGGCGGTAGTGTCGTGTTCGGGCCGATGCAAGTGCCCGGCGGAAGCTGGATCGTCCAGGCCACCGATCCGCAGGGCGCCTTCTTCTGCCTCGTCGCTCCGAAGCGCTCTTGATCCCCGAAACCTTGAACCTGTCCTCGTCAGGCCTAATTGCACCTTCACGCATAAGGCCGGAGGACCCACTCATGCATCCATTGCCCCGTCCGCTGAGCCTTGCATTCTTCGGCATCAGCACGTTCCTGGCCCTGTCTGGAATCATCATGGTCCTGACGGGTTTCAGGGGCGGCTGGCCGGTGCTGGCCCTGTTCGGGGCAGGCGCCTTCGTCTTTGCCCATATGCTCTGGCCGCAAACCTTCCACCGAAGGCGGCAGGATGCCGCAACGCTGATTGCCCGCTTTCCCGGTCCGGTCACCCTCTATTCCAGCCGCGTCCGCTATTTCTCGCTGGCCGTCGGCTGCGCAGCCTTCGCCGTCCTGCTTCTGTTTCTGCTGCTGGATGCCGACCCCGCCGAACCGCCAATGCCGGCACTGAGACAGGTCATTCTCTGGCTCGGCGTCGGTTTCCTGTCGCTCTGCGCCTCCGTCATGATGGCGGGCGTCCTTGTCGGTCAGCGGCTGGAACTGCATGGCGACGGCTTCACCATGGTCACGCTCGGACGTCGCAAAGTCTGGCGCTGGCAGGATGTCGAAGGCTTCAAGGCGGGCGCAATGACGCCGATTTCCGTGCGGTTCCTGCCGAAGCTGGAGATGAAGATGGTCGTGTTCGACGACCTGTCGCTCCCGGAAACCGCCCTGATCCGCATGAGCCGCGATGCGACCGGCCGCAATTCCGGTCTGCACGATGCCTATGGGCTCGATTTCGCCCAGCTCGCCTGGCTCCTGGAAACCTGGCGCGAAACGGCGCTCGCGGGCACGCAAGTTGCTCCTGCCGCACCCGTCCGCGACGACGAATTCGTGGCCGTCTCAACTGCTTACCCGAACGGCTGACGACCGTTCCCGGCCGTCACTCTCCTTGAGCTGTCGTCTTCAGGTAAGCGATCACATCGTCGATCTCGGCTTGGGTCCACAGTCCGAAAAAGCGCATGCTGGTTCCCGGCACTTTCTTCTTGGGGCTCGAGAGAAAAGCCGACAATGCCGCGTCGTCCCAGACGAGCCCGGCAGCGGCCGCATCCTTCATCGCCTGCGAATACTTGTAGTCAGGCACTTGCGCTGCGGGTCGCCCGACGACGCCTTTGAGATGCGGGCCGAACCGGTTCGTTTCCCGGTCGGCCACATGACAGGCGACGCATTTCTGGTACACCCGCTTGCCGTTGCCGGCATCCGCCGCTTGCGCGGTCGAGAAAAAGGCGAGCGCGACAAGGGCGAGGGCGCAGAGCCCTGTCCTTGCCGCTTCGTGCATCCGCCCGGTCACCGCTTCAGACTGCCCAGAATGCCGCGCACGATCGCCCGGCCCACCTGGGTGGCGACGGTGCGCGTCACGCTTTTCATCGCCGCTTCGATGATCGTCTCGCGCTGGTAGCCGGAGCGGCCGACGGTCTTTCGGCCCTTCGGCTCGTCTTCTTCCTTGTTGCCGAAGCCGGGCAGGGTCCAGCCGGTGGTTTCGCCGGAGCCGGCAGGCGGCGCGGGCTCGAGTTCATCCTGCGCCTTTCGGGCCGCCGCCGCATCGGCGGCCTGCTTTGCCCGGGCGCCAAGCATTTCGAAGGCGCTTTCGCGGTCGAGATCTTCGTCATAGATCCCGAGAACCGGGCTGCGATCCATCACCGACTGCCGCTCCGCGTCGGTCAGCGGACCGATCCGTCCCGAGGGTGGGCGGACCAGCGTCCGTTCCACCATCGATGGTGCACCCTTGCCCTCGAGCGTCGAGACCAGCGCCTCGCCGGTACCGAGCTGGGTGATCGCGGTGGCGCAATCGAAGGCCGGGTTCGGCCGGAACGTGTCGGCCGCGGTCTTCACTGCCTTCTGCTCGCGCGGCGTATAGGCGCGCAGCGCATGCTGCACCCGGTTGCCGAGCTGGGCCAGCACGCTTTCCGGCACGTCGAGCGGGTTCTGGGTGACAAAATAGACGCCGACGCCCTTGGAGCGGATCAGCCGCACCACCTGCTCCACGCGGTCGAGCAGAACCTTCGGCGCTTCGTCGAACAGCAGATGCGCCTCGTCGAAGAAGAACACCAGCTTCGGCTTGTCCGGATCGCCCACTTCGGGCAGTTCCTCGAACAGTTCCGATAGCAGCCACAGAAGGAAGGTCGCGTAGAGCCGCGGGTTCATCATCAGCTTGTCGGCGGCAAGGATCGAGATCTGGCCGTAACCGGAATTCGGGTTCACCCGCATGATGTCGGTGATCTTCAGCGCCGGCTCGCCGAAGAAATGCTCCGCACCCTGCTGTTCCAGCACCAGCAGCGCCCGCTGGATGGAGCCGACAGAAGCCTTGGAAATGAGGCCGAATTCCTTGGAAAGCTCCGAAGCATTCTCCGCCATGTAATTCAGAAGCGAGGTCAGGTCCTTGAGGTCGAGCAGCGGCAGCCCGGCCTTGTCGGCCAGCTTGAAGGCGATGTTGAGCACGCCTTCCTGCGGTTCGGATGCATCCATCAGACGGGCCAGCAAAAGCGGCCCCATCTCGGCGATCGTGGTGCGAACCCTATGTCCCTTGGTGCCGTAGAGATCCCAGAAGATCACCGGGAACTGCTCGAACTCGTAATCGGCAAAGCCGATCTGCTCGGCGCGCTTGGCGAGGAAATCCTTGGGCTCGCCTTTGGCCGCGACGCCGGAAAGATCGCCCTTGATGTCGGATGCAAAAACGGGAACGCCGGCCCGCGAAAAGCCCTCGGCCAGAACCTGCAGCGTCACGGTCTTGCCGGTGCCGGTCGCTCCGGTCACCAGCCCGTGGCGGTTGCCGAACTTCATGTCGAGGAATTCGGCCTTGTTCAACGTGTCGTCAGGGTTGCGACTGCCGCCGATAAAGAGTTTCGCCTGATCGTCCGCATCAATATTCGCCATGCAACTATGCGCTCCCTAAACGCGTTCAATCCTCGGCTTTTATAGGATGCGCTGAAGAGCCGGGCAACGGCTGAAAATCGGCCAAGTGAAAACTGGCGCGAGAGGCGGCAGAAGAGGGGTGAATAAGTGACGATGACGGACACAGCCGGACCGGCGGGAACTCGGACACTCGATGCGCAAGGCGTGCGCGATGCGCAGAGGGGTCGCCATGCGGATGGCCCGATGGGCATTCCGGCCCGCGGCCTCAAAGACGTGTTCTGGCGCGTCTATGCCGGCGTAACCGAAGATCGCATCACGCTGATCGCCGCCGGCGTCACCTATTACCTGCTGCTGGCGCTGTTTCCCGCCGCAAGCGCGCTCGTGTCGATCTACGGTTTCGTCGCCGATCCAGTGACGATTGCCGATCGGATCGCGTTTCTGAGCACGATCATGCCCGCCGAAGGGCTGAACATCTTCCTCGATCAGGTCCGGGCCCTCTCAAGCGAACGCGGCGCAACGCTGTCGATCGGCCTGATCGCGGGTCTGGCGCTGGCGCTCTGGAGCGCCAACAACGGCATGAAGGCGCTGTTCGAGGCCATGAATGTCGCTTACGGCGAGCAGGAAAAGCGCGGCATCGTCAAGCTCAACCTGATGTCGCTGCTCTTCACGCTCGGCGCGATGCTGATTGCCATCGTCATCCTGTTTGCCATGGGCGTGGTCCCGGCATTGCTCAAATATTTCTGGCTCGACCAGTGGTCGGAAATGATCATCCGCATCGCCCGCTGGCCGTTGATGATGGTCTTCGTCACGCTCGGCATCATGGCGCTCTACCGGTTCGGCCCCAGCCGCGAGCCGGCGAAGATCCAGTGGCTGACCTGGGGTGCTGCCTTTTCCACCATTTTCTGGCTTCTCGCCTCGCTCGGCGTGTCCTACTATCTGGCCAATGTCGCCGATTACAACGCCACCTATGGCACGCTCGGCGCGCTGATCGGCTTCATGGTCTGGACATGGGTATCGGTCATCATCGTGGTTGTCGGAGCCGAGATCAACGCCGAGCTCGAACACCAGACCTCGATCGATTCCACCACCGGCCATCCAAAGCCGATGGGGGCACGTGGCGCTGAAATGGCCGATACGGTCGGTGTCGCCGCCGAGGATTGATAAGCCGCCGGTTGCGCCAACCCGGGCTGCGTGGCACCAGTTGGAACACGCCTGTTGGCATCCGGCACGAGTCTATGTATGACCTTGACGTGAACGTCAAAACTGAGGAGATATTGATGAACGAGATGGTTACCCGCGTTGCCGACCGCGTCGGTCTTGCACCTGATGCGGCCGAAAAAGCGATCGGCATGATGCTGGGATTCCTGCAGCGCGAGGCGGATGACGCTGCCGTGGCGCGGATGATCGAAGCCATTCCCGGCGCGCCAGAACTGGTCGGCAAATTCAACGGCGAAGGTGCCGGTGGCGGTGGTCTGCTCGGCGGCCTGATGTCGAGTTTTGGCGGCGGCGGCATCATGACGCTCGGCCAGCAGCTGATGTCGCAGGGCCTCGGCATGGGCGAGATCACCGCACTCGCCAAGGAAACCATGGCTGTTGCGCGCGAACATGCCGGCGACGAAACCGTCGATACGGTCATCGCATCGGTGCCCGGCCTCAGCCAGTTCGTCTGATTTCGAAACGCAATCCGAAAGCCGCTGGCACAACTGCCGGCGGCTTTTCTAAATCATCAGCTATGCTATAGGTCGGCGATGAGCGACAACATCATCAAGTTCCAGCGTCCGAAACCGGTCAAGCCGCCGCGCAAGTCGCCGTTCAAAAACATGGCGCCCGGTGTGAAACGCATGCTGTTCTGGGTCGCCATTATCGCGGGCCTGGTCCTGGCATTCCTCTATTTCCAGTTCGCCGGCAGCGCCCCTCCGGGCGTCTGAGCAAACCGGCCGAACGTCAGCCCTTGGCTGCCAGCCAAATCACGTGCTTTGCCCCGCGCTTGCCATTGGCGCGCGTGTTCACTACGTCTGCCTGAAATCCCACTTCCTTCAGCCGCCGGGTGAAACCCGCGTCGGGCCCTGACGACCAGACGGCGAGAACGCCGCCGGGCCTCAGTGCCGAGCGTGCGGCATAGAGACCAGCCATATTGTAGAGCCGGTCGTTCGAGGCCCGCGTCAACCCGTCCGGGCCATTGTCGACATCGAGCAGGATCGCATCGAACGCGCCGGTCGAGGAGCGGATCAACTCGCTGACATCGCCCTCAAAGATCGTCACGCGCGGATCATCGAGGCAGCCCTTGAAGACAGGCGCCATCGGCCCGCGCGCCCAGTCGACCACGGCCGGCACCAGCTCGGCCACGGTCACCTGCGCATCCTCGGGCAGAACGGCAAGTGCTGCCCTCAGCGTGAACCCCATGCCGAGCCCGCCGATCAGCATCGAAGGCTTGGCCCTCTTGCCGATCTTCTCCTGCGCGAGTGTCGCCAGCGCTTCTTCCGAACCGCTGAGGCGGCTGTTCATCAGCTCGTTGGTGCCGAGCATGATCGAGAATTCCTGGCCGCGCTGCTTCAGACGCAGCTCGCCTTCCTCGCCGGGCAGGGCGCCGGGAATGGTTGCGCGGTCGAGCTGGATCCAGGGCAGCATGGGGGGATACCTCTTGGTCGGAGCGGCTTTGCTACAGAAGCGCAAAGGACGGGTCAATGCTGCGCTCCGGGGAGTTGACTTTCCACCGTATTCGCTCCATTTCACGCGCAAAGCGCTGCCCGTTCGGGTGCCGCTCTTTCAAAGGACAAACCGAGATGAACCCCGACAGTCGAAGTTCGACGTCAACAGATAGACCTGCCGCTTCGGGGCTCTGAACCGTTCTCATCGGTGATGCGCTCCGGGGACCCCAATGGTCCGGAATAGGAGCCGTCATGCTGCGTATCCATGCCTATGATCACGACCGCCTTGTCGCGGCCGACGCCGTCACTGCCGGCGCTGCCACAGAGCGGACGTCCGCCGCCTCGCGCCCGCCGGTGATCTGGTACGACCTGATCAACCCGACCGCCAAGGAAGAGCTCGATGTCGGCTCAAGCCTCGGGATCACCGTTCCGACCCAGGACGAGATGGAGGATATCGAGCTGTCCTCCCGGCTCTACCAGGAAGACGGCGCCGAGTTCATGACCATGACCGTGCTGACGCGTCCCGATGCCGGCACGCCGCACAAGGTTCCCGTCACCTTCATCGTCAAGGGCCAGGTTCTCGTCACCGTGCGCTATTCCGAGCCGCGTCCCTTCGATGCGTTCATGGCGCGTGCCCGCAAGGGCAACGGGCTCGGCCTCCATTCGGCAACCGGCGAACTGATCCTGACCGGTCTGGTCGAGGCGATCATCGACCGCATGGCAGACACGCTGGAGCGTCTCGGCAACGATATCGACCAGATCTCGCGCGACATCTTCGAGGCGAAGGCCTCCAAGGCCAACAAGAAGACGCGCGACCTGCAGGAACTGATCCGGGCGATCGGCCAGAAGGGCGAGTTCATCACCGTCGTGCGCGAAAGCCTCGTCAGCGTCTCGCGCGTCGTCGCCTATTATGCAGCCCTCGATGGTGTCGATCGCAAGCTGCCCAAGGAAATGCGCCAGCGCCTGAAACTGCTGCAGCGCGATGCCACCTCGCTTGGCGATCACTCGGCCTTCATGTCCGGCAAGATCAACTTCCTGCTCGATGCGACGCTGGGCCTGATCAATCTGGAGCAGAACCAGATCATCAAGATCTTCTCGGTTGCGTCCGTCGTGTTCCTGCCGCCGACGCTCGTCGCATCGGTCTACGGCATGAACTTCGCCAACCAGCCGGAACTGCAATGGCATTACGGCTATCAGCTGGCGCTCTGCCTGATGATCGTCTCGATGGCGCTGCCCTATCTCTACTTCCGCCGTAAGGGCTGGCTGTAGTCACAAACGAAGACGGGCGGAGCACGTGCTCCGCCCGTCCTAGCCTGATCTACGCGGCAAGACGCTCTCTAGCGTTCCTGGATCTGCGGCACGAAATCCGGCAGAAGCCTGCAAGGCTCTTTGTAGGTCTCGGCTTTCTCCGCACACAGGGCTGCCACCGTCTGCGGCGTCGGCTTCTCGCCCTTGTCGATCCAGCTCAGCATGGCGGAAAACAGCGCTGCATATTGCGGCGTCGAGAGCTTGGAATGCTCCGCCTCGTCCGAAAAGTTCTGCACCAGCAGCTCGCCATTGCCAGCCTTGTCCACCGTCCGGCGATAGATCGCCTCGTGATCGACAAACACGGTCGGATCGTTCTTGGCGTGCAGGGTGATGGTCGGCGCGACGATCTGGCCGGTGAGATCGGCATCATAGGCCATCAGCCGAGCCGCTTGCGGGTCCGCCTTGAACCGCTCGACACCCGTGTTCAGCGCCGCGTCGTCGTCCGATCCCTTGTACTGAACGTTGGAATTGTCGAACGGATTCTTTCCGTCCATGCGCCGCCAGACGATGTCGGAAAACAATCCGGTCGCCCAGCTCAAATGCGCCACCAGCGTCTTTTCCGGCACCTTGGTGACGGCGAGGATATTGGCGAGGTTCTTCGCTTGCTCTGGCGACCGCTTGTCCTTCGCAAGCGAGATGCCGGTGCATTCGTCGACGCGCTGCTGCAGCTCGTCGCGCGACATCTTCACGCCCTTCGGCAGGCCCTGCCAGACCGGATACTGCACCTCGTCGGCGCGCGGATGGTTCTTGCAGTAATACTGGTAGACGGCCCGCAGATCGGCGCGGAAGTCATAGCCATGGCCGCCGCCGGCCAGCAAGCCGCTGGTCAGCACCACGCCGTCGTAATTCTTCTGGCCGCGCCAGTCGAGTGCGTAGAGTTCGGCCGTCTTTGCCGCCACATTGCCGCCCCAGGACTGGCCGTGCAGCAGGACATGCTTCGGCTCACCGAGAAGCGCGATCGCGATCTGGCGCAGAGTGTCGGTATCGGACGCCGCCATCCGCACGCCATAGCCCTCGCGGCGATAGTTGGAACCGGCCCAGGCATAGCCCTCCTGAACGGTGACCGCGAAACGCTCGAGATCCTCGACCGGATCGTCCGGCGTAGGCTTTGCGGTGCGCGGCCCGCCATGGGCATGAACGACAAGGGTGCCGTTCCAGTCCTTCGGCTTGGCGATCCAGTAATAGGCGCCGTGCAGATCCTGACCCGCAAAGCACTCGGTCCCTACAGGCATCGAACTCGGGCAGTCCTTCGGCGCCGGGTCCGCAGGCTTTTGCTGCGCGCTGGCGGGCAGGGCGGTAACAACCACCGCCGCCGCGGACATCAATATCGTTCTGAAATGCATGAAAACTCCTCCTCTTCCAGCCCGTGACAAGACCTATGGTTCTGGCTGGGAGAGGCAAGAGAAGACGTGGCCTCGGCTGCCGCGTGGGGGAGGCTCGCCGGGCAATTGGGCGGGATCCCACACAAACCACGGCGGGAGTGTGTGGGAAGCGACCCAAACGGACCATTGTCCGAGACCGAAGCCTCGGACCGGATCAGTCCCACTCTGGCGCGAGATGCACCGGCGATACGATGCGTCCGTCTGTCCGCGACAGCGCAAACACCGCTTCCATTTCCTGCGGCGACAGCGAGAAGTCGAAGATGTCGTAATTCTCCGGCAGCCGGCTTTCGGTCGCGGTCTTCGACAGCGCGATCACGTCCTCCTGCTGCACGGCCCAGCGCAGCACGATCTGAGCGGCGGTCTTTTTGTACTTCGCGCCGATCTCCTTCAACACCTCGTCCTTCGGCACCGCGCCATCGGCCATCAGGTAATAGGCGGTCACCGACATGCCGGTCTTGCGCGCTTCCATCAGCACCTTGGTCTGGTCGAGATAGGGGTGATATTCCACCTGGTTGTTGACGATAGGCGCATCGGACAGCTTGATCGCTTCAGCCATCAGCGCGGTCGCAAAGTTGGAAACGCCGATATTCTTGACCTTGCCTGCGGTTCTCAGCTCGTTCAGCGCGCCGATCCGGTCGGCCAGCGGCATTTCGCTTTGCGGCCAGTGCAGCAGCAGAAGGTCGACATGGTCGGTCTGCAGCTTGGAAAGGCTTTCGTCCACCGAAGCGATAAAGGCATCGTGACCGACGCGGTCGACCCAGACTTTCGTGGTGAGAAAGATGTCGTCGCGCGGAATGCCCGACTGACGAAGAACGTCGCCGACAGCCTGCTCGTTCTTGTAGATCTGCGCAGTGTCCACATGGCGGAAGCCGAGTTTGAGGGCTTGCGGCAGAATGCGATGAACATCCGCATCGGGCATGCGGAACGTGCCGAAACCGAGAGCTGGGATATGGGCGCCGTTGGCGTTGACGGTTTGCATCATGTGCTCCTTGGAAAAGGGGGCCCGACGGGGAGCCGGGCAAAGAAGAGGCGCACTCTAGATGGGCCGTGAAATCCGGCGATCAAGCAGAGACCGGCCCATGATCACTCCACCGGATGCGACAAATCGGCTTGAAAGAAGGCGCTGGAGGCCGCGCAATCGGCCTCGTCAGGTCTCTTTGCGCGCCCGTTTCGCCCGTCTCGCGACTCGACCGAACCGCTGTTTCAGAAAGTTTGATGTCCGGTACCGCACGCCGCTTGGTCGCTCGGGATCGGCAATGTCCGATTCAGCCAGCAATTCCTCGTCGGCACTCAGCTCCCGCATCTTGACCGGCAGCAGACCTCGGCCGCTCTGTCGGTTCAAGGCCTCGATGGCCGCGATGATCGACCCGTCATGCGCTGCAACCGCGTCACGCACTTCCTGCGGTTCGCGCCCAAGATGTTCGGCGATGAGATCGTCGCGGGTGCTGACGATTTTGGCGCTCAGCGTGTCCTCACCCGGCTGCGCCTCGAGGATGAGGTCGCATTCCGTATCGTAGCCCATCGAGCGGTTGTTGAGATTGGCCGAGCCGATTTTCACGATCCGGTCGTCGGCAAACATCATCTTGGCATGCACATAAATCGACGTGCGGGCCTCGTTGACAGGGTAGTAGATCCGGAAGCGATCATGAACATCGGCGTCCTTCACCATCTTCATCAGCCGAATGCGGGCGCTGTCCATCGCTTTGGCTTCCAGCCAGCCTTCGCAGCCTTCCGGATTGATCAGCACGATTTCCGGTCCGTCGGGCTCCTTCAGCCGTTCCGCCATGGCCTCTGCAATACGGCGCGAGGCGAAATACTGGCTCTCGACATAAAGCGTCTTTTTCACCGAACCGATGATCGCAAGCTTGGCCGTCTCGATCTCGACGATCTGGCTGCGCCCCTCGTATTCAGGCGCGGTGCGGGCGATGCCGATCGAGATGTCGCGAAACCCGACCTCCAGCTCGTCCGGCCAGGGATCGTTCTCCGTGGCGGTATTCTCGTCGGGCGGATCGAGCGTCTCGTCGGTTGCCAGTTTCCAGCGCCGCCGTGCGACCTCGCCAAGCGCCCGTGCGGCCTCGCCGGAAAGGCAGGTGGTGGCATCGTGCCAGGGACCTTGCGCAAACCCCATCGGCGACTTGCGCAACGGCTCGTCTTCCGAATGATCGCGACTGTCCCAGCGCCCGACGGTCATGTCGATCCCGCCGCAGAACGCCACTTCGTCGTCGATGACGAGAAGCTTCATGTGATGCGCCGACAGCGCCGGATGCGCGCCGTCGAGCTTCAGATGGATGCGCTTGTCGAACATCCATTTGAGAATATAAAACGGGGTTTCACCGCGAGTGATCGAATTGATCAGCCCGATATCCCATTTGAGAATGCGAATATCGAGCCCGTTGTTTCGCTCGGCGAGCGCGTTCAGAAACTTGCCAAGCTCGTCGGGCCATTCTTCGTTCGCGGCCTTGTCAGCCTTGCCATCCTTCTTGCCCGGCTCCAGCTGGATGCGCGTGTCGAAATCCCAGCCGATCAGGTAGATCGACTTTTTCGCCTTCGTCATCGTGCGCTTGGCGAAGCGAAAGAAATCGGCTGCATCGATGATGATGGAAAGTCTGTCCGCCTTGGCAATCCGCCAGCACGTGTCGCCTTCGTTGAGGATGCTTTGCATCGATCCAGTCGCCCCAGTCTTCGTCTTTTCGGTTATCGAGGATATAGGGCAGCGCCGCGCTGCTTCTACGGGAAATATACAAGGATCGGTGGAGTAATGCGCAGCCGCGTCATCCTGCATTTCTGCGATCGCGATGACTGCTGACCGCGATCGCAATCAGGATCAGCGGCCACAGGCACGACAGCAAAAGTCCCATGATCCTGTCGAAGCTCCAGGGAAGCCGTCGTGTCACACCCTCGGCCAACGTCATCCCGAAGAACGCGGTCGCTACCGTCAGGTACACTATGGTGGCTAGAGTCGTCATGGGTCTCGCTGGCACGGTACCGGTCATCGCGATGGGGGTCGCACGCGCCCCCGAAAGCGTTCAAACACGGATCGAGCCCGCCGTCCTCAACTTTTATGAGAGAGTGCCAGATTTCGCACTGCCGGCCCCGACGGTCGGCATCATGCTTTCACGCGTGCATCGCTTCGATTTCGCGTGCCACCATCTCCTGCAGCCGCCAGAGATTGCGGTCGCGGATGCCGAATTCGGCCAGATGCACGACGGTATTATAGAGATACTCGGCACAGGAACCGCGATGGCCACAGGCGCGTGCCAGAACCGGCGCCACATCCTGCAGCGGCGGAAGCGGCCGGATGATCCGCGGGCTCTTGCCGCCGGCCCAGAAAGTCAGCGCCCGGATCGTCTCGCCGCCTTGCGTCCGCACGGGGAGAAAACGGAAGGTCGAAAGGCTGTCCTTGTGGCTCACCTCGCGGCGCAGCGCCTTGTCGATCTGCTCGCGCTTTTCCGAATCGGACACCCGGTAGATCACGCCGTCGCAACGCCCGCCCCGCGACAGCATCATCATCAGCCCCGGCTGGTCCGGCGAACCGCGGCCGCGTTCGATATGCAGCGAAAACGACCGATGCCAGCCATAGGCCGTCGCCCGCTGGCAGGCGATCGAATCGAAGCCCGGCTTCCAGATCAGCGAACCGTAGGCAAAGATCCACAAAGGCTCATCGCCGATATCCCCCACCAGCCGCTCGGTAATCTCGGCATAGTCGGCATCCGTCAGCGGTTCCCAGGTTGGCGGTGCGCCCGGATCCATCTCGTCACGAAAACACAGGTCGACGAGGTCCTGCGTCAACGCCATGGAGGATGACTTGAGAGCCGTTGAGGTGAGGGCGCCGGATCTGGACATGGCCTCTGCGTTGTAAAAAAATGAGTGCGTAAACGGGAGGTGAGGCGCAAGACTGCAAGCCTGAAAGGCTGCTGTCAACGTTTTTGGGCCGCGTTTGTGAAGGATTTGCTGCGTTGCCGCAGAGTGGCCCCACTGTTCTGGTCGAAGGGATCACGCAACGTTTCAGACGGAAATGTTCGCGTTATTCTGCGTGAGAGGGAGTTTTCGATACATGCGCTGGTTGTTTCTCATTGTCCTTGGCCTGCTGGTGGCCGTCATTTTGTCAATCACCCTGATGCAGAACGACAGTCGTCAGCTGGGCAGCGATAACCTGTTGCAGGGAGCGCCGGGCAGTCCGCGCCAGCCATCGGACTCGCCGCTTCTTCCGGCACCCGCACCGCAGCGAGCGCCCTGACCATCGGACGGCGGCAATTCGGCGTGCCATCAATATTTGTGATGAATCATCTCGGATTGTCGCTTGACCTTGAGGGCTTCGGGGATTTCATTCACGCCAAATTTTAGCGACCCCCGCCAAGCTTTGAAGACCCGAAGGAGAATATCATGGCCGTCGACACATCCCCTCGCTCCACCACCTGGACTTACGTGGATGGTGAGTGGGTGGAAGGCAATCCGAAGCTGATCGGACCCACCTCGCACGCCATGTGGCTGGGCACGACCGTGTTCGACGGCGCCCGCTGGTTCGACGGCATCTCGCCGGATCTCAACATGCACTGCCAGCGCGTCAACCGCTCGGCCATCAATATGGGCATGAAGCCGGTCATGGCCGCAGAAGAGATCGAGCGGCTGGCGCTGGAAGGCGTCAAGAAGTTCGACGGCAAGACGGCGATCTACATCAAGCCGATGTACTGGGCCGAGCACGGTCTTCCCACCAGCGTCGTCGCCGCCGATCCGGAATCGACCCGGTTTGCGCTCTGCCTGTTCGAAGCTCCGATGCACACGGCAAAGGCATCGTCGCTCACCGTGTCGCCGTTCCGCCGCCCGAGCGCCGAGGTGGCCATGACGGCCGCCAAGACCGGTAGCCTTTATCCCAACAGCGGCCGCATGATCGTCGAGGCGCAGAGCCGCGGCTTCGACAATGCGCTCGCGCTCGACATGAACGGCAATGTCGCCGAAACCGCATCCTCGAACATCTTCATGGTTAAGGACGGCGTGGTCATGACGCCGATCGCCAACGGCACGTTCCTGGCCGGCATCACCCGCTCGCGCGTGCTGACCCTGTTGCGCGGCGCCGGCTTCGACGTGCGCGAAGTCACGCTGACTGCTGCCGATTTCGCCAATGCCGACGAAATCTTCACGTCCGGCAACTACTCGAAAATCGCCCCGGTGAACCGGTTCGAGGACCGCTCCCTGCAGGAAGGTCCTGTCGCCCGCAAGGCGCTCGAACTCTACATGGACTGGGCACGCTCGACCAAGGGCGAAGACGTCTGATTGACGAGGGACGGCACCCGGTCCGGGCGCCGTCCCTCAACCTTGTTCTGCCGCGTTAAAGCGCTTCGTATCCAAACACTTTCGCCAGAAATTCCACGGCGCGACCGGCACCGGCGCCGGAAATCGTGTGGCCGAGCCCGGGCTCGATCGATGTCTCCACGTCGAAACCATGCTTCGCCAGCGTATCGGCCGCCTGTTCGCTTTCCCAGGACGGGATGACGTCGTCGGCGGTGCCATGCACCAGAAACACCGGCATGCCCTTGGAGGGCGACAGCGGCTCAGGCGATGACAGCCGGCCGGAGAAACCGACCACCGCACCCACGCCAAACCTGCCGTCCGCGACCGCGTCGAGCGACATGATCGTTCCTTGCGAAAACCCCACCAGCGCCACGCGATCAAGCCTGTCGGAAAAGCCGTTGTCCGCGATGATGCCGTTGATCAAGGCATCGAAACCCGGCCGCGCCGCCGCAATCCGCTCGCCACGGTTTTCCGGCGTGACGCCTGCCACACTGAACCACTGGTAGCCGGCACCAAAGCTTGAAGGCTCCGGCGCATCGGGCGAAACGAAGACGGCATCGCCAAGCGTCCCCGCCCATTCCTCCCCAAGCGGCGCCAGATTGTCGCCGCTGGAGCCGACACCGTGCAAGAGGATGACGAGAAGGTTCGGGCTGTTCGTTTCGGCCATGGAAGACATACCTTTGCAGATGAGGATCAGACGTCGGAGAACACTCCGCTACGGCCCCCGGAGGAAACCGCGATACCCGTTATCTAGCGCGCCAGCCGCCAAAGGGACAGGTGCAGGGCAGCGGATGTGGGATGTTGCGATGGGCTGGAAGGTTAGAGGAGCATCGCCCTCAGATGATCCGCACCGCAGCCGTACCGATGATGATCAGGGAGACGGCGACCATCAGCGGTTTGGTCGGCAGTCGCTTGACGATCAGCGCTCCGAACGGGGCCGCCAGCACGCCACCGAGGATGAGGCCGAGCGCCGACGACAGTTCGGACCAGCCGAGCGTGGCGATGAAGGTCGCCGAGATCACCGTCGTTACCGCAAATTCGGTGAGGTTCGTGGAGCCGATCACCTTCTTTGGTTCATGGCCGCGGCCGAGAAGCGAGCTGGTGACGATCGGCCCCCATCCGCCGCCGCCCATGGCATCGAGCACGCCGCCCGCACCGCCCACATAGGGCACGATCCGGTCATGCATGTCGCGCCTGAAGGCCGGGCGGAAGGCCTTGTAGAGAATGTAACATCCGACCAGCATCAGATAGACCGAGACGAACGGCTCGATCGCCTTGCCGTCGATACTGGACAGGAGATAGGCGCCGATCGCGCCGCCGAGCATGCCGGCCGGCGCCAGTCGTTTGACCAGCCGCCAGTCTACATTGCGATGGTAGAGATGCGAGGCACCGGATGCAGCCGTCGTGAAACACTCGGTCACATGCGTCATGGCGCTGGCGACTGCCGGCGGCACGCCGAAAGCAAGCAGACTAGTGGTGGTGAGAACGCCGAAAGCCATGCCGAGCGCGCCATCGATGATCTGCGCGAAAAAGCCGATTGCCACGAAGATCACGAAATCGGACGTCAGAAAGTCGAAGGTCAAGAAATCAAACACGGCAGCCCTCCCGGCAGTGTTTCATGCCCGGAAAAGTCTGCCGTGGTGGAAAAGTTCCCAAACGCTGCCGCCCGCGCGGTCGCGGATGTTACTTGCCAGGTTTTGCCCTCAGCATGTCGGCGGAGATCTCGCCACCCACTTCGGCCTTTTTGGTCTTCTTGTCGTAGGCGCAGATCGTGCTGATCCTGACCTTGGCGCCTTTGGCTTTGCCGGTGACGACCGCAAGCCCATAGGACTGGCTTCCGAACGGATCGACCACCGCTCTTCCGTTCTCGATCAGGTCTTTCGATGCCGCCACGCAGGCCTTGCCGACGTCAGCCTGAAACGTCGTCCACGCATCGTCGGAAGCGGCCTGGGCCGTCACGGCGCCGGTTGCGCAAACGAGGAGGATCGGTGCCACAAAGTTTTT
Organism: Rhizobium sp. CFBP 8752; assembly: GCF_014842035.1. Taxonomy (NCBI): domain Bacteria; kingdom Pseudomonadati; phylum Pseudomonadota; class Alphaproteobacteria; order Hyphomicrobiales; family Rhizobiaceae; genus Rhizobium; species Rhizobium sp. CFBP 8752. The sequence goes on along the minus strand of NZ_JACYUZ010000001.1, from coordinate 2,330,243 downwards.
CATCGTCAATTTTCTCCGGTTTCTGCATTCGGTGCGAAAGCGATTGATTCCTCTCGCTAATGCTTGGAAAATTCAGCAATTTCTTGTCGATTGAGCGGTTGTTTTTGGAAGGTTCACCGTTGCCTCTTCCCCATCGCGCTCCTATGTTCCAGCACGACCTTCACCCACGGTGTTTGCCAAAAGGAGTATACCAATGGCTTTCGAACTTCCCGAACTTCCATACGATTACGAAGCCCTTGCGCCCTTCATGTCGAAGGAAACGCTGGAATACCACCACGACAAGCACCACAAGGCCTATGTCGACAACGGCAACAAGCTGGCGGCCGAAGCCGGCATGGCTGACCTGTCGGTCGAGGACGTCGTCAAGAAGTCCTTCGGCACCAACCAGGGCCTCTTCAACAATGCTGCCCAGCATTACAACCACGTCCATTTCTGGAAGTGGATGAAGAAGGACGGCGGCGGAAACAAGCTGCCGGGCAAGCTCGAAACAGCGATCGCATCTGATCTCGGCGGCTACGACAAGTTCAAGGCTGATTTCATTGCAGCCGGCACCACGCAGTTCGGCTCCGGCTGGGCCTGGCTTTCGGTGAAGGATGGCAAGCTCGTCATCTCCAAGACCCCGAACGGCGAAAACCCGCTGGTCCACGGCGCAGAGCCGATCCTCGGCGTCGACGTCTGGGAACATTCCTATTACATCGACTATCGCAACGCCCGCCCGAAGTACCTTGAGGCGTTCGTCGATAGCCTGATCAACTGGGATTACGTGCTGGAACGCTACGAGGCGGCTTCCAAGTAAGCGCAATTAATTGCTGATTTACCAGACACCCGGTGCCGCAAGGCGCCGGGTGTTTGCGTTTCTGATCACCCGATGTCTGATCAAGCCTGGCTATCGTCAGGCGCCGCTGTCCGCCCACGCGCGGTCGATCTGAAGCGCTTGAAAAACATGACTTTGCATTGGGTTTGACGACTTCTAGAATCGAGCGCTAAATTACGAAATCGTGACTTCTTTCGGTCATGTAAGCTTGCCATCATCATCACGCGAATGCGTTGATGATGTGAGACGCAGACATCACATCGTTTTAGGGATCGGAGCCGGAAATGAAATTCAGAACTATCGCCATGACGACCGCGGCACTCTGTCTCGGCTTCACCGCTGTCCTTGCGCAGGATGCGGTGGTCGAGAAGCGCGAACAGATGATGAAGCAGGTGGCCGCCTCCACGGCAGCCATGCGCAACATCGCCAAAGGCGACAAACCCTACGACGCCGATGCCATCAAGACAGCGCTGACCACGATCAGCACCAATATGAAGGCCTTCCCGGACCAGTTCCCTGTCGGATCCGAAGCCAATTCGGAAGCATCGCCGGCGATCTGGAAGAACGAAGCCGATTTCCGCGCCAAAGCGAACAAGCTCGCCTCCGATGCCGACATGATCCTCGCTTCGATGCCGACGGATGCCGCAGGCGTCCAGAAGGCCGTTGGGACGCTTGGCGCCAATTGCGGCTCCTGCCACGAGACCTACCGCCTGAAGAAGTAGCGCATGCCTACATGCTTGAACGGCTGTCGCAAAGGCAGCCGTTCCGTTCCGCGTTGATGTCGGAGAAGGATCGGGCGATGGCCGCAAGATGGGCAAAAGTGTTAGGCATCGGCGTGGTCGTTGTCGCCGCCGGCGCCGTTACGGCCTGGGCGCTGACAAAGCCCCAGCCGCATGAGGCCGGATATTGGTCGAGCGTCGGTCAGGCCGATCTTGCCAAGGGCGAGCAACTGTTCTGGGCGGGCGGCTGCGCCGGTTGTCATGCCGCAGAAGGCGCAGAAGGCGACGCCGCAAAGATTTTGTCCGGCGGACTGGCGCTGAAAAGCCCGTTCGGCACCTTCCACGTCCCCAACATCTCGCCGGATCCCAAAGCCGGCATCGGTTCCTGGACGCTTGCCCAGTTCGGCGACGCGATGACACGGGGCGTCGGTCCGAACGGCGAGCATCTCTATCCATCCTTTCCCTACGGCTCCTACGCACGCCTGTCGGCAGCCGACGTCAACGACCTCTACGGCTACATGAAAACGCTGCCGCCCAGCAGCAATGTCGCGCAGCCGCACGAATTGGGCTTTCCGTTCAACCAGCGGCTCGCGGTCGGCGGCTGGAAACTCCTCTATTTCGACGACGGCCCACGCGTCGAACTCGCTTCCGCCGATGATAAGGTCAAACGCGGCCAGTTCCTCGTCGAAGGCCCCGGCCACTGCGGCGAGTGCCACACGCCCCGCAACGCGCTCGGCGGATTCGAAAAAGGACAGTGGCTGGCCGGCGGCCCCAACCCGGAAGGGCAGGGCAGCATTCCCAACATCACCCCCGGCTCCAAGGACATCGGCGCCTGGAGCGAGGAGGAAATAACCGAGTACCTCTCGACCGGCTTCACCCCCGATTTCGACAGCGTCGGCGGATCCATGGTCGAGGTTCAGAAGAACATCGCGCATCTGCCGAAAAGCGACCTGCAGGCCATCGCCGCCTATCTCAAGGCGGTGCCGGCAAGGTGAGGGCGGGTGCTTGCAATAAATGATAGCAGGCCTATGATGCCGTGATGACGGCAAGCAGCGCAAGACCCTCGAAGCTGTTTTCACAGACCCGGTATCGGGAGCGCTCCCATGGGCTGCGATCGAAAGCCTGCTTGTCGCATCCGGATGCACAGTGATCGAGGGAAGCGGCTCACGCGTCCGGTTCGAAAACAAGGGCGAAGTCGAGACCTTCCATCGTCCGTACCCGTCCAAGGAAGCAAAGCGATATCAGGTGCGAGCTGCGCGCCTATCTGATACGACTTGGGGTAAAGCCGTGAAAAATGTGATGACCTACAAGGGCTATTCGGCCCGCATCGACTATGACGACGAAGACGGTATTCTGTTCGGGCAGATCGCTGGCATCCGCGACGGCGTCGGTTTCCACGCCGACAATGTCGATGGTCTCAGGAATGCGTTCCGCGAGGCTGTCGATGACTATCTCGAAACCTGCGCGAGGATCGGCAAAGATCCTCAAAAGCCCTACTCCGGAAAGGTGATGTTTCGGATCGATCCCGAAGTTCACGCGCGCGCCGCAAGGGCTGCGGAACTGTCCGGCAAGAGCCTCAACGAATGGGCTGGCGAGGTGCTGGCGAAGGCTGCGAAGTAATCGTCAAGCTCCGTGCTGCATCTGAGCAATGCTCGTCCGAGAACGGCGGCAGTAACTACCCCGCCGTCACAAGTTGAACATCCACCCTCACACCAACGTCTGCATATACCGCATGCCGGTCACCGGGCGTGGCTTGAAATCCATCTGTTCGTAGAACTTGTGGGCGGCGAAGTTGCCGGTGGCGGCGCTGACCGAGAGATAGCCGCAGCCTGCATTGCGGGCAATGTCGCGGGCGCGCGAGACGAGATGCTGGCCGATGCCGTGGCCACGGTGACCGTCGCGCACGAACAGGTGGTGCAGGTCCATGCCGCGGCTTCCCTCCTGCGCGCGGTAGAGCGGCACCAGAATGGCGTAGCCGATCAGGGCGTCGCCCGCATCCGCAACCAGTGCGGTGATCCAGGGCAGGTCGCCGAACAGGTCGCGTTCCAGCATTTCGGGGGTAATGTCGGCCAGATCGTTGTGATGCGCGGCAAGGGCTGCGATCATCTCTTTCAACTGCGGCAGGTCGTGACGCTTGGCGGCGCGGATCGTCACCACGGCCGGGCGCGGCAGTGAGATCTCGCTGTCTTCGATCGAAATCGGGGGCATTCCGGCATTCCTTTTCGGTCTCGTCGTGCCGTCAGGTGCCCTTAGAAACAACCAAGCCGCCTGACGGCGGCTTGTTGACATGATGAACTGTCGAGCCGCCCTTTACAGGTAGGCCCAAAAATACGTTGCGGCGGTGGTGGTGCACGTAATCATCATGACAACTTTCTGCGCCGGAATAAAATGCTTGTCAAGCGGGTGTTGATGACTGTCTGGGTGGCGTGAGGAGTGCTACAGTCAGTGCTGTCTTGAAAGCGAGGGCCATGATGAAGAACACCGCGTTGAGCAAGGACGCAGAGCGTTTCATCAAAAAGCAGATCGAGTCCGGCCGCTTCGAGAATGCCGATGAGGTCATTGATGCCGGTCTCCAGATGCTTGCAAGCAACGAGCAGCCCTTGGAGGAATGGCTCCGGAATGAAATTCCGGGCCGGTATGACGAGCTGATCGAGGGCAGGGCAGAGGGCGTTTCGATTGACGATGCTTTCTCGCGTCTGGAAGACAGGCACCGCGCCCGCCTTGCCGCTGAAGCGAAATCTGCCGACGAAGGCCGATAAGGTCCATGGGGAACCGGTATGCGATCATCTTGCATCCGGAAGCCGAGCGTGAAGTTGAAGAGTTCTACGATTACGTCGCTGACCGTCCCGGCCCGACCGTCGCCTGGACCTATGTGACGAAACTGCGTGCTTTTCTCAATGGTCTCGCTGATTTTCCGGAGCGAGGAACAGTGCGCGAGAGCGAGGTCCCGGGCGTCCGTATCATCGGCTATCGGCGCAGTGTCAGCATAGCCTTTGTCGTCCGCTCTCCCGAGGTGATCATCCTCGGTCTCTTCTTCAGTGGCCGTCTGGTGAGCGATGACATACTGCGCAACCGCCTCTAACCCCTCAATGCTCCCCCTCGCAGAGCCCGTGATCCGAGAGTGAGCGGATCACGTAGCAGTCCTTGATCGCGTGGTTGCCGTCGCAGTGGGACACGATGCGCTCGAGTTCCTCCTCGAGCTTCTTCAGCTTGGCGATCTTTTCGCGCACGCCGGAAAGATGCTCGGCTGCGATCCGGTCGATATCGCCGCAGGGCTGTTGCGGATGCGAACCGAGCGCGATCAGCTCACGGATCGCGGAAATGTCGAGGCCGAGATCGCGGGCGTGGCGGATGAAGGCCAGCCGATCGAGATCGCTGCGCTCGTAGCGCCGCTGGTTCCCTTCAGATCGCGTGGCAGCCGCCAGCAATCCCATCTGCTCGTAATAGCGGATGGTTGGCACCTTGACGCCGGTTCTTTTGGAAAGATCGCCGATCGATAGCATGGCAGGCTCAAACCTCTAATGTCTCGAGGTTGAGATAGGACGCATTTACCACAGGTACAAGGATCACCATGTTGGCTTGAAGGGCGCCTTCAGGGAATGTTAACCCTGAACGTGGATTGTCACCGCGGTGACGGGCCATGATCGATCAGACGTTGATCAGGAGAATTCCTGGTAGATGTCCTGAACCCAGGCCTGCTGCACGGGAGCGGTCGCGCCGCTTGTGGCAAAGGTCGAAGCGCTGTCGTCGCCGGCATCGAGGGCCCACAGGGCGCTCACCAGCGAGCTTGCAAACAGTGTGCTGCTGCCGGTCAGCGAACCGCTGGAACGGGTAGACGCAGGTGTGTCGCGCTGCTGGGTTTCGTCCTGCTTGCGATCGATGTCGACCGCCCGCTGGGGGTAGTTGTAGCCGCTGAGGCCACTATCGATCTTCATGGCACCGCCTCGATCTCGCTTGGGTTAAGCAAGAGTTAACGCCTGAAGCTTGTGCGAAGCTTGCGCCGGGAGATTTCCGGCCGGTTTTGGGGCTTGACAGCGCGCATGGGACTTATTCGCGCCGCCGCGATTTCTGTCGAAAAATCAGCGATCTGACGGGAAAATCGAACGCCGCCAAGGCATATGCGCGTTTCCGCATATTCAAAACTGTTTTCACACAAAAAAGCCGCAGCGCCCGATCGAGGCACTGCGGCGATTGTCATTGGAGATGATCGATTCTGCGCGATCCGCACGGTCAGGCTTTCCCGGCCACCTTGATCGCGAATGCATATTCGAAGGCGATCTCTTCCAGGCGCTGGAAACGCCCCGACTTTCCGCCATGGCCGGCAGCCATGTTGGTCTTGAGCAGGATCGGTGCCGAGCCGGTCGAGAATTCGCGAAGCTTCGCCACCCACTTGGTCGGTTCCCAGTAGGTCACGCGTGGATCCGTGAGGCCGGAAATGGCAAGGATCGGCGGATAGGGTTTTGCACCCACGTTGTCATAAGGCGAGTAGGCGGCGATCCACTGGTACTCTTCCAGGCTCTCGATCGGGTTGCCCCATTCCGGCCATTCCGGCGGCGTCAGCGGCAGCGTATCGTCGAGCATGGTGTTGAGCACATCGACGAACGGAACGGCCGCGATAATGCCCGCGAACTTTTCCGGCGCCATGTTGGCGATCGCGCCCATCAGCATACCGCCGGCCGAGCCGCCTTCGGCAATGATGTTCTCATAGGACGTGAAGCCCTCGGCCACGAGGTGGTCGGCAGCGGCGATGAAATCCTTGAACGTGTTTTCCTTGGCTTCCATCTTGCCGTCTTCGTACCAGGCAAAACCCTTGTCCTTGCCGCCGCGGATATGGGCGATGGCATAGATGAAGCCGCGATCTGCCAGTGACAGGTTGTTGGTGGAGAACGATGCGGGGATGGTCATCCCATAGGCACCGTAGCCGTAGAGCAGGCAGGGCGCGGTGCCGTCGAGCGGCGTGTCCTTGCGGTAGAGCAGCGACACGGGCACCAGCTCGCCGTCATGGGACGGGGCCATCACGCGGCGGGTCACGTAATCTGCGGCATTGTGGCCGGAGGGGATCTCCTGCGTCTTCAAAAGCGTGCGCGTCCGGCTCACCATATCGTAGTCGTAGAGCTGGGTCGGCGTCGTCATCGACGAATAGGAAAAGCGGATGACCGTGCTGTCATATTCGGCAGCGCCCGATAGCCCCAGCGAATAGGCTTCTTCGGCAAACGCGATCGAATGCTCCTCGCCGGTCCGGCGGTCGCGGATGATGATCTCCGGCAGACCCTGGTTGCGCTGCAGCCAGATCAGGTGCTGCTCATAGGCCATGTGCGAAATGATCAGCCGGCCGGGCTCGTGCGGTACGATCTCTTTCCAGTTTTCCTTGCCCGGTGCCGCAAACGGCGCCTCGACGATCTTGAAGTCCTTGGCATCGCCGTCATTGGTCAGGATGTAGAAGACATCGCCGCCTTCGGTCATCGAATACTCGATGCCCTCCTCGCGCGCCGCCACCAGCTTCGGCTCGGCGGTCAGGTCCGAGGTCGGGATGAGGCGGTATTCCGACGTTTCGTGATCGTGAATGTCGAGATAGATCACGTCGTCCAGCAGCGATCCGCCGACGCCCATGAAGAAGCCCGGATCCTTTTCCTCAAACACCAGCCGGTCGTCCGTCTGCGGCGTGCCGAGAATGTGGTGGAAGACCTTGGAGGGACGGTGGTTCTCGTCCTGCAGCGTATAGAAGAAGCTCTTGCCATCAGGCGCCCAGACGCCGCCGCCGGCCGTGTTTTCCAGCACGTCCGACATGTCCTCGCCGGTCGAGAGATCGCGAACCCGCAGGGTAAAATATTCCGAACCCTTGTCGTCGTAACCCCAGATGCCCTTGGAATGATCCGTCGCATGGTCGATGCCGGCCAGACGGAAATAGTCCTTGCCCGTCGCTTCCTTGTCGCCGTCGAGCAGGATCGTCTGATCGCCGCCGTCGCGCGGGGTGCGGAAATACTTTGGCTGCTCGCCGCCGGTCACGAACAGCGATCCGTAGGCAAACGGTCCGTCCTTCATCGGCACGGAGGAATCGTCTTCCTTGATGCGACCGCGCATTTCGGCAAACAGCGTCTTCTGCAATGCAGCCGTGTCGCCCATCGCCGCTTCCATATAGGCGTTCTCGCCCTCCAGATGGGTGCGGATTTCAGGATCGAGGATCGACGGATCCTTGAACATCTGCTGCCAGTTGTCGGCCCGGAACCAGGCATAGTCGTCGGTGCGGGTAATGCCGTGACGGGTATCCGTCACCGGCTTCTTCGCCGCGACCGGAGGCGTGGGCAGATTTTCGAACGGCATTTTCGGGGAGGGGGCCAAGGAAGCACTCCGAAGTCATGAAGGGAGTGCCAGAGATAGGGGCGGCCGGACCATGAGGCAAGCGGGCAAGCCGCCTGAGCCTACTTCTTCTCAGGCTCGCGGGACTTGGCGAGAGGTGCGAGGTCACGGTGCTGCTGCCAGAATATGAAGGCGACGACCAATGATAGCCCAATGCCACTCATCAGGAATACCATCGCCAGTTCGGCTGTCATCTGTTCAGTCCTCCAAGCATGATACCGATTCCGGTCCCGACCACCTAAAGAATATGCGTCATGATAATTCCCGCTCTGGTAGGTGGTCAACAACGAATCCGTCTTCTAGTTTCCGCCCCGTCCGAGTCACTTTGGATAGGATTCCATGACGATACTGCTGCCCGCCCGGGCATCCATGACAGGCGCTCTCCTGATTTGCGCCGCCTCCACCCTGCCTGCCCACGCGCTCGACGGCCGCATTGTTCGCCAGCTGAACGCCCTTGCACCGGAAGAAAGAGTCGAACAGCGCTGCGATCTCGAGGCGATGGATCGCCTGCGCAAGGAAGGCGATTTCCGCCCCGACAAGGTGATCGCCTACACGTTTTCAGACCCGGTCGGGAACGACAACGGCCTCAAGGCAACCGGCGCAGCGTTCCGCAGCGGCGGTGACTGGTTCAAGCTGAAATTCAAGTGCGAGACCAACGCTGAAGGGCTCAGCGTCACCGCATTCGACTACAAGGTCGGGTCCAAGATCCCGCGCGAGGAATGGGACAAGTACTACCTTTACGACTGACGGGTCGCTGACATCGCCGGGCTTTAGCCCGGCAGATGCGGAACGGTCTTCTTTTCTGGAAACAGTTCCGACAGTACGGTCATCATGATCAGCGACAGGGGCAGCGCCAGCATGGCGCCGACGGCACCCCACATCCATGTCCAGAACAGGATGGCGACGAACACGACAAAGGGATTGATCTCCCACTGCCGGCCCATGATCGCGGGGAAGATCAGGTTTTCCATCAGCAAGTGCACCGAGAAGAACACGATCGCGGGCAGCAGTCCGAGGAGAAGGGTATCGTGCGTGATAATGCCACCTGCTGCAACCGCGAGGGTCATGATCGTGATCCCGAGAAACGGGATGAAGCTCGACAGGAATGCGAACAGACCCCAGAGAAGCGGCATGCTGAGGCCGCCGAAATAGGCGATTGCGATCATCACGATGCCGAGACCGAGATAGAGCACGCTCGCAGTCGCAAAATAATAGCCGAGAACCTGATCGATTGCGTTCAGCACACGGATCGCAATCAGCCTCTGGTGACGCCGCGGGAAGGCGAGGATGAGGGTACGGCGAAGTCTAAGCCTGCCGTAGAGAAACAGAAGCAGCGCCGCAAAGAAGATCATGCCCTGCACGACGGCCGGCGTCAGATTGGCGGTAACGACGCTGAGGATGTTGCCGGAATTCTCCAACAGCGCCTGCATCGACATCGGCCCGGTTTCGAACGTGGCCGGCGAGATGTTTAGCCATTCCTGGCGCTGCAGAAATGGCATCACCCGGTCGATCATGCGTTGCAGAAAGCTCGGACCTTCCTGGATCATCATCGCAAACGGTTCGGCCAGCGCGTTGACGACCAGAAAGACCGCGGCGAACACAGCGCTGGAGAGGATGATCGCAATGCCGAATTTGGGTACGCCCAGGCGGCCAAGCTTATCCGCGACCAGACCGAGAATCAGTCCGACGACGACGGCAAGCGTGACAGGGATAAGCACCAGCGACATCATGTGGACGATGGCGAAGAAAACGATCGCGAAGATGCCGATCACGGCCCAGGCCTTGGCGACTTCCAGCGCCTCGCGCCCCAGCACGAGGCTCTCATCGGCGTCTTCGCTCTCCAGGCCGGAAATGACGGCATCCTTGCGATGCGCAGACCGGTTGGCGGCAAAGTCGATCAGCCGTTTTTTAGGATTGGCTGCGCGCGTGCTCGTCATGGCCATGAATTGTCTGATGTCCTCGTTGTCGCGATCAACGCAAAAACAGTGTTCCGGTTCCGGAATACTGCTCAGGTTTACGATAGCAACGATCAGGAATTCAGCGCGCGTTACGCAGCAAGCGTCAGGCCGATGCCCCACGGGTCTCTGAGAGCCCAGCCCTCGACGGTTTTGGTTGTCGCGATTTCGTGCTTTTCCAGTGCGGAAAGCGCGTTCGCCAAGGCCGACTGATCGTTGAACTTCACGGTGTAATCGGAAAGCCCGGTCATGTTTTCAAGCCGGGTCGTGGCGCCGCGGCTGTTCCAAACGTTGGCAGCGATATGGTGATGATAGTCGCCAGTCGCGAAAAAGCTCGCACCGGGATACCGCGCCATGATCTTCAGGCCCAGCACGTCGCGGTAAAAGGCGTCCGCCTGCGGAATGTCGCCGACCTGAAGATGGATATGACCGAGCGCAGTACCCTCAGCCATTCCGGCAAATGCCGCCTGGGGCGCACTGTTATAAAGCTCCTGAAGGTTCAGCCGGTCGGTCGCCATCGCCACGGTGCCGTCCTGATGGTAGGTCCATTCCGTGGGCGTGCGGTCGCGGTAGATCTCGATGCCGTTGCCTTCGGGATCGGAAAGATAGAGCGCCTCGCTCACCAGATGATCCGATGCGCCTTCGAGCTGGATATTGTTATGCGCTGCATGGGCCAGCCATTGGGCAAGCTCAAGGCGACCGGGCACCAGAAAGGCCGTGTGGAAGAGGCCGGCCGCATTGCGCGGCGCGCGGGCCACGTTGCCGCCCGTCGTCAGCGTCAGAAGCGGCACGCCGGCGACGCCCAGAACCTCACCGCTCGGCGTCTTTTCAAGCACCGAAAGCCCGATGATTTTCTGGTAGAAACCGGAGACGCGAGCAAGATCGTTGACGACGAGATGCGCCCGCCCGACATGCAGCGGGCGGCTGAGTGCAAACGGCTGCTTCTGTTCTGTCATAATCTGTCCTCCAGCTTTCAACGGGATCGAAATGACGACGCGCCATGCCAATCTTTCCACAGTTATGCGCGCCATCGATCGTTCACGATAGTGAGCAGTTCGGCGATAGATTGTTCTCGATTTATTGACGCTGGGGCGGCCACCTCTAGCCGTACAGGCTTCATTGCCGCCGTTCCCGCACCATCCGGAACCGGCTCGTGCAGCCACAGTTTTCGGCTCATAACCAAGAGTTGAAACCATCGGAAATTTATTGTGAATCGCGCAGTCTTGCCAAGCTTTCCGCTCGGCCCCATTCTTGGGACCGGTATGGAAGGTGGGTAATGAGCGATCTCTTCAAATTTGGCAGAAACTACGATTTTCACGAGATCGTCGCGGATGGGATTGTCCATGGCATCGGACTGGTCTTCGCCCTGATCGGTGCCACGGCCCTGATCTTTTACGCCACCATGTGGTCGAGCCATGGCGAGATCGTTGCCGCCTGGATTTACGGGATCGGGCTGATCCTTTGCCTGTCGATCTCGTTTACCTACAATATATGGCCGCACTCGCCGACCAAGTGGCTGCTGCGGCGGTTCGACCATTCGGCGATCTTCATCCTGATCGCCGCCACCTATACGCCATTCCTCCAGCGCGGCGCCTCCGACCCGTGGATCTTCGGGATGCTGATCGCGATCTGGGCCACAGCGATTTTCGGTATTCTGATCAAATGCTTTTTCCCCGGCCGGTTCGACCGGCTGACCATCCTTCTCTATCTGGCCATGGGCTGGAGCGGGTTGATGGTTGCCGAACCTGTCTCGGCCTATCTGCCGCCGATCTCCGCATTGCTGATTGTTATCGGCGGCCTGATCTATTCGCTCGGCGTCATCTTCCACGTGTGGGAAAGACTGCGCTTCCAGAATGCCATCTGGCATTCCTTTGTCGTCGCGGCCGCCGCCGTCCACTATAGTGCAGTCATGACCTGCTTTAGCCTGTCGGCCAGTGCCTGACCGATCGTGTCCACAAGACGCCAGCCCGCTTTACACACTGCGGCCGTCTGATAAAGTGGACGGGCAATCACTATAATGGACGATAGCCAGTGCCCCCTTTGATCCGCGATGCCACCGAAGCCGACCTGCCGGCGATCCTCGAGATCTATAACGACGCCGTCGCCAATACGACGGCGATCTGGAACGAGACGCTGGTCGATCTCGCCAACCGTCGCGACTGGTTTGCGGCACGCCGGGCGAGGGGATTTCCGGTTCTGGTCGCCGACGAGGACGGGGTCGTCAAAGGCTACGCATCCTACGGCGACTGGCGCGCCTTCGAGGGCTTTCGTCATACGGTGGAACATTCCGTCTATGTGCACCGCGAGGCCCGCGGCGAGGGCATCGGCCGTCTTCTGATGCGCGAGCTGATCACCCGCGCCGCGTCGAATGGCATTCATGTGATGATCGCCTGCGTCGAAGCGGGCAACGCCGCCTCCATCCGTCTGCATGAAAGGCTCGGTTTCCGCCTGACCGGCACGTTTTCCGAAGTCGGCATCAAGTTCGGCCGCTGGCTCGATCTCGCCTGCATGGAGCTCAGGGTCGCGGGCTGACGTCCTTCGCTTTCTCATGGCACTTCCGTCCGAACGGCCTATATGCTGGCTGACATCGCATTCGCATCAATCGCATGACGACGAAGGATCTTTCCATGGATATCAAGCGTGTTGGCTCGCAGGCCTCCAAGAAGCAGCCGGAAGAGTATTTCACCGGCACAGTCCGCCTCGATCCGCTGAATACGGCGCCAGCGCCTGCCCGCGTCGTTGCCGCATCGGTCACGTTCGAACCCGGCGCCCGCACCAACTGGCACACCCATCCGCTCGGCCAGACGCTGGTTGTTACCTCGGGTTCCGGCCTCACCCAGACCTGGGGCGGCCCGGTCCGGGTAATCCGCGCCGGTGATGTCGTCTGGTTTCCGCCGGGCGAAAAGCACTGGCACGGCGCATCGTCGCAGACAGCCATGACCCATATTGCCATCGGGGAAGCGCTCGACGGCAAGACCGCCGACTGGATGGAGGCTGTCAGCGACGATCAATATGCGATTCCCCGGGAAACGGTCTGATCGTCATCTAACCGACGCGCAGGGCAGGCAATCCTGCGCCTCAAGCCTAAAATCTGCCAGGAGAGCCGCATGTCCGCTGCATCAGATGATACCGTGACCCGCATCGCCAACGATCGTATCTCCGTTGAAATCTCACCCCTCGGTGCGGAAATGCAGTCGCTGAAGACGGCGGATGGCCGCAACTTTCTCTGGAACGGCGACGCCGCCTTCTGGGCCGGCCGCTCGCCGATCCTCTTCCCGATCGTCGGCAAGGCGCCCTCCGATACCGTGGTAATCGAAGGCAAACCCTATCCGATGGCGCAGCACGGTTTTGCCCGCCGCTCGACCTTCGCGCTCGCCGCCTCCGACGAGACCAGCTGCCGCTTCGAGCTTGCATCATCCGATACCACCCGCAGCGTCTACCCGTTCGATTTCCGCCTCGCCGTCACCCATTCGATCGATGGTTCGAAACTCACGATTTCGGCGGAGGTGGAAAACCGCAGCGACCGGCCCATGCCGTTCGGCCTCGGTTTCCACACCGCCTTCCTCTGGCCGCTGCCGGGTGGAGAAGGCCAGGCCCATACGATCGTGCTCGACAACGGTGGCGAACCGGCGATGACGCGCCTGTCCGGCGGGCTGATCGACCCGACCCCACTTGCCTCGCCGTTCACGTCCGGCAAGCTGACGCTGTCGCACGACATGTTCGATGAAGACGCAATGATCTTTGCAGAAGGTGCCGGAACGGGTCTGACCTATGCGGCGGAAGGCGGCCCGGAGCTGAAATTTTCCTTCGACAACCTGCCAAACCTCGCGCTCTGGCAAAAGCTCAACGGCCCTTTCCTCTGCATCGAGCCCTGGCACGGAACGGCCGCCCAGAACGGGACCAGTGCCGATCTCGAATCGCGTCCCTACACCGTCATGCTGCCCGCCGGGCAAACCGCGCGATTTGCGTTCACGGTCGAGTTGCCGGAGTGAGCCAAACGAAAACAGCGGCCCGGATGGGGCCGCTGTCAATTTCAAGTCGGTACTTTGGTGACATCCGTCCCGCTGATTAATCTGCCGGGCGGAAATTCATCGAGTGGCCGTTGATGCAGTAGCGCAGGCCGGTCGGCGGTGGGCCGTCTGGAAAGACGTGCCCGAGATGGCCGTTGCAGGTGGCGCAGCGGACTTCGGTGCGCACCATGCCGTGCGTGGTATCACGCAGTTCGGTCACCGCATCGGGGCTGACAGCCTCAAAGTAGCTCGGCCAGCCGCAGCCGCTGTCGAACTTGGTATCCGACACGAACAGATCCGTGCCGCAACCGGCGCAGCTGTAGATGCCTTTATCCTTGGCGTTCCAGTACGGCCCGGTAAAGGGACGCTCCGTGCCCGCCTGGCGCAAGATCTGATACTGCTCGGGCGTCAGCTCTTCGCGCCATTCTGCATCTGTCTTCTGGACTTTCTTGGTGATGACGTCGGACATCTGAACCATCCTTTCATTGTAAGCCATAGATAGGTGCGTTCAGCCTGTCGATAAAGGTCACGGTGCCGTGTTTCTTGCCCGTCAATGCTTGAGGGACAGACGGGTTTCCCTTAGAAACCGTGGGGCGCTGCCGCTCGGCAGGGATTTGCGAGGATACTCAACGGGAGGGGACCATGGCCGCCACCACGCCGGCATTGACCTTCGCGGCACTCATGCTGCCGTTTCTTGCAGCACTTCTTGCCCCCATGCTCTCGCGCCTGATGGGCCATCGCACAGCGCTTGTTCTCGCACTTGCACCCGCCTTGGCCTGCCTGCATTTCCTGAGCTTCCTTCCGGAAATTGCCGCCGGAGAATCTGCCACGGGCGGCTATGTCTGGGTGCCGAGTTTCAACCTGTCCTTCTCCTGGTTTCTCGACGGCCTGTCGCTCACCTTCGCGCTGCTGATCACCGGCATCGGCACGCTGATCGTGCTGTATTCCGGCGCCTACATGAAGGGCCACCCACAGCAGGGCCGCTTCCTCGCCTTCATCCTGTTCTTCATGGGTGCCATGCTGGGATTGGTCGTCTCCGACAGCTTTCTCATGCTGTTCGTCTATTGGGAACTGACCTCGATCGCCTCCTTCCTGCTGATCGGCTTCGATCACGACCGGGCAGAGGCACGAAGGGCTGCGCTGCAGGCGCTGGTCGTCACCGGCGGCGGCGGGTTGGCGCTTCTGGCCGGCCTTGTTCTCCTCTGGAACGTCACCGGCATCACCCAGCTGTCGCTTCTTCTGCATTCGGGCCTGCCGCTCAGCGCCAGCCCGCAGTATTTCGCCATTCTTCTTCTGGTTCTCGCCGGCTGCTTTACCAAATCGGCTCAGTTTCCGTTCCATTTCTGGCTGCCCAACGCCATGCAGGCGCCGACGCCCGTCTCGGCCTATCTGCATTCGGCAACCATGGTAAAGGCCGGCGTCTATCTCCTGATGCGGCTGCAGCCGGTTCTCGGCGATACGCCCGCCTGGGAAATCCTGCTTCCCTTCTTCGGCGGCATCACGCTGATCTCCGGCGCGCTTCTCGGGTTGAGGCAGACCGACCTCAAGATGATGCTCGCCTACACGACGATGGCCTCGCTCGGCCTCATGGTGATGCTGACCGGGTTCGGCTCCGACCATGCGATCGAGGCCGCGGTGCTTTATCTCATCGCCCATTCGCTGTTCAAAGGCGCGCTGTTCATGGTGGCCGGCGCCATCGACCACGAGACGGGCACGCGCGAGATCTCGAAACTCGGCGGCCTGCGCAAGGCGATGCCCGTTACCTTTGCAGCGGCAGCGCTTGCGGCCCTCTCCATGGCCGGCCTGCCGCTGTTCTTCGGATTTCTCGCCAAGGAAGAGATCTATCTGGCGCTCGTCGACGGCAATCCGCGAGCGATCTTCTTTCTCTGCCTCGCCGTCATCGGCAACGCGCTGATGGGAGCGCTGGCGCTGGCGATCGGTTTCAAACCTTTTCTCGGTCCAAACCGCCCGGATCTTGGGCCCGTCCATGAAGGGCCATGGGGCCTGTGGCTCGGCCCCGTCGTTCTCGCGCTGCTCGGACTTTTAGCGGGCGTTTTCTCGGGCACCGCGCACCAGTATTTTTCAACACCCATGGCAAGCGCCGTGCTGCATGAAAACACGGTCATCGACATCTCCACCGTGCCGCATCTCGGCCTGCCGCTTCTCCTCTCGGTCCTCACACTGATTCTTGCGGGTCTGGTCCTGTGGCAATTGGAGACGGCACGCGGGTTGATGCGAAGACTGTTCGATGCGCTCGGTCCCGGGCCCGATCGCGGTTTCGACCATGCGGTTCAAGGCCTGATCCGCCTGTCAGTCGTCTTGACCCGCATTCTCCAGCCCGGCCGGCTGGAAATCTATGTCACCGCCACCTTCATCCTTTTGGCGCTTACCCTGCTGGTGCCGCCCTTCCTGTTCAATGAATTCCCGGCCATGCCGGCGTTCCCGCAGACCGTTGCCCTGCACGAATGGGTGTTTCTCGGCATTGCCGTGATCGGTGTTGCGGCGGTCCTGCGCGCGGCCGACCGGCTGACGGCAATCGTCGCGCTCGGCATCCAGGGCTTTGCCATCGCCGTTCTCTTCCTCCTGTTCGGCGCGCCGGATCTGTCGTTCACCCAGTTCATGGTCGAAACGCTCTCGGTCGTCATCCTGGCGCTGGTCATGACGCGCCTCCGTCTGACGCCGTCCGATCACCGGCCGCTCCTCCAGCGCCTGTTCGACGGCACGATCGCGCTCGCCTGCGGCACGGGCTTTACGCTGCTGCTGCTCAAATCCGTGGAGACGCCGTTCGACAACGCGCTGACGGATTTCTTCAACGCCTATTCCAAGGTCATCGCCCACGGCGCCAACGTCGTGAACGTCATCATCGTCGACTTCCGCGGCGTTGACACGCTGGGAGAAATCGCCGTCGTCATGATCACCGGGCTCGCGGTTCTGGCGCTCGTCCGGGTCCGGGCCGGGACGAAGACGGAACTTGGGGCAGGGGGCGCGAAACGGACGGCGACAGCTATCCCCATTGGAAAGACAGCGGCCAAAGCCCCGACCACCAAAGCCCCGCAGGCCAAACCATCGACCGGGAGACCAGGCCGATGATCAAAGCCCGGACACTTCCCCCAACGTCCCTCATTCCTGTGCTTGTCACAGGAACCCAGCCCCGGCGCGTCTGCGCCGTGAATGACGCGTCTCGCGCGACCACCTCTCCCGCACCCAAGGACTTGGGTGCGCTGGATTTCTGTGACAAGCACAGAGATGAGGGGAGTGTGGAGCAACGTCGCGCTGGCAGGGCGGAGCGCAGTCGTGCTGGACGGCTGGGCCACGGGAATACGGCAAGGCTGAACCACAGGAACGAGCGGCGGGTGACAGAAAGCTTCGAACAGGTGGCCCTGCCATGAACACCATCATTCTTCGCACCGTCGCCCCGGTCGTCACTGCACTGACGCTGCTCTTTTCGGTCTTTGTTCTGTTGCGCGGCCATAACGAGCCTGGCGGCGGATTTATCGGCGGTCTGATCGCGGTGTCGGGTCTGGCGATCTACGGGATTGCGTTCGGCACCGGTGCGGTGCGCCGGGCCTTGCGCTTCCATCCGATGGCAATCGCCGGGGCAGGACTACTGATCGCCATGCTGTCGGGCCTCGTGTCGATCTTTGCCGGCGTGCCCTTCATGACCGGGCTGTGGATCACGCCGAGCCTGTTCGGCACGGACATTCCGCTGTCGACGGTCATATCCTTCGATCTCGGCGTTTACCTCGTCGTGCTCGGCGCCATCACCTCGATCGTGCTGGCGCTGGAACAGGAACCCGGTCCTGAGTTTCCCGCTCCGGCATTGCGCGGCACGACGTCGCGGCGCGCCGAAACGGCTGCCTCCGCAAGAGAGGGCGCGCCAGATCCGGTAACGAAGAAGAAGCGCCGCAAATCGGGAGGAAAACGCTGATGGAAACGCCGCTCGCGATCCTGATCGGCCTCTTCTTTTCGGCCGCGATCTATCTCATGCTGTCGAAATTCACCGTCCGTATTCTCCTTGGCGTCGTGCTGCTCGGCAATGGCGTCAACCTGCTGCTGTTTACCGCCGGCGGCCTGACGCGTTCGGTCCCGGCGATCATTCCGGCGGGCGCAGACACGCTGTCCCATACCGCCGCCAACCCGCTGCCGCAGGCGCTGATCCTGACGGCTATCGTGATTTCGTTTTCGTTCTTCGCTTTTCTCCTCGTGCTCACCTACCGCGCTTTTCAGGATCTCGGCAGCGACAATTCCGACGAGATGCGACTGGCGGAACCCCGCGACGAACCATCGCCGCCGATGGGATATTGAGGACGTTTGATGGCATCCCCCGCAACATCCCCCGTTGATCTCGCAGCCGCCCTGGTCCTCACCCCGCCGCCGCTCGGCGACTGGCTGGTGATCCTGCCCGTCGTGCTGATGATCGGCGCCGGCGCAATTCTCCTGATGGTGCGCAAGTCCGTCCGCCTCCACGGCGGGATCGCCATTGCAGCGCTGCTTCTGCTCGTCCTCGTCAATGGAAGCCTGCTTTTGCGGGTGATCGAGAACGGCCCGGTGACGATGGTCATGGGCCGCTGGCTGCCACCGTTCGGCATCGCCTTCACGGCCGATCTGTTCGGTGCCACGATGGCACTGACGGCCTCGCTCGTGGCACTCGCCGCCGGCATCTTCGCGCTCAGGGATATCGATGGCTCCGGACGGCGCTACGGTTTCTATCCCTTCCTGATGCTGCTGATGGCCGGCGTCTCGGGTGCCTTCCTCACCGGTGATATCTTCAACCTCTATGTCTGGTTCGAGGTCCTGCTGATTTCCTCGTTCGGCCTTCTGATCCTGGGATCACGACCCGAACAGATCGATGGCGCGCTCAAATACGCGGTTCTGAACCTGATCGCCACGACGCTGTTCCTGATCTCGGTCGGGTATCTCTATTCGCTGTTCGGCACGCTCAACATGGCCGATATTGCGCTGAAGGCCGGCGACCTCTCGGGCACGGCACCGCTCGTCACGCTGACGGCGCTGTTTACCTTTGCCTTTGCCATGAAGGCGGCGGCCTTTCCGCTCAATTTCTGGCTGCCCGCCTCCTATCACACGCCGCGCATCGTCGTGTCGGCGCTGTTCGGCGCGCTCCTCACCAAGGTTGGCATCTACGCGCTGATCCGCGTCACGGTCATGCTTCTGCCGGTGGAGCGAGAGGTGCTGAGCCCCGCCATTGCCACACTCGCCATTCTGACACTGATAACGGGTGCCCTGGGTGCGCTGGCGCAGAGCGATATCCGCAAACTTGCCGGCTACCTTGTCATCGCCGGCATCGGCAACATGCTGGCGGGCGTGGCGATCGGGTCTCCGGCCGCCATTTCCGGCGCCATCTTTTATGCGCTGCATTCGATGGTGGCGATGACGGCGCTCTATCTCGTGGTCGGCGAGGCGGCCCGCCGCGCAAGCCTGCTTTCCGGCGACGAAAACCAAGCAAACCGCTGGTCGCTGCATACGCTCGGCGGGCTCTACCGGTCGTCGCCGGGTTTCACGGCGGTGTCGCTTCTCGTGTTCCTCGCCGTCGCCGGCCTGCCGCCGCTGTCGGGTCTGTGGCCGAAGATCATGCTTCTGAAAGCCGCGATGGACATCAACGCATGGTGGCTTGCCGCCGCCATTCTCGTCTCTTCCTTTCTCGTCACCCTCACGCTTGGCCGGATCGTGCTTCTCGCCTACTGGCGGCAGGGGCCTGAATCCGCGGCCGGCCTTGAGCGACAGACTGCAGTTCGCGGCGACTGGCGGCTGTCGCTGCCGCTGTGCGCCCTCGTTCTGCTGGCCGCCGGGTTCGGCCTGTTTCCGGAACATCTTCTGTCGCTGACGCAATCGGCCGCCGAGGGACTTGCCGGCCCGTCCGCCTATATCCGTTCGGTCTTTCCGGACGCCCTGCCGTCGGGAGGCATAAGATGACGTCATTCATCCGCGCTTGCGTCTTTGCCGTCATCTGGGTGGCGATCACGGGCAGCGCCACCATCCTCAACCTTGTGTTCGGCTTTGCCGTCGCAGCGCTCGCGCTCTGGGTCGTGCGTGGCGAGATCGACCGCGCCAGCCGTAAGATGCGAATAGGCCGGATGCTCTCGCTCCTCGTCCTGTTTATCAGGGAACTGGCAATGTCGGCCTGGAAGGTGGCGGTCCTCGTCACGAGACCGAGGCTAGACGTCAAACCCGGAATTTTCGCCTTTCCGTTGACGGTCAGCCGCGATTTCGAGATAACGCTGCTTGCCAACCTCATCACGCTCACGCCGGGCACGCTGTCGGTGGATGTCTCGGCCGACCGCAAGTTCCTCTTCGTGCACGCGCTTGACGCCTCCGATATCGACGCGACCAAGCGGGAAATCGCTGACGGTTTCGAGCGCAAGATCCTGGAGGCATTCGAATGACCGTGTCCGATCCGTCCCTGGCCGCGACGATCCTGTCTGTCTCCACCTGGATTGCCATGGCGGTCCTGTCGGTCGCGTTCCTGTTGACCATCCGGCGGGTGGTGGCGGGGCCGACGCTGCCGGACCGTGTGCTTGCGCTCGACATGCTGGTCGGCATCGTCATCGGCTTTATCGCGCTGATTGCCATCCGAACCGGCTTCAACCTCTATATCGATATCGCCATCGCGCTCGGCCTCGTCGGCTTCCTGTCGACCGTCGCCTTTGCCCGCTTCATCATGCCGCGCGTCACCGATGCCGCAAAAGATCCAGCGACATCCGGCAAGACACGCGTGCAAAGGAGGAAACGCTGATGGATCTCGTCGTCGCGCTTGTCGTCTCCGTCCTCGTCCTCGCCGGCGCCTGCTTTTCGCTGATTGCCGCGATCGGCATCAACCGGCTGCCGGATCTCTATACCCGCATGCACGCAGCCTCGAAGGCCGGCACGGTCGGTTCGGGTCTGCTGCTGCTCGCTGTCGGGGTCTATGCCGGGGATCTGCCGGTCCTTGCCCGCGCAATTGCAGGCTTTCTGTTCTTCGTCCTGACGGCCCCGGTTTCGGCGCATCTTCTGGCCGTCGCTGCCCGCCGCGCCGGCTATCCGATGAGCGAACATTCGCTCCACGATGAGATGAAAGCGCACGAAGAATCAATATAGAGGCCGCAGTTCGAGCTATAAGCCCGTCATAAAGGCGTCTTTTTTCGATACACTATCAGTTATCAGGTCTTCCCCCGGCTTTACCATCAGAATTCGATCGGCATTACTAGATTTCGCAGTTGGATTTTGGGGGTCCGGATGCTAATTCAGGTGCAGTAGAACCCTGAAATTGTTCTCTTGCGGATTATTTCTCGTGTAAAACGCACAATACGTCTCAGAATTGTGTGCCTATGCGGGAATTGTCCGAAGTAAACAATGTCCGGTGGTATTTATGATCGGCTTCGCGCGCGAGACTTAGGGGTAGGTTTCAGTCTTCGGACAGTGTGCGGGCAGTGGAATGCCATCGTGGTTCTGCAGGATGCGGGTGTTGGTCGGCTCTCGCAACCGTCCGCGAATTACGAACAGGAGACGAAAATGACAGAAATCGCATTGGGCAAAGGCCCGGACCTGCTGGTGGAACTGACAGCAGATATCGTGGCTGCCTATGTGAGCAACCACGTCGTTCCGGTCGGCGACCTTTCAGGACTGATTGCCGACGTTCATACGGCACTGAGTGGCACGGCATCGCCGACGCCCGTCGTGGCCGTGGTTGAAAAGCCGAAGCCGCCGGTCCCGATCAAGAAGTCCATCGAGGACGATTACCTGATCTGCCTGGAAGACGGCATGAAGTTCAAGTCGCTGAAGCGACACCTCATGACCCATTACAACATGACGCCGGAAGAATACCGCGAAAAGTGGGGCCTGCCGTCCGACTATCCGATGGTCGCTCCCGCCTATGCGGAAGCCCGCTCGCGTCTTGCAAAGGAAATGGGCCTCGGCCAGCGCCGCAAGCGCGCCAAGGCTTGATCAGCCTTTAACAGACGGCAGCAGTAACACTGCCAATCAAGAGAACCGGGCGCATGCCCGGTTTTTGTTGTCTAGAGATAGGAAAAAAATCATAATTAGATTCCTGATGCTTAGCTCGGATGGCGACCGCTAGGGTGCATTTCGTATTTCCATCCGTCTCTTCCTCCGCTACCGTATGTGAATTAATTCCTAGAAGTGGAGGAGCTGTCATGCCTGCCGAACCGTCCGCCGGGGCAATACCCGTTTCGCCCAGCCTCAGCGTTTCCGGCCGTTCCACCGCACGGATGGCCGCCGGCGCATCCACGCCTTCCGGGGTAACGCTTCGAATCGGTCGAAAGCCGAAACCCACATGCCTGATCGTGTTTCAGCTCGTCTCGGAAATGGTGTTCCTCTTCGGAGACCGGGTCATGGTCCGGCGCGACCGCCGAAGGCTTGCCGCCCATTCCCGCCAGATCGCCATGTATGTCTGCCACGTGGCGCTGTCGATCTCGGTCGATGACATCGCCGCAAGCTTCGGCCGGGAGCGCTCGACCGTCGCCCATGCCTGCCATCTGGTCGAGGACCGTCGCGACAACCCGGCCTTTGACGATTTCGTTTCCGCCGTCGAACGGATGGTCACCTCCGTCTTCGGTGAAGCGGATGAGGGCTGAGGCTGAAAGAGGAGACGGGTCGATGAAGGATGAAAAGAGCAAAGAGCGTCTGCGTCTTGTGCGCTTGCTGCGCCAGCTTTTGAAAAACGACGGCGCGATCTCGGATGTCGAGACGGCGCATGGTCGCGACCTCGTGCACCAGGCCGTGTCGCTCGGCCTTGCTGTCCAGCAGGATGGCCGGCTTTCGGCGTCGGTTGAGGCCAGGTCCTATCTGCGCCGGGCCGTGGCGGAGCGGGAGGAGGAGGGGTTTGCCGCTCAGCATGGCGAGATCGAACGGGTCGGGCTGGTGGTTGAGGGCACACGCCAGACGGTCCGCCGCAATCTCGCCGAATCGCCGCTCGGCACTGTCGCAAGGCTGAAGGACAGGGACGGGTCGGCCTTCCTGCCATCAGCCGCCGTCGAGGCGGGTGAGCGGCTGCTTGCCGATTTCACCCGCGGTCAGCTGCAGCCCAAGATCACCGCCTCGTGGGAGCCGCGCCTGTCCAGCCGTGCTGATGGCGGCCGCGGCGGGCAGGCGGATGTGGCCGGCAGCGCCATCGACGCACGACGCCGGTTTGGTGCGGCCGTGGAGGCGATGGGACCGGAACTGTCGGGCGTCGCCGTCGACGTCTGCTGCTTTTCGAAAGGGCTGGAACTGGTCGAACGGGAGCGGCAATGGCCGGCACGCTCCGCCAAGCTGATGCTGCGCACCGCACTTCTTGCTCTCGGCCGGCACTACGATCCGCCGCGGCCGGATCCCCGCCGCCGCAGCCACAGTTGGGGAGCAGACGATTACCGGCCGATCCTCTGACGACGTCAGACCACAGCTATGGCTTGGCGCCTGCGAAACAGGTTGAGGCCGTTGATGTATTTCCGGGCCGGCTGCTCCACCCCGTAGAAGCTCACAAGCGTTGCCACAAACATCGCGGCGACAAGGATAGGCGTCGCCCACCAGGGAGCGATCTCGGCCACCTTGTAGAAGGGCTGCTTCCACAGATAGAGCGAATAGGACCAGATGCCGATCATGGCGAGCGGCTGGAACGACAGGGCGCCGAGCGCTGCCTTCGGGGCAATGTCGATCGTGTTGATGGCAAAGGCGAGAAGCAGCGTCCCGAGCGTATAGCGAGCGATGTCAGGCGCCGGCAGGATCCACAGCGACAGTCCCACCAAGGCGGCAAGTACCGGTGCCGCAGCAGGAACGCGGACCTTGTCGATGAGCACGAACAGCGCCACCGAGGCAAAGATCGAGGCCATCCGCACATCGCTCAGCCAGTAGACGCTCATGGCGCCGGGTTCGGCGAGAGTGGTGCGGATCGCACCGTTTGCCATCGCCGCAACCGCAATCGCCAGGCTGACGAAGGCAGCAGCCCGCGCATTGCGGATGACGAGGACGACGAGGAGGGCGAGCAGCACGTAAGAGTGCTCCTCGACCGACAGCGACCAGACATGCCCCAGCACCGACGACGTGTGGGTCCAGGCCTCGTAATAGTTCGTGGTGAAGGTGATCGCCGCGAGATAGGCGGAGGGCTCCAGCAGGAGATGCGGCGGCGCGCCAGCAAGCCCGCCGACGACGGAGACGGCGAGCATCGCCGTGGCAAACACCAGGAGCGCCGGATAGATGCGGGAGAACCGACGCTGGAAGAAGGTCGGAATGTCGGTCTTGCGGACGAGCAGAATATCGGCCATCAGCCGTCCGCTCAAGACGAAGAAGAGTTCGACTCCGAGTGAACCGAAGGGCAGAAGCCCGCCTGAGAAATGGTCGGCGATCACGAACAGGATCGCGATGCCGCGCCATCCGTCCAGGTATGCGATACGGTTTGCCTGGTCCTGCATCCTGCTGCCCTGTGATTGCTTTTAAATAAGCGAGTAGAGCATCAGTATAACAACGAGGATCGGCAGTCCTTCACGTCCGGGTGAGCGGGACTACTATCGTGCGACAGGGTTAATACCGGAAATCCGTGTCTTGATCAGGCGGCCTGCATGATCACCGCTTCCTGACGGATGCGCTTGACCATCGAGCGCAGGCCATTCGCGCGCTGTGCCGAAAGATGCTCCACAAGGCCAATCTTGTCGAACACCTCGATCGCATCCGTGGAGGCGATTTCAGACGCATGCTTGCCGGAATAGACCGACAGCACGATTGCGACGAGCCCGCGCACGATATGCGCATCGCTGTCGCCCTCGAACGTCATCACGGGGTCGGCGCTGTCATCGCTGCCGTGGCTGACGACCCAGACCTGGCTGGCGCAGCCCTGTACCTTGTTTTCCGCAGTCTTCTTGTCGTCGGAAAGGTCGGGCATGGCCTTGCCGAGTTCGATCACATAGCGATAGCGGTCCTCCCACTCTTCGAGATAGGCAAAATCGTCGATGATCTGTTCGATGCTGGCCATGGCGTGCGGTCCCGTTTGCGCCTTCATATAGGCGGTCCGGGCCTCGATTAAAGCAAAAAAATCGCCGTGAGGATGTTGGTCCTCACGGCGTCAGCAATAGGCTGATGAGAGTTAAGGCAGTCCGGCACCGGGAACCGTGGCACGAGACCCGGTGCAAGCTTTGAATTTCGTTGGAGAAGCGCTCAGAGCGTCGGGCGCTTGAGCGGCACCGGAATGTTGCGGGGGATCGTGCCGGTCGCAACCTGCTCGCCGCGGGGGGTCTCGATGCTGATGTCGGAAAGCGAACCTGATGGCATCGGGGTGGCTTCTGGGTCGGCCTTCATGGCAAGCTTCGGCTGGCCGTCGCCGAACTGCTTGTCGAGAAGCTCGTAGGCGACACGGGCACCTTCCTTGGCGCGGACACCAAGCACGGCAAGCGTGTCGGCGCCCTTTTCGCAGACTTCGGGACGTTCGCTGCAGATCGCACTGATATACTGATAGGCGCCGCTTGCGGCAGACACCGCATCGGCCACCTGGAGCGGCGAAATGTTGGCGTCATCGGAGGCCGGTTCGGCACTGAAATAGGACAGCACCACCAGCACGGCTGCGAAGAACACACTTCCCTTGATCAGAAACCACATCGTCTTGGTCCACCTGTTTTGCCCGTTTTCGGGCGTGCCGGCTAAGCTCCAGTCGTCTGGCTTGCCTGTTCCGGTCTTGGCGTTAATCTAGCCGCGGGGAGCGAACATCGCTTTGACGGGTTCGCTCGGGTTTTCGGCAAATTCGATTAAAATACGACCTTTCCTTGCTCGGGCGGCGGGGTGGACGGATGCTTCCGGACAATTTTAACAAACCGGATTAAGCATAAATGGGGCGGCCCGCCTACGCGCCAAGGGTTGTCGGTCCGCGGATCTGCCCCAATGGTTAATGTATCAAGAAAAATCAAACCAATTCCGACGCTTACGCCCTGTTAACCACAATCAGAAAACAAGCCGTGGATGTGTGCCAAAGCCGGAAAACGGGGCCCTGGACGGGGCTGCGGAAGCCTGTCTTTATAGTTTCCTTAAGCGCACGAGCCCTATTGTGAAGCCTCGAATATGAGACTGAGTAGGTTTTGCGTGCGCGTATTGAGTGACATTGCCGAGAGGGCGGTTCTGCTGGTTGACGGGGCTGCATCCCGTTGGCTGCGACGCATCGGCGAGGGCGAAACCGTCTCTGCCGCGGCCGTCGCGTCGCTGCGCCGGCTTGCCTTTTGCGGTGGCGTCGCCTTCGTGGCCGTGCCGGCTTTTCTCTCCGTCTTTATGAAGCCGGCACTGGCTCTGCCGCTTGGCGCAACCGTCGTTTCGGCGCTCTTCCTGATTCTCGCAGCGCTTGCCTTTGCATGGCCGCGCAATGTCGTCCGGCCGGTCGCCAACGCGCCAGCCGTCGATGATATCGCCTTTCATGCCTGCCCCGGCCTCGCCCTCATAGTCGATCCGCAGGGACGGGTGGTGAAGCTCGGCGGTCGCGACCACGCCGCATTCCCGGACAAGCTGAAAGCCGGCCTTGGCGAAATGCTGGCCGAAATCGTCCATGTTTCCGATCGTCTGGCGCTCCTTCAGGCCGTCGATACGCTGCGTCAGGGTGGCCGCAACGCAATCGTCGACATCCGTGTCGAACGTCCCTTCAGCGCCGTCGGCGGCCGGCAGTTCCTGCATATGTCGTTCGACATGTCGGCGATCCGCGACGGCGAAGGCGATCTGGTCCAGATCTTCGTCCAGGCGCTCGATCGCAGTGCCGAAGAGCGCCTGCGGGTCGAAGCCGAAAATCGCACGATCGAGGCGCAGTCGGCCCATGAGGCGAAGTCGCGCTTCCTCGCCGCCGTCAGCCACGAGCTGCGCACCCCGCTCAATGCGATCCTCGGCTTTTCCGATGTGCTCGCCGGCGAGTATTTCGGCAAGCTCGCCAATGACCGTCAGCGCGAATATGTCGGCCTCATCCGCCAGTCAGGCGGCCACCTCCTGTCGGTCGTCACCACCATGCTCGACATGTCGAAGATCGAGGCCGGCCGTTACGAGCTGCTCGCCGAACCCTTCCATATCAGCGAAGCGGTCGAAGCCTGCCGTGCGATGCTCGATCACTCGGCTCGCGAAAAGGGCGTCACGCTGACAGCCCGCACCAACCGCAACCTTGCCGAAGTGGTGGCCGACCGTCGCGCGCTGCAGCAGGTCCTGATCAACCTTGCCGGCAACGCCATCAAGTTCACGCCGGCTGGCGGCGTCGTCTCGATCGATGCCACCGTTGTGGCCGGCGAGCTGGTGATCACGGTCAGCGATACCGGTATCGGCATCGCCGCAGACAAGCTTGCGACGATTGGCCAGCCGTTTACGCAGATCGAAAACGATTTGAGCCGCCAGTATGAAGGCACGGGCCTCGGCCTGTCGCTGGTCAAGGGCCTGATCGCCCTGCACGGCGGCCGCTTCACGATCGAAAGCCGTCTCGGCGAGGGGACCGTCGTCACGATCGCCCTGCCATCCGATGGGTCCGGCATCGAAGGCGCAGCCGTGGATGACGGTGAGGAGAGGGTGGAATTTCCGCCGCGCCTCATGATATCCAACAAGCCAGTCACGAATAGGCAGCAAGCCCACATCGCCCCCGAAATACTTACGACCATGATGGACGAAGAGGATTTTACCGATGGCCCCGCGAAAGCGAAAATCGCCTGAGAGGCGCAAACCGGCAAAACGGCCGGCGCTTGCCCTTCGCGCGGTGACCGCGACGGGGGGAATTGTTGGTGGCGTCGTGGGCGGCGTCCTGACACGCCATCCGCGTCCTGTGTTGGGCGCGGCAGGCTTTGTCGTTCTGTTCAGTTTCGTCGCCGCCAATGCGCTCTGGTATCAGCCGGGCGGACATCCGTCGCCCTTCCTTGCCACACGCGATCCGAAAGACCCGAACGCCATCGCCGGCTACCGGCCTTACAAGCGCATGCCGGCAGAAGACGTCACCACGTTCCGCATCGAACGGTCCGGCGATGCCAAGCCCCTTGTCGAACCGGTCGAACAGCCTGCCGAGCAGACCGCTGTCCAACCGGCTCCAATGCCGGCACCCATGCAGGCTCCCGCTGTCGATCCGATCACGACGCTCATCACCGCAGCACCGCCGGTCCCCGGTTCCGACGAGGATCGTGAGCTGGTTGCCGAAATCCAGCGTGAGCTGACGAAGCGCGGTCTCTATGACGGGGCCGATGACGGCGTTACCGGTCCGCGCACCCAGTCGGCCATCGTGATGTATCAGCAGCGCATGGGGCTGGCGCAATCCGGCGAGGCCGGCAGCGATCTGCTGGCGGCGCTGAAGGCGGAACGCAAGCCCTCGACCGGCTCGCCCTCGAGCGCTGCCGTGCATGTCCCCGTACCCCAGCCATCGGTCGTTGCAAAACCCGCGGCTGACGAGACGGCCCGCGTGCAGCCAAAGCCGATGGCGCAGCCGAAGACCGTGCCTGCGAACCGGCCGGCCGAAAATATCAGTCTGAAGAGTGAAGACCCGGTGGCGGCGGCGATCCGCTCGTCCGAAACCGCAGGTTCGCGGTCGGGCCAGATCCGCATCCCGCCCGCGGATATTCCGACTGGCGGATTGCGTCCGTCGCCTGCGGTCGCGAAGTCGAACGCCGTCATGACGGCGGATATCCCGGCGCCGAAGCTCGTGCTGCAGATCCAGCGTGGGCTGCAGAACATTGCCTATTCGGATGTCGAAGTGGATGGGGTTGCCGGTGCACAGACGAAGGCGGCGATACGCCGTTTCGAAAAGCATTACCGCTTGCCGGAGACCGGTGAACCAAGCGAAGCGGTCTTGAAGAAACTGAAGGCGATCGGCGCGCTCTAAGCCTGAAGCCGCAAGCGCGCCGGGTCGGTTGTTAGAATACGGCCAGATACTTCAGCAGCGCGATGATGCCGATGATCAGCACGATAACCTGGATGATCTGCTTGATCCGTGCTTCGAGCGGCAGGCGCGCGACAAGATAAAGTACGAGGACGATCACGAGGAAGGTGATCAGAATGCTGATAAGAACGCTCAAGGCCCACTCCTTTTTGGCAAAAATGCGGTAGTGGGGTGGGAAATATGACAGCGATGCCAAAAGGAAAGGGTTGCCAAGCCTTTACCCTCACTTTCTTTTGATTATTTTCGCTTAACGATGCCGTCCGCAGCCGCTATGACGCTGTAATGCGCCTTAAAACCCACATATTTGTCTCCGCCCTGACCCGCCGCGTCTTTGCCATGGGCGACTACGCAGCGGTTGAGAAAAAGGGTGCCGAGGAGGCTGGTGCCATCTTCATCCGCCAACGCTTTCGCGATGGCACCGAAACGCTTTATGCGCCGGCACCGCAAAACTTCTTTGACGACGAGGACGATGGCGGGCGCAAGTTCGAACGGCGTCTGGTGCGGGCAGAGCCCGATACGGTGCGCGAGACGATCGATCGCGAAAAGCGCTTCGATCCGGATCTCTGGGTGGTCGAGATCGAGGTTGACGAGATCGGCGACCTGATCGAGGTCGTCAGCGCCGATGCTCGATAGGCCTTACCGGCCGCGGCCGGCGCGTCTCATGCTGGCCGATGTACGGAATGGCCGCTCGGCCTCTTCGGTCGCGTGGGGGGCAGGGGCCTCGACGGGTTGCGCAACCGGTCGCTCCGCATAGGTATAGCCGTCGGCCCGGCGCCAGGCTTCGAGCCTTCGTCCGCATTCGTCGATATCGAGAACCAGCCACATGGCCGTCGCCCGGCTTGTGCCGTCAAGCTGTTCGTGTGCGAGGTGACCGTAGAACCTTTCCAGGACGAAGACGGCTTCCGCTTCGTCCATGAACAGACCCTTGAGCGTCGTCGCCAGCTGCTGGCCGGAGATATCAAGCATGATCCGTTGTGCCAGCCAGCGGCTGGCCGACAGCGCGTCTGCCAGAACGCCGGCAAACAGCGTCGCCTCGCGGGCACGGGCAAATCGGACGAGAAGGGCGGCATGCGTTTCGCTGAGCTGCCGCAGACCCTGCCGGTCGTCGCTCTGGCGTTCCATATGGCCGGCCAGAAGCTTGATGCGGCGGCGCAGCTCCTCTTCGCGCGCAGCCCGGGCTTCCTCGGGCAGCAGAAAGTCGTCTTCGGCCTTGGCGGTTTCGACCGGCGTGTCTGCCGGGGGTTCGACCACGGTCGACATGGCCTCGATCGCGGCAGCGGGAAGCTCGCGCCGTTCGGTGATCGGCCTTGCGATCGTATCATAGCGCATGCCGACCAGCGCATCGATGACGATCGGCGACAGGCTTTCGCGCTTGGCGATCGCGCGGGCGTGGTTGACGCCCTGGCTGCGGGCGATGGTGATCAGCGCATCGTTGGAAAGGCAGGGCGAGGCAATCAGGAAGGGTGCGGCGACCGCGATCGGCTGGCTTCCGATGAAAAAGGCGACGGCCGGCGGAATGGCGGGTGATTGCGAAAGGGCTGCCACCGCATCGCGGCGGGCTTCTTCCGAAGAGGCGGCAAACAGCGGTGCGAACAGCTCGGCGAACTGTCTCAGTTCGGAGCGGGAAGGACGCGACAGGCTTTCGAAGCTCGTGACGGTGGCCATCAACACCACATCCTTTTTTCGCATGGCTTGTGGCCTCTCAAGGTCTCGAAACTCGTTGGTCACGGGCAACTCTCATCTACGCAATACATGTCCGAAACGCGTGATGCCGCCGGGGTAAACACGCGCCCCGGTGCATCTCATCTACCTGTGCCTGGGGAACTCCCCGGAGCATATTCCGCCGGATGCAGCTGTCTCTCGCGCCGCACCCGTCGGTTTCGCCTTGGTTTACCAGATGCTAACGCTTTGAGGGTTAACGGTCAGTGAAAGCGGCTCGTTTTGGCGCACCGATGACGGTTCGAAAACGACAAAATTGTGCCGTTCGAAGACTGTGAAGTTTGAATGACGCGGTGAACAAAGATGCCGTTTTGGCGTTCATCAGCCTGATACCAGCATACGTCGATATCAACTGCCATATTAGAATTAACTCACTGTTAATCCACGTCTGGCTGTATTGGTCTGTAACCGGGCCGTAGCATCCGGTTTGATAAGCGTCTGGGCACCCTGAAAGCCCGTAAAACTGGGTAGATGGCCCGAAGGCTCGCATAACGACCGTGAGGTCGCTTTTCTAAGGTAATGTCGCTGCGCCGCGATTGGGCGCTCTGACGAGAAGGACGCGGATGTTCCTGCCGTATCAGGCAGGTCGCGTCAGCCCCGAAAGGGCAGGGTGAGATATCTTCGTCTTCATCCGTCTCGAATTCGTAAAGTCACGGAGACGAGCATGGCAGAGATCGTGATACTGAACAAATGGCGTGACCAGCATGGCCGCAGGCCGCAGATCCGCATCGGCGAGGCCGATCCCGGCGAAGTGGTGCTGTTTACCGGCGTGCGCTACGAGCGTTTCGACGACCGGATGGACCGCAAGGCCGAAAACCACGCCGTCCGCGCCGAGTAGGCCGGTACGAAACGGACCTAGAAGCGGCTTCTGCCGCGCCACTGGAACGCGCCACAATCCGCGTCCTTCAGAAACTGTGTGGCTGCCTCAGAAAAACTCGCCTGCGGCGTCAGCGCCCGCAGCACTGCATAGCCTTCGCCCGACTGGCTCTCGACAAGGATCGACTGGCTGATCCCGGTGGGCAGGCTTTTGCGCAGCATCGTCATCTGCGTCGGCGTCGCGATCGCTACATCCAGCATGCCGCCCGGCGACGTTCGGTCGTTGATGCTGAACACCTCGTTGGACGCCCCGTCATAGATCCCGAGCGACCAGAACGGCAGGCCGGTATTTTCAGCCGTCAGCCTGACCGGGCCTTCCGACACGTCGAAACCGCAGACCGCGGTCTCCACGAAGGGATCGTCCTTGGAAAGACCGGCCCGGTCCGCCGTTTCGGTCAGTCGGTAGAACCGTTGCGTTTCGCCTTCCTTCAGCACCCGCGTATAGGCATCGTTTTCCGAAAAATGCGGCAGTGCCAGCACGATGATCAAATGCAGCAGTGCTGCCCCGACCAGTCCTGCCGCGACAGCAAACGCCAGACCTGTGAAAAACCGCCGGATCATGGGCCGCATCCGATCTTTTCAATGAGCGGCATGGCAAGGTCGATCAGTCCGGAACTGCCCGCGGTCGGCGTGTCGAACAGGGTGAGGACGAGCCTGAAGTCCCCGCTTTGTGTGAGAGCCAGCCAGTTGCCGGACTTGGCCGTCGGCGATGCGGTGATCTCGAACTCGCCATTCGGCTGGCGCAGCGTGATGCGCGAATTGAGCGCCTGCGGCAAATCCGACGACAGCGAGGGTGCAGCAGCCCCGGGCGCCTGCGCAAACAGCGTCCAGAACCGTGCGTGCGGCGTGTGACCCCGGATCCTGTAGGAGCAGCTTGCCACAAGCCGCTCGCCTGTCATGTCGGTCGTCGCGGTAAAGGTCAGGCCTTCGGCACTGGCGTAGAGAAGCTTGCCGGCATTGGCCCGGTGCGATTTGGCATAAGGGTCTGCATCGGCCGTCTGCGCCTGCGGAAACGCCTCCCAAGGCCCGATCCGGAGCGCCCCGAACCCGGTCGTCGCATCAAGCGCCAGCCGGGTCGACCAGATCCCGCCGCCGAATGCGATGGCAAGTGCAACGGCGATGAGGAAGGGGATACGGAACACGGGATTGGCTTTGTGTCTTTTTGGAGCGTTCGCGAAGGGTTAGCATTGTTTGGCGGGAAGGGGGAAGGGCCTCGCGCGGCATATTGAAATCTATGCCGATCGATCCGGCCCGGCCTGCAGTGTCGAGATGGAAGTAACGATCCCCATCGAACGGAAATAGTGAATAGATTTCGTCTGAACTGATGGAGGCCCGAGCATGTCGAAATCGTCAATTACCAAGGCTGATGCTGAATGGCTGCCGAACCCGCATCCCGGCGAGATTCTTCTGGAGGATTTCTTAAAGCCGATGCAGCTTAGCCAGAACGGGCTTGCCTGTGCCGTCGGCGTTCCACCCCGGCGCATCAACGAGATCGTGCTTGGCAAGCGCGCGATCACAGCCGATACGGATCTCCGTCTGGCACGCTATTTCGGCATGTCGGAAGGCGTCTTTCTCGGCCTGCAGGCTGATTACGAGCTTCTTCGCCGCCGCCGCGAACTCGGAGATGATCTCGAGCGGATCACCCCGCGCGCTGTCTGAGGCCAACCCACCTAGCGCCGCACTTCCAGATTGATCGGCGTCACCTTTGCCGTCGACTGTTTCGGCTGATGCCGGGTCGATATCGAGCCCGTCACGGGACCGGCTTCCGGCACCGACGCCTTGTCGCTTTGGGTAGCGGCGCCCTGGACCTTGTCACCCTGAACAGAGGTTGCCTGTCCGTCGACAGCTGGCTTGCCGGCATCGGCGACCTTGGGGCCGCCCGCTGTAAGCGGTGGAGCCTCGGACAGCGCCTTGCCGATCTGCTTGAGCGTTCTGGTGGCTTCGGCCGAAAGCGAGCGCGGTCTCTGCAGCGGCGGCA
Organism: Rhizobium sp. CFBP 8752; assembly: GCF_014842035.1. Taxonomy (NCBI): domain Bacteria; kingdom Pseudomonadati; phylum Pseudomonadota; class Alphaproteobacteria; order Hyphomicrobiales; family Rhizobiaceae; genus Rhizobium; species Rhizobium sp. CFBP 8752. The sequence continues at coordinate 2,296,964 of NZ_JACYUZ010000001.1, read as the reverse complement.
GGGCGTTCTCGCCTTCCTTCGCTTTCGCAATTTCCTGGCTCTTCTTGTCGCTCTTGTGGTCGCCGTTCGGCAGTGGGTTTTCGATGCCGGGAATGGGTTTCAGCTCGATCCCCTGATGGGCGTAGTCCATCAGCACCTTGAAGGTCATCGCCGGAAGCGAGCCGCCGGTCATGTTGTTCATCGAGGTGAAGTCGTCGTTCCCGAACCACACCGCCGTCGTGTAATTGCCGGTAAAGCCGATAAACCAGGCGTCGCGATAGCTCTGCGACGTGCCGGTCTTGCCGCCGGTGACGATGCCACCATCGAGTGCCGCGCGCCGCGCCGTGCCCTGATAGGGGATCGTCGTCAGGATGCGGTTCATCGATGAGGTCGCCTGTTCGGACAGAACCCGCTTCGCCGGCACCTCGTCGCGGCCGAAATCGTAGAGAATGTTGCCGCCGTAGCCCAGAACCTGCTCGATTCCGTGGCGATGCGATTGCACGCCGCCGGCCGGCATCACCGCATAGGCGGTGGCCTGGTCGAGTACCGTTACCTCGGACGTTCCGAGCGGGATCGTCTTGTCGCTTCTGAGCGGCGTCTCGACACCAAAAGCCTTTGCGGTGTTGACGATGACGTCGGTGCCGAGCACATCCTTGGCAAGCCGGACAGGCACCGTGTTGAGCGATTGCTGCATGGCGCTCATCAGGGTGACCTTGCCCTTGTAGGAGCGACCGTAATTCTGCGGCGACCAGCCCCGCCAGGTGATCGGCGCGTCTGAAATCACCGATTCCGGCTTGTAGCCGTGCTCCATCGCGGCGGAGTAGGTATAGAGCTTGAATGACGAGCCCGGTTGTCTCAGCGCCTTGGTGGCACGGTTGAACTGGCTCTCGCCATAGTCGCGGCCGCCGACCATGGCGCGCACGCCGCCGCCGTTTTCGATCATCACCATGGCGCCCTGCTTCACCTTGAAGCTGTCGCCGTATTCGCGAAGGCTGGTTTCCATCGCCGCATCGGCTGCCTGCTGCAGGCCCATGTCGATCGTGGTCCTGACCACCATCGAATGCTCGCGGATCTTGCCGGCCTTGGCCAGCCGCTGCACCTCGTCGAAGGCCCAGTCAAGGAAATAGTCTGGCGACTTGACCTCGGCGCGGTCGATCGCGGTTGCCGGCGTGCGGCGGGCCGCGATCACCTGGCCCTCCGACATCAGGCCTGACTGTACAAGGTTGGACAGAACGTCATTGGCGCGGGCGCGCGCAGCCGGGAGGTTCACATGCGGCGCATATTTCGCCGGTGCCTTGAACAGGCCGGCCAGCATCGCGCTTTCCGCAAGGCTGACTTCGGTAATGTTCTTGCCAAAATAGAATTGGCTTGCCGCGGCTGCCCCGAACGTGCCGCCGCCCATATAGGCGCGGTCGAGATAGAGCGACAGGATCTCTTTCTTCGAAAGGTTCGCCTCCAGCCACATGGCCAGAAACGCTTCCTTGATTTTGCGCTCGATCGACCGTTCGTTGGTGAGGAACAGGTTCTTCGCCAGCTGCTGGGTGAGCGTCGATCCGCCCTGGACGACGCCGCCGGCCTTGGCGTTTTCGGAAAGCGCGCGGCCGAGGCCGATGAAGTCGATCCCGTAGTGATCGAAGAAGCGGCGGTCCTCGGTCGCCAGCACCGCCTTGATCAGGTGGTCGGGCAGTTGCTCGATCGGAACCGAGCCTTCATGGATGATGCCGCGATGGCCGATGACGTTGCCGTAGCGATCAAGAAAGGTAACGGCGAAATCGCCCCGGTTGCGCCAGTCTTCCTTGGTTTCTTCAAAGGCTGGCTGGGCAAGCGCCAGAAGCGCAACGCAACCGACCGTGCCGAGCGTCATAGCCTCGCCGGCAAGCTCGAAACCAAGCTTTTTCAAGCCTGTAACGCGGAACCGCCGGAAGAAGATGGTGATCTCTTCCCAGACTTCGCCGGCCCGGAAACCGAGGTTCCAGACAGTGGAATCGATCCAGCTGTCGATCCGCAGGAGGATGTGGCGCTTCTTGCGCGAGGAGCCGGAGCGCTCTTGCTTAACCGGTGATTTCGGATGGTCCTGCACTGGAAGTTCCTGCCCCATTTCCCCCATCGCCCGATGAGAAACGCTTGACGCCGACCCCCCGGAGGGATCAAAGGCATGAGCGTCTCACCGTTATTCAGCATTAGCTGACAAAAGGTTTATGCGCGATAGAGAATCCGCAACAGGGTAAAGGCGGCAGGGGAAAATTGGTCCCCATCCGCGACAGATATGATGATGGAAGACGCATTCTGGAAAACCAAGACGCTTGAGGATCTGTCCCAGCAGGAGTGGGAAAGCCTGTGCGATGGCTGCGGGCTCTGCTGTCTCAACAAGCTCGAGGATTACGACACGGGCGAGGTGGCTTTCACCTCGGTTGCCTGCCGGCTTCTCGACGGCACGAGCTGCCAGTGCAAGGACTATCCCAACCGCCAGGCGACCGTTCCGGAATGCATCCAGCTCACGCCGGCCCAGGTGGACGAAATCCCCTGGCTGCCGCCGACCTGCGGCTACCGCCTGGTGCGCGACGGCCACGATCTCTACTGGTGGCACCCGCTGATCTCAGGCGATCCGGAAACGGTTCACCAGGCCGGCATCTCGGCCCGAGGCCGCACGATCAGCGAAGAAGAGGTCGATGTCGAGGATTTCGAGAATTATCTGATCGACTGGCCCCTGCATGTCGGCGAAACACCAGGCGCCAGGTAGAAGACGCGAAGAACAACCCTCGCGAAAAAACGGCCCGGCCCTTGACCTTCCCATGATGGGAAGCCCTACATGCGGTTGCGAAGAGGATCGCGACCCATGAACCAGATTATTCGCCCCATCCATCGCTCCGAACCGATCACCGTGCCCGTCGAGGGCATGACCTGTGCCTCCTGCGTGCGCCGGGTGGAAACCGCGGCTGCAAAAGTGGCGGGCGTCGAGAAAAGCGCTGTCAACTTTGCAACGAAGAAGCTCACGGTCGAGACGGGTGTGGGGTTTGATCCGGAGACGCTGGAGGCGGCTGTCCGCAAGATGGGCTACGAGATCCCCGACGGCGCGATGGCTCTTGCGCTGCGGGAAGCGGGTTTTGACGCGGGCTCTGATCGTCACCCGGCGTTGAAGCCTGCGGAGACGAGCGCGCAGGCTGGTCATACCCATGCTGATCATACTCGAGCCGCCCATTCTCAAGCCGAGGATCCGCATCCAACGCATGAAAACGCCGCCCACGACCACGCCCACATGCATGGCGGTGAAGCCGGTGTCCTGAAGCGTGATCTCGCCATTGCGGCAATGCTGACGTTGCCGCTGTTCGTGCTGGAGATGACGGGCCACGTCTACGCGCCGTTCCATCACTGGCTGATGGGAGTCATCGACACGCAGAACCTCCACTACCTCTACTTCGTGCTGGCAACGGTGGTGATTTTCGGACCGGGTCTGCGGTTCCTGAAGCTTGGTCTGCCGGCCCTGTTGCGGGGCCATCCGGAGATGAATTCGCTGGTCGCAGTGGGCGTTCTTGCCGCCTATGGCTATTCGGTGTTTGCGACATTCGCGCCGGGACTGCTGCCGGAAAGCGCGCGTTTTGTCTATTATGAAGCGGCCGCCGTCATCGTGACGCTGATCCTGTTCGGCCGCCTGCTGGAGGCGCGTGCCACAGGCCGCACCGGCGAGGCAATCGAGAAACTGGCCGGTCTGCAGGCGAAAACCGCGCGGGTCGAACGGAGCGGGGCGGTCGTCGATATTCCCGCAGGCGAGGTCGTGGTCGGCGATATCGTCGTCATCCGTCCCGGCGAACGTCTGCCGGTCGATGGCACCGTCATCGACGGGCAATCGAATGTTGATGAATCGATGATCACAGGTGAGCCGCTGCCGGTCGAGAAGATGGCGGGCGCGTCCGTCACCGCCGGAACGGTCAACCGCACCGGCTCCTTCCGTTTCCGCGCCGAAAAGGTCGGCCGCGATACGGCGCTTGCCGGCATCATCCGGCTGGTGGAACAGGCGCAGGGCGCCAAACTGCCGATCCAGACGCTGGTGGACAAGGTGACTGCGTGGTTCGTGCCGGCCGTGATGCTTCTGGCGGTCGTTACATTTGTCGTCTGGTTCCTGGTCGGACCGGAGCCGCGGCTGTCGCATGCGCTGGTGGCCGCGGTGGCGGTGCTGATCATTGCCTGCCCCTGCGCCATGGGTCTCGCCGTCCCGGTCTCGATCGTCGTCGGCGCGGGCAGGGCGGCGGGCATCGGCGTGCTCTTCCGCAAGGGCGATGCGCTGCAGGCGCTGTCGGATGTGGATCTCGTCGTGTTCGACAAGACGGGCACAGTGACGATGGGACGGCCGCAGCTGACGGATCTGGATGTCGTGGACGGGTTTTCGGAAGACGAGGTTCTGCGCCTCACCGCTGCCGTGGAGCGTCGCTCCGAACACCCGATTGCGGATGCGATCGTCAAGGCGGCGGAGGCGAAGGGTCTGGTCTTGGCCGAGACCGAGGATTTCCGCTCCGTCACCGGCTACGGCATCAGTGCCCGCGTCGATGGCCGGGACGTTTCGGTCGGCGCCGACAGGTTCATGGACAAGCTCGGCGTTTCGGTCGCACCCCTGGAACAGACGGCCGCCCGGTTGGCCGGCGAGGGCAAGTCGCCGCTCTATACGGCGATAGACGGTCGTCTGGTGGCTGTGATTGCCGTTGCCGATCCGCTGAAGCCGTCGAGCGTTCAGGCCATCAAGGCGCTGCGGGCGATGGGCATCGAGGTTGCCATGGTGACCGGCGACAACCGTCGCACCGCACAAGCGATTGCCGCCCAGGTGGGGATCGATACGGTCGTTGCCGAGGTTCTGCCCGAGGGCAAGGTGAAGGCGCTGGATGACCTGCGGAAGGGGAGCGGTTCCGCCGCCGTGTCCTCGCCACAGGCGACTTCACCCCGGGCACGCCGGATCGCCTTTGTCGGCGACGGCATCAACGATGCGCCGGCGCTGGCGCATGCGGATGTCGGCATTGCCATCGGCACCGGTACGGATGTGGCGATCGAGAGCGCCGATGTGGTGCTGGTCGGCGGCGATCTGACCGGCGTGGTGTCGGCGATTGCCATCAGCCGGGAAACGATGCGCAATATCAAGCAGAACCTGTTCTGGGCGTTCGGCTATAACGTGGCGCTGATACCGCTCGCCGCCGGTCTGTTCTATCCCTTGCTCGGATTGACGCTTTCGCCGATGCTGGGCGCTGCCGCCATGGCGCTGTCGAGCACGTTCGTGCTTGGCAATGCGCTGCGATTGAAAACCGTCGCACTGGGAGAGAAAGCGTGAATATCGGCGAGGCCGCACAGGCATCCGGCGTTTCGGCCAAGATGATCCGCTATTACGAGGAGATCGGCCTGATTACGCCGGCCGCCCGCACCGGCAACAATTACCGCACCTATGGCGGCGATCAGGTGCATGTGCTGCGCTTCATCAAGCGGGCCCGCTCGCTGGGGTTTTCGCTGGAGGAAACGCAGGCGCTACTCAAACTGTGGCAGGACCGCAGCCGCGAGAGCGCCGCCGTCAAGGACATCGCCACCACCCATATCGACGATCTGGAGCGGCGCATCGCGGAGATGCAGGGCATGGTCAAGACATTGAAGCACCTTGCCCATTGCTGCGGTGGAAACGACCGTCCCGACTGCCCGATCCTCGACGACCTTGCCGGTTCCGCGTCACCGGCGCATACAGATTGAAGAAGGAGACCTGAGATGACCGTGATCTTCACCGTGCCGGACATGACCTGCGGCCACTGCGAAAAGACCCTGCGAAACGCTCTCGCCGAAGCGCTGCCGGATGCACCCGTGTCGATCGATCTTGTCACGCATACGGTGATGGTGGGTGGCGACGAGGCAAAGGCCGCGCAAGCGATCCGTGACGCGGGTTATTCGCCGGAACGGGCCAAGGCCTAGTACGTTATCGGCATCGCAGACCATACTCCATCGCAGAGCATACCATGACAGTTGTCGCTTCCTATGTGTACCGCAACGGAAAACGTGCCGAGGCGGTGCCTGTCGATGGGCCGGCGCCGAGACTGTCCGGTCAGGATTTCGTCTGGATCGGCCTGCACGAGCCGTCACCGGACGAGCTGCATGCGCTGGCCGAAACCTATGAGCTGCACCCTCTCGCGGTCGAAGACGCCATCAACGCCCATCAGGTGCCCAAGGTGGAAGCCTATGGCGAACAGCTGTTCGTGGTGGCAAAGACCGCCCATCTGGAAGGCGAGAAATTCAAGTATGGCGAGACGGCGATCTTCGTCGGAAGGCGCCACATCATCACCGTCCGGCACGGCTCGGCCCGCAACCATGCCGCCATCCGGGCACAGCTCGAAGCCTCGCCGCAGCTTCTCTCCAAGGGGCCTGACTACGTCCTGCACGGGATCATCGATTTCATCGCCGACGGCTATCTGCCGCTGGTGCAAACGATCGAGGACAAGGTGCTGGAAATGGAGCAGAAGATGCTCGCGAACTTTCTCGAACGCGAGCAGATCCGCCGTCTCTTCCGCCTGCGCCGTCAGCTGATCCTGTTCGGGCGTATCCTGGGCCCGATGTCGGAAGTGGCGGGCAAGCTCGTCAATCTCGACCTTCCCTGCCTCGACCGGGACGCCAAGCCGTTCTTCCGTGACGTGCTCGATCATATCCGAAGGGTCGAAGGCATGGTGGGCGGACTTCGCGAAGTCATCACCTCGGTCTTTGAAGCCTCGAACCTTCTGGAACAGCAGCGCCAGGGCGTCATCACCAGGCAGCTGGCTGCCTGGGCCGCCATTCTTGCGGTGCCGACGGCCATCGCCGGCATCTACGGCATGAATTTCGAGAACATGCCGGAATTGAAGACCGAATACGGCTATCCCGCCGTGCTGGTTGCGATCGTCCTTCTCTGCAGCATCCTTTTCTACCGGTTCCGGAAGTCCGGCTGGTTGTAGTTGCAACCAAGCAAGGGAACTCTCGAGCCGGCGTCGAGTTGGTTCGGTCAGAAAGATGAAACCCTTGCTACGGAGAACCCCGCCATGGTCGACCAGACCCCGATGATCCTGCTGGCCGTTGTCTTGCTTGCCGGTATTGGCACGCTCGGATTTTTAATCCTGCGCCGCTGGAAGACCAAGCGCATTCCCAAAGCGCACGATCTGCCCGAGGTCGCCAACCGGCGCTGGCTGCGACGCGAAGCGCGCAATGCGCAGTCGCTCATCGACAAACGGGTTCCATAAAAGCGCGGTTCCTCACGGGAATTTGAGATGAAACCAATTTGTGCCCGGCCGGTTAACATCCTGTAGGGATACGAAAAGGAATTCAAAAATGATCAAGACTTTGACAGTTGTTGCCGCACTTTCGTTTGGCCTATCCTCTGCAGCATTTGCGCAGACGAGCTATGATATGAACGGTTCGGCCAACCGCGCGGACGTCCAGCAGAACATGAGCGGTGCCGGCGGCAACATCCCGCCGAAGCCAGCCGCATCGGGTACTGTAGACCCCTATTCGACAGGCAGCGTTACCCCGGGCTCGGCAGTCGGTTCGACCGGCGCCTACGGTAGCCGCGCAGGCTGCGCACCGGGCGGTGAGCCAGGCGATGCTGCAAACTCCGGCAACCTGCCGAACCTGACGGGCGAAACTGCCCAGGGTACCGGTTGCTGATTAAACAATGACGGTAGCGGTTGGACGGGTCTTACCCCCGTCTGATCGAGCCTGATCAGAGGTCCTCGGTGAAAGCCGCAGGACCTTTTTTCATGACAAAAGGTTCGCAGTCACAACCAAGGTCGTAGATTGAATGCTGGGAAAACTGGAAAATCAAAAGGACGGCCAGCGTGATCTCGCGGCAGCGACGTGACGTCAATCGGCCACCCGACCCCGTTCTAAAGATAACGGCAGTCGCGTCCTTTCGCGCTTTTGGCAGACCGCAGCCGTCAAGTCCATTGCAAATTTGGCAACACGGGCCCGACATTCCTGCATGAACATCGGTCATTGCAGGGGATCGTGCGAAAAGCTATTCGTCTGGCCTGAACGCATTGGCCGGGAGACACGACAATCATCAAGATCATGGTATTGCTTCACAGCGCCAACGGCCTCGAATGGCAGTCTCCGCCCAAGGGCACCAGCTTGAAGACGCTGAGCGAAGCCGAAGAGCAGGGCTTCATCACCATCCGCGGCGAGTTCCAGAAACGCCAGTTCCGACTGACAGAGATGGGTTTCGAATATATCCAGCGTGACAAAAGACGTCTGGAAGCCCGGCGGTCGTAAGCCAGGCTAACGGCACAACGCTCGCAGCCTCCACCCAGAGAGCTGGAGGAACTCGTATGAAAGCAGTTCTGAAGATACTTGCCTTATCCCCTCCAGGGGGATAGGATTATCGCATGACAGAACACGATCACGTCCACGAAAGTCATCCCGAAATCGTCAAGCGGCTGAAACGGGCTGAGGGACATCTCAAAAGTGTGATCGCCATGATCGAGGGCGGCAGGCCGTGTCTCGACATCGCCCAGCAGCTGCATGCGGTGGAAAAGGCGATCACCAATGCCAAGCGCACCCTGATCCAGGACCATCTGGACCACTGTCTCGAAGACACGATCGGCGCGCTCGATCGGGAGAAGCGCCACTCCATCGACGAGTTCAAGTCGATCACCAAATACCTTTGAGACCTAAATACCCGTGAGATATTCCCATGCCTGATTTTGCCGACCTCCTGCAGCAGGGATCTGCCCATGCCTGGCTGTTTGTTCCAAGCGCCATCCTGCTTGGGGCCTTGCACGGCTTGGAGCCGGGCCATTCGAAGACGATGATGGCAGCCTTTATCGTTGCGGTGAGGGGGACGGTCACGCAGGCGGTGCTGCTCGGTCTTGCCGCGACGATCTCGCACACGATCGTCGTCTGGGGCATCGCCTTTGCGGGCATGTATCTCTGGCAGGGCATGGATGCCGAAGCTTCCGAACCCTATTTCCAGCTTGTTTCCGCGGCGGTCATCATTGCGATCGCACTCTGGATGCTGTGGCGAACATGGCAGGATCAGCAGATGGGAAAGGCCGCTGCCGCCCACGGGCATGATGGCTCGCATGGGCATGACGGTCATCACGGCCACCACGGTGGCCATGGCCACGACGGCCATCACGGCGCCCATCACGGCGCACATGACCACGGTTCAGCGCAGGGGCATGCCGCAGGCCACGGTGACATCACGCGGGTCGATACCGGGCACGGCATCGTCACGCTCGAAATCTTCGAAGACGGCGTTGCGCCTGTCTGGCGTTTTCGCTCCGAGCGCGGCCACGGCTGGACGGCGTCCGATGTCGTCGTCACGACACAGCGCCCGGATGGATCGCGGCAGGCCTTCGTCTTTGCCGATCAGGGCGGATATCTGCAGTCGACCACGGACATTCCCGAGCCGCATGCGTTCGTCGCAAGCCTGAGCCTTGGCCACGGCAACCATACCCATGACTACGACCTGTCCTTCACGGAAGGCCACGACCATGACCACGACGAGATGCAGGGGCTAGACGTGGCGACGGACGGGTATCAGGATGCCCATGAAATGGCGCATGCCAACGACATTCGTCGCCGGTTCGCCGACCGCAAGGTGACCACATGGCAGATCGTTCTGTTCGGTCTGACCGGAGGTCTCATCCCGTGCCCGGCCGCCATCACGGTTCTGCTTCTCTGCCTACAGCTCAAGGAATTCACGCTCGGCTTCGTGCTGGTCATGTGCTTTTCCATCGGCCTTGCAATCACGCTGGTGACCGTCGGGGCCGTTGCTGCGCTGAGCGTGCGTCACGCCACGTCGCGCTGGAGCTGGTTTTCGACGGTTGCCCGTCGCGCTCCCTACGTCTCCAGCCTCCTCATCATCGCCGTCGGCCTCTATGTCGGCATCCACGGCTGGCAGGGACTGCCGGCGTAAGGGGCGTCGCGGATTGGGCGGGGCTTAGCTCCCCGCCACCTCCACCCGGTTTCGGCCTGCGGCCTTGGCGTTGTAGAGGGCTTCGTCGGCGCGCTTGAAGAGGGCTTGCGAGGTCGTCACGAGGTCGTGGCCGGGGGTGAGCGTGGCGAGGCCGACACTGATCGTGGCGCGGTTGGAGGGTGGGTTTCTGCCGTGTTCCAGACCGATCTCTTCGACGCCCACGCGGATGCTTTCGGCGATGGCATGCGCGGCCTTCGCGTCGGTTGCGGCGAGCAGCACCGCCACTTCCTCGCCGCCATAGCGGGCGCAGACATCGCCGGGGCGGATGACGGTTGACCGTACCACCTGTGCGATCGCGCGCAGGCATTCGTCGCCGGCCGCGTGGCCATAGGTGTCGTTGAAAAGCTTGAAACGGTCGGCGTCGATCATCAGCAGCGACAGCGGCGTCATCGAACGGTTCGCCGCAGTGACCATCGCTTCGAACCTCGCGTTGAAGAAGCGCCGGTTGGCAAGCCTTGTCAGGTCGTCGGTATTGGCGAGAAGATCGAGCTCGTCCTGTGCGCGCTTGTGGCGGCTGACATCGCGGGTGATCGCAACCACCCGCGGCGCCTGGGCCGGATGCGAAGCCGGCAGACGGCTCATCGCCGTTTCCAGCCATACTTCCTCGCCGTCGGGCTTGACGTGGCGGATCAGGAATTTCTCATGACCACGCCCGCTGCCGAGACGCTCCGTTGCCTGGCGCACCAGGAATTCGGTATCTTCGGCCATGCCGGCAAAGATGCTGCGGCCGATCAGGTCCTCTGGCTCGAGCCCGAGGATGCCGATCGAGGAGGGCGAGACATATTCGCGGATGCCGTGTTCATCGAACCGGGTGATGAGGTCGCTGGAGGATTCAGCGAGCAGGCGGAACTCCGCCTCGCGCGCGGCGACCAGCGCTTCGCGCTCCTGGCGCAATTGCATCTGGCGGCGCCAGTAGACCGTGGCGAACCCGGCCGCGATGAGAAGGATCGCCGCATAGATCCAGCGCGTCCTCGCGGTCGACGCCCAGGAGATCAGCACCTGCCATTCCGATGCGGCCGCGAGCGCCACCAAGCCGGTCAGCTGGCTCTGGTGAAAGCCACCCGCCCGCGCCGTCTGGTCGATCGGTGACTGGTAATGAAAGGCGCCGACGCGGGTCTGGCGGACATGGGCAAACAGGTCGCTCTTCGACATGTCCTGGCCGAGAATGCTGTCGGCCATGGGCGCGCGGGCGAGAACCACGCCATCTCCGCGAACGAGCAGGAAGGAGGCATCGGACCCGATATCGTAGCGGCTGAAGAAATTGACGAAATGGTTGACCTTGATGGTGGAGACCACAACGCCGCCGAACGTGCCGTCCGGTAAAATCACCTTCTGTGAGATCGGCAGGACCCAGGTCTGGGTCAGCCGGCTGAGGATGGGCTTGCCAAGGACCGGGAGCGGGAAGGGGCTGGCCTTGTGGAATTTGAAATAGTCGCGGTCCTGATAGGAGACCCCGGCGGGGCGTGTTGCCGACGAGGTCGCAACCATCTGGCCATCGGCATTGAGATAGGAGAGCGTATCGAGAGTGGGCGACGCACTGAGCTGGCGCTTCATCAGCGCGTCGATCGCCTGGGCGAGATCGGCCTCGCCGTCTTTCTCCTCGATCTTGGAGATCAGGCTTGCGAGCGGCAGCCGCGACATTTCCACCACGTCGTCGGCATGCTGGGTAATTGCTTCGGCCGTCTGTTCCAGTGCCGCTTCGACCCGTGCGACCTGTGTCTTCCAGTTGGAATATTCCGCCCAGCCGAAAAGTGCCAGAAACGCACCGAAGCCCAATACCGCCGCAGGCGTCGCCAGAGCTGGGCCAAGGCCTTGTCTGGTGCGGCGGCCTAGCCCTTTGCGGTTCTCGGGGTCTGCCCCGCGAGACGATGGGGAAAACGGCATGCGCAGAAACTTCCGAAAATAGTCAAAACACGAAACTGCAACCCGGCTGATTCACGCCGAGCCCGACGTCATCGGCAGGACCACGGGCAAAGAGCCGACAAGTCCCGTCTAATACAGGAAAGTTAAGCGAACCTCTCGCAACGGGAGCCTGATCCTGCCGTGATGATGGCCGGGACAGTGGTCGAAATCCCTGAAGAGCAAGTTCCAAAGAAAAAGGCCACCGCGCGAGCGGCAGCCTTCTCCTCATACAATCAGATGCTTGACGCGATCAGAACTTCACGCCGAGGCCAACCTGCACGACGTGCTGGTTGAAGTCGACATCAGCGCCGGCGAGGTTGCCGTTGCCGTAGTCGTTGTAGCGATACTCGACGCGGCCAAACAGGTTGTCGGTGAAGGCGTGATCGACGCCAGCGCCGATCGTCCAGCCGTGCAGCGTGTCGTCGTCGTCGCCAACCGGCGTGTCGACTTCAACATTGGTGGCTGTCCAGCCGCCTGCTGCGTAGATCAGGGTGCGGTCCATGGCGTAACCGAGACGCGCACGGGCCGAACCGGAGAAGCCGCTTTCGGCATCGACGCCAGCGGCGACATCGTCGTTGTTCCAGTCGTAGTTGACGTCGCCTTCAACACCGGCAACGAAACCGTTGGAGAACTGCCAGTTGTAGCCAACGAAGCCACCCATGCGGGCGCCGTCGAAGTTCTGGGAACCAGCGCCTTCGATATCAGCATCGCCCCAGCCGTATCCGCCGTGGATACCGAGGTAAGGACCGGACCAGGAAAATGCCGGAGCGGTTTCGTAGGCGACTGGCGCGCTCGGAATGGTCTCAACCGCATCGGCGGCGAGAGCTGCGGACGAGAGGCCGGCTGCAAGAGCTGCGGCGAGAACGAGTGTGTTCCTCATGATGATTTCTCCGTGTTTTCAACGACTGCTTGTTATGAGGATCAATGTAGTGCGTTCGGCTTGGAAAGCTGTAGCTAAAATGTCACGCGCGCCAAAATCGATCCTTGACCGTTGACCGGAGGACTTTGCGCCGCCACTGCTGCGGTCGGGAAAGCCTTGCGGATGAACCGGGGAGCATGCCGTGCTGACAAGAACAGACACCGGATGGAAAACGCTTTTGTCGGGCCGGAACGGCCTGATGCTGGCGCTGATTTCCGCCGGGATCGGGTTGCATGCCTTCAACCAGTTCGCGATTGTTGCCGCCATGCCGCTGGCCGCCGCCGAACTTGGCGGGCGCGACTGGTTCAGCTGGGTCTACAGCCTCTATTTCATCGGTTCGATCGCCGGCGGCACCAGTGCTGCCTATCTCCGCGATCGGTTGGGTGTGAAATCCAGCCTGTTCTGGTCCATGGCGCTGTTTTCGCTGGGCGGTCTGATGGCGGTTCTGGCGCCGAGCTTTTTCTTCATCGTTGCGGGCAGACTGTTGCAGGGGATTGCCGACGGTCTGATCGTGGCAATCTGCTACAGCCTCATCCCGGCCAATTTCTCGTCCACGGTGACGGCGAAGGTATTTGCGGTGGAGGCAACCGTCTGGGCGGTCGCGGCTCTGCTCGGGCCGCTTATCGGGGGGCTGCTCGCAGAGGCGTTTTCGTGGCATGCCGCGTTTCTGGCGGTGACGCCGTTTCTCATCCTGCTTGGTCTTTTCACGCTGTTGACGACGCCCGAGACCGGCAGCGCGGCAAAGGCCGCGTTTGCGCCTCTGGCCGTGGCGCTCTGTGTGACTGCGTCCTTCGTTTTCGCACTGTCGTCCGCAACGGGGGTGATCGGCTGGCAGGTCGCCTGTCTGGTGCTGGGATCACTGGCGCTGGCGCTGACCGTGACGACAGACGGAAAGCTCGGGCCGCGGTTGTTTCCGGCTGGCGCTTTCAGGCTGGGATCGGTGCTCGGCCACGGGTTCTGGATGCTGTTCCTGATGTCGGCGGGCCATGCGTCTGGTGCCACCTATCTTGCTCTGATCATCCGCGACGTGTGGGGCATCGGACCGGCGGCGGTCGGCTATATCGTGGTGGCGATGGCACTGACCTGGAGCGCGGTCGCGATGGCCTCCAGCCGGATCAAGTCTCTGAAAGGACGGCATTTTGCGATGCGGGCCGGGCCGCTGTTCCAGCTCGCGGGCTTCCTGATGATTGCGATATCGATCGACGTCCGGGAGATCCTGCTCGTGATCCTGAGCCAGATGGCGATCGGTACCGGTTTCGGCCTGTCCTGGGCGGCGATCAACCAGGCCTCGATGGAGGCCGCCGGCGACGAGGAGCGCGACCGGGCGAGCGCGCTTTTGCCGACCATGTCGACGGCCGGCTACGCCGTCGGATCGGCGCTGGCCGGCATGATCGCGGCAGCGACCGGGCTGACACGGCAGTTGTCGCAAGGCGATCCCGGGCAGGTCGCCTACTGGCTTTACGGGACGTCCGCAGCCGCGGCCCTGGTGACGTTTCTGCTCGGGTTCGGGGTGCGTTTGACGGCGGGCAATAAGGGCTGATCTTGCTTGTTCCGCAGGCGCGAGACCCCATATTGGGGATACGCCACAGACCAGACTCAAGCACATACCCGAGACCAAGCCCCTGAAAGGGCCGAAGGAGAGATCCCGTGTTCCAGTTCGACAATTCCTATGCCCGCCTGCCGGATCGGTTCTTCGCTTCCGTCTACCCGGAGCCGGTGGAGGGGCCGAAGCTTTTGAGGTTCAACCAGAAGCTGGCAGCGGAACTGGGCGTCGAGGCGGATCTTTCGGATCCTGATCGTCTGGCATCCGTGCTTTCCGGCAATGTCGTGCCGCAGGGGGCATCGCCTCTCGCCATGGCCTATGCTGGGCACCAGTTCGGCAATTTTGTACCGCAGCTCGGCGATGGGCGGGCGATCCTGATCGGCGAGGTCATGGACCGTGCCGGACAGCGCCGCGACATCCAGTGGAAGGGAGCGGGGCCGACGCCGTTTTCGCGCCGTGGTGACGGGCGGGCAGCGCTTGGGCCGGTCATCCGCGAATATGTCGTGTCCGAGGCCATGCATGCGCTGGGCATACCGGCGACGCGGGCCCTGGCGGCGGTTTCGACCGGTGAGCTCGTTCAGCGCGAGCAGGAGCAGCAGGGCGCAGTGTTCGTGCGGGTCGCGGCAAGCCATGTGCGAGTGGGCACGTTCCAGTTCTTTGCCGCCCGCGGCGATACCGAGGGCGTGCGGACGCTGGCGAACTACGTGATCGAGCGGCATTACCCTGACCTGATGGGGGCGCAGAACCCGTATCTGGCGCTGTTGCAGGCCGTGGCGGACCGGCAGGCGGAGCTGATTGCCCGCTGGCTCGGCGTCGGTTTCATCCATGGTGTGATGAACACCGACAACATGACGATTTCAGGCGAGACGATCGATTTCGGTCCTTGCGCCTTTCTCGACGAATACAACCCGATGAAGGTGTTTTCCTCGATTGATCGGCAGGGACGCTACGCCTATCGCAACCAGCCGGGCATCGGCCAGTGGAACATCGCAAGGCTTGCCGAGGCGCTGGTGCCGCTGATCGATGCCGACGAGGAAAAGGCGGTGGAAGCGGCCAATGCTGTCCTGAAGGCATTCGGCGACACGTTCCAGGCGCACTGGATCGAGTTGTTCCGCGCAAAGCTCGGTCTGGTCACCGCGCGCGACGGTGATGGCGATTTCGTGCAGGGACTGCTTTCTGCAATGGAGGAAAATGAAGCGGATTTCACGCGTACGTTCCGAGCGCTCTGCAACGCCGCGGAAGGACATGACGACGACCTGCTCGCCTGTTTCGCGGATACGGCCAAGCTGCGGGAATGGTTGCCGAAATGGAACGAGCGGCTGGCCGAGGAAGGTCGCAGCCCGGCGGACGTGGCAACAGAGATGCGTGGCGTCAATCCGTGGCTGATCGCCCGCAACCACCGGATCGAGGAAGCAATCGCGGCTGCCAATTACGGTGATTTCAGCTTCTTTGAAAAGCTGGTGGAGGCGCTCGAAAAACCGTTCGAAGAGCGGCCGGAATTTGCCGACTACGCGATTGCGCCGACGGCGGAACAGAAGGTTGCGCGCACCTTCTGCGGGACGTGAGGGAGAAGCGGCTCCGGTAAAATTTTCGAGATAGGAATTTAATCCTTGACGGCGTGACGGTTGTCGGGTAGTGTTTAGGCATAGTCGAAGAGTTGCGTCGGGAGAGGCTTCACGCCCCGACCGCCGCAAGGCTTCCAGTCAGGGCTCGGATTGACCTCCGGGCCCTTTTTTTTTCCAGGACATCGATATCGAAACCGAACGTGCGACGGCAAGCCGGCGCGGCGGGTTTTCGGCTGTGGAGATCTGCCATGAACCGTTCCGATGCTCTCGCCGGTTTTGATCCAGACCTGTTCGGCCTGTGGACGGACGAACCGCTTTACGACGCGGATGACGACGTGACGCAGGATGCCGAACTGGAAGAGACGGTTCGAAACGTTCTGCTGGAGCTCAAGTCTGCGGAAACCGAGCTGAAGCCCGCAGATGAACTGCGGCAGCTTTTGAACGAGATGACGGCGGAGATGCGCCAGCAGTTCGCCACGTTCCGGACGATGCGGGAAGCGGCGTCCGGGCTGTTGTCCGGCGAGGCCGACGACGCGGTGTCAGCTGACGGCAACGAGGCGGCGCAAAAACTGGCGCGGGCCGATGTGAAGGCGGCGACCGATGCGATGAGCCTGATCGTGCGCACGCTGGAAAAGGTCGATGCGCTGCAGCGTCAGCTGTCCCGCGACCGGCAGGTGGAGGCCGACAGGCTGGCCGATGCCGGCGGATACGAAGAGGCGAAGGCCCGCTTCGTCCGGATGATCGAGGATCGCGCCAATGAAACAGCCTTTGGGTATTTCGAAGCCTGGAAACGCGATGGCCCACCGGGATGGGTGGCGCAAAGGCTTCCAGCGAGAGGAACCCAGCCAGCGCAAGATGCGGCGGGCCGCAGAGAAGATCACGGGTGAGGCGGTAAAGGCATCCGCGTCATTCAGGGCGGGCATGTCTGGCATCGCTGATGTCAGGGAGAAGAGTGCACGGGATCTGGAGGCCGGAATGGTTTTGGCCGGTGCGATGGGCGTGCCCCGCGCTCCGGACTCGGTGCCGGCGGAGAGCTGTGACGAGCCTGGTCCGGGAGAGAACGCGTTTGACGGGTTTGTGGCCGGTCTCGACCGGGATTGGGCGTTTACGGCGCTTCCCGGACAGAGGCCGCCAGAGGGCGACTGGCGGACGTGGCTGATCATGGGCGGGCGCGGATCCGGCAAGACGCGGGCGGGCGCCGAATGGGTGCATGCGCTGGCGTGTGCGGCTGGAGAGCGGTCCGATCTTCGCATCGCGCTCGTGGCGGAAACGCTGGGCGATGCCCGCGAGGTGATGGTGGGCGGTGTGTCCGGCATCTGCCGGATTGCGGCACGGCACTGGCCCGAATTCGAGATTTCACGCAAACGTCTGGTCTGGCCGAACGGCACGGTGGCGCAGATCTTTTCCTCCGAGGATCCGGAAGCCCTGCGAGGGCCGCAGTTTCATTACGCCTGGTGCGACGAGATCGGCAAATGGAAGCATGCGCAGGAAACGTTCGACATGCTGCAGTTCGGCCTGCGGCTGGGACTCGATCCGCGCCAACTGGTGACGACCACGCCGCGACCGGTGCCGGTGCTGAAGCAACTGATTGCCGACCCCGGCACGCGGCTGATCAAGATCTCCACAGCCGGTAACGCCGGCAATCTGGCACCGGGCTTTATCGCGGCGCTGGAGCGACGCTATGGCGGGACGAGACTTGGTCGTCAGGAACTTGGCGGCGAGCTGATCGAGGATCGCGACGACGCGCTGTGGAAGCGCACCGACCTCGAGGCCTGCGTGACGCGCTTTACCGCGGTTCTGCGGCGCATCGTGGTGGCGGTGGATCCGCCCTCGGGATCCGGCGAGAACTCCTGCTGCGGCATCGTCGTGGCGGGTGTCGAGGCAAGCGAAGGTTCGCCTGGTAGGGCGGTGGTGCTGGCCGACTGTTCGGTGACCGGCCATACGCCGGGCGGCTGGGCGAAGGCCGTGGTGAAGGCCTATGCGCGGTTTTCGGCCGACCGCGTCGTGGCCGAGGGCAACCAGGGCGGCGACATGGTGCCGGCGATGCTGAAAAGCATCGACGCCAACCTGCCGGTAACGGTGGTGCATGCATCCCGCGGAAAGTTTGCCCGCGCAGAACCGGTCGCAGCCCTCTACGAGCAGGGACGGGTGGTGCATGCGGGACGGTTTGCGGAGCTGGAGGACCAGATGTGCGATTTCGGTCCCAACGGACTGTCATCGGGACGCTCGCCGGACCGGCTGGATGCGCTGGTCTGGGCGCTGACGGCGCTTGTTTTGGACGGCCAGGGCGAGCCGCGGGTGAGGGGGATTTGAGCCTAGGCCCGGTGTGGCGCTTCTGGTGAACCGCGCAACGAAAAGCGGCCCTGACAGGGCCGCTCAAGCGTTCTATATCTGACAGTTGGCTACTGCCAACAGTTGCAATTCAGCTTTTAGCCGGCACAGCCGGAGCGCTGTCGCGCATCTGCTTCCATTCGGATTCCATGCGCTCGAGGACGTGCTGCGGCACCGATTTCGTGGCGGCTGTCTGGGCGGTCTGCTGCATCATCATGATCTCCGGATTGTGCGCTGCACCATCATGGTGGTGCGCCCCTATGAACGTCGCATGGTTGGATTGGTTCCACATCCTTACTCCGAAGTAAATCGTCACTAACAGACTAAAACGATTTAGTTTTTTCTAAACCGATTGAAACCTTCGAACGCGGTAAAGGGGTAGGATTAACATGGGATACGAGCGCAGTTTTTTCTTCGATCACGTGCGCAGGAACCCGTTCAGCGGGCGGTTGGCAAGTGGTCAGGTGGCCGGGTTGGCTGCTGTTTTGGAGGCATGGGAGGCGCGCAACCCCATCGAAGGCCCCGCGGCGCTTGCCTATGCGCTGGCGACCGCGTTTCACGAGACGGCAGCGACGATGCAGCCGGTGCGCGAAACGCTGGCCAAGACCGATCAGCTTGCGGTGGTGCGGCTGGAAAGCGCTTACAGCGCCGGCCGGCTGCGGACGGTGAAGACGCCGTACTGGCGTTACGATGCCGATGGCCGCACCTGGCTGGGGCGCGGGCTCGTGCAACTGACCCACAGGCGCAACTACCAGAAAATGTCGGCGCTGACAGGGATCGATCTGGTCACGGCACCTCATCGCGCCATGGAGATGGATGTGGCAGTAAAAATCCTGATCGAGGGCATGCGGGCCGGCAGTTTCACCGGCCGCAAGCTCGGCGATTATTTCGGCCCTGGGAAATCGGACTGGGTCGGGGCGCGAAAAATCATCAATGGCAATGACCGGGCGGCGCGGGTGGCGGGGTACGCGAAAGCGTTCGCGGCAGCGCTGCGGGACGATGCGGCGATGGCGGCCTGAACGTCTTCAGAGGGAATTGATCCCGGATCGAGTGAAGGATGAAACGATGAGATTTCCATTCCGGCTTCCTGGGCTTTCCCGCATCGCGCCGCCTCAGGAAACCAAGGCGACGTCGGGGCTATCGTCGGGCTTTGCGATCGTATCTGGCGATGGCGCGGCGCACTGGTCCGGGCGGTCCTATGCGGCTCTGGCAAAGGCCGGGTTCATGAAGAACCCGATCGCCTATCGGGCCATGCGGATGGTGGCCGAAGCTGCCGCCGCCGTGCCGTGGCTCGCCTATCGGGGGACGAGCGAGGCAGCCGATCATCCGGCGCTGGCGCTTCTGGCACGTCCGAACGGCCGCCAGAGCGGGCCGGATTTCTTCGAGGCGCTGTACGGGCATCTGCTTTTGTCCGGCAATGCCTATGTGGAGCCGCTGGCGCTTGGCGGCGACCTGCGGGAACTGCATCTGCTGCGGCCCGACCGGGTGAGCGTCGTCGAGGGGCGCGACGGATGGATTGCGGCCTATGATTATCGCGCCGGGCAGGTGACACGGCGGCTTGCCGTCGATCGTGACGGGCCGGGGCTGCTGCACCTGAAGCTGTTTCACCCGCTCGACGACCATTGTGGCCTGTCGCCGCTGGTGGCGGCTGGCGCAGCGCTCGACCTTTCCAATGCGGCGGCGGGCTGGAACAAGGCGCTGCTCGACAATTCCGCAAGACCGTCCGGCGCGCTGGTCTACCAGCCGAAGGACGGCGGCAATCTTTCCGCGGATCAGTATCAGCGGCTGAAGGACGAACTGGAGGCGGGCTATTCAGGGGCGGTAAATGCCGGCCGGCCGCTGCTTCTGGAAGGCGGGCTGGACTGGAAGGCGATGGGGCTTTCGCCGAAGGACATGGATTTCATCGAGGCGAAGAACGGTGCTGCCCGCGACATTGCGCTGGCGCTCGGCGTGCCGCCAATGCTGATCGGCATTCCCGGTGACAATACCTATGCCAACTACCAGGAGGCCAACCGCGCCCTTTACCGGCTCACGGTGCTGCCGTTGATTGCCCGAACGGCCGCAAGCTTTTCCGCCTGGCTTTCGGATACGCTCGGGGAGGGACTTCGGCTGGAACCGGATCTCGACCGGGTGGCCGGGCTGTCGGCCGAGCGTGAGGCGCTGTGGGCGCGGATCGCCGCTGCAGCCTTCCTGACGGAGGACGAGAAGCGCGAGGCGGTGGGCTATTCGGCGTGATTGCGCGATCGCGGCGCAAGGTGTAATTTGTAATACGGTGTATTACAGATGGAGATCGACATGGCAGACGCCAACTCTGACAAGAAGGCCGAAAAGCCCGTTCTCTCGGACCCGATCACCTTGCGCGTGCCGCAGGACATTCTCGACGATATCGAGAAGATCGCCGAGACATCCGATCGCAGCAGAAGCTGGGTGATTGTCCGGGCGTTGAAATATTATCTGATGGCGGAGGGGAATGACATCCTGCAGATCCGCAAGGGCGAGGAACAAATTGCGCGCGGCGAATTCGTCGATGCGGAGGAGTTCTTCGCGGAGGTGCTCGACGAGAAGAAGAGCGACGCCGCCTGATGCGGATCAGGCTCTCCAAGGATGCGGCGCTCTTTCTGAGAAGCGAGCAGCGGTATCTGGAGCGTTTCAATCCGCGCGCCGCCGAAGCGGTGCTGCGGCAGTTGCGGGGATCGATGCGGCTCTTGCTGGACTATCCGCAAGCCGGGAGCCCGATTGAGGCGCTGGAAGGCCGGCGCCGTTTCGTGTCCGGCGAGTATGTCATCGACTACAGGATGGAGAAGGGGATCGTCTCCGTTTCCCACATTCGACACGGCCGTCAGCTGCCGCCCGATCTTTTAGCGGACGCACCGGCAGACGACGGAAACTGAGAGACTCAACTTCTCACCCCCCTGACTCAACTCGTCAACGCTGTCTCTCAAGCGATTCAGGGGATTGATGAAAACCTGCCAGCCTCATGTGGCGCGTGAAGATGCGCGAGGCCTTGGCGGTTACGGATGAAGATCCGCTTACCGGCTGACACTCTCAACATAACCCAGAAAGTTTAACGATGGCTGACCTTGGGCATGATCCGGGAACGCTCGGCGTGTGGGCTGCGCGGACCGCAGGTGCGGTGGCGGGTGCGGGCGTTTCGCTGGTCTATCTCCTGCCGAAAAGCGGGCACGAGGCGGCGAGCCGGTTTCTGACCGGGGTGGCCTGCGGGCTGATCTTCGGCGGTCCGGCCGGGCTTTGGCTGATGGCACGGCTGGGGATCAGCGGTGAGCTTCCCGAGCCGGAGACCTTGCTGGCGGGATCGGCTGCCGCCAGCCTTTCGGCCTGGTGGGTGCTGGGCGCGCTGTCGCGCTTAGCCGAGCGATACGGGCGCCGCAGGGAGTAAGGCGCTCCCGACTACGAACCTCCTCTGCTGCAAGCGGCCGCCGCCGCGAGCGGATGGGGTGCAGCAATTCCAATGACATTGCAGGAGATCCTGATGCACGCTGACCGCGGGCAACGCCCGCCCATGCGCCCGAATGTGCGCAAATTCGCCAATCTGGAACTGGCCGGCATTGCCGGCGACGGCACGTTTTCCGGTTATGCCAGCGTGTTCGGCGAGGTCGATCTCGGTCGTGACCGGATCGAGCGGGGGGCTTTTCTCTCCTCGCTTGTCGAACGCGGCGCGCCAGGGGTGCGCATGCTCTACCAGCACGACCCGAATGAGCCGATCGGCGCCTGGAAGACGATCCGCGAGGATGGTCGCGGGCTGTTCGTCGAGGGCGTGCTGTCGCCGGGCGTTGCCCGATCGCGGGAAGTGCTGGCGCTGATGAAATCCGGTGCGCTGGACGGGCTCTCGATCGGGTTTCGAACCGTGCGGGCCCGCACCGACGCCAAGACTGGGGTGCGGCGCATTCTCGAGGCGGATCTTTGGGAAATCTCCGTCGTGACCTTTCCGATGCTGCCATCGGCACGGGTGTCCGACGTCAAGCATCAGCGCTTCTTCCGCGACCGCGAGACGGAGCTGGTTCGCCAGATGCGGCGGGCGGCGAAGATGATGTGGAGATCGTCGTTCAGGCAGAACAAGGCTTAATGGAGAAGGACAGGACATGATGACGGAACATGTGCAGGGAAGTGGCGCCGTGGCGCCGGAAGTGAAAGCCGTGCCTGAGACGGTGACGGCGGCGCTCGATGAATTCATGGAAGCGTTCGAGGCGTTCAAGGACGTCAATGACCGAAGGCTTGGCGAGATCGAGCAGAAGCTGACCGCCGACGTGGTGACCCGCGACAAGGTGGATCGCATCAACCGTGCGATGGACGACCAGAAACGGGTGCTGGACCAGCTGGCGCTGAAGAAGGCGCGACCGCCGCTTGGTGGAAGAAGTGGCTACGGCCAGAGTGCCGAGCTTTCGCCTGAGGCGCTGGAGCACAAGGCGGGGTTCGACGCCTATATCCGTCGCGGCGAGGACAGTGGGCTGCGCGAGCTGGAGGCGAAGGCGTTCTCGGTTGGGGTCGGCGCCGATGGCGGCTATCTGGTGCCGCCGGAGACCGACACGGAAATCGGCCGCCGCGTGTCCGTCGTGTCGCCGATGCGGGCGCTCTCGACCGTGCGCACCGTCTCGACCTCCGTCCTGAAGAAACCGTTCTCCACGACGGGGCTGACCACCGGCTGGGTGGCGGAAACGGCGGCGCGGCCGCAGACCAATACGCCGCTTCTGGCCGAACTCGCCTTCCCGACGATGGAACTCTACGCGATGCCGGCCGCCACCCAGGCGCTGCTGGACGACGCGGCTGTGGACATGGAGGCGTGGATCGCCGGCGAGGTGGACATCGTGTTTGCCGAGCAGGAGGGCGATGCCTTCGTGCGCGGTGACGGGGTAAACAAGCCGAAGGGCTTTCTTGCCTATACGGCTGTTGCCGATTCGAGCTGGGCCTGGGGCAGTCTCGGCTATATCGCAACCGGCGTTGCCGGCGGCTGGAAGGCGACTAATCCCTCCGACACGCTGATCGAGGTGATCTACGCGCTCAAGGCCGGTCATCGTCAGAACGGCACGTTCATGATGAACCGCAAGGTGCAGGCCGATATCCGCAAGTTCAAGGATGTCGACGGCAACTACCTGTGGCGGCCGCCGGCAAGTGCGGGCCAGGCCGCCTCGCTGATGGGCTTTCCGATCGCAGAAGCCGAGGAAATGCCTGACATTGCCGCAAGCTCGACGTCGCTTGCCTTCGGAGACTTCCGCTCGGGCTATCTCGTGGTCGATCGGGCCGGCGTGCGCATCCTGCGCGATCCGTATTCCGCCAAACCCTATGTGCTGTTCTACACCACCAAGCGGGTCGGCGGCGGGGTGCAGAACTTCGAGGCGATCAAGCTGGTGCGGTTCGCCGTGAGCTGATCGGCCAAGCCTACCGACGCTTGCCGGAACTGCCCGTCATCCGGCCATCGCCACCTTCTTCCCGCAGCGGCGGGGAGAGGGTGGGGCAGGGCCGGATATCATCTTCGACGAGGATCCCCATGACCTATGCCCAGACCAATCCGCCCCTGGCGGAACCGCTGACGCTTGCCGAGGCAAAGGCGCATCTGCGTCTTGACGGCGCTGATGAGGATGCGCTGATCGGATCGCTGATTGCGACTGCCCGCGAGCATCTGGAGCGTGAGACGGGCCTATGCCTGATGGCGCAGTCCTGGCGGCTCTATCTCGACCGCTGGCCCTGCGACGGCGTGATCCGCATCCTCAAGTCTCCCGTGCAAGCGATTCAGACTGTTACGGTTTACGACGCTGCAGGCACTGCGGTTCATGTGTCGCTTGAAGACCATCTGCTCGACGGCAAGGGGCGACCAGCGCGACTGTGGCTGCGCTCGACGATCGATCCCGGCCAGGTGATGAACGGCATCGAGATCGACTTTTCGGCCGGCTATGGCGAGGCCGGGACCGATGTGCCGGATACGCTGAAGCGGGCGATGTTGATCCATATCGGCCATATGTTCGCCTTCCGCGGCGTGCTGTCGCCGGACCAGCAGCCGGCGGGAATTCCCGATGGCTATGAGCGCCTGATCGCGGCCTTTCGCATGCGGAGGCTGTGATGGTGGTGTTTCTCGATCCGGGCCAGATGACCGCGAGGCTAGAGCTGGAAGCGCCGGTTGCCGTGTCCGACGGTCAGGGCGGGGCGACCGTGACCTGGCAATCTGTGGCGGCCGTTTGGGCGAAGATCGAGCCGGTTTCGTTTGTGGTGACGGAGGCGGCAAGCGCCGAGGTGGGCACGGTCAGTCACCGGATCTGGATAAGGTTTCGAAGCGATGTCGCGGCCGGGCAGAGGCTGACCAAAGGCGCACGCATCTTCCTGCTGAAACTGGTGCGCGACCCTGACGAGACCGGTCGCTATCTGGTCTGCCAATGCGAGGAGCAGGCCCCATGACATCCGCTAACAATGCGCTGATGAAGGCGGTCCATGCGCGGCTGACCGGCGACGCGGCACTGACGGCGCTGGTCGGTCAAGGCGGCGTTCATGACCGACTGCTGCCGAAGCCGAAGCTGCCGGCGATCGCCTTCGGGGAGTGGGAGACGCGCGACTATTCGACCGGCACGGAACCGGGCGAGGCGCATAGCCTGACGATCACCGTCTGGTCGCAGGCCGAAGGGCGTCGGCAGGCGCAGGAGATCGCAAGCCGGGTGGACACGCTGCTGCACGATGCGGCGCTGACGTTGGAAGGGTTTGTGCTGGTGAGCCTGTTGCGAACGGGATCGCGCACCAGGCGCGAGCCGAACACGCGATATCTTCAGGTCGAGCTGCGTTATCGCGCGGTGACCGAGTGAGAGGCCGCCATGCGGTTACTTTGCCGGACGAGATGCATGAGGAAGAGGATGCCGGTAAGCGCGGAGCCGGCGAGAAGCACGGTGACGACGAGAACCGTCAGCGCGCCCGAACGATCGAGAAGTGCTGTGAACACGACGGGGGCGAGCGCATTGGCAAGGTTCTGCGGCATGGACAGCCGTGCGGCCTGGCGGCCATAGTCGCGCGGTGAAAACAGGGCGAGCGGCAGCAGCGCCTTTGCGACCTGCAGGACGGCCGAGCCGATGCCGTAAAGCCCGATGAAGATCCACAGCGTTGCGGTCGACGACGGCAGGACGATGAGGCTGAGAAAGCCGAGGATCATGAAGCTATTGCCGGTCACTGCCGTGATGAACGGGTTGCCGCGCTTGCCGAGCAGCATATCGAAGGCACGCGCCGAAATGCCGATGACGCCACGCGCTGCGGCAAGCTGCAGGGCAAATTCAGGCGTCGCACCGGATTGCCGCAACAGTTCCAGAAGCGACGGCGACACGCCGTAGGATGCGAAGGAGGCAATGGTGGTGGCGGTGGCGACCAGAAGGAAGGCGAGCTTGCCTTGCCGCTTTGTGAAGGCGACCGGCGGCGCATCGACGCCGGCATCTGCCGTATCCCAGGCGATCGGCTTCGGCAGCGCAAAGAGGTAAAGAGGCACGCAGACGAACAGATGCAGGAACGCGCAGACCATCAGCGTGGTGCGCCAGCCGATGAGATCGTTTCCGAGACTGAGCAGCGGCCAGAAGATGGTGGCGGAGAGGCCGGTAAACAGCATCAGGATGGTGATGCTGCGACGGCCCTTCGTGCCTTCACGCTCGACCACGGCCGCATAGGCCGGTGCCGACAGGCAAAAGGCGCCGCCGGCACCGAGCAGGATCCAGGCGACCGCATAAAGCGGCAGGCCGTTCGCAAGCGACAGCACGAGCAACCCGACGCAGAAGAATACGGAACCGGCAGCCAGAACCTTTGCTGCCCCATGGCGCCCGAGCAGCCGTCCCACGAGCGGACCACAAAACGCGCTGGCGAGCATCATCACCGACAGTCCGGCAAACACCATTTCGTTGGCAAGGCCGAGATCGGGCGCGATCGAGCGACCGAGAACGCCGAGACTTTCGAACGTGGTGCCCCAGCCGATGAGTTGCGTGATGGCGAGAACGCCAATGGTCCGGGCGGACCGGAGGGGGGACTTGGTCAATGCGATATCGCGATGGGAAGCGGGCAAGGAAATCTGTCCCGCGGCTGTAGCAGGTCGGCGGCGACGCCGAAAGCATCAATACTTGAAAGCGGTTGGAAAAGGATCGGGACATGGCGGCACAGAAGGGCAAGGACCTTCTCCTGAAGGTGGACAATAGCGGGACGTTTCTGACCGTGGCGGGACTGCGCTCCAGGCGGATCGCCTTCAACGCGGAAACGGTCGACATTACCGATGCCGAAAGCACCGGGCGTTGGCGCGAACTGCTGGGCGGAGCGGGGGTGCAGCGGGCATCGCTGAGCGGTTCGGGCATCTTCAAGGACGGCACAAGCGACGCGCTGGTGCGCAGCATATTCTTTGGCGGCACGATCCCCTCCTGGCAGATCATCATCCCCAGTTTCGCGACGCTCGCGGGGGCGTTCCAGGTGACGGCGCTCGAATATTCCGGCGAGCACAATGGCGAGGTGAGGTTCGAGATTGCACTCGAATCCGCCGGCGTCGTGAGTTTCACAGCATTGTAGGAGCATGAAAGGGGGATTTCATGGGCATGCATGGACGGGCCAACCGCCGCCGCGGCGAGGTGGAGGCCGAAATGGACGGCGAACGGCGGATCCTGTGCCTGACGCTGGGCGCGCTGGCAGAACTGGAAACGGCGTTTGCGGCGAGCGATCTGACGGAGCTCGCGGGACGGTTTTCCTCCGGGCGGATGAAGGCAGCCGACATGATCCGCATCATCGGGGCGGGCCTTCGCGGCGGCGGCAACCTGATTACCGACGACGAGGCGGCGGCGATGAGCGTCGATGGCGGGATCCTCTCCTGCGCGCGGATCGTCGGCGAGTTGCTGAGTGCTGCCTTCGGAACGGATGATGGCACGTCACCCGCAAACCCCTAATGGCCGCAGCGGGCGGGAAGGCGCAAGGGTTTGAGCCTTTTCCATGGGACGCGGCGATGCATGCCGGTCTCTGCCTGCTGCGGCTTTCCGCACCGCAATTCTGGGCGCTGACGCCACGGGAGCTGTTTGCCGCAACCGGTGGTCTGATCAAACGCACAACGTCGATCGAGCGAGCTGGGCTGGAGACGCTGATGCGGGCTTTTCCGGATGGCTAGTTCGCCCCGCGCCTCATGACATGTGACCAACCGAGGCGACCGGGTGCAGTCCTTGATCGTTGACTAGATCAATACTTTGATCGACGTAGTTCACGACCGTCCCGGCAGGTAGCCTGATCTTCAGGGTTCTTTCGGTCAGATCCTCGCCGGAGAAGATCGCTACCTTGAAGGTGATGTAGTTTCCGCGCTTTCTCGCCAGGGCGCGCGGAGCCGACTTGAGATCGAAGGCGCATCGGAACTCGACCGCGCCGGGCGTTGTCTGACGATCTATCCAGCCAGGGATGGCAACGAAATACTGCAGTTTGCCCGCCTCGACGCTGGGTGTGAGCTCCCTGATTGAGCCATCCCCGTTCTTGCGAACGAATTTCACGCTGCCCATCGGCATGTTGCGAAACCCGACCGTCGCCTGCACCTCGACGATGTTGAAGTTTCGTCTGTTCCAGTTGATGACTCTGATCCAGTCATACTGTTGGTCGTCACGCATGACGACGCGCTCGATCGTCGGAGGCGCATCGCCCAGCATGAAGGCAGTCTGCCGGCGCTGTTGCGAAAGCTGGCCATGTGCCAGAAAGGTTCCGATGATGGCAGCCACCAGAGCTGCCCAACCGCTGGTCGCGCTTGCCCAGTCCTGAGCGGTGCATCTGGTCTGCTCGCACAGGGCGAAAGTGAGTACCGGGAGGTGGATGCTGCCGTAAACCATGACCCAGGCTGCAGCCGGTAAGACAGCTAGAAACAGAATGATCCATCCGAGATTTTTGCGGAACCATGTTCGATCGATCAGCATTCGGCCTCCTCCATCTTAAGGTGCAAATAGTATTAATTGCAATCTAGCATTGTTCCTGCCCGCCGCAAGGTGTTTGGTCGGCGAAATTTGAACGGGAGCTGAGGCTGTGGATCCAGATGACGAGACGTTTGGTGCGGCCGTGACGGGGGCTGAAGCCTTGTCCGGCGTGATGGCGGATCTTGAGGCGCGTTCGGACCGGTTCGGCCGGGCTTTGGCCAGTGCGCTGAGCACGGCGACGACCGGGGGCAAGGGGCTGGACGACGTGCTGAAAGGCCTCGGCAACCGGCTGGCGGATATTTCGCTCTCGGCAGGGCTGAAGCCGCTCGAAAGCCTGCTGGGCAATGCGGTGAGCGGGCTGATCGGTTCGGTGACGCCGTTTGCCGATGGCGGTGTCGTGCGGGCGCCGACCTTCTTTCCCATGGGTGGCGGCACCGGTCTGATGGGCGAGGCGGGGGCCGAGGCGATCCTGCCGCTACGGCGCGGCGCGGACGGGGCGCTCGGCGTGGCGTCAGCTGGCGGCGGCGGGGGAGCGCAGGTGGTGTTCAACGTGACGGCGACCGATGCGGCGAGTTTTCGCAAGAGCGAGGGCCAGATTTCGGCCATGCTGGCACGCAGCGTTTCGCGCGGAAACAGAGGATTGTGAGGGGCATCGATGAGCGGATTTCATGAAGTGCGCTTTCCCCTGCGGGTGGCGCTTGGGGCAAGCGGCGGGCCTGTGCGCCGGACCGATATCGTCAACCTGTCCAATGGACGCGAAAGCCGCAACCAGCGCTGGCGCGATTCGCGGCGAAGCTATGAGGCCGGATCCGGGGTGAAATCGGTTGCCGATCTCTATGCGGTTCTGGAATTCTTCGAGGCGCGCGGCGGCCAGCTCTACGGTTTTCGGTTTCGCGATCCCGTCGACTGGAAATCCTGCGGTCCGGGCCAGGCGATCTCGGCAAGCGACCAGCAGATCGGGGTCGGCGATGGGGCGACCTCCGCGTTCTCGCTGACAAAAACCTATGCGGATGCGGCCGGCGGCTGGGAGCGACGGATCACCAAGCCTGTGGCGGGAACGGTGGTCGTGTCGGTCGGCGGCGTGGCGAAGGCAGCGACGTCCTTCACCGTCGATACGACGACCGGCATCGTGACCTTTGCGGAAGGGCAGGTGCCTACGGCCGGCCAGATCGTGCGGGCCGGGTTCGAATTCGACGTGGCCGTGCGCTTCGATACCGACCGGATCGAGATCAATCTGGCGCATTTCGACGCCGGGCGTATCCCGGCCATTCCATTGACGGAGGTGCTGGCATGAGGGCGATCCCGGCGGGTCTTGCCGCCCATCTGATCGGCGAGGCGACCACGATCTGTTATTGCTGGCGGGTGACGCGACGTGACGCGGTGGTGCTTGGGTTTACCGAGCATGACCGCGATCTGGTATTCGACGGCACGACATTTCTGGCGGCGAGCGGTTTTGCGGCAAGCGAGGCAGAACAGGCGCTCGGCATGGCAGCCAGCGCGGAAGAGGTGGAAGGCGGCCTCTCCAGCGCTGCGATCGACGAGGCGGATCTTGCAAGCGGGCGCTATGACGGCGCGCGGGTTGAGCTGTTCGTGGTCAACTGGGCGGATCCGGCTCAGCATATGCTGCTCAATATCCGCGAGATCGGCGAAGTTTCGCGATCGGGCGGGGCTTTCAGGGCGGAGTTGCGCAGCCTTGCGCATCGGCTGGGCCAGCCGCAGGGCCGTGTCTATGGCAGGCGCTGCGACGCGAGCCTTGGCGATACCCGTTGCCGGGTCGACCTCTCGGCCTGGCGCGGGAATGGCGTGGTGGATGCGGTCGTTGATAAAAGCCGCATCGTCGTGTCGGGTCTGTTCGGTTTTGCGGAGGGATTTTTCGGGCGTGGTATCGCGGAATTTCCCGGCGGGTCGCAGGTGGATGTCGAGCTTCACGAGCGACGCGCAGACGGCAAGGCGGTGCTGACATTCTGGTTGCCGCTGGAGCAGACGGTCGTTCCCGGGCAGGCGGTGACGCTGACGGCCGGTTGCGACAAGACGGTTTCGATGTGCCGGGGGCGGTTTGCGAACATCCTCAATTTCCGCGGCTTTCCGCATGTGCC
The DNA here is from genome assembly GCF_014842035.1 of Rhizobium sp. CFBP 8752. Lineage (NCBI taxonomy): Bacteria > Pseudomonadati > Pseudomonadota > Alphaproteobacteria > Hyphomicrobiales > Rhizobiaceae > Rhizobium > Rhizobium sp. CFBP 8752. The sequence goes on along the minus strand of NZ_JACYUZ010000001.1, from coordinate 2,266,775 downwards.
GGGCGCAGATTTCGCCTATTCCTACGTGGATGGCGAGCGGCTGCATGATGGCGGAGCGCTGTTCGAATGAGCGGCGCAGGAGAGCGGATCGTCGCGGTGGCTGAGAGCTGGATCGGCACGCCCTATCGGCATCAGGGCGCAACGCGTAGCATCGGCTGCGATTGCATCGGCCTGATCCGCGGCATCTGGCGGGAGCTCTACGGCGAGGAGCCGGAACCGGTGGGGCCTTATGCGCCCGATTGGGCGGAACGGGGCGGCGAGGACCGGATGGCGGAGGCTGGCATCCGGTTGTTTGGACCGGCGCTTCACCTTGGTCAGATGCAACCGGGCGATCTGCTGCTGTTTCGCTGGCGACCGGACACGAGGGTGAAGCATGCGGGCATATTCGTCGGGCCGTCCCATTTCATTCATGCCTACGAGCAGGTGGCGGTGACGCGCTCGGTTCTGGTGCCCTCCTGGCGCCGCAAAATCGCTGCCGTGCACCGGTTTCCGCCGGCAAGGGATGGTTGAAAGTTGGCGAGGATCCGCGTATGATCATGGAGTGATGGATGGGGCTGTCACCCCACCCATCGGTTTGCTTATTTTGTGAAATTGATCCGGACGGTCATTGACCAGCCCGTCCGGGTCACCCTCACGATAAGCGTCATGCCAATTGGCCAAAGCCTCATGACATCACCTCCATGGTTGGAAACAAGGCTCCCTGCCTGAGCTGGCGGAGCCCATCTCCGCCAATGCGCCGGCTGGCGCGGCGCGTGCTGCATTCTGCTTCCAAACGCCGATACGTTATCACAATTTTAGCGGGTATCTAGGTGATGGATGAGCGGGGATCTGCCACTCATCCGGCTGGCGTCGGCGAATGTGCATCTGCCCCTCATCCGCCTGCCGGCACCTTCTCCCCGCTTGCGGGGAGAAGGACGAAAGCTGCTTGCTCCAGCCTAATCGAGGCACGTTCCCTCTCCCCGCGAGCGGGGAGAGGGTTAGGGTGAGGGGCAGCCACCTCCATCCCGCAATCCGATAGATCCACAGCATGAGCGCGCATCCAGGTCACGACTGGGTCGGCGTGAGGGGTTTCCATGGCGACGATCCTGTTTCAGGCGGCGGGTGCGGCACTTGGTGGGGTGTTCGGTCCTGTCGGGGCGATCCTTGGGCGGGCGGCGGGGGCGTTGGCGGGGAGCGTCGTTGATCGGGCATTGCTTGGCGGCTCCTCGACCGTCTCGGGTGCGAGGCTTGCGACGGCGCGTATTCCGGGGGCGGACGAAGGGGCGGCGGTCAGCCGGCTGTATGGTACCGCGAGGATCGGGGGCACGCTGATCTGGGCGACGCGGTTCGAGGAGGAGGCGACGCGGGAGCGGAGCGGCGCCAAGGCGACGGGCGGGTCTCAGACGGAAACGTTTCAGTATTTCGCCAACTTCGCCGTCGGGCTCTGCGAGCGTCCGATCGCCTGCGTGCGGCGCGTCTGGGCCGATGGCCAGGAATTGGACCTGACGGCGATCGAGATGCGGGTGCATGTGGGCGACGAGACGCAGTTGCCGGATCCGCTGATCGAGGCGAAGCAGGGGGAAGGAAAGGCGCCGGCCTATCGCGGGCTTGCCTATGTCGTGTTCGACCGGTTGCCGCTCGAAGCGTTTGGCAACCGCATTCCGCTGCTGCAGTTCGAGGTGGTGCGGCCGGTCGGGACACTGGAGCGGCAGATCCGGGCGGTGACGATCATTCCCGGTGCGACGGAGCATGGCTATCACACGGTCCAGGTGACCGAGAAGACGGCGGAAGGCAGCGCCCGCATTCTCAACCGAAACACGATGGTGGCTGAGACGGACTGGCAGGCTTCGCTCGACGAATTGCAGGCGCTTTGCCCCAATATCGAGAGTGTGGCGCTGGTCGTTGCCTGGTTCGGGACGGATCTGCGCGCCGGGCAATGCCGCATTCTGCCGGGCGTCGAGGTCGAGACGCGGCGCGACGAAAGCACGCCATGGTCGGTTGCAGGCGTGGTCAGGAGCGCGGCGCATCGCGTCAGTTCGTCGGGAGGCGGGCCGGCCTATGGCGGCACGCCTGGGGATGCGAGCGTGCTGGCGGCGATTGCCGATCTCAAGGCGCGCGGGCTGAAGGTGTTTCTCTATCCGTTCGTGATGATGGACATCGCGCCGGGCAATGGTCTGGCCGATCCCTATGGCAAGGCGGAGCAGGCAAGCTACCCGTGGCGCGGGCGGATCACCTGTCATCCGGCAGCGGGATTGGCTGGAAGTGCCGACAGGACGGCTCTTGCGAGGACGCAGGTCGAGGCTTTTGCCAGCGGGGCGGAAGGCTATCGGCGGATGGTGCTGCACTATGCGGGGCTCTCCAATACGGCCGGTGGCGTCGAGGGGCTGGTGATCGGATCGGAACTGCGGGGGCTGACGCAGATCCGGGATCAGAGCGGCAAGTTTCCGTTTGTCGAGGCGCTGGTGTCGCTGGCAGCGGATGTGCGGGCGCTTGTCGGACCGGCGACGGCGTTGACCTATGGCGCCGACTGGAGCGAATATTTCGGCTACCACTCGCAGGATGGTTCCGGCGATGTGTTGTTCCATCTCGATCCGCTCTGGGCGTCGCCTCATATCGATGCGGTCGGGATCGACAATTACATGCCGCTCGCCGACTGGCGCGACGAGGATCTGGCAGCGGCAAATCCGGATGGGTTCCGGTCCTGCGAGGACCGGGCGGCGATGGCGGCGCAGATTGCGGCGGGTGAGGGCTTCGACTGGTATTATGCAAGCGAGGCCGACCGGGCGAACCGACTGCGCTCGCCGATCAGCGACGGGCTGGCGGGCAAGCCCTGGGTGTTTCGCGCCAAGGATATCCAGGGCTGGTGGAGCAACCGTCACTATAACCGGGTGGGCGGCGTGGAGAGTGCGGAAGCGACGGCCTGGTTGCCCGCTATGAAGCCGACCTGGTTTACCGAACTGGGCTGCCCGGCTGTCGACAAGGGCGCCAACCAGCCGAATGTGTTTGTCGATCCGAAATCGGTGGAAAGCAGCCTGCCGTATTTCTCGTCCGGCGGGCGCTCCGACAGCCAGCAGCGACGGTTTCTTGAAGCGCATCATGGCTGGTGGCAGGGCGATGCGGCACCCGCCGGCATGGTCGATCCGGATCATGTGTTCGTCTGGACGTGGGATGTGCGGCCGTCTCCGGCGTTTCCCGACGACCTGACGATCTGGAGCGACGGCGAGAACTGGCGCACGGGGCATTGGCTGAACGGCAGGCTGGGAGGCACGACGCTTGCCGATGCGATTGCGGCGATCCTGACCGATCACGGTTTTGACGATTTCGACGTGTCCGGCGTGAGCGGCGATCTGACCGGCTACGTGCAGGCCGACGTGACTTCGGCGCGCTCGCTGCTGGAGCCTCTGCTGAGCGTGTTCCAGATCGACGTCAGCGAGGATGCGGGACGCTTGCGGTTCCGATCACGGCAGGGCGCGAGCCTTGCTGCACGCGAGATTGGGGTTATGGCGGAGGTCGAGGGCGAACCGCTCTGGTCGGAAAGCCGGGGGCACGACAGCGATTTTCCGGCGGAAGCGGTGCTCGGCTTCTACAATCCGGTTCTGGACTACGAGCAGGCGAGCGCAAGGTCGCGCCGCGCCACGGCTGAAAGCGAGCGGGTGGCGAGCTACGACCTGCCGGCGACGCTGTGCGAGGAAGCGGCGCTCGGAGCAGTGGAATCGGTGCTGCGGGCGCAGCGCGTGGCACGGCGCTCGATCTCCTTCACACTGCCGCCGAAGGATCTGGCGCTTGAGCCCGGCGATGCGGTGCACCTGACTGATGGTCCTGACGGTATGTTCGTCGTCCAGCGAGTTGAGGACGGGGCGGTGCGGCGGATCGAGGCGCAGAGCCATGCGCCGCTTCCGCCTGGCCGGTATGACGCGGTGACGACGCGGCGCGACAGCGGGCGTTCGGCGAGCGACGCCTTTGCGCCGGTCCTCCATTTCCTCGACCTGCCGCACCTGACCTCCTCTGATGATGAAGGGTTTGCGGCGGTGGCAGCCTATTGCAGGCCCTGGCGGCGGATCGCGGTTTCGTCTTCGGCAACGACCGATGGATATCGCCGGCGGGTGACGGTCGATCGCCCAGCAAGGCTCGGCTTGCTGGTTTCGGCGCTCGATCCCGGTGTAACGGGACGGTTCGACCGCTCAAAAGTGCTCGATCTCGACCTTTATTTCGGCGGTCTCTCGTCGGCGCAGACGCTGGCGGTGTTGAGCGGCGACAACCGGCTAGCCATCCGCGCGTCAAACGGCATCTGGGAGATCGTCGGGTTTGCCGAGGCGCAGGAGATCGCGGCGGGGCGATGGCGGCTGTCCGGATTGCTGCGGGGACTGGCGGGAACCGAGGATGCGATGGCGGCCGGGAGCGCTGTCGGTGCGGCCTGCGTGGTGCTGGACGATGCCGTGAAGCCGCTCGGGCTGACCGGTGACGAGCAGGGACGGAGGCTGAATTTCCTGGCCGAAAGCCTGGGCGCCGTCGGAGGCCGATCCGGACCGCATGTGTTTGCCGGTGGAGAAAGGGCGCAGACGCCGCTTTCGCCGGTGCATATCCGCGGTGTCCGGTTGGCCGATGGCGCTGCCCAGTTCCGCTGGATCCGGCGCGGGCGCGTCGATGCCGACGGCTGGGACGGGCGCGATATTCCGCGAGACGAGCCGGACGAAGGCTACCGCGTCGAGATCCTCGGGACCAGTGACGTCGTGGTGCGGCGGGTGGATGTCGAGGCTCCGCTGTTCCTTTATCCGGCGAGCGACGAGCTTGCCGATTTCGGCTCTCAGCAGCCGAGCCTCACCCTGCGCATCCGCCAGATCGGGCAAGCCGTGCCGCTCGGCATTGCTGCGCTTGCGACGATCGAGTTCTGACAGCCGAGTTTGAGTGCCGATTTTTGCGTGCCGATTTCTGACAATATCGTGATGGGAGACAGCTATGGACGGGACAAAAGCCTGGTATCAATCGAAGACGATCTGGGGCGCGCTGATTGCCGTTGCCGCCCCGCTTGCGCATGTGGCGGGAGTGGAGATTAACGCTGATGCGCAAGGGGAGCTTGCCGACATTCTGGTCACCTTTGCCGGTGCTTTCGGCGGGTTGCTGGCGCTCTACGGGCGGATCGTCGCGAGCGCGCCGATCCATCCGACGGGCAAGGGATGACGGCGCCACGAGGGTCAGCATTACAGACCATTCATTTGCCATTCAGTTGGTATTGGATACATACTCCATCGAATGCTTTGGACATGATTTCGGGGACGTGATTCAAGACCGTGATCCCGGGGCGTGACACCTGTCGTCTTATGAGTGGAAACCGAAAGCCATGGCGCGACTGCCGATCATTGCGATCATCGCCGCGACAATAGCGGGATTGGCGGCCTTTGTGCCGGCAAACGCGCCGGCGCGCGACTATCTGATCCTGGTTGCAGGCGACTGCGGCACGGCGGCGAACAAGGTCTTGCGCGACACGGGAGGTCAGCTTTTGTCCGCCCAGCCATCCTCGGACGGACAGACCTGCATCGTCACCGTCCTGGTGCAGGGCAATGGCGAACGTCCGCGCAAGGTGACGGTCCGGGTTCCCATGTAGGCCGGTTGCCTGTAAACCGGCTTGTAAGCTTCATACCGCGGCGGGGCCCGCAGTGATTTTCAGGACAGTTTCATGCGTATTCTCGTGGTCGAAGACGACGTCAACCTCAACCGCCAGCTTTCCGACGCGTTGAAGGAATCCGGCTATGTGGTCGATCAGGCCTTCGACGGCGAAGAAGGGCACTATCTCGGCGAGACCGAGCCCTACGACGCTGTTATCCTCGATATCGGACTGCCGCAGATGGACGGCATCACCGTTGTCGAGAAGTGGCGTGAGGCGGGCAAGGGCATGCCGGTGCTGATGCTGACGGCGCGTGACCGGTGGAGCGACAAGGTGTCGGGTATCGATGCCGGCGCCGACGACTACGTTGCCAAACCCTTCCATGTGGAAGAAGTGCTTGCGCGCGTGCGTGCGCTTATCCGGCGTGCTGCGGGGCATTCGTCGTCCGAGATCATCTGCGGTCCGGTTCGTCTCGATACCAAGGCATCGAAGGCAAGCGTCGATGGTATCCAGCTGAAGCTGACCTCGCACGAGTTCCGGCTTCTCTCCTATCTGATGCATCACATGGGCCAGGTCGTTTCGCGCACCGAGCTTGTCGAGCACATGTACGACCAGGATTTCGACCGCGACTCCAATACGATCGAAGTGTTTGTCGGGCGCCTGCGCAAGAAGATTGGCGTCGACCTGATCGAAACCGTGCGGGGCCTCGGCTACCGCATGCAAGCGCCCAACGATGCGCATTAAGCGGATAGGGCCCCGATCGCTCACCGCTCGCGTTCTGCTTCTCGCGACCACGTGGTCTGCCGTGGCGCTGGTGGTGATCTCGATCGTCATTTCGCAGCTCTACCGCCAGTCCGCCGAACGCTCGTTTACCGACCTTTTGCGCGCGCAGCTCTATAACGTCATCAATTCCGTGACGATCGGCGAAGACAACAAGCTGATCGGCAACCCCCAACTGGGCGACCTGCGTTTCTCGCAGCCGGAGACCGGATGGTACTGGATCATCGAACCGCTCGGCACGTTTGCCGCGACGGCGATCTCGTCCTCGTCGCTCGGGACCTCCAACATCACAGTGCCGTCGATCCTGCAGGCGCCGTTCAACAATCGCTACGAACGCTTCTATCCGACCCGCGACGCCTTCGGGAACCATGTTCTTGTGGCGGAAACCGAGGTGGTTCTGGACGGCGAGGGACGCGCGGCGCGGTTTCGCGTCTCGGGCAATCTCGATGCCGTGGAAGACGATATCCGCAGCTTTTCGCGCAGCCTCTATATCGCGCTCGGCGTGTTCGGGATCGGCAGCCTGATCGTCAACGGCCTCGCCATCCTCTACGGATTGCAGCCGCTTGATGCGGCGCGCCGCTCGCTGGAGCGGGTGAGGCGCAGTGAGGCGGAGCATCTGGAGGGAGAATTTCCGCGTGAAATCATGCCCTTGGCAAACGATATCAATGCACTGATCGAAAGCAACCGCCGCATCGTCGAGCGGGCCCGGATGCAGGTCGGCAACCTCGCGCATTCGCTGAAGACGCCGATCGCGGTTCTGCTCAACGAATCGCGCATGCTCGACAAGGTCCAGTCCGATCTCGTCCGCTCGCAGGCCGAGACAATGCAGGCGCAGGTGCAATCCTATCTGAACCGGGCCCGGATCGCCGCACAGCGCAACTCGCTTCTGGCGCGCACGGATATCGAGCCGGTGCTGGAGCGGCTGGTGCGGGTCATGCGCCGCCTCAACCCCGACAAGGAATTCCACCTTTCCGTCTATCCGCCGGGCGCAGCGCTTGCGCTGGAGCAGCAGGATGTCGAGGAGACGATCGGAAACCTGTTGGAAAACTCCGCACGGTTCTGTCGCACCGGCGTCTGGGTGACGGCAGCGCTTGCAACAGCGCCACCGGAAAAGGCAGAAGGAGAGGCGGCCAAGCGTCCCTGGATCGAGATGGCCGTCGAAGACGACGGGCCGGGTCTCAATCCCGACCAGATCACCGAAGCGGTCAAGCGCGGCAGGCGGCTGGACGAGAGCAAGCCGGGCGCCGGGCTGGGACTGTCGATTGTAAGCGAGATCGTCAGCGAATATCAGGGCGAGCTGGAGATGACGCGCGGGGTGCGCGGTGGCCTTCGGACCCAGTTGCTGCTGCCGGGCATGATCAAGGAAGTCGCCGGCTGAGCACAAGGCCGGTTGAGGGAAGAAAACTGTGGCCGATGGGCAACGACGCCGCACTTGCTTCCGACGGTTCTGGACGGACGGATCGCCTGCTATATCTTGTCTACAGCCAATGCAACATCATGCCGTGACGACACGGCGACAACAAGAACTGCGCACAAATAGGAGAGGCGACAATCGCAGCATTTCAGTTCCGACCCAATAGCGTCATAATGGCGCCAAGCCGGAAACCGAATGATGCCGGTTCCGATCCTGAAAACGAAACGAGCGCGGTTCCCGACACGATGCGGTTGTCACATCTCCTCACTGCAGCAACATTCATGACGATTGCCGGCCTGCTGGCAGGGTGCAACACCAGTTCCACCGCGGCGGGTGCCCCGAAAGGCTTGCTGTCGCAACGGCCGTCAAGTTCGGCTGCCTATATCACGGCGCTGCAGGGCGGGATCGTCGGGCGGACCGGCGCCGAGCTCTCCAGCAGCGACCGGACGCGGGCGCTTGAGGCAGAATACCGCGCGCTTGAAGGCAGCGCTGTGGGGCAGACGATCAAGTGGAAGGGTGACGATGCGAGCGGCGAGGTGATTGCCAATGCGCCGTTCCAGGTCGGTTCGCAGAACTGCCGCCAGTATCGCCACACCGTCACGGTCGCCGGCAAGGAACTGATGTCGCGGGGGGCAGCCTGCCGCAACGCCAGCGGCACATGGACGCCGTTGACCTGACAATCCCGATCAGACGCGGAAAATAAAAAACCGTTGCCGATGCTGTCGGGAGCGGTCTCCATCTTTGCTGCTAGGGGAACGCTTGCCGGCTGCGCCAATACCCGTCAAATTCGCGTCAACGCGCGCTAGACCACTGGCCGGCCATTGGAAAGCGTCACCGATTGCGGTATTGGGCGATATGTATTTGTGGATCGTTCTTGCGCTGCTGACGGCTGCCGTCGCAGTGGCCCTTCTCCTGCCGTTTGCGCGCAGCGCTTCGGCGGCTGCTTCCGGCGTATCGAATTCCACGAGAGCGAGCGAGGTCGAAGTTTATCGCGATCAGCTGCGGGAAATCGACCGGGACCGCGAGGGCGGGTTGATCAGCGGCGAAGAGGCAGAGAACGCCCGTGCCGAGGTCGGGCGTCGGTTGATTTCCGCGGCGGCTGAAAACGATGCGGACAAGAACGGCGGCACCGGTGCGGGCAAGCACCGGATCGCCACGGCACTCGTCACCGTCGTGCCGCCGGCATTGGGGCTCTGTCTTTACTTGAGCCTCGGAAATCCCGGCATCCCGGACCAGCCGTTACAGGCGCGTCTTGAAAACCCCGGCAACAATATCGCGCTGCTCGTCACCAAGGTGGAGCGGCACCTGGCCGAAAATCCGACCGATGGTGCGGGCTGGGATATTCTGGCGCCGATCTATCTGCGGTTGGACCGGGCTGGTGACGCCGAACTTGCCTATCGCAATGCGATCCGGTTCATCGGTCCGAGCAACGCCCGCTATTCGGGCCTTGGCGAAACGCTGGTCGTTGCCAATGACGGGATCGTCACCGAAGCGGCGCGCCAGGCATTCGAACAGGCGGTGAAACTCGATCCGGCTGACCCGCGCTCGCGCTTTTATGCAGCACTCGGGCTTGAGCAGGGCGGGAGGAAGGACGAGGCACGCGCGGCCTTCGAGGAGCTTGCGAGCGCAACCCCTGCCGATGCGCCGTGGAAGGGACTGCTCAACGAACATATCGTCAAGAACGGCGGGACGCCTGTGGCGGCAATGCCGGCGGCCCCTTCGCTCGGTGGGCCGACACAGGAAGATGTTGCGGCAGCGCAGGACTTGTCGCAGGGTGATCGCAAAGCGATGATTGCCGGCATGGTCGACAGTCTCGCCGCAAAGCTCAAGGATGAGCCCGACAATATCGAGGGCTGGCTGCGGCTGGTACGCTCCTACGCGGTGCTGGGCGACGAGGCGAAGGCCCGCGACGCACTTTCGACCGGACTGGCGCAGTTTCCGCCTGACGGCAATGACGGCAAGCGTCTGCTGGCGCTTGGCAAGGATATCGGGCTCGATGCTGATGCATCGCCGGCGCCGGGAGGAGCAAGACCATGACACGCAAGCAGAAACGCATGGCGGTGATCCTCGGCGGCATGAGCTTCGTCACGATTGCGGTGCTGCTGGTCATGTTCGCCTTCTCGCAGTCGGTCGCGTATTTCTTCATGCCGGGCGATCTGGCCAAGACCGATATTAAGCCTGGAACACGCATTAGGCTCGGCGGGCTGGTGGAAGAGGGATCGGTCAAGCGCGGCCAGGGATCGACGGTGAGCTTTACCGTGACTGATGGTAATGGCAAGGTCGATGTCAGCTATACCGGCATTCTGCCCGACCTGTTTCGCGAGGGGCAGGGCGTGGTGACCGAAGGCGTGTTCGACGGCGGCACCCGGTTTACCGCCGACAGCGTGCTGGCCAAGCATGACGAGAACTACATGCCGAAGGAAGTGGCCGACCGTCTGAAGAAGGACGGTGTCTGGGAAGACGGGACCGGCAAGGGCATGGCGCCGAAAAAGGATGCGGCTCAGCCTGAAGCCAAAATCGACGGCAAGCCGCAGGTGATGCTGCAGATGCCGGGAACGTCCGGCGAGGGAGTGACCAGACAATGATCGTCGAGATCGGCCATTACGCGCTGGTTCTGGCGCTTGCCACCGCGCTGATTGTGTCCACCCTGCCGATGATCGGTGCCAGGCGTCGCGACCCCGCGATGATGGCGCTGGCAACGACCGGGTCGCTGACGCTGTTCGCTCTGGTGGTCATCTCGTTTGCGGCACTGACCTGGGCCTACATGGTGTCGGATTTTTCGATCAAGAACGTCTGGGAAAACTCCCATTCGATGATGCCGATGCTCTACAAATTCTCCGGCGTCTGGGGCAATCACGAAGGATCGATGCTGCTCTGGCTGCTGATTCTCGCCTTGTTTTCGGCGCTGGTGGCAGGGTTCGGCGGCAATCTGCCGGATACGCTGAAAGCCAATGTTCTGGCCGTGCAGGCCTGGATCTCCTCGGCCTTCTTGCTGTTCATCCTGCTCTCGTCCAACCCGTTTCTGAGGCTCGACCCCGCACCTGCGGAAGGGCAGGACCTCAACCCGGTTTTGCAGGATCTCGGCCTCGCCATCCATCCGCCGCTGCTCTACCTCGGCTATGTCGGCTTTTCCGTCTGCTTTTCGTTTGCCGTCGCGGCGCTGATCGAGGGGCGTATCGATGCCGCCTGGGCGCGCTGGGTGCGGCCGTGGACGCTGGCGGCCTGGACATTCCTTACCGCCGGCATCGCGATGGGCTCCTACTGGGCTTATTACGAACTCGGCTGGGGCGGCTGGTGGTTCTGGGATCCGGTCGAGAACGCTTCCTTCATGCCGTGGCTTGCGGGCACCGCAATGCTGCATTCGGCACTGGTGATGGAAAAGCGTGAGGCGCTGAAGATCTGGACGGTGCTTCTGGCGATCATGACCTTTTCGCTGTCGCTGCTTGGAACCTTCCTGGTGCGGTCGGGCGTGCTGACCTCGGTGCATTCGTTTGCGTCCGACCCGACCCGCGGCATCTTCATTCTCTGCATCCTTGCGGTATTTATCGGTGGTGCGTTTTCGCTGTTTGCCTGGCGGGCGCCGAGCCTGAAGGCGGGCGGACTGTTTGCGCCGATCTCGCGCGAGGGCGCGCTGGTGCTGAACAACCTGATCCTGACCGTGGCAACTGCCACTGTTCTGACCGGCACGCTCTACCCGCTGGTGCTGGAGACGCTGACCGGCGAAAAGATCTCCGTCGGCGCACCTTTCTTCAACATGACCTTCGGGTTACTGATGCTGCCGCTTCTGATCGCCGTGCCGTTCGGCCCGGTGCTGGCCTGGAAGCGCGGAGATCTGCTGGGCGCTCTGCAGCGGCTCTACGTGTTTGCCGGACTGTCGCTCGCGGCCGGTCTCGCCTTCGCGTATTTCCAGGGCGGAGGGCCGGTCCTGTCGATCTTCGGGCTGGCGCTCGGTTTCTGGGGCATGTTCGGCGCGATCGCCGATCTCTGGTATCGCGGCAATTTCGGCAAGGTCGGCTTCGCGACAGGCCTTCGACGCGTGAGGGGCCTGCCGCGTTCGGCGTTCGGAACGGCACTCGCGCATTTCGGGATGGGCGTCACCGTGCTCGGGATTTTTGCGGCGACGACATTCGGCACCGAAACGGTGGTTGAGATGAAGCAGGGCCAGACGGCCGAGGCCGGTGGCTATTCGCTGACCTTCGACGGGTTCCGCGATGCCGTCGGGCCGAACTTCACCGAAAGCCGCGGGCATTTCACGGCCCGCAAGGGCGGGGCTGCAGTCGCCGACGTCTGGTCCTCGAAGCGGCTCTACACGGCGCGGCGCATGCCGACGACTGAGGCCGGTATTCTCACCTTCGGTCTCAGCCAGCTCTATGTGTCGCTCGGCGACCCCATGGATAGCGGCGGGATTGTCGTGCGGATCTGGTGGAAGCCGTTCATCCTGTGCATCTGGGGCGGATGCCTGATCATGATGGTGGGCGGGTTCGTTTCGCTGTCCGATCGCCGGTTGCGGGTCGGCGCGCCGGCCAAGCGGCCGAAGGTGGTGACGCCGAAGGGTGGGCTGGAGCCGGCGGAATGATGCGTTTTCTGGCAAGAGTGCCCCTCACCCTAGCCCTCTCCCCGCAGGCGGGGAGAGGGGACTTGCCCCGCTTGTGGTTGGAAGAGCGCCGCTTGCGTCGTTCGCCCCGCTTGCTGGGAGAAGGTGGCGGCAGCCGGATGAGGGGCGGATGGGGTTGGCGCAGATCAGGGCAAGTGCTGCTTGCGCTCTTCCTGCTACTCGCACCGCTTCCCGCCTTCGCCGTCAATCCGGATGAGATCCTCAAGGATCCGGCGCTGGAACAGCGGGCGCGGCAGATTTCGACGCAGTTGCGCTGCATGGTCTGTCAGAACCAGTCGATCGACGACAGCAATGCGGAGTTGGCGCGTGATCTTCGCGTGCTGGTGCGCGAGCGGTTGACGGATGGGGATACGGACGGGCAGGTGATCGATTATGTCGTTTCCCGCTACGGCGAGTTCGTGCTGCTCAATCCGCGTGTGAGCGCAAGGACAATCATTCTCTGGGCGCTGCCGATCGGGGCGCTGGTGATCGGGATCGTCGCGCTATTCGTCTTTATCCGCACCCGGCCAAACACACGCTCCATCGCGGCTCTGACAGATGCCGAAAAGAAGCGGATCGACGAGTTGTTGAAGCGGTAAGGTCTGCCGTTTCTCAAGGCTGCAAGAATTTCGAACATTACCAACAATTCATGCCACCGACACCTGCAGTTAAGGTGCGGGCTCCTATATCTCTTCTCAACCACCGCCGCCGGACCTCCGGCAACACCAAGACTGACGAGAAGAAGAAGGTAGCTCAGATGCGTACCATTAAACGTCCCTCCCTGAAGACGGTTCTCAAGACTTCCACCGTAGCAGGCCTTGCGGCCGTCATGCTGTCGACCGGCATTCCGGCCCAGGTGACCGCATCCTTTGCGGCGCCTGTCAGCGTGACCGCGCCCCAGGCACCGAGCTTTGCCGATGTGGTCTCCGCCGTATCGCCCGCCGTCGTGTCCGTTCGCGTTCAGTCGGACGAGCCGCAAGAGACTGCCGACGAAGGTGGCAACAACTTCAACTTCAATTTTGGTGGCCGCGGTTTCGACCAGCTGCCTGACGATCATCCGCTGAAGCGCTTCTTCAAGGAATTCGGTGGTCAGGGCGGCCCCGGTGCTCCGGGCGCTCCCGGTGGTCCGAACGGCGGCCCCGGTGCCGGTCCGCGTGACCGTGCCGATCGTGGTGGCCCGGGCGCGAACCGTCCGCATCACCTGCGTCCGACCGCCCAGGGCTCCGGCTTCTTCATCTCCGAAGATGGTTATGTCGTCACCAACAACCATGTCGTATCCGATGGTCAGGCCTATACGGTCGTCCTCAACGACGGCACCGAGCTTGAAGCCAAGCTGGTCGGCCGCGACAGCCGCACCGATCTGGCGCTTCTGAAGGTCGATGCCACCAGCCGCAAGTTCACCTACGTGTCCTTTGCCGACGACACCAAGACCCGCGTCGGCGACTGGGTCGTGGCTGTCGGCAACCCGTTCGGCCTTGGCGGCACCGTGACTGCCGGCATCGTTTCGGCCCGTGGCCGCGACATCGGCTCCGGTCCTTACGACGACTACATCCAGGTGGATGCGGCCGTGAACCGCGGCAATTCCGGCGGCCCGACCTTCGACCTTTCCGGCCAGGTTGTCGGCATCAACACCGCGATCTTCTCGCCGTCCGGCGGCAATGTCGGCATCGCCTTCGCGATCCCGGCTTCCACCGCCAAGGACGTGATCAACGACCTGATGAAGGACGGCAAGGTTGCCCGCGGTTGGCTCGGCGTGCAGATCCAGCCGGTGACGCAGGATATCGCCGACTCGCTCGGCCTCAAGGAAGCAGCCGGCGCGCTTGTCGTTGCTCCGCAGGAAGGATCGCCAGGCCAGAAGGCCGGCATCAAGGAAGGTGACATCATCACCGCCGTCAACGGCCAGGCCATCAAGGATGCCCGCGAACTGTCGCGCCGCATCGCAGGCTTCGGCCCTGATGCCAAGGTGAAGATCGATCTGTGGCGTGAAGGCAAGTCGCAGAACGTCACCGTGACGCTCGGCAACATGGCAAGCGACGAGGCGGCATCTTCCGAACCGAAGCAGCCGGATGCGCCGGTTCCGTCCACCAGCAAGGCGCTTGCCGCACTCGGCATCACCGTTGCTCCCGCCGAAGACGGTTCCGGCCTTGCCGTGACCGAAGTCGATCCGGACAGCGAAGCAGCTGCCCGCGGCCTGAAGAACGGCGAAAAGATCCTGTCGGTCAACAACCGCAAGGTCGCGACCGCCGACGAGATCGGCAAGGTGATCGAGCAGGCTCGCAAGGACGGCCGCACCCGCGCGCTGTTCCAGGTCGAAGCCGACGGCACCAGCCGCTTCGTGGCACTGCCGATCGACGAAAGCTGATCTCGGCGACTGGTTCCCAATAGGTTGGTCCTCCCAGACGACCTCATGAAGGGCGCCACCGGCAACGGTCGGCGCCCTTCACCGTTCATGGAGTTTCAAGATGCAGACGATCATCCCACAATCCGGCAGTTCCGATGATTCCGCTGGTGCAAAAATCGCAAGCGACGCTATTGTCCCGCACATGAAGATTCTGGTGATTGAAGACGATCTCGAGGCTGCGGCCTACATGACGAAGGCGTTTCGCGAGGCCGGCATTGTGGCCGACCATGCAAGCGACGGCGAAAGCGGCCTGTTCATGGGGACGGAGAATTCCTACGACGTCATGGTGATCGACCGCATGCTGCCGCGGCGCGACGGTTTGTCGGTGATCTCGGAACTGCGCAAGCGCGGCGTCAATGCGCCGGTGCTGATCCTTTCGGCGCTCGGCCAGGTGGACGACCGGGTGACCGGGTTGCGCGCCGGTGGCGACGACTATCTGCCAAAACCCTATGCATTCTCCGAGCTTCTGGCGCGTGTCGAAGTTCTCGGCCGGCGCAAGGGCACGCCGGAACAGGACATGGCCTACCGGGTCGGCGATCTGGAACTCGACCGGCTGTCGCACGAGGTGAAGCGCGCCGGCAAGGAGATCCTGTTGCAGCCGCGCGAATTCCGTCTTCTCGAATACCTGATGAAGAATGCCGGACAGGTGGTGACCCGCACGATGCTTCTCGAAAACGTCTGGGACTACCACTTCGACCCGCAGACCAATGTGATCGACGTGCATGTGTCGCGGCTGCGCTCGAAGATCGAGAAGGATTTCGACAAGCCGTTGCTGAAGACCATTCGCGGTGCCGGCTACATGATCAAGGACGAGGGGTAAGCCTTCGTGTTTGCCCGTATCGTAAACCGCGCAAGGCTGATGTTCCGCTCCACGGCGGTGAGGCTTTCGGCGCTCTACATCCTGCTGTTTGCGCTCTGCGCCGCGTTTCTTGTGTTCTACGTTACGGCACTTTCCGAAAAGACGCTGGTGCAGCAGACGCGCCAGACGATCCAGGAGGAAATCCAGGACATTCAGCGCGCCTATGATCGCGGCGGGATTAACCTTCTGCTGCGCATCATGGAGCGTCGCGCCCGCCAGCCGGGTGCCAATCTCTATGTGATTGCGGGCCCGAGCGGCGATATCTTGGCCGGCAATGTCGCCTCCGTGCAGCCGGGCGTTCTCGACAAGGAAGGCTGGACGGACATGCCGTTCGGCTACACCCCATACTCCGAGAACCAGGGCGCGCGGCGGCATCTTGCGATCGCCAACGTCTTGCGCTTCGACAATGGGCTGCGGATCATGATCGGCCGCGATCTCGGCGATCCCAGTCGTTTCCGCTATATCGTGCGCCAGGCGCTGATGGTGGCGCTGGCGATCATGGGACTCGGCGCTCTCGTGATCTGGTTCGGCATCGGCCGCAATGCGCTCAAACGCATCGACCGGATGTCGGCCGCAAGCCAGAAGATCATGGCGGGCGACCTGTCGCAGCGGCTCCCCGTCGGCCGCTCCGGCGACGAGTTCGACCGGCTGTCGGAATCGCTGAACGCCATGCTTGGCCGGATCGAGAAGCTCAACGAGGGACTGCGGCAGGTCTCAGACAACATCGCCCACGACTTGAAGACACCGCTGACACGGCTGCGCAACAAGGCGGCCGATGCGCTTTCTGAAGACCGCGAGGACGTGCGTCGTCATGCGCTGGAGGGGATCATCGGCGAAAGCGACCAACTGATCCGCACCTTCAACGCGCTTTTGATGATCTCACGTGTCGAGGCAGGCTCGATGGCGGCGGAAATGTCCGATGTCGATCTTTCCGCCGCCTCTGCCGACTGTGCCGAGCTTTACGAACCGGTGGCCGACGAGGTTGGACTGGCGCTGGTGACCGAGATCGAGCCCGGCCTTTCCGTGAACGGCAACCGCGAACTGATCGGCCAGGCGATCTTCAATCTGCTGGACAATGCGATCAAATATGCCGCCGAAGCCGGCGGTGTCCCCGAGATCCGGGTGAAGCTCTCGTCGACGGCGGGGCTGATCCGGCTTTCCGTGTGCGACAACGGTCCGGGCGTGCCAGCGGACAAGCGCGAAGAGGTGACGAAGCGGTTCTTCCGGCTGGATGC
The DNA here is from genome assembly GCF_014842035.1 of Rhizobium sp. CFBP 8752. Taxonomy (NCBI): domain Bacteria; kingdom Pseudomonadati; phylum Pseudomonadota; class Alphaproteobacteria; order Hyphomicrobiales; family Rhizobiaceae; genus Rhizobium; species Rhizobium sp. CFBP 8752. The sequence goes on along the minus strand of NZ_JACYUZ010000001.1, from coordinate 2,249,911 downwards.
CAGTCGCTCCAAACCCGGAACCGGTCTCGGCCTGTCTCTGGTCGAGGCGGTGATGGGGCTGCATGGCGGACGGCTGGAGCTCTCCGCGACCGACGAGGCGAGCACTGAGGCTCCCGGCCTGACGGTGACCATGGTGTTTCCGGTGGTGAAGGGCTAGTCTGGCGGAACGCGGGAGGAAAAGAATGGAGACCGGAAACCGGCTCGACGACGTAGCGGCTGGTGTGATCCGGCCGCTGAACCAGGCGGAGGCCAAGCTTGCGCTTTCGCTGTTGAAGGAGATCGGCAAGGCCGAGCCTTCGGTCGCCGACCTCATCAAGGGCGATGGTCCGCTCAAGGCGTTCCTTGTTGCAGCCTTTTCGCTGTCTCCGTTTCTGCGAGATGTGGCCTCGATCAGGCCGAAGCTTCTGGCCGATGCGATCGACGGGACGGTCGAGGATGCGCTGGCCGCGCTGGTTGACGCAGCGCGAGACGCCTGGCGACCGGTGGATGCAAGGGTCCCGTCCGAGAACGAGGTGATGACGGCGCTGCGCAACGCCAAGCGGGCATTCGGGTTTCTGCTGGCGCTCGCAGATCTTGCCCGCATCTTCTCGGCACGGGATACGACGCGCTGGCTGAGCGAGTTTGCGCAGGCTTCTACGGCGGCGGCGATCGATCATCTGCTTCTGGCAGCGCATGAGAGCGGCAAGCTCCGGCTCGTCGACCCGACGGAGCCGAGCCGCGGGTCGGGCCTGATCGTGCTCGGCATGGGCAAGCTGGGTGGCCGCGAGCTGAACTACTCTTCCGATATCGACATCGTCGTGTTCTACGATCCGGAAGCCGGCATTCTCTCCGACCCGCTCGACGCATCGGAGACCTACGGGCGGATGATGAGGCGGCTGATCCGCATTCTGCAGGAGCGCACGGCAGACGGCTATGTGTTCCGCACTGATCTGCGGCTGAGGCCCGATCCGGGCTCGACGCCGCTTGCCGTGTCGATGGATGCGGCGCTGATCTATTACGAGGGCAGGGGGCAGAACTGGGAACGGGCAGCCTTCATCAAGGCGCGGCCGGTGGCGGGGGATATCGCGGCGGGCGAGGGCTTTCTGAAGCTGCTGACGCCGTTCGTGTTTCGCAAATATCTCGACTATGCGGCGATTGCCGATATCCACTCGATCAAGCGGCAGATCCATGTGCACAAGGGCCACGGTGCGATTGCCGTCAAAGGTCATGACATCAAGCTCGGCCGCGGCGGCATCCGCGAGATCGAGTTCTTTGCGCAGACCCAGCAACTGATCGCCGGCGGCCGTATGCCGGCCTTGCGCACGAGGGAGACCGAAGCGGCGCTGAAGGCGCTGGCCGAGGCGAAATGGATCAGGCCTGAAATCGCAGCCGCGCTGACCGATGCCTACTGGTTTCTGCGCGATGTGGAGCACCGCATCCAGATGGTGCATGACGAGCAGACGCACAGGCTGCCGACCACCGAGGCGGAACTGAAGCGCATTGCCTTCATGCTCGGTTTCGACAGCGTTGCGGCCTTTTCGACCAAGCTTGAAGCCATTCTAAGGACGGTCGAGAAGCGATATTCGCGGTTGTTCGAGCAAGAGGAAAAGCTTTCTTCGCAGGGCGGAAACTACGAAGGCAATCTCGTCTTCACCGGCCAGAAGGACGATCCCGATACGTTGGAGACGCTCGGCCGGCTCGGTTTCGAGCGTCCGGCCGACATGAGCCGGGTGATCCGGACCTGGCATTCCGGTCGCTACCGGGCAACGCAGTCATCGGAAGCCCGCGAGCGGCTGACGGAGATGATGCCGGCGCTCTTGAAGGCGATCGGCGAGAGCCGCCGCGCCGACGAGGCCCTGCTGCGGTTCGACAGCTTTCTCAAAGGCCTGCCGGCCGGCATCCAGCTGTTTTCGCTGATCGGCAACAATCCACTGCTTCTGTCGCTGATCGTGACGATCATGGCCTCTGCGCCGCGGCTCGCCGATATCGTCGCCTCCAAGCCGCATGTGTTCGACGGCATGCTCGACCCCGGGCTGATGGCGGAGATCCCCACCCGCGACTTTCTCGCCTCGCGGCTGACGGCGTTTCTGGCAAGCTCGCGGCACTACGAGGACCGGCTGGACCGGCTGCGGATCTTTGCCGCCGAGCACCGGTTCCTGATCGGGATCCGGTTGCTGACCGGGTCGATTTCCGGAGAGGAGGCGGGTCGCGCCTTTACCCATCTCGCCGATCTCCTGATCGAGGCGGCGCTGATTGCCGTGACAGCCGAAATCAAGGCGGCGCATGGCGCCTATCCGGGCGGTCGGCTGGCCGTGCTCGGCATGGGCAAGCTCGGCTCATTCGAACTGACCGCCGGCTCTGATGTCGATCTCATCCTTCTCTACGACTATGACAGCGCGGTCGCGGAAAGCGATGGCCCGCGGCCGCTTGATGCGCAACGCTATTTCACGCGCCTAACCCAGCGGCTGGTCGCAGCGCTTTCGGCGCCGATGGCGGAAGGTGTCATCTTCGAGGTGGATCTGCGGTTGCGTCCCTCCGGCAACAAGGGACCGGTCGCCACCCGCATTGGTGCCTTTGGCAAATACCAGCGCGAGGAAGCCTGGACCTGGGAGCATATGGCGCTGACGCGGGCGCGGCTTGTCTGCGGTGACACAAGCCTTCAGGACGAGGTGAGGGACGTGATCGACGACGTTCTGTCGGCAAGCCGTGATGTCGGCCAGATCGCCAAGGACGTCTCAGAGATGCGGGTCCTGATCGGCAAGGAAAAGCCGCCGCGCGATAGCTGGGACTTGAAGCTGATCCCGGGTGGATTGATCGATATCGAGTTTCTGGCCCAGTACCTGCGGCTTGTCGCACCCGTGAAGGACATCGCCGTCCACACCTACGGCTCGACGACCGGCGAGTTGCTCGAGCTGTTAGGCCACGACCTGATTACGCCCGGCGATCTCGATACCTGCCTTGAGGCGCTTCTGTTGTTCAGCGAATTGTCGCAGATCATCAGGCTCTGCGTGGACGGCCCGTTCGAGCCGAAGGATGCGCCATCCGGTCTCGTGGAGCGCATCTGCCGGGCTGGAGACTGTCCGGACCTGGCGACGCTCGAGGGCGAGGTAAAGCGGTTATCCAAGGCGGTGCGGAAGGTTTTCGAGAAAGTGGTGAGGGTCTGAGCGAAGGCTTAAGAGCTCTCAAGCTACCTTCTTTGCCGCAAACTGGACCATGTCGCTCTGGGGGATGTGGATCGAAACCACGGTTCCCTTGCCCATGACGGACCGGATCCGCATCGTGCCGCCGTGCAGGGTGATCAGCGAGCGGGAGATGGCGAGGCCGAGGCCGGAGCCGCCTTTGCTCTTGGCATACTGGCTCTGCACCTGTTCGAAGGGCTGGCCGATCTTCGACAGCGATGCCTTGGGGATGCCGATGCCGGTGTCGGCGATCGTAAGCACGATGCCGCCGCTGATCGGCTTTGCGCGCAGTTCGATGCGGCCGCCTTCGTCAGTGAATTTCACGGCGTTGGAGAGGAGGTTCAGCATCACCTGTTTCAGCGCCCGGCGATCGCCGATCATGTCGAGGGAAGGCGACAGGCACTGGCGGATGGCGATCTGCTTTTCCTGCGCGACCACCGCCGTCAGCCTCAGGCTTTCCTCGATCAGCGGCGTCAGGTTGACGGGCTCCGACTGGATCAGCATGTGACCGGCCTCGATCTTCGACATGTCGAGGATATCGTTGATGACGTTGAGGAGATGCTTGCCGCTGTCGTGGATATCGCGGGAGTATTCGCTGTATTTGGCGGATCCGAGCGGGCCGAACATGCCGTTCACGAGGATCTCGGAAAAGCCGAGGATGGCGTTGAGCGGCGTTCTGAGTTCGTGGGACATGTTGGCGAGGAATTCCGACTTCGCCTTGTTGGCGGCCTCGGCGCGTTCCTTTTCCGCCTGGTAATTGGCATTGGCGGTCGAAAGCTCTTCCTTCTGGCGCTCGAGCTTCTTCTGCGAGGCGGAGAGATCGCCGATCGTCGCCATCAGGCGGCGCTCGGAATCGCGCAGACGTTCCTGGTGACGCTTGAGCAGGGTAATGTCGGTGCCGACGGAAACCGTGCCGCCATCGCGGGTGCGGCGTTCGTTGATCTGCAACCAGCGTTCATCGGCAAGCTGCACTTCGGTGGTGCGCGACAGGCCGCTGCGATCGGGATCGGCGACGCGGCGTTCGATCACCGGACGGGCAGAGGCGCCAAGCACGGTGCTGCGTTCGGTGCCAGGGACGAGGACTGAGTCCGGAAGACCGTGGGCCTGCTGGAAATGGGTATTGCACATTACCAGGCGGTCGTTCTTGTCCCAGAGAACGAAGGCTTCCGACGTGCACTCGATGGCGTCTGCAAGGCGCTGGTCGGCTTCTGCATAGCGTTCGGCAAGCCGGTGCTGCTCGGTCACATCCATGGCGATGCCGATCACATGGGTGCGACCGTTTGCCATCCGCACGACCTGGGCGCGGGCGCGCATCCACACATAGTGGCCGGCGGCGTGGCGCATGCGGAAGACCTGGTCCACCTGCTTGGCATTGCCGCGGCTGATGGCGCGGGCGAGTGCGTAGAGGTTGCCATCGGTCGGGTGCATCATCCGCGCCGCATCGGTAAAGGACACGACGTTGCCGACCGGGGGGAAGCCGAGCATCTCGTACATCGAGCCCGACCAGAACAGGCGCCGGTTAGTAACGTCGAAATCCCACAGGCCGCAGCGACCGCGCGACAGCGCCGTCTCGATGCGCAGGTTCGATTGCACGAACGTCTCGTCGGCATCGCGGGCGCGCTTCACCTGAGCGTAATAGGCATAGAGGATGACGAGCAGGATGGCCGAAATGCCGGCAAATATCGTGACGCTGAGCGAGACTTCGCCACGTACGAAATCGTTCGTCGTCTCCAGCGAATGGGCCGCTACGATCAGCGCACCGTCGTTGCCGATTGGCTTGATCGACGCATAGTAGGGGACATCACCGAAAAAGGTCTCGATGACCGTGCCCGACCCGCCGACGCGGCGCATGGCTGCGGTTTCGGGAAGAACCGAGGAAAGACGCTTGCCGAGATAGCTGCCGGTATCGCCGATGCCGCCGAAGATCCGGCCGGTCGTATCGGTAAAGAGCACGACAGCGCCGCGCTCCAGCTTGTCCTGGCCGAGGAATGTCGAGAGACGCGCTTGGGCAGTCTGGCGGTCGGCTGCAGCAAACAGCGATTCCTGTCCGGAGAAAGCGGCGGATGCGGTCGCGGACATCAGCGACGCGGACTGGCGCGCGGCATCTTCCATCCGGCCATGCTCGCCCACGATCCCCATAATGCGCGATGCGGCAACGACGGCAAGAAAGATAAGGATCAGGATTGGAATGGAACGCTTCAGCACCAGCTCGACGCGCGGCGTCTGCTGTGCGATCGGCCGGACGGAAAGCTGAGCTTCCTCCGGAGCCGTCCGTCCAAGGCTGCTGAAGCCTGGAAACTTGAAGCGCAACCATCCCCCGGCCTCGGTTTCCCGCTGCACGCCCGATATCATCGTCATCCGATCCCTCGTCGTGATTCGATGCGCCGCCGCTCGAATCTGACCTAATGAATCACAGAGTGATTCTCTGTGTCCAGAGGGTTGGTAATATTTCGTTAACCATATGATAGTCGACGCATTTACGCCTGAGAGGAACCGCAAATCAGGTGTCTGGGTAACGCTTTTCAGGATGCGAGTTATCAAGCCCCGTCAAGCAAGATGTACCAAAATGTGCGAAATCGGCGCAAAAAATATCCGCGTCGGCAGGCAGCCGACGCGGATGTCATTTTGGACGAAGATTGTCTCAGCCCTTCAGCATACGCTCAACAATGTCGCGCACGTCAGTCGAAAGGGACGGGCTGCGTTCAATCGTCATCAAAGCGTCGCGGGCCTGGTCGGCGCGGGTCGGCTCCAGCGAGCGCCATGAGCGCATCGAGGTGAGGATGCGGGCGGCAAGTTGCGGGTTCTTCGGATCGATCTCGAGGATCTGTCCGGCCAGGAACCGGTAGCCTTCGCCGTCGCGACGGTTGAAGCCGGTCGGGTTCGAGAAGGCATACATGCCGACCAGTGCGCGAACACGGTTCGGATTGCCGGCATTGTAGCGCGGATGGTCGATCAACGCTTTGACACGCGCCAGTGCATCTTCGCCGGGCATGGTCGCCTGCAGCGAGAACCACTTGTCGATGACGAGCGGGTTTTCGCCGAACCGTGTCAGGAAGCTTGCGAGCGCACCTGTTGTTTCCGACGCTTCCGGGAAGCGATGGGCAAGCAGGGTGAGCGCCTGCGACAGTTCCGTCATGTTGTCGGCTGCACCGAAGGCTTCGGCCGGGCGCTGCGGGCTGTTCTCGGCATAGGCGAGGTAGGTCAGTGCCGCAGCCTTGAGAGCCCGCTTGCCGGCGCTTTCGGCATCCGGGGAATAGGCACTATCTGCCTTCATGTCACTGAACAGACGCTTGAACAGGTCTTCACCAGCATCTGCGATGAGCTTCAAGACCGCATTGCGGCCCGTGTGAATGGCTTCCGGATCGTTGTTGCCACCAAGCTCGCGACCGATGTCGGCTTCGCTCGGAAGTGCCAGAACCTGCGCGCGGAAGGCCGGCTCCAGCGTGTCGTCACCGGCCGCTTCCAGAAGTGCCGCAATCAGCGCCGGGTCGCAGGTGACCTCATGACCTTCCCGCGCATCGCGGGCAGCCTTGGTGAGGTTGGGGATGGCGAGATCCGTCAGGGCCTGCCAGCGTGAAAACAGATCCGTATCATGACGCGCGATATGCGCAAGATCGGCCGGCGTCTGGGTAAAGGCGATGTTGACCGGCGCCGAGAACGAACGGTTGAGCGACAGGACCGGCCGCGACGCGATGCCGGTGAAGGTGAAGGTCTGGCGGCGATCGGTCAGATGCAGCACGTCACCGGTGACTTCGCCGCCCTTGACGGATGTTGCATCGGCAATGGTGCCATTGTCGAGGATCAGCGCGAAGGACAGCGGAATGTGCATCGGCTGCTTGTCGGGCTGGCCGGGCGTTGCCGGCACCATCTGTTCGAGCGACAGCTTGAACGTGGCGGAGGCCTGGTCGTATTCGGTCGAGACGTTGACGAGCGGCGTGCCGGCCTGCGAATACCAGAGCGAGAACTGGGCGAGATCGCGCCCGCTCACATCCTCGAAGCATTTCACATAGTCCTCGACGGTGACGGCCTGGCCGTCATGCCGTTCGAAATAGAGATCCATGCCGGCCTTGAAATCGTCCTTGCCGAGCAGCGTGGCGATCATGCCGGTGACTTCGGACCCCTTCTGGTAGACCGTCGTCGTGTAGAAATTGTTGATCTCGCGATAGGTCGTCGGGCGCACCGGGTGGGCGAGCGGGCCGCCATCCTCCGGGAACTGGTCCGAGCGGAGATGGCGCACTTCGGCGATGCGCTTGACCGGACGCGAGCGCTGGTCGGCCGAGAATTCGTGGTCGCGATAGACCGTGAGGCCTTCCTTCAGGCACAGCTGGAACCAGTCGCGGCAGGTGATGCGGTTGCCGGTCCAGTTGTGGAAGTATTCGTGGGCGATGATCGCCTCGATATTGGCGTAGTCCTGATCCGTTGCAGTCTCTGGATCGGCCAGCACGTACTTGTCGTTGAAGACGTTGAGCCCCTTGTTCTCCATGGCGCCCATGTTGAAGTCGGAAACGGCGACGATCATGAAGATGTCGAGATCGTATTCGCGGCCGAACCGCTCCTCGTCCCACTTCATCGAACGCTTCAGAGCGTCCATGGCATAGGCGGTGCGCGACTCGTTGCCGTGCTCGACATAGATCTTCAGCGTGACTTCACGCTCGGACATCGTCACGAACGTGTCTTCGACGACCGCAAGATCGCCGGCGACGAGAGCAAACAGGTAGGATGGCTTCGGATGCGGATCGAACCAGGCGGCAAAGGCGCGGCCTTCGTCATATCCGGCACCGCCCAGGAAATTGCCGTTCGACAGCATGACCGGGTTGGCGGCCTTGTCACCGATGATGGTGATCGTGTAGGGCGCCAGAACGTCGGGACGGTCAGGGAAGTATGTGATCCGGCGGAAGCCTTCGGCCTCGCACTGCGTGCAATAGATGCCGTTGGTGCGGTAAAGCCCCATCAGCTGCGTATTGGCTTCCGGATTGATATGGGTCGCGATGGTGATCTCAAACGGCGCCTCGGCCGGCAGATCACGGATGATGAGGCTTTCCGGCGTGGCATCGTACTGACTGGCCGGCACGTCCTTTTGGTCAAACAGCAGGCCGGAAAGAGCAAGCTCGTCGCCATCGAGCACCAGAGGAGCGGACGGATCCACGCCTTCGCGGCGATGGAAGATCAGCCGGGCATCCACTTTCGTGTTCGTCGGGTCGAGCTCGAAGGTGAGGTCGACACGTTCCAGAACGAAATCAGTGGGGCGGTAATCTGCCAGATGTACGATCTGGCCCGTATCTGTTCGCATGACTTTTCCTGAACCGGCTCTTCAAATTGAACGCGTCGAGGATCTGCGCGGTTGCGCGCATTGAGCTTTCGACAATCCCCATCGCCGCCGCGGATCATTGCACGCAATACTAAACGATTGTTGAAGCCACCTTTAAGATAACGCGATTTTGTTCCAGTCTTGAGCAGCCTCGCGGAAGCTGACTTGCCATCATGCTTCGTGATTGTGCTTTGTCAATTTCCTGTCGCGGCCCCGGGAAATATGGTTATTGTGATTTGTATTCGAATCCTTTTCTTTGACGGTGCTGCGATTACGGTCCCGTCACCGTGATTTTTGCAGAGTGCATGATGGTGGCCGACGCGCAGAACCCCTTGCGGGGCATTCTTTTCAAGGTCATCTCCGTCGTCATCTTCGTGGCCATGCAGGTCTGCATCAAGTCCGCCGGAACGGGGATCCCTGCAGGGCAGATTACCTTTTACCGCTCGGCCTTCGGGATCGTGCCGATCGTGCTCTACCTGTCGGTTCTCGGACAGTTATGGCCGGCATTCCACACGTCGAGCATTTTTGGACATTTCAAGCGCGGTGTGCTGGGCATCATGTCGATGGCCTTCGGCTTTTACGGCCTGATCCACCTGCCGCTGCCAGAAGCGATCGCCATCGGCTACGCGGGACCGCTGATGGCCGTCGTGTTTGCAGCGCTCATCCTCAAGGAAACAGTGCGCGTCTATCGCTGGACGGCGGTGTTGATCGGAATCGTTGGCGTTCTCGTCGTCTCCTGGCCAAAGCTGACACTGCTCCGCGACGGCGGGTTTGCCTCCGAACAGGCGCTCGGGGCGATCGCGGTTCTCTGTGCCGCCGTGCTGGCCGGTCTTGCCATGGTGCAGGTGCGCCAGCTGGTGCAGACCGAAAAGACGGCGACGATCGTGCTGTATTTTTCGCTGACCGGCGCGCTTCTGTCGCTGGCCAGCCTGCCGTTCGGCTGGGTGTCGCTGCCCTGGAGCAGTTTTCTGCTTCTGATCGCGGCCGGGCTGTGCGGTGGCGTAGCGCAGATCTTCCTGACCGAAAGCTATCGATTTGCCGATGTCTCGACAGTCGCACCCTTCGACTATACGTCGATCATTCTGGGCATTGCCGTGTCATATCTGCTGTTTGCGGACGTGCCGACGGCAACGACGCTGATCGGTACCGCGATTACGGTTTCGGCCGGTATCTTCATCATCTACCGCGAGCATCGGTTGGGTCTCGAGCGCAAGGCGGCACGCCGGGCGTCAAGCACCGCCAACTGAATCCGTGCTGCAGGAACATGGCCCCAAATGCAAAAGGGCCGCGTGACGCAGCCCTCGACAGTTCAATCCAACATGGATGACGCTTTACAGCGGAATTGCAGTTTCCGCGTCGGAGCGCTTCACCGCTGAACGGGAAAACTCGACGGATGCAGATACCGCGCAGCTGATCTGGAGAATGCTGTCGCGGATCGTACGGATCGGGTGCAGAACGGTTTTCATTGTCGTCATACCCTCAGCGTTCACGAAAGTCTGCGAAGACGGCGGACGGACGGGTGATCCCGACCGGACGGCTCATCGAGCGCGACGTGATCTGCTCGTGCGTGGCAGATCCGAAATGGTGGTACCCGTTCGAGGAGCGCGGCGCGAGGCCGGCAACGCGGAGGGTTTCAAAGCCCGAATGTATCGGACGAGAGCGTGTGGTCATTGCCTTGGTTCCTTAAACCGTGTCCTCCCAAGACAGGATGATATATTGCAGCGCAGCATTGATTCATCAATGGCGGCAAACGCGGCGCTGACATGCAGCGCACGCATAACGATATTCATAAATTGGTAATATTAACGCGAATCGTCGGTCTGCTGCCTAGATTCTGGGCATTCAAGTGCCGGAAATGCGGCTTTTGAACAGCAGCATGTCCTGCCAGGCAAGAGCCTTGTTGGCAGGCGCCGCAAGCAGATCCTGAGGGTGAAGCGTCGCCAGCGCCGACACCGCGAGACCTGCCGCCGTGACCTCGCGCCATTCGCCGCGCATGGAATGGATCGTGCCGGTGTCGCCGAGGAACAGACGCGCGGGAAAGTTGCCGAGCAGCAGCAGATGGCGTGGCTCGGCAAGCGCGATCTGACGGTCGAGGAACGGCCTGCAGATTTCAAGCTCCGCGTCTGAAGGCATCCGGCTTCCCGGCGGACGCCAGGGGATGATGTTGGTGAGCAGCACCGTTTCGCGCGACAGGCCGATCGCCGCCAGCATTCGGTCCAGCAATTGGCCTTGCCGCCCGGAAAACGGTGTGCCGTCGCGATCATCTTCGGCATTCGGCATCGGGCCGATCACCATGATGCGCGATTGCGGATCGCCGGTCATGAACACCGTTGAGCGGGCGCCGTGTTTCAGGTTGCAGCCGCCGAAGGTTTCCAGCGCCGTCTTCAGTTCGGAAAGCGTGCCGGCACCGTCTGCCGCAAGACGCGCGGCATTGACCGCGCCGCCATCGGGAATGGCGACCTGCTGCATGGAGGAGGGGGTAAGACGCGGAGCTGGTGGCGCGGGACGCTGCGGCTGTGGTGTATCGCCACCGACAGCATAGGCCTCACGCTCGCCCTGCGGCGGTGACGACGCGTTCGGTGCTGCTCGCCCTTGCGACTTCGCTGCCTTCTGCTCGGCAAACTGCGCGAAGCGATCAACCGGTGCGTCCTCGACCAGCCAGTCGACACCCGAATCCGCATAGAAATGCAGCAGCGCTGCAAGTTCGGCAGGATCGAGTTCGGAGGCGGTGGGGCTCATATGCGCACCCTATAGCATGTCGGGCTCGGGTTGGAATGGGATTCCGTCCGCGGCTGTGGAGAACCTCGTGGAGTGCTTACGCCGCCCACTGCTCCACATCGCCGCTTTCGCCGATCAGGGCCAGACCGTGGGCGATCGACAACAGTTCGCCGCCGCTCTCGATCTTGCCGGCATCGAAGCGCCGGTTGAAGATCTGCCGCACCGCCGGCACGAAGGACGTGCCGCCGGTCAAGAACACCTTGTCGACCTCATCAGGTGCCGTGTTGGTCTTGGTCAGCACGTCGTCCAGCGCACCTTCGATCCGGGCGAGGTCGTCGGCGATCCAGGTTTCGAAATCGGTCCGCTTCACCATCTTCTTGCCACCCCGGCCGAGCGGCGAGAAATTGAACTCCGCCTCGTCGGACGCAGACAGCGCCATCTTGGTGGCCGAGATCGACTGATAGAGCGGATAGCCTTCGTCGTGATCGACGAGATCGATGAACAGTTCCAGCTTGTCGGGATCGGTTGCCGAGCGCACCAGCGATTTCAGATCCGTGAACTCGCGGGTGGTCTTGAAGATCGACAACTGGTTCCAGCGCGAGAAATTCGCATAATAGCTGGAGGGCACTTCGAGAAGCTTGTCGAAGCTTTTGAAATGCGTGCCCTTGCCGATCTCTGGCGCCACCAGATGCTCCACCATCCGCGCATCGAAGTGATCGCCGGCGATGCCGACGCCCGAATGGCCGATAGGCGTGGCGACGAGCTTGCCGGCGACACGCTCGAAGCGGATGAGCGAGTAGTCCGTCGTGCCGCCGCCAAAGTCGGCCACCAGAACGGTGGCATCGCTCTTCAGGCTCTGCGCGAAGTAATAGGCGGCTGCGACAGGCTCGTAGACATAGTGGATTTCCGGAAAGCCCAGCCGCGTCAGCGCTTCGTTGTAGCGATCGGTGGCGAGTTTCTCATCCGGGCTGGCGCCGGCAAAATGCACCGGACGTCCTGCGACGAGACGCGAGACTTCGCCCGGCCAGTTGCCTTCTGCATAGGCATGCAGCCGCTTCAGAAAGATTTCCATCAGGTCTTCGAACATGTGCCGGCGGGCAAACACCAGCGTACCCTGAAACAGGGGGCTTGCAGCAAAGGTCTTGATCGACTGCAGGAAGCGAACATCACCGGGATTGTCGATGAACTGGCGGATGGCGGCCTGACCGGCCTCGATCTTCAGCGCCTGCGCGCCAAGCTTCGCATCCTTCATGAAGGACAGCGCCGTGCGCATCGAATCCGTGGTGCCGGCGCTGCTGGAAAACTCCAGCGAATGCGTGGTGGCGCCGCTGTCCGCCAATGCCAGAACCGTATTGGTCGTGCCGAAATCAAGCCCGAGCGCCCGTGCCATGGCCGTGCTCCTTAAAAATCTACGTCGAAAATGATGAACCGGAAGCGCCGCTTCCGAGGGCAACAGAACGCGAAAACGCGCCCCGTTTTTCAAGAGGGCGCGTGATGACACAAGGTGCGGGCGAAGGCAAGAGCGGAAAGGGACTGCATCCCTTGCCGATGGTATTCATGCCGCGCTGTAGATCTTTTCCGTTTCGAGCGTGTCGGCCTCGTCTCGGGAGCCGAACAGGGTGCCAATCGTCTGGCTCTGCTTGGAGACGATATTGTCCAGCAACTGGCTGACCATTAGGCTCTGGACGACTTCCGAAGCCCGTTCGCGAGCCTGTTGTTCCTCGTCGGAGCCGGTCGTTCCGAAACGCGTCTGAATCCTTGCGATCTGGTCAAGGAAGTTGGCGACGTGATCGGCGGAGGCTGTTTTCGAGACAGAGGTCGACGCCGTTGTAGGAGCATTGGAAGCCGACGCGGTCGTTCCCGCACTTGCGCCAGTCTCCGGTACCGTGGATGCCGTGCCAGCCTGGACGGGGCCCGCCGACGAGGGGCCAGACGCGGTGCCGGAACTTGCGCTGCTCGATGGCGAAGCGGCAGCCATGTCGGTCGAACCCGTCTCAGCCGCCGCATCGTCGTCCGTTACTGTGGAGGTGCTGTCGGTGCTTCCTGCTTCTCCAGCCGCAACGTCGCTTGGTTCGGCATAATCGGTTTCCGCTGTCTCCGGCGCAGTCCATACCGGTGTCCCGGCCGCGTCTTCCTTTTCTAAGCGACCGTCCGCTTCGTCGTTGTCGACCGCGGTCGGCTCGGACGTCGCGGGCTCGTCGTTCGAGGCGACCGGCGTCGGGGCGTAGATCCCGTCATCGCTGTTGTCGACCTGCGTGTCGGGCTCGTCGCTTTTCACTGGTTCGGCGGAAACCGGCTCGTTGCTGGCAGGCTTGGCTGTGGACGAATTGCCGGATGTGGTGCTTGCCGGTTGGGTGCTTGGGCTGGACGTCTGGCTCGGCGAGGATGAACTCGATCCGCCTTTGAAAAGGCTGTCAATTAACACGGTATGCCCCTTGGGTTCTAATCAAGCTCGGCCTGTAACAGCGTCGCCTTGACGAGGGGTCAAAACCGGCATGACAAGTTAACTCAATGTTTACACATTCATGGAGGATCTTCCCGGCGTCGCACAAAGAGGACTGCTAGAGTGTTGAAGAAAATGAAGTTTCTCTCGTTGATCACGGTTGCGTGCTTATTTTCCGGCGTGGCCTCCCATGCTGCCGAGCCCATCGCCTGCACGGTCGTGATCGAGGAAAAGACAGGTGAACAAGTGCACCGGGAAGGCGCCTGCGATCAGGCTTTCTATCCGCAATCCACCTTCAAGCTGCCGCTCGCGATGATGGGCTACGACGCCGGCATCCTCAGCGACGAGACGACGCCGCTCTGGAAATACCAGGCAAAATTCAACCGCTCTGAGCGTGAGCAAAAGGATGTCGACCCGACCATCTGGGAACGCGATTCGATCGTCTGGTATTCGCAGGAGATCACGCGCAAGCTCGGCAAAGAGCGTTTCTCGGCCTATGTGAAAAACTTCGGTTACGGCAACCGCGATGTCTCCGGCGGACCCGCCGGCACGGACGGGCTGACGGAAGCTTGGCTGATGTCGTCGCTGAAGATTTCGCCGGACCAGCAGGTGGCGTTCATTCGCCGCTTCCTCACCGGCAAGCTGCCGATCTCGGAAAAGGCTTCCGACATGACGCAGGCGATCCTGCCGCATTTTGCAGCCGGCGACGGCTGGGACGTGCAGGGCAAGACCGGCGCCGGCTGGATGCGCGGCAAGGACGGCAAGCCGGACTACGCTCGCCCGATCGGCTGGTTCGTCGGCTGGGCCGAGCAGAACGACCGCCGCGTGATCTTTGCAAGGTTGCTGGTCGACGTGAAGCGCTATCCCGACACGCCGATCAGCTATGTTGTGCGCGACAGCCTGATCGCGGACCTGCCGAAGCTTGCCGCCGATCTCTGATGCCGCTTACCCGTTCGGCCGGAACGCCACGCTGCCGCCCTGAAGGAAGCAGGTCCGGCTGAACTTGGACAGGTCGAGCGGGTTGGGAAGCCTGACATCCGCGATGTCGGGGAGGGGCTTCGTCGCCTCGTCGTAAGCGCGGTCGATCTGCGTCACGAAGACGATGATCAGACCGCGCTTACGGGCGAAAGACTCGAGTGTGGAAACCTGGTCGGCCAGCGGCGGGTTTTCGCGGCGCTGGTCGAGCAGTTGCAGATAGTCCACCACGACCAATGTGCCGGCTGCAGCGGTTTCCAGCGCCTCGATCATGTAACCGGCATTGATCGCATCGGAGCAGTCGAACGAAAACTGGTCTCCGAAGCGCTGAGGCTCGACCTCAAGCGCGCGAAAGCGCCCGAGAATGTCGGCAGGCGTATAATCGAGGCTGAAGAAAAAGGCGCTGTTGCCGGCTTTCATGGCCTCGATGGCAAGGCTGAGCGCCATCAGCGTCTTGCCCTGTCGCGGCCTTGCACCGACCAGCAGCATGTCGCCCTGTTTCAGGCTTCGGTACAAGATTTCGGCGGGCGATGTTTCGGTATGTTTGGCCGATAGCAGGCTCCAGCTCCGGTACCCTTGCTCGACGGCGATGCGGTCGAGCGCGCCGTGAAGGGGAGTGGATGTCTGCCGGGCGAGAAGCTTCGCCTTGCGTTTCAGCTGGTAGATCGGAACTGTCGTTTTCATGGTCAAACCTCCTATCGCGAGCGTGTTTCGCAATCCCTCCTTGTGCGGATGCTCGAACAGTCGGTTCGATGATCAGAGGTCCGGTATGAGGTTTACTTTCCCGTTCGGAGGGGGGAGGCGTGGACCGCGCCAGAATCAGAGCCTAGCGCGATCCGTGTCGTCTTCAAAGTGGTCTTGTCAGGTTAGAACGAGCGGGCCGCTCCGCCATCGACGCGCAGCATCGATCCGGTGATGTAGCTTGCGGCTTCCGAGCAGAGGAAGGCACCGGCAGCGCCGAATTCCTCGACCGTGCCGAGCCGGCCGGCGGGGATCGTCTTGACCGATGCGGCGCGGACTTCGTCCATCGTCTTGCCCTGCTTCTTCGCATTGGCCGTATCAAGCTCCTCGATCCGGTCGGTGAGGATGCGGCCAGGCAGCAGCATGTTGGCGGTAATGCCGGAACCGGCGACTTCTGTCGCAAGCGTCTTGTTCCAGCCGACCAGAGCGCCGCGCAGCGTATTCGACAGCGCGAGGTTCGCGATCGGCTCGACCACGCCGGAGGAGGCGACCGTCAGAACGCGACCCCAGCCTTGCGCCTTCATCTGCGGCAGCAACGTGTTGGTGAGCGTGATGACGCGCAACACCATCGACTGGAAGAACGTGTCGAGCTTGTCGGCGCTCATGTCCTCAGTCGTTCCGGGCGTTGGACCGCCGGTATTGTTGACGAGAATGTCGATGCCGCCGAGCTTTTCCTCAACGGCCGTCACCATCGAAGCGACGAAATTCTCTTCGCCGAGATCGCCGCGGACCCAGTCAGCCTTGCCTTTGCCGAGCGCATTGATCGCCTTGCAGTTTTCGGCGAGCTGATCGCCCGAGCGACCGACCAGAAGGACGTTTGCGCCTTCCGCCGCCAGAGCCTTGGCGATCCCCAGCCCGAGGCCGCGGGAGGAGGCGAGTACGAGCGCGCGTTTGCCGGCAATACCGAGATCCATGAAGCTTTCCTTCTCTGCACGAGGTTCATGACGGGCCTTCGGGCGCGACGACAGGCTGCGACGCGGGGACCGGTCATTTGAATGCCGGGCCTTTATAGCTTTGGTCCACCCATGGCGAAAGCCAGAACTTGCCTTTGGCGCCAGAACCGGTATTTACGTGTACGTCAACGTAAGTTGAGAAAATGGAAGCGTGCTTTGCGCGAATGACAAGCCGGAAGACGTTTTCGCGCCTCGACAAGCGGGATCGCTTTTGACAAGACAGAAACAGACCTACTGCGCCGGCGAGGGGCCGGCATCGGAGTTTGCAATGGACGCCCAAGACCTTTCCGCCAACCCGCTTCCCGAACGTGAAAGCATGGAGTTCGACGTCGTGATCGTTGGCGCTGGCCCGGCAGGCCTGTCGGCTGCGATCCGCTTGAAGCAGGTCAATCCGGATCTGACGGTGGTCGTTCTGGAAAAAGGCGCCGAAGTCGGTGCGCATATTCTTTCAGGCGCCGTGGTCGATCCGTCGGGCATTGATGCGCTCCTGCCCGGCTGGCGGGAGGAAGAGGGCCATCCCTTCAAGACCGAAGTAACCGACGACCAGTTCCTGCTGCTCGGTCCCGCCGGCTCGATCCGCCTGCCGAACTTCGCCATGCCGCCGCTCATGAACAATCACGGCAATTACATCGTCTCGCTCGGCAACGTCTGTCGCTGGCTTGCCGAAAAGGCCGAAGCGCTGGGCGTCGAGATCTATCCCGGCTTTGCTGCCGCCGAAGTGCTCTACAATGACCAGGGTGCCGTAATCGGTGTCGCAACCGGCGACATGGGGATCGAGAAGAACGGCGAGCCGGGTCCTGCCTATACCCGCGGCATGGAACTGCTCGGCAAGTACACGCTGATCGGCGAAGGCGTGCGTGGCTCGCTAGCCAAGCAGCTGATCGCGAAATTCGATCTCGCCAAGGATCGCGAACCGCAGAAATACGGCATCGGCATCAAGGAACTTTGGCAGGTCAAGCCGGAGAACCACAGACAAGGCCTCGTCCAGCACTCGTTCGGCTGGCCGCTCGGCATGAAGACCGGCGGCGGCTCCTTCCTCTACCACCTGGAGGATAACACGGTCGCGGTCGGCTTCGTCGTCCACCTCAACTACAAGAACCCCTATCTCTACCCGTTCGAGGAATTCCAGCGGTTCAAGACGCATCCGGCCATCCGGGGCACGTTCGAAGGCGGCAAGCGCCTGTCCTACGGCGCGCGCGCGATTACCGAGGGTGGCTACCAGTCGGTGCCGAAACTGTCCTTCCCGGGCGGCGCGCTGATCGGCTGTTCCGCCGGCTTCGTCAACGTGCCCCGCATCAAGGGTTCGCACAACGCGGTCATCTCCGGCATGCTCGCCGCCGACAAGCTGGCCGCAGCGATTGCTGCCGGCCGCGCCAATGACGAGCCGGTCGAGATCGAGAACGAATGGCGCCAGACGGCGATCGGCACCGATCTCAGGCGCGTGCGCAACGTCAAGCCGCTCTGGTCGAAGCTCGGAACCGGTCTCGGCGTCGCGCTCGGCGGTCTCGACATGTGGACCAACCAGCTGTTCGGCTTCTCGTTCTTCGGCACGCTGAAGCACGGCAAGACCGATGCGCAAAGCCTGGAGCCGGCGGCACAGCACAAAAAGATCGACTATCCGAAGCCTGATGGCGTGCTGACCTTCGACCGTCTTTCGTCAGTGTTTCTGTCGAACACCAACCACGAGGAAGACCAGCCGGTCCATCTCAAGGTGAGGGATATGGACCTGCAGAAGCGCTCCGAGCTCAAAGTCTATGCGGGCCCCTCGACCCGCTACTGTCCCGCCGGGGTCTATGAATGGGTGGAGAAGGACGGCGAAGAAGTCTTCGTCATCAACGCCCAGAACTGCGTCCACTGCAAGACCTGCGACATCAAGGACCCCAACCAGAACATCGTGTGGGTCCCGCCACAGGGCGGCGAGGGGCCGGTGTATCAGAATATGTGATCCTTGAGGTGCCGAGGGAGACCAGAGCAACCGCTGTGCGTTCGATTGGACGCACAGCGATCTAGAGAGGCGCCTCCGCACAGTCCCGGATGCAAATCGCTGCACTGGTTTGCTGGGAGCGCTTCAGACTCAGGTCCAGCCACGGCCGAACCGGTGGGCGACAGCGTTCAGCCGCTTGTCCCGTGTCCAAAGCAACAGATCCGGCGTCAACAACAGAGACGCCACGAGATGCGAGTCACAATAGCCGATGCCTGAGCTGGACAGTTTCTGTGTCCGTATCATTGCCAGAACCTCCGCATCTGACGCTGTTACGGATTTCGGCAGCCGATGCAGATAGCCGATGATTACATCGTATTAGCGCATGTTCCCCAGCGCCAGTTCCCCGATCACATGCGGATGAGTGCAGACCTGTCCATTCTCCAGCAGAGCAATCAGCCTCGGGTCTGGTTTGCCGAGATGGTCGGCCCAGATGACTGTATCGACCAGAATCACTGCTCGTCCGGCCGCCAGCGGGGCGCTGATCTGAAGTCTGGTTCCGTTCCGCCCAGAAGAGCAAGGCGCCGTGCAGCTTCGTTTTGAACGAGAAGCGTAAGCGCCTTCTTGACGATCGCCGATGTCTCCTGAAGACCGGTCAGTTCCTTTGCATCGATAAGCAGTTCATCATCGATGGTGATCGTCGTTCGCATGGTCAGTCTCCCTTCGCATGAAAAATAACATCAGATGATGCGCTTAACAACGTCGCGTGCGCCTGTGGGCGTGCACGGTGTTGTCGGTGCAAATACGCCATGGAACTCGCTCGATCCGCATCCGCCTTATCACTTCATTAACCATAATATCCGTAATTCTTGGTCATCTTCTCGACTCGCCAAGGACACATTCATGTCGATTTCCCGTCGCGGCCTGCTGGTCGGTTTGCCGCTTCTGCTGGCCGGCTGCGCTTCCACTTATCCAGAACAGCGCAACTATGCGGCGCTTCCAGGCGAGGCTTTCCCCTTGTCACCGGTGCCAATCGATCGGATCAGGCCCGAACTGCGCCGGACCGAAGTCGACTATGTCAGCTCCTACGAAGCGGGTACCGTCGTCGTTGATACGCCTGCGCGCCGGGCCTACTACATCCTCGGCGGCGGCCGGGCGATCCGTTACGGCGTCGGTGTCGGCCGCGCCGGTCTTGCACTCTCCGGAAACGCCTATGTGGGCCGCAAGGCCGAATGGCCGACCTGGACGCCGACGGCCAACATGCAGCGCCGCGAACCGCGCTACCGGGCGCTCGCAGGCGGCATGCCGGGCGGCCCTAACAACCCGCTCGGCGCCCGTGCGATGTATCTTTACCGCGGCGGCAACGATACGCATTTCCGCATCCACGGCACCAACCAGCCGGATTCGATCGGTCACGCGATGTCGAGCGGTTGCATCCGCATGATGAACCACGACGTCATCGATCTTTTCCAGCGCGTCCAGGTCGGCGCAAAGGTCGTCGTCATCCAGGCGAGTGCCTGATCCAAGCCGCAGCCATCCGTAAGAAGCCTGCCGTCACTGTCGTGGCGGCGGGCCTTTTCGCATGTGGATGTTATGGGTGGACGTGAACACCCGTCAGCGTGATTTCCAGGCGACGACCATCAGGCCGCCGATCACGGTGATATGCTCCATCACCACGTAGAACTCGAGCGTCTTGAACGGCTCTTCCATCGTCCAGAAATGGTGGACGATCGGAATCGTCAGCGCCGTGAACACGCCGAGCGCGCCGGCACCGAGCCAGGTCCAGCGGTTGAGGATGATAAGCGCCGAACCCACCAGCTGGGTGATGATGACGGCCACGTTGAAGGCGAATGCCGGTTCCAGCCCGAACTGCGTCATCTCCGCGACGCCGGCCGGAAAATCGATGAGCTTGGAAAGCCCGCTTCCCCAGAACATGAACGTCAGGACGGCTCGGGCCAGATACCCGAACCATGTGGACCCGGTCACGATATCCAGCGGATTTCCGAATGTATTGGACTGCGATGTCGCCATAAGAACCCCCTTTGCGCGTACCCGCCTGGACCATAGCTCCAAACGGCAAACGTGATAAGGTGTAAGTTTTTATCGATACACCTTATGGGGTGTGTGTTGCTGCGTGGTCAGAAGCCGGACAGAACCAGCTTGCCTCGCGTCGTGCCGCTTTCGATCCTGGCGTGGGCCTTCTTGAGGTTTGCCGCATTGATCGGGCCGATCACGTCGGACAGCGTCGTGCGGATCTTGCCGGCATCAACCAGTTCGGACACATGATTGAGCAGCTTGTACTGTTCGATCATGTCGGCGGTCTGGAACACCGGCCGAACGAACATCGTCTCCCAATGGATCGACAAAGCCTTGCGCTTGAACTGGCGGATATCGATCGGCTCCTTCGGGTCGTCGATCAGCCCCAGTCGTCCCTGCGGCGCGATCATTTCCAGGATGTCGTTGATGTGATCGGAGGTTTCCGTCGTCGAGAACACGAAGGCGGGGTTGCCGATCGCCATCCCGGCGATCTGTTTTGCCAGCGGCTTGGAATGGTCGAGAACATGGTGAGCGCCGAGCGTGCGGATCCAGTCCTGTGTTTCCGGCCGCGAGCCGGTGCCGATCACCGTCGCGTCGGTCAGTTCTCGCAGCAACTGGATGGCGATCGAGCCGACACCACCGGCGCCGCCGATGACCAGAACCGCATTCCAGGCGCTCGCCACCTTGTCCTGCACCTTCATCCGGTGAAACAGCGTCTCGTAGGCGGTGATGGCGGTCAACGGAAGGGCGGCGGCCTCCTCAAAGGAGAGGCTGGAAGGCTTCTTGCCGACGATCCGCTCGTCGACCAGATGCAGTTCCGCATTGGTGCCGGGACGGTTGACCGCGCCCGCGTAAAACACCTCGTCACCCGGCTTGAAGAGTTTCACATCCGGCCCGACCGCTTGCACCACGCCGGCTGCATCAAAGCCGAGGATGCGGTACTGGCCGGCTTCGACAGGCTGCAACCGGCGCTGCTTGGTATCGACAGGATTGACCGAGACGGCCTTGATCTCGACCAGCAGGTCGCGCCCCTTGGGCTCGGGCTCCGGCAGCTCGATGTCGAGAAGGGCGTTTTCGGATGTGATCGGCAGGTTTTCGCTAAAACCGACAGCGCGCATGGAATCTCCTCGTCAAGCTCAGGGCATCGAGGACGATACATCGCGCGTAACGACGGCAACGGCAAGGCGGCGCAGGCGAGCGCCGGTACGCTTTACCGAGCCGGCACTTTCTGGCTCAGGCCGAGGGCTTTGCCTCACGTTCCAGAGCGACCGACACGCCGAAGACGCAGAGCCCGATCAGCGAAAGTACCGCACCGACATAACCGGTTGCCTGAAAACCCCAGCCCCAGGCGATGACGAGCCCGCCGAGCCAGGCACCGAGTGCGTTGGCGATGTTGAAGGCCGAATGGTTGGAAGCGGCCGCCAGCGTCTGGGCGTCGGCGGCCACATCCATCAGCCGCGTCTGCAGCGCCGGGCCGCAGGCAAATCCGCAGCCGACCAGGAAGACGGTGATATAGAGCATGACAGGGATATGCGCGAAGGTCGCAAAGGCCAGCATCACGGCCACGTAGAACACCATCGTTCCGCCGATCGTGCCCTTCAGCGAAATGTCGGCAAGCCTCGAGCCGACAATATTGCCGACATTCATGCCGATGCCGAACAGGGCGATGACGATCGACACCATGGTGACCGGAAGCCCGGCCGTTTGCGTCGTGGTGGAGGCGATGTAGCTGAACACCGAAAACATGCCGCCGAAACCGACCGAGGCAATGCCGAGCGTCAGCCAGACCTGGGTCTTGCCGAATGCGCTGAGTTCGCGGCGAATGCTGGCGCCTTCCTGCACCTTGTCCCTCGGCTGGAAAAACCAGACGAGTGCCACGGTCAGGAGACCGATGAAGCCGACAAGGTAGAAGGCGGAGCGCCAGGACAGCATCTGGCCCATGAAGGTGGCAAGCGGCGTGCCGAGCAGCGTCGCGATCGTTAGACCCAGCATGACGCGGCCGACGGCGCGGGCGCGCTTGTTGGGCGGCACCATGGAGGCGGCCACCAGCGAGGCTACCCCGAAATAGGCCCCGTGCGGCAGGCCGGTGACGAAGCGCAGCGCGGTAAAGCTCCAGAAACTTGGCGCCATCGCCGACAGGATGTTGCCGACCGCAAAGACACCCATCAGAGCCAGAAGCAGCGTGCGGCGCGGCAGCCGCGCCGATAGAATTGCGATGATCGGCGCGCCGATCACCACACCCAGCGCATAGGCGCTGATCACATAGCCCGCCGTTGGGATGCTGACCTGATACGTCTCCGCCACATTCGGCAGCAGGCCCATGATGACGAACTCGCCGGTACCGATTCCGAAGCCGCCGACGGCAAGCGCGAATTCGATCAGAAGGACGGCGAGGGGGGAAAGGCTGGTTTTCGGGATGCTGTCGTCAGGTCTGGTGTTGGCCTTGGCATCGGGCACGTGTCGGACTGCGGTGTCTGTCATGGTATCGCATCTGTTGGAAAAGCGGACGGGTACGGCTCGAAGCGAGCGCGTCCGGGAGCAAATGATGGGGCTTTGAGGCAGTTGAATTGACGGCAGATTAGCACGTGATTGTGCAGCGCGGTAGGCTTTTGACAAAAACCAACTGTACCACAATCGTGCAATCGCCATTCGGTGCCGTTGATATCTGCCGCTGCCTCACCATTTTCCACCCTGTCGTTATCCGCCGCCCTCGAGCACCTGGTCCCTTGTCGATGAAACTACATGCCGTTTTCAACCGCGATGGCGGGACTTTCCGAACCACGGATATGGACGCTTACTGCGACCACGCCCTGAAGACCTTCCGGGCTGCCGGCCACGAGATCGAGTGCGAGGTTGTTGCCGGCGACAAGGTCGTCGAGACGATGGAAAAGGCAGCCTCGATGCCCGGCGTCGAAGGACTGATCGCCGGCGGTGGCGACGGCACGATTTCCGCGGCGGCGGGCATTGCCTGGAAAAGCGGTATCGTTCTCGGCGTGGTGCCGGCCGGCACGATGAACCTGTTTGCCCGTTCGCTGAAACTGCCGCTCGACATCTGGGAAGTCCTCGACACGTTGGCAGAGGGTACGCCCGAAGCGATCGATATCGCCAGCGCCAACGGAAAAAGCTTCGTGCACCAGTTTTCCGCTGGCCTGCATGCCCGGATGGTGCGCTACCGCAACTCGATGAATTTTGCCTCGAGGCTCGGCAAGATGCGGGCAAGCGCAAGGGCTGCGATCGGCGTCATGTTCAACCCGCCGGAATTCGAGATGGAATATGTCGTCGATGGCAAGCGCACTTCGCGCAAGGTGTCGGCCATCTCGGTCTCGAACAACGAGTTCGGCACCGATCCTCTGATGTTTGCCGATGACCTGACCAGCGGCCATCTGGGGTTCTACCTCGCAGAACCGATGAAACCGTCCGGGGTCGCAAAACTCACCTTCGACATCCTGCGCGGCAAGCTCAAGGAAAACGCCGCGGTCACGGCGATGACGGCAACAGAACTCGAACTGCACTTTCCTCGCCACCGCCGCGACGTCAGCTGTGTCATCGATGGCGAACTCCTGCCGATGAAGCGGGACGTGACGCTGAAGATCCATGCCGGCGAACTGAAGGTTCTGGTTCCCGGACAGAATACGGCTGCAGGACGCGAAAATGCCGCTGCGAATATGTCGCCGGAACCGTCTACGGTCTGATCGGCGCTGAACGCGGCAATGTCGAACGCTCAGACAGCGATCGACGTCAGCGGTGGCGGCGTGCCGGCGGCGGCGGCTTCGATATCGACGGAATTGGCTGCGTTCGAGCGCACCGTCACCGCATTGGATGCGAGCTGCACGCCGGCGGCCTTGCAGGCGGCCAGCAGCCGCGTCATCGCTTCGCGCTTCAGGATGCCCGGATTGCCGGGCAGGCAGGTAAACTTGAAGCGCACGATCATCGCCGTTTCGGTGATGTCCTGGATACCCTGCATCTTCAGCGGAATGAGGAACTGCGGCCCAAATTCCGGATCCTCCAGCATGCCCAGCCCCACCTTCTTGGCGGCACGGCGGATGGTCTCGGCATCGCTGTCGCGCTCGAAGCGGAGCTGGAACTTGATCGTTCCCCAGTCGCGGCTGAAATTGGTGACGGAGCTGATCTGCCCGAAGGGAATGGTGTGGATGGGTCCGTTGTGATGGCGCAGCCGCACGGAGCGCACGGTGATCTGCTCCACGGTCCCCTGCAGCTTGCCCGTATCGATGTACTCGCCAATCCGGAAGGCATCGTCGACAATAAAGAAGATGCCGGAAACGACGTCCTTCACCAACGCCTGAGACCCGAACGAAAGCGCAAGCCCGAGCACTCCGAACCCGGCCAGCAGCGGCGCCACGTTGATGCCGAGCGAACTGAGGACGATCAGCGAGCCGACCGCGAGAACCGCACCGAGAACCAGGTTGCGGATCACCGGCAGCGCCGTCGTCAGACGGCTTGTCTGCTTCTTGTCCGCTTGCTCGTCTTCCTGGCCGGGCAGCATCACGGTCTGCGGTGGGGCGATCGTCTCGGCGTATTTCCACACCAGCGTGTAGACGGCCCAGCTTGCGACCACGGCAAAGCTCAGCCGCTCCAGCCAGAGGATCCAGCCGGTCGCAATGTCGCCGCCGCTGGTCATCAGCGGCCACCAGAGCGCGGTGATCAGGTGCAGGCCGCCGATCCACACAGCGCCCGAGCACACCACGCGAAGGCTGGCGAGCACGGATGACCAAAGGCCCGCCCCATGGGTGGTTTCCCAGTGCCGCTCGAACTCGTCCACCACGTGGTGGGCACCGAGTGCGAACACCGGCAGGAGCAGCAGGATGACCTGAGTCGAGCCGGCCGCGAAACTCCAGCGGGCACTGTCCGGCGAGCCGATGATGACCGACCCGAAGAACCAGATGAAGATGGCCGAAACGACATAGAAATCCGGAAGCAGGTTGCCGATGACGCGCCGGACGGGGCCCGGGCTTGAGCCTTTGAACGCAGCGCGGATGCCGGCGCGGCCGCCCCAGAACCAGGTTAGCTTGAGCAGCGTCAGCAGGGTGCCGCCGATCAAGAACCACCCGTCGAGTGAGGCCCGGTCCAGGCCCAGCCAGTTCCACAGCCGCATGGTCTCACCAAACAGGGCGGTGATCACCCCATAGGCGGTGAGCATATGGAAATGCCATAGCGGATTGCTGATCGCGAACAGTGTTTCGCCGCTCTCGTCGGGCCGAAACAGGAACCGTCCCACCGCCATGTAGACAAGCAGGATCAGGGTGAAGGCAATGGCGGCCTGGCAGACCTGGAAGGCAGCCGTCGTATCCGCGAGCATCGTCAGCAGGACCCACCGGGCGACACCGAGAAAAATCGCGATCGACAGCAGATCGCCGACCAGGCGCTTGAAGAAGCGACGGAACTTGCCGGCGATGTGACGGGCCCGCAAATGGCTGTGTCGCAGCAACTGCGCAAACAGAAGCCGCACGCTGAGCGCCGCGGCGCCGCCCGCCAAAAGCGAAAGCAGCGCCACCATCGCAATCCGGCCGTTCGCAATGCCCTCGGCATCCAGATGCGTGGTCGTCATGCCCACCATGGTGGACAGGGCCTGCAGCCCCGCAATCGCCGTCGTGAAACCTTGGGACGAGGCATCCGAAAACCGCTCCCAGCTGGCCATGCCCATGTTGGCCGCTTCCATTTCCGGCGTCATCTGCATCGTATCAGCGCTGGTTGCGGTGGCAGTGCCAGAGGTCGTGTCCGATGCGGAGGTCGCGGGGTGTGCAGCGGCGCCGGTGGTTGTGGTCGCGGTCTCCACCTGAACCGTCAGCGGTCGGCCCGTGCGGGCCGCAAGATCCAGCACCTGCTGCACGTCGGCGGCGGTCTGACCGGGCTTGAGGACGACGGTCAGCGGCGCGTCCTGCGACCACATCGGAGATGCGGTCAGGAGAAGGCCGAGAAAGGCTGCTGCGGCAGCTCGGCAGAACGGCATCAGCGTCTCCATCGGCCAAGCGGCCCTTGCGCGTCCGCGCCGCGCCTGGCGCCTGACGTCCTTTTGCAACCCCTGCAGGCTCGCAGGCAGGTTCCATCATATGGCGAAGATCGTCGTTCCGCCAGCCGCCCGCCGATGGATGCTGGATCCTAGATTCGAGGCAGATAGGTCTGGTAGTCGAAGTCGCTGACGGTCCGCAGGAAGGTGATCGCCTCCTTGCGCTTCGTGTCGCCGAAGAGCGTCTGGTATCGCTTTCCGAACACGTCCCGGATGAAAGGCGAGGCAGCAAAATCCTCGACCGCGGTGAGGAAATCATGGGTGAGGCGTTTCGCGTCAGCTGGGGGTTTTTGGCCGGGCTCCGTTGCCGGACCGGGATCGAGATCCGCTTCGAGCCCTAGGAGCATGCCGCCGAGAATGGCGGTCAGCAGCAGGTATGGATTGGCATCGGCACCGGCAACGCGGTGCTCGATGCGCGCGGCAGGACCGTTCGCGTCCGGAATGCGGACGGCCGTTCCGCGATGGCCGAAGCCCCAGTCGATATCGACGGGCGCAAACGAATCGGGCTGAAAACGCCTGTAGGAGTTTGCAAAGGGCGCAAACACGAGCTGCGCATCACGCATTGTGTTGAGCAGGCCGGCGGTGACGGATCGCAGTTTCGCAGGGTCGCCGCCCTTGGCGTCGAGAATGTTGTTGCCGTCGGCATCGATGATGCTGGCATGCACATGCAGGCCGGACCCGGCATGATCCGAATAGGGTTTCGCCATGCAGGTGGATTTCAACCCGTGCTTTCTGGCCGCCTGTTCGACAATGCGTTTGAGGCAGATGCAGTCGTCGGCCGCCGCCAATGCATCCGCCCGGTGCAGAAGATTGATCTCGAACTGGCCGGGCCCGAATTCGGCCGTTGTCGCATCCGCCGGCAGGTCCTGATCATGCGCCCATGTGCGCACTGTCTGCAGGAAACCGTCGAGCGCATCGACTGCGCCCATGTCGTAGAGCTGGAAACCGTTCGGCTCGCCGCGATAGGCAAGTTTTGCCGGCGGCCGCGGACGTCCGGTGTCGCGCCAGTCATCCTCTAGCACGTAGAATTCGAGCTCGGTCGCCACGACCGGCGTAAGCCCAAGCTTCGAAAAGCGCTCAAGCACACCGGCCAGAATCGCACGCGGATCCATGAAGCTCGGCTGCCCGTCCATCTCGTGCATGGTCGCAAGCACCTGCTTCGAGCCCGACGGGCCCCAGGGCATCGGCGCAAGCGTGCGGCGGTCCGGAATGCACAGCCCGTCGGGATCGCCGATCGAGATCGAAAGGCCGGTCAGCTCGTCATTGTCGCAGCCCCAGATATCGAGCGACTGGGTGGAAGAGGGTAGCCGCACCGTTCCATCCCAGATCTTCTTTTCGGCCGTCATCGGAATGCGTTTGCCGCGCAGGTCGCCGTTCATGCCGACCAGCATGATTTCGATATGGGGCTCGGCTGCGGTCTCGGTCATGAAGCATCATCTCGATGGTTGCGCTGCCTCGTTGGTAGCCGATAAGAATTGGTCGCACAATCTGAGCCGCGTCTAAGCCCTGAGGGAAACCGCATGAACGAGAAGCCGACGATCTCCAATCTCGCCGCGATCGATGCCGCCCACCACATTCATCCGTTTTCGGACATGAAAGAGCTGAACGCCAAGGGCACGCGAATCATCGAACGGGCCGAAGGTCGCCATATCTGGGATTCGACCGGCAAGAAGTATCTCGACGGCTTTGCGGGCCTCTGGTGCGTCAACGTCGGCTATGGCCGAAAGTCCATCGCGGACGCTGCCTACCGTCAGATGCAGGAATTGCCCTATTACAACAGCTTCTTCGGCACCACGACGCCGCCCGCCATTCTGCTTGCCCAGAAGATCGCGTCGCATGCGGGGCCGCACATGAACAGAGTGTTCTTCACCAATTCCGGATCAGAGGCCACCGACACTTGGTTCCGCATGGCCCGCGTCTACTGGAAGGCGCTCGGCATGCCGGAAAAGACGCTCGTGATCGCGCGGCGCAACGGCTACCACGGTTCGACCGTCGCCGGCGCCTCGCTCGGCGGCATGAAGCTGATGCACGAACAGGGCAACCTGCCGATCGACGGCATCCACCATATCGGCCAGCCCTACTGGTATGCTGAGGGTGGCGATCTTTCGCCGGAGGAATTCGGCCTGCAAGCAGCGCGCGAGCTTGAAGCCAAGATTGATGAACTGGGCGAAGACAAGGTTGCCGCCTTCGTTGCCGAGCCGATCCAGGGCGCCGGCGGCGTGATCATTCCGCCGGATACCTACTGGCCGGAGATCTCGCGCATCTGCAAGGCCCGCAACATTCTGCTCGTGTCCGATGAAGTCATCTGCGGCTTCGGCCGGCTCGGCTCCTGGTTCGGCTACCAGCATTACGGCTTTGAGCCCGATCTCGCGCCGATCGCGAAAGGCCTGTCCTCCGGCTATCTACCGATCGGCGGCGTGCTGGTCTCCGACCGGGTCGCGGATGTGATGGTCAACGAGGTCGGCGACTTCTTCCACGGCTATACCTATTCGGGCCACCCAGTGGCCGCAGCAGCCGCGCTCGAAAACCTGCGAATCATCGAAGACGAAGGTCTGGTCGAACGGATCCGCGACGATATCGGACCCTATTTTGCGAAAGGCTGGAAAAGCCTTGAGGCGCATCCGGTCGTCGGACAGGCCGATTGCGTAGGCTTGATCGGCGGCCTTCAGCTTGCAGCCGACAAGGCGACCCGGCGGCGCTATGCCAAACCCGACGATATCGGCTCGCTCGTGCGCAACCACTGCCTCGAAAACGGGCTGATCATGCGCGCCACGGCAGACCGCATGCTGGCATCGCCGGCCTTCACAATCACCCGCGGGGAAGTCGACGAAATGGTCGAGACGCTGTCAAAGGCTCTGGATCACCTCGCAGAAACCGTGGCGGAATAGGGTCAGTCCGGGAGATCGACAACTGCCATGGCGAATGGGTACTGGTCGCCTTCGTGTCCCCAGGAATAGGGAAAGCGCAGGATGACAGGGTTTGCCGAGAGTCCTTCGAGCCCCTGCGTCTTCAAATAGCGGCCAAAGACGGTTTTAAACCCGTCCGGCATTGTGCCATCCGCACGGCGCCAGACAAAGACTGCCTTGCGATAGGCGGAGACTGCCGTGGTCACCATGCCGGCCGGCTGGTGCGAGACGACAACGGTCGTATCGGGCAGGTTGAAACGCATATTTCCGGCCAGATGCCCATCGGCGGCAATGATCAGCACCGAGCGTGGGTCGGAACCATCGGTTGCGAGTTCCGGCTTTATCTGCTTCGCCAACTTGTCGAAAGGAATATTGACGTAACCGTAGTTGCGCGTGAAAGGGTCGATCGCCACTCTCCCAAACAGGATCAGGGGAACAATCACCATGATCGCCGCAGCAGTGACCCAGAGGCGCTTGAGCGGCATCGATATGTCGATCCCGGCTGCGTCGATCTTCAGCGTCAGGTAAAGCGGCAGAATCAGCAGCAGCGGCGTGAGCCAGCGGTCGCGCACGTCATCCACGCCGCCGAACAGGACCATGCCCAAAAGGACGGCCATCACGAATGCCAGGATGCGACCGGCAAGCCGGCTCCAGTCGTCGTCGGCCCTCATGACCGTCGAAAGCTTTTCACGCAGCGAGATGGCGAACACCGCTGCGGTGAGGGCCATGAACCCGGTCGATGACAGGAGCAGAGATCGCAGTCCGCGGGAGATCGCTGCGAGCGTACCGGCGTCAGCGCTGATGAGTTTGTCCACCGACCGGCTGCTGGCCGCCTCGAAATTGTCGAGCAGCCAGACGGCATGCGGGGCAACGACAAGCAGCGCCACCAGGCCGCTCAAAAGGATGCGCCAGTCCAGCACCCGGTCTCGAAACCGGCTTACCATCAGCACTGCAAGCATCGCGCAGAGCGGAAGAAGGACAAAGTTGTACTTGGTCATTCCCCCGATTCCCGTGGCGAGCCCGAACAGAAGGAACGAGGCAAGCGTCGGAACGGATAAGAGCCTGAACAGCGCAAACAGGAAGAGCGAACTGCCGAAGATCGCCGCCACGGTGTGGCTGAGGTCCCGTTGCGCCTCGAACGAGACCTGCGGGATGGTCAAAAGACCGAGCACCGCCACCACCGCGAGGCGCTTGTCCTTCAAGACCTGTCGGGCAGCGAGGAAATAGAAGCCGTAAGCACCGAACAGAAGCAGGTTCTTCAGTCCCGACAAGGTCGGCATCGACATGCCAAAGAGATGAACCGCGAGGTATTGCAGCCAGTTGTAGATCGGCGGCTGGGTGCCGTATCCGGCCAGCAGCCATTGCGACAGATAGGCCTGTTCGCCTTCGTCAAGCTCCAGCGCATGCGGAAGAACCAGACGCACCCCCATATTGACCAGAAAATAGAGCGCCAGGACCGTGAAAAACGTGCGGCCGCGGGAAAGCCGGTCCGCGGAGACCCTGACAGTGGAGAAATGTGAACCCTCAAGGCTATGCAAAAGGTTTTCTCCAGGTCCGCCGGTGACGAAGACTGAATAATTCAGGCGCGATTGTCTGTCTGGCGTATCATGCCGTGCCCGCAGATCAAGCGGCAAGCCAGCGTGCCGGCGGCTCTTTCGACGTGTTTTCTCAGAATATCGCTGAGTGTGTCACGGCTGCGGCGTAGCGTCACTCGAGTCGACACCCTCGTGGACTGCCCTGACGATATAGGAGAGCGACGCGCCGTCACGGTAATAGATGCGGGCGATCATTTCGGCGAGGATGCCGGTGGTGATCATCTGCACCGAGGACAGGAACAGCATCACACCGATCATGAAGAGCGGACGTGTACCGATATCGTTGCCCAGAATGAACTTGTCGATGAACAGGTAAAACAGGATCAGCGCCGAAAGCGCACCGAGGCCAAGGCCGAGCGATCCAAAGAAATGCCCCGGCCGCGCCTTGAAGCGCATGAAGAACATCACCGACAGAAGATCGAGGATGACGCGGAAGGTGCGCGAGATCCCGTATTTCGAAACGCCGTGCTGGCGGGCGTGATGGGTGACAGGCATTTCGCCGATCCGCGAGCTCGGCACGACGCCCGCAACCCAAGCCGGGATAAAGCGGTGCATCTCGCCCATCAACTGGACCTGCTTGATGACAGCCGAGCGATAGATTTTCAGCGAGCAGCCGTAGTCATGCAGGCGGACGCCGGTGATGCGGCCGATCAGCCGGTTGGCGATAAAGGAAGGCACCTTGCGCAGGAACAGCCCGTCCTGGCGGTTCTTGCGCCAGCCGACCAGCAGGTCGAGTTCGCGTCGCTCGAGTTCGGCGACCATCGAAGGAATGTCTTTGGGGTCGTTCTGCAGGTCGCCGTCGAGCGTCGCGATCAGCCGGCCGCGCGCCTCGGTAATACCGGCCTGCATCGCTGCCGTCTGTCCAAAATTGCGCTGCAGCTCGATGATCCGCAGGATGAGACCCGAACGCGACAGCGAAAGCTTCGCATTGGCGATCGTCGCGTCGGTGCTTCCGTCGTCGACCAGGATCAGTTCCCATGCCGAGGGATAGGTGGCCATGGCGGCGCAGATCCGCTCGATCAGCGGACCGACGCTTTCCTCTTCGTTGAAGAGCGGCACGACGAGGGAGAGTTCGACCGGTGTAACGGTGCCGATCGTACCATCAAGCGTGCCATCGATCGTACCGGCCGCCGAACTTGCTGTTGTACGCACCTTGTGTTTCTCCTAGAAACTCGGGAAACCTCGGGCGTGACGATCCGCCGGCATGGCGGCCGCAGTCTCTGCGCCTTGGTCTTAATGCTTGACCCGAAACCTCGTATTGGGCCCCCTGATATATGAAGAATTCTCCGGTTTCCAGCCGCAGACCGTGGATAATTCGCCACGCCATGACGCTTGGCACAGTTGCGATCGTGGCCCTCTACGCCGCCTTCATCCACTATGTCTGGGGCTGGGGCAGGGTCGTTTCATTATGGAGCGCCGCCGGGTGGGGAACGGCTGCTTTAGCGCTCGCGCTATTGCTTGCGACCTATGTGCTGCGCACCTGGCGGATCTACGATTATTTCCCGCGCGAAACCGGTGGTCGTTTCGGCACGTTGCTGCGGCTCGTGCAGGTTCATAACCTTCTCAACATCATGCTGCCCTTCCGCTCGGGCGAAGCAAGCTTCCCGCTTCTGATGCGGCGCGAGTTCGGCGTTTCTCTCACCCGCGCAACGGCAGCGCTTCTCGTCATGCGGCTGTTCGATCTGCACGCCCTGCTGGCCGCAGCCGGCATAGGGCTCGTGCTGCAGACGGGTGGGGCTAGGGGTGCACTCTGGGCCTGGGCGCTATGGGCCGCGTTTCTCCTCCTGCCGGCGATCGCCTTCGTACTGCGCGGACACGCCTTCAAGCTCGCGGAAAAGGTGCTTCCGCCAAAGGCGAAGAAGCTGCTCGACGAGATCAAGGCCGGTCTGCCGCTCGATGTAAACGCGTTTGCGCGAGCCTGGGGCGCGACGCTCGTCAACTGGTTCACAAAGATCGCGGTTCTCGCCTGGGTTCTCGGCCTGCTCGGCGGTCTCTCGATCGGGCCTGGCTTCGGCGGCGCGCTCGGCGGCGAGCTGTCATCGGTGCTCCCCGTCCACGCCCCGGCCGGCGTCGGCACCTATCCCGCCGGCATTACCGCGGGAGCCATCGGCTTCGGCGCAGATGCGGGTGGATTGGCACTGGAGGAACTCGGCCAAGCCGCGGTCAACACCCATCTCCTCGTCATCGTCTCGTCACTGATCGGCACCGCACTGTCACTGCTGGCAGCACGGCCGAAGAGGGGGGATTGATCAGGCGAAAGACGAAAGCGGAACCGCGAGGTTCCGGACCGCCCGATCGGTACTCTGATCCAGCTTGCGCACGAGGCTTTCATTGGCGGTTACGAATTGCAACCCTTCACGCTGGGCAAGGGCCAAGTACAGGCAATCATAGGCGGGATGGTCTAACCGCGCGGCAAGCTCGATCGCCGACAGCCAGATCGGCAGCATTTCCCGAAGCTGCAGATCCGATCCCTCGATCATCAGAGCGGCAAACCGTGCCTCTGGCAGGGACAGCTCCCGGCGTCGCACCTTCTTCCAGAAAATGTTGGCACATTCCGCCAGGATGAGATCGGGCGCCGCCAACTCATGTCGGTTCAACAGGGTCATAGCCTGCGGGGTGCCCGGCTCTTCCACGACCCATTTGACGGCGACACTCGCATCGACCACGTAAAGGGTCATCGCTCGTTGCGTCCCTCGCGCTGCAGCACTTCCGATGGCGTGTGATCGCGGTCTGCCGTCAGCCTGCGAAATTCTTCCGCCAGCGTCTCGAAGGTTGGACGGCTGTGGCGGGGTCCGTCCCATCCCGTTCCCTCCCCATCGTTCAGGGCACGCAGCCGACGCTCGCCTTCCACGAAGTGACGAAGAACGTCCTCGACGGTTGCCGTTTCCGGCAGGCCGATGATTTCCTTCGCCTCAATCAGTAGGTCATCATTGACTGTCGATGTCGCGCGCATTGCAGCCTCCATGCACGCAAAAGTGTATACGCGATTTGACCCTCTGTCACTGGAAAGCCGTCTCGTAAAAGCTTCGCAGCTTGCGCGAATGCAGCGTCTCAGTGGGCATCGCCGCCAGTTTCTGCACGGCACGGATGCCGATCTGCAGATGCTGGCTGACCTGGGTCCGGTAGAACGCCGTCGCCATGCCGGGCAGCTTCAGTTCGCCATGCAGCGGCCGGTCGGAGACGCAGAGCAGCGTTCCATAGGGCACACGGAACCGGAAGCCGTTTGCGGCAATCGTTGCCGATTCCATGTCGAGCGCGATCGCTCTCGACTGCGAAAGCCGCTTTACCGGCCCGCGCTGGTCGCGCAGTTCCCAGTTGCGGTTGTCGATCGTCGCGACCGTGCCGGTGCGCATGATCCGCTTCAGCTCGAAACCCTCGTAGCCGGTCACTTCCTCGACGGCGCTTTCCAGCGCCTGCTGCACTTCGGCTAGCGCCGGGATCGGGATCCACACGGGCAGGTCGTCATCGAGCACATGGTCTTCGCGAACATAGGCGTGGGCAAGCACGTAATCACCCAGCCGCTGGCTGTTGCGCAGGCCCGCGCAGTGGCCCACCATCAGCCACGCATGCGGACGCAGCACGGCGACATGGTCGGTGATCGTCTTGGCGTTGGAAGGCCCGACGCCGATATTCACGAGAGTAATGCCGGAATGATCGCCTTTCTTGAGGTGATAGGCCGGCATCTGCGGCATCCGGATCGTGCCCGGGTTCTCCGGCCGGTCGTTGCCGGCGGTGGTGAGGATGTTGCCCGGCTCCACGAACTCCGTATACCCGTCGCCACCTTCCGCCATCAGCTTGCGCGCCCAAGCGGCGAATTCGTCGATGTAGAACTGGTAGTTCGTGAACAGCACGTAATTCTGGAAATGCTCTGCCCCGGTCGCGGTATAATGGCTGAGCCTTGCCAGCGAATAATCGATGCGCTGCGCGGTAAACGGCGCAAGCGGCGCAGGCTCGCCGAACGGGGCCTCGTATTCGCCATTGGCGATAAGATCGTCCGTATTGTTGAGATCCGGCGTGTCGAACAGGTCGCGCATCGGGATGTCGGCCATCGCGTTGCTGACGGACGACTCGATATGCGCGCCTTCGCCGAATGCGAAATGCAGCGGGATCGGTGTCGTCGATTCCGACACGATCACGGGAACGCCGTGGTTGCGAATGAGCAGATCGAGCTGCTCGATCAGGTAATGGCGAAACAGTTTCGGCCGGGTCACCGTTGTCGTGTAGACGCCGGGGGACGTCACGTGGCCATAGGAGAGACGCGAATCCGCATGGCCGAACGACGTGGTCTCGATCATCACCTGCGGATAGCAGGCGCGGTATCGACCAGTCACGGCCGCACCCTTCGCAAGTGCGCCGAAGGCATCGATCAGGAAGGACGTGTTGCGCTCGTAAAGCGCTGTCAGCGCGTCGACGGCTGCTTCCGCATTGTCGAAAGCCTGCGCCGCGACAGGGCTCGGGCTGATGAAAGCAAGGGCGGGGAGTGAAGAGATTCGTGTGTTCATGCGCTATTATAATGGGAAGTTTTCGACAATCAAACGACACCTGCCGAGGATAACAGCCTGAAACGCGCCGGCGCGATGCGACTGCGAAGTTAAGACTGCGATCCCGGCCCACCGATATCGAGGTGAATGACGGGATCGCCGAGGCAGACGCTGCTGCGGCTTTCGCGACGATAGCGTCAGAGACGCGTCCAGGTCTGCGACTTGCAGAGGATCTTCATCACGCAGCCCTTCATCTTGAGCGAATTGCCGCTAACCGAGCCGGAGCCGCTATAAGTCTTGTCCGCCTCGGGATCGGTAATCTCGCCGGTATAGTCGCTGCCTTTAGGCGAAAGCTTGCCGATCTGCCGTCCCGCATGCTTGCCGGTTTTCAGCGTCACGCAGAAGGCGCCGCCGCATTTGCCGATCTCGGCCGTCTCGCCGCTCGCGGTCTTCCAGTTGCCCTCGATCGCTTCTGCCGCATGGCCGGTGCCGGCTATGCCGAAGGCGAAGAATGAGAAAGCAGCTGCGAGTATCGAAATGCGCTTCATGATGGTTTTCCCTCCCGGAGCCGGCGCTCCCGCACCGGTCATATGTCTGAGCGTTCGCACCTCCTCGCGCGAACAGCGGAAAATCTAGCTTACGCACACGTAAAGGTAAATATCCTGAGCCTGCGCATGGGGCGGAATATCAGCCGAATCTCCCGCCGTTTTCGCCGAGCGACGCGCGTTTATTTCGACGCGATGAAAACGCGACCCGAATTCGTGGTGAAGAAAGGGTTGAAATCCAGATCTGAATTTTTCGTAAAAATGTCCGCAAAACCCTTAATAGCCAAGGGCCGCGATGTTTAACAAAAAACCAAGTTTACCAAGCGTTTGCACTTTGTTTTCAGCAAATTAATCATGCTTTTTAGGCGCTTTTTGCAAGCTTTGGCCGATACTCAAATCATCAAAGAGCGGCACAAACCGCCACCCGGAAGGGCCGACAAACAAGCTGCACAAGACAGCGACGGTCCCGACGGAAAACAGGGCAGACGACAAGAACAACGTTCTCGAAACAGGGATACGAACCGATGGCACGCTTTGAAATGAATGCTTCCGAAATGGCCACCATGGGTGGCGAGGCTCGCGCAGACGTTCTCTGCGACATGGGTCTGATGTATGCGACCGGCCGGGGTTGCCCGGTCGATCTGGTCTCTGCCCACAAGTGGCTGAACATTGCCGCGATCAAGGGCTGCGACCGCGCCGCCGAATTGCGCGCCGATCTCGCCGCAACGATGAGCAAGATGCAGCTGGCAGAAGCCCTGCGCGCAGCCCGCGAATGGATGACCATCCACTAACGCGCAAGCGCATATTCAATCATGCGACCGGCCCACAAGAAGACCGGCGATCAAGAATACGGGCCTACCAGAGAGAAAACGGGATGGAGACGCGGCGCGAACCGGAGCTGTTCCCGGCAACAAGCCGCAGCCGCTGAAGATCAAAAGACCGCGACCGGCAGAAACAAGGCCGGCGCGGTCTTTTTCTGTTCTAGATACCCTTCAGAACTTTCGGCAACTTCTCTTCCAGCAATGCCATATCCTGCTCCGGTCCTGCGCTGATGCGGATGCAGCGGTTGAGAGGTGCCACGCCCGGCATACGAATGAAGACGCCGTGCTCCATCAGACCGTCGACGATCGCCCGCGCATGGGTACCATCGCGGCCGCAGTCGATCGCCACGAAATTGGTCGCCGATGGCAGCGGCTCGAGCCCGTTGGCCCGGGCGATCGCCGAGATCCGGTCGCGAGACGCTTTGATCTTGTCGATCACCTCAGCCAGATACTCCTGGTCTTTCAGTGCCGCCAGTGCTGCTGCCACGCCGACCCGGTTCATGCCGAAATGGTTGCGGATCTTGTCGAACGCGGTGGCGTTGTCGGGCGTCGAGATGGTGTAGCCGACCCGCGCGCCCGCCAGACCGTAGGCCTTGGAGAAGGTCCGGGTGCGGATGATGTTCGGCAGGTCGATCAATGCCGAAAGCTTCGGCGTTGCGCCATCGGGCGCCGTTTCGCAATAGGCCTCGTCCAGCACCATCAGGCAGCTTTCCGGCAGGCCCCGCGCGAAGGACACGATCTTTTCGGCGTCATTCCAGCTGCCCATCGGATTGTCGGGATTGGCGAAATAGACGAGCGGCGCGTTTTCGCGGATGACGGCGTCCATCAGGGCGTCGAGATCTTCACGATCGTCGCGGTAGGGCACTGTTACCAGCTTACCGCCATGGCCGGCCACATGAAAGTTGAAGGTCGGGTAGGCGCCGTAGGAGGAGACGACAGGCATTCCGGGCTCGATCACCATCCGCACGATCTGGCCGAGCAGACCGTCCACGCCTTCGCCGATCGCAAGGTTTTCGGCGTTGCAGCCAAGATGCGCGGCAAGCGCCTGCTTCAGCTGGTAATTCTCCGGGTCCGAATATTTCCAGCTGTTGGCAGCTGCGGACTTCATGGCTTCGATGACTGACGGGGCAGGGCCGAACCCGTTCTCGTTGGCGCCAATTCGGGCTTGCACGGCACGCCCTCTGGCGCGCTCAATGGCCTCGGGGCCGACAAAGGGAACGGTCGCGGGAAGAGCGCCGACGAGAGGCGTGAAGCGCGAGAATGAAGACATGATATCAGGATCCGGTTCAAAAAGTCCGCACACAATAGGGGGCTTTGAACGGCGTGCAAGGGCGGACAAGGCCGCTGATGGCGTGCATGGAGCAAAACTATGCCCCTGACGACGACCCGGCTTAGTGGCTCGTTTCGAACGAAAGCCGGATGACGTGATGCAGGAATTCCGCATCGATCAGCATGTTGAAGGCGACCGTGACCTTCTCCTCTTCGCGACGCATCACGGTGCAGCCGATTTCGTCGTGAATGCCGAGGATTTCTAGGAAGAAGTTGGCCGGTACCGGCAGGCTTGGACTGACGTCCAGTTCGGCGCCATAAAGAGAGATTGTCCGGATCAGGCATCGGAAGGCGGTATTGGTCGAGAGATGGTGTCCGACAAAGATGATCCGGCCAGGCCGGTCTATCGTAAACTTTTCAAATGCCCGATCGCCCGTATGAGCATGGTCGTGTGCGGTATCCTTCATCATCGTACCCGGCAGATCGCCTCCCTTGTTCTCGTCCTCGACTATGACTTTATTCCTCTTTTTATGAATCATTCTGAAACAGATGGATAAAATGCCGCTGATCTGCGCGTTTTCGTCGCGTCATGATCACGCGTTGCGCAAGTTGCACCGTTAGTGTGCCGAAATCGGGCTGTTGACGGGTCGCCGGGGCGGCGCTACCCCTGCAGCCGCGAGTTTTTCGCGATGGGAGCAGGGCGTGGCAGCAGGTAGATTGGTGATCGTCGGGGCAGGGCAGGCCGGGTTCGCGCTCGCCGCCAAGCTGAGAGCGCTGAAGGATGAGCGGCCGATCACGATGATTGGCTCCGAAGATGTCATTCCCTATCAGCGGCCGCCACTGTCCAAGAAGTACCTGATGGGCGAGATGAGTTTCGACCGCCTGACGTTTCGCCCGGAAACCTGGTTTGCGGAACACGATGTCGAGCTCCGGCTCTCGACCTTTGTCGAAGAAATTGACCGGGATGCAAAGACGATCCGAATGCAGGACGGGTCTGTCCTCGAATATGAACATCTGGCGCTGACCACCGGCTCGACGCCGCGCACCCTTCCAGCCAGCATCGGCGGTGATCTCACGGGTGTCTTTACCGTCCGTGACAAGCGCAACGCCGATCTCCTCGCCGACGAGATGAAGGCAGGTCGCCGGCTTCTGATCATCGGCGGTGGCTATATCGGCCTCGAAGCCGCAGCTGTCGCCCGCCATCTCGGGCTTGAAGTGACGCTCATCGAGATGGCTGACCGCATTCTCCAGCGAGTCGCGTCGAAGGAAACCGCCGACGTGATGCGGGCCATTCATGCCGAGCACGGTGTCGTCATCCGGGAAAAGACAGGCCTTACCCGCCTGATCGGCGAGGACGGCCGGGTTCGCGGGGCCGAGTTGTCCGATGGCACGGTCATCGATATCGATTTCGTCATCGTCGGTATCGGCGTCACGCCGAACGACCGGCTGGCGCAGCAATGCGGCCTCGACGTTGGCAATGGCATCCTCGTCGACGACTATGCTCGCACGTCCGATCCGGCAATCTTTGCCATGGGCGATTGCGCCATGCTGCCCTGGAAGGGCAACAATATCCGTCTCGAGTCGGTGCAGAACGCAGTCGACCAGGCCGAATCGGTTGCCGCGACCCTGACCGGGTCCGCAGAGCCCTACGAGGCAAAGCCGTGGTTCTGGTCCGACCAGTATGACGTGAAGCTGCAGATCGCCGGGTTCAACCTCGGCTACGACGAGACAGTGATGCGGCCGGGCAGCCGGGAAGGCAGCGTCTCGATCTGGTATTTCCGCGAGGGCCGCCTGATCGCGGTGGATGCGATCAACGACGCCAAGGCCTATGTGACCGGCAAGAAGCTGCTGGACAACGGCCTGACGGCCGACAAGGCGCTGATCGCCGATCCGGCGACCGACCTCAAGCAGTTGCTCGCGTAACAAAGACAGCATTTTCCTGGAGGAGACACCATGCCGGCACCGAAAAACGCCTTCAAGGCTCGTTTGCAAGCCGGCCTGCCGCAGATCGGCCTCTGGCTCAACATGGCCGAGCCGCTGCCAGCGGAAATTGCCGGCCATGCGGGTTTCGACTGGCTGGTCATCGACGGCGAACACGGCCCCAACGATCTCCGCAGCATCATGGCGCAGCTGCAGGCCCTGTCCTCCTCCTCATCGGAAGCCGTCGTTCGCCCGCCGATGGGCGAGACCTGGATGATCAAGCAACTGCTCGACATCGGCGCCCGCACGCTTCTGGTGCCGATGGTCGATTCCGCCGAACAGGCGAAAGCACTGGTTGATGCCGTCCGCTATCCGCCGGAGGGAAAGCGCGGCGTCGGTGCAGCCGTTGCCCGCGCCTCCGCCTTCAACGCGATCGCAGACTATACAGACACGGCTGCAGACGAGATCTGCCTTCTGGTGCAGGTCGAAACCATGGCGGCGATCGATGATATCGAGCGAATCGCGGAGGTCGAAGGCGTCGACGGAATCTTCATCGGCCCGGCTGATCTCTCCGCCGACATGGGTTTTCGCGGCCAGATCGGTGCACAGCAAGTGCAGGACGTGATCGAGAACGCGATTCGCCGAATCGTCGCCGCCGGCAAACCGGCCGGCATCTTGACCTTCGACGAAGAACTCAACCGCCGCTATCTCGATCTCGGCGCTACGTTCGTGGCCGTCGGTGCCGATGTCGCTCTCTATTCCAATGCGCTGAAGACGCTCGCCGGTCGCTATGGACGCGGTTCGGGCGGAGCAGGGCCTGCCAGCTACTGATTCCACGCCTATTCCGGTCTCGAATCGGGATCGGCCTGCGAAAGACCTTGCAATCGGCAACGTTCCGAAATAATCAGGCCGGACCGGAGAGGTGGCCGAGTGGTCGAAGGCGCTCCCCTGCTAAGGGAGTATACGGCAAAACCGTATCGTGGGTTCGAATCCCATCCTCTCCGCCATTCCCAAACTTCAAAATCCCAATCGATTTGCGATCCTGGACTCGCTGATGCGCGCGTAGTTCGCTGAACCTTGCGCGAAGCCTAAGTGGCTGCTTTCCAATGTGTTTCTTAACGATGTGTAAACTTTTAACGGTCGCCCGGGGTGCTTTTGTGCTCTTTCGGCAACACGGGTTTGTGAAGCAGGTGGGTAGAAGGTGCTGATGGCCAGTTCGCGATTGCATGCGCGGCCTGCATTTGTAATTTGAACCACGGAAGCGCGGCGGTGGTTCGTCCGTTTTCAAAGTCCCGGGGACGGGCAGGGAACGCTGGCCTTTAGCAAAAGACCCATCCCCATATGAAACTTTGACTGGAGGTCAAATATGAACATCAAGAGCCTTCTTCTCGGCTCCGCTGCAGCTCTCGCAGCAGTTTCCGGCGCCCAGGCTGCTGACGCGATCGTCGCTGCTGAGCCGGAGCCAATGGAATACGTTCGCGTTTGCGACGCTTTCGGCACAGGTTACTTCTACATCCCGGGCACGGAAACCTGCCTCAAGGTTGGTGGTTACGTTCGTTTCGACGCTAAGTACAACGACGCATACCGCCTCGACCGCGAGGGTCTCTTCACCAACACTCGCGCTCACATCTCGCTCGACACCGCTTCGGACACCGAATGGGGCGCTCTGAAGACCAAGATCGTAGCTCGCTTCGACTACAACCCTCAGTATGATGTCATCTCCGACACCAACGGCACTGACATCGGTTTCGATGGCAACAACACTCGCACTCGTCTGAACCAGGCTTACATCACTTGGGGCGGGTTCCTGGTCGGTCTTGCTGACTCGCAGTACTCGCAGTTCTCGGGCTACGCTGGCGACATCATCAACGATGATGTGATCTCCTACGGTCCTTTCGAACTCAACCAGGTTACCTACACCTTCGACGCCGGCAACGGCTTCAAGGTTGTTGCTTCGCTTGAAGACGACGGCGCGAACGACAACGACACTCCCGGTGGCGCAAGCGACTGGCCGGATGCAGTTCTTGGCGCTAAGTACGACAACGGCACGTTCGCTGCTTCGCTCGTCGGCGGTTACGATGAGTCGGCTGAAGAAGGCGCTGTAAAGGGCCGCATCTCCGGCAAGTTCGGCGCATTCTCGGCCTTCCTCATGGGCGGCTGGAACACAGACGGCGACACCAACAACAAGTACGCACCAGGTACCAACTATGGTGATGCTACGGTAGGTTGGGGCGACTGGGCTGTCTGGGGCGGTGCTGGCTACAAGTTCACCGACAAGGTTGCTGCTAACGTACAGGTTGGCTACACCGACTCCGAAGTTCTTGCTGCTTCCGCAAACGTCAAGTGGACCCCGGTTTCGGGTCTCCTGATCCAGCCGGAAGTTTCGTACACGAGCGTCGACAACGCGCAGATGGACGACGATCAGTGGACCGGTATGGTTCGCCTTCAGCGCACGTTCTAATCCTTATTTAAGGATTGTTTAACGGAAGGCCCGGCTCACGCCGGGCCTTTTGTCGTTCGTGGCACTGATTTTTCTGCGCGATCCGTCGCGAATCGGCGTCGTGGCCTGGTGATTTTTCCCGATGAGGGAGGTTGTCACATTCCTCTGGAAGCATCGTCGGTCGCCGATTCCCGGCCTGTTTATTAAGTGTTGGTTAACGCTCGAAACCAATGCGATGAAACGTTGCAACACTTTTTCAAATAAACGCCAAAAATGCACGTCGAAGCTTGCGATTTACTTGTCACAATTGGGAAGGTCTCGTAGCCTCAAGACATGAAGCGCGTCGGTTCGTCGCCGTTTCTTGAGTCGCGGGGAGGGGCAGATATGCTGGCTCCAGCAAGCTACTCACCCCTTTTGAAACTTTGACTGGAGGTCAAATATGAACATCAAGAGCCTTCTTCTCGGCTCCGCTGCAGCTCTCGCAGCAGTTTCCGGTGCCCAGGCTGCCGACGCTATCGTCGCTGCTGAGCCGGAGCCAATGGAATACGTTCGCGTTTGCGACGCTTTCGGCACCGGTTACTTCTACATCCCGGGCACTGAAACCTGCCTCAAGATCGGTGGTTACGTTCGTTTCGACGCGCAGTACGCAGACGCTTACAGGCCGAATAGCGATGGCCTGTACACGAACACCCGCGCGCACATCTCGCTCGACACGGCTTCTGACACCGAATGGGGTGCACTGAAGACCCGTATCACGGCCCGCTTCGACTACAATCCGCAGTATGATGTGGTTTCCGACACTAACGGCACTGGTATCGTCTCTGACGGCAACAACACCCGTACGCGTCTCATCGACGCCTACATCACATGGGGCGGCTTCCTGGTTGGTCTCACCGACTCTCAGTTCTCGTCCTTCTCGGGTTACGCCGGCGACGTCATCAACGATGACGTGATCTCCTACGGCCCGTTCGAACTGAACCAGGTTACCTACACCTTTGACGGTGGCAATGGCTTCAAGGCCGTGGTCTCGCTCGAAGACGACGGCACCAACGACAACGACACACCCGGTGGCGCAAGCGATTGGCCCGATGCTGTTGCTGGTATCAAGTACGACACAGGCACGTTCGCAGCTTCGCTTGTCGGTGGTTACGACGAATCGGCTGAAGAAGGCGCAATCAAGGCCCGCATCTCCGGCACCTTCGGCGCATTCTCGGCCTTCCTTCTCGGTGGCTGGAACTCGGACGGCGACACCACAAACAAGTACGCTTTTGGCGACAGCATTGGCCAGAGCTGGGGTGACTGGGCTGTTTGGGGTGGCGCAGGCTACAAGTTTACCGACAAGGTTGCTGCCAACGTTCAGCTTTCCTACACGGACAACGACACCTTCGCAGCAACTGGTAACGTTCAGTGGACCCCGGTTTCCGGTCTCCTGATCCAGCCGGAAATCTC
This sequence comes from Rhizobium sp. CFBP 8752, assembly GCF_014842035.1. Lineage (NCBI taxonomy): Bacteria > Pseudomonadati > Pseudomonadota > Alphaproteobacteria > Hyphomicrobiales > Rhizobiaceae > Rhizobium > Rhizobium sp. CFBP 8752. The sequence goes on along the minus strand of NZ_JACYUZ010000001.1, from coordinate 2,206,206 downwards.
CTACACCAGCTGGGACGCAATCGACGAAGACCAGTTCGCTGGTATGGTTCGCCTTCAGCGCACGTTCTGATCCTTTAAAAGGATTTGGTTTTACGAAAGGCCCGGCTTCTGCCGGGCTTTTTGCGTTTCGGCGTTTGAGTCGGTCCGGCGCTCGACGATTCGCTGCAACGCAGCATCGTCCGCTCTTCAGCGATTTAGAACACACGAACAAACTGATGAATGCTTGCAACACCGACCGGTTCGATTGAGGCGCTAATGGACGCGACAGTGCCGATTTCGTTGCCGCAAAGTTGATCGACGACTAGCGTCTCGGCAGCCGACCACGCGACTCGGGGTGATTCCTGCTTCCATGGACGACCTTGTTTTACGACATGCATTGTTTCATCTGCGTTTGTTTGGAGATTACAAAATGAACATCAAGAGCCTTCTTCTTGGCTCCGCTGCTGCCCTGGCAGCAGTTTCCGGCGCTCAGGCTGCCGACGCTATCGTCGCAGCCGAACCGGAACCCATCGAATACGTTCGCGTTTGTGACGCGTTTGGCACAGGCTACTTCTACATTCCAGGCACTGAGACCTGCCTCAAGGTTGGCGGTCGCGTCCGTTTCGACGCTCTGTATGGCGATGCCTACAATCCTGACGCCGATGGTCTCTATACAAACACCCGTGCCGAGCTCTACCTGAGCACAGCTTCCGATACGGAATGGGGTGCTTTAAAGACCAACCTTACGGCGCGCTTCGATTATAACCCGCAGTATGACGCCATTGATGCGGCTGGCACCGGCATCGAAAGTGACGGCAACAACACCCGTACCCGCCTGATGGTTGCGACGATCGAACTCGGTGGCTTTGCGGTCGGCCTGCAGGATTCGCTCTATGAATCCTTCATCGATTACGCCGGTAACGTCGACAGCGACGACGTCATCAATTACGGCCCGAGCGAAGTCAACATGGTTGCCTACACCTACAAGGGTGGCAACGGCTTCTCGGCATTCGCCGCTCTCGAAGACGACGGCCAGAACGACAACGACACCGCCGGTGGCGCCAGCGACTGGCCGAATGTTGCCGCTGGTCTGAAATACGACACAGGCAATTTCATGGTTGGCGTAACCGGTGGTTACGACGAATCGGTTGAAGAAGGTGCCGTCAAGGCACGTGTCGGCGGCAAGTTCGGCGCGTTCACCGCCTTCCTCATGGGTGGCTGGAACAGCGACGGCGACAGCTTCAACTCCTATGCACCTGAAATCATTGATGGCTTCGGCTGGGGTGATTGGGCCGTCTGGGGTGGTGCCGGTTACGAGTTTAACGAAGACCTTGCTGCCAACATGCAGGTTTCCTACTCTGATAGCGACGTCCTTTCGGCTGTCGCCAACCTGCAGTGGACGCCGATCCAGGGCTTCCTGATCCAGCCGGAAATTGCCTACACCAAGTGGAACAACGCCACGCTCGACGACGAAGCATGGTCGGGTCTCTTGCGCTTCCAGCGCACATTCTAATTTCTGCGATCAAACCCGAAAGGCCCGGCATTGCCGGGCCTTTTTGCATTCTGAGGTGTGATCAGATGAACCAGGCGCTGCAAGATTAGATTATCGGCGCCCCAACCGCAGGTCTGTCACGATATCCGACGTCTGTCCGAGCCTGACCTTGTAGACCTGGTAGTTCTCCATTACCCGCTGCACATAGTTGCGCGTTTCGGGGAAGGGGATGCGCTCGATCCAGTCGACGACTTCATCGATCGGCTTGCCGCGAGGATCGCCATAGCGGGCAATCCACTCGTTCACCCGTTTCGGCCCCGCATTGTAGGCGATGAAGGTCATGATGTAGGAGCCGCCGAACGTCTCGATCTGCTCTCCCAGATAATGGGCACCGAGCGTCGCGTTATAGCCGGCATCGCTGGTCAATCGGTCGGCCTTGAACGCCAGCCCGTGGCGCCTCGCCACGCCCTGGGCGGTCGTCGGCAGGATTTGCAGCAGCCCGCGGGCGTTGGCCGGTGACACGGCTGTCGGATTGAACGCGCTTTCCTGACGGGCGATCGCGTAGGCAAGCGCCTTGCCGGACCCCTCGATATTGGCAGCCGTCGGAATGACGCCGAGCGGATAGGCAAGCGCTGCAACGTCGATGCCGCGCGAAAAGGCACTCTTGCCGATCGAGAGCGACAGCGCATGGTCACCCTGCGCTTCGGCGCGTGACGAAAGCAGCGCGAGTTCACCAGGGCTCGTCAGCTCTTCGCCGAGGGCCTTGTAAAGCGCTGCCGACCGGCGATCGTGGCCGGCGGCGTCCAGTCTTGCGATAGCCCGAACGGCCTCGCGGTTTTCGAACATCTGCCGGTCGGCTGCCGATGGCGTCGGATAACTGACATCGAGCGTCCGCGTGCCCAGCCTTGCGGCGGCGAGCTGGCCATAGAATGTGCCGGGGAACCTGGCAGCGCGGCTGTAGAATTCCGATGAGGAACCCGGTCCGCCAGCCTCCGCGGCGCGTCCGAGCCAGTAGAGCGCGCGCGATGCCGAGAGTGGACGGCTCGAGGCAGCGAGAATCCTCGAGAAATGCTTTTCGGCTGTGGCCGGATCGTTCAGCGCCCGCAGCGCGTACCAGCCCGCATGAAACTCCGCATCCACCTTGTCGGTGGAGAGTGCTGCCATCGGGTCGGACACCGTCCGGTAGGCCAGCCTGAGATCGCCGAGATCGGCGAGCCCGCGGGCAACGATTCGCTGCTCGTTCCACCATTCGCTGGTGTTGATCAGGCGGCCCGCTTCGCGCGGAGCCTTTGCGAGAAGCGCTGCGGCCTCCTGGTACTTGTCCTGGCGGCGCAGATATTCGATCCGCACGAAAAGGGTAGCCGGATCGCTTGCCAGCGAACGGTCAATTGCCTCGATCGCCGGTCCTGCCGTCTTTGCGTTGGCGATGACGGCGTTCCACGCCTTGTAGAGCGATTGCGAACCGCCGAGCTCGGCAAAGCGCTTCGCCTGCGCTCCGCGGCTGCGGTACATCAGGTAATCCATCCTCGCCCGGTGATCCGCGGGCGAAAGAAGCGCAGAAAACTCGGCAAGGATCCGGTCTTCCATCGGCTTGTCAAGCGGCTCGGACGCCCAGATGTTTTTCAGGATGCGCCCGGCATCGGCATGTTTGCCACTCGCCACCAACGCCCTCGATAGAATGACGGCACCTTCCGGCGTTTCCGGTTTCGTCGTGCCGAAAGCGGCAAGCACCTGGGCCGGCGTCGGGTTTTCGCGGTAGAGCGCGCGTTCGGACTGCGCCCGCAGGGTGGAAAGCCCCGGCCATCCGACGAGCCTGCGCTGCGCAGCGGCAATTTCGCTCGAAGGAATACCGCGGGCGCCCGAGGTGGCAATCGCCCAGGTCAGGATCTTTTCGTCGAGCGAGCCTTCCGGCAGGCTGTCGCGCATGGCGATCGCCTGTGCGGCATCGTTGTCGGAGAGTGCATCGAGACCGGCCTTGAGAGCAGGGGCGGGAGCGGGCGTCGCAAGCGGCCGGTTCATCCTGGGGATTGCGCCGGTAATGTCAGGCACGGGAACCAGCGCCGGAGTGGCCGGTGGTGTTGTCGGTGGCGCAGGGACGGGCGTCGGAACGGTGGTGAAGCCCGGGATTGCAGCAGGAGCGTCCGGCCTCACGAATGGCAGCGGCGCAACGCCGGCATTGGGACCTGGAGGTGCAGCGTAAGCCGGCAGGGCCGCGACGCTGATTGCCAGCGCTGCCCCGAGCGTCTTGAGGATTACAACGGGTTTGCTCATCCGGCAACTCGCGACAACGATGTTTCAGACCCCTTATTAGCTGCTGACAAGCTTAACAAAACCTTACCACAGCGGTCACGATCGCGCGAATTCTTAAGTGGAATTTACGCTGAAAACCCATGTACTTCCGCTTGTCGCCGCCCGGTCGCCGATTTATGGTGCCCAGCCTTATAGTCGCGGATTACGGCCGAAGCATGGATTGTACCATGCCCTTCGGCCTTTGGGAGTTTTGCATGTTCAAGGGATCGATCCCCGCTCTCGTCACCCCCTTCACCACCGACGGCGCGGTGGACGAGGATGCTTTCGCCGCGCATGTGGAGTGGACGATCTCGGAAGGCAGTTCCGGTCTGGTCCCGGTCGGCACGACCGGCGAATCTCCGACGCTCTCGCACGACGAACACAAGCGGGTCGTTGAACTGTGCGTCGAGGCCGCCCGCGGCCGCGTCCCTGTCATCGCCGGCGCCGGGTCCAACAACACCCGCGAAGCGATCGAGCTTGCCCAGCATGCGCAGACCGCGGGCGCCGATGCGCTTCTGGTGGTCACACCCTATTACAACAAGCCAACCCAGAAGGGCCTGATCGCGCATTTTTCCGCGGTCGCCGAAGCCACGGATCTGCCGATCATCATCTACAACATTCCCGGCCGGTCGGTCATCGACATGACCCCGGAAACGATGGGTTTCCTTACCAAGGCCTACAAGAACATCGTCGGCGTCAAGGATGCGACCGGCAAGATCGAGCGCGTCTCCGAACAGCGCATCACCTGCGGGTCGGAATTTGTGCAGCTGTCCGGCGAGGATGCGACGGCACTTGGCTTCAACGCCCATGGTGGCGTTGGCTGCATTTCGGTGACGGCCAATGTCGCGCCGCGGCTTTGTGCCGAGTTCCAGGCCGCCACGCTTGCCGGCGATTATGCCAAGGCACTCGAGTATCAGGATCGCCTGATGCCGCTCCACAAGGCGATCTTCATGGAGCCCGGCGTCTGCGGTTCGAAATACGGGCTTTACAAGGTCCGCGGTCTGAACCGCGCCGTCCGCTCTCCACTGATGTCGACGCTGGAACCGGCGACGGAAGCTGCCATTGATGCAGCACTGCGTCATGCGGGTATCCTGAACTGAAGCCGCAGCGCTTCACTTTTGCTGCCTGGCGCATTACATAGAAATCGAACCCCGCTCATCGCCCATGGGCGGGGATTGTGTTTCAGATGAAGGGCGACGGAAGATTTCAATGGCCCCCAAAGGCAGCCAGCGCACGGTGAACAAGATTGTCGCGGAAAACCGCAAGGCCCGTTTCAATTACGAGATCCTCGATACCTACGAAGCCGGCATCATGCTGACCGGCACCGAGGTTAAGTCGCTGCGTGACGGCAAGGCAAATATCGCCGAGTCCTACGCCTCAGACGAAGGCAATGAAATCTGGCTGATCAACAGCCATCTTCCGGAATATCTGCAGGCCAACCGCTTCAACCACGAGCCGCGCCGTCGCCGGAAGCTGCTTTTGTCGAAGCGCGAGATCTCCCGCCTGCGTGTCGGAATCAACCGCGAAGGCATGACGCTGGTGCCGTTGAAGATCTACTTCAATGAAAAGGGTCGCGCGAAACTCGAACTGGCGCTCGCCAAGGGCAAGAAGCTGCACGACAAGCGTGAGACCGAGAAGGAACGCGACTGGAACCGCGAGAAGTCGCGGCTTTTCAAGGCCGGCTGAGGCTGACCGGTCGGGCGTCGCGTTAAGCGCGTGCTCGAGCGAGCTGGAGAACCCTCACTGCGGAACAAAACCACACATCGCCCGTTTCAGCTCGTTATTTTGGGGCAAGTGGGCGATGACGAAGAAGCAGATCTTTACCTACATCACGATTGTCATCGGCTTCGGCGCCGCCGGCTACCTTCTGTACCATACGTTCCGCGAATACTCGCTCAGCGACATTGTCCAGTCCGTCCGGGATATCCCGACCTATAATCTCGTCATGGCGGGCCTGTTTGCCGCCGGGTCCTATGTCTGCCTGTCTGGCTTCGATTGGGCCGGCGTGCGCTATGTGAAGAACGACCTCTCCTATCCCAAGATCGGCCTTGCCTCCTTCATCGCGCTGTCGATCGGTCAGAGTGTCGGCCTGTCGGGTCTCAGCAGTGGCGCGCTGCGCTATCGCTACTATCATCACTGGGGCATGAGCACCGAGGACGTTGCCAAGATCGTCCTGTTTTCCGGTGTCACTGTCGGCATCGGCATGGCCGTTCTGTCGGGTATCGTGATGATCATCAATCCGAAGGATGCCGCAACAGTCCTGCGGCTGTCGGAGGCGATGGTCATGGGGATCGGTTTTGCCTGCCTCGCCGTGACGGGTGTATATCTCATCCTCGCGGCAACGTTGCGCGCGCCTTTGAAGATCCGCTCCTGGAGCTTTGAGATGCCGACGCTCAGGATCGCCATCGCACAGGTGGTGATCGGCACGATCAATTTCGCGCTCGTATCCGCCTGTCTGCGCGAAGTCATGGCAGCGAGCGCCGATGTCAGCTACCTGAAGGCCGCGACCGCGTTCGTGCTCGCCAATCTGGCAATCCTCATTACCCATGCGCCGGGTGGCCTTGGAGTCCTCGAGGCAACCGTTCGCCACGTGATGGGCGATCAGGCGTCGATCGGTTCGCTTGTCGCGTTCCGAGTGATCTACTTCTTCATTCCGTTCTTTATCGGGCTTCCCCTAGCCCTGATCGTCGAGGGCGTGTTTCGTGCACGAAAGCGCAGCGCCGGGCAGGGGGCGTCATCTTCGGTGACGCCGGAGCCGCATTCGGCCTAGTCGTTTTCCCCAACAAAAAAAGGCGCCGTCGAACGGCGACTTTTTTCTTTCCGGGGATGATCTCAGCCTTCGGCCGGTTCGGGAGCAGGCTCCGTCGGCCGTGGTGCGCGTTCCGATGGATCGCGGCCCACTTCGGCTTTCAGTGTCATCAGATCGATGAAATGATCGGCCTGCCGGCGCAGGTCGTCGGCGATCATCGGCGGCTGCGTCTGCATCGTCGAAACGACCGAGACCTTGCGACCGCGGCGCTGCAGCGCTTCGACAAGATTGGTGAAGTCGCCATCGCCCGAAAACAGCACGAGATGATCAACGGTCTCGGCCTGTTCCATCGCATCGATCGCGAGCTCGATATCCATGTTGCCCTTGATTTTGCGGCGGCCAAGCGAATCCGTGAACTCCTTGGCGGGCTTTGTCACAACCTTGTAGCCGTTGTAATCCAGCCAGTCGATCAGCGGCCTGATCGACGAATATTCCTGATCCTCGATCAGCGCCGTATAGTAATAGGCACGCAACAGATAGCCGCGCTTCTGAAAAGCCTTCAGAAGCTTACGGTAATCAATATCGAAACCAAGGCTTTTCGAGGCCGCGTAAAGATTAGCACCGTCGATAAAGAGAGCTATCTTCTCTCTTGGGTCAAACATATGTCTCCATCCCCTTCAAGCTGCTTGACCAAGGACCCGTCAAATGAAAAGTTGAGCCGATCGCTTAGGTATTTATCGGTTAAATTACCAGCTAATCATATAAATGTCATTTATGGTAGGATTCGCTTTTATCCAAGCAACCTTTCGTTGAATCTGGCCAGAGTCATCGCCACCACGGTCGGCGGCATGCGGCAGTCGGCATGAATAAACTTGAATTTCGCTGGCAATGGCTGTATCGGGCGTAGCAATTCCGAAAATAACGACCGCAAAGGACAGGCAATGGCCCGTGTCACAGTAGAAGATTGCATTGACAAAGTCGATAATCGTTTTGAGCTGGTGCTTCTCGCCAGCCACCGTGCCCGCCAGATCTCGCAGGGCGCAGCGATCACCATCGATCGCGACAATGACAAGAACCCGGTCGTCGCACTGCGCGAAATCGCCGACGAAACGCTGTCTCCCGACGACCTGAAGGAAGACCTGATCCATTCGCTGCAGAAGCATGTCGAGATCGACGAGCCCGAGCCCGATCCGGCAACCCTGATTGCTGCCGGCAGCACGTCGACAGCCTCTGGCAACGACGAGGAAGACGGCGCCGCGGAAACCGTCAATTTCGACCAGATGTCGGAAGAAGACCTTCTCGCCGGTATCGAAGGCCTTGTGCCGCCGGAAAAGAGCGACGATTACTGATTGATGCATTGTTTGGGCAAGGGACCGTTCATTCTCTCGCCCTAATCTGTCTTGATATCTATGATGGCCGCGCTGATCTGATGGTTGGCGCGCCATTTTTATTTTGTTGGACCCGGTATCGAGGGCATTTCACGGGATGATGAGGCAGTACGAGCTTGTTGAGCGGGTACAAAAGTACAAGCCCGAGGCCAACGAAGCTCTTCTCAACAAGGCCTATGTCTACGCCATGCAAAAGCATGGCCAGCAAAAACGTGCCTCTGGCGATCCCTATATCTCGCATCCGCTCGAAGTGGCTGCCATCCTCACCGACATGCATCTCGACGAGTCGACGATCGCCGTCGCGTTGCTGCACGATACGATCGAGGACACGACTGCGACCCGCGCCGAGATCGATGAACTGTTCGGCGAGGATATCGGTCGTCTCGTCGAGGGTCTGACCAAGCTCAAGCGTCTCGATCTCGTCTCGAAAAAGGCCAAGCAGGCCGAGAACCTGCGCAAGCTGCTGCTGGCGATCTCCGACGACGTGCGCGTCCTGCTGGTCAAGCTTGCCGACCGGCTGCACAACATGCGCACGCTCGACCATATGAAGGCTGAGCAGAAGGCACGCATTTCCGAAGAGACGATGGATATCTATGCGCCGCTGGCCGGCCGCATGGGCATGCAGGACATGCGCGACGAACTCGAGGACCTGTCCTTCCGCTACATCAACCCGGAAGCCTATGCGACTGTCACCCAGCGGCTGGCCGATCTTTCGGCCCGCAACGAAGGGCTGATCAAGAAGATCGAGGACGAGTTGCGCGATCTTCTCGTCGCCAACGGCCTGCCGGACGCCGCCGTCAAGGGGCGCCAGAAGAAGCCCTATTCCATCTTCCGCAAGATGCAGTCGAAGTCGCTGTCCTTCGAGCAGCTTTCCGACCTCTACGGTTTCCGCATCGTCGTCGACGACGTCGCCTGCTGCTACAAGGCGCTCGGCATCGTTCATACCCGCTGGCGCGTCGTGCCGGGCCGCTTCAAGGACTACATCTCCAACCCGAAGCAGAACGACTATCGCTCGATCCACTCGACGATCGTCGGCCCGTCCAGGCAGCGTATCGAATTGCAGATCCGTACCGAGATGATGCAGGAGATTGCCGAATACGGGATCGCCGCCCATGCGCTCTATAAGGACGGCCAGTCGGGTGGTGCCAAGGGCGACGATCTTCTGCCCAAGGAATCGAGCGCCTATTCCTGGCTGCGCCATACGATCGAGTCGCTTGCCGAAGGCGACAATCCGGAAGAATTTCTGGAGCATACCAAGCTCGAACTGTTCCAGGATCAGGTCTTCTGCTTCACGCCCAAGGGCAAGCTGATCGCGCTGCCGCGCGGTGCCACGCCGATCGACTTTGCCTATGCGGTTCATACCAATATCGGCGACACCACGGTTGGCGCCAAGATCAACGGCCGTATCATGCCGCTTGTCACCCGGCTGAACAACGGTGACGAGGTGGAGATCATCCGCTCCGGTGTTCAAGTTCCGCCGGCCGCCTGGGAAGAAATCGTCGTCACCGGCAAGGCCCGCTCGGCCATCCGCCGCGCTACCCGCATGGCGATCCGCAAACAGTATGCCGGCCTCGGCTATCGCATTCTGGAGCGCACCTTCGATCGCGCCGCAAAGACCTTTACCCGCGAGGCGCTGAAGCCTGCTCTGCATCGGCTTGCCCACAAGGATGTCGAGGATGCGATCGCTGCCGTCGGGCGAGGGGAGCTGTCGTCGCTCGACGTGCTGCGCGCCGTCTTCCCTGATTTCAAGGACGAACGCGTTACCGTGAAGCCGTCGGCCGATGACGGCTGGTTCAACATGCGCAGTGCGTCCGGCATGATGTTCAAGCTGCCGAACCAGCCAAAGGCACCGCTGGAGGATGCCCAGGCGGCCGTCAATGCCGGCGATGTCGTTGCGTTGAGCCCGGAACCGGTTCCGATCCGCGGTCTTGCCGGCAATATGCAGGTGCGTTTCGCACCGAGCGGCGCCGTGCCCGGAGACCGTATCGTCGGGATCATGGACAAGGGCGAGGCGATCACCATCTATCCGATCCAGGCCCCGATCCTGCAGCACTTCGATGAGGAACCGGAGCGCTGGATCGATGTGCGATGGGATCTCGACGAGGCCAACAAGTCTCGTTTTCTCGCCCGCATCGACGTCAACACGATCAACGAGCCAGGCACCCTTGCGACGGTCGCGAAGACAATCGGCGGTCTCGACATCAACATCCGATCATTGTCGATGGCCAGCAATCGCGCCGCCGATTTCTCCGAGATCGCCATGGAAGTCGAAGTCTGGGACGTGCGCCAGCTCAACCAGCTCCTGACGCAGCTGAAGGAACTGGACTGCGTTTCCAACCTGAAGCGTGTCTACGACTAGACCCCAGCCGATCGTCGATGCGGACTGCCTGTTTTGAGTGCGCTCCCCTGAACCGGGTATGCATTCAATGCAGGGCTGGGAGGTAACCCTTGCGTTGGTAAAGCCCGCTGGTTCAGCCTATATCTGCTGCACCGCAACATTTACCGAAAGAGACGTCAGATGTTTACCTCCGTCCGCAAGTTCGCCCGCGTCCTGCGCGGTCCTTCCGCCCAGGAACGCGAAATGGCATACCTCAATGAAGCCTGCGATCGCTTCGATCTCGAGCACCGCGTTCGCCAGATCGACCGTGGCATGTTCCGCAAGTCTATCTGAATTCAATGACATGACAGCGGCTCGGTCGTCTGTCGTGCAGTAGATCTATCCGGGGGCCGTGCGCGAAGCGGCCCGATGCCAGCGGCCAATTTTCGCCATCATCTTGGGCTTCCGCTACGAAGACCGTTTCCGAACTGAGATGATGGTTCTCGGATCCTTGACCGGACCGAACCAGAAAGAAGCTGCTTCATGCCCTTTCGGCGCCGCAAAGCCCCGACCTTCCGAGAAAAGCTGCATCGCGCAATATTCCCCCCGAAGGGGTTCCGCCGTGTGCTCGGATATTACCGGCTTAAGATCTTGCGCATCGGTGGTTCGCCGCATGCGGTTGCTGCCGGTCTTGCCATCGGCATGGTCAGCGCCTGGACACCCTTTCTCGGCTTCCACATCCTTTTTGCTATCCCCTTTGCCTGGGTGCTGGGCGGCAGCATGGTCGCTGCGGCGCTTGGCACGGCCTTCGCCAATCCCGTTACTTGTCCCATCATCTGGCCCCTTACGTGGGAAATCGGCCAGTTCATCCTTGGCCGCGCTGGCGGCGGCGAAGCGCGGCCGGTCGACCTAGCGGCGCTGTTTTCCCAGCTCAAGCTATCGGAACTCTGGGACCCGATCCTGGAACCGATGCTGATCGGCTCGCTGCCTCCCGGCCTGTTCTGCGGACTGCTTGTCTACGTCGCGACCTATTTCGGGATCCGCAGTTTTCGCAACAGCCAGACGGAGCGTCGGCTTGCCCGCCGCAGCGAATATCAGCAGGCCTATGAGCGGGAATATCAGCCGGGGAACTTGACGGCGCGGCCGGCAGACCGCAAGTCAGTCGATGCTTGAGAAAGAGGGACTTTGATGATTATCGGCATGGGAAGTGACCTCATCGACATCCGTCGAGTTGAAAAATCCATCGAACGTTTCGGGGAACGGTTCACCCATCGTTGTTTCACCGATATCGAGCGCGCAAAGTCCGATCGTCGGAAGAACCGCGCAGAATCCTATGCCAAGCGGTTCGCCGCCAAGGAAGCCTGCTCCAAGGCTCTCGGCACCGGCCTTGCAAACGGCGTGTTCTGGAAAGACATGGGCGTTGTCAACCTGCCGGGCGGCAAGCCGACCATGGTGTTGACGGGTGGCGCGGGCGAGCGGCTGGCGGAACTGATGCCCGCCGGTCAGGAGCCTTTCATCCACGTCACGATCACCGACGAGTATCCCTATGCGCAGGCCTTCGTGATCATTGAGGCGCGACCGGTGGCCGCTCCGTGAGCGTACCCGAATTTGGCGAAGCGGTGGCCCATTGCCGCCGCTCTGTGAAGACGCTAAAGCATGTCCCGCAAAAGCGCGCAGCGGTTTTGTAGCTACAAGGTGCCACGCAGGAATGACCTGAACGGCGGGCGTGATCTCTCGAAGGTTGCGGCACGTTTCACACAGGTAGCCATCCGCCGTGAAGAGAGAGATTGAAATACGTGTCCGATAACGCCGAGACGAAGCCGCAGAATGCCCTTTGGGAAAACATCAAGGTCATCATCCAGGCCCTGCTGCTGGCTATGGTGATCCGCACCGTCCTGTTCCAGCCCTTCACGATTCCGTCCGGCTCGATGATGCCGACGCTTCTGGTCGGCGACTATATCTTCGTCAACAAGTTCGCCTACGGGTTCTCGAAGTATTCGATGCCGTTTTCGCCGGACCTGTTTGAAGGCCGTGTCCTTCAGTTCAGCGAGCCGAAGCGCGGCGACGTGATCGTGTTCCGCCTGCCGCAGCAGCCCGAGATCGATTACATCAAGCGCCTGATCGGCCTTCCCGGTGACCGCATCCAGGTTCGCGACGGCGTGCTCTTCGTCAACGGAACCGCTGTACCCAAGCAGGGCGACGGCGCTTTCACATCCGACTACCGCTCCGATCCAGGCACCAACGTTCCAGTCTTCCGCGAGACGCTCGACAACGGCGTGACCTTTGACACGCTCGACCAGTCCCCAAGCTCGCGCGGCGACAACACCCGCGAGTTCGTCGTGCCGGCGGAACACTATTTCTTCATGGGCGACAACCGCGACAACTCGCTCGACAGCCGCTTTGACGAAGGTCCGGGCATGGTTCCGGCCGAAAACCTCGTCGGTCGCGCCAGCGTCATCTTCTTCTCGCTCGGCAACGACACGTCCTTCCGCGAGATCTGGAAATGGCCGTCCAACATGCGTTGGGACCGTCTCTTCAAGGGCGTTCATTGATGAAACCGCTCTCACTCTCGGAAGAAGAACGCGGCCGTCTCGAGACGATAATCGGCCATGTCTTTTCCGAGAAGCAGTGGCTTGACCGGGCGCTGACCCACGCCAGCGTCGGTCTTGCCAAGGATGCCAATTACGAGCGTCTGGAGTTTCTGGGCGACCGTGTGCTTGGGCTCTGCGTTGCCGAACTTCTGTTCACCACCTTCCGGTCCGCACCGGAAGGAGAGCTGTCTGTGCGCCTTAATCAGTTGGTCAGCGCCGAAAGCTGTGCCATTGTTGCAGACGAGATGGAACTGCACCGTTTCATCCGCACCGGCGCCGACGTCAAGAAGATCACCGGCAAGCGGATGATGAACGTCCGTGCCGATGTGGTGGAGAGTTTGATTGCCGCCCTTTATCTGGATGGCGGACTGGAAGCTGCCCGCGGTTTCATTCTGCGTCATTGGAAGGCGCGTGCGACCCGCGCCGATGGCGCCCGCCGCGACGCCAAGACGGAATTGCAGGAATGGGCACATGCCAAATTCGGTGTGACCCCGTCCTATCGCATTGACGACCGTTCCGGCCCGGATCACGACCCGCGCTTTACCGTGACGGTCGAGATTCCCGGTGTTTCGCCCGAAACGGGCGCCGACCGGTCGAAACGTGCAGCCGAACAGGTTGCTGCCACCAGGATACTCGAACGCGAAGGCGTCTGGCAGAAGACCTCTGCTGAAGACTGATTGGACATCATGATCGAAGACAACACCATCGAAGGCAAAGACGAAGACGTAAACGCCGTTCAGCCGGAAACCCCGGTCGACGAGGCGGCGGCGGAACAGGCTGAAGCCGGTCCGACCCATTCCGGTTTCGTGGCGCTGATCGGCGCGACCAATGCCGGCAAGTCGACGCTGGTCAACCGTCTCGTCGGCGCCAAGGTGTCGATCGTCAGCCACAAGGTGCAGACAACCCGCGCCATCGTTCGGGGCATCGCAATCCACAACAACGCCCAGATCGTCTTCATGGATACGCCCGGCATCTTTAAGCCGCGCCGCCGGCTGGACCGCGCCATGGTGACCACCGCCTGGGGCGGCGCCAAGGATGCCGACATGATCGCGCTCCTGATCGACAGCGAACGCGGCCTGCGCGGCGATGCCGACGCGATCCTCGAGGGTCTGAAGGATGTGCATCAGCCGAAACTGCTGCTTCTGAACAAGATCGATCAGGTCAAGCGCGAGGATCTTCTGGCGCTTGCTGCTGCGGCCAACGAAAAGATCGACTTCGTGCGCACCTTCATGATCTCGGCGACGACCGGTTCGGGTTGCGACGATCTGATGGACTATTTCTCCACGACCCTGCCGGAAGGCCCCTGGTACTACCCGGAGGATCAGATTTCCGATCTGCCGATGCGCCAGCTTGCTGCCGAAATCACCCGCGAGAAGCTCTTTCTCAGGCTCCACCAAGAGCTTCCCTACGCCTCGCATGTCGAGACTGAGAAGTGGGAAGAGCGCAAGGATGGCTCCGTCAGGATCGAACAGGTCATCTATGTCGAGCGCGAAAGCCAGAAGAAGATCGCTCTCGGCAAGAACGGCGACGCCATCAAGGCAATTTCGACAGCGTCGCGCAAGGAACTGACCGAGATCCTTGAACAGCCCGTTCACCTGTTCCTTTTTGTGAAGGTCAGGGAAAATTGGGGAGACGATCCACAACGTTTCCGCGAAATGGGCCTGGAATTCCCGAAAAACTGAATGTTTGACCGTTTTTGGCTTGCCGACTCCTTCCGATGCGTTAGCTTGATATCGGGAGAAGGAACTACTGTGTAATTTCGAATGTTAGTAAATTCGGAAATGCTTAATTGTTATTTCCTAAAATACGCCGACGGGTTACGCTGGTTGTATTGAAGGACTGAGGCGATCTCGGCAAATCGTGGAGGTGGTGCCAGGCATGAGCGATATAAGACGTTTTGATGCCTTCAGTGGTATGGATCTCAGCGATGCGGTTGGGTTCTTCAGCTGGAACGTTCAGGAGAACAAGGTCTACGGCGATCAGGTCTTCGCATTCATCTACGGGGTCCCCTACAGGGACCTCGAGAGCGGCGCGCCGATCGAACAGGTCATCGTCAACGTCGACGATGGCGACAAGCAGCGCGTCGCAAAAGCCCTGCACGAGTCCATCATTTCTGGCAAAAAGTGCCACCAGAGTTATGGGATCACCCATGTGGACGGTCGCCGCGTCACGGTGACAGGGCAGGGACGATGCCTTCGCGACAAGCTCGGCCTGCCGTCGATCTACACAGGTTCCGTTACCGCTGTCGAAGTGGGCAGTGGTGCTCATTCTGGCGATCCACTCAAGACCCATTGTCTCGAGGCTTTGAAAATCGCCAACAGCCGCCGCCACGCGCTTGCGGCCCGCTACTTGGCCTCCGCACTCAACGTGCTGGATGGCGGCAAAAAAGCGTAAAGCATCCATGGTTCGTGCAAATTGCGGCTGCATCCTCCGGTCGTGCACGATGGCTGCAGAATCGCTCCCTTGGACATTCCTGTCAGCCAAAGGGCGCTCGTGATTCGTTACGTAGAACCCCGTAGCAACTTGTCATCTATCAATGTACGCGATTGCTAACGCGATGGTGATGGTACAACTACGCGTCGTATTGGCATAGGGAGCGTACATGGCACGCGGAACGATCGCTTCTGACGAAGCGGATCAGGATTTCATCAACGCGGTGGGGTTCTACAGCTGGAATGTTGCAGAAAACCGCGTCTATGGTGACGACGTCATCGCCCATGTGTTTGGTCTCTCGATCGAGGACCTGTCGATCGGAATGCCGATCGACGTCCTGGTGCGCTACATCGACGACGGCGACAAGCAGCGTGTGGCCAAGGCTATCCACATGGCGATCGTCGATGGTGCAGCCTACAATGCCGAATACAGCCTGACCCATCCGGATGGCCATAAGGTTAGCGTTCGCGCGAACGGGCGCTGTCTGCGCGATGTCGATGGGCTGCCTTCGATCTACAGCGGCACTGTCATCGTGCAGCCAGCGCTCGCCGAACCGATCCAGATCAGTGATCCGCTCGAGAGCCACTGCCGGGCAGCGCTGGATCTCGCTTCAGCGCGCGGCCATGCTCTGGCCGCGCGATATCTGTCCTCAGCACTCAACATGCTGACGCCGGATCTCGGCTGAGACGGAGATCTTACTTCTTGCGCTCCATCAGCGCCTTAACCTCTTCGAAGCGACGACGATTTTCGGGTTCCTGCTCACCCGGGCCGTAGCATGTCTTCGAGATGCAGAAGCGCAGCAGCGTGAAGGGAGGTCCACCCTTGCCGAACTCGCAATCGATCTCGTTGGTGAAATCGGTCGGCTTGGCGTCCTGGCGGGTCGAATAGGTGAGACGTGCGCCCGGCGGATCGAGTTCCGGGAAGGACTGCACAATGCCGGTCTTGACGTCTGGAATGAGCAGGAAGTTCTTGGCAACCGCGACGCAAGCCTGTTCAAGCTGCGGCGACTGTGCGGCCGCAGGCGTTGGCAAGGCGAGGCCAAAGGGCATCGCGGCAATGATAGCGGTAGCGAGCAGGGCGTTTTTCATGTGATCTCCGGCAGCGTATTGCTCTTGGCTGTTCGGCGGAGAAATCCGCGGCGAAGGCAATTTGTTCCAGCCCGGTCGAGAGATAAATCGAGGGAGGCGCGACAGCCACACCTAGATACCGACAGAGCCCGCAAACCGTGCCGGAAAGACGCAGAAACCGATTCAGTCCCAAGAGGTTATACGGTAGAACTGATCAACGCAGACAGGAAGTTCACCTATCGATGCAGTGGCAGGACGAGGCAATCATCATCGGCGTGAAACGCCACGGCGAGACGAGTGTCATCGCCGAACTGATGACGCGCGAACGCGGCCGCCATCTCGGCATCGTCCGGTCCGGCCGCTCGCGCGCGATGCAACCGGTGCTGCAGCCGGGAAACCGCGTGGAGGTGGTCTGGCGCGCGCGTCTCGACGAGCATCTCGGCGAATTCAAGCTCGAACCGCTGCAACTGCGTGCAGCAAAGCTGATGGAAACCGCAACGGCGGTCTACGGTGTCCAGGCGATGGGGGCTCTGCTTCGGCTGCTTCCCGAGCGTGATCCGCATCCGCACCTGTTCGAAGCTCTCGATATCATTCTCGATGCGATGGATGATCCGTCCGATGCGGGCGAACTCTTCGTCCGGTTCGAACTCGCGGTGCTGAACGATCTTGGTTTCGGACTGGATCTTTCGGAATGTGCGGCGACCGGCACACGCAGCGATCTTGTCTATGTGTCGCCGAAGTCCGGTCGCGCCGTGAGCCGCGATGCCGGCGCTCCCTATGCGGACCGCATGCTGGCCCTGCCGGATTTTCTGGGAGAGGGAGCATCCAGGACTGCCGACCGCGACGGCATGGCCGCGGCCTTCCGTCTGACCGGCCATTTCCTATCCCGGCATGTCTATGAACCGCGCGGAATGACCCAGAGTACCGCCCGCGACGGGTTCGTTCAGGCGGCGCTGAAGGCGCTGTCGAAAGCCCCTGACGATCAGACGCCGCAAGGATCAGGTATCATTCCGCCGGCTGCATGACCGGTTGGCGGTTCACCGTCTTTTCGCGAATGGGCCAGTGTACGGCCGCGGCAAACAGGCCGAACACGACGCCGAACCACCAGACCATGTCATAGGAACCGAGCCTGTCGTAAAGCGCGCCGCCCATCCAGACGCCGAGGAACGACCCCACTTGGTGCGACAGGAACACGAAACCGCCAAGCAGGCCCAGATGCCGCGTGCCGAACATGATCGCCACCAGTCCGTTGGTCGGCGGCACCGTGGACAGCCACAAGAGACCCATCACGGCGGCAAAGATGATGACCGAGGTCGGAGACTGCGGCAAAAGCAGGAAGGCCGTGACGGCGATCGAGCGGCCGATATAGATATAGGCGAGCAGATAGGGTTTCGAGTAGCGCTGCCCGAGCACGCCGGCGCCAAGCGAGCCGATGATGTTGAAGAAACCGATCAGTGCCATGGCGATCACCGCATAGCGAGCCTCGATGCCGATATCGCGAAGATAGGCCGGAAAATGCGCGGTGATGAAAGCTACCTGAAAACCGCAGACGAAAAAGCCCGAGGTCAGCAACAGGTACGACTTGTGCGCGAAGGCTTCCCGCAGTGCCTGCGCCGCGGTCTGCTTGAACTCCGTCTGGTTCTGCGTGCCGGAGCTGGCATTGCCCCGGAGCGGGATGGCAAGCAGCGGAACAGCAAGCATCATCGCCGACATGATCATCAGACTGTCCGACCAGCCGTAGGCCGTGATCAGCGCCTGGCTGAGCGGCGCAAACAGAAACATCCCGGCAGAGCCGGCGGCAGTGCCGATCCCGAACGCGAAGGAGCGCTGTTCGGGCGTCACGTTGCGGGCAAAGGCTGACAGGATCGTGCCGAACGAACCGGCGCCGACGGCAAGCCCCACCATCAGGCCGCCCGACAGGTGCAGCATCGGAATTGATTGCGCGGACGACATCAGAAACAGTCCGCCCGCATAGAGGAGACCGGACAGGGCGAGCACGCGGCCTGTACCGTATTTGTCCGCTATCGCTCCGAAGATCGGCTGGCCAAGGCCCCAGGCGAGGTTCTGGATCGCCATCGCCAGCCCGAACGTGGTGCGATCCCAGCCACGATCGGACAACATCGGCAACTGGAAGAAGCCCATTGCCGAACGCGGGCCGAAGGTCAGCATCGCAACCAAGGCACCGGCCGTGATGATCAGCCAGGGCATCGATGAGCGCGCGGGGTTGGACATGCTTGCCTCCTGAAATCAGGCATTATCCATAGCCGCGCAGGTGTGAAATGGGAAACGACTTTTCCTGACGCGATGCATCACAACAGCTGATGCGACAAAGCCTTCTCTACAGCGCGCCGGGCGGCTCGATCGGGGGCGGTGGGACTTTGCCAAGCCGCGATTCGCGCCAGAGCGTGAAGGCTCCGGCGCTGATGACGATCGCACACCCGGCCACCATGTTGATGGTCATCATCTCGCCGAACAGCATCACACCGATCAGGCAGACGAGCACCGACTGTACGTAGAACATCGGCTGTACCGCGACGGCGTCGACGAGCGAGTAGGCGCGGATCAGCAGATAGTGCCCGGTCATGCCGGTAATGCAAAGCGTCAGCATCCAGAACCAGTCGGAGAGCGTGATGTGCGACCAGTAGAACGGACCGACCAGCGTGATCGCCGCAGCACCGGCAATACCCGTGTAGAAAAACGCGGTATCGGCCGTGTCGGTGCGGCTCGCGAGCCGGGTCAGCACCGAGTAGAGCGCAAACATCGTGGTGCCGATCAGCGGGATGACGATCCGGAAATCGAATGTCGCATGCAGCGGATTGATGATCATCAGGATGCCGGCAAAGCCGACGCCGATCGCGGTCCAGCGCCGCCAGCCGACCTTCTCGCCGAGCAAGGGCACCGAAAGGCAGGCAACGAGCAGTGGCGTCGCAGCAAAGATCGTATGGGTGGCCGCAAGACCGACCTCGGCAAATGAGAAGATCGACAGCGCGATCTGGAAAACCAGAATGACCCCGCGGGCAATCTGCAGCCACAACCTGTTCGCGGACGCTGCACCTTTGACACCGCCGGACGAGCGACCGGCCACGATGAGCACGAAACCTGCGAAGGCCCAGTAGCGGATCATCGCCACGAAAAGGGGAGGATAGGCGCCGCCCAGGTGTTTCGAGATGCCGTCCTGAACCGCGAAGATAATGACAGCAGTCAACGCGAAGAGAAGTCCCGTAGACCGAGATGTCATGATGGTGATCGATTCCAGTGCGGAGCGCGCAAGCGCCGCCGTGACGCCCTACGTTTGTGAGATCGGTGTTCTTGACCGGTTTTGACCTTTGTCAACAAACGCCGATTGGACATGTCTGCCATGCGGTGCCGTCAGAGGGAACCTTCAGACCCGAAAAAGGTATATGAGAAACTGCAAATAGTTCTGGAGACCTGCACTTGAGGTCTTCCCCGTACTGGCGACTGGAACATATGTTCTCAAGGTTGAGTTAGACTTGGGCAAGCAAATCAGGAGAAACGATGCTCACTGGGATGACGGAAGACCAGCGAAACGAATTTCTGGAGCGCATCACCGCGACCACGATTGCAAACCAGGCAATCCTGAAGTGTAGCATCAGCGGTTTTCCTTTGACGGCGGATAATGTTGTCGCCTTCGTTGGCGATTTTCTCGATCCGGAAAACCCGAACCTGCAGGAACTGATCGAAAAGATTGGTCACGCCATCGACGAGGTGCTGGATTGCCAGGGCCAGGCAATGCGCCTGGCGCGGTAGCTCACGACAGTTCTCAAGTCCGGTAAGGGGACGCGGCCAGACAACATACGGCCGCTTTGCTTTACCGCTTCTTGATGGCCCAGGCGCCGCGTGTTGAGACCACTTTCACGTCGTCACCAATTGCGATCATGCCGCTGCCGCGCGGCACGGCGTTCCATCCGAACAGCGGGCCGGGAACACGCCGGTCGGCCGACATGCGCAGGCGACCGAGTGCCGGCATCGGGTTGGCGACATCCCGTGAACCGGTCACCTGATCCTGGGTGATCATGATGCAGCGGGCGCAGGGTTTGACGAGATCGAGACGAAGGCCGCCGATCTCGATCGCCTCCCAATGGTCGTCGCCAAAGGCGTCCCCATCGTCGATGACGATGTTGGCGCGGAACCGGTCCATCCCGACGGCGCCTTCTCCATGCTTCTCCATGTCGGCATTGATCGCCTCGAGCGAGCCGGTGGTCGTGACCAGGACCTGGTATCCGTCGGCAAATGTGACCGGCGTATCGGGTCCTGCCCAGTCGTCGCTTGCGGTCCGCTTCGAACGTTCATCGAAGAAAACAAGCCGCACGTCGCAGCCCAGCCAGTCGCAAAGGGTCGAGTTGACATCCTTGTCGGCCAGCGCGGCGCTGACGATCGAATTCCAAACGACCACATCGGTACGCCGGTAGCCCGGCGGCCGGGTGACGGTGATCTCGCCCTTGCTCTCCATCGAAAACCGGAACCCGTCCGTGTCGGGCAGGACCTGCAACTGCGCCATTTCTGGAAGATCGCGCTGGTTGACGAAATGCCCCCTGGTATCGACCAGCATCAAGCTGCGATCGCCGGGTATGCCTGTGCACGTCATCTGCGTCTCAGTGAGCGAAATGCCGCGGCCGCTCTTCAAGGGGTAGTAGTTGATCTCGCTGACATGCATGGGTTTTCCTCAAATTTCATCGAGAAAGAGGTCGAGAACACTTTTCAGACGCTGGTGGCGTTCGTTTGCCGCCTGCCGGCCGGCCTGCGTCTTGAAGCCGTCGGCGAGCTTGAACAGCTTCGTCTCGAAATGATCAATTGCAAACGTCCTGTCGTCCAGCGGTCGATGCTTGGCGAGCGGATCGGCCGGATCGTAAAGCGCCGAACCCATCCGCCCGGCAATGTAGAAACAGCGTGCCGCACCGATCATGCCGATTGCATCGAGCCGGTCCGCATCCTGCAGGATCTTCGCCTCGATCGTCTGCGGCTCGAGATTTGCCGAAAAACTGTGGGTGAGTATCGCATGGGAGACCGCATCGATCTCTGTATCGCTCCAGCCCATCTCGCCCAGAATGCCCGCCGCCTTCTCCGCGGCAAGACGAGACGCCTGGTTGCGCAGCGGGGAGTTCTTTTCCACCGCAACGCAGTCATGCAGCAGCACCGCGGCTGCCAGCACCCGCCCGTCGCCGCCTTCGTGTTGATGAATGCGCATCGCATTCTTGAAGACGCGGGCGATGTGAGCCAGATCGTGGCTTCCATCGTCGCCAGCACTGGCATGCGGAATGAGGCTTCTGGCCAGATCCTGGTGGGGCGAAAAGGATTCTGCGAGTGACGCGGTCATGCTGGTTTCTACGAAGGTTCGTGAGAATCGTCTGTATCAGATGTTTCGCTCTTGTTGACCAGAATCCGTTGATAGAAAAGCCCGATTCCGATCAGAACTGCCCCCAGCCCGATGAAGGACAGGGCCCGCATAATGCCTTCGAGATTGGCCATGTCGATCAGGAAGACCTTCGCCACGGACACCAGCACCAGCACTGCAGAAGCAAGCCGCAGGCTCTTGGCGTTCCATTTCGAGCCCGCTACCAGAAGGCCGATGCCGATCAGGAGCCAGACCACAGAATAGGCATAGGTTTCGGAAGCGAGAAATCCCTTCCACTGGGCAATATTCTGGCCCTGGAAAAAGCGTCGAACCGAAAGCGTCGCCCAGAGAAAGCCGAGCAGGGCGCCCGAGACGGCGAGCATTGCCACGTAGGGCGCTGGCCGCCGGCCGCGAGCCAAGTACGAGGTCAGTCCATAGGCGAGCGCCGGGAGAAGATAACCGAGCAGCAGAAGGTTGAGGACGGGCCAGGAGCCCGTGCTTTCGCCTGAAAAGAACGGATTGAGCGCAAACACATGCGCCGAGAGCACGTTCACCGTCGCGATCGCGCCGGCGATCATCGAGCCGTAGCGGAAGACCGGGCTCGGGCTTTTCAGGTCGAGCGTCATCAGAATGCCGGAGAAGCCGATCGTCAAGAGCGTGTAGACCGACTGCTCGCCAAGCGTCGGCGTGCGGGCATCGAGCACGCCGCCATTCATCGCGTGGCGTATCAGCACGGCAAGTGTCAGCAGGGCTGCAAGCGATGCCAGTCCCTGCAAAACGTTGCGGACACGGACATCGGGTGAATTTCGCAGCATCCAGGCTGCTACAATCGCGAGCAGGGTCGGAATACCGTAGCCCGGCAGCAGCGCATTGAAGAACGGCGTCGTGCCGAGACTGTCCGGCCCGACCAGCGTCGGCTGCCAGGCGATGCGACCGAACACGATCGCGATTGCCGCCGCCATCATCCAGGGCAGGGCAGCCCATGTCCGCACTCGCATCGCCATCAGATAGGCAAAGCCGAGAACGGAAAGAAGGATCGTCGTGACGATGCCGTTGGTAAGCGCGTGTAGTGCCAGCGTGAAGCCCGCGAAGGAGCCGAGCACTGCGATATTCGCCGGCCAATCGATGCCGTCGCCATCGCTTTCGTCACGTCCGCGAAACAGCCACTCCGCCACCGCGAGCATCACAAGTCCGATGCCGATGCCATAGAGGCCGTGCGTCCAGTCGCGGAAAAAATTGCCGAAGTTCAGAAACGAGATGAACCCGATCGTGACCGGCATTGCCCCCATCATAAAGGACCAGAGTACCGAAAACGTCGGTTCCTCATGCCGGAAGCGCCTGAGGAACCCGGCCCCGAGCAGCGTGAAGATGCCGCCGAGGAGCAGGAAGCCTGCAATCTCGTGGCCGAAAGCGGCAACGACAGGCGCGGTTGTGCCGGTCACCGTTTCGGGCATCACATAGGCGAGCAATGTCGACGCAACGGTCGCGATACCGGCAAGCGCGGCGAGCGCTGCAACCACGACCGTCCACACCCCGTAGCTGCGACTGCTGCCGACGGCGGCCAGCGCGCCGATCAGGGCGACGAAGACGAACAGCGGATGAAGAGAGCCCCCAGGCGTGGCGACCAGCATGGCAAGCGCCGAAATCGCGACCGTGACTGATAACGACAGGGTGATCCGCAGCGGTGGCCTCTTCAGCAGCGCCCGCCAGCCGCCGCTTCCTGTCGAGCCGCGCGTATAAACGCGGCCGGGCCAGATGAGGATCGTTCCGGCAATCATCATCAGCAGCACCAGCGAAGGCGGCATCATGTCGATCGGCAGCGATTGTGACGTGTAGGCGAGAACCCAGAGGCCGATCCCGAAATTGGCGATCATTGGCACCACGGTCCAGCGGCGGATGCGCGAGGCGGCGTTCAACGCCAGCCAGCTCACGCCGAGAAACAGGAACAACGCGTTGACGTCTGGGTCGTCGGTCGTCACCAGAAGCGGCGTGATCAGCGAGCCAAGCAGGCCAAGCCCGGCCAGCGTCTGCCCGTGCAGCAGCGACAGCGCGATTGTTGCAAACGAAATCAGGGCCATCAGCATGAAGGCGGTGCCGGAGCCGATGAAGTCGTAAAAGGCGTAGGCCGCGAAGGACGCGCCCAGCAGCGTGATGCTACCGGCGGCCGTCAGCGCACCGGGGATCATCGCATTGGCGTAGAGCTCCGACATCTTGGGCATTGCCCGACGACGCACCAGCTCGCCGGCAGCAATCAGCACCAGCCCGAAAATCGCCGCCAGCGACAGACGCGCACCGGGGCCGAGCAGCCCGGCCTCGATCGAATAGCGGACAAGGAAGATGCCGCCAAAGGCGAGTGCCACGCCACCCACCCAGACCGGCCAGCGAGCACCGAGATAGCTTTCCAGATTTTCACGGCGGAAGCGCGGAGCGGGCGCGGGGAGCGGTGGTGTTTCGGCTGCCTGATCGGACGTCCTCTCCTCGGGCGCCGTGATCTCTGCCAGGACTTCGGTCTTCGATGGTTCTGCTGCAGCCTTTGCAAAGCCCGTGTCGGCGGCCATCTCAGCCGCGGCTTCGGTGCGGATCTCGGCAAGCGCCGTCTCGGGCGACACGACCACCTCGGAAGTGACGGGAACGCCGGTCAGCAGGCGCGCCCGGACATCCGAAAGTTCTTTCTCCAGCGAAGCGACCCGGCCCGACAGCTTTCGCTGCGAGACGACGAGGGAGAGAATGAGAACGATCAGCAGAAGCTGGAGGATCATATGCTAGCGGGCTCGGTTGAGAAGGTCAGCGGACGTTATACCATTGGTCCGCAAAGAAAAGCCGATCTCCCCGTCGATACCGTTATGGGGTGTATGAAGCCGGATTGTCGTCCTGCGCATCGGCCGGTACCTCTTCCTCGACCACCTTGTCGAAGGCGAGTTTGACGGCTTTGGTCATGTCGCGGCTGACCGTCCACCACTGCGCGCTCTTGATCCAGTAGCGCAGTGTCAGCTTGGCACTACCGGCATCGAAATCCGCCAGATAGGTGGTCGGTGCCGGGTTGCTCTCCACCCGCGTCTCCGCCTTGGCGATCGACTTGAGCTTGGTTTCGGCCTCGTCGAGGCTCTGGTCGGCCGACAGCGTCACGGAAATCTCGTGGCGGCGCGTGTGAAGGCGCGAATAGTTGGTGATCGGCACGTTCCACAGGGTCGAATTTGGCGCCAGGCGATAAACGCCCTCGGCGGTGCGAAGCTCGGTTGCGAACAGGCCGACATCGACGATCGTGCCGCTGACATTGCCGGTCTCGATCGATTCGCCCACGCGGAACGGGCGCAGAACCAGAAGCATGATGCCGGCTGCGATATTTTGCAGCGTGCCTTGCAGGGCGAGGCCGACCGCGAGGCCGATTGCGCCGAGGGCTGCAAGGACCGATGCCGTCTGGACGCCAAACTGGCCGAGAACCATCACTACGACGATGATCAGCACCGCGTAGCGGATGATGTTGGAGAAGAACTGCGCCAGCGTTGCGTCGATGCCGTTCACCCGCGACAGACCGTTATGCGCCCAGCGGCTGAGCAGGCGGGCGGCGGCCCATCCGACGATCAGAAGAAGAATGGCGCCGATGACCGAGAATGAATACTGGATGCCGAGGGCTGTGAGCTGTGAGAGTGCCGCGCGGGTTGCGACGACGAAAGCCGATGCCTGTTCCATTCAGGGCCTGATCCTTTATTGTAAAGAGGGGGCTAATTGGCGCGGGTGACTGTCAGGTCAAGGCAAACGGTGCGACGTTTCTCAGCCGCACCAGGGGATCAGGACGCGCTTTTTTCGATTTCGGCATTGGCCGTAACCGGCAGAACGAACGAGGCGCGACCATCGGTTTCCGCTCCCCGGCCGATCCGCTTGATCGCCTGAACGAGCCGCCCATCCCGCTGAAGCAGCCGGTCGCCGATCTCGATCAGCCGTGTGTTCGGGGTCGCATGCGGCGCGACCTTGCGCAGCCTCGTCGCCAGCTCGACCTCATCCTGATCGGGATAAAGTGAAAGCGACGCAATGACGGCCGCTGCCGGAGAGCGGGATACGCCCATCCAGCAATGCACGACGAGCGGCGCTGATTGGTCCCAGTCTTTGACGAAGGCGATCAGCTGCTCCACATGCGCCTCGCTCGGCGCAATCAGAGTGCCGGTGCCGGCAAAGCCGATATCGTTCATCTTGAGCTTCAGGTGCCGCGCGGCTGCAATCACGGCCGGTCGGTGGAAATCCTGCTTTTCGGCAATCAGGCTCACCATTTCCCGCGCACCGTGACGGACCGAGAGTTCGGCGATCTTGTCGAGCGGGCAGACGATGATCCGGCTCATGCCGTCACACCGCGATCGGCTTCAAGCGCATGAAAACGCTCGAGAAAGCGCGCCTGAGCATCCAGCGCCGGCATCGGCTTCAGTTCAAGCATGTCGCGGGTTATGCCACGCGGCACGCCGAAGAATTTCTGGGCTTCGGTGACGGAAAATCCGGCAAGCTCGGTCGCTTCGAAAAACGCGGCAACCGTATCGGCCTTCTTGATCATCACCTTCAGCTCCTTGGTAGGATGCGGCGGCAGGCCGAAGCGGATATGGATCGCTGCCTCGAGCCGCAATTCCACCGCCTTGTAACCGCCGCCAACCACCGACTTGAAGGGCGAGATCATGTCGCCGATGACGTATTCGGGTGCGTCATGCAAAAGCGCCATCGCCATCGCCTCGCTGGAGGCATCGGGATTGGTGCGACAAAAGATCTGCTCAACGATCAGGCTGTGCTGCGCCACCGAAAACGCGTGGTCGCCTTTGGTCTGGCCGTTCCAGCGCGCAACGCGGGCAAGCCCGTGGGCGATATCAGCAATCTCGACATCGAGCGGAGAGGGGTCCAGCAGGTCGAGCCGACGGCCGGAAAGCATCCGCTGCCAGGCCCGCATGGATTTCGATCCGCTCACGGCTCGGCCTCTTGCGTCGCTGTCGGGAACGACAGGTCGGTCCATTCCGGCAGCGAGAGAACGACGGTGACATCGCTCGCCGTCAGGGGAATACCATTGGCGATCGCATCGCCGACCCGGTCAATCCGCACGATTGCAAGCCCCTTGTTACCCAAGACGGATCCGAGCGTGCCGACCGGCTTGCCACCGGCCATGATGTCCGTGCCTGAGACGGGCAGGGCAGTCTCGCTTGTGACGAGCGCGACACGCCGCCGTGCCGTGCCACGGTGCTGCATGCGAGAGACGACTTCCTGCCCGACATAGCAACCCTTGCGGAACGACAGCCCGTCGGTCTTGTCGAGGAGAACGTCGTGCGGAAAGGCATCCTGCAGGGCATAGTCGAAGCCGGAGGCCGGAATGCCGGACGCGACCCGCAGCGTCTCGTACTCGGCTTCCGACGCGTCGATCGCAATGCCCTCGGGCTTTCCCGGATATCGCGACAAAGTCACGCCGGCTTTGGCAAACGCCGCATCCGCAGCACCAGTAACCGAACCGTCGCCCCAGGTTACCGTCACGCCATCGGCATCGTCGGCTGCAATCGTCACGGCCGCCCGCAGCTTGTACATGGTGAGACGGCGCATCAGCGCGTCACGCTGGGCGGCATCGGTCTCCATCAGGAAATCGTCGCCGTCTCGGGAGATCATGAAGTCGAACAGGATCTTGCCCTGCGGCGTCAAAAGCGCGCCGGGACGGGCCGTCCGTTCAGGCAGGGACTCGATATCTGTCGTGATCAGGCTGTGGAGAAAATCGCGTGCATCGACACCGGAAACCCGGATCAGCTGGCGCGAAGGAAGATGGACGGCGGGCATGGCGAAAGGTCCGATTGTTGAGCCGGAAGGTCGAACCCGACAGGTAAGCCCTCCCGACCGCGCGAACAAGTGCAGTCGCGGTGCCGCAAGCGGATCGGCAGGAGTCAGTCGCCGCCGGTGAAGAACTTCCACTGGCCGTCGGGCGACAGGCCGATGCGGTAGAAATTATAGGCGTCGTTTTCTTCCATGCCGATCATATCGCCGGCCGTAACGATCCGCAGCAGCTCGACGCGCTCGGGTGGGGTGAGCGCAGAGATCGACTTGCCGGCGAAATACGGCCAGACGTAAACCTCTTCCGGCTGCCCGGCCTCGAGCCTCACGGCGCTGGCGGAGAGAAGGTCCATGACGATCGCCAGGATTTCCTGGCCGTCTGGATCGCCGGAAAAGTTCTTCAGCGCGCCGACCGGATCGTCGCCCTGATAGTCCATAACCTGGGTCTGGTTCGGGCCGGGATTGGTCAGCGGCTTCAGCCGTTCGATATCGCCGGAGGCTGCGGCCTCGATCAAGGCGGCGCGCATTTTCTTGACAGGCTCAGGCAGTGTTGTCATGTCGCGGATGATGTCGGCCTGGATCGTGTCGGTCGCCGCAGCCGTTGGCTGGCCGGCGGCAGGTGCAGCGGGCGTTGCTACGGGCGCCTGGGCCGAGCCGGTCGCGGGCACTTGCGGGCCCTCGAAAGCCTGCATGACGCCGGACGATGGGCTGCCGCCTGTTTCACCCTGCGCTGTGGTGCTCAGCGCCAGCGCAGAAGCCGGTGCCATAACCTGCAAGCCGCAAAAACATGTTGCGGCAAGCGCCAGACGCAGACCGTTGAAGTTTGTCATGATATGCATTCCGGCCGCCTTCCGAAGGGGAATTCTCGGCTTTTCTTGTGCCTGATAAGGATGTGCGAGATTACTGAACGATCCGTTCCGGCGAAAACTCTCCGGCCAGCATGCGGTTCTTCAGCGAATCCAGCAGCGCTTCGGCGCCGGTTTCGCCCAGCAGGCGGATCGTCTCGCGAATGGCGCAGGCCATCGCGACATCAGCAATGATTTCAGCCTCGATGCCATCGGCACGGCCATCGGCCCAGGCTTCATTCTGATATTCCAACGCAGCCTGCATCTTCTCGTGGACGATCATGTCATCGATTTCGTTGCGGCCTGTCTGCATACTCTTGATCCTCGGTACCCGTATTAATTACTGACCCATTAAGAACTTTATCAGCCTTTTATCAAAACGACACGGCTTGAGGTCAAAAGAGGTAAATAAACCGCTAATTTCCGTAGCGACTGGCTATTTCGGCGGCAAGTGTTGCGCCTTCGGCACGGTAGAGTTCCTCAGCCATGCGTGCGGGTTCATTGCAGGATGTGTGAACCGCGGCAAACGAGCGGTAGCCGCGGTTGTAGGCGGCGGTCAAGCGTTCCCGCCGTTTAGGCTCGCTGGCGGTGTCAGAATCCAGCAATTTCTGCATGGATCCGCGCCAATCGTCACTGGTTGCACCGCAAAGCGACCGCAAATAAGTGACCGATCCCAGCACTTCCGCAAGCCGCATCATCTGCGAATCATACGGAGCCGGTTTTGATTCGGTTTCCGCCTGTGGCGCGGCCGTTGTCGCAGACGGCGCCTGCTTCGACGATGCTTTCTGCGACTGGGCGCCAGCCGGCGCGGCGGCACAACTCAGCGCGATCGCAGCAACGATCGCGAATCGGTGGGAAGACGTGAGGAAAGACATCAGGCGGTGCATACGAACTCCTAACCGCGTTTCAGTTCCGCCGCCAGCCTTTCGGCGCATTCCAGCACGCTCGCAGGCACGGGAAGATTGCGGATCTCCTCAACCGAATACCATCCCGGATCGGCCGCATCGTCGGCGGCAATCGCTTCTCCTTCGGGGTCCGCTTCGACACGGAACACCGAGAGCGAGAAATGGCGGTTGTCGTCCTTGTCCTTCTTAAGGTCGTAGGTGGCAAACAGGGTCGGATTGCGCACAGCGATGCCGGTCTCTTCGAAGAATTCCCGCACCGCCGTCTCCGATGGCGTCTCGCCGGGCTCGGCCCGACCCCCTGGAAAGGCAAACAGATTGGCCGAGGGCGGGTTCAATCGCCGGATCAGCAGAAATTTGCCGTCACGTTCGAGAATGGCCGACGACGCGGCTTGCGGGGAGGGCGTGGCTGTTGTCATGGACTGCTGAAGCTTTGAAGAGCGATAAGGTCAGGATAGTGTAGGCGGGAATAGCCGCCCATCAAGGACATATCATGTCGCGCGCAAAAACCCTCTCTCACGGCATGACACGGCCCGAACCATGCCGGTGAACCTCAACGGCTGGACAGCATGAAAACCTATCTCCTCTATTGCCTCGCCGCCTTTTTCGAGATTGCCGGCTGCTTTGCCTTCTGGGCCTGGTGGCGGCTGGAAAAGCCGGCTCTGTGGCTGGTGCCGGGTATGGTGTCGCTCGCGCTGTTTGCCTGGGTGCTGAGCTTCGTGCCAAGCGACGCGGCCGGGCGGACCTACGCCGCCTATGGATCGATCTACATTCTGGCTTCCATCCTCTGGCTTGCTGGTGTCGAGAACCGGATGCCCGACCGCTGGGACTTGATCGGCACGACCGTGTGCCTCCTCGGCGGCGCGATCATCCTCTTCGGTCCCCGCAGCGCCTGATCCGCTTGACGTCTGCCTACCCCGGTGCCATCTAATCTCGCATGTGCGGACGCTACGCCCTGACGGCGACTTCTGAGGAAATTCTGGAGGTCATGCAGGCGCTGGGGGAGGAAGGTTTCCCGGCCCGCTACAATATTGCCCCGACGCAGCCGATCCTGATCGTCATGCAGAACGAGCATGTGAAGCCCGGCAGCAATCTTCCGCCGCGTCGCGCCGTACTTGCCCGGTGGGGCCTGATTCCGGGCTGGGTCAAGGATATCAAGGACTTTCCCCTGATGATCAACGCCCGCTCCGAGACGGCGGCCGAAAAGGCGTCGTTCCGGGCCGCCATGCGTCACCGCCGCGTTCTCATTCCGGCCTCCGGTTTCTACGAATGGCGCCGGCCCCCGAAGGAGACGGGACTGCCCTCACAGCCCTTCTGGATCCGCCCGAAGAATGGGGGCGTCATCGCCTTTGCCGGGTTGATGGAAACCTACGCATCTGCCGATGGCTCGGAAGTCGATACCGCGGCGATCCTGACGACTGCTGCCAACCACGCCCTGCGGCCGATCCACGACCGCATGCCCGTCGTCATCGCGCCGGAGGATTTCGAGCGCTGGCTGGATTGCAAGAACGGTGAGCCACGCCACGTGGCGGATCTGATGCGGCCGGTACAGGACGATTTCTTCGAGGCATTTCCGGTATCAGATCTGGTCAACAAGGTGTCCAACATGGGCAAGGATCTGCAGAAACCGGTCGCGGTGGCACAGCCGCAGGAGAAGCCGCCAAAGGCATCCGGCAGCAGCGGCCAGATGTCGCTGTTTTGATCCGTTCCGACCGCGTCACACCATCCAGCCTTCGAATCACGTCCTGAACGGATCTCCCTATGAACCTGATATCCGCCGGTTTTTCCGGCTTTGCGCTGGGCGGCTCGCTGATCGTGGCGATCGGCGCTCAGAATGCGTTTATCCTGCGCCAGGGGCTGATCCGCAGCCATGTCTTCGTGCTGTGCCTGATCTGTGCGGCATCCGACGCCTTGCTGATTGCAGCTGGCGTCGGCGGGCTGGGAACGATCGTGTCGCAGTCGCCTCTGCTGATCTCGGTGGTGACGCTCGGCGGCGCGCTGTTCCTCGCCACCTATTCGGCCATGGCATTCCGGCGGGCGGTACAGCCCGGTGCGATGGTCGCCGGCGCGCCTGAGGGCATGGCACTCAAGGCGGCAGTGATGACCTGTCTCGCCTTCACCTTTCTAAACCCGCATGTCTATCTCGATACGGTCCTGCTGCTCGGCAGCCTGTCTGCGGCCTACCAAGGCCCGGAAAGGGTAGCCTATGGCGCGGGCGCGGTGATCGCATCCTTCGCCTGGTTCTTCGGCCTCGGCTACGGCGCCCGCTATTTGGCGCCGCTATTTGCCAGACCCGCCGCGTGGCGGGTGCTGGATGGCCTGATCGGCGTTGTCATGGGGTTGCTCGCGCTCGGGCTTCTCGTAAGCTTCCTGCGCGGCGCCTGAGACGGATCAGCGAGCCGGGCTGAGCGTTGGCTTGCGGTTAAGCATCATCGCCGCAGCAGCAACGGCTTTGAGGCCGAGCGGACGGTAGTGGCTGGAGAGGTCCGGCTTGGTCTCGATACTGGTTTTGTTGGTTTCGCTGCTCACGTCTGTCTCCTCACGAATCTCTGTTCCGCTCAAGGGCGGGCCGGCGCATTTCGCCGCCAATCCGGGCGGAATCATGGCTGCGGCTTGACGATGCGATAGAGAAGAATGGACGCGCCAACTTGCCGCAAGCTGGGGCTGCGACGCAACAATTCGTGTGCGCCGCAGCATCAGTCGCAAGGGCAGGACGATCAGACGTGCGTGCGCTCGTCCTCGATGGTGATCGTGCCATAACGCTTTTTCCACGCACGGGCAGAAAACGGCAGAACACAGAGATAGGCAATCGCGGTGATTGCCAGGATTTCCCAGGTGTAGCTCATCAAGAGGCCGACATAGAGAACGGCCACAAGCATGATCGGCAGCATCAGGTCACGGCGGATGCGGCCCGACTTGCCGGACCAGACCGGCAGACGCGAGACCAACAAGAAGCCGATCAACAGCGTGTAGAGAACGCTGGCATACACGAAGAACTTCGTCTGTTCGACGCCGAGAAAACCGAGATAGACCGGCAGAAGCACCAGAAGCGCACCCATGGGCGCCGGAACGCCTACAAAGAACTCAGACTGCCAGGGCGCCTTGATGCCGCGGTCTTCCATCACGTTGAACCGGGCAAGCCGCAGGCCAGCCGCGATCGCATAGAGAAGTGCAGCTATCCAGCCGAAGGATTTCGCTCCGTCCAGCAGAAACGCATAGGAGACGAGGACGGGCGCAACGCCGAAATTGATGATGTCGGCGAGCGAATCCATCTGCACGCCGAATTTCGACGTTGCCTTCAGAAGCCGTGCGATCCGACCATCGATCCCGTCGAGGAAGGCTGCCAGCAGCACCATCGCGACAGCTAGCTCGAACCGTCCCTCGAAGGCAAGTCTGATCCCGGTAAGGCCGGCGCAGATCGCCAGCACCGTGATCAGGTTGGGGATCATCAGGCGGACCGGGATCTCGCGCAGGCGCGGACCACGGGCCTCGTCGGTCGTATGGTTCTGTTCCGGCGGCGAGACGGGCGTCTCCATCAGATGATCTCCTTGCGTTTAGTTAGGCACGACGGCCGATGGTCGGTCCCTTGGCGGAGCCGAATTCGGCCAATACGGTTTCGCCGCCGACCGCTCTCTGGCCAACCACGACGCGCGCCTGGCCACCGGCCGGAACGAAGACGTCGAGGCGCGAACCGAAGCGGATCAGGCCGAAGCGCTCACCGGCGCTGACCGGCTCGTTGGGCTTGACCCAGCAGACGATGCGGCGTGCCACGAGACCGGCGATCTGTACAACGCCGACGCGGCCGTGCGGGGTGTCGATGACAAGCCCGTTGCGCTCGTTGTCGCTGGACGCCTTGTCGAGTTCCGCGTTGACGAACTGCCCTTCGCGATACTCGATGCGTGTCACCTGGCCCCGAACAGGGGCGCGGTTGATGTGGCAGTCGAACACGTTCATGAAGACCGAGATGCGCAGCATCGGCTCGATGCCGAGATCCAGTTCGGCTGGCGGCACGACCAGAGCAACATGGCTGACGCGGCCGTCGGCAGGGCTGATGACGAGATCGTCATCCTGCGGTACGACCCGTTCCGGATCGCGGAAGAAGTAGGCGCACCAGAGCGTCAGTACCAGTCCGATCCAGAACAGCGGCTCGGCGAAGTAGCCGAGGATCAGCGAGACGACGAAAAAGATGACGACGAAAACGTAGCCTTCCTTGTGGATCGGCACGAGCGTGTTGCGGATGGTGTCGAAAAGATTGATCAACCCTTGGTTCTCCTCAATGGTCTGTGCTGCCTGCCTATAGAAAAACCCTATTTGCGGCAATCCGGTTCCGTCGATGCGCCCATGACGTCATACAACTTCCCGGTATAATTGACGGAATACACCGTTTGAAGCGCTCAGCGACCTCTGCTTGAACGCGGTTTATCCCTGACGCGTCAGTTTCCCAAAGGCCCAACCTCGTCTTCTGACACTCGCAGACGCGGTGCATTGCCACAGAAATCTTCGCCTCAGCGAACCGCCTCAGGGTCTACCCAGCCCATCCAGGTCGAGAAGGCGAGCAGAGGCGAGCCGTAGAAGACCAGCACCAGCATATAGATGATGGCGATACCGCCGAGTACCAGCATCCGCCTGTTCGTATATCGTCTCATGCTGTTCTCCTGTTATTCTGCTGCCGTTACTCAGCAGCAGGTGCGCCGCGACGGACAATGCCGAGATCGTCGTTTTCGCGCACCTTCTTCAACTGCTCTTCCGCTTCCGTCGCCTCGCGCTGACGGTTCCACATCGAGGCGTAGAGGCCTTCCTGCTGCAGCAGCCCCGAATGGGTGCCGCGCTCGGCAATCTCGCCGTCGCGCAGAACGATGATCTCGTCGGCATTGATAACCGTCGAGAGGCGGTGGGCGATGACAAGCGTCGTCCGGTTCTTCGAAACGAGATCGAGTGCGGACTGGATCTCGTGCTCGGTCGTCGTATCGAGCGCCGAGGTCGCCTCGTCGAGAATGAGGATCGGCGGGCTCTTCAAAACCGTGCGGGCAATCGCCACGCGCTGCTTTTCGCCGCCCGAGAGTTTCAACCCGCGTTCGCCGACCTTTGTCTCGTAGCCATCCGGCAGAGCCTTGATGAACCGGTCGATCTGAGCGATCTCGGCCGCCGCCTGGACTTCGGTATCCGAGGCACCCGGCCGGCCGTAGCGGATGTTGTAGACGACCGTGTCGTTGAACAGGACCGTATCCTGCGGCACCATGCCGATGGCCGAGCGCAGCGACTTCTGCGTCACGTTGCGCACATCCTGGCCGTCGATGGTGATCGATCCGCTCTGGATATCGTAGAAGCGGTAGAGCAGGCGCGAAATGGTGGATTTGCCGGCACCTGATGGACCGACGATCGCCACCGTCTTTCCAGCTGGCACGTCGAAGGAGATGCCTTTGAGGATCGGTCGTGCCGGATCATAGGAGAACTGCACGTCGCGAAAGGCGATGGCGCCTTTTTCAGGTCCCTGTCCTATGACAAGATCCTTCGCGTCCGGCCGGTCCACGACTTCTGCTTCGACTTCAAGAAGGTCGAACATCTGCTCGATATCGGTCAGCCCCTGGCGGATTTCGCGGTAGACGAAGCCGATGAAATTAAGCGGAACCGCGAGCTGCATCAGCAGCGCGTTGACGAACACGAAATCGCCAATCGTCTGGTCGCCGCGCTGCACCGCAAGCGCCGACATGATCATGATCACTGCCTGTCCCAGCCCGAAGATCACGCCCTGGCCGAAGTTCAGCCATCCGAGCGAGGTCCAGACGTCGGTCGCGGCCTTTTCGTAGCGCTCCATGGAGGAATCGAAGCGCTTGGCTTCCATGTCCTCGTTGCCGAAATATTTCACCGTCTCGAAGTTCAGAAGCGAATCGATGGCTTTTGTGTTCGCCTCGGTATCGTTGTCGTTCATCGTCCGGCGGATGGAGATGCGCCAGTCGCTGGCCTTGATCGTGAACCAGATATAGGCGGCAACCGTGACAGCCGTGACGGCGAGGTAGGCGAACCCGTAGGCGGCCCAGAAGATGATCGCCGTCAGCAGGAATTCGATCACCGTCGGCACCGAATTGAGGATGGTGAAACGAACGATCGTTTCGATGCCCTTCGTGCCGCGTTCGATAATGCGCGACAGGCCGCCGGTCTTGCGTTCCAGGTGAAAGCGCAGCGAAAGCTGATGCATGTGCACGAAGGTCTTGTAGGCAAGCTGGCGCACCGCGTGCTGGCCGACCGAGGCAAACAGCGCGTCACGCAGCTGGTTCAGACCCACCTGCAGGATACGGGTAAAGTTGTAGGCGACGACCAGCACGACGGCGCCCAGCAGAAAGACCGGGAGGATGCCCGCCATGTCGAGCTTGCCGTTTAGCGCATCCGTCGCCCACTTGAAGAAATAGGGGACAGAGATCAGCACCAGCTTTGCCAGGAGCAGAAACACCGTCGCCCAGATGACGCGCGCTTTCAGATCCGCGCGTCCCACCGGCCACATATAGGGCCACAGGTTGACGAGTGTGCTGAAGGGATTGCCGCTATCCGCAGATACGGTCTTCTTTTTTGCTGCCATGGATTTTACCTGAATCTGAGGGCGAAGAAACGCCTTCCCGGCAAATAGGCTGCGCAGGGCCATGTTGCAAATGAAACTCGCATGAAACCTCATCTGGCCTCATCGGTCGAAAGTAGGTATGACTACGGAGTGTATAAGTCCGAATTGCGAGGCGGAGGAGGTCTGGCTATTCGAGGGAAGCTCGCATTGGGAGGAATACTATGCGCTTCAAGACGATTGCCGTTGCGACTGCCCTGAGCACTCTTCTGTGGGGAGCCTCGGCCGGCGCGGCTTTCACTGCCTATACGGTGGTCAAGCATGTACCGCATCTGAATATATTGGAAACGGTCACAGCACTTGTCGAGCGCAACAGTCTTTCACTGCACGTTGCCGCCCATTCACTGGCAGTCACGCCGTCGCAACTGATGATCGGCGATCGGTCGTAAGTCTGTTTTCTGCAGAGTGTTGCACCGATAGCCGCCGCCGCGACGTGAGGCTCAACCTCCCGCATTCCCGTGACGAGCACAGGAATGTGGAGATTGGGGAACCCGAAGCATTGGCCCTGCGGTTTTAAGTCGTTTTCAGGAGAATTGGGGCTGCGTCATCATTTGCGATGCTGGATCCGTTCGCGGTGCAGCTCTTCCGAATCCGGCCGGAACTCCTCCGGTACGCCGAAGATCTGGCCGGGCTGGATGATGTCGGGGTTGCGGATCTGATCCTCGTTGGCGAGGTAGATCGTCGTGTAGCGCACGCCCTGGCCATACATCCGGCGCGAAATCTGCCACAGCGTATCGCCACGTCGGATGATCACCGAATTGCGTTCGCTTTGCGTCAGCGGTGCCTGCTGGAACGTCTTTGTGCCGTCGACGCCGGTGGCGGGAGCAGCCGGCGTGCCGGCCATTTCCTGTTCGTTGCCACCATCCATCTGCCGTGCCATGGCGGGCCCGACGGCGCGGGCGATCATGGCGCCGAGGTCCTTGAGGGCTGCGCCAACGGCGGCAACGTCGTTTGGAACCTTGTCGAGTGCGGCAAGTGCTGACGCTGCATCCTTGGCGGCATTGTCGGCAACGGAGCGGGCGGAAACGGAAGCGTCGGCCGGCAGGCGGTATTCGGTCAAAGACTTGAGCGTAATCGATGTGGACGAACGTGCCGCCGCCATCTGTTCGCCGCTCGGCACCTTGCCGTCGGCGTAGAGGTTCTGCAGCAGGTTGAAGGCGCGTACCACTTCGTTGCGAAGCTTCTCGAAGGCGCCGCCATCGATCGTCGACATCGGGCTTGAAACTGCGGGGGCTGCGACTGCCGCCACCTGTTCGCCGGCCGGACGGTTGAACGGAACCTCGACCATGACGGTGCGCTGGCCGGCACCGTTCAGTGCCTCGACGCTGATCCGGTGATCGCCGACCGAAAGCTGCGTGTTGCCCTCGATGACGAAATGGCCGTTGCCGCCTGCGCGCGACTGGCCGACGGGCTCGCCGTCGACAAGACCGCGCACCGTGACACCCGAGCGGGCGATGCCGGCGATAAAGATTTTCGAGCCTTCAAGCTCGACGGCGGTGATCTGCAGATCCGGTGTTCCAGCCGGCGCAGGCGTCGCGTCGGGAGCCGCGGTCGAGGACGGAGCAGAGACGTTTGGCGCGCTGGATGCGATCTGCGACGATGCCTGCGGCAAGGCCGGAGTGACGGCTGGCGTCTGAGACTGACCCGCAGCCGTCTGGCCTGCAGTGGACGGCGCAGCGCCAGGGGCAGGGGCAGGGGGTGTCGGTGATGTCGCGGCATTTGGTACGGCAGGCGCAGACGCGTTCGGCGTCGCGATGACCCGGCTCGCTTTGCCCGGCGTCGTCACCATGGCAAGCAGCTTGCCGGTCTTCGGATCGCTGGGTACGGAGACCGTCGCGGTCTCGTCCGAGACGACCGTCTTGCCGTCCTTGCCGGTGGCTTTGAGAACCAGCTGGTGATCGCCCGGCGGCAAAGGTTTGTCGAGAACGGCTGCAAAATCGCCGCTCGGGCCGACGTCGATCTTGGCGACGACCGAGTTGCCACTGGAGATTTCGAGTGTCGAATTGGGCAGCGCGCGGCCGGCAATCACGGCCGAACCGTCGGGCTCGACGCGCAGCACGTCAAAGGCGGGCTTGGCTGGCGTTTGGGCAGCGTTCGGCTGGGCGGTGACCGGGCTTGTCGCGCTCGGTGCAGCTGTTACTGCGGGTGCGGCCGGAGCGGAGGGCGCTGCCGGAGCGGAAGGGGTTGCCAGGGGAGATACGGGAGCGGCCGGCGTCGTCGCGGGCACGGATGCCTGCTCCTGCGGCTTCGGCGCGTCCGGAGAATTCGGTGCGTCTGTCGGCTTCACCGCCTGCTTCGTGCTCTCGACCGCGTCCTTGACCGCATCGCCGGCAGCGTTGATCGCATCGCCGAGCGGTTTGGCATTATGGTTGATCCGCGGCAGCACGAAAAAGACCATCAGCAGCGATGCGATGGCGAGTACGACCAGAGCGAGCCAACCGGCGCGGTTTTTCATGAGCAAAGCCTTTTCCCGATGGACCCTCCATCGTCTTTCCGGATTATCCGTTTCCTCTAGTCATAACAAGCTTTACCAGTGTTTCAGCCTTGCTCTGCGCAGTATTTCCAGCCAAATCTCGTGGTTGGTGCGTCGCGTGCCAACCCTTTGAAGTGCCTGATGGAGAAAACTGTGCCAATACGATCCATATGCGTTTACTGCGGCTCGCAGCCGGGGCGCGATCCCGCCTATATCCAGGCCGGCCGCGCGCTCGGAAAATCCATTGCAGCCCACGGTTTGCGGCTGGTCTATGGCGGCGGCACCAAGGGCATCATGGGTGCGGTTGCCGCAGGCGTTCTGGCGCATGGCGGCAAGGTCACGGGCATCATTCCGGACTTTCTTGTCGATATGGAGGCAACCCGCCATTCGCTCGGCCAGCTCGACGAACTGATCGTGACCAAGGACATGCATGAGCGCAAGCACAAGATGTTCGAACGCTCCGATGCCTTCGTCACACTTCCGGGCGGCATCGGCACTCTGGAAGAGATCGTCGAGATCATGACCTGGGGCCAGCTCGGCCGTCATGAGAAGCCGATGGTGTTTGCCAATATCGGCGGTTTCTGGGATCCGATGCTGTCGCTCGTCACCCATATGCGCGAGGAAGGCTTCATCCACCGGGGGCATCTGGTACAGCCGATGGTGATCCCTGACGTGGATGACATCGTGCCGGCCATTCTCGACCGCGACGAACAGCAGGCCGCGTCAAAGGGCGAAGCCGCCGTCATCTCGAAACTCTAGGGTTTAAGGCTTCCGCCTAGGGCAGGGGACAGGAGCACCGCATGCCAGACTGGAATATCCTGTTCGCCTTCCTTGTGACGACGTCCATCTTCGCCTTCATTCCGGGACCCGCGATGCTTTACGTAGCGGCCCGCACGATGGTTGCCGGACGCAAGGCGGGCATGATGGCGGTGCTCGGCGTCCATCTCGGATCCTACGCGCATATCGTTGCGGCAGCTGCAGGGCTCTCGGTTCTCTTTCACGCCGTCCCAGTAGTTTATGCGCTAGTGAAGCTTGCAGGCGCGATCTACCTGATCTGGCTTGGCATTTCCCTGTTTCGCACGAAGGCTGCGGGTTCAGGCGATCTGCAGGCGGAGACACCGAGATCTGCCCGAAAGGCATTTGCCGAAAGCATCGTCGTCGAGGTTCTCAACCCGAAGACGGCGATCTTCTTCCTGGCCTTCCTGCCGCAGTTCATCGACAGCGCGGCCAGCCTTCCGGTCTGGGTTCAATTCGTGGTTCTGGGACTGGCCGTCAGCGTGATCTTCACGATCGCCGATGTTTTCGCCGTTGCTCTTGCCGGGTTGGTGATGGCACGGCTCAACCGATCGAGCACGGCGCAAAAGCTTGCCCAGCGAGCAGGCGGCACCATCCTGGTCGGTCTCGGCGCGCATCTCGCGCTGCAGAGAAGCTAGAGACGCGTCAGTCGACGATGAAGAGCTTGGCGCCCAGTGTCGTCGAGGACCGGTGCGGTTCGGCGCTGTCGGCCACCTGATAGCTCATGCCGGGTTTCAGCACAAAGACGCGTCCGTCGGCAAGTTCGGTCGTCATCTCGCCTTCGAGGCACAGCAGGATATGGCCCTTCTCGCACCAGTGGTCGGCGAGATAGCCCGGCGAATGCTCCACCATCCGCACCCGGATTGGTCCGAAATGGCGGGTGCGCCAGGTCGAGTGTCCGGTGTCACCCTTGTGGACGGTCGGCTCGATCTGCGACCAGTCGGTCGTGCCGAAGGGGATATCTGACATCTGCATGAACGAAATCTCCTGATGGGCGGTCAGCGGCTGCGAAGGTCCCGCAGCATCGCCAGCGTATAGACGGCAAGTGCCGACCAGATGAACACGAAGGCTGTGAGCTTGATGCCGCTCAACGGCTCTTTGAAGATAAACACGGCGGTCAGAAAGATCATTGTTGGTGCGATATACTGCATGATGCCGATGGTCGACAGCTTCAGCAGCTTGGTGGCATTGGCATAGATCATCAGCGGCACGGCTGTCGCTATACCGGCAAAGGCAAGCAGGGCCGCATCATAGCCGACCCCGTTCAGGAAGTGGCCTTGGCCCGTCGCTTCCAGCCAGATGAGGTAGGGCAGCATCGGAATGCTGATCAGAAGCACTTCGAGGAAAAACCCCTGGTTCGGACCGATCGGCAGCGTCTTGCGGAACAGGGCATAGAAGCCCCAGGTAAATGTCAGCGCCAGCGACACCCACGGTAGACCGCCCGAACCCCAGGTGAGGATTGCGACGCCGACCACGGCAAGCCCGATCGCTGCTTTCTGCATCGGCAAAAGCTTTTCCTTCAGCACCAGCGCTGCCATCAGGATACTGAACAGCGGATTGATGAAATAGCCGAGCGCGGCATCGATCGCATGACCGTTCGAGACCGCCCAGACATAGATACCCCAGTTGGCGGTGATGAAGGCGGCGGTGACGCAGGCCATGCCGAGCATGCGCGGCGTCCGGATCGCTGTCTTCACATCCCCGGTGCGTCCGAGAATGATCAGCACGAGGCCGGCGATCGGCACCGACCAGATGGCGCGGTGCGCCAGCACCTCCAGCGCCGGAAGATGCGCGACCGCTTTCAGGTAGAAGGGAAGGACGCCCCACAGGAGATAGGCGGTGATGCCGAAGGCAAAGCCGCGCGGCGTGTCCTCGTTCTTCGCTCCCGCGGGTTGTGCGGCGACGGGAACGGTATCGGTGGCCATCAGGGCGTTTCCGGCAATTTGTTATCGTTGGCTGGCGGGATACACCAAGGCGTGGCCCCCGGCCAATTCATTTCTGTGAAGCATGGATCAGCGGCGCGACCGCTCCGACCGACCCGCTCACCGGATGCCGCAACTCACTTCGGCCTCAGCGTGATCACGGTCAGTTCCGAGGGTACGCCGAGCCTCAGCGCAAAACCGATCCACAGGGCCGTACCGTTATTGACATAGAGCGACATCTGATCGACGTCGTAGAGACCGGACACGAAGCCGTTGTTGAAGCGGGCGATAAAGCGATCGAACCCCCAGATCATGCCACCATGGGTATGGCCGGACAGCTGCAGATCGGCCCCGGCATCCGCCGAAAGCTTCGCATCGCGTGGCTGGTGGTTGAGGAGGATGACCGGAA
This sequence comes from Rhizobium sp. CFBP 8752, assembly GCF_014842035.1. NCBI lineage: Bacteria > Pseudomonadati > Pseudomonadota > Alphaproteobacteria > Hyphomicrobiales > Rhizobiaceae > Rhizobium > Rhizobium sp. CFBP 8752. The sequence continues at coordinate 2,164,811 of NZ_JACYUZ010000001.1, read as the reverse complement.
CATCAGCCGGCGCACCTGATAGCGCCTTGCCGACGTCAGGGCCTTCCAGACCGAACCGCGTGGCGTTGAGATCGTTGACGCCGGCCAGCACCATCTGCGCACCGCCGCGCGACAGAACGACATGGCCGTTGGAAATGGTGCGAAGGCCAAGCGTCTCGTATTGCCGCATCCAGTCGTCATGGCCGAAGTAATATTCGTGATTGCCCGGAATGGTGAAGACGCCGTCCGGAGCGCGCAGTTTGGCAAGCGGGGCAACATCCAGATTGCGGGCCTGCAGATCGCCATCGATCAGGTCGCCAGTGATGACGATGAGGTCGGCATTCTGGGCATTGGCCTTGGCTACCGTCTCTTCGACCCATGGCGCCTGAAACAACCGGCTGATGTGAAGATCCGTCAGCTGGATCAACCGGTAGCCATCAAACTGCGCCGGCAGGTCGGCGATCCGGATCTCGACTTCCTTGACCGGCGGCACCCGGATCGCCTGATTGACGGCAAAAGCTGCAAGCGACATGGCGAGCGCACCGATCCCGTAGCGTAGCCCGACCGGTATCCGGATCCGGCGCCGGCGAAGTGCTGCCGTGACAAGCGCGACCAGATCGAGCACCAGCTGAAATATGCCAAGCAACAGGATCATGCCCGCCATCCAGTTGACGATGATCATCGTCATCCGCGGCACTTCAGGCGAAAACATCGTGCCAAACACAATCCGGCTGATCAGGCTGTGCTGGAACACCACCATCAGCACGACGGCGATCGTTCCCTTCGCCCAGCGGGGCCAAGGCAGCGGCAGAAGGAAGCGGAGGACGACGTAGAGGCACAGAAGGGCTTTGGCGAGATGAAACACGTCGATGGGGCTCGGCTTCAGGAGGATGCGATAAGGCAGGGAGCCCTAACTGTGCCGGCCGGCGGTTAATCTCAACCGGCATAACGGGATGTTGATCGGGAGGGGTGAGGCATTGGCGGGAGCCGAATGCGGGGCGAGACGCCCCGCAAGCTTCGCATTTATGCCTTCCCCGCAAACCGATCCGTCGCCCGGATCAGTTGATCCGTAATCCCCGGTTCCGATACGGCATGTCCAGCGCCTTCGATGATGTGGAAATCTGCGTCGGTCCAGACTTTCGACAACTGGTAGGCGTATTTGAGCGGGCAGGGCATGTCGTAACGGCCATGCACGATGATGCCCGGTATGCCCTTGAGTTTTGTCGCATCACGCAGCAGCTGGCCTTCCTCAAGCCAGCCGGCATTCATGAAGAAGTGGTTTTCAATGCGGGCAAATGCGATGGCGTAATGCTCCTCGCCGAATCCGGCGGTCAGTGCCGCATCGGGAAGAAGGGTGATCGTCGATCCCTCCCAGATGCTCCAGGCCTTGGCTGCCTCAAGCTGCGCCGCCGTGTCGGTGCCGGTCAGGCGGCGGTGATAGGCGGCCATCATCTCGTGGCGCTCGTCCTCGGGGATCGGCGCGAGAAACGCCTCGTATTTTTCGGGAAACATCTCCGAGACGCCGAACTGGTAGTACCAGTCGAGCTCGGCTTTGGTGAGCGTGTAGATGCCGCGCAGCAGCAGCTCGCTCACCCGCTCGGGATGGGTTTCAGCATAGGCGAGGCCGAGCGTCGAACCCCAGGATCCACCAAACACCTGCCACTTGTCGACGCCGACCATCTCGCGCAGCCGCTCGATATCTGCGACCAGATGCCAGGTCGTATTGGCCTCAAGGCTTGCATGCGGCGTCGACTTGCCGCAGCCGCGCTGGTCGAACAGAAGGATGTCGTAGAGTTCAGGATCAAACAGTCGCGACTGGATCGGCGTGATGCCACCGCCCGGGCCGCCATGCAGGAAGACGATGGGTTTTGCCCCCTTCGTGCCATGCCGTTCGAAATAGATCGAGTGACCGTCGCCGACATCGAGCGTACCGGTCTCAAAGGCAGTCGTTGCCGGGTAGAGCGTGCGCAGCACTTCCGTCATAGATGCAGCCCTTTCGCCGGCCAGTTTTCCGTATCGTGATCGGGGTGCTGGAAGGAGATGATCTGCTCCTGCTTCGAATAGTAGTCTGTATCGCCATGAACGGGAGCGTCGAAGATCGTCTCCACCCAGGGCAGCCGGAAAGCGTGGTTGACCTGCACCTGCGGCATCAGGTCGTCGCGCTCGTCGAAGGCACCGATCGCGATATCGAGGCTGGTCGGCGTACGATAGGTCAGCGGCGTGCCGCATTCCGCGCAAAAGCCGCGGTCGATATTGATCGACGACTGGAAATACTTCGGCTCGCCGCGGGTCCACTCGACCCCGGTCTCCGCACCTTCCTGCGGTGCTGCCACAAGCGGCCCGAAGAAACCGCCGAACGCCTTCTGGCACATCCGGCAATGGCAGATGGAGGCACGACCGAGCTGTCCGTTGATCCTGAAACGCACGGCGCCGCACTGGCACCCGCCGGTTCTCGGCTGACCGGCTTTTTCCGTTTCACTCATGCGTCGTCCTCCTTCGTCATTCCGCGATCGGCGGGAACTGGTTGCCACGTCTGTGTATCGTGATCCGGGTGCTGGTTGGAAACGATATCGGAAAGGAACGGCGCCTCGTCGATATCATCCATTGTATCGTGCCCGGGCAGGGTGTGCAGATGATCCACGAAGGGTATCTTGCCTTCGGTGCCGTACTGGACCGACGGGGGTAGCGCCGACGGATCGTCGAAAGCACCGGCCGAAACCGCGATACCGTCCGCCGCCTCATAGGTCAGCGGCGTGCCGCAATTGTCGCAGAAGCCGCGCCGCACATGGTTCGAAGAGTGAAAATATTTCGGCTGTCCGCGCGTCCACGAAAAGCCGGTGCCGCGGGTGGAGACGAGGGGCGCATAATAGGCACCGAACGCCTTCTGGCACATGCGGCAGTGGCAGATCGAGACATGGTCCGGCTTGCCTTCGAGGCGAAACCGCACGGCCCCGCACTGGCAGCCGCCGGTGTAAATGTCATGGCTCGTCATGCATTGCCCCGTAGCGAGGTCTGACGGCCGCGACTGCCCACAGGGTTTGGTTGGCGCTCTGCACTCATGTCATCCTCCCCTCATCCTTTGGGTGGTCCCGTGCGAAAAGCATAGGACCACCCCGCCCACGCGGCAAGCGTTAGCGCTTTACCTCCCAGGTGGTCACCCGTTCGCCGGTCTCGGCGTTCTTGCCATCCTTCAGCTGGATACCCTTGGTTGACAATTCGTCACGGATGCGGTCGGCTTCGGCGAAGTTCTTCGCTTTGAGCATTTCGAGCCGCAGCGCGACGAGCGCATCCACCGCTTCGGCAAGCGCCCCGTCCACTTCCGTCTTTTCCGGCGCGACGCCGAGAAGGACGGCACTGGCGGCAAACATCGGCAGCAGCGTGCTGTCGGCATTGGCTTCCTGCGCCAGTGCGTGGATGCGCTGGATCGCGACAACCGTGTTGAGGTCGTCGGCGAGCGCGTCGAGGACGATCGGGCAGGGCTGCGTGCCCGAAGGAATTTCGGCAAGGTCGACGGCCGGCCATTTGGCAATAAGCCGCTCGGCCTCCTCGATGCGCTTGATCGAAAAGTCGATCGGTTCGCGGTAATGCGTCATCAGCATGGCGAGGCGCAGCACCTGGCCCGGCCACTTGCGGCCGCCGAATGTGTCGGTATCCAGCAACTGGTTGATGGTAATGAAATTGCCGTCGGACTTCGACATCTTGCGGCCTTCGACCTGCACGAAGCCGTTATGCATCCAGACATTTGCCATCACGTCGGTGCCGTGGGCGCAGCGCGACTGGGCAATCTCATTCTCATGGTGCGGAAAGATCAGGTCCAGCCCGCCGCCATGGATGTCGAAGACTTCGCCGAGATAGCGGCCGCTCATCGCCGAGCATTCGATATGCCAGCCGGGGCGACCGCGTCCCCAGGGGCTGTCCCAGCCGGGTTCGTTGTGGGAGGAAAGCTTCCACAGCACGAAATCACCCGGGTTCTTCTTGTGCGCATCAACAGCGACGCGCGCACCCGCCTGCTGCTCATCCAGCGGACGCTTGGAAAGCTGGCCGTAATCGGCCATCGACTTGGTGTCGAACAGCACTTCGCCCTCGGCGACATAGGCATTGCCGTTGCCGATCAGCTTTTCGATGATAGCGATCATCTGCGCGATATTGTCCGTGGCGCGCGGCTCGATGCTGGGCTCAAGGCAGCCAAGGGCCGCGACGTCGTCGTGAAACTGCTTCGCCGTCTTTTCGGTCACCGCATGGATCGCATCGTTGAGCGCAAGATGCGGAAAATCGCGCAGCGCCCGGGCGTTGATCTTGTCATCCACGTCGGTAATGTTGCGCGCATAGGTCACGTGGGCGTCGCCATACACATGCCGCAGCAGCCGGAATAGCACATCGAACACGATCACCGGCCGGGCGTTACCGATATGGGCGAAATCATAGACCGTCGGGCCGCAGACATACATGCGGACGTTGTCGGCATCGATGGGCTCGAACGCCGTCTTTGCGCGGATCAAGGTATTGTATAGCTTGAGCGTGACGCTCATCGAAAAATCTCCCAACATCCTGACGTCGCATGCATCTATGGCGAGCGGACCAGAGCGTTTGTCTTCAAAGCTTTTCGAGAGACGAAAACGGCCAGGCCAGCGCTTTACGCTGAGCGAATAATGATCCCGCAGATGGAAATCGCCGTGTTCATCCGTCGTTTATGGCGCGAGGCCACTGTTTGGTCAAGAGATTTGCTGATGCGTTCCCGGTCCGAAATCCCATCGAAAAAGCTGTTGAAAAGAGGTTTTCACCGCCCGCGTTTAGTTAGCGGTTAATCTTAACCAAAACCTGTGTTTTGCGTTCTGTCCATTCTGCCTAATATTAGAAATCACTGATGAAGAGTGGGAGGCAGGGTCATGGACGTAAGAACGACCTTCGTGGGAAAGCCGCTTGATCCGGGTGAGCTGGAACGGCTGGCGCGAATATACAACGTCGCGCGCTGGATGACCGGTCGCTCCAGGCACGATCCGTCTGCCGCAAGGCTGGCGGCCATGGCAATTCGCTTCTACCAGCTCGGCGTGCGCGACGACGATGTTCTTCTCGAAAAGGTGCTCAGCACCCATTCGGCTCTCACGAGCAACTGAGATGTCCGAACGGCGTGCGACCTAATTTCGGGTTCCCGCCCACATGCGTGACAACGTCTTGCGCGCCAGGAATGCGGTGACGGCAACCGCAACAAGGATTACGCCGAGGGCTGCGAGCATGTGAACATGCAGTCTCAAATGTCCAAACAGCGCCTCGACCGCGTTGCCGAACAGGTACCCGATCGCCGTTATCCCGACGCCCCAGACGAATGCGGCGATGAGATTGAGAAAGAAGAAGCGAAGAGGCGAGATGCCGGAAAGTCCGATCATCAAGGGACTGACGGTGCGGATGCCGTAGATAAAACGGAACGAGAGGATGAAGCCCGTCGGATGCGCCGCAAGCAGGGTGCGGACGCGTTCTGCAGCCTTTACCCGCATCATCCGCTGGACGATTGCCAAGCGGTTGGCGTGGCGGCCCGCAAAAAACAGCGCCTGGTCAGCGATCAGCGATCCCAAGAACGCACCCGCCGCGGCCTGCCAGTAGGGCATGAGGCCGCGGTGGGAAATCACGCCGCCGAGAAACGCTGCCGTCTCGCCCTCGACAGCCGCTCCCAGAAAGACGGCCACCGGTCCATACTCACCGATCAACTGTTCCAGGCTCATGACTAGATTCCCCCAAACGTCCGGGCTGTCGGTCTATCCGGTTATTCCGGCATTCTGAAATCGACGAACCGGTTTTCGCGCACCACGAACATGCGGCCACTGTCGGTAAGCTCTGGCGAGGCGAGGAAGAGAATCTTCTGCGCCACCTCTGAAGGATGCGGCAGTGTCTCCGGATCTTCGCCAGGCACGGCCTGCGCCCGCATCGCGGTCCTTGTGGCGCCCGGGTTGACCATGTTGACCTTGAGCGTCGTATGCGTGTTTTCCGCAGCCCAGATGCGACCCATGGTTTCGACAGCGGATTTCGAGATCGCGTAGGCACCCCAGAAAGCCGGTGCCTTTGCGGCAGCGCCTGACGAGAAGAGCAGGGCGCGACCCGCATCGGATCGCACCAGCAGCGGCTCCACCGAGCGGATCAGCCGCCACATCGAGGTGACGTTGGTCAGCATCACCTTTTCGAACACTTTCGCCTCGATATGCCCGAGCGGCGAAATTGTACCAAGGATGCCGGCATTGGCGACCAGGATGTCGAGCTTGCCCCAGCGTTCGAAGATCGAGGCACCCAGCCGGTCGATCGCCTCCATGTCGGTGAGATCGAACGGCACGAGCGTTGCCGAGCCGCCTGCAGCCTTTATCGCGTCGTCCAGCTCTTCCAGCCCGCCGACGGTGCGCGCAGTGGCGATCACATGCGCGCCGGCCTTTGCCAGCTCCAGTGCCGTGAAGTAACCGATGCCGCGCGAGGCGCCGGTCACCAGCGCAATCCTACCCTTCAAGTCGATCGTCATTGTTCCATCCCTGCCAGTCGCGACCAAAAAAGAAGGCCGCGTTCCCGCAGCCTTCTAAAACGTTCATGATCGATTGAAAACCATTCAGCCGTTGCTGGCCAGAAGCGACACCTTGCGGCCGACCGCTTCACCGTCCTTGTCGAGTAGACGCGTCGGGTAGTCGCCGGTGAAATAATGGTCGGTGAACTGCGGCCGTGCACCGTTGCGGTCTTCGCCGCCGACAGCGCGGTAAAGCCCGTTGATCGACAGGAATTCGAGCGAGTCCGCGCCGATATATTTGCACATCGCTTCGAGGCTGTCGTACTGGTTGGCCAGCAGCTTTTCACGGTCCGGCGTGTCGATGCCGTAGAAATCGGGATAGTAGATCATCGGGCTTGCGACGCGCAGGTGAACTTCCTTGGCGCCGGCATCGCGGATCATCTGGACGATCTTCAGAGACGTGGTGCCGCGCACGACCGAATCGTCGACCAGCACGACGCGCTTGCCCTCGATCATCGCCCGGTTGGCCGAATGCTTCAGCTTCACACCGAAAGCGCGGATCTGCTGAGTGGGCTCGATGAAGGTGCGACCGACATAATGGTTGCGGATGATGCCGTATTCGAACGGAATGCCGCTCTCCTGGGCGTACCCAAGAGCTGCCGGCGTGCCGCCATCGGGAACCGGCACGACGACATCAGCTTCGACAGGCGCTTCCTTGGCGAGGTTGATGCCCATGTTCTTGCGCGCCACATAGACCGAGCGACCGCCGACAACGGAATCGGGACGAGCGAAATAGACGTATTCGAACAGGCAGAGCCGTTCCGGCTGGCCATTGCCGGCCTTGCGGGCATCGATCGAGATCGAGCCGTCTGACTGGATCTCGCAGATGATCACTTCGCCGTTTTCGACGTCGCGGATGAATTTTGCACCGATGATATCGAGCGCGCAGGTTTCAGAGGCAAACACAGGCTTGCCGTCGAGTTCGCCCATCACGAGGGGACGGATACCGGTCGGATCACGCGCCGCGATCAGCTTGGTGCGGGTGATGGCAAGCATCGAATAACCGCCTTCCATCTGCCTAATGGCATCGATGAAGCGGTCTGCGGTGGAGGAGTAGCGCGAGCGCGCGATGAGGTGAAGGACGACTTCCGTGTCGGATGTCGACTGACAGATGGCGCCGCCGGCGATCAATTGCCGGCGCAGCGTGAGACCGTTGGTGAAATTGCCGTTGTGGGCAATCGCGATACCGCCGACTTCCAGTTCCGCAAACAGCGGCTGGACGTTGCGAAGAGCGACTTCGCCGGTCGTCGAATAGCGGTTGTGGCCGATCGAGATATTGCCGGGAAGCTTCGCGAGCGTGACCGGGTCGGTATAGTGATCGCCGACCAGGCCCATCCGGCGCTCCGAATGGAAGCGCAAACCGTCGAACGAGACGATACCGGCGGCTTCCTGACCGCGATGCTGCAGGGCATGCAGGCCGAGCGCCGTCAGCGTTGCCGCATCCGGGTGGCCGAGGACGCCAAAGACGCCGCATTCTTCATGAAGGGTGTCTTCGTCCCATACGTTGGAGCGGTTGACATCGAATGTTTGCGATCCCGGCTGCTGCATCTGGCCGTACCCTTTCAGGAAAAATGGAAAGGCTGGCCGGGGGAGATTTCCCCCGGAGACCAGCCCGTCTATCATCAGATTTCGAATGTTACCACAAATGGTGATGGTGTGCGCTGCATCAAGCGCAACACAGCGTCAATTATTTGTAACCGGTGCGTCTTCGGCCGGCGTCTGGTCGGTACCAATAGCGCCATCCACAGGTGCTTCTTCCTTGCCGAGGATACGGGCGCGGATCTGCGGCTCGATATCGGCGGGCAGCACGGCTTCGAGGCGACCGACCAGCGTATCGAGGAACGGCTTCGACTTGGCGTTGGTGACCCAGGTCGGCTGGGCACTTTCAGCGACCAGCCAGTTCCAGAAGGCAACGGCCACGACGAGAAGCAGGATGCCGCGGGCAGCTCCGAACAGGAAGCCGAGCGTGCGGTCGAGCGCACCGATGCGGCTGTCGATGATGAAGTCGGCAATTCTGGATGTGATGAAGGAGATGATGATCAGCGCCACGAGGAAGATGACGCCCGCCGAACCGGCAATGGCGATGCGGTGATCGGATGTGTACTTTTCCGCGTATGGCACGAGCAGCGGATAGAGATAGTAGGCAGCGGCAATGGCGCCGGCCCAACTTGCGATCGACAGAACCTCGCGGGAGAAACCGCGAACCATGGCAAGCACGGCCGAAAACAGGGTGACGCCGATGACAATACCGTCAAAGATGGTGATGGGCATGTAAACTCTACTCCAGAACCTGCCGTTGCATGCCTGCCGTCTTGGTGAAGCCAATGTGGGCCAGCCGTTTTCGTGCCTGAATCCGACCGGAGTTTCCAGCCTGATCCAGAGCGTCGAGCGCGTGTCTTACATCAGCCGTGGCGTTAACGGAAGATCAATCATCTTCCTCCTGCTTCCCCAGCTTTTTGACCGAACCGGCGATGCGCGAGACGAGATCCGGCAGGTCCTCGATCATCGTCCAGCGGGCGCTGGAGCCCTTCGGCAGTTCGGCGGATGTGGCCGGCAGCATGGCACCGGAAAAGCCAAGCTTCTCGGCTTCTTTCAATCGCTGCGCCGTCTGCGAAACGGGACGCACCGCGCCGGAAAGACTGATCTCGCCGAAAAACACATGGTCGGCCGGAAGCGCGATGCCGGCAAGCGAAGAAACAAGCGCCGAGGCGATCGCCATATCGGCCGCCGGTTCCGAGATGCGGTAACCGCCGGCGACGTTCAAATAGACGTCGTGCTGGCCGAGCCGCACGCCGCAATGGGCTTCGAGAACCGCAAGGATCATCGCGAGACGCGACGAATCCCAACCGACCACGGCACGGCGCGGCGTGCCGAGCGAGGTGGCTGCCACTAGCGCCTGAACCTCGACCAGAACCGGCCGTGTACCTTCCATGCCGGCAAAGACTGCGGCCCCCGGGGATTTGGCGTTGCGCTCACCGAGAAACAGTTCCGACGGGTTGGTGACCTCGCGCAGGCCCTTGTCGGACATTTCGAACACGCCGATCTCGTCGGTCGGCCCGAACCGGTTTTTCACCGTACGCAGGATGCGGTAATGATGGCCGCGGTCGCCTTCGAAATAAAGCACGGCATCGACCATGTGCTCGACCACGCGCGGACCGGCGATCTGGCCTTCCTTGGTGACATGGCCTACCAGAACCATGGCAGCGCCCGTCTGCTTGGCAAAGCGGATCATTGCCTGCACGCCGGTGCGCACCTGGGTGACGGTGCCCGGCGCCGAATCGGCCGTATCGCTCCACAGCGTCTGGATCGAATCGATGATCACGAGATCCGGCCGCTTGCCTTCCGACACCGTGGCGAGAATGTCCTCGACATTGGTTTCGGCCGCCAGAAGCACTTCCGTATCGGCAGCACCCAGCCGCTGGGCCCGAAGGCGAACCTGGGCGACGGCTTCTTCGCCCGAGACATAGATGATGCGATGACCACGACGCGAAAGGGCGGCCGCCGCCTGCATCAGAAGCGTCGACTTGCCGATGCCCGGATCGCCGCCGATCAGCACCGCCGACCCGCGCACGAAGCCGCCGCCGGTGGCACGGTCGAGTTCGGAAATGCCGGTATGGATGCGCGGTGCTTCCTCGGTCTCACCGGAAAGGGCGGTCAGCGTCACGGCGCGGCCCTTTTTCGGCACCTTGCCGGGACCGGACCCGATGCCGCCCATCGGATCTTCCTCGACGATCGTATTCCACTCGCCGCAGCCTTCGCACTTGCCCGCCCAGCGGCTGTGCACCGTGCCGCAGTTCTGGCACACGAATTGAGTTTTAGGTTTTGCCATGAGATCAGGTTTCGTCAGTCTTGAAGAGGTCGGGATGAAGGTTTTGATGGCCGTGCAGGACCCGGACGATGCGGACTGCCGTTTCCGTTCGGCGGAAGTAGATACAGCGCTTGCGGTATGGGAGTGCTTTGAGACCGGGTGAGAGATTATCGCGCGGCGAACCTGGAAAACCGGTGAAGGCAATCCACGCAGCCTTTCGAGTAAGATCTCGTACGAAGTGGTCGGCCGCGACCGGATCGTCGACGGCGATGCACAGGAATATGTCGAGGAGATCCTGATCGGCCAGCGGGGAGTAAATCAGCTCTTTCGGTTCAATATGCGCATCCCCCGTTCGATGATCGAATCCGCGTGTGTGTCGGCATTGGCGAAACGCACGAACTCGCCTCTCTCCAGCTGGGCATCCGCCTCGGCGATCATCGTCCTCAAGAGCTCGTCTTCGCTTCCAAGACGGCTTAGTCCCGCCGCGACGACATCCTCAGCGCTTTCATAAGCGCCCGTCTTCACCTGCTCTTCGATAAACGCCAGAGCCTCGTCATTGAGATGGATCTCGGTCATTTCGATCTCCTTTTGTTCTCATTTAGCACGAAGATATCGCCCGCGAAAGAGGGGGATCTCCGCAGGCGCTTGCGTTCTCACTCGTCGGCGTAAAGATACCGCCGCTCGTATCGCAGGCCAAGGCTGGTGAGGAGTTCGTAGCCGATCGTGCCGGCCGCGCGCGCGACGTCGTCGAGCGGCATGTTGGGACCGAACAGCTCGATATAGTCGCCAGTGCGGATATCGCGTTCTGGCACGTCGGTAATATCGAAGATCGTTAGGTCCATGGTGACGCGGCCGACGACCGGCACCCGTTGGCCGGCGATGAAACCGAAACCGCCCTCGTGAATGCTGTCGCGGAGTGGAACGCCGGAGCCAGACAGCGACCGCTTGTAGCCATCCGCATAGCCTGCCGCGACGATTGCCAGCCGGCTGTCACGGGTCAGCCTATGCGTCCCGCCATAGCTGACGGTTTCGCCGGTCTTGGCGCTGCGGATCTGGATGATGCGGGCCTCTGCCTTGGCAACCGGTCGCATCGGATTGCTGCCGCCGCCGACAGCCTCGCCGCCATAAACGGCGATGCCCGGACGGGTAAGGTCGAAATGATATTCGGATCCGAGCAAGATGCCGGAGGACGCCGCAAGACTTGCCGGAATGCCTTCATAAGCCGCCGCAACCTTTTGGAATGATTCAAGCTGCTGGCGGTTGAAGGAAGAGGAGGGCGTATCGCCGCTGTGCAGATGCGACAGCACGAGGACGGGCGAGAAACTCGCCGGCCGCGACACGTCGTCGGCAAAGGCGAGCGCGTCCTCCAGCGGAATGCCGAGCCGGTTGAACCCGGTATCGATATGCAGCGCGCAAGGATGATCGCCGTGTTCTGCGGTCACCGCCATCCAGAAGCTGAGCTGTTCTTCGGAGACGAGGACAGGAACCAGCCCGTGTTCATAGAACGTCCGTTCCTGACCCGGCCATACGCCCGAGAGCACATAGATGCGGGCGTCCGGCGCATAGGTTCGAAGCGTCACACCTTCCTGAACCACGGCCACAAAGAAATCGCGCGCGCCGGCCTCGTAAAGCGCCGTACCGCAATCCTCAAGACCGAGCCCATAGGCATCCGCCTTGACCACGGCCGCAGTCGAGGCACTGCCGGAACGCTCAGCCATCTCCCGCCAGTTGTCGGCAAGCGCTACGAGATCGATGGTCAGCCGGGCAGGGGCGATATCGAATTCGTCGAAAGGCAGGGTGTCGTCGTCGAAATCTGTCATGAGCGCTCAGCAGAATGGATCGGATCGTCGCCAATCCTTACCCGTTTCCACGGCCGGAAAAAGACATATGGGCGAGATTTTGCGCGCTGCACGCTTTTTTCCAATATCCCAAGCAATCCAGTAAAAACAGAAACATCGACGATGTATTAATGTAGTGTTCAGTTTGTATTATGTATCAGTTTTACTGTTCATTTAATTGGGTTTCCCCGCGCCATTGAGTCGGGGAACGGTGGGATTTATATTTGGGGAGACTAATGTGAAAAATGTACTTTCAATCATATTGGCAGCAAGCTTTCTTGCTTCCGGCGCGTCTGCAGCCTTGGCGCAGACGAAGGGCGACTGGGTTCTCGGCAACTATAAGGGCGCTGGTTACTGGTTTCCGGGTGTCATCGAAAAGATCGGCGGCGGCAGCGTCACCATCCGCTACGATGACGGTGACCGGGAAACGGTGGCTTCGAGCGCGGTGCGTCCGTACGACTGGATGATCGGCATGAAGGTCGAATGCAACTACAAGGGCGCCGGCGACTGGTACCCGGGCAAGATCACCGCGCTGGCAGGCGAGAAAATCGGGATCGCCTATGATGACGGCGACAAGGAAAGCACCCGGACCGGACGCTGCCGGACCCAGTAGTCGATCAGCGACCCTAAACTGGTCGATGCCGGCCGCTTTGCGGCGGCGGGCATTGACCATCTTATCACAGAGACTTGGGCCGCAATGAGCTCCTCAATGCTCTTCGTATTGCGTAAAGCTTGGTTCGGCCAGATCTGCAAACCGCGTGAATTCCGCCTGGAAGGCGAGCTTGACGGTGCCGGTTGGTCCGTGGCGCTGCTTGGCGATGATGACGTCGGCCGTCCCCTTCACCTTGTCCATCAGCTGTTCCCATTCCGGGTATTTCGGATCGGCCATATCGCGCGGCTCTGAGTTCTTCACGTAATACTCTTCGCGGAACACGAACAGAACCACGTCGGCGTCCTGCTCGATCGAGCCTGATTCGCGAAGGTCTGAAAGCTGCGGGCGCTTGTCCTCGCGGCTTTCCACCTGGCGCGAAAGCTGCGACAGCGCGATGATCGGAACGTTGAGTTCCTTGCCAAGCGCCTTAAGGCCCGTGGTGATCTGCGTGATTTCCTGCACGCGGTTCTCGCCGGATTTACCTGACCCCGTCATCAGCTGGATATAGTCGACCACGAGGCAGTCGAGGCCGCGCTGGCGCTTGAGACGGCGGGCGCGGGCAGAGAGCTGGGCGATCGAGATACCACCGGTCTGGTCGATGAACAGCGGCACTTTCTGCATCATCTGGCTGCAGGCGACGAGCTTTTCGAAATCGGCCTCGGTAATGTCGCCGCGGCGGATTTTTGACGAGGACACTTCGGTCTGTTCGGAGATGATACGGGTGGCCAGCTGTTCGGACGACATTTCGAGCGAATAGAAACCGACGACGCCACCATTCTTGGCTTTCATCGATCCGTCCGGCTGCACCTCCGGCTCGTAAGATGCTGCGATATTATAGGCGATGTTGGTGGCAAGCGAGGTCTTGCCCATGCCCGGACGACCGGCAAGCACGATCAAGTCAGACCGCTGCAACCCGCCCATCTTGCCGTCGAGCGACATGATGCCGGTGGAAATGCCAGACAGATGGCCGTCGCGCTCGAAGGCCTGGCCGGCCATGTCGATCGCCAGCGCCACCGCGTCGTTGAACGACTGGAAGCCACCGTCGTAACGGCCGTTTTCGGCAAGCTCGAACAGGCGACGCTCGGTATCTTCAATCTGGCTCTGCGGCGGCATGTCGAGCGGCGCGTCATAGGCGATGTTGACGACGTCCTCGCCGATGGTGATCAGCGCCCGGCGCAGTGCCAGATCGTAGATCGCCCGGCCATAATCCTCGGCATTGATGATCGACACGGCTTCGGCGGCGAGGCGGGCGAGATATTGCGCTACCGTCATGTCGCCGACCTTCTCGTCCGCGGGCACGAAATTCTTGATGGTGACCGGGTTGGCGGTCTTGCCCATGCGGATGATGTCGCCCGCCACTTCGAAGATCTTGCGGTGCAGCGGCTCGTAGAGATGGGTGGGCTTCAGAAAGTCCGAAACGCGGTAATAGGCGTCGTTGTTGACGAGGATCGCACCCAGCAGCGCCTGCTCGGCTTCGATGTTGTTGGGAGCCTCACGGTAGTGCGGCGCTGCATCCTTGTTGCTCAGCGATGCGATGTTGCGCGCGACTTCGTTCATGATCTCTGTCCGTCCTGTCCGTCGAAGCTGCCGGTTCTACTGGTAAATGCGCCGTGCTGAAACCGGCCTTTTGCCCCAGCGGCTTTTCCACAGCTATCCACAGCGCCATTTTGCCGGTGCCAGAAAGAACGCAGTGAAACGATGAATCCGGTTGACTGTGTTTCGCTGCGACTCAGTCATTGGTCGCATCAGTATAGCCCAAGAAGACAAAAAAACGCCCGGGCTGATGACCCGGGCGTTTCTCGAACTTGTTAGACGATGACGGCTTATTCGTCGTCTTCAGCGTTGCCGTCTGCGTCCGGATCGAAGAAGTCTTCCGGACGAAGCGCGTCTTCGTCGACGCCGTAGATGGCGTCAGCCGAGGTGAGGCTTTCGCCCTTGGCCTGGCGCTCGGCTTCTTCAGCGGAACGGGCAACGTTGACGGCGATTTCGGTTTCGACTTCCGAATGCAGGTGCAGAACGACCTTGTGGAGGCCGATCGCCTTGATCGGGGTGTTGAGATCGACCTGGTTGCGGCCGACGTTGAAGCCTTCGGCAGCCAGTGCCTCGAGGATGTCGCGGGCAGCAACCGAACCGTAGAGCTGGCCGGTTTCGCCAGCCGAGCGCACGATCACGAAGGTCTTGCCGTCAAGCGCGTCGGCAACGGTCTGGGCTTCGCCCTTGCGCTCCAGGTTACGGGCTTCGAGCGTTGCACGCTCGGATTCGAAGCGCTTCTTGTTGGCTTCGTTGGCGCGCAGCGCCTTGCCCTGTGGCAGAAGGAAGTTACGGGCAAAGCCGTCCTTGACCTTTACCGTTTCGCCCATCTGGCCAAGCTTGGCCACGCGTTCAAGCAGAATGACTTGCATGTTGTGGTTCCTTTCAAGTTTCAATTCGTAGGTGGTTCGTCGCTGCCGTCTGCTGGTTTTGCAGGCGTCAGGGCAATGGTGCGGCGTGTGTCGGAAAGACCCAGCACGACAATGGCGATCGCCGGCAGGATGAGCATCGACGACAGGTAGCAGAGGACGAGAACCGGCAGGCGCCAGTCCTTGTCGCGTGTGCGGAAATGTAGGGAGGCATAGCCCGCCATGAGGAAGCCGGCGCCGAACGTGCCGCAGACGACCGCGCCGATCATTGCCGGAGCGCCGCCGAAGAAGGTCATCACCGTGCCGGCGAGAAAGATGAAGATGGCGTTGCGGTTCATCCGCAGCGCGGACGGCATGTCCTCGCGCGGGCGAACTGCGCGGCCGGTCCGCGACACGACGCGCACGGCGATGTAGAAGGCCGCAAACAAAAGCGTTACCCAGATGCCGCCCTGGAACATCGGCAGCATCAGCACCAGCAGCGACTTGGTCTGGGAAAGGCTCGCGACATCGGGGGCGAGCGTCGGCTCCTGCGCCTGCAGCGCTGTCGTCATCGCATCGACCATCTGGTCGATCAGTTCAGGGCCGTAGCCGATCGCAAAGCCGAGCGCGATCACGGCAACAGTGACGAGGCCGCAGAGATGCAGCAGAATGTCGGAAATCGGGTACCAGGCCATCAGATTGTCCGGTCCGCCGAGTTCGGAGGCGGGACGGGCGAGATTGGCAAGATGCGACAACCAGCCGGCGGGGATCAGCGTGAACACCGCCATGGCCAGCGCAAACATCGGCGACACGAGAAGTGCACCCAGCACTCCGGCCGTGACGACACCGACGATGGCGGCGCGATTGCCCCAGCCGAGGCCGGCAATCAGGATCGGAAGAGCGGAAGCGGCATAGAGAATGGAGGCAAACGACGACTGTGCGCTCGCACCCATGACAAGCACGGTGGCGATAACACCGGCAAGAATACCGGTCGGCAGCACTGTCTGGAACTTGTTCGTCACTTTGTCTCGCTGTCCTGCCATATGAAGCAGTTAGGGGATAGGGCCGGGACGGATGTCGAAACGGCCTTCATCCCCAACATGGGGTTTTGGTTTTGCCGATCCGCGCCCAACGCGGAAGGGGAGATGGACCCGCCGGCGGTACAGCCGGCAGGTCCGATATCAGATTAGGACAGAACGTAAGGCAGCAGGCCGAGGAAGCGGGCGCGCTTGATGGCCTGGGCCAGTTCGCGCTGCTTCTTCTGGGAAACGGCCGTGATACGCGAAGGTACGATCTTGCCGCGCTCGGAAATGTAGCGCTGCAGAAGACGGACGTCCTTGTAGTCGATCCGCGGTGCATTCGCGCCCGAGAACGGGCAGGTCTTGCGACGGCGGTGGAACGGACGGCGTGCCGCGGAGGAGGATGAGTCAGCCATTGGTGTTTTCTCCTTCGAACCGATTAAGCGTCACGTGGCGGGCGCGGTGCGCGCTCGAAACCACCTTCACGCGGGGGACGATCGCCGAAATCGCGGCGCGGGCCACGATCGCCGAAGTCGCGGCGAGGACCACGGTCGTCACCATCACGGCGCGGACGGTCGTCACGATCGCGCTTCTGCATCATTGCAGACGCACCTTCTTCGTGCTTCTCGACGGCAAGCGTCATGTAGCGAAGAACGTCTTCGTTGATGCGCATCTGGCGTTCCATCTCGTGCACGGCAGCTGCCGGTGCGTCGATGTCCATAAGGGCGTAATGCGCCTTGCGGTTCTTCTTGATGCGGTATGTGAGGGACTTGAGGCCCCAGTTTTCTACGCGCCCGACTTTGCCGCCATTTGCTTCGAGGACACCCTTGTACTGTTCTACGAGGGCATCAACCTGCTGTGCGGACATATCCTGTCGAGCAAGGAATACGTGTTCATAAAGAGCCATGTAAGCTTTGCCTTTCTTGCGGTTGTTTTGTCACCCGGGTTCGGCGGCTAAGCCTCAACGACTGCTCTTGGAATGGGGCAAGCCCAGGCAAGAAAAGCTGTTGTATCGAGACGGTCGAGAGCGGAGACACGGGAGGCCGGAACGCTTTTCGTTCCTACGGCCGCTCACGCGACCTACCCTCCGTTCAGCCACCAGCCAGAAGACCGGGTGTTTCGAACAAGGCGGCTTATACGGATTTTTGGCGATAAGGCAAGAGGGAGGGGTTCGACGCTCGCAAAAATAGTTAAATGGACTTAGTGGTACCATGGGTTGTAATTTGGGTTCGGGTCAATTCGACCCTTTGCCAAGAGGAGCAGGAGGCATGGCTAAGCTCGATACTATTTTGAATACTACCATCACCTGGAAAAATTGGACGTCGGATGCGGATCTTCTTTCGCTTTTGTCGGACCTGCAGGCCAATATCCTGAAGGGGCACGGCAGAGATCATACCAAGAATGTCTTTCTCAGTTTCGCTGGCATGAAGTCTGATGCGGTCGCCGGCCTGCTGCGGGATCTTTCGTTCGTGACGACATCCGCGCTGACGCAACTGCGCGAGGCAGAAGCATTCAAGGCAACGAAACTCGGCGGCGGAACGGTCGTCAGCGTCTTCCTCAGCGCAAAAGGGTATGCAGCCCTTAGTTTGCCGGATGCCAACATTCCCGCCGATGCCTCATTCAGGGCCGGGATGCGGAACCGCGGACGGCTCAATCCGATGCCGCTTCCGTTTGCCGGTCCTCCAATCAATGATCCGGAAAAGGAGCACTGGGAAAAGGGTGAGGCTTGGGGCAGCGCCAAGGACGACCCCGACGCCATGGTTCTGATTGCAGACGAACAGGCCTCACTTGTGGGCAATTCCTACAGCGCGTTGCAGAAGGTTTTCGCAAAGCACGGCGCAACGGTTCTGGGTTCGGACATCGGCCTGGCGCAGAGGCGCAAGCAGGCGGGCGGCGATGTTCGAGGCGAAGGCATCGAGCATTTCGGCTATGTCGATGGCATCAGCCAGCCATTGTTTCTGACCGAAGACTTCCTCGACAACAATGGAATGCCCAAACCTCGTGGCAAATGGGACGAGGAGTTCAAGGCCTCCCAGTTTGTCGTATCGGATCCGGGCAATCCCACGACATTTTCATGCGGCAGCTATTTCGTCTACCGCAAGCTCGAGCAGAACGTGAAGCTGTCCAAGCAGAGGGAACGTCTGCTTGCGCAGTCGGTGGATCCACAGAACCCCGATGAGGACCGCGCGGGTGCGATGGTTGTCGGTCGCTTCGAGGACGGAACACCGGCACTGCAGAGCGGTCCAGTGGCGGGCGCGCCAACCAATGACTTCGACTACACACTCGACCCGGTCGGGCTGAAATGTCCCGTTCGAGCGCATGTCAGGAAGACCAATCCGCGCACGCCGGGCGACGAATTCGAGCGCTCGCATATCATGGCGCGCCGAGGCATAACCTATGGCGATCGGGCACCCGATTTTTCAGATGAGCCAGACAAGGGAGTCGGTCTTATTTTCATGGCTTACATGGCCGACGTCAATCAGCAGTTCGAGTTCACCCAGAGTGCCTGGGCGAACAATACGTCGTTTCCATTCCAGCCGGCGGTTCCGGCGAAGAAAGGTGTCGATTTCATCATCAGCCAGGTCGCAAACAGTGGCGATCCGTCCGAAAAGGAATGGATCGATGGCCATAGTCAGCCACAAAAGGTCGGCGTGATGGATTTCGTGCAGACGGTGACCTTGATGGGCGGCGAGTACTTCTTCGCTCCATCGATCAGCTTCCTTCAGTCGGCACCATCCTTGATCGCAAACCCGCCGGCTGAGTTGTCGTAAAATAGCCGAGCGATTGAGCGGCGACAGAGATATATCCGGCGGCCGGGACTTATCGTTCCGGCCACCTTTATGCTGACCTACCGCGCCGCCCGGCTTTTCCAGTATCGCACCACTGCAATCACGGCGAGCAGAACGGCGAGCGGAAATCCAGCCTCCGCCACGAAGGTCCGGTCCGCCCTGACCTGGTCGCGCATGGCGATCCAGGCGATCGAGCTGACGATGCAGTTCTCGTTCGTGTCGGATATCTCGGTAATCGGCAGCTGACCACATTGCGCGGCTGCGACCAGATAGGCCTCGTGGAACGGGCTTCCGGGCCTTGGAATGTCGATCATGGCTTGTCCTCCGCCGGAAGAAATAGCGCAAGTTTGCGGATGACGACAGCGTGTTTCAGCCGGTCATCCGCAATCTGTCGCGACCTCAGATCGGCATCGGATAGTCGCGATAGACCGCGGCGATCTCTCTCAGAACCTCATCCGACAGCGTCACGTCGGCAGCGGCGATGTTGGTTTTCAACTGGTCCATCGTCGTTGCGCCGATGATGACGGAGGCCATGAAGGGGCGCGTCAGGCAGAAGGCGAGCGCCATCTGAGACGGGTCGAGGCCGTGCTTCTTGGCTATGTCGAGATAGGCCTTGACCGCCGGCTCCTGCCGCGGCTGAAGGCGACCGCCGAGATCCTGGTTGATCGCGCCGCGCGAGCCTTCAGGTCGTGCGCCGCCTTGATACTTGCCGGAAAGCAGACCGGCTGCGAGCGGCGAGTAGGCGAGCAGGCCGACATCCTCGTGATGGGACATTTCGGCAAGATCCAGATCGAACTGGCGATAGAGAAGATTGTATTCGTTCTGCAGCGTCGCGACGCGGGGCAGACCCTTCTCCTCGGCCACATCGAGATAGCGCATCGTGCCCCAGGTGCTTTCGTTGGAAAGCCCGATCGCGCGGATCTTGCCCTCCTTCACCAGTTCGCCGAGCGTTTCGAGTTTTTCCAGAAAACTCGTGCGTGCCTGTTCGCGATCCTGTTTCGACGCATCGAACTTCCAGGAATTGCGGAAGTGGAACGTGCCGCGGTTCGGCCAGTGGATCTGGTAGAGGTCGAGGTAATCCGTCTTGAGGCGCAAGAGGCTGGCATCGAGTGCTTCCCGAATCGTCTCGCGGGTAATCGGGCGGCCGTCGCGAATGTAGGAGCGACCGCTGCCGGCGATCTTGGAGGCGAGGATCAGGTCCTGTCTCTTGCCGCTCTTTTGCAGCCAGGTGCCGATGATAGTTTCCGTGTCACCGTAGGTTTCGGCACCCGGAGGCGTCGTCGGGTAGAGTTCGGCCGTATCAAAGAAGTTGATGCCGTTGTCGAAAGCATAGTCCATCTGTTCATGAGCTTCGGCCTCGGAATTCTGCGTTCCCCAGGTCATCGTGCCCAGGCAGATCTCCGAAACGGAGAGGTCGGTGCGGCCCAGTTTATTGTATTTCATGAAGATCGATCCCGTCTGAAAAAGTGGCCGGACTTTAGATCGGATTTGACGCAGTGCAAGAGCAGATCGGTGCCGGTTTCGCGCGTCGGTAGCGTAAAATTTATCAAGAGTTTGCTGGACGGGAGAGAATTTTTTCCAACTTGTTCCCGATACGGCAATTTTGCGGCCGGATTTGCGTCTGGCGTAGAACAAATTTTTGGAGGGCATTTTGAATGGTCGATAACGCGACGCAGCATAAGACGACACAATACGACGACAAGGGGTTTCCTGACGCCGGCGAACCGCCGAAGACGGGTCGATGGAAACTGATCGGTCCCGGTATCGTGGTTGCCGTTACCGGCGTCGGCGCAGGCGATCTGATCGCCACGCTGATTGCCGGCTCGCGTTTCGGCTATGCGCTTCTCTGGGCAGCGGTCATTGGCTGTATCGTCAAGATTGCGCTTGCCGAGGGATCGGCCCGCTATCACCTCGCTACCGGTTCGACCATGCTCGACGGCTGGCGGTCGCTCGGCAAATGGACGAGCTGGTACTTTGGCATCTACATCATGATCTGGGGCTTCGTGTACGGCGCTACCGCGATGAGCGCGACGGCGCTGCCGCTGGCGGCTCTCTTCCCGTTCCTGCCGCTCTGGGCCTGGGCCATGATCTCAGGCCTGGTCTGCGCGGCCTTCGTTGCCTTCAACAACTACGAAGTCTTCGAGACCGTGATGAAGGTCTTCATCGCCATCATGTTCACCATCGTCGTCGGTATCGCGATTCTTGTTGTGCCCGATGTCGGCAATGCGCTGACCGGTCTGATCCCGACCATTCCCGAGGGCTCGGCCATCTACACGCTCGGCCTGATCGGTGGCGTCGGCGGTACCATCACCATGGCCTCCTACGGCTACTGGGTGAATGCCAAGGGATGGCGCACCCCGTCCTGGATGGGCGTCATGCGTCTCGACAACCGTGTTGCCTACATCATGACCGGCATTTTCGTGATCGCCATGCTGATCGTCGGTGCCGAGCTTCTCTACACCGCGCAGATCGCGCACTCGACCGGCGACCGCGGGCTGCTCGATCTCGATGCGGTGCTCCAGGAACGGTTTGGTCCGTTTGTCGCAAAGGCCTTTCTGGTCGGTTTCTTCGCCACCACGATCTCCTCGATCCTCGGCGTCTGGCATGGCGTGTCGCTGTTGTTTGCCGATTTCGTCCGCACCGTGCGCGGCGGAACCAGCGGTTCGCGTCAGGGACTGGAAAAGACGCCGGCCTTCAAGTTCTACCTCTTCTGGCTGACGATCCCGCCGATGTCGCTGTTGTGGTTCGGCCGCCCGTTCACGCTCGTCATCATCTATGGCGCGCTCGGAGCCTTCTTCATGCCTTTCCTGGCGGTCACATTGATCTGGCTGCTGAACTCAGCCCGCGTCCCGAAGGAATGGCGCAATGGCTGGCTGTCGAACGGCCTACTCGGCGCTGCAGCGCTGCTGTTCGTCGTTCTTTGCGTCAACGAAGTGATCAGCCTGATTTCGGGCTGATAACAGGGGGTAAGCACCGGCCAAAAGCGGGGTAAATGCCCGAAACCCTTGACTTGCAAGGCGGGAATGTGAATGGAAAGGGCAAAAATAGGGAAAGGAAACGACCTTATGAGTAGTCCGGCGAGCAGTATCGCATTCACATTCCCGGGTCAGGGAAGCCAGGCCGTCGGCATGGGCAAGGAACTGGCCGACGCCTTTCCCGAAGCCCGTGCCGTGTTCGATGAAGTCGACGAGGCGCTCGGCCAGAAACTGTCCGAAACAATGTGGAACGGGCCGGAAGAAACGTTGACGCTGACCGCCAACGCGCAGCCGGCCCTCATGGCCGTTTCCATCGCGACTATGCGCGTTCTCGAAGCTCGCGGACTCGTTCTCGCCGACAAGGTCGGTTTCGTCGCCGGCCATTCGCTCGGCGAATATTCGGCTCTTTGTGCGGCCGGCACGTTCTCTCTCGCAGACACAGCACGGCTGTTGCGCATTCGCGGTGACGCGATGCAGTCCGCCGTTCCGGTCGGCCAGGGCGCGATGGCTGCGATCATCGGTCTCGATCATGCCGATGTCGAAGCGATCTGTGTGGAGGCGAAGTCGGAAGGCGTGTGTCAGATCGCCAACGACAATGGCGGCGGCCAGCTGGTGATTTCCGGCTCGAAGGCTGCTGTCGAGAAAGCAGCGGCTCTGGCGACCGAAAAAGGCGCCAAGCGCGCGATCATGCTACCGGTCTCTGCGCCCTTCCACAGCGACCTGATGGCGCCGGCGGCCGACGCCATGCGCCATGCGCTGGACACCGTCCAGAAAAACGATCCGGTCGTGCCTGTCATCGCCAATGTGCGCGCAACGCCGGTCAGCGACGCGAACGAGATCGCGACGTTGCTGGTGGCGCAGGTGACCGGACAGGTGCGCTGGCGCGAAACCGTCGAGTGGTTCGGCGCCAATGGCGTGACGACGCTCTACGAAATTGGTTCCGGCAAGGTGCTGACGGGTCTTGCCCGCCGCATCGACAAGAATATCTCTGGCATAGCCCTCAACACCCCGGCCGATATCGACGCGGCGCTGGCTGCCATCCTCGGCTGAAGAGAAGGAATTCAACATGTTTGACCTGACCGGCCGCAAGGCCCTCGTCACCGGTGCCACCGGCGGCCTCGGCGAAGAAATCGCCCGCATGCTGCATGCGCAGGGTGCAACCGTCGGCCTGCACGGCACCCGCGTCGAGAAGCTGGAAGCACTCGCTGCCGAACTCGGCGATCGCGTCCACATCTTTCCGGCCAATCTTTCCGACCGCGCCGCGGTCAAGGCGCTCGGTGAAAAGGCGGAAGCGGAACTCGGCGGCGTTGACATTCTCGTCAACAATGCGGGCATCACCAAGGACGGACTGTTCGTGCGCATGAGCGACGAGGACTGGGACGCAGTCCTTGAAGTCAACCTGACCTCCGTGTTCCGCCTGACCCGCGAGCTGACCCATCCGATGATGCGCCGTCGCTTCGGCCGCATTATCAACATCACCTCGATCGTCGGCGTCACCGGCAATCCGGGCCAGGCCAACTATTGCGCCTCCAAGGCCGGCATGATCGGCTTCTCGAAGTCGCTGGCGCAGGAAATCGCCACGCGCAACGTGACGGTCAACTGCGTCGCGCCAGGCTTCATCGAGAGCGCCATGACCGGCAAGCTCAACGACAAGCAGAAAGACGCCATCATGGGTGCCATTCCGATGAAGCGGATGGGCGCCGGATCCGACATTGCCGCCGCTGTTCTTTACCTCGCTTCGAATGAAGCGGGATATGTGACTGGACAGACCTTGCATATCAATGGCGGTATGGCGATGATCTGATCCGGGGCACGGGCGCAGCAAATCCGAGTAAAATCGGCTGTTGGCGGCTGTGCGGCGGAACAGATTCTGGCTTTGCGTAGCACGGAAACCGTGTTAAGCGGGCCTTGACTACACGAAGTCACCCCGAAATTCAGGGCGTCATAATGCGTGAGCATGTGACTGGAACCTGAAGAGGGGCGAAGGGGTTTGCCCGCATCGGCACCATGAAGTGCCGGCGGCAGGTATTAACAGGATACGGATGCCATTCAGGCATTCGAGAAGATAAAAGGTCGAGGAAACCGACATGAGCGATATCGCAGAACGCGTTAAGAAAATTGTTGTTGATCATCTCGGCGTCGACGCCGAAAAGGTTGTCGAAGGCGCTAGCTTCATCGACGACCTCGGCGCGGACTCGCTCGATACGGTCGAACTGGTCATGGCGTTCGAAGAAGAATTCGGCGTGGAAATTCCGGACGATGCAGCTGACTCGATCCTGACGGTCGGCGACGCTGTAAAGTTCATCGAAAAGGCTCAGGCCTGATCGAACCATATTCGGGACGCGCGCCTCGTTGCGAGGCCGCGATCTCTCATGACGGCCCGCTTGTTCGGGCCGTTTCAGCAACTAACTGACAATACTACTACAGGGTGGGGCACTGGCGATGAGGCGTGTCGTTATCACCGGTACCGGCATGGTATCTCCTCTGGGATGCGGAACGGAAGTCAGCTGGCAACGTCTGCTGGCCGGCGACAACGCCGCCCGGGTCGTGACCGAATTTGAAGTCGAAGATCTTCCGGCCAAAATCGCCTGCCGCATTCCGGTCGGCGACGGTTCCAACGGCACATTCAATGCCGACAACTGGATGGAGCCGAAAGAACAGCGCAAGATCGATCCGTTTATTCTCTATGGCGTTGCCGCCGCCGACATGGCGCTGGCCGATGCCGGCTGGAACCCGCAGACTGACCAGGACCAGATTGAAACAGGCGTTTTGATCGGCTCAGGCATCGGTGGTCTCGAAGGCATCGTCGAAGCTGGCTACACTCTGCGAGACAAAGGCCCGCGCCGTATCTCGCCGTTTTTCATTCCCGGCCGCCTGATCAACCTTGTCTCCGGACAGGTGTCGATCAAGCACAAGCTGCGCGGCCCGAACCATTCGGTCGTCACCGCATGTTCCACCGGCGCGCATGCGATCGGCGATGCAGCCCGGCTGATCATGCTGGGCGATGCGGAAGTCATGGTGGCCGGCGGTGCCGAATCACCGATCTGCCGTATCGCGCTCGCAGGATTTGCCGCCTGCAAGGCACTCTCCACACTGCGCAACGACGACCCGCAGCGCGCTTCACGCCCCTATGACCGCGACCGTGATGGTTTCGTGATGGGCGAGGGCGCCGGTATCGTGGTGCTGGAAGAGCTTGAACACGCCAAGGCGCGTGGTGCCAAGATTTACGCCGAAGTCGTCGGCTACGGCATGTCCGGCGATGCTTTCCACATCACAGCGCCGTCGGAAGACGGTGACGGTGCCTTCCGCTGCATGACGTCTGCCCTCAAGCGGGCCGGCCTTGGCGCATCCGACATCGACTACATCAACGCCCATGGCACATCGACCATGGCAGACACGATCGAACTCGGCGCTGTCGAACGCCTGGTTGGCGATGCGGCCTCCAAGGTCTCCATGTCGTCGACCAAGTCCGCGATCGGTCACCTTCTCGGTGCGGCCGGCGCTGTCGAGGCCATCTTCTCGGCATTGGCGATCCGCGATAACATTGCGCCGCCGACGCTCAACCTCGACAACCCCGATGTCGACACCGTGATCGATCTCGTTCCGCATACCGCGCGCAAGCGCGAGATCAACGTGGCGCTGTCGAACTCCTTCGGTTTCGGTGGTACCAACGCGTCTCTGGTGCTCAGGCGCTACGAAGCCTGACGCGCATTCGGCCTTCGCTTCTCGGCTGGACCTCGATAGTCCGGCCGATATCATTTTCCAAACCCGCTTTTTGCCGTATTGCTTGGCCAAACAGCCGGTTGAAAGTCCAGAGTCGAGGGGAAACGGTTGAGCGACATGAATTCATCGAATGATCAGCCGGGTTATGGCAGTGGTAACGGCCAGGGCGGCAATGGCAACGGCGCGACCCGTGGTCCGATCATTCCGAAATCGCCGAACGAAGCCCTGAAGCCCGAACGGGTGCCGGAACCGCCGCGCCGCTCCAAGAAGGCGCGCAGCCAGCTGGTGATCTTCCTGAACTTCGTCATGACGATGGTGGTCCTGGTCTGCATCGTGGTGATCGGCGGCCTGTATTACATGATCCGCACGTTCCAGGATCCGGGTCCGCTGGAAACGAACTCCCACTTCATGGTCCGTCCCGGTAACGGCCTGGCGGAGATTGCCAACAATCTCGAGCGCAACGGCGTCGTGTCCGACGCGCGCGTGTTCCGCTACGTGACCGCGACCTATCTGCGCGGCGGCGAGACGCTGAAGGCCGGCGAATACGACATCAAGGCGAAGGCTTCGATGAAGGACGTGATGGAGACGCTGATCTCCGGCAAGTCCATCCTCTATTCCGTCGTCTTCCCGGAAGGCCTGACCGTGCGCCAGATGATGCTGCGTCTCAACGAGGATGCGGTGCTGGAAGGCGACATGCCGGCGGAGCTTCCCGCCGAAGGCAGCCTGCGGCCCGATACCTACAAGTTCTCGCGCGGCACCAAGAGGTCGGAAATCCTCTCGCAGATGCACGCCGCTCAGCAGAAGACGATCGACCAGATCTGGGAGAAGCGCGACCCCGACCTGCCGGTCAAGACCAAGGCAGAGTTCGTGGTGCTGGCCTCGATCGTCGAGAAGGAAACCGGCAAGGACGACGAGCGCGCCCATGTCGCCTCGGTCTTCATCAACCGGCTGAACAAGGGGATGCGGCTGCAGTCTGACCCGACCATTGTCTACGGCATCTTCGGCGGTGAGGGCAAACCGTCCGATCGGCCGATCTACAAGTCCGATCTGACCAAGCAGACGCCCTACAATACCTATCAGATCAAGGGCCTGCCGCCGACGCCGATCTCCAACCCCGGCCGCGCCGCACTCGAGGCGGTTGCCAATCCGTGGCGCACCAACGATCTCTATTTCGTGGCAGACGGCACAGGCGGGCACGTGTTTGCAGCCACACTGGAAGAGCACAATGCCAACGTACGTCGCTGGCGCCGGATCGAGGCCGAACGGTCAACCGGCAATGCGGCAGCCCGCGGTGAAGAAGTGGTCGATGGCCAGCCGGATGGCGACGACGCCGAAAAGCCACCGAAAAGCAACTGACGCCTTGCCTCTGGGGAAGGCAGTCCGGAGAAGCGTATGAGCCTGCCGTCTAACCCGAAATCCCTGCAGTCGATGACCGGCTTTGCCCGCAGCGAAGGAACAAGCGGCCGCAATCGCTTTGCCTGGGAACTGCGCTCGGTCAACGGCAAGGGGCTCGACATGCGATTGCGGCTGCCCTCCGGCGTTGATCGTCTTGAGCAGGATGTCCGCAAGCGGATTTCCGAACGGTTTTCGCGCGGCAATCTGCAGGTGGCGCTGTCGCTCTCGACCGACGACGCAAAGGTGGAAGCGGTGCTGAACCGCGATGCACTGGCCGCCGTGATGGCGCTCCGTGCTGAGCTGGGCGATCTGGTCGATCCGGCACCGCTGCGTCTCGACACGTTGCTTGGCATCCGTGGTCTCGTCGAGATCCGCGAGGCCGAGGATGACGAACAGGCGGTGACGGCGCGCGACGCCGCCATCCTCAACTGTCTCGGCGACGCGCTTTTCAAACTTGAAGAGATGCGCGAGCACGAAGGGTCGGCACTGCGGGACATTCTCACCCGCCATGTGGACCGCATCGCCGAACTGACGACGCTGGTGGAGAAGGACCCGTCCCGCTCGCTGGAAGAGATTGCCAAGAAGCTTTCCACGCAGCTCGCCGCCTTGATGGCAGAGGCGCCGACCCTCGACCGCGACAGGCTTTATGGCGAGGCAGCACTGCTTGCGACCCGCGCCGATCTGCGCGAAGAGATCGACCGGCTGAAGGCCCATGTCGTCGCAGCCCGCGAGCTTCTGCAGACGGGCGGCCCCGCCGGGCGCCGTCTCGACTTCCTTGCACAGGAATTTAACCGGGAATCGAATACGATCTGTTCCAAATCCAACGCCGCTGCTGTAACGGCAGCAGGACTGGAACTGAAAGTCGTGATCGACCAGTTCCGCGAACAGGTTCAGAATCTGGAGTGACACGACCATGAGCCCGGCCCCCTCGACACCGAAAACCTCGTCGCCCTCGAAGATGAAGACGACGATCGCGCGCCGGGGATTGATGCTGGTCCTGTCGTCGCCGTCAGGCGCTGGCAAATCCACCATCGCCGGCAATCTCTTGCGCGGCGACCATAGCCTCGAGATCTCGGTCAGTGTCACCACCCGCGCCAAGCGCCCGAGCGAGATCGCCGACACCCATTACCACTTTATCACCGTGCCGCAGTTCGAGCGCATGCGCGATGCCGACGATCTGCTGGAATGGGCCGAGGTGCACGGTAATTTCTACGGCACGCCGCGCGAGCCGGTCGAAAAGGCGATGGCCGAGGGACGCGACATGCTGTTCGACATCGACTGGCAAGGCGCACTTCAGCTGCAGGAAAAGATGAAGGCGGACGTCGTCTCGATCTTCGTGCTGCCGCCAACCATGACCGAGCTGCAGTCACGTCTGCACCGCCGCGCCGAAGACAGCGAAGAGGTGATCCGCACCCGGCTTGCCAATTCCCGCTCGGAAATCGAACGCTGGCGCGAATACGACTACGTCATCGTCAACGACGATCTCGACGAAGCCTTCCACAACGTCAGCTGCATCGTCAACGCCGAACGCGTCCGCCGCGACCGCAGGCACGGCCTGTTCGAGTTCGTGAGCAACCTCCTGACGGAAGAGCCAACGCTTTAGGTTTTGGTTGGAAGGGCGCGCGTTCGTCGCGCCCACAAGTCGAGGTGGCCCAATCGCGCCAAGCGATAGGTGACGCCCTTCAGAGCAGATTCGCCAGTTTTACGAACTCTTCCACCGACAGCGTTTCGGCGCGGCGTTGCGGGTCGATGCCGGCTTTGGCGAGCAGAGCTTCGCCACCGACCGGTTTCAGGCTCTGGCGCAGCATCTTGCGGCGTTGGCCGAAGGCGGCGTGGGTGATGCGTTCCAGCTTGGAGACATCGCAGGGCAGGGGATTGGCGCGCGGGATCAGATGTACGACAGTCGATGTCACCTTGGGTGGTGGCGAAAAGGCCTGAGGCGGCACGTCGAACATCATGTGGGGATCGGTGCGCCAGCCCGCGAGGACGCCGAGGCGGCCGTAGTGGTCGTCTTCCTGGTCGGCAACGATCCGCAGACCCACTTCCCTCTGGAACATCAGCGTCATGCTCTGCCAGAATGGCGGCCAGGTCTTGTCCTCAGGCAGAAGCCAGTTCAGCAGCAGTTGCGTGCCGATATTGTAGGGTAGGTTGGCGATGATCTTGACCGGTCCACCGGCAGCCTTCTCGGCCGCGAGCGCGGCGAAATCGATCTGCAGCGCGTCGCCCTCGATGACCTCAAGCCGTCCCGGATAGTGGTCCGCGATGTCTGCAAGCACTGGAAGCGCGCGGGCGTCGCGCTCGATGGCGATCACCTTCTTGGCGCCGAGCGACAGGATGGCACGGGTAAGGCCGCCGGGACCCGGCCCAACCTCGAATACGGTCACGTCTTCCAGCGGTCCGGCCGCGCGGGCGATCTTCTGGGTGAGGTTGAGATCGAACAGAAAGTTCTGGCCAAGCGATTTCTTGGCGTCCAGTCCATGACGCTGGACGACGTCACGCAGCGGCGGCAGCCCATCGAGCGTCGCCATCAGATGCGCCCCGCAAGGTTCGGTGTCATTGTTCCGGCCATGGCGCCTGCAAGCCGGATTGCCTCGACCAGGCTCGTCTCGCGGGCGACACCCTTGCCGGCGATGCCGAAGGCGGTGCCGTGGTCGGGAGAGGTCCGGATGAAGGGCAGGCCGAGCGTGACGTTGACGGAGGTATCGAAACCCAGAGCCTTGGCCGGGATCAGCGCCTGGTCGTGATACATGCAGATTGCCACGTCGTAACGGCTGCGGGCCTCGTCATGAAACATCGTATCGGCCGGGAGTGGCCCAAAGGCGTTGATGCCCTCTGCGCGCAGCTTGACGATGGCCGGATGGATGATGTCGCGTTCTTCGGTGCCCATCGTGCCGTCTTCGCCCGCATGCGGATTGAGACCGGCAATCGCGATGCGCGGCTGGTCGATGCCGAACCGGACCTTCAGGTCGTGATGGGTCACGCGGCAAGTTTCAAGGATCAGCGTTTCGGTGAGCACCGCTGGAATGTCCTTGAGCGGAATGTGGATCGTGACGGGGATGGCCCGCAGCTTCGGTCCGGCCAGCAGCATGACGGGGCGCACGGGCGTGCCGGTATGCTTGTGCGCAAGGTCCGCCAGGAATTCCGTATGGCCGGGAAAGCCGAAGCCTGCCTGGTATAGAACGGACTTGGCAATCGGATTGGTGACGACGCCGAGCGTCTTTCCCGCAAACGACAGCGACACGGCGGTCTCGATCGCCTCAATCGTCCCACGGGCGGTGGCGACATGCGGCTCGCCGGCGGCGACTTCGGCTCCGGCCGGGATCGGCAGAACGGGAAGCGCGTCTTCGAAGATCGAAACGGCGCCGTCCGCGTCGGTTTCACGGATCGCAACGTCGAGGCCAAGCAGGGCCGCGCGCGATGCAAGGACCGCCGGGTCGCCGAGGAAGAGAAACGGCGCAATGCCGTGTGTCCGTCTCGCCGTCCATGCGGCGAGCGTGATGTCTGGACCAATGCCGGCAGGATCGCCCTGGGTCAGCGCGAGCGGACGATCAAAAGGCATGCGGTCTCCGTTCAGGCCCTTTGGGCTTTACGACTTCTGGATGTAATCGATCTGGGCCTTGGCGCGCAGATCGTCCATGTACTTCTTGCTGTTAGGGTCTTCACCGGACTTTTCAGCCTTGCCGAGATCCTCGGCGCGGAACACGGCTTCGGCCGCCACGTCATCGGAAACCTGACGCTGCTCGCAGATCGCCAGGAATTCGACGCCACGCTCGGTAACGCGCGTGCCGGTCGTGTTGCCGGAGGACTTCTCGATCAGCGGCTTCCAGTCTTCCGGCAAATCCGGCGCAAGCACGCGGCCCAGATCACGGATGGAAACGTCCAGCATCGTCGCTGCAAAGGTTTTAGCTTCGGCGCAGCCGGGGAACCGCGACCGCGACGCGTCGGCTTCTGCCTTGCGCTTGTTGAGGATGGCGTTCCGCTTTGCCGCGGGAACAACGAAGATCACCTGTTTCAGGAAATATTCGGTGGTCACGGGCTTCTGCTTGTTCTCCATCATGCGGGTAACAAGCTGGTCGGTCGACATGCGCTGACGACCGCCGCCGTAACGGGCGTTGACCAGGCGCGGCCAGCTCATCTGCACGGCGATATAGGCCTTGAAATGGTCCGGTGTGACGCCGGCCTGATTGAGCACGCTGCTCAACTGCTCGGTTGTCATCTTGTTGCCCTGCGCGAAGCGGGCAAACGAACGATCAACGTCCTCGGTGCTGACGGACATCTTGACGCGCGAGATTTCCTGGCGCTTCAGCGTTTCGTCGATCAGCTGATCGAGAGCGACCTTGTTGCTCGGCTTCTGACGCTGAAGGCGCATGAAGGCCGAACGGCGAGCAACGTCGGCGGTGGTGATCGCCGACCGGTTGACGACGGCTGCGACGCCGCTCGTCGACTGTGCCATTGCCACGATTGGTGTCATCACCGGCGTGGCGACCGTGGTCGCGGCGAGCACGGAGACTGCCAGCACGATCTTGCGTGTCGCGGTCATTGCAAACATGAAACCAATCCCTTTTTTCCGCCCGGGCACTTGTCGCGCGACTTTGCGCGCTTTCGGCCGCCATACTAGCCGATTGGCGTCCGATTGCACAATCGTTGCGGCAAAACCATGACGATTCTTCCGTTACCGGTCTCAGTAACGGAAGGTTTGATCGTAATCCTTGGTCGTGCCGATATTGACGTCGCCAAGCGTGCGGAAACTCAGGCGCGCACTGATCGTCCAGTCGTTCGCATCGGCTTCCGAAGGCTTGTCGGTATAGGCGAGCGTGAAGATCGTGCACTCGTCGGCGTAGCTGATACCGACGCCGCGCCGGATGAGCGAACTGTCTGTCAGGTCCCACGTGGCGGAACCGGCCAGCGACCAGTTTTCGTTGACCCGGAGCGACATGCTGTTCTTCAGCACGTCCGTCGCGTCGCTGTCGCCGTACTCGTCCTGCGCATCGACCTTAGTGTAGATCAGCTTGCCGCTGACCCGCGGTGTGGAATAGCTGAACGCTGTATCGGTGCGACGGATATCGAGCGACTTTTCATCGAGCCGCACGTTGTTGGAAAGCGAGAAGCCCTGCGGCAGGTCGATCGCCGCCATGGCGACGTAATCGGATCGCGATGTTTCGAGGCCCGAATTGGCGCCGGCCTGAACCAGATCGTCGCTGGCAAAGGAATTCTCGCCGGCAATCTGGTAGGACTGGCCGAAGATGCCGCGCACGCCGATGCCGTTGTTGAACGAGCCGGTATAGCGGAAGCCAACATTGGCACGGGTGCCGCCTTCGACACGGTCGTAGCCGGAGAACTTGTCCCGTTCGAACAGCGAAGTGGCATCGAACACGAAGCTCTGCGCATCCTCGTTCGGCAGGCCGCCGGACATCTGTTCGTCCGGACGCGCATAGATCTGCGCGATCGGCTCGATGATGTGGCTGCTGTTTTCGCTGGTGATCAGGAACGGATAGCGGGCCTCAAGGCCAGCCGTCAGCATGTATCGACCGTTCGTGCCGTTCGGCTCCAGATTGCCGTCATAGGCAAAGTTCGGATTGGACACATCGTGGCGGATGCCATCGGCGCGTGCTGCAAACAGCGGCGTCAGCAGCAGGCCGCCCGATGTCGTGTAGGTGCGCTTCCATTCGGCTTCGGTCGTCACGCGGGCGTAATCGCCTTCGAGACCAGGGAAGCGGTATGTGGTGCCCTCGAAGTAGGAATCCTCTTCGCGACGCGACAGGTTGGTCAGGTTGGCGTTGAACGAAAGCTCACCGCCGTACACCGATTCGGGCGCGATATACTGGTAGTCCAACGACGGATAGGCGATCGCCTGCTGGCGCTCGAGCGTGTTCGACGTGCCATTGTCCTGGACGTCGAAATAGTAGGCGTGCAGGTCGAAATAGTTACGCTTGCCAAGGCCGGTCAGGTAGACGTCGTTGGTGAACGTATCCTGGCTGACATCGGTCAGGCTGTAGGTCCGCGAGAAGTTCGCGTCCGTCTGGGCCATGACGTTCCAGCCGAAGGCCCAGCGCGGGTTGATCTGGAACTCGCCCTTGGAGGCGGCCATGAAGCGGCTGTTCTGCTCGCGGTCGCTTGTGCCAGCGTCGAACGAGCCGGGATCGCGCTGATCGATGCCGGCAAAACGGAACGTGTGGTCGCCGTTGTCGAACCGGTTGCGCACTTCGCCTTCGACCAGAAGTCCCTGGCTCGAATAGTAGGTCGGGCTGATCGTCGCATCCATGCTTGGCGAGAAGACATGGTAATAGGGGACGGTGACGCCGAACCCGAGGTTATCGCTGACGATGAACTTCGGAAACAGCACGCCGGACTTGCGCTCGACAGTCTCGTCGGGAACTTCGATCGGGAAGGGCAGTTTTCCAAGCGAAAAGCCGAACAACTCGAACTGTGCATTCTCGAGGCGAATCGTATGCTTCTGTCCGTTGCGAATGACGCGCTGCGCCTTGACCTGCCAGAGGGGCGCCTTGCCGGGTGTGGCGGCGCATGGAAGGCAGGCGGTGTACACGGTGTTGTTGAGCACCATGATATCGCCGGTCTGGCGCTCGGCGCTTTCAGCCGCAAGGCGGGTATTGTCAGTGGTTTCGACGCGCAGGGCATTGATGAAGCCCTGACCGAAATCGTCGGTCACGTCGAGCTCTTCCGCGTAGACGCGGCTGCCCGACGGTTCGATGAACTCGATATTGCCGGTCGCCATGACGCGGCCGGTGTTTTGATCGTATTCAACGCGCTGCGCAACCATGCGGTAACGGTTGTAATAGATCTGGACGCCACCGGTCGCGGTGACGCGCTTGTTGTCCTGATTGTAGGTCAGTTCGTTGGCGCGCAGAAGCATCTTCGCACCGTCTTCAGCAGCCGGCACGAGACCCTGCGCATACGCGCCGCCCGTCAATGCAGCGACGCCAGGGACACATACAGACACACCGGTCAGCAGGGCGGCGGCGAGCCGACTGATATTTCCGCGGTTACTTACCGCCACTAGCCATCCTCCTGATGAAGCAAGATCGTAGCGCCCAGGGCAGTCGCGACGACGACTGGAATCCAGACCGCCACGAAAGGAGGAATCGCCCCGCTGCTCCCGAATGCCTTCACAAGCACCGAGACGACATAAAGCACGAAGCCTGAAACTATTCCACCCAGAATCATCGACCTGGACTGCGCGAAGCGACTGAATTTTAACGACACTGTTGCCGCAATCATCGTCATGGCGACGAGCAGCAGCGGCAGTGAAAGCAGGGAGTGAAACTGGGTTTCCAGCGCCTTCGTCGAGATTCCAAAGGATTTGCCGATCTCGATCTTTCGGGAAAGACCAAGAAACGCAACGGTTTCCGGCTGAGCAAGGCTCTCCTGGAGATACTCGCGTCTCAAATTGGTTTTGACCTGTGCCGTCTCGAGACGGGTCGGAATTTCGCCCGGCCGATTCTCCAGAACGTCGTTAAGAAGCCAGTAACCATCTTCCAACTTAGCCGTCTTGGCGTCCTGCCGCATAATGATGACGTCGTCCTTGTCGAAGTGGAAAACCACCACGTCGAGGAGCTCGGTTCCGCTCTCGCGATAGGTCTTGGCACCGATGATCACGTCTTCATCGCCGGACAGCTGGCGGATCCACGGCACGAACTTGGACGACTTGGACTTGTTGCTAGCCTGCCGCCATGTGGTCTCGAGCGAGATTGATTCGCGCTGGCCCCAGGCGCCGATCGGGTTGACGACGAACAGCGTGAAGAGACCGAGCAGAAACGATCCAACAATGAACGGTGCGACGAACTGCCAGACGGAAATTCCGGCTGCACGGGTGACGACCAGTTCGTAGCGACGGTTGAGCGCGATCAGCACCGTCATGCCGATAAACAGGCTCAGCGTCGGGATGGCCTGCTGCAGGATCTGCGGCACGCGCAACGCCGTCATCGCCAGCGCGCCGTAGAGGCTGTAGCCGTTGAGGCCCGAGAGGCGACGGCTCGTCTCGCTGAAATCGGCGAGAAAGATAATGGCGCTGACACCGAGCAGGAACCAGAATGCGGTGCTGATATAGCGCTTGAAGAAATAGCGGCCGAGTGTGGAGAAGATCATTTCACTTCTCCCGTGGTTCCGCGTCCCGTCGGCGAAAGGCGCTTCTGCACGACGGTTGTCGCTTTCGTGATGCTGCGGCTGAACAGGCGCGGCATCTGGATCTGCCGGTTGGTGGCCAGCATGAAGCCCGTCACCAGGCAGGTCACCAGCGGAATCGCGTAGACCAGCGGCACGTAGGCCGCGTTGCGTTCCGTCAGATTGGTGGCCGAGAAGCCCAGCCAGCGCAGCAGGAAGGCGAAAAGCAGCACATAGATCATCGGATGCAGCCGTGCCGACCGGTGCGACCGCGTGTTGCCGGCCACAAGCAGAGACACCAGCGCGAAGGTGATCGGGAACAGCCAGTCGGACAGGCGGCGATGCAGCTCGCTGCGGAAGCTCTCGGGCTTTTTCTGATAGGCGGGATCGGTCTTGTCGGGGTTGAGCAGGAAGCTCAGCGGCCGGTCACCGGAATAAAGCGGCAGGCCGCCCTCATCCGATTGGGTCATCGCTGACAAATCGAACGCGTAGGACGCGAACTTGACGATCGAGATCCGGCCGTCCGGGCCTTTGCGATGCACTTCGCCGTCGCGCATGGTAAGCGATGTGCCGCCAGGATCGACCGATCCTTCGCGGGCATAATAGATCAGGCCGAAATTCGGATCGCGGTAATCGACGATGAACAGGCCTTTCAGCACCCGGCCCGAATGGCGCTCGGAGATCTGGACGTAAAGCCCGTCCTCGATGCTGCGAAAGGTCTTTTCCTCAATCACGGAAGATAGAAGGTCAGCATAGGCAGCTGCGACCATTTCGCGCGCGCCGAGCCGTGATTTGGGTTCGATGAAATTGGTGATGGTGAAGGAGACGAGGCTGAGCGCGACCGCGAGCAAGATCACCGGCTTGTAGATGATGCTGCGGGCCGCACCGGCCGCGTCGATCACAGGCAGTTCCGAATCATTGTTCATCGCCGTCAGCGTCTGGGTGATGCCGATGACAAAGGCGAAGGGCAGGACAACCGGAATGATGGTCGGCAGGATATAGCTTGCGAGCTGCATGAACGAGCCCATCGACTGGCCGGTGTCGGTGACCAGGTTGATGCGGCCGAGCACCTGAATCGTCCAGATGATCGTGAGCACCGGAACGAGTGCCACCAGGAACATCTGCAGGATTCGGCGCAATATGTAGAGTTCGAGAAGCTTCATTCCCGCATTATGCCTCAGGTCCTAAGGGGCTTTCGTCCCGCATTCGATCGATAGTAGCCGCGCCTATCTAAGCGATTGGGAACGGCATTGCGACAGGGCCCCTGTCACAAAATGTTGGCAACCCCGGTTTTCTTCGGCGTTGTGACATTTGGAAACAGTGGATTGGACATCAATACGGGCTTTAGGAAGGCGAGAAGTTCGATCCTGCGCGCTTGCGTTCGCGACCGAAAGGGTGAAGATCGGGCCTTTCTTCCGCACCACAATGCCTGGAGCTGTAATGTCCATGAAATTCGATATCGCCTTTTCCGCCTCCGCCGTCATCGATGGAGGACTTGCGATTCAGCTCAAGCTTTCGGGAGATGCGGTAGCCGCCAGTGTCGCCGAAGTCGATCCGCAGGCTGTTGCGGTAAGGGCGGCGGGCATCGCCAAGTTCAAAGGCAAGGCGTTGTCGACGCTGGATATTCTGGCCCCGGCCGGATCGAAGGCCGATCGGCTTATCGTGCTGGGTCTCGGCAAGGCCGACAAGCTGACAGCCTACGACTGGCTGAAGGCGGGTGGCGTCGCGGCCGCTGCGGTCAAGACGATGGAGAAGGTGACGGTGTTCCTCGATGCACCCGGTGCCGACGTCGGCGCGGCCGAAGCTGCGGATTTCGCGACCGGCATGCTGCTGCGCGCCTACAAGTTCGATACCTACAAGACGAAGAAGAAGGACGACGACGAGGACAAGTCGCCGAAGACGGTGACCGTCACCATCGTCACCGCAAAAGCGGATGCGGCGACTGAGCAATTCGTCTCGGCGAAGGCCATTGCCGAGGGTGTGATTCTTGCCCGCGACCTGGTCAATCTGCCGCCCAACGTGCTTGGCCCGATCGAGTTTGCGCAGAAGGCGAAGGATCTGGAATCGCTTGGCGTTGACGTGGAGATCCTGACCGAGACAGAGATGACGGAACTCGGCATGGGCGCTCTGCTCGGCGTCGCCCAGGGCTCTTCCCGGCCACCGCGGCTGGCGGTCATGACCTGGAACGGCGGCACGCCGGGAGATCAGCCGGTCGCCTTTGTCGGCAAGGGTGTCGTTTTCGATACCGGCGGCATTTCGATCAAGCCGAGCCTCGGCATGGAAGACATGAAGGGCGACATGGGCGGAGCTGCCGCCGTGACCGGCCTGATGCACACGCTCGCCGCTCGCAAGGCCAAGGCGAACGTGATCGGCATTATCGGCCTGGTCGAAAACATGCCTGACGGCAACGCCCAGAGACCCGGCGATATCGTCACCTCGATGTCCGGCCAGACGATCGAGATCGTCAATACCGATGCGGAAGGCCGTCTCGTGCTGGGCGATGCGCTCTGGTACTGCAAGGAGCGCTTCAAGCCGCGCTTCATGATCGATCTCGCGACGCTGACCGGCGCCATCGTCGTCGCACTCGGCAACCTCCATGCCGGACTGTTTTCCAACGATGACGCGCTGGCGGACGAACTGACACAGGCGGGCGAGACAAGCGGCGAAAAGCTCTGGCGCATGCCGCTCTCCAAGGACTACGACAAGATGATCGACAGCCGCTTTGCCGACATGAAGAACAGCGGCGGCAGGCAGGCCGGCTCGATCACCGCGGCGCAGTTCCTCAAGCGTTTCGTCGGCGATACGCCCTGGGCGCATCTCGACATCGCGGCAACGGCGCTCAATTCGCCGCAGAACGAGATCAACCAGTCCTGGGCATCCGGTTACGGCGTACGCCTGCTGGACGAACTTGTCCGCAGGAACTACGAGAACTGATGACCGAAGTACTGTTCTATCACCTGACCGAATCGAAGCTCGAAGATGCGCTGCCGGCGCTTCTCGAAAAGAGCGTCGAGCGCGGCTGGAAGGTGGTCGTTCAGACAGCCGAAGATGTGCGTCGGGATTTTCTCGACGCACATTTGTGGACGTTTCGCGATGACAGTTTTCTGCCGCATGGCACCGATGCAGCGCCGATGCCGCAGGAGCAACCGGTCCTGCTGACGGCGACTCCCGAGAACCAGAATGCCGCAACCGTGCGTTTCGTCGTCGACGGCGCCGAGCCGCCGCCGCTCGACCCCTATGAGCGCGTCGTCTTCATGTTCGATGGCTACGACCAGCTTCAGCTGGAAGGCGCGCGCGCCCAGTGGAAGAAGCTGAAGGGCGATGGACATGCGCTGACCTACTGGCAGCAATCGCCCGAGGGACGCTGGGTGAAAAAGGCCTGATCAGGCAAGGTCGGTCCGCGCAAAATCTCCGCCGACATAGAGAAGCGGCAGACCCGACTGGCGGGCGCCGGCATAGGAGAAGCAATCCCCGAAATTGAGCTTTGCCGGATGGCGGCCCTTGTCGTAGCGGGCGAAGGCGTCTATGGCGGCAGACGCGACATCGTAGGATGCTGGCAGGACAGAAATCTCGAAGCGTTCGACGAAGCGCTGTACCAGCAGCTTTGTTTCTTCGGGTTGCCTGCCAAGCCGGGTCGCCAGCACAGTCGCCGATTCGTAGATCACGGTCGGTCCCGTGCAAATCGACCGGCTCTCTGCCATGCGCCCCAGAAGCTCGTTTGCCCTGTCGCCGTCGATCAGGATTTCAACGACGACCGAGCTATCGATGAACATCGTTCTCGCCCCACATCTCGTCGAGATAAGCCTTTTCATCAAACGGGGGCAGCGACTCATTGGGTGGCATGTTGAAATCTTGCCTCAGCCGCTCCAACCGGTCTCGCAAAGCCTGCAGTCGTTCGCTTCGTGTCGTGTTGTCGGAGACAGGTTCAGTTCGTTGATGAACCTCTCCCACCACGCGCTCCAGCGCCTGGCGAACCGCATCCTCCTTGCTCGGAGCATTCAGGATTTTCTGCGCCTGTTCGGCAAGCGCATCGAGAACCGGGTCGGTGATATGAAGCGTCATGGTCATGCCTCACAGGGTTGCAAACGGACGGTAGTGTATCCGCGGATTTGGCACAACCGATGGCTTCCGCTCAC
This sequence comes from Rhizobium sp. CFBP 8752, assembly GCF_014842035.1. Lineage (NCBI taxonomy): Bacteria > Pseudomonadati > Pseudomonadota > Alphaproteobacteria > Hyphomicrobiales > Rhizobiaceae > Rhizobium > Rhizobium sp. CFBP 8752. Next base: position 2,125,463 of record NZ_JACYUZ010000001.1, on the reverse strand, counting down.
GCCTTCACGATCGTCTCGCGCAGAAAACTGTAGCCCATTGCCAATCGCGCCGCCTGTTCAAGCGTATCGCCGGCGCCGCCGTGACCGCCCGAGCCGTATTCGTGAAACAGAGGACGATGCCCGGCGTCGATCAGTCGCTTGGCGAAACGGCGGGCATGCGATGGATGCACGCGGTCGTCGTTGGTCGAGCTTTCGATGTAGATCGGCGGATAGGTCACCTCAGCCGCGGGGTCTATATTGTGGAGCGGCGAATAGGTCAGCATCGCGGCAAGCTCTTCCGCGACGTCAGGGTTGCCGTATTCGTCCATCCAGGCCTTGCCGGCTGGGAAGACGTGGAAACGCGACATGTCGATGACGGGGACCGAGGTCCAGATTGCGCCGAAATCTTGTGGATAGCGCGTTGCCATGACAGCGGTCAGAAGACCGCCATTGCTGCCGCCATGGCAGGCGATGCGCGACGGTTTTGTGATGCCACGTGCGACAAGATCGCGGGAGACTGCGACGAAATCCTCGAACGCCTTGTGACGGCCCTTGCCCTTGGCGACCGTGTGCCAGTCGGGGCCGAATTCCGCGCCGCCGCGGATATAGGCCTGTACATAGGCGCCGCCATGTTCGAGCCAGACGCCGGTATTGCCCGAGTAGTAGGGAGCAAGCGGCCAGCCGAAGCCGCCATAGCCATACATCAGGACCGGCAGTTCGCCCTTCTCCCACGTCTTCGGGTAGACGATGTGATAGGGGATTTTCGTCCCGTCTTCGGACGTGGCCTGCAGAAGCTCGGACTGCATTCCCTGCGCATCGAAATAGGCGGGTGAGACGCCGGTTGGAACCAGTTCGGGTGCATGCGAGCGATCCGTCAGGTCGAGACGCCATGTCCCGTAGGGCTGCAGGAAGCCCTGGCCGATGACGGTCAGGATTTCCTCGCCGCGCGTGAGGTCGGCATCGAGCGTGCGGAATCCGACGGTCTGCAGAGTGGACGGCAGCTGCAGTTCCTGCGGCTGCGCATCCGGTTTCGTGAGGTCGATCAGGAATAACCGCGGCACCATCACGTCGCTGACGACGAATGCGCCCCAGGTCTTGAACAGCGTGAACTGAGTGACGGTCTGCCCGTGTTCAGGGCTAAAGAGAACACGGGCAGCACCCAGCGGCTCATCCGAATACGGGATGAATTCCTGCAGGATCAGGCTGCCGGTCGGATAGCGCTCGTCACTCTTGGCGCGCCAGAGCAGATGGCGATGGTTGGCGGTGACATCGATCCTGTCGGGCAGATCGAGACGCCGGAGCGCACCTTGTCCATCGCGGACATGGACGCTCATCCGGTCGATCTCGTGGATGACGGTAAAGAACTCGATCGGCTGCTTGTCCGAACCGCCGTTCCAAAACAGTGGATCGATGATCCCGCCGGTCGCCTGAACGTCGTCGGGGCCCGCCTCGAACAGGATCGGTGCATCTTTCGGATCCATGCCGCGCCTCAGCCGGCGGCCGACGCGGGGCCAGCCAGAGCGGGTGGCGGAAAAGTCGTCGATCGATCCGAAATAGGCGATCTCGTCCGGGCCGATCCAGCTTGCATGGGCCCGCGCCACCGGCGTGTCGAAACCGCCCTCGACGACCGCCTTCGCCTCCGTGTCGAACTCCAGCAGCCGCATCTGGTCGGATCCGCCGTCGGACAGGATGACGAGAACACGGGTCGGCTCGTAAGGGGAGGTGACGGCGCCACTATAGATCCAGCGCTTGCCTTCGGTAACGCAAAAGGCATCGAAATCGAAAATGGTTTCCCAGGCCGCGTCGTGGCGCGGCTCGTCTGCTGCCGGTAGTCGGCGCCAGAGACCGAGCGGATTGTCCTTGGTGCGATGAAAGTCGAACTGCCAGCGTCCGCGCCGCGCCGGCACGATCAGCCGGTCCTCGCGCTCGAACATCGCCTTCAGCGTGTCGCGGTCCGCTTCGAATTGGGGTGTTTCCAGGGCGTCCGCTGAGATTGCGTTCTGCTCGGCGATAAAGGCGAGCGTGCGGGCGTCGTCGTCGGTTTCGAGATAAAGATCCATCGAAGGCCTCCTCTGGCTGCAGCACCTTAGCTAGGCATGCAGAGGGGCAGGGGCAACCGGATTACGAAACTCAGCCGGCCATCGCCTCTTCGTATTCGGAAGACAGCATCAGCCATTGCTCTTCGGCGGCCGAGAGCTTGGCCGCGGCCTCGCCCCGTTCCTTGGCCTTGGTTGCAGCCTTTGCCGGCGTCTTTTCATAGAGCGCCGGGTCTGCAAGCTCTTTATCAAGCGCCTGAATCAGCTTCTCAAGCTTGGCCGTCAAGGCCTCGGCATCGTTGATCTTTTTGCGCAAGGGGGCGAGCGAGGCACGCCTTTCGGCGCTCGCCTTGCGCTGTTCGACCTTCGATGCCGCATCGTCAATCAGCTGCGGTTTTTCTTCTTTTTTTTTACCGGAACTGACAATCAGGTCGCGGTATTCTTCGAGATCTCCCTCGAAGGTTTGCACCGTGCCGTTGTTGACGAGCCAGAGACGATCGACCGTCGCCTCGATCAGATGCCGATCATGGGAGATAAGAATGACCGCGCCCTGATAGTCGTTGAGCGCCTCGATCAGGGCTCTTCGGCTGTCGATGTCCAGATGGTTGGTCGGCTCGTCGAGGATGAGGAGGTTGGGCGCGTGGAAGGCGGCAAGCCCCATCAGCAGGCGCGCCTTTTCGCCGCCCGACAGATCCTTTGCAGGCGTCGACATCTTTTCTGTCGCAAGCCCCATCTGGGCGACGCGGGCGCGTACCTTGCCTTCCGGGACTGACGGCATCAGGCGGCGCACGTGCTCCACGGGAGAATCACCCGGGACGAGGTCGTCGAGCTGGTGCTGTGCGAAGAAGCCGATCTTCAGGCTTGGCGCGAGCTTCAGTTCGCCGCTTTCGGCGGCAAGCCGGCCGGCGATGAACTTGGCGAAGGTCGACTTGCCGTTGCCGTTCGAGCCAAGCAGGGCGATGCGGTCGTCATGGTCGATCCGGAGCGTGATGTTCTTGAGGATCGGCTTGCCCGGCTCGTACCCGACGGCACCGTTCTGCACCGAGATGATCGGCGAGGCGGGTTGCTTTTCGGGCTCGGGGAAGGTGATTGGCTGGACATGATCCTCGATAACAGAGGCGACCGTTCCCATCCGCTCCAGCGCCTTGACGCGGCTCTGCGCCTGCTTGGCCTTGGAGGCCTTGGCCTTGAAACGGTCGATGAAGGTCTGCAAATGCTTGCGGGCCGCATCGTTCTTCACCTTGGCCTTGGTCTGCAGCTCGTCGTTTTCCGCCTTCTGGCGTTCGAACTGGTCATAGCCGCCGCGATAGAAGGTAAGCTTCTTCTGGTCGAGATGGACAATCGACGTGACCGCATTGTTGAGCATGTCGCGGTCATGGCTGATGACGATGACGGTGTGCGGATAGCGGCGCACGTAATCTTCCAGCCAGAGCGTGCCTTCAAGATCGAGATAGTTGGTCGGCTCGTCGAGCAAAAGCAGGTCCGGCTCGGCAAACAGAACCGAAGCAAGCGCCACACGCATTCGCCAGCCGCCGGAAAATGACGAGGCAGGCCGAAGCTGAGCTTCCTGCGAAAAGCCAAGGCCCGCGAGAATGCTGGCGGCGCGCGCTTCCGCCGAATGGGCGTCGATGTCGACGAGGCGCATCTGGATGTCGGCAATCCTGTCCGGATCGGTGGCCGTCTCCGACTCGGCCATCAGCGCTGCGCGTTCCTTGTCGGCGGCGAGCACGATTTCCAGCAGCGAATCCTCGGTGCCGGGCGCTTCCTGAGCCACCTGTCCGAGCTTGGCGCTCTTCGGATAGGAGACCGAGCCGGTCTCCGAGCTGAGCTCGCCGGTAATCAGCTTGAACAGCGTCGATTTGCCCGCACCGTTGCGGCCCACAAGCCCGGCTTTGGTGCCGGCGGGCAGCGTCACGCTGGCATGGTCGAGGAGAAGGCGCCCGGCAATACGGGCGGAAAGGTCGGTAATGGTAATCATGGCCGCGGTTTTGGCCGAAACCGGGCGTGAAGGCAAGACGGCGGCCGTCGCGATTTACGGGCATTGTGCGCTGCGAAGGGACAATCTCTCAAGGATCTCCCCCTGTTCCTCCGGGAACAGCCCTCCAGACCGCGCCCATCTAGGTTCGTCCCTGGCCACTCGGCCGAAGCATCCCTGACGGATGTTCGAACAAGGAGGGTTGAGAGATGAAGTTTTGGAAAGCGTCATGCCTGACACTTTTGGTGTCGGTTTCCTTTGCACCGGCAGGCGCATTCGCCGATGACCGGTTCACCTGCTGGGCACCGACCGCGGCGCAGGCGGCCTTTACCGCAGACTACTGGACGGATGAGCGCCGTCGCAATGCAATCCCCGCTCCCGGCCTACTGCCGGAGAGCGGCATGCCAGGTGGCGACGTACATTCCCTCGAAGGGACCGAGGTCAAGCAGGCACCGATCAAAGAGGCTCCGTTCAAGTTCGGTGGCAAGCTGTTCTTTAGCCTGGGCGGAATCGATCAAGCGGCCAGCGCCCAGTTCGTCTCCGACGACAAGATCATCATCGGGGCGGCACACGCCATGTGGCTGAATGGAGACCAGGCCAGCAACGTGGTGTTCTATCCGGGTTATGACGGAGCGCCGGGCGAGGCTTATCCTATCGACATGGCGTCCGTCCTGACGGCGTGGACGAAGATACCGCAAGTCCCGGGCCTTGCCGCGGCCGCAGTCGATTACGCGGTCATGCGCAGTACCAAGGCATCGACGTCTGGAAAATTCCAGCTGCGTCTCGCTAAGGTGCCTGAGAAAACCGAACTCACCCTGATGGGATATCCCGGACGGCTGGATGGTGGCGAGTACATGTTCATGGAGGACCCGTCGATCAGCGTCAGCGATGCGACGGCTTACGAGGCAAAGCCGCATCCGATGTACGGCGGCGGTGCCAGTGGCGGCGCGTGGTTCCTGCCGGCTGAGAATAAGGCTTTCGAAATCTTCAGCGTCGTGTCGAATGGCAGCCCTAGTAACGTCAAGGGGCCGCATTTCACGCATGAGACCGAGGAAATGATCGAGTACGTCAAGGGTGGCTGCAAGTAGCAATCGCAAAAGGGCAGGCGACCTGCGCGACGGACCTTAAAATCCGTCGCGCTCGGCGTCGCGCCTTGGACCACCCTGTCAATTGTCGGTCGCCCCCTCGCGCGACATGATCTTCAGCGATCGGTAGTCGAGGATGATCAGGCGGCCGCGCCGCATGCCGAGCACGCCGTCGCCCTTCCAAGCCTGAAGCTGCGCGTTCACTCGTGGGCGGCTGGCATTGATCAGTTGCCCCATTTTCTCCTGCGATATCGCTCTGTCGATCAGCAGCCCCTCCGCTGTGCTGCGGCCGTGCAGGCGGGCGAGATCGACGAGAAGACGCGCAAGCCTGGTCTGCAGCGTATGCAGTGCCATGCCTTCGGCAAAGGCCATCGTCTTTCTGAGCTTGCGTGCGAATGTCTTCATCAGAAAAGCCGACATCTGGGGCATGCGGGTGATCTCACTGAATGCGCTGCGACGGACCACCATCACGCGGGTCTCACCGGCCGCGACCGCGTTCGCGAAGTGGGTGCAGCCGAGGGTGAGTTCGACATCTCCCAGAACGTCGCCAGCGCCGAGCTCGGCGAAGATCACTTCATGCCCATCCTCCGAGATGAAATAGAGGTGCACGCAACCGGACGCGATGATCGACAGCGCGTCGCAGGCCTGACCGCTGAAAAACAGCGTCTGGCCGTCCCTATAGAGGCGGCTCGCCGACCCCGACACGAGACGCGAGTACGTGTCGTCGTCGAGATCGTCGAACCACGCGGAATGTCGGATGTCGTTGTTGATCTTGGAGATAAGGTTCGATGTCATAAACCCACTCGGACGCTGAGGTGTCGCTTGCCGTCTGAGCCGTGATACGGATAAATGCAATCAAAAGTTGTTACATGCGTGACATTCTCCAGCGATAAATCATTCTAGGTTGTACTCACGGCAGGAATTGCCGTTGGTAGCCGAACGGGCCGTTCGGTCCGGTCCGCATGTCGCGGCGGCAAGAATGTCAAAGAGGAGAGGTCAGCATGCGTGTTATGATGGGAAGGGAATCGATCGAGATCTTCGAGAAACAGGATCTGGGGACGCCCTATACGCTTACGGTCATGAACGAGAACCCGAAGTTCCAGAGTTATGCGTTGTTCCAGACGATACCGGACGTGGTCGGCGCGTCGCAGAGCCCGTTGTCTCTGGCATGGATGATCGGCAACGCGGCCTCGGGCAGCCCGGAAAACCCGAGCACGTCGGTATTCAGCTGGACGATCGACTACTCGATCAGCGCCGGTTACATCCAGGAACTGGGTTCGACACTCAACCCGCGGGCATTTGCTACCGCCAGCAAATGTGACGTGGTTCTCGATGGCCTGAACAACGTCGCCGTAACCTATCAGGGCGCGTTCCCGAACGGTGCTCCGGCGTTCCCGACAAATCCGACCAGCGGCCCCGCAGGTGTCTTTCTCGTGCGGGCGAACAACCTGATCCCGTCGGTTCTGCAGCAGGCCAGTGTCCGGATGTCGCTGAACGTGGGTCTTGCGATGGGCGGCAAACCGGCCGTCGCCGTGCAGCTCGAGCCAAACCTCGACTACACATTCACGCCGAAGCCGAGCTATTTCATCATCGCCGGCTCGTTCATCGAGGGGCAGGTGATCGATACGGCCATCTCGTCCGCAGCGTTTCCGGTCCAGTTCGCGCAGGGCGTGACCAGAAAGACAATCCGCTTCACGCAGGAAAACCAGTTCGTTCCCGCCTGACGCCGACGCGATCGACTTTTTGCTGAAATGCAGGACGCGGCGCCCGGATGGGCCGCCGCGTCAATGTCGTATGGAGGATCGGAGAGCGTGCTCAGGAGACACGACGGCTTGGATCGCCGAAGATCGCCACGGTTTCGGTTCCGGCGCCTGAACCATGGACACGAAGGCTTTCGAGTGCGGTTGCCGCATGCAGCTTGATCTGTTGCGGCGAGAATGCCTCGGTCGAGAGCGCCACGCCGATCGACAGCCGCATGTGGGGGTAATGCCCTTCACCGGAACCTGCAAACACGAGGCTATCGGCGATCGAAGTTACGAGTCGATCGGCGATCGCTTTTGCACCGCTCCGATCGACATCCTCGAACAGAAACGCAAAGCTGTCGGTCGCGGTCCGGGCCAGAAAGTCGTTCTTCTTGATCGCCTTGCGGAAAATGGCGGCGGCACGCTTGACGATCCGGCCGGCAGTCACCTGGCCATAGGTCTGCGCCAACTCGCCGAGATCGACGAGCCGGACCACGAAAAGGGCGGCCGCGCGGTGCTCGGCGGCCGGCGCGTAGAGGAGATCCAGCTTTTCGGCCAGCGCCACATGGTTCGGAAGCCCGGTCAGCCGGTCGGACAGAGAATTGGTTCGGGCCGCTTCCGCCAGATTGCTCGACATCAGCAGCCGGTCCGCGGCAAGCTCCAGAGATTTGGTGAGACCGATCTCGGCGGAGAGCGTTTCGCTGAGGTTCGCCTGAAGATGATCGAGCTCGGCCTGAATGTCGGCGAGACCGCTGGCACTTCCGCTCCGAAGGCTTTCGGCCGCCGTCTCCAGCGCACGTACGAAATTCTGCTTCTTCAGCGTGGCCTGGGCAATCGTGCCGACGAGATCGAGAACGCGTCTCGTTTCCTCGTCCCGGTTGGCGATCGATAGAACCACGAAGCCGGGAAGCTGGTAGCGCAGGCCGATCTCGTCGATCTGGGCCTGGGTAGCGCCGGCCGGAAGCGTGGCGACGTCGCGGGTAAGCGCCGGATCGGACCCCGACAGCGCTTCGTGGAACAGCGTGTAATTGCGAGGAAGACCGGCAACGTCCTGCTTTGCCATCTGCTGCGCTACGACAGCCAGGCTCCTGTCACGCGATTGCCGTGCATTGTCCGCCGACATGATCCACCTATTCCTTAGGGTCTCGTTACTGTCTCGTTTCAGGAAAACAGTACGCGAGATCGAGGGTTAAGAACGCCTGAAACGTTGGCTTTTGTCAGGCGTTTGAAGACGTCTCGTTGCGAATAAGGTTAAGGCTGAGTTCACAACCCCTGTTTGTCCTAAAGCCGTATTACGTTAAACCTGCATCCACTGTTTTCCATGCCCGCGTAGGAAGGCGATCATATCGAGCACTACGGAGGGCTTGCCGAGCGAGGTGAGGATGGCGTGCACCTGTCCCCGGTGGTGGGTCTGGTGGTTGAAGAGATGGGCGAGAACCGGCGCCACTGGTTCGGTGACCTCCGTCGGAACGGTCACCGGCGTATAGGTGACGGTGGTGCTGAGCGCGTTATCGGTCAGAGACCCGAGATAGTTCGTAATACGCACATCTTCTGCGTCACGCGCCGTGCGCAGGTCAGAGAAATCCTCGAACAGAACGGCCCCCAGATCCGTCGGGGCCGTGCCGTCTCCGGTCAGGCGGCGCATCCAGATGCGGTCGGCAACGAGGATATGGTTGAGCGTGCGGTGGACTAATCCGAAGAAGGCGCCACGATCTTCGCGATATTCGGCGTCCGTCAGCGCGGCACAGGCATCGTAGACCTGTGAGTTTGCCCAGGAATTGTAAGCGGCAAGCATCTGGAAATGGCGCAGCATTCAAAGCGTCTCCGGTTGTTCACGTGTAATCATACCGGATTTGTCGGCCAACCCGAGGGGCAGGGGTTGATACCACCCATGAAATTTCCTGACTGGATTTGTGAGGCTTCCCATCCCATCATGTGCGGTGAGTGACAGATCAGGAGCCCATGATGACACGCATTCTCTATTCCCTCTGCGGCGCTGACGCGCACCGGCCCTTTTCGCCGCATGCGTGGAAAGTGGTGATGGCGCTCAAGCACAAGGGGCTCGAATACACGGAGCAGCCGACACCGTTTACGCAGATCCCCAACCTGGAGAACGGGTTTTCCAGGACCGTGCCGATCCTGCGGGACGGAAACGAACTGATCCGTGACAGTTTCGACATCGCGGTCTATCTGGACGAGCGCTATCCCGACCGTCCGACCCTGTTCGGCGGGGAAGGCGGCAAGGCGCTCTCCCGGTTTGTCGAGGGTTTTTCGCAGACGGTGGTACACGGCGCAATCGCGAGGATCGCAATCAAGAGCGTGCACGATACGCTGGGGCCGGCCGACCAGGCCTATTTCCGCAGCAGCCGCGAGGCCATATTCGGCCGGTCGCTGGAAGAGGTCGCCGCCGACCGGCAGCGGGAAATCGACACCTTCGCCGAGAAACTGAAGCCGGTTACGCACACGCTGAAATTCCAGCCTTTCCTCGGCGGCGAGGCGCCGCTGTTTGCCGACTACATTCTGTTCGGCGCGCTGCAGTGGCTGCGGGTGACGGATGGTGCCGACGTGCTGGGCAAGGACGGCCTGCTGGCTTCGTGGTTCGAGCGTCTGCTCGACCTTCATGACAGCGCAGGACGCGTTGTGACGGCTGCGTGAAATTAGGCCCATCCCCCTTGTTTCCCGCGAAAGGGGCGGTTAAACACCGCCCACTTTCCGTGGAAACAAAGGATGAGACCAATGGCGATTGAACGCACGTTTTCGATGATCAAGCCGGACGCAACGAAGCGCAACCTGACCGGTGCCATCACCAAGGTATTTGAAGACAACGGCCTGCGCATCATCGCATCCAAGCGCGTCTGGATGAGCAAGCGCGAAGCTGAAGGCTTCTACGCCGTTCACAAGGAACGTCCTTTCTTCGGCGAACTCGTCGACGGCATGACGTCTGGCCCGACCATCGTTCAGGTTCTCGAAGGCGAAGGCGCCATCCTGAAGAACCGCGAAATCATGGGCGCGACCAACCCGGCCAACGCCGACGAGGGCACGATCCGCAAGCAGTTCGCCCTGTCGATCGGCGAAAATTCGGTTCACGGTTCGGATGCTCCGGAAACCGCTGCCCAGGAAATCGCTTACTGGTTCGCCGAAACCGAAATCGTCGGCTGATTGCTGACGGATCGGTTTGATCTACAAAAGGCCGGGGCATTCGCTCCGGCCTTTTTTGCTGTCTGCGGCAAGGTCATGGAGTCGCCGGGCAGCCGGTTCGCCCGGAGAAGTCGGTCGAGCCATCGGCCTTGAACATGTCGGGGTTGGGTGTGTAGGCCGGGCCGACGACCAGCGGTGCCGCCGGTATCACAGACTGATCGACATCCGACGTCACGGTGGTTTCGATCACCTGCAGCACCTCGCCGGACGCGCCTGTCAGCGTGATGGCCACGCGGTAGGGCCTGTCCTTCCGGACGCACTGGACGAACGGGCTGGCAAGCGTGAGGACATCGTCGACATCGAGCACTCTCTCTTCAGTGAAAAGCGCCGGTCCGCCCTGCGGATCTTCGAATTCCGCTCTGGCGCGGCTTTCCTTAGGGATGGCAGCGACCCTTCGCAGCGTAACGAGGTAGTTAGCGGTAGCCACCCGGTAGTTGAAGACGAAAATCCGGCCGGACAGTTCGAAATACACGCCTTCCGACGGTCGCTGGCAGCCAGTCACAATCAGGCCCATCACGCAGAGCCCGGCTGATATCGCTGCCCTCCACCTCATGTTGCGTCTCCAGCCGAAGGTCCTCCACCGCGGCTGCGGCGATAGTGGCGGTTCGCCTTCACGCGGTTGCCGCAGACGGTCATGTCGCACCAGCTTCTGCTACGGTTGCGGCTTCGGTCGATAAACAGCCAGCCGCAATTGCGGCAGCTCTTGAGGCGGGAAATCTGATCGTCGCCAAGAAGCCGCAAGGCCGAGCGAGCGGTGGCAGCCTCGAGCGAGCCGGTGCCGGTTCCGCGCAACGCCACAGCCGCCGCGCCAAGCAGATCCGCCAGTTTGTGCGGGTCATCCTCGCCATCCGCTCGAGCACGGAAATACCGGTCGATCGCCTCCCGAAGCACGAGGAAATCGCCGCGTCTTTCCGCGGCGACTGGCGTCACTTCTCCAAACAACGCCCGCTCCGCCGAGAATTCTCCGGCCGCCTCGGGAAAGGCATCCATCTGCTGCGGAGAGGCGAAGCGATCAATGCGGCGTGACGGATCGATGCGCAGTATGACGCTGTTGGCGACATCGAGCGCCAAGGCGCCACCGACGAAACGATGCGGGGTCCAGGTGAAATCCATCCCAGAATTATAACTGGTGTAACGCGGTTTACCAGTTATATTCGTGTCATCCTTTTGGGGTTTGCCGATGGCCTATCTGCTCCAGCAATTGGCGAATGCTGTGCCGCTGTCGGTACTCTACGCAACGCTTGCCTTCGGCTACGTGATCGGCTTTGCGCTGACGAAGCGCGCAGACATCGCCTATGGCGCCATCTTTGCTTTTTCCGGCCATCTCTACGTGTTGTTCGCGCAGCTCGGCTGGGACGAGTTCTGGCTTGTCCTGCCGGCGGCACTGGCGATGGGGGCGGGCGCGGCGATCGTCGGCGGCGTCGCGACCGGGATCGTGGTCGGCGGGCTGACCCTGCGGTTGATCGAAAGGCATGCGCGCAACGCGCCGATCGTCGCCGCGCTGGGCGTGCTGCTGGTGCTGATGGAGGGCGCTCGGCTTGCCTCCGGCTCCCGGGAGATCTGGCTGTCGCCGTTTCTGAACCGTGCCGTTCCGCTCTGGGCGGGTCACAGTTTCGCAATAACCCTGACGCTGATCCAGTTGCTTAATACCGGCCTGATGCTGGCAATGATCGCGGCCGGCTGGCTGGTAATTGATCATACAAGCCTCGGGCGCATCTGGCGGGCGGTGGCCGACGACAAGATTGTGGCCCAACTCTGCGGCATCAGTTCCCGTCTGGTATTCGTCCTCGCCTACGCGGCAGCATCTCTGTACGCCTCCGTCGCAGGCGTGTTGGCGACCTCGTATTACGGAACGATGGACTTCGGCGCCGGGTTGCTGATCAGCATCAAGATCGTCCTGATTGCTGCAGCCGGAGGCCATTCGCATCCGCTGCGGTCGGCAGCCGGTGCCGCCGCTGTCGGTTTCGCCGAAACACTGTGGAGCGGTTACGGTCCGATCCTGTGGCGGGACTTCGCCATCGGGCTGGTGCTGGTTGCGGTTCTCGTCATCAGCCGGCGGGAAAGGGTGGTCCCGTAAACCTCAGCGCCACCGATCGCGGGCGGTATCGTCGGCGTCTTTCGCATCGACCCAGGACCGGGGCGAACCGTCAGCCGCGTGTTCCTTTTTCCAGAACGGCGCCGATGTCTTCAGAAAATCCATCACGAAATTGGCGCCATCGAAGGCTGCCTGGCGATGCGAGGCGACGGCGATGACGAGGACGATATTGGCGCCGGGCGCGATCTTGCCGTAGCGGTGGATGGCGGTCAGTCCGAGAAGCGAAAAGCGGTCGATGGCAAGAAGGGCGATGCGGTTCATCTCGGCTTCCGCCATGCCCGGATAATGCTCCAATTCCAGCGCCGAGAGCGCTCCCTGCTCGTCACGGCAAAGACCGCAGAAGCTGACCACCGCGCCGATATCCATGCGGCCGGCAGTGAGGAGATCGATCTCCGATCGCAGATCGAAATCGTCGGTCTGGACGCGGATCGTGGGCATCGTCATCAGATTGTCTTCCGTTTACCCGCCTGTCATCGGGGGGAAAATGCCGATCTCGCGTGCTCCGGCGATCTTTTCGAAATGCTCCACATGCTCTTGGTCGATCGCGACGCGAATGACCTCGGGATATTGCAGCGCGTTCTCGTATTCCTCGCCGAGCGTCTTCAGGTGATTGAGGAGATCACGCGCGGTAAGGACCTCAGGCGGTAGGTCGAGATCTTCCTCGGTTTTGCCGATTCTCTCGCGCACCCAGGCGAAATAGACGAGTTTTGTCATCCCTCGTCATCCACGAGATGCTTGAGACCGGCGCGGAAATAGTCGTAGCCGCTGTAGAAGGTGAGGGCCGCGGCGACCCAGAGAAGGCCGATGCCGATCTGCGTCGTGAACGGCAGGAACTTGTCGCCGGCAGGTCCGGCCAGCAGGAAGGCGATCGACACCATCTGGATCGTCGTCTTCCACTTGGCGATGCGGGTCACCGGCACCGATACCTTGAGCGCCGCCAGATATTCACGCAGGCCCGAGACGAGAATTTCGCGGCAGAGAATCGTGATTGCAGCCCACAGCGACCAGCCGGCAATCGTCTGATCGGCGGCAAGCAGCAGCAGCACGGCGGCAACCAGAAGCTTGTCGGCGATCGGATCCAGCATGCGGCCGATATTTGACGTCTGGTTCCAGATACGGGCCAGATAGCCATCCAGATAGTCGGTCAGCGACGCCACGACGAAGATCCAGAATCCGGCCCAGCGGGCAAAATCCGAGCTTTCCAGCTTTCCTTCGATGAAGAAGCACAGAACGATCACCGGTACGGCAAGGATGCGCGCATAGGTCAGAAGATTGGGAATGTTGTACGCGCGGGAAGCCATGATGGACCTGTGCTTGAGGGTTGCCTCTAGTTGAGGTTTCGAGACGCCAGCGTCAACAGTTTTCGAGGCTTTTTTACAGTTGGTTGAGATGCATACGCTGTTTTGATGACCCATGCATGTCGTTCATCGTCATCCACTTCGGCTTTCGTGGAAGTGATTATAGACCTGTTTTGCCACCGCTTCGGAGATTCCTTCGACCGCCATCAGATCGTTGAGACCTGCGCGGGACACGGCCTTTGCGGTGCCGAAATGCTGCAGCAGCTTGCGCTTTCGGCCCGGCCCGATGCCCGCGATTTCGTCGAGCGGGTTCTTGATCATTTCCTTTTTGCGCCGGGCCCGGTGCGAGCCGATCGCGAACCGGTGCGCTTCGTCGCGCATGCGCTGGACGAAGTAGAGGACGGGATCGCGTGGCGGCAGAGAAAAATCGCTGCGGCCATCGGCAAAGAAGCGTTCGCGGCCGGCATCGCGGTCGACACCTTTGGCCACCCCGATCGCCGTCACCACGTCTCGGATGCCAAGTTCGTCGAGGATGGTGCGCACAGCCGTCATCTGGCCCTGGCCGCCATCAATCAGGATTACATCGGGCCAGGCCGGAAACGCGGCATCGTTGATGTCATCGCTGGTCGCCTCGACGGGTTTCGGCGTCGAGATGCTGCGATCAGGAATGCCTTCTTCCTTGATCAGTCGCGAGAAGCGCCGGGTCATGACCTCTCGCATCATGCCGAAGTCGTCGCCGGGGGTGATGTCGGTCGATTTGATGTTGAACTTGCGGTACTGGCCCTTCACAAATCCTTCCGGACCCGCGACGACCATGCCGCCGACGGCATTGGTGCCCATCATATGCGAGTTATCGTAGATCTCGATGCGCCGGGGCTGGTAGGGCAGGCTGAAGGTTTCGGCGAGACCCTTGAGAAGGCGCGCCTGCGACGATGTTTCGGCCAGCTTGCGGCCATGTGCTTCGCGCGCATTGGCAGCGACGTGATCGACAAGATCGCGCTTTTCGCCACGCTGCGGCACCAGGATCGAGACCTTGTGTCCCGCCTTTTCGGAAAACGCGAGCGCCAGCAGTTCCTGCTCCTCGACCGTTTCCGACAGCAGAATCTGCTTGGGAACCGGCTTGTCGTCATAGAACTGCGCGAGAAACGCGTTGAGGACCTCGGCTCCTGCCATCTGAGGATCGGCCTTCGGGAAATAGGCGCGGTTGCCCCAGTTCTGGCCGGTGCGGAAGAAGAACACCTGGATGCAGGTAAGCCCGCCTTCGTGGTGGATGGCGAAGATATCGGCTTCCTCGACGCCGGCCGGATTGATGCCCTGGTGGCTCTGGACGTGGCTGAGCGCTGCAAGCCGATCGCGATAGATCGCGGCGCGCTCGAAATCCATGTCTTCGGAGGCTTCCGACATCTGCCTGGCGATGACGGTCTTCACGTTCTGGCTCTGGCCCGAAAGAAAGTCCGAGGCTTCCTTGACGAGCTCGGCATAGCCCTCGTCGCTGACTTCATGGGTGCAGGGGCCGGAACAGCGTTTGATCTGATAAAGAAGACAGGGACGCGTGCGGCTCTCGAACACGCTGTCTGTGCAGGTGCGCAGCAGGAACGCACGCTGTAGCGAGTTGATCGTTCGGCCGACGGCAGAGGCCGATGCGAACGGTCCGAAATACTGGCCTTTGCGGGCGCGGGCGCCTCTGTGTTTCATCAGGGCAGGGGCACGGTGATCGCCGCTGATGAGAATATACGGAAACGACTTGTCGTCGCGCAGCAGAACGTTGAACCGCGGACGTAACCGCTTGATGAGGTTCGCTTCAAGCAGCAGCGCCTCGGTCTCCGTCCGCGTCGTGACGAATTCCATATGCGTGGTTTCGCGCACCATGCGGGTGAGGCGGTTGGAATGCAGTCGGCCCTGCGCATAATTGCTGACGCGTTTCTTGAGGCTCTTCGCCTTGCCGACATACATCACGTCGCCGGCCTCGTTGAACATCCGGTAGACGCCCGGCGCGTTCGGAAGGTGCTTGACGAACTCGGCGATCAGGTCGGCGCCCTTGAGGCCCGTGTCGTGGCGGACAGCCTCGTTCCAGTCGATGGACGTGGTGATAGCCGCAGCGACCGCTTCCGGTGCCAGGGCATCGTCGTCGTCTTCTTCGTTTCCGTCATAAAGAACGCCGCCATCGGGCACATTCTTCGCGTTCATCGCATGTCTCCGCCGGCAGAATCAGTTCAGACGACTATTTCTGCGGGCTCATCTCGTCTTTGTGATCATCCAACCCGAAGAAATCGGCGACTCGGGGCTGAAGCTGTTCGCCAACAGATAGTGTTTTGCCGGCAGCTTTGGAAGCGTGCCACCACGCCTGCATTTCTCTCTCAGCAAACGTGCTCGCGGGGTCCTGGAAGCGAATACGGCAGGAATTCGGCCTCGTTTCGACCGGAAATGACGATTTGCAAGTAGGAGTTCTGCAGGATGCTGTGATGGCGTTGATGCGTTGCTCGGCTAAATTTGAGTTAAACTCGAATAAAGGAGGCTAAATCTCGCGCCTCTCGGAGTCGTGATATGTATCGAGGCTGTTTGACAGCGTTTGTTCGCAATGTTAAGAAACGGTCAAGAAATGTAAAATGCTCTATAGTGCGATTAACGTCTCGTTATCCTTGACGATATACCTGTGGCGATGAAGCAACATCGAAATTTAGCCGTCTAGCTGCCACAAACAATTCACATTTCGGCTCTTTCAATTCCTCAATTGCCCCCCAAATTCGTCCTCAGCCAGCAGGGAACAAAGCTGTCGTCAACTCTGTTGATGTGACACTTGCCCGGCAGCCTACAGCGCCGATACCCGAAAGGGTGCGCAGGGACGTTGTAGCAATTAGGAATACTCGTGTCGGACCTTCCGAAACCCGAAGTGGTTTTTGAGCCGATGCGCCAAACGGAGAAAAAGGTATGCGTATTCTCGTCGCGACTCTGATGGCCTCGGCTGCCAGCTTTATTGCAATTTCCTCGGCCAGCGCTGCTGACGCCGTCGACCAGATTCCTGCAGCTCCTATGGCTGTTGAAGAAGTCGCACCGGCCGCTACGTGGCAGGGCTTCTACCTCGGCGCCACTGGTTCCTACGACTGGGGCCGTTTCGGCGGTGGCGACTACAATGCCAAGGGTGCAGGCGGCGGTGCTTATACCGGTTACAACTGGCAGAGCGGCCAGGTTGTGTACGGTATCGAAGCTGACGTCGGCTACAACGGCCAGGACGGCAGAACATCCGGCGGTTACCGTGGCGAAGCTGGCTGGGACGGTTCGGTCCGCGGCCGCGTCGGTTACGACCTCAACCCCTTCTTGATCTACGGTACGGCTGGTGTCGCGCTGCAGAACAACGAACTCAAGGATGCAACGTCGTCTGACGACAAGACATCCGTTGGTTATACGGTCGGCGTCGGTGCTGAAGCATTCGTCACCAGCAACATCACGACCCGTATCGAATATCGCTACACGGACTTCGCAGCCAAGGACTACAGCCTCGACAGCGGCAACGTCTCCAAGGGCTTCGACGACCACAGCGTTAAGGTCGGTATCGGCGTAAAGTTCTAATAAGAACAACAAAAAGCCGGGAGCGTTTCCCGGCTTCTCATCTAAAAGCCCGTTGTCACCAACGGGCTTTTTTCATGCGTGGTTTTCGGTCGGTATAACGGTCAGTCCATCTGGATATTGGCGTTCTTGACGACCGGGGTCCATTTTGCGAGTTCGGCTGTCACGTGTTTGCCGAGTTCCTCCGGGGTAGACCCGACGATCTTGGCGCTGAAATCCTTCATCCTCGCGACAACTGCCGGGTCCTGTAGCGCCTTGTTGGCGGCGTCGTTCAGTTTTGCGACCACTTCAGGCGGCGTGCCGGCCGGTGCGAACAGGGCGTTCCAGGTGTAGGTCTCGTAACCCGGTACCGTCTCGGCAATCGTCGGCACGTCCGGGAACGAAGCTGCCCGCTCGGCAGTGGTGACGCCCAGTGCCTTCAGAGTTCCCGCCTTGATATGCGGAGACGAGGAGGGCAGGTTGTCGAACATGATCGAGATCTGGTTGCCGATCAGGTCGTTGAGGGCAGGACCCGCGCCCTTGTAAGGAACATGCTCCATCTTGACGCCGGTCATCGCCTTGAACAATTCGCCCGAGAGATGCAGGGGCGTGCCGTTGCCCGACGACGCGTAAGAATATTTCTCCGGCTCCTTCTTGAGGAGCTCCACCAGTTCCGCCACCGTGTTGACCGGCAGTTTCGGATTGATGACCAGAACGTTCGGCACGATGACCAGTAGCGAGACAGGCGCAAAATCCTTCTCGGGGTCGTAGGGCTTCTGCTTCAGGATCAGCGGGTTGAGCGCGTGGGTCGCAACCGTGCCCATCAGGATTGTGTAACCGTCCGGCTCCGCACGCGCGACGCGGTCGGCGCCGAGATTGCCGCCGGCTCCGGCGACGTTTTCAACCACGATCTGCTGGCCGAGGATATCACCCATCTTCTGCGCCACGACTCGACCGACAACATCCGTCGATCCGCCGGCTGCAAACGGCACGACGAGGGTGATCGTCTGGTCGGGAAACGACTGGGCCGCAGCCCCGGTGGCTGAAAGTCCCAGTGACATCAGGGACAGGGCCGAGCCTGCAAGGACTACGGAAAGGCGCAGGGCGGTTCGCCGCGTCAACGCTGATCGCTTCATGAAATTCCTCCGAATTGCTTCAAACGGCCTCCCGCCGTTCTCGTCATAGTAGCGGAGGAAAACCGGAGGGCAAGCGTTTCAATTGCTTGTGCAAATGGGAGAAGGTCTCGAACGACCGGCAGGTTGTGCCGGGATCCGCGGCAACCCAAGAGTTCTAGGGCGGCCGCGGACCTCATTCGGTTCAGGCGTAGGGCTTCATTTCCATATAGGCCGGAAAGCGCTTGGAGAACGTGTCAGGCCAGGAGGCGAGTTCCGGACGACCTTCGGCCCACTGGCCGTTAAAGCGCAGGTCGAGATAACCGATCATAGCGGCAAGCGCGAAGTGGCCACCATGCAGCTTCTTGCCCGTCTTCGGCAGGTTCTTTTCCAGATAGTCCAGCCCGCGCACCACCTTGCCCCACTGCTTGTCGATCCAGGGCTGGTGGACCTTTTCCTCCTCGCGCGAGCGACGCTCGTAGACGATCGCGAGAAGGCTATCGGTAATGCCGTCGCAGAGCGCTTCGAGCACTTCGGCCTCGGTCCGCTTCACGTCCTTCTTCGGGTAAAGCTTGCCGCCGGAGTGACGATCGAGGAAGTGCATGATCGCGACGCTGTCATAGACCGGCGGCTCGTTCTTGCGGATCAGAACCGGGATCTTCCCGAGCGGATTGTTGTCGATGAGTTCGGGAGGCGCCGCATTCGTGTCGGTCTTTTCTTCGGTCACGTCGAGACCGAGATGGCGGGCGGCCATGCGAACCTTGACGGAGTAGGGCGAGGCCGGGGAGTGGAGGATCTTCATCGGTATGTCCTTGTTCTGATATCGAGGGCCGCTGGTGTCATCTTGAGCAAGCGGATGTCAGCGGGCCGGAGGAAGCGTAATCTGGCCAATCCGGCAGCCGCGGCGGTCGACCTCCGCGCAATCGCGAAACTGTAGATCCTTGCTAAGGCAGATACGAATTTCATCGAGCTTTTCACCTTCGCAGCTCGCAGCGATACCGCGGCGGGAAAGACCCGGGTTGGCGGACATGAAGGCCTGCTCGATGGCATCAGGGGAAAGCTTGAGCGGGCTTTGCCCGCCAGCAAGGTCCGCCGGAAGTTTGACGTGCTCAAAAGCCTTGCGGACAGTGTCGAAATAGGTTGGCTGGTCGAGGCCGGTGCAGCTTCCATGCTTGCGCCACTGGTGACCGATCAGACCCATCGACGGCATGATGTCGAACAGCTTTTCACCAAGCTGGCGCGGCACGCGATCGGGTTCCGACGAGCGGCAGAAATCCGGGAAGCCGGTTTCGTATTGCGGCCAGAGCCCGTGTACGACGAAGCGGAAACGCTTGTCGGTGCCGCATTGCTGCCGGTTGCGGCCTCCGTCATCGGATGCGCAGAAGGTTGGCGACCAGGACAGAGAGAGGACGTAGAAATCGAAAGCGCCCGCACGGTCCTCGGAGCCTTGCTGACCCCGGTTGCGCTGCCGCTCCTGCGCCGTCGACGCAGTAGTGAAGGCGAGAAGGACGACGAGGCCTGCAAGGGCGGCGAACAAGCGTTTCATGGTGGGCGGCCTCCAGTCGCGCCGCACCATGAAAGGGATGCGCCGACGGGTCAAGCCTCGGCGTCGGTGTGTTCACCTCTTATCCAGAAGCATCGCTGCGAGGCGTAACGATCCTGTGCCAGCGCCGTCTTTATCGGGGGCAGGATCGTATGCAGCTCATCCTTGAGCGTGAAAGGCGGGTTGACGATGACGAGGCCCGAGCCGTTCAGGCCGACAAGATCCCGGTCGCTTTTCACGGTCAGCTCGACGCAGAGCATTTTGGGGATATCCAGCGCGTTCAACTGCTCGTGGAAGTCCTTGATCGGTGCGCCCTTCTTCATCGGGTACCAGAGGCAATAGGTGCCGCCTGAAAACTTGCGATAGGCGTTGGCAAGACCCCTGACCATCCGGTCGTACTCGCCTTCTTCCTCGAAGGGCGGATCGATCAGCACGATGCCGCGCTTTTCCTTCGGCGGCAGATGCGCCCCGAGCGCCAGCCAGCCGTCGAGTTCGGTCACACGTGCCTGGTAGTCGCCTTCGAACAGGCGCGACAGGCGGGCAAAGTCTTCCGGATGCAGCTCCATTGCCGAGAGACGGTCCTGCGGGCGAAACAGCATGCGCGCGAGTTTCGGCGAGCCGGGATAGAACTTGACGCCACCCTTCGGGTTCAGTTCCTTCACGGCACCGAGATAGGGCGCAAGGATTTCGGCCACTTCGGGAGAAAACTCGGCATCGACCAGCTTGCCGATGCCGTCGAGCCATTCGCCGGTCTTCTGCGCTTCTTCGGAGGATAAGTCGTAAAGCCCGATGCCCGCATGCGTATCGAGGAAGCGGAACGCCTTGTCCTTGTTCTGTGCATAAAGAACGAGCCGCGACAGGACGGCGTGCTTGAGGACGTCGGCGAAATTGCCTGCGTGGTAGATGTGCCGATAGTTCATTTCAGCTTGTGTCTCGCTTGAATAAAATTGATGCGCTGCAAATGGCCCTTTTTGCAGCCGTCGCCATGCCATATAGAAAAGCCATGAACGTTGCGACCCCCATTCCCGAAAGCCCCGTCGTCGGTCACACTTCCGTCGGCCATACTGTCTGTCCGCATGACTGTCCGAGCGCCTGCGCGCTGGATGTCGATCTGACCGCGGATGGCAGGATCGGTCGTGTCCGCGGCTCGTCCGACAATACCTATACGGCCGGCGTCATCTGCGCCAAGGTCGCGCGCTATACCGAGCGCATCTATCATCCCGGCCGCCTGATGGTGCCACAGCGCCGCATGGGTGCCAAGGGCGAAGGGCTCTGGCAGGAGATCTCCTGGGACGCGGCGCTGGACGAGATCGCCGATGCGTTCGTCAAGGCTGAAGCGAAGCACGGGTCCGAGGCGGTGTGGCCCTATTTCTATGCGGGAACCATGGGGCAGGTGCAGCGCGATTCGATCGAGCGCCTGCGCCACGCCAAGAAATATTCCGGCTTCATGGGCACGATCTGCACCAACATGGCCTGGACCGGCTATGTGATGGGCACAGGCGCCCTGCGCGGCCCCGATCCGCGCGAGATCGCGAAATCCGATTGCGTCGTGATCTGGGGCACCAATGCGGTCTCCACCCAGGTCAATGTGATGACCCATGCGATCAAGGCCCGCAAACAGCGCGGCGCCAAGATCGTCGTCATCGACATCTACGACAATCCGACAATGAAACAGGCCGACGTCAAGCTGGTGTTGCGCCCCGGCACCGATGCGGCACTCGCCTGCGCCGTGATGCATGTCGCCTTCCGTGACGGCTATGCCGACCGCGCCTATATGGCGAAATATGCCGATGATCCGGCAGGCCTCGAAGCGCATCTGAAAAGCCGCACGCCGGAATGGGCGTCGGCGATCACAGGCCTCACCGTCGAGGAAATCGAGGGGTTCGCCAGGCTCGTCGGCACCACGCCGAAGAGTTTCTTCCGGTTGGGCTACGGCTTTTCCCGTCAGCGCAACGGCACGGCGGCGATGCACGCGGCGCTGTCGATCGCGACCGTGCTCGGCTCCTGGCGACACGAAGGCGGCGGCGCCTTCCACAACAACGGCGAGATTTATCGGTTCAACAAAGCCGAGCTGATGGGCACGGCCTACAAGGATCCGGACATCCGCATGCTCGACCAGTCGCAGATCGGCCGTGTGCTGACCGGCGACGCGGAAGCGCTGCGTCATCGCGGACCGGTGAAGGCGCTGTTGATCCAGAACACCAATCCGATGAATATTGCGCCGGAACAGCGCCTCGTGCGCGAAGGTTTTTTGCGCGACGATCTTTTCACCGCCGTCCACGAGCAGTTCATGACCGATACGGCAAAGGTTGCCGATATCGTTCTGCCCGCGACCATGTTCCTTGAGCATGACGACCTTTATCGCGGCGGCGGGCATCAGCATATCCTGCTCGGCCCGAAACTGGTCGAACCACCGGCAACGGTGCGCACCAACCTTTTCGTCATCGAGGAACTGGCAAAGCGTCTGGGCGTCGACGGGTTTGCCGGCTTCGGCATGGACGAACGCACCCATATCGACCGTATCCTGACTGCCAGCGGTTGGGGTTCCTATGACGCGCTGAAGGCCGACAAGTGGATCGATGCGCAACCGGATTTCGACACTGCGCATTACATCAACGGCTTCGGCTATCCGGACGGCAAATTCCGCTTCAGCCCCGACTGGATCAATGGCCCATCGCCGGACCGGACGCCCGATAGCGTCGGTCCGCTCGGGCCGCATGGGCAGTTGCCACGTTTTCCGGACCAGGTCGACGTGATCGAGACGGCCGACGCCGAGCATCCGTTCCGCCTCGCGACCTCGCCGTCGCGCAGCTTCCTCAATTCATCCTTTGCCGAGACCAAAAGCTCGGTGGAGAAGGAAGGGCGGCCGGACGTGATGATCGATCCGACGGACGCCGCACGTCTCGACATCGTTGACGGCGATATAGTCACGCTCGGCAACCGTCGGGGCGAGATCCGTCTGCATGCGAGACTCGTGGCCGGCGCGAAACCGGGCGTGCTGATCGCCGAAGGACTGTGGCCCAACGACGCGCATCTCGACGGCGAGGGCATCAACGTCCTCACCGGCGCCGACCCGGTGGCGCCTTTCGGAGGTGCTGCCGTGCACGACAACAAGGTTTGGCTACGCAGGGAAATCGCATGAGCGACGTGAATGACCGGGTGAAGATCGTCAGCGATACGACGCTGTCGCAGGGCTGGACGCGGCTTTCCGATTATCAACTCGACTATACCGATCGCAACGGCGAGACGCAGCGGATCAAGCGCGAGGTTTTCCATCGCACGCCGGCCGCCTGCATCCTGCTGCACGACCGTGAACGCGATATCGTGGTCCTTGTCAAACAGTTCCGGCTGCCCGCGCATCTCATCGGCGAGCCGTCCTTCATGATCGAGGTCCCGGCCGGCCTTCTTGATGGCGAAGACGCCGAAGACGCGATCCGCCGCGAGGCGATGGAGGAGACCGGCTACCGGATCCGCGACGTGCGTTTCGTCTTCAAGGCACTGACGTCGCCGGGCTCCGTGACCGAGGTCATCCACTTCTTCCACGCCTCGATCGATCTTTCCGACCGGATCAACGAGGGTGGCGGGCTCGCCGACGAGCACGAGGATCTAGAAGTGCTGGAGTTTCCGCTCGACAAGGCCGTCACGATGATCGCCGACGGCGAGATCATCGATGCCAAGACAATCATGCTGCTGCAGTGGGCCGTGCTTAACCGGGCGGCGCTTTAGGCCCGCACGAGGCTGCACCCGGCCGACGGGGCTGCCGCGATCAACTGCTTGTCGAGCGTTGCGAGTTCGAGGTTTTCCTCGAGCGACAGCGCAAGATAGGCGGCGTCGTAGGCGGATAGCTGGTACCGTGTCGCAAGGTCGAGAATAACGCCGTCATCCTCGACAGCGACCGTCGATATGTTGAGCTTGCGCAGCTTCGCCAAGCCTTCGAGGACGAGGTCGAACGAGATGCGCTGACGCCTGTATGCGACCATCAGCACGTTCCGCACTTCGTACCAGAGCAGTTGTGGCGCGATTGCCTCGGAAGTCTGCAGGCGAGCAAAGGCTGCATCTGCGATTGGATGACGTTCGTCTGGAAGGATCCAGCTGCAAACCACGGATGCGTCTGCAACGAATGCCGTCACTATCGGCGACCTTCCTTTTTCCACTCATCGATTTCCTCGGCAGTTGCCGACGGCATCCTGTCGCGGAAAGCGATGATGTCTTCGATCACTGCCCGCCGCCGCGCGAGTTGTTCTTCGGTGAACTCAGCATTCATACCGGGCGTGGCCGCGATCGGGCTGAGCCGCGCGACCGGTGTTTCGCCACGCGCAATCACCACCTCCTGGCCGGCTTCGACGAGGGGCAGGAGCTCGGAAAGTTCGGTTTTCGCATCACCCAGCTTGACCGTGATCGTCATCTCACACCTCCGGTTCAATCCAAGGTAGTCCGCGCCAAGCCGGTCGTCAAATGGCTGGTCGTTGGGAGGGATGCATCGCTTCCATGTCGGGGAACAATTGCCAGAGACCTCCCGTTAGACTGGTTCCATTGCCAGAAGAAGGGATGCAAAGATGACCATGATCACCACCCGCGACGGAACGCAGCTTTATGTCAAGGACTGGGGTCCGAAGACCGGCCGTCCCGTTATCATGATGCACGGTTGGCCGCTGACGTCGGACACCTGGGACGACTTCGCGGTGGTGGCAGCAGACGCCGGGTTCCGCGCCATTTCCTATGACCGACGCGGGTTCGGCCGCTCCGAGCAGCCGTGGGACGGTTATGAGTACGATACGCTGGCCGACGATCTTGCCGATGTCATCGAGGCGACCGGCGCGCAGGATGCAGCACTGTTCGGCTTTTCCATGGGCGGTGGCGAGGTTGCCCGCTATATGTCGCGCCACGGCGGCAAGGGCGTTTCCAAGGCCGCGCTGATTGCGTCGGTCGTTCCCTATATGGCGCAGACGCCCGACAACCCTGATGGTGTGCCGCAGTCGGTGTTCGACGAGATGACGGCCGGCATGAAGGAAGACCGGGCGCATTTCTTCCACGGCTTTTTGAAAAGCTTCTACGGCGTCGGCGTGTTCACCGGTTCGGTGAGCGAAGCCGTGCTCGACTGGTCGTTCCAGCAGACGATGATGGCGGGTCTTCGGCCAACGCTTGCTTGCGCAAAGGCCTTCTCCTCGACGGATTTCCGTCCGGACCTGCCGAGCTTCAAGGTGCCGACGCTGATCATCCACGGAACAGGCGACCAGACCGTGCCGATCGAGACGTCCGGCCGTGCCGCCGCTGCCGCGATCCCCGGCGCGACGCTGATCGAATACGACGGCGCGCCCCACGGGCTGTTTGCCTCGAACAAGCAGCGGCTGACGGACGACCTGATGGCGTTCCTGCGTAGCTAAGTGATGAACGCTGCACGCCGGATGGGTATCGCCGGCGTGCGGCGCGGAAGTGTACTAACCCTCTGGGTCGAATTTTGCCCTGCCGGCCTTGAGGCTGACGCCTCCCGTTGCCAGAAGCGCAAGCGCTTCCGGGTAAATCCGGTGTTCGACGGTCAGTACCCGTGCGGCGAGCGTATCAGGCGTGTCGTCGATATGAACGGGCACGCAGTCCTGCGCGACGATCGGCCCTTCATCCATACCTTCGGTCACGAAATGCACGGTGCAACCGGCGACCCTCATCCCGGCATCGAGCGCGCGCTGATGCGTGTGCAGGCCCGGAAACAACGGCAGGATGGATGGGTGGATGTTGAGCATCCGGCCCTCGTAGCGGGAAATGAACTCTCCCGAAATCAGCCGCATATAACCCGCCAGACAGATAATATCCGGCTGGATATCCGATAGTGCCGCCAGGATCGCCGCCTCGTGCTCAGCCTTGCCGGCAAAGGACTTGCGCTCGAATGCGAGCGTCAGGATGCCCCGCGCCTCAGCCTTCGCAAGCCCCCCGGCCTGCGGTTTGTCGGAGATGACGGCAACGATCTCGGCCGGAAAGCCTGGATCGTCACAGGCGTCCGCCAGCGACAGCATGTTGGAGCCGCCGCCGGAAATGAACACGACGACGCGCTTCTTCTGCACGCTGGCGAGTGCGTCGCTCATAGACCGAGCGTGCCCTTGTAGACGACGCCGGCGTCGCCTTCCGCACGGTCGATCATGCGGCCGAGAGGGACGACGATTTCGCCTTCGCGGGTGAGCACATCCGTCACCGTCTGCGCATTTTCAGCCGAAACGACGACGATCATGCCGATGCCGCAGTTGAACGTGCGCAGCATTTCCTTCGGCTCGACACCGCCGGTCTTTGCCAGCCACGAGAACACGGGCGGAACAGGGATCGAGTCGAGATCGACTTCGGCCGCCAGGTTCTTCGGCAGCACGCGCGGAATGTTTTCGGGAAAGCCGCCGCCGGTAATGTGGGCGAGCGCCTTCAGGGCCCCGGTTTCGCGGATCGCCTTCAACAGTGGCTTTACATAGATGCGGGTCGGCGTCAAAAGCGCTTCGCCGAGCGACTTGCCGTCGAAGAACGGCGCAGGCGCATCCCAGCCAAGGCCCGAGATCGAGACGATCTTGCGCACCAGCGAGAAACCGTTGGAATGCACGCCCGAGGAGGTGAGGCCGAGAATGACGTCGCCGGCGGCCAGGTCGCCGACTGGCAGAAGCTGGCCACGTTCGGCAGCGCCCACTGCAAAGCCGGCAAGATCGTAATCGCCATCGGAATACATGCCCGGCATTTCCGCCGTCTCGCCGCCGATCAGCGCGCAGCCTGCATCGACGCAGCCCGCAGCGATCCCCTTGACGATGGCAGCGCCCTGGTCCGGATCAAGCTTGCCGGTGGCAAAGTAGTCAAGAAACAGCAGCGGCTCTGCGCCCTGCACGACGAGGTCGTTGACGCACATGGCGACGAGATCGATGCCGACCGTGTCGTGGAAATTGGCATCGATCGCGATTTTCAACTTGGTGCCGACGCCGTCATTGGCAGCCACCAGGATCGGATCGGTAAAGCCTGCAGCTTTCAGGTCGAACAGGCCGCCGAAGCCACCGATTTCGCCGTCTGCGCCGGGACGGCGGGTTGAGCGTACCGCCGGCTTGATCTTCTCGACCATCAGGTTGCCCGCGTCGATATCGACGCCGGCATCGCTATAGGTGAGACCGTTCTTGCCCGTCTCGCTCATCGTAATTCTCCGTTGGGACATGCCGCGCGAACCGAAGATCGAGACCTTTCGGCGTGGTGCGGCTGCGCAAAAATCTCCGGCCCGCCATTGCATGACAAGGCGGAGGATGCAAGCAGAAGCGTGGGCTTTCAAGGCTTTTCACAGGCCCGGCCTCCGGCGACGCGGCGAAGTCGATGCCGATCTTGACCTTACCCGGTCCGGGCTCATATGCGTGATACCGGGAATGCAGTGCAAAAAGGACGTAAAGATGCCCTATCATATCAGCGGAGCGAGCCTGCGCCGCCATGTCTTCTTCTGGGCAGCCGTTCTTTTCATCTTCGCGCTGTTTCTGTGGTTTTTCAGCTCCATCCTTCTTCCCTTCGTCGCAGGCATGGCGCTCGCCTATTTCCTCGATCCTGTCGCAGACTGGCTGCAGCGCCGCGGACTAAGCCGGATGATGGCTTCCGTGCTGATCCTGGTCTCGTTCGTCACGGTGTTCGCGCTGTCGCTGATGCTGGTCATCCCGATCATCGTCACCCAGTTCACCCAGTTCGCCGCCGCTTTGCCCGGTTACATCACCCAGTTGCAGCAGATCATTTCCAACCCGGAGAACTCGTTCCTGCCGAGCTGGGTCTCCAGCCAGATCGAGACCGTCAAACAGAATTTCTCTGAAGTGCTGAGCCAGGGCGCCGGCTTCATCGGTACCCTGTTTGCGCAGATCTGGAACTCCGGCAAGGCGATCGTCGACGTCGTGTCGCTCCTGATCGTTACCCCGGTCGTCGCCTTCTATCTGCTGCTGGACTGGGACCGCATGGTGTCGAAAGTCGATAGCTGGATCCCGCGCGATCAGGTCCAGACAGTGCGCGACATCGCCCGCGACATGGATGGATCCGTCGCCGGCTTTATTCGCGGGCAGGGATCACTCTGCCTCATCCTCGGCATCTACTATGCCGTCGGTCTGTCGCTGGTGGGCCTGAATTTCGGCCTGCTGATCGGCTTCGTCGCCGGCATGATTTCGTTCATTCCCTATATCGGTTCGATGATCGGGCTGATCATGGCGATCGGTGTGGCGCTCGTACAGTTCTGGCCGGACTATCTGTGGATCATGGCGGTCGCTGCCGTGTTCTTCTCCGGCCAGTTCCTGGAAGGCAATATACTGCAGCCGAAGCTGGTCGGCGAAAGCGTCGGTCTGCATCCGGTCTGGCTGATGTTTGCGCTGTTTGCCTTCGGTGCCATGTTCGGCTTTGTCGGTCTTCTTCTCGCCGTGCCCGCAGCGGCAGTCGTCGGCGTGCTTGTCCGGTTCGCGATCTCACGGTATCTTGACAGCGATCTCTATTACGGCCGATCGGTAGATCTGCCGTGGGAAGGGGCGCCACAGGCCGTGGTCAATGAAAATACCGGCATGCAGCGTCTCGATGCTCCCAAGAGCGACCAGAAAGACATCTGAAAAGCGAATGACCGGATCGAGCGAACGCGACCAGCGCAGAAGCGAACAGCTTCCGCTGCAATTCACCCATGATTCCGCGCAGAGCCGGGATGATCTCCTGGTCTCCGAACGGCTGGCCGCCGCCGTCTCTATCGTCGACGAGTGGCCGGCCTGGCCATCGCCGGTCGTGATCCTTGCGGGTCCCGTCGGTTCCGGCAAGTCGCATCTCGCCCATATCTGGCGGGAGCGGGCAGGGGCTGCCGAGATCCATCCGATCTCGGGTTCGAATGCAGCAACTGTCGCAGCGGATGGGCCGGTGCTGTTTGAGGACGCCGATCGGCGCGACTTCGACGAGACCACGCTTTTCCACGTCATCAATGCCGTGCGCCAGCATGGCCGCACTTTGTTGATGACATCGCGGCTGTGGCCCATGTCCTGGTCCGTGACGCTGCCGGACCTCAAATCACGGCTGAAGGCTGCGACCGTGGTGGAAATCGGCGAGCCCGATGAGGAATTGCTGGCCCAGGTGATGGTAAAACTGTTTGCCGATCGTCAGCTTTATATTGATGACAAACTTCTCAGTTACATCGTCACCAGGATGGAGCGATCCCTGGGCGCTGCGCAGACCATCGTCGACCGGCTTGACCGGTTGGCATTGGCGCGCGGGACCCGGATCACCCGTCCTCTGGCAACCGAAGTCCTCAAGGATTTCGGCAGTGCCGTACCGAATGATTAGCAACGTCTGCGCCGGCAATTGACTATGACGGTCGCGTCGTCAAACGTATCGCACGGCCCCACGCATACCGGTTATGGGGCTGGCTCTGGGATGGATGAAGATGGAATCGATGACGACCGAGATTGAGCAGCCCAAAAAGGGCGAGGCAGCCAGCAGGGACGAAGCGGTGGATATGGGTGAGGCGCTGCTTTCCAGCCCCGAGCGGTTCATCAACCGCGAGTTTTCCTGGCTGCAGTTCAACCGCCGCGTTCTCGAGGAAACGCTGAACGCGTCGCATCCGCTTCTGGAGCGCATCCGCTTCCTGTCGATCTCGGCTGCAAACCTCGACGAATTCTTCATGGTGCGCGTTGCCGGTCTCGAGGGGCAGGTCCGCCAGGGCATCGTCATCAAGAGCCCCGATGGCAAGACGCCGGCAGAACAGCTGGATGCGATCCTGCAGGAAATCGACAATCTGCAGATGGAGCAGCAGGCCTCGCTCGCCGTGTTACAGCAGTATCTGGCGCAGGAAGAGATTCTGATCGTCCGTCCGGCAGCACTTTCGGACGAAGACCGTAACTGGCTGTCCGGGACGTTCGACGACGAGCTGTTCCCGATCCTGACACCGCTTTCGATCGATCCGGCGCATCCGTTCCCGTTCATCCCCAATCTTGGCTTCTCGATGGGGCTGCAATTGCACAGCCTGAACGGCAAGGAGCCGATGACGGGTCTTCTGCGCCTGCCGACGACGCTTGACCGCTTCATCCGTCTGCCTGACGACGCAAACACGATCCGCTACATCACGCTCGAAGATGCGGTCGCCATGTTTACCGACCGGCTCTTCCCCGGTTACGAGGTCAAGGGCGGCGGTACGTTCCGCATCATCCGTGACAGCGATCTCGAAGTCGAGGAAGAAGCCGAGGATCTGGTCCGCTTCTTCGAGACGGCGCTCAAGCGCCGCCGCCGCGGCAAGGTCATCCGCATCGAGACCGATTCGGAAATGCCGGCGGAACTGCGCCAGTTCGTGGTGCAGGAACTCGGCGTTCCGGACAACCGCGTCGCGGTCTTGCCGGGTCTTCTGGCACTCAACACGCTGTCGGAAATCACCAAGGCGCCGCGCGACGATCTGCGGTTCGAAAGCTACAACGCCCGATTTCCCGAACGCGTCCGCGAACACGCCGGAGACTGCCTCGCCGCCATCCGCGAAAAGGACATGGTGGTCCACCACCCGTACGAGAGTTTCGACGTTGTGGTGCAGTTTCTTCTTCAGGCAGCACGCGACCCCGACGTCCTCGCCATCAAGCAGACCCTCTACAGAACCTCCAACGACAGCCCCATCGTCCGAGCCCTGATCGATGCGGCCGAGGCCGGCAAGTCGGTGACGGCGCTGGTCGAGTTGAAGGCACGCTTCGACGAAGAGGCCAACATCCGCTGGGCGCGAGACCTGGAGCGCGCTGGCGTGCAGGTCGTGTTCGGCTTTATCGAGCTCAAGACACATTCGAAAATGTCGATGGTGGTGCGCCGTGAGGACGGCAAGCTGAGAACCTACTGCCACCTTGGTACCGGCAACTACCAT
The DNA here is from genome assembly GCF_014842035.1 of Rhizobium sp. CFBP 8752. Lineage (NCBI taxonomy): Bacteria > Pseudomonadati > Pseudomonadota > Alphaproteobacteria > Hyphomicrobiales > Rhizobiaceae > Rhizobium > Rhizobium sp. CFBP 8752. The sequence continues at coordinate 2,095,017 of NZ_JACYUZ010000001.1, read as the reverse complement.
CCCATCACCGCAAAGATCTACACGGACCTTTCCTTCTTCACCTGCAACCCGAAGATCGCCCACGACATGGCGAATATCTTCAACTTTATCACCGGTTACGGCGAGCCGAAGGAAAGCACCAAGATCGCCATGTCGCCCTACACGCTGCGACCGCGCATTCTCAAACACATCGAGGAAGAGATCGCGCACGCGAAGGCGGGAGCTCCGGCCGCGATCTGGATGAAGATGAATTCACTGGTCGATCCCGAGATTATCGACGCCCTCTATCGCGCCAGCCGCGCCGGCGTCGAAATCGATCTGGTCATCCGCGGCATCTGCTGCCTGCGCCCGCAGGTGCCGGGTCTTTCCGACAATATCCGCGTCAAATCGATCGTCGGGCGCTTCCTCGAACACAGCCGCATCTTCTGCTTCGGCAACGGTTACGGCCTGCCTTCGGACAAGGCGCTGCTCTACATCGGGTCTGCCGACATGATGCCGCGCAACCTCGACCGCCGCGTCGAAACGCTGGTACCGCTGCTCAATCCGACCGTGCACGAGCAGGTTCTTTCACAGATCATGCTGGGCAATCTCATTGACAATCAACAGAGCTACGAGATATTGGCGGACGGTACGTCAAGGCGCATGGAAGTGCGCAAGGGTGAAGAACCGTTCAACGCGCAGCATTATTTCATGACCAATCCTAGCCTCTCGGGGCGTGGTGAAGCCCTGAAATCCAGCGCTCCGAAACTGATTGCCGGCGTCATGTCCGGACGCAAAAAGTAGCCGGCAAGAACAGTCAAGAAATAGGCAGCATGGTACGATCTGAAGCTCAAGGGCGCCTGCCTGGCATCGCCCCTGTTTCCGTCATCGACATTGGCTCGAACTCGGTTCGCGTGGTGATTTACGAAGGCCTGACCAGGGCACCGACCGTTCTCTTCAACGAGAAGGTTCTGTGCGGTCTTGGCAAGGGTCTCGGCTCGAACGGCCGGATGGACGACGAGGGCGTGTTGCGCGCGCTCGCCGCTCTCAGACGGTTCAAGGCGCTGTCCGACCAGGCGCAGGCGACGGAAATCTACGTCCTTGCAACGGCCGCCGCCCGCGAAGCCTCCAACGGCCCTGATTTCATCGCCAAGGCGGAGGAAATCCTCGGCCAGGAAATCCAGCTCCTGTCCGGCGAGGAAGAAGCCAAGTATTCGGCTCTCGGCGTGATCAGCGGCTTCCACGATGTCGACGGTGTTGCCGGCGATCTTGGCGGCGGTTCGCTTGAACTGATCGACATCAAGGGACATGAGTTCGGCAAGGGGATCACCCTGCCTCTCGGCGGCCTGCGCCTGTCGGAATCATCAGGTGGCTCCATCTCCAAGGCGCGCACCTTTGCCCGCAAGCAGGTCAATACCGCCCGCTTCCTGGAAAAGGGCGAGGGCCGCACCTTCTACGCCGTTGGCGGTACCTGGCGCAACATCGCCAAGCTGCACATGGAAATCACCAAATATCCGCTGCACATGATGCAGGGGTATGAACTGACCTTCGAGGAAATCCAGAAATTCCTCGAGGACGTGATTGATGCCAAGGATTCCAAGGATCCTGCCTGGCAGGCCGTCTCGAAAAGCCGTCGTTCGCTTCTGCCCTTCGGCGCCGTGGCCCTGCAGGAAGTGCTCTCCGTCATGAAGCCGTCGGTCGTCAGCTTTTCGGCGCAGGGCGTGCGGGAAGGCTATCTCTATCATCTGATGCCGGATGAGGAAAAGCAGGCCGATCCGCTGGTCGTGGCTGCCGATCAACTCGCCATCTTGCGCGCGCGTTCGCCCGAACATGCGCGCGAGCTTGCCGATTGGACCGGCCGCATGGTGCCGTTCTTCGGCATTACCGAGACCGAGGAAGAAAGCCGCTATCGCAGGGCTGCCTGCCTGCTGGCCGATATCAGCTGGCGTGCGCATCCCGATTACCGCGGCGCCCAGGCACTTAACGTCATCGCCCACTCGTCCTTCGTCGGCATTACCCATGCGGGCCGCGCCTACCTGGCGCTCGCCAACTACTACCGGTTCGAGGGTTTGAGCGACGACGGTGCCACCGGTCCGCTCTCGACGATCGCGACACCGCGGCTTCTTGAGCTCGCCAAACTGCTCGGCGGGCTTTTGCGGGTCGTCTATCTGTTCTCGGCTTCGATGCCCGGCATCGTCAATAACCTGACTTTCCGCCAGTCGAGTTCGCCCGATCTCGACATGGAATTCGTCGTGCCGCACGCTTACCGCAACTTCGCGGGCGAGCGGCTGGAAGGTCGGCTGCAGCAGCTTGCCAAGCTGACCGGCAAGAAGCTCGCCTTCGTGTTCGAATAGCAGCTGTTGCGAGAACAGATGCATCAGATCTAGACGGTTGCAACCGAGCGGGCTTCGGCTTATCTTCGGTTGAACAGGCATGCCTTATGTTGGTGTTGGCTTCGAGGGGGGCTCGAACATGGCAGTGGCAGATCAAGGCGCGAACAATCATGCGGACCGTGGGGCCAATAACGCGCTGGCGGCCGAGAACAATTTTCCGGAAAAATACTTTGTTGCCGGCGTGGCCGTCGGGCTCTTTCTCGTGCTGCTGGGTACTGCGATCCTTCTCTTGGGACGCAGCCAGACCGCCTCCTCGCTGACCATCTGCGTCGGTTTCGGGCTGGTGCTTGCGGCGTTCGGTGCAAAGGTTGCAGGGAACTGGGCCGGCTGGTCGGTGACCGGGGCCGGCGCCATGGCAGTCGTTCTGTTTCTGATGCTCCAGCAATTTACGCCGCCTGGCACGCCGGCGCTGTTTAAAGGCGAGATCAGCGGCGACTTCTCGCATGTCGCCGATATCCGCATAATCGATGACGAGCCGCTCTACATCTACAAGGATGCCATGGTCCGACGGATCAAGTTTCTTGGCCTCGGTACATCGCTGCAAAGCACGCAGATGCGGATGCAGGTCGATACAATCGAAAAGGAAGCTGGCAAAGAGTATTTCGAGCTTATCGGCGATGCCCAGAAAATCCGGGCAATTTTCGCCGAAGGCCGGCCGGTCCAGTGGCGCTTCGACTACAATGCGCGGAAGGTCAAGAACGGCTCGCTGGTTCTCCTGTCCGAACTGGATACGCTTTCACCTGGGCCGACAGCGGAGGTTAGCGGCAGCACGACGGGTGCATGGTGGGATCTGAGCGCGTTCGCTCAGGCGGCGGTTCGGCCGGAAGCATCGGTCGACCAAATTCAGAAGGCGCTTGCCGGCCTGCGGAACGACGATACGTTCCTGAGGCGCAATTCCCGCGACTTTCTGGTCTCTGCCGGAGTTGTCGCAGTGCCCATGATGCTGTCTGCGCTGCACGCATCGCCGGACGATTACCGCGTCAAGCTCGGCGTGGTCTATGCCCTGGCAGAAATGATCCGCTCCGACCCCAATCTGGCGTCGTCTCTGTCGCAAAAGTTGGCCGCTGAGGATTTTCCGTTGCTGATCCAGGCGGCCGCAGATCCGGACAAGACCATTCGCTACCAGGCAGCAGATTTTCTGTACCGCCTGCAGGATCCGCGGGCCGTGGAGCTGAGCGTAAACGCTGCCAAGGATACGACAGATCAGGGTGTGGCCAATAACCAGATCCTGATCCTGCGGCAGTCGGGGAGCAATCTTTCCTCGTCGCAAAAGAGCGACATCGTCCGTCAGCTCAATGATCCTTCGACGAACTTGAACAGAAGCTTGAAAGCGCCATCATCGCTTAACGACGTCCTGAAATGGTAGATCCGGGCGATACCTGAGCTTTAATACGTCCAGGTTCGAAGTGTCATGGAGTCGAAAAGGGTACCTGCCGATGCAGATACCCTTTTCGGTTTCGTCGTGGTGATGTCCGGGCTCTAGAGGCCTGCCGATTACCGCCTCACTGCTTTACTTCGCGTTGAGGAACTCGGCGGCTTCGATCAGGCTGAACTCGTTGTCGTCAGCCTTGTTGACGGCGCGACCGGCCGAGAAGGGCAGGTTGTTGTCATTGCCGATGATCAGGTGTGTCGCGTCGATCTGGTCGACATTCTCGATCGTCACGAACGGCATGTCGTAGATGCCGTCCTTCGAGCCAGCCTTCTTCTTGTTGTCGGGGTCCTTGATGTTCAGAAGGTCGATATAGCCGATCTTGCGGACGGCAGCGCCGACATTGGCGTCGGTCATCTCGATCTTGTAGACGCGCTTCAACTCGGCCGGTGCATCGAAGCAATCCGGCTTCGGCTGCTTCGGATCGGTGCAGGCCTTGTCCTTGGTGCCGGCGCCGTTGTCGCGTTCGATGACGAGTGCGGTCGTGGCGTCCAGCATGTTGAAATCGCCGATCGCGACACCCTTTTCAGACAGCGGATAGAGCCAGGAACGACCGGTCCAGCTTTTCGAAGCGATGTCGAATTCGATGACGCGCAGCGCGGTGCGGCCATCGGCCTGTTCGACCTTGCCGTCGTCGAGGAAGAGCGGGCCTTCCAGCAGGCCGTACAGCTTCTGCCCATCCTTCGATAGTGCCATGCCTTCATAGCCACCCGAACGCTTCAGGTTGAAGACCGGCATCTTGGCGGCGGGGTTGGCCGGCATGGACAGCGTCGGGTTATCGGGCGAGGTGACTTTCTTGCCGTCGACGGTGGTGGCAACGACGTCAGTCAGCTGGCCGAGCATGTCGACCTTGATGAGGTAAGGCCCGAATTCCTCGCCGAGCCAAAAACCGTCTGCGACCGGCTGGATCGATTCGATGTCGAAATCGGCGCCGGTTAGGTAGCGCTTGTCGCTGCCTTCCATGGCGATCGGGAAGGGGGCGATCTTGTTAGGGTCAGACAGGAAGATGTTCTTGACGACATCGACCTTGTTGGTCGCCCAGTCGAACTTCACCTGGTGCAGGAACAGCATCGCGTCGGAGGAATTGGCCTTCGAGCCGAAGCCGTTGTCGGACAGCGTCCAGAACGTGCCGTCGGCCATGGCCTTGATCCCGGAAAAGCCCTGGATCGGCTGACCGTTGAACGGCAGCTTGACGTCGGTGACGCGAACACCGTCCTTGCCGTCGATCGAGCCAAGCTTTTCCGTACGCTTGCGGTCTGGCGTCGTGAACTTGCCAGATGTCTTGAGAAATTCAGGAACATCGGATGGGGAAGCGGCTACCGTATTGGCTGGCAGGATTGCCTGGCCTGTGAGCTTTGCCGGAAATTCGCGGTCGTCGGCCAATGCCGTGCCGGCGAGGAGGGCACTTACGAAGACGGAGGCTAAAAAGGTCTTGGTCATCAAATCACCTGTTCGATTGAGAAGAACACGCGACGTCGATAGGCGGCACGCATGACGGTGAGGTGATGATCGCTTGACGCTTGGATGAAGGTTTTACGTCTGTTTCTTGACACGCTAAAGCACCCATCAGCAGCATCGCTGAGCAGGGCAGAAACGCAGGAAATGGCTGGGATTAAAGCGAAAAGGGATCGCACCACGATCTCCGGTGGCCGATCCCTTTTGTGCTTGGAGACGGTGAGGACGAGCCTTACAGCTCGACCGCCTCGACCTTCTTGTTGACGAAGCGCAGCGCCACGCCGCCTTGGATCAGCTTGAGCGCCGTGTCGCCGAACAGTTCGCGACGCCAGCCGGAAAGGGCGGCCACTTCGGCCAACTCGCCTTCGGCAGCAATCTTTTCCAGATCGTCGGTATTGGCAAGCACCTTGGCGGCAACGCCCTGCTTGTCGGAAATGAGCTTCAGCAGAACCTTCAAGAGTTCGACGGCAGCGCCCGTGCCTTCCGGCAGGTGAACATGCTTCGGCGCATGCGGCATCTCGGTCTTCGGCAGCGCCAGCGCCGTATTGACAGCCTCGACGATTGCGGCGCCCGAGGACGAGCGCTCCCAGCCTTTCGGCACGGTGCGCAGACGTCCGAGCGCTTCGGTATCCTTCGGCTGCTGCTGGGCAATCTCGTAAATCGCGTCGTCCTTGAGCACGCGCGAGCGCGGTACGTTGCGGCTGCGCGCCTCACGTTCGCGCCATGCGGCGACGAATTTCAGGATTGCCAACTCGCTCGGCTTCCGCAGACGCGACTTCAGACGAAGCCAGGCATCGTCGGGATGCAGGTCATAGGTCGACGCGCTCTCGAGAACCGCCATTTCCTCCGTCAGCCAGAGGGCACGGCCTTCACGTTCCAGCTGTTCTTTCAGAGACAGATAAACGTCGCGCAGATGGGTGACGTCGGCCAGCGCATAGTCGAGCTGCTTTTCCGACAGCGGCCGGCGGCTCCAGTCGGTAAAGCGCGACGACTTGTCGATCTGCACGCCCTTGATGCGGTTGACCAGCTGGTCGTAGGAGACGCTGTCGCCGAAGCCGCAGACCATGGCGGCGACCTGCGTATCGAAGATCGGATGCGGCACGAGATTGCCGAGATGATGGATGATCTCGATATCCTGGCGCGCGGCGTGAAACACCTTGGTCACCGCCGTATTCGCCATCAGCTCGAAGAAGGGCTTGAGGTCGAGCCCTTTTGCCAGCGGATCGACGAGAACTTCGACTGTCGGGCTTGCCATCTGGATCAGGCAGAGTTCCGGCCAGAAGGTCGTCTCTCTCAAGAACTCCGTATCGATGGTGATGAAGTCTGACTGAGCCAGCTTTTCGCAGGCTTCCTGAAGGGCAATTGTTGTTTCGATCATCGTCTCATTCACGTGCAGGTGGTCAACCTTCCTTTCCCTTCCCGCCGCAGATGTCAAGACAAACGGCCAGCCTTTCCCCGCAGCAGCCGGCTATTTCCTGTTGTTGCCGTCAGCGTCCCTGTCCTTGTCGCCACCACGGTCCGCAGGGTCTGCAAGCCGGTTGAAATAGGCCGACGTGCGCAGGAGGGCCCGGAAGCGCGAACTCCGCTGCTGCGGCGGCACCGGTGCCCGCACCTGCATCCGGCGCAGCGTGTAGATCGCGAACCCGGCGAAGATGAAGGACGTGTAGAGGAAGAATGCGCGCGGGCCATAGAATTCCAGCAGTGCTGCGGCAAGCAGCGGTCCGAACGTGGCGCCGACCGACCAGAAGAACAGCAATCCTGCCGCGATCACTGCGTGTTCGCCGGGCTTGGCGTGGTCGTTGCCATGCGCCGAGCAGAGCGAATAGAGCGGCATCGAAAAGGCGCCGAACAGGAAGACGCTGATGATATTGGCCGTCTCGTTGCTGCCCGCGCCGAACGACAGATAGGCGCCGGTGATGACGGACCCGATCGTCGTCCACAGGATGACGCGCCGCCGGTCGAGCTTGTCCGAATAGACGCCGAGCGGATATTGCAGCACCACGCCGCCGATGATGCCGGCACTCATGAAGGTCGCGATCGACGTGATGCTCATGCCGATCTCCTTGGCGTAGATCGGCCCGATATTGCGAAAGGCCGCCATCGACAGACCGACCGCCACGACGCCGACCACAGCGAGCGGCGAAATGCGCCACACGGTTCTCAGATCGAATGAGATGGAGGCCGGTGGCGTCGGCCCCGACTTGTCGGCGATGGATATCGGCACAAGCGACAGCGTCAGCGCGATGGCGATGATGTTGAAGATGACAGGCCCGTCGATCCCGAAGGTCGGGATCAGGTACTGCGCGATCGTGACCGAGCCGAGATCGACGAAACGGTAGATCGACAGCGTCCGCGCGCGGTTCTCGTTGGTCACCTGCGAGTTGATCCAGCTCTCGACGGTGGCAAACAGGCTGGCGATGGTGATGCCGATCAGGAAGCGCATGGCGAACCAGAAGACGGGATCGATCACCATCGATAGGGCGATCGAGGCGGACGCAGCGATTGCCGCCATGGCCGCAAAGGTGCGGATATGGCCGATCGAGCGCAGCAGCCTTGCCACATAGATGCAGCCGATCGCAAAGCCGACACTGTAGCCGGCACCGATCAGGCCGATGACCGACGGCGAAAAACCCTCGGCCGAACCGCGCAGCGCGATATAGGTGCCCTGGAGCCCGTTGCCGCCGATCAGGATCCCTGCGGTGATCAGAAGCGGTATCAGCGGGCGGATCTGGTTCATCGGATGCTTTCGGGCATGGTCGGCAGGCGCAGAGACTCAGCCAGCGCGCTGGCCGTATCGACCCATTCTGGTTATGACATCCTCCTATGCAACTCTAGCCGTAAAAGCGGGGGAAAGGGCTCGAGCGCCGCGGGAGACTGTGACAAGTCTTGACAAAGCAGGCCCACCATGCGCTTTTCCGGCCGATTTTCATGGGTTCGTACGGCTGTGCTTCGCGCGCCGATGAAGCCGCTTTCAGCATCAGTCCAGGATAAAAGACAATGCATCGTTACCGCAGCCACACCTGTGCAGCCCTCCGCAAGTCGGATGTCGGCTCCAATGTCCGTATCTCCGGCTGGGTTCATCGCGTCCGTGACCATGGCGGCGTTCTGTTCATCGACCTTCGCGACCATTATGGCATGACCCAGGTCGTTGCCGACCCGGACAGCCCGGCCTTCAAGTCGGCCGAAGTCGTGCGTGGCGAGTGGGTCATCCGCATCGACGGCACCGTCAAGGCGCGTTCCGACGAGACCGTCAACAAGACGATGGCGACCGGCGAGATCGAACTCTACGCACAGGAGATCGAAGTCCTGTCCGCTGCCAAGGAACTGCCGCTGCCGGTGTTCGGCGAGCCGGAATATCCGGAAGACGTGCGCCTCAAGTACCGCTTTCTCGATCTTCGCCGCGAAACGCTGCACAAGAACATCGTCAAGCGCACGCAAATCATCGCTGCCATGCGCCGCGAAATGGCTACCTGTGGCTTTACCGAATATTCGACACCGATCCTGACCGCATCGTCGCCCGAAGGCGCGCGCGACTTCCTGGTTCCAAGCCGTATCCATCCCGGCAAGTTCTTCGCGCTGCCGCAGGCGCCGCAGCAGTACAAGCAGCTGATGATGGTGGCGGGCTTTGACCGCTACTTCCAGATCGCACCGTGTTTCCGCGACGAAGACCCGCGTGCCGACCGCCTGCCAGGCGAATTCTACCAGCTCGACCTGGAAATGAGCTTCGTTACCCAGGAAGAAGTCTGGGAGACGATGGAGCCGGTCATGCGCGGCATCTTCGAAGAGTTTGCCGAAGGCAAGCCGGTCACCAAGGAATTCCCGCGGATCCCTTACGACGTCGCGCTGCGCAAATACGGTTCCGACAAGCCGGACCTGCGCAACCCGATCGAGATGGAAGCCGTCACCGAGCATTTCGCCGGCTCCGGCTTCAAGGTGTTCGCAAACATGATCGCATCCAACCCGAAGGTCGAAGTCTGGGCGATCCCGGCCAAGACCGGCGGTTCGAGAGCGTTCTGCGACCGTATGAACGCCTGGGCGCAGGGCCAGGGCCAGCCGGGTCTCGGCTACATCTTCTGGAAGGAAGAAGACGGCAAGATCGCGGGCTCCGGTCCGCTCGCCAAGAACATCGGCGAGGAGCGCACCGAAGCCGTTCGCACCCAGCTTGGCCTCGAAGCGGGCGATGCCTGCTTCTTCGTCGCTGGCGATCCGGACAAGTTCTACAAGTTTGCCGGCGAAGCCCGTAACCGCGCCGCCGACGAACTGAACCTTTCCGACAAGAACCAGTTCGCTCTATGCTGGATCGTCGACTTCCCATTCTTCGAATACAACGAGGAAGACAAGAAGATCGACTTCGCCCACAACCCGTTCTCGATGCCGCAGGGCGGCCTCGACGCGCTGGAAAACCAGGATCCGCTGACAATCAAGGCCTACCAGTACGACATGGTCTGCAACGGCTTCGAAATCGCGTCTGGCTCGATCCGTAACCAGCTGCCGGAAGTCATGGTCAAGGCCTTCGAAATGGTCGGTCTTTCGCAGCAGGACGTGGAAGATCGCTTCGGCGGCCTCTACCGCGCATTCCAGTACGGCGCACCGCCGCATGGCGGCATGGCAGCCGGCGTCGACCGCGTCGTCATGCTTCTGACCGGTGCCAAGAACCTGCGCGAGATCACGCTGTTCCCGATGAACCAGCAGGCTCAGGACCTTCTGATGGGCGCGCCATCGGAAGCGAGCCCCTCGCAGCTGCGCGAACTGGCGATCCGCCCGATCCCGCCGGTCAAGAAGGACTGATCTTCGGTTCTATTTCTGTGACGAGATTGGAAAGCCCGGCGCTCGAAGGAGGCCGGGCTTTCCCGTTTCAGCAGGGCAGGGCTTGGTTGCAGTGCAGCGATCAGACCTTGGTCGGACGGAACCATCGCCGCGTACTTCGAGTTGTAGAGGCAGAATAAACAAATGGAGTAAGACTATGCGCAAGATCGTACTGACCGCTTCGGCGGCATTCATGGCGCTTTCGAGTGCAGCCTTCGCCCAGACGACGATCATCACGCAGGAACCAGCAATGGCACCCGCAACGGTTGTCATGCCAGGCGAAGTCCGCACCTACGTGATGGAACAGCCGGTTGAATCCGTGCCGTACGAAGGCGACGTCTTGGTTGGTCGCGTGCTGCCGGAAGCCGTCCAGGTTCGTCCTGTGCAGGGATATGACTCCTATGGCTACACGGTCGTGAACGATCGCCGCGTCATCGTTGACCCGCAGACGCGCACGGTTATTCAGGTCCTGGAATAGGACCTGTCCGATTTCGGATAGTATTTGAAAGACCGGGGCTGCCACCGCAGCTCCGGTCTTTTTGCGTCGGAGCTTTTAGTCCGTATCGCTTCGGAGCCGCTACCGTCGCCGTCTCGCAGATATTACCGTACCACGCTTGGCATCTGCAATTCTCTCCGCTATAGGTCGCCCATCACAAGGACTCAGGTGAAACTCCCGAGTGGCTCTTCCGGCCGCCGATCCGCCGGACAACGCAAAGCATCAGCCGTCTTTCTCACCCTGGAGGATACCTCCCGGCGGATGCGCTTTATTTGCGAAGTTTCCAATACATGACACAGTCAATTTCCGCCTATCGGCGCGAATGGTTTTCGAACATTCGCGGCGATCTCCTTGCCGGCATCGTCGTTGCGCTCGCGCTCATCCCCGAAGCGGTCGGTTTTTCCATCATTGCCGGCGTTGATCCAAAGGTCGGCCTGTTCGCCTCGGTCGCCATTGCCTGCACCACCGCGATCACCGGTGGCCGCCCGGCCATGATTTCGGCCGCCACGGCTGCCACTGCGGTGCTGATGGGGCCCCTGGTACGCGATCACGGCATCCAGTACCTGTTTGCCGCAACCATCCTGATGGGCATCCTGCAGATCTTCGCCGGCATGCTGAAACTCGGTCGCCTGATGCGGTTCGTGTCGAAATCGGTCATGACCGGCTTCGTCAACTCACTGGCGATCCTGATCTTTTTGGCTCAGCTGCCGCAGCTCATCAACGTTCCCGAAGTGACCTACCTGCTCATCGCATTGGCGCTCGGCATCATCTATCTGTTTCCCTACGTAACCAAAGCCATCCCGTCACCCCTTGTGGCGATCGCTGCCGTTACCATTCTGGCGCTCTCCTTCGGCATAGAGGTTCCGACCGTTGCCGATCTCGGCGCGATGCCGACGGCGCTTCCGGACTTCCTGTTGCCGGACGTGCCACTGACCTTCGAGACGCTGCGGATCATCTTTCCGTATTCGCTGGCACTCGCAGCCGTCGGTCTTCTGGAATCGCTGCTGACCGCACAGATCGTCGACGAAATGACAGACACGACCAGCAGCAAGACAAAAGAATGTTTCGGTCAGGGCAGCGGCAACATCGTTGCAGCCCTGTTCGGCGGCATGGGCGGCTGCGCCATGATCGGCCAATCGGTGATCAACGTCACGTCAGGCGGGCGAGGCCGGCTTTCGACCTTTGCCTCCGGCATATACCTGCTGATCCTGCTTCTGGTGCTGGATGATATCCTGCGCATTGTGCCGGTTGCAGCACTCGTGGCCGTCATGATCATGGTGGCGATCGGCACGTTCTCTTGGAAGTCGGTCATCGATCTCAAGCGGCATCCCGGTACATCCTCGATCGTCATGCTCTCGACCGTCGCGGTTGTTCTGGCAACGCACGATCTGTCGAAGGGCGTCATCGTCGGCGTGCTTCTGTCGGGTGTGTTCTTTGCGGGCAAGGTGGCCAGGATGGTGCGCGTGTCCTCCAGCCTTTCCGAAGACGGCAAGGCAAGAACCTATGCGGTTGAAGGACAGGTCTTCTTCGCATCGGCAGACGCTCTCGTTGATGCCTTCGATTTCGCCGAAAGCCTGGAACGAATCACGATCGACGTTCGCCGTGCGCACCTCTGGGATATCTCGGCCGTCGGGGCACTCGATCGTGCGGTGATGAAATTCCGTAGTCGCGGCATCGCCGTCGAGGTGATCGGTGCCAACGAGGCAAGCGCCTCGATGATCGACCGGTTCGCGCTGCACGACAAGGAACACGCAGCCCTTTCGGCAACCCCCGGACACTGAAGCGGCGCACCTATCCTGAACAAAACAAAGCCCCGGCAATCGCTTGCCGGGGCTTTTTCATTCATTCCGTAGAGGGAATCGATCAGTCGTTAGCGGAGACCTTGACGCCCAGCACGTTGGGCAGCGTGTTCGGTGCGCCCATTGCCGCGCCCATGATCATCGGGAACGGAACAGGGTTTGCCGGCTCTGCTGTGATCGTCAGGTTCTCGGGCTTGTCGAGATAGGTGTTGACGGCCTGGCTCAGCATGTTCTGCAGTTCCGGAATGTTGTACTGCGAAAGCACGATCGGCGTCATCGCCTTGATCATCTGTGCCATCTGCGGGCCGTTCGAACCCTGCTTCTTGCCGGCATAATCCAGCGCCTTCGCCGTCACGCCGTCATCCTCGAAGCGGATCTGGGCGGCGTTGAACGTGAGCCGCTGCATCAGGCCGAGCATGGCAAGGTTTGCCGCCTGCTGCGCTTCCTGCTTGTTCGGGTTGGCTTCCAGCGCCTTTGCGGTCTCCTGCGCGGACTTCAGGAAGTCGATCGTATAGCCGGAAAAGCTGAAGGACAGGTCGAGGCGGCCAACCTTGTCGAAGTCGATCGCATATTCCTCGACGGCGACAGTACCGTCGTTCTGCGTCCATGTGCCGTTGAGGTTGATGCTGCCATCCAGAGTGTTGACGCCAAGCGCCTGGATTGCCTCGCGCGACTGCGGATCGTCGATGATGCTGAGATCCGCCTTGATTTCGTTCAGCGCCATATCGAAGTCGATACCGGAATTGTCGTCGGCAACCTCCGTCGTGACGCTGCTCGGGCCGACTGTGAGAACGGTCTTGCCGCCGACTGCGACGGTCGTGGCGCCGGTCTTGGCTTCCTCGTAGAGCAGGAGCGACTCGATTGTGTTTTTCGTGGCGTCCGCCGGTACCGTGACGCCGCTCATCGTGATGTCGGACGCGCTGATCGTGGTGGCTTCATGCGAAACGTTGATGTTAGGGAAGGTCACCTTGTCGATCGTGTAGCCACCCTCGGCTTCTTCGACGCCATCCATCGTCACAGTGCCGATCGGCATCTTCTGCGGAGCCCCTGAGGGATTGTAGGTTGCGCCTGTCAGCGTCACCTTCGACCCGTCGACGGCAACCGACTGGGCTTCGAGCGCGCCGCCCTGGATGACGAGCGCGGCGTTGATCTTCTTCAGAAGATCGTTGCCATCGAGAGCCAAGGCCGGCCCGGCAAACACCGACAGCGCTGTGGCGGCGGCAAGCAGGCGCGCCGTGGTGGAAAAGTGGGTCATAGGTCCTCCTGGCGGGCGGCACGGCCCGGGATCAATTACAGTCTGGCTGAGGCAAGAGTTAAGGCGGACGGTGCAAAACGTCCATGCCGTAGTGTCCATTCGCTTCGGCATAATTGCGGCAGCGTAAATGTTTGTCGCCAAACAGCGAAAACTTGTGTCATCGGCCCGATCATCCACAGGGCGTTTGGATAGGTTTCTTGCCGGGAATCAGGGATTTCTATAGTCAAGTGCCATGGGAAAAATTGTAACTCCACCTGGCGACGGCTCGGGAGACGGCGGCGGCGACCACATTCAGGCGGTTGACCTGAAGGCAGCGCTCGAAGAGCGCTATCTTGCCTACGCTCTTTCCACGATCATGCACCGTGCTCTGCCTGATGTGCGCGACGGTCTGAAACCCGTCCATCGCCGTATCGTCTACGCGATGAACGAGATGGGCCTTCGTCCCAACTCGGCCTTCCGCAAATGCGCAAAGATCGTCGGTGAAGTGATGGGTAACTACCATCCGCACGGCGACCAATCGATCTACGATGCGCTTGCCCGTCTCGCGCAGGATTTCTCGCAGCGCTATCCGCTGGTCAACGGCCAGGGCAATTTCGGCAATATCGACGGCGATAGCCCCGCCGCGATGCGTTACACCGAATCGAAGATGACTGCCGTTGCCGAACTGCTGCTGCAGGGAATCGGCGAGGATGCGGTCGACTTTCGCGATACCTATGACGAGAGCAACTCCGAACCGACGGTTCTGCCCGGTGCCTTCCCGAACCTGCTGGCCAACGGCGCCTCCGGGATCGCGGTCGGCATGGCGACGTCGATCCCGTCGCACAATGCCCATGAAGTCTGCGACGCGGCGCTGCATCTCATCGCCCATCCGGATGCCAGCGTCGAAAAGCTGCTCGAGTTCATGCCGGGTCCGGATCTTCCGACCGGCGGCATCATCATCGATAACCGCGAGTCGATCCTCGAGAGCTACAAGACAGGTCGCGGCGGCTTCCGCGTCCGCGCCAAGTGGGAGATCGAGGATCTCGGCCGCGGCGGCTATCAGATCGTCGTCACCGAAATTCCCTACCAGGTGCAGAAGTCGCGCCTGATCGAAAAGATCGCCGAACTGCTGATTGCCCGCAGGCTGCCGCTGCTCGACGACATCCGCGACGAATCCGCCGAAGACGTCCGCATCATCATCGTGCCGAAGAACCGCACGGTCGATGCGACGCTGCTGATGGAATCGATGTTCAAGCTGACCGAGCTTGAAAACCGCATTCCGCTCAACATGAACTTGCTCTCGATGGGGCGCGTGCCGCGGGTGATGGCGCTGAACGAGGTGCTGCTCGAATGGCTGGCGCATCGCAAGGACGTGCTGGTTCGCCGCTCCCGCTACCGTCTGGCAGCCATCGACCGGCGGCTGGAAATCCTCGGCGGCCTGCTGATCGCCTATCTCAACATCGACGAGGTGATCCGCATCATCCGCGAGGAGGACGAGCCGAAGCCTGTCATGGTGGCGCGCTGGTCTCTGACCGACCTGCAGGTGGAATCGATCCTCAACATGCGGCTGCGCAATTTGCGCAAGCTCGAAGAGTTCGAGATCCGCACCGAGCACGATAATCTGACCAAGGAAAAGGGCGAGATCGAGTCGCTTCTCGCCTCTGACGAACAGCAGTGGAAGACCGTGGCCTGGGAGATCCAGGAGGTCAAGAAACAGTATGCCAAGGCGACCGAACTTGGCCGCCGCCGCACCCAGTTCGCCAATGCGCCGGAAGCCAATCTGGAAGCAATCCAGCAGGCGATGATCGAAAAGGAACCGATCACCGTCGTGATTTCGCAGAAGGGCTGGATCCGCGCCTTGAAGGGGCATGTGACCGATACGTCGGGCCTCGTCTTCAAGGAAGGAGACGGTCCGAAGATCGCGTTCACGGCGCAGACGACCGACAAGCTGCTGCTGGTGACAACAGGCGGCAAGGCCTACACGCTCGGCGCCGACAAGCTGCCGGGCGGCCGCGGCCATGGCGAGCCGATCCGCATCATCGTCGACATGGAGAACGACCAGGACATCCTGACCGCCTTCGTCCACGACGCCAGCCGCAAGATGGTGATCGCCTCGACCGCCGGCTATGGCTTTGTCATTGCCGAAAGCGAGATGGTGGCCAACACCCGCAAGGGCAAGCAGGTCATGAACGTCTCGATGCCGGACGAGGCGAAGCTGGTCGTTCAGGTCAAGGGCGATCACGTCGCGATCGTCGGCGAGAACCGCAAGATGCTGGTCTTTCCGCTCGACCAGTTGCCGGAAATGACACGCGGCAAGGGCGTGCGCCTGCAGCGCTACAAGGACGGCGGCATCTCCGACATCAAGTGTTTCGCAATCGATACCGGGCTTGCCTGGGAAGACAGTGCCGGACGCGCCTTCAACCGCAGCAAGGATGAGCTTCTCGAATGGATGGGTGACCGCGCCTCCGCCGGCCGCACCGTTCCGAAGGGCTTTCCGCGCAGCGGCAAATTCGCCGGCTGATCAGGCCTTTGGATTGAGACGGTTCGCCCTGATGGGCGGACCGGTTCAGGGGTAGGGGACCGTGTGATCGCGAAGGAACCGCGCTGCACCATCCTCGTCGATCTCGCCGGCTGCGACGGAGAGGATGAATTGGTAGAGCGTGGCGTCATCGGTATCGATGGCATACCCGTTGTCCATCAGGAAGACACCGGCTGAGACGATCGCGATCCGCTTGTTTCCGTCGATAAAAGCATTGTTCATTGCAAGAACGTAAAGATACGCTACCGCCAGCTCGATGAGGTCTGTCGATCCATATGCAACCTTGTTGACGGCAAGCATCAGCGCAGATTCCAGCGCGCCCTCATCGCGCAAACCATAAGCCCCACCGAATCTTTCGATCTGGCGCAGGTGGAGGCGTTCAACCAGCGCTCGTGAAAGAAATTGGATGGCCATCACTCGGCCAGCTTCTTGAGGGCAACCTTGTATCTGTCCATGAAGCGCTCCGCATGCTCTAGCTGACGGTTGAAATCGTCATCGAGCGGCTTCAAGACCAGCTTCCCTGCTTCTTCGCTAAGATCGATATTATCTCCCGCGCGCAACCCCATCCGCTCCAGAATCTCCTTCGGGATGATGATGCCTTCGGAATTGCCGATCTTGCGGATGGTGGTCTTCATGCGCGTATCCTCGTGTTGCAACGCGAGTTACAACATGAGGATGGCCGATTTGCAATGCCGTCGGGAGAGGGGGCGTCAGACGTCGCGCGCCGGATCGGCAAGTTCCCATCCGCGGGCCGTCAGGTGTTCCTGAGGCTGGTAGCGGGTCTTGTAGCCCATCTTGGGCGACCCCTTCACCCAGTAGCCGAGATAGACATGCGGCAGGCCGAGCGTCTTCGTGCGGTTGATATGGTCGAGGATCATGAAGGTGCCGAGAGAGCGCTTTTCGAGATCGGGATTGAAGAAGGAATAGACCATCGACAGCCCGTCGCTCATCATGTCGGTCAGCGCCACGGCGAGCAATTCGCCCCTCGGCGTGCCGGCGATACCGTCTCCCGGCTCGCGGCGGCGGTATTCGATGACTCGGGTGTTGACGTGCGAATCCTCGACCATGATCGCGTAGTCGAGGGCGGACATGTCCGACATCCCGCCGCGCTGGTGACGGCTGTCGAGATACCGTCGGAACAGGGAGAACTGTTCGGTCGACGGCTGCGCTGGACCAAGGGTCGCAATGATGTCGCTGTTGGTCGCGAGAACGCGCCTCATGGACTTCGCCGGCTGGAAGTCGCCTGCAAGGATTCGAACAGAAACGCAGGCACGGCACTCTTCGCAGGCTGGCCGGTAGGCGATGTTCTGGGACCGTCGAAACCCGCCTTGGGTCAATAGGTCGTTCATCTCCGCCGCGCGAGGACCGACGAGATGCGTGAACACCTTGCGTTCCATTTCACCCGATAGATACGGACAAATCGCCGGTGCCGTCAGGTAGAACTGAGGTGATGGCGTTGTCTGTGTGTTCATGGAGGTGCAGCCCGGTCCGTCGTCTTGCTCGTGGCGCTACTGATCCTAGCATGGCGCATAACGCGGAAACGTCAACTGGCGCATTTGCCGGTTGACGAATCCCTGGATCACTGTTGCGGTCTTAGGACCTGCGGACGACGACGGTGCCGAGGAGGAGATCGTGAACCAGCCGCGAGCGCTCGATAAACAGGCCGGCCAGGAGCACCAGCGGCGTCAGTACCGAATTGATCACCCAGAACAGTACCGTGTGAACCATGGCAGTCAGGAAATCCATCCGGCGCCCGTCGACCCGTGTCATGGCAAGCCCCATGGCGCGCATGCCCGGAGATCCCTGGCTGGCGCCACCGAGCGTCAGGCCGAAATAGAGGAGGGCGACGATGAAGAACAACGCGGGATAGAGCATGAAGCCAAGCCCGAGCGTCAGAATTCCCAAGAAGAACACGATCACCGCTGCAGGGATGCACAGCAGAAGAACGAACAGGTAATCGATGACAAAGGCGAAGATCCGGCGTGACAGAACGCCGCTATAGGCGCGCCAATTGTCCGGTGCGGCATAGGTCGGGTTCGGTTCGAAGCTCATTCGCGTGGTTCTCCAGTTGTACCAAACTCGATATAAGAGGTGGCAAGCCCAACAGCAAGGTTTGCCACCATAGGCTTTAAACCCGGCCGAGTTTCTTCGCGGCCTCGATCGCAAAGTAGGTCAGGATGCCGTCGCAGCCGGCGCGCTTGAAGCAGAGCAGCGTCTCCATCATGATCCGGTCGCCGTCGATCCAGCCGTTCATCGCCGCCGCCTTGATCTGAGAATATTCGCCGGAGACCTGATAGGCGTAGGTCGGCAGGCCGAAGGCTTCCTTCACGCGCCAACAGATGTCGAGATAGGCGATGCCCGGCTTGACCATCAGCATGTCGGCGCCTTCTTCCACGTCGAGTGCCGCGTCGCGCATCGCTTCTGTGCCGTTGGCGGGCGAGATGTAATAGGCGTTCTTGTCGCCCTTCAGGAGCCCGCTCGTATTGATCGCCTCACGGTACGGACCGTAAAATCCCGAGGAGAACTTTGTCGCATAGGACATGATGCCGACATCCTGGTGACCGGCAGCGTCGAGCCCGCGGCGGATGGCGCCGATGCGACCGTCCATCATCTCGGACGGCGCGATGATGTCGGCACCTGCATCCGCCTGCAGGACCGCCGCCTTGATCACCTGATCAACCGTCTCGTCGTTGACGATGATGCCCTCACGCAGGATGCCGTCATGGCCATGGCTGGTGAATGGATCGAGCGCCACGTCGGTGATGACGCCGATATTGGGCACCGCTTTCTTCGCGGCGATGGTGAACTGGTTGATGAGGTTGTTCGGATCGAGGATCGCTGATCCCGTCTCATCGCGCAGGTTCATCTCGATGTCGGGGAAGGGCGCAACAGCTGGAATGCCGAGATCGGCCGCTTCCCGTATGGCTTCCACCGCCTTGTCGACGCTCATCCGGTTGACCCCGGGCATCGACTTGATCGGATCGACGATGCCGGTGCCGGGCACGATGAAGATCGGCCAGATCAGGTCGTCCACGGTCAGCCGGTTCTCCTGCACCATGCGTCGCGTCCAGTCTGCCTTGCGGTTGCGCCGCATGCGGCGATGACCGGTGACGTGGTCGACGAGGTGGGTCTTGTCCATGACGGATACTCCGTTCTTATTGCTCGCTGCTGACGAGAGCGTTTCCTGGCTGGATTGAAACATTCTGCCGGAGCAGGCTTGTGTCAGGTCAAACGCTCTAACACGCGAGAAACTGTTTATGAATGGGGCTTACTGCGCATTGCTGCCATGCGGCCTGCTGGCGGCTCGCGACGTCTCCCGATATGATCGAAGGCATGGAATCTGATTCACCCACGGTACCCAAGCGCACGCTGACGGAAATCCTTTTCGTCGTCTTCCTCAGGATTATCGCGGTTGCCTGCCTATGGTTCGGCATCCAGTACTGGGCGATGCTGGTCGGCTATTCGCTGCACGGCATGGCGCGCTTCGATCTTCTGGCGCCGCCATGGAAAGTGGCGGCGGCCTCGCTTGCCGTTCTGTTTCCGGTTGCCTCGCTCGGTTTGTGGCTCACTGTGTCCTGGGGCGCGGTGCTCTGGACTATCGCAGCGTTCGCGCAGGTGCTGATGTATCTCGTCTGGCCAGAAATCTTCGGACGGAACACTCTTGTGCCCATCCTGCACGGCCTCGTGGCCGCCATTTACGGCGTGTTTCGGCTCTCTTTATGGCTGGAAGAGCGGCGCAAGGCGGAGCGGGTAAGGATTGATTCACCTTGACCCTAAAGCTTTGGCGCCTTTATTTGGCCTGAAATTTCGACCTAACCCATTGATTTCAATAGGGCGGAAATAAGGGTGAGGGGGAGGCAGCTAGACTGCCGACGATTGGAAAAACTTCTGCAAGATTTTGTTAACCCTTTGTTTTAAGTCGAATTTTATGCGCTTTCGTTAGTGTCTGTCTCAAGGCGGGAATAAACAAACACACCGCCAAGCAAAACAGTGAGGCAGTCATGATGAACACGAAAATGAAGCCGCAGGCACCGGTCGCAGCAGACATCAACGAAGACCCGATCCGTTCGCTTTATATGGAATCGCTCCACCTGGTAGAGCGTCTTCACCGCCGCCTGCTCGACGTCATCAAGGACGAGTTCGACCGCCAGGGTCGCGACGACGTCAACGCCATCCAGGCACTTCTCCTCTTCAACATCGGCAACTCGGAACTCACTGCCGGTGAACTGCGCTCGCGCGGTTACTATCTCGGCTCCAACGTTTCCTACAACGTCAAGAAGCTGGTCGACCTCGGTTTCATCAACCACCAGCGTTCGCGCATCGACCGCCGCTCGGTCCGCATCAGCCTGACCAAGGAAGGCCAGGAAGTCGCAGAAACCGTCGCCAAGCTCTATGATCGCCACGTCGGCTCGATCGAAAAGGTCGGCGGCATCGGCGAGGGCGAGTTCTCGCAGATGAACAAGCTGCTGCAGCGCCTCGACCGTTTCTGGAACGACAGCATCGCTTACCGCATGTAATATCTGCCATCGCCGCGCCGCGCTCCTGAACCACCGGAGGCGCGACGGCGGCACGGCAAAGACAACTGTCGGCGCCTGCATTTCCTCCAGTCATGCAGTGGCACGACACACATATCGGGCGGAGCGTAGCAATACGCTCCGCCGATCCTGTTTCAGAGCTCCAGATGTCCTTTGTCATGGTCGCCTGATGCAGGCTCTTTAAGAACACCGGAACGCAGCGTTCTCTCGCTCCACAGCGCACTCCCAACCTCCCGAAATGGCTTCGAGTTCGCGCGTGCCACATTTCCCGTTAAGTAACTCGAAGGAGGCCGAAAAGTCACGCTTTCACACGGCTTTGTGACGCTGCGGCAACTGACACGAATTGGCCATATTGCTATGGGACCGCCATGCTTGAACAGGTTCGGGAAACTCGTGCTACTCCAGATGGCCCCCCGAGCATTTCCAGCAGCCCAGCCGCGGAATTTTGCGCGTTTATTAACCATATCCCTGTAGCGCTTTTGTTTTGAAGCCTCTGGGACCAGATGGACAGGATGATGTCGAAAAAGATCGGATCGGAATTGCTTTCCCGCCGCGCCATGTTGCGTTCGGCCGTCTCCGTGGGTGCCGCCGTTCTGGCCGCGCCGGCTTTGGCGCAGTCGACGCTCGATGGCATCATGACCGCGCCTCGTCGTGGCAACTGGGATGACCAGTTCGATGCGCGTGGTTCGCGCTCGGCCGTCGGTGTCGTCTCCAACAATCCGATCCTTGGTTCCGAAGGCCCGGCAAACATTCAGCAGGCAATTGCCTTCTATCAGCAGATCGTTTCTGCAGGTGGCTGGCCCGATGTCAATTCGTCCGTGCGCCTGCAGCTCGGCGTCGTTGATCCGTCTGTGCAGAACCTGCGCCGTCGCCTGATGATCGCCGGCGATCTCGATCAGTCCGCAGGCATGTCCAGCTCGTTCGACAGCAATGTCGACGGTGCGGTCAAGCGCTTCCAGGCCCGTCACGGCCTGCCGGCAGATGGCGTGCTTGGCGAATTCAGCGTCAAGGCGATGAACGTTCCGGCCCAGACACGTCTGATGCAGCTCGAAACCAACCGGGTTCGCCTGCAGTCGATGTCCGGTGATCTCGGTTCGCGTTACGTCATGGTCAACATCCCGGCGGCCTATGTGGAAGCGGTCGAGAACGATCGCGTGGCGCTGCGCACCAATGCGGTCGTCGGCCGTATCGACCGCCCGACCCATGCGATCAATTCGAAGATCTACGAAGTCATCCTCAATCCTTACTGGACCGCACCGCGCTCGATCGTCGAAAAGGACATCGTGCCGTTGATGCGCAAGGACCCGACCTACCTGACGCGCAACAACATCCGTCTGATCGACGGTCGTGGCCAGGAAGTGTCGCCGGAAACCGTGGATTGGAATGCCCCCAAGGCGCCGAACTTCATGTTCCGCCAGGATCCGGGCAAGATCAACGCGATGTCCTCGACGAAGATCAACTTCCACAACCCGAACAACGAATACATGCACGACACGCCCCAGCAGGGCCTGTTCAACAAGCTGATGCGCTTTGAGTCCTCGGGCTGCATGCGTATCCAGAACGTGCGCGATCTCGTGACCTGGCTGCTGCGTGACACGCCCGGCTGGTCGCGTCAGGAAATCGAACGGGTTATCGCTGCTCGCCAGAACAACCCGATCAAGCTCAGCCAGGAAGTTCCGGTCTATATCGTCTATGTCACGGCATGGTCGGCAAAGGACCAGGTCGTCCAGTTCCGCGACGACATCTACCAGCGCGACGGCAACCAGGAACTGGCTCTGCAGACCACGACCGGCGTGGAGCGTGCCTCCGGTGCGATCACCGAACAGGATCTCCTGCCGCAATAAGCAGGACGTCGCTGACGAACGACGAAGTCGATTGAAAGGCCGCATCGCCCAAAAGGGTGGTGCGGCCTTTTGCCGTGTCTCGAAACGGAGTTGGACGTGCAAATGTCGCTCCGTGTATTGCCCTGATCGGAAGGGAAGGCTAAGACGCGTCACATCGCCTGCCACCCTTCGAGGAGCCTCGCACATGTCCAATACCGAAGCATTCTTCTCCCGCCCGCTGGCCGAATCCGATCCGGATATTTTCGGCGCGATCGAGAAGGAACTTGGCCGTCAGCGCCATGAGATCGAACTGATCGCCTCGGAAAACATCGTGTCGCGTGCCGTGCTCGAAGCCCAGGGCTCGATCATGACCAACAAGTATGCCGAGGGCTATCCGGGCAAGCGCTACTACGGCGGCTGCCAGTTCGTCGACATCGCCGAAGAACTTGCCATCGAACGTGCCAAAAAGCTGTTCGGTGTGAACTTCGCCAATGTCCAGCCCAATTCCGGTTCGCAGATGAACCAGGCCGTGTTCCTGGCGCTGCTGCAGCCGGGCGACACGTTCATGGGCCTCGATCTCAACTCGGGGGGGCACCTGACCCACGGCTCGCCGGTCAACATGTCCGGCAAGTGGTTCAACGTCGTGTCCTACGGCGTTCGTGAAGGCGACAACCTTCTCGATATGGATGCCGTGGCTGAGAAGGCCCGCACGACCAAGCCGAAGCTGATCATCGCCGGCGGCACGGCCTATTCCCGCACCTGGGACTGGAAGCGTTTCCGCGAGATCGCCGACGAAGTCGGTGCCTATCTCATGGTCGACATGGCGCATATCGCCGGTCTCGTTGCCGGCAACCAGCATCCGTCGCCGTTCCCGCACTGCCATGTCGCGACCACCACGACCCACAAGTCGCTGCGCGGACCGCGCGGCGGCATGATCCTTACCAATGACGAGGATCTGGCGAAGAAATTCAACTCGGCTGTCTTCCCTGGCCTGCAGGGCGGCCCGCTGATGCATGTCATTGCCGCAAAGGCGGTGGCCTTCGGCGAAGCGCTGCAACCTGAATTCCAGGATTACGCGGCTCAGATCGTCAAGAACGCCAAGGCCCTGTCGGAAACGCTGGTGGCAGGCGGTCTCGACATCGTCTCCGGCGGCACCGACAACCACCTGATGCTGGTCGATCTGCGCAAGAAGAACGCGACCGGAAAGCGGGCTGAAGCAGCACTTGGCCGCGGCTATATCACCTGCAACAAGAACGGCATTCCGTTCGATCCTGAAAAGCCATTCGTCACGTCCGGTATCCGTCTCGGCACGCCGGCCGGAACGACGCGCGGTTTCAAGGAAGCCGAGTTCACCGAAATCGGCAATCTGATCGTCGAACTGCTTGACGGCCTGAAGACTGCCAATTCGGACGAGGGCAATGCGGTGGTGGAAGCGGGTGTCCGCGACAAGGTGATGACGCTCACCAATCGCTTCCCGATGTACCCATACCTCTAAGGAAAAGCGATGCGCTGCCCCTATTGCGGTTCGGAAGATACCCAGGTCAAGGACTCGCGTCCGGCCGAGGATTTCACCTCCATAAGGCGGCGGCGCATTTGCCCTGACTGCGGCGGTCGCTTCACGACATTCGAGCGCGTGCAGTTGCGCGAGCTGCTGGTGTCGAAGAAGACTGGCCGCAAGGTACCGTTCGACCGCAACAAGCTGGTGCGGTCGTTCCAGATCGCGCTGCGCAAGCGGCCGGTCGATCCCGACCGCATCGAGCGCGCCGTCTCCGGCATCGTCCGGCGCCTCGAAAGCTCGGGCGAGAGCGAAATCTCCTCCGAAGAGATCGGCCTGCAGGTGCTCGAATCGCTGAAAAGCCTCGATGACGTTGCCTTCGTGCGCTACGCATCCGTCTATCGCGACTTCTCCCATGCGGAGGACTTCGAGAAAGTGATATCCGAGATCAACGCCAAGATTGCCCGCGATCCCGGGCTGGAGTCCTGACGCCATGTCGGAGGCCGACGACCAGAGGTTCATGGCCGCAGCGCTGAGGCTTTCGCGCTGGCATGAAGGCCAGACCATGACCAATCCATCGGTCGGCTGCGTGCTCGTCAGGGATGGTGCCATTGTTGGTGCAGCGGTTACGGCCCGCGATGGCCGACCACATGCGGAAGCCCGCGCGCTCGCCGTTGCCGGCGAGAAGGCGAGGGGGGCGACCGCCTATGTGACGCTGGAACCTTGCGCCCATCACGGCAAGACCCCGCCCTGCGCCAATGCGCTCGTGGCGGCCGGTGTTTCCCGCGTTGTCGTCAGCGTCGCCGATCCCGATCCGCGCGTCTCCGGTCAGGGATTGAAGATCCTGCACGATGCCGGCATCGCGACCGAGCTTGGCCTGATGGAAGATGACGGCAAGCGCGCGCTCGCCGGTTATCTCTCCCGCCAGATCCGCCACCGCCCTTACGTCACGCTCAAGCTAGCCGTCTCGGCCGACGGAATGCTGGGACGCCGTGGCGAGGAAGTGCTGATCACCGGGCCGCTCGCCCGTGCCCAGGTGCATGTCATGCGCGCCGAAAGCGATGCGATCCTGGTTGGTATGGGAACCGTCCGTTCCGACGATCCGCAACTGACGGTCCGGCTTCCCGAGATGAGCGACAGATCGCCCGTCCGCATTATTCTAGACCGCCGTCTCGAACTGCCGCTCGACAGCCTTCTGGTGAAGTCTGCCCGCGACGTGCCTGTGATCGTGGCCTGCGTGCCGGTCTCGCAAGAGTCCGAAAAGCGCGAAAAACTTCTGGCCGCAGGTGTCGATGTGATCGAGGCAGGCGATCTCGCAGCACTTCTCGACCAGTTGGCGACACGCGGAATTTCCCTTCTATTCGTCGAAGGCGGCGCAACGGTTGGCAAGGCCTTTCTGGATGCCGGCCTCGTCGATCGGATCGTGCTGTCGCAGGGGCCGACGATGGTGGGCGAGGGCGGTCTTGAATCGCCTCTGTCGCCATCCGATATGCCGGAGGGTTTCCAGCTGGTTCGTGAGGATACGTTCGGTCCCGACCGTTCCTACGATTTCCAGAAAATTGAGCAGTCATAGAGGTCGTCGATGTTTACCGGAATTGTCACCGATGTCGGAACCGTAGCGGCGACGACCCCGATGGACGAGGGCGTCAAGCTCCGTATCGCCACCAGCTACGATCCGAAGACGATCGCGATGGGTGCCTCGATCGCCCATGGCGGCGTTTGCCTGACCGTGACCAACTTGCCCGAGGACGGCAGCAATGAGCGCTGGTTCGAGGTGGAAGCCTGGGAAGAAGCGCTGCGGCTGACAACGATCGCTGGCTGGACATCCGGTACCCGCGTCAATCTGGAGCGGGCGCTGAAGATCGGCGACGAACTGGGCGGCCATATCGTCTCCGGCCATGTCGACGGCAAGGCGGAGATCCTGTCCGTGACCTCCGAAGGCGAAGCAGTCCGCATTCGCCTTCGGGCGCCGGAAAGCCTCGCCCGCTTCGTCGCGCCGAAGGGATCGGTTGCGCTCGATGGCACATCGCTGACCGTCAACTCGGTCGATGGCACCGATTTCGACGTGCTGCTGATCAGGCACACGCTGGGCGTCACCACATGGGGCGATCGCCAGGCCGGCGATTTCGTCAATTTCGAAGTCGATACGATGGCCCGCTACGCAGCAAGGCTGGCCCAGTTCCCGACAGGCTGAGGCTGACCCGACGATATGCGGAAACAGCCGGCAGCGGGCAAGCTGCGCTCCTCCTGTTCCGCCCCGATGGCGTTGCAGAATAGGTATTCGCGCCCTGCAACGCAGCGTTCAGCGAAAACCACTTGCCATTCCCGGCCGGGCATGTTTTGACCGCCGACTATTCGGCCTGTCGCCCAACGCGCCGATGTAACCAAGGTGAAATCATGCCGCAAGAACACGCACCTCACATCCTGATCGTGGAAGCACGGTTTTATGACGACATGGCGGACGCGCTGCTCGATGGCGCAACGACCGCTCTCAAGGATGCGGGTGCGACCTACGACGTGGTGACGGTTCCGGGAGCCCTCGAAATTCCGCCGGCGATCGCCATGGCGCTCGACGCCGGCGATCAGGACGGCACGACCTATGACGGTTTTGTCGCGCTCGGCATGGTCATCCGCGGCGAAACATATCATTTCGACATCGTCTCGAACGAATCCTCGCGCGCGCTGATGGATCTCGCGGTCTCGGAATCACTGGCGATCGGCAACGGCATCATGACCGTCGAGAACGATGAACAGGCCTGGGTGCGTATCAAGCGGTCCGAAAAGGACAAGGGCGGCTTTGCGGCCCGTGCGTGTCTCACCATGATCGCGCTGCGCGAAAAGCTGAATGGTGGTTGATAGAATGTCGAAAGAAGGCGAGCATCCGGTCAAGCCGGCAAATCAGCGTGGCGCGGCGCGTTTGGCAGCCGTCCAGGCTCTGTATCAGATGGATGTCGGCGGCACCGGCGTTCTCGAGGTCGTGGCCGAATATGAGGCCCATCGCCTCGGCCAGGAACTCGATGGCGATACCTATCTCAAGGCGGACGCCTCCTGGTTCCGCTCTATCGTTGCCGGCGTCGTGCGCGATCAGGACAAGATCGACCCGCTGATCCGCTCGGCGCTCCAGGAGGACTGGCTGCTGTCGCGGATCGATTCGACCCTGCGCGCCATCCTGCGTGCCGGAACGTTCGAGATCGTCGAGCGCAAGGATGTCCCGGTGGCCGTCATCGTCACCGAGTATGTCGAAATTGCTCGCGCGTTCTTCGAGGAAGACGAGCCGAAGGTCGTCAATGCGGTTCTCGACCGCATTGCCAAGCAAATCCGCGGCGACGCGAAGAAGTAACATCCCGGAAAGAGCATCAGATGGACGAAGCGGTCGAGCGTCAAAGAATTGACTTGAGCACCGCCCGCCGCAGCGTCTTTCTGCTCGCAGGCACCCAGGCCATCCTGGGGTCTGCCACACCTCTGACCGTGTCGATCGGCGCTCTTGCCGGCTACCAGCTCTTGGGCGACGACAAGTCACTCGCGACAGCGCCGATCACCGCGTTCAATCTCGGCACCGCCGTCGGTGCGGTGCTCATCGCCATCGCGTCAAAATTCCTCGGTCGCAAGGCGGCCTTCATGTCGGGCGGCATGCTCGGCGCGATCGGCGGCGGGCTTGCGGCAATTGCGCTGTTTCGCGGTGATTTCTGGCTGTTTGCCTTCGCGCTGCTGCTGGTAGGGTCCTGCGCCGGTTTCACCCAGAAGATCCGCTTCGCCGCTGCCGATATTTCTCCCAAAGCCTATAAGCCGCGAGCCATCTCCTGGATCCTCGGGGCCGGTATCGTCTCGGCGATCGTCGGACCGCAGCTCTCCATCGCCGCAAAGGATTGGCTGGCGCCGGTGACCTTCGCCGGTGCGTTCCTGATGCTGATCCCGCTCTGCCTTGCCGGTATCTGCATCATGGCCTTCCTGCGTCTTCCGACCAAGGCGGATGCGTCGCTCTCAACCCAGCAGCCGCCGGCACGGTCGCTGCGGGAAATCGTCGTGACGCAGCGGTTCATGACCGGCATGGTCTGCGGTATCTGCACCTACGCGCTGATGACCTTCGTGATGACTGGTGCGCCGCTCGCCATGGTGATCGGCTGCGGCTTTCCGACAGAACTGGCGGCGCTCGGCATCCAGTGGCATGTGCTCGCCATGTTCGGCCCAAGCTTTTTCACCGGCATGCTGATCACCCGCTTCGGCGCGGAAAAAGTGGTCGCCGCCGGCCTCGTCACGCTGATGGGCTGCGCGATCGTTGCCCATATGGGCGTGGAATTGTGGAATTTCTGGCTGGCGCTGGTTCTCCTCGGGATAGGCTGGAATTTCGGTTTCATCGGCTCGACCACGATCGTCGCCTCCAGCTATCGCCCGCAGGAGGCCGACAAGGTGCAGGGGTTTCACGACATCGTCCTCTTCGGCACGGTGGCACTGTCCTCCTTCTCCTCGGGCAAGGTGTTCGTCACCTGGGGCTGGTTATTCATCAACCTGGTGATCTGGCCGGTCGCGATCTTCTGCCTTCTTCTCATTCTGGCGCTGATGCTGCGCAGGCCCGTCGCAAAAGCCAACTGACCCGGTTCTATTACCGTCGTAGCGCTTGACGGCGGTTGTTCCTCACCGCAATCTCACCCGCGCATGGCAACAGCTGCGTTCCTTGGGAGGGGAAAGCCGTTGCTGGAGGGTGCAGAATGCCGGGGCGGCATCGGCCGCAGCCGGTCAGGGAGAGGAAAATTCGCATGACTGTAATTCTAGGTGTGATCGTCTGCGGTCTGCTGTCGATCATTTATGCTGCATGGGCCACGCGTTCCGTACTTGCCGCCGATCAAGGCAATCAGCGGATGCAGGAGATCGCCGGTTATATCCGCGAAGGCGCACAGGCGTACCTGTCGCGCCAGTATATGACCATCGCCATCGTCGGGGTGCTGGTTGCGGGTCTCACATGGTTTCTTCTGTCTGGCACGGCAGCCATCGGCTTCATCATCGGCGCCGTTCTCTCGGGCGCTGCCGGCTTCATCGGCATGCACGTGTCGGTGCGGGCCAATGTGCGCACGGCGCAGGCGGCATCCCATAGTCTGGCGGCAGGTCTCGACATTGCCTTCAAGTCTGGCGCCATCACCGGCATGCTTGTCGCGGGCCTCGCACTGCTCGGCGTGTCCATCTACTTTTTCATCCTGACAACTGTGCTTGGCCATGCGGTCGGTTCACGCGAAGTGATCGATGCCCTTGTGGCACTCGGCTTCGGCGCCTCGCTGATCTCGATCTTCGCGCGCCTCGGCGGCGGCATCTTCACCAAAGGCGCCGATGTCGGCGGCGATCTCGTCGGCAAGGTGGAAGCCGGTATTCCGGAAGACGATCCACGCAACCCGGCAACGATCGCCGACAATGTGGGCGACAATGTCGGCGATTGCGCCGGCATGGCGGCCGACCTGTTCGAAACCTACGCGGTCTCGGTCGTCGCGACCATGGTGCTCGCCGCAATCTTCTTTGCAGGCAGCGCCGTCATCGACCAGGCGATGCTCTATCCGCTGGTGATCTGCGGCACCTGCATCATCACCTCGATCGTCGGCACGTTCTTCGTCAAGCTCGGCACCAACGGCTCGATCATGGGCGCCCTCTACAAGGGCCTGATCGTGACGGGGCTGCTGTCCATTGTCGGACTTGCGATCGCGACCTCGATCACCATCGGCTGGGGAACGATCGGCACGGTTGCCGGCATGGACATCACCGGCGCGAGACTGTTTGCCTGCGGCCTCGTCGGGCTGGTCGTGACAGCGCTGATCGTTGTCATCACCGAATACTATACCGGCACCAACAAGCGGCCGGTCAATTCCATCGCCCAGGCTTCCGTCACGGGCCACGGCACCAACGTCATCCAGGGACTGGCCGTCTCGCTGGAATCGACCGCACTGCCGGCACTCGTCATCGTTGGCGGCATCATCTCCACCTATCAGCTCGCCGGACTGTTCGGCACAGGCATCGCGGTCACCGCCATGCTCGGCCTTGCCGGCATGATCGTGGCACTCGATGCCTTCGGCCCTGTCACCGACAATGCCGGCGGCATTGCCGAAATGGCGCATCTGCCGCCGGATGTTCGGAAAGCCACGGATGCTCTGGATGCCGTCGGCAATACGACCAAGGCCGTCACCAAGGGCTACGCGATCGGCTCAGCCGGTCTCGGCGCACTGGTGCTGTTTGCGGCCTATGCCAACGATCTCCAGTACTTCGTGGCAAACGCCGATAAATATCCGTACTTCCAGGGGGTAGGCCAGATCTCGTTCAGCCTGTCGAATCCGTATGTGGTGGCGGGCCTGCTGTTTGGCGGTCTCATCCCGTATCTGTTCGGCGGCATCGCCATGACGGCGGTCGGCAAGGCGGCAAGCTCGATTGTCGAGGAAGTTCGCCGGCAGTTCCGCGAAAAGCCCGGCATCATGCAAGGAACGGAAAAGCCCGACTACGGCCGCGCGGTCGATATCCTGACCAAGGCTGCGATTCGCGAAATGATCGTGCCCTCGCTGCTCCCGGTTCTCGCGCCGATCTTCGTCTATTTCGGCGTGCTTCTCGTCTCGGGCGGCGACAAGGCGTCCGCCTTTGCAGCGCTCGGTGCCTCGCTTCTCGGCGTCATCATCAACGGCCTGTTCGTCGCGATCTCGATGACCTCGGGCGGCGGCGCCTGGGACAATGCCAAGAAGAGCTTCGAGGACGGTTTCGTCGATAAGGACGGCACCCGCCACATGAAGGGATCCGAAGCCCACAAGGCTTCGGTGACAGGCGATACGGTGGGTGACCCCTACAAGGATACGGCAGGCCCTGCCGTCAACCCGGCGATCAAGATCACCAACATCGTCGCCCTTCTGCTGCTGGCGGTTCTCGCCCACTAGAACCAGGTCTCACACAGACAAAAGAAAGCCCGCGGTACCATTGGTATCGCGGGCTTTTTGATATTCGGAAATGCGCTTGTTAGTTGCCCATGCTCTGCAGCATGTTGCGGATCTGGCCGGCACCGCCGCTTGCTGCTCCGGAACCACCCGACAGAAGCTGCTGCAGGAAGGTAAGGTCGCGGCCGCCGGTTGGCGTCGTGCGCGAGATCGTGTCGAACACCTTGCCGTCCTGAAGTGCGTAGTTGGCGCGCTGTGCGACCACGCCGTTCTTGTCGAAATAGATGGCAAGCACGCTCTGCTCGACGATCTGCGGCTTCATGAAGGCTGCCCGACGGTGGCGCTTCTGGGAAATGTAATAGAACACTTCCGTATCGAAGGTCGCGGTCGTCGACGGTGTACCCATGGTCAGGATCACCTGCTCGCGGCTTGAACCGACAGGGATCAGGTTCAGCGACTGCTGGTCAACGACATAGCCGTTGTACATCGTGTCGCCGATTTCCATGGATGTGCAGCCGGAAACTGCAATCGATGCAACGACAAGGGCCGCCGCCGTTTTGCTCAACGCTTTCATTTCGTATCCGAAAACCCGCTTCTTCAACGGTATCCCCCACATGTCGATGTGCCGGCGGAAGCCGGTTACTCTGCTGCTCATACCATTGTGGCTATTCCGGGGACAGCTGACTGCCGCTTCCGGATAGCCGAACCGAAGCCCGCCGATGGCGAATGCATTGCAATTCGTGCCTGCTTCGGTAAACCAGCTTTCGTTTGCATGCAACATCGCCAGCTTCGACCATGACGCAAACATGAAGGCAAATGCAGGAAACACGATGATATTCGGCCTGTTCAAAAAGAAAAACAGCAATCAGACCATCGTCAACCGGCAATACTACGCCCTGACGTCGGCAGCGCGCATCCCCGTCTTCTACGAGGATTTCGGCGTACCCGACACCGTGATGGGCCGGTTTGAAATGCTGTCCATCGTGATGATCCTGTTTTTTCGCCGGACCGCGAAGTCGGGGGCGAGCGGGCAGGAACTGGCGCAGGAGATCGTCGATGCCTTCTTTCAGGATATCGACCATTCGATTCGCGAGCTCGGCATCGGCGACCAGGGGGTTCCGAAGCGGATGAAGAAGCTCGCGGGCATGTTCTACGGTCGGCTCGAAACCTATGCCGCAGCTCTCGACAGCGGCGACGAGACCGCGCTTGCCGCAGCGCTGCACCGTAATATCCATCCTAAAGCCACCGATATACAAGACATGAGCGCACTTGCGCACTGGATGACAACCACCGAAACCGCTATGTCAGCGGTCTCAGAAGATACGATTTCCCGTGGGCTGCTGGTCGTGCCGCAGCCGGTTCGGGAAGGCGAGGAACAATGAAACGCGATCAAGAACCCAGCAAGGCCAAAGGCGGCAAGCCTTCGTTCTCCTATCCTGTGAAGGTCGGAAACATTTCGGCCAATCCCGTCACTGTCACTGTTGAAGCCGATGAAAACGAGCTGAAGGGCTTGGCCGTTCTCTGGGACGTCGTATCGGTCAATTCGTTGAAGGCGGAAATCTACATTGCCCGCTGGAAGAAGGACGGCGTGCGCCTCAAGGGCCACGTCAAGGCCGCCGTCACCCAGGCCTGCGTGGTGACGCTCGATCCGGTGTCGTCGACCATTTCAGAAGATTTCGATCAGGTCTTCGTGCCTGAGGGATCCAAGCTTGCGCGCGTCGTCACTGCCGAAAGCGCCGAGATGGTGGTCGATCCTGATGGTCCGGACCTGCCGGAAATGTTTGTCGGCGATACGATCGATGCGGGCGAGGTCGTTGCCGAGTTCGTGGCACTGGCGATAGACCCTTATCCGCGCAGGCCGGGCATCGATTTCAAGGACCATATCGAGAGCGACCCGAACGATCCGGCGACCAAACCCAATCCGTTTGCCGCGCTCAAGGATTGGAAAAAAGACTGAGACCGGTTGTAAGCAGAAACAAAACCTATATTTTGGCCACGATTTCGCCGGCAGGGCGGCGCATGAGCGTGCCCACTGAAGAAGCAAAAGTCGGCGCAGGCATTCGTTGCAGGCGCGTGCGGCCGGTTAAAACAAGGATCAGGGACGCGTGATCAGAATTTCGATTGACGCCATGGGTGGCGACTTTGGCCCCGAGGTTGTCATGGCGGGCGCCGCGAAGGCGCTCGAACGCCATCCCGACGTCAGTTTTCTCCTCTACGGACTGAAAGCCGAATGCGAGCCGTGGCTTGCACGCTATCCGAAACTGCGCGAGCGGTCCGTGTTCCACGCGTGCGAACTGGCCGTTGCCATGGACGAGAAGCCGAGTGCGGCGCTACGCCGTGGTCGCTATGTCTCGACCATGTGGCGTTCCATCGAAGCCGTGAAGCTTGGCGAAGCCGATGTCGTTGTGTCCGCCGGCAATACCGGTGCGCTGATGGCGATGTCGAAATTCTGTCTTCGCACATTGGCGAGTATCGAACGCCCTGCGATTGCAGGCATCTGGCCAACCTTGAAGGGCGAAAGCATCGTCCTCGACATCGGCGCGACGATCGGCGCTGACAGCCAGCAGCTGCTCGATTTCGCGCTGATGGGCGGCGCCATGGCGCGGGCCCTGTTTGAAGTCGATTGCCCGACCGTCGGCCTTCTCAATGTCGGTGTCGAAGAGGTCAAGGGTCAGGAAGAGGTGAAGGAAGCCGGTCGCCTGATCCGCGAAGCCAACCTTCCGCACCTCTCCTATCACGGCTTCGTCGAGGGCGACGACATCGGCAGGGGCACTGTCGACGTTGTGGTGACCGAAGGCTTTACCGGCAATATCGCTCTGAAGACCGCCGAGGGAACTGCGCGCCAGATCGCCACGCTTCTGCGCGAATCCATGTCGCGCACGCTTCTTGCCCGGATCGGCTATCTGCTGGCCAAGCCTGCATTCGATCGACTGCGCGAGAAGATGGACCCGAACAAGGTCAATGGCGGCGTCTTTCTCGGCCTCAACGGTATTGTGATCAAGAGTCACGGTAGCGCCAACGCCGAAGGCATCGCAGCCGCCATCGCAGTCGGCTACGACATGGCGCGAAATGACCTCAACGCCAAAATTTCGCAGGATTTGAAGATTTATCATGCCAGACGCCTGCCGCCGGCCGGCCCTGAAGCCGCATGACGTTAGGATGTGATTTGACTATGATTCGATCAGTTGTTCGCGGTTACGGGGCAGCGCTCCCGAAACGGGTCGTCACCAATCGCGAGCTGGAGACGATGGTCGACACGTCGGACGAGTGGATCGTCCAGCGCACCGGCATCACCCAGCGGTACATCGCCGGCGACGACGAAACGACGGCATCGCTCGGTGAGAAGGCGGCGCGGGCAGCGCTCGATAATGCTGGCCTGACACCTGACGACATCGATCTGGTCCTTCTGGCGACTTCGACGCCGAACAACACCTTTCCCGCGACCGCCGTCGAGATCCAGAACCGGCTCGGCATGAAGCATGGCTACGCTTTCGACATGCAGGCGGTCTGCAGCGGCTTCGTTTACGCGATGACGACGGCAGACCTCCACCTGCGTGGCGGGCTTGCCAAGCGCGCGCTGGTGATCGGCGCCGAAACCTTTTCCCGCATTCTGGACTGGAACGACCGCACCACCTGCGTGCTGTTCGGCGATGGCGCCGGCGCCGTTGTGCTGGAGGCTCAGGAAGGCGAGGGCACGATTGCCGACCGCGGTATCCTGACGGCGCATCTGCGCTCGGACGGATCCCACAAGGACAAGCTCTACGTCGATGGCGGCCCATCGACGACCGGCACGGTCGGGCACCTGAAGATGGAAGGCCGTGAGGTCTTCAAGCATGCGGTGGCTATGATCACCGACGTGATCGAGGACGCATTCGAGGCGACCGGCACGACTGCCGAGGATATCGACTGGCTGGTACCGCACCAGGCCAACCGTCGTATCATTGATGGATCTGCCAAGAAGCTCAACATTCCCACCGAGAAAGTCGTCGTCACCGTCGACATTCACGGCAACACGTCGGCGGCATCGATCCCGCTTGCGCTTTCAGTCGCCTGTGCCGACGGTCGCATCAAAAAGGGCGATCTTGTGATGCTGGAAGCCATGGGTGGCGGCTTCACCTGGGGGGCCGTCCTGATCCGCTGGTGATGCCGGCTGAAAACCTGAGCCATATTATGAAATAATCAATGCCGAACAGATGCTTGGCCCGGGGGCGCTTGACCGTGGGGCACAACCAAAATACTGTTTGCGGGCTTTGATAATATCACATTAAATCAGGCGGGGGACCATGGCCGGCAAGACAGTCACACGCGCGGATCTGGCGGAATCGGTTTTTCGCAAGGTTGGCCTCTCTCGCACGGAATCGGCGGAACTCGTCGAAACGGTAATCGACGAAATCTGCAACGCCATCGTTCGCGGCGAAATGGTCAAGCTTTCGTCGTTTGCGACGTTTCAGGTGCGCGCCAAGAACGAGCGCATCGGTCGCAATCCGAAGACAGGCGAGGAAGTACCGATCTCACCCCGCCGGGTGATGACCTTCAAGGCATCCAATGTTTTGAAGCAACGCATCCTCAAGGCGCACACATTGCGCAAGGTCAAGCAGAAGCCGGCAAGTCCTGCGAGCTGACACGCCCGTTTTGCACGCTGGCACCCCTGCCAAAACACCAATCTTGTGAACACACTTGAATCTTTCGGTGCAAGCCGTTGAGAAATGTGCGATTCGACGCATAATCCTCGTCCAGCCTTTCGTGCTGACCCCTTTCGCGCCGCACGGCCGTTCGATCCCTGGAGATTGACACTTGGACAAGAGCCCGGACGCATTCCGCACCATCAGCGAAGTCGCTGACGATCTCGACCTGCCGCAACACGTGCTGCGCTTCTGGGAAACGCGGTTTCCGCAAATCAAGCCGATGAAGCGGGGAGGCGGCCGTCGCTACTACCGCCCGGAGGACGTGGATCTGTTGAAGGGGATACGTCACCTTCTCTACGACCACGGATACACGATCAAGGGCGTTCAGAAGCTCCTGAAGACGAATGGCAACAAGTTCGTCTCAGCAATCGCATCGGGTGATATCGCCACAATGGAAGCCATCATGGCGGCCAACAGCGAGAAGAATGCCGAGCCGAAGATTTCCACCCAGGAAGAAGATCAGGTCGTCGGGCGCCCGAAGGTAAAGCCGAGCGGCCGGTTCTTCGGTTTCGGCGGGGCCGGGGAGGACCAGTTGGAAGTCTCGGTTGGAAAATCGAGTGTCGGGAAGGAAGACCGTGCCCTGCTACAGGAGGCACTGTTTGACCTTCTGGAATGCAAGCGCCTGCTGGACCAGGTTCGTTGATCCGATACCTGCTTACATGAACTCACTGTAAATTTACCGTTCACCTCTGGTTCAAACGCGAAGGTACAACATTTACCTACGAGGAAACACAAGAGGAGATGCAAACGTGAAAAAACTCGCAATCATTGTCGTCTCGGCCATGACGGCACTGACGAGCATGGTACCGGCACACGCCTTCCCTGTCGTCAACGCACCGAAGACCATCGAAGCGCCGCAGAGCGTTGATCAGGTCCAGCAGGTTCAGTGGCGGCATCGTGATCGTTGGGAAGGTCGTCGCTACTATCGTCACCATCGCGACTACCGCCGCGGCGACTATTATCGCGGTCGCCACTACCGTGGCCACAATTCGGGTGCGATCATCGGCGGTCTTGCTGCCGGCGCTCTGATTGGCGGTGCCATTGCATCCCAGCCGCGCTACGCCGAACCGCGTTACGTGCAGCCACGTCGTTACGTGAACGCCAATAGCGCGCACGTCAACTGGTGCGCCAACCGCTACCGGTCGTACAGAGCTTACGACAATACGTTCCAGCCCTATAACGGCCCGCGCCAGTTGTGCTACTCGCCCTACTGATAGGGCAGTCGCCAAGGCGTCCTGATAGGCCGGCTCCAGACAATGGGGCCGGCTTTCTCGTTGAAGCAAGACCGTCGATCCGAGATCCATTGAAAGCCGATTTTTTCCTTGCGTGGTGAAGATCATGTCAGTATGGAATGCATGCTTCACGCGACGCCGGTCCGCCGGCTCGAAGCGATGTGGCGGAATGTAGCGCAGCCCGGTAGCGCACTTGACTGGGGGTCAAGGGGTCGTCGGTTCGAATCCGGCCATTCCGACCATTCTTCCTTCGGCGACAGGCTCCCCCAGAGCCGCTTTGACATGAGCTCGCCATGGGTGAACTCGTCTCTCGTCACACCAACCTGTTGCGACGTCACTCACCAGAACCTGTGAACGAATGATGGATCATCCCGAACCGCGTTCG
The DNA here is from genome assembly GCF_014842035.1 of Rhizobium sp. CFBP 8752. Lineage (NCBI taxonomy): Bacteria > Pseudomonadati > Pseudomonadota > Alphaproteobacteria > Hyphomicrobiales > Rhizobiaceae > Rhizobium > Rhizobium sp. CFBP 8752. The sequence continues at coordinate 2,057,860 of NZ_JACYUZ010000001.1, read as the reverse complement.
ACTTATCTGACTACAATTTGCATTTGGCTGGAACGTCAGTGTTCCCGACGCGTTGTCAGATAGGAAAACAAAGGAGAATGTGATGTTGAAGGGTGTTGTACTTTGGGCGATGGGCGTTCCGATCCTTGTAATCGTGCTGCTCTACGCATTCGTATTCTAAAGTTCTGGATCTCTGGCGGTAACGGCCAGCGCATTTCGATCTAAAAGGGTCAGCTCTGAGACACGAGCTGACCCTTTTTCATTTTTGCCGCTGTTGACGAGATATAGCTCGAGCAAAAAAAGGCCCCGAACTTGCGGGGCCTTTTCAGCCAGTCTCAGATTTCCGGGCAACCAGGGCGATTGGCGAAGGTGATCCGGTCGGGGCCCCGACGGGTCATGCCCTGGACGGTGATGCTGCGGCGAGTGGCGCGGACGATCTCCGTCTGACGGAAGCCTTCGTCGCGAGCGGCGGCGCGTGCTTCGCCAGGGCTGCAGCCCATGCGGCGATCGCGTCTGTCGTAATCGCGATCCCTGTCGCGGATCACCGGGCGCACGCCGTCAGGTCCGATGCGCAGCTGTACGTCCTGGGCCGATGCCGGGGCAGTGGCCGCACCAAGGGTGCAGACGGACAAGGCCAAGGCGAGGCCTGCCTTTGCGAAAACATTGATCATTGTATCCTCCGTGTATGGAGCCGGGGCAGGGCCTGCGGCGCAAGATATTCACGGAGATGTAACTGATTTGTGAGTGGTAAAGTTCCGCCTAAGATCAATCAGCAAGTATAGGCGTAGCAGACGTGATAGTAGTTCGCGTTAGCGAAAACGCGCTGTCCGGCTCGCATTCATCAGGAGCTCCTGCTCGGAAGCAAACGACCCCAGGAGCTGCAGAAGACGGTTTTCTTCGTCCTTGTCGAGACGGTAACGGCGGGCGAAGTCAGTTACGCTCCACACCTTCTTCATTCCGGACTGCTGAAGATCGACGGGTGTAATATGCGACATTGTGCCCCCTCACAGATATTGGAGGATGGTATCCTCCAATATCCAGTGCATATAAAAACGACGTTGAATAGGGAAACTTCTTAAGCTCAGTTTTCCCGGAGAAACTACTTTCCCTCGACCTTGACGCCATCCTGGCCGATGCTGAATTCTACGCCCTTTGGCTTGGTTTCTTCGCGGTAGACATAGAACCCCAGACCGACGACCAGAACAACGAGAGCGCCGATGATGAAGTACAGATTATTGGAACGCGTCATGAATTTCCCCGACTATGCAATTCTGGCCGGGAAACGCCTATGAGCTAAATATGTTCCAGCGAGTTTCAGGTTTTTTTCAATCGTCGTTTGCGGCGTTGAGGTCTTCAGGACGCATGCCCTCTTCCTGACCGTCTTGCCTCAGTCTCACACCCGGTCCCATTCCAAATCCGCCATCGCCGGCTGCCAGGAATATAACGCTCCTTGTCTCGAAGAATGCCCTCAGTCTCTCACTGATGGTTGGGTCGGGCAGGGCGTCATGGGCCTCCGCGTTGTCGAATTCGACGGCGGATAGGCCCGAAGCGGCGCAAAGCGCGTCTTTCGAGATGCCGGTGAGTGCGCGCGCTGCGCGAATTTGTGATGCGGTCAACATACGAGAAATCTGGCGCAAGGCGACCCAATGTCAAGGACTTGCGCTTGAGGCAACAACTCAGGCCTGTAACGGCGGCATCGCGGCAGTGGTGTTTCGCTGATAGCGGTTTTCCAGAGCGACGCAGGCCCAGAGAATGCCGAGCGAGAGATAGAAGTGCCGCCAGTGGTCCGTGTCGATGACGTTTCCGATCATCGCATGTCCCAGGATCAGGACCCATGCAATCATCAGAAAAGGCTGCCACGGCCTCTCGCGCAGCATATAGCGGAAACCCATCCACAGGCTGGACCAGATCATGATCTGATACGTCACCGCACCCACCCAGCCATAGGTCGTGAGTGTCTTCAGCCAGATATTGTGCTCGTCTTCGCCGAAGATTTTTCCAAGCGCCATCGGTCCCATGCCGAGCGGTCGCTCCATCGCCATCAGGAAGCCGATCTTATGCCGCTCGAAGCGACCAAGCCGCGCGCCGTCGTAATCCTGCACCAGTTTCGCACGGTTGGAAAACAGGTCGGCGATCTGCGGGATCTGCAAAGCGATCGCAAGGACGAGCACGAGAGCCACGCCGGCACAAATCGAGATGACCAGGATCTTCAGGCGGAATGCCGTCGTGCGCTCCTTGAGGAGCATGAGGACGATCAGTGCGATGGCACCGAACAGCAGGAGGCCCCAGGCCGCGCGTGAAAACGACAGGAAGATACCGATCGCCAGCACCAGCATGCCGAGGATGAGAAGGGGGGTACGGATGACCGGGCCGGTCAGCATGCGGTAAAGGAGATAGAGGAGCGGGCCGACCAGATAGGGGCCGAACACGTTGGGGTCCTGAAAGGCGCCCATGGCGCGGTTATAGCGGGTAAAGACATGGGCCCCGGGAAACGCGTCGAAATAGCCGAGGATGCCGAGAGTGGCCGTGATGATGGCGGCCGCCACCCAGGCATGAAAGATGATCTTCAGCCGCCGATGGTCGTTCTCTATGACCGCTGCAAAGAACACGGCGGTGAGCGCGAGAAAGATCGAGACCGCATAATACATACCGGCGCCGGACGAATCCTTCATCACGAAGATGGAAAACAGGCCGCTAATGTTGAAGATCAGCAGCATCGCCATGAGCATCGCGACCGTCCGGGAGATCCTGAGCCCAAACAGGAACCAGAGGCCGATCTGGGCCACCATCATCAGTTCGTAAGGGGCAGGCTCCGACATAACGAAGCCGGACAGAAAGACGCCAAAGGCCAGCATGCCGTTTGCCACGAGAGCGAACACGGCCAGCTGGACGTTGAACGGCCGGATCTCATGTGCGGCCAGCGTCGTCAATATGCATTGTCCGTGTTGAGAAGCCGGATCGGCGTCAGGAACAGGATCTTGAGATCGAACAGGATCGACCAGTTCTCGATATAGTCGAGATCGTGGGCGGTGCGGGCACGGATCTTTTCGTCGCTGTCCAACTCGCCGCGCAGTCCGTTGATCTGCGCCCAGCCAGTCACGCCGGGTTTCACGCGGTGGCGGGCGAAGTAGCCTTCGACGACGTCCACATATCTGCGTTCGCCAGTCTGGGCACTGACCGCATGCGGACGGGGACCAACGAGAGACAGCTCTCCTTTCAGCACGTTGAACAGCTGCGGTAGCTCGTCGATCGAGGACTTGCGCAGAAACCGGCCGACGGGCGTGACCCGCGGATCGCCCTTGGTCACGGCCCTGATCGCGGTCTGGTCGCTCATGCTCGTGTACATCGAGCGGAATTTGAGAACGTTGATGATCTCATTGTTGAAGCCGTGGCGCTTTTGGCGAAACAGCATCGGCCCTTTCGAGCTGAGCTTCACGGCAATGCCGGCAGCCAGCATGACGGGCCAGAGGCAGGCGATCGCGAACACGGCAAAGACGATATCGAAGATGCGCTTTGCGACCGAATCCCAGTCGCGGATCGGCTTGTCGAAAATATCGAACATCGGAACGGTGCCGACGTGACTATAGGCCCGTGGGCGGAAGCGCAGGCGGTTCGCATGCGCCGCGAGCCGGATATCGACCGGCAGAACCCAGAGTTTGCGCAGAAGCTGCAGGATACGCTGCTCGGCGCTGGCAGGAAGCGCGATGATGAGCATGTCGATACGGGCAAGGCGCGAGAATTCCACAAGCTCGGCAAAGGTACCGAGCTTCGGGTAGCCGGCAACGACGGTCGGCGAGCGGTCGCTGTTGCGGTCGTCGAAGATGCCGCAGATGCGGATGTCGTTATCCGACTGGCGTTCCAAAGCGCGCACCAGTTGCTTGGCAGGTTCGCCGCCGCCGACAATTACGGCGCGGCGTTCCATCACGCCGTTGCGCGCCCAGTGGCGGATGCCAAGCGCGATCGCCTGCCGCTCGGCGGCAAGGACGACGCAGCTGACGGAGAACCAGACGATGAGACCGGTCACGGGCACCCAACCGCCCGCGGCAAAGCTGAGCGCGAGATTGGTCAGGACAAAACTGAAGGCCCATGTGATGAGGACCCGCTTCAAGGTCCTGTTGGCGGACCTCAGGGAGGGGATCTGATAGGTGTCGGCAATCTGCAGAAGCAGAAGCGTGATGGCAGAACCGAAGGTGATGATGACCAGGCGGGAAAGCGACATCTCGGTCGCGCCGTAGATCAAGTCGACGATGAGGCCGACAATCAGGATCGCGGCAAATTCGGTAAGCCGGATCAGTCCGACCAGCAGGGATGGCGAATAGCTGGTTTCGCGGAACTGCTGGGCGATCTGGCGTGCGAAGGGATTGAGGACCGCGCCCGCTTCCTTCTCCTCGCTCGCACGCATCTCGGAGACCTTGCGGCGAAGGCTTTCGACGTCGAATTCATCGGGCTTGTTCAGCGGGCTCATGCCAGGATCCTCGACTCAGCTGCCGCGAAGGCGCAGAAGTAGTCTCAGTCCAGTAGCAAAAAGAAGCTAAAGAAGCCTTTAGCTGTACCTGCGGTCCGGGATTTGGCCGAGTAGATCTTGGTACAAGTGAAGCATGTCGTCCGCCATAACGGAGGCGGAAAACACTGCCTTGAAATCGGACGGCTTCGGCATGACGCGGTCATGCCACTCCGGTGTCTGCAGTGCCTGCGTCATCACGTCGGAAAGGCTTGTGGCGTCGCCGGGGACGGCAAGGGCCGCACTTTTCACACCCAGCACTTCGGGAATGCCGCCGACACGCGATGCGATGACAGGCTTCCCGGCGGCGAGCGCTTCCAGCACGATATAGGGCATCGCTTCCGCCCGCGACGGAACGACGACGAAATTTGTGAGGGCGAACGCCTTGCGGGCGGGCATGGCCGGCATCATCGTCAGCCGGCGGCCAAGGCCACGTTCGGAAATCATGGCTTCGTAGCGCTCGCGGTCCGGTCCGTCGCCGACCATCAGCGCCGAAAGCGGCCGACCGACCGCGCGTTCCGTTCGGGCAAAGGCGTCGATGAAGACATCCGGCCCCTTCAGGTCGCGCAGCATGCCGATATAGAGAAAGTCGACCGCGGAAATGACCGCCGGGACCGGCTCGAACTCGGCCTCGCCAATGCCGTTATAGATCACGCGCGCAGTCTTGAGCGGTTTTCCGACCTTTTCCTCGTAGGCGCGGCGCTCGTAATCGCAGACAAAGACCAGGGCATCGCCGAAGCGTTCCTGGAACCGTTCGAGCTGCAGCACGACCTTGCCCGAAAGACTGGACCGGTCGAAATGCAGACTGCCGCCGTGCGGCGAATAGAGGCGGGCCACGCAATACCTGTTAACCCGCAAGGCTGAGCCGATCAATCGCGCCAGAACGCCGCCCTTGGCGCCGTGTCCGTGCAATATGTCCGGCCGCAAGCTCTTGATATGCTTGTAGCTTCTGTAGAGTGCCGCAAGATCGGAAGGAGCGATCGAACGGCGCATCGGAATTCGTGTCAGGCCAAGCGAAAGCTGCGGCCGGATCGTGTCGAACAACCTGTCCTCGTGCTCGCCACCGGTCGAGCTGTCGCAGAGGATGCCGACCTCGTGGCCGGCAGCCCGATGTTCTTCCACCAGGTCGCGCACATGGCGGAAGATCCCGCCGACGGGCGACCTGAAACAATGGAGGATGCGCAAGGGAGGGGCCTCAGCCGACATGATGATGTCAGAACAGCCGCTCGCGGACGTAGACCGTGTCGCCAGCGAGGACCTGTGAGGAAATCGTCGTACGGCCCGTGATGACCTCGCCGTTGATCTTGCGTGTGACGTCGACATCGCGCTGGTTTCCGCGAGAGGTAAAGCCTCCGGCGATTGCGATGGCGTTCTGTGCCGTCATGCCGGGCACATAGGAATACTGTCCGGGTCGTCCGACTTCGCCCATGACAAAAACCGGGCGGTAACGATCCATTTCGATCGTCACGTCGGGATCGCGCAGATAGCCCTGCTTGAGCTTGGCGGCGATTGCACCCTCGAGCGTCGGCATGGTCTGGCCCCGGGCCGTGATCTGACCGATCAGCGGGAAGGCGATATAGCCGGCCTGATCGACGGTATATGTGTTGGAAAGGCTCGGCTGTTCGAAGACGCTGACACGTAGCCGATCGCCGCTGTCCAGCCGGTAAGGCTGGATCGTCGCTTCCTGAAAGCTTTTGGGAGCCGGCTTGTATGAGGCGCAGCCCGACAGCGTCATCGCAACGGCTGTCGCCGCAAGAGCCAGAACGGTTTTGGCGCGCTGGTTGCGCGTCGGATTTTTCTTGTCTTGGGCGAATAGCATGTTCGCGTCCCAGGCTCGGGGTGGTGGTTCGACGATTTCGAGCCTGTTATCGATCCATTAGGGTTAATGCCCGGTAAAGAGAGGCGCGACGACCCTCGGAAATAATGCTTTCAAGATCAGAGTCCGGTTTTTCTTCGAAGCCGCGGCTCATTAACTGTAGCGTTACCATGATAATTTACTGTCCGCCCAAATAGACCAGTTTGGAGCGGGCAATGTCTGGCGTAAACGGCGGCCATCAGGATGTGGATATCGACCTCAGGCAGGTCATCGCGGCCGTCTGGGAACGCAAGGCGAAGATCCTCGCCGTCACGATCGCGGCGGGCGCGCTGGCGTTGGTCGGCGCCTCGCTGATCAAACCCAGCTACAAGGCCGAAACCAGGCTGCTGATCGAATCGCGATCGCCGAACCTCTCCGGCGGGGAAGGGGCAGGCAGTTCCAACGATCCGGTTCTGGACACGCTTAACATCACCAGCCAGGCCCAGCTGCTGCAATCGACCGACCTCATCAAGCGGGTTGCGCGCGATCTGAAGCTTTCCGATCGCCCGGAATTCGACCCGGCTGGACAGTCGGCACTGCCGGACCTTCTGGTGATGGTCGGCCTGAAGCAGGATCCGATGGCGATCGATCCGGAAGACCGGGTCATCCAGAAGTTCCGGGAAAAGTTGTCGGTCTATCCGGTCGAGGGCTCGCGCGTCATCGCCGTCGAATTTGCATCGCATGATCCGAAGCTCGCGGCTGATGTGCCGAACCGGATGGCCGAAGCCTATCTTCAGATCCAGAGTGGCTCGAAGGTGGACACCCATGCCGAAACCGCCCGCTGGTTGGAGCCGGAAATCGCCAACCTGACGACCCGCGTCAACGATGCCGAAAAGAAGGTGGCGGACTACCGCTCCTCGAACGGCCTTTTCCAGACCAGCGAAGCCAACAGTTTTTCCAGCAAGCAGTTGAACGATATATCGACCGAACTTGCCCGCGTTCGCGCCGATCTCGCCAATGCCGAGGCCCGTTCGGAAAACGTCCGCGCTGGTTTGAGAGCCGGCCGCGCTTCGGACACGCTGGCGGACGTCGCGGGATCGGCGGTCATCCAGCGTCTGAAGGAAACCCAGACCAATTTGCAGGCGCAGATCAATGATCTCTCGACATCCCTGCTCGACAACCATCCGCGTCTTCGGGGACTTCGCGCGCAGCTCAGCGGTATCAATCAGCAGATCGAGCGTGAAACCCAGAAGATCCTGGCAAGCCTCGACAACGAGAGAGAGATTGCACGGCTCCGCGAGCGTCAGCTGACGCAACAGATGAACGGCTTGAAGGCTGATTCGGCCAAGGCCGGTGAAGAGGAAGTCGGGCTGCGGGCCCTGGAACGCGAAGCGTCTGCCCAGCGCCAGCTGCTCGAAACCTATCTCGTGCGCTACCGCGAGGCGACGTCGCGCCGCGACGCCAATTCAAGCCCTGCGGATGCCCGCATCGTATCGAGCGCGGTCGAACCGTCGGAACCCTTCTTTCCGAAGGTCATTCCGATCGTCATCGTGGCGACGCTTGCGACACTGATCGTCAGCTGCCTGGTCGTCATCATCGCCGAACTGTTCAGCGGCCGGGCGCTCCGCCCTCTCAATCGCCGTCGCGAGGACGATTTCTTGCTGACACCACACGAGGTCGCAACGCCTGCAGTCGAACCGGCCCCGGCCGAGCCCGAACCGACCCCTGCCGGCGCTTTGGTTGCAACAACACCCGCCGCAGCTCCGGTTGCGGCAGAAACTGTTGCAGATCGGCCAAAGCGCGAACACAGGCTGTTCGCGGCGGCAAAGGAAATGCTGGCTGCCTCCCGCAAGGATGCCGCTGCCGCGAAGGGCGCGGAAGTTGACCAGAAGCAGGAGGCTGCGGTCGCTGCCGAGCCACCGGTCGAAGAAATTGCCGTCACGACGCCGGCGAACGACGGGGAGGAGGAATCCTTCACGATCGCGTCCGTTGCCCGCTACCTCCAGCGCCGTGCGGTGCCGATCGGCCTGGTCGTGTCGCCCGGTGGCGATGCAGGCTCGACGGCGACCGTGATGTTGGCCCGTGAAATTTCGGAGCGCGGTCGCACCGTTGCCCTGATCGACATGACCGGCTCGGCTTGCCCGACACGGCTGATGGCGCAGGACGTCAAGCTTGCCGGCATCACCGATCTGCTGTGCGGCGAGGTTGCGTTCGGGGAAGCCATCCATCCGGACCGTCTCTCGGATGCGCATATCATCCCGTTCGGTTCTGCCGATCCGGTTCGCGCCATGCGGGGCGCAGACCGGCTGCCGATGGTCGTCGATGCACTCGCAGACGCCTATGATCTAGTGCTGATCGAATGCGGCCCGGCGGAAGCGCCGATGCTGTCGCGACTGACCCGCAACGAAAAGGCGGAGGTCATTCTCTCCGTGCCTGAATTCAAGGAAGAGGATGTCGCAAAGATCGTCCAGGACTTCCAAGGCGAGGGAATTCGCAACCTGCTGGTAATGTCTGACGCCAATGACCGCAGTTCGCCGCGCAAGGCTGGACGACAGGTGGCGTGAGCCACACCGCATGAACCACGATCTACAAGGCGGCTTTCAGGCCGCCTTGTTCGTTTTGGCGGCCCGCAGTTTCTGCAAAAGAGTGTAAAGGCGCGGGTTGTGCTTCACCGCAGCCTTCGCCCTCGTTGCCAGAACCATCAGCGGTTTGAGGACAGACCCCTTCGGTGTGATGGCGATGAGAATATCGTGCAGCACGGTTTCCTGGCTGCACCAGCTGCGCTTGTAGGGCTGGTCGCCCACGCCGAAATCGAACAGCGCCGCGCCTTCGCGGCAGCTTTTCTCGATCATCAGCCAGAACAGCAACTCGCCGGGGCTTGCCTCCGGGCAGATGCTGTCGTCGATGGAGCTGAACTGGCAGATCACATGGTCGCCCTTGCGCGACACGCCGGCAATCGCCACGACATGGCCCTCGTGCTCACCCCGCATACGGATCGCGTGAAGGGTGAGCGACGTGTCTGTCCCATCAGTCGGCGCGTCCATCAGGCGATGGAAAAACTCTCGGATCTCGGACGCGTGGAAGACATCGGGCAGGCCGAACATTTTCAGCCGCGCCGCCTTCTGGCGGAAGAACGTATCGAGCAGCGCGTGCTTTTCGTCCGCGTCTAGCGCGATCAAGTGATCGTAGCCGCCGGCTGCTTCGATCTTGCGGCTCTGTGAGCGGAATTTCTTGCGCCGCGTCTTGGCATTGAGCTGTGCGAGCGTCGTCTCGAAATTCGGAAAGAGCGGCAGCTGGAACGAATGGTTCTGGTTCTCGGTCGTTGCGAGAGCACTCAGCGGATGCCGGCTGCCGCGCCAGGAGAGCGGCACGCAATCGAGCACCACAAGATCGGCGTAGGGAGAAAGCGCCGTTCGCAGCATGCCCAGGAACGGTTTCAGCTCGGCAGCGGAAGCCACCTCGAGTGCCGGGTCGAACAGGCCGGTATTGAGATTGTTATAATGGTTTCCGGGGAGGCGGGCGACGCGAATGCCTTTTTCACGCACGACATCGAGCGGCAGGATAAACACGGCGCGACCGTCGATGCAACCGACGACGACTGCGAGCGTGCGGCCGTGGGATTTCGCCCAGGCTTCGCACCAGTCGAAACCCTGATGCAGCGAATTGAGCTTGATCGCCTGCAGACGGTGCCAGTCGGACTTCAGATCCGCCATGTCCGTCGCGACTGCCATTTCGATCTGCGCGAAACGCAACGGGACAGTCCCACGGGAAGGCGATCCCGATGTCCCTGCCGGCGCAAGCTCTTCAATCAGTCTCGAGGTTTGCATGACGCGCTCCGCTGTCTTTCAAGCGGGAAGAATAGGCAGGGTGCACCAACAATCGGTTTACTGCTGTGCCGCCCGCCGCCAATACTATCACGGCTGGTTAATGCGGGGTGAACCCAGGCATAACCTAGACTTTCGGCCGTGCGCCCGCCATCCACTTGATGATCAGCATGGCCGGCAGGATCCACAAAAGCCCCGACAGCAGGAAGTAGAGGAAATGCACCCACCACGGCGATGTCGCGAGCAACAGCGTCGCGACCGTGGTTGCAGCCAGCGCGTAGACGATGACGAGCACGATGATCATGATCGTGCCGATGAAACTTCTCAGGCGTGGGACCAACGCGTTTCTCCTCCCGCGACGCGATGCCGCAAAGCATCGGGGCTTGTTTTGCACGTGTCCTTGGGGCAAATCAACGCCAGGAGCGGAAAGATTACCGCCCGCATGGTGCTCTCAAGCGCGTGCAAGGCTGATCTTTCTTCGAGCGACAGGAGTTTCCGCATGTCGGCGACTGATAGCGTCATCATCGATGTCATCCATCCGGCAGCAAAACGCCGCGAGCGCGACCGCAGGCCGGTGCGTATCTGGCTCGGCTTCGTCGTCTTCGTGCTCTTCTGTCTCGTCCTTGTGGGCGGCGCGACCCGGCTGACCGATTCGGGCCTTTCGATCACCGAGTGGAAACCGATCCACGGCGTCATTCCGCCTCTCAATGCGGCCGAATGGCAGGAGGAGTTCGAGCTCTATCAGCGCATTCCGCAATACCAGCTGGTCAATGCCGGCATGACGGTGGACGAATTCAAGACGATCTTCTGGTGGGAATGGGCGCACCGTTTCCTGGCGCGCTCGATCGGCTTGGTCTTCGCCGTACCGCTGATCTTCTTCTGGGTGACCGGTCGCATCGAGAAACGCCTGCGCTGGCCGCTGGTCGGCACGCTGGCACTCGGCGGATTTCAGGGTTTTGTCGGCTGGTGGATGGTATCTTCGGGCCTCACCAAGCTCGTCAGCGTGTCGCAATACCGGCTCGCCACGCATCTGGTCATCGCCTGTCTGATCTTTTCCGCCTGCGTCTGGATCATGCGCGGCCTCACGCCCCAGAAGCAGGGGGCGGCCCCGACGCGTCACTCCTATATCGCGGCTGGAGGCCTCGCGTTTCTGGCGCTGTTTCAGATCTATCTCGGCGCACTTGTCGCGGGCCTCGATGCCGGCCTCAGCTACAACACCTGGCCGATGATGGATGGCGCCTTCGTTCCGGCCGACCTCTTTTTGCGCGATCCCTGGTGGATCAATCTGTTCGAGAACCCGAAGACCGTGCAGTTCGTTCACCGCTGCGGCGCCTATGTGCTTCTGGCCGCAACACTGATCCACATGATCGTGTCACTGTCCAAAGCGCCGGGTTCGGTCCATACGGGCCGCGCCGTCATCCTGTTCCTGCTGGTCTGTCTGCAGGCGGTGATCGGCATCCTGACGCTGGTCTATCAGGTGCCGCTCGATCTGGCGCTTGCGCATCAGGGCGGCGCCCTGGTCGTCCTCGGCTATGCCATCACTCACTGGCGTGGCTATATCGGCGAATACCCGCTGGAAGACAGAAAAGCCGCGGCGAACTGAGTTCACCGCGGCCTCAAGTCTTAAAAATCCGGATGTATTCAGGCAGACAGCATCAGGTCCATGTTCTGGACGGCGGCACCGGAGGCACCCTTGCCGAGATTGTCGAGCAGCGCCACGAGATTGACATGCGGGCTGCCAGCCGCGCCGAACACGAACAGCTTCATCCTGTCGGTGTTGACCAGTTCCTCGACATCGACGCGGGCAAGCGTCGCGCTCTCGTTGAGCGGCACGACGGTAACGATATCCTGTCCCGCATAGTGGGCGCCGAGAGCGCTATGAATGCTCTCGATCGTGGCACCATCCTTGAGGTCTTCGAGGAACAGCGGCACCTGCACGATCATGCCCTGCGCAAAGCGGCCGACGGACGGCGAGAACAGCGGCGCGCGATCGAGCAGGCCATGTTCCTTCATCTCGGGCACGTGCTTGTGCTTCAGCGTCAGGCCGTAGAGAAAGTTGTTGGCGGAGATCGCGTCGTCGCGTGACGCGTCTTCCATCTGGCCGATCAGCTGCTTGCCGCCGCCGGTATAGCCGGACACCGCATTGACCGAGACCGGGTAGCCGTCGGGCAGGAGACCGGCAGCGCGCAGCGGACGCAGCAGCGCGATCGCGCCGGTCGGATAGCAGCCCGGATTGGCGACGTTGCGGGCGGCCTTGATTTTGTCGGCCTGTGCCTTGTCCAGCTCGGCGAAACCATAGGCCCAGTTCGGATCGACGCGGTAGGCAGTGGAGGTGTCGATCACCCGCACGTTGTTGTTGCCCGCAAGCATCGTCACGGCTTCTTTCGAAGCCTCGTCCGGCAGGCAGAGGATCGCGATGTCGGCGCTGTTGAGCAGGTCCTCGCGCATTGCGGCATTGCGCCGCTCGGCTTCCGGGATCGACAAGAGCTCGACGTCGCGGCGGTCGGCCATGCGGGTGCGGATCTGCAGCCCTGTCGTGCCGTGTTCGCCGTCGATGAAGATCTTTGCCGTCATGGTCTTTATCCCTGAAATGTCAGTGCCTTGGGGTGAGAGCCGGAATCAGTTTGCCAGCTGCGTGATTCAATGTGTCAACGGGCGGAAAGTCGCTCCGCGCGCAGGCCAAGCATATACATCGCAACCGTTGCCCCGGCAATGGCGGTGATATCGGCGTGGTCATAGGCCGGTGCCACCTCCACCACGTCGGCGCCGCAGATATCGAGGCTTCCGAGTTTGCGCAGCACCGACAGGATTTTCGCGCTCGACGGCCCGCCGGCAACCGGCGTGCCGGTTCCGGGCGCATAGGCCGGGTCGAGGCAGTCGATGTCGAAGGTGAGGTAACACGGGCGGTCGCCGACATGAGCAAGGATCGCGTCGGCGATGGCCTGGGCGCTCAGGTCCTCCACCTCATGGCCCGGCATGATCCTGATGCCGAAATCTTCGGGCGCATGGGTGCGGATGCCGATCTGGATTGAATGCTGCGGCTCGATCACGCCCTGTCGCACGGCGCGCGCCACGAACGAGCCGTGGTCGATCCGTTCGATCTCGCCGGCCTCGTCCGCATCGTCGCTCCAGGTGTCCTGATGTGCATCGAAATGCACGAGGGCGAGGGGACCGTGGCGGGCCGCATGCGCCTTCAATAGCGGCCAGGTGACGAAGTGATCACCGCCTAACGATAGCAGAAACGCGCCCGACTCGATGATCTTCGTCGCCTCCGCCTCGATCAGGCGCGGCGTCTTCCAGTGATGACCGTAGTCGAGCATGACGTCACCATAGTCGATAACCGACATGGCTTCGAAGAGATCACGCGAGAACGGATATTGCGGGTCGTTGTCGAAGATCGCCGAAGCCCGGCGAATGGCCTGGGGTCCGAACCGCGCGCCCGGCCGGTTGGAGACAGCAGCGTCGAAAGGAATGCCGAGGACGACCGCATCTGCGCCGATCAGGTCTTTGGTATAGCGCCGCCGCATGAAGGACAGCGCGCCCGCATAGGTCGGATCGGTGGCAGCATCGCGCAGGGACTTGGCGGTAAAGGCATTGTCGATGGATTTTGAAGCCATTGCATTCTCCCGGATCGGAGAGAAAGTGCAGTGGGAGTGTCTGGAAGACAAGGCCAGAACCGAAGAAAGGCTAAAACGAAAAAAGGCGGAGCCAAAGCCCCGCCTTTCGAAATGCAAAGTCTTGAAGCGATTAGCGCTTCGAGAACTGGAAGGACCGGCGGGCCTTCGCCTTACCGTACTTCTTACGCTCGACGACGCGGCTGTCGCGGGTCAGGAAGCCACCCTTCTTCAGAACCGGGCGAAGGCCTGGTTCGAAGTAGGTGAGGGCCTTGGAGACGCCGTGACGAACGGCACCGGCCTGACCGGAGAGACCACCACCGGTGACGGTGGCAATGATGTCGAACTGACCTGTGCGGGCAGCGGCAACCAGCGGCTGCTGAAGGATCATCTGCAGAACCGGACGGGCGAAATACGCCGAGAAGTCGCGACCGTTGATGATGATCTTGCCGGAGCCCGGCTTGACCCAGACGCGGGCAATCGCGTTCTTGCGCTTGCCGGTTGCATAGGAACGGCCCTGTGCATCGACCTTGCGGACGTGAACCGGTGCCTGGCTTTCAGCCGGAGCGAGGTCCTTCAAAGAGGAAAGATCAGCCATGATCAGGCGCTCCTTACGTTCTTGCTGTTCAGCGATGCTACGTCGAGAGCGACCGGCTGCTGTGCTTCATGGGGATGGGTGGAGCCGGCGTATACACGCAGGTTCTTCAGCTGGCGACGGCCGAGCGGGCCACGCGGGATCATACGCTCGATCGCCTTTTCGACGACGCGCTCAGGAAAGCGGCCTTCGATGATGGCGCGTGCAGTACGCTCCTTGATGCCACCCGGGTAACCGGTGTGCCAGTAGTACTTCTTGTCCGTGTACTTCTTGCCAGTCAGGACAACCTTTTCCGCGTTGATGATGATGACATTGTCACCGTCGTCGACGTGAGGTGTGAAGGTGACCTTGTGCTTGCCGCGAAGGCGATTGGCAACGAGGGTGGCGAGGCGACCGACAACGAGGCCTTCGGCATCGATGATGATCCACTTCTTCTCCACCTCTGCAGGCTTCTGAACGAAGGTTGACATTGTTTTTCTCTTTCATCTGAACCCAAGACCACCGGAGAACCGGCCGTAAGGGCGTTTTTTGTTGCTTGATTTGCCTGGCTTTGCCGACAAAAAAGAAAGCGGGCCTTCGAAAGGTCCGCGATCTGGGCGGCTTATACGACGGAGCCTAAAAACCGTCAAGCAGTCGGCCCGGAGTTCATGGAAAAATAGCTTAACGTTTAGAGCTACTTAGCAGTGAGGTGTAATAATACCTCACAAATAATCGACCGGTTTTTCGTCTCTTACACGACTTCTTGTGAAGGGATACCTTGGTTTGAGCCGCAGCAGGCGGCACGCTTGGTTGGTGGGAAAATGTAATTCCGGAACCGAGTTGGAAGATTTCCATTGCTTCCCTATGTCCAATTCAATGCACAGGAGATCGAACGATGGCTCACGATCGGTATGAAGACGACGTCATCGCTGACATCCTGAAAAACACGAAGTCGATTGCACTGGTCGGCGCATCGCCCAATCCCGACCGGCCCAGCAATCGCGTGATGGGATTTCTGCTGGCGCGCGGCTACCGGGTATTTCCGGTCAATCCGGGCCAGGCGGGCAAGCAGATCCTTGCCCAGGAGGTCTATGCGAGCCTCGCGGATGTGCCGGAACCTGTCGATATGGTCGATGTGTTCCGCGCTTCGGAATATCTGGACAGTGTGGTGGACGAAGCGCTGGCGCTCGATCAGCTGCCCAAGGTCATATGGGCGCAGCTTGGCGTGCGCGACGATCAGGCCGCAGTCAAGGCGGAGGCCGCCGGCATCCAGGTAATCATGGATCGCTGCCCGGCGATCGAGTACCCAAGGCTTGCCCGTCTTCTCGGATAGGGTAAGGGAGCGGGGCAGGTAATTCGCGGACTCTTTTCGCAATCGCTGCGAATGCTTCAACGATATTTCTTGATCGCCGTCGGCCCGCAGGCCCTGCTGTGATGAAACGACCCTAGAGGAGACCGGCATGGCCAACCCGAATTCACGCAGTTCCGGCAATCCCGGATTTTCAACGCTCGCTGTTCATGCCGGCGCCGAGCCCGATCCGACGACCGGCGCCCGGGCGGTGCCGATCTATCAGACGACGTCCTTCGTCTTCAAGGATACCGAACATGCAGCCGCATTGTTCGGGCTGAAGGAATTCGGAAACATCTATACCCGCATCATGAACCCGACGCAGGCCGCGCTGGAGGAAAAGGTGGCGGCGCTCGAAGGCGGCACGGCAGCCCTTGCCGTCGCGTCCGGCCATGCAGCGCAGTTGTTGGTCTTCCACACGGTCATGCAGCCCGGTGACAACTTTGTCGCGGCGCGCAAACTTTATGGCGGTTCGATCAATCAGTTCGGCAACGCGTTTCAGAATTTCGGCTGGCAGGTGCGCTGGGCCGATAGCGCCGTTCCGGAAAGTTTTGAAAACGAGATCGACGATCGCACCAAGGCGATTTTCGTCGAAAGCCTGGCAAACCCCGGCGGCACCTTCGTCGATATCGCGGCGATTTCGGAGGTGGCCCAGCGTTTCGGAATCCCGCTGATCGTCGACAACACGATGGCGAGCCCCTATCTCGTCCGGCCTCTCGAACACGGCGCCGATATCGTCGTGCACTCGCTCACCAAATTTCTCGGCGGCCACGGCAATTCCATGGGCGGCATCATCGTCGACGGCGGCACGTTCGACTGGTCGCGCTCCGGCAACTACCCGGTCCTGTCCGAGCCGCGGCCGGAATATTCGGGCATGGTTCTGCATGAAACCTTCGGCAACATCGCCTTTGCGATCGCTGCGCGCGTGCTCGGCCTTCGCGACCTCGGGCCGGCCATCTCGCCCTTCAACGCCTTCCAGATCCAGACGGGGATCGAGACGCTCTCGCTGCGGATGCAGCGGCATTGCGATAATGCGCTTGCGGTTGCCGAGTGGCTGAGCCGCCATCCGAAGGTTGGATGGGTGAACTACGCCGGACTGCCCGACGACCCGAACAATGCTCTGCAGCAGCGCTATTCGCCGAACGGTGCCGGCGCTGTCTTCACCTTTGGCCTGAAGAACGGCTATGAGGCCGGCAAGATCTTCGTGGAGAGCCTCAAGCTCTTCTCCCATCTTGCCAATATCGGCGACACCCGCTCGCTGGTCATCCACCCGGCATCGACCACCCATAGGCAACTCACCGAGGACCAGCAGATCGCCGCCGGTGCCGGACCTGACGTGGTTCGCCTGTCTGTTGGCATCGAGGATGTGGCAGACCTGCTCTCCGACCTCGACCAAGCATTAGCAAGGACTTGAGACACTCATGAAGAACTGGCTGACATTCGATCTGACCGCAATTGAACCGGAGGAGGGCGCACCCGCTCCCGACCGCGTCATCTTCGGCGATCCGAAATTCCTCACCTGGAATTTCGAGGAGGCCGACGGCGGCATCTATGCAGGCGTCTGGGAAGCGACGCCGGGTAAGTGGAAGATCGTCTATGACGAGTGGGAATATTTCCACATCCAGTTCGGCTACTCGATCATCACCGAAGAAGGCGCAGAACCGCTGCATCTGAAGGCCGGCGACAGCATGGTTCTGCGGCCAGGTCTGGTTGCCACCTGGGAAGTGGTGGAGACGACCCGCAAGGATTACGTCATCAGGCTGTAAGCCTGACGGCGGGTCCTCCGGCTGCTCCTACCCCCAGGTGAGATCGAGCCGCTCCAGCCCGTGGAAATGGTAGACATCCTTCACCGTCGGCACCCCGGCCAGTTTGAGGCCGGGCAGGCGGCGAAACAGGATGGGCAGAACGGTATTCAGTTCCAGCCGCGCCAGTGGTGCGCCGATGCAGAAGTGGATGCCGGCGCCGAAGGACAGGTTCTGGCCTTCCTGACGATCCGGCTTGAACGTCAGCGGATCTGAAAATTTCTTGCTGTCGAGATTGGCGGCGGCGAGGATCAGGCTCACCTTGTCGCCACGCTTCAGGGAAACGCCGTCGATTTCCGCGTCCTCGAGCGCCCAGCGCTGGAAGATATGGACGGGCGCGCACAGCCGCAGCGTCTCTTCCACCGTCCGCTCCGTCGCGGCCTCGTCGCGGAAGAGCTCGGCCGGCGAGAGACCGCTTTCGAGGATCACGCGAACCGAATTGCCGATCTGGTGCACGGTCGCCTCGTGGCCAGCGTTGAGCAAAACGATCGTGGTCGAGACGAGTTCGTCATCGGTCAGATACTGGCCCTTGTGCTCCGTATGGATCATGTGGGTGAGCAGGTCTTCGCGCGGTTCACGCCGGCGCTCAGAGATCAGCGTTTTGACATAGGCTGCGAATTCCCCGGCGGCGCGGTCCGCCGCATGTTCGTCTTCCCGCGAGCGCTTGAACATGTACATGCCGACATAGGCATGGCTCCATTTCAGCAGTTGCGGACCCATCTCGTCCGGAATGCCGATCATCCGGGCGATCATCGTCACGGGAATGATGTCGGCAAAGGCCGAGAGCAGCTCCACCCGGCCTTCGCCGTCGAACGCGTCGATCAGACGCTCCGCAAGCTCGGTAATCTCCGGCCGCAGCTTCTCGATATGGCGGGAGACGAACGCGCGGTTTACCAGTGTCCGCAGCCGCGTATGTTCCGGCGGTTCGATCTCCAGCAGCGAGTATCGTTCGGCCAGGTCGAAATTCGCAAGATGCGCTTCCGGCTCGGGGAGGCCCAGCTCCTCGCGGCTGGCGACATGCAGGATCTGCCGGCCGAATCGGCGGTCGCGCAGGAGAAGGTTCACATGGTCGTAGCCGGTGAAGAACCACTGCCGCTGCTCCTCCCAGAAGAACGTCGGACAGTGCTGATGCAAAAGCCCGTAAACACGGTTCGGATCGCTGTAGAAGGCCGGGTTGCGGCCATCCAGCGAGACGCGGCGGGTTTCTGGATCGATGCGGAGGAAATCGGGGATCGCGGTCATGCGGAATGGGTAACCCAATCCGCGGTCCCACGAAAGCCCGTCATTCGCCTGTCGCGATCCCCTCGCGCCGCGGGTCGGCACTTCCCGCAAGTCCCCGGTCGGTGATCTCGATCGCCTGCAGGCCAGACGTCATTTCTCCGGCCTTCACCTCGTATCCTAGTGACTTCAGAGGCTCCATCAGCGTTTCAGCCCGCGTTCCGGCTTCGATATCGTAAGTCCCGAACCGGTTGATCAGATGCGGTTGGGCGACGATCTGCTCCACGGGCATGCCCCAGTCGATATAGGCGACCAGCGCCTGCGCCACGTATCCGATGATCTGGCTGCCGCCCGGCGACCCGATGGCCATCAGCGGCTTGCCGTCCTTCATCACGATCGTCGGCGCCATCGAGGAGCGAGGGCGTTTGCCCGGCTCGACGCGGTTGGCGACCGGCAGGCTTCCATCATGCGTCTTGAAGGAAAAGTCGGTCAGTTCGTTGTTCAGCAGAAAGCCGTTGACCATCAGCCGCGAACCGAACCCGTTCTCGATCGTCGTCGTCATGCTGGCGACGTTGCCATCCTTGTCGGCGATGGAGATATGGCTGGTCGAGGGCAGTTCGATCGCCTCGCCGCGGCCGAACAGGAGCGCGTGATCCCAGGTCGGCTCACCCGACTTCACGGCATCCTTGGCAAGGGCCTTGTCCGTGTCGAGCAGTCTTGCCCGTTCGCCGAGATACTCTTTTTTGAGGAGACCCTTGATCGGTGCCGGCACGAAATCGGGATCGGCGAGATATCTTTCGCGGTCAGCAAACGCCAGACGCTGCGCATCGCCGATCAGCCTCCAGCTTTCGACATTGTCCGGCCCGAGCCCCTTCAGATCGAAGTTTTCGAGCATGCCCAGCATCTGGCCGACTGCAACGCCACCGGAGGAGGGTGGCCCCATGCCGCATATATCGAGAGCGCGATAGGCAAGGCAGACCGGTTCCCGCTCCTTGATCCTGTAATTGGCGAAATCGGACAGCGAGAGAACGCCGGGATTGCCCTTTGCCTCGCGCACGGCCTTGACGATCGCCTGCGCAATCGGGCCGGAATAGAAGGCATCGGCGCCGCCGGCCGCGATCGTCCGCAGCGTTTCGGCATAGGCCGGGTTCTTGAGGAGAGTGCCGGTCTTCAGCGGTGCGCCGCCATCGTCGAAGAAATAGCGGATCGTAACGTCATCGGTCTTCAGCTTGTCACCTTCGGCCGCAAGCAGCGTGCCGAGCCGGGGCGAGACCTCAAAGCCGTCAGTGGCGAGGCGCTCGGCGGCAGTAAACAATCCCGCCCAGTTCGCCTTACCGTATTTGCGGTGGACGGTTTCCAGAAGCCGCACCGTGCCCGGCGTGCCGACCGACCGGCCGCCGACCACGGCTGCCATGAACTTCAACGGCTGGCCCTGATCGTCGAGAAAGAGCTTCGGCGTGGCTTCCATCGGCGCCGTCTCGCGGCCGTCGAACGTCGTCAGTTTCTGCGAGGCTGCGTCGTAATAGACGAGGAAAGCGCCACCGCCGAGGCCCGAACTTTGCGGCTCCACGAGCCCGAGCACGGTCTGCACGGCAACCAGTGCATCGGCGGCACTGCCGCCTTTCTCGATGACGGCGCGACCCGCTTCCGCGGCGAGCGGATTGGCGGCGGCGACCATGTAGCGCTTCGTCTCCACCCGCTTGGCCGACGTGACTGCCGATGCCTTTTCCGGCGCGGTCGTGTCCGATGCCTGCTGCGCCGAGGCAACCGAGATCGTCAGGAAACCGGCGAGAACAGTTCCGGAAATTTGCTTCAGCATGGCATGTCTCTCCGCATTTTTGAATTTGCTCGGAGAGAGTGTGGAGCATTGTCGCGCCATTGCAAGACTTTAGGCGGTCGTGGGCAACGGCACTATTGGCTGAGGACGACGATGCGTTTCAGCGACGCCACCTGTTGGGACACGCTGATGTCTTCGAAAGGATCTGCGGCAAATGGGGTTGGGGACGCAAAATCCGTCGACGGTACGATCATGATTTCCTGATCCGTATGAACGGCGGTGCGGTCGCGGCCGCTGGTCTTCGACACGTAAAGAGCCTTGTCGGCAGCCGTTAGCAACACGTCAATATCGGCGTCCTTCGTGGAGCACAGAGAGATGCCGGCGCTGACCGTCACGGCTATCCTGTGTTCGCCGACACTGATTGGATGCCGTCTGAGCGTCGAGCGGATGGCCTCTGCGATACTGGCTGCTTCGACCATATCGGAAACGCGGATGATGGACGCGAATTCCTCGCCGCCCATGCGTCCGAACGAGCCGCGGCCGCGCTGAGCCGCCGCACCAATCCGTGCAAAGGCGGAGAGCACGTCATCGCCGGCCTGATGACCGTAGACGTCGTTGATCTGCTTGAACCCGTCGAGATCGAACTGGATGAAAGCAATCATGCTGCCATCCAACGCATCAACGCCCTTCGACCGGTGAAACTCTTCCAGCAGACCGCGGCGGTTGAGCACGCCGGTCAGCGGGTCGGTCCGCGCCAGCTCCTTCAGGGTCAGCTCCGACCGCTCGGTCAGGAGTCGCGCCCCGCAGACGATGCTGCCGACAAAGACGAAAGCCGTCGGGAGATAGAGCCACGGCGAATGCGACGCAGCGACAAGCGCATCCGGTCTACCGATGAACACCATCAGGACAATCAGCGCACAGGAGAAGAACTGTATCCCGATGACGCTGGCAAACACGCGACGGGTGATACTGGGCGGACCGCGATGGTAAAGCAGAATGCCGATGATCATGGCGTGACCGACCATGGCCGCGACATGGTGAAGGATGGCGCGACTGGCGAAGTCGCCGCGGACGGGGTCGAGAAACATCCCGGCAATCCAGATCAGGGCCGGAATGCCAACATAGGGTTCAACGGGCCGGCGGTCGAGCTGCATCAGGCCCGCAGCCCACAGGCCGATACCCGCAAGAACCATGGTATTGGCGATCTCTATCGAAACGAAGTCCGGGATGTCGCCGCGCATTGCGACCAGAGCTGCGCCAATCCCGTGCACAGCGAAGCCGCTGCCCCAGCTGAGATAAAGTGGTTCGCGCTCATAGTACCAGCGTGAAAAGAGCAGGACGGCGAGCGTCACCGCTTCAGCGGCCCAGATCAACAGACCCGTCAAGATATCCACGTCCAGCTCCGTCATTCATTCCCGGCCGGCTCAGTATGCGGCCAAGTCTTTAAGGCTGCGTTGCTGTTTTGCGTCGGTTATTTTGATTAGAATGCTGTCATTTATTCATATCTGCTTTACCCTGCTCGATCAAAAATGCTTGGATGGCCGTCGATACTTCTCTTTTGCCTCTGGTATATGAGAGTTGTTGCATTATCGGTCAGCCTCGCGCATCCCAAGCCGATTAAGGATATCGGGCTCTCCGTCTTGAAGTACCCGGCGGTGACACTCTATGTAGGAGATAACCCATTCCAATGATTCCGGAGCGCATCGCCGCCTTCGGCGATGCATTTGACAAAGGACGGACATGAGAAATCCAGTTGATACCGCAATGGCCTTGGTGCCGATGGTCGTTGAGCAGACCAATCGCGGTGAACGCTCCTACGATATCTACTCGCGCCTCCTGAAGGAGCGCATCATCTTCGTCACCGGTCCGGTGGAAGATTACATGGCGTCGCTCGTTTGCGCCCAGCTGCTTTTCCTCGAGGCTGAAAATCCGAAGAAGGAAATCGCGCTCTACATCAATTCGCCAGGTGGTGTCGTCACCGCCGGCATGTCGATCTACGACACGATGCAGTTCATCAAGCCGGCCGTATCGACGCTCTGCATCGGTCAGGCCGCGTCAATGGGCTCGCTGCTGCTGTGCGCCGGCGAGAAGGGCATGCGTTTTGCAATGCCGAACTCGCGTATCATGGTTCACCAGCCCTCCGGCGGCTTTACCGGTCAGGCCTCGGACATCGAACGTCACGCTCGCGACATTCTGAAGATGAAGCGCCGTTTGAACGACGTTTACGTGAAGCACACCGGCCGTACGCTTGAGGAAGTTGAAAAAACCCTCGATCGTGACCACTTCATGACCGCCGACGAAGCTCAGGACTGGGGCGTCGTCGACAAGATCCTGACCACGCGTCAGGAAATGGAAGGCGTTTCGGCGTCTTGAGGCAATAGTGGCATCCGTGCTGCTCACCCGGATTTGAGTGATTTCGGGGGTTTCAAGTGGCACGGAACGCGCTATTAGTACCTATTAAGGCTGTGTTGAGTGTTTATGACATAGCATTGGCGTCTTAGGGGTTTCGTTGCAGCCGGTCATTCTGGACCTGCGAAAGCGAGTTTAAGGCCGGTAGAGTACCCCTTGAGCGAAGACAGGCGCGGCATGGCGTCCGCGCGTGTCGACAGCGACAAAGTTGACCGCGACCGTCTGGACAGGCGGATAGGCGGAGTGCTGGAAGGAAAGTGATATGAGCAAAGTCAGCGGCGGCAACGGCGGCGACTCCAAGAATACCCTGTATTGCTCCTTCTGCGGAAAGAGCCAGCACGAGGTCCGCAAGCTGATTGCCGGCCCGACCGTATTCATCTGCGATGAATGCGTCGAATTGTGCATGGACATCATTCGCGAAGAGAACAAGTCTTCGATGGTGAAGTCCCGTGAAGGCGTTCCCACGCCGCAGGACATCATCAAGGTCCTCGACGAGTACGTCATCGGCCAGAAGCAGGCCAAGCGTATTCTGTCGGTCGCAGTCCACAATCATTACAAGCGTCTCGCGCATGCCTCAAAGGGCGGCGATGTCGAGCTTGCGAAGTCGAACATCATGCTCGTCGGTCCGACGGGTTGCGGCAAGACCTATCTTGCCCAGACGCTTGCGCGCATCATCGACGTGCCCTTCACGATGGCTGACGCGACGACACTCACGGAAGCCGGCTATGTCGGTGAAGACGTGGAAAACATCATTCTGAAGCTGCTTCAGTCTGCGGATTACAATGTCGAGCGCGCCCAGCGCGGCATCGTCTATATCGACGAAGTCGACAAGATCTCCCGCAAGTCGGACAACCCTTCGATCACCCGCGACGTGTCGGGCGAGGGCGTCCAGCAGGCGCTTCTGAAGATCATGGAAGGCACGGTTGCATCGGTTCCGCCGCAGGGTGGTCGCAAGCATCCGCAGCAGGAATTCCTGCAGGTCGACACGACGAACATCCTGTTCATCTGCGGCGGCGCGTTTGCCGGTCTCGACAAGATCATCTCGGCCCGTGGCGAGAAGACCTCGATCGGTTTCGGTGCATCCGTCCAGTCTCCGGACGATCGTCGCGTTGGCGAAGTGCTGCGCGAACTCGAACCGGAAGATCTGGTCAAGTTCGGTCTCATTCCGGAATTCATCGGTCGTCTGCCGGTTCTGGCAACGCTCGAGGATCTCGATGAGGATGCGCTGATCCAGATCCTGTCGGAGCCGAAGAACGCGCTGATCAAGCAGTACCAGCGCCTGTTCGAGATGGAAGACGTCGAACTGACGTTCCACGAGGACGCGCTGCGCGAGATCGCCAAGCGCGCCATCATCCGCAAGACGGGTGCTCGTGGTCTTCGCTCGATCATGGAAAAGATCCTGCTCGACACGATGTTCGAGCTGCCGGCGCTGGAAGGCGTTCGCGAAGTGGTCATTTCCGACGATGTGGTGCGGGGCAATGCACGGCCGCTCTACATCTATGCCGACAGGCAGGAAGAAAAGGCCAACGTTTCGGCCTGATCCTCAGCGGTCATAGCAACATTGAGAAGGGGCCCCATTGGGGCCTCTTTTTCGTTTTAGCCTCGGCTATTGTTTTAGGCCGTATTACACGATTTTTGCACTGCAAAGAGTTGCAAGATAATCCGCTTGATTTAGACAGGGTCAGGGATGAACCTCTCCGTTCCGGCTGCTTCGCATCTTTTGTGCGTGTGCCGTTGATTTCGGACCTCGTCTCGAAAAGGTTTGTCGGCAAGGACGGTGGCGCGTCCGTGCTGAAGAGCTGACATTTTGCGTAAGGCGTTATGCGTGGGCGCTTTGTCTGACGGCTGGTTGCACAAGGTGCAGTGCAGCGACCTTGCAAGGCTTGAAAACGATCTGTGAAAACTCCACTTTTAGCGGGAGTGAAGTGCTTGGGTAATTTCTCAAGCCATCCCGGCAACGGGACGATGGAAAGGAAATGACATGACGAATTCAACGTCTGCGGCATCCGGCGCTGAGACCTATCCGGTCCTGCCTCTGCGCGACATTGTGGTCTTCCCGCACATGATCGTGCCGCTGTTCGTCGGACGGGAAAAGTCCATTCGGGCGCTTGAAGAGGTCATGGGTTCCGACAAGCAGATCATGCTCGTCACCCAGATCAATGCCAGCGACGACGATCCTGAGCCTGAGCAGATCTACAAGGTCGGCACGGTGGCCAATGTGCTGCAGCTCCTGAAGCTCCCGGACGGAACCGTCAAGGTTCTGGTCGAAGGCAAGGCGCGCGCCCAGATCTCCGAATACAGTGACCGCGACGAGTTCTACGAAGCCAAGGCCGAGATTCTGGCCGAGCCCGATGAGGACGCCGTCGAGGTCGAAGCACTGTCGCGCTCCGTGGTTTCCGAATTCGAAAACTACGTGAAGCTCAACAAGAAGATCTCGCCGGAAGTCGTTGGTGCCGCGAGCCAAATCGAGGACTACTCGAAGCTGGCCGACACGGTTGCCTCGCACCTGTCGATCAAGATCACCGAAAAGCAGGAAATGCTCGAAACTGTCTCGATCAAGCTGCGGCTTGAAAAGGCCCTCGGCTTCATGGAAGGCGAAATCTCCGTCCTCCAGGTCGAGAAGCGCATCCGCTCGCGCGTCAAGCGCCAGATGGAAAAGACCCAGCGCGAGTATTACCTCAACGAGCAGATGAAGGCGATCCAGAAGGAACTCGGCGACGGCGACGAAGGCCGTGACGAGATGGCCGAACTGGAAGAGCGCATCGGCAAGACCAAGCTTTCCAAGGAAGCCAAGGAAAAGGCCGACGCCGAGCTGAAGAAGCTGAAGCAGATGAGCCCGATGTCGGCGGAAGCCACCGTCGTGCGCAACTATCTCGACTGGCTGCTTGGTATTCCGTGGTCCAAGAAGTCGAAGATCAAGACCGATCTTAACGCGGCTGAAAAGGTCCTCGAACTGGATCACTTCGGTCTCGACAAGGTCAAGGAACGCATCGTCGAGTATCTCGCCGTGCAGGCCCGCGCCACCAAGCTCAAGGGCCCGATCCTCTGCCTCGTGGGTCCTCCGGGCGTCGGCAAGACGTCTCTTGCCCAGTCGATCGCCAAGGCGACCGGCCGCGAGTACGTGCGCATGGCACTCGGTGGCGTTCGTGACGAAGCCGAAATCCGTGGTCACCGCCGCACCTACATCGGCTCGATGCCCGGCAAGGTCATCCAGTCGATGAAGAAGGCGAAGAAGTCCAACCCGCTCTTCCTGCTCGACGAAATCGACAAGATGGGCTCGGACTTCCGCGGAGATCCGTCGTCGGCCCTGCTCGAAGTGCTCGATCCGGCGCAGAACTCGACCTTCATGGACCACTACCTCGAGGTCGAATACGATCTGTCCGACGTGATGTTCATCACCACGGCGAACACGCTGAACATCCCAGGTCCCCTGATGGACCGCATGGAAGTGATCCGCATCGCCGGGTACACCGAGGATGAGAAGCGCGAGATTGCAAAGCGTCACCTTCTGCCGAAGGCTATCCGGGACCATGCGCTGCAGCCGAAGGAATTCTCGGTGTCGGACGATGCCCTGATGGCGATCAGCCAGCAGTACACGCGTGAAGCCGGCGTTCGCTCCTTCGAGCGCGAGCTGATGAAGCTCGCCCGCAAGGCCGTGACCGAGATCATCAAGGGCAAGACGAAGTCGGTTGCGGTTACCGCTGCCAACATCTCGGATTACCTTGGCGTTCCGCGTTTCCGTCACGGCGAAGCCGAAGGTGAGGATCAGGTCGGCGTCGTCACGGGTCTTGCCTGGACAGAAGTCGGCGGTGAGCTTCTCACCATCGAAGGCGTCATGATGCCGGGCAAGGGTCGCATGACCGTCACCGGCAACCTCAAGGACGTGATGAAGGAATCGATTTCGGCTGCGGCATCCTATGTCCGCTCCCGTGCCGTCGATTTCGGCATCGAGCCGCCGCGCTTCGACAAGTCGGATATCCACGTGCACGTGCCGGAAGGTGCGACGCCGAAGGACGGTCCGTCGGCCGGTGTCGGCATGGCAACCGCGATCGTTTCGATCATGACCGGCATTCCTGTTCGCAAGGATGTCGCCATGACCGGCGAAATCACGTTGCGCGGCCGGGTGCTGCCGATCGGTGGTCTCAAGGAAAAACTCCTTGCGGCTCTGCGCGGCAACATCAAGGTTGTGCTGATCCCGGAAGAGAACGCGAAGGACCTCGCGGACATTCCGGACAACGTGAAAAACGGCATGGAGATCATCCCGGTGTCGCGTATGGGCGAGGTGATCAAGCACGCTTTGGTTCGTCTTCCCGAACCGATCGAGTGGGATGGCACGGTGGAGACACCGGTCATAGCGACAGTTGACGGTGCCGACGACTCGTCGACAACGATCGCTCACTAAGCGGTGCCTTGAAGCCGCCATGAACTGATAAAAAAGCCGGCGAAAGCCGGCTTTTTTTGTGAAAAATGCCCAAGACCCCTTGTTTTTCAGGCTTTTTCGGAGCCTTTGGGTTGCCAAGTGCCGACGCAAAACTATTGTCGGCGCCGACCAAATGAGTCGTTCCAAAACCGTTGAAAGGGTGGAAATATGAACAAGACCGAACTGGTGTCCGCAGTGGCCGAAAAAGCCGGCCTCTCCAAGGCTGATGCCGCCTCTGCAGTCGATGCCGTTTTCGAGACTGTCCAGGCCGAACTGAAGAATGGTGGCGACATCCGCCTCGCTGGCTTCGGCAGCTTCTCCGTTTCGCGTCGCGAAGCATCCAAGGGCCGCAACCCGTCCACGGGCGCTGAAGTCGATATCCCGGCTCGCAACGTTCCGAAGTTCTCGGCCGGCAAGGGTCTCAAGGAAGCTGTTAACAGCTGATCGAAAGCATCTGGCGGCCTGCCGCCGGGATGCAAAGCGTTGAGAAGGCCCGGTGAAAACCGGGCCTTTTTCGTTGAACAGAAAGCGTGTTCGAGCCTTATCCGCAGGTCCGTTCTTTCTGCGTCCAAAAGTGTCATCCGCCTGTCATGACAGTGCAGCACAAGCCGAGTGTAGTTTCACGGAGGCTTCCCATGACATTCTCGACACGCGCCGCTTTGACCGCGCTCCTCCTCGGCTCCGTTGCAGCTCCTGCCGGCGCCGAGCAAGTCTTCAACCGCATTGCATCCTTCCCGGTCGCCCAGAACCTGCCCAAGGGCGAGGACAAGGCGACCTCGTCGGAAATTATCACGGCCACCGCCGACGGCAACACACTCATCTATTCCGATGCGCCTGGCGGCACGATCGGCTTTATCGACATCACCGACGCGAAGGCCCCTAAGGCAGGCGGATCGGTCAAGATCGACGGCGAGCCGAACTCGGTCGCCGCAATCGGTGCGAAGGTTCTCGTCACCATCGATCGGACCAAGGACCTCACCAAGCCCGCAGGCCAGCTCGGGGTGGTCGATATCGCCTCCCGGAAACTCGAGGCCACCTGCGATCTCGGCGGCCAGCCGGACTCGGTTGTCATCTCGCCGGATGGCACGTTTGCGGCCATTGCCATCGAGAACCAGCGCGACGAAAAGCTAAACGACGGCGCTCTGCCACAGCTGCCGGCCGGCGAATTGCAGATTGTCACCCTGAACAACGGCGTGCCCGTCTGCGACAGCATCCGTCACGTCGACCTGACGGGACTGTCTACCGTCGCCCCTGAGGATCCCGAGCCGGAATTCGTCAACATCAACGCCAACGGCGAAATCGTCGTGACGCTGCAGGAAAACAATCACATCGTCATCGTCGACAGCAAGACCGCAAAGGTCACCGCCCATTTCACGGCCGGCACGGTTGATCTCGATGGCGTTGACACCAAGACCGACGGCGCACTGACCTTCTCCAGCAAGCTCACGGCCATTCCCCGCGAACCGGATGCGGTGAAGTGGCTCGGTACCGATCGTTTCGTTGTCGCCAACGAAGGTGACTACAAGGGCGGGTCGCGCGGCTTCACCATTTTCGACCGCACCGGCAAGGTTCTCTATGACGCCGGCACGTCGCTCGAATATGCCGTAGCCCGCGTCGGTCACTTCCCGGAAAAACGTGCCAAGAACAAGGGCATCGAGCCGGAAGGCCTGGAAGCTGCGACCTTCAACGGTCAGAAGTATTTCTTTGTCCTGTCGGAACGCGGTTCGATGATCGCGGTCTACAAGGATACCGGTGCGGAGCCGGAACTGGTGCAGCTTCTGCCATCCGGCATCTCGCCTGAAGGTGCTGTCGCCATTCCCGGCCGCAACCTGCTTGCCTCCGCCAACGAAGCCGATCTCGGCGAAGACGGCGGTGCCCGCTCGCATGTCATGATCTACGAGCTTAGCGAAGGCGAAAAGGCCTATCCGATGCTGGTCTCCAAGGATATCGACGGCAAGCCGCTCGGCTGGGGTGCCATGTCGGGCCTCGTCGGGGATGCGGAAAAGGACGGCATTCTCTATGCAGTCAGCGATAGCGTCTATGCCATGCAGCCCTCGATCTTCACCATCGACGCCACCAAGAAGCCGGCGGAAATCACCAGCGTGGTGCGTGTGACCCGCAACGGTCAGCCGGCCCAGAAGCTCGATATCGAAGGTATCGCGCTCGACGGCAAGGGCGGCTTCTGGCTCGCTTCCGAAGGCGACAGTGCCAAGTTCGTCGGTCACGGCATCTACAACGTCAGCGCCAAGGGTGAGATCAAGTCCGAGATCGCGCTGCCGGCAGAACTTCTGGCAGGTGAAACCCGCTTCGGTCTCGAAGGCATCACCACAACGGGTTCGGGCGACGACCTGACACTCTGGATGGCAATCCAGCGCGAATGGAAGGACGATCCGAAGGGCCAGGTGAAGCTTCTGTCCTACAAGCCGAAGTCCAAGGAATGGGCCGCCGTTCGCTACCCGCTCGAAAAGACCGAAAAAGGCTGGGTCGGCCTGTCGGAAATCACCGCCCGCGGTGACTACCTCTACATCATCGAGCGCGACAACCTGATCGGCGACAACGCAAAGCTCAAGAAGCTCTACCGTGTGGCAATCGCCGATCTGAAGCCCGCAAAGCTTGGCGGAGAGCTGCCGCTCGTCACCAAGCAGGAAGTTCACGACTTCCTCTCCGACCTCAAGAACGCTACCAACGGCTATGTGGTCGACAAGCTCGAAGGTTTCGCCTTCGACAAGTCGGGCAAGGCCTTCGCCATCACCGACAATGACGGCGTCGACGACAGTTCCGGCGAAACGCTGTTCTTCCCGGTTGAGATCAAGGCGACCAACTAAACCGTTCATCAACAGGAAAAGGCCGGGTGTTTCCGCACCCGGCCTTTTTTATTGCCGATGCGTGACTTAAGTCTGTCGTTCCTGATGTGTTCCAGCAGCCGAGTCGATGACCTCATTCCGCTTCATCCATGCCGCCGATCTGCATCTAGGCAGTCCCTTTCAGGGGCTGGCGCTGAAGGATGCCGAGCTTGCCGATATCTTCATCGAGGCAAGCCGCAAGGCGTTCTCGGGCTTGGTGGACGAGGCGGTGGAGCGCAAGGTCGACTTCTTTATCGTTGCGGGCGATGTCTACGACGGCGACTGGAAAGACAACAAGATCGGCCTGTTCTTCAACCGCGAAATTGCCCGGCTGGAACGCGCCGGCATTCCGGTCTTTCTTCTGAAGGGCAATCACGACGCCGAAAGCGTCATCACCAAGACAATTACGCTGCCGAAGAATGTCAGCGAATTCCCGACCGCAAAGCCCGGAACGTTCAAGCTGGATCACCTGAAGGTTGCGCTGCACGGCCAGGGTTTTGCCGAGCGCTCCGCCAACGAAAACCTGGCGCTTGCCTATCCGAAGCCGGAACCGGGCTGGTTCAACATTGGCGTGCTGCACACCTCGCTGACCGGCCGCGAGCCGCACGCAGCCTACGCGCCCTGTTCCGTCGAAGACCTGCGATCGCGTGGCTACGATTACTGGGCGCTCGGCCATGTCCACGATTTCGAAATCGTTGCCGAAGACCCGCTGGTCGTGTTCCCCGGCAACCTTCAGGGGCGGTCGATCCGCGAGCAGGGGGCAAAGGGCGCCGTGCTCGTGACCGTCGAGGACGGACGCATCGCCTATGAGCGTATCGTGACCGACAGCGCAAGGTTTGCTGAACTCGCTGTTCTTGTCGAGCCGGACGAGACGCCGGCGGCAATCCTGCGGCGGCTGGAAGATCTGCTTGGTTCTGTGATCGATGCCATGGAAAGCCGGCCGCTGGCACTGCGCATCCGCATCAGCGGCCGCAGTCGCTTCCGCAACGAGATCTTGGCGAGAGCGGCCGATTTCCGGGACGAGGTGCAAGCCGCGTGCCATCGGGGTCATGAGGATATCTGGCTGGAAAAGCTGGAGGTCAAACTCGAAGCCGAGATTGCCTCAACTGGGAAAGCCACCGATCTGCTCGGGCTCGAAGGCCTGCTGCCGACGGCGGAGTTCTCGCCGCTTCTGGTCAGCGAAGCCGAGGCCCGCATTGCCGAAATTGCCGCGCGTCTGCCGGGCGGTATCGGTGCCGGTGACCTGGCGCTAGGTGATGATGCGGCAACACTGTTGGCGGAAGCACGCGAGCTGCTTCTGTCGCGCGCGGCAAGGGTAGGGTAGTCACATGCGTTTCACCCGTCTCGACATCCTGCGCTACGGCGCGCTCACCGATCGCGCGCTTGCGTTCCGGCCGGATGCGCAGTTGCATGTCATCTATGGCCCGAACGAAGCCGGAAAGTCTTCCGCGCTGTCGGCAATCTCGGATCTGCTGTTCGGTTTTCCGACCGCTGCCGAATACAGTTTTCTCCACGATGCGACGGCCCTTCGCGTCGGCGCCGAAATCGAGACACGCGATGGCAGCAAGCTGGGCTTTCGCCGTCGTCGCGGCCGCAAGAACACGCTGCTCGCGGCAAGCGAGGCGGAAGAGGCGCTGCCCGAGGATGCGCTGGCACCCTTTCTCGGCACGCTGAACCGCGACGTGTTTCAACGCGCTTTCGGGCTTGATTCGGCGTCGCTGCGCGCCGGCGGCCAGAGCATGCTGAAAAGCGGCGGCGAAATCGGCAGTCTGCTGTTTTCTGCAGCGTCGGGCCTTACCGGCCTCTCCGACCTGCGCAAGAGCTTCGATGCCGAGGCCGACACCATCTACGCGGCGCGCCGCTCCAAGGACCGGTTGTTTTACCAGGTGCTCGACAGCCATGACGAGGCGCGCAAGGCCGAGCGGGACAACGAGCTGAAGTCCGGCGACTGGAAGAAGCTGCTCGCCGAACAGTCCGAGCTGGAAGCGGAACTCGCGACGGTCCAGACCGAGCGCGAAACCACGAAACAGACGCTCGAACGGCTGCGCAAGCTGATGCGGCTGGAGCCGGTGCTTCGCGAGATCGATCGCGAGCAGGACCAGCTGGCGCAGTATCAGGCGCTGGGCTCGCTGCCGCCTGGCTTCGAGGACGCACTTGCCAGGGCGCTGGACGAGGCACGCCGCAACGAAGACGCGCATCGGGCGGCGGAAACTGAAGTCTCGCGGCTGGGCGATGAGATCGCCGCCCTCCATGTCGACGACGCGCTGATCGCCGCTGCCGGCAGCATTCTCGCCCGCCACGCCGACAAGGGCGTCTATCTGAAAGCCCGCGAGGATATCGCAAGGGTTCGCGGCGAGGTCGAGGATTTCGATACCCGGCTGGTGCAGCTGGGGCGCAGGTTGGGTCTTGTCAGGACCGACGACCTCGAACGCCACCAGCCTGCCGATGCCGATCTGGTGCGGCTGAAGACACTGCTCGACGAAGGCAGCGAACTCGATCGCAGCCTGAAACAGCTGCATCTCCGTCTGGAAGAAGAGCGCGAGGCGCTGCGGCGTCTGGATGAAGCCAATCCGGACAGCCGCCTGATCGATCCGAAACCATGGGCCGAGCAGCTCACGGCGCTGCGCCCCGAACTCAGTGATCTCGCAGGCATCGAAAACCTGCAGGTCCGCGCCACACGGGCAGAGAGCGATCTTGCCGCCGCCGTTGCAAGACTCGATCCGCCGGTCAAGGACATCGACGCCCTGCTTGCGAGCCCGCTGCCGGATCTGGCAGCGCTCAGCAGCCACCGCAAACTGATCGACGACGCACGCGCGGTGCATGCGAGGATCACCCAGACGCTGACGACGGTGAAGGCCGAAGCCAAGACCGTGGCCGATCAGATGTCAGCGTTGGAAGGGCAGGGACGCATCGTTTCGCGTGCCGACATCCTGGAAGCGCGCCAGCACCGCGACGAGGGTCTTGCAGCACTCGGAGCAAAGCCTTCAGGAGATCAGCTAGCCGATGTCCAGAAGGCCGTGCAGATCGCTGACGAACTGGCTGACGCCGCCCTGACCGATGCCGAACGCGTGTCCCGCTACGCACAACTCAGCCTGCGCCAGCACGAGATCGAGCAGCAGTTGACGAACGCCCGCGCCGAAGCGCGCGAAAGCGATATTGCGCTGTCGGACGCGATCACCGAATTCGAGGACCTGTTCCGCTCGGTGCCGGTCTCGCCGCTATCGCCCGAGCGCATGCTCGAATGGCGCCGCGGCGTGGAAGCGCTGTCGCATCAGGTCGCTGCGCTGAAGGATGCAAGTGACGCGCTGCAGAACGCGCGGCTGAAGGAAGAGCGGCTGAAGCCGGTGCTGGTCGGCCTTGCCGACGCGATTGGTCTTGCCGCAACCGCCTTGCCGCCCGCGGCTCTGGCGCGCGCTCTCGACCGAAGACTGGCGGAGATCGCGGAACGCTGGACGGAAAGCCGCTCGCTGGAAGGCAAGCGCAATTCCGCCGTCGATGCGCTGCAACGTCTCGAAGAGCGCGAAACCGTACTGCGCCGTGAAGTCGACACGTGGCGAGCCGCATTCTCCAACGCTGCGACCATGGCCGGCCTGCCGGATGAGGCGACGGTCGAAATGGCAGCGGCAGCGCTCGATGTCTGGCGCAGCGTGCCAGATCTTCTGGCCGAGCGCGAAAACCGCAGGCGCCGGGTGCGCGGCATGCAGCGCGACATGGAAACCTTCGACGAGGAAATCCGCAGCCTCTGCACCAAGGTCGCGCCAGACCTCATCTCGGTGCCGGCAGACGTCGCGGCCGGTCTCCTTAACGATCGGGCAATGGATGCCAATGCCGCCGCCAAGCACAAGGCAGCGATGTCGGCTGACCTCGAACGCGCGACGCTCGCCCTGGAGCGCTATGCCACGCGGGAAAAAACCCTGCAGGACGAGCTCGCTTCGCTTGCCACATCCGCCTCGCGAGGCGTCGCCGACCTCGAACAGGTGCTGGAAGAATTGCGCCAGCGAAGCCGGCTGAACGGACAGCTTCTGCAGTGCCGCTCCCGTTTCAACGAGCACGCTGATGGTGACGATGAAGCGGCAGTGCGCTCAGCGCTGGTCGATTTCGACAAGGTGACGGCAGGTCTTGAGATCGAACAGCTGGAAAGCGCCGATAGCAGGCAGATCGACCGTATCTCGACTTTGAGGACCGCCGAGGCCGACAATGCCCGCCGTCGCCGCGAACTGGAAAGCGGCATCGGTGCCGAGCGCGCGGTGTTCCAGAAGCACGCGGCCGAAACCGAGGCGAGGGACCTTGCGCGGCGGTGGGTGGTGCTGAAGCTCGCGGCCAGCCTTCTATCGTCCTCGATGGAAACCTATCGCGAGCAGCAGGCCGATCCGGTCATGCAGCGGGCCGGCAAGGTATTTGCGGATCTCACCGGTGGACGGTTTGCGAAGCTGGTGCAGCTCTATGACGAAAAGGACGAGCTGCAGCTGGCTGTCGAGCGAAACACCGGTGAGCAGGTTCCGCTATCGGGCCTCAGCGAAGGCACCGGCGATCAGCTCTATCTCGCACTGCGTCTGGCGTTCCTCGAGGATTACTGTAGCCGCAACGAACCGGCACCGCTGATCCTCGACGACATCTTCCAGACATTCGACGACGAACGGACCGCAGCCGGCATCCGCACACTCGCTGCCGCCGGCGACAAGTTCCAGACGGTGCTGTTCACCCACCAGCTGAGCCTGGTGGAAACGGCGCAGCGCGAACTCGGCGAGCGGCTGGACTTGATCAGGATTTAACGCAATCTGACGGTTGCGTAGCGTGGCTAGCCTTGCGGCGAAAAAACTTGCCCCATTGGGAGCGTCAGGCAGCCGATCCGCGTGCTGACGATCGCTCGCTGTGACGCCTTGCCAGGTTCCGGCGTCGGTACCGGGCATGCCGTGGTAACGGGATGGGCAACGAGGAGCAGGTTGAACCGCCTCTGGTCCATCATTTCGGGGACAAAGGTGGCGCGGTAGTTTTCGAGATCGGATTTAAACGCCGTGCGGGCGGAAAGCCTTGCCTCGAGATATGACCGGCTCTGCGGTGTCAGCGACAGGCCGTAACCGTCGAGCGTGGTCAGTGCAGTCTGCAACAGCGCACCGTCGTGGCGCTCATCCGTGAAACTGAGCTTGATCCGGAAGGTACGCAGGTCATCCTCTCCAACCCCTTTCGCTTGGATGAACAGAGACGCGGGATCTTCACCCGGGCCCAGCGGCAGGAAGAACGTGCACTCCCATACATTGGCGCCCGCTAAGAAGTTCGGCGGTTCGCCGCCTATGCCCGCCAGTGCCTGGCAGCGTTCCTCGGTTGATGTCGTAACGGGTGGGATGAGACGCGACGTGTCGTGCGCCAGCGGCCGGACCAGTCTGGGCAGCTGCTTGCTACTCGCCGCAAGCCGTCGCTGGCGCCCGATGCGAACAGCCGGTGCGGGAGGAGGAGGAAGCAGATAGGTTTGCAGGCCGAACTGGCGCACCAGACGCTTATAGTTGCGCCCTTCGTTGACGAAAAGGACGGTCGCCGCAAGCCCGCTGAAGACAACGAGAAGGAATACCGCAAGAACGAACAACCGGCCGCCGCGTCGGCGACGCTGTTCGGCAGGGGTCGAAATTGCGGGCCTCTCCTCTTGCGGCATAGTCTTGTTCCGATCGAGGAATGCCTGCGATGATGCCTGCGCTTACCACATTACTAACAGGCTTCAAATCTAGAGCTTCGCCATATTTTCGATTCGACCGGCGGTCATCAGCGCCTGGCGGACGAGTTTACGCTGGTCGGAGCTGTAGGCTGTCTCGCCTTCTCAACTCCATTTGCAGGCGTGGTGCCGCTTTCTGTTCACTGTATGGTTGATTGTTGCTGTAAGGTATCTGGCGATCCAACCCATGCTAGTATAAACAGGAGGCAGGTTATGTAATGGCTTGTTTATGCAATAACTTTGTGCTTTTTGCGGACCCCTGAACCTGCCTTGGGCCATATGTGTATTAGCTTTTCTCGTGACATCCGCTAATAAGTATGTTGTTAAAGTTGTCCGATGCGGGCATTCCGCATCCGCCATTTTAGCTGTGAAAACAGAGTGACAATGACGATCGAAATTATTGGTAGAGCCTGTGTGGCGCCGGGTGCAAGCTCCGTCAAGGAACTCAAGACGATCCTGAGCGGCGGCCGTTGCACCGTTTCGGAGATCCCTGGAGATCGATGGGACTTGGCACGTTTCTGGCATCCGGCACAGGGTGTCGCTGGAAAGACCTATACGTTTGCCGCAGGCGTTATCGACAGGCTGTATGACTTCGATCCTGCCGTTTTCGGCATTTCGCAGCGCGAGGCCATGCAGATGGACCCGCAGCAGCGCGTGCTTCTGACACTGGTCTGGCAGGCGCTGGAAGACGCCAATCTTCCGGCAAGCACGCTCACCAAGGAAAAGGTCGGCGTCTATATCGGCGCGTCCAGTCTCGAAAACAGTACGCTGTCGTCGGAGGATCCGGCATCCGGTAGCCCGTATTTCATGACGGGCAACACGCTCTCGATCGTCTCGAACCGCATTTCGCACGTCTTCGGCCTCAATGGGCCGAGCATGACCATCGACACCGCCTGCTCGTCGTCGTTGGTGGCGCTGGATCAGGCGGTGCGCTCGCTCGAGCGCGGTGATATCGACACCGCGATCGTCGGCGGCGTCAATATCCTGGTCAACCCGCTCTCCTTCGTCGGCTTCGCGCAGGCGCGCATGCTGTCGCCCGAAGGGCTTTGCCGTGCTTATGACACCAACGGCCATGGCTATGTCCGTGCCGAAGGCGGGGTGGCGATCGTCCTTCGTCGCAGCGATCGCGCGAAGCGGGAAAATGACCGCAGCTACGCCAAGATCCACGCAACAGGCGTGAATTCTTCGGGCCGCACCAACGGCATCAGTCTGCCATCGCGGGAAGCGCAGGCTGATCTTCTGCGCTCGATCTATCAGGGCAACGGCATCGACGTGAACCGCGTCGCCTTTATCGAAGGCCACGGCACGGGAACGCGTGTAGGCGACCCGGCGGAAGTCTGGGCCATTGGCACTGTCATCGGCCAGAACCGTCCGGCTCCGCTGCCGATCGGTTCGATCAAGTCGAATATCGGCCATACCGAGCCGGTGTCGGGTCTTTTCGGTCTCATCAAGGCGATGATCGCGCTGGAAAACGATTTCCTGCCCGCGACGCTTCATATCGAAAAAGCCAACGAGGATATCGACTTCGCCTCGCTCAACGTGCGGGTCAATATGTCCGCGATGAAGCTGATGCCTGCCAAGGGCGCTCGGCTCGCTGGCATCAACTCGTTCGGCTTCGGCGGCACCAACGCCCACGTCGTGATCGGCGATCCCGATCCGGTCGACACGCCGGCGCTGCCCGCCAAGGCCGACAGCCAGTTCTTCTTTGCCAGCGCCCATAGCGCCACCGCCCTGAAGTCGCTTCTGGAAAACTACCAGTCGGCCCTCGAACGCTCCGATGCTGTCAAGGCACGCCGGATGATCGCCGCCTCCAGCGCCAATCGCGACCCGATGCGTTATCGCTTCGCCGTCGAAGCCAAGGACGAGGGCAGGGTTCTTAGGGCGATCGAAACGCATTTGGCCGGAACGGCTTCGCAGGGGGAGCGCGGAGAAGCGCCGTCCCATGCCGGCAAGACAGCGTTCGTATTCTCCGGCAATGGTGCGCAGTGGGCCGGAATGGGCGTTGAAGCCTATCGTGAAAGCCGCCATTTCCGCCAGTGCTTCCAATCCTTCAGCGCGCTGTTCGAGTATCACCTGGGCGAAAAGCTCTCGGATCTGCTGTTTGCCGACGATATCGGCAGTAGGCTTGCCGATACCAAGATCGCTCAGCCTATGCTGTTTGCGATCCAGGCGTCCATCTCGGATTGCCTCGCTAATCTCGGGGTTCGCCCGGATGTCGTCTTCGGCCACTCCGTGGGCGAAATTGCAGCTGCCTATGCCGCCAAGGCCCTGACGGCTGCGGAAGCCGTGGCGATCGTCGCCAAGCGCTCCAAGTCGCAGGATTTGTTTGCCGGCAAGGGCAAGATGGCTGCCGCTGTGATGAACGAGGAGACGGCGCTTGCCTTCGCAAAGACCCATGGTCTGAACGAGATCGGCGTCGCCGCCATCAACGCACCGAACTCGGTCACGATTTCCGGTCCGACTGACGAGATCCAGGCGTTTCGCGATGCGGCACGCAAGGCGCAGACCGTCGTCCATGTTCTCGACATCAACTACCCGTTCCATCACCCGATCATCGACAGCGCGCGCGATCTTTTTCTCGCGGACCTGCCGACGATCGAGCCGAAGAGTGGCGCTTGCACCTATGTTTCGACGGTCACCGGCGGCATCTACGACTGCCGCGGCCTGGATGCCGATTACTGGTGGCGGAATGTCCGCGATCCGGTTCTCTTCAAGTCCGCGGCCGAAACAGCACTGGAGCTCGGCTGCAACCTCTTCATCGAGATTTCGCCACGTTCGATTCTGTCGAACTATGTCAGTGAAATCGCCAAGCATGCGTCGCATTCGGCTGTCGTGATCGGCACCCTGCAGCGAGAGACCCCGATCGAGGGACGTGACCCGGTCGCGCAGTCGTTTGCCCGCGCCATCGCCCACGGCATCGCACCGAGCGTGTCGCGTCAAAGCGGCAAGCGTGATGCGTTTGCCGGCCTTCCGGTCCTGCCGCTCGAGCCGTCTGTGCTGAAGATGGCGAATACGACCGATGAGGTCGATATCTTCGGCCGCGAACACCGCGGCAGCTACTCGCTGCTCGGATGGCGCACCGATCCCAACAGCGCCCACTGGAAGAACCATGTCGACGCGCAGCTCTTCCCTGATCTTGCGGAGCATGTAGTCGATTCGCGTGCGATCCTTCCGG
This sequence comes from Rhizobium sp. CFBP 8752, assembly GCF_014842035.1. Lineage (NCBI taxonomy): Bacteria > Pseudomonadati > Pseudomonadota > Alphaproteobacteria > Hyphomicrobiales > Rhizobiaceae > Rhizobium > Rhizobium sp. CFBP 8752. The sequence goes on along the minus strand of NZ_JACYUZ010000001.1, from coordinate 2,018,877 downwards.
GTAGCGGATTTGTCGAGATCGCCGTCACAGCCGCCCAGGTGCATTTCGGGTCCGACGACGTCGAACTGACGAATATGGAGATCGTGCGTCCGCTCGAACTTCGTACCGACCGGCTGCTCGAGCTATCGACGATCCTGTCGCCCGAGACAGGCGATATCGAGATCCGCTCGCGCGAACGACTGAGCAGCGACGACTGGACCGTGCATGCGGTGGCCCGCTGCCGCAAGCCGGTAGAGCATGCATCTGACCGTCAGATCTGGCGTGCCAACGAAGGCGAAAGCGCGAAGCTCTCCTCGCTGGAGGTCTACGGGACTGCCGAAAAGTTCGGCCTGCAATACGGCCCGCACTTCCAGCTGCTGCGCGAAGCGCGCGTCTTTGGTCGCAACACCGTCGAGGTCGATCTGAAAGCGGCCGAGGCTCCGGCCCACCCCTATCTGACCTACAACCTCAACCCGTTCTCGGTGGACGCGGTGTTTCATGGCCTTGTTGCCATGTTCGACCAGTTATCGGGCAGCGATGCCGGCTCTCCCTATATCCCTGTACGATTTGGTTCGGTTCGGGTGGGGGCGCGGGCCAAGCCTATTACCCGTGCAGTCATTGAGATCGAACGGTTCAGCGGCTTCTCGATCAAAGTCAACTTCCGCATGTTCGGGGAAGATGGCGAAATCGTTGCGTCGTTCGACGACTGCCGGTTCCGCCGCACCTCGTTGCGTCGTCATCACACCTTGGCCTCGGTGGCGTTCCATTACGAAGCCGTGCCGTCGACGATGTCAGGCAATTTCGCTCGGATCGGGTTTGCCGGCGGTCTACTGGCCGCGACGACGGATGCAGAAGCCAAGGACACTGCGTCGTTGATGCTGGATGCGATGATTTACCGTGCCTGCCACGAGATCGCGCTGTCGCTCGCATCACAGGACGGGTTCGTGTCCGTTACCGAGTTCCCGGGCGAACCCAATTTCCGGGCTTTCCTGGCAAGCTGTCTGTTTATTCTGGAAGATGCCGGGATCGCCTCGTCCGAAGAATCCGGCTGGCGCGTGCCGTCCGAATTCACCATGCCGGCCGTCTCCGAACTTCTGCAGGAAATCTACCGCGAGGATTCCGGCCGTATCGCCGAGGCGGTTCTGCTGCACAATGCCTATCGCGATGCTCTGGAACACCTGTCGCTTGCCGGCCTGCACAGCGGCGAGGACGTCTCTGAAGCGCGCCACACCAGCGAAGCAACGCTCGAACACGTGCTTGTTCACTCGCCGCTTGGGCGCAAGCGCTCAGATATGGCGCTGCATCTTGTCGAGCAAGCCTGTCGGGCCAATGGCGGCCGGACCCGGGTCATTGTCGAGCTCGGCTCCACATCCGTATCCGTCAGCAGCAAGCTTGCGTCGCTTGCCGTCGATCACTCGGCGACGCTCGCCATCGTCGAGCCGCGCGAAAGCGTTCGCCGTACACTCGAACTCGCCTTCGAACAGCATGCACATGTCTCGGTGATCGAGCCGAAGGCCCTGACCGATCTCCGCGGCATCGATGTGATCGTTGCCGCCGGACTTGAAAGCCAGGCGGTTCTGGTCGCCGACGATAGCCTTCGTTCGGCTGTCCGAGGCGCTGCCGCAAGAGGCGCTGCATTCCTGTTCGTCGACCGTGCACCGTCGGCGTTCAACGACTTTGCATTCGGCCTGTCGGATGATTGGTTTGCCGCAAGTCAGTCGCCGGAATTTCCGGTCGGGCGTCTCGCGACAACCGAACAGGTAACCGACCTTCTGACCGGTCTCGGCTTTGCCGCCCCGCTTGTCGAAGAGAAAGACATGGCCGAAGGGCTGCTGATCGTTGCAGGCGCATCCTCGGCCGCGGCCGACCAGCTGCAGGCGCTGCCGTCGATCCCGTCGGCGCTCGTCTTCGCTGAAGATGTTGCCCGTGCTGCAGCGTTTGGTGACGGCGACACCGTCGTCCTGCTCAGCGCGGATCCGGATGAGTTTGCGATTTCGCAGTCGCTTGCCCGATTCGATGGCAAAGCCGTGCAAGCCATCTTCCTCGCCGAACGTCTGGGTGATCGCGAAGCCTCCGATGTCGCTCTGGCACGTCTCGAAAACCTGAAGCGTATCGTTGAAGCGTTCACCCGCCATAGCGCCAGCCTCGCGTCGGGCGACCAGTCCCGTCTCGTGATCGTCGCACCCGGCGGCTCGCCGCTTGCCGGTGAGGCGACTGATGACGTCAACGCCGGTCTCTGGACCTTCGCCCGCGTTCTTCAGAACGAATACGATGCGGTCGCCACGCACCTTCTCGATCTCGAGACGGACAGTGCGGAACTCGGCCTTCATGTCGGCGAGATCCTTGCATCCGCCAGTACCAACCGTGAGTGGATCCTGCGCCATGGTTCGCTGTCGGAAATCCGCGCATCGAGCGGTCCGTTCGGGCCGAAGGATACAGAAAGCGCCGACTTCACCGCGGCCACGATCCGTCAGACGGTGAATGGACGCGTCGACAGCATCATCTGGGAGAGCGCCTCCGAGCCGGTGCCGGATGCCGACGAGATCGTTCTCGCCGTGGAAGCGGCCGGCCTCAACTTCCGTGACGTCATGTGGGCCATGGGCCTGCTTCCGGAAGAAGCGCTCGAAGACGGCTTTGCCGGCGCAACCATCGGCATGGAAATGTCCGGCCGCGTCATCTCGGTCGGTGCGTCGGTGACGGATCTCGTTGCCGGAGACCGTGTCATGGGCATCGGCCCGGCCGCCTTCTCCACCCACGTCAAGGTTCGACGCGACGGCGTTACGAAGTTCCCGGCCCGCCTCGACTTTGAGGCTGCTGCAACCGTTCCGGTGGCATTCCTCACGGCCTATTACGCCATGGTCCAGCTCGGCCATATCGAACCTGGTGAAACCATCCTCATCCATGGGGCGGCCGGTGGTGTGGGTCTTGCAGCCTTGCAGATCGCCAAGCTGAAGGGTGCGATTGTCATCGCCACGGCTGGCACGGTGGAAAAGCGCCGCTTCCTGGAAGCGCTTGGTGCAGACCATGTGTTCGACAGCCGCTCGCTGGATTTCGTGGCCCGCGTGCGCGGCGTCACCGGTGGCGAAGGCGTCGACCTGGTGCTCAACTCGCTGTTCTCGGAAGCGATGGAACGCAGCCTGGAACTGGTGAAGCCGTTCGGTCGCTTTCTCGAACTCGGCAAGCGCGACTATTATTCCGACCGCAAGATCGGCCTTCGTCCGTTCCGTCGCAACATCAGCTATTTCGGCATCGACGCCGACCAGTTGCTGGTGAAGCTGCCGGCGATCACGAAGAAGATCTTTACCGAGATCGGCGTCCTGTTCGAACGGGGCGACCTGTCTCCGCTGCCCTATCGCGCCTTCGGCTATGACGAGATCGGCAGTGCCTTCCGTCTGATGCAGAATGCCGGCCAGATCGGCAAGATCGTCATCCGTCCGCCGGTTGCCGGCAAGGACAAGGTGGTGATTTCAAACGAAAAGCCGGTCGCCTTCGATCCGGATGGCATCTATTTGGTTGCCGGCGGCATTGGAGGCTTCGGCCTCGTTGCAGCGGACTGGCTTGCCGCACGCGGTGCCAAGCAGATTGCACTTTGCTCGCGCAAGGGCGTTGCCGACGCTGAAACCGAGGCGGCGATCGCCAAGTGGCATGCGAAGAGCGTGAAGGCATCTGTCCACGCCTGCGATATCACCAGCGAGCCGGCTCTTTCGAAGCTCCTCGACAGCCTCCGCAAGCAGGCTCCGATCAAGGGCATCGTGCACGCCGCCATGGTGCTCGACGACGCGCTTCTGTCCAACCTGACGCCTGAGCGCAACCGCCCGGTTGTCGAGGTTAAGGTTCGCGGCGCGGCTCTGCTCGACAAGCTGACGGCGGGCGACGACCTCGATCTCTTCCTCGTCTTCTCGTCGGCCACGACCATGCTCGGCAACCCGGGCCAAGCCAACTACGTCATTGCCAACGGCTATCTCGAAGGTCTTGCCCGTGCACGTCGCGCGGCCGGCAAGCCGGGTCTCGCCGTCGGCTTCGGCGCCATTGCCGATACCGGTTTCCTTGCACGCAATGCCGAGGTCAACGAAATCCTGTCCAAGCGAATCGGCAAGACGGCCATGAAGGCGCGCGATGCGCTGGAGCAGGTCGAACGCTACATGGCGTCAGACACCGGCACCATTGATGCGGCAGCCGTGATGATTGCCGAAGTCGACTGGCAGGCAGTGCGGATGCTGCCGATTTCCAACGCCTCGATCTTCGAGACGGCGATCCGTTCGGCTGGCAATCAGCAATCGGCCTCCGATGGCGACCGGATCGATCTTGAGGATCTGATCCGTGGCAAGTCGGCGGATGAAGCGCAGCAGCTTCTTCACAACCTCGTCGCGTCTGAAATCGCCACGATCCTGCGTGTCACGGAAGACAGTATCACGCCGGAAAAGGTCTTGAAGGATATCGGTCTCGACAGTCTGATGGCGATGGAGCTCGGTATGAGCTTCCAGCAGAAGACGGGCTTTGATATTCCGCTGAGCGGAGTAGGGGAAGACACGTCCGTCAGCGACGTGGTAAGCCGTCTGAGAGAGCGTGTCGCCAAGCGCAACGGCGAGGACGACACCGTCCAGAACGAAGTGATCGACCGGCTGGTCAAAAGCCATTCGACGCAGCAGAAAGCCGCAACGCAGTGACAGACAGCAGTTCGGATGAAACCCGGCCCTCCAAGCTGAGCCTTGGGGGGAAGGGCAATTTTATCGACCAGATGCGCAAGGCCAACGAAAACGTCGGGCGCAATCGCACGACGCGGCTCAATGCACAGCCGCAGCAACCGGCCCGCCCTCCGGTCGGTTTTGACGCCTTGCCCGAATATCAACGGGTCATGGTGCAGCGCAAGGCGAGCGAAATCATCGGCGTCGACAACCCGTTCTATCGCTCGCACGACGAAGCCGCCGGCGCGACGACGACCATGGACGGGGAAGTCTATGCGAATTTTGCTTCCTACGACTATCTCGGTACCAACACGGACCCGAGGGTGACCGAAGCCGCCAAGGCTGCGATCGATCGTTTCGGCATTTCCGCCTCCGCCAGCCGTCTGGTCGCAGGCGAGCGCCCGGTGCATGCGGAACTCGAAGAAAAGCTTGCCAGCGTCTACGGCGTTGATGCTGCAGTCTGTTTCGTCAGCGGCTACCTTACCAACGTTGCGGCAATCAGCTGTGTTGTCGGCCCCAAGGACCTCGTCATCCACGACGAATTCATCCACAACAGCGCGCTGGCCGGCATCAAGCTTTCCGGCGCCACGCGGCGCCTGTTCAAGCACAATGACGTCGATAATCTCGAGACGGTGCTCAACACGCTCGCCGGCGATTTCCGGCGCGTGCTCGTGATTGTCGAGGGCGTCTATTCGATGGATGGCGACATCGCCGACCTGCCGCGCCTGATCGAGCTGCGCAATCGGTACGGCTTCTGGCTGATGGTCGACGAGGCCCATTCGCTCGGCGTTCTCGGCAAGACCGGTCGCGGCTCGTTTGAACATTTTGATATCGACCCGAAGAGCGTCGATATCTGGATGGGCACCCTGTCGAAGACAACGTCGAGCTGCGGCGGATATATTGCCGGTAGCCGGGCGCTGGCTGACATCCTCAAGGCAGAAGCGGGCGGTTTCGTCTACAGCGTCGGGCTTGCGCCTGTTCTGGCAACGGCTGCAGCCACGGCCCTCGATATTCTGCGCGAGGAACCGGATCGGGCCGAGCAGTTGCACCGGAACGGTTCGCTGTTTTTGAAGCTCGCCCGGGAAGCCGGTCTCGACACAGGATTGAGCCTCGGCTTCTCCGTCGTGCCGATCCTCGTCGGTGATTCGCTTCGCTCCATCCAGCTGTCGAACGAATTGCTGGAAGATGGCGTCAACGCTTTGCCGATCATTCATCCCGCCGTCCCGGAAGGCATGGCCCGGTTGCGCTTCTTTATCACCAGCGACCATACGGAAGAGCAGATTCGCCACGCGGTGGAATCGACAGCAAGACGCCTGAAGGACCTGCAGGACAGGAATTTCGGTCTTGCCTCTCTCAGCCCGGAAAAACTGATGCAGCTTGCGCCGCTTCTCCAGTCGCCTGACAACACCTGAGGCTGTGGCGACGACGATGCACGTGATCGTAACGGGTGGATCAAGCGGCATCGGACTGGAAGTGGCGCGGATCTACGCATGCCGGGGTGCGCGCGTATCGATCATCGCGCGCACGGCGGCAATGCTTGAAAGCGCTGTTGTCGACCTCCGCAGTACGGGCAAGGCTGACATCAGATGCGAAAACGCGGATGTCGCAAACGATAGCGAGATCTCGCGTGCTGTTGATGCCTGCGAGGCCGCATTCGGACCGTGCGACGTTCTTGTGGCCTCGGCCGGGATGGTAGAGCCGGCATTTTTCGACCAGCAATCGCAGAGCGACTTTTCCCGCCAGATCGACGTCAACCTGCTCGGTACGGCGAATGCGGTACGCGCAGTCTACGCGGGCATGAAGAGCCGCGGGCAGGGCGCAATCATGATCGTGTCCTCGGGGGCGGCACTTATCGGCATACCCGGCTACACAGCTTATTGTGCCTCCAAGTCGGCGCTCACGGGCTTCGCCGAGGCCCTCCAGGCTGAGTCGGTTGGAGATGGCGTCACCATAGCGCTGTGCTTCCCGCCGGATACCGAAACGCCGCAGTTTGAGAGGGAACTCGCCAAACGCCCGGCGCAGGCACGGGCTCTGATGGGTGCCGCGCCGCCGTGGAAGGCGAATGCCGTTGCCGAAAAGATCGTTCGCGGCATCGATCGGCGGTCGAAGAAAGTCTATTTCGGCTTTTCCATCACTGGCCTTGGCCTGTTCGGTCCACTGGTAAAGCCGTTCGTTGCGGCCTGGTTTTCCAGACGTCGCTAGATAAACCGCGTCTCTTCGCCCGCAATCCTCAAGATTGTCAGCTTGCCCGAATAAAATGCCCCGGTATCGATGCCGATTCTGTTCGGTCCGAGCGAAGGCTCAGCCTGCGGCGTGTGGCCGTGGATCACGAAGGTGGATGGAAGGTTTGGTCCGTTGGCGAGGAATGGATCGCGGATCCACATCAGGTCAGCCTCCTCCTGGTCTTTCAACGCGACACCCGGCCGGATGCCGGCGTGGACGAACAGAAGCTGTCCGACCTTCATGCTGATCGGCAAATCGGTGAGGAACTGGCGGTGCGCATCGGGCACGACTTCAGCCAGCAGCTGCTTCAGCGTGCCATTGCGGCTGCGCTGGCGAAAGTTCTGGTCATGCACGTCGAGCCCGTAGGACGCCAGCGTCTGCTCTCCGCCGAGGCTCAGCCATTCGCCATGCGTGTCCGGATCATCGAGGAAGAGGCGGAACACATCGTCATGGTTTCCGCATAGCGGCAGTCGGCGCAGACCGTATTCGCTCGGCTTGATCAGATAGTCGAGAACACCCGAGGATGCCGGGCCGCGGTCCACATAGTCGCCGAGAAGAACCACCACGCCCGCACGGCGCGTTTCTTCGATGTCCCGGGCGATCTTCGCCTCGGCTTCCTTGAGGAGCTCCAGGCAGCCATGCACGTCGCCGATCGCGTAGATCGGATAGGTCGGCGCGTCTACGCCAAGGTCGATACGCCGACGGGGACGTGGGACGCTCCCCTGGCTGGAACGTTTCTGGGTGAGCCACCCGATGACCTTGCGCATGATACAGTTCGTTTCGAGAATGAGAGAGAACGTGAGGATACAATGGGAAATGTGCCCCTAATGGACGTTTAACAAGCCCTTTCGGATCTCGTTGCAAACCGTTCAACGATCCCGATGCTGCTGCACCTCCGCTGCGGTATGAGAAAGTATAAACCGGCGCTCCGCAAAATATAATGCTGCACTGCACCAAGTCCTCGTGCTGCTATGGACAGTTGTTTTATTTTGAAACACTATCGAGGGGAGGAGCTGGGGGAGGGAAATAAATGCGGATACAGATCGTTGCCATCTCGATTATGGCAAGCCTTTTCCTGTGGATTTTCGCATACTATTGTCTGCAGACCACCTACAGGACGGGCCAGGCTTACGGCGTGATGCCGAACCTGAACATCAGCAAACGACTCAGCATCTTTGATTGAACGGGTAAGCGCTTCGAGTGCACGAGAGCTTCTGCGCTGTCGCTAAGGCTGCCTCTGCGCGTAGGTCGCCGCGAGTTGCTTGACCCCTTGGCGATATTTGAACAGCTCTATGCCGCCGACGAAGACGGCGCAGCAGGAGAGCAGAATAAAGGCGACAGCGGCAGCTTTCATGGCGGGACAATGGCATGCCGCTCGCCTCTGCGCCAGTCCCGGTTGAAGTGCTGCCGGACAGGCGTACAAAACAGGAGACCGGAGAGTGTTCGCCGGCCGTCCAAATGCTACAACGCGTATAGTCGTGCAGGCCGACAGTCTTTTGCAACGTAGCCCCTCAGCGATGCAAACCACAATTGTGTAGCTCGCCAACGTCATTTGCCCGTGATCGAATGATTGAGACTGGATAACGAATCGGTTGGAACCTGGCGTTGATGTCGCGCAGTATTCTGTCGGAGCGGATGAGCCGCTTAGAGCCGCCGCCTACTTCCGGTCAACGCAATCGTCCAAAAGGCAGTGATGGGCAAACATGTGCCATTATCAGCGAGAGAGCATTCTACGGAAATTATCTGGTAGGGAAGGCCGAAGAATGGTGGGCGATGACGGACTCGAACCGCCGACATCCTCGGTGTAAACGAGGCGCTCTACCAACTGAGCTAATCGCCCCTAAACTGCAGACCGTTTCGTCTGCCGCTTCGGTGGCCGTGATCTATGCGGATCGCGCGAAAACCGCAAGAGCTTTGACGACATATTTTTGAATTTTCGACAAAATCCGTGGCAGATAAGGGTTCTTAACGACAAACCACGGGCCTCGATGTGGGAAAGTGAGTGGCGTCATTATTTTGTCTTCAAACTTGCTTGACACCTCCCGTCGAACCTCTTAGGAAGCGGCCAACCGAGCAGTCGAGGCTGCCTGGTGAGAGACGAAAGTTTCTGAAGAAATGTGCGGGTGTAGCTCAGTTGGTTAGAGTGCCGGCCTGTCACGCCGGAGGTCGCGGGTTCGAGCCCCGTCACTCGCGCCATTCTTCTTCCTCGAACGTCGTGTCCAAATGATGCGGCGCCGTAAAGTCGGCAATATGCGCGGGTGTAGCTCAGTTGGTTAGAGTGCCGGCCTGTCACGCCGGAGGTCGCGGGTTCGAGCCCCGTCACTCGCGCCATTTACTTTTTTTCCTCCCATTTGATCAAGCGTCTCTATCCTCACCGGGATGGGGAATGATCGTGTCGTCGAGCCCACCTGTCGCGCTGAGAGTTGCAACGTCCGTCCGCCGCGCCTCTCGAATCGCTAATCCTGAATGAAACTCGATCGTTAGAAGACCGTCGGCAGACCCTTGGCCGGGAACATGTCGGGTACTGATTTGTTGGCGAACGAACTGGTGTTTTCCAGTGGAGTATTATTGGTAGGTGAGGGGGACTCAAAGGGCTTGCGCCTTTCCTCACGCTGCGCTAGTCACGCCTTGTTGCAATGCACGTACGCTTGTCGAATTCATGTTCGAGCGTCGCCCGGCGCTAAAGGCAAGCAGGGATCGAATATCATGAGTGAACTCCTCACTTCCTACGTCCCGATCGCGATCTTCATCGGTATATCCTTGGTGATCGGTTTGGCGCTTCTGATCGCGCCTTTCGCCGTTGCCTACAAGGCGCCAGATTCGGAAAAGCTTTCCGCCTACGAATGCGGCTTCAATGCCTTCGACGATGCCCGCATGAAGTTCGACATCCGCTTCTATCTCGTGTCGATTCTGTTCATCATTTTCGACCTCGAAGTTGCCTTCCTGTTCCCTTGGGCTGTGTCCTTCGGTGAAATCGGCTGGTTCGGCTTCTGGTCTATGATGGTGTTCCTGGGTGTCCTCACGATCGGCTTTATCTACGAATGGAAAAAAGGAGCGCTGGAATGGGAGTAGTCGATAGCGGCACAACTCTCGTCGCGCCGAAGTCCAAGGGTATTATCGACCCGAATACCGGCAAGCCAATTGGCAGCGACGACGCGTTCTTTGGCGAGATCAACAATGAGCTCGCCGACAAGGGTTTTCTCGTCACCTCCACCGACGAGCTGATCAACTGGGCCCGTACCGGCTCGCTGATGTGGATGACGTTCGGTCTGGCCTGCTGCGCCGTCGAAATGATGCAGCTTTCCATGCCGCGTTATGACGTCGAGCGTTTCGGCTTTGCGCCACGCGCTTCGCCGCGCCAGTCGGACGTGATGATTGTAGCGGGAACGCTGACCAACAAGATGGCGCCTGCGCTTCGCAAGGTCTATGACCAGATGCCGGAGCCACGTTACGTCATCTCGATGGGATCATGCGCAAACGGCGGTGGGTATTATCACTATTCCTACTCCGTCGTTCGCGGTTGCGACCGCATCGTGCCGATCGACATCTACGTGCCGGGCTGTCCCCCCACGGCAGAGGCGCTGCTTTACGGCGTGCTCCTGCTGCAGAAGAAGATCCGGCGCACCGGAACGATCGAGCGTTGAGGGCTTGAGGAGGATATGATGACCGAGACCCTGAGCGAGCTTTCGACCTACATTCGCGAATCGCGCTCGACGCTGGTCGAAGACGCGGTGATGTCCTATGGCGAGCTGAACCTGATTGCCACCAGCGACAACATCATCGAGCTTCTGACCTTCCTGCGTGATGATCCGAAATGCGGTTTCATCAGCTTCATCGATATCTGCGGCGTCGATTATCCGGCCCGTGCGAAGCGTTTCGATGTGGTCTACCACCTGCTGTCGCCGCACCGGAACCTGCGTATCCGGATCAAGGTTGCAACAGGCGAGGACGAACCGGTTCCTTCGGCATTCTCGGTCTATCCGGGCGCCGACTGGTTCGAACGCGAGGCATGGGATCTCTACGGCATCCTGTTTACCGGTCACCCGGATCTTCGCCGGATCCTGACCGATTACGGTTTCGAGGGGCATCCGCTCCGCAAGGACTTCCCGACGACCGGCTTCGTCGAGGTTCGCTACGACGACAGCGTCAAGCGCGTCGTCTACGAACCGGTCGAGCTCCGGCAGGAATTCCGCAACTTCGATTTCCTGTCGCCTTGGGAGGGGACGGATTACGTTCTTCCCGGTGACGAGAAAGCGAAGACCTGACGCGGTTGATTTGGTAATTGCCGGGTTGGGTGGACTTGGTTGAGGGAGCGGGCAGGCGGGTCGATTAGACGTGGTAATGTGATATCGGTCTAAAATATCAGGAGAGGACAGCAACATGGTTGCACTCCCTGAAAGATCGGTTCCTACTGGGTCGGCGTTCGTCTGAATTGATTGACATGACGATGAAGCAGAATTTCGGGCGGTTGCCCATTTTCCAAAGCGCGGAGCGCTGAAATGACGGAACACAACGTCCGGAACTTCAATATCAACTTCGGTCCGCAGCATCCGGCTGCCCACGGCGTTCTGCGTCTGGTGCTGGAACTGGATGGCGAAATCGTCGAGCGTGTCGATCCGCATATCGGCCTCCTGCATCGCGGCACCGAAAAGCTGATCGAGACAAAGACCTATCTGCAGGCCTTGCCCTATTTCGACCGGCTCGATTACGTCGCGCCGATGAACCAGGAGCATGCCTATTCGCTCGCGGTCGAAAAGCTGCTCGGCCTCGAGATCCCGATCCGCGGTCAGCTGATCCGCGTTCTCTATTCGGAAATCGGCCGTATCCTCTCGCATCTTCTCAACGTCACGACCCAGGCCATGGACGTCGGCGCGCTGACGCCGCCGCTCTGGGGCTTCGAAGAACGCGAAAAGCTGATGGTGTTCTATGAGCGCGCCTGCGGCGCCCGCATGCATGCGGCGTACTTCCGTCCGGGCGGCGTCCATCAGGACCTGCCGGTGGAACTGGTCGAAGACATCGGCCAATGGTGCGATGAATTCCCGGCAAAGCTCGACGACATCGACGACCTTCTGACCGGCAACCGTATTTTCAAGCAGCGCAACGTCGATATCGGCGTCGTCAGTCTCGATGATGCATGGGCCTGGGGCTTCTCCGGTGTCATGGTCCGCGGTTCGGGCGCGGCATGGGATCTGCGCAAGTCGCAGCCTTACGAATGCTACGCCGACCTCGACTTCGATATTCCGATCGGCAAGAACGGCGATTGCTACGACCGCTACCTGATCCGCATGATCGAGATGCGCGAATCCTGCAAGATCATGAAGCAGTGCGTCAATCGTCTGCTCAGCGACGCAAAGACCGGCCCGGTGTCTTCGACCGACGGCAAGGTCGTGCCGCCGAAGCGTGGCGAGATGAAGCGTTCGATGGAAGCGCTGATCCACCACTTCAAGCTCTACACCGAAGGCTACCACGTTCCGGCCGGCGAAGTTTACGCGGCCGTCGAAGCGCCCAAGGGCGAGTTCGGCGTGTTCCTGGTCGCCGATGGCACCAACAAGCCCTACCGCTGCAAGATCCGCGCTCCGGGTTATGCACATCTCCAGGCGATGGACTTCATCTGTCGCGGACACCAGCTGGCGGACGTGTCTGCGGTGTTGGGTTCTCTGGACATCGTGTTCGGTGAGGTTGACCGCTGATGAAGCTTCGCGCCGTCGCAGCCGCTGCTCTCGTGCTCTCTGCTCCTGCGGTCTCGCAGGCGCAGGAGGCGCTGTCGAGTGTCAGCGGCGGTTCGGCGTCGATGGCTACGCTCCTGTCCGAGGGATACGAGATCAAGACATCCGTACTCAACGGCACGAAGCTGATCGTGTTCATGCAGAAAGACAAGACGGCCTATGCCTGCGAATTCGTGACACTCACGAGATCGCGGTGCGGGGTCATAAACTGATAAGGCGTTGAAAGCATGTCCGTTCGTCGACTAGCCGAAGAACAGTTCCAGCCGGCAAACTTCTCCTTCAACGAGGAGAATGCGGTCTGGGCAGAGGCAACGATCAGGAAATACCCGGAAGGCCGGCAGCAGTCGGCCGTCATTCCGTTGTTGATGCGTGCGCAGGAGCAGGATGGCTGGGTCACCCGTTCCGCCATCGAGCATATCGCCGCCAAGCTCGACATGGCCTATATTCGCGTTCTCGAAGTCGCGACCTTCTATACCCAGTTCCAGCTGAAGCCGATCGGGACCCGTGCGCATATCCAGGTCTGCGGTACGACGCCTTGCATGCTTCGCGGCTCCGAAGATCTGATCAAGGTCTGTCAGAAGAAGATCCATCACGATCCGCTGCATCTCAATGCTTCCGGCACGCTGTCATGGGAAGAAGTCGAGTGTCAGGGCGCCTGCGTCAACGCGCCGATGGTGATCATCTTCAAGGATGCCTACGAGGACCTGACACCCGAGCGTCTTGAAGAAATCATCGACACGTTCGAGGCAGGCAAGGGCGCCGAGGTCAAGACCGGTCCGCAGATCGACCGTCATGAGTCGGCACCGATCGGTGCTCCGATCACGCTGGTCGACGATATCAAGCCGGTCCGCACCAATCTCGAGCCGCAGCCACAGGCTGTGACCGAAGGCGCATCCGTGCCGCCAGCAAATGCCGGTCGTCCGAAGGATACGGCGCCTGAGACCGACAAGTCGCTGAAGACGCCGGTCACGGCACCGAAGGCTGCTGCCGAGAACGTCAAGGTTGCTGAAAAGGGCGAAGGTTCGCCGACGACAACCGAGACGGCGCCAGCAGCGACCGGGAGCAAGGCCGAAGGCGCTCCGGCAGAGCTCGGCGTTCCCTCGGGCGAGACGAAGCCGAAGCGTAGCCGCAAGCCGAAGCCTGAAGGGGAAAGCTCCTGATGATGGGCGCGGCAAAGTTTCGGTCCGTCACTACGGGCATGCTGATGATGACATCCGATGTGATAAAGTCGGTCGAGTAGGTAGATAGATCATGTTGCAAGACCAGGATCGCATTTTCACCAATATCTACGGTCTCAAGGACAAGTCCTTGAAGGGCGCGATGAGCCGTGGCCACTGGGATGGTACGAAGATCATCATCGAGAAGGGCCGGGACTGGATCATCAACGAGATGAAGGCCTCCGGTCTTCGCGGTCGTGGTGGCGCAGGCTTCCCGACCGGCCTCAAGTGGTCCTTCATGCCGAAGGAATCGGATGGTCGCCCGCACTACCTCGTCGTCAATGCCGACGAATCGGAGCCTGGCACCTGCAAGGACCGCGAAATTATGCGCAACGATCCGCATACGCTGATCGAAGGCTGCGTGATTGCCGGTTTCGCCATGAATGCGCACACCGCCTACATCTATGTCCGCGGCGAATATATGCGCGAACGTGAAGACCTGCAGGCGGCGATCGACGAATGCTATGCCGCCGGTCTTCTCGGTGTGAACAACAAGAACGGCTGGGATTTCGACATTTACGTCCATCACGGCGCCGGTGCCTATATCTGCGGCGAAGAGACGGCGCTGCTCGAAAGCCTCGAAGGCAAGAAGGGCCAGCCGCGCCTGAAGCCTCCGTTCCCGGCCAATATGGGTCTCTACGGCTGCCCGACGACCGTCAACAACGTCGAATCGATCGCCGTTGCCCCGACCATCCTGCGTCGCGGTGCCACGTGGTTCTCGTCGATCGGCCGCCCGAACAATGTCGGCACCAAGCTGTTCATGGTATCGGGTCACGTCAACAAGCCCTGCACCTTCGAAGAAGCGATGGGTCTGTCGTTCCGCGAAATCATCGAGCATCACTGTGGCGGTATCCGCGGCGGCTGGGATAACCTTCTCGGCGTCATTCCCGGCGGTGCGTCCTGCCCGATCGTTCGCGGCGAAGACATGGCCGACGCGATCATGGATTTCGACGGCATGCGCGAGGTCAAATCCTCGTTCGGTACCGGCGGCATGATCGTGATGGACAAGTCAACCGACGTGATTAAGGCGATCTGGCGTATCGCAGCCTTCTTCAAGCACGAGAGCTGTGGCCAGTGCACGCCTTGCCGTGAAGGCACCGGCTGGATGATGCGCGTTCTCGAGCGCATGGTGCGCGGCAATGCGCAGAAGCGCGAAATCGACATGCTGTTCCAGGTGTCGAAGCAGATCGAGGGTCACACCATCTGTGCGCTCGGTGACGCGGCCGCTTGGCCGGTCCAGGGCCTGATCCGCAATTTCCGTCCGGAAATCGAAGCGCGTATCGACCAGTACACGAAGGACTCGACCTCGCACGGCGCAGTTTTGGAAGCGGCGGAGTAACCGGACGGCATCAGCCCGAAGGTTGGAAAGAATTCGAAGGACAGAGGCGTCGCAGGACTTGCGGGGTTCGTGCCTTGGTCCGAAACAGATATCGCCCGGTTCGAAGTAGAATCGGGTTTCGATGGGCGCAATTTGCGGGACGACTGGGTCGGCCAGGCGAGGGCGCTGTTGAAGTAAGAATGTGTCCCTCGGCGAAACAGCTGATGGATGAACTGAGGGCGTAGTTAAGACGATGACGAAGCTGAAGGTAGACGGCAAGGAAATCGAAGTCCCGGATCATTTCACGCTGCTTCAGGCGTGTGAGGAAGCCGGCGCCGAAATCCCGCGCTTTTGTTTCCACGAGCGTCTGTCCGTGGCAGGCAACTGTCGCATGTGCCTGATCGAGGTAAAGGGTGGCCCGCCAAAGCCGGCGGCATCCTGCGCGATGGGCGTGCGCGATATTCGCGGCGGTCCGAATGGCGAACTGCCGGAAGTCTTCACCAACACGCCGATGGTCAAGAAGGCCCGCGAAGGCGTGATGGAATTCCTGCTCATCAACCATCCGCTGGATTGCCCTATCTGCGACCAGGGTGGCGAATGCGACCTGCAGGACCAGGCGATGGCCTTCGGCATCGATAGCTCGCGCTACACCGAAAACAAGCGTGCCGTCGAAGACAAGTATATCGGCCCGCTCGTCAAGACCGTGATGAACCGCTGCATTCACTGCACGCGCTGCGTCCGCTTCACGACCGAAGTCGGCGGCATTTCCGAGCTTGGCCTGATCGGCCGCGGCGAAGACGCCGAAATCACGACCTATCTCGAGCATGCGATGACCTCGGAGCTTCAGGGCAACGTCGTCGATCTTTGCCCGGTCGGTGCGCTCACCTCCAAGCCGTTTGCCTTCACGGCTCGTCCGTGGGAACTGAACAAGACCGAATCGATCGACGTCATGGATGCCGTCGGCTCCGCAATCCGCGTCGACACCCGCGGCCGCGAAGTGATGCGCATCATGCCGCGCGTCAACGAGCAGGTGAACGAAGAGTGGATCTCGGACAAGACCCGCTTCATCTGGGACGGTCTGAAAACCCAGCGCCTCGATCGCCCTTATGTCCGCAAGGACGGCCGTCTGCAGGCTGCAAGCTGGGCCGAAGCCTTCGCAGCGATCAAGACCGCTGTTTTAGCGACATCAGGGGACAAGATCGGCGCAATTGCCGGCGATCTGGCTTCGGTCGAGGAAATGTACGCGCTGAAGTCGCTGATGAACTCGCTCGGTTCGGAAAACCTCGATTGTCGCCAGGACGGGACGGCGCTCGATCCGTCGCTTGGTCGCGGCAGCTACATCTTCAACCCGACCATCGAAGGCATCGAACAGGCCGGTGGTCTGCTTCTGATCGGCGCCAACCCGCGCTATGAAGCTTCGGTTCTGAACGCCCGCATTCGCAAGCGCTTCCGCCGCGGCAATTTCCCGATCGGCGTGATCGGCGAAGTAAGCGAACTCCGCTACGCCTACGACTATCTCGGCGCCGGCCCGGACTCGCTTGCCGAGCTTTCGTCCGGCAGCAACAGCTTTGCCGAAAAGCTGCGCGGCGTGAAGAACCCGATGATCATCGTAGGGCAGGGGGCTCTTTCCCGTCCGGATGGTCTCGCCATCCTTCAGGCAGCTGCAAAGCTTGCCGGTTCCGTTGGCGCACTGACGGACGAGTGGAACGGTTTCGGCGTGCTGCACACCGCAGCATCGCGCGTCGGCGGCCTCGATCTCGGCTTCGTGCCGGGTGCCAAGGGTGCCAATGCCGCAACCATGCTGAAGTCGATGGACGTTCTCTTCCTGCTTGGCGCCGACGAGATGGAATTCTCGACGAAATACGCCAAGTTCACCGTCTATATCGGCAGCCACGGCGATAACGGCGCGCATACCGCCGACGTCATCCTGCCGGCCGCGACCTACACGGAAAAGTCCGGCACCTGGGTCAACACCGAAGGCCGCGTCCAGATGGGCAACCGTGCCGGCTTCGCGCCGGGCGAAGCTCGCGAAGATTGGGCAATCATCCGCGCCCTGTCCGACGTGCTCGGCAAGAAGCTGCCGTTCGACTCGCTTTATGCTCTGCGTGCGAAGCTCTATGCGGATCACCCGCATTTTGCGGATCTCGATGAGATCGCGACCGGCTCGGTCAACGACATCGCCACCCTCGGCCTGAAATCCGGTGAGCTTTCCAAGGGCGGCTTCACGACGCCGATCAAGGATTTCTATCTGACCAACCCGATCGCCCGCGCATCTGCCGTCATGGCGGAATGCTCGGCACTGGCCCGCAACAATTTCCAGGTTGCGGCGGAGTAATATGAACATGGATTCGTTCTTCTGGACCTACGTTTGGCCGGCACTGATCATGGTTGGGCAGTCTCTTCTGCTCCTGGTCTGCCTTCTGGTCTTCATTGCCTATATCCTTCTCGCCGACCGCAAGATCTGGGCGGCCGTTCAGCTGCGCCGTGGTCCGAACGTCGTTGGCCCGTTCGGTCTGTTCCAATCCTTCGCCGACCTTTTGAAGTTCATCCTGAAGGAGCCGATCATTCCGGCTGGCGCCAACAAAGGCGTCTTCCTTCTGGCTCCACTGATTTCGGTGACGCTGGCGCTGGCTACCTGGGCGGTCATTCCGTTCAGCCAGAACTGGGTTATCGCCAACATCAATGTCGGTATCCTCTACGTCTTCGCGATCTCGTCGCTCGAAGTCTACGGCATCATCATGGCGGGCTGGGCATCGAACTCGAAGTACCCGTTCCTCGGCGCACTTCGCTCCGCGGCGCAGATGGTGTCTTATGAAGTCTCGATCGGCTTCGTCATCGTTTCGGTCCTGCTCTGCGTGGGCTCGCTCAACCTGACCGACATCGTCAATGCACAGCATGACGGCCTCGGCACGATGATGGGTCTGCCGGCTTCGTTCCTTGACTGGCACTGGCTGGCGCTGTTCCCGATGTTCGTGATCTTCTTCATCTCGGCTCTGGCAGAAACCAACCGTCCCCCGTTCGATTTGCCGGAAGCGGAATCCGAACTTGTCGCGGGTTACATGGTCGAGTATTCGTCAGCGCCATACATGATGCTGATGCTCGGCGAATATGCCGCCATCCTGATGATGTGCTCGCTGACCACTATTCTTTTCCTCGGAGGCTGGCTGCCGCCGGTAGACGTCTGGTTCCTCAACTGGGTTCCCGGCATCATCTGGTTCATGCTGAAAGGCTCCATGGTCTTCTTCATGTTCGCTATGGTGAAGGCCTTCGTACCGCGCTATCGCTACGACCAACTCATGCGTCTCGGCTGGAAGGTGTTTCTGCCTCTGTCGCTCGCCATGGTCGTGATCGTTGCATTCGTGCTGAAACTGATGGGATGGGCATGATTATGGCCCGCTCGTCACTCGGCATCATTGGAGAATAAGATGGCTATTGCCCAGGCTATCAACTCGCTGTTCCTGAAGGAATTCGTCGGCGCCTTCTTCCTGTCGATGAGGTATTTCTTCAAGCAGAAGGCGACGATCAACTATCCGTTCGAAAAGGGCCCGGTCTCGCCGCGCTTCCGTGGCGAACATGCACTGCGCCGCTATCCGAACGGCGAAGAGCGTTGCATCGCCTGCAAGCTGTGCGAGGCGATCTGTCCCGCCCAGGCGATCACGATCGAAGCCGGCCCGCGCCGTAACGACGGCACCCGGCGCACGGTGCGTTACGATATCGACATGGTGAAGTGCATCTACTGCGGCTTCTGCCAGGAAGCCTGCCCGGTCGATGCGATCGTCGAAGGTCCGAATTTCGAATTCTCGACGGAAACCCGCGAAGAACTGTATTTCGACAAGGCACGTCTTCTCGAAAACGGCGATCGTTGGGAGCGTGAAATCGCGCGCAACATCGGGATCGACTCGCCCTACCGGTAACGGGGCGAGCATGCCGGCGCTCTGATCGGGCGCCGGGCGAGCATTGGTCATTTAATCTCGGTGCGTTCGATGCGCCGGGTTCTGACGGGCAGGGGGCTTTTTGGAAGCGCCGCCCGATGAGGAACGAAAAGGCACCACGATGGGTCTGCAGGCTATCTTTTTCTACATCTTCGCGTTCATCGCGGTGGCGTCGGCGTTCATGGTCATCTCGGCCAAGAACCCGGTCCATTCGGTGCTCTTCCTCATCCTCACCTTCTTCAATTCGGCGGGCCTGTTCCTGCTGACCGGGGCCGAGTTCCTGGCGATGATCCTGCTCGTCGTTTATATCGGCGCGGTCGCGGTTCTGTTCCTGTTCGTCGTGATGATGCTCGACATCGACTTTGCCGAACTACGCTCCGGTATTCTTCAATACGCGCCGATCGGCATCGTTATCGGGCTGATCCTTGCGGCTGAACTGATCGTCGTGATCGGCGGCTCGGTGCTGGCACCGGAGGCGGCGAGTTCCATCACGATGCCGATCCCGAACCCTGCAGTGCGCACCAACACGGCCGCTCTCGGCGATGTGCTCTATACAAACTACGTCTATTTCTTCCAGCTCGCCGGCATGGTGCTTCTGGTCGCAATGATCGGCGCCATCGTGCTGACGCTGCGCCATCGCACCAACGTCAAGCGTCAGGATATTTCGAGGCAGGTCGCACGCACGCCGGAAACCGCCGTCGAGGTGGTCAAGGTCAAGTCCGGCCAGGGTCTCTGAAGGTAGCGGGAACAAGGAACAACAAACATGGAAATCGGTCTTTCCCACTATCTCACGGTCAGCGCCATCCTGTTCACGCTCGGCGTGTTCGGCATCTTCCTGAACCGCAAGAATGTCATCATCATCCTGATGTCGGTCGAGCTGATCCTGCTCGCGGTCAACCTCAACATGGTGGCCTTCTCATCCTTCCTGAACGACATCGTCGGCCAGGTCTTCGCACTGTTCATTCTGACCGTCGCTGCTGCGGAAGCCGCCATCGGTCTTGCAATTCTCGTCGTCTTCTACCGCAACCGCGGCTCGATCGCGGTCGAAGACGTCAATATGATGAAGGGCTGATCGGGTCATGATCTACAAGGCAATCGTCTTTCTTCCCCTGATCGGCTTCCTGATCGCCGGCCTGTTCGGCCGCCAGATCGGCGCCAAGGCTTCCGAATACGTCACCAGCGGTCTGATGATCATCGCGGCGATCCTCTCCTGGATCGTCTTCTTCAACGTGGCCCTTCACCACGGCGAGGCCGGCGAAGTCATCAAGGTTCCGGTGATGCAGTGGATCCAGTCCGGCGGCATCGACGTCGAATGGGCGTTCCGCATCGATACGCTGAGCGCGATCATGTTCGTCGTGGTCAACTCCGTGTCGACGCTCGTGCATATCTACTCGATCGGCTACATGCACCACGATCCGCATCGCCCGCGGTTCTTCGCCTACCTGTCGCTGTTCACCTTCGCGATGTTGATGCTGATCACGTCCGACAACTTGGCGCAGATGTTCTTCGGCTGGGAAGGCGTGGGTCTTGCGTCCTATCTGCTGATCGGCTTCTGGTACAAGAAGCCCTCCGCTTCAGCTGCGGCCATGAAGGCGTTCATCGTCAACCGCGTCGGCGACTTCGGCTTCATTCTCGGCATCGCCGGCCTGTTCGTTCTGTTCGGTTCGATCAGCTTTGAAACGATCTTTGCGGCTGCTGCCAACTACCTGCCGGCTGAAGGCGCACCGGAAGCAACGCAGGTCGTTGCCAATATCTTCGGCATGGAACTGACACGGGCGACTGCGCTCACCGTCGTCTGCCTGCTTCTGTTCATGGGCGCCATGGGCAAGTCGGCGCAGTTCCTGCTGCACACCTGGTTGCCGGACGCAATGGAAGGCCCGACCCCGGTCTCGGCACTCATTCACGCCGCAACCATGGTCACCGCCGGCGTCTTCCTCGTCGCCCGCATGTCGCCGGTGTTTGAACTGTCGCCAGATGCGCTAACCATCGTCACCATCATCGGTGCGATCACCGCTTTCTTCGCGGCAACCGTCGGCCTCGTGCAGAACGACATCAAGCGCGTCATCGCTTATTCTACCTGTTCGCAGCTCGGCTACATGTTCGTGGCACTCGGCGTCGGCGCTTATGGTGCTGCCGTATTCCACCTGTTCACGCATGCCTTCTTCAAGGCACTACTGTTTCTATGCGCCGGCTCGGTCATCCATGCCGTCGATGGCGAACAGGACATGCGCCACATGGGCGGCCTGCGCAGCCACATCAAGCTCACCTTCGCCATGATGCTCATTGGCACGCTTGCCATCACCGGCGTTGGCATTCCGTTCACGCCAATCGGTTTTGCAGGCTTCTTCTCGAAGGACTTCATCATCGAGGCGACCTATGCGTCCCATTCGCCGGTTGCAGGCTTTGCCTTCACTCTGCTGGTCATTGCCGCGATGTTCACGAGCTTCTATTCGTGGCGCCTGATCTTCCTCACCTTCTTCGGCAAGCCGCGTGCGAGCCATGAAGTGATGCATCACGTCCATGAGAGCCCCAACGTCATGCTGGTGCCGCTCTACATCCTGGCAGCCGGCGCAGTGCTCGCTGGTGTCGTGTTCAAGGAATTCTTCTACGGCCACGACTACGACGCCTTCTGGAAGGGCGCGCTGTTCACGTCGGAGCAGAACGAACTGCTGCACGAGTTCCACCACGTGCCGGCACTGGTGGCGCTGTCGCCATTCATCGCCATGCTGATCGGACTTGTCACCGCCTGGTACTTCTACATCAAGTCGCCAGAAACCCCGAAGCGTCTCGCCGCTTCGCAGCAGGGCCTCTACCAGTTCCTGCTGAACAAGTGGTATTTCGACGAACTCTACGACTTCCTCTTCGTTCGCTCGGCCAAAGCTCTCGGCCGCTTCCTTTGGAAGAAGGGTGACGTCGCCGTCATCGATAAATACGGCCCCAACGGCGTCGCCGCCCGCGTGGTCGATATCACCGACCGGGTGGTCAAGCTGCAGTCCGGTTACCTTTATCACTACGCGTTCGCGATGCTGATCGGCGTCGCCGCCCTCGTCACATGGATGATGCTCGGGAGCTCAATGTAATGACCGACTGGCCAATTCTCTCGACGGTCACCTTCCTGCCGCTGGTCGGCGTTCTCCTCCTCTTGCTGACAAACGGCGAGGGGGCGAACGGTCGCCGCAACGTGCTCAACATCGCGCTCCTGACGACGGTCGTCACCTTCATCGTCTCTCTGTTCATCTGGATCGGTTTCGACAATTCGAACCCGGGCTTCCAGATGGTGGAAAAGCATGAGTGGCTGAGCACCGGGATTTCGTATCATCTCGGCGTCGACGGCATTTCCGTGCTGTTCGTCATCCTGACGACGTTCCTGATGCCGTTCTGCGTGCTTGCCAGCTGGCAAGCGATCGAGAAGCGCATCAAGGAATACATGATTGCCTTCCTGCTCCTGCAGGTGGCCATGACCGGCGTCTTCGTCGGCCTCGATATCGTCCTGTTCTACATCTTCTTCGAAGCGACGCTGATCCCGATGTTCATCATCATCGGCGTCTGGGGGGGCAAGGATCGCGTCTACGCCTCCTACAAGCTGTTCCTCTATACGCTGCTTGGTTCGGTTCTGATGATGCTGGCCGTCATGGCCATGTACTGGCAGGCCGGCACGACAGATATGACGGAGCTTCTGAAGTTCGGCTTCCCGGCCGGCGTTCAGACCTGGCTCTGGCTTGCCTGCTTTGCGGCCTTCGCGGTCAAGATGCCGATGTGGCCGGTCCACACCTGGCTTCCGGATGCGCACGTTCAGGCTCCGACTGCAGGTTCGGTCATCCTGGCTGGCGTCATGCTGAAGCTCGGCGGCTACGGCATGATCCGTATCCTCTTGCAGATGTTCCCGCTGGCATCCGAGTACTTCGCGCCGATGGTGTTTGCGCTGTCCGTCATCGCCATCATCTACACCTCGCTGGTGGCGATGATGCAGGACGACATCAAGAAGCTGATCGCCTATTCGTCGGTTGCCCACATGGGCTACGTCACGATGGGCATCTTTGCGGCAAACCAGCAGGGCGTTCAGGGTGCGATCTTCCAGATGCTGTCGCACGGCATCGTCTCCGGCGCGCTCTTCCTCTGCGTCGGCGTTGTCTATGACCGCCTCCATACCCGCGAGATCTCGGCTTACGGCGGTCTCGTCAACAACATGCCGAAATATGCCGTCGCCTTTATGATCCTCACCATGGCGAATGTCGGTCTTCCGGGCACGTCCGGCTTCGTCGGCGAATTCCTGACGATCATGGGCGTCTTCCGGGTCAACACCTGGGTGGCACTGTTTGCCGCAACCGGCGTCATCCTTTCCGCGTCCTATGCGCTCTGGCTTTATCGCCGGGTCATTTTCGGGGCACTGGAAAAGGAAAAGCTGAAGGCACTTCTCGACCTTTCGACGCGAGAGAAGTTCCTGCTCTACCCACTGGTCGCGCTCACGATTTTCTACGGTTTCTATCCAATGCCGGTCCTCAACGCGACCGCAGCCTCGGTGGATCTCGTGGTGAACAATTACTCCGCAGCCTTGGCCGCAGCAAAGAACCTTGCACTCAACGTGCACTGAGACGGGACGAAACTGGACATGACCGCTGAACTCTTGAGCCAAAGCCTGCGTCTGGCCCTGCCGGAAGTCATCCTGGCCGTAGGCGCGCTCGCCCTTCTGATGATTGGCGTCTTCTCCGGCGAGAAATCCGCCCCGCTGGTCACCGGTCTTGCGATCGCCCTTCTGGCGGTCGTGGGCGCCATGCTGATCTTCATGACCGGCGATGGTCAGGCCTTCGGCGGCGCCTTCGTATCGGATACGTTCGCCCGCTTCATGAAGATCCTGGCGCTGATCGGATCGATCACCGCCATGGTCATGTCGATGGGGCAGGCCAAGGCGCTGGAGCTCGACAAGTTCGAATTCCCGGTCCTTCTGGTTCTCGCGACGCTCGGCATGATGGTGCTGATCTCGGCCAACGATCTGCTCGCCTTCTATCTCGGCCTCGAGCTGATGTCGCTGGCGCTCTATGTTGTCGCTGCCTTCAGCCGCGACAACCTCCGTTCCACGGAAGCGGGCCTCAAGTACTTCGTCCTCGGCGCCCTGTCGTCGGGCATGATGCTTTACGGCATGTCGCTGGTCTACGGCTTCACCGGCAATACCGGCTTTGACGAAATCGCTACGGTTCTGTCGTCTGAAGAGCGCGGCCTCGGCCTCATCTTCGGCATGGTCTTCATCCTCGCCGGCGCCTGCTTCAAGATCTCCGCCGTGCCGTTCCACATGTGGACGCCGGACGTATATGAAGGTGCACCGACACCGGTGACCGCGTTCTTCGCATCGGCGCCCAAGGTTGCGGCCATGGCAATCCTCGTCCGCGTCGTCTCGGAAGCCTTCCTGCCGATCCTTTCCGATTGGCGCCAGATCATCGTCTTCGTGGCGATCGCATCGATGCTGCTCGGTTCCTTCGCGGCTATCGGTCAGAAGAACATCAAGCGCCTGATGGCGTATTCCTCGATCGGCCATATGGGCTACGCTCTGGTCGGCCTTTCTGCCGGCACGGAAACCGGCGTCTCCGGCGTCGTCCTCTACATGACCATCTACATGGTGATGACGCTCGGCACCTTTGCCTGCATCATGGCGATGCGCCGCGAAGACGGTACCTACGTCGAAACCGTCGAAGATCTCGCAGGTCTTTCCTCGACCAAGCCTTTCATGGCGCTGGTGCTGACGGCGCTGATGTTCTCGATGGCCGGCATTCCGCCGCTCGCAGGCTTCTTCGCCAAGTACTTCGTGTTCGTTGCGGCGATCGAGGCGAAGCTCTATGCGCTGGCGATCATCGGCGTGCTCTCCTCCGTTGTCGGGGCGTATTACTACCTACGCATCGTCAAGCTGATGTGGTTCGATGAGCCGAAGGGTCAGTTCGCCCGCGTCTCCGGCGAACTGCGTCTGATCTTCGGTCTGTCCGGCCTGTTCGTCGTCGCCTATGTGCTGATCGGTGGACCGATCGGCTCGGCCGCCAGCGCTGCAGCGAAGTCGTTCTTCTGAGGATGACGTTGAGGGGCCGAAGCCTGTCGCTCGATGCGTTTCGTCACGAAGCCCTGAACGAGGTCGGCTCCACCAACACAGAATGCCTCGCCCGCGCCCGTGCGGGCGAAGCCGGTTTGTTGTGGTTGACCGCCAGCCGCCAGACAGACGGCCGTGGTCGCCGCGGCCGCGCCTGGACGTCAGAGCCCGGCAATCTCTATGCCTCGCTGCTGCTGATCGATCCGGCGCCACCAGAGCGCCTCTCGTCGCTCCCGCTTGCTGTCGCTGTCGCTGTTCACGCCGCCCTGCGGGCCGTTCTTCCCACCGGTGGAGAGCCGCTCGAGGTCAAATGGCCGAACGATATCCTGATCGGCCGCAAGAAAACCTGCGGTATCCTCATTGAAAGCGAAGCGCTTCCGGGCGGCCACCGTGCGCTCGTGATTGGCATCGGCATCAATATTCGCCACATGCCCGATAGCGCACCCTACGGTGTCACACGTCTCCACGACCAAGGGTCTTCTGCGTCGCCAGAGGATATCTTCGCACATCTTTTCAGGGAGATGGCGACAGTTCTGGAGGATTGGGACGAGGGTCGGGGTATTACCACAGTCGTCGACAGATGGCGCCGCGTCGCATGCGGAATTGGTGAGAAAATTATGGTAAATCTACCTGAGCGCTCGCTAAACGGTACATTCGCAGGTATCGATGACACTGGATTTCTGCTGCTTGATACCGGCCATGGCTCTTTGATGCCGATCGCAGCAGGCGATGTATTTTTTGCAAGAACGGAATAACAATAAAAATGGCTAAACAGGACGAACTGGTGTTCCTGCCGCTTGGCGGCGTGGGTGAGATCGGCATGAACCTCGCTCTCTACGGCTACGGAACGCCGGACAAGCGGCAGTGGATCATGGTCGATTGCGGCGTCACTTTTCCAGGTCCGGACCTGCCGGGCGTGGATCTTGTCCTACCCGATATCCGGTTTCTGACGGCCCAGAAGAAAAACATCAAGGCGATGATCATCACGCACGCGCATGAGGATCATTACGGCGCCATGAATGATCTGTGGCCCGGCCTCAACGTGCCGGTCTACGCCTCGCCGTTTACCGCGGGCATGCTGGAAGCAAAGCGGAATTACGAAGGCACGCGCGCCGAAATCCCGATCACCATCTTCAAGGCTGGCGACCGCATCAATGTCGGCCCGTTCGAGATCGAAGCCGTCGGCGTCAACCACTCGATCCCAGAGCCGATGTCGCTGGTCATCCGCACGCCGCTCGGAAATGTCGTCCATACCGGCGACTGGAAGATCGACCATGCGCCGTCGCTCGGGCCACTGACCGATGAGAACCGTTTCCGCGCGATTGGCGACGAGGGCGTTCTCGCACTGATGTGCGACAGCACCAACGCACTGCGCGAAGGCGTTTCCCCCTCCGAAGAAGAAGTGTCGGAAGGCCTGCGCCAGGTCATCCAAAATGCTGCGGGCAGGGTGGCGATCACCACCTTCTCGTCGAATGTCGGCCGCATCCGCTCGATCGCCGAAGCAGCGGACGCCGCCGGCCGCGAAGTGCTGCTGCTCGGCTCGTCGCTGAAGCGCGTCGTTGCCGTTGCCCGTGATCTCGGTATCATGGAAGGCATCAAGCCCTTCATCTCCGAAGACGAGTTCGGCTACATCCCGCGCGACAAGGTCGTCGTGATCCTGACGGGCAGCCAGGGCGAGTCGCGCGCAGCGCTTGCCAAGATCTCCCGCGACGAGATGCGCAACGTCGCCTTCGCAGCTGGCGATACGGTCGTATTCTCCTCGCGCACCATTCCGGGCAACGAAAAGCCGATCATCGAGATCAAGAACGCGCTGATCGAACAGGGCATCAAGATCATCACCGACTCGGATGCGCTTGTGCATGTTTCCGGCCACCCGCGCCGCAATGAACTTCTGAAGATGTACGAGTGGACGAGACCGGAGATCCTCGTGCCTGTTCACGGTGAGGCAGCCCACCTTACCGCCCAGGCAGCGCTTGGCGCCACCGCCGGCATCAAGACCATCCCGCGCGTACGCAACGGCAATATCCTGCGTCTCGCACCCGGCCCGGCCCAGGTCATCGACGATGCACCGCACGGCCGCGTCTTCAAGGACGGCAAACTGATCGGCGACTTCGAGGAAATGGGTATCGGCGACCGCCGCAAGCTCTCCTTCGCCGGTCATGTCTCGGTCAACGTCCTGCTCGACAGCCGCTTCGACTTCCTGAGCGATCCCGATGTCGTCGCCTTCGGCATGCCCGAGCTCGACTATGAGGGCGAGGACATGGAAGACACGCTCTATGACGCGATCCTCAACGCGATCGAGAGCATTCCACGCGCGCGCCGCAAGGATCTCGACATGCTGCGCGAAGCCGTGCGTCGCTCCGTCCGCTCCGCGGCCAACCTGGCCTGGGGCAAGAAGCCTGTCGTGACTGTCTTCGTCACGAAGGTCTAAGCGCCGTCGTCAAACCCACATCTGCCCCACGACCTCCGTCACTTTCTCCTCGCTCTCAGCGACGAGAGAGGCCGGGGCCGGGGCAGATGTCTTGCTTGATCAGCATGTTGGCTGTGTCTGCGGAATCAATCTCGCAGCGTCACCAGGTCGGGAAATATCGGACGCCAGGCTTTGTGCTTTCCACCCTCTGTTCTATAGATAGTGCAGAGGAGACACTTCATGCCATTGCTGACCGTCGCTGCGATCTATTTCATTCTCTGGTGGACGGTTCTGTTCGCCGTTCTGCCGCTCGGGTACCGCAGCCAGCAGGATGATGGGGACGTGATGGTAGGGACGGTGGAAAGCGCGCCCGGGCGGTTCCGTGGTGGCAGGGTCGTTCTGCTGACGACCGTGATCTCGGCGGCGCTCTACCTCGCCTACCACCTGGCCTCCACTTACTTTGGCTTCGGCATCGACAGCATTCCGAACTTCATCCCGACATTCGAGTAGGGCGCCGCCAGCAGGCGTGTCATTCGCCCGTCACACTGCTCCGGCATTAGTGCGGGTAACTGCTGTCTTACGATCGCTATTCAGTGGATTAGCCATGCCTGTGAGCAGGGCAAAAAAAAACAAGGCGGTTAAGCCTTGTTTTTCAGTTTCGCGTGATACTCATTCCGTTGCCGGGGCTGCGACGAGCGCGCCAGAGATCTGATCCTCCCAAGACTTGACCGCGAACTGGCAAGAATTTGAACTCCTTGCCTCTTTTGTGAGCTGAACCTAGCTTAACGAATGTGCTTTGTCACCCGATATTTTTGCATTTTTGACACAGTTTGGCAAAAATTTCCCGTGGACGAATTTGTCGCAGGGCTTGTCATTAAACCGTTGGCCTCCAGCCGCTGCAAGCGCAATCTGCTGTGCTGCGGCGCGCGCGATGGGTTCCATTTGCGCCCCCGAACAGCTATGTACGCCGTCAAAGTTTAATCCAAGAAACGGCCGATTCCCTTGTTATCAGGGGAACGCCTCGGAAACCGGAAACGTCCATGCGTCTGTCCCGCTATTTTATGCCCATCCTGAAGGAAAACCCCAAGGAAGCGGAAATCGTTTCGCACCGGCTGATGCTGCGTGCGGGCATGATCCGTCAGCAGAGCCAGGGCATCTATTCCTGGCTGCCGCTCGGCAAGCGCGTTCTGGACAAGGTCAACAAGATCGTCCGCGAGGAACAGAACCGGGCCGGCGCCGTCGAGCTGATGATGCCCACGCTGCAATCGGCCGAGCTGTGGCAGGAAAGCGGGCGCTACGACGCCTACGGCAAGGAAATGCTGCGCATTAAGGACCGCCAGGAGCGGCCGATGCTCTACGGACCGACCAACGAAGAAATGATCACGGATATCTTCCGGTCCTACGTCAAGTCCTACAAGAGCCTGCCGCTCAACCTCTACCATATCCAGCTGAAGTTCCGCGACGAGAT
The DNA here is from genome assembly GCF_014842035.1 of Rhizobium sp. CFBP 8752. Classification (NCBI taxonomy): domain Bacteria; kingdom Pseudomonadati; phylum Pseudomonadota; class Alphaproteobacteria; order Hyphomicrobiales; family Rhizobiaceae; genus Rhizobium; species Rhizobium sp. CFBP 8752. The sequence goes on along the minus strand of NZ_JACYUZ010000001.1, from coordinate 1,989,849 downwards.
CCGCCCGCGCTTCGGCACCATGCGTTCGCGCGAATTCCTGATGAAGGATGCCTATTCCTTCGATCTGAACAAGGAAGACGCCGTCCATTCGTATAACAAGATGTTCGCAGCCTATCTGCGCACCTTTGATCGGCTGGGCCTGCGCGCCATTCCGATGCGTGCGGATACCGGCCCGATCGGCGGCAACCACAGCCACGAGTTCATCATCCTCGCCGACACCGGTGAGTCGGAAGTGTTCTCGCACCGGGACTTCGTCAATTTCGACATTCCCGGCGAAGACACCGATTTCGACGATGTCGCCGGCATGCAGGCGATCTTTGACAAGTGGACATCGGTCTACGCCGCGACGTCCGAAATGCACGACGAATCGGCCTTCGATCAGATCCCGGATGCCGATCGCCTCTCTGCCCGCGGCATCGAAGTCGGCCATATCTTCTATTTCGGCACGAAATATTCCGAGCCGATGGGCGCAAAGGTGCAGGGCCCTGATGGCAAGGAACATCTTGTCCACATGGGATCCTACGGCATCGGGCCGACACGCCTTGTTCCCGCCATCATCGAAGCATCGCATGACGATAACGGAATCATCTGGCCGGCATCCGTTGCGCCGTTCGATGTCGTGGTGATCAACATGAAGCCCGGTGACGAGGCATGCGATAGTCTGTCGGAAGATCTCTACGCAAAGCTCAACAAGGCCGGTAAGGACGTGCTGCTTGACGATACCGACGAACGCGCCGGCACCAAGTTCGCGACAGCGGATCTGATCGGTGTTCCGGTACAGATAATCGTCGGTCCGCGCTCCGCCGCCAACGGCGAGGTCGAGGTCAAGGACCGCAAGTCCGCAGCCCGTGACGTCATGACGCTCGAAGCGGCGCTCAACCGCGTCGCCGGATGATCGGACACCGACGTCTTGCCGGGCCAGTCTGACGACAGGCTAGGCAGGCATATCTGATACAGCAGCGCGGGAAGCCTCCCGCGCGCTCCATGTGTAAGGAAGCGTGAATGGCGAGCATCGCGACGAGTGGTGAACCAGAGAAGGTCGACAAGTCTCCGCGGGCTGGCGCTTTCTCGTCGTTCGAGCGAATGGTCGCCTGGCGCTACCTGCGCTCGCGCCGCAAGGAAGCCTTCATCTCGGTCATCGCGGGCTTCTCTTTCGTCGGCATCATGCTTGGCGTCGCGACACTGATCATCGTGATGGCGGTCATGAACGGCTTTCGCACCGAGCTCATTTCCCGCATTCTCGGCATCAACGGCCACATGGTGATCCAGCCGATCGACCAGCCGTTCACCGATTACGCCGAACTGACCAAGAAATTCGCTGCCGTTCCCGGCGTCAAGATGGCCCTGCCGCTTGTCGAGGGGCAGACGCTGGCATCCGGCAAGGGTGGCGCCGGTTCCGGCGCTCTTGTGCGCGGCGTACGGCCGGAAGACCTTGAGAAGGTCACGGAAGTTGCTGGTAATATCAAGCAGGGCGATATCGTCGGCTTCGCGTCGGGGCAGGGCGTTCTTGTCGGCTCCAGGCTTGCCTCGCAGCTCGGCATTTCGGCCGGCGACCAGATCACGCTGATTTCGCCCGAAGGCGACGTGACACCGATGGGTGTCAATCCGCGCGTTAAATCCTATCCCGTGTCCGGCGTTTTCGAGATCGGCATGTCGGAATACGACGCGACGATCATCTACATGCCGCTTGAGGAATCGCAGCTCTATTTCAATGCCGAAGGGCTGGTGCAGTCGATCGAACTGTTCATCGATCACCCCGACAATGTCGAGGACATGCGTCCGCTGGTGGAGCAGGCTGCCGGTCGCCAGATTTTCATTACCGACTGGCGCCAACGCAACCAGACGTTCTTCTCGGCGCTTCAGGTTGAACGCAACGTGATGTTCATGATCCTGACCCTGATCGTGCTGGTCGCGGCACTCAACATCATCTCGGGCCTGATCATGCTGGTGAAGGACAAGGGCTCCGATATCGCAATCCTGCGCACGATGGGCGCGAGTTCCGGCGCCATCATGCGGATCTTCTTCATGACGGGTGCTGCTATCGGCATCGTTGGCACGTTTGCCGGCGTCGCGCTCGGCGTTATCGTCTGCCTCAACATCGAATCGATCCGACAGTTCTTCTCCTGGGTCTCGGGCACCATCCTGTTTGATCCGGAGCTCTATTTCCTCAGCCAGCTTCCGGCCGAAATGAGTTTTGGCGAGACCTTCTCGGTCGTCATCATGGCGCTGGTCCTGTCCTTCTTCGCCACCATTTTCCCGGCATGGAGAGCCTCGAAGCTCGATCCTGTCCAGGCCCTCCGATACGAATAGGTCTCCATGGCTGTCCCGCGTAAAACCGTCCTCAATCTCTCAGGCGTCGAACGTCACTACGGCCAGGGGGAGACGAGCCTGTCGATCCTCAACGGGGCAGACTTCTCGCTCGTGAGCGGCGAGATCGTGGCGCTCGTCGCCCCGTCCGGTACCGGCAAATCGACGCTCTTGCATCTGGCAGGCCTGCTTGAACATCCGGACGCTGGCGATGTGACGATCGGCGGTCGGGCCTGCAACGGTTTGTCGGATGAAGAGCGCACCTCGATCCGTCGCTCCGACATCGGCTTCGTCTACCAGTTTCACCATCTCCTGCCGGAATTCACGGCGATCGAGAACATCATGATGCCGCAGCTGATTGGCGGCCTTTCGAAGGGGGAAGCGCGCGAACGCGCGGGCCAGCTTCTCGATTACATGCGAATCGGTCATCGCGGCGAACACCGCCCGTCGGAACTGTCTGGTGGTGAACAGCAGCGCGTGGCGATTGCCCGTGCGGTGGCCAACGCGCCCCGCCTTTTGCTGGCCGACGAACCCACCGGCAATCTCGACCCGAAGACGGCATCCTACGTGTTCGAAGCGCTTGAGGCGCTGGTGCGCCAGTCAGGGCTTGCTGCCCTGATTGCCACCCACAATCATGATCTCGCTGCCCGCATGGATCGTCGCGTCACGATTGAAGGCGGCAAAGTCGTCGAGTTCTAGCGAACGCACTGATTTCCAAAGCTGCCCCTGATCCGATAGTGTCCATCATCACCTCGAAGGGGCGTGCGATGGACACTGCTGCCATGGAATGACGTCACGTCAGCGATCCGCAGCGATGGCTGGCGTTTGGCTGCCGACCGCTTGCGTTGGCCGGCAACGGCATGGGCCTATGGAGCGCTGGTTACCTCCAGCCAGCAAGCAGAATTAACCATCGGTCAGAAACTTCTATTCCCGTTTTGTTCTACTATTGACGTTGGCACGAAAAGAGAACAAAGTGCCAACATAAACGAACACGTGAGACGACGATGACTGACCTTCTTCGTGATATTGCCGCATTCGCCTCCATTGCAACTTTCGTTGCCAGCTTGTCGATGATCATGCTGGTGATGTGAGCCGGTCCGTGCTCGCCCAGCCGGCGGGCGCAAGCGGAAAGAGGTTGAGAAGACCATTCTTGACTCGACTTTGAAGCCTTCGCGCCGGACAATGACCCGATTCAAGGAATGGGTATCAGATGGCGGACGCAGCGACTTTACAATCGGAATCGGAGGATTTGGGAGCGACGCCACAGTTCGTGCATCTGCGCGTCCATTCCGCCTATTCGCTTCTGGAAGGTGCGCTGCCGCTCAAGAAAATCCTCTCCAAGGCCATCGCGGACAATCAGCCCGCGATCGCCGTCACCGATACCAACAATCTCTTCGTCGCGCTGGAATTCGCCCAAAAATCCATCGGTGATGGCATTCAGCCGATCATAGGTTGCCAGCTGTCGATTGACATGGAGGATCAGCCAGACGAGCGCCGCAACGGCCATTTGGCGAAGCTGCCGGCAATCGTTGTGCTTGCCGCCAATGCCAAGGGATACGAGCGGCTGGTGGATCTCGTCAGCCGTGCCTATCTCGATGGAGAAGGGCAGGCGGCAACGCATATCTGCCGCGCCTGGCTCGAAGATGGCGGCACCGAAGGACTGATCGCGCTGACAGGTGCTGCCGGTGGCCCTGTCGACATGGCAATGAAGGATGGCAACACCGTACTCGCAAAGGCGCGCCTCCTGTCATTGAAGCAGGCCTTTGGCGATCGTCTGTATATTGAACTGCAGCGTCACGGCACTTACGACCGCCGTCATGAGCAGCGGATGATCGATCTTGCCTACGACCAGGATGTGCCGCTGGTCGCGACCAATGAGGCCTTCTTCCCGGGCAAGTCCGATTACGACGCTCATGATGCCCTGATGGCCGTCGCGCACAATGCGATCGTATCCGACGATACCCGTTTCCGTTTGACGCCCGACCATTACCTGAAGAGCCGTGCCGAAATGGCAAAGCTGTTCGCCGATCTGCCGGAAGCGCTCGAAAACACGGTCGAGATCGCCAAGCGCTGCTCGTTCATCCTGAAGACCCGCAGCCCGATCCTGCCGCGCTTCACCGGCGCCACCGATGATCCGGCAGAAGCGGAGCGGGCCGAAACGGCGGAGCTGCGCCGTCAGTCGGTCGAAGGCCTCGAGAACCGGATGGCCGAACTCGGTATCACCGCGGGCTTCACCGAGCAGGATTATCGCGAACGGCTCGATTTCGAGCTCGGCGTCATCGAGAAGATGAAGTTTCCGGGCTACTTCCTGATCGTTGCCGACTTCATCAAATGGGCAAAGCTGCAGAACATCCCGGTCGGTCCGGGCCGCGGTTCCGGTGCAGGCTCGCTGGTTGCCTATGCGCTGACGATCACCGACGTCGATCCGCTGCGCTTCTCTTTGCTGTTCGAACGCTTCCTCAATCCCGACCGCGTCTCGATGCCCGACTTCGACATCGACTTCTGCCAGGATCGCCGCGAAGAAGTGATCCGCTACGTGCAGCGCAAATATGGCCGCGAGCAGGTGGCGCAGATCATCACCTTCGGTTCGCTGCAGGCCCGCGCAGCACTGCGCGACGTCGGCCGCGTTCTCGAAATGCCCTATGGCCAGGTCGATCGCATCTGCAAACTGGTGCCCAACAACCCGGCCAATCCGACCACCTTGGCAAAGGCGATCGAGGAAGAGCCGAAGTTTCAGGAAGAGGTCGACAAGGAGCCGGTCGTTGGCCGTCTTCTCGATATCGCCCAGAAGATCGAAGGTCTCTACCGCCACGCCTCGACCCACGCCGCCGGTATCGTCATCGGTGACCGCCCGCTGTCGAAGCTGGTGCCGATGTACCGCGACCCGCGCTCCGACATGCCGGTCACCCAGTTCAACATGAAATGGGTCGAGCAGGCCGGTCTGGTCAAGTTCGACTTTCTCGGACTGAAGACGCTGACGGTTCTGAAAACCGCGGTCGAATTCTGCAAGAAGCGCGATATCGTTGTGGATCTCGCCAAGATCCCGCTCGATGACGAACTGACCTACCAGATGCTGTCACGCGGCGAGACCGTCGGCGTGTTCCAGGTGGAAAGCGCCGGCATGCGCAAGGCGCTGATCGGCATGAAGCCGGACTGTATCGAGGACATTATTGCGCTGGTGGCGCTTTATCGCCCGGGTCCGATGGAAAACATCCCGACCTACAATGCCCGCAAGCACGGCGAGGAAGAAATCGAATCGGTCCATCCGTCGATCGATTATCTGCTCAAGGAAACCCAGGGCGTCATCGTCTATCAGGAACAGGTGATGCAGATCGCCCAGGTCCTGTCGGGCTATTCGCTCGGCGAAGCCGACCTTCTGCGCCGCGCCATGGGCAAGAAGATCAAGGCCGAGATGGACCAGCAGAGCGAGCGCTTTGTCAGTGGCGCCATCAAGAACGGTGTGTCGAAGCCGCAGGCGAAGAACATCTTCGAACTGCTGGCGAAGTTCGCCAACTACGGCTTCAACAAATCTCACGCCGCCGCCTACGCCATCGTCTCCTACCAGACGGCCTATATGAAGGCGCATTACCCGGTCGAGTTCCTCGCCGCGTCGATGACCTACGATATGGCGAACACCGAAAAGCTGAACGATTTCCGCGAAGACGCGGGACGGCTCGGCATCAAGGTCATTCCGCCATCGGTACAGACCTCGTTCCGCCGCTTCGAGACGGGCGACAACCGCATCTATTACGCGCTCGCTGCCATCAAGGGCGTCGGCGAAAACGCCGTCGATCACATCGTCGAGGTTCGCGGTGACACACCCTTTGCGTCGATCGAGGATTTCTGCCTGCGCATCGACCCGAAGCAGATCAACCGCCGCGTCTTTGAAAGCCTGAATGCTGCGGGTGCCTTCGATTGCTTCGGCTTCGACCGCGCCCAACTCAGCGCCGGCATGGACCGCGTCATCGGCTATGCCCAGCGCGCCCAGGAGGAGAAGGTCTCCGGCCAGTCCGATTTCTTCGGCTCGGGCGCGGCCAGCGGTCCGGAAAAACTCGTGCTTCCAACCTTCAATCCGTGGATGCCGTCGGAAATGCTGATGCGCGAGTATCAGGTGCTCGGCTTCTACCTGTCGGCCCATCCGCTCGATACCTACGGTGCGGTGCTCGACAAGATGCGCGTCCAGACCTTCGCCGACTTCTCGACGGCGGTGAGGGCAGGCGCCACCGCCGGCCGTCTTGCCGGGACCGTCACCGGTCGGCAGGAACGCAAGACGCGCACCGGCAACAAGATGGGCATCGTCATGTTTTCCGATTCCACCGGTCAGTTCGAGGCGGTGCTGTTTTCCGAAGCGCTTGCTCAGTACCGCGATCTGCTTGAGCCCGGAAAATCGCTTGTCATCACCGTTCAGGCCGACGAGCGTCCGGAAGGCATTGGCCTGCGGATCCAGACGGTGCAGTCGTTGGAGGAACAGTCGGTCCGCATGCAGAAGGCGCTGCGGGTCTTCGTGCGCGACTCAGGGCCGCTGAAGACGGTCGCCCGGCATCTTAATGCCCGCGGCGATGGCCTCGTCTCGTTTATCGTCATCAAGGATGATGGCAAGCGCGAGATCGAGGTGGAACTGACGGAACGGTATCGTATCTCGCCGGAAATCGCCGCCGCTCTGAAGGCGGCGCCCGGTGTGCTGGATGTGGAACTGGTCTAACCGACCGCGGTGGCGTTGGCCTCAGTAGAGGCCGACGCCGCCTTGGTAACGGATGACACTGCGCTTGGCGCGCGGCTCGGCGGCAGGCGTTGAGCCAATATCCTGAACTGCCACCATCTCGCTTTTCGACGACTTGGTCAGCGTGACGAAATCGGTGCCCTTGCCGGTCTCCGGTCCAAGCGATTCGTCGTTGATCGTGACCGACGTCCCATCCGCCATCAGCGTCTCGATCCGGTCGCGAACGTCCTGCGAAATCTCGATCCGGTCGAGTGCGGCTTTTGCGGCACCCGGCAGTTTCGCATCGGCCGCCACGGTGATCCCCAGCCGCTTCATCGTCGCATCGGACAGCACGTTCGGCAACGTCACCGCGTGCCAATCGGCTGATTCGATCGAGCGATCGATCTTGTCGACAGTGAAGAGATGCGTGCCGAGGGCCACTTCCGGCGCCTTGATGCCGACAGGGGCCTCAAACAGCGGTTCGAAATTCTGCCGCACCATGATCTGGCCGGCGGGTGGCTTCGGCTGGCCGGCAGAGGCGTAGAGCGCGTCGATGAACTCGCCGCTTATCATCGGGCCCGTCTGCTTCAGGCCTTTCCAGCGCTTGAAGCCGGCAACGGCGCTGCGGGTCAGCGGTCCGACATAGCCGTCGGAGCCGCCGGTCTCAAAGCCCATTTCTTCCAGCAACTTCTGGACGTCCATCAGCGTCTCGCGGTCGGTACGCCGCGTGATCAGGATGCGCAGCGCGTGCGTCTGCGCTTCCTCGAGATCATCAGGCTGCGTCGGAAGAGCATCCGTGGCGCGGTTCGGATTGGCCGGCGCGACATTCATCGCCACTTCCACCGGCTTCTTCGGCGAGGCCTTGATCGATGCGGTGCGAAGATCGACATCGGTCATCAGCGCGCCGGCAGGCAAAGGCTTGCGCGGCGAAAACAGCACGACGTCCTCGATGCGCTGCGGCACCACGTCCGCATCGGTCACGATCACATGCGCACCACGCTCGGTCAGGCCGTAAAGCTTGGTCGCAAAACCGCTCGGCAGGCGCACGCAGCCGTGCGACGCTGGATAGTTCGGAACATTGCCCTCGTGCAGCGCGATACCTGACCAGGTGATTCGCTGCATGAACGGCATCGGTGCATTCGAATAGATGTTCGACTCGTGGTATTTCCGCTTCTCAAGGATGGAGAAGATGCCGGTCGGCGTATCGTGCCCGGCCTTGCCGCTCGATATCCGCGACCTGGCGACCACGGTCTCGCCCTCGTAGACGGTCAGCGACTGCTTGTCCTTGGAAACGATGATCTGCAGGGGAACACTGTCCGCTGCAAACGCTGGAGGCGACAGCATCGTCGCAGACATCAGACAGAACCCCAAAACCAGGCGACGCATCATGCTAAACCTCATACGCAAAACTTGAGCCGCATTTTACCGAGCGAGGTTTAACGAAGGTTTGCATCCGCGCTGATCTCGTCAAGTTTAGCAGGAAAAATTTAATCACGTTTGATTGAAACTATCGGTCACGGCGCTTGTCGCCAAACGTATAGCCGGTCTCGACGGCCGCAGCTCCGAACTTCTCACGCAGCTTGTCCATGGCCGCTTCCGCAGCCGCCCGGCGTCCGGCCTGAACATCCACGAGATCCGGCGGATCTGCACGGGCAGGGTCGGTCAGATCGGTGACGCCGATCCCGAGCAGGCGAAATTTTGTACCATCCGTCTCCCGCTCCAGCATGGAGATACCGGTGCGAAAGATGCGGTCGGCAAGCTGGGTCGGGTCTTCCAGCCGCTTGTTGCGGGTGCGGCTCTTGAACTCCGCGGTCTTCAATTTCAACACCACCGTCTGGCCTGCAAGGTCCTCGCTCTTCAGTCGTTTAGACACCTTTTCCGAAAGCCGGCGCATGATCGGGACCAGGTCGTCGTGGCGGGAGATGTCGTCGAAGAACGTGGTCTCGGCCGACACGCTTTTCGCCGGGTCGTTGAGATGCACCTCGCGGTCGTCTATACCGTGAGACAAACGATAGAGGCGCTGGCCCATCGTGCCGTAGCGGCGCATCAGGTCGGCCTCTTTCATGGCTTGCAGCTGCCCGATGGTGCGGATGCCGTCCGCCTCAAGCGTCGCATCAAAAGCCCGGCCGACGCCCCAGATCGTCGTGACCGGCCGGGTGGCCAGAAACTCCACGGCTTCTGCGCGACCGATCACCGAAAAACCGCGCGGCTTTTCGAGGTCGGAAGCGACCTTGGCGAGGAACTTGCAGTAGGAGAGCCCGACGGAAATACTGATGCCAATCTCGGATTCGACGCGTTTTGCGAGCTTTGCGAGAATGCGGCTGGGCTGATCGTGGTGCAGACGCTGGGTGCCTGCCAGTTCCAGAAACGCCTCGTCGATCGAGATCGGCTGCACCAGCGGCGTCAAATCCATCATCATCTGCCGCACCTGTCGGCCGGCAGTGACGTATTTCTCCATGTTCGGCTTGATGACGACCGCATCCGGGCAGAGTTCGAGCGCCTTGAACATCGGCATTGCCGACCGGACGCCGCTGATGCGGGCGATGTAGCAGGCGGTCGACACCACGCCGCGCCTTCCGCCGCCAATGATCACCGGCTTGTCGGCCAGGCTCGGGTCGTCGCGTTTCTCGATGGTGGCGTAAAAGGCATCGCAGTCGATATGGGCAAGCGTCAGGTCATGAAGTTCGCGGTGATACACCAGCCGTGGACTGCCGCAGGCGCGACACCGTCGCACCTCTGCCTTCTGCTCGGCAAAGCAGTCTCGACAGAAGCCGGGCTTGTGATTTGGTACGACGGTCATCGGCGGAACAAAGGTTGAACATTCCGACAATAGGCCGTAAGCTGCAACCTCTCAAGAGTAGAACGCACATCCTTCAACCACTATTTTGCGGTTCGATGATGCGGGATGTGGGACAGGATGTAGGCGTCGATCATCTCTGCGGCATGCGGCCAGTCTGTGGCCCGGACGATCGGTTGATCAGGCTTCGGAGCAAGCTGGTGCAGAGGACTGTCCGGCATCATGTGGATCAGCAGGCAGTTCTCGACGTGGTCGCGGACCGAATGCAGGTTGTGGGCCATGTCATCGATAAAGACCGAGGGAAGGGGGCGCGCGGCATGGATCATCTGCATGACAGGGCCTTTCTTTTCCTCAGTCGCGACGAGAGGGAAGGTGAGGTCGAGCCGGTCGAGAAGCCGGCGACGCTGTTCCTGATAGCGTGGCGGCATGGCAGTGAGGAAGATGACGTCTGCAGCCTTACCGATCGCCTTAAGGGTCTCGATCGAAAGCGCAGAGGGCGTCTGCCAGTCTTCTTGGCGGTCGAAGAACGCGCCGATCAGGCGTTTGACGTCCGCTTCCTCGATAGGGACCTGCGTTTCGACCGAAACGATATTGCCGGTGAGGCGGAAGGAGCGCGGCAGCAGCTCCAGCCCCTCTGCCTTGATGAACTCGGTGAAAGGTGCCGCGAAGTCCAGAACGACGTCATCGACGTCGCATACGACCAGCGGGCGGTCGCCCAGTTGGACATGGGAGAAATCGAGGGCAACGCCGGAAGAGTTCTCCATCTCAGTAGTCGCCCGAATCGAGTGCAGGCTTGGAATAATAGTGTGACGCTGCGGCAACCGTTTCCGGTCTCGTGTTCGTCGCTTCGCAAAATGCCATCAGCGTTGGCTCGTGGCTCATCAGAAAATCGATCATGCCGCCCAGAAAGCCCGGATCGTCGATCACAGAACGAAGTTGGCCGGGCTGGAGACCGGAAAGCGCCAGAAACCGGGAGAACATGTCAGGCTCGTCCGCAAGCCAGCTGAGGATTGCGCCGGCCGTCTCTTCGGGGGCTGCGGCGGGTGCCTTGTTATTCAACGGATCGAACCTCATCGCCTGCTCAAGTTACCTATTTCTCAACCAAATGCCCTTAACGTGTGCCGCTAGTGGCTTAAAGAATCTCGTGTTCGGAAAGCTTATAGACTGAACGCACGCTTGCAAGGCGCGATTTAAGGAACGGATCGACATGCCCAAACGGGTCATGATTGTCGAAGACAACGAGCTGAACATGAAGCTCTTCCGCGATTTGATCGAAGCGTCCGGCTACGAGACGATCCAGACGCGCAATGGCATGGAGGCGTTGGATCTTGCCCGCCGTCACCGTCCGGATCTGATCCTGATGGATATCCAGCTGCCCGAAGTATCGGGTCTGGAAGTGACCAAGTGGCTGAAGGAAGACGACGAACTGCACGTCATACCGGTCATCGCCGTCACCGCATTCGCGATGAAGGGCGACGAGGAACGAATCCGACAGGGCGGGTGCGAAGCCTATGTTTCGAAGCCCATCTCGGTGCCGAAGTTCATCGAGACCATCAAGACGTATCTTGGCGACGCGTAAGGTCGGAGAATGACATGACGGCACGGATCCTGGTAGTCGACGACATTCCCGCAAACGTGAAGCTGCTCGAGGCACGCCTGCTTGCGGAATATTTCGACGTTTTGACTGCCGATGACGGCTACAAGGCGCTGGCGATCTGTGAACAGGCCCATGTCGATGTCATCCTGCTCGACATCATGATGCCGGGCATTGACGGGTTCGAAGTCTGCGAGCGGCTGAAAGCCAATCCGCGGACATCCCATATCCCTGTTGTCATGGTCACCGCGCTGGACCAGCCCTCCGACCGCGTGCGCGGCCTGAAAGCCGGTGCCGACGATTTTCTGACCAAGCCGGTCAACGACCTGCAGCTGATTTCCCGTGTCAAAAGCCTCGTGCGGCTGAAGACGCTGAGTGACGAGCTGCGCATCCGGTCCGACACCGCGCAGGATCTCACGCTGCAGGACATGATGAAGAGTGCAGCGGGGCAGGACGCTCAGGACGACGTCGCGCAGGTCCTACTGGTCGATGGCCGCGGAAGCTCGCAGGAACGCATCGTCAGGGCGCTGAAACCGGTCGCGGATATCACTGCCATCTCCGATCCGCAGGCAGCCCTTTTCGAAGCGGCTGAAAACCCGTTCGATCTGGTGATCGTCAATACGAATTTCGATGACTACGATCCGCTGAGGCTCTGTTCACAACTGCGATCGCTGGAGCGGACCCGATTCCTGCCGCTGCTGCTGGTGACGGAACACGGCGACGACCAGGTCATCGTCCGGGCGCTCGATCTCGGCGTCAACGACTACATCATCCGGCCGATCGATCCGAATGAACTCGTGGCCCGGACCCTGACGCAGATCAAGCGTAAGCGTTACAACGACCGCCTGCGGTTGAGCGTGCGCCATACGATCGAACTGGCTGTGACAGATGCCCTGACCGGTCTGCACAATCGCCGTTATCTCGACAATCACATGAAGGTGCTGTTTGCCCGCGCAACAGCCCGTGGGCGGCCGCTGTCCGTCTGCATCACCGACATCGATCGATTCAAATCGGTCAACGACACGCACGGCCACGACGCCGGTGACGAGGTGCTGAAGGAAGTTGCGGCCCGTATCCGGTCCACGGTACGCGGCGCGGATCTCGCCTGCCGGTTCGGTGGCGAGGAATTCGTGGTGGTTATGCCCGATACGGATAGCGCCGCCGCGGCTTTGATTGCCGAACGATTGCGCAACATCATCGAGCAGACGCCGTTCGTGCTGAAAAGCACTGGCGCCAGCCTGAACATCACAGCTTCGCTTGGGATTGCCTGCAGCCGCAGTGGAGCGGAAACGCCGGAGCAGTTGTTGAAACAAGCCGACCGTGCGCTTTACGACGCCAAGAACAGCGGGCGCAACCGAGTCGTTGCAGCCGCCGCTTAAGATTTGCACGAGAATCGTCGTATATTAAAATACGCTAATATAATATCTTTCGTCTTGCAGCGAGGCTTTTTGATAAAGAAGCGCTCGTCCCCCAGTTTCCTCAATTAAATTTGACGATTCGTACGCGGCTTCAAGCCAAATAAAACGCATACGGGAATGGAAGACCGGTGCTTTGTTTGAGCATTGCCGAACGATACGGTAGCATCTACACAGAAGCGAGAAAGTCCTGCTTCTCGCTGACGATTTATAATCGCCTTTTACTTCCGTCTCGAAGCCGGGCTAATCTTCGAGCTCGCACCAAACACCGTAGGGTGGATAAAGCTAAAAACGCTTTGGCTCAGAATAAACCTAACAATTGAAGAGCCGGAATAGCGTCTTTCTACAAAGACGCGTGTGGATTTTAACCATCATATCCAAACAGTTTCGTACTGATCTAAGTATGTGTTGATTTTCCATTGATTTTGCGCAATTTTGGTTTCAACGGGGCGAAGGGTTCCTTCAGCTTACGTCGAGATACCCCATGATGCTCAGGTCCGCCGCATCTCCTGGGTCGTGGGGTCGGTCGACTGGCAAGCAATTTCAACGGCTCCTCGTGCCGCGATTGCAAGCCGGTCGACCCCCAATCAAAGCGCCGCTGTCAGAAATGACGGTGGCGCTTTTTGCGTTTTGGTACTCACGCGTGAAAACAGTAGGCAAAGAAAAAGGCGCCCGGCTGATCAGCCTGCGCCTTCTTTCATGCCTTTAAGTGACCAGATCTTACTTGATCTTGGTTTCCTTGAATTCGACGTGCTTCCGGGCAACCGGATCGTACTTCGTCTTGGTCATCTTGTCTGTCATCGTACGGCTGTTCTTCGTGGTTACGTAGAAGAAACCGGTATCAGCCGTCGACAGCAGCTTGATCTTGATGGTCGTAGCTTTTGCCATGGTCTTAGCGCCTTTAAGAAAAGTGGAGCCGCGGACGCAGACGGTCGACGGCGAAATCTGGGGCGAAATTACAAATCGCGGTCAGAATGTCAACCTTGTTTCGTTGGTAAAAACCATCGAGCCCCCGAAACAACCACGTAAAAGCCGAAGAAACCGGCCAGCGCCCAGGCAAAGCCGTCATTGCCCGCGACATCCATGGCAGCGCCGATGCCCTGTGGTCCTGCAACCGTGCCGACGGCATAGCAGAAGATGAAGGCGGCATTCGCAGCGACCAGATCGGCACCTCGAAGGCGAGCGCCCAGATGCGCGAGGCCAACGGTATAGAGGCCGGAGATACAGCCGCCCCACATGAATAGGAGAACCGCGGTCATCATCCAGTTGCCGATCAGGAAGGGGATCGTCAGCGAGCCGAGAACGCCCAGTACGGCGAGGCCGGTCAGAAGCGGCCTGCGGTCACGCATGCGGTCCGAAATCATCCCCAGCGGGATCTGGAAGGCCATGTTGCCCAGTCCCATCACCGTCAAGAGGATGGCCGCATGCGATTCGGTCATCTGTTCGCGCAACGCATAGATCGGAAACAGCGACAGTCCGCCAACCGAGACTGCACCAAAGGCAAAGACGGCTGCCGTCGCACTGGGAACGAGGAATATATAGTGGAAGAAGTGCCGCTCGGGCTTGCTGTCTAGCTTCGGGCTTTCGTGACGGGCGAGAAAGATCGGTATGATGGCCGTCATGATAATGAGTGCGCCGACGATGAACGGAAGCACGCCATCGCTGCCGAGAAGCGAAAACAGCATCGGCCCGATCGCAAACCCGACCGCCAGCACCGTTGCGTATATGCCGAGGACCAATCCGCGTCGTCTGGGTGGCGCGGCTTCATTGATCCAGAATTCGGACAGGATGAACAGAGCCGTGGTCGCGCCATGGAACGTAAAGCGTAGTGGAAACCACATCCAGAATTGGTCGGCGTAGTAGAAACAGATGGCGCTGACGGCGGCGATCACCACGGCGATCATCATGCTGCGCGCCACACCAAAGTCATGAGCACATTTCGTCGTGATCGGGGCGGCAACCATGGCTGCAACGCCTGCCATGGCAGCGTTCAACCCGATCAGCGTCGATGAGATGCCGCGTTTTTCAAGGATGATGCTCAGCAGCGGCAGGCCGAGCCCCATGGCTATTCCCACGGCGCTGACGGCGGCGGTGGCTGCGATCAGGGATGGCCAGTGGATCTCCGCGACATGGCCGTTTTCGTCGGTCGTCGGCTGAGGCATTCAGACTTCCTTACAAGTCGGCTTCGGACTGGACGTCCGTACGCATGAAATAGGACGGGAAGGTGGTAACGAACGGTGGTCCATGATCAGTTCGGTCTGTTGCTCGGACCGCTGGTCGAATCGGTCCCGTCCTCGCCGCCGCCGAACCCATGCATGCGGTTTGCCCATTGCAGGCCGATGACACCGCCCTTGATGGGCTGGATCGTCGCGATGGCGGCAAGCACCGCAAGCGGTGCCCAGATGGCGAGGTGGACCCAAGGAGAGACACGCAGGATCATATCGGTCAGCATGTAGCCGGTCATCAGCACGTGACCAACCACGACGATGACGAGATAGGCCGGAAGGTCGTCTGCACGATGGTGGGAGATATCTTCACCGCAGACGGAACAATGATCGACTGGCTTCAGGAAGGCACGGAAAAGCCGGCCCTCTCCACAGGCAGGACAGCGACAGGTGAGGCCCCGTTTGATGGATCGGCCAAGAGGTCGATCGACCGGGTCCGACCCGCCGAAGCGGACCGTCTGTTCGCCATCTGACTGCATTGCTATCTCCTGCCGCCACGGAAGGGGCGCGTACCTAGCTTTTTGGGCCGTCCGCCAGATTTGTCTCGTCGTGCAGACTTGTGGAACGAGCGGGCGCCGCCCGGCAGCTTCTTGCCTTCGCTCAGCATTTCAAACTGAAGCGCACCGGCAAGCGGAACTGCCGCCTTCAGCTTCACATCGACGGTATCGCCGATCTGGTAGCCGAGACCGGAACGTTCGCCTGTTAGCGCCTGATGCGCCTCGTCATAGATATAGTAATCGTCGCCGATCGTTGACACCGGCACGAAACCATCGGCGCCATAGGTCGGCAGGGCCACGAACAGGCCTGCCTTGGTCACGCCGGACACGCGGCCCTGGAACTCCTCGCCGATCTTCGTCGAAAGGTGGTGCGCCACAAGACGGTTTACCGTGTCGCGTTCGGCCGCCATGGCGCGGCGCTCGAAGGTGGAGATCTCTGCCGCGATGTCTTCGAGCTGGGCTTCTTCGCCCGGCGTGATTCCACCTTCGCCGAGGCCGAGCGACCCAACCAGCGCGCGATGCACGATCAAATCCGCATAGCGCCGGATCGGCGAGGTGAAATGCGCGTATTTCATCAGGTTGAGGCCGAAATGGCCTATATTGTCAGGGCTGTAGACCGCCTGGCTCTGCGAGCGCAGCACCATCTCGTTGACCATGATCTGGTGCGGCGTGCCCTGTGCCTGCGACAGGATGCCGTTGAACGAGTTGGAGCGCATCTGGCCGCCGCGAGCCATCGAAATGCCGAGCGTGTTCAGGAACTCGCGCAGCGTCTCCTGCTTGGCAAGCGAGGGGCCATCATGGATACGGTAGATCAGCGACTGCTTCTTCTTCTCGAGCGTTTCGGCGGCGCAGACGTTTGCCTGGATCATCATCTCTTCGATGAGCCGATGCGCGTCGAGCCTCTCTGGCACGATCACACGATCCACCGTGCCATCCGGCTTCAGCATGATCTTGCGCTCGGGCATATCGAGTTCGAGCGGCTGTCGACGGTCGCGGCCGATCGTCATGATCCGGTAGGCGTCCCACAGCGGCTTCAGGACAGGCTCCAGCAACGGACCGGTCTTGTCGTCGGTCTCGCCGTTGATGGCGGCCTGAGCCTGCTGGTAGGAGAGCTTGGCCGCACTTTTCATCATGATGCGGTGGAACGTATGGCCGGCCTTGCGGCCTTCCTTGGAAAAGACCATGCGCACGGCAAGCGCCGGCCGGTCTTCGCCCTCACGCAGCGAGCAGAGATCGTTGGAAATGCGTTCCGGCAGCATCGGTACGACGCGGTCGGGGAAGTAGACGGAATTGCCGCGCTTCTGCGCCTCGCGGTCGAGCGGCTTGCCGGTGCGGACATACCAGGAGACATCGGCGATCGCGACGGTGACGATGACGCCGCCCGGATTGTCGGGCGAGGTGTCTGGCTCGGCATAAACAGCGTCGTCGTGATCCTTGGCGTCGGCGGGATCGATCGTCAGGAGCGGCACGTCGCGCCAGTCTTCGCGCTTCGACATGCTCGCCGGCTTTGCAGCTTGCGCTTCTTCCATCACCTCGTTCGGGAAGATGTGCGGAATGCCGTGCGAATAGATGGCGATCATCGAGATCGCCTTTTCGGAACCGACGGAACCGACAATGTTGAGGACGCGGGCGCGGGGCAGGCCGAACCGGCCGTTGCGAACGACTTCCGACTCGACCAGGTCGCCGTCCTTGGCGTCTCCAATGTCCTCGGGTTCGATCACCATTTCCTCGCCGCGCCTCTCGGTCGGCAGAAGACGCATTTCGCCGTCAGCCAGTCTCTGGACGACGCCGAGGGCCGCGCCGCGGCGCTTGTCGATGACCTTGATGACGCGGGCCGTATAGGCCGGACCTGAGCGGTCCTTGTTCGGGAAGATCTTTGCCAGAATGCGATCGTTGAGACCCGCGGCTGGCGCCTTGCCCTTTCCGCGGCTGTCATGCGACTGACGGATGAGCACGGCAGGGGCAGCACCCAGATCCTCCGGCCATTCCGTCGGCCGGCCGATCAGTTCGCCATCCTTGTCGCGGGTGGTGATGTCGAGCACGGTGACCGGGGGCAGGGCGCCCGGACGCGAGAGCGACTTGCGGTTCTTGGTGAGAAGACCGTCTTCCTCGAGCGAATGCAGCAGATCCTTGAGCTCGATCCGCGTATCGCCTTTCAGGCCGAAAGCCTTGGCAACCTCCCGTTTCGAGCCCTTGTCGGGATTGTCAGCGATGAACTGGAGCAGCACATCGCGCGGAGGAACCGCACCCTGGACAATTACCGGTCTGCTCGCCGACTGGCTGTCGCCACGGTCAGCCTTCGCGGCGCGTTTCTGCTGGCGATTGGATCGCTCGTTCGGTTCTCTCACGTGTCCGTCTTCTTCGCCTTCGATGCGGTTGTCTTTTTGGCAGGTGCCTTCTTGGCAGGCGCCTTCTTGGCTGCGGTCTTAGCCTTGGCAGGCGACTTCTTTGTGGCGGTCTCGGTCGTTGCGTCCGCCTCTGTCTTGGCAGCAGCCTTTTTTGCTGTGGCCTTCTTGGCAGGCGCTTTCGCCTTGGCCTTGTCCGACGATGCCTTGCCGCCCTTTTCGATGATCAGCGCCATCGCCTGTTCCATCGTTACCGACTGCGGGTCCATGCCCTTCGGCAGCGTGGCATTGACCTTGGCCCAGTTGACGTAAGGCCCGTATTTGCCGTCGCGCACGGTGATCGCGCCGCCGTCCGGATGCGCGCCAAGGTCCTTGAGCGCTGCCGGTGTGCCACGACCGCGTCCGCCGGGGCCTTTTTCCTTTTTCTCGGCAATCACGGTGATGGCGCGGTTGAGACCGATCGAGAACACGTCCTCGATCGTTTCCAGGTTCGCATAGCCACCGTCATGCAGCAGGAACGGCCCGTAACGGCCAAGACCTGCCGAAATCATCTTGCCCGATTCCGGATGCTTGCCCACGTCGCGCGGCAGGTTGATCAGTGCCAGCGCCTTTTCGTGGTCGATATCGTCAGGCAGCCAGCCCTTGGGCAGCGAGGAACGCTTGGCTTCCTTGCCGTCGCCGCGCTGGATATAAGGTCCGAAACGACCCGACCGCAGCGTCAGCTGCTCGCCGGTCATCGGATCGGTCCCAAGTTCCTTCGGTTCGTTGAGGCCGGAAGCTTCCGCATCCGCGCCGCCTTCGGACGACAACTGACGGGTGAAGTTGCACTCCGGATAGTTCGAGCAGCCGACGAATGCGCCGTACTTGCCGAGCTTCAGCGACAGGTTGCCGGTGCCGCAGACCTGGCAGATACGCGGATCCGAACCGTCTTCCCGCTTCGGGAAGACCAGCGGTGCCAGCGCTTCGTTCAAAGCATCCAGCACGTTGGTGACGCGCAGTTCCTTGGTGTCTTCGATCTGGCCGAAGAAGTCCTGCCAGAACTCCCGCAGAACCTGCTTCCAGTCCAGTTCGCCAGCCGAGATCCTGTCGAGCTTCTCTTCGAGATCGGCCGTGAAATCGTATTCGACGTATTTCGTGAAGAAGTTCTCGAGGAACGCCGTGACCAGCCGTCCCTTGGAATGCGGGATCAGCTTGCGCTTGTCCATGATCACGTATTCGCGATCGGACAGCGTCTTCAGCGTCGCGGCATAGGTGGAAGGACGGCCGATGCCGAGCTCTTCCATCTTCTTGATCAGCGATGCTTCCGAATAGCGCGGTGGTGGCTCAGTGAAATGCTGGCTCGAGTTGACCTTGTTCTTGTCGAGCTTTTCGCCAGCGTTGATCTCGGGCAGGCGACCGTCTTCGTCGTCGTCCTCGCTTTTGTCATCCTCTTCGCGGCGGTCCACATAGGCGCCGAGGAAGCCGTCGAAACGCACGACCGAACCGACGGCCCGCAGGCCAGCCTTATCTGCGCCGTTTGTCGCCGAGATCTCCACGGTTGTGCGTTCCATCTCGGCAGATGCCATCTGGCTGGCAATGCCGCGCTTCCAGATCAGCTCGTAGAGACGCGCCTGATCGGCATCAAGATACTGGCGAACCTTGTCCGGCGTGCGGTTGAAGTCGGTCGGGCGGATTGCTTCGTGGGCTTCCTGCGCATTCTTCGCCTTGGTGGAGTAGAAGCGCGGCTTTTCGGGCATGTAACGCGGGCCGAACTGCTCGACGATGGCGCTACGCGCCTGCTCGATCGCCTCGGGTGCCATCTGAACGCCATCGGTACGCATGTAGGTAATGAGACCTACGGTCTCGCCACCGATATCGATACCTTCATAAAGCTTCTGCGCGACCTGCATCGTGCGCGACGCGCCGAAGCCGATGTTCGAGGACGCGGCCTGCTGCAGGCTCGACGTGGTGAACGGAGGGCCCGGATTGCGCTTGACCGGCTTCGCTTCAACGGTCTCGACGCTATAGGCGGCGCCATCGAGCAGCGTCTTCAGGCGGCCGGCTTCCTCGCCGTTCGTGATCGATTTGCCCTGCAGACGCTTGCCGTCGGCCTGCACCAGCTTGGCCAGGAACTCATCGCCTCGCGGTGTCTTCAGAAGCGCAGAGATATTCCAGTATTCTTCCGAAACGAAGCGCTCGATCTCGGTTTCGCGGTCGCAGACGAGGCGAAGCGCGACCGACTGCACACGGCCGGCAGAACGGGCACCCGGAAGCTTGCGCCACAGGACCGGAGACAGGTTGAAGCCGACGAGATAGTCGAGCGCGCGGCGGGCGAGATACGCGTCTACCAGCGGCACGTCGATATCGCGCGGGTTGGCCATCGCATCGAGAACCGCCTTCTTGGTGATGGCGTTGAATACGACGCGCTTCACCAGCTTATCGCCGATCACCTTCTTCTTCTTCAAAAGGTCGAGGACATGCCAGGAAATCGCTTCACCCTCGCGATCCGGGTCGGTCGCGAGATAAACGGCGTCCGAACCCTTCACGGCGTCGGCAATATCCTTCATCCGCTTCTGGGATGCGCTGTCGACTTCCCAGAGCATCTCGAAGTCCTGGTCAGGCAAAACCGACCCGTCCTTGGCAGGAAGGTCGCGGACGTGGCCGAAAGACGCGAGAACCTTGTAACCCGAGCCAAGATACTTGTTGATGGTCTTGGCTTTGGCTGGAGATTCTACAATGACTACATTCATCTTGTTTCTCTGCAATAGAGCTTTGCCCGGTCTCGTAACGATCCAGGCGGAAATCTGGTCTCCCGACATGGCGGGCGTTTGTCCCGGGGTCAAGAGGTCATCGTTAATTAGTAGGATACAACGAACTGCAACCTGAGAGTGATGTGCAATTAGTTGCAATCTTAAATAAACATCTCTAAGCTGCGCTGATAAGGTGACGAATAGTTATATTAGGCGGTGTCGCGCCCTATTTGACAGGATGTGAAATGGTCTCTCACGGTGACAAGGACGGACGGGGCGACGAGAATTCGCGCAACATCGCCTACATCCGGCAGATGCTGGCAGAGTTGCGGCAGGTCGCGCTCAGCGAGGGGGCTGATATGCTGTGCTACCTCATCGAGATGGCCTATGTCGAGGCTGGCGACGTGCAGGCCGGGCGACGACCGCGATCAGTCTTCCATAGCAAGTGAGACCATGCCGCCCGGGTGCCGGTGCAGCCGACCGGCAAGATCGAGTTCCAGCAGAATAAGATAGACACTGGCCGCGGCAACACCCGTATGCCGGATGATATCGTCGATATCGACCGGTGTCGGACTAAGCGCCGAAATGATGCGCGTCCTGTCGTCGTCATCGGGCGGCAGGAGTGTGCTGCCTCTGCCGGGCTCTTCGATGACGGTATTTTGAAATCTATCGAGATCGGACAGCGGCGCCAACGCGTCCAGCACATCCGAAGCGCCGGTCGTGACGATGGCGCCCTGCTTGAGAAGTCCGTTCGTACCGTGGCAGCGCGGATCGAGTGGCGAGCCGGGGACGGCAAACACCAGCCGGCCGAAATCGGCAGCAAGCCTTGCGGTGATCAGCGAACCTGAACGCTCAGCCGCTTCGACAACAACAAGGCCCAGCGAAATTCCAGCGATAAGCCGGTTGCGACGGGGGAAATCACGCGCCCGGGGCTCCCACCCGAATGGCATCTCTGAAACGGCAAGGCCCCTGCCGGCGGTGATCTCATCGAGCAGGGCGACGTTTTCCGGCGGATAGGGACGGTCGAGGCCGCCGGCCAGAACCGCGATCGTGCCGGTATCGAGACTGGCGCGGTGCGACGCCGCATCGATGCCGCGAGCAAGTCCTGAAGTGATCGCATAACCGGCGCGGCCGCAATCTCTGGCAATCGCCGCCGCAAACTTCGCCCCGGCGATTGAGGCGTTGCGCGAGCCGACAATGCCGACCGAGGGGCGGGTGGCGGTGGAGAGATCGCCCTTTGCCGCAACGAGCGGCGGCGCTGCCTCGATCTGTCGCAACGCGGGAGGGTAGTCGGGTTCACCGATGCCGATGAACTGTGCGTTCTGGCGGCGTGCGATCTCCAGCTCGCGTTCGGCCTCACTGGCACTGGCGATGCGGATTGCCCGTGTCGATCCGCCGCGCGCTGACAACTCCGGCAACATGGCCAGCGCATTTTCCGCCGAGCCGCAATGATTGATGAGATCCCGGAATGTCGCCGGGCCGACATTGTCGGAGCGGATCAACCGCAGCCAGGCGATCTTCTGCCGTTCGGTGAGCGCAATTCCTATCCGTCTTGCGCTGCTATCCGGCATGATCCGTCCTTTAAGGGACTAGCCCTTTTGGCCGATCTTGCTTTCGGTGCCGGCAATCAACCGCTCGATATTCGTCTTGTGCTTGATAAAGGAGATGATCGTCATGAGAGCCATGACGGCAGCAATCTTTGGTTCCTGTATGAACCACAGCACAACCGGAATGACAAGGGTTGCAACCAGGGCGGACAGCGATGAGTACTTGCTGAGCTTGGCAACCGAAAGCCAGACCGCGGCAAACACCAGAACCATGAGCGGAGCAACCCCCAGCAGCGTGCCGATATAGGTCGCGACACCCTTGCCACCCTTGAAGCCGAGCCAGACGGGATAGAGGTGACCCATGAAGGCGGCAAAGCCCGCAAGAAGTCCGGCTTCCGGCCCGAAGGCGTACCAACCGATCAGAGCTGCGACCGTCGCCTTCAAGGCATCGAGCAGAAGCGTGCCGGCGGCGAGCTTCTTATTTCCGGTGCGAAGAACGTTGGTCGCCCCGATATTGCCGGAACCGATCGAGCGGATATCGCCGAGACCGGCGGCGCGGGTGAGAAGCAGGCCGAACGGGATCGAGCCCAACAGATAGCCGAGAACAAGCGCGCCGGCTGCGATCGGCAGCGTGATCTGCCAGGTAAGAAGGTCGGTTATCATGTGTTTCCCCCAAAGCCCCTAGTCGGGTTTGCCCCCGTTCCAACCATTTCGCGCAAGCGCGCGAGGGGTCGGCCCGCCCCATCTCTATCCCAGTTTATAGACGCATTTCCCGCCGACATAGGTTGCGACGGCGCGGCCGGAAAAGCGCGCGTCCTCGAACGGCGTGTTTTTCGAGCGCGACAGAAGCATATCCTTGGCGACGATCCAAGGCTCGTCGAGATCGATCAGCGTGATATCGGCCTTTGCGCCGGGTCTCAGCGTACCGGCATCGAGACCGAAGATTTCGGCCGGGCGGGTCGACATCGCCGAAATCAGCCGCATCAGCGGCACGCGCCCGTCATGATGCAGGCGAAGGGCTGCCGACAGCATGGTTTCGAGCCCGATCGCGCCATCGGCGGCATCAGCGAAGGGAAGGCGCTTGGTATCGACGTCCTGCGGATCGTGCGAGGACACGATGATATCGATGCTGCCGTCGGCGAGCGCCTCGACCATGGCGATTCGATCGTCTTCGGACCGCAGTGGCGGCGACAGCTTGAAGAAGCTGCGGTATTCGCCGATGTCGTTTTCATTGAGCGAAAGATGGTTGATCGACACGCCGCAGGTGACGTTGGCGCCGCGTGCGCGGGCAGACCGCATGGCTTCGGCCGATTCCGCCACCGAGATTTTTGCCGCGTGGTATTTGGCGCGGGTGAGGCCGGCGATGCGCAGATCGCGTTCAAGCGGAATGATCTCCGCTTCCTTGGGCACGCCCGACAGGCCGAGCCAGGAGGCGAACAGGCCCTCGTTCATGACGCCGTTGCCAAGATATTTCTCGCGCAGTTCGAGCGAGATCACCGCATCGAACTCGCGCGCATAGGTCATCGCGCGGCGCAGCAGCAGCGAATCGGACAGGCCGTGACGGCCATTGGTAAAGGCCACGGCACCGGCTTGCTGCAGCAGGCCGAACTCGGTCATCTCCTTGCCGGCAAGCCCTTTGGTGAGCGCTGCGGCAGTGTGGACATTGACGATCGCCTTGTCACGAGCCGTCTTCTGAACAAACTCAACGAGTGCGATATCGTCAAGAACAGGATCGGTATCCGGCATCATGATAAACGAGGTGACGCCACCGGCGGCAGCGGCGCGGCTGGCCGAAGAAATCGTCTCGCGATGTTCAGCACCCGGTTCGCCGACATAGACGCGCGCATCGACAAGCCCGGGCGTGGCGACAAGACCCTGGCAATCGCGGACCGTGGCGCCGTCGGGCGTGCCCTGGTTCTGGGCATCCTTTCCGGCCGCGAGGATGCGGCCGTCTGCGCCGATGATGATCGTGCCGGTTTCATCGAGATTGCGCGATGGATCGATGATGCGCAGGTTCCTGAGAACGGTGCCGTTGGACATGGTCGTGCTCATGCGCGCTCTCCCTGATTGGAGGTCAGGAGCGTTTCCATGACCGCCATGCGGACGGCGACGCCCATTTCGACCTGCTGCTCGATGACGCTCTGCGGACCGTCGGCGACATCGGAAGCGATCTCGACGCCGCGGTTCATCGGACCCGGATGCATGACCAGCGCATCACCCTTGGCGACTTTGAGCTTTTCCGCATCGAGACCGTAGAAGTGGAAGTATTCGCGCACCGACGGCACGAAGGAGCCGGCCATGCGCTCGCGCTGCAGGCGCAGCATCATCACCACATCCGCATCCCGCAAACCTTCTTCCATCGAGTGGAAGACCTCGACGCTCATGTCGCGGATGCCTGAGGGAAGAAGCGTCGATGGCGCGACGACCCGGACGCGGGCGCCCATGGCATTCAAGAGGATGATGTTGGAGCGGGCGACCCGCGAATGCAAAACGTCGCCGCAGATGGCGACGATGATGCCCGACAGCTTGCCCTTGGCGCGGCGGATGGTCAAAGCGTCGAGCAGCGCCTGTGTCGGATGTTCATGCTGACCATCGCCGGCATTGACCACCGAGCAGGTCACCTTCTGGGCAAGCAGGGCCGCGGCACCGGCCGACGAATGCCTGAGAACCAGCACGTCCGGGTGCATGGCGTTCAGCGTCATCGCCGTATCGATCAGCGTTTCGCCCTTCTTCACGGAAGAATTGCTGACGGACATGTTCATCACGTCGGCGCCGAGCCGTTTGCCGGCGAGCTCGAACGAGGACTGCGTGCGTGTCGAGGCTTCGAAGAAGAGATTGATCTGGGTGAGGCCCCGAAGCGTGGACGTCTTCTTTTCCCGCTGCCGGGAAATCTGCACGGCCTCGTCGGCCTTGTCGAGAAGCGTCGTAATGTCCTGCCGGGTGAGACCCTTGATGCCAAGGAGATGGCGGTGGGGAAAGAAGACCATAGGGGGCGTCTCCGCTTGCGTTCGGCGGTCTATAAGGTCTGGGGGGAAAGGCCGCAAGCGGGATGGGAGGTTATGTCACTGCTGTTTTCCCCCGTTTCCGGGATTCCCAACCGCAAGCCGTTTGTTGAGAACGCTGAAATTCCTTCTGTGCTGCCGTTCCCACGCCCTTTAACTTCCGCTAGAACCGCCCCATGAACGACATGTCGCGCGATGAAGAAAAATTTGGTGAACTGAACCAGCCGAAGCCCTGGTCGGGGATCAATGCCTACCGCTCCGATCCCCTTGTGGTCGACCTGACCGGCGATCTGAACCGCGCGATCCGCGACGAATACGACCAGCTCGGCAATTACGTGACCTCTCCGGAAGCCCAGGAACTGGCGCGGATGGCGAACGAAAATCCGCCCAAACTGCGCACCCACGGTCCGCGCGGCGAGCGGCAGGACACGGTTGAGTTCCATCCTGCCTGGCATGCCCTGATGCGCCGCTCGATGCAGAGCGGCCTGCATTCGTCGATCTGGGAGACCATTCCGGAGCAGCGTGCACACGAACACAAGGTTCGCGCCACGCGCTTTTATCTGTCCGCCCAGCTGGAATGCGGCCATCT
This sequence comes from Rhizobium sp. CFBP 8752, assembly GCF_014842035.1. NCBI lineage: Bacteria > Pseudomonadati > Pseudomonadota > Alphaproteobacteria > Hyphomicrobiales > Rhizobiaceae > Rhizobium > Rhizobium sp. CFBP 8752. Next base: position 1,964,103 of record NZ_JACYUZ010000001.1, on the reverse strand, counting down.
GTGCCCGCTGACGATGACGAGCGCTTCGATTGCGGCGATGATGGCTTCCCCACGCGTCCACAAGGAATGGGCGCCGAAAGTTCTGTCGCGCAAATACGATTCGACCAATCGGCCGGCCATGCAGAAGTCCGCCATCACGGTCGGCATGGGCATGACCGAAAAGCAAGGCGGCACCGACGTGCGCGCCAACCGGTCGACCGCCGAGCGTGTGGGCGAGGGAATCTACCGCCTTTCCGGCCACAAGTGGTTCATGTCGGCGCCGATGAGCGACGGCTTTATCATGCTGGCAAAGACAAATGAGGGAATCGGCTGTTTCCTCGTGCCGCGGCTTCTTGAAGACGGTTCGGCCAATGGCTTGAACTTCCAGCGGCTGAAGGACAAGCTCGGCAACCGCTCCAATGCATCGTCCGAAGTCGAGTTCACCGACGCCTTCGGCTATCTGCTCGGCGAGTCCGGTGGAGGCATCCGCACCATTCTCGATATGGTGACGCTGACCCGTCTCGATTGTGCTGTCGCGTCTGCCGGCATGATGCGCGCGTCGCTGGCCGAAGCGGTCCATCATACCCGCGGTCGTGCCGTGTTCGGCAAGAACCTGATCGATCAGCCGCTGATGACGCGCGTGCTCGCCGATATGGCGCTGGATGTCGCGGCCGCGACAGCGCTGTCGTTCCGGCTTGCCGACGCGTTCGATCGCGCCCGCGGCAACCCCGGCGATGCCGCCTATGCCCGCGTCATGACGCCTGTCATCAAATACTGGAACTGCAAGATCGCGCCATCGCTGATCGCCGAGGCAATGGAATGCCTTGGCGGCAATGGGTATGTCGAGGAGCGTCCGATTGCCCGGCATTACCGCGAGGCGCCGGTGAATGCGATCTGGGAAGGCTCGGGCAGTGTCATGGCGCTTGACGTTCTGCGCGTGCTGTCGCGAGGACGCGATCTGTTCGATACGGTTCTGGCCGGCTTCGAGCGGGACCTCGGCGCTTCCGGCAAGAAGACCGTGGAAGTCTTGCGTGCCGCGATGGCGCTGTGCGAACGCGACGAGGGCGCTGCAAGGCTTCTGATAGAGCAGCTGGCGCTGGCCGCCGGCGCCGCAGAGCTTGCGCGCCTCGGTGCCGGCAAGATCGCCGATGCCTTCCTCGAAACCCGTCTCGCGGGCGGCTGGCGCTCGACCTATGGCATGCTCGATGCCCGCTTCGATGCCCGCTACATCGTCGATCTTCTCTACCCGCCAGCGGCGTAAGAAGAAGTCGCCGAAAGGAGAGACGAAGACTGCCTGTGGGGCGAGGGCATCCACTGCAGCGCATCCACTTGTCTCTTGTGTAACGCAGCATGCGCCCGGTTTCGGTATTCTATCCTGTGCACGGCGCCCGTGTGGCGCTTGCGATGATGGGAAACGACGGGGTATCGCAACAGTTAACAAAGAGTTGCGAAACAGGCGGGCGATGCTTCAGATAGCCGAGACGAATACCGAGACCGGTGCTGCATCAGCTCAGGCCATACGTCCGCGCAACCGGGCCGGCACGGAGCGGGCGATCTTCATTGCTGCCCGCACGCTGCTGGCCGAGGAAGGGTTTCAAGGCTTCGGCGTCAATGCGGTCGCACGGCGCGCCGGCTGCGACAAGCAGCTGATCTATCGCTATTACGGCGGGCTGAACGGCCTCATCGACGCGATCGGTGCCGACCTCGGCAACTGGGTCAAGGATCGCATTCCCGAAGATACCGGCGGCATGTTTCTTTTGACCTACGGCGACCTGATGGAAAAGCTCGCCATCTATTTCATGGATGCGCTGCGCGAGGATCCGCTCGTCTGCAAGATCGTCGCCTGGGAAGTCTCGCAGGATACGCCACAGGTGCGGCGTCTGACCGAATCACGCACCAAGGCTCTCTCAAAGTGGCTCGACAAGATGCGCGGCTCGCTGACGCCGCCAAAAGGTGTCGATGTCGCGACCACGAATGCCATCCTGTTTGCCGCCATCCAGCATCTGGTCGTCTCGTCTGCCGTCAGCGGCCAGTTCGCCGGCATACCGTTAAAGTCCGAGAAAGACTGGGAAAAGGTAGCGTCTTCCGTCCGCCGCCTGGTTCGCGCCATCTACGGCTGAGCAGCAGACGTTCTCCACAGCGACGCTCTGGAAATTAACCATGTTTGGCGTTTTGAATTGCAGCTTTCGCCATGCGGCCTAAATCTCTGGTTAATGATTTCTTAACCAAATCGCGGCCGTCCATGGGCAAGAATGCAACTTCCACAACGAGCATCGCATTGCTGATCGTCATGACGACGATCTTTGCAGTGCTGGCGCTCGACATTGCCATTCCTGCTCTGGTCCTCAGCCTGATGGCGCTGTCGAGATGGGTCGTAACGCTGGACCTGTCTCCAGCGGAACCAGAAGGCGAAACCGCATGAAGTTGCTCTTGATCTTGTGGGCAGGGCCCGTGCTTTTGCTGGGCAGCTGGTACGGGCTTTCCTATTACGACATGAGCTTCGGCTTCTTCATGCTGACCCGTCAGACCCATGATCTGGTCTTTCAGGTCTATGGCGACGTCCTCGGAATTCCGCCCGAAACCATCCCGCCGCTGGTTGCCCGCGCAATCGCATTCGACAGTCTTGTCGTTTTCGCCATCATCGCCTTCCGCAAGCGCAAGCAGATTGCAGCCTGGTGGCGTAGCCGTCAGGTGGGGACGTCGTTGCCGGTTTCTCTGGCAAGGGACGAAAGCCTGTCCAAGGCTCCCTGAAGAATGAAGCTCGCGGCCGCCGAATCGATACGTTCGGCGCGCTTGGCCCGCGAAACATCCATCTCCAGAAGTGCCCGTTCGGCCGCGACCGTCGATAGTCTCTCGTCCCAGAAGACGAAGGGAATGGTAGTCTTGTCCGACATCGCCCGCACAAAGGCGCGGGTTGCCTGGGCCCGCGGCCCGGCGGAACCATCCATGTTCATCGGCATCCCGAGAATAAAGGCTGAGACCTTCTCCTTCTCCGCGAACGCCAGCAGAACCTCCGCATCCTTGGTGAACTTGACGCGCTTGATGACGGTGCGGGGCGTGGCAAACCGCCGGCCGAGATCGGACATCGCAAGCCCGATGGTTTTGGTACCGAGATCGAGCCCTGCAACTGCCTTGCCGGGCGCAAGTGTCGCGGCGAGTTCTTCGATGGTCAGGATTGCCATATGCCGGCCTTAGGTTTTCTTGCGCACGAATTCGGTGCGCAGCACGAGGCCCTTGATCGCATCGTGCCGGCAATCGATCTCTTCCGGATTGTCGGTGAGACGGATCGAGCGGATGACGGTGCCCTGTTTCAGCGTCTGACCGGCTCCCTTCACCTTGAGATCCTTGATGAGAGTGACTGCATCGCCATCGGCAAGAATATTGCCGGCTGAGTCACGCACCTCGGATGCAGCGGAAGCCTTCGCAGCCGCATCGGCTGCAGACAGCCATTCGCCGGTAGCCTCGTCATAAATATAATCGTCGTCGGCCATGTCGGTTTCCTTAGGGGTTCGGATGTGACGCAATCGCAGCGAGCATGCGACGATCATATCGGGATGCGACCGCTTAACCCAGTGGCAAGTCCGTGGCAACGTGGCGCCGCCTGTGTGTCAATTCCGATACGGGCGCTGCTCGCGCAATCATCGTCCTAGACCTTTGAAATGTGAAAGCGCCGCGTTATTTGATGAGGTGTGAGGTGAGACAACTGAGTTCAGAGTCTCATCCGCTTTCGGTGCTTCGAAACCTCCCTTTCGAAGTTCCATCTATGAATTTTGATTTGGTGTCATCACCTCTCTTTTTGCCATCCTCAAGGACACTTCCCCATGAAAATTACCTGGCTCGGCCATGCCGCCTTCCGCATCGAAACGGCAAAGGCAAAGATCCTGATCGACCCGTTCCTGACCCATAGCCCGACCTTTGCCGGCCAGGATCTGAAAGACGTGACCGAAGGTGTCACGCATATCCTTCTCACCCACGGTCATGGTGATCATGTCGGTGATACGGTCGCGATCGCCAAGGAAAAGGGCGCCATCGTTCTGGCCAACGCCGATCTTGCTTCCTGGCTGGGTGGAAAAGGCGTCGAGAAGCTCGAGATGGGCAATACCGGCGGCACAGTCGGCTTCGAGGGCTTCACCGCGACCTTCACACAGGCGCTCCATTCGTCCGGCCAGATCGACGAGCTCGGCGTGTCCCACTCGCTCGGTTCCGCGAACGGACTGATGCTGCATTTCGACGACGAGATGTCGGTTCTGCACATGGGTGATACGGATATCTTTACCGACATGGGACTCATCAACGAGTTGCACCAGCCGGATATCGGCATCGTGTCGATCGGCGACCGCTTCACCATGGGCGGTGCTGTCGCAGCCGTTGCCTGCCAGCGCTTCTTCGATTTCAAGCACGCCATTCCCTGCCACTACGGCACGTTCCCGATCATCGAGCAGACACCCGACAAGTTCGTCAAGGGCATGGAAGGCAGCCGCACCGCCGTCGAGGTGCCGGGCGTCGGCGTGACGCTGACCTGCTGAACGGGCATTTCAGTTAAGGCGCGCCAGGAAACCGGCGCCCTGCCTGTTGCGAAGGACGGGCATGGCCATTATAGCGAAGGTGAATTTTACCACCGGAGCCCTGCCATGTCCGTCGATCTCGCCACCGTCAAGCGCGTCGCGCGCCTCGCCCGTATTGCGGTTACGGAGGATGAGGCCAATCGCATGGTTGGCGAATTGAACGGGATCATCGATTTCGTCGAACAACTCTCGGAAGTCGATGTCACAGGCGTCGAGCCTATGACCTCGGTGATGCCGATGGAAATGCGGTTGCGCGCCGACGTCGTCACCGACGGCAACAAGGCAGACGATATCGTCGCCAACGCGCCGGCAACCGACCGCAATTTCTTCATGGTGCCGAAGGTCGTCGAATAAGCCGCTTTAGCCCAAGCGCCGCCGACCCGTTTTAGCCTTTCGAGAGCACGAAAAATCATGACCGACCTGACCAGCCTGACCATTGCCGAAGCCCGCGACAAACTGGCATCGAAGGAATTCACTTCCGTCGATCTGACGAACGCCTATCTCGGCGCCATCGACGCTGCAAATTCCGTCCTGAACGCCTACATCACCGTTACGCCCGAGATGGCGCTGGAGATGGCCGGGGCATCCGATGCCCGTCGGGCTTCGGGTCAAGTCGGGGCGCTGGAAGGTATTCCGCTCGGCATCAAGGATCTGTTTGCCACCAAAGGCGTCCACACCCAGGCCTGCAGCCATATACTCGACGGGTTCAAGCCCGAATACGAATCGACCGTCACTCAGAACCTGTGGGATGACGGCGCCGTCATGCTTGGCAAGCTCAACATGGACGAGTTCGCCATGGGCTCCTCCAACGAGACCTCGCATTACGGACCGGTGGTCAATCCCTGGAAAGCCGAAGGCTCGAACACTCAGCTGGTTCCGGGCGGCTCCTCGGGCGGTTCAGCCGCTGCCGTCGCCGCGCATCTTTGCGCCGGTGCGACCGCGACCGATACCGGCGGCTCGATCCGCCAGCCGGCCGCCTTTACCGGCACCGTCGGCATCAAGCCCACCTATGGCCGCTGCTCGCGCTGGGGCACTGTCGCGTTTGCATCTTCGCTCGATCAGGCCGGCCCCATTGCACGCGACGTGCGTGATGCCGCGATCATGCTGAAGTCGATGGCAAGCGTCGACCGCAAGGACACGACCTCGGTCGATCTGCCTATTCCGGATTACGAGAAGGCGCTCGGCCAGTCGGTCAAGGGCATGAAGATCGGCATTCCGAAGGAATATCGCGTCGACGGCATGCCTGAAGACATCGAGGCCCTGTGGCAGAAGGGCATTGCCTTCCTGAAGGATGCCGGTGCCGAGATCGTCGATATCTCGCTGCCGCACACGAAATACGCGCTGCCTGCCTATTACATCGTGGCGCCCGCTGAAGCCTCGTCCAACCTTGCCCGCTATGACGGCGTTCGCTACGGCCTGCGCGTCGACGGCAAGGACATTTCCGACATGTACGAGAAGACCCGTGCTGCCGGCTTCGGTACTGAGGTCAAGCGCCGCATCATGATCGGCACCTACGTTCTTTCGGCCGGCTATTACGACGCCTACTACCTGCAGGCGCAAAAAGTCCGCACGCTGATCAAGCGCGATTTCGAACTCTGCTTCCATGCCGGTGTCGACGCCATCCTGACACCAGCGACACCGTCGTCTGCCTTCGGCATTGCCGACGAGGCACTCGCTGCCGATCCGGTCGCGATGTACCTGAACGACATCTTCACCGTGACGGTCAACATGGCAGGCCTTCCCGGCATCGCCGTACCGGCCGGTCTCGACAAGAAGGGCCTGCCGCTTGGCCTGCAGCTGATCGGTAAGCCGTTCGACGAGGAAACCCTGTTCCGCACAGCGCACGTGATCGAACAGGCGGCAGGCAAGTTCACGCCTGCGAAATGGTGGTAGCGGCAGGTCGGCTGTCCGGCATCTGCCAACCCAGTGCGGTTCTAGCCCGAATCGCACGCCGATGATCTACTGTTCCTGAGACAGGAGACTCCATGGCAGTCATTCGCAACGCACGCCAGGACGACGAAGCCGCGCTAGTTCAGATCGGCTTGCTCAGCTGGGAAAAAGCGATGGGCGCCGTTGGCGATCCGTCCAGCATGCGCGAAAGTGCGCTTGCCGCATTCCGCGACTTCGTTTCCTCGTCCTGGCTGACGATTCTCGTGATCGAGGCGCACGGCACGGTCGCCGGCTGGGCGGCCTGCGAGAATCGCGACGACCTGATCACCGACTTCTGGATCGATCCGCAGTTTGAGGGGCAGGGGCTCGGCAAGGCGCTGCTCGCCGATATCGAGGCCGATATCGTTCGTCGCGGGTTCGATAAGTCGCGGGTCGAGACCCATGCGCAGAACGATGGGGCAGTCGGTTTCTTCGAAAAGCAGGGATACAGCGTCCATTGGCTTTCGAGCGCCTATCAGCCGAAGATCGATCGCGACATCCAGTCGATGGGACTGTCCAAGCAACTCGTATCCGACGATCCGGGCACCTACGGGCCGAATTTTTAAACGCCGACGAGCAGCGTCCAGATCGATGCCAGCATTCCGGACACCGCAAGGATCAGCACGACACCCATGCAGACATGCAGCGTGACGATGGCTGCAAGGATGGTCCTGAACGGCTCCTTGTGCGTCTTGTGACGCAACATGCGCTGAGCCGCCACGGCGCCCAGACTTCCGCCGGCAAATGCAAGCAGGAGGAGCGTGGTTTCGCTGACCCGCCAGCGTCCATTCCTGGCGGCCCGCTTGTCGATCCAGTAGACGGAAAAGACGACTGCGTTGAAGAGGATGCAGAGAACGAGAAGTGTCAGCGCAAGGTTGAGGGTCATGAACCCCAGCTAACTGCGCTCCGGTTAAGATTCATCCTCAGTGGTATCAGATGTTTCACCCGGCAAGCCTTGGCCTACGCTTGCACCTCGCCAACATTTGCTCTACCCACAAAGCACTTCGAAACTAAGCCCGAACGAGCATAAGATGACCCTAGTTGACGTCCGCACGCCCGATCCGAAACGCTTCATTCCCGGCGCCACTGGCGATTGGGAAGTGATCATCGGCATGGAGGTGCACGCCCAGGTTCTCTCCAATTCGAAACTGTTCTCCGGCGCTTCGACCGAGTTCGGCAAGCCTGCCAATGCCAACGTCTCGCTGGTCGATGCGGCAATGCCCGGCATGCTGCCCGTGATCAACGAGGAATGCGTGCGCCAGGCTGTCCGCACAGGCCTTGGCCTGAAGGCGCAGATCAACAACCGTTCGATCTTCGACCGCAAGAACTATTTCTATCCGGATCTTCCGCAGGGCTACCAGATCTCGCAGTTCAAGGATCCGATCGTCGGCGAAGGCCAGATCGTCATCTCGCTCGGCCCCGACCGCCAGGGCCAGTTCGAGGATATCGAGATCGGCATCGAGCGCCTGCATCTGGAGCAGGATGCCGGCAAGTCGATGCATGACCAGCACCCGACCATGTCCTATGTGGATCTCAACCGGTCCGGCGTAGCTCTGATGGAGATCGTCTCGAAGCCGGACATGCGCTCTTCCGATGAGGCGAAGGCCTATATGACGAAGCTGCGCTCGATCGTGCGCTATCTCGGCACCTGCGACGGCAACATGGACGAAGGTTCGATGCGCGCCGACGTCAACGTCTCTGTGCGCCGTCCGGGCGAAGGTTTCGGCACACGCTGCGAAATCAAGAACGTCAATTCTATCCGCTTCATCGGCCAGTCGATCGAATACGAAGCGCGTCGCCAGATCGCCATCCTCGAGGACGGCGGCTCGATCGACCAGGAGACCCGCCTCTTCGATCCGGGCAAGGGCGAAACGCGGTCGATGCGCTCCAAGGAAGATGCGCATGACTACCGCTATTTCCCGGATCCGGACCTGCTGCCGCTCGTCTTCGACGACGCGTTCGTCGCAGAGCTTGCCAAGGACCTGCCGGAACTGCCTGACGACAAGAAGGCTCGCTTCGTGGCTGAACTTGGCCTTTCGATCTATGACGCCTCGGTTCTGGTGTCTGAGAAGGCGATCGCCGATTACTACGAAGCCGTGGCTGAGGGCCGCGACGGCAAGATGGCGGCAAACTGGGTCATCAACGACTTGCTGGGCGCCTTGAACAAAGCGGGCAAAGGCATTGAAGAGACTCCGGTTTCCCCAGCCCAGCTCGGCGGCATCATCGATCTGATCAAGTCGGAAGTCATCTCCGGCAAGATCGCCAAGGACCTGTTCGAGATCGTCTTTTCCGAAGGCGGTGACCCGGCTGAGATCGTCGAGAGCCGCGGTATGAAGCAGGTGACCGACACCGGCGCCATCGAAAAAGCCGTGGACGACATTATCGCCGCCAATCCCGATCAGGTCGCCAAGGTGCTGGCCAAGCCGACGCTTGCCGGCTGGTTCGTGGGACAGGTGATGAAGTCGACCGGCGGCAAGGCAAACCCGCAGGCCGTCCAGGCTCTGGTCAAGGCCAAGCTGGGCATCGAGGACTAACCTGTTGGTCTATTTCATTCGCACAGCGGGCGACGAGGACGTGGAGAAGATCCGCGCCCTTCTCGACGAGACGTTTCATCAGTCCTACGACCCGTTCTACGGTGCAGACGCCGTCGAGAAGATGGTGCGGAACTGGCATTCGCCGGTCGCCATCCGCACGCGCCTGATCAAGAAGGATGGCGAGTTTCTCGTCGCCGACGATGGAAGCAAGATCGGCGGCATCGCTTACGCCGCGGTCTACCCGAAGATGGCAAAGACCGTGATGCTGCATCAGCTCTACGTCGCGCCGGCCTGCCAGAATGACGGCATTGGTCGGGATCTGTTTGCCGAAATCGAGACCTGCTTCCCGGATGCGGAAATCATGCGGGTCGAGGTGTCGCTGCCGAATGTGCGCGCCGCCTCCTTCTACCAACGTCTCGGCTTTGCCGAGGTCGATCGTATGGAGGAATGGGGTGCGCCGAATTCCGGCCTGCCAGCGATCATCATGGAAAAGCGGCTTCTGTCGCAATAGACGGCGTGGATCAGGGGAGGGTAGCATGGACGGTATCATCATTCGCAGGGCTCGCGAATCGGACCTCTCCCAACTGATCGCAATGTTTGCTGCCGACGATGTCGGTGGTCACGGCGATACGACCGATGCGGACGCCTACGATGATTACCTGCGCGCCTTCAACATGATCGATGCCTCCCAGAACGAGCAGCTGTTCGTCGTCGAACGGGACGGGGACGTGGTCGGCACGTTCCAGATCCTCTTCAACCGAACGCTGACCGGCCGCGGATCGCTCTCGATGATCATCGAAGCCGTGCAGACGAGACCCGACATGCGCGGGCAGGGCATTGGCGCGCAGATGATCGGTTACGCGATCGAAGAGGCAAAGCGGCGCGAGTGCCGGCTTGTGCAACTGACCTCCAATGCGGCGCGCACGGATGCCCATCGCTTCTACGAGCGGCTGGGTTTTGCCAAGAGCCATGCAGGCTTCAAGATGAAGTTCAAATAGAGCTCGAAATCTCGGAAATGCTGGACATCACCGCTCTCTGGCGGCATAAGCGGTGGAGCCAGTTCGACTGGTCACCTGTTTGCCAATCCTATGGACAAGCCCATGAAAAATCTCCTGCTGCAGATCTTCACCTGGTGGAACGGCCAAACCATGGGCACGCGTTTCTTTACATGGCGCCATGGCGAGAAGGTGGGCGATGATGAATTGGGCAACGTCTATTTCGAAGGCCCGATGACCTCCTGGGGTAAGCCGAAGCGCTGGGTGATCTACAAGGATTACGCCGAAGCCTCCGCTATTCCACCGGGCTGGCACGGCTGGATGCATTACCGCACCGATACGCCTCCGTCGAAGGAAGACTACAAGGCGCGCGAATGGGAGAAGGCGCACAAGCCGAATCTGACCGGCTCGGCGCTTGCATACCGCCCTCAGGGTTCGCTGTCGGCCAATGGCGAACGTCCACGAGTAACCGGCGACTATGACGCCTGGACACCCGGTAACTGAGCCTGACTGGCACCTGTTTTAGCCATATTCCACATCTAGTCCTCGACCGGGCATTCCAAGGACGCCTTTTCGAGACGGGACCAATTATGACACGCACCAAGCTTTCCCTACGCACACGATCGATTGGCGTCGTTCTGGCCGTCGTCGCGGTTCTGGCAGGGGGAAATGCCTCGGCTGCGCGGATCGAAAATCCCGTCGCCGTCTTTAACGGCATCGATAAGATCACCGGTCGCATCACCACATTCGACGTTTATCTCAACGAGACGGTGCAGTATGGCGCACTCCAGGTGACGCCGAAGGTCTGCTACTCCCGCGACGAGACGGAAGCCCAGAAGATCGACGGGTTTATCGAGGTCGACGAGATCACCCTCGACCGCAAGATCCGCCGCATCTTCACCGGCTGGATGTTCGCAGACAGCCCAGGCCTCAACGCCGTCGAGCACCCGATCTACGATATCTGGCTGACCGGCTGCAAGCAAAGCTCCGACGTGCCGGCGCCGGCCCGCGCCACCAACTGAAATTCAAGATTCCCAGACTGATCAGAATTCCAGATGCGGTGAGTTGACGGCTGCGTGCAGCAGCTTGAGATAGTCATCCTTGGGAAGGTCGATCGCGCCGAACGTTTTCAGATGTTCGGTGGTGAACTGCGTGTCGAGCAGCACGAACCCCTTGGCCTTCATCCGTTCGACCAGATGCACCAGGCAAATCTTGGAGGCATCGGTGCGGCGGGAGAACATGCTTTCGCCGAAGAAGGCAGCGCCCAGCGAAACACCGTAGAGCCCGCCGACGAGTTCGTCGCCATCGTAAGCCTCGACACTGTGGGCGTGACCCATGCGGTGGAGTTCGCGATAGAGCTTGCGGATGGTTTCGTTGATCCAGGTGCTCGGCCGGTCATCGGCCGGCTGCGCACAGAGCGCGATGACGCCCTCGAAGTTGGTGTCGAAACGGATGTCGAAGGGTTTTCTGCGGACCGTCTTCTGCAGGCTCTTGGAGACGTGGAAAGCGTCGAGCGGCAGGATACCCCGCATCTCGGGATCGACCCAGAATATCTCCGGGTCATCGGCGGCTTCCGCCATCGGGAAAAGCCCGATGGAATAGGCTCGCAACAGAATTTCCGGGGTTATTGCCGGGTAATATTTGCCACGACGCCCTGCCATCGGTCTCCTTGATCCGGCCATCACATTCCGCGCCACATCTGGCGCGGAATGGTCGATAGCATCTTATGAACCGCTAACGGATCGTGTGGATCCGGTAGGTAGCGTCTAGTGAGACTTGTCGCCGGCCAGGTGGTTCTCCAGCCAGTGAATATCGTAGTTGCCGCTCAAGATATCCGGATTGTCCACCAGTTCCTGGAAGAGGGGAAGTGTGGTCTTGATGCCATCCACGACGAACTCGTCCAGCACACGGCGAAGGCGCATCATGCATTCGGCGCGGGTGCGTCCATGCACGATGAGCTTGCCGATCAGGCTGTCATAGTAAGGCGGGATCTTGTAGCCGGCATAAGCACCCGAATCGACGCGAACGCCGAGACCGCCGGGAGCGTGGAAATGCGTGATCGTGCCAGGCGAGGGAACGAAGGTCCGTGGATCCTCGGCATTGATGCGGCACTCGATCGCATGACCCTGGAACTGGATCTCTTCCTGGGTCACGGACAGGCCGTTTCCGGAGGCAACGCGAATCTGCTCGTGCACCAGATCGATATTGGTGATCGCTTCGGTGATCGGATGCTCGACCTGGAGACGGGTGTTCATTTCGATGAAATAGAACTCGCCGTTTTCGTAGAGGAATTCGACCGTACCGGCGCCGCGATACTTCATCTTCTTCATGGCGTCGGCGCAGATCTGACCGATCTTCATGCGCTGTTCGACATCGAGTGCCGGCGAATTGGCCTCTTCCCAGACCTTCTGGTGGCGGCGCTGCAGCGAGCAGTCGCGTTCACCCAAATGAATGGCATTGCCTTCGCCATCGCCGACGACCTGGATCTCGATATGCCGCGGCTTGCCGAGATACTTTTCCATGTAGACGGCATCGTTGCCGAAAGCTGCGAGCGCTTCGGAACGGGCCGTGGACACGGCCTCCTCGAGCTCGGCCTCGGTCTTTGCCACCTTCATGCCGCGGCCACCGCCGCCGGCGGTCGCCTTGATCAGCACCGGGAAACCGATTTCGCGGGCAATTTCGAGCGCGTTCTCAGGCAGAACTTCGCCGGGCGAACCGGGAACGACCGGAATGCCAAGCTCCACTGCTGTCTTCTTGGCAGTGATCTTGTCGCCCATCAGGCGGATGTGCTCGGCGGTCGGTCCAATGAAGGTGATGCCGTGTGCTTCCAGAATGTCTGCGAACTTGGCGTTCTCGGACAGGAAGCCGTAACCGGGATGAACGGCGTCGGCACCGGTGATCTCGCAGGCGGCAACAATCTGGTGGATGTTCAGATAGCTGTCACGCGAAGGCGGCGGGCCGATGCAGACGCTCTCGTCGGCGAGGCGCACATGCATCGCATCCGAATCGGCCGTCGAGTGAACGGCGACGGTCGCGATGCCGAGTTCCTTGCAGGCGCGAAGGACGCGAAGTGCAATCTCGCCGCGGTTGGCTATGAGGATTTTCGAGATCATGAGATCGCCTTACTCGATGATGACGAGCGGCTGGCCATATTCGACAGGCTGCCCGTCTGTGACCAGGATTTCCGTAACCTTGCCGGACTTCGGCGAGGGGATCTGGTTCATCGTCTTCATGGCTTCGATGATGACGAGGGTCTGGCCTTCCTTCACGGTCGCGCCGACTTCTACGAAGTTGCGTGAACCGGGAGCAGGTGCAAGGTAGACGGTGCCAACCATCGGAGCGGTGAGCGCGTTCTTGAGGTCCGGGCCGGCTACGGCAGCGGGTGCTGCAGCGGCGGCAGGGGCGGCCGCGAGGGCAGGCGCGGCTGCAATCGGAGCCTGAACGTACTGGGGAGTGCCTGCGCGTGAAACACGGATGCGCAGGTCATCCTGCTCAACTTCGATCTCGGTGAGATCGGTGTCGTTGAGGATGTTCGCGAGATCGCGGATCAGTCCCTTGTCGATACCGGCTTTCTTCTCAGACATGGCAAACCCTACTGTTTTGTTATGTTGTCAGGCGATGGTGGTCTTCAAGGCGTGCAGCGCGAGCACGTAGCTCTGCGTGCCGAACCCGCAGATGATGCCCTTGCAGGCCGGTGCAATCATGGAATGGTGGCGGAATTCCTCCCGCGCATGCACATTCGAGATATGAAGTTCCACCACCGGTACGGAAATGGCCTTGATCGCATCGTGAAGGGCGATCGAGGTATGGGTAAAGGCGCCGGCATTGATGGCGACAGCGGAAGCCCGCTCGCCGGCCTCATGCATCCAATCAATGAGCACGCCCTCGTGATTGCTCTGGCGAAACTCGACAGTCAGTCCGAGTTCGGCAGCAACGGCCGCACATTCCTGCTCGACATCGGCCAAGGTCTTGCCGCCGTAGATGCCAGGTTCGCGTTTTCCCAACATGTTGAGGTTGGGACCGTTGAGGACGAAAATCGGTTTGCTCATCGAGATAACTATTTGTTCCACCCAGAATTCAGCGGCCACGTATAAACCGCTGGGACGGCAAGGGAAAGCCCCTGACGCGCCTAAACGCCATGCATCCACCGGCGAACGGGCAAGAATGCAGCATCCCGCTCGAAATCTCGGCCGTCAGCAGCTGGCCTTTCCGCAAGCGCGCACATTGGCGACCTTTTCCTCGATCGTATCGAGGCCAACAGCACCGAACACGGCCTCGTCTCCGACAACATAAGTCGGCGTGCCGGTGATGCCGATCGCGGTGGCCAACTGATAGGCCTGGCGTACGAGATCGTCGTTGGGATTGTCCTTCATCGACTTCCGCAGTGCTGCTCCGTCGATCCCAAGCGCGGTGGCGACAGAGAGCGCGGTCTCTTCGGACGCGTGCTCGCGGCTGCCGAGCAGCGTGCGGTGGAACTCGGCATACTTTGTCGGGGCGACCAGACGCACCGCATTGGCAACCTTGTGCGCGGCAATCGAGTCCGGGCCGAGGATCGGGAATTCCTTCAGCACGAAGCGGACGTTCTTGTCCTTCTTGAGAATGGTGTCCATGTCGGCCAGCGCATGCTTGCAGTAGCCGCAATTGTAATCGAAGAATTCAACGACCGTGACGTCGCCCTTCGGATTGCCAAGCGTGATGTCGGTGGGGGAGGCAAAGATCGCCTCCTTGTTGGCCGCGACCGCCTTGGTGGACTGGTCGACGCGCTGGTTCTGCTGCTTGGCCTCCAGCGCGTTCTGGACCTCGATCATCACTTCCGGGTTCTGGATAAGATATTCCCGGATGAATTCGCCCATCTCCTTCTTCTGCTGGTCATCCAGGGCAAAGGCCGGAACGGCAAACGCCGTTGCGGCCAGCATCGAACCGGCAGCAAGCGTCTTCAGTATCGGGTTGAGAAGGCGGGTCATTCGTTTCCTCGTCGGTCTGTTGGGCGTGGCTTCGCGCGAAACGCCGCACCATCATGTCTGTTTGCGCCAAAACTAAGCCAGCGTGGCGCGAGGCGATAGAGTAAAAACGGCAGGGGTGCCCGGGACTGCGCAACAGTGGCCGACTCCGCAGGGCAGGCGGTACAAAAAGCACTTGCAATCAGAGCCTTAGATCCGTTTCCGGAATCAATCAGCAAGCGACTTGAATCATTTTCTGAGGACATGCCGCAGACAAAAAAACGGCCGCGTCAGACGCGGCCGTTTCGATTTCTAGGATGGGTTACGGCTCAAAAGAAGCCGCGCTTTTGCCACCAGCCGCCCTTTTTGGGCTTGGCCGGATCGCCGTCGCTCTCGGTCGCTGCCTTGGCAGGATCGGAGCTCTTCACCACCGCTTCGCTGGACGAAGAGATGTTGGAGGCGCGGTTGGCGCGGGCAGGCTTCGAGTCGTCCGCATCATCGGCAGCGACAGCCTGTGGAGCAGGCTCTGCGACCGGCGCGGCTTCTTCGGTCTGCGGGGCTTCTGCGACAGGTGAGGCTTCAGCGGCCGGCGTAGCTTCAGGGGCCTCGGCAGGTGTCTGTTCGCCAAGGGCTGCATCGACCTGTTCGACGATCGCTGCGACCGGAGCTTCCACCGGAAGTTCGACCGGGGCAGGAGCCGGAGCTTCGGCAGCAGTCTCGACGACGGCATCAGGTTCGGCAACAGCCTCAACTTCGGACGAAACCTCTTCCGTCTTAGAAGACGCCTTGCCACGGCGCGAACGGCGTGGCTTGGGCGCAGGCTCGACCGGCGCTGCAGCAACGTCAACTGGCGCAGCTTCGGTTTCAGAACCGACATCAGCACCCGCGTCAGCAGCGACCATCTCGGCCGGACCGGCTTCGGAACCGTCACCAGCGTCTGCGGTTTGGGTCTCGTCGTCGGACGCGTTCAGCTCCTGACCGTCTTCGGTCCGGTTGCGGCGTCCGCCACGCTTGCCGCGACGACGGCGCTTGCGGCGCGAGTTCTCATCCGAGTCGTCGCCGTCTGCGACAGGCGCAGTTCCGTCGGCAGCAACTGCTTCGTTCTCGTCGCCGTCTTCATCTTCTTCGTCATCGGCACCCGATTCGGCATCGCTTGCCGCGTCGAGCGTCTGGCCTTCGCCATTCTTCTCGCCGTTGCGGTTGCGACGACGCCGGCGACGCTTGCGCTTGCGGCCGTTCTGATCATCGCCTTCGGTCCGCTCGCGGTCCTGCTTGGCGGCAGGCGCGGCAGCGACGATCTCCTCGTCTTCTTCCTCTTCATCAACCTCGATGATGATGTCGTCGTCCTCGTCCTCAACGGGGATCGCGGCAAACTGCATCAGGCTTTCGATCTTGACCGGGTTCTCGACGGCTTCGCCGCGATCGATTGCAAAGTGGTTCGAACCGATGGTGACGTCGGATTCGATGAAGATCGACACACCGAAGCGGTTCTCGTAATCCACCACGCTGCCGCGCTTGTGGTTCAGCAGGAACAGCGCGATGTCAGGCGTGGTCCGCACGGTGATGTCATGCGTGGTGTTCTTAAGCAGGTATTCCTCGACGCCGCGCAGAACATGAAGCGCAACCGACGACTGCGAGCGCACATGACCTGTGCCGCCGCAATGCGAGCAGATCTGCGTGGTCGATTCGAGAACCGATGCGCGGATACGCTGGCGCGACATTTCGAGCAGACCGAAATGCGAGATACGGCCGACCTGGATGCGGGCGCGGTCGTTCTTGAGGCAATCCTTCAGCTTCTTCTCGACAGCGCGGTTGTTGCGCTTTTCTTCCATGTCGATGAAGTCGATGACGATCAGACCGGCAAGGTCGCGCAGGCGAAGCTGGCGAGCCACTTCTTCGGCAGCTTCAAGGTTCGTCTGGAGTGCTGTGTCTTCGATCGAATGTTCGCGGGTCGAGCGACCGGAGTTCACGTCCACCGCAACCAGAGCTTCGGTCTGGTTAATGATCAGATAGCCACCGGACTTCAGCGTCACCTGCGGCTGCAGCATGCGGTCGAGCTGTGCCTCGATGCCCGAACGGGAAAAGATCGGGTGAAGGTCGCGGTAGGGCTGAACCACCTTGGCATGGCTCGGCATCAGCATCTTCATGAAGTCTTTCGCTTCACGATAGCCTTCTTCGCCGGAGACGATGACCTCGTTGATGTCCTTATTATAAAGGTCGCGGATCGAGCGCTTGATCAGCGAACCTTCCTCGTAAACGAGGCAAGGTGCGGTCGAGGCGAGCGTCAGCGTACGGACGTTCTCCCAGAGGCGCATCAGATACTCGAAGTCGCGCTTGATTTCGACGCGGGTGCGGTTGGCACCGGCGGTGCGCAGGATCACGCCCATGCCCTGCGGCACGTCGAGCTCGCGAGCGACTTCCTTCAGACGCTTGCGGTCCGTCGGCTGGGTGATCTTGCGGGAAATGCCGCCGCCACGTGCCGTGTTCGGCATCAGAACCGAGTAGCGGCCTGCGAGCGACAGATAGGTCGTGAGAGCTGCGCCCTTGTTGCCGCGCTCTTCCTTGGCGACCTGCACGAGCAGGATCTGGCGACGCTTGATGACTTCCTGGATGCGATACTGCTTGCGCGGCTTGCGCTGGATGCGATCCGGAACCTCTTCCATGGCGTCTTCGGCGCCAACGGATTCGATCTCTTCCTTCTCGTGGTGATCGTCGTCGTCACCATCATCATCGTCGTCGTTCCCGCCACGCCCACCGGCATCCTCGGAAATCGAATCGGTGTCGACCATTGCCGCCATCTCGCCGGGCTTTGAACCCTCGTCGTCGGAAGACGGGTTTTCGTCGGAGGAGGGCGCTTCTTCTTCGGAGACAGTTTCAGTAGCTGGCGCATCTTCCGCAGTCGGCTCGACAACCTTCTTGCGCGAGCGGGTGCGCTTCGGCTTGGCCTTCTTCTCGGCCACGTCTGCAACCGGTGCGTCCTCGGGAGCTGGAGCGTCTTCAACTGCAGCTTCAACCGGTTCTTCTACGGCGTTGACAGGGACGATGCCGACATCCGGCTGGTCCTGCTGGGAGAGATCGACCACCGGATCGCCAGGATCCGCCGAATCAGCTTCCGCAATGCGGCGCTGGTCTTCAGCTTCCTGCTGCATCAGCGCCTGCCGGTCGGCCAGCGGTATCTGGTAATAGTCGGGGTGGATTTCCGCAAAAGCCAGGAAGCCGTGGCGGTTGCCACCGTAATCGACGAACGCGGCCTGTAGCGACGGCTCAACGCGCGTCACTTTGGCCAGATAGATATTGCCCCGGATCTGTTTCTTGTGTTCCGATTCAAAATCGAATTCTTCGATACGGTTGCCGCGTACAACGACTACCCGCGTCTCCTCTTCGTGAGACGCGTCGATAAGCATTTTGTCTGCCATGTAAATTCTGCTCCTCGGCGCCGAGCAAATGCACAAAAGCCTGCCGCGAGGATTTCCCCGACAACAGGCTTGTCATGCGAAATGGTCGTTCCGCCGGATAAAAAGGATCCCGTCGGGTGGGATTGTGCGGGCAACCGGAAAGAAGACGGAGCCAAAGGCGTCCCTGATCTCTCCCGGTTCTGAAAATTGTGCCGCGCCATCAAAAACCAAACGAGAATGACTTTACCATAGGCCCCAAACGGGGCCCGATGAATTTGCTCCAATGAGATTTGCTCGATGGAGCGGTGGGTGGCATGCCACCCGATATGTTTCCGGCCACCGCCGGGCGGATCGTGTATCAGGATGAAGCGTAGCGACGGCGGATGTCTGTCGGTCCATGGCGCCAGATCATTATCAGCTGGCAGCCTATCGGCAGACTATCCCGTCAACACTTCAACCTTCGCTCGCGTTGTATGGTTTATCTGTCACAATAGCAAGGGAAAAGCCGCCTTTGCCATATTGTCGATCGAATTGCCATTCTATGCAAAAACAACGGGCGGACGAGATGATTCGCATCCGATCTGCATGAAATTGCTATGTTAAAAACATGCGGCTGCAGCGGCTGCCGTTGCTGCATTCCGAATGTGCGAAGTCAGGTTAGGGGACTTATGTGAGGGTGGGCAAACCGACGGGTGCGTTGCGTGTATCACATGAGACGTCCAGATACGATTTCGCGACCGGTGCAACCGGTGTCGTAAGGCGAATCGCTTTTGGTTTGGTCATGTTGCTTGCTGGGGCAGCGTTGGCGCCTGCGATGGCGGCAACCACGAAGCCAATCCTCGCATTCGGAGCCCGCATTGCCGGCGACGCGGCACGCAGCCGCATTGTCATCGACTTCGAATCGAAGCCTGAGTTTTCAGTGCACTATGTTGGCGGCCCCGAACGCGTGATTGTCGACCTCTCGGCGACCGCCTTCGGGTTTCCGCCCGAAGATCTATCGCCGCGCGGTCTGTTCAAGGATATCCGCTTCGGCACCATGGATGAACAGAGCGCCCGGATCGTGCTGACCACCAACCGGCCAGTGAAGCTCTCGACAGCGGATGTTCGGCCGGGGGAGAACGGCATGTGGCGTCTCGTCCTCGATGCCGAGGTCGTCTCGAAGGAAGAGTTTGCCGTTCTCCTGAAAGGCCAGGACTGGCGCGCCACGACGCAAACTGACTCGGAGCCGACGCCACTGATGGCCGACGACGGCGTTTTCACCGTTGCGGTTGATGCAGGCCATGGCGGGATTGATGCCGGCGCGACTGCGTTGACGACGAAGACGCAGGAAAAGGTCATCACCCTCGATTTCGCAAAGACGCTTGCCGAGCGCCTGAACCGGCTATCCGGCGTGAAGGCATTTCTGACGCGTGACGACGACACGTTTCTCTCGCTGTCCGAGCGGGTGGCGACGGCGCGGGAACATCGCGCCGACCTTTTCATATCCCTTCACGCCGATACGCTGACGCAAAAGGATATCCGCGGTGCCACCGTCTATACCCTCTCCGACAAGGCATCGGACCGGATGGCGGAGAACCTTGCGGCGCGAGAAAACTTTTCTGACCAGCTCGCCGGCTACAGCATTCAGAACGGACCGTCGGACGTGGCGGATATCCTTCTCGACCTGACGCGGCGCGAGACCCAGGCCTTCTCGATCGCCATGGCGGACAATGTCGTCAAGTCGTTCGAGGGGCAGATCGGGCTCATCAACAACCCGCATCGGCAGGCAAGCTTCCAGGTGCTGCGGGCGCCGGATATTCCCTCCGTCCTGCTCGAGCTGGGTTTTCTGTCCAATCAGGAAGACGAAAAACTTCTGCTCGATCAGAACTGGCGCAACCGGATTGCAGACCTGATTGCCGCAGCCGTCGATCGGTATCGCGGTCACTCTGTCGCCAACGGCGGGTGAGGGGAGTGCTGCGTCGCATGCGGCGTGGCTGACGTGCAACAACGGCCCGGGAATATCCCCGTATACAAGCTAAGTTGCGGAAATACCTTGGTTGAAGCCCTATTTTACGCACATTCAGACGGTTACACCTGCTGCACGAGGCAGGGCGGATAACGCGCCTTTTATCCTCGACGCCTTGCGCTGGCGTAATCACCGTGCAAAACGCCGAGAACCATGCGATGTTGCGCCTTGCGCAGCAACCCGAAAGCCGAACGGTAGCTTCGACATGATCAGATTGATTGGATACTTCTTTGGAATGGCCTGCGTCCTTTTTCTGGGCGTTGCTGCAGCGGTTGCCATCTATTTGAATGGTGTATCCAAGGATTTGCCCGATTATGCGGTCCTTGCTGCCTATGAGCCTCCGGTTGCCACACGTGTCCACGCCGGCAACGGTGCACTGGTCACGGAATATGCGCGCGAGCGTCGCTTGTTCCTCCCCATCCAGGCTATCCCCGACCGGGTCAAGGCGGCCTTCCTGTCTGCCGAAGACAAGAATTTCTACAACCATCCCGGCGTCGATATCTTCGGCCTTGGCCGCGCGGTTGTGAACAATCTCCAGAACTTCGGCTCAGGCCGTCGTCCGGAAGGTGCGTCTACGATCACCCAGCAGGTGGCAAAGAACTTCCTTCTGTCGGCAGACCAGACGATGGACCGCAAGGTCAAGGAAGCGATCCTGTCGTTCCGCATCGAACAGGCCTACTCGAAGGACAAGATCCTCGAGCTCTACCTCAACGAGATCTTCTTCGGCCTTAACTCCTATGGCATCGCCGGTGCGGCGCTGACCTATTTCGACAAGTCGGTGACGGAACTGACGACGGCGGAAGCAGCCTATCTCGCGGCGCTGCCGAAGGGCCCCAACAACTATCATCCGTTCCGCCATCAGCAGGCAGCGCTTGATCGCCGCAACTGGGTTGTCGATCGCATGGCCGAAAACGGCTACATTACCCAGATGGACGCCGACGATGCCAAGACCCAGCCGCTTGGTGTCAAGCAGCGCCGGAGTGGTACGCACCTGTTCGCGTCCGACTATTTCTCCGAAGAGGTGCGTCGCCAGATCATTGGCCGTTATGGCGACAAGTCGCTCTATGAAGGTGGCCTGTCCGTCCGCACCTCGATTAATCCCGAGCTTCAGCTTGCTGCGCGCGCCGCGCTGCAGAACGGGCTTCTTGATTACGATGAACGCCGCGGTTTTCAGGGCCCGGTGACCACGGTCGACATTTCACCCGATTGGGGTGTCTCGCTTGCCAAGGCGATCACCGACGGCAAGGCGCCTGACCTGCGCGATGTCCCGGAATGGCAGCTTGCCGTCGTGATCAGCGCGTCCGCCAAGTCCGCCGAGATCGGTTTGCGCCCCGCTGCCGATGGTGGCGGCAAGGTGACCGAAGAGCGCGTGACGGGAACAATCCCCGCGGACGCCATGAAATGGGCCTATCGCGACGCAAAGGGTTCTCGCAGGACGGCGAAAGGTCCCGATGGCGTGCTGAGCCCGGGCGACGTCGTCTATGTCGAGCCGATCAATGAAGAAGCCAAGACCTTCCGGCTGCGTCAGCCTCCGAAGGTCCAGGGCGGCTTTGTCGCGATGGACCCGAATACCGGCCGCGTTCTCGCCATGGTCGGCGGCTTCTCCTATGCACAGTCGGAATTTAACCGCGCCACCCAAGCGATGCGTCAGCCGGGTTCGTCGTTCAAGCCCTTCGTCTATTCTGCAGCGCTCGACAACGGCTACACCCCGGCATCGGTTGTGCTTGATGCGCCGATCGAGATTGTCACTGGGGGCCAGGTCTGGCGCCCGTCGAACTACGGTGACAAGGACGGCAACGGCCCGGCAACGCTGCGCACCGGCATCGAAAAGTCGCGCAACCAGATGACTGTCCGCCTGGCGCAGGACATGGGCATGGAACTGGTCGCCGAATATGCCGAACGCTTCGGCATCTACGACAAGATGCTGCCGGTTCTCGCCATGTCGCTCGGTTCCGGCGAAACGACCGTGATGCGGATGGTATCTGCCTATGCGGTCATCGCCAACGGCGGCAAGCAGATCAAGCCGACCGTGATCGACCGCATCCAGGACCGTTACGGCAAGACCATCTTCCGTCATGAAGAGCGCACCTGCGAAGGCTGCAACGCCAACAGCTGGGCGAACCAGGAAGAGCCGGTTCTGGCCGACAACCGCGAGCAGGTTCTCGATCCGATGACCGCCTACCAGATCACGTCGATGATGGAAGGCGTCGTGCAGCGCGGCAGCGCGGCCGGCAAGATCCATCTGACCGACCGTCCGGTCGCCGGCAAGACCGGAACGACCAATGACGAGAAGGACGCCTGGTTCGTCGGCTTTACGCCGAACATCGTGGCCGGTCTTTACATCGGCTTCGACACACCGGGTCCGCTCGGACGCGGCAGCACGGGTGGCGGACTTGCAGCGCCGATCTTCGGTCAGTTCATCGAAGCGGCGGCAAAGCATATGCCGGCTGAAAAATTCCTGGTGCCGGAAGGCATGCAGTTCGTCGCTGTCAACCGCAAGACGGGCATGATGGCCATGGAAGGCGAGCCGGATACGATCACCGAAGCCTTCAAGCCCGGCACCGGCCCGGCCGATGTCTTCCAGGTCATCGGTGGCGGCGAATACATGACGCAGGACCAGATCCTGGACTCCTCGCCACAGGCACAGCAGGCCATCACGTCCGGTGCCTCCGGCCTGTTTTGATCCTCATACTGCCGTCCTCTGGGACATCGTCGCGCCGGCCCGGGGTTTACTTCCGGGGCCGGCGCAACTATGTCCACCGCAACTTCGGTCAACAACGAAAAGACGAGAGAAGCATTACGCCATGCGCGCGGAAATCATCAACGTAACCGACGAAATCAAGCAGGCCATAAGCCTGCTGAGGAGGCATCTTTGACTGGGACCAGGCGGTAAGACGACTGGACTGGTTGAACGACAAGGCAGAGGATCCAAACCTCTGGAACGACGCCTCCGAAGCGCAGAAGCTGATGCGCGAGCGCCAGCATCTGGATGACAGCATCAGCGGCGTGAAAGCACTCGATCAGCAGCTCAACGACAATATCGAGCTCATCGCGATGGGTGAAGACGAGGGCGACGAATCGATCGTCAAGGAGGCCGAGGAAGCGCTGAAGACGTTGCGCACCGAAGCCAACCGCCGGCAGGTGGAGGCGATGCTTTCGGGCGAGGCAGACAGCAACGATACCTATGTCGAAGTGCATTCCGGTGCCGGTGGCACGGAAAGCCAGGACTGGGCGAACATTCTGCTGCGGATGTACACCCGCTGGGCCGAGCGCCAGGGCTACAAGGTCGAGCTCTTGGAAGTGCACGATGGCGAAGAGGCCGGCATCAAGTCCGCGACCATACTCGTCAAGGGACACAATGCGTTCGGCTGGTTGAAGACCGAGTCGGGCGTCCATCGCCTGGTGCGCATTTCGCCCTACGACAGCGCGGCACGCCGCCACACGTCGTTCTCGTCGATCTGGGTCTATCCTGTGGTCGACGACTCGATCAACATCGAGATCAACGAGAGCGATTGCCGCATCGACACCTATCGTTCGTCGGGTGCCGGCGGGCAGCACGTCAACACTACCGACTCGGCCGTGCGTATCACGCACATTCCGTCCGGTATCGTCGTCGCCTGCCAGCAGGAACGCTCGCAGCACAAGAACCGCGCCAAGGCGTGGGACATGCTGCGCGCCCGTATGTACGAAGCGGAACTGATGAAGCGCGAAGCGGCCGCCAATGCGGAAGCCGCTTCGAAGAGCGACATCGGCTGGGGCCACCAGATCCGCTCCTACGTTCTGCAGCCATACCAGCTGGTGAAGGACCTGCGCACCGGTGTCGAAAGCACGGCACCCAGCGACGTTCTCGACGGCGAACTCAACGAGTTTATGGAAGCAGCCCTTGCACACCGCATCAGCGGCAAGCCCGATCTTGGCGCCGACGCCGAGTAAGGTTTGGACGCATCACGAATCACAAACGGCCGGATCTCGCGATCCGGCCGTTTTCGTTTCTTGGGGGTGGTTGTCAGTCGTTGAACTGCTCGGCCAAGATCCGGTCAGACCAGGAATGGTCGGGATCCGATAGAAGCCGTGCCGTCAATTCAGTCGATTGCGCGATGCGGATATGGATGACGGATTTCACCTCGGTATTGTCGGCGACCGCGTTGACCGGTCGCTTTTCCGGCTCGAGAATCTCGATGTCGACGCAGACACGGTTTGGCAAAAGCGCACCGCGCCAGCGACGCGGACGAAACGCACTGACGGGCGTCATCGCCAGAAGCGGCGCCTCCAGCGGCAGGATCGGCCCGTGCGCCGACAGATTGTAGGCGGTGGAGCCGGCAGGCGTCGCGACCATCAGGCCGTCGCAGATCAGTTCCTCCAGCCTTGTGTGCCCATCGACCACCACCTTCAGCTTCGCGGCCTGATAGGATTGGCGGAACAGGTAGACCTCGTTGATCGCGAGCGAGTGGGATATCGCACCCCAGGCATCGGTCGCCGTCATCTTTAGCGGGTGAAACTCGTTTTCGACGGCACGCGCGATTCGGTCGGGAAGATCGACCGTTTCGAAATCGTTCATCAGAAAGCCGACCGAGCCTCGGTTCATGCCGTAGACCCTTTTGCCGATATGCATGGTCTCGTGCAGCGTTTGCAGCATGAGCCCGTCACCACCCAAGGCCACGACCACGTCGGCCTCCACCAGGGGAACGTTTCCATAAAGCCGGGTCAGCTCGTCAAACGCTGCCTCGGCATCGGGTGCCGTTGAGGCGATGAATGCGAGCTTTTCGGTCGCGATCGACATGGGAAGGCCTTTGGTGTGACGCGGACATGCGCCCAGGGATACAGGTCTGAAACACCGCATCGTCAACATACGGCTTCCAGCAGGTAGCTATAGGAGAAACGACAGGACGAACAAGCCGCTTCCGTGCAGCGTCGGTACTTCGTCAGCCATTCCGGCTGCGGGTAGACCACGAGTATCTCGTTTCTCGAAAGTGTTTATCGCGATCAACGGAATTTTCGCTTTACACGAAATCAGAATCTGGTAATTCCACCCCCAGAAGTGCCCTTGTAGCTCAGTTGGTAGAGCACCTGATTTGTAATCAGGGGGTCACGAGTTCGAACCTTGTCGGGGGCACCACTTCTATCCCATTCATTTTGATCGGTTGATCATGCTTTTCTCGGGCTGAGGAGAGCAGGGTGTGACGCACGTCGCTCCGTTGTCTTTCCGGCATCTCTTCTCGTGCCGGCCAATCCTTGCAACATGGAATGCGCTCTGTCAGGATCTCTTAAATTTAAGGGGAGACTGATGGGAAAAGTCTTGATGTGGATTGGCTGGATCGGGATCGTTCTGGTGGTCTGCGCCCTCGTGGCGCTGATGGCCAGCGCCGGGCAGGGGTCCTATGCCCTGCTCGCGCTCTTGGCAGCACTGCCTTGGGCGGCACCCGCCTTCATCGGCTCTGTGCTCGTCGCAGCGTTTGGCAGCATGCTTTTGCAGCTCAATGCGATCCGAGCAGCAACCGAAAGACAGGCCGAACTCTTCGCTCAGTTATTGGACGGCAAGAAGAAGCGTGACGCAGCGGTTGAGGCCTGACGGAAACGTCAATGCATCCTTCGTGCGTCGCTATCTCGCGTTTTCAAAACCATCCGTTTGACGGTTCGCTGCTCAGTAAGCTTCCAACGACCTCCCGGGCGTTGGGTCTGAGGGCGAAGCAACAGAAAAAGCCGCCTCGAAGAATCAGGCGGCTGTCTCTTTAGCGTATGGCAGTTGTGGAAGGGTAGTTCTTACTTATCCATGTCCTGTGCCATCTTGTAGTGATGCTCGAGGGCCGGAAGTGTCTTCGCGGCAAAGGCCTTCAGATCGGCATTTTCACCTTCTTCAGCGTAGCGCTTGAAGAGGTCTACCGCGTCTTCATGTGCTTCGACCTGATCGTCGAAATATTCCTCGATGAAATCGGCGCCTTCAAGCTTTGCCAGCTCGTCGACATCTTCCTTGTCATCTTCGGTCAATGCCGTGACAGGATTGCCCTGAACCTTGCCGCTGTCGATCAGCGCCTTGAGTTCGGCAGAAGCCTTTTCATGGTCTGTAATCATCTGCTGCGCAAATTTCTTGGTGGCGTCGTCGCCCTTGGTCAGCGCGAGCTTGCTCGACTCGATCTCGTACATACCGCTCGCAGACGCCTGCATGATAAAGTCTGCGGTGGTCGGAGCGCGACCCAGAACCGAGTTTGCGCCGGTGCTTTCTGCAGCCGACTGCGCGAAAGCTGCCGTTGCGGTCATGAGAAATGCTGCGGTGAGAATTGTTTTTTTCATGGTCGGTATCTCCTGTGAGCCCTACCAACCCATGGAAATCAAAGAGGTTCCGCAAAGATTTTTCAACGTGGTACTTCATCTGATTGAGATAAAGCGTCGAAGCGAGGGGATGACGAAGGCGGCCATTGCGCGTTAACGAACCTGAATGGCAGACAACGGGATATTACGGATTCCGTCAGGATTCGTAGTCTAGCATAAGCACAGCAATCCGCGGCGATTCTCATGCCAGGAGCGGACCGGAGGAAACGGATGCCCACATTCTACGGCAACGATTACGACAACACCGTCTACCAGGATGATTACGATTCTGATCTCACCGTCTACACCTATGGCGGCGACGACCGGATCTTCCTCAACCTCGTTGGCAAATACGGTGGTTTCAACACGGTCTATGCAGGCGCTGACGACGATTTGGTGCAAAATTCCTTCGAAGGCGGCAACAAGATCGATCTCGGCTCCGGCAACGACAGCTACGTCGCAACAGGGTTCTCGACGTCGAGCAAGCTCTATGATGTCGTCTATGCCGGCAGCGGCAACGACTCTTTCGAAGTCTCCACCTATCACAGCGACTATTACGGCGAGACGGGCAATGACGCCTTCTTCTCGGTCGGCTATCGCAACTATTTCAACGGTGGCTCGGGGACCGATACGATCAGCTATGAGACGCAGGACGAGGATGATGATCTGGCCGGTCTCGGCGTCGCCATCGATCTCGGCAAGGGTTCGGCGCAGACGCTCGGAACCAGTTACAAAGAGACGCTCGTCAGCATCGAGAATGCCATCGCGACCGGTGCGAGCGACAAGATCTACGGCTCATCCGGCGCAAACAAGCTTTGGGGCGATGATGGAAACGACTTGATCGACGGCAAGGGCGGTAATGACACGCTCTACGGCGGCGCCGGTAACGACGACCTCTACGGTGGAAGCGGCAACGACAAGCTTTACGGCGGATCCGGCAACGACCATCTCTATGGTGGATCGGGCGCCGATACGTTCGTGTTCACCTCGATCGCAGACTCCAAGGCAAACAGCAGCCGCGACATCATCCAGGACTTCAGCCGCGCCGAAGACGATTATATCGATCTCCGGTCGATCGATGCGGATACGACCTTCGGCGGCAATCAGTCCTTCGATTTCATCGGTTCGAAAGGCTTTTCGGGCGAGGCGGGCGAGTTGCGCTTTAGCGGCGGCATCGTCTCAGGCGATGTGAACGGCGACGGTTATGCCGACTTCCAGATCAAGATCGCGGGCCAAACCAAAATGTACGACAGCGATTTCTTCCTCTGAGATATCGAGCTGTCTTAGGAAGGCGCTTCTGAAAGGAGGCGCCTTTTTTCGTGGTCGAGAGAATTTGGAAAACTACAGGACTTCAACCGATGCACCGGTCGCGATGAAGTCGCCATTGGCGAAATCAGTCTCATCCGATCGACCGACCTTGCCGTACCGGAGCGGCTGTCCGTCGATAGCGCAGGTCTTGCCACCGGCGGCGCGCAGGACCGCATCTCCGGCTGCCGTGTCCCACTCCATCGTCCGGCCGAACCGCGGATAAATGTCGGCGGCACCTTCCGCCAGCAGACCGAATTTCAGCGATGAACCGACGGAAAGGGTTTCGAGGTCGCCGTATTGCGCCAGGAAATCATCCGTTTCGACAGTTCGGTGGGACCGGCTGGCACAGGCGATGGGTCGCCGTGGCATGACGCGGGCGCGGATCGCCTGACGGTTTTCGATGGTGAAATCGGGGGCGATCGCGAGCTTGGACGCTTTGTTCTGTGCGCCGCCATAGCCGACGTTGAGCGCCGGAGCATACACGATACCAACGGTCGGAAGGGCATTTTCGATCAGCGCAATATTGACGGTGAAGTCATCGCGGCCGTTGATGAATTCACGTGTGCCGTCAAGCGGGTCGATCAGGAAGAAACGACCACCGGAAATATCGGGGATCTGCCCGGCGGCGACGGCTTCTTCTGCAACCGCGGGGATCGCCGGCCAATGCTGCGCAAGCGCTTCGAGAATGATCGCTTCCGCGGCTTCGTCAGCCTCCGTCACCGGCGAGTGGTCAGGCTTGTAGTGGGTATGAGCGCCACGGCCACGGATCTCAAGAATCGTGCGGCCTGCATCGAGCGCGATCGTCTCGAATATGGAAAGCATACTCATCATGAAGACGATCTACTGCCTTGCCTTCAGCAGCGCAAGCTCGTCTCGCCTCTACATCACCGTGCCTATGCCATTGGTTGCTGACGACCGACGGCCCAGGAATTGCCAAGGTGCGCATCCGCCGCGGCCGGAAGATCCGATGCTCCGTGGCGAAGCTGGGGCCGCAGCACGCCCGCGGCGCGTCGGGCGCCGAGCCGTGCAATCATGCCGATCGTCCGCGAGAGCTCTGCCAATAATTCGCGCATGCAGGGTGTGTGTGGGCTGGCCGGCCCAGCCCCCGATGCCGCGGAATGCGGCTCGCTCCAGCTAATCACCGGGTGGTGATATGACGGGAGTGAATCGGATCCGCCAGCATCGGGTTCGGTATAAGCAAGGGTAAGCCCGCGTAAGCGGGGCGACTTACTGAGGCGGCGCCGGAACGGTGCGAGGGGGGCGAGGCGGTCCGGCGAGATCGGCAGGGTCGCAAGTGAGGCCGGGACGTCTTTGATTGGTTCGGCATCGATATCGGCAAGAAACGTTTGCGGTTGAACATGGAAGCCGGCCTCGAGTGCAGCCTCAATGAAATCGGCGCGGGCAAGGGCCGCGACGCTTCGGCCCGTCAGCACGTCGCGGCACGCCATCACCGCCGCCATATGCGCTTCTGTGCGTGCGGCCGGCCATCCGCTGAGCAGCATAAGAGCGGCATCCAGCGTGCCTTGCACGATGATCGGCCCCGGTTGGCCGAAGATTTCCAGGATGACAGGTTGCTTCCAGGTCCCGCGATCCATCCAAGCTCTCCCATTTAAGATAATTAGGAGATACTCATATAAAGCTTGCGCCAGGATGGAGCGCAGCGGCTCGACGGTTTTCGTCAGGCCGCTGATGTGATTTCAGGAGATCTTCAGGAGATGCTGCCTTGTCGCGTAAAGAGCAATCGCTGCGGCATTCGAGACGTTGAGCGACTTGATCTCGCCGGGCATGTCGAGCCGGGCCAACGCATTCACCGTTTCGCGGGTCTTCTGGCGCAAGCCCTTGCCCTCGGATCCGAGGACCAAAGCAATCCGCTCACCGGAGAACGTGCCTTCCAGCGGGGCAGGACCTTCCGAATCAAGCCCGATCGTCTGGAAACCAAGCTTGTGAATCGATTCCAGTGCGTCGGCGAGGTTGGTGATCTGGATATACGGGATGAGTTCCAGTGCGCCGGACGCGGATTTTGCCAGCACGCCTGACTCGGTCGGGCTATGTCTCTGAGTGGTGATGAGAGCGCCTGCGCCGAACGCTACGGCCGATCGCATGACGGCACCGACGTTATGAGGATCCGTTACCTGGTCGAGTACCAGGAGAAGCGGGCTCTCTTTAAGGGCTTCAAGCCGGCGTACGGGCAGGGGCCGCGTTTCCAGCATCACGCCCTGGTGGATCGCCTCGGGACCCAGCACCTTGTCGATATCCTGCGGCGAGACGAACTCGACAGGAAAAGACAGCTCGCTCGATTCGCCGATCTCCAGTCGCATAAAGGCGTTTTGTGTCACCGAAAGCTTGATCAGCTTGCGCTCCGGGTTCTGGATCGCAGCCCGAACCGTATGGAGACCGTAGAGCAGCACCTGTTCCGGCTGCAGCTGCGGTGGCGTCCAATCCTTGGCGCCCTTGTTGGATTTGACGCGGCCCTGCTGCGGCGTCGGGATCTCGCCGCGTTCGCGCTTGGTATCGCGAACATTCCGGCGAAGCGTCGCGTAATGGGTGTCGCGGGCGGTTTTGTCTTTAGGATCTTTTGTGCTCATGCTGCCTTATATCGAGGAGCGCGGTTTCGGCAAAGCCCTCCGCTCGAGCCTTCGTCGGATGTCATGACGATATCCAATTTTTTCCTCCTTTTTTCAAAGAGGTCGTGTTGACAGACGGACATGAGGCCGTCATATACGCGGCGCAGACCGAGGGGCGGCAAGCCAGACGGTCAGCAGACTTGGTCTAACGATCCAGACGAATGGAGAGATGCCCGAGTGGTTAAAGGGGACGGACTGTAAATCCGTTGGCTACGCCTACGTTGGTTCAAATCCAACTCTCTCCACCATTCGTCTTCGAGATCGGACCACCCCCGCGGGTATAGCTCAATGGTAGAGCAGCAGCCTTCCAAGCTGAATACGCGGGTTCGATTCCCGCTACCCGCTCCAATATCCCGGACAAATGATTTCTATATTCGACCGGTTTGATCCATTCAAACATCGCGTCGATTTGTGCTCGTGTTGATCACGTGCGGCACGCGCAAAAACCGGATCGGACGTCAGGATTACGTATCAGGCCATCACCATCTCTGCGGCGACCATACTTCCGGCAGACGGGGAGGGCGACACGCCGAGGCCTTGAAATACAGGCAGATAGAGCGCCATCTTTCGGCCTGCCCCTTGTACGGGGCGGCGGCGTAATTATGTCTTGCGCAATCCTTGGGAAAGCCTTAAACGGCGACACCAAACCCGGTCGCCGGGTCAACCTCTTATGTTCACAGGAAGCATTCAATGGCAAAGAGCAAGTTTGAGCGCAATAAGCCTCACGTCAACATTGGCACGATCGGTCACGTCGACCACGGCAAGACGTCGCTGACTGCGGCGATCACGAAGTACTTCGGCGAATTCAAGGCCTACGACCAGATCGACGCTGCTCCTGAAGAGAAGGCCCGCGGCATCACCATTTCGACGGCACACGTCGAATACGAAACGCCAAACCGCCACTACGCACACGTCGACTGCCCCGGCCACGCCGACTACGTTAAGAACATGATCACCGGTGCAGCGCAGATGGACGGCGCGATCCTGGTTTGCTCGGCTGCCGACGGCCCGATGCCACAGACCCGCGAGCACATCCTGCTTGCTCGTCAGGTTGGCGTTCCGGCAATCGTCGTGTTCCTCAACAAGGTTGACCAGGTTGACGACGAAGAGCTTCTCGAGCTCGTCGAACTTGAAGTCCGCGAACTTCTGTCGTCCTACGACTTCCCGGGCGACGACATTCCGATCGTCAAGGGTTCGGCTCTGGCCGCTCTTGAAGATTCGAACAAGAAGATCGGCGAAGACGCCGTTCGCGAACTGATGGCAGCTGTCGACGCCTACATCCCGACGCCTGAGCGTCCGATCGACCAGCCGTTCCTGCTGCCGATCGAAGACGTGTTCTCGATCTCGGGCCGTGGTACGGTCGTGACCGGTCGCGTCGAGCGTGGCATCGTCAAGGTTGGTGAAGAAGTCGAAATCGTCGGCATCCGCGCCACGACCAAGACGACTGTTACCGGCGTCGAAATGTTCCGCAAGCTGCTCGACCAGGGCCAGGCCGGCGACAACATCGGCGCTCTGATCCGTGGCGTACAGCGTGACGGCGTCGAGCGTGGCCAGATCCTGTGCAAGCCGGGTTCGGTTAAGCCGCACAAGAAGTTCATGGCAGAAGCCTACATCCTGACCAAGGAAGAAGGCGGCCGTCATACGCCGTTCTTCACGAACTACCGTCCTCAGTTCTACTTCCGTACAACGGACGTGACCGGTATCGTTTCGCTTCCTGAAGGCACGGAAATGGTTATGCCAGGCGACAACGTCACCGTTGAAGTCGAGCTGATCGTTCCGATCGCGATGGAAGAAAAGCTGCGCTTCGCGATCCGCGAAGGCGGTCGTACCGTCGGCGCCGGCATCGTTGCCTCGATCATCGAGTAACAAATCAGAGGGCAGGGCGGGTTCTTCGGGTCCCGCCCGGTTCACTTTTTTTAAGCAAGTTGGCCCTGCTGACTTGCTTATGACATGAAAATGTAGCAAATGGCGCGCGAGCGCTATTTGCGCCTTGCTTCGTTTTATCGAGGCAGGCAATTGCCAAAGACATTAAGGTGGGCCTTCGGCCTGGAGACGAGAACGGACTGCCGCTGTTAGCGCACCCGTTCGATCTTTGACACTGGTGGTCCCGCCTTAGGATAACGAACAACTCGTGCTGTAACGTTGGCACGTGGAAACAAGAAACAAGGATAACGTCGAATGAACGGCCAAAATATCCGCATTCGCCTGAAGGCGTTCGATCACCGCATTCTCGACGCTTCGACGCGTGAGATCGTGTCGACGGCGAAGCGCACCGGCGCAAGCGTCCGGGGCCCCGTTCCGCTTCCGACTCGCATCGAGAAGTTTACGGTTAACCGGTCCCCCCACATCGACAAGAAAAGCCGCGAGCAGTTCGAGATGCGCACACACAAGCGCCTTCTCGATATCGTAGACCCGACACCACAGACCGTGGACGCGCTGATGAAGCTCGACCTCGCCGCAGGTGTCGATGTTGAGATCAAGCTCTGAGGCTTATGTCTCGAGCTGAGTGAGAAGGATTGAACCGATGCGTTCGGGTGTAATTGCACAGAAAGTGGGAATGACCCGCGTCTATAACGACGCTGGTGAGCACATCCCGGTTACCGTTTTGCGGCTGGAGAGCTGCCAGGTCGTCGCACAGCGCACTGTTGAGAAGAATGGCTATGTTGCCGTTCAGCTCGGTGCTGGCGTCGCCAAGGTAAAGAACACCTCCAAGGCTATGCGTGGCAACTTCGCCATCGCTAACGTCGAGCCGAAGTCGAAGCTCGTTGAGTTTCGCGTTTCCGAAGAAAATCTGATCGACGTTGGCACTGAGCTGAAGGCCGATCATTTTGCTGCTGGTCAGCTGGTGGATGTCACCGGCACTTCGATCGGTAAGGGTTTTGCCGGTGCTATGAAGCGCCATAACTTCGGTGGTCTGCGGGCGACCCACGGTGTTTCCGTGTCGCACCGTTCGCACGGTTCGACTGGTAACAACCAGGATCCGGGCAAGGTCTGGAAGGGCAAGCGCATGGCTGGTCACATGGGCCAGACGCGTATCACCACGCAGAACCTCGAAATCGTCTCGACGGATGAAGACCGCGGACTGATCCTCGTCAAGGGTGCCGTTCCCGGCTCCAAGGGCGCCTGGATTGAAGTTCGCGACGCCGTCAAGTCGGCCGCGAAGTAAGGGAGCCAGCTATTATGGAATTCAACGTCAAGACCCTCGAGGGAAAAGACGCCGGCCAGGTTTCCCTGTCGGACGCGATTTTCGGCCTCGACCCACGCGAGGATATCCTCGCACGCATGGTGCGTTACCAGCTCGCTAAGAAGCAGCAGGGCACGCACAAGACCAAGAGCCGTTCCGAGATTGCTCGCACCGGTGCGAAGATGTTCAA
Source organism: Rhizobium sp. CFBP 8752 (assembly GCF_014842035.1). Lineage (NCBI taxonomy): Bacteria > Pseudomonadati > Pseudomonadota > Alphaproteobacteria > Hyphomicrobiales > Rhizobiaceae > Rhizobium > Rhizobium sp. CFBP 8752. The sequence goes on along the minus strand of NZ_JACYUZ010000001.1, from coordinate 1,930,149 downwards.
GCAGAAGGGTACGGGCCGCGCTCGTCACCATTCGGCTCGCGCTCCGCAGTTCCGTGGTGGTGGTCGTGCACACGGCCCGGTCGTCCGCAGCCACGAGCATGACCTTCCTAAGAAGGTTCGCGCTCTTGCTCTGCGTCACGCCCTGTCTGCAAAGCTGAAGTCTGAAGATCTGATCGTCATCGACAACCTGGTTGCTTCTGAAGCAAAGACCAAGGCTCTCGTCGGTACGTTCGCATCGCTCGGCCTCACCAACGTGCTGTTCATCGGCGGTGCTGAGCTCGACAGCAACTTCAAGCTCGCAGCCCAGAACATCCCGAATGTGGACGTTCTGCCGGTGCAGGGCATCAATGTTTACGACATCCTGCGTCGCGGTAAGCTCGTGCTTTCCAAGGCTGCGGTTGAAGCCCTCGAGGAGCGTTTCAAGTGACCGACATTCGCCACTATGATGTGATCGTATCTCCTTCGATCACCGAAAAGTCGACACTGGTTTCCGAGTATAACCAGATCGTCTTCAACGTTGCCAAGACTGCTTCGAAGCCGGAAATCAAGGCTGCCGTAGAAGCTCTCTTCGGTGTGAAGGTCACTGCCGTCAATACGCTGGTCCGCAAGGGCAAGGTGAAGCGCTTCAAGGGCTTCATCGGCAAGCAGAAGGACGTCAAGAAGGCTGTCGTAACCCTGGCCGAAGGTCAGACGATCGACATCTCCACCGGTCTCTGAGGTAAAGAAAAATGGCACTGAAAAGCTATAATCCGACGACCCCGAGCCAGCGTCAGCTGGTTATCGTCGACCGTTCGGGCCTCTGGAAGGGCAAGCCCCTCAAGTCGCTGACTGAAGGTCTGTCCAAGAGCGGTGGTCGCAACAACAACGGTCGTATCACTGCCCGCTTCATCGGCGGTGGTCACAAGCGTACCTATCGCCTGGTCGACTTCAAGCGTCGCAAGTTCGACATTGAAGGCACGGTCGAGCGTCTGGAATACGACCCTAACCGTACCGCGTTCATCGCGCTCGTCACCTACACGGACGGCGAACAGGCCTACATCATCGCTCCGCAGCGTCTTGCTGCAGGCGACAAGGTCATCGCTTCCTCGAAGGCTGTCGACGTGAAGCCCGGCAACACCATGCCGCTGCAGTTCATCCCGGTTGGTTCGATCGTTCACAACGTCGAAATGAAGCCAGGCAAGGGCGGTCAGATTGCTCGCTCCGCCGGCACCTATGTGCAGCTCGTCGGCCGCGATGCCGGCATGGCGATCCTGCGCCTCAACTCTGGTGAACAGCGTCTCGTCCCAGGCTCGTGCCTGGCGTCGATCGGTGCTGTCTCCAACCCCGATCACGGCAACATCAACGACGGCAAGGCCGGTCGTACCGTATGGCGTGGCAAGCGTCCGCATAACCGCGGCGTTGTCATGAACCCGGTCGACCACCCACACGGCGGTGGTGAAGGCCGTACCTCTGGCGGACGCCATCCGGTGTCCCCGTGGGGCAAGCCCACCAAGGGCAAGCGCACGCGTTCGAACAAGTCCACGGACAAGTTCATCATGCGCTCGCGCCACGTCAAGAAGTAAGAGAGGAAGTCGTTAAATGGCTCGTTCAGTTTGGAAAGGTCCGTTTGTTGACGGCTATCTTCTCAAGAAGGCTGAGAAGGTGCGCGAAGGCGGACGCAGTGAAGTGATCAAGATGTGGACCCGTCGGTCCACGATCTTGCCGCAGTTTGTCGGTTTGACGTTCGGCGTCTACAACGGCAACAAGCACGTGCCGGTCAGCGTCAACGAAGACATGGTCGGACACAAGTTTGGTGAATTCGCTCCCACCCGGACCTATTACGGTCACGGCGCGGACAAGAAGGCGAAGAGGAAGTAATCATGGCGAAGGCAAAGACCGAACGCCGGCTGAAGGACAACGAAGCACAGGCAGTCGCCCGTACGCTTCGCGTCAGCCCGCAGAAGCTAAACCTGGTTGCCGCCATGATCCGCGGCAAGAAGGTTGAACGCGCTCTGGCAGAACTCGAGTTCTCCCGCAAGCGCATCGCAGGCACGGTGAAGAAGACTCTCGAGTCTGCTATCGCCAACGCCGAAAACAACCATGACCTCGACGTCGACACGCTGATCGTAGCGGAAGCCTACGTCGGCAAGTCGATCACGATGAAGCGTTTCCACGCTCGCGGCCGTGGCCGTGCATCGCGGATCGAAAAGCCGTTCGCGCATCTGACGATCGTCGTTCGCGAAGTCGAGGAAAAAGGGGAGGCCGCATAATGGGTCAGAAAATCAATCCTATCGGTTTTCGCCTCGGCATCAACCGTACATGGGACAGCCGTTGGTTCGCCGACAACGCCGAATACGGCCAGCTGCTTCATGAAGACCTGAAGATCCGCGCATACCTGATGTCCGAGCTGAAGCAGGCCGGCATCGCCAAGGTGGTTATCGAGCGTCCGCACAAGAAGTGCCGCGTCACGATCCACTCGGCTCGCCCGGGTCTGATCATCGGCAAGAAGGGTGCGGACATCGAGAAGCTTCGCAAGAAGATCTCCACGATGACCAACTCCGAAACGCACCTCAACATCGTTGAAGTGCGCAAGCCGGAAGTCGACGCAACGCTCGTTGCTCAGTCGATCGCCCAGCAGCTCGAACGCCGCGTGGCTTTCCGCCGTGCGATGAAGCGTGCTGTTCAGTCTGCCATGCGTCTTGGCGCCGAAGGCATCAAGATCACTTGCGCCGGCCGTCTCGGTGGCGCGGAAATCGCTCGTACCGAATGGTACCGCGAAGGCCGCGTGCCGTTGCACACACTGCGCGCCGACATCGACTACGGTACGGCTGAAGCCGAAACCGCATTCGGTATCTGCGGCATCAAGGTCTGGATCTTCAAGGGCGAAATCCTTGAGCACGATCCGATGGCGTCGGAACGTCGCGCGCTGGAAGGCGATGCGCAGGGTCCGGCAAGCCGTGAGCGTGGCGATCGTGGCGACCGTCGCCGCGAACGTGAAAACGCTTGATTAGCGCTGGCGAAAGATAAGCTCGGAGAAGTAATAAAATGTTGCAGCCAAAGCGTACCAAGTTCCGCAAGCAGTTCAAGGGCCGCATCAAGGGCGTTGCCAAGGGTGGCTTCGACCTCGCATTCGGCGAATTCGGTTTGAAGGCTCAGGAACCTAACCGCGTCAACGCACGTGAGATCGAAGCGGCTCGCCGCGCGATCACACGTTACATGAAGCGTGCGGGTCGTGTATGGATCCGCGTATTCCCAGACGTACCGGTCACGGCAAAGCCGACCGAAGTGCGCATGGGTAAGGGTAAGGGTTCTGTCGAATACTGGGCTTGCAAGGTCAAGCCTGGTCGTATCATGTTCGAGATCGACGGCGTTTCGGAAGAGATCGCGCGCGAGGCACTTCGCCTCGGGTCTGCCAAGCTCTCGGTCACGACGCGCTTCGTACAGCGCATCGCAGATTAAGGAGAAGGCACGATGAAAGCCGAAGACGTACGCGGCCTGACCGCCGACCAGCTCAAGGACAAGCTTGCTGACCTGAAGAAGGAGCAGTTCAACCTGCGCTTCCAGAAGGCCACCGGCCAGCTCGAGAAATCCTCGCGCATCACCGAGGTCCGCAAGGATATCGCTCGCGTGAAAACCATTGCCCGCCAGAAGGCGGCAGAAGCCAAGGCCTAAAGGAAGAATAATATGCCGAAACGCATTCTGCAGGGCGTAGTCGTTTCCGACAAGAACGAGAAGACCGTTGTTGTCCGCGTCGAGCGCCGCTTCGCTCACCCTTTGCTTCAGAAGACCGTTCGCCGGTCCAAGAAGTACAAGGCCCATGACGAAAACAACCAGTTCAAGGTTGGTGACGTAGTTTCCATTCAGGAATGCGCCCCGATCTCCAAAGACAAGACCTGGACGGTTATCAACGCCCAGGCTTAAAGACTTCAGGATTTTGCGTCAGGCCCTTGCGTCGGACACAGAATCCTGTAAGAAGCACGCCACTGGCGTAGAACGCTCGGAAACGAGCGTTCTTTTGCTTTCAGCGCACGGAAGGTCCCACTTAGGGAAACCACCTTGGCAAGACCGATCCCGCGCATACTGAAAATGTGTTCATAGCCAGCGCCGTTCGTATTCATGCGCGCGGATAGTTGGTCATTAGAAAAAGGCGACCTGACATGATTCAGATGCAAACAAACCTCGACGTGGCGGATAATTCCGGCGCACGTCGTGTCATGTGCATCAAGGTGCTGGGCGGCTCCAAGCGCAAGTACGCTTCGATCGGCGACGTTATCGTCGTTTCGATCAAGGAAGCTATTCCGCGCGGCCGCGTGAAGAAGGGTGACGTGATGAAGGCGGTGGTTGTGCGTACCGCCAAGGACATCCGTCGCGCCGACGGCAGCGTCATCCGCTTCGACAACAACGCAGCGGTCCTCATCGACAACAAGAAAGAGCCGATCGGCACCCGTATCTTCGGACCGGTTCCGCGCGAACTTCGCGCCAAGAACCACATGAAGATCATCTCGCTGGCTCCTGAAGTTCTGTAAGGAGCGAGAGATATGCAGAAGATCAAGAAGGGCGACAACGTCGTCGTACTGACCGGCAAGGACAAGGGCCGCACCGGTGAAGTAATCCAGGTTATGCCGAAGGAAGACCGTGCGGTCGTTCGCGGCATCAATATGGTGAAGCGCCACCAGCGTCAGTCGCAGACGCAGGAAGCTGGCATCATCAACAAGGAAGCGTCCATCCATCTGTCGAACATCGCGGTTGCCGCGAAAGACGGTAAGCCAACTCGCGTTGGTTTCTCGGTCGTCGACGGTAAGAAGGTGCGTGTCGCCAAGCGTACGGGAGATGTGATCGATGGCTGAGTCCAAGTATGAGCCGCGGCTCAAGGCGGAATACGTTTCCCGCATCCGCGCCGCGCTAAAGGAGCAGTTTTCCTACTCCAACGACATGATGATCCCCAAGCTGGACAAGATCGTCATCAACATGGGTGTGGGCGAAGCAACTGCCGACAGCAAGAAGCCAACGGTTGCAGCAGCCGATCTCGCAGCGATCGCCGGCCAGAAGCCGGTTATCACCAAGGCACGGAATTCCATCGCGGGCTTCAAGGTTCGCGAATTCATGCCGATCGGTGCCAAGGTTACGCTTCGCGGCGCCCGCATGTACGAATTCATGGATCGACTGGTCAACATCGCGCTTCCGCGCGTTCGCGACTTTCGCGGCCTGAACCCGAAGTCCTTTGACGGCCGTGGCAACTTCGCCATGGGCATCAAGGAACACATTGTGTTCCCGGAGATCAACTACGACAAGGTTGATCAGATGTGGGGCATGGACATCATCGTTTGCACGACGGCTACCAACGACGACGAAGCACGGGCTCTCCTGAAAGAGTTCAACTTCCCGTTCCGCCAGTAACCGTAACGACGAGCGTTTAAAAGGAACTCCGATATGGCGAAAACCAGCGCAGTTGAAAAGAACAAGCGCCGCCGCAAGACCGTCGCGGACCATGCAGCCAAGCGTGCTGTATTGAAGGCGACCATCATGAACCAGGAACTTCCGATCGAAGAGCGGTTCAAGGCAACTATCAAGCTCGCTTCTCTGCCGCGCGATGGCTCGAAGACGCGTATCCGCAACCGTTGCGAAGTCACCGGTCGCCCACGCGCTTTCTATCGCAAGCTTAAGATGTCGCGTATTGCACTTCGCGAACTCGGCAGCCTCGGCAAAGTGCCGGGCATCGTCAAGTCGAGCTGGTAAGGAGATCGTTAGATGACCATGACTGATCCCTTGGGCGATATGCTCACACGTATCCGCAACGGCGCTTCCCGCCGCAAGTCGACCGTTTCGACGCCAGCCTCCAGGCTGCGCGTTCGCGTTCTCGACGTGCTGCAGGCTGAAGGCTACATCCGCGGTTACACTGAAACCGATTTCGGCAACGGCAAGGCCGAGATCGAAATCGAACTGAAGTACTACGAAGGCGCGTCGGTGATCCGTGAGATCGGCCGCGTGTCCAAGCCGGGCCGCCGAGTTTATGTCTCGGTCAAGTCCATCCCTCAGGTCGCGAACGGCCTCGGCATCACCATCCTTTCGACTCCGAAGGGCGTGATGGCCGATCACCAGGCTCGCGAACAGAACGTAGGCGGCGAGGTTCTTTGCTCGGTCTTCTAAGACTGCGCAAGGATCTCCCTAGCGAACAGACAGGATTGAATAATGTCTCGTATCGGTAAAAAGCCCGTTCAGGTTCCTGCAGGGATCACGGCCTCGGTTGATGGCCAGAAAGTCACTGCCAAGGGCCCGAAGGGCGAGCTTTTCTTCGTCGCTAACGACGAAATCAAGCTTGAAATCAAAGACAATGCCATTTCGGTGACTCCGGTCAACGATTCCAAGGATGCTCGTTCGAAGTGGGGCATGTCCCGCACGATGATCGAAAACATCCTGAAGGGTGTGAAGGACGGTTTCGAGCGCAAGCTTGAAATCAACGGCGTTGGTTACCGCGCGTCGCTGCAGGGCAAGAACCTGCAGCTGGCTCTCGGCTTCAGCCACGACGTGGTCTATCAGACCCCGGAAGGCATCACCATTGCCGTGCCGAAGCCGACGGAAATCATCGTCTCCGGCATTAATAAACAGCAGGTCGGTCAGGTAGCAGCGGAAATCCGCGAATACCGCGGTCCAGAGCCCTACAAGGGCAAAGGCGTCAAGTACGCTGAGGAACGGATCGTCCGCAAGGAAGGCAAGAAGAAGTAAGGACGCGGGATCATGGCTACCAGAAAAGAAGCACTCACAAAGCGTGCGAGCCGTGTTCGCCGTCAGATCAAGAAGGTCGCAAATGGCCGTCCGCGTCTGTCGGTTCACCGCTCCTCGAAAAACATCTACGTTCAGGTCATCGACGACGTGGCCGGCCGCACGCTTGCAGCCGCTTCCACGCTCGACGTCGATCTGCGCAAGTCGCTGAAGACCGGTGCGGACGTTGCAGCAGCTGCTGCCGTTGGCAAGTTGGTTGCAGAGCGCGCTGCCAAGGCTGGCGTGACGGAAGTCGTGTTCGACCGCGGCGCCTTCATCTACCACGGCCGCATCAAGGCTCTTGCTGAAGCTGCCCGCGAAGGCGGCCTGAGCTTCTAAGAAATTTCGCCCGGTCTGCCTGAAGAAGGGGAGGCCGGGCGATTTGCGGTTTTACCGCATCACGTCCGGTACGCCGGATAATCTCAACCTGCCGTTCCACCCGCAAAAGAAAAAGGAAAAGGACAATGGCACAGGAAAGAAGAGGTTCGGGCAACGATCGCCAGAACCGCGAAGAACGCGATAGCGAATTCGTCGACAAGCTGGTCGCGATCAACCGCGTCGCCAAGGTCGTCAAGGGCGGCCGTCGTTTCGGTTTTGCTGCTCTCGTCGTCGTCGGCGACCAGAAGGGTCGCGTTGGCTTCGGTCATGGCAAGGCACGCGAAGTGCCGGAAGCCATCCGCAAGGCAACCGAATCTGCAAAGCGCGATCTGATCTTCGTACCGCTGCGTGACGGCCGTACGCTGCATCACGACGTCAATGGTCGTCACGGCGCCGGCAAGGTTCTGCTGCGCTCGGCCAAGGCTGGTACCGGTATCATCGCCGGCGGCCCGATGCGCGCTGTATTCGAAACGCTCGGCGTCCATGACGTTGTTGCGAAGTCGACTGGTTCGTCGAACCCATACAACATGGTTCGCGCAACGTTCGACGCTCTGAAGCACCAGGTGCATCCGAAGGACGTAGCAGCTCAGCGTGGCCTCAAGTATGCCACCCTGCAGTCGCGCCGCGCCGCTTCCGGCAATGCGTCGGAAGAATAAGAGGAGTCTGAACCATGGCTAAGGCTACGCAGAAGACTGAAGCAAAGACGGTTACCGTTCAGCAGATCGGCAGCCCAATCCGCCGCCCGGCCGAACAGCGCGCGACGCTGATCGGTCTTGGCCTCAACAAGATGCATCGGACCAGCACTCTGGAAGATACTCCTTCCGTTCGTGGCATGATCCGTGCTGTCCAGCATCTCGTTCGCGTCGTCGAAGAGAAGTGAGACGGAGGAATTGACCATGAAACTGAATGAGATCAAGGACAACGAAGGCTCTTCGAAGGACCGTATCCGCGTTGGTCGCGGTATCGGTTCCGGCAAGGGCAAGACCGGTGGACGCGGCGTCAAGGGTCAGAAGGCCCGTTCAGGCGTTTCGATCAACGGCTTCGAAGGCGGTCAGATGCCAATCTACCGTCGTCTTCCGAAGCGCGGCTTCAACAACATCTTCGCATCTGAATACGCAACCGTATCGCTCGGCCGTATCCAGACTGCGATCGATGCTGGCAAGCTCGACGCAAACGCGACTGTCGACGCAGCAGCTCTCAAGGCTGCCGGCGTCATCCGTCGCCTCAAGGACGGCGTTCGCGTCCTGTCCGGCGGCGAACTGACAACCAAGGTTTCGATCGAAGTCGCCGGTGCCTCCAAGGCTGCCGTCGAAAAGATCGAAAAGTCGGGCGGCTCGATCAAGCTGCTCGTGGTTGCTGAAACAGCCGCTGAATAAATCGTTTGAAAATAACCCGGTGTGAGCTTCACACCGGGTGATTTTATGTCCATATGTGAGCCTCACGATCCCCAAGGCAGTCCGGCCGGTCAGCTACCGGGATCAGACGGAAAAATGGGTGAGGCAGGCGATTGCGACAGCATCTCGCGCCCCCAGCTTTCTGAAAACAGAATCAAGACTGCGTTCCGGAAGGCACATGCCGCCGGGGGATGGGTCGGGCGGAGAATTGCATGGCTTCTGCAGCTGAACAACTGGCCTCAAATCTGAATTTCAAAACTTTCGCCAAGGCGGAAGATCTCAAGAAACGCCTGTGGTTCACGCTGGCAGCGCTTCTTGTCTATCGCTTGGGCACGCATATTCCGCTGCCAGGCCTCAACCCTGAAGCCTATGCGCAGGCCTTTAGCGGTCAGTCGGGTGGCATTCTCGGCCTCTTCAACATGTTCTCCGGCGGTGCTGTCGAGCGCATGGCGATCTTCGCCCTCGGCATCATGCCTTACATTTCCGCTTCGATTATCGTGCAGCTGATGACTTCGGTCGTCCCGTCGCTCGAGAACCTGAAGAAGGAAGGCGAGGCGGGTCGCAAGATCATCAACCAGTACACTCGCTACGGCACCGTGATTCTCGGCGCGCTTCAGGCCTACGGCATCGCTGCCGGCCTTTCGAGCGGTCAGGGCATCGTGTCCAACCCGGGCTGGTTCTTCACGCTCTCAACGGTCGTCACGCTGCTTGGCGGCACGATGTTCCTGATGTGGCTTGGTGAGCAGATCACCTCGCGCGGTATCGGCAACGGTATTTCGCTGATCATCTTTGCCGGTATTGCCGCAGGTCTTCCGGGCGCGCTCGCCAACACAATGGAACTCGGTCGTACCGGCGCTCTGCCGACGGCTCTGATTCTCACCGTTATCATCGTCGCGATCGCCGTCATTGCGCTGATCGTGTTTGTTGAACGCGCCCAGCGTCGGCTTTTGATCCAGTATCCGAAGCGTCAGGTCGGCAACCGCATGTTCCAGGGCGATACCTCGCACCTTCCGCTGAAGCTCAATACAGCGGGCGTTATTCCGGCAATCTTTGCATCCTCGCTTCTGCTTCTGCCGGCAACGGCTGCGGGCTTTGCCGGCAATTCACAGCTGCCAGATTGGGCAACGGGGATCATTGCAGCTCTTGGCCACGGCCAGCCGCTGTTTATGCTGTTCTACGCCATGCTGATCGCGTTCTTCGCCTTCTTCTACACGGCCATCGTCTTCAACCCGAAGGATACGGCTGATAACCTGAAGAAGCACGGCGGTTTCATTCCCGGCATCCGTCCCGGCGAGCGTACCGCGGAATATATCGATTACGTCCTGACCCGAATCACGGTCGTCGGCGCTATCTATCTCGTCGTGGTCTGCATTCTTCCCGAATTCCTGGTGGCCAGAACGGGCGTTCCGTTAGCCCTTGGTGGTACTTCGCTTTTGATCGTGGTCAGTGTAACCCTTGATACGGTTGCGCAGATCCAGGGACACCTCATCGCGCAGCAGTATGAGGGATTGATCAAGAAGTCGAAACTACGCGGTGGAAAGAGGGGACGATGAGACTGATTCTTTTAGGACCGCCGGGCGCGGGCAAGGGGACCCAAGCCCAGCGGATCGTGGAGAAGCATGGCATTCCGCAGCTCTCCACTGGTGATATGCTGCGGGCAGCCGTGGCAGCTGAGACCGAAGTCGGCAAGCGCGCCAAGGCAGTCATGGATGCGGGCAACCTCGTCTCTGACGAGATCGTCAACGCGATCGTCTCCGAGCGCATAGACGCGCCCGACTGTGCGAACGGTTTCATCCTTGACGGTTTTCCCCGCACGCTCGTGCAGGCGGACGCCACTGAGGCGATGCTGTCTGCCAAGGGGCTCGATCTTTCCGTCGTGATTGAACTTCGCGTCGACGATAAGGAGCTTGTCCGTCGCGTCTCCGGTCGCTATTCCTGCGCCCAGTGCGGGACGGTCTACCACGACTCGGATAAGAAGCCTTCGTCGGAGGGCACGTGCGACAAGTGTGGCTCGACCCACTTCAAGCGTCGGCCGGACGACAACGCCGAGACCATGACCAAGCGTCTCGAGGTTTACTACAAGGAAACCTCGCCGCTCATTGGTTACTACTATGCCAAAGGCAAGCTCAAGGTTGTCGATGGCATGGCCGAGATGGATACTGTCACGGCCGATATCGAAAAGATCCTTGCCAGTCTCTAAGACTGTCTTGGATGGGTTAAAGAATCTTGGGGTGGAGCAGTTGCATTCAAGCACTGATTCCGCTACACACCGCGCCAACTCGCGACAGTTTTACAGCGATCGGCGCGGATTCCCGCAAGGACATCCGGGGCGATCATTTTGCCTGTCTCGTATGAAGTTTGAACTGGCGACTGTTCCAAAGGTCGCTTTCATGGAAGAAGTACCGCTTGCCGGATGGCAACCGGAACGCAAGGAGAATAGACGTGGCACGTATCGCTGGCGTCAACATCCCGACTGCGAAGCGCGTTGTCATCGCGCTGACCTACATTCACGGGATCGGCCCGAAATTCGCACAGGAAATTATGGAGAAGGTTGGTCTTGCCGCTGAAAAGCGCGTCCATCAGCTGACCGACTCTGAAGTCCTGCAGATCCGCGAAACCATCGACCGCGATTATCGCGTCGAAGGTGATCTTCGTCGCGAAACCGCGATGAACATCAAGCGCCTCATGGACCTCGGCTGCTATCGCGGCCTGCGTCACCGTCGTGGCCTTCCGGTCCGCGGTCAGCGCACGCACACCAATGCCCGCACCCGCAAGGGTCCGGCAAAGGCGATTGCTGGTAAGAAGAAGTAATTTTGGATCGATAGTCGCAAAGCGGGCAGGGCTCCTGTCCGCTTTTTCGTGACTGTCTGATCTGAGGTGGAGCCGCTGGCATTACGGCGGTGCAGAGATCAACGAAAGGAATACCATGGCCAAGGAAGCCACACGCGTACGCCGCCGCGAACGCAAAAATATCACGTCGGGCGTTGCCCACGTCAACTCGACGTTCAACAACACGATGATCACCATCACCGACGCACAGGGCAATGCAATTGCCTGGTCGTCTGCTGGTGCCAAGGGCTTTAAGGGTTCGCGCAAGTCGACCCCGTTCGCAGCTCAGATCGCTGCCGAAGACTGCGCCAAGAAGGCTCAGGAGCACGGCATGAAGTCGCTCGAAGTCGAAGTCTGCGGTCCGGGTTCCGGTCGCGAATCGGCTCTGCGCGCTCTGCAGGCTGCCGGCTTCATGATCACCTCGATCCGCGACGTGACCCCGATCCCGCACAACGGTTGCCGCCCGCGCAAGAAGCGCCGCGTCTAATGGACGTTTTTGGAGCTCGCTTCGCAGCGATCTTCATCTGAACCCGGTAATAGCCGCTCCGTCTCCTGAAAGAGTCGAGGCGGCTTTCACCGTATAGCCGGAAGGGTATTTCCGGTGTTCCTCGTGCTCGGTTACCACGATTGGATGGTGGTAACGAACGGAAGGTAGTAGGTCATGATCCAGAAGAACTGGCAGGAACTGATTAAGCCGAACAAGGTGGAGTTTTCCTCTTCCGGCCGTACAAAGGCAACGCTTGTTGCTGAGCCTCTCGAGCGCGGCTTCGGCCTGACGCTCGGCAACGCGCTTCGTCGCGTACTTCTGTCGTCGCTGCGCGGTGCTGCTGTTACCGCAGTGCAGATCGACGGCGTTCTGCACGAATTCTCCTCCATCCCCGGCGTTCGGGAAGATGTGACGGACATCGTGCTGAACATCAAGGAAATCGCCATCAAGATGGATGGTGACGATTCCAAGCGTATGGTCGTGCGCAAGCAGGGCCCGGGCTCCGTTACCGCCGGCGACATTCAGACGGTTGGCGATATCGAGATCCTCAACCCCGACCACGTGATCTGCACGCTCGACGAGGGTGCTGAGATCCGTATGGAATTCACGGTCAACAACGGCAAGGGCTACGTTCCTGCCGATCGTAACCGTGCGGAAGATGCTCCGATCGGTCTCATCCCGGTCGATAGCCTGTATTCCCCGGTCAAGAAAGTGTCCTACAAGGTGGAAAACACCCGTGAAGGCCAGGTTCTCGACTATGACAAGCTGACCATGACCATCGAAACCGATGGTTCGGTCTCGGGTGAAGACGCCGTAGCCTTCGCCGCTCGTATCCTTCAGGACCAGCTGTCGGTCTTCGTCAACTTCGACGAGCCGCAGAAGGAAGCAGAAGAGGAAGCCGTCACCGAACTCGCGTTCAACCCGGCGCTCCTCAAGAAGGTCGACGAACTGGAACTTTCCGTCCGTTCGGCCAACTGCCTGAAGAACGACAACATCGTCTATATCGGCGACCTCATCCAGAAGACCGAAGCCGAGATGCTCCGCACTCCGAATTTCGGTCGCAAGTCGCTGAACGAGATCAAGGAAGTTCTGGCATCCATGGGCCTCCATCTTGGTATGGAAGTTCCTGCATGGCCGCCGGAAAACATCGAAGATCTCGCCAAGCGTTACGAAGACCAATACTAACAGGATCAGACTGCAGGCGAATGCCTGCAAGTGAAGGAGACACACCATGCGTCACGGAAATTCGGGCCGTAAGCTCAACCGCACCGCAAGCCACCGCAAAGCCATGTTTGCCAACATGGCGGCTTCGCTCATCACCCATGAGCAGATCGTAACAACCCTGCCGAAGGCGAAGGAAATTCGCCCGATCGTCGAAAAGCTCGTCACCCTCGGCAAGCGCGGCGACCTGCACGCTCGTCGTCAGGCGATCTCGCAGATCCAGGATCAGGACGCTGTTCGCAAGCTGTTCGATGCCATCGCTTCGCGTTACGCAACCCGCAACGGCGGCTACCTGCGCATCATGAAGGCCGGCTATCGTCAGGGCGACAACGCTCCGATGGCGGTCATCGAATTCGTCGAACGCGACGTCGATGCCAAGGGCGCAGCCGACAAGGCTCGCGTTGCTGCTGAAGCAGAAACTGCCGAAGCCGCATAATTCGATCCGAGGATCGCACTTTTCGAAAAGGCCGGGTGGAAACGCCCGGCCTTTTTCTTTTGGGAAATGAGGGGGGCGGGCTCGAGCATGACTGCACCACGATCCATACGCGTTCAGCGATGCCTCGCCACGCTGCTTGTGATCTCCGCGGGGCTTCTGCTGCGCCGCTTCGGTTACGATCTCGGTCTTTCCTTCTTTGTCGTGAAATACGGTGGGTCGGTTCTCTGGGGTGCGATGGTGTTTCTTGCGTTGGCCACGCTGACCGGATCGGTGAACATCGGCAGGCTCGCCTTTGCGGCATTCCTCATCGCCCTTAGCGTTGAACTCTCAAGGCTCTATCACACGCCCGAGTTGGATGCGTTTCGACTGACGACGGCCGGCAAACTGTTGCTCGGACGCGTGTTTTCCCTAAGGAATATCGCAGCTTACGCCGTCGGTATCGGCATCGCTGGCGCCGTCGAGTCGTGGCGCCTCAAACGGGGACGTAGATCTTCTGTTTGATATGCTTGAGATTGGCGACGATCGTGAAAGTCATCACCACCAGCAATGACCACGAACTCCATTTGCCAAGATGGACCACCGACCATGCCCCGATCTGGTTCGGATATTGCCAGATCCCGAAAAAGGTCGAGATGTTCTCCGCCAGCCAGATAAAAAAGCCGATCAGCACGAAGGCGACCAAAAGCGGCATCCGTCTGTCTCGATCGTAGGGCCGGAAGGTGACGGTCGTGCGGGCGTAAAGGCCGAGCGCACAGGCGGCGATATACCAGCGGTAGTCGCCGATGAAATGGTGAGTGAAGAAATTCGCGTAGATCGCAATCGCGATCAGGCCAGCCATCCAGTAGCTGGGATGGTGGTTGATCCGCAGATCGAAAAGCCGCCAGGCCTGGATGATGTAGCTCCCCACGGCGGCATACATGAAGCCGGAAAACAGCGGTACGCCCAGCACTTCCGTATAGGCGAAGTCAGGGTATGACCATGACTGGATGCTGCCGGAGGTCTTGAACACTTCGAGCGCAAAGCCAACCACGTGGAAAAGTCCGATCGCTTTTGCCTCATCCCAGGTTTCCAGCTTGCTCCAGATCATCAGGGACTGGATGGCGAGCGCGATGATCAGCAGAACGTCGTAGCGCGGGATGCCGAACAAGCCCGTTCGCGGAACGATGAAGATCGACACAAAAAACAGGCCGGCGAACAGGCAGGCCCGCGCTTCTTTGATGCCGAAGTAGAGAAACTCGATGACGAAACGCGTGATACCGTGGATCTCTCCAAACGGCCGATGGTTGCAAAGATAGACATCCAGCAAGGATAGTCGTCCGCCGTCCGCAGTCGATTCTGGTGTCATCAAAACATCTCCGCTGCACGGACTGAAGCCTGCGGTGACTGTGACTGTCAAGTCCGGGGGATGGCAGGCTGACCGGCCTGCCGAATGACTGAAGCTCCCTATATCGCTGTTGCCACATCCCGTTTTTTTAGCGACAATCGAGCCGTGACGCATTTGGTGGGAGGAGCCCGATGCATGACCCTGTTTCCCATGCCGACCAAGTCTACGCGTCGGCCAATTCCCCTGTCGCGAGTTCAGCTGTAGTCGCGTCCTGGCGCCGCTGCATGACCATGCATCACTTGGCGCCAGAGGACCGGCGGATGCCGGAGCGGGTGACAGAGCAGGAACTTGACGTCGCCCGAAAACAGTCGGAGCGTCTTATCGGGCAGGCGAGGGACGAGCTCGATCGGCTGTTCATGGTCGTCGGTCGCGCCGGCTGCTGCATCCTGATGACCGACAGCAAAGGTATCGCGCTTGACCGTCGCGGCGCAGCGGGCGACGACAAGGATTTTCGTGTGCTCGGCCTTTGGACCGGCTCGGTCTGGACCGAGGAGAGTATCGGCACCAACGGGATCGGCACCGCAATCGCCGACGACCGGCCGATATCGATCATCCGCGACCAGCACTTCTTTGCATCCAATATCGATCTGAGCTGCACGACTGCGCCCATTCGTGATCACCGTGGAGTTCTGGCCGGCGCGCTCGATGTCTCGACGTGCCGAAGTGACGCAAACGAAGGCACGATCGCCATCCTGTCGCAGACGGTGCGTGAGGCGGCATCCCGGATCGAGCTGAACCTGTTCCGAAACGCGTTTCAAGGTGCCCGCTTCGTGATGGTGCCGAGTGAGACGGGATCTCCAATGGCGCTCCTGGCTGTAGATCGCGACGACCTTGTGATCGGTGCCACGCGGGCTGCGCGATCGGCGCTGCGTCTGGACGACGATCGGATTGCGGAAGGGATCCCGGCCTCCGATCTACTTAACGAATCGAGCAGGGATGCGCGCGAACTCCTGGGCGATGCCGAGCGCTCGGCGCTTCTTCGGGCGTTGTCTCGTGTCCACGGCAACGTCTCGCTGGCAGCCCAGGTGCTCGGCGTCAGCCGTTCCACCCTGCATCGCAAGATGAAGCGATTTGGCATTGAATGACGGGGAGTTTTGTCGCAGACTTGCGACAGAGTGCATCGCGGTATCGCGGGTGAGGCCTGTTTTCACCACGCCAGAAGCGCAGATTCTGTTCCATCGGGTTCGCTTTGAACCTGTTCATCATGGGAGGATGACATGCTGCACCAGAAAATCGTTGAGTCACCGTTCAAGCTCAAATACGGCAACTATATCGGCGGTGAGTGGAAAGAACCGATCAGCGGCAAGTATTTCGACAACGTCACGCCGATCACCGGCGGCAAGATCTGCGAGATCCCGCGGTCTGACGAAAAGGATGTCAATGCGGCGCTCGACGCTGCCCACGCCGCCAAGGAAAAATGGGGCCGCATGGCGCCGGCTGACCGCTCGAACATCCTGATGAAGATCGCCCAGCGGATGGAAGACAAGCTGGAAGTTCTGGCGCAGGCCGAAACCTGGGACAACGGCAAGCCGATCCGCGAGACAATGGCCGCCGACATCCCGCTCGCCATCGATCACTTCCGCTATTTCGCATCCTGCATCCGTGCCCAGGAAGGTTCGATCAGTGAAATCGACCACGATACGGTCGCCTATCACTTCCACGAACCGCTTGGCGTCGTCGGCCAGATCATTCCGTGGAATTTCCCGATTCTGATGGCCGCGTGGAAGCTTGCACCGGCGCTTGCCGCCGGCAACTGCGTCGTCATCAAACCGGCCGAGCAGACACCGGCCTCGCTTCTGGTCTGGGCGGAACTCGTCGGTGACCTCCTGCCACCCGGCGTGCTGAATATCGTCAATGGTTTCGGTCTCGAAGCCGGGAAACCGCTTGCGACCAGCAACCGGATCGCCAAGATCGCCTTTACCGGAGAGACCACGACGGGGCGGCTGATCATGCAATATGCCAGCCAAAACCTTATCCCTGTCACGCTCGAACTTGGCGGCAAGTCGCCGAACATCTTCTTCGCCGATGTGATGAATGAAGACGACGATTTCCTCGACAAGGCGCTGGAAGGCTTTGCGATGTTCGCGCTGAACCAGGGCGAAGTCTGCACCTGCCCCAGCCGCGCACTGATCCAGGAATCGGTTTACGATCGTTTCATGGAGCGGGCGGTCAAACGCGTCGAAGCCATCACGCAGGGCAACCCGCTCGATAGCTCGACCATGATTGGCGCGCAGGCATCCTCGGAGCAGATGGAAAAGATCCTGTCCTATCTCGACATCGGCAAGCAGGAAGGCGCGGAAGTGCTGACTGGCGGCGTCAAGAACGATCTCGGCGGGGAATTGGCGAACGGCTACTACATCAAGCCGACGATCTTCAAGGGCCACAACAAGATGCGGATCTTCCAGGAGGAGATCTTCGGACCGGTGGTGTCGGTAACGACCTTCAAGGACGAAAAGCAGGCGCTGGAGATCGCCAACGATACGCTGTACGGGCTCGGCGCCGGCGTGTGGACCCGCGACGGCAACCGCGCCTATCGCTTCGGCCGGGAGATCCAGGCCGGCCGCGTGTGGACCAATTGCTATCACGCCTATCCCGCGCATGCGGCATTTGGCGGGTACAAGCAGTCCGGGATTGGTCGCGAAAACCACAAGATGATGCTCGACCACTACCAGCAGACCAAGAACATGCTGGTGAGCTACAGCCCGAAGAAGCTCGGGTTCTTCTGATCGATCTCAACCGAAGCGTGGGCTCCCGGCTGCAGGGTCGGGAGCCTTTCAATGTCTCGATGCGAACAGGAATGACATGATGGATGCGACAATCAACGGCGAACCGCGCGTCACGGCCACGGATTCCGCGCTGAACCTCATTGCCGAGATCCAGGCGGACCACCCGGACATCCTGTTCCACCAATCCGGTGGCTGCTGCGACGGGTCGTCACCCATGTGCTATCCGAAGGGCGATTTCATGCTTGCCGACCACGACGTGAAGCTCGGCGAAATCGGCGGCGTGCCGGTCTATATCAGCGGGAGCCAGTTCGAGGCCTGGAAGCACACACAGCTGATTATCGATGTCGTGCCCGGAAGGGGCGGCATGTTCTCGCTCGACAATGGGCGTGAAAAGCGCTTCCTCACCCGTTCTCGGCTGTTCGGCGGCGGCGAGGCCTGCGCCATACCTGCCATGCGTTGACGCCGCCCACTATGTCGTAGGCGCGGGCCGAGCCGGGCGGCTCTTGCCGCGCTTCCAGTTGAGGAACGGTTTTCTGAGCGGCCGGTAGGCGAGGAGCAGCCCGATCGCTGCGATATGGATAAACGGAACGAGCGTCACCGACTTCACCGCGAGCACATAGTGGAGCGCGCCGCCCAGTGCCACGAGATAGATCAGCTTGTGCATTTTCACCCAGGTCTGTCCGAGCTTGCGGATCGACCAGTTGTTGGATGTCACCGCAAGCGGGATCAGCAGCAGCAGGCAGGCAAAGCCGATTGTGATATAGGGGCGCCGCACGATATCGCTGCCAACAGCGCCGAAGTTCAGCTGCAGATCGAGCAGAAGATAGACGCTGAAATGGAACACGACGTAATAGAAGGCGAGCAGCCCTAGCGCACGGCGATAGCGGATCCAGTTGATCCCGAGAATATCGCGAAGGGGCGTGACGGCGAGCGTCAGGATGATGAAACGCAACGCCCAGATGCCGATCAGGTGCTCGAACGTCTTGACCGGATTGAAACCCAGCCCGCCCGTCGCGGCCTGATAGAAGTACCACGCCGCGGGACAAAGCCCCACGACGTAAAGTGCCCAGATGCTGGCGGCATGGTATCGGCGGGGCAGGGCTGGGATCGAGAGCATGGTCAGTAGTTCGCTTTCAGGTCCATGCCGGTATAGAGGCTCGCCACTTCGTTCGCATAGCCGTTGAAGGGCAGGGTATCGACGCGCTTGGTTCCGAAGAAGCCGCCTTCGCCGATCCGCTGTTCGGTCGCCTGACTCCAGCGCGGATGGTCGACGGCCGGATTGACGTTGGAATAGAAACCGTATTCCCGGGCGTTCGAATTCTTCCAGGTGGTCTGTGGCTGCTCTTCGACCAGCTTGATCTTGACGATCGACTTGATCCCCTTGAACCCATACTTCCACGGCACCACGAGCCGGATCGGCGCACCGTTCTGGTTGGGCAGCGTTTCGCCGTAGAGACCGACAGCGAGAATGGTCAGCGGATGGCGCGCTTCGTCAAGGCGCAGGCCTTCGACATAAGGCCAGGGTAGAGCCTGGAAGAGACCGCCTTGGCCGGGCATTTCCTCGGGACGCACGACCGTCTCGAACGCCACGTATTTCGCGCTGCCAAGCGGCTCGACCTGGTCGAGGATTGCCGCCAGGGGGAAACCGATCCACGGGATCACCATCGACCATCCCTCGACACAGCGCATGCGGTATGTCCGCTCCTCGAGCTTCATCTTGAGGATCTCGTCGAGACCGAATTCCTTCGGCTTGCCCACCATGCCCTCGACCTTGACGGTCCAGGGTGTCGGTTTGAACGCACCGGAATTCTGCGAGGGATCTTCCTTGCCGACGCCGAACTCGTAGAAATTGTTGTAGGTGGTGACGGCTTCTTTAGGCGTCAGCTTTTCGTCCAGCTTGTAGGGGCCGGGCGATGCGCTGAGAGCCGCAGCGAATGCGCTTGAGCCTCCAAGGACTGAAAGGCCGGCGCCTGCGGCGACGGTGCCCACGAAATTCCGGCGCGACAGATAGATGTCGCGCGGCGTGATCTCAGTCGGCGAAATGTGGGGTGGGCGAAATGCGGGCATGGCGGATCTCCTTCAGGCAAAAGCCTATCCTGTGCTTATACGTACCGCCGACAGGTTTGGTTTCACAGAGGCGGAGGAAAGGCATTAAACCACGTTTGCGTGAAAGAATTAGCGTTGAAACATACGCTAAGCCTTGAACCGGGAAATCGCATGCTCATTTCAGCTTTGACATTAATCAAGGATAGTGAGTATGGCGACGAAAACCTGGGATGCTGCCAGCGAACGCTTCACGGAAACCGATGCGGGCCGGATCGATCGACTGCGGCGTTTGCGGCGTATCCACGGCGTCGCCCGTATGATGGATACGGCGATCGGTATTCCCGGCACCCGGTTTCGGTTTGGTGCCGATTCCATCATGGGCCTTGTTCCGCTCGTGGGCGATGCCGGGGGCGCATTGATTGGCCTCTATATCGTCAACGAGGCCCGCCGCATGGGTGTGCCGAACGACAAGCTTGCAAAGATGATCGGCAACCTTGCGGTCGATTCTGTCGTCGGCAGCGTGCCGCTGGCCGGTGATCTGTTCGACGTCTTCTTCAAGTCGCACCGCCGCAACCTCAACATCGTTCTCGACCATTTCGGTGTGACGGCGGACGACCTCCGCGCGAAGCGATAGCGGACACGAGAAGAGGGTGAGGGACGGTGACGTTGCCTCACTCCTCAAGCGCCACGCCGAAGCAGAACCGCTATGAAACTTCGGCCTCGCCTACATCGCTGGGCAGATTTTTACCGCGCTGGTGAGAACCGTACCGTACCGTACTGTTTTTCGCCCCATTGCTAGTGACACTGGCTTTAGCCTGCAGTAGGACGGAGAAAACAAGGTCCTTTGCGCCGCGTCATCCAACGCGGTAAATAGCAATTGCTGAACGCGATCGAGGAAACATCATGCCAGTCTATCGTTCAAGAACCACGACCCACGGCCGCAACATGGCTGGCGCGCGCGGCCTTTGGCGCGCCACCGGCATGAAGGACGGTGATTTCGGCAAGCCGATCATCGCGGTGGTCAATTCCTTCACGCAGTTCGTGCCGGGCCATGTCCACCTCAAGGATCTAGGCCAGCTGGTTGCCCGCGAAATCGAGGCAGCAGGCGGCGTCGCCAAGGAGTTCAACACGATCGCCGTCGATGACGGCATCGCCATGGGCCACGACGGCATGCTGTACTCGCTGCCATCGCGCGAGATCATCGCCGACTCGGTCGAGTACATGGTCAACGCCCACTGTGCCGACGCCATGGTCTGCATCTCCAACTGCGACAAGATCACGCCCGGCATGCTGAATGCCGCCATGCGCCTGAACATCCCGGCCGTCTTCGTCTCCGGTGGCCCGATGGAGGCCGGCAAGGTGGTCCTGCACGGCAAGACCGTTGCGCTCGACCTCGTCGATGCCATGGTGGCAGCCGCTGACGACAAGATGTCGGACGAAGACGTCACCGCCATCGAAAAGGCCGCCTGTCCGACCTGCGGCTCGTGCTCCGGCATGTTCACCGCAAACTCGATGAATTGCCTGACCGAGGCGCTCGGCCTGTCGCTGCCTGGTAATGGCTCGACGCTCGCCACCCATTCGGACCGCCGTCGCCTGTTCGTCGAAGCCGGTCACCTGATCGTCGATATCGCACGCCGCTACTACGAGCAGGATGACGAACGGGTCCTGCCGCGCAATATCGCCACCAAGGAGGCGTTCGAAAACGCCATGTCGCTCGATATCGCGATGGGCGGCTCGACCAATACGGTTCTCCATATCCTGGCGGCTGCCTATGAAGGCGGCGTCGATTTTGGCATGGAGGACATCGATAAGCTGTCGCGCAAGGTGCCGTGCCTGTCCAAGGTCGCGCCTGCCAAGAGCGATGTCCACATGGAAGACGTTCACCGCGCCGGCGGCATCATGCGTATCCTGGGCGAGTTGGAGCGCGGCGGTCTGATCAACCGGGACTGCTACACCGTGCACGAAGCAACGCTCGGCGATGCGATCGACCGGTGGGACATCACCCGCACCAATTCCGAGAGCGTCCGCAACTTCTTCAAGGCAGCACCCGGCGGCGTTCCTACTCAGGTCGCGTTCAGCCAGTCTTCGCGCTGGGACGAGCTCGATACGGATAGCGACACGGGCATCATCCGCTCGGTTGAAAATCCCTTCTCCAAGGATGGCGGCCTGGCGGTTCTCTACGGCAACATCGCGGCCGACGGCTGCATCGTGAAGACCGCGGGCGTCGATGAGTCGATCCTGAAGTTCAGCGGTCCCGCTGTCGTCTTCGAAAGCCAGGATGCGTCCGTCAAGGCGATCCTCAGCAACGAGGTCAAGGCCGGCGATGTCGTCGTTATCCGCTATGAAGGTCCAAAGGGCGGCCCGGGCATGCAGGAAATGCTCTATCCGACAAGCTATCTGAAGTCGAAGGGCCTCGGCAAGGCCTGCGCGCTGATCACCGACGGCCGCTTCTCCGGCGGTACATCCGGCCTGTCGATCGGTCACGCTTCCCCGGAAGCAGCCCAGGGCGGCGCGATCGGACTGGTCCGTCAGGGTGACATGATCGAGATCGATATTCCGAACCGGACCATCCATCTGGCGGTGTCGGATGCTGAACTCTCGGCGCGTCGCCACGAGCAGGATGCACTCGGCTGGAAGCCGTCAGCGCCCCGCAAGCGCAACGTCACGACGGCCCTCAAAGCCTATGCGGCATTTGCGTCGAGTGCGGACAAGGGCGCGGTCCGGATTCTGCCTGAGTAAGTCTCGGGTCGAACCAACCCCGCAGACAGAGATCTCAAAACTTCAAAGGCCTCGGTGCACAACACCGAGGCCTTTGTCTTTGATCGTTTCCAGTGAACGTCGATTAAGGACTAAAGCGGCTCTTTGCTCAGTCCGCTAAACGCTTCCTGCAACTGCTTCATCCGCTCCGCATAGGCCGTCGTCAGGCATTGGACGTCTGCCTCGCAAGCCCGACGCTTCTTCAACCAGTCGCTTTGTTCCTGGCGCAGCTGGTCGCGATTGCCCATGGCGAGCAGGCTGGTCAGGATGTCGAATGTCGTGACCATCTTCACATCGGCATCGTTCAGCGTGCGCGTGTCGCAGATCACCTTCTCGTCGGCGACCAGATCGGTCTTCTCGCAATCGAAGCTCGCCGCCGCCGCCGGGTGAGGGGCAAGCGAAAGGCCGGCGCTCAGGACAAGTGCAGCCACGCCGGTGGCCGCGAATATGGTTTTCATTCTGGAACGCTCCTGTGTGCAGTCTCCGGAGCCGATCCTTGGAAGGCATCGTAAACTCCCGTGGACAAAGATGATGCACATGCGCCAGATGGCAAGGATGATGGAGGCTAGGATCGTGCTGAAAAGCCGATGCTTTTTCCGGATCAGCTGGAAGCAGCAACACCCGCCCGCGGGCTTTGTCGGGTACCGTCTTTCCCTGCCTGTGCCAGATACCCATATAGGCGGTCGCAAGGACGCTGCATCGGGTTCCGGGCACCTTTCTTTTGCCGCTTGCGGCGCTACAACGTCATCCAGCAATTTGTAAGAGGAATCACATGTCCAGTACGCTCAAGCGACCGTTCGAACGGCTTCTCAGGCAGCTCTCGCTCAGCGTCGTCCTGCTCGCGGTATTGGCGCCCGCCGGCGCCTATGCGCAGGACCAGAAGACGGTGCCGCAAAGCCGGCAGGAAATGCAGCTCTCGTTCTCGCCGCTGGTCAAGCAAACCTCCGGTGCCGTCGTCAACGTCTATGCCGAGCGCGTCGTTCAGCGCCCGAACCTGTTTTCCGGCGACCCCTTCTTCGAGCAGTTCTTCGGCCAGCGCATGCCGAACCGTTCGGAAAAGCAGTCTTCGCTCGGTTCCGGTGTCATTCTCTCCGGCGACGGTCTTGTCGTTACCAACAATCACGTCATCGAAGGCGCTGATGATATCAAGATCGCCTTGGCCGACGGCCGGGAGTTTCCCTGCGAACTCGTCCTGAAGGACGAGAGCGTCGATCTGGCCGTGTTGCGGATTAAGACAAAGGAAAATTTCCCGGTCCTGCCGCTGGCCGATTCGGACCGCACAGAGGTCGGTGATCTGGTGCTCGCGATCGGCAATCCGTTTGGTGTCGGCCAGACAGTCACCAGCGGCATCGTGTCGGCGCTTGCCCGCAACCAGGTGTCGTCGGGAGATTTCGGCTTCTTCATCCAGACCGACGCGTCGATCAATCCCGGTAACTCCGGCGGCGCGCTGATGAACATGAATGGCGAACTGATCGGCATCAACACCGCGATCTTCTCGCGCGGTGGCGGATCGAACGGGATCGGCTTCGCCATTCCGGCAAATCTTGTCAAGGTCTTCCTGGCGGCTGCCTCCGAAGGCAAGTCGGTCTTCGACCGTCCCTATGTCGGCGCGACTTTCGATGCCGTGACCTCTGACGTCGCCGAAGCGCTCGGCTTGAAGGCCGCCCGCGGCGCGCTGGTCTCGCGTGTCGTCGAAGGCGGTCCGGCCGACAAGGCAGGATTGAAGCCCGGCGAGGTTGTCACGGCCGTCAATGGCATTCCAGTCGAACATCCCGATGCGCTCGGCTACCGACTGACGACGGCGGGCCTCGGCAAGGGAGCGAAATTGAGCGTCCAGACGCCCGACGGCATGCGCGACCTCCAGCTTGCGCTCAATTCCGCGCCGGAAAGCACGCCGCGCGACGAGCGGGTGCTGGAAGGCCGTAATCCCTTCGCGGGCCTTCGGATTGCCAACCTGTCACCGAAACTCGCCACGGAACTGCGCATGCCCACGGACAAGAGCGGGGTCGTCGTCACCGACGTCTCGCGCGGCTCGCCTGCCGGTCGTCTCGGCTTCCAACCACAGGACATCGTCGTCTCGCTGAACGGCGAGGCGGTCGCTTCGACGACTGTAATGGAGAAGATGCTCCGCACCGATCCGGGGTTCTGGCGGGTCGAGATCGAACGCAAGGGACAGCGTATCCGGCAGTTCTTCCGATGAACGGTGAGGGCTGATGAGCGACGACCTGTTTGCACCGAAAGTCCCAGAAGAGGTCGCCGGCCGGCGGCCGCTTGCCGACCGGTTGCGGCCGAAGACGCTTTCGGAGGTGACAGGTCAGGCTCATCTGACGGGTGACGATGGTGTGCTTCGTCGCATGATCGATTCTGGCTCGCTTGGATCGATGATCTTCTGGGGGCCGCCCGGTACCGGCAAGACGACCGTCGCCCGGTTGCTGTCAGGCGAGGCGGGGCTCGCTTTTGAGCAGATTTCAGCGATCTTTTCCGGCGTCGCGGATCTGAAGAAAGTGTTCGAATCGGCCCGCCTTAGACGCATGCAGGGCCGGCAGACGCTTCTCTTCGTCGACGAGATCCATCGCTTCAACCGCGCCCAGCAGGACAGTTTCCTGCCCGTCATGGAAGACGGTACAGTGATCCTCGTCGGTGCGACCACCGAGAACCCCAGTTTCGAACTCAACGCCGCTCTCTTGTCGCGTGCCCGGGTTCTGACTTTCCGCAGTCACGACGAGGACAGTCTCAGCGAACTCTTGGAACGCGCAGAACAGGTGGAGGCAAAGCCGCTGCCGCTCGACGACGGCGCGCGTGCAAGCCTGATCCGGATGGCGGACGGAGACGGCCGTGCGGTTCTGACGCTCGCCGAGGAAATCTGGCGTGCGGCAAGGACGGGTGAGGTGTTCGACACCGTCGGTCTCACCGAGATCGTCCAGCGCCGCGCCCCTGTCTACGACAAGGCACAGGACGGCCACTACAATCTCATCTCCGCGCTCCACAAGTCGGTGCGGGGCTCGGATCCCGATGCCGCACTTTATTACCTCGCGAGGATGTTCGATGCCGGCGAGGACCCGCTCTATCTCGGCCGACGTCTGGTCCGGATGGCCGTGGAGGATATCGGCCTTGCCGACCCGCAGGCGCTTGTCGTGTGCAATGCCGCCAAGGATGCCTACGACTATCTCGGATCGCCTGAAGGGGAGCTGGCGCTCGCCCAGGCCTGCGTCTATCTGGCGACAGCCCCGAAATCGAATGCGGTCTACATGGCCTTCAAGGCGGCCACCCGGGCTGCCAAGGAAAACGGCTCGCTTCTGCCACCCAAGCATATCCTCAATGCCCCGACCAAGCTGATGAAGGCAGAGGGCTATAATGACGGGTATCGTTACGACCACGACGAGCCCGACGCATTTTCAGGCCAGAACTACTTCCCGGAAAAAATGGGCCGCCAGACCTATTACGATCCCCCGGAGCGTGGCTTCGAGCGTGACATCAGGAAGCGTCTCGACTGGTGGTCAAAACTGCGCAAGGAGCGCGGCGGCAGCTAAGCCTCAGGAAGCCCTGGCGATGCCTGGTTTCTGCGCCTGACCCGGTGCCGCGACGAGCCTTACCGAGGACTCGGCGAGAGCGTGATGCCCTTCCATATCCACCACCAGATGCCAGTGGCCGTTTTCCGGAACGGCGATCCGCAGCGGCGATTTCTTCGCAACGCCGCCGACGAACTTGAAATCGAGTTGTTCCGTAAACCGCTGGTAGTTCGCAGCAGTCATCAGGCGGACGTTGTTCACCCCATTGAGCGTGACTTCAATGATCGTGCCGGCGCGCTGCGGTTTGAGATCATAATGCGTGTAGCGAAAATTCGGACCTGCCATGCTTGCCTCATTCATGCCAGTATATGGGTACAACAATCCTACAGACACCCGGTTAAAGATCTATGGAACCTACTGCGTTCCTGGGTGTTATTTAAGCATGATGCCGACGCGCTGAGCCACCAGCCCGCTGGCAAGACAGATAAAGCAAGGCGATGTTTCCCCCCGCGTCGCCCAAAAACGACAAAATATTTGACCTCCAATCTACCTGGTCCCGCTGCTCCCCGCAGCGGGACTTTTCTTTTTCTGGTTTCGTAAAAAGCTTTCTCTACAGAGACTTGAAGCGATTTCCGGACTCAGGTCGAGAGCGATTTGATTCAGTTTGTGAGGTGCTGGCGGTCCAGTTGAGCGGTCAGCGCAAAGATGGTTTCGCACACAGGCGTTGGCACGCCGGCCAGTTTTCCGAGCGACACGACCATGCCCGTCAACGGCACGATCTCCAGCGCCTTGCCCGCAAGTAGATCCTGAAGCATCGAGGTTTTTACTGGCCCGAAACCTTGCGCTCTCGCAAACATTTCATCGGCCGTCTGGGTGAACCTCGCACCAAAGGCGGTGCCGACGGCCTGAACCTCGTTGATGATTTTCCGAACGATTTCGGCGATATCCGGGTTTGACATCATGTCGATCATCAAGGCGCGGGTGAGGGCGCTGATGGGATTGAAGGCGGCGTTGCCACGAAGCTTCGCCCAGATCTCGTCTCTGATCCGCGGCGTTGCCTTGGCATCGAGATCGCAGCGCTGGAAAAGGTCCACGATCGACGACAGGTCGCCGGACATCTCGCCGCTGGGTTCTCCGAGAAAGAAGTGGCCTTTGCCGTTCAGGCGTGTCTTGCCGGGTTCGATGATTTCTGCACCTTGATACGCGACGCAACCGATCACGCGTTCCGGACCGATGGCGTTCCAGATGCAACTGTCTGCGTCGAGCTCGGGGATCTGCCGGCCTCCAAAGCCGCTTTCCATGTCCCCATGGAAATACCACCAAGGAATTCCGTTCAGGATCATCACGACGCGCGTGCTTTCGCCAAGCAGTGCCGCCAGACCATCTGTTGCGGCTGCGAGCTGATGGCCCTTCAAACCGGTAATTATAAGATCCTGTGGAGGCAGACTGAACGGATCATCCGTCGCGGCAACGAGTACGCGGACCGGATCGATGCCCGTGTCTTCATAAACGACGTTTAACCCGTTCTCTCGGATTGCCTTAAGCTGTGCGCCTCGCGCCACAACCGACAGCTCCGTGTCGGCTCCTGATCCCGCCGCTATCTTTGCGGCAAATGCACTTCCGAGCGCGCCCGCGCCATATACGCAAATTCTTCTGAACGTCATCTGTCCTCGCTGCATTCCGACGTAAGTCGGAAGCAGTGTAGGGGAGCGGTAGAAGCGAGGCGACCGATAATTTCGGCCTGTCCTAGTGCGAGGGGTTGTTCGGCAGCAGTTCGTTCATTCGCAGTTCGTCGATTGCTGTGACAGCCTCTTCCGCGGTCCAGCCGGCCTTCAGGGCCGCTGCAATCATCCTTACTTCCGCCTCTTCCTCAAGCGCAAGAAACAGCGGCTCGAGCGCTTCCTGGACGGTCAGGACATTCTCCTCCGGCGACGGGACGGACTGCCGTGCGGTATTCGTCAGCATGTGCGGTTCTCCTCTGTGATGGTCGAATCTATCCAATTTAACGACCCCCGAAAAGGTTCCCAAAAAACGTCGATTTTGCGGGCTTTCTGGCATCCCAATATCGTGATCTGAAGATATCGCACAAAGGTCGTTCCGGACGGACGCAGTTAACGATGCGTTTATGAATTCGTGAAAATAAATCGCAATACGGTGCGGGATTGTCCTCGCTATCTGGGCTGGGTTGCCTGGATCGTCCCGCGGCTTTCAGCCGGTTGTATCGCCTGCGCATCCGCCACTTGCAGGCTTTGTATGGAGTAAACGCAATGACCCAGAAGACACTTGCCCTGGCGCTCGTCGCCGCCTTTGCCGCCAGCCCCGTTATGGCTGCGGATCTCACCAGCGCCTATGAGGCGCCCGCCTACAGCGAACCTGCGAGCGAACCGGCCGGTTGGTCAGGTGCTTATGTCGGTGGACACGGCGGTGTAACGTCGCCGAGGATCAACCCGTTTGCCAGCGGCAAGGGCCTCAACCTCGGCGTTCACGGCGGCTACAACCACGACCTGGGCGGCGCTATCGTTGGTGGCGAACTCGATTACTCCTATCTCGGCGATGCCGATGTGAAGGCCCGCGGCGGCAAGCTGTCCGAGCGTCATCGCATGGCCGCCAAGGTCAAGGCTGGTGTTCCGCTCGACCAGACGCTGCTTTACGGCACGACCGGTCTTGCCATGACGAAGTATCGCGATGGCGACAATGTTACCGGCCCGGACGGCTGGAAGCCTGGCCTCCTGCTGGGTGCCGGCATCGAGCAGAAGCTGACCGGCAACATCTCGGCCCGCGTCGAGTACAACTATGTCATGACCGACAACGTCAAGAGCTCCTACCAGGGCGTCGAAACCCGTAAGGACGTTCACGACCACTCGGTTACCGCTGGCGTGAACTACAGGTTCTGATTAATCCGGTCACACCCGGAACGGAAAAGGCTCGCTCACGCGGGCCTTTTTTCGTTGGGGATCTGGGCTTAGCCGCCTCAACGGTTTGTCTATCGATGTCTGTCGGGAAACGCTGCGAGCCACAGCTTCTGCCCCATCGCTCATTACATAAACTCAAAAGGCCCGCAATCGCGGGCCTTTTTCATGATCGCTATGAAAACGATGGGTCTGAACCGGTGGCCGATCAGCCGTCCGACCAGAACCGGCTGTGATCGAACTCTTCGGCAATACCGAGCGGCAGAGGCTCGGCACTGTCCGGCTTGGCAGTCAGATCCGTCAGCGTGCGGCCGACGACGAGCGGCGCGGTCATTCCGGTCGATGCGCCGGGGGGCGAAATCGCCCAGGAGATCAAAACGTCTTCGCCATCAAACTCGTCTTCCGGATCGATCTGCGGCCCGGTGATCGGCAGCGATGCCAGCGAGTGTCTTGGTTCTGGAAGTCCTTTCGCCGGCGCAGCAAGGGCGAGGGCGGGTACGAAGCCCTGTGCAGGGCGCGGCAGCATCGGCATGCTGTTTCCGAGCGCGGACGCCGATGCGACCGTCGGTGCCGGACCAAGCGAGGCGGTTTCGATGACGGCGGCAGGAGCCGATGACGCGGTTGCAGCCGCCGGACGCAGGCCCGGCGCCGGAATTGCGAGAGATGCCAGATCGGCAAAGGCTGGTACCGGCGCCACGGCAACCGTCGCACGCGCCGATGGCCGTGGCGTCGTCTGCTCTTCGAGTGCTGCAAGCGCGCGGCTGCGTGGTGTTGGCAGCATCGCGGTGATCAGGCCGCTGCCGACCCGTTTTCCGGCACCTGCATCATCGTCGGCCTCGATATCTATGGTCGCACGCGCAATAGCGATCGACTTGCCGCTGCCACGGCGATTGAGATCGGCCATCGCGACGCTATAGCCCTGGAGCGGTCTTCCGTCGGCGGGAACATGAATGGTTCTGCCGTTCGGGAAGATACGCGCCAGCTCCTGCCGCGACAGTCGTGGCCAGGCCCGGACATTGCCGACATCCACATGCAGGAAGGGCGAGCCGGATGTCGGGTAATAACCGACGCCGCCGCCCTGGATCTGAACAGCGATGGCCCGCAGCGTCGAAAGCTTGACACCGGGAATGTAGAGATCGATCGCCTTGCCAAGCATATGCTGGCTCTTGCGCGCAACCCCGGTGGAGCGTGAGCGACCGCGCAGCATGTTGTTGGTGGCAGGCGAACGATAAGCCGAAACGACGTGGATGTAATTGTTGGTGCCGGAACGCTCGTAGATCTCCCAGACGAGATCGAGCAGGTTCGGATCCATTCGCGCCGTCTCGTTGCGGCGCCAGTCGCGCAGGAACCGGTTCATCTGGGCAAGACCCTTCTGATCCAGCCTGCCGTCCCGCTTGTAGGTAATCGTCGCCTTTTCGCCCGTATGGGTAAAATAGAGCTTGAGAGACCGATCCTCGGCAAAGGCAAACGACGCCGATCCCAACAAAGCCGCCACCGCAAGCCCGGCTGCGCCCGCAGACCGTGCAGCCTTGCCGGCCGCTTGCGAGGCGAGGTTCACAAGTGCGCGTGCAGCACCGGGTACAGACTTAATCGACAGAGACTGGGACACGACAAACCCGCTTTACGCAAACTGTGACAGCGGGATGCGAAAACCGCAGCCCGGCGAATACGGGACCATTATGGTCAACGAAAAGCTAACGGGAGGTTGATGGCCGCAAGGCGAAGTGCGGTGACACGGCTTTGTGAAGTGGGGTGGGCCACGCTAGGATCAAACCGGATTGCAGGTCATGCCGTTGCTGGCCGTGGGTCGCCAGCGCTCTAAGCTCGGTTCCTCGCTTTTGGCTTACACGGGAAAGACTGTTTCGAGGGAACAGCTACGAACAGCGTTTATTCAGTGTTTGAGGAAAAGGCCGCAAGAAAAATCCCCGCACTGAACATCATCAGTGCGGGGATCAGATTAGACTAATTTGGCTCAGGTGAGGGCTAGCCGCTCACCAATCCCGTCTCAACTCAGCTGCAGCCGCTCGTTGCGCCGCAGGTGTCGCACTTTTCGCATGTTCCGTTGCGGACCATGGTGAAGTTCTGGCACTCGGTGCACATGTTGCCGGTGTAGCCCTGCATGATCGACTTCATGCGGCGATCGGCTTCCTTCTTCTTGGCTTCCGCCTTGGCAGCGGCAGCGTCTGCCTCAGCCTTGTCGGAGAAGAGGGCGGTTGCGACCTGCTGGCCTTCGTCGGCAAGCTGCTCGTCGGCGATGTCATCTGCCACTTCGCGAGGCCGCTCTTCGTAGTCGCGCTTGAAGGACACGACTTCCGATGTGGAGATCGCAAGCGTGGTTTCGAGCTTGCGGGCAGCCGAGCCGGCAAACGATGTGACGTTGCCGCCGCCGCTGCCGACCGAGGCCTTTGCCGCGGAGCCCCCTGCCGAACCCTTCGGCTCGTTGCCAGCCAACCGGTCGGAACCACCCGAGACGAGGGTCGGCTTGTAGCCGCGCGTCCAGCCGGTGGAGAGAAGGTTGGTCTTGCCTTCCTCGATACCCTTGCCAAGTGCCGTCTGCGAGAAGTCCGACGTATCGACATGCGCCAGATCGTGACGGCCGAGATAGGACACGGCCAGTTCGCGGAACACGTAGTCGAGGATCGACGTGGCGTTCTTGATCGCGTCATTGCCCGTCACGATGCCGGCCGGCTCGAACTTGGTAAAGGTGAAGGCCTCCACATATTCCTCGAGCGGCACGCCGTACTGGAGACCGAGCGAGATGGCGATGGCGAAGTTGTTCATCATCGCGCGGAAGGCGGCGCCTTCCTTGTGCATGTCGATGAAGATTTCGCCGATGCGGCCGTCACCGAATTCACCGGTGCGCAGATACACCTTGTGTCCGCCGACATTGGCCTTCTGGGTGTAACCCTGACGGCGGTTCGGCAGCTTTTCCCGTTCCCGGGTGACGCGTTCGACAATCCGCTCGACGATCTTTTCGGTGATCGTCACGGCCTGCGCGGCAGTTGGTGCTGCAATCAGGTCCTCGATCGCGTCCTCTGCATCGTCTTCGTCGATCAGCGAGGCGTTGAGCGGCTGCGACAGCTTCGAACCATCGCGGTAGAGGGCGTTCGCCTTCAGAGCCAGCTTCCAGGACAGCATGTAAGCTGCGCCGCAATCTTCGACGGTCGCCTCGTTCGGCATGTTGATCGTCTTGGAGATCGCGCCGGAGATGAACGGCTGGGCCGCCGCCATCATGCGGATGTGGCTTTCAACCGACAGGTAGCGTTTGCCGATCTTGCCGCACGGGTTGGCGCAATCGAATACCGGCAGATGCTCGTCCTTGAGGAACGGCGCGCCTTCCAGCGTCATCGCACCGCAAACGTGGATGTTGGCAGCTTCGATGTCCTTCTTCGAGAAGCCGATATGCTCGAGCAGGTTGAAGCTCATGTCGGCCAGCTGCTCGTCGGAAACTTTCAGGGTTTCCTTGAGGAAGTCGGTGCCGAGCGTCCACTGGTTGAACACGAACTTGATGTCGAAGGCAGCCTTGGTTGCGCCGTTGATGGCAGCGATCTTCTCGTCGGAGAAGCCCTTTGCCCTCAGTGTGCCGGGGTTGACGCCCGGAGCCTGGTTGATGTTGCCGTGACCAACCGCATAGGCCTCGATTTCCGCAAGCTGGCTTTCGGTATAGCCGAGGCTGCGAAGCGCTTCCGGAACGGCACCGTTGATGATCTTGAAGTACCCACCACCGGCAAGCTTCTTGAACTTGACCAGTGCAAAGTCGGGCTCGATGCCGGTCGTGTCGCAGTCCATGACCAGACCGATCGTGCCTGTCGGCGCAATCACGGTTGTCTGGGCGTTGCGGTAGCCGTGCTTTTCACCCAGCTGCAGCGCCTTGTCCCAGGCAGCCTTTGCATGGATGACGAGATCCTGGTCCGGGTTTTCCGAGTGGATCAGCGCAACCGGATCGACCGACAGCTGCTCGTAGCCGGAGGTTTCGCCGTAAGCCGCGCGGCGGTGGTTGCGGATGACCCGCAGCATGCTTTCGCGGTTCGGTGCGAAATTCGCGAACGGTCCGAGTTCGCCGGCCATCTCGGCAGACGTCGCATAGGCAACGCCGGTCATGATCGCGGTCAGCGAGCCGGCAATGGCGCGGCCTTCCTTCGAGTCATACGGAATGCCCGACGACATCAGGAAGCCACCAATGTTGGCATAGCCGAGGCCGAGCGTGCGGTACTGGTAGGAGAGTTCGGCAATTTCCTTGGACGGGAACTGCGCCATCATGACCGAGACTTCGAGAACGACGGTCCACAGGCGGACCGAATGCTCGTAATCGGCAATGTTGATGTTCTTCGTCGCGGGGTTCTTGAACTGAAGAAGGTTCAGCGAGGCAAGGTTGCAGGCCGTGTCGTCGAGGAACATGTATTCCGAGCACGGATTCGAGCCGCGGATCGGTCCACCGGCCGGCGACGTGTGCCAGTCGTTCATCGTCGTGTTGAAGTGGATGCCCGGATCGGCAGACGCCCATGCGGCATAGGAAATCTGTTCCCACAGGTCCTTGGCCTTCAGCGTCTTCATGACCTTGCCGTCCTTGCGAGCGGTCAGGTTCCAGTCGCCGTCATTCTCGACCGCCTTGAGGAAGTCGTCCTTCAGCGAAACGGAATTGTTGGAGTTCTGGCCGGAGACAGTGAGGTATGCTTCCGAATCCCAGTCGGTGTCGTAGGTCTTGAACTCGAGATCCTTGTAGCCCTGACGGGCGAACTGGATGACGCGCTTGACGTAGTTTTCCGGAACCTGGTCCTTCTTGGCGGCCTTGATCTCGCGCTT
The DNA here is from genome assembly GCF_014842035.1 of Rhizobium sp. CFBP 8752. Taxonomy (NCBI): domain Bacteria; kingdom Pseudomonadati; phylum Pseudomonadota; class Alphaproteobacteria; order Hyphomicrobiales; family Rhizobiaceae; genus Rhizobium; species Rhizobium sp. CFBP 8752. The sequence goes on along the minus strand of NZ_JACYUZ010000001.1, from coordinate 1,896,532 downwards.
CAGGGCAGGGTTCTTCAGCGGGTCGTAGCACTCGTCGCCATCGGCTTCGCAATTGACGCAAGCCTTCATGATTGCCTTCAGATGACGGCTGACGATCTTGGAACCGGTGACGAGGGCGGCAACCTTCTGCTCTTCCTTGACCTTCCAGTTGATGTATTCCTCGATATCCGGATGGTCGATATCGACCACGACCATCTTGGCCGCGCGGCGCGTCGTGCCGCCCGACTTGATGGCGCCGGCTGCACGGTCACCGATCTTGAGGAAGCTCATGAGGCCGCTGGAGCGACCGCCGCCCGAAAGCTTTTCGCCTTCGCCGCGCAGATGGCTGAAGTTGGAGCCGGTGCCGGAGCCGTACTTGAACAGACGGGCTTCACGAACCCACAGGTCCATGATGCCGCCTTCGTTGACGAGGTCATCGCCGACCGACTGGATGAAGCAGGCATGCGGCTGCGGATGCTCGTAAGACGACTTCGACTTGGTCAGCTTGCCGGTGAACGGGTCGATATAAAAATGGCCCTGGCCGGGACCGTCGATGCCATAGGCCCAATGCAGGCCGGTGTTGAACCACTGCGGGCTGTTCGGCGCAACGCGCTGGGTGGCAAGCATATAGGCAAGCTCGTCCATGAACGCGGACGCGTCGTCTTCCGACGTGAAATAGCCGCCCTTCCAGCCCCAGTAGGTCCAGGTACCGGCAAGACGCGAAAATACCTGGCGCGCATCGATTTCCGAACCGTAGCGCTCGCCTTCGGGAAGATCGCGCAGCGCCTTTTCATCGGCAACCGAACGCCAGAGGAACGACGGAACGTCGTTTTCTTCGACTTTCTTCAGGCGCGCAGGCACGCCGGCCTTGCGGAAATACTTCTGCGCCAGAACGTCCGTCGCAACCTGCGAGAACTGCGTGGGCACGTCGATATCCGCAAGCCGGAAGACGATCGAGCCATCCGGATTACGGATCTCGCTGGTTGCCTTGCGGAATTCGATCTCTCCGTAGGCGCCCGTTTCCGGCTTGGTGAAACGACGTTCGATGCGCATTGCCTAATCCCTCGTCAGTGAGGCGCCACTCGATGGGGCGCACGTGTTCATGCCGGCTGCTCGCCATCATGGGCAGCCGGTCAAAATTTTATCACCCAGTGAAACATCATGGATGGCATGTCTGTATCTTGTGATGGATGGTGGCTGCAAACACTAAATATAGTATTAACAGTTTCTTTCCGCCAGCGCCAGCACCGTTTCAGCAGACCATCGAGCGGCCATGGAAATCCGTCACCAGGCGATCCTCAAGAACCGCCACGACCTGCAGGAAACCCATTTTGACTCGAAAAAGAACCGGCCTCGTTACTCCCGGTCCAGTCGCCGCCGCAACCTGATGGCAATGTCGACCTCCAGGGGAGATTCGTCAAGCCGTAGTTGTTAGTGGTTTCGTAACCACAAGATATTGTAGGTTTGGCTGTGGATAACGGGGAAGAAAAAACGTTGAGGAATCTCAGTGATTTACGACGTCAAGTACCGGACTGCGCAAAGTTCACGCAATTGGACGGCGTTCGCGATCAGGACTGCTTCGACAGTGCGACGCCTGTAAAGCAGGGACTTTGCCTATGCTCTGAAGCATCTGTGTGACACCGGCGACAATTTCGGATTATTTTCGAGGTTGGGAAAATGCGGTTCGCTCTGTTGACAGCCGGAAATGTTTCCAAACGGCACGTCTTGCAGGGGTAAGTCCATCGCTCCGATTTCTCATCCCTCGTATTCCGCAAATGTACCGTAAACGGTTTTCGTATATCTAACCGGGATGCAAGTAGGTTTCGCAAAAAGCGAGTTCAAAAGAGGGAGCCCATGATGTTCGGCGACGTCGTTGCGCGGCATAGTCGTCAGGCAATCTTTCGTACACTCGGGCTCGCGGTGATCTGTACCTCCGGCTCGCTCGCCGCGTTTGCCGATGCGACGCAACGACCTTCGTATCGTTGCGAATTTGCGCATACCATGGATACTGCAGTTTCGAGGTCCGCCTGTAATGCTGTCCGCTCCACAGTCCAGCAGATGACGGGTCGAGGACCTGGTTATGGACAGTTCGTCTTCGAGGTGACGCGCGCTCGCACAAACAGCGTGTCTGCGAGATTGCGCTGGAAGGCAGACGGAGCTGCTGGCTGGCGTTCCGGACCGGTCGTGACGACCGTCGTCTCGGACGCAGCTTTGAATGACGATATTCTGAAGGCATTTGCCCGGCAGCTTGTCGAGGCATCAGGATTTTGAATGGCCACAGGAAGGCCGGGGAAGACTTGAATGGCGACTTACACGGAAGAGACTGACGCAGCGGCTAGCCGTTCCACGGCCTACAAGATCGCTGCCGGCGACACGTTCACCGGCGCGCTGGCGACCGGAGATGCCGATTGGATCAAGGTCTCGCTCACTGCAGGCAAAGCCTATCAGTTCGACATGTCGGGGACGGTCGGCTGGGCCGGTCTCCAGGTCATGGACGCGGACGGCATCGCGATTGATATCGACGAGAACAGTCTCGACACGGACTTCGAGAAGTCGACGCTCAGCGTCTTTGCCGAAAAGAGCGGCACCTACTATATCCGCGTCGGCAGTCACGACGACGAATGGTCAGGCGACTATGCGCTGAAGACGACGGTTGTTACCGCCCCGAAATTCGCAAGCTACGATACGATCGCCAAGCAGTTGACCACGGATTTCTGGACCAGCGACGGCGGCACGCCCTTCAAGTTCAATATCGCGGCCGGCGGCACGTTGACCGTCAACATCGGTGCGCTGACCACCCAGGGCCAGCAGCTGGCCAAGTGGGCTCTCACTGCCTGGACGGAAGCCTCCGGCATCAAGTTCAAGTTCGTGTCCGGTTCGGCACAGATCTCCTTCGACGACAAGGAGGGCGGCGCTTACGGCGGATCGACGTCGATCATCGGCGGTTTCACCACGGCGTCTTTCGTCAATGTGGCGGCAAGCTGGATCACCGACTACGGCGCGGGCGCAGACAGCTACACGATGTCCACCTATGTGCACGAGATCGGTCATGCGCTGGGGCTCGGCCATGCGGGCAACTATGACGGCAACGCCACCTGGGGCATAGACAACCGGTTCGAAAACGATTCCTCACAACTGACGGTGATGTCCTATTTCGACGATCAGGTCAGTGTCTGGGCCGGTGGCTCCGGCACCACTTCCATCACGCCGATGATGGTGGACGTCCTTGCCATCCGCAACCTCTACGGGACCACGGCGATCAGTTCGGGCAACACGACCTACGACCTGAAGTCCGACTTCCTCGGCAAGGATGTCGCGATGAACCTGGTCGATACCGGCGGCAGCGATACGCTGAATTTCAGCTGGGCGTCGGGAAACCAGCGGATCGACCTCAATGCTGAGGAATTCTCGAGCGTCTCGGGCGGGATCAACAATCTCTCGCTGTCGCGGGGCACGGTGATCGAGAACGCGATCGGCGGCAAGGGCGTGGACGTCATCGTCGGCAACGCGGTCGCCAACATCCTCGAAGGTCGGGCTGGACAAGACAAGCTGATCGGCAACGGCGGCAACGACAAGCTGATCGGTGGTACCGGAAACGATACCCTGACCGGTGGCAGCGGCAAGGACACGTTCGTCTTCAGTTCGGCGCTGAACAGCTCAACGAATGTCGATACGATCACCGACTTCTCGGTCGTGGACGATCTGATCCATCTGGAGAACGCGATCTTCACCGCCTTCACCAAGAACGGAGCGATTTCCAGCGGCAATTTCCTGAAAAGCACGTCGCCAACGGCCAAGGACAGCAACGATTTTCTGGTCTACGAAACCGATACCGGAAATCTGTTCTACGATGCCAACGGCAGCAAGTCCGGCGGCTCGATCATGATCGCGCATCTCGATAAGAGCCTGGCGCTGAGCTATCAGGATTTCCTGATCGTCTAAAACCGGTTGCGCGAAGACAGACCGGCACGGGTGGGCCGGTCTGGATGTCGTATGGCAATTCAGCCCTTGTGGCCCTTGGCGATCGGCTCCTGGTAGGTGAAGCCCATATCCCAGGGGAAATAGATCCACGTATCCTGGCTGACCTCGGTCACGAACGTATCGATCATCGGCACGCCCGACGGCTTTGCATAGACGCAGCCGAAATGCGCCTTTGGCAGCATGGCACGCACCTCGGAGGCTGTCTTGCCGGTGTCGGTCAGGTCGTCGATCACGAGTATGCCAAGCCCACCGTCTTCGCAGAGCTCGGGCGAAATCCCTTTCAGAAGGTTCATCTCACCCTGGTTGACGTAGTCGTGGTAGGACGCGATGCAGACGGTCTCGATCAGGCGGATGTTCAGCTCGCGCGAAATAATCGCCGCCGGCACAAGGCCGCCGCGCGTGATGCAGACGATCGCTCTGAACTCCTGACCCAAACCGGCGAGACGCCACGCCAGCGCGCGCGCATCACGGTGGAACTGGTCCCAGGAGACGGGGAAAGCTTTTTCGGGAAGAGACATTGGAGAGCCTTGGCTTAGATCTGCTTTGGCTCTCGCTAATAGCGGGAAACGGATGTTTCTGGCAAGGTGGGTAGAACGACTTCCGCCCGACCCTTCACCGCGACAGAAGCGTCAGCGCGGTCATTGAATCCAGAACGCTGCGTGTCGTCCCTCCGAACAGCATTTCCCACCAGCGGGAATGGCCGTAGCCACCCATGACCAGCAGATCGATACTGTCGTCCAAAAGCCGGTTTTCGATGGCCTTGGCTGGCGTCTCGCGGCTACCGATCCGCGTGGTGACAGTGACGTTGACGCCATGTCGCGCAAGACTTGTGGCAATCTCGGTTCCCGCAAACTCGGCCGTCTGGTCGCCGCGCTCCGGCGGGTCGACGACGAGCACTTCCACACTTGCGGCGGTCTTGAGGAAGGGCAGGGCGTCGAAGGTCGCGCGGGCCGCTTCCTTGGAACCGTTCCAACCGATCAGAACACGCTCGATCGGCTTGAAGGCGGTCATCCGGTGGGGAACGAGCAACATCGGGCGACCGCTCTCGAACAGGAATGTTTCGAGATCGGCCCGGTGATCCGAATGCGAAGGGTCGCTCTGGCTTGCAATGATGAGGTCCGCGGTCCGGGCAGTCTCCATCACCGAACTCGCGCCATATCCGGCAGAGGAGACGAAACTGCGCCATTCGCGCGACAGTCCCTCACGCGTGGACACCGTGTTGAAGATGTCGGCGACCATGGCCGTTTCCTTCTGGGCAACCTCCTGCAGGACCTGGACCGCTGCGGGATCGGGGATCTCCATCGGCGCGATCAACGGCACGGCGGCAAGCGTCTCGGCATGCACGCCAATCAGGTGGGCGGAGAACGTTTCAGCCAGGGCCGCGCCAAAATCCGCCATTTGCCGGGCGTTCTGCGGAATGTCGAGGACAGCAAGAATGGTTTTGTAAGCCATGGCGTCATCTCCCTTGTTGACCGGCGCCGGGGAGCCGAAATCCGGTCTCTAATTGTTACGTGATGCCCAGATCGGGCTTGGTCGATCGACTTGGGGAAGGCCAGCTCGCGCAGGTCTCTCTCAGGCGTCCGCCGTCGGGTTGTCGGCAATCCGGGTGCCGTCGATATTGGCAATCATGTCCGCGACAGCCTGCGCGGCCGCGTCCAGAACCTGCGGATCGCGGGCGCGGACCACCAGCTCGGTTGAAAAGCGCTTGCCGTCGTATTTCGGATAAGAGCCGATGCTGGTCTCCGGATGCGCCTTCTGCACAGCCGCAAGCGGGGTCCCGATATCGCCCTCGCCATAGGGGCAGGCAATTGCGCGCGACAGCACTTTCGAGCCCGATTTGAGCGTCGGCAGAACATTGTCCATCATCGCCTGGAACACCTGCGGTACACCGGCCATCACGTGGACATTGCCGATGACAAAGCCGGGTGCCGTTGAAACCGGATTGGCGATATGCGTGGCACCCTGCGGCATCCGCGCCATGCGCTGGCGGGCCTCGGTGAATTCCATTTCGCGGCGCTTGTACATCTCGGCGAGCAACCGCATCGCTTCCGGGTCGTGAATGCAGGGCACTCCGAATGCTTTTGAGACTGCATCCGCGGTGATGTCGTCATGGGTCGGGCCGATGCCGCCGGATGTGAAAACGTAATCGTAGTGGGCACGCAAAGCGTTCAGAGCCTCAACGATCGCGTCTTCTTCGTCCGCAACGATGCGCACTTCCTTCAGGTCGATGCCTGAAAGCGTCAGCAGGTCGGCGAGGTGGCCGATATTCTTGTCCTTGGTCCGGCCGGAAAGAAGCTCGTCGCCGATGGCGAGCATCGCCGCGCTGACGAGGGTAGGTGAGGATGACAGGGTATCGGACATGGAGGCGCTCGCTTTCTCATTGCACGGGAACGTTAGCGCGCGCCGGGAAACGATTGCAATCGTTCAATCCAAAAACTGACGTGCGAATGAAACGACAAACATTCGATCGCGTTCAGCAATTGTGGACAGTCCGTGCAGAGATCGCCCTCTGGCCGGTGCCGTGACACTGCGCTAGCTAAGCCTCGAGGCCTGTTAACGGAAAGCGTCCTGCTTGCCATGATCGTGACGTGGTCCGTCGCCGCCTTGCGATCATCATTCCAGCACCTGCAAAGGAATTGAAAACAATGACAAAAGTACTGGTTCTCTACTATTCCTCGTACGGCCATATCGAGACGATGGCGTATGCTGTCGCCGAAGGCGCTCGCTCGGCCGGTGCCGAAGTGACCGTCAAGCGCGTTCCGGAACTGGTTCCTGAAGAGGTTGCCAGGGCATCGCACTTCAAGCTTGATCAGAAGGCTCCGATCGCCACACCGGACGAGCTCGCTGAATACGATGCGATCATCGTCGGTGCCGGTACCCGTTACGGTTCGGTTGCCTCGCAGATGCGCAATTTCTGGGATCAGACCGGTGGCCTGTGGTTCGCCGGCAAGCTGATCGGCAAGGTCGGCTCCGTGTTCACCTCGTCGGCCACCCAGCATGGCGGCCAGGAATCGACGATTCTCGGCTTCATCCCGACCTTCCTTCACCAGGGTATGGCCGTGGTTGGTCTGCCTTACTCCTTCCAGGGCCAGATGGGCACGGAAGAAGTCATGGGTGGCTCGCCTTACGGCGCCACGACCATCACCAACGGCGACGGCTCGCGCCAGCCTTCCGAGATTGAACTCGAAGGCGCACGCTTCCAGGGCGCCCACGTTGCAAAGACTGCAGCCAAGCTCTGCGTCTGATCTGCCCACTTCAAGTGAAAAGCGCGGGGCCTCGGCTCCGCGCTTTTTTGTTGCGCGCCTGCCGCCGCCTGCAATTTCCGTCCTTGACGTCGAAGGCGAACTTCACGAAACAGGAACCCAGGCGGACGTGGCGAAATTGGTAGACGCAGCAGACTTAAAATCTGCCGACCTCAGGTCTTACGGGTTCGACCCCCGTCGTCCGCACCATCATTCTTAACCTTTCCAAATTGAATTGATCTCCTTGCCCTCTATTTCCATCAGGAGCGGTAGGAGAAAAACGTATGCTCAGGGCAATTTTGATCGTTGTGGCCGGTCTATTCGTCAGCGCGAATGCATTCGCGGCTGGCGTCGTAAAGGAAGGCCAGGTGATGGCGAGCCGGATCCTTGGCAAGAATGTCGAGTTTACGCTCTATCTTCCTCCAGGCTACGGATCCGACGAACGGCGATACCCGGTCATCTATCTGATGCACGGTGGTGGCGATGGAAAGAATCAGGACTGGTACCGGTATGGGAATGCCAACCTGATCTTCGACAAACTGATCGAAAGCGGCGAAGTACCGCCCTTCATAGCCGTGACGCCTGAGGGTCGGCGGGACGAGGAAAACAAGTTCAACACCTATTATATGAACGATGCCGACGGAAAATATCTGTGGCAGGATATGTTCGTGAAGGAATTCATTCCGCACGTTGAGGGCTCGTTCCCGGTGATCGCAGGCAAGAAGTCGCGCGGCATTCTGGGCCTTTCCATGGGTGGTTATGCAGCCATGGCCTACGCGCTGAAATATCCGGATCTGTTCGCCGGTGCTGCAGCGCTGAGTGCTGCGTTCAGAACCGATCAGCAGATTGTAGCGATGGATCAGGCAGGCTATGACCGTCGGTACGGCAAGGCTTGGGGTGAGGGGTTGAGTGCCACGGATCGGCTGAACCAGCCTTACTACGCCAACAGCGTTCTCGATCTCGTTGACAAGACGCCTCCAGACGCAATCCGCAAAACCGAACTCTTCATCGATTGCGGATCGTCCGACAGCTTTTTCGTGGGCAATGCGGAACTGACGGTCAAGCTGCAGAAGCTCGGCGTGCCGCACCGCTTCATGGCGCGTGAAGGTGGCCACGACTGGACCTATTGGCGCTCGGGTCTGCCGGAAGCGACCCGGTTCATCGGCAAACTCCTGCATCAATAGTGCCGCGCAGAGCGCGTCGCCATTGCCCGAAGATTCTGGGGCATCGATGTTTTTGTTCCCAAAAACGCGCACAGAACGGAAAGTCTGCAAAACGGCCTTGGTCTTGTTACGGCACGTGTGGCATAGCGGATGAAATCGTGAAGAATTGGGATGTTTAGCGTGACGAAGCTCGGTGTCGACGAAGCAAAAGCCGCAATGCGGACGATCTTTCCGGAGACGCCGCTTCAGCTCAACGAACATCTGAGCCGTAAATACGGCGCAGAGATCTGGCTGAAGCGCGAGGACCTGTCTCCGGTCCGCTCCTACAAAATCCGCGGCGCCTTCAACTTTCTTCGCAAGGCGATCGCCGACGGGGCAAAGGATCGCACCTTCGTCTGTGCCTCGGCCGGCAATCACGCGCAGGGATTTGCCTTCGTGTGCCGGCATTTCGAAGTGCCGGGCGTCGTCTTCATGCCGGTAACGACGCCGCAGCAGAAGATCGACAAGACGCGGATCTTCGGCGGCCAGTACATCACCATCAAGCTCGTCGGCGACATCTTTGACCAGTGCTATGCCGCGGCACGCGCCCATGTGGAGGAGACCGGTGGCATGATGGTGCCACCGTTCGATGCGGCTCATATCATCGAGGGGCAGGCGACAGTCGCTGCCGAAATCCTCGAGCAACTGCCGGAAGGCGCAACGCCTGATCTCGTCATCATGCCGGTCGGCGGTGGTGGGCTTGCGTCAGGACTGAGCGGCTATCTTTCCGACGTGGTGGCGAAGGAAAACTTTATTTTCACCGAGCCGACAGGTGCTCCAAGCCTGAAGACCAGCCTCCAGACCGGGTCGCTCGTCACACTTCCGAAGGTCGACAACTTCGTGGATGGCGCTGCGGTTGCGCGGATCGGCGAACTGAATTTCGAGATGCTGAAGGGATTTTCTCCCGATCAGGTTCTGCTCGTTCCCGAAAACGCGATCTGCGTGACGCTCACGGAGATGCTCAACCTCGAAGGCTTTGTGCTGGAGCCCGCCGGTGCTCTGTCGATCACCGCGCTCGAGATGCTCGGCCGCGAGAAGCTGGCCGGAAAGCGGGTAGTCTGCATCGTTTCCGGCGGCAACTTCGATTTCGAACGCCTTCCGGACGTCAAGGAACGGGCGATGCGCTATGCGGGGTTGAAGAAATACTTCATCCTGCGCCTTCCGCAGCGTCCGGGCGCCCTGCGAGACTTTCTTAACCTGCTCGGTCCGGAAGACGATATCGCGCGTTTCGAATACCTGAAAAAGTCGGCCCGCAACTTTGGCTCGATCCTCATCGGTATTGAAACGACCGCGTCCGGAAACTTTGCCGGTCTGCACGAGCGCTTCGAGGCGGCGGGGCTTGGTTACGAGGACATCACCGAAAACGAGATCCTTGCCAACCTGATCATATGATTTTGTCGAAATCGCACCGGAATGGTCTTCGGATTCCGCCGGTGCCGAGCAAAGGGTAGCACTCATCCATGGCTTCGTTTCTTTCCTCTCTTCTTTCGATATTTTCCGGCCCGAAATCCGAAACCGCGCCCGCACGGGAAGCCGAGCCGCAGATGCATGGCGAATGCCGCATCTATCCTGCACCGATCAAGGAAGGCAGCCAGTTCCGGCTTGCCGGCCGCATCGAAAAAGATGTCGCCGGCGAGACACTCATCCGCACTTTCGTGCGGGCAGACATGTTCACCTCTGCGGAGGACGCATCCGAATATGCCGTTCGCAAGGCACAGCAGATCATTGATCAGAACGGCGCCTCGCTGTTCTCGGATGGCGCCGTTTCGCGCTCTGCCTGATTGTTCGTCCGTCCCGCGAGATCCTCTATTGCGCCGCAGCAATTTACCGGCATAACTGGTGTTGCGATTAGCTAACAAAGTCATGGCTTTGGGATGTGAACGCGAGGTCCGCCAGGCTTAAAAGGCGTGATGATGCAGGTTTTGAACCTCTTTCTGTTCGTTGCAGAAGCGATCGTCTATTTCACGATCATGGCCGCCTTCCTGCATTTCAGGCGCCAGCTTGGCCTTGGCGTGTTCTTGGCTGCGCTCGGTGTGATGCACTTCATGGAGACCTACCTCGCGGCGGTCTTCTATGTCGAGCTGCCGTTCGGGCTGGTATCGCCCGGATCGTCCGTCTTCTTCGCGGGCAAGCTGATGATGATCCTCCTCTTGTACTTGAAAGAGGATGCCTCGACGGTGCGCCAGCCCATCTACGGACTGTTTCTCGGCAATCTCCTGACGGTTCTCATCGCGCAGATTCTGCAGGCGCATCCGGTCGTCACCCTTCCTGCGGGACGGCCTGCCGACATGGTCTTTCTCAACGAGATGGGCTCACTCATGGTATGGGGCACGGCGCTGCTCTATATCGACGCCATCGCCATCATTCTTCTCTATGAGCGTTTCGGCCGGATCTTCAGGCGCCATATCATCCTGCGATTTGCCGTCAGCGGTGCGATCGTTCTAAGCTTTGACCAGCTTGCCTTCTATTCCGGACTGCGATTGCTGTTCGACGCGCCGCTGTCGGTCCTGTTCGGCGGTTGGTACGCCAAAATGCTCGCGGTGATCATCTATTCCGTGCTGCTGCTCGCCTATCTCAGGGTCGAACAGATCCCGAGGCTTGCCTTGTCGCGGCGCGAAATTGCCGACATTTTTCATGATCTGACGTTTCGCGAGCGGTATCAGGCGCTGCTTGCCACAAGCGGCGTCGATCGGTTGACCGGCGTTTTCGATCGCAACCGGCTGGAAGCCGATGCGCCGGCGATGATCAAGCAAAGTATCGACATGCGGCAGCAGCTCAGTCTCGTGATCATCGACGCAGACCGGTTCAAGGACGTGAACGATCTCTTCGGTCACATGAAGGGGGACGAGGTGCTCAAGGACGTGGCAACGCAGCTCAAGGCCCGAACGCGGCCGCGCGATCATCTCTCGCGGTTCGGCGGCGAGGAGTTCGTGCTGATCCTGCCGAACACGAACCACGAAGGAGCCTTGGCGCTCTCCGAGCGGCTTCGCCAGGATATCTGTGCGTCTGTCATCAGGCCGGATGGCAAGTGCATCACCGTATCGATCGGAGTGGCGACCACGTCAGACGATGGCGACACATTCGCCACGCTGTTCGGCGTTGCGGACCAACGCCTCTATCACGCAAAGAAAGACGGCCGGGACAATGTCCACGGCCGTCAGGGGCGTCTCGTCTCACCGACCGGTGTGGACGTCTAGGATCAGGCGGCCAGTGCAAGCTGCTGCGTGCGATCCTGTGCGGCGGCAATCGCCTTCTCATACGCTTCCGGACCGAATGCGGTACCTTCAATGTAGATCACTTCGACATCCGTCATGCCCATGAAGCCAAGAACCGTCTTGAGGTAAGGAACGGCGTGGTTCATCGCCATGGCCGGGCCTTCCGAATAGATGCCGGCGGCCGACAGAACGACATAGACCTTCTTGCCGGTCGCAAGTCCCTGCGGACCTTCGGCTGTGTAGCGGAACGTCATGCCGGCGCGGGCAACGTTGTCGATCCAGCTTTTCAGCGTCGAATAGATATTGAAATTGATCAGGCCCGTGGCAAGCACGACCGTATCGGCGGCGAGCAACTCGGCGACGAGTTCGTCGGACAGTTTCGCTGCTGCCGCTTCCTCGGAATTGCGAGCATCTGCGGGCTTGCGGATCGCAGATGTGGTCACGGTGTCGAGATGGGCGATCGGGTTCTGACCTAAATCACGGGTCACAACGGTCGCGCCCGGATGCTGGACCTTCAGCTTGTCGACAAATTCCGTCGCAATCTTTGTCGACAGCGATTCGGTGCCGCGAGGGCTGGATGTCACGAGAAGGATGGATGGCATTGCTTTGTTTCCTATGAATTTCTCGACGGTGGGAGACTGGAGGTCGCCTGTCTGAGAAGACAAATAGGAGTAGACGGCAATCGATGGAATGGGGATAATGTCGAAGCTTTCCATCTAAAATCTGGATAGGTCACATGGACGCGAATCCCACCCTCGATCAGCTGCAGGTCTTCATCGCAGTTGCCGAAAGCGGCAGTTTTTCGGCAGCCTCACGCCTGCTGAACCGGGCTCAGTCGGTTGTCAGCTACACGATTGCCAACCTCGAGACGCAGCTTGAGATTCAGTTGTTCGACCGGGCCGGGGCGCGTCAGCCAAAACTGACCGAGGCCGGGCGGGCGATGCTGATGGATGCGCGGCGGATCGTTGCCGACCTGCAGATCATGCGGTCTCGGGCAAAGAGCATCACTCAGGGATTGGAAGCCGAGATCACGCTGGCCGTCAGCGTGATGGTGCCGGCCGACGCGGTGGTCAGCCAGCTACGCGAATTCCGAGAGAAATTTCCAAGTGTCGCCCTCAACCTCAGCGTCGGGGAACTCGGCATGGTGATGGGCCAGGTCATCAGTGGACGGGCCGGCATCGGCATCGGTGGCGCTCTCCTTAAGCAGGACGATTCGCTGATTGCCGAAAGGATCGGTCATTCATACCTCTTGCCGGTCGCAGCGCCGGATCATCCATTGGTGAAGCTCAACCGCACACTCACCCTTGCCGATGTGCGCGACGAGACGCAACTGGTCGTGACCGACGCGTCAGGGCTTACCGCAGGGCGTAACTTCAATGTCTTGTCCTACAAGATCTGGCGCATCAGCGACATCGCCACCAAGTATCAGCTGATCAAGGGTGGGCTTGGTTGGGGTGGGCTTCCAGCCTCCCTGGTGCTCGATGACATCCGCAACGGCGATCTGGTCGCGTTGGATATCGACGCGTACGAGCAGGGACAATATCCGATCTACGCCTTGCGAAAGGCATCCAATCCGCCCGGACCCGCGGGACAGTGGTTGATCGAATCGTTTGCAGCCAAGCTGTCCTCATGTCCAAACCATGATGACCTTCCCGAACTCCTGAAGCAGGAGCCGGAAAGGACGTATTGGCAGGCTGCCGAATAACGCGGGTCCTCGGCCGGACGACTGGATGGGACGCCTCAGAGAACCAGTCTGAACTTCGCGAAACCGTTCTCGCCGTCGCCTGCATCCTCGATCTTCGTCCCCTTCAGGCTGCCGGCAAACTGGCGCGCCTTGGGTCCGGTCTCGAACAGGGCCGTGGATCCGGGCTGCGCCTTGAACGACCAGTTGTCGTCGGCCGAAGGATTGATCGTCCCTTGATCGATGATGTAGCGAACAACGACGTCGCGGTTGGTGTCGGGGGCGACGAAAATGACCTTGTCGCTGGCGATCTCCGGAAACTTGCCCCCACCGCCGGCACGGTAGTTATTGGTGACGACGACAAACTTCTGCGCCGGATCGATCGGCTTGCCGTCAAACTTCAGGTCGACGATACGGTGAGCATTCTCGTCCAGTACCTTTCCGTCCTTGTCGAAGCGCGACGGCTGGGACAGGTCGATCTGGTAGGTCACGCCATCGATCACGTCGAAATTGTAGGACGGGAAACCGGCGTTGAGCAGCGGAACATCCTTTGATCCCGGCTTGACCTGGTTGAACATGCCAGCCGACATTTCCAGCCAGTTCTTGACCTGCGCGCCCGATATCAGCACGGCCTGAACCGTGTTGGGATAGAGATAGAGATCCGCGACATTCTTGATGGCGATGTCGCCGGTCGGGACGTCGGTGAAGTAATCCGCACCGCCGCGACCGCCGGCCTTGAAGGGAGCGGCGGCGGATAGCACCGGGAGGTCCTTGTACTCGCCATCCTTCAGCATGTCCTTGATGTACCAGGTCTGCGCATTTGAGACGATCTGCACCGACGGATCATCCGCGACCAGCGCGAAGTAGGAATAGAGCGGCGCAGATGTCTTGCCGACCGGGCGGCGGATATAGGCAAGCGTCGCCTCGTGTTCCGGCTTGATGGCCGCGGTGACCTCAGGCTTGTCTTTGACGTCGGCAACGACCTTGCGATTTTCGTCGCGGTGATAGATCGGTCTGACTTCCGAGGTGGAATCGACGATCTTCCAGCCGCTGCCATCCTTTTCGATCAACAGGTCGATCAGACCCATATGGGAGCCCCAGAACCCGGCCATGACGGCGGGCTTGCCCATCAGCGTGCCTTTCTTGGCATCAGCGCCGGCAATGCCCTCGAAATCCTTTGGACCCGGGAAAACCAGATGCTGGTGACCGGTGAAGATCGCATCGATACCCTCGATCCCTGCGAGATAAAGAGACGCGTTTTCCATCCGATCGCTCTGGCCGGAACCATCGATGCCGGAATGGGATAGGGCGATGACGATGTCGGCGCCTTCCTCCTTCATGACAGGCACCCAGGCCTTGGCAGCATCGACGATATCGCGCGTCTGCGCCTTGCCCTCAAGATTCTTGCTATCCCAGGTCATGATCTGTGGCGGCACGAAGCCGATGAAGCCGACCTTGATCGGGGTCGACTGGCCGGAACCGTCGCGGATCTGCTTTTCGATGATCACGTAGGGTTTGAAGAAGAGATCGTCGTCCTTGGCACTGGAGGCAAGCTGGCCCTTGGTCAGGTTGGCGCAGACATGCGGGAAGCCGGATCCTGCAAGAACCTTGAACAGGAAATCGAGGCCGTAGTTGAATTCGTGGTTTCCAAGCGTGCCGACGTCATAGCCCAGCACGTTCATCGCAGTGATCACCGGATGCTTGTCGCCCTCCTTCATGCCACGCTCATAGGCGATGTAGTCCCCAAGCGGATTGCCCTGCAGGAAGTCGCCGTTGTCGATCAGCATCGAATTTCCGGCTTCGGCTCGAATCGAATCGATGATCGAGGCGGTACGGGCCAGTCCAAGTGTGTCGTTCGGCTTGTCGGCATAATAATCATAAGGGAAGACATGCACGTGGATGTCTGTCGTCTCCATCAGCCGCAGATGCGCCTGGTTGGCGGCCGCGCGTGCCGCAAACGGGTGGAGCATGACCAGCGCCGATGTGGCCGCAATGCCACCGAGAAGGGATCGGCGCGAGACCGCATGATTTTCGAAAAGGTCTTTGGTAAAAAGCGACATCTAATATCTCCCTCCGGATCACTGATGGAGGCGAGCTTAGGCACAATCGCCCAAGGACGCATCCCTTAAATGACGGTCGGCGAAAGTTCGGTGACTGCCGGGTAATGACGCGACGGTCAATCCGGATCGGCCGCACCGCGCGCCGCAGATAGCTCGAAAAAAATCCGCCACAAAAACCAAAAGGATATGACTTAGATATATCTGGCAGCTTGCAGCGTTGTGGAAATGTGCTAGCTTTAGATATATCGAAAGATACTCTAAAGGAGAGTAAGATGTTTCAACGACTTGAAAGCCACAGAAGCTGCAACGCCGATCGCTCGGGCTTCGAGGGACTATTTACCATGCGGGGCGCTCCGTTCAGCAAAGGCTTTGCGGGTAGGGGTTTTGGCGGAAAAGGCGGGCCGGGCGGTGGTCGTGGCTTCGGCGACGATGGCGAGGGACGTATCGGTCGCTTTCTGATGCAGGGCGATCTCAGACTGGTCGTCCTGGCCTTGATCGAGAAAGAAGCCCGCCACGGCTACGAGATCATAAAACATATCGAAGATATGACGTATGGTTTTTACGCACCCAGCCCCGGCGTCATCTATCCGACGCTGACCTATCTTGAGGAAGCCGGCTACGTGACGGCTGTAGCGGATGGCAACAAGAAGCGTTACACCATCACTGACGAGGGCCGTGCGCATCTCGATGAGAACCGCAGTTTCGCAACGACCATCCTCGAGCGCTTGTCCGAGCTGGCTGAAAAGATCAAGCAGAAGCAGGAACGGCACGAACACCACCGCGATCACGACAGGGGGCCACATCATGACCGCGGCCCGGCTCTGCCGCGCAGTGTGGAAGCGGCGCTTCTCAACCTGAGAGAAGTGTCGGCTCGCAGGATCGAACAAAACGACAAGGCTGCGGGCGATCTCGTGCGGCAGCTCCTCGATTTTGCCGAAAAGCTGGAGCGGGACGGCGGAGACCCGCAGGCATAAGGGGCTCCTGCTAAGCCGCGTCAATCCGGCACTGGAAACAGTTGTTGCGGGCCGAGCGAACGTGGACATAGGCGATATCGGCGCGTTGAAGCAGGTCGTCGGCGCGCCGCATGATTTCGGACGTCGGGGTCACCGCACCCGTGCCATAGACGATCCTGTTATCTTCTGCATAACCCCGGACGATGTAATCCGGACTGACCAGAATTGGCGGTAGAACCTCTTCCGCGATAAACCGTGGGCAGGGCGTCTTATGCAGGAAGATGGGACCGGTTTCGGCATAGGGCTGCGTTGTCGGAAACGGTCGATAGGCAAGAACGAACAGGCTTTCGCCCTCTCCGATATTCCTGAGGCAATGGCGGCAGGGATATCCGGGACCATCCGAGATAATGGTCTCCGGCTGGTGTCCGTAGGAATTGCTGCCTCCGTTCCATAGATGCTCTGCGTGGTCACCCGGGATCGCGTTGAAGATTGGCATGGTCGTCTCCTTTTCTATATATAGGAGATGACCCGTCGGGCTTTGAAGCGCCACCCGATCCTTGCGCGAGCTAGCTGTCCAGCACCTTTACCAGTTCCGCGCTGGTCATCGGCACGATCTCGGCCTCGTATGTCGAGACGGGCGAAAAACCCATCATCTGGTAGAGCTGCAGCGCTCGGGGATGGTCGAGCGAATTGGTGGTGACGGTGACCTTCTCCGGGTTGTTCTGCCACGCAGAATAAAGAGCTTGCGTCAGGAACCACTTGCCGATGCCGAGCCCGAGGGCCCGTTCGAACAGGCCGAAATAGGACAGCTCTACGACGTTGTCGTCAGCAGAGTTCAGCTCGTAGAAGCCGGCCGGCGATCCGTCGACCAGAAGGATCGTGATCGAACAGCGCGGGTTGTGGATCGCGGCCGCAAGCTCGGCGTCGGACAGCCGCAGCCTATCGTACCAGTGCCAGCGTTTGCCGACTTGGCGGTATAGGTACCGGTAGAAATGCAACGGCACTTCGGTAGCGCGTATGATGGCGGTTTGAATGTTGGCCGGAATCGGTATGCTGGTCTTGGGCGCGGCCGTCATTTCCAGAACGGTGACGCGCGCCTTCAGCGGTACGGGCTTTTTCGCCATCGTTACGCCTGCGACGAGATTGCAGGGGTAGGCTTAGCCGGTCCTGTCTCGATCGGCGTGTCCGAGCGTCCGCCCCATTCCGTCCAAGACCCGTCATAAAGCGCGTTGTCCTCATGCCCGAGCGATTCCAGCGCAAGCGTGATGATCGCAGCGGTAATGCCCGAACCGCAGCTCGTCACGACCGGGCGCCCCAAATCGATTCCCGCGGCTTCAATAGCCTGGCGCAGTTCGGGTATCGTCTTCAGCTTGCCGTTTGTCGAAAAGCTGCTGGAGGGAGCGTTGACGGCACCCGGCATATGACCGGAGCGCATGCCAGCGCGGGGTTCCGGCTCTGTGCCGGTAAAGCGTCCGGCCGGCCGTGCATCCGCAATCTGGCTTGTACGATCGCTGACGATCGACATCATCTGATGGTAGTCGATGACCTTGTCGAGGCGAAGCTCCGCATCGAAAATGGACGCAACCGGCGAGGGGATCTCGGTTTCGAGCGCGCGCCCTTCCGCCTTCCAGCCATCGAGGCCACCGTCCAGGATAAACACCTGTTTCGCACCCATGATGCGGAACAGCCACCAGCCACGCGGCGAAGAAAAGATGCCCGGACCGTCATAGATGACGATGCGGTCATTCTCGCTGATGCCGAGCTTGCCGACAGCATCGGCAAACACATCGGGCGAGGGCACCATATGCGGGAGACCGGTGGAATGATCCGCGACTTTGTCGTGATCGAAACGCACGGCACCGGGAATATGCCCTGCCGCATATTCGGTATCTGCATCGCGGTTGTGGGCAGGCAGGTAGAAGGAGGCGTCGACGATTCTCAAATCCGGGCTTCCGAGCTCGTTTTCGAGCCACTCGGACGAAACGACGAAACGGCTGGTGTCGCTCATGTCAAAACTCCTACCTTGATAAAACGCGGTATTCGGTGAGAAACCGGTCCGGACAAACGAGTGTCTTCAGGCATCCGTGGCGATATCGCCGAACCGGATCCGGAAGCGACGATTTTCCTTGCCCTTTTTCTCGATTTTGGAAATGTGGATAGCGCCCACTTCCCCGGTGTTTGCAACATGTGTGCCGCCGCACGGCTGGCTGTCAACGCTCGAATCCTCGCCGATGCAGACAAGGCTGACGCGTCCGTGCCCGACCGGCGGCCGGACGTTCTTCGATTTGACGATGCCGGGATTGGCTGCCAGTTCCGCGTCGGTGATCCATTGCAGGTAGACCGGATGGTTCTGCGCAACGAGATCCATCAAGCCGGCGGTGACCTCATCCTTGTCGATCACGGCCGTCATGTCGAAATCGACACGCGATTCGTCTTCGCCAACTGCGGCACCGGTGATCGGGTAGGAGCAGACGACCGACAGCAGGTGGCAGGCCGTATGCATCCGCATCAGCTTGTGCCGTCTGTCCCAGTCGACATGCATGACAACAGTTTCGCCGACCGTCGGCCGCGGTTCGCCTTCCAGCGGAACGTGGACGACGATGTCCTTCGTCTCGCCGTGCCGTGTCTGACCAAGCTTGATACTGGTTCCGTCGGCGCGTTCCAGACTGCCGGTATCACCAGGTTGCCCTCCAGATGTCGCATAGAAGCAGGTGCGGTCGAATTCGATGCCGCCATCCTCGTGGATCACGGTAACAACCGCCTCCAGTGTCGAGAGATAGAAGTCGTCGCGATAGAGGAGTTCGGTTTCCATCGGTTCTGTTCTCTGCGGTCGGTTTCAGACGGTTTCGAACGGAATATCGATCTTTGTCTTCTTCGTGAGCCAGCCCGGAACCGGCAGGCCCTTGGACTGCAGGAAATCCGGGTTGAAAAGTTTGGACTGATAGCGGTTGCCGTAGTCGCAAAGGATCGTCACGATCGTATGGCCGGGGCCGAGATCCTTCGCCAGGCGCATCGCGCCCGCGATGTTGATGCCGGAAGAGCCGCCGAGGCAAAGCCCCTCGTTCTCAATCAGATCGAACACGATCGGCAGCGCTTCAGCGTCCGAGATGCGATAGGAATAGTCAGGCGCAAACCCTTCAAGATTGGCGGTGATACGTCCCTGACCAATGCCCTCGGTGATCGAACTTCCCTCGGATCTCATCTCGCCGTGCGCATAAAATTCATAGAGTGCCGCGCCTTCCGGATCCGCGATGCCGATCTTGACGCCGGGCTTAAGCGCCCGCAACGCCATGGCTGTACCGACCAGCGTACCGCCGGAGCCGACTGCGCAGACGAAGCCGTCCACCTTGCCGCCCGTCTGTTCGAAGATCTCCGGGCCCGTCATCTCGATATGGGCCTGCCGGTTGGCAACATTGTCGAACTGATTCGCCCAGATCGCGCCCGCAGGTTCCGTCTTGGCAAGCTGCTCGGCAAGGCGACCGGAAACCTTCACATAGTTGTTCGGGTTCTTGTAGGGAACGGCTGGTACTTCCACGAGCTCGGCGCCCATCAGTCTCAGCGCGTCCTTCTTCTCCTGGCTCTGGGTCTCCGGAATGACGATGACGGTTCGATACCCCAATGCCTTTGCGACCAGGGTCAGACCGATACCGGTATTGCCGGCGGTCCCTTCGACGATCACTCCGCCCGGCTTCAGAAGCCCCTTCTTCTCGGCATCTCTAATGATATAGAGCGCTGCGCGATCCTTGACCGACTGACCGGGATTGAGAAATTCGGCCTTGCCGAGAATTTCGCATCCGGTTGCATCGGATGCAGACGCCAGCCTGATGAGCGGCGTATTGCCGATGAGGTCGAGAACAGAAGATTGTATTGCCATGGGAAATGCCTTCTTTTTCAAGGATCATGTAATCAGGCTGCATTCGGCGGGCAAGGCATCCGCGCCAAGAAAATCCTTTCCGCGCATCGCGCGCGATGGGATCGCCCCCGCATACCGAGGACTGTCATCTACCGGACAATACCGGCGGGTTTATCGACATGGCTCGGATGCAACTGTATAATACATCCTTCGCCCTGCACTACGCAGAGTGGAGCGCTCGGTTTTGGTTTCAGACGATTCGACCTGATGGCATTGATTTTGAGAACTGAATTTCGTTCACGCCAACGATTGCGGCTTAGTTTATGCATCTGAATATTGAGAGAGTCGATTTTCTGATCTCGCAATACGTAGCCGGCTCTCTGCCAAAGGCAGCCCACGTCTTGTTAGGTTCCCATCTGCAGATGCAGAAACCCAATGCCCAGCTTGTCGATGCCCTTCAACGACTGGCCGGCGATGGGTTGGAAGACATGACCTGCGATGAGACGTTGTCCCGTGAATTTCGAGACAGGGCCATCAGCGATATTGTCAGATCGGACCCGCCGGCATGGAGCGTGTTGCCACCGGGGCAAGGTTCCCAGTTGCCGGCCCTGTTGCGGGATTATACGGGGAAGGACCTGACCTCTATTCCGTGGCGGCGCAAGCTGCCGGGACTGCGCGAGCATGTTATCGAACGGTCGCCCGACGTGGAAGCAAGTCTTCTCTGGGCCCGTCCTGGGAGGGCACTTCCAAACCATGGCCACAACGGTCTCGAACTCACGCTGGTGATCGAAGGCGAATTCCACGATCACCGCGGAAACTTCACGCAGGGCGACATATCGGTCGCTGACGAGACGCTCGATCACCGGCCGATCGTTGGTGATTCGGGGCCGTGCGTCTGCTTTTCCGTCCTGTTTGCACCGATCGCTCTCAGCGGATCGCCGATCCAGCTCATGGGCGATATGATCGGACTTTAAAGCCGAACACTGTCATCGAATGGTTGGTCCGCTGCCAACCATTCGTCAATCGGCCACAACTGAAAACGCAGCAGTCAGACCAATCAGTTTACGTGCATTTGCGCTTCGCTCACGGCCTGCTCGAAAAACTGTCGTGCGTCCTCCGGCGAACGACGGCCGTCGAGCGCAGCCCGGCAGGCACTGCGCGCCCGCACGAAATGCGGACCCCGAAGATCCGGCCAGTGGTCCAGTAGCAGGATGAGGGCCTCGGATGGCCCATTGATTACCTCGGTCCCAAGATTCCCAAACGCGACTTTGACCGGTTTTTGCCAGTTCGGCTGCGGCATAGTTGTCTCCTCCCTAAGTCAACTGTCCTCTACCTCCAGCCTAGCGCAATGTTCCATTAGGACAAGCGGATTTTCCGGGTTCGGATGTGTGTTGGGGGCATTTGAGGGCCGGCATCGCCGGGCACTGTGTCCGGGGACGGGTCGTCGTGACACCGCCCCAACGTACGCGATCGAATCAGCCAGTCTGTGCTCACTTCAAGGCATGAGACCAACTGTCGCCACTCGCAACGTCCGCGGCATCTGCCGGCAACAGTCGCGCCGGTTCTGGCGTCTCCGCTGGACGCGGAACTTCGGCCAGATACGCATGTTCTGGTTTCAGGAGGAAAAATAATGGCTAATTACATGTGGTTTATCGTCGTCGCAGGCGGAGCAGCAATGCTTGGGCTCGCACTTGCGTACGGTTCCTACAAGGAGAGCCGACATCGCTCTCTGATTCCGTTGGCCGGCTTGGCCGTTGCGATCGCCGTCGGCGTCGCGGTTAGCATCGGCGTCACGCAGGCTCCGACCGCCAACAGTGTGCCGCCCGATCCGCAGGGCACGCATTACGATACGCCGGCTGCCCCATCCCGCGAAAACGCGCTTCCCGGCACGCCCGCACCCTCGGATCAGAAGTGAAGACGACTTTGAGATGAGCGCGAGCAAACAGAAGACTCACGTTGCAACTGGGCGGATCGCGACCGGCTTGCTTCTTTAGCAATGGAACAGCACGCAACAGTGTTACACATCCCCGAACGCGAAACCTCTCGCGACATCAACGTGATTTTTTGCTTTGTCAAAATAGGGGAAGTGGAAAAGCGCCTGTCTTCGGATACGGATCAACAAAAACAGGCGCTTATCGCAGAATTTGGCTCCCCGGGCCGGATTCGAACCGGCGACCTGTCGATTAACAGTCGAATGCTCTACCGCTGAGCTACCAGGGAACAACCGCGCTTGCGGTGTGAGCGGGGTAATACAAATGCTTCACGCATTTGCCAAGCGGTTTTTTCAAAAAAATTAGGTCCGGCTTGTTTTATCCCCATGCATCCCCATCTCGCCCCTACAAAAAAGCGTTTAGTTGGAGCCGTATACGTGGTGGAAAAACCTAAAGGCAGGCGGTTTGGAATGGATCCGGGGCAGGGTCGTCTCTTCATCGCAGGGCGGTCCATTCCGATGCCGCGCTCGCGCGTGGCGCGGCTCTGCATCGGAACCGTTCTTATCGTCGGCGGCATTCTGGGCTTCCTGCCGATTCTAGGCTTCTGGATGGTGCCGCTGGGTATCTTGATCCTGTCGCAGGATCTCGCTTTCGTCAGACGTCGTCGTCGTCGTCTGGAAGTCTGGTGGGGTCGCAGACGCCGCGAGAAACAAGCAGCTTCGCTTCGGAAATGACATGACGTCAACCAGACCGGGAGAAGCTGTCGCCTGGTGCGAGAGCTTCTCCCGGGATGAGTCTTATCCGGCGAGTGACGCCAGGCCCTGCCCGGCGGCGAACGCGCCATAAGCAAGCGCCCCGAAATAGACGATCGTTGCAAGGTTGAAGAAATAACCGCCGAGAACGACGAGACCATCCCGCTGAACCATGCCTGTCGACAGAAGCAGAATAGCAATGCCGGGCAGCGTATTGGACAGGGGGATGAGGCCGAGCGGAAACATCAGCAGCACACCGGCGAACGTGATTGCGAGGCCATTGACCCTGTTGGCAATGGGCCCGGTCGTGATGCCGGCCATGCGGTGCTTCAGATATTTGTCGAGCCTAGAGACGATTTTCACGCCTTTCTCAAGGGTCGGCACCAGCTTTGCGCTGTCGAGTTCCCGATCGAGAATCGCACGAGGAAGCCAAGGCATCCGGTTCAGCACCACAGCAATGCTGATCATTATGATGGCCGCGCCGAACACGGTGCTAACACCCGGGATCGAAACGGGCAGCAGAAAGGGGAGGGATGTGACCGCGCAGATCAGCAGAAGACCCTGTTCACCGACGCCATCCATCAACTGACGCAGCGTCACGGTGCCGCCGTCAATCCGACCGATCAATTTCCTCAGCGTTTCGCTGAGACCTGCCGATGTATCTTCGAATTCCGCGTTATCCTGCAAAGCTGCACCTCTATCATAAGAAATGCAGTCTGAATAACAGCAGAAACAAGCAACTCAAAGGCAACAAAACGAACTCGCGCGACGCGCGGCGCGTCAGTCGACCATCAAGCCGTCTCCAGATGTACCGGTTATCGACACGAGCAACGCGTCGCGATTTCCCGGCTGCGCATGCAATCCACTATTTCGGTTGCGCCCAGCGGTCGTAGAGGCCGCAGGCCACCACGACAGCAAGAGTGCACAAAACGAATGGATTCAACGCGGCTACAAAATCGAGATACTGCATAACGGTCTCCTCTTCCCGTTACCCAAGCCGCCAGATGTCTCCCACACCTGACTTCAGACACTCTAACACGATTTTGATCCGTGAGCGAGAATGTTGATCAGGGCGAGCGTGCGGCTTGTGGGGGACGAGGAGAGCCGTCAGTCAGCTTGTCTCGGTGAGACCGTCAAAACAGGGCAACGAAAAGATGCCCCACATAAATGATGCTGACGAGGGATATAATAGTCGTGAACGCCATGACGGCGTCGGAAGATGAGAGCTTCATATCGAACCATCGCCGTCATGGCGATCCTCTGACAAGGGTATGGCGGCAACATCGCCGTCTGCCTATTTCTAGGACAAATAGTTTAACGCAGCCCTATGGAGGAACGTTAATATCTGGTTACGACCCGATCGTGAAATGTTGCGGCATCGTGTCGATGCTATGGGCGGGGCTCTCTCGGCACCCGCGCAGACCCCATACCGCTGCGCGACCATGTGATCACGCGACCACGGGCGCAAGCCTTGTCCGATACGAGTCGTTCAAGTCTAATTGACGTTGTTTGGAAGAGGGGTTTTGGGCTCGTCCGGCTTCTCGCGGCCGGCCGGCAGAAGCTGACCGGACAGTTCCACCAGCGGCGTCTGCGACAATGCCTTGGCTGCCTCCGCAAGCAGTGCGAGTTGCCGCGCAATATCTGCGAGTTGTGTGGCGGGATCATCCTTCAAATCGGCCTCGCTGCGATCATTCCGTGAGGGGCCGGAAATAGTCGCGCCTGCAGAAATGTAAAGGAATTTTGCTAATAGAAGCAATAAATCAACGGCGTAAAGGACTGCTCTACAGTTTTCCGGGTTTGCCGGTTTCCTTGGAAACGGGGGCCTAGCAGAATCTGTCCGCCGTCAAAGACATGGACTACCGGCTTCTCCAGTAGTAGACCGTTTTCATCCAGAATCGGCGCGCACGGCACCGGTCAGCGGGCCGCTAAGCGGTCCACGCCCTCAATCCACACTCGTCGACATGAATTTTGAGAATCGAAATGCTCCCACACCACGCCTACGCTGTTACTTCCCGTCCTTGGTATCTTTTGACACTGGCATTGGTCGGGGCTGCCGTTCTGTTCGCTATAGACCTTGCGAGTAACGGTTTTACGACAGCACTGACGAAGGAAACCGGCGCGCTCGAGATTTCGACGGCCCTTCTTTACGCCTATACCGCAATGGTGTGGCTGTGGACGCGTACCGGCGACATATGGCGGCGGGACTGGCAGGTTGCGGCCATCATGCTGTTGATGATGGGGCGAGAACTCGACCTCGACAAGCGGCTGACCAGTGTCGGCATGCTCAAGAGCAACCTCTACCTGACGAACATGGCGCAACCTGTCGAGCGCGTCTTTGGCGTTCTGGTGATCCTGTTCGTGGCAACCGTCGCGTTCCGGCTGATCGTTCGCAACGGCCCTGAGCTTCTCTCCGGCGTCAGGTATCGCGCGTCCTGGGCTTGGAACATCATCGCGGCGATCGGTCTTGCCATTGTGTCCAAGTCGATCGATGGGCTGGATCGCAAGCTTGCGCCTTTTGGCGTCATTGTCAGCGATCACACCAATCTTCTGTTGGGTATCGTCGAAGAAGTGCTGGAATTCGGCATTCCGGTCATGTTCCTGGTGGCGACTATAAGCTCCATCGATCTTTCCGCGGCAGCCAGGGGACGCAAGCCCGCCGCGGCGTCTGCTCTCTGACATCATCACGCTTCGCGCCCAATCCTTGCATTCTTGACACAAACCAGCGACCGGTGCCGATAAACGTCCGGTCTCTGGCATCCCGCTTATTGCCTCGAACGCAAAGCGCGGTAGTTGTTCCGGTTCACAGGAGCCGAACATGCAGCCGGAAAATCGCGTCCAACGCTATAAAGACACTATCCAAATCCTTCGTGCGGACATTGAGTGGCTGACCACGAGCGGGTTCAGGACGCAGACGACGTCGAACGAGACCCTCATCGCGGAGTTGGAACTGGCCGCAGAGGCGTATCGTGGCTTGGTCGAAGAACTGGTGCGGCCGGTGGGCTGATCCGGACAGACGACAGGTCCAATCGCGAATTGGCGGAAGGCTGGCGGGCGTGAAAGACGATCCGCTGGCGTTCTCGTGCACCAGTCGCAATACCTAAATAATACCGAGGAATGTGCGCGACCGGTTGCGATCGGACATATCGTGTCGATCGGCTGACGCCGATGCTAACCCATTGCGATATATCAAGAAAGGGATGGAGGCCTCGCCCGGAATTGAACCGGGGTACGAGGATTTGCAGTCCTCTGCGTCACCACTCCGCCACGAGGCCATCCGGTGCTAAAAAAGCGAGTGGTGGCGCCGAATTAGAACGAATCTCCGATGGGTGCAATACCCTTCTGTGCAATCCTCGACGTTTTTATCCACTTCATCAGCGGCGCCTGTCTGTACCGGTGATGAAGAGCGCCCGCAAAACGCGGCGTCCTCGGAAGATACCCTTGCGGGGAGGCTGTATGCAGCGTGTTCGCGTCATCTGGCTGTGTTGATCCTATGGTAAATATTTCACGAATATTCCTCGCGGTCAGGGGAACGGAACCGAGCTCTTCCGACTTTAGTGAGCGAAGCCCAGGGAGTGAAAAATGCTGAACCGATTGATCACCGCACTCTACAGACCCGTCACCGAAGATGATGCGACTGGCACGTTTGCAGATGGAGCCTTTCATCTGAGTGCTGCCGAGCAGTTGGCATTCGATCGCAGCCACAGCCTGCGCAAATCCTACGGACACGATGTCGTCCTCGCCAAGAAGCGCGAGCTTCCGACCCTTATCCTGCACTAAGCAAGAGTTGCACGTGCGCCTGCATCACCGTGTTTTTTCCAATCGATGCGCGCGCTATCTTGAAAGCGCAGCGAGAGGCAAGTAACACGGCTGAAGGATTGGCCGGTACGCCGGCGCTGTGAGGCAGGTGACATGATTGATTTCGAAGCAGCCCGTGTGAAGATGGTCGAGAACCAGATCCGCACGACAGACGTCACGGCACATTCCGTGCTTCAGGCGTTTCTCACGGTACAGCGCGAAAACTTTGTTCCGGCCAAGTCGAAGTCACTGGCCTATATCGACAACGATGTTGAAATCTGTCCCGGTCGCTTCCTGATGGAAGCCTCGCCTCTGGCCAAGCTTTTGCAGTTGGCTGCGATTACCAAGTCGGATACGGTGCTCGAGGTCGGCACAGGCAGCGGATACATTTCTGCGCTTTTGTCGCTTCTTGCGAAATCGGTCGTGTCGATCGAATCCGATGAAGCGCTCGCCGAGCAGGCAATCGCCAACCTCGCGGGCGCCCATAACGTGACTGTCGTCACGGGCGACATGGAAAAAGGCGTTTCGGATCAGGGCCCTTACGATGTCATCTTCATTGCTGGCTCGATCGAAGACGTGCCGGCTGAACTTAGTGCGCAGTTGAAGGATGGCGGGCGTCTGGTCGCTGTTCTCGGATACGGAAATGCCGCGCAGGCGACGCTCTTCGTCAAAGAGCAGGGTGCACTGTCAAAAAGCGCCCACTTCAACGCGTCGATCAAACCGTTGCCGGGATTTCGCCGAGCGAAGGATTTCGTATTCTAAAATCGGCTTGCTGACGATTTGCGAAGTTTAGAAAGGGGGCCTTGGCCTCCTTTTTGTTTTTCCAGCGCGATACAAATCGGCAGCGGGGATTCACGTCGGCAACAAATCTGTGTATCGCTAGAGTCGTTGATGCGCCCGTCGTTGTATCGCGAGACGAGGTTCGTAAAGTGAAAACGAATCAGACCTTTGAAAAGAGGTCGTCTGCCGACCTGGCACCCAGTCGGCGAGAACGGGGATGAAAATGGCTCAGCCAAGTGTAGCGCGTGAACCGTCAATGGAAGAGATCCTGGCTTCGATCCGCCGGATCATCGAAAGCAACGAGCCGGTCGGCGAGGGTTCACCAGATCAGGCATCGCGTTCGCCCTATGCGGATGACGATCTGATCGACGATATCGACGATACGGACTTTGCGTCCGATCTTGCCGCTGGCATCGCTGCAAACGACCCGGGTCTTCCTCTTCGTCCCCATTCACCGGCCCCGATGCCGTTCCAGTCGGAACCCTACGCCCCCGCATCTGCAAACGACGCACCCAAGCCTGTTTCCGCATCGACAGTCGACCCTGAGATTTCATCATCGGGTGAGCGCTCGCTCTCGCTTGCCGACGTTGCGGCCCGCGTCCGCGCCGCTTCGGCCCGCCAGCAGGAAAATGCGATGAGCCGCCCGGCACCGGCGCCGCGCCTGTCGATGCCCGCAGCCGAGAAGGCATCCGCTGCAATCTCGGCCTTTGCCGACGTCGCGCTGCGTGACACCATCGCCCCTGTCGAAACAAGGCCTGCGGCAATGGTATCCAAGCCGATCGAGACCCCTATGGCGAAAGACGTCGAGCCTGCAGGAACATCGCCCATTCCAGCGCTGAAGCCGCAACCGGCAGTCGCGCAGCAGCCGGAGATGTCCGAGCCGGTCGAGCAGGCGGCACCGAAGGCGCAACCGGCTCAGCAGGAAAATCTTCCGGCGATGATCGAGGAGGCCGCTGCAACGCTCCTTTCGGTCGAAGCGGGCGCGCAGGTGACAAAATCGTTCAACGAACTTGCAGCCGTCTTCGATGGGCTCGAGCGTCGCTCTGTCGAGGATATGGCGCAGGAAATGCTGCGTCCGATGCTGCAGGAATGGCTGGACGACAACCTGCCGACACTGGTGGAACGTCTCGTGCGCGAGGAAATCGAGCGCGTTGCCCGCGGCCCGCGTCGCTAAATCGCCTCCAATGCCTGTCATCAAGGGCCGCTCCACACGGGGCGGCTTTTTTATTGACTTCACGGCCTCCACGTCTTTAACACCGCACCATCTCATTCAAAAAGAAAAACGGGTCAGGAAATGCTCGAAAAGACCTACGATTCCGCCGCCGTCGAACCGAAGATCGCCAAAGCCTGGGACGATGCGGACGCCTTCCGTGCCGGTGCCAACGCAAAGGCTGGTGCGGAAAGCTTCACCATCGTCATTCCGCCGCCGAATGTGACCGGGTCGCTGCACATGGGGCACGCGCTCAACAACACGCTGCAGGATATCATGGTCCGCTTCGAGCGCATGCGCGGCAAGGACGTGCTGTGGCAGCCGGGCATGGACCACGCGGGCATTGCCACCCAGATGGTTGTCGAGCGCCAGCTGGCCGAGCGAAAGCTTCCCGGCCGCCGCGAGATGGGCCGCGAGGCCTTTGTCGAGCGCGTCTGGGAATGGAAGGAAGAGTCGGGTGGCCTGATCTTCAACCAGTTGAAGCGCCTTGGCGCATCCTGCGACTGGTCACGCGAACGGTTTACGATGGACGAGGGTCTGTCCAAGGCCGTTCTCGAAGTCTTCGTCACGCTCTACAAGGAAGGCCTGATCTACCGCGGCAAGCGGCTGGTCAACTGGGATCCGAAGTTCGAAACGGCGATCTCCGATCTTGAAGTCGAGTCCAGGGAAGTCGAAGGCCACATGTGGCACTTCAAATACCCGCTGGCCGGCGGCGAGACCTATACCTATGTCGAGAAGGATGCGGACGGGAATATCGTGCTTTCCGAAGAGCGCAATTATATCTCGATCGCCACGACGCGTCCCGAAACCATGCTGGGTGATGGTGCGGTTGCCGTCCATCCGTCGGACGAGCGCTATGCGCCGATCATCGGCAAGCTGTGCGAAATCCCTGTCGGCCCGAAGGAGCATCGCCGCCTGATCCCGATCATCGCTGACGAATATCCGGAACCGGATTTCGGCTCGGGCGCGGTCAAGATCACCGGCGCGCATGACTTCAACGACTACCAGGTCGCCAAGCGCAACAAGATCCCGCTCTATCGCCTGATGGATACCACCGCCTCGATGCGCGACGATGGCGACGCTTATTCTGTCTATGCGGCCAAGGCGCTGGAGATAGCCAAGTCCGGCGAACTGCCGGGCGAAGCCGATATCGACGAGATCAATCTGGTTCCGGAAGAGTATCGCGGCCTCGACCGCATGGTCGCCCGCAAGAAGATCATCGAGACGATCAATGCCGAAGGCCTTGCCGTTACCGTCAAGGACAGCGAGGGCAACGACATTCCGTATGTCGAGGCAAAGAAGATCATGCAGCCGTTCGGCGACCGCTCCGGCGTCGTCATCGAGCCGATGCTGACCGATCAGTGGTTCGCCGACGCCAAGACGCTGGCCGAACCGGCGATTGCTTCGGTTCGCGAAGGCCGCACCAGCTTCGTCCCGAAGAACTGGGAAAAGACCTATTTCGACTGGATGGAAAATATCGAGCCCTGGTGCATTTCGCGCCAGCTCTGGTGGGGACACCAGATTCCTGCCTGGTATGGTCCTGATGGTCAGTGCTTCGTCGAAAAGTCCGAGGAAGAAGCACTCGACGCGGCCATCCAGCATTATCTGGCACACGAAGGCCCATGGAAGGCCTGGGTTCAGGAGAAGCTCGAGAACTTCAAGCCTGGCGAGATCCTGATCCGCGACGAGGACGTGCTCGACACCTGGTTCTCGTCGGCACTGTGGCCCTTCTCGACGCTAGGCTGGCCGGACAAGACGCCGGAACTGGAGCGCTATTACCCGACCAGCGTTCTCGTCACCGGTTTTGACATCATCTTCTTCTGGGTTGCCCGGATGATGATGATGGGCATGCATTTTATGAAGGACGGGGAAGGCGAGCCTGTCGAGCCGTTCCACACCATCTACGTTCACGCGCTGGTCCGCGACAAGAACGGCCAGAAGATGTCGAAGTCGAAGGGCAACGTCATCGATCCGCTCGACCTGATCGACGAATACGGTGCCGATGCCCTGCGCTTCACGCTCGCCATCATGGCGGCGCAGGGACGCGACGTTAAACTCGACCCCGCCCGTATCGCCGGCTACCGCAACTTCGGCACCAAGGTCTGGAACGCAACGCGCTTCGGGGAGATGAACGGCGTCAAGCGTGATGCGGGCTTTGATCCAAAGAATGCGAAGCTGACCGTCAATCGCTGGATCCTCACGGAACTGTCGAAGACCGTTTCTGACGTTACCACCGCGATCGAGACGCAGCGCTTCAACGAGGCTGCGGCATCGCTCTACCGCTTCGTCTGGAACCAGGTCTGCGATTGGTATGTCGAGCTGTTGAAGCCGATCTTCATGGGCGAGGATGAAGCCGCCAAGGCCGAGGCGCAGGCCTGCATGGCCTATGTCCTGGAGCAGAGCTACGCGCTTCTCCACCCGTTCATGCCGTTCATGACCGAGGAGCTCTGGGCTCACACGGCAGCCCGTGACGGATTGCTCGCCCATGGCGAGTGGCCGGTCTCCGGTTTTGCGGACGCTGACGCTGCCGACGAGATCAACTGGCTTGTCGATCTGGTATCCGGTCTCCGCTCTGCACGGTCCGAAATGAACGTCCCGCCATCGGCGACAGCACCGCTCATCATGGTTGGTGCCAATGCGGTCACCTCGTCGCGGCTCGCGCGTCACGAGGCGGCAATCTGCCGGCTCGCGCGTGTCGAGAGCATCTCGACAGCTGACGTCGCCCCGAAGGGTGCGGCACAGATCATCGTCGGCGAGGCGACGGCCTGCCTGCCGCTCGGCAACCTGATCGATCTCGGCACGGAGAAGGCCCGAATCGAGAAGGCGATCGTCAAGAACGAGCAGGAAAAGGACCGTCTCGGCAAGAAGCTCTCCAACGAGAAGTTCATTGCCAATGCCGATCCGGACGTGGTTGCGGCTGACCGGGAGCGCCATGCCGAACTGGAAGTTCAGCTCGAAAGCCTCAAGATCGCTCTGCAGCGGGTCATCGAAGCCGGCTGATGACCAAGGTCTCCGCCGTGCTCTAGGCCGGCGCCAACGAACGAATCTCTGAAAGCCGCGGTCCTGTGACCGCGGCTTTTCGCTGCGCTTCGATCCAGAAGTTCCGTTTGCGTGCACATGCACAACGGGAGAAAGCCGCAATGTTGCCGCATTGTCACATCGCCGCGCCCATGCGGGATGGTGTTCTAATTCCAGCTACGGTACGGCCCCAGATTAGGTAATTTTGTTCCCAACCACCGATTCGGTGGCGATTGTTCCTCCGCTTACGTAAATTAGCGACCGTTTTGCAGCGCAAGATCGGGGACAGCCGAAAGTTGTTATTTTGGGCAGAGTATTTAGAATTGTCTCAATGACTTGCCTGGGAGTGGGAGACGAGATGCAAAGCAATTACATCGCCAAGGGCGCCTTTGTTCTGATGGCTGGATGGAGCGTTTATTCGCCAGCGTTAGCGGGCGGACTGGAACGTGGGGGATACAATATCGACCTTCTGTTTGACAGGTCGCCCTATGCCGCCGAAGCGACGGCAACCTACGTCATGCCGCAGCGGAAGCTGAAGAACGCGCAAGACACCATCACCGGACCGGACGGCAACCTCAGCACGACACCCGGCTATTCCTATTCGAGCACTGCTGACGACAGCGAGAGCTACTGGTCGCCGCGGATCGGCATCAAGGCGGGTATCGGCGATTCCGTCGACTGCATGTTCGATTATTCTCAGCCCTATGGTGCGCATACCAATCCCGGCGCCAACTGGGCGGGTGCCAACGACAACATCGAGACGAAGGTCGACAGCGACAACTACGCAGCCACCTGTTCCTACCGCTTCGATGCCGGCCCAGGCCAGCTTCGCCTGATCGGCGGCGCGAACTATCTGCGCATGGATGGCTTCAAGGAACGGCTGTTGATCGCCCCTGAAGCGCTTGGCTTCGCGTTCAGCGGTGTTGGTCGTCTGGACCTGGAAGGCGACGGTTGGGGCTGGCGTGCCGGTGCGGCCTACGAAATCCCGGAATACGCATTCCGCGCGAGCCTGATGTATTATAGCCAGGTGAAGCTCGACGAGGTCACCGGTACGGTCGATCTGACGCAGGTCCCGGTCGGCAGCGTCTACGCCGGTACCGTCGTGCCGGTTGAAGGCTCGACTGCTATGCCGGATGCCCTCGAGCTGAAGCTTCAGTCGGGTATCGCACCGGACTGGCTTGCTTTCGGTTCGGTCAAGTGGACCGACTGGAGCCAGTTGCAGCGCATTCCCTTCTACAACAACGGTGTTGAGATCACATCGCTCGATCTCGGCTATCGCGACGGCTGGACGATCACCGGCGGCATCGGTCACAAGTTCAACGAACAGTGGAGTGGGGCCCTGAGCCTCACCTGGGATCGTGGCACATCGCAGGAATTCGGAACGCAGACAGATACCTGGCTATTCAGCGCCGGCGTTTCCTATGCCCCGACCCAGCACGTCGAGATTCGCCTTGGCGGCGTGCTCGGCATCCTGACGGGTGGCGAGTCCAGCGCATCGTCCATTGACGGCATCCCCGTCGGCGACGAAGCGAGCTACGAATACGATAGCGACCTGGTTGCAGCACTTTCTACGTCGTTGAAGGTAAAGTTCTGAAAACAGTTACTAATTAGCAAAAGCCCGGTTCGAGCCGGGCTTTTTCGTTTGTGGCGCGTTTTCGCCGACCCCTCCGAATTTGTGACGATTTGGCAACAGTCTTGTGCCACGATGAGCGGGTCGGCGAACAACGGAGATTTTGTCCATTTCCCGCCACAAACAGGGAGCAGCGGTAAAGGAATAACGGACACGGACCGCGGGGGCGGCGCGTGTGAATTGGAGTACCATGGGCGGGTTTTTCAATAGAATACGGGGCTTTGGCCGCGTTGTCGCAGGCGGATCGGATCGCCGCGCACAACTTCGGCGCGTTTTGCCGGCAGGTCCTACTCTTGCCGAAAACGGGACGTACAGTTTCCATTCTAGAACGGCAGCGATAGCTGGCGTCTCGCTGATCGCCGGTTGGCTGATCAGGCCGTGTAATCGGTCGGAGATGGCAAGCTCTATGACTTCCGGGTGTATGGGAAGAAACTGAAACATGTCGAAGTTTGGCATTGTGTCCATGAAAGTATTGCTTCTTGGCGTGTCGCTCACCTCGGCTGTGGTGGGCTCGGCAGCTGCGTTCGACATCCAATCCGGCGTGACCAAGGAATCGGGTCCCTTCGACCTCTTCAAGTTCGGCTTCAAGGCCTACAAGAACGGCCAGAAGGAAGACGCGGTCGAAGCGTATCGCTATGCCGCCGAGAAGGGACATACTGGTTCCCGCTGGGCATTGGCGAACATGTACGCCTTCGGCGATGGCGTCACGAAGAACGATCTCGAGGCGTTCAAGATCTATAACGAGATCGCCACGCAGGGCGTCGAACCCGGCTCGGAAGATACCGGCTTTTTTGTCAACGCGCTTCTGTCGCTTGCGACCTACTATCGCCGCGGCATCCCCGATACACCGGTGAAGCCCGATCTTGCCCAGGCGCGGCAGATCTATTTTCAGGTCGCTTCGACCTTCGGTGTCGCGGAGGCGCAGTTCCAGCTTGCCAAGATGATTCTTGCAGGCGAGGGCGGATCGCCAAACCTTCAGCAGGCGAAGAAGTGGCTGAACCAAGCCCGCAAGAGCGGCCATCCGGGCGCCATGGCCGTTTTCGGCAACATCCTGTTCGACGAGGGACAGACGGTCCGCGGTCTCGCCTTCCTGACGGCTGCACTCGACAAGTGCAGCACGAAGGACTGTATCTGGATGGAGCCCTTGCAGGAGCAGGCTTTTTCTATGGCAAGCGAGGAAGACCGTCGCGGTGCGATCGCGCTTTCGCATGAGTTTGCCAAGGGTATGGACTGAGGAAGCGGCGTCCGCTGCTTCCTGTTAGTTCCGGACGATCAGGGACAATAATCGCTCAGACTGGCGCGAAATCAAAAATCCCGGCGACCGGGACATGGTCGGACGGCTTTTCCCATCCGCGCACATGCTTCTCGATGACCGTCGCCTTCAACCGGTCGGCAGCTTCCGGCGACAGCATCAGATGATCGATGCGGATGCCGTTGTTCTTGTGCCAGGCGCCCGCCTGATAATCCCAGAACGTATAGAGCTTGGTGGCATCCGTGGTTGCGCGAACGGCGTCCGTCAGGCCGAGATTTTCGAGCGCACGGAATGCCGCCCTCGTTTTCGGCAGGAAGAGCGCATCTGCCGCCCATGCGGCCGGATCGAAACAATCGTGCGGCTCGGGAATGACGTTGTAGTCGCCGGCAAGTATCAGCGGCTCCTCGAGTGCCAGACATTGCTGGGCATGCAGCCGCAGCCGTTCCATCCAGGCAAGCTTGTACGGGTACTTGACCGGGTCATCGGACGGGTTGCCGTTGGGCAGGTAGATCGACGCGACGCGGATCACGCCGCCCTGAACGGAAAAGACGCATTCGATGTAGCGCGATTGCTCGTCAATTTGTCCGTCGGGACCGACGGCACCGGGTAGACCGCGCATCACTTCGTCGGGTTTTATCTTCGACAGGATCGCCACCCCGTTGAAGCCCTTCTGGCCGTGTGTCTCGACATGATAGCCGAGCGATTCGATCTCTAGCCGCGGAAAGCCTTCGTCGACGGATTTGATCTCCTGGAGGCAGGCGATGTCAGGCGACGAGTCGGCAAGCCATTGACGCAGATTATCGATCCGCGCCTTGACGCCGTTGATGTTCCAGGTGGCAATCTTCATTGCAGTCGTCCTTCCGTCTTCAGCCTATCCTTTTATCGAAAGACAAGCTGATGGGAAGGGTCGAGTGGCAATCTGATCAGGACGACCGGAAGATCTTAGATGGAGAAGCTGGTACCGCAGCCGCAGCTTGCGACCGCGTTCGGATTCTTGATCTGGAATGACTGGCCAAGCAGATTATCGACAAAGTCGATCTCTGAACCTTCCATGTAGACGATGGACAGGCTGTCGATCAGCACCTTGGCATCGCCGTTGGCGATCACCACGTCATCTGCTTCCGGCGCGCCCGCGAGGTCGAACTTGTAGGAGAAACCGGAGCAGCCGCCGCCTTCAACAGAAACACGCAGAGACTGCTTTTCGGATTCTGCCGCAACGATTTGGGCGATCCGCTTGGCTGCAGCATCGGAGAGAGTTACGTTCATCGTCATTTCAATGGTCTCCTGCCGGGGTAAAGGCCCGGTGAGTCTTGGGTAAAGGCACCCTGATAACTCGAAGATGGATGTCACTGCCGTTGCACACGGCAACACTATAGGTATGAAGACCTGAACGGCGCGTCAATGGGGCGTACCCATACACGACAACACGCAGGCACGCTTGAGGCATTAAGGACGGTTATGGCGATCGATACGGGGGTACTTGGTTTCGGTGGGGGCGAGCGAGCGTTATATGCATCCAATCCCTGGGCCTCGCGGGGCCGCCTGTTTCCCGAAGCGAGCAGCCTGACGCGCTCGGAGTTTCAGCGCGATCGTGACCGTATCGTCCATACGACGGCGTTTCGCAGGCTCAAGCATAAAACACAGGTGTTTATCAGTCCTGACGGCGACCATTACAGAACGCGGCTGACCCATACGATCGAAGTGGCGCAGGTGGCCCGCGCGTTGGCCCGTGCCCTGAAGCTGGATGAAGATCTGGCGGAGGGCGTCGCGCTCGTTCACGATTTTGGCCACACCCCCTTCGGACATACGGGTGAGGATGCGCTCGATGAGCTGATGAAGGCCTATGGCGGGTTCGACCACAATGCACAGTCGCTGCGGATCGTCACCAAGCTTGAGCGGCGATACGCGGAGTTCGACGGTCTCAACCTGACATGGGAAACGCTTGAGGGTCTCGTCAAGCACAATGGCCCTTTGATGATGGCCGACGGCAGCGAGGGCTCCCACGGTCCTTTGCCGCAGCCGATCCGCGACTACTGCCTCCTGCACGATCTCGAGCTTTCGAGCTATGCCAGCCTGGAGGCCCAGGTCGCGGCGATTTCCGACGACATTGCCTACAACACCCACGATATCGACGACGGGCTTCGCTCTGGCCTGCTCACTTTCGATATGCTGGAGGAGGTGCCGTTCCTCGCCGGACTGATGCAGGAAGTGAGGACGAAATACCCCAATCTGGACCCGACCCGCTTTGCCTACGAAGTGACGCGCCGCCAGATCACCCACATGGTCGAGGACGTTATCGCGGTCTCCCAGAAGAACCTTAGAGAGCTTGCACCCGAGAGCGCACAAGATGTGCGCATGGCGGGAAGGGTGATCTCGACCTTCTCCAACGAGATGGCGCAGACCGACAAGCAGATCAAACGAGTGCTGTTCTCCCGGATCTACCGGCACCCCGAAATCATGCGCATCCGGGCCGGCGCCTCGCAGATCGTCGTCGACCTGTTCCATCGCTACATGGACGACCCGGCGCTGATGAAAGGCCACTACTGGGTCAAGCAGATGAACGGCGTCCCGGAGGCGGCCCGTGCGCGCCACGTTGCAGATTATCTTGCCGGTATGACCGACACCTACGCAACCCGCGTCCATGCCGAGTTGTTTGACCAGACTCCTGATTTGCGCTAGGGCCTGCCCGACACCAATGGCTTCGAGGGGCCCGCCCAAAAACACTTTGAGCGGATGTAGACATATGAATCTTTTTGCCGAATTCGACAATAGAATTAAGAACGCGCTAGAAACTCTCGAAATCATTCGAGAAAATCGAAGTGCGGTTGATTTCGGACGCCTTACGGTCGAGCCTCCGCGCGATCAGAGCCATGGCGACGTCGCGACCAATGCAGCGATGGTGCTTGCCAAGCCTCTCGGCACCAACCCGCGCGCGCTCGCCGAGATCATCGCCGAAGCGTTGCGTGGCGACGCGGATATTTCGGAAGTCTCCGTTGCCGGTCCCGGCTTCATCAATATCAGGCTTTCCACCGGATACTGGCAGCAGATGCTCGCCAAGATGATTGCGCAAGGGACGGACTACGGCCGCTCGGATGTCGGCGCCGGTCGCAAGGCAAACGTCGAGTATGTCTCGGCCAATCCGACGGGGCCGATGCATGTCGGTCATTGCCGCGGCGCTGTCGTGGGCGATGCGCTCGCCAACCTGATGGCCTTTGCCGGCTATGACGTCACCAAGGAATACTACATCAACGACGCTGGGAGCCAGATCGACGTTTTGGCCCGCTCGGTCTTCATCCGGTACCGCGAGGCGTTGGGCGAAGCAGTCGGCGAGATTCCGGCTGGCCTCTATCCGGGCGACTACCTCGTCCCGGTCGGGCAGGCTCTGGCAGCTGAATACGGTCCCCGGCTGCATGCCATGCCCGAAGACGAGTGGATGCCGATCGTCAAGGAGAAGGCCATCGACGCGATGATGGCCATGATCCGCGAAGATCTCGAAGCCCTCAATGTGCATCACGACGTGTTCTATTCCGAGCGCACGCTGCATGCGGACGGCGCGCAGCGCATCCGTGCGGCGATCAACGATCTGACGTTCAAGGGCCATGTCTACAAGGGCAAGCTGCCTCCGCCGAAGGGTCAGCTTCCCGAAGACTGGGAAGACCGCGACCAGACGCTGTTCCGCTCCACCGAAGTCGGCGACGATATCGATCGCCCGCTGATCAAGTCGGACGGCAGCTACACCTATTTCGCCGCCGACGTTGCCTATTTCAAGGACAAGTTCGACCGCGGCTACGATGAGATGATCTACGTGCTCGGTGCCGACCACGGTGGCTACGTCAAGCGGCTCGAGGCCGTGGCGCGCGCCGTCTCCGAAGGCAAGTCAAAGCTCACTGTTCTTCTCTGCCAGCTCGTCAAGCTTTACCGTAACGGCGAGCCGGTCAAGATGTCGAAGCGCTCCGGCGACTTCGTGACGCTACGTGACGTCGTGGACGAGGTCGGTCGCGACTCAGTCCGCTTCATGATGCTCTACCGGAAGAGCTCGGAGCCGCTCGATTTCGATTTTGCCAAGGTGACCGAGCAGTCGAAAGACAACCCTGTCTTTTATGTCCAGTATGCCCACGCCCGCTGCATGTCGATCTTCCGCCAGGCAAGGGAGGCGTTTCCGGGTCTGGATACCGAGACGCTCGATTTCGCTGAAAACATTGGCGAAATCACCGACAAGAGCGAGCTTCAGCTGGTCGCGAAGCTTGCGGAATATCCGCGAATCGTCGAAGCTGCAGCTCTGGCCCAGGAGCCGCACAGGCTCGCATTTTACCTCTATGATCTGGCCAGTTTCTTCCATGCTCACTGGAATAAGGGCAAGGACCAACCGGAATTACGGTTTGTTAACGATAAAAACCGACAATTGAGCATTGCCAGGCTTGGACTGGTGCACGCAGTCGCCTGTGTCCTGAAGTCGGGACTTGCAATCACAGGTACAGCGGCACCTGAGGAAATGCGGTAGAAACGCCCTCATTTCCCCACATTGCACTGGCAGATGAGTTGTAATGGTGGTGAGTGGACGAGCGAATGGCGGACAACAACCTAGCGCGTAGCCGGAATGACGCCCCGGAATTTTTTGCTGACGGCGATCCTCTGGCAGAGCTCGCTCGCATCGTAGGCTACGAGGAACGGACAGTCGCTAATCCGGCTGCCCCTTCCGTGGGTTCTGCGCCAATGGCGGCATCTGCCCGCCGCGAGCCGGCCTTCAATCTCGAAGACGAGTTGCTGCGGGAATTCGAGCAATACGATACTCCGCGGATCGATCCGGTCAACGATATTCCGCTCGACGCCAAGCCTTCCCGCGTGGAGGCGCCTTTGCCGGTCGATCACGGCTATCAGGCTGCGCCTTCTATTGCCTATGAGCCTCCCATCGAACGCGAGCCGGTTTTCAAACAGCCGGTCCAGTCGGTGGTGTCGCAGACGCAGGAAGATCTCAACCCTTTCGATGCTCCGGAATTCTCCGTCGATCCGTTTGGTGCAGCACCTGCGGAGGCGGAAGCTGTTTCCCCTGCCGTCGATGCTCACCGTGCACCGGCCGAGCCGAATTTCGACCCGTCAAATTTCCATGGCCTTCCGACACTCCGTGCGGAGGTAGAGGGCGCCGATGACTATCAGCCTGCGACTCAGTCCAGGCAGGAACCGTCGGTTGACGCTTTCGATCTGGCCGCTGAGCTGGAGAGCTCGTTCGCCGTTGCAGCCGAGCCAGTCGCTGCAGCTCCCATGGTTTCGGCGCCGGAGCCTGTTCGGGCTGAACCCCGCAAGAGCACCGGTTACACGCCGGGCTTTCGCATGCCGCTTGCGAATTTCGGTTTGAACGCCGGTGTCACGCCGCTGGAACGCCCCGTCGAAAAGCCGCCGGTTGTCCAGCCCAAGGCCGTTGCTGCCCCGGTTGAACAGCCTCGCGCTGCTGAACCGGTCGCTGTGAAAGAGGTCGTTCAGCCCACTTTGGAGGCGCAGAAATTTTCGCCGCTTGACGAGCTGGTTTATGACGTTGCCCGTTTCCCGGTCAGCCAGGAAGCGCCTGCGACTGTTCGCGCCGAGCCGAAACTCGACCTGCCGCAGGCTCCGGCCTCCAAGCCGCAGCCAATCGCCGTCGCTCCGATCGTTGCCGCTGTGGCGGCGCCCGTGATCCCGACGCCGGTTCCAACGCCGACTGTTCAGCAGGCGGCACCCGTCGCCGACCTGGCAGATGACTTCGATCCTTTCGCCGACGAAGACTTTGAACTGGCGCTTGACGATCTCGAACTCGATCTAGCCGACATCGTGGTGGCGGAAAACTCCGTTCAGCCGGTGGCACCTGCCGCGGCAATACCTGCCGCCGTGTCGACGCCCGCGGCTGCGGCAGCACCCATCGTTGCAGCAGCGCCTGAGCCGGAAGAAGAAGTCGCCGTCGTCGAAGCGGAAATGCCGTTCGATGCGGCGATGATTTCCGAATCGGAAGAGCATGTCGAGGCGATCGCCGATCTCAACGTGCCGGACCTGCCAGTCGAGCAGCCGGAAGAAGAGCCTGCCTACGCGTCCGAGTACGATATCGATATCGATGCAGAACTCGCGGCGCTCTTGGTAAACCCGACGTCGCAGACTGCTCCGGCACCGCGGCATCAGGAGGCGGCTGCCCCGGCTTCCGTCGCTGCCGGCAATTTCCCAGAGCAGCCTCGGCAGACATCGGGCAGCGCTTACCCCGACCTCGACGATTTCGAGCGGGCCCTGGAAGAAGACTTCCGTCGCAGCCTTGTCGCGCCGCTTCCGGCCAACGACCATGACAGCGATCTCAACGGATACGAAAACGACCTCGACCAGCGTTCGCCCCGGTCGGCGTCCCGGACGTGGCTTCTTCCCATCGCCGTTGTCGGCGTCCTGGTCGTTGCCGGCGCAGGTGCCTACACGATGCTGGGTAGCGGACCTTCGCGGATGATGGGCGGCGAGCCGGTCGTCATCGCAGCCGATACCGATCCGGTAAAGGTTGTCCCGGAAAATCCGGGTGGCAAGACCGTTCCGAATCAGGACAAGGCTGTTTACGACCGCGTTGCCGGCGCTGCATCCGAAACGCCGAAGCAGGAAGCGCTGATCTCCAGCGAAGAGCAGCCGGTCGATGTCGTCCAAAAGACGCTGATGCCGGAAAGCCTTCCGCTCGAAGGCGAAAACGATATCGATCCGACTGATACCGGCGAGACCCAGGATGCACGTCTGCTTCCCGATCAGGGCCAGCAGGTTGCTTCGACGGGCGGACAGGATCCTCTCACCGTTACACCGCGTCGGGTAAAGACGATGATCGTGCGTCCGGATGGCAAGCTCGTCGAACAGGAAGTGCCGGCTCCGGCGCTTGCTGCGGCGCATACAGGCAAGATGCCGGCGGCTTCGGTGAAGTCTCCGGAACTGGCCCAGCCAGTCACTCCGGCCGCTACGATCGCCGCATCTGCACCTGCTGCCAGCACGGTTGCCGAAATCATCCCGGCGTCTGCGCCGATGACGGCAGCCACTATGGCGCCACTGGACACTTCGGCACCTGCTGCTGTCGCGAAGGCGCCGGTCCCGAAGGTTCGTCCTTCGCAGCAGCCGGTCAATGTCGTCGCATCCGTCAGCGATCAGGGCAACGTTCGCGCTCCCGCAGCACAGGTTCAGCCGGTTTCGGCAACTCCTGCCGCTGTCAGTGCACAGGTCGCGTCGGTCGGCGAGGGCGGCTACGTCATTCAGATCGCATCGCTGCCGTCCCAGGCTGACGCTCAGAGGTCGTACCAGAACCTGTCGTCGAAGTTCGGCAACGTGATCGGCGGGCGTGGGGTCGATATCAAGGCTGCTGAAATCGCCGGCAAGGGTACCTTCTATCGCGTTCGGATCCCGGCCGGCAGCAAGACGGAAGCCGTAGCACTCTGCGAAAAGTATCGCGGTGTCGGCGGCACCTGCCTCGTCGCTCGCTAAGATCTTTGACGAGAAACCATCGACCGGGGCGCACGGCGCCCCGTTTTCTATTCTGCTTCCAGCATTCTAGGATCGAACATGACCGAATCGAAAGCGATGATCCTGGGCTCCAGCGGCCCGCAGCTTACCCAGGACGAAATCCTGCTCTACCGGGATGAGCGTCCCTGGGGTTTCATTCTCTTTGCCCGCAACTGTGTCGAGCCGGCCCAGATCACTGATCTGGTTGCAGCCATGCGCGACACCGTCGGCCGCCCGGATGCGCCTGTCCTGATCGACCAGGAGGGTGGCCGCGTTCAGCGTATCCGTCCGCCGATGATCGAGCGTTATCCGTCAGCCGCCGCCTTGGGGGCTCTCTACAAGAATGACCGTGAAATGGGCTTGCGCGCCGCATGGCTGATGTCGCGGCTGCACGCCTTCGATCTCATGAAGCTCGGCATCAACGTCGACTGCCTGCCGGTCCTGGACGTACCGGTGGAAGGCGCCAGCAACGTCATCGGCGACCGGGCCTATGGCTTCGATCCGAAGACGGTGTCCGAGATGGGGCAGGCTGCGGCCGATGGCCTCAAGGCTGGCGGCATGCTTCCTGTGATGAAGCATATCCCGGGCCACGGCCGCGGCTTGGCCGATTCGCATCATGAACTGCCGGTCGTATCGGCATCGCGGGCGGAACTCGAAGCGCATGACTTCCTGCCCTTCGTGGCGCTCAAGAACGAGCTGATGGCGATGAGCGCGCATATCGTCTTCACCGCGATCGACACGGAAGAGCCGGCGACGATTTCTCGGAAAGTCATCAAGGATGTCATTCGCGGTCATATCGGCTTCGATGGCCTGCTGATGTCCGACGACAGCTCGATGAACGCCCTAAAGGGCACGATCGGCGAGCGCGCGGCGAGAATCGTTGGGGGCGGTTGTGATATCGTCTTGCATTGCAACGGCCTGATGGACGAAATGAAGGCGGTTGTGAACGAGGCGATCCCGCTTGGCGGCGAGGCGCTTCGACGTGCCAAAGCGGTGGAGCAGGGTTTCCCGGTTGCTGACGATGCACAGGAAGACACGCTTCGCGACGAATTCCACGGACTGATTGGGGTCGCCTGACCGCCGACAGTGAAGACGGATCGGAATGGCGATGACAAAAGCTGAAAATGCCATTCCGATGGACAAGATGTGGCAGGACGTGACCGAGCGGGCGATCGATGATCCTTCACTGGTGATCGACGTCGCGGGCTTCGAGGGACCGCTCGATCTTCTGCTGCATCTTGCGCGCAGCCAGAAAGTGGATCTGTCGCGGATCTCGGTCCTGGCACTCGCCGAGCAGTATCTCACATTCGTCGACAGCGCGCGGCGCGTCCGGATCGAACTGGCGGCCGACTATCTCGTGATGGCAGCTTGGCTCGCCTATCTCAAGTCGCGGTTGCTGATCCCCAAGCAGATCAAGATCGACGACGGCCCGACCGGCGAGGAACTGGCGGCAACGCTTGCCTTCCGGTTGAAACGGCTGGAAGCGATCCGCGATGCAGCAGCCCAGCTCGTCAACCGTAACCGACTCGGTCGCGATATTTTTGCACGTGGGGCACCGGAGCATATCCCGCAGCACAGGCCGTCGGCCTATGACGCATCGCTCTACGACCTGTTGTCGGCCTACGCCAATCTCCGGCAGCGCAACGCCATCACCCATGTCACGATCGAACGCCGCAAGGTCTGGTCGCTGGTTGAGGCGAGGGACCTTCTCAACCGCATGCTGGGCGAGATCGGCGATTGGACGGCCCTGCAGCAGTACCTTCTGCCTTATCTGCCGCCGCAGGATCGCGTCACTGCGACTGCCAGCGCCTTTGCGGCCTCGTTGGAACTGGTGCGCGAAGGACAGCTCGAGATCCGCCAGGATGGCGCTTTCCAGACGATCTATCTCAGAAAGGGACCCGGACGGCCGAAGGCCGAGACGTTGCCTCTAAAGGCAGGGACCGCCGAATGAGCCCGGTCGAGGACGCGATGGACGACGACGCGGCAGTGGATGACATTGTGCCGGTGCCCTACTCGTCGGAGGAGATCGAGCGGATCGCCGAAGCCCTCGTGTTTGCATCGGCTGAGCCGGTTTCGGAAGCGTTTCTGGCTGAGCGTCTTCCACGGGGAGAAGATATCCAAGCCGTGATGCAGAGACTGGCTGGCATCTATGCCTCACGCGGAGTGAACCTGGTCAAGGTGGCCGATCGCTGGGCTTTCCGCACGGCAGCAGACCTTTCCTTCGTCATTCGCAAAGACGACAGCGACGTGAAGAAACTGTCGAGGGCCGCCCTCGAAGTGCTTGCCATCATCGCCTACCACCAGCCTGTGACCCGTGCCGAGATCGAGGATATTCGCGGCGTCCAGACCTCAAGAG
The DNA here is from genome assembly GCF_014842035.1 of Rhizobium sp. CFBP 8752. Taxonomy (NCBI): domain Bacteria; kingdom Pseudomonadati; phylum Pseudomonadota; class Alphaproteobacteria; order Hyphomicrobiales; family Rhizobiaceae; genus Rhizobium; species Rhizobium sp. CFBP 8752. The sequence goes on along the minus strand of NZ_JACYUZ010000001.1, from coordinate 1,852,166 downwards.
GTACACTTGACGTACTGATGGAAGCCGGCTGGGTTCGTTTCCGCGGTCGGCGTCGGTCGCCGGGCAGACCGGTGACACTCGGAACGACAGGAGATTTTCTCGATCATTTCGGGTTGGAAGAGCTACGCGATCTTCCTGGTCTCGAAGAATTGAAGGGCGCGGGACTTCTATCTGGCCGCATTCCATCCGGCTTTTCGGTGCCGGTTCCGGGCTCTGAGGACGAGCTTTCGGACGAGGAAGACCCCATCACCCAGCTTGATCTGGAGGAGCTTGGCTTGCTGCCGCCAACCGGCGACGGTGATGGCTAGCAGGGCTTTCAGCCAGCTTTCCCCTTATTATTCCCGTGTTCCCGAATATGGACCATGCGTGATCGTCCGTTGCCGACAGCAGCGTCGCTAGATCGCGAAAGTCATCCGTTCATAGCTTTTCGTGCAACGTATTTGGTGTTTGAAAAACAAACTTAAAAAGCTTACATCGGGGTCACGTTCCAATGGAGTTAGACTATGGGTTCTTTTAGTGTGTGGCACTGGCTGATCGTTCTAGTCATCGTGCTTGTCCTGTTCGGACGCGGCAAGATTCCTGAGCTGATGGGCGACTTTGCCAAAGGCATCAAGAGCTTCAAAAAAGGCATGGCGGACGAGGATGCCCCTGAGGCAAAGCCTACCGATACTGTGAACGGCGGCAGGACGGTCGATCACAAGCCCGACGAGATCAAGGAAACCACTCGGTCTTAATTGGTCGGGAGGGTTTCAGGAGCCTCGCTGAATGTTGGATATCGGTTGGACCGAGCTACTTGTCATTGCCATTGTGCTTATCGTGGTCGTAGGTCCCAAGGACTTGCCGCCCATGCTGCGCGCTTTCGGGAAGATGACATCAAACCTGCGCAAGATGGCGGGTGACTTTCGGACGCAGTTCGACGAGGCGCTTCGCGAGGCAGACATGGATGACGTCCGGAAGACGATTTCGGACGCCAAGAGCCTCAATCCCGCCAACAGCCTGCGCGACGCGATAAATCCGCTTCGCCAGATGGGGCAGGACATCCGAAACGATCTGCAGAAGGCGACGCATATGCCGTCGACGCCGACGCCGATCAGCACGGATGTCGAAGCGCAGCATGCTGTCGAAGGTGCTCCGGTCGCCGATACGGCGCCTGTTGTTGCGGCTGTACCGGTTACGCCCGTCACGGCATCTCCTGTTGCTGCGCCGACGTCCTCTGCTGTGACGCCGGCACCAGCGGAGGCGACAACGCCTGCCGAACCCGGTCGCGTTAGAAAGCCTCGCGCACCGAAGTTGGCGGCCACGGGTGAGCCGGCAGCTGTGGATAAGCCTGCAACGACACGCAGATCCACGAGGGCGGAGAAGCATGCCCCAGTGGCGACGTCTGCCGAACAGCCGAAACGTGTTCGCGTGGCCAAGGTCCCGGTGTCCGCACCTGAAACGACTGAGACGGCCGTCAAGCTTGCAGCCGCCCGCAAGCGTACCCCGAAGAAGCCTGTCGATACCCCGAAGGACGATGCCTGATGAGCGGTGATTACGAAGATAAGCCGCAGCCGCTTATCGAGCATCTGATGGAGTTGCGGACAAGGCTCATCTGGTCGATCGGCGCTTTCTTCCTCGCCTTCGTCGTGTGCTTCTTCTTCGCAAAGCAGCTCTTCAACCTTCTCGTCATTCCCTACAAATGGGCGGTCATCTGGGCAAAGCTCGATATCGCGAAATCCGAACTGATCTACACCGCGCCGCAGGAATTCTTCTTCACCCAAGTGAAGGTTGCGATGTTTGGCGCGCTGGTCATTGCCTTTCCGGTGATTGCCTCTCAGATCTACAAGTTCGTGGCTCCCGGCCTCTACAAGAACGAACGGGCAGCCTTCCTGCCGTTCCTGATTGCCTCGCCTGTGCTGTTCCTGCTTGGAGGCGCACTGGTCTACTTCTTCTTCACGCCGATGGTGATGTGGTTCTTCCTGGCCATGCAGCAGGCGCCGACCGAGGGTGAAGTGGGGATCTCGCTTCTTCCGCGTGTTTCGGAATATCTCAGCCTGATCATGACGCTGGTTCTGTCCTTTGGACTGGTTTTCCAGCTTCCCGTGGTCACGACGCTGCTTGCTCGCGTGGGCATCCTGTCCAGCAAGTGGCTGCGCGAGAAGCGCAAGTTCGCGATCGTCATCGCCTTCGTCGTTGCCGCCGTCCTGACGCCGCCGGATCCGATGTCCCAGATCGGTCTTGCTATACCGACCATCCTTCTCTACGAGATTTCCATCTACGCCGCGCGACTCGTCGAGCGCAGACGCGATGAGGACGCTTCGAGTGATGAGGCCTCGTCTGACGTCGCAGAGACGGAGAAGGCCTGAGGTTTTTCTCTCGATCGATATCGCAGCGGCCTCATGCTTTGAAGGCCAAGAATCATGCTCGATATCAAGTGGATCCGCGATAATCCGGAAGCTTTCGACGCAGCGCTGAACAAGCGCGGCGCCGAGCCAATGGCTGCCACCCTGCTTGCGATGGACGATACCCGCCGCAGCGTCATCCAGACGCTTCAGGATATGCAGTCGCGCCGTAACGCCGCCTCCAAGGAGATCGGCAATGCGATGGCGCAGAAGAATACCGAACTCGCCGAGAAGCTGAAGGCGGAAGTCGCCACCATCAAGGACACGATGCCGCCCGCCGAGCAGGAAGAACGGGCAGCTGTCGCAGCGCTCGATGACGCGCTGTCGCGCCTTCCAAACATTCCTCTCGACGATGTCCCCGTCGGCCAGGACGAATCAGGCAACGTCGTCACGCGCACGATCGGAACGAAGCCCGGCTGGAATCATCCCGCCATGGAGCATTTCGAGATCGGCGAAGCGCTCGGCTATATGGATTTCGAGCGCGCCGCAAAACTCTCGGGCTCGCGCTTTACGGTGCTGACCGGACCGCTCGCCCGTCTTGAGCGGGCAATCGGTCAGTTCATGATCGACATGCACACCAGCGAGCACGGGTACACGGAAGTGTCGTCGCCGCTGATGGTAAAGTCCGAGGCAATGTACGGCACAGGCCAGTTGCCGAAGTTCGAGGAAGATCTCTTCAAGACGACCGATGGCCGCTACCTTATCCCAACGGCCGAAGTGACGCTGACCAACCTTGTTTCGGGCGAGGTTCTGGACGCCGAAAAGCTGCCGCTGCGCTTTACGGCGCTTACCCCGTCCTTCCGTTCGGAAGCCGGTTCTGCGGGTCGCGATACGCGCGGCATGTTGCGCCAGCACCAGTTCTGGAAATGCGAGCTCGTCTCGATCACGGATCAGGAATCATCGATCGCCGAGCACGAGCGGATGACCGAATGCGCCGAAAACGTCCTCAAGCGTCTCGGCCTGCATTTTCGGACGATGACGCTCTGCACCGGCGACATGGGCTTCAGCGCCCGCAAGACCTATGACATCGAAGTCTGGTTGCCGGGACAGGATGCGTTCCGCGAAATCTCGTCCTGCTCGGTCTGTGGCGATTTCCAGGGCCGCCGGATGAACGCGCGCTATCGCGGCAAAGACGACAAGGCTTTGAAATTTGTTCACACGCTGAACGGCTCGGGCACTGCCGTCGGCCGCTGCCTGATCGCAGTCCTCGAAAATTATCTCAATGAAGACGGCTCCGTTACGATCCCGGACGCGCTTCTGCCCTATATGGGCGGCCTGACCAAAATAGAAAAAGCATAAGGCAGCCCTGAATGCGCATCCTGCTCACCAACGACGACGGTATCCACGCGGAAGGCCTGGCGGTTCTCGAACGGATTGCCCGCCAGCTTTCCGATGACGTCTGGATTGTTGCGCCAGAAACCGACCAGAGCGGTTATGCGCATTCCCTGACCCTGTCGGAGCCGCTGCGCCTGCGCGAGATCAGCGACCGGCACTATGCCGTGCGCGGCACGCCGACGGACTGCGTCATCATGGCGATGCGCCACGTCATGGGGGGCAAGCCGGATCTCGTTCTGTCGGGTGTCAACGTCGGCGCCAACCTTGCCGACGACGTGACCTATTCCGGCACGGTCGCAGGCGCCATCGAGGGCACCCTGCAGGGCGTCCGGTCGATCGCGCTCAGCCAGGCCTACCGCAAGGAGAACGGCCGCGTCCTGCCTTGGGATACGGCCGAATCGCATGGCCCGGGCCTGATCCGCAAATTGCTGGATACGGACCTTCCGGCCGGCACGTTTCTCAACGTCAATTTCCCGGCCTGCGCGCCTGACGATGTCCAGGGGACGGAAGTCACGTCTCAGGGCAAGACCGATTTCGACGTGGCGATCGACGAACGCCAGGATGGTCGAGGCTTCCCATACTATTGGCTGTACTTTGCCTCGCGTGTCGGCCGCCAGGCGGAGGGCACAGACATCAACGCCATCAAGGCCAATCGCATTTCAGTAACACCGCTGAAACTGGACCTGACCGACTATTCGGTGCAGGATCGCTTGATGAGGGCGCTGGGTTGAACCCAGATAACGTGGCAGGCGGAGTGACAGCTTGAAATCGGGCATGGTCGAGAAGGAAGGGTTTGCTGCACTTGTCTTGCGGCTCCGGTCCGCAGGCATTTCAAACATCGACCTTCTGACTGCCGTCGAGCAGACGCCTCGTTCGCAGTTCGTGCCGCCCACGCTTTCTCAGGAAGCCTATTCCAGCCGCACGGTCCCGATCGATTGCGGTGCCTTTATGGAAGGGGCAGATCTTGCGGTTCGCCTTCTGGCCGCTCTGCAGGTGAAACCCGGTCATCGTGTTCTCGAAATCGGTACCGGCAGCGGTTTTACAGCCGCCGTCATCGGCCGCATCGCAGAACGGGTTCTGACCGTCGATCGCTATAAGACGCTCACCGTTGCGGCGCAGGCCCGCGTTGACGCGCTTGGAATGCGCAACGTCATCGTACGACAGGCGGATGGCAGCAACGGGATGCCGGGCGAGGGCACGTTCGATCGGATATTTGTGACCACGGCATTTACGGTTCTGCCGCGATTCTATGCGGAGCAGCTGACCCATGGCGGTTCGATGGTTGCGCCGCTGATCGGCGACGACGAGACCTGCATGATGGTGAGGCTCACCAAGACCGGGAGCCGGTTTGAACGGGAAGACCTGTTCACCGTGCCATTCCTGCCGATCATTCCGCAGATGGCGGCAGCGCTTTAAGCTGGTTCGGCATTGGTTCCGCTCCTGCCAAGCGCTTCCAACTCATGGTTAGCGAATTATCAAAAAAATCGCATCTCTTCCGACACTTTAACCCCACAGTAAGACTAACGCGCTTTAATGACTCCCACGATGGTTGCGTGAGTGTAGGTCGAGTCCATGCGTGTCAACAGTGCACAAAAAGTCGGAAAATCAGTAGCTAAGCTCGCAGTTGCGGCTTTGCTGGCGAGTGCGGCCACTGGCTGCAGCTCGGATTCGAGCCGTTTCTCCGGGCTGTTCTCCAAAGATGAGCTGACAACGGCTTCAATACCCCAGCGTCCGGTCGGCGGGGCCTATGGCCAGGCGCCAATGCCGCGCGACGATGTGCGGTCGGGCCAGGCGGTGGCACCGGTCCAGCAGGATTACGGTTCGCGAAATACCGCGATGAACCAGCCTTATCCGGCCCAGTCCGGTGGCTATTCATCACCGGCCCGCGCCGCTTCGGCGCCGATGGCCGTCCAGCGCAACGAGTTGGCAGCTCCCGGCATGCCTTCTGCTCAGGCGTCCGCTCCCATGGCGTCCCGTGCACCGATGGCGGCTGACCGCGGTCAGGGCACTCGCCAGGAATCGATGGCCCAGTCATACCCGGGTCGTAGCGGTGGTTCGCAGTCTCTGACGGCTCCCACACCGTCGACCGCTCGAGGCGACAACCTGACAACGGCTTCGACGAAGCCGATGTCCGGCTGGTCTTCGGTCAACGCTCCGCGGGTAACGCTCAGGGCAGGCGAGACCGCATCGACCCTGTCTTCCCGCTACGGCGTTCCTGAAAAGGAAATCCTGAAGGCCAATGGCGGCGCTGTGAAGCCGGGCCAGACGATTGTCATCCCGACCTTCGGTCCATCGCGCAATTCGGCCAAGACGGCTGCATCCGATATCGACCTGCAGAACAAGGCCCCAGCGCCCACCCAGCAGACCGAGCAGAAGGTTGCCGTTCTGCCAACGCCGACCCGCGACAAGGCGATGGCAGAGCCTGGCAAGATCACACCTCCGGGCGGCAAGCCTCTCGGTGGCACCTACACGGTCAAGCCTGGCGACAGCCTTGCAAAGATCGCTCGCGAAACCGGCACGCCGATTGATCAGCTGAAGGCCGCAAACGGCTTGTCGGCTGACGGTGTACGAATTGGCCAGACCCTGAAGGTCGGTGGTAGCTCGGTTGCGACCGATCCGGTCAGAACCGCATCCATCCCGGAAAAGCCGGCTGCCCAGCCGAAGCCTGCTGCACCGTCGCCTGTCGCCGAAGCAGCACCCGCAAAGCCTGCGCCACAGGAAACAGCATCGCTGTCGGACGTCGAGAAGAAGTCCGACGTGTCTGCCGCTGCACCGCAGTCGACCGGCATTTCGAAATATCGCTGGCCAGTCAGCGGCGCGGTCATCGCGGGTTACGGCGCCAACGTCAACGGCAGCCGCAATGACGGTATCGACATCTCGGTTCCCGAGGGCACGCCGATCAAGGCTGCTGAAAACGGCGTCGTCATCTATGCCGGCAACGGTCTGAAGCAGCTCGGAAACACCGTTCTGGTTCGCCACGACGATGGCAAGGTCACCGTTTACGGCCACGCCGGCAACATCAACGTCACGCGCGGCCAGAAGGTCACCCGCGGCCAGACCGTCGCGGCGTCCGGCATGAGCGGCGACGCTCAGCGTCCGCAGGTCCACTTCGAGGTGCGCAAGGATGCGACACCGGTCAACCCCATCACTTTCCTTGAATAATTGTAGTGCGTTTCAAGGGGACGGGAGAAAAGCGCAGCTTCGGCTGCGCTTTTTTCGTTTTGGGGCTGCTTCAAGAACTCACGGCGTGAGTGTCTTGCGCATCCGCCCGGCGAGATCCTGGATATACTGCCACGCGACGCGGCCGGAACGCCCGCCGCGCGTCGTCGCCCAGGCGAGCGCCTCGTGGTGCAGGGTTTCGCGGTTGAGGCCGAGATCGAAATGGTCGGCATAGCCGTCGATCATGGTCAGGTAGTCGTCCTGACTGCACTTGTGGAAGCCGAGCCAAAGTCCGAAACGGTCCGAGAGCGAAACCTTCTCCTCGACCGCCTCGGACGGGTTGACCGCCGTCGACTGCTCGTTTTCCAGCATATGCCGCGGCAAAAGGTGGCGCCGGTTCGATGTGGCGTAGAACAGGACGTTGTCCGGCCGGCCTTCGATGCCACCGTCGAGCGCTGCCTTCAGCGATTTGTAGGCCGTATCGTCGTGGTCGAAGGACAGATCGTCGCAAAACACGATGATGCGATGGCCGGATGCCTTGAGGATGTCGAGCAGCGCCGGCAGCGAGGCGATATCCTCGCGGTGGACTTCCACCAGTTTCAGCGAGACACCGGTCGACGCGCGGATATCCTCGTGCACGGCCTTGACCAGCGACGACTTGCCCATGCCGCGCGCGCCCCAGAGAAGGACGTTGTTTGCCGGATAACCTTCGGCAAACCGCAACGTGTTTTCCTGCAGGATGTCGCGCACGTGGTCAACGCCACGGATCAGGGTGAGGGCGACGCGGTTGGGGCGTGGCACGGGCTGCAGGCGCTGGTTTGTCGGCACCCAGACAAAGCAATCCGCGACAGTCCAGTCGTTGACCGCTGGTGGAGGGCCCGCCAGCCGCTCGACTGCGTCGGCGAGCCGGCGCACTTCAGACAGGATCAGGGCGTTGAGCTCGTCGGTCATCTGGTATTCCTCAAGACTTTTTGTCATCGGTCGCGCCCTCTCGGCCGTTTTTTTCAGCAGGTAACATGCTCGTTATTGCATCAAAAGCCGTAGAGCCGTGGATTCAGTACGCGGGAGGACCGCTTTCTGTTGCATTCCCCGGTGTCACAACTATATTCCGGCGGCTTATGACAGGGGGCTCGGCGCCTCCGCTTATCGTTTAGGAGTTCTTGATGTTCATTACTGAGGCATTCGCGCAGGCGGGTGGAGCGGCGCCGGCGGCTTCCGCAACAGACTCGATTCTGCAGATGGTGCTGCTCTTCGCACCTCTGATGGTGGTCTGGTATTTCTTCCTGATCCGTCCGCAGCGCGCCCAGGCTAAGAAACGCCAGGAGACCCTGACGAGCATTCGCCGTGGCGACCAGGTTGTGCTTGGCGGCGGCCTCGTCGGCCGGGTTTCGAAGGTTGTCGATGACAACGAAGTCGAAGTCGAAATCGCCGACGGCGTCAAGGTCCGCGCAATGCGCGCCTACATCGCCGAAGTCCGCGTCAAGGGCGAGCCGGTCAAGGCCGACACCGCGTCCTGACATCCGGCAGGCCCGCTCTGGCGGGCCTTTCCATTTTCTAATCAATCAAGGACGCGGTGATGGCAAAAGGGATCGAGATACGCGAAGCCCATTTCCCCGGTCGCGCCCAGATCGATGCCTACGGCAATGGCGGTTTCCGTTTTGCCGACATGTCGCATCGCGGGTCGATCCTCTGCCTTCCCTCAGGGATACACGGCTGGGATCTGAGCGAAGGTGAGCCCCTTACGGTATCCTCCCTCTACAAGGTCCTCGACGAAGCCTCAGGCATTGAGGTCTTGCTGATCGGCACGGGCCAGAACCTGAAGCCGATACCTGCCGAGGTGAAAGCCGCATTGAAGGCGAAGGGCATCTCTTCCGACCCGATGAGCACCGGTGCTGCCGTGCGCACCTACAATATCATGCTCGCCGAATCCCGTGCCGTCGCCGTCGCGCTGATTGCCGTCTGACCCATGAGTGACGATCGTGCAACGAATGGCGAACTCTGTCTCGCGACGCTGCGAGACACGGACCGCGACCGCTATCTCGCATGCCTCCTGTCTCCGGAAGACAAGCGCCCGGCGCTCGCCGCGCTCTACGCCTTCAACGCCGAAATTGCGCGCGTCCGGGACATGGTCCGCGATCCTCTCCCGGGAGAGATCCGCCTGCAATGGTGGCGGGATTTCCTTGAGGGTGGAAGTCAGGCAGACGGGCTGGGAGACACGGGCGGCAATCCGATCGCTGCGGGACTGCAGGATGCGATCGAAACCTATCGGCTGCCGCGTCAGACGCTTGTCGCCATGACGGAAGCGCGAATCTTCGATCTCTACGACGATCCGCTCACTGACCGCAACGCGCTGGAAGGCTATGCTGGCGAAACCGCCTCGGCTTTGATCCAGCTTGCAAGCCTCATCCTTTCGCCCGAAGACGCCGCAAGGTCCGCGCAGGCGGCCGGCCATGCGGGTGTTGCGCAGGCGATCGCCGGTTTCATCCTGCTTTTGCCGATCCATCGGCGCCGCAACCAGCTTTACCTCCCGCTCGATCTTCTGGCTGCCACCGGTCTTGACCGCGACAGCTTTCTGGCCGGCAGCGACAAACCTCGCATTTCCGCAGCAATTCAGGCCTTTGCCGGCCTTGGCCTCGAGCATCTCGACAAGGCACGACGTGCCGGTCCTGTTCCGCCCGCGCTCGTGCCGGCCTTCGTGCCGGTAGCGCTTGTCGAGCCGGTTCTGAAGCGCGCTTCACGCCGGGGTGCCGATGCTCTCGACGGAGACATGCAGTCTCCCCAATGGCGTCGTCAGTTGCAGATGCTGAAGGCCGCCGTCCTCAAACGCTTCTAGCAATCACCAGTCGCCACGCTTCACGCAAGCCTTGAGGGATAAATGCCCTCTATCGGCAGGTGCGCATCTGCCATCAGTGGAGAAGCAGTCTTGAGCCCTTTGGTAGTTTGGTCGATCGCCATCGGCGTGATGCTGGCCTTGGCCTTTTATGTTACCCGCCTGGTCAAGCACAGTGACGAGGACAGCCTTCACGATATGGGACTGGCGATACTCGAATTCGGTCGCGCCTATCCTGCCGAAGCCATCAGGAGCCTGCACAGCACAGCCGATGCGAACACGATCTTTGTGCGACTGCACGACAATAAGTCAGGCATCATGCGCAACCGTGGCAATCATTTCGCATGCCACGTAATCCGGCCCGGCCGCGTGCGGGTCACGCCGACGCCCGAACCGAAAGGCTTTTCGGCCGAATTCCTGGACTCCCCGACACAGAACGGAACTTTCGTGTTCAAGAATGAAAACGAGGCGGCAGAAGTGTCGCTTTGGCTTCTCGACAATTACGTGAGCGTTGCCGATCGACAGCTTCCGGCCGAACCGCAGCCGGCTTCAAACACCGGCCGCTCCGATTAGGCCTTTAAGCGATACCCAGCCACGCACGGCAGTCCTTCAGCGCGCGAACCGACATCAACTGCCGTTTCATGATCGTCTTGTCCTTGCCGCGAAAGCGTTTGACGCCTTCGGGTTTGACGATCGAGCCGGGAGCAAGATCCGGGAACAGGCCGAAATTGACATTCATCGGCTGGAAGGACCGTTTGCCGGGCTCTTCGTCGTGGACCAGATGCCCCCCGGTGATATGCCCAAGCAGAGAACCGAAGGCCGTTGTCGCCGGCGGCGGGACGATTTCTTCGCCCTTGCGCTCGGCAGCCGCAAAACGACCAGCCAGAAGACCGATTGCCGAACTCTCCACATAGCCCTCGCAGCCGGTGATCTGACCGGCGAATCGCAGGCCCGGCCGGCTCTTCAAAGTCAGCGAGTGATCGAGCAGCATCGGTGACTGGATATAGGTGTTGCGATGCAGGCCGCCGAGCCGTGCGAATTCCGCGTTCTGCAGCCCCGGGATCATCCGGAAGATCTCGGCCTGCGCGCCATACTTCAGCTTGGTCTGGAACCCGACCATATTATAGAGCGTGCCAAGTGCATTGTCCTGCCGCAGTTGGACGACGGCATAGGCCTTGACGGTCGGATTGTGTGAATTGGTAAGCCCCATCGGCTTCATCGGACCGTGGCGCAGCGTTTCGCGCCCACGCTCCGCCATGACCTCGATCGGCAGGCAGCCATCGAAATAGGGCGTGCCTTCCCATTCCTTGAAGCCGACCGTATCGCCCGCAATCAGTGCATCGAGAAAGGCATTGTACTGCGCTTCGTCGAGCGGGCAGTTGATGTAATCCTTGCCTGTGCCGCCGGGCCCGACCTTGTCGTAGCGCGACTGGTACCAGCAGATATCCATATCGATCGATTCGCGGTGGACGATCGGCGCGATCGCGTCGAAGAAGGCGAGCTGGTCCTCTCCGGTCTCGGCCTGGATCGACTTTGCGAGATCGGGCGACGTCAGAGGACCGGTCGCGACGACGGCCAAGTCCCATTCCGCCGGCGGTAGACCGTGAATTTCCTCTCGCACAACGGTGATCAGCGGATGGTTTTCGATCGCCTGCGTTACTGCATGAGAGAAACCGTCGCGGTCGACCGCAAGTGCGCCGCCAGCCGGGACCTGATTTTTGTCGGCGCAGGCCATGATCAAAGAGCCGGCCAGCCTCATTTCTGCATGAATGACGCCGACGGCATTGGCCGTCGCATCATCGGAGCGGAAAGAGTTCGAGCAGACGAGCTCGGCGAGACCGTCCGTGCGGTGGGCATCGGTGCCGCGCACGCCGCGCATCTCGTGGAGAATGACGGGGATGCCGGCCTCAGCGATCTGCCAGGATGCTTCGGAGCCGGCAAGGCCGCCACCGACGACGTGGATTGGGGCAGGGGTAGACGAATTCGATATAGTGCTCATGTTCGGCTCATTATCACGGCATTCGAACGGCCGGAATCAAAAAGGCACCTAAAAAGGTGCCTCTGATCATTCCTTGGGTGTCTCTTTGATCTTTTCGGATCATTGCGACTATCGTTCTATCGTCATCGCGACATCATATCGCGCTGGTCCATCACAATGGATGGATTAACGGAAGGAACGAGCGGCGATGCCGCGGATGTCGTAGCGGGTCAGACCAATGTCGTTGAGCGCCTGGTTGGAAAGGCTGCCGAGTTCATTGATCGTACGGCGGTAGCTGATCCAGTTCTTAGCGATGCGGATCGGGTTCATTTGGTGTTTCCTCAATCATCTTTTTCCCAGTGATCTATCGTCACCGGCGATGAGCTTCATATAGGTGAGACGCGCCGAAAGGTGCAGTGCAAAAAATGTGCGACTGCCATGCGTTTGTGCAATGAGTTGATGCTTTTTGCAGCTTCGTACGAAAAAGCAGCAGCAGCCGTTTCGCTGCGTGAAGCACTATGCACAAACGAAAAACGCCTCCCGAAGGAGGCGCTTTTAAACGGTAGACCGTTGGTCGTTCTTTAGATTTTAGAAGCCGACTGCCGTGCGTGCAACGCGACGGATGTCGGAGCGGCCAATACCGAGGTCAGAGAGTTCGCGGTCCGACATGCGGCCGAGTTCCGAAACCGTTTCGCGGTACTTGCGCCAGTCGTTCAGCTTCTTTGCGATTTTCATGGTCGTTTCCTTCGTTGGTCAATGCCGGCTAATTGCTTCCGGCTGCGTTGCTAATCGTTTTAAATGCTGCGCTGCGAAGGAAAAAGCGCGCATTTCGTATGCCACCTATGCATCTGTTGCATTGCATGCAGAAGAATCGTGCGGAAACGAGCTGTATCTGACCGTAATTTGATCAGGCGCTGAATTTTACGTCTATTACACCCACAATGAAGGCGCGTAGGGCCGTTCCTGTCCGGCTTTGCCAGCTCGACCCGAGGTGAACGCAGTCTCCCTTCTGATCATCATCAAACAGGCGTCACAAACCTTCATTTTTCCTTTGCGTGTAGGAAAACGGGTGTTATAGAGACGCGCGCTCCGGAAGGCCTCTGGCCGCTAGAGTTTCGATGCCTAGGGGCGCGGGTATGGTGAAATTGGTAGACACGCCAGATTTAGGTTCTGGTGCCGCAAGGCGTGGGAGTTCAAGTCTCTCTACCCGCACCAGGATCGCTGGACGCGCTGTTCGCCGGTAACGGCAGGACGCGCTGCTTATGAAAGCCGCGGCTGGTCACTTTTTAGTTCCGGTGGTGTGCTCACGAAAAACACGAACGGCTGTATGGGCGCCGCCGCCACGATAAGAAGGTATAAAAATGCAGGTTACCGAAACGCTCGCTGAAGGGCTGAAGCGCGAAATCAAGGTCGTTATCCCTAAGCAGGATATGGAAGCTGAGCTCAACGTTCGTCTGGCCGACGCCAAGGACAAGGTTCGCATCAACGGATTCCGTCCGGGCAAGGTGCCCCTTTCCCACCTCAAGAAGACCTATGGCAAGTCGATCATGGCTGATCTCGTCAACGAGATCGTCCGCGAACGCCCCACCAAGATTCTCTCCGAGCGCGGCGAGAAGTCGGCAACGCAGCCTTCGGTATCGATGACCGAAGACGAGGCGGAAGCCGAAAAGATCCTCAATGCACAGGCTGATTTCGAATTCACCCTGACCTATGAAGTGATCCCGCCGATCGAGCTGAAGTCGACTGACGGTATCACCGTCGAGCGCGAAGTCGTTGAAGTGTCGGAAGACGAAGTCAACGAGCAGATCCTCAAGATCGCCGAAAGCGCCCGCACGTTCGAGACAAAGGATGGCGTTGCCGCTGAAGGCGATCGCGTCACCATGAACTACCTCGGCAAGGTCGATGGCGAAGCCTTCGATGGCGGCACTGCTGAAGACGCAGAACTGGTCATCGGTTCCGGTCGCTTCATCCCGGGCTTCGAAGACCAGCTGGTCGGCGTCAAGTCGGGCGACGAAAAGCAGATCACCGTGACCTTCCCGTCCGAATATCCGGCTCCGAACCTGGCTGGCAAGGACGCGACCTTCGACATCACCGTCAAGGACATCGCTGCTCCGGCTGCCGTCGAGATCAACGACGAACTTGCTTCGACGCTTGGCATCGAATCGGTCGATCGTCTGAAGGAAATCGTCCGCGGCCAGATCGAAAGCCAGTACGGCAACGTCACGCGTCAGAAGGTCAAGCGTCAGATCCTCGACCAGCTCGACGAGATGTACAAGTTCGACGCGCCGCAGGGCCTCGTTGACGCCGAGTTCGACAACATCTGGCGCCAGATCAACACCGATCTGCAGCAGTCGGGCAAGACGTTTGAAGACGAAGAAACGACTGAGGAAGAAGCACGCGAAGAATATCGCAAGCTGGCCGAACGTCGCGTCCGTCTCGGCCTGGTTCTCTCCGAAATCGGCGAAAAGGCCGGCGTCGAAGTAACCGAGGAAGAAATGCAGCGTGCACTCTACGCACAGCTGCAGCAGTTCCCGGGCCAGCAGAAGGAAATCCTCGATTTCTTCCGCAACACCCCAGGCGCTTCCGCTTCGCTGCGTGCCCCGATCTTTGAAGAAAAGGTCGTCGACCATCTCCTGTCTGAGGTCAAGGTCACCGACAAGACCGTGACGAAGGAAGAGTTGCTCGCCGAAGAAGAAGGCGAAGACGCCGACAAGCCTGCCAAGAAGAAGGCCTCGCCGAAGAAGGCAAAGGCTGAAGCTTCCGAGGCTGCAGAAGGCGAAGAAGCAGCTGCTCCGAAGAAGAAGGCAGCACCGAAGAAGAAGGCCGCTGAAGACAGCGCCGAATAATCTTCTCAAATACGAATTGACGAAAGGCCGGGCGGGAAACTGCCCGGCCTTTTGCGTTTCAGTTTGTCGAGTGCTGCTTGAGCCACACACCTTGATGCTTGCGGTTATGGCATCATGAAACCCCGCGACATCCGGCGCGACCCGTGACATAAGGCTCGCCGAACGCGTCCTCACTTTCCGGCAGCCATGATCCGCATTGAGAATATCAGCAAGTCCAACAGTTCCCGCATTCTCTACATCGAGACGTCTGCGGCCCTGAACCGCGGCGAGAAGATCGGTCTTGTCGGTCCGAACGGTGCCGGCAAGACGACACTGTTCCGGATGATCACCGGCCAGGAACTGCCCGACGAGGGCCAAGTGACGGTTGAGAAGCACGTGACGATCGGCTACTTCAATCAGGACGTCGGAGAAATGTCGGGCGTCAGCGCCGTCACCGAGGTGATGGACGGGGCAGGGCCGGTCAGCAGTGTCGCCGCCGAACTGCGCTCGCTCGAAGCCGCGATGGTCGATCCCGACCGGATGGACGAGATGGATGCCATCATCGATCGCTATGGCGAGGTGCAGGCTCGTTATGAGGAGCTGGACGGCTATGGCCTGGAGAGCCGCGCCCGCGAGGTTCTGGCAGGCCTCTCCTTCAGCGAAGAGATGATGGACGGCGACGTCGGCAAACTGTCCGGCGGATGGAAGATGCGCGTGGCGCTTGCCCGCATCCTCTTGATGCGCCCGGACGTGATGCTGCTGGACGAACCGTCCAACCATCTGGATCTGGAAAGCCTGATCTGGCTTGAGGAGTTCCTCAAGAACTACGACGGTGCCTTGCTGATGACCTCGCATGACCGCGAGTTCATGAACCGCATCGTCAACAAGATCATCGAGATCGATGCCGGCTCGCTCAACACCTATGCCGGCGATTACGGCTTCTACGAACAGCAGCGGGCGCAGAACGAGAAGCAGCAGCTGGCGCAGTTCGAGCGGCAGCAGGCGATGCTGGCGAAAGAGATCAAGTTCATCGAACGCTTCAAGGCGCGCGCGTCGCACGCAGCCCAGGTGCAGAGCCGTGTGAAGAAGCTCGACAAGATCGAGCGGGTGGAACCGCCGCGTCGCCGCCAGACGGTCGCCTTCGAATTTCAGCAGGCACCGCGTTCCGGTGAGGATGTTGCAAACCTCAAGGGTGTCCACAAGGCCTATGGCAGCCGTGTGATCTATGACGGACTGGATTTCATGATCCGCCGCAAGGAACGCTGGTGCATCATGGGGATCAACGGCGCCGGCAAATCGACGCTTCTGAAGCTGATCGCCGGTTCGGCGGCGCCCGACGTCGGATCCGTCGCGATCGGCGCCAGTGTCAAGATGGGCTATTTTGCCCAGCATGCCATGGATGTGCTGGATGGCGAGCAGACAGTGTTCGAATGGCTGGAGTCCGAGTTCCCACGGGCCGGGCAGGGCGCGCTTCGAACCCTTGCCGGTTGCTTCGGCTTTTCGGGCGATGACGTGGAGAAGAGATGCCGGGTTCTGTCCGGCGGAGAAAAGGCCCGTCTCGTCATGGCGGCCATGCTGTTTGATCCGCCGAATTTCCTGGTGCTGGACGAGCCCACCAACCACCTGGATCTCGATACCAAGGAAATGCTGATCAAGGCGCTCGCCGACTATGACGGCACGATGCTGTTCGTCAGCCATGACCGGCATTTTCTGGCCGAGCTGTCCAACCGGGTGTTGGAAGTGACCGCGGACGGCGTTCATCGTTTCGATGGCGGCTACACGGAATATGTCGAACGCACGGGTTACGAGGCGCCGGGTCTCGCAAGCTGATCCTGGACCAACCGACGCATCGTGAGGAAGTAAGAACGAGCAGCCTACATCACCGGGTGGTGATGTAGGCACGGTGTCATTCGTGGATCGTGTAGGATCCCATCTTGCAGAGATCCTGCGAGTCTTCGAGGTCCTCGAGGCCTGAATCCTCGGTGAATTCGAAGCGCAGATCGTATTTGCAGACCCTGCGACCGTCAGCGATGGTGATCTCGATACTCTCGCCGGGCTCGAGAACATCCTTGCCGAATACATCTTCTTCCCAGTCGTCAACACCGACGGGCGACGTATAGAAACGCTCAAGCGTGCCGCTGGTCCGGTTCTTCAAGGTAAAGACGAGATCCGAGGCGTTGGATGTAGTGGTGCATGCAAAAAGAGCTGCCAATGCAGCGGCGGCAATAAGTACAGTCTTTCTCACGGTAGTGTCCCTCAACCCAGAATTGGGGTAGGGAACATCTATCATTTCCATAACCGCAGACAACTAGCATGTTGGTTCATCATTAATTGTAGAGTATTGATAAACCGCAACTAATTAAGCCGTGCAGCATTGTCGGTGTCATCGGCGGAACGCGAGATATCGCTGTGAAACCCGGCAGGAATACTGCTGAAAGTCCGGTTTAAGCCGCTGTGCTGTAAGCGCCGCTCAGAGCGGTTTGCGATACTGGATAAACCCAGGGGCAACCGCGACCCGGTCATAGAGACGCCTCGCGGCTGTGTTGTCTTCCTGCGTCAGCCAGTAGAGCCGACCGGCATTCTGGTCGCGCGCGAGCAGCGCCACCTTTTCGATCAGGGCTTCCCCCACGCCGCGTCCACGCTGGCTGCTGTCGACGTAGAGGTCCTGCAGATAGCAGGTCATGTCAGGTAACCAGGTCGAGCGGTGGAAGACGACATGCACGATGCCGACCATCTGCCCGTTCTCGTCGAAAGCGCCAAGTGCCTGCAGGGGCTCGTCATCATGGTGAAAGCGGGACCACGTGATGTCGTACTGTTCTTTAGGCAGTTCCGACTCGTAGAACTCGAGATAGGCTCTGAACAGGGGTTCCCAAGCGGCACGGTCGGCAGGCTCAAGCGGGCGGATTGTCGTCACGGGCATCTCCTCGAGCAAAAAACAGAAACGGCGGGGAGTATACCCCGCCGTTTGTCGAATTCTACTGAAGAGATGAAGCTTAGGCAGCCATGGCCGTCTTCAGGTTTTCATCGATCTTGTCGAGGAAGGCAGTCGTGGACAGCCAAGGCTGCTCCGGGCCGATCAGAAGCGCCAGATCCTTGGTCATGTAGCCCTGTTCGACCGTGTCGACGCAGACGGTTTCGAGCGTGGTGGCAAAGGTTGCCAGTTCGGCGTTGTCATCCAGCTTCGCACGGTGCGCGAGGCCACGAGTCCAGGCGAAGATCGAGGCGATCGAGTTCGTCGAGGTTTCCTGGCCCTTCTGGTGCTGGCGGTAGTGACGCGTCACGGTGCCATGCGCAGCTTCGGCTTCGACCGTGCGGCCATCCGGCGACAAGAGAACCGAGGTCATCAGGCCGAGCGAGCCGAAGCCCTGTGCAACCGTGTCGGACTGGACGTCACCGTCGTAGTTCTTGCACGCCCAGACGTAACCGCCGGACCACTTCAGAGCCGATGCGACCATGTCGTCGATCAGGCGGTGTTCGTAGGTGATGCCGATTTCGGCGAACTTCGCCTTGAATTCAGCCTGGTAGACTTCTTCGAAGATATCCTTGAAGCGGCCGTCATAGGCCTTGAGGATGGTGTTCTTGGTCGACAGGTAGACCGGCCACTTGCGCATCAGGCCGTACATCATCGAAGCGCGCGCGAATTCGCGGATCGATTCGTCGAGGTTGTACATTGCCATGGCAACGCCCGCGCCTGGGGCGTCAAACACGTCCTTCTCGATAACCTGGCCGTCTTCACCGACGAACTTGATCGTCAGTTTGCCCTTGCCGGGGAACTTGAAATCGGTCGCCTTGTACTGGTCGCCGAAAGCGTGACGGCCGACGACGATCGGCTTGGTCCAGCCGGGAACGAGGCGCGGTACGTTCTGGCAGATGATCGGCTCGCGGAAGATAACGCCGCCGAGGATGTTGCGGATCGTGCCGTTCGGGCTCTTCCACATCTGCTTGAGATTGAATTCCTTCACGCGGTCTTCGTCCGGCGTGATCGTCGCGCACTTGATGCCGACGCCGTGCTTCTTGATTGCGTGAGCCGCATCGACGGTGACCTGGTCGTTCGTCGCATCACGGTTCTCGACGGAAAGGTCGTAATATTCGATGTCGAGATCGAGATAGGGAAGGATCAGCTTGTCCTTGATGAGCTGCCATATGATACGGGTCATCTCGTCGCCGTCGAGATCGACGACCGGGTTCGCTACCTTGATCTTCTGCATGGACTTCCTCTTGCCGTAATGGGCCGTTTAGGCCTCAAAAATGATCAACGGGGGCGCTATAGCATCGCGGGGAAGAGAACGCAAAGATGGTGCGGTCTGATATGGCGCGATTCGGTTAGAAAATTGGAACATGCGCTCGCCATCATCATACTGCCTGAAATTGGCCCTCAAGATTGAGCATTGCCAAACATCGGGCGCGGCGTAATGTCCGCCAAAACTCATCGCAGCACTGGATCTATGATATGCGGATACTCCCGCTTCTTTCTCTCTTCACCCTGATTTCCACCGGCGTTCTGGCGGCGGATGTGACCGATCCGGTAAAGGCGGTGATGAAGATCACCGAAGACAACTGGAATACGGTTGATAGTGACTGGAAGTCGCTGTTCGATCCCGAGCCGATCCAGCAGAATTTTAGCAAGTCGTTCCAGACTGCCTACTCGGAAGCGTCCAAGCACCCCGCTTACGAAACCGAAAACAATGCCCCCGGCGATCCGTTCGGCTACGACGTCGTCACGAGTTCGCAGGACGGCTGCCCGCTGAAGGACGTCACCATCGTGCCGGCACCGGCGGCAAATGGCGTGTCGGATGTGAAGGTCACGTTCAAGCAGTGGGCCTGCATCGATGATGCGGAAATGAAGGACAGCGTTTCGGAAGTGCATTTCGACGTGATCGAGGAAGACGGCAAGCCGGTCATCAAGGACATCCACCGCGTTGTCGAGAATGAAAGCGATTCGCTCGTTGAAGAGATGCAATCGATCGCCAAGGGCGAGTAGAGGGAAGCAAACCTTCTGAAAGCCTTGCTCTTCATCCATCCGGCGGCTATCTGCCCAGCCTAAAATTGTTGGGATTAAGCGATGTCAGGTACGAATAGCGAGCGCGAGCTCATTGCCGAGGGCCCGGCCATCATTCTGGTGGAACCGCAACTGGGCGAAAACATCGGCATGGTGGCGCGCGCCATGGCCAATTTCGGCTTGGCGGAACTGCGCCTCGTCAGTCCTCGTGATGGTTGGCCAAACGAGAAGGCGAGGTCTGCCGCGTCGAAGGCTGACCACGTCATCGATGGAGCCGTCGTCTTCGAGACGCTGGAAGACGCGACCCGCGACCTGAACTTCGTCTATGCCACGACGGCGCGCGAACGCTACGGCTTCAAGCCCGTTCGGTCACCGGTCTATGCGGCGTCCACATTGCGTGAGAAATTCAAGGCAGGTGAAAAGACCGGCATTCTGTTTGGCCGCGAACGCTGGGGTTTGAGCAACGAAGAGGTGGCGCTCGCCGACGAGATCGTCACCTTCCCGGTCAATCCGGCCTTCGCCTCGCTCAATATCGCCCAGGCGGTTTTGCTGATGTCCTATGACTGGATGAAATCCGGCATGGACGATATCGAGGAAACCCGCTTCCAGCCGATCGAGCAGCGGCCCTCGACGAAGGACCAAGTGTTCGGCATGTTCGAGCAGATCGAGGAAGCGCTCGATGCCCGAGGTTACTTCCATCCGCCTGAGAAGAAGCCGAAGATGATCGACAATCTGCGCGCGGTCCTGTCGCGGCGGAGCTTTTCGGAGCAGGAAGTCAGCGTGTTTCGCGGCGTGATCAAATCGCTGGATGCGTTTCCTCGTCAGTGGCCACGAAAAACGACGCCGAGGCAGAAGAAGGCCGACGTGACCGGGGAGATCGAAGGCAATGGCGACGACGAATGACCTGAAGCCAGTGCTGATGTTCGATTCGGGCATCGGCGGACTGACTGTGCTGCGTGAGGCGCGGGTGCTGATGCCGGAGCGCGGCTTCATCTATGTCGCCGACGACGCTGGTTTCCCTTACGGCGGATGGGAGGAGGAGGCGCTGACGGCGCGGATCCTGTCCCAGTTCGAGCGCCTGCTGAACGACTACCAGCCGGAAATCTCCATCATCGCCTGCAATACCGCCTTCACCCTGGCGGGAGCGGCGCTTCGTGAGCGCTTCCCCGAGATGACCTTCGTCGGCACCGTGCCGGCTATCAAGCCTGCAGCCGAGCGAACCAGATCCGGCCTCGTGTCCGTCCTCGCAACGCCCGGCACCGTCAAGCGCGCCTATACGCGTGATCTGATCCAGTCCTTTGCCACGCAGTGTCACGTGAGGCTTGTCGGATCGGAAAATCTGGCCCGCATGGCGGAAGCCTATATCCGCGGCGAGACCCTGTCGGACGACGCTGTCCTAGCCGAAATCATGCCCTGCTTCGTCGAGAAGGACGGCCGCAAGACCGATATCGTCGTTCTCGCCTGTACGCATTATCCCTTCATGGCGAACCTGTTCCGCCGCCTGGCACCCTGGCCGGTCGACTGGCTCGATCCGGCCGAGGCGATCGCCCGACAGGCCCGGCGCAAGGTGCCGCTTCTGGATGGTGTGCAATACCCCGGCGAGTTCGACTTCGCGGTGTTCACGTCGGGCAATCCGGATTTTGCCACGCAGCGTCTGATGCAAGGGTTTGGTTTGCGGGTCTAGCCCTCTTGTCATCGGCTAAATTCGGTGGCTTGCTCGGCCTACCGGATCAGGAGCAGACACGATGTCGATTGAAAACTGGCTGGCCTTCGTCGCCGCATCCACGATTCTTCTGGCCATTCCCGGACCGACGATCCTGCTCGTCATCTCCTATGCGATGACGCACGGGCGAAAGGTGGCGACCGCGACAGTCGCTGGCGTGGCACTCGGGGACTTCACGGCAATGACCGCCTCGATGCTGGGGTTGGGCGCCTTGCTCGCCACGTCTGCGATGCTGTTCACGATCCTCAAATGGGTGGGCGCCGCCTATCTGATCTATCTCGGCATCAAACTGTGGCGCGCACCCGTGATGGATCCAGAGGTCGCAGCCGGCGAGGGGGAGCTGCCGCAAGCCAGACCGTTGCGCATCCTGCTGCACACCTACGTGGTCACCGCGCTCAATCCGAAGGGCATCGTGTTCTTCGTCGCCTTCCTGCCGCAGTTTCTCGATCTGTCAAAACCGCTGTTCTTTCAGATGGCTGTTTTCGAGGTGACGTTTCTGGTTCTGGCGACGATCAACGCCACGCTCTACGGGCTTCTCGCCTCCTTGGCCCGCAACCAGATCCGCAGGCCACGGGTGCAGAAAATAGTCAACCGGACCGGTGGATCGCTGATGATCGGGGCAGGGCTTTTGTCGCTCGGCTTCAAGCGGGCGGCGGCCTGACCGCAAAGCCTGTGCATTTCCTCTCTTGCACGGCGAAACGAATCCCTTTCTCTGTTAGTGAGAATGTTTGGGCGGTCTTTGACCGCGTGTAGACGGCATACGAGGTAAGGCATTGCAGGTCGGCATCGATATGGGAACTCTGACCGGGGGTGATCCGGCCAAGCTCGATATCGAGGAGCTTCTGGCAACGCGTCTCCTCGTCCAGGGCAATTCTGGCTCCGGGAAATCGCATCTTCTGCGGCGGCTGCTGGAACAGTCAGCGCCGTGGGTCCAGCAGGTCGTGATCGATCCGGAAGGTGATTTCGTCACGCTGGCCGACAAATACGGTCATGTCGTCGTCGATGGCGAGCGCACCGAAGCCGAACTCGCGGGCATTGCCAACCGTATCCGCAAGAACCGCGTGTCCTGCGTCCTCACGCTCGAGGGGCTTGATCTCGAAGAGCAGATGCGTGCCGCCGCCGCCTTTTTGAACGGCCTGTTCGATGCCGATCGCGACTACTGGTATCCGGTTCTGGTCGTGGTCGACGAAGCCCAGATGTTTGCGCCATCCGTCGGGGGCGACGTCTCCGAAGATGCCCGCAAGATGTCGCTCGGGGCGATGACCAACCTGATGTGCCGTGGCCGTAAGCGCGGGCTGGCCGGTGTCATTGCCACGCAGCGCCTGGCAAAGCTTGCGAAGAACGTCGCAGCCGAGGCCTCCAACTTCCTCATGGGTCGCACGTTTCTTGATATCGACATGGCCCGCGCCGCGGACCTGCTCGGCATGGATCGGCGTCAAGCGGAAATGTTCCGCGATCTGAAGCGCGGCAACTTCGTCGCGCTCGGCCCGGCTCTGTCGCGGCGGCCGCTGCCGATCATCATCGGCAATGTCGAGACATCGGCCCGTTCGTCCAGCCCGAAGCTGATGCCGCTGCCGGATGCGCATCTGGATGTCGAAGGTCTCATCTTCACGCCGGATCCAGAAGAATTCACCCGGCCTTTGACGGCGAACCGCCGCCAGGTGCCGGCGCCACGGCCGACCACCGATATTCTGGCGGAACTCTCGCGCTCGACGCCTGCTTCCCTTCAGCCGGCTGCCGCCGAGCCGCGGACGCCGGTGCCCGTGCTTACGGTCGAGGAGCGTGAGGATCGGCTGATGGCGGTCATGGCCGAGATCCTCGACGATCCGCAATCGGCCTATCGGACGGACGCGGTTCTCTATCAGGACTTCCTCGTTCGCGCCCGCATGCGTCGTCTGCCGGGCCCGCCGCTGTCGCTCAGCGACTTCCGCCGCCGCACGGCGATTGCCCGTTCCGGGGTCGATGCTGCGATGGCCTCGAGCGAAGCCTGGACGACGGTGCTGTCCATGTCGAACAGTGTTTCGGATGACCTTCAGGGCGTGTTTCTGATGATGGCAAAGGCGGCGCTCGGCGGCGAACCATGCCCGTCCGATGCACGGATTGCCCGCGCCTACGGCACGCACTCCGCGCGCCGCGCACGCCGTCTGCTGGGCTACTTTGAAGAGCAGGGGCTGGTCGTGGTCCATTCCGACTTCACCGGCAAGCGCATCGTCGCGTTTCCGGAGCTGCAGGCGGAAACGGCGCCCGGCAGTGCCGAAGCGCCTGATGAGGGCGATCTCAAGATTGCTGCGGAATAAGCCCGCAGCGACCCGGCTGCTGTTGACATTTTGATGACAGCCGCCTAAAGACCCGCCAACGCCCGGTGGCAACACCGGGTGTTTCAACGACATGTCCCGTGGCACTCTCCGAACGCTTTTCGTGAGAAGCCTGTCAGAACCTCTAAATCGAGGTTCAGAGGAGGGCGTGTTTCCTTCATCCGGTTCGGCAACGAACCGGTGTAACTTTCTGAAAGGAAATACGATGAGCAAGCGCGAATCGTCTAAGTACAAAATCGATCGCCGTATGGGCGAAAACATCTGGGGCCGCCCGAAGTCGCCGGTTAACCGCCGCGAATACGGTCCTGGCCAGCACGGTCAGCGCCGCAAGGGCAAGCTTTCCGACTTCGGTGTGCAGCTGCGCGCCAAGCAGAAGCTGAAGGGCTACTACGGCGACATCCGCGAGAAGCAGTTCCGCGCGATCTATGAAGAAGCCAACCGCCGCAAGGGCGACACCGGTGAAAACTTGATCGGCCTGCTGGAATCGCGTCTGGACGCCATCGTCTACCGCGCAAAGTTCGTTCCGACCGTGTTCGCTGCTCGTCAGTTCGTCAACCACGGCCACGTCACGGTCAATGGCGTCAAGGTCAACATCGGTTCGTACCGCTGCAAGGCTGGCGACGTTGTCGAAGTTCGCCAGAAGTCGAAGCAGATGGTCACCGTTCTGGAAGCCGTTTCGCTCGCAGAACGCGACGTTCCTGACTACATCGAAGTCGATCACAACAAGATGGTTGCCACCTTCGCTCGCATCCCGAGCCTGGCCGATGTACCCTACGCGGTCATCATGGAACCGTCGCTGGTCGTCGAATTCTACTCGCGTTAACAGCGACACCATTTCAGACAAATGGCCCCGAGAGGGGCCATTTTTGTATCTGGTGTCATGTCGGACCCACAAAAAAGCCGCTCCTTTCGGGGCGGCTTTTTGCTTGTCTCTTCCGGTCATTCTTACCTGGAAGAGGTTTTCTTCTTTTCCGACTTAACCGACGTCTCGACGGTAGTCGACGTGTTGGTATCCGTCAGCTGGACCGTCTCGTGTTGTGCGTCGCCCTTCGGCAGCTCGCCCATCCGGTTCCACGCGTCAAGCCCGGCGATCTTGTAGGCTTCCGCAAGCGTCGGGTAGTTGAAGGTGTTCTCGACGAAGTACTCGACGGTGCCCTTCAGGTTGAGAACCGCCTGGCCGATATGCACGAGTTCGGTGGCGTTCTCGCCGATGATGTGCACGCCGAGGAGACGTCGCGTCTTCAGAGAGAAGATCAGCTTCAGCATGCCGTGGTCGAGGCCCATGATGTGGCCGCGCGAAGTCTCGCGGAAACGGGCGATACCGCATTCGTAGGGAATGCCGCGCTCCTTCATTTCCTCTTCCGTCAGGCCGCAGGTCGAAATCTCCGGCACGGCGTAGATCCCGTAGGGAAAATACTTCGGTGGCTCCTTGGCAATTGCGCCGACGGCGACGCGAGCGGCAATTCGGCCCTGTTCCATCGATGTCGAGGCAAGGCTCGGAAAGCCGATGACATCGCCCGCGGCATAGATGCCGGGGACGGAGGTCTCGAAGGTTTCCGGATTGACCTTCAGACGGCCGCGGTTATCGGCGTCGAGGCCGGCTGCTGCCAGGTTGAGGCTGTCGGTCGCGCCCATGCGGCCGGCGGCAAACAGCACCATGTCGGTGATGATCTTACGGCCGGTATCGATCGTGACCGAGACCTTGCCGTCGGGAAGGTGCTCCACCTTCTCGACCTTCTGGCCCAGCAACAGCTTCATGTTGCGGTCGCGCAGCTGGTAGGTGAAATCCTCGATGATCTCCTTGTCGATGAAGTCGAGCATCGTCGCCTTCGGGTCGATCACCGTGACGGCGGTGTCGAGCGCGGAAAAGATAGTCGCATATTCGATACCGATAACGCCGGCACCGATGACGACCATCGAGCGCGGCAGTTTTTCGATTTCGAGCAGTTCGTCGCTGTCGATGACCGTCTTGCCGTCGAAGGGCATGTAGTCGGGGCGGAACGGGCGCGTGCCGACAGCAAGCAGGATGCTTTTGGCTTTGACCTGAACCGCTTCTCCGTCGTCCTTCAGCACCTCCATCGTATCGGTCGACAGAAAGCTCGCCTTGCCACGAAGGTGCTGGACGCGGTTGCGGGCGAACTGGTGTTCGAGCACCTCGACTTCATGGTCGAGCGTGATCAGCAACCGGCGGCGAAGGTCCTCGGCACTGATCTCTTCCTTGACCCTGTAGGATCGGCCGTAGAAACCGCGCTCGCGCCAGCCGGAGAGGTTCAGCGCGGTTTCTCGCAGCGTCTTCGACGGGATGGTGCCGGTATGCACGGAAACGCCGCCTACCCGTCGGCCCTGCTCGATGACGAGCACTTTCCGGTCGAGCTTGGCGGCTTGAATGGCTGCGCGGCGACCGGCAGGGCCGCTGCCGACAACAATGAGGTCGTACTGGTTCATGGACTGCTCCGCTTCTCGAATCCCGCTGTTACGCTGCAATAGCCTACCTCCGTCGTCTCCTACCAATCTATTCTGAATGTTTGATTGCAGGAAAGGCCGCAAGCGTAGAACGGCTGTCTCGGGTTGCGTATGTTTTGTGCAGAAAAATAGGATGCACAAAAAACGTCTTGACCCTCGCCGGGAAATGTCTTTCATTCGAACCAATCATGAATTGGTCCGGACAATGGTACGTTCAATGCAGACCGAACCCCAAGACAATTCCTACTACGCGTTGGAGAAGCTCCGCGATCTGATTCACTCGGAGAAATTCGGAGCGGAAGGGCGGCTGCCGACGGAGCGGGCGCTTGCTGAAACGCTCAATGTCGGGCGCCGTGCTGTTCGACGGGCGCTTGAGGTGCTCGAGTCGGAGGGGCTGATCTGGCGCCGCCAGGGTGCCGGAACCTTTGTCGGCGAAAAGCCTGACGGATGGAGCGACCACGTCGACGCGCTGGTTGCCGGTACCGACATCATGGAAATCATGGAGGTTCGCCTTCGCCTGGAGCCACAGCTCGCCCAGCTTGCAGCGATGCGTGCAAAGCCCGCCGAAATCGAGCGCATGCGCTACCTGGCAGACAAGACCGGCCAGAGTTCGGATGCGGATTCCAAGGAACTCTGGGATGGATCGCTGCACCGCCAGATCGCGCAAAGCGCCGGCAACAAGCTGTTCCTGTCGATCTTCGACGTGGTCAACCGCATCCGTCAGGATGCCGCGTGGCAATCCATTCGTGAGCGTGCGCGCAAGACCGGAACCAATGGCCGCACGTCGTACCAGCAGCATATCGCAATCGTCGACGCCATCGCCGCCCGCGATCCGGGCCGGGCAGGCGAGGCGATGCGCGAGCATCTTCTGATGCACCAGGAGCGGCTGATCCGGGCCACCTCGCTCGAGGCCCTCGATGACCATTCGCCGGAAGGCGAGCAGATCGGTATCCGCGACGACGACACGCTCAGCGTTGCGTCCTAGCCATCCCAGACTGCCGGCCACAAAGGCCGGCCAACAAGAACAATGACCGACAAACCTGAATGGACCAGAGGAACAATGATGAAGAAATTTTCCACGCTCACTGCCGCACTGCTCGCCAGCGCGATCATGTCTCTGCCTGCCATGGCGAGCGAATTGCGCATCGGTCTCAATGACGATGCCGACGTTCTCGATCCGGCGCAGTCGCGCACCTTCGTCGGCCGCATCGTCTATACCGCGATGTGCGATAAGCTGGTCGACATCTCGCAGGATATGAAGATCATTCCGCAGCTTGCGACCGAATGGAACTGGTCTGAAGGCGGCACGGTGCTCACCATGAAGATCCGCGACGGCGTCAAGTTCCACGACGGCGAAACGCTGGATGCCGCAGCCGTCGTCGCAACGATCGAGCGCAACATGACGCTGCCGGAGTCGCGCCGCAAGAGCGAGCTTTCCTCGGTCGCCAAGGTCGAGGCCAGCGGTCCGCTTGAAGTCAAGTTCACGCTGAAGTCTCCGGACGTGACGCTTCTTGCCCAGCTTTCCGACCGTGCCGGCATGATCGTTGCGCCGAAGGCCGCCAAGGAACTCGGTGCCAATTTCGGCTCGAAGCCCGTCTGCGCCGGTCCTTTCAAATTTGTCGAGCGCATCCAGCAGG
This sequence comes from Rhizobium sp. CFBP 8752, assembly GCF_014842035.1. NCBI lineage: Bacteria > Pseudomonadati > Pseudomonadota > Alphaproteobacteria > Hyphomicrobiales > Rhizobiaceae > Rhizobium > Rhizobium sp. CFBP 8752. Next base: position 1,824,521 of record NZ_JACYUZ010000001.1, on the reverse strand, counting down.
ACCGTATCGTGCTCGAGAAGTTCGCCGACTACTGGGACAAGGACCGGATCCTCGTCGACAAGATCACCTATCTGCCAATCCCGGACACGACCGTAAAGCTCGCCAACCTGCGGTCGGGTGACCTCGATATCGCCGAGCGCATCTCGGCGTCCGATGCCGGATCGGTCAAGAGCGACCCGAACCTCACCTATGCCGACGTCATCGGCCCGGGCTACATGGCGATGTATGTCAACCTCGCCAACGGTCCCCGTGCGGACAACCCGCTCGGCAAGGACAAGCGCCTTCGCCAGGCCTTCTCGCTGGCGATCGACCGCGAAGCAATCGGCCAGATCGTCTTCGAAGGCACGTCGCTTGCCGGTAACCAGCCGTTCCCGTCGTCCAGCCCCTGGTTCAACAAGAACCTGCCGGTGCCGGCGCGCGATATCGAAAAGGCGAAGCAGCTCATGAAGGAAGCGGGCCACGAGACGCTCGACATCGAGCTGCAGCACGCCAACAGCACCACCCAGACCCAGATGATGCAGGTCATCCAGTCGATGGTGGCGGAAGCGGGCTTCAACGTCACGCTGAAGGCAACCGAATTTGCGACGCTTCTGTCGGAACAGACGGCCGGCAACTACCAGCTCAGCCGCTCCGATTGGTCGGGCCGTATCGATCCCGATGGCAACCTGCACCAGTTCGTCACCTGCAAGGGCGGCATCAACGACGTGAAGTACTGCAATCCGGAAGTCGACAAGCTCCTGAATGAAGCCCGCACATCGCCGGATGAAGCGGTCCGCAAGGAAAAGTACGATGCCGCAGGCGTCATCCTCAACGACGACATGCCGATCATCTACCTCGGCCATCAGCCCTACGCCTATGCCATTTCCAACAAGGTCGAAGGTTTCGTGCCGTCGCCGGATGGCATGATGCGCTTCCTTGGCGTCTCCAAGAAGTAATTTCCCATCGCATACCGCGCGGAAGACATTCCGCGCGGTCACCTGAAATCACGAGGGCGATGCCATGCCTGTCTATATCGGAAAGCGCCTGCTGGTCGCGATCCCGACCCTGCTGATCATCTCGATCTTCGTCTTCTCGCTGCAGAAACTGCTGCCGGGCGATCCGATCCTCGCCATGGCCGGTGAAGAGCGGGATCCCGCGACGATCGAATTCCTGCGCGAAAAATATCATCTCAACGATCCCATCATCACCCAGTATCTCTCCTGGGTTGGCGGCATCCTGGTCGGCGACTTGGGCGTCTCGCTGCGCACCAACCAGCCGGTGCTGGAACTGATCGGCCAGAAACTGCCGGTCACGATCCAGCTCGCGGTCATGGCCATGATCCTGGCCATGCTGATCGGTATCCCGGCCGGCATTCTGGCAGCGGTCTACAAGAACCGGACGCTCGATTACGTCGCCAATGTCGTCGCGCTGTCTGGCCTCTCGATCCCGAATTTCTGGCTGGGAATCATGCTGATCCTGCTTGTCTCGGTCAATCTCGGCTGGCTGCCGGCATCCGGCTACGAATCGATCTTCGTCGATCCCGTCCGCTCGCTCAAAACCATGATCATGCCGGCCTTCGTCCTGTCGACGGCGCTCGCCGCGCAGCTGATGCGTCATACCCGCTCGGCCATGCTCGGCGTGTTGAGCTCCGACTATATCCGCACTGCCCGCGCCAAGGGACTGTCGCCGCGCGAAGTCATCCTCAGCCACACGTTCCGCAACGCGCTTCTGCCGATCATCACCCTGTCGGCGCTGCTGTTCGGCGAGCTGCTCGGTGGTGCCGTCCTCACGGAGCAGATCTTCACCATCCCGGGCTTCGGCAAGCTGACCGTCGATGCAGTGTTTACCCGCGACTATGCCGTCGTCCAGGGCATCGTCATGTGCACGGCCATCGGCTTTATCGTCATGAACCTGATTGCCGATATTCTCTACGTTCTCCTCAACCCCCGCCTGAGGGCAACGCTATGACCGCTATCGAACAGACTGCACCGATCGCAAAGCCGCGCCAGAAAAGCAGGGCATGGCGCAAGATGCGCGCCAACCGCGGATCGATGGTCGGCATGGTGATCATCGCCTTTTTCGCGATCCTTGCCATTGCCGCGCCGATCCTGCCGATTGCCGACCCGATCGCGACCAGCTGGTCGGCACTGCGCAAGGCGCCGTCCGCCGCCCATTGGCTCGGCACCGACGATCTCGGCCGCGATATCCTGTCGCGGATGATCTGGGGCGCCCGTGCCTCGCTGATGGCAGGGGTCGTCTCCGTTGCCATCGCGGTTGCCATCGGCGTGCCGTTCGGACTGCTGTCAGGTTATTTCGGCGGCTGGGTCGATCAGGTCATCCAACGCGTCACCGAAGCGCTGCTGGCCATGCCGTTCCTGATCACCGCGATCGCGCTTGCCGCCTTCCTCGGCCCAAGCCTCACCAACGCAATGATCGCCATCGGCCTGTCTGCCATGCCGGTCTTCGTGCGGCTGACCCGCGGCCAGGTGCTGGCGGTGAAGACGGAGGATTACGTTGAAGGGGCACGCTCGATCGGTCTCAACCACGTCGACATCATGACCCGCTACATCCTGCCGAACGTGTTTGCCCCGATCATCGTTCAGGCGACCTTGACGGTGGCGACCGCCATCATCGCCGAAGCCAGCCTGTCCTTCCTCGGCCTCGGTCAGCAGGCACCGGCCCCGAGCTGGGGTTCGATGCTGAACACGGCCAAGAACTTTCTGAGCCAGGCACCGTGGATGGCCATGTGGCCAGGGATTGCAATCTTCCTCGTCGTCATCGGCTTCAACCTTCTTGGCGACGGCCTGCGCGATGCACTGGATCCGCGCGAGGCGTAACGCCCGGCGGACAAGAGAATTATACAAGGAATACCTGGAATGACCGAATTCACCACGCGCCCCGAAATCCTCGGCACCTTCGGTGTCGTCACCTCCACCCACTGGATTGCCTCCGCCGTCGGCATGGCGATCCTCGAAAAGGGCGGCAATGCCTTCGACGCAGCGGTCGCGACGGGCTTCGTTCTGCAGATTGTCGAACCGCATCTGTGCGGCCCGGGCGGCGACATGCCGGCCGTCTTCTACTCGAAGAAGACCGACAAGGTCGAAGTCATCTGCGCTCAAGGGCCGGCGCCGGCCGGTGCCACCATCGAGCACTATACGTCGGAAGGTCTGAAGCTCATTCCGGGCGACGGCCTTCTCTCGACCGTCATTCCCGGCGCATTCGACGGCTGGATGCTCATGCTGCGCGACTATGGAACGATGACCGTTCGCGAGGTTCTGGAGCCGGCGATCTACTACGCCGAGCATGGCCATCCGGTGCTTCCGCGCGTGTCGAACACGATCAAGGGCCTGGCTGAATTCTTCCGGAAGGAATGGCCGACATCCTATGAGACATGGCTGCCGGGTGGCGTTGCGCCGGAAGCACTCTCCAATTTCAGGAACCCCGTTCTCGCCGAAACCTACAAGCGGATCATCTCCGAATCGGAAGCCAAATCCGGACGCGAGGAACAGGTCCAGGCAGCCCGCGACGCATTCTACCGCGGCTTCGTGGCCGAGGCGATCGACACCTATCTGAAGACTGCCGAGGTGATGGACGCGAGCGGTTCCAAGCACAAGGGCGTGCTCACCGCCGACGACATGGCCAACTGGAGCGCCACCATCGAAGCGCCGCAAACGCTCGATTACCAGGACTGGACGATCGCCAAGACGCCGGCCTGGGGGCAGGGGCCGGTGCTGCTGCAGTCGCTGGCGCTTCTAAAAGGCTTCAATCTCGAGGCGATGGATCCGGCCGGTCCCGATTTCGTCCATACGGTGGTCGAGGCGATGAAGCTCGCGTTTGCCGACCGCGAGGTCTATTACGGAGATCCGGAATTCAGCCAGATCCCGACCGAATACCTCCTGTCGGAAGGCTACAACAGCGAGCGGCGGAAGCTGATCGGCAGCACCGCTTCGATGGAACTGCGCCCCGGCACGGTTCCGGGCTATGAGCGCCAGGTCGATGCGACGATGGCGATGCTGGCTGAGATGAGCGGCACCGGCACGGTTTACGAGCCGACCATGTCGCACCTCACCGAAAAGCGCGGCGACACGGTGCATATCGACGTCATCGATCGCTGGGGCAACATGGTTTCGACCACACCGTCGGGCGGCTGGCTGCAGTCGTCGCCGATCGTTCCGGGTCTCGGCTTTGCGCTCAACTCGCGTGCCCAGATGTTCTGGCTGAAGGAAGGCTTGCCGACGTCGCTTGCGCCGGGAAAACGCCCGCGCACGACGCTGACGCCGTCGCTCGCTCTCTATCAGGGTAAACCCTCCATGGTGTTCGGCACACCCGGCGGCGACCAGCAGGACCAGTGGCAGCTGCCGTTCTTCCTGCGCTACGCCCATCACGGCAAGAACCTGCAGGCCTCGATCGACATGCCGCTGTTCCACACCTCGCATTTCCCCGGTTCGTTCTATCCGCGCACGAGCTCTCCGGGCGAGATCATGGTCGAGAGCAATATAGGTGAAGCCGCACTCGAAGACCTCCGTCGTCGCGGCCACAAGGTCACCGTCGCCGATCCATGGACGGTCGGCCGCCTGACGGCTGCGCGTCGCGATGCAGACGGTCTGCTGAGGGCGGCCGCAACACCGCGCCTGATGCAAGCCTACGCAATTGGACGGTGAACCATGACCTGGTCAATCGTCGCGCGTGATCAAGACACGGGACATCTGGGCATAGCCGTCGCCAGCCGTTTCTTCGCGGTTGGATGCGCCGTGCCACATATCAGGGGCAGGGTGGGCGCTATCGCCACCCAGGCCTTCGTCAGCCCGCTTTATGGAACCGATGGCCTGAAGCTTCTCGAGGAGGGCAGGTCACCGAATGAGGTCATTGCAAGCCTGACTGCGCGCGACGACGGCCACCGCCAGCGGCAGATGCACCTGATCGACGCCCATGGTCGCAACGCCGCCTTCACCGGTGAAAACTGCGTCGACTGGGCCGGTCACCTCGTCGACCGCAACGTCTCGGTTGCCGGCAACATGCTGGCGGGACCGCAGGTCATCGCCGAGACCATGCGTGTCTACAACGAAGCAGCTGAACGCGGTGCACCGCTTGCCGAACGCCTGCTCGATGCCATGGACGCGGGCGAGGCGGCTGGCGGTGACAAGCGCGGCCGCCAGTCGGCAGCGCTCGTCATCTACCGCGACCAGGATTATCCCTGGCTGCGGATCAACGCCGATGATCATCCCGAGCCGCTTTTCGAACTGCGTCGCCTCTATGCCGTGGCGCAGGAGCGCTTCCTGCATGTCGCTGAGACCATGCCGACCCGGGAAAACCCGCACGGCATGACCGACCGCAGCATCATCGACGAAAAGATTGCTGCGATCGAAGCGCAACGGCTGGCCGAGAAACGTCCGTCAGCCTCCTACGCCACCCCTTTGACGCTCAAGTAAGGGTCACCCGATGAGCCAGACCTCCACGCCGACTGTTCCCGTCCTTTCCGTGAAGAACCTCACCACCTCCTTCCTCGTCGATGGCGATTGGAAGAGCGTCGTCCGCAACGTCTCCTTCGATGTGATGCCTGGCGAAACGGTTGCCATCGTCGGCGAATCCGGTTCCGGCAAATCCGTGACGTCCCTGTCAATCATGCGCTTGCTCGCGTCAAACACGAGCCGCATCGAAGGCGAGGTTATGTTGAACGGACGCGATCTCCTGTCCATCTCCGAAAAGGACATGCGCGGGGTGCGCGGCAATGAAGCATCGATGATCTTTCAGGAGCCGATGACCTCGCTCAATCCGATCTTCACCATCGGCCGGCAGATTTCCGAGGTTCTCACCCGTCACAAGGGGATGTCCAAGCAGGAGGCGCGCGCCGAAACCGTGAGGCTGCTCGAAAAGGTGCGGATCCCCAACGCGCAATCTCGGTTCGACGAATATCCGCACCAGTTTTCCGGCGGCATGCGTCAGCGCGTGATGATTGCCATGGCGCTTGCTTCGAAGCCCAAGCTTCTGATCGCGGACGAACCCACCACGGCGCTCGACGTCACCATCCAGGGACAGATCCTCGATCTCATCAAGGTGTTGCAGGAAGAAGAGGGCATGTCGGTCCTTTTCATTACCCATGACATGGGCGTCGTCGCCGAGATCGCCGACCGTACCATCGTCATGTTCCGCGGCGACGAGGTCGAGACCGGACCGACGGAGGAGATCTTCCACCGCGGCAAGCATCCGTACACGCGTGCGCTGCTCTCGGCGGTGCCGAAGCTCGGTTCGATGCAGAACCATGCGTGGCCGACCCGCTTCCCCGTGGTCGACATGAAAACCGGGTTGGCCGTCGAGCCGATCGAAGTGGCAGGCACCGTGGAAAAGGGCCGCACACCGGTCCTTAGCGTCAAGAACCTGGTGACCCGTTTCCCGATCCGCTCCGGCCTCCTGTCGCGCCAGACCGGCGCGGTGCATGCGGTGGAAAATGTGTCCTTCGATCTGTTCCAGGGCGAAACGCTGGCCCTGGTCGGTGAGTCCGGCTGCGGCAAGTCGACCACAGGCCGCTCGATCATGCGCCTCGTCGATCCGACCGGCGGCGATATCTCGCTCGATGGCTACGATGTCCTGCGGCTCGACCAGGTCAGCCTGCGCAACATGCGCAAGTCCGTCCAGATGATCTTCCAGGATCCGTTTTCATCGCTCAATCCGCGCATGACGGTAGGATCGGCCATATCCGAACCCTTCATCAAGCACCGGTTGGGTACGGTGAAACAGGCGAGGGACAAGACCGCCGATCTTCTCGAAAAGGTCGGTCTTTCCGCCGACATGGCAAAACGCTACCCGCACGAATTCTCCGGCGGCCAGCGCCAGCGCATCGCGATCGCGCGGGCGCTCGCGCTCGATCCGAAGGTGATCGTTGCCGATGAAAGCGTGTCGGCGCTCGACGTGTCGATCAAGGCGCAGGTCTGCAACCTCCTGCTCGATCTGCAGCAGAGCCTTAACCTGTCCTTCCTGTTCATCAGTCACGACATGGCGGTGGTGGAACGCGTCAGCCACCGGGTGGCCGTCATGTATCTCGGCGAGATCGTCGAGATCGGTCCGCGCGCGGCCGTATTCGACAATCCGCAGCATCCCTATACGAAGAAGCTCATGGCCGCCGTGCCGGTGCCGGATCCGGCAAGGCGTGGGATCAGACGCGGCATTTCCAACGACGAGCTGAAAAGCCCGGTGCGGGGAATGGATTACCGCCCACCGGTTCGCGAGTACCGCGAGGTTTCAGACGGCCATGTCGTGCAGGTCGCATGATCGGCAGTCGCTGAAGGTCAGATCAGCTTCAGGCCCTTGAGGCTGGCATGACCGTCCTTGCCGATGATGATGTGGTCGTGGACGGTGATGCCGAGTGGCTTTGCCGTCTCCACGATCGTCCGCGTCATGTCGATATCGGCGCGTGACGGGGTAGGGTCGCCACTGGGATGGTTGTGGACGAGGATGAGCGCAGTCGCCGAAAGCTCCAGGGCTCGCCGCACCACTTCGCGCGGATAGACTGGCGTATGGTCGACCGTTCCATGCCCCTGGATTTCATCCGAGATCAGGGCGTTGCGCTTGTCTAGAAAGAGCACGCGGAACTGTTCTCGGGCCTCATAGGCCATGGCGGCATGGCAGTAATCAATCACCGAAGACCAGGACGAAAGCACCTGCTTGCCCCGCAACTCGCTTCGCAGCATCCGCTGACCCGTCGTCGCGACAAGCTTGAGGTCGAGCGCGACGGCCTCGCCGATACCCTTGACCTCCTGCAGCAATCCGAGCGGCGCGCCAAGCACGCTGGCAAGGTTTCCGAAGCGAGCAATCAATGCTTTCGCGAGCGGCTTGGTATCGCGCCTCGGGATGGAGCGGAAAAGCAGGAGCTCGAGGATCTCGTAGTCTGCCAGCGAAGCGTCGCCGTGGTCTCGGTACTTCTCCCGCAACCGCTCACGGTGGCCGTGGTAATGTTCTTGCGTGACGGCAGGGGATCCGATTTGCGGAAGTTTGGCCGTCGGCCTCTTGGACTGCGTCTCGGCAAAGAACCCGCGTTCATCGACAGACAGGGCCGCCCCGTCGTCCTCTTTTGCTTCCATAGGGTCATGCGAGGAGACGGGCGGGTTGGTCATGGTCAGGCCTGCAATGGAGGCAGGCCGGGCCGGTCGAGACCGCCGGGCGACAGGGTGAACACCTCGCATCCCGTCGCGGTGACACCGACCGCATGCTCGTATTGTGCCGACAGCGACCGGTCGCGGGTGACGGCGGTCCAGCCATCGGAAAGAACCTTCACATGCGGCTTACCGAGATTGATCATCGGCTCGATCGTAAAGATCATGCCTTCCCGGATTTCCGGCCCTTCGTCGGCGCGGCCGTAATGGAGGATGTTCGGAGAGTCGTGGAACAGACGACCGACGCCGTGGCCGCAGAAATCGCGCACGACCGAGCAGCGCTCGGCCTCCGCATAGGACTGGATCGCTTCGCCGATCGCGCCGGTGCGGGCGCCGGGCTTCACGGCTGCGATGCCCCGCAGAAGGCATTCATAGGTCACGTCCATCAACCGTTCGGCAGCGCGTTTGATCTGTCCGACCGGATACATGCGGCTGGAATCGCCGTGCCAGCCATCGAGGATATAGGTGACGTCGATATTGACGATATCGCCCTCGCGCAGCGGCTTGTCGTCAGGCATCCCGTGGCAGACGACATGGTTGATCGAGGTGCAGACCGAGTATTTGTAGCCGCGATAGCCAAGCGTTGCGGGAAGGGCGCCATTGTCCATGCCGAACTCGAACACGAAACGGTCGATCGCATTGGTGGTGATGCCCGGCTGAACGATCGCCGCAAGTTCGTCGAGGCAGCGCGCCGTCAGCTGGCAGGCCTTGCGCATGCCGTCAAAATCCTGCGCCGTATCGTAGAGACGGATAGCACCCGTGTTTTTTGAGGGGGCGGAAACCGCCTCGATGTAATTGACCATGATATTTCTCTCGCAACTCCCACAGTTCATAAAACAGAGGGGCGGGGTTCGTCCATCATAACCATTCCCGACGCTATGATTTCCTCGCGAGTGACGCGGCAGCGGAGCGCATAGGCCTCGACGCCGCGCGCCTTGGCACGAGCGAATGCGATCGCATACATCGGGTCGAGATCGCTGCAGATCGAAAACCGCGTGCAGTCGTGACGCTGAATGAGGTAGATCATCACCGCCCGGTGACCTGCCTCCACCATATCGCCGAGCTCCTCGAGATGCTTGGCGCCGCGCTTCGTCACGGTGTCAGGAAATTCGGCGAGCCCCGCTGAACGGCTGAAATGGACGTTCTTCACTTCCACGTAGGCGTCCGGCAGATTTTCCTGCTTGAGGAGAAAGTCGATGCGGGAGTTACGCCCGTATCTCTGCTCGCGCAGGATCGTGCCGTAGCCGGAAAGGCTGGGGATCAGGCCGGCACGGATCGCTTCTTCGGTCAGCCTGTTGGGCAGTCCGGTATTGATACCGACCATCTCGCCGCCGGCCTCGACCATTTCGAACATGTGACGGTATTTGCGGGTCGGGCTGTCATGCTCCGATACCCAGATCCTCGATCCGGGGTCCGACAGTCCCCGCATGGACCCGGTATTCGGGCACGACCCGGTAAACGGCGTGCCATTATCCAGCACCGCGTCGAACAGGAAGCGCTTGTAGCGCTGGACAAGCGTTGCGGAGACGAGCGGCGGATCAAAGCGCATGAGGTTCTTCTGGAATGCTGGGAAGTGTCAGTCGCGGACGAGAACGTAGGTTCCCGGTGCGTCGGCCAACGCGGTGAGCGCGGACCCGCCGGGCTTTCGGGCCGGCACCTGGTCACCCGCTTTCGGTCCGATCCAGTCCTGCCAATGCGTCCACCACGACCCCTCATGCTCCTGCGAGCCGGCAACCCAGTCCTCCAGCGTGTCCTTCAATTGGCCATCGGTCCAGTATCGGTACTTCCGTCTTTCCGGCGGATTGACGACGCCGGCGATATGGCCGGATCCAGCCAGCACGAAATCGACGGAACCGCCGAACAGCGACGAGCCGAGAAACACGGACTTCGCAGGCGCGATGTGGTCTTCGCTGGTGGCAAGATTATAGACGGGAATGACGATGTCCTTCAGCGACAGGCGCTCCCCGCCAAGCTCCATCAGGCCGTTGGAGAGCTTGTTATCGAGGTAGCAATTGCGCAGGTAGTAGGCGTGGTTGGCAGGTGTCATCCGGGTCGAGTCCGAATTCCAATACAGCAGGTCGAACGGCAGCGGCTCCTGGCCCTTGAGATAGTTATTGACCACGTAAGGCCAGATCAGCTCGGACGCACGCAGCATGTTGAATGCCGCCGCCATCTTCGACCCGTCGAAATAGCCGGTCGCGTTCATATAGGTCTCGATCGTCGAAACCTGCGCCTCGTCGACGAAGACCTTGAGGTCGCCTGCATGGGTAAAGTCGACCTGGGTAGCGAGGAACGTCGCCGATGCGATCCTTTTCACGTTTGTCTTGGCGTGGAAGGCGAGCGTAGCCGCCAGCAACGTGCCGCCGACGCAGTAGCCGATCGCATCGACCTCGCGTTCGCCGGTCGACGTCTCGATCGTGTCGAGCGCAAAATCGATTCCCTCGTGCATGTAGGCTTCCCATCCCTTGGCCGCATGGCGCCTGTCGGGATTGACCCAGGAGATCACGAACACGGTGTGCCCGCGGTCGACGCACCACTTGATGAAGCTCTTTTGCGGTGTCAGGTCGAGAATGTAGAACTTGTTGATCCAGGGCGGCACGATGACCAGCGGCCGTTTGAAGACCGTCTCCGTCGTCGGTTCGTATTGCAGAACCTCGCAGAGGTCGTTGCGGGCGACGACCTTGCCGGGTGTAAGCGCGATATTGAGGCCGAGCGCAAACTTGGAGGCATCCGTCTGGCGAAGTCTCAGCTCGCCGCCGCCGGCCATGATGTCCTCGGCCAGCATTTTCATACCGGTGACGAGATTGGCTCCGTGCGAGGCGACCGTCGCGCGATAGACTTCGGGGTTGGTGATCGCAAAATTTGCAGGCGACAACGCAGCGGTCACCTGCTTCACGTAGAATGCCGCCTTGTGCCGCGTATGCTCGTCCAGCCCCTGCGCCTCGGCAACCAGAGTCTCGGCCCAGGTGGCGGTAACCGTGAAGACTTGCCGCATGAACGCAAAGAACGGGTTCTTCACCCAGTCCTCGTCGGCGAATCGCTTGTCTCTCGGCAGCGCCGCTGGCTCGCTCTCTTGAGGCGCGCCTCCGAATTGCGAGAGCGATCGCGTCCAGATTTCCATATAGCTTGAGAAGAGCAGGGTTTGTGCTTGCAGCGTCCGTTGCGGCTCTGAAATCCAGTACTCGGTGACCTGCGAAAGCGTCTTGATGAGGTCACTGAGCGGATCGAGCGCGGGGTCTGGAATATCGCCGCGCTCCCTTGGCGCGAGCCATTCCGATGCGGCCTTGCCGAGGTTCTCCATGGCACGCGCGAAATTCATCGCCATCTCGTGCGGGTCCTTGACGATATAGGCCTCGACCGCCTTGGGGTCGAAGCCCGGAAATTCCGGACCGCCTGTCCCCTTATCCCCGGAGTTTTGCGCCACGCGAGCCCTCCTCGTCAGCTGTCGTCTGATTTCATTTGTACATTGTGGCTGAAACCGAATACAAGTGCCAGCGGCTAGGCTGCCGGGTAGATGGCCCCGGCGACAGAAAATGGGTACGGACATGGAAAAACTGAGGCGTCGCATCGGCTGGCTACCGCTTTTCATCGGTATCGGCGCCATGCCTCTTGTGTCCGGCTGCAACAGCAACAGCTTTGCGCTGGATGATGGTATTCCCAATACGCCGCCACCGGCCGTTATCACGCAGACCAGGACGGCACCGCCTCCGGGTCCGATCGTCAAGCGCGACACCGGCACATATCCCACATTCGACTATACGCTTCGCGCTGCCAACGAGCAGATCGAAGACGCCGACTATCAGAAGACCGAGCCGCGCATGGCATCGCTTGCCCGAGCCCGCAAGTCCGGCACCATCTCCGAAGCGGAGTATCAGCGTCGTGTGGTCGAGTACCGCAAGCTCGCCACCGATCACGGCAAGGATGCCCAGGCCGATATTACCGGCCAGTAGCGCGACGAGCCGATCCGGCCGGATATTGCTATTGCGTTTGAGGACATTTGGCCGCAAAGCAAAAATGGCATAAAGTGAGGCGCGAGCAGAGGGACGAACTCTGCTTCGATTTCATCCTTGAGGAACAACATGGAAGAGTTTCATAAAGTCCGGCGTCTGCCGCCCTACGTTTTCGAACAGGTGAACCGTTTGAAAGCAAGCGCGCGAGCGGGTGGCGCGGACATTATCGATCTCGGCATGGGCAATCCTGATCTACCCACTCCGCAGGCGATCGTCGACAAGCTCTGCGAAGTCGTCCAGGATCCGCGCACGCACCGCTACTCCTCCTCCAAGGGCATTCCAGGCCTTCGCCGCGCCCAGGCCGCTTACTATGCGCGCCGGTTTGGTGTGAAGCTGAACCCGGATACGCAGGTCGTGGCAACGCTCGGCTCCAAGGAAGGCTTCGCCAACATGGCGCAGGCGATCACCGCGCCCGGTGACGTCATCCTCTGCCCCAATCCGACATACCCTATCCACGCCTTCGGCTTCCTGATGGCGGGCGGCGTGATCCGCTCCATGTCTGTCGAGCCGGACGATAGCTTCTTTCCGCCGCTGGAACGCGCGGTGAAGCATTCGATCCCGAAGCCGCTGGCTCTGATCATCAATTACCCATCCAACCCGACAGCGCATATCGCGTCGCTGGATTTCTACAAGGAAGTGATCGCGTTTGCGAAGAAGCACGAGATCATCGTGCTCTCCGATCTTGCCTATTCGGAGATCTACTTCGACGACAACAACCCGCCACCTTCGGTTCTCGAAGTGCCGGGTGCGATGGATGTGGCCGTCGAGTTCACCTCGATGTCGAAAACCTTCTCCATGCCCGGCTGGCGCATGGGCTTTGCTGTCGGCAACGAGCGGCTGATCGCAGCGCTGACGCGCGTCAAATCCTACCTTGATTATGGCGCGTTCACGCCGATCCAGGTGGCTGCAGCCCACGCGCTGAACGGTGACGGTGCCGATATCGCGGAAGTGCGCAGCGTCTACAAGCGTCGCCGTGACGTGATGGTCGAGAGCTTCGGCAAGGCCGGTTTCGACGTACCGCCACCACCGGCGACCATGTTTGCCTGGGCGAAAATTCCGGAAAAGTTCCGCCATCTCGGGAGTCTGGAATTCTCCAAGCTTCTCGTCGAGAAGGCGCACGTTGCCGTCGCACCCGGTGTCGGTTTCGGTGAGATGGGCGACGACTACGTTCGCCTCGCACTGGTCGAAAACGAGCATCGCATTCGCCAGGCCGCCCGCAGCATCAAGAAGTTTCTGTCGACGGCAGACGATACGATGCACAACGTGATTACGCTCAACACGCGTCGCTGACCGCGAACCGGGCCGCCGATCACGATTTGAGGGGCGGCCGTTCGACCGCCCCATTCTCCCAAATACTAGTCTCCCAAAATACCAGGAAAACTATCATGGCAGATGCCCTCAGAGTCGGCATTGCGGGTCTTGGCACTGTCGGTGCCTCGCTCGTTCGCATCATCCAGACCCGTGCCAACGAACTCGCGGTCACCTGCGGACGCCCGATCGAGATTGCCGCCGTGACGGCGAGAGACCGCACCCGCGACCGCGGGATCGATATCTCTGCCGTGACCTGGTTCGACAGCGCCGAAGAACTGGCAGCAAACGCTGAGATCGACGTGTTCGTGGAACTGATGGGCGGTGCCGAAGGGGCGGCTGCTGACTCCGTGCGCGCAGCCTTGCGGCGCGGTCTCCACGTGGTGACAGCCAACAAGGCGCTGCTCGCCGCATCCGGCGTCGAACTCGCAAGGATCGCCGAAGAAAACGGCGCACTCCTCAATTTCGAGGCGGCCGTTGCCGGTGGTATCCCGGTCATCAAGGCCCTTCGCGAGTCCCTGACCGGCAACACGATTTCGCGTGTCTACGGCATCATGAACGGCACCTGCAATTACATCCTGACCCGGATGGAGAAGGAGGGCCTGTCCTTTGCCGACTGCCTCAAGGAAGCGCAGCGGCTGGGCTATGCCGAAGCCGATCCGGCCTTCGATATCGAGGGCAACGACACGGCACACAAGCTGGCAATCCTGACGACGCTTGCGTTCGGGACCCAGATCGCGCCCGACGAGATCTATCTCGAAGGCATCACCAATATCTCTATCGACGATATCCACGCGGCCGCCGATCTCGGCTACCGCATCAAGCTTCTCGGCGTCGCGCAGCGCACCGAAACAGGCATCGAGCAGCGCGTTCACCCGACCATGGTGCCCCGTGATTCGGTTATCGCGCAGGTCGATGGCGTGACGAATGCCGTGGCGATCGAATCCGACATCCTCGGCGAACTGCTGATGGTCGGCCCGGGTGCGGGCGGCAATGCAACGGCATCCTCGGTGCTTGGCGATATCGCCGACATCGCCAAGAGCCGCCCGGGCGCGCAGCAGGTTCCGGTTCTCGGCACACCGGCCGCGTCGCTCACACCTTACAAGCGCGCCCAGATGCAGAGCCACGAAGGTGGTTATTTCATCCGGCTGACCGTTGCCGACCGGACCGGCGTCTTCGCCTCGATCGCTGCCCGCATGGCCGAGAACGCCATCTCGCTCGAATCGATCGTCCAGCGCTCGAAGCCCGATTCGTCCGTGATGTCGAAGACGATCATCCTTGTCACGCACGCGACGATGGAGGACTCGGTCCGCAAGGCCGTCGACGCCATCAAGGCCGAAAGCTATCTGGTTGGCGAGCCGCAGGTCATCCGGATCGAACGGCCCAAGGACATGTGACCCACGCAGCCGTTGAGCCGCACTAGACTGGCCCCAGTGTTTTTTCGCCGAGGCCACGTCCGCTGCCGAAAACAGATTACTGTTGATGCGCCGATGCGCTAAAACGGCTGAATGACCACCCAATCGACCACCTCAATCGCCAGCAGCCTCTCCATGACAACGTCACCGGTCGATCCGGTACCGCGCGCGTTCCTGAACGTAGAGCAATCGGTGAGTGGCCAGCGCTGGGTGTCGCGGCTCGACCAGGCGGCGCAGAACCGCGCGCTTGCCATCAGCCAGATCCATGGCATTCCCGAACTGGTCGCTCGCGTGCTTGCCGGCCGCGGCGTGACGCTCGACGATGCCCCGGCCTTCCTTGATCCGACCATCCGGTCACTGATGCCCGATCCGTTGACGCTGACGGATTGCGGCAAGGCTGCAGCAAGACTGGTTGCGGCGATCAACCGGCGCGAGCGGGTTGCGATCTTCGGCGATTACGACGTGGATGGCGCGGCCTCTTCCGCGTTGCTCTACCGTTTCCTGACGCATTTCGGTGTCGAGGCGGAGATCTATATTCCGGATCGGATCTTCGAAGGCTACGGCCCTAACCCGAACGCGATCCGCCAACTGGTGGCGAACGGCGCGCAACTGATCGTCACGGTCGACTGCGGCTCGACGAGCCAGGACGCGCTGACAGCGGCCAAGGACGAGGGCTGCGATGTGGTTGTCATCGACCACCACCAGGTCGGTCACGTGCTGCCGCCCTGTGTGGCACTCGTCAATCCCAACCGTCAGGACGATCTCTCGGGGCAGGGGCATCTCTGCGCGGCGGGAGTCGTGTTTCTGGTCATGGTCGCGACCCTTAAGCAGCTGCGCGAAGGTGACGATAGCCGCGCACAGTCTCTCGATCTCCTCGGCCTGCTGGATCTGGTGGCGCTGGCAACCGTTTGCGATGTCGTGCCGTTGAAGGGGCTGAACCGTGCCTACGTGGTGAAGGGGCTGATTGCCGCTCGTCACATGGTCAATCCGGGGCTTTCCGCATTGTTTCGCAAGGCGGGTCTCGGCGGACCGGTAACGCCCTATCATTTCGGCTTCATGATCGGCCCGCGTATCAATGCCGGCGGGCGAATCGGCGATGCAGCACTCGGCAGCCGCTTGCTGACATTGGAAGACGATATCAAGGCGGAGGAAATTGCCGGCCGGTTGGACGATCTGAACCGCGAGCGGCAGGCCATGGAAGCCGCCATGCTGGCGGAAGCCGAAGCCGAAGTTCTTGGCGAATACGGTGACGCCGAGGGCGCGTCCGTCATCGTCACAGCGCATGAGAAATGGCATCCGGGCATCGTCGGTCTTCTCGCTGCAAGACTGAAGGAAAAATTCCGGCGGCCCGCATTCGCGATCGCTTTCGACCCGTCCGGCAAGGGCACCGGTTCCGGCCGTTCGATCAACGGTTTCGACATGGGCCGGATGGTTCGCGGCGCAGTCGAATCAGGGCTTCTGCTAAAAGGTGGCGGTCACGCCATGGCGGCGGGACTGACCGTCGAGCGCGCCAATCTCGGCAAGCTGCGCGCCTATTTCGAGGAAGTGGCGGCTGAGGGCGTTCCGGCGCTTGTTGCCAACCACGTGCTGAAGATCGATGGCGCACTGTCGGCATCAGGGGCCACGATTGCGCTGTTCGACCAGTTGGAACAGGCGGGTCCCTACGGGTCTGGCCACGCGCAGCCCGTCTTTGCCATTCCCGCCCATCGTCTGAGAGACGTGCGGCTGGTCGGCACCGCGCATGTGAAGATCACGCTGGAATCACTCGATGGCACGCGTCTGGACGGGATTGCGTTCAGGGCTGCCGAAACGCCGCTCGGCCAGATGCTGCTCAACTCCCGCGGAAAGCAGATCCATGCCGCGGGATGCCTCACGGCCGACCAGTGGCAGGGAAATCGACGGATCCAGCTCAGGCTTCTCGACGCGGTCGAGTCGCGATAAATTACGGCTTAATCAAAAGGGGAGAACTGGTACGCCCTAGGGGAGTCGAACCCCTCTTTTCAGAATGAAAATCTGACGTCCTAACCGATAGACGAAGGGCGCGTACAGTGAGCGCTCGTATAGTCAGGCTTGCCCGATCCGGCAAGTAGAAAAATCGATATTTCTCTGTTTTTAAATGAAATAATCCAAGCCAAGGCAGGACGCGGGAAAACGCGCGAGCGAACAAGCCTGACGATATGGAAGAAGGGGGAAGTGGTACGCCCTAGGGGAGTCGAACCCCTCTTTTCAGAATGAAAATCTGACGTCCTAACCGATAGACGAAGGGCGCGTACAGGAGCGTCTTATAGGGACGCTTTTTCAAACAGACAAGCCAAAAAACGGTATTTTTCGGAAGATAAACAGAGAAAATTGCGCGGCTGGATGCTCCAAGAGAACTTAGAGGTTCTTGTGCATAATCAATAGTTTGAAGGAAGGAACTGGTACGCCCTAGGGGAGTCGAACCCCTCTTTTCAGAATGAAAATCTGACGTCCTAACCGATAGACGAAGGGCGCGTACAGTGAGCGCCCTTATAGAGGCGTGATTTCGTTACCGCAAGCGCAAAAACGATGTTTTTTGCGAAAATTTAGATGCGCGGAAAATGCGGCTTCAGTAAGCGTAAAGCCATGCGAAATCAGCAGCTTATCGGATTTGACCAGCTCGCTCTTTTCGCTCCCGCACGAGGCTGATGGTTAGAGCTGCGCCTGCTGCGACGGGTCCGGCAGCGGCTGGCGGGGGGTGAAGACGCTGCCATGTGCTGCATTGATGCCGCCGGCCGGAGCGGCGACGGCTGTCTGCCCGTCAGGAGCAGCAGCAGGTACCGTCGTTGCCGATGGGAATGGCGATGCGTTGGACGAAAAGATGCTGTAGCTGCTCGCGCGCACGCCAGTCGGTTGCGTGACGAGCCCAGCGATGGAGTTCGACGGCTGCTTCGGCGCAGGGGGGAACGCGCCTGGGTCAGCGTTGGCGCCCGGCGCAGCAGACGTTGCTGCTGGCGTGGATTTGGCCTGTTGCGCCTTCGTAGAGACGAGGGGATCGACATAGAGGCTGGCGCCGCTCGTGCCGCCTTTGGCAAGCGGTTTAGCTGCGCCGTCCGGTTGTTCCGCGGCCACTGCCTCTGCGGACACCGGTTCGGCGTCGGCAACCTTGCGGGTCATCGAGCAACTGGTCATCATTAAAGCTGCTATCGCCACTGCGAGGAGCGGAAAACTCGGCCTTGAGATCGATCTTGCTGGCGAAACCGGCACGGTATGCCCTTCATGTGCGTCGCGGACACTCTGTCGCGAATCATGGAGATGAGCATCACGTGTCCTGTTTCGCTCGGCAAGAGAGGGGCGTTGGCCTTGGTCAGGCCGACGCAAGCCTCGATTACCAGCTGCCCGTATTCGGCATCGATGCCCACGGCTCGGCGACCGGCAGGTTGTCGCCCTTCTGCAGGATCTCGAAGGAAATGCCGTCCGGCGAAAGTACGAAGGCCATCCGACCTTCGCGAGGCGGACGGTTGATCACGATGCCATTGTCCTGCATGTGCTGGCAGAACGCATAGACGTCGTCGACCTCATAAGCGAGGTGGCCGAAATTGCGTCCGCCCGTGTAATCCTCGCTGTCCCAGTTGTAGGTAAGCTCGATGCACGGCGCCATGTTCCCCTCAGCCTGCGAAACGTCGTCGCGTGCAGCCAGAAAGACCAGCGTGAAGCGGCCCTTGTCATTTTCGATGCGGCGGATCTCCTCCAAACCCATCAGTGTCTTGTAGAAATGGAGAGACGCGTCGAGATCCTTGACCCGAACCATTGTGTGTAGATAGCGCATGTGTCGCAAGCTCCGCGATGTCGTTGGCAAACTGTCGAGCGGATATGGTGCATTGCAGGAGGTCAGCAAGCCTGGGGCAAGCCGTCAGCCGTAGAAAGATGCTGATAAAGTCCAGACGGGGACTTGCACTGGAGGGTTAACGGGATGTTAATCTAGGCGCGAAGAATCACTTCCACCGTCATGTCGTAACGCGTAATCGAGGGGCCGATAGGATATGGCAGACAGGATATCGTTGAAAGGCGTAGCCGAATACGAGGAATTCGCGGGCGATCCGGTCGAGCTCATCGAAATTACGGGTGTGGTCAAGTGGTTCGATGTTGCGAAGGGGTTCGGCTTCATTGTGCCCGACAACGGTATGCAGGATGTGCTTCTGCATGTGACCTGCCTGAGGCGCGATGGATACCAGACCATCCTTGAAGGAACCCGTATCGTCGCGATGATCCAGAAGCGCGACCGTGGCTATCAGGCCTTCCGCATTCTTTCCATGGATCAGTCGACCGCAGTTCATCCCTCGCAGTTGCCGCCGGTTCGCACCCATGTTCAGGTTACGCCAACGAGCGGCCTGGAACGGGCACTGGTGAAATGGTTCAACCGCACCAAGGGCTTCGGATTCCTGAGCCGCGGTGAGGGGACCGAAGATATCTTCGTCCACATGGAAACGCTGCGCCGCTACGGACTGACAGAGCTCCGTCCCGGCCAGACCGTGCTGGTCCGGTTCGGACCTGGCGACAAGGGCTTGATGGCAGCCGAAATTCATCCCGACAATCCCAACCCTGTAAGCCGGTCACATTGATGTTGAGAATGCAGTCATTCGGGCGGATCACGCCCTTTGCAAAAGGCGCCCTTGCGGCGCTTTTTCTGTTTGTCGCCTACGCTGCCGCAGCCCAGCAGGTCATCTTTCCAAAAGATGAGCTGTCGATCCGCACGGCAGCGGGCAAGACCCATGCCTTTGTGATCGAGCTCGCTCTGACAGACCAGCAGCGCTCGCAGGGCCTGATGTACCGCAAGGAAATGCCTGACGATCACGGCATGCTGTTCGACTTCGGCGAGACACGCCGTGTTTCCATGTGGATGGAAAACACCATCCTGCCGCTCGATATGCTGTTTATCGAGGGCGACGGGACGGTCTCTCATATCCGCGAAAATGCGGTTCCTTACTCTCGTGACGTGATTGATTCGCGGGGACCGGTAAAATTTGTCCTCGAACTGAATGCCGGTCGGACGAAAGCGCTCGGAATCAAGGTTGGTGACAAGGTGGTTTCCAAACGGATCGGCAACGCAGGATAGGTGTTTGGCCGCTTTCCCACAGTTAGTTCGCTAGAGAGTTCGAACAATTGGGAAAATCGACTTTTTGCAGTTGCGGGCCGGTAGGGAACCGTGTATCTCGCATTCTTGTAAGGAACGGAGTGTAGCGCAGTCTGGTAGCGCATCTGGTTTGGGACCAGAGGGTCGGGAGTTCGAATCTCTCCACTCCGACCATTGCCTTCAAAAGAGCGTCGCGCTCAGCAGTTGCCCAAGCGTCACGCTAGCAAAAGTCGGATGTTTCAGTTCATGACGGCCAAGATCTATCGTCCCGCAAAAACTGCAATGCAATCTGGCAAAGCCAAGACGCATCTCTGGCTCCTCGAATTCGACCAGGAAGAGCCACGCCGGATCGATCCGATCCTTGGCTATACATCTTCCGGAGACATGAAGCAGCAGGTGCGCCTGACCTTTGAAAGTCAGGAACTTGCCGAAGCCTACGCCAAGCGTGAAGGCATCGAATACCGCGTCGTCCAGCCGAAAGAACCTGCGCGTCAAGCTGCTTCCTACACCGACAATTTCCGCTTCAATCGCTCGCAGCCCTGGACGCACTGACTTCCTGTCTGCGTTCTGTTAGAAGCGTCTTAGCAGGCCCCTTAGCTCAGCTGGATAGAGCACCTGCCTTCTAAGCAGGTGGTCGCAGGTTCGAATCCTGCAGGGGTCGCCAATACCATCTCCCAAAAAATTGCGACTGCCGCTTGAGCGAAGGAATATCGGCTTGAGCAAAGCGCTGCTTTGGAGCTGGATATAGAGATCAAGAATCTCTGGCGTATTTCGCCCCGCCCGGCAAGGTCGGCTAACCATTGCTTCATTTTCGAAATCAGACCCTAGAAAAAGCACAACCCTCCAAAGGCCGCAGCCGACGACGACCTGAGTTAACTCGTCGTGTGTTGGTCGGATATCGGCTTGGCGACCCGCCTGTGTGTTCGAGGGAATGAACTACTGATCGAGGCGCGTGAGGCTTTCATCGCGGTTGTGTGCACATGCGATGATGCAAATGTATGACTTTCGCGAGGGTCGATGAGGCCAACAGACGTCCGACTCGGATTTCGCATTCCGCGTAGGTCCTCGCGAGCACGTCATCCTCAACCTGCGTCAACGGCTCGATTGCGTCGCGCGACCGGGTCGAACAACCGTGACGGCAACAAAAAACCGAACAATGGAGGTCCCATTGTTCGGCGAGTTGAGTGCTGGAACCAAGAGATGGCGCCCGAGCTTTTGGGTACGATCTGGATGTTAACCTGGGGTGAAGACCTCAGGCGAATACTTGAGTGAGACTACCTGCCGGCCAATCGTGCAACGACGTTACCTCATGACCCGACTTGGTTGCATCTCGCAATGCCAGCGATCAGCAAGTGGTAGCAGCGCCGCCGCAGTTCAACTTCTTGCTGAGGTTCGTGAATTGCGTGCTTAGTGCACCGCCGAGCGTCTGTGCACCAGCGATCAGCGCGACAGAGATAAGAGCGGCGATGAGCCCGTATTCGATGGCAGTGGCGCCAGACTCGTCCTTCATAAAGCGTGCAAAAACCGACATGCAAATCCTCCTTGATTCGTGCCGTGGGACAAGGCGTCCCGACGTGCTGTTCTTTTACCGAACGTCAAAAGAGTGTTGCG
Organism: Rhizobium sp. CFBP 8752; assembly: GCF_014842035.1. NCBI lineage: Bacteria > Pseudomonadati > Pseudomonadota > Alphaproteobacteria > Hyphomicrobiales > Rhizobiaceae > Rhizobium > Rhizobium sp. CFBP 8752. Next base: position 1,802,959 of record NZ_JACYUZ010000001.1, on the reverse strand, counting down.
TTAACAGGATCGGTTAATATGTTCCTATTGGCTAATGTGAGTTCTGAATGGTTAAGAAGTGGTTTTCGTGACCCCTCACGTGTGCTCATCGCCCGCCGGCGACCCGGTCGAACTGGATCCTTTCATTGTAGGATAACGCGTGCTCATGACCAAACCGGGCCTAGCATGCTGCCACCGGTACTCGTGGTGCCAGAGCGTTGCAGTGGGGTAGGACCTACCATTCATTCCTCCGCGTACCCAGCCTCACCACGTCATGTTGCGATGCAGCAACAGCGGGAGTTCACATCTTCGGGAAACCGATCGTGATCCCGCAATCGCATTTCAGCCCCAAAATCGATTCGAAGCTGCCTCATTAAAGGGTATATTCTCGGCGGTCAGTTCCGTTGCATCGGCAGGGGAAGGCACGTGGCGAAAACCGACCATTGGGTCTGACAAACTCGCCTCCATCGCATTGAAACGGGTTTTCCAGGTGACCTCGCGGTCGCTTGCGCCTCAACATTGTCTTGAGCCTTCGAGTGGGGATCAAATGAACAGAAGTCTATTGGCCGGCGGCGTCGCGCTGTTTGCGGCAATCTTTGCGGTTGGCCCGTTTTTGGCATCCAGCGCCCATGCGGCGGACAGGCCGCTCATCTGGCAGCCCGTCAAGAATTCGGACAGAAGCTATTCCGTCAAGCTCGGCTTCAGGTTGCCGACAGAGCTGGAGCCCGAGGCGGGCTTTAACGTCGGTGTCGATGCGAAGAAGGATGGGTCGATGAACACGCCGCTCCGGCTGTGGGGCAGCATGAAGATGAAGTCGATCCAGAGGCCCGCTTACGAGGTCGAACGCAAGATCGGGATCGATTACGACGGATTGGCCGAAACGGCCGCCGTCAGCATGAACTACCACCAAACGCAGATCGTCACGTCGACGATCGATGTCGAGCGCAACGCGAGCTATGTCATGCGCTACGACGGGCTCAATCAGGACTGGAGTGGCCTCGACGCCAACCAGACCCTCAGGCTGTCCCGGGCAAACACCGGCACAGCCGTGGTCGTCCGCGCAACGGCGATCGATACGTTTCGTATCGGCGGCGCGGGGCTGGGACTCGAGCAGAAACTAGGTGACAGCCTGACACTCAGCGGCTCCGTCGATCGCTATTCGGACGCGACCGCAGCAGTAACCAGCGTCAATGCCCGCTACTCATTCCAGTGGTGATGGCGCCCTGACGATTGTTTCGACGGGAAACGGAAAAGGGGCGCTCGCGGCGCCCCTTTTCTATTGCAGGTCATTCGCGTTGGCGCAGTCTGCCTAGTGCAGGATCTGGCTAAGGAACAGTCTGGTGCGCTCGTGCTGCGGATTGTCGAAGAACTCCGCCGGCGAATTCTCTTCCACGATCTGTCCCTGGTCCATGAAGATCACCCGGTTGGCGACCTGGCGGGCAAAGCCCATTTCATGGGTGACGCACATCATGGTCATGCCTTCTTCGGCAAGGCCAACCATCGTATCGAGCACTTCCTTGACCATTTCAGGATCGAGAGCCGAGGTCGGTTCGTCGAACAGCATGATCTTCGGCTTCATGCACAGCGAGCGGGCAATCGCCACGCGCTGCTGCTGACCGCCGGAGAGCTGGCCCGGATACTTATGGGCCTGTTCCGGGATCTTGACACGCTTGAGGTAGTGCATCGCCACTTCCTCGGCTTCCTTCTTCGGCATCTTGCGAACCCAGATCGGTGCAAGCGTGCAGTTCTCAAGGATCGTCAGGTGCGGGAAGAGGTTGAAGTGCTGGAACACCATGCCGACTTCTCGCCGCACTTCGTCGATCTTTTTCAGATCGTTGGTGAGTTCGATATTGTCGACGACAATGCTGCCCGACTGATGTTCCTCGAGGCGGTTGATACAGCGGATCATCGTCGATTTTCCGGAGCCTGACGGCCCGGCGATGACGATGCGTTCGCCTTTCATCACCTTGAGATTGATGTCGCGCAGCACGTGAAAATCGCCATACCACTTGTTCATGCCGATGATCTCGACAGCGACATCCGTGGAGGAGACGGTGAGGTTTTTGGGTTGGGCGTCAGCCATTGTTTTTCCCCTTGTTATCGCTTGTGGCCGGTATCGAGATGCCGTTCCATAAAGGCGGAATAGCGTGACATGCCGAAGCAGAAAATCCAGTAGATAAGACCAGCGAACACGAGGCCGGTAAGCGGCGTCATGGGCGTGATCCAGGTCGTATCCGTAAAGTTGAGCCTGATGATGTTCAAGAGGTCGAACATGCCGATGATGGCAACGAGCGACGTATCCTTGAACAGGCCGATGAAGGTGTTGACGATGCCAGGGATCACGAGCTTGATCGCCTGTGGAAGGACGATCAGGCGGGTTTTCTGCCAGTAGCTGAGGCCGAGCGAATCGGCACCTTCGCCCTGACCTTTCGGAATAGCCTGCAGGCCGCCACGAATGACTTCTGCCATATAGGCGGAGGCAAACAGCGACACACCGATCACGGCGCGCAGGAAGTTGTCGATGCTCCAGCCGGTGGGCAGGAACAGCGGCAGCATCACGTTTGCCATGAAGAGAACCATGACAAGCGGTACGCCGCGGATCACCTCGATGAAGACGACGCAGAGCGTCTTCAATACGCGCATGTTGGAACGCCGTCCGAGCGCCAAAAGGATGCCGACGGGGAAGGAGACCGCGATGCCGACGAAGGAGAGGATCAGCGTCACCATCATGCCGCCCCAGAGCGGGGTCTCGACCCGCTGCAGGCCAAGAACATTGCCATGCATGAGGAAGAACGAGACGACCGGGTAGACGAGAAACAGCAGAACGGCGTTCAGCGCCTTGTACGGCAGTTTCGGAATGAGGAGAGGCACGAGCAGCACGATCAGCATGAACCCGACCAGCATGACGCGCCAGCGCTCCTCGATCGGGTAGCGGCCGAACATGAACTGCTGGAACCGGTCACCGACAAACGCCCAGCATGCGCCTTTCCAGCCATCCGGCTGGGTGCCGCCTTGGACGACGGTGGCGCAGACCGAACGATCGGCACCGACCCAACTCGCATTGATGAACAGCCAGTTGATGATGCCGGGCAGGGCGAAAGCCAGCAATGCGATGGCGACGATGGTCAGCACCACATCCTTTGGCGTTGCCAAGAGATTGGTCCGGATCCAGCCACTTGCCGAACTGGCGCTGACCGGCGGCGGTTCCGGCGCGATCATGTCATTGCGAACGTAAGAGAGCTTGTGTGTAGACATGTCTTATCTCTCCACCAGAGCCATCTTGGCGTTGAACCAGTTCATGAACAGCGATGTCGCGATGCTGATGCTGAGATAGATGGTGAGCATGATCGTGATCATCTCGACAGCCTGACCGGTCTGGTTGAGTGAGGTGCTTCCGGTCGAAAACAGCTCGGGAAACCCGATCGCAACGCCGAGAGACGAGTTTTTGGTCAGGTTGAGATACTGGCTTGTCAGCGGTGGAATGATGATGCGGAAAGCCTGCGGTACGACAACCAGTCTGGTGATCTTGCCCGGCTGGACGCCGAGTGCAGCGGCGGCTTCCGTCTGTCCCTTGCCGACGCCCTTGATGCCGGCTCGGATGATTTCCGCGATAAACGCTGCCGTGTAGAGCGAAAGCGCCAGATAGAGAGCCACGAATTCCGGACGAATATTGGCGCCGCCGGAAAGATTGAAACGACCTTCGACGGGATAGTCGAAGGTCAGCGGCGAACCCATGGCGATGAATCCGAGAAGCGGCAGACCGATGATGATGGCGGCGGAGATCCAGCCGTTGGGCAATTGCTGCCCGGTTGCCATCTGGCGCTTGACCGACCACGTGCGGAAGACGAACGCGACAACGATGCCGACGAGAATGGCAACCGGAAGGATCCACGCGCCTTCGCCCCAGATCGTTGCCGGAAAGGTGAGGCCACGGTTGCTGAGGAAGGTCGAGAGCGGGCCCTGGATAGCATCACGCGGCTGCGGCAGAATGGCGAGAACGCCGGAATACCAGAAGAAAATGACCAGCAGCGGCGGAATGTTTCTGAACACCTCGACATAGACGGTGCAGAGCTTGGCGATCAGCCAGTTTTTCGACAGGCGACCGATACCGATGATGAAGCCGACGATGGTTGCCGTGATGATGCCGGTGACGGCGACCATCATCGTGTTCAGGAAGCCGACCAGGATCGCCCTGCCATAGGTCGAGTCGCTCGTGTAGGCGATCAGGGATTGCCCGATATCGAAGCCTGAGCGACCAGCGAGGAAGCCAAATCCTGTGGCGGTGTTGCTGCGGGCAAGGTTGACACTGACATTGTGTGCGATCGACCAGACGAGCGCAACGAGAATGACCAGCGTCAGCACCTGGAAGAAGATGCTCCGCGCTTTTGGATCGTAAATGAGTGACGTGGACGCGCGCTTGGTTGCAGGCGCACGGATCGAGTTGTCCGTCATGCTTTGCCAATCCCCTGTGGCCCGTTGTGGGCCCTTATTGTTTTTGATTCTTATTGATCGTGGAGAATGTCTCGCAGGGCGGACGGAGCCACCCTGCGAGACGTCAGTCTATCAGTCGATTAACGGATCGGCGGTGCGAACTGCAGGCCACCCTTGCTCCACAGAGCATTCAGGCCACGTGCGATCTTCAGCGGGCTGCCGGAACCGATATTGCGCTCGAAGACGTCGCCGTAGTTACCGACGCCCTTGACGATGTTGTAGGCCCATTCGTTGGTCAGGCCGAGATCGGTACCGACCTTGGTGTCCTTCTCGGTGCCGAGGAAGCGGCGGATATCCGGGTTGGTCGAGTTCTTCATCTCGTCGATATTGGCCTGGGTGATGCCGAATTCTTCGGCCTGAACCAGGGCGTAGCCTGTCCACGAAACGATATCGAACCACTTGTCGTCGCCCTGGCGAACGGCTGGGCCAAGCGGCTCCTTGGAGATGATTTCCGGAAGAATGACGTGTTCGTCAGGGTTCGACAGCGCGAGACGCGTTGCATAAAGGCCCGACTGGTCCGTCGTGTAGACGTCGCAACGGCCGGCCTGGTAGGCGGCGTTTACTTCTTCGAGCTTTTCGAAGACGACCGGGTTGTACTGGAGGTTGTTGGACTTGAAGTAGTCGGCGAGGTTGAGTTCGGTTGTCGTGCCCGACTGAACGCAGACGGCAGCGCCGGACAGTTCAAGCGCCGACTTCACGTTCAGGCTCTTCGGAACCATGAAGCCCTGGCCGTCGTAGTAGTTGACGTAGCGGAAGTTGAAACCGAGCGCGGTATCGCGGCTGATGGTCCAGGTGGTGTTACGTGCGAGCACGTCGACTTCACCCGACTGCAGTGCCGTGAAGCGGCTCTGGGCCGTGGTCGGCGTGTACTTCACCTTCGTTGCATCACCGAAAACCGCAGCTGCGACGGCCTTGCAGAAATCGACGTCGAAGCCTTTCCAAGCGCCGGCCGAATCCGGCTGCGCGAAGCCGGCCAGACCGGTGTTGACGCCGCACTGAACGAAGCCCTTCGCCTTGACATCATCAAGCGTGGCCGCGGAAGCTGCCGAGGCAAAGCCAAGGACCGCTGCGCCAAACGCGGCAGACAAAAGCGTCTTTTTCATTTTCCCAACCTTATCTGTTGTTTTGTGTGATCTCTCGACACAGGCCGTTCCCCTGATTTTATGAATACGACCGGTCCCCCGCTGACCTCCCGGCGCGGGTGTTTATATCTCATTCGGAAACGAAGGCAGGGTCAAGGGCCACCCGTTCAAATTGCGTCCAAATTACGGTGTATTAGACTTTACCGCCTACGCGCTGGGCAAATGCTCAAGTTGTGTGCGAGTTGTGGCGGTTTTTATACCGAACGAGCATGCTAATATTGCACCGGTACTGGGAATTGGGCAGCGGGGTTGACCAGCATGGAGGGCGGCGGCAAAACTGGCGCCATTGTCAACGAAAGTGCATTCCGGACATGTCCCAGAAAGATAAACTGATCGAAGAAGCGGGTCAGAATACGCGCCTTGCGCATATCGGAAACGATCCACGCGCGTATCATGGCTTCGTCAACCCGCCTGTCGTCAAAGGTTCCACGGTCCTTTTCCCGAATGCCGAAGCGATGGAAAAGCGCAGCCAGCCATACACCTATGGAACCCGCGCGACCCCGACGACGGACGCCCTGTGCGCTGCGTTCGACCAACTCGAGGGTTCTGCGGGTACGATCCTCGTTCCATCGGGACTGGCTGCGATCTCAATCCCGTTCCTGGCTTACCTGTCATCGGGCGATCACGCGCTGATCGTCGACTCGGTCTACACGCCCTGCCGGACTTTCTGTGACACGATGCTCACGAGACTGGGGATCGACGTCGAGTACTATGATCCGGAGATCGGGGCAGACATCACCAAGCTGATGAGGCCGAACACCAAACTCGTTCATACGGAAGCGCCCGGCTCGAATACGTTCGAGATGCAGGACATCCGCGCAATCACGGACGCTGTGCACGCCTATTCCGCAGACGTCGTGGTGACGCTGGACAACACCTGGGCGACACCGCTTTATTTCCGTCCGCTCGACTTCGGCGTCGACGTCTCGATCCATGCGACCACGAAGTACCCGTCCGGGCATTCGGATATCGTCATGGGTTCGGTGTCGGCCAATGCGAAGCATTTTCCGGCTCTTGAGGCCGCGCGGGTTGCAATGGGCATCTGCGGTGCGCCGGAAGATTCCTACCTGATCCTGCGTGGCCTGAGAACGATGGGTCTGCGGCTGGACCAGCATCAAAAAAGCGCCCTTGAAATCGCCGAGTGGCTGGAAGGTCGCGACGGCGTTGCGCGCGTCCTGCATCCGGCATTGCCAAGCTTTCCTGGCCACGAGATCTGGAAGCGTGACTTCAAGGGATCGAGCGGGATCTTCTCCTTCGTGCTGCAGGCCGAGCCTGAGAGGGCGAAGGCCAAGGCGCACGCCTTCCTCGATGCCCTGAGCTTTTTCGGCCTCGGTTACTCCTGGGGAGGATACGAAAGCCTTGCTCTGGTCGTAAATCTTTCCGACCGCACCATCTGCAAGCAGCCCACCGAGGGTGCAGTCATCAGGCTTCAGATCGGTCTCGAAGACGTGCCTGATCTCAAGAAAGATCTTGAAGCGGGGTTTGCCGCGGCGGCCGCGGTCTGATCGCGTCGCTACTCGGCGTCGAAACCGTAGAGCCAATCCAGATCCGCCGCGAGCGATTGCGGCGGACGCATTGAGAGAACAAAGTTGCGACCGAGCTTCAGCGGGCCGCGCGCATGATAGGCAAAGCGGTTGAATTCCCCGCGTGCTCGCACCTTGGCGACGCGACCGGCCCGTTCGGTCTCGTAGGCTGATAGCGCCTGTGTGAGCGAGGGCAGGGCGGCCACGCGGTTTGCCAGGATGAACGCGTCTTCGATCGCCATCGCCGCGCCTTGGGCCGCAAAGGGCAGCATCGCATGGGCGGCGTCGCCGATCAGAACAAGATCGCGGCCATTGTGCCAACGGCCCGGGGTCACCTGATAGAGCGGCCAGAACGTCGGCTTGTCAGACGCGGCCAGTGTTTCGGCTATGCTCGGATGCCATCCTCTGAAATGACGCAGCAGCAGGTCTTTCTGGGCAGAGCTTGCCTCGGTATTCCACCGATGGCCGGGGTTGATGCCGGACGCGATGGCGACGATGTTGAAACTATCCTTCTCCTTCAGCGGATAGGCCACAATGTGTGCCGAAGGTCCGAGAAATGCACTGACAGCATTCGGCTTCAGCCAGGAAGGTGCCGCGCTCTTGGAAACCATGAAGCGCCAGGCGACACTGTTGGAAAAAACGGCTTCCGGATTTTTGGGAATTGCGGAGCGAATGCCAGACCAGACTCCATCTGCGGCGACGATCAGGTCATGGTGGCGTCCGGAGATCTCCGCCAGTTCGTCTCGAACGGCGCTCCCAATCTTCGAGCCCAGCCGAAGCGTGCAGAGCGGGTTGGCGTTCACGGCGTGGAGAAGCGCGTCTTGCAGCGTTGCCCTATGGAGGACGCCATAGGGCGATCCCCACCGCTCGCGGGCGAACCGGCCGGATGGCACATAGGCCAGCCGATGAAGCGAACGGCCCGAAACGAGCTGCACTTCGTCAGGTTCTGTCCACAACCGTTCCAGATCGCCGAGTACGCCAAGCTTGCTCAGCACGCGCGAAGCGTTCGGCGACAGCTGGAGTCCAGCGCCGACTTCCTGAAGGGAAGGCGCCTGCTCGAAGATGTCGCAGGTGATGCCATGGCGCGCAAACGCGAGCGCAGCGGTGAGACCCGCCATGCCCGCACCCACGATCGCTACTGTCTCGACAGCCATTTCTGGCTGCCGATCAGGCGGCCTTGACGTTGAAGACGCAGCCCGGAGGGTCGGTCTGTTCGGCCTTCAGGGTCGGGTTGTATTTGTACAGAGTGGAACAGTAGGAGCAGACCTTTTCGACTTCGTCGCCCATGTCGATAAAGATGTGCGGATGATCGTAAGGAACGGATGCACCAGTGCACATGAATTCCTTCACGCCGATCTGGATCGACGGGAAACCGCCGTCGTTCTGGAAATGGGGAATGCTGTGGCCGGCCATGGTCGTCTCCAATGCGTACAATAGGGCACGTCTGATTTGGCGCGGACATTACCGCCGCCGCATTCAAAAGTGTAGTGCAAAAACCGCGATGCGAGGTGTCTTTCAGGGTTCAATCGCAAGCACCGATATCTTATGGTCCGCCGCCAAAACAGGATATCCCAGATGAACCTCAATGCCCCGGCCTTTTCCACCTTCAGCCGTGACGGACTGAGCCTCTCCTATCTGGATGAGGGGAATCCGGCAGGCGATCCTGTCCTGCTCATCCACGGTTTCGCTTCCAGCGCGACCGTGAACTGGGTGCATCCGGGATGGGTAAAGACGCTCGGCGATGCCGGTTACAGGGTGATCGCCATGGATAACCGCGGCCATGGCGGCAGTGACAAGCCGACCGATCCGGACGCCTATCGCCCTTGGGTGATGGCAGCGGATTCGGTTGCTCTGCTCGATCACCTGCGCATCCCGGCAGCGCATCTGTTCGGCTATTCGATGGGCGCGCGTATCTCGGTGTTTGCAGCGCTCAACGATCCGGACAGGGTCCGGTCGCTGGTGCTCGGCGGTCTCGGTATCGGCATGACGGACGGGGTCGGGGACTGGGATCCGATCGCAGATGCGCTCTTGGCGCCCTCGCTTGAGAGCGTGAGCCATGATCGCGGCCGTATGTTCCGCGCCTTTGCCGACCAGACGAAAAGCGACAAGCAGGCACTCGCCGCCTGTATCCGCGGTTCGCGCGATCTGGTCGAACGCAGCGATATGGGCAAGATCGACGTTCCCACGCTGATCGGCGTTGGGACGAAGGACGATATCGCGGGTTCACCGCAGGATCTGGCCGATCTGATGCCGAATGCGACAGCGCTCGATATTCCCGGTCGTGACCACATGCTGGCGGTCGGCGACAGGGTTTTCAAGAAAGCGGTACTTGAGTTCTTTAAGGCGCAGGCCTGAGCCTGGCTCAGCCACGGATTGGCAAGACTTCAGGTTCCCTTGAATTAACGATCAACGAAATGCGATTTCGCCGGCGTTGGTGTTGTTGTAAATCTAATCTATATATCGTGGCTTACGCCAAAGAGGAGACGGCCATGGCCGCGAGAACCGAAGTTCGCCAGACCGAGGACATTCGCCAGACCGATAGTGTCGCTAGCGTCGACCCCATATGGGACACGCTGCGGCAGGAAGCACGCGTCGCAATCGACCAGGACCCGTTGCTGGCCGCCTTCCTCTATTCAACCGTCCTGAACCACCGTTCGCTGGAAGAATGCGTCGTTCATCGGATCTGCGAACGGCTCGATCATCCCGATCTGCAGGCCGTCCTGTTGCGGCAGACATTCATGGAAATGCTGGACGAATGGCCGGATTGGGGTGCTATTCTGCGCGTCGATATCCAGGCCGTCTACGACCGCGACCCTGCCTGCCTGCGTTTCGTTGAGCCAGTCCTCTACTTCAAGGGATTTCACGCCATCCAGACGCATCGCTTGGCGCACTGGCTGTTTTACCGCGGCCGTCGCGACTTCGCGCTCTATCTGCAAAGCCGCGCCTCAAGTGTCTTCCAGACAGACATCAATCCGGCGGCTCAGATCGGCAAGGGGATCTTCCTCGACCACGCGACCGGGCTTGTCGTCGGCGAAACCGCGATCATCGGGGACAATGTCTCCATCCTGCATGGGGTCACTCTCGGTGGAACCGGTAAGGAGGGCGCAGATCGTCATCCGAAGATCGGCAACGGCGTGCTGATCGGCGCCGGCGCAAAGATCCTCGGCAATATCGAGGTTGGTGCCTGCTCGCGTGTGGCGGCGGGCTCCGTCGTCCTCAAAGCTGTTCCGGAGAAATCCACCGTCGCCGGTGTTCCGGCAAAGGTCGTCGGGACCGCGGGTTGCTCCGAGCCGGCACGCCTGATGGACCAGCTTCTGCGCGCCGAGGACTAGTCCGCGCCCGGACATACTTGTTCCAGGAAACTCGGGGCAGGGTCGTGCGGTGGAGAGAACGGCGGCTTTACTTTCGCCTTTCTCCCGTGCCAAAAGCGCATCGATTTGATCGCAAAATCTGACGGAGAAGATCGTGAACCCCGACGAAATCAAGAAGATCGACGACTATTTCAAGCGCCTTCTGAACCCCCAGATCGTCGTCAAGGCGCGTCCCCGCAAGAACGATTCTGCCGAAGTCTATCTTGGTGATGAATTTCTCGGCGTCGTCTATCTGGATGACGAAGATGGAGAGCGTTCCTACAATTTCTCCATGGCGATCCTCGACGTCGATCTTTGATCGCAGGATCCGACTGGTTTTTAACAAAAGTTGTCGAGAGGCCCTCCGTGGGCCTCTTTTGTTTTGGACGTAAGCCTCGAGCATGCAAGCTTCATTAGCATCTACTCTTCGACGGAATTTTGAGCGACAGGCGATCGCCGTTCGCGCGTCGGATCCGTACGCATGAAGCTGCAGCGTCTGAGGCTATGGCCATGATGCCGCCCGCCTTTTGGGTCAGTATGGCGGCAGAATTTGAGTTGCCGAATGTGGTACTTTTGGCTCGTCGCGAGCCCCTCTCGGCGGAATAGTGATTGCACAGCGGGAAAGGGGGCTTAAAATCCTTTCCCAAAGAACTACCTTTAGCAAGACTGAAGTCCTGTCGACCGGTTGTTCGCTATACCGCCGCTGGATGACTAGGGAATGAAAGACGATGATCGCACTGCCGATCTTGATGGAAAATGAAAAGAACGGCGACGGAGACAACGCGGGCCGCGGAACCTCCGTCATCACGCGAACGAAACCGAAAACCAAACGGCCTAACCTGTACCGCGTTCTCCTTCTGAATGACGACTACACGCCAATGGAGTTCGTCATCCATATTCTGGAGCGTTTTTTCCAGAAGGACCGCGATGCGGCAACGATTATCATGCTCCACGTCCATAACCACGGCGTCGGAGAATGCGGAATTTTCACCTATGAAGTAGCGGAAACCAAGGTGTCCCAGGTCATGGACTTCGCCCGGCAACACCAGCATCCGCTGCAATGTGTCATGGAAAAGAAGTGAGGAACCCGACGTGCCAACATTTTCGCCTAGTCTTGAAAAGGCTCTGCACCAGGCACTGACCTTCGCGAACGAGCGGCATCACGAATATGCCACACTCGAACATCTGCTTCTGGCGTTGATCGACGACGCGGATGCGGCGGCGGTCATGGGAGCATGCAGCGTCAACCTGGATACGCTCCGCAAAACCGTGTCTGAATATGTCGACAATGAACTCGCAAACCTGGTGACAGGCTATGACGAGGACTCCAAACCGACATCCGGCTTTCAACGCGTCATCCAGCGCGCTGTGATCCACGTCCAATCCTCCGGTCGTGAAGAAGTGACCGGAGCAAACGTGCTCGTCGCAATCTTCGCAGAACGTGAGAGCCACGCAGCCTTCTTCCTGCAGGAGCAGGAAATGACCCGCTACGACGCGGTCAACTATATATCTCACGGCATCGGCAAGCGTCCCGGTTCCTCCCAGGCCCGGACCCCGCGTGGTGCTGATGAGCCCGATTCAGACGCCAAGCCTGTTTCGCGCAACGAGGAGGAAGGTCCCGGCAAGAAGCAGCAGGATGCCCTCAAGGCATACTGTGTCAATCTGAACGAAAAGGCCAAGAATGGCCGTATCGATCCATTGATCGGTCGTCATTCCGAGGTCAACCGCACGATCCAGGTCCTGTGCCGCCGCTCCAAGAACAACCCGCTTTACGTGGGCGATCCGGGCGTTGGCAAAACTGCGATCGCCGAGGGACTGGCAAAGCGCATCGTCGAGGGCAAGGTGCCGGAAGCGCTGGCCGATGCCACGATCTTCTCGCTCGATATGGGCACCCTGCTTGCAGGCACCCGCTATCGCGGCGACTTCGAGGAACGTCTGAAGCAGGTCGTCAAGGAACTGGAAGATTTTCCAGGTGCTGTCCTGTTCATCGACGAAATCCACACCGTCATCGGTGCGGGTGCAACGTCGGGCGGTGCCATGGATGCGTCCAACCTGCTGAAGCCGGCTCTGTCCTCTGGCCAGATCCGCTGCATCGGTTCGACGACCTACAAGGAATACCGCCAGTTCTTCGAAAAGGACCGGGCTCTGGTTCGACGCTTCCAGAAAATCGACGTCAATGAGCCGTCGATCGATGATGCGATTGAAATCATGAAGGGCCTGAAGCCTTATTTCGAAGAGTATCACAAGCTGCGCTACACCAACGACGCGATCAAGTCGGCGGTGGAACTGTCGGCCCGCTATATCTCGGACCGCAAGCTGCCGGACAAGGCGATCGACGTGATCGACGAGACCGGTGCGGCCCAGATGCTGCTGCCTGCCTCCAAGCGTCGCAAGCTGATCACGGAAAAGGAAATCGAGGCGACAATCGCCACGATGGCCCGCATCCCGGCAAAAACGGTTTCCAAGGATGACGAGATGGTTCTCGCCAACCTTGAGAAGGAACTGCGTTCTGTCGTGTACGGCCAGGACGTCGCGATCGACGCACTGTCGACCGCGATCAAGCTGGCACGTGCAGGTCTGCGCGAGCCGAACAAGCCGATCGGCTCCTATGTCTTCTCCGGTCCAACCGGCGTCGGCAAGACCGAAGTCGCAAAGCAGCTTGCCGCCTCGCTCGGCGTCGAGATGCTGCGTTTCGACATGTCGGAATACATGGAACGCCACACGGTCTCGCGACTGCTTGGCGCACCTCCCGGCTATGTCGGCTTCGACCAGGGCGGTCTCCTGACCGATGGCGTTGACCAGCACCCGCACAGCGTGGTTCTGCTCGACGAAATCGAGAAGGCGCATCCGGATATCTACAACATCCTGTTGCAGGTGATGGACCACGGATCGCTCACCGATCACAACGGCAAGAAGATCGACTTCCGCAACGTCATCTTGATCATGACGACGAATGCGGGTGCATCCGAGATGGCCAAGTCTGCGATCGGCTTTGGATCATCAAGACGCACCGGCGAAGATGAGGAGGCGATCAATCGCCTGTTCACGCCGGAATTCCGCAACCGTCTCGATGCGATCATTCCGTTCGCACCGCTGCCGACCACGGTTATTCATCAGGTCGTCCAGAAGTTCGTGATGCAGCTGGAAAGCCAGCTGTCGGAGCGTAACGTGACGTTCGATCTGCATGAGGACGCGATCGCATGGCTGGCGGAAAAGGGTTATGACGAAAAGATGGGCGCAAGGCCTCTGTCTCGCGTGATCCAGGAATACATCAAGAAGCCGCTTGCCAACGAGATCCTTTTTGGCAAGCTTCGCAAGGGTGGCATCGTCCGTGTCACGGCCGGCAAAAAGGAAGATGGCACCGACGGTCTTATTCTGGAGTCCATTTCGGAAACGGCCCGGGTAAAGCCAAAGCCTGAAGCGGAAGTGGAAGAGGCTGCCGACGAGATCAAGGCGAAGACGACAAAGTCAAAGCCTTCGAAGAAGTCTGCGCCGAAGGCCAAGGACAAGGACGGCGGTTCCGCCAAGGCAAATGTCGTCGACGATGGCGACGTGATCGCCGAGGAAGCCCCGGCAAAGTCCGCGCCCCGCAAGGGTAGCACCGTGCCACGCGTCCCAAAGAGCAAGTAGCGCTCTTTTCCATCCGAGAAATCGATGCCGGGCTTGTCCCGGCATCGTCGTTTTTGTAGGTCCCGTAACGTCAATCATTTACGGGCATGCCAATGACCACCGAAAGCTCCGAGCGCAGCGGCCTTGCGTGGTTTCTCAAGGGCATGCGCGGCATCTTCTCCTTGCCGGCTCTGATCCTGATGACGTCCTATGTCGGTTTCAGCGCCTTTGCGGTCGAAGCCGGCCTGACACGAGGTCAGGCTGTCGCGATGACGCTCGGTATCTGGGCCCTGCCGGCCCAGATGATCCTGGTGGGTTCGATGTTGGGCGGCGCCAACATCGCCGCGTCCTTCCTCGCCGTGACGCTGTCGTCGATCCGGATGATGCCGATGGTGGCGTCGATCATGCCGGAGATGCGCACGAAGAAGACACCGCTGCCGGTTCTCCTGTTTCTCTCGCATTTCATCGCCATCACGTCCTGGGTCTTTGCGAGCCTCAATCTCCGCCATGTGCCGAGAGAGCGCCGGGTTGCCTTCTTTGCAGGTTTTGGCATCACGCTGACCTGCACCAATGCGCTGATCGTCGGCGTCAGCTTTGGTGTCGTGTCTCAGTTTCCGCCTGTTGTGGCGGGTGCCTTGTTCATGCTGACCCCGGTCTATTTCATATCCTCGATCTGGGCGAGTGCAGCCCAGCCGGTCGTCCGCATTGCCTTCGTGATCGGCATCGTCTCAGGACCGGCGCTGGCGCTCGTAGCGCCGCAGTTCGACGTGCTTCTGGCTGGGATCGGCGGTGGCACGGTGGCCTACCTGATCGACCGCTATCGCCGCAAGCGCGGATCTGATCGGGGTGCCGCATGATGTTCGATGGGTACTGGACCTATATCGTCATCGCTGTCGCGGGTTTTCTCGCAACCGATATCTGGCGCTGGCTCGGCGTGATCGCAGGCCACCGGCTGAAAGAGGATTCCGAGACGCTCTACTGGGTGAGGGCGGTTGCCACGGCATTGGTCATGGCCGTGACGGCAAAGCTGATCGTATTCCCGACGGGAACACTGGCGCTCTCGCCCCTCTGGCTCAGGCTTGCGGCGGCTGGTATCGGCTTTGCCGTGTTTCTCCTGACCGGCAAGCGGGTCGCGATCGGCGTGCTGACACCGATCGCCATTCTCGTCGCAGGACTGCTCCTGCTTCAGCCCTGATCAGAAGCCAAGTTCGCCGATAATCTTTTCGGCATTGGAAGCGAGGACTTCCTTGTCTTCCATCTTGCCCGTATGCGGCTTCAACGGCTGGTTCTCGTACCGCGGGATGACATGAAAGTGCAGGTGAAAGACGGTCTGTCCGGCCGGCGCTTCGTTAAACTGCGTGATGGTGATGCCGTCAGCGTCAAACGCATCCTTGACGGCGCTCGCGAGCTTCTGAACCACCGGAATGACCTTCGAAAGCACCGCCGCATCCGCATCCAGAAGATTGCGTGAGGGCGCTTTCGGAACCACCAGAACGTGACCCGGCGTCTGCGGCATCACATCCATGAAGGCGAGCGTGTCGTCGTCCTCGTAGACGCGGTGGCAGGGAATTTCGCCTTTGAGGATCTTGGCGAAGAGGTTGTTCGGATCGTAGTCGTGACCGGTCATCGCTGGCGTCTCCCTTTCTGCTGCTCAGTCTTGTTCTTGCCGTTCACCCTTGCGGAAAGGGCTGTGCTCGGAGAGGTACTCATTCATGTATTCCACATCCTCCCGCTCTCGCTTCAGGTAGTCAGCAATCGCGCTACGAAGGCCGGGATGGGCGATGTAATGCATCGAGTGGGTGGTGACGGGCAGGTAACCGCGCGCAAGCTTGTGCTCGCCCTGTGCGCCCGCCTCGACCCGCTTTAGCCCATGGGCAAGCGCATAGTCGATCGCCTGATGGTAGCACACCTCGAAATGCAGGAAGGGATGGTCTTCGATACAGCCCCAGTGGCGCCCGTAAAGCGCGTCACCGCCGATGAAGTTGATCGCACCGGCGACGTACCGCCCCTCGCGCTTGGCCATGACCAGAAGAATGTCGTCCGCCATGCGTTCGCCGATCAGCGAATAGAAGGCACGGGTAAGGTACGGCCGGCCCCATTTGCGCCCGCCCGTATCCATGTAGAACGTGTAGAACTGGTCCCAGATGTCCTCGGTCAGGTCCTTGCCTGTCAGCCAGTCGATCGTGATACCGTTCTCGAGCGCGGCTCGCCGTTCCTTCTTCAACGCCTTGCGCTTGCGAGACGCGAGCGTTTCCAGAAACGCATCGTGATCGGCATAACCGTCGTTGATGAAGTGGAACTGCTTGTCGGTTCGGTGCAGATATTCAGCGTCTTCGAAAGCGATGACTTCATCATCCGGCACGAAGGTGACATGCGCGGACGATATGCCGAGCTGCCGTGTCACCTCCTGGAGACCTTCCGCAAGCGTGGTCTGCACCATGTCGCGATCAAAGCCCGAGGCAACGAGAAGGCGCGGACCGGTTGCGGGTGTAAATGGGACCGCACACTGAAGTTTTGGGTAGTAACGGCCGCCGGCGCGCTCGAAGGCGTCGGCCCAGCCATGGTCGAACACGTATTCGCCCTGGCTGTGGCTCTTGAGATAGCCCGGCACGGCACCGATCAGTCGACCCTTGTCATCTTCCAGCAGGAGATGCTGGCCGTGCCAGCCTGTTTTTGCCGTTGCCGAACCGGATTCCTCCAGTGCGGACAGGAAGGCATGTGACAGGAACGGATTGTAGGGAACGGAAGACGTCCCTAAGGGATCGGCCTCCTTGGAGGCGCCGGAAAGCCGCGACCAGCTTTGTGGGCTGATCGCGGCAATGGATTTTTCGATGCGGATTGTCAGGTTGCCGGTCATTGGATCCAATTATGCGGCAGGGTTCTACCGTGGGTCGAACCCTTCGAAGGTCATCTGCTTTGCATATTTATAGGTATGTTCGACGGCCTTTGCATCCCTTACCGTCCAGGTAATGATCGGAATTCCGGCATCGGCCTGCGCAGTGACGAATGAGTTGGGCAGATGTGCCCAGTGATAGGAGATGAAATCGAGGCCAAGCTGCATCGCTTCGTCGTGATTGAAGAACTCCTCCGGCTTTGAGCCTTCGGCGGTGAGGCCAAGCGGGTAGGGCGCCTCGGCCTGCTTCAGTGCACGCAGGATGTGGTAGTCGAAGCTCATCAGGGCAACCTTGCCCTCATACCCTTCCAATACGTCGAGAACGTCGTCAACGAAGCCGTCGTCCTCATCCGCTTGGCGACCCTTGATCTCTATGACAAGAGGAACGCGACCGGCGACAAGCGTGAGCATCTGCTTGAGCGTCGGTATCTTGTCCGCGGTGCCACCAATCGAAAGCATTCCGAGTTCGGCCGCGGTCCGTTCGCGAACGTCGCCCTTGATGCCGCAAAGGCGCTCCAGCTTGTTATCGTGGAACACGACCGGGACGCTGTCTGCGGACAGCTGTATGTCGCATTCGATCGCGAAACCCGCATCAATGGCCCGGGAAAACGCTGACAGCGTATTTTCCCAGACCGTCTTGTTCATGTCGTGATAGCCGCGATGCGCGACCGGTACGTCCTTGATCCAGTCTGCAGATGTCATGCGGAGATCTCGATGATAGCCTCGATCTCGACCGCGGCGTTGAGTGGAAGTGCTGCCATGCCGACGGCAGCGCGGGCGTGCTTGCCAGCTTCCCCGAGCACGTTCGCAATGAGGTTCGAAGCGCCATTGGTGACGATGTGCTGTTCCGTGAAGCCCGGTGCAGACGCAACGAAGCTCGACAGCTTGACGACGCGCTTGATCCTGGTGAGATCTCCGCCAAGAGCAGCCTTCGCCTGCGACAGAATGTTGATGGCGCAGAGTTCTGCGGCGCGCTGCGCTGCCGGGACGTCGACATCGGCACCGACCAGGCCACTGACCGCAATCTTGCCGTTTTCGGTCGGCAACTGACCGGAGATATAGAGCATGTTGCCGCTGATCACGTAGGACACATAGTTGGCGGCAGGCGCTGCTGCCTCAGGCAGAACGATGTCCAGTTCCTGCAGGCGCGTCTCGATCGGGTTCGACATTTCGGTCTCCGGTTTTATTGTAAATTGCCCAAAAATCCTGCATCAAGGTCATAACCTCGGCTGATGGCGTTCTTACAACATCATGCATTGAGTCCAATAGGAGAATGTGAATGCTGCGCACGAGCCTTGGGATGTTCCTTGCCGGCGTGATGAGCGTGCCAGCGGCCTCCGCTGCCCCGATGAGCGCCGATACGGCGGCCCGCCTGCTCATTCCGCATCGCGCCGTCTACGACCTGAAGCTCAAGGATGCGTCCGAGCGGTCCGGAATCGAAGGGATGGTCGGACGAATGGTCTACGAGTTTACCGGCTCGGCCTGCACGGGGTTCACGACCAACTTCCGTCTCGTCACAAAGATAGATACCGGTGAGCAAACCCGCGTCAGCGACCAACAGACCAACACGTTCGAGGATGTATCGGCGCAGCAGTTTCACTTCGAGACCAAGTCGTTTACCGACGAACAGTTGGACAAGGAGGTCGCCGGTGACGCGACGACCGGCGAAACCGGCGTCAAAGTGGACCTGACCGGTCCCGAGGGGCGCGAAGTCGACCTTCCAGCCAGCGCGTTCCCTACCAATCACATGCTTGAAGTGATCAAGAATGCGAAGGATGGCAACCGGTTTTTCGAGGCACGCGTGTTCGACGGTTCTGAGGATGGCGACAAGTCGCTTCTGACCACGACAGTCATCGGAAAGCAGCAGGACCCGCAGAAGGAAGATCTTGATGCAGCCAAAGCCGGCGAGTTCTCCAAGGCCGCGTATTGGCCTGTGACCATTGCCTATTTCAACGAGGCAGCCGCGGGCGATCCGACGCCCGTCTACAACATGTCGTTCAAGCTCTATGAGAACGGCATCACGCGCGACCTGACCATGGACTACGGCGACTTCGTGCTTAGCGGAAGCCTGAGCAAGCTTGAGCTTTTGCAAAAGAGCGACTGCCAGGCAGATCAACGACCCGTTACCAGGTGACGACGGGATGAATTTGCTGCCGTCCTTCTCTATATAAGCGGTAGTTGAGTATGCACGTCCACCGAGGCGTGGAGAGGAGCGGTGTCTATGAGTTCGATTGGTACCATTCTTTCTGTCGCGATCCTGACAGGAGCCGCCGCGCTGACACTCGCGCCGACGACGGTCTCGGCGCAGGAGTGCCGTACCGATCCCTATCCGGGGATCAACTGGTCGAGTTGCGCCAAGCGCAATCTGATGCTGAGCGGATCCGATTTCTCCAAGGGTAGTCTTGCGGAGGCGGACTTAAGCTTTACCGATCTGCGCGATTCGAATTTTGCCGGTACCAATCTCACCAAGGCGAAGCTCATCCGCACCTGGATGGCAGGCAGCAACGCCGAGGGGGCGAATTTTTCAAAGGTCGAAGCATATCGGTCCGACTTCCAGAAAGTACGCGCCAACGACGCGAATTTCACGAGCGCGGAGTTGGAGAGGTCCAATTTCTCGAAAGCGGAGTTGAACAACGCACGCTTCGAGAAAGCCGAACTCGGCAGGTCGAACTTCGACGGGGCCGTCCTGACCGGCGCAAGTTTCGCCTTCGCAAACCTGGCACGCGCCGACCTGACGAAGGCCGAATTCAAAGGTCCCCTCAATTTCCAGAGCGCCTTCTTCTTTCTGACGCGCATCGAAGGAGTGGACCTGTCGTCTTCGATCGGGCTCGATCAGCACCAGCTGAACGTGGCCTGCGGCGACCGGCGCACGAAACTGCCGGCCGGCCTGACACTGCCGGAAAGCTGGCCCTGCGGCGACCGCGAAATGGACTAGGGCTTCGGCCAGTCCCGCTCTTCCCAAAGACGGGCAGCGTCGAAAAACGCTTGCCTTTGTGGCCGATGCCTAGTATGGGCACCGGCATTCCACACGCAAGGCATGGGATGGTCCGGGAGAAATCCGGTCCGTTCCGCCCGGTGGCAGCCTCGACGAGGTTGCTGTTCGTCTTGCGGAGGTTCAACCGGAAAAGGATAACTAGGCATGGCATTGCCCGATTTCTCTATGCGCCAGCTTCTCGAAGCAGGCACCCACTTCGGCCACCAGACACACCGCTGGAACCCGAAGATGAAGCCGTACATCTTCGGCGATCGTAACAACATCCACATCATCGATCTGGCTCAGACCGTTCCGATGCTGTCGCGCGCCCTTCAGGTCGTGTCCGACACCGTTGCTCGTGGCGGCCGCGTTCTGTTCGTTGGCACCAAGCGTCAGGCTTCCGAGCTTATCGCTGACTCCGCCAAGCGTTCGGCCCAGTACTACGTCAACTCCCGCTGGCTCGGCGGCATGATGACCAACTGGAAGACCATTTCGAACTCGATCGCCCGTCTGCGCAAGCTCGACGAGATCCTGAACTCGGAAGCGTCCGGCTACTCCAAGAAGGAGCGTCTGAACCTCGAGCGCGAACGCGAAAAGCTGGACAAGGCTCTTGGCGGTATCCGTGACATGGGCGGCGTTCCGGACCTGATGTTCATCATCGACACCAACAAGGAAAAGATCGCGATCGATGAAGCAAAGCGCCTGGGCATCCCGGTCGTCGCCATCATCGACTCGAACTGCGATCCGGACCTGATCGACTTCCCGATCCCCGGCAACGACGACGCTTCGCGCGCCATCGCTCTCTACTGCGACCTGATGGCACGCGCTGCCATCGACGGCATTGCCCGTCAGCAGGGCGCTTCGGGCCGTGACCTCGGCGCGATGATGGAGGCTCCTGAAGAGCCTGCTCTCGAAGCTGAAGGCGCAGCCGAAACGGAAGCTCAGGCTTAATTGTCTGAGTCTGGAGCGTTCTGAGACGCTCCGTCTTTTCGAATTCGACCAAGGCCAGAGATATCAATCCCTGGCCTTGGTCGTTTAAGACGATACGTCGCCGTCTACCGTCAGGTGGACGTGGAGACGGTCGCAACCGTGATGGCTTCATCACGATGTCATATTTCCGGGTACATTCGTCCCAATATTTGGTATCGCCGACGGTTTTCCGGCGACACGCAACTTGAACCGACAAGAGGCACGAAAATGGCTGAAATCACCGCTGCACTGGTGAAGGAACTGCGCGAAAAGTCCGGCGCGGGCATGATGGATTGCAAGCGCGCGCTTGCCGAAAACAACGGCGACATCGAAGCTGCGATCGACTGGCTGCGCGCCAAGGGCATCGCCAAGGCTGACAAGAAGTCCGGCCGTACCGCTGCCGAAGGCCTGATCGGCGTCGCATCCAACGGCACCTCGGCTGTCGTTGTCGAAGTGAACTCCGAAACCGACTTCGTAGCGCGCAACGATGCGTTCCAGACCATGGTTCGCGGCATTGCCGATGTTGCCCTGACCACCGACGGTACCGTCGACGGCGTCAGCGCAGCAATCTATCCGGCTACCGGCAAGACGGTCTCCGACACGATCAAGGATACGATTGCCACGATCGGCGAGAACATGAACCTGCGCCGCTCCGCGCTTCTGTCCGTCGAGGACGGCGTTGTTGCGACTTACATCCACAACGCAGCGGCTGACCGTCTCGGAAAGCTCGGCGTTCTCGTTGCCCTGAAGTCGACCGGCAACAAGGAAGCCCTGAACGCCATCGGCCGCCAGGTTGCCATGCACATCGCTGCGACCAACCCGCTCGCCATCCGTTCGGAAGAAGTCGATGCCGCTGTCGCCGAGCGCGAGCGCAACGTCTTCATCGAACAGGCCCGCGAATCCGGCAAGCCGGAAGCCATCATCGAAAAGATGGTCGACGGCCGCATGCGCAAGTTCTTCGAAGAAGTTGCTCTTCTGTCGCAGGCTTTCGTCATCAATCCTGACCTCACCGTCGGTGACGCCGTCAAGGCTGCCGAGAAGGAAGTCGGCGCGCCGATCGAAGTCACCGGCATGGCACGTCTTCTCCTCGGTGAAGGCGTCGAAAAGGAAGAAAGCGATTTCGCAGCAGAAGTTGCAGCAGTCGCCAAGGGCTGATTGCTGCCTTCACGCGCATTGCAAGGCGCCGTAGTCGTTGAAAACCTGAAGGGCACCGGTGACAAGCCGGTGCCCTTCGTGTATCCGCATCCCGTTTGATCACTCCGTCCGTTTCGCTTTCAAGGAGCCACCATGTCGCAACCGATCTACAAGCGTGTTCTGCTCAAGGCCTCCGGTGAAGCACTGATGGGAAGTCAGGGCTTCGGTATCGACGTCGAAGTTGCAGACCGGATCGCATCGGATATTGCCGACGCCTGCGCCATGGGCGTCGAAGTCGGTGTCGTCGTCGGCGGCGGCAACATTTTCCGCGGCGTGGCTGTAGCCTCCAAGGGTGGCGACCGCGTGACCGGCGATCACATGGGGATGCTCGGCACCGTCATCAACGCACTGGCGCTCGCAACCTCGCTCCGCAAGCTCGACATCGAGACGGTCGTCCTGTCGGCTGTCGCCATGCCGGAGATCTGCGAAAGCTTCTCGCAGCGTCGCACGCTGCATCATATGGCGCAGGGCCGTGTGGTGATCTTTGCCGGCGGTACCGGCAACCCGTTCTTCACCACCGATTCTGCTGCGGCGCTGCGTGCTGCCGAGATCGGCGCAGAAGCGATATTCAAGGGCACGCAGGTCGACGGCATCTATTCCGCAGACCCGAAGAAGGACCCGACCGCGACCCGTTTCGAAACGCTCACCCACAGTGAAGTGCTCGACAAGGGTCTTGCCGTCATGGACGTCGCAGCCGTTGCGCTGGCGCGTGAAAATTCCATTCCGATCGTCGTCTTCTCGATCCACGAGAAGGGCGGTTTCGCACAAATCTTGACCGGCGGCGGTCGCAAGACCATCGTATCCGACAACTGACACGCGGTTCGTTGCCAAGAACCGACCGCCAAGAACAATAGGGAGTTCCTGCTGATGAGTGGAGTAGATCTCAACGACATCAAGCGCCGTATGGACGGCGCGATCACGGCCTTCAAGAGCGACATCTCATCGCTGCGCACGGGCCGTGCTTCCGCAAACATCCTCGACCCTGTCACGGTCGAAGCCTATGGTTCGCGCGTGCCGCTCAACCAGGTTGCAAACGTGACGGTTCCCGAGCCGCGCATGCTGGGCGTCTCGATCTGGGACAAGTCAATGGTGGGTGCCGTCGATCGTGCAATCCGCGAATCGAATCTCGGCCTCAACCCGATCGTCGATGGCCAGAACCTGCGTATTCCTCTGCCGGAGCTCAACGAAGAGCGCCGCAAGTCGCTGGTGAAGCTTGCCCACGAATACGGCGAAAAAGCCAAGGTTGCGGCTCGCCATGTCCGTCGTGACGGCATGGACGGGCTCAAGAAGGCTGAGAAGGACGGTTCCATCGGCCAGGACGAAAGTCGCGCCCAGTCGGAAAAAGTGCAGAAGATGACGGATGACACGATTTCCGAAGTCGACCGCTTGCTTGCCGACAAGGAAAAGGAAATCATGCAGGTATAACCTGCTCCGCGACGCCGCAACGTTGCGGCTGCGAAAGGAACGGCATCGATTATGGCGACCCCCGAACTTGCGATAATCCCTCGGCATGTCGCCATCATCATGGATGGCAACGGACGGTGGGCCAACAAGCGTGGGCTTCCCCGTACCGTTGGCCACAGCAAAGGGATGGAAGCCGTTCGCGAAACGGTGAAGGCGGCAGGCGAGGCGGGTGTGGAGTATCTCACCCTGTTCGCCTTTTCGTCGGAGAACTGGAGCCGTCCGGAAGCCGAGGTGAACGACCTGATGGGGCTTCTACGCCGCTTCATCCGCCGCGACCTCGCCGAACTGCATCATTCCAATGTTCGCATCCGCATCATTGGCGACCGCGTCAAGCTGCGCGGCGATCTTCTGCCTCTGCTTCTGGAGGCCGAGGAGACGACGCGCAACAACACGGCGCTGACACTTGTGATCGCGTTCAATTATGGCTCGCGTGACGAGATCGTCCGTGCGACGGTGAGCCTGGCAAAGGACGTGCGCGCAGGCCTTCTCGATCCAGAGGCGATCGATGCGGCGATGATTTGCGGGCGTCTGGACACCGCCGATATTCCAGACCCGGACCTGATCATCCGCACCAGCGGCGAAGAAAGGCTTTCGAACTTCCTGCTTTGGCAGGCAGCCTATTCGGAGTTCCTGTTCATTCCCGAATACTGGCCGGATTTCGACAAGCAGCTCTTCTTCCAGGCCCTCAAGGTCTACGCCTCTCGCGACCGCCGCTTCGGCGCCGTCTCGGCCACTCCCACCGCGGTCGTCGGCTGATGTCGGGAGAATTGAAAAAGCGTCTTCTGTCGGCAATCGTGCTTGCCATCGTGGTCCTGGCTGCGACCTGGGCAGGTGGACTCCCATTCCGGGCCGTCGCAGCCGTGATCGGCGTGCTCGTCTATTACGAATGGTCCACGATCACTCGATTGAAGGACGTTGATTTCCAGGGCAACGCCTTCGGTTGGCTGATCGTCGTCCTTGTCGCGTTGAATGTTCTCGGCGGTGACGACCAGATGTCGATGCCGCTCCTTGGCGGCGGCGTGATAACAGCCATGCTGTTTGTCGTTCTGCGAAAGCGTAGCTGGTGGCTGCCATCAGGCATCCTCTACGCAGGCTTGAGTACGATCGCCATTGCCGCGATCCGGGGTGAAAACCAGATCGGCCTGATGGCGATGCTGTTTCTGTTCGCCGTCGTCTGGTCCACGGACATTCTCGCCTATTTCATCGGCCGCAAACTGAAGGGGCCGAAACTCGCGCCACGGATCTCGCCCGGCAAGACATGGTCTGGAGCGATCGGCGGTACTGTTTCCGCCGTTATCGCCGGATCTGCGCTGAGTGGTGTTGTGTTCTCGGACTTCTCGCTGTGGACTGCCTTCATGGCGCTCATCCTGTCGGTCGCGAGCCAGATCGGTGACCTGTTCGAATCCTTCATCAAGCGCCGATTCGGCGTGAAGGATTCCAGTCATCTCATCCCCGGCCACGGTGGTGTGATGGATCGCGTCGACGGTCTCGTTTTTGCCTGTTTCGCGGCGTTTCTTCTCACACTTGCGCACGCCGCCTGGACAAGCCATGTTGACGCAAGCGTCGCGGCCTATCTTTTCGGCCTCTGATAAATGTCGGTCCTTGCGACCGCTGGAAACCGGAAACTGAAATGGCCATCCTGACCTTCGTTACGGGTTACATCATCCCCTTCATCCTCGTCCTGTCGCTGCTCGTCTTCGTGCATGAAATGGGCCACTACCTTGTCGGCCGCTGGTGCGGCATCCGCTCGACTGCGTTTTCTGTCGGCTTCGGACCGGAACTGATCGGGTTTACGGACAAACGCGGCACGCGCTGGAAGATCTCTGCGATTCCGCTTGGTGGGTATGTAAAGTTCTTCGGCGACGACGATGTCGCCAGTATGCCCGATGCCAAAAGTGTCTCGCATATGACCGAGGCGGACAAGGCGCACACGCTGGCCGGGGCCAAGCTGTGGAAACGCGCGGCGACCGTGGCTGCCGGACCCATTGCCAATTTCATTCTGGCGATCGCAATCTTCGCCGTCCTGTTCAGCGTTTACGGAAAGGTCATCGCCGATCCCGTCGTCGCCGAAGTGAGGCCTGACAGCGCCGCGGCAGAAGCTGGTGTGCAGAGGGGGGACCGTCTGGTCGCGCTCGATGGCAGTCGCATCAAGACGTTCGACGACGTCCGCCGCTATGTCAGCGTGCGTCCGGAAACCCCGATCACCGTCACCGTTGAACGCAACGGGCAGGACATCGACCTGCCTATGGTGCCAAAGCGCAGTGAGATCACCGACCAGTTCGGCAACAAGGTCGAGCTTGGCCTGATCGGCATCGTCACCAACGAACAGCTGGGTAATTTCAGGACCGAAACCTTCTCGCCCCTCGAGGCAGTGGCGGAAGGGGTCAAGGAAACCGGAAATATCGTCACCGGCACATTCCGCTACATCGGCAACCTCGTGACGGGTCGCATGAAGGCTGATCAGCTGGGCGGTCCTGTCAGGGTCGCGCAGGCAT
Source organism: Rhizobium sp. CFBP 8752 (assembly GCF_014842035.1). Lineage (NCBI taxonomy): Bacteria > Pseudomonadati > Pseudomonadota > Alphaproteobacteria > Hyphomicrobiales > Rhizobiaceae > Rhizobium > Rhizobium sp. CFBP 8752. The sequence goes on along the minus strand of NZ_JACYUZ010000001.1, from coordinate 1,776,876 downwards.
CTGGCCAGATGGCGAGCCTCGGCTTTGCCGCCGTTGTTCAGCTGGCAGCCGTACTGTCAGTTTCCATTGGATTGTTGAACCTGATGCCGGTTCCTGTTCTGGACGGAGGGCATCTGGTATTTTATGCAATCGAGGCCATCAGAGGCAAGCCGCTGGGGTCTGGTGCTCAGGAGATCGCATTCCGGATCGGACTGGCCATGGTGCTCAGCCTGATGGTGTTTGCGACATTCAACGACATCAGTAATCTCATCGGTTAACCCCGTGAGATCGTTGAAATAACCCTTTATTTACCATGTTTGCATGTGGTGCGTGGCGATATGGCCACGCATCGAAAGGAAGTAAATAGAAATTAACGCGATATCTTGCTTGTAGGGCAAAAGCAGGTAAAACGACACACGTGGCCGGAGTCGGGTTCACCCGCCAAGGGACAACGGGAAAAGGTAAGAAGTGAAAATGAAGGCTGGTTCAAAGTTCTTGAACGCAGTGTCGGCGGTTGCGCTGTCTGCTAGTGTTGTTGCGTCGGGCGCCGGTGTGCTGGTGCTTGCCTCTGCTCCCGCTGCCGAGGCAGCTACCATTCGTAGCGTACAGGTCCGCGGCGCTCAGCGCGCCGGCGAAGAAGCTGTCCGTTCGAACCTTACAATCCGTCCCGGCGTTGCATTCGCCGCGAGCGACATCGACGAGTCTGTGAAGCGTCTCTATGCGACCGGATTTTTCTCCGATGTCCGCATCAGCGTTTCCGGTAGCGCGCTTGTCGTTACCGTCAGCGAAAACAAGCTGATCAACCAGGTTGTCTTCAACGGCAACCGCAAGATCAAGGACGACAAGCTCGCTGGCGCCGTTCAGACGCAGCCACTTGGCCCTTACAACCAGTCCATGATCAACGCCGACATCGAACGCATCCGCGAATCGTATCGCGCGATTGGTCGTAGCGACGTTGAAGTCACGACGCAGACCGCCGATGTCGGCCAGGGCCGCGTCAACCTTGCCTTCGTCATCAACGAAGGTGACCGCACCAAGATTGCCAACATTACCTTTGTTGGAAACCAGGCCTACGGCGACGGTCGTCTGAAGTCGACGATCATCACCAAAGAATCCGGTCCTCTGTCTTTCCTGACCCGCAAGGATGTCTACAGCGAAGACAAGCTGCGTGCTGACGAAGACACGCTCCGCCAGTTCTACTACAACCACGGCTATCCGGATTTCCGGGTCGTGTCGTCGCAGGCGGTTCTTGACGAGTCGACTAACCAGTACAACATCACCTTCACGGTCGAGGAAGGTGCTCGCTACCAGTACGGCAACATTGCCGTTGAATCGACGGTAGAAGGCATCTCCGGTCAGGACCTGGAGGGTCTCGTCGAGACCAATTCCGGCAGCACCTACGATGCCCGTGAAATCCAGAAGACGATGGATGCGATTTCGAAGCGCGTCTCGTCTGCCGGCTATCCGTTTGCGCGTGTCACGCCACGCGGCGATCGCAACTTTGAAAACCACACGATCGGCGTCTCCTACATGGTCGACCAGGGCGAGCGCGCCTATGTCGAGCGTATCGAGGTTCGCGGCAACACCCGCACCCGCGACTATGTTATTCGCCGCGAGTTCGACTTCTCCGAAGGCGATGCGTTCAATCAGGGCATGATTGCCCGCGCCAAGAAGCGTCTTGAGGCGCTTGGCTACTTCACCACCGTCAACGTGACGACGCAGCAGGGCAGCTCTGCCGACCGTGTCGTCGTGATCGTGGACGTCGAAGATCAGCCAACCGGTTCGTTCGGTATCGGTGCAGGTTACGCTGCTGGCGGTGACGGCTTCCTTCTCGAAGCATCCATCGAAGAAAAGAACTTCCTCGGTCGTGGCCAGTACATCCGCGTTGCGGCAGGTGCCGGTACGGACGACGCGCGCAGCTACAGCATCTCGTTCACCGAGCCTTACTTCCTCGGTTACCGTCTTGCTGCCGGCTTCGACATCTTTAAGAGCACGACCTCTTCGAACGATTACTACGACTATAGCGAACAGGGAATCACCCTGCGCGTAACGGCGCCGATCACTGAAGAGCTGGCGACGACGTTCCGCTACACCTACAAGACGATCAAGTACGAAGAAGACGGTGCTTTTGGTGGTGACGGCCTGCCGTTTACGCTTGATGACAAGGTGTCGCAGACCTACGCGAACCTGATCGACGAAGGCAAGTATACGCAGTCGTCAGTGTCGCAGTCGCTGGTCTACAACTCGCTGGACAGCCAGACGCTTCCACGTGAAGGTCTGTTTGCATCCTTCACGCATGAATATGCCGGCCTCGGTGGCGACTCCGACTTCTACAAGGTCACAGCCCGCGCCCGTTACTTCCACCTTCTTTCGACCGAAGCCGATCTGGTTGGTTCGATTGCCGTCGGTGGTGGTCATGTGTTCAAGACCGGTGATGATCTGAACGTCTTCGATCAGTTCACGATCGGCGGTCGTCAGATCCGTGGCTTCAAGAACGACGGTATCGGTCCGCGCACGGACGACCACGGCGATGCTCTCGGTGGCACGAGCTACTTCAATGCCTCGGCTGAAATGACGATGCCGATGCCGCTCATCCCGGAAGATGTCGGTTTCCGTGCCGCTGTCTTTGCTGACGCCGGTTCGCTGTTCGGCAATGAAACCAAGACTTTCGGTGACAAGGTCAACGGCACCGACATGTCGATCCGCGCCTCGGTCGGCGTTGGTGTCATGTGGGCTTCGCCGTTCGGCAACCTGCGCGTCGATTACGCCGAGCCGGTCGTCAAGGAAGACTTCGACGAGAAGCAGCAGTTCCGCTTCAGCATGGCGAACCAGTTCTGATCGTCTCCGGCCGCGAAAGCGGCCGGAAACCTGTTCTGGAGCTCAGGGTTCATGGACCATAACAAATTTTTCCCGCCTCATGATGGCGTGAGCCTGCGTGAGCTGGCCGCCCATCTTGGGGTTGAACTGCTTGACGAGCGTGCCGGTGACGAACTGGTGCGGTCTGTCTCGCCCGTTGCGCGTGCGCGCAAAGGCGATCTCTGCTACATCCTCTCCAGGAAAAGCCGCGCCGATCTCGAGACCTGCGAAGCGTCGGCAATCCTTTGCGATCCGGGCCTGAAATCCATCATTCCAGATCACATTCCGGTGCTTGCGACGAAGAAGCCGCATACGGCTTTTGCAGAGGCCGGCGCGCTTCTGCATCCCATCGCGCTTCGTCCATCTCCGGTAACATCGCAGTCCGGCATTTCTCCGGCGGCCTTTGTCGATCCGACGGCAAGACTCGAGCCTGGTGTCGAGATCGAGCCCATGGCGGTAATCGGTGCGCGTGTCGAAATCGGCAGCGGCACACGGATTGCTGCCGGCGCCGTGATCGGTGCTGACGTGAAGATCGGCCGCGACTGCACGATCGCCTCTGGCGCCAGCATTCTGTCAGCATTGATCGGCAACAACGTCATCATCCACAATGGCGCGCGCATCGGTCAGGACGGCTTCGGTTATGCGCCCGGCCCGAAAGGCATGCTCAAGATCGTGCAGGTCGGGCGCGTCATCATCCAGGATCATGTCGAGATTGGCGCCAATACGACGATCGACCGCGGCACGATGGATGACACTGTGATCGGCGAGGGCACCAAGATCGACAATCAGGTTCAGGTCGGCCATAACGTCCGCATCGGTCGCCATTGCGGTATCGTGTCTGGCGTCGGCATTGCCGGATCGACCCGTATCGGCAATGGCGTAATGATCGGTGGTGCGAGCGGCGTTAACGGTCACATCTCGATCGGTGATGGCGTGCAGATCGCAGCGATGAGCGGCGTGGTCGCCGATATCCCGGCCGGGCAGACCTATGGCGGAATTCCGGCGCGGCCGATAAAAGACTTTTTGAGAGACATGGCGGAGATCATGTCGCGTTCCGATGACCGGGCGAAACGCCGAGGAGATAAGAAAAATGACGGATGAGACCAAGCCGGAGCTCGGCGCGGCCGACATTCAGGAAATCATGCGCCTTCTGCCGCATCGCTACCCGTTTCTCCTGGTCGACAAGATCATCGAGATCGATGGCGACAGCTCGGCTGTTGGCATCAAGAACGTGACGGCAAACGAGCCCCATTTCACCGGTCATTTTCCCGAGCAGCCGATTATGCCGGGCGTTCTTCTCGTCGAGGGCATGGCACAGACTGCCGGCGCGATCTGTGCGCGCAAGCAGGGTGGGGCTGGCAATCTCGTCTACTTCATGACGATCGACAACGCGCGTTTCCGCAAGCCGGTCGTGCCGGGTGACCGCGTGGAATTTCATGTCGTCAAGCAGAAGCAGCGCGGCAATATCTGGAAGTTCCATTGCGACGCCAAGGTCGATGGTCAGCTGGTTGCGGAAGCCGATATCGGCGCCATGATGCGCAAGGAAAGCGAATGAGCATGATCTCGGCCAGCGCGCGCATCCACCCTTCGGCCGTGGTCGAGGATGGCGCCGTGATTGGCGAGAACGTCGTCGTTGGACCGTTCTCCCATGTCGGCCCGCGCGTGGTGCTGAAGGACAATGTCGAGCTCATTTCGCATGCGGTCGTCAGTGGCAATACCGAGATCGGCAAGGGATGTCGGATCTTCCCGATGGCGGTCATCGGTGGTGTGTCGCAGAGCCTTCACGAAGCCGGTGAGGATTCGAGCCTGACCATTGGCGATAACTGCACGATGCGCGAAGGCGTGACGATGAACACCGGGACGACGGGCGGTGGTGGCAAGACGGTCGTTGGTGACAATTGCCTCTTCCTTGCAAATTCGCACGTCGCGCATGATTGCCAGCTCGGCAGCCATATCATCATGTCCAACAACGTGATGCTGGCTGGTCACGTGCAGGTCTCCGATCGTGCGATCCTGGGCGGTGGCTGCGCCGTTCACCAGTTTACCCGCATTGGTCGGCAAGCCTTCATCGGTGGGCTTTCCGCCGTCAACTACGACGTCATTCCGTTTGGCATGCTGAACGGCAATCCCGGTCTTCTGGGCGGCCTGAACGTCGTCGGCATGACCCGCGCCGGCATTGATCGCGCAACGATCCATATCGTTCGTCGCGCATTCAAGAAGATCTTCGAAGGCGAGGCAAATGTTCGCGCCAATGCCGCAGCGATCCGCGACGAGTTTGCCGATTGCCCGGAGGCCATGGAAATCATCGATTTCATCACAGCCGATAGTGACCGCGCGATCTCATCGCCTTTCCGCAGGAAGGGCTGATGGTCGCGGCCGGCGCCCCTGGCCAAGCGCGAGAGGGCCGGCTGGCGATTATCGCCGGTAAAGGCTTTTTGCCGGTCTACCTGGCGGATGCCGCACGTGTTGCAGGCGAAGATCCGTTCATCATCCAGCTGAAGGATGAGGCGGATCATCGCTTTGACGGGTTCGACCATGTGTCGCTGGGCGTCGGCGATCTTTCAGGGATCGAGAAGAGTTTTCGCGAAAGAGGCATCCGTCGCGTCGTGATGTCGGGCGGCGTCGCAAGGCGCCCCGAATGGCGCGACATTCATCCAACCTTCAAGACCCTGATCAAATTGCCCTCCGTCGTGCGCACACTGCTATCAGCCGGCGATGACGCAGTGCTGCAGATGGTGATCAAGTTGATCGAGGCCATGGGTTGCGAAGTTCTGGGTGCCCACGACATCGCGCCGGGCCTGCTGGCGAAGGTCGGTCCGCTTGGCCAAGTGTCTCCAGGCGGTGACGATCTGCGTGACATCGAACGCGGTGTCGAGGCTGCGAGCGCACTCGGCAATCTCGATATCGGCCAGGGCGCTGTCAGCGTCGGCGGCCGCGTTGTGGCACTCGAAGGTGTCGAGGGAACCGACCGGATGATGCAGCGCGTTGCCGAACTGCGCGCCGAGGGGCGTATCTCCACGCGCCGCAAGGGCGTGCTCGTCAAGCTCTGCAAGCTCCACCAGGATATGCGCGCGGACCTGCCCACCATCGGGCCATCCACCGTCGAACATGCCGTCGCGGCCGGGCTGGCGGGGATCGCCGTGGAAGCGGGCAGGGCGCTGGTGCTGGAAGAAGCAAAGCTGATCAAAGCTGCTGACGCCCACGGCATTTTCGTCTGCGGCATCGATCAGGCCCTTCCGTCGAGAGGATTGTGATGAACCAAGGTTTGAAGGTTGCGATCATCGCCGGCGAAGTGTCGGGCGATCTCTTAGGGGCAGACCTCATCGCAGCACTGAAGGCGTCCTACGCCGGTCCCGTCGAACTGATCGGGGTGGGCGGTGATGCACTGTCGGCCCAAGGCCTTCAGTCGCTGTTCGATTTCTCCGAATTGTCCATCATGGGCATCACCCAGGTGCTCGCGCGTCTTCCCAACCTGATCCGTCGCATCAACCAGACGGCGGCTGCGATCGTCGCCGCAAAGCCCGATGTGCTTGTCATCGTCGACAGCCCTGACTTTACCCACCGAGTGGCAAGAAAGGTGAGGGCGGCCCTGCCGGATCTGCCGATCGTTGATTATGTCTGCCCCAGTGTCTGGGCCTGGAAGGAATATCGTGCCAAGGCGATGCTCTCCTATGTCGACCTCGTTCTTGCCGTCCTTCCGTTCGAGCCGGAAGCGATGCGGAGGCTGGAGGGTCCGCAGACAGTGTTCGTCGGTCACCGGCTGACCAATGATGCGGATCTCCTGAGGGTCCGTGCTGCGCGCGCCGAGAGGCCGGTCAAGACCTCCGCCGACAAGAAGACGATCCTCTTGCTTCCGGGCTCCCGTTCAGCCGAAATCAAGGCACTCCTACCCGTGTTCGGCGAGGCTGCGCGCGAGTTTGCAGATCGCAATGGTGAGACCCGGTTCCTGCTTCCGACGGTACCGCGCCGGGAAGAACTGGTGCGTGAGATGGCCGCAGATCTGCCGGTTCATGTCGAGATTACCACGGATACAGCCGGAAAATGGGCTGCCTTCGCAGAGGCGGACGTGGCGCTGGCGGCTTCAGGGACGGTTATCCTGGAACTGGGGCTTGCGACGGTTCCCGTTGTCTCAGCCTACAAGACGGACTGGCTGATCAAGCTTCTGGCCGGCCGCATCAAGATCTGGACCGGCGCGCTTCCGAACCTGATCGCCGACTACCCGGTCGTTCCCGAGTATGTCAACGAGGTCGTGCGACCCGGAAGCCTCAGCCGCTGGGCGGAACGTCTGTCCGCCGACACGCCGGAGCGCCGTGCGATGCTCGACGGGTTCGCACTTGCCTGGCAGAGACTGGACGTCCCTGTTCCGCCTGGAGAGGCCGCAGCAGGTGCGATACTCGAACTGTTAGACAACAAAAAACCCGTTCATCGCTGAACGGGTTTTTCTTTTCGCAAAGCCTAATTCAGCGCCTAGCGCTTCGAAACGGGCGTGTAGTCACGCTGCGCTTCGCCGGTATAGAGCTGGCGCGGACGACCGATACGCTGCTGCGGATCTTCGATCATTTCGGCCCACTGGGCGATCCAGCCGACGGTACGCGCAAGCGCGAACAGAACGGTGAACATCGTCGTGGGGAAGCCCATCGCCTTCAAGGTGATGCCCGAATAGAAGTCGATGTTCGGGTACAGCTTCTTTTCGATGAAGTAGGGGTCCGTCAGAGCAATCTTCTCGAGTTCCATGGCGACCTGCAGAAGCGGATCGTCCTTGTGACCGAGTTCCGCCAGCACTTCATGCGTGGTCTTCTGCATGATCTTGGCGCGCGGATCGTAGTTCTTGTAGACGCGGTGACCAAAGCCCATCAGACGGAACGGATCGTTCTTGTCCTTGGCACGGGCGATGTATTCCGGGATCTTATCGACGGTCCCGATCTCGGTCAGCATGTTGAGCGCTGCTTCGTTGGCGCCGCCGTGAGCGGGGCCCCAGAGGCAGGCAATGCCGGCAGCGATACAGGCGAACGGGTTTGCACCCGAGGAACCTGCAAGGCGAACCGTCGAGGTCGACGCGTTCTGTTCGTGATCCGCATGCAGGATGAAGATGCGATCCATGGCGCGCGACAGGACCGGGTTGACCTTGTATTCTTCGCACGGCACGGCAAAGCACATGCGCAGGAAGTTGGAGGCGTAATCCAGGTCGTTCTGCGGATACACGAAGGGCTGGCCGATATGGTACTTGTACGCCATGGCGGCGAGCGTCGGCATCTTGGCGATCATGCGCAGCGACGCAACCATCCGCTGGTGCGGATCGGTGATGTCGGTGGAATCGTGATAGAAGGCCGAGAGAGCGCCCACGCAACCGCACATGACGGCCATAGGATGCGCATCGCGGCGGAAGCCGGTGAAGAAGCGGCTCATCTGCTCGTGGACCATGGTGTGCATGGTTACGCGATGATCGAAGTCCTTCTTCTGGGCAGCCGTCGGCAGTTCTCCATAGAGAAGCAGATAGCAGGTTTCCAGAAAGTCACCCTGTTCAGCAAGCTGCTCGATCGGGTAGCCGCGGTGCAGGAGAACACCCTTGTCGCCGTCGATATAGGTGATCTTGGATTCACAGGATGCAGTCGACGTGAAGCCGGGGTCGTAGGTGAAGGCACCGGTTTGCTTGTACAGGGCTGCGATATCGATAACATCCGGCCCAATGGTGCCCGATCGCACCGAGAGGTCGACTGTCTTATCACCAAGTACGAGATTTGCGCTTTGTTCCGTCATTCTGATCCTCCAACCTGTTGGCGGCATGGCGCCCAGAAAGCGCCATAAGAGTTAAGCGTCGCAAGTTAGCTATATGATCCTAAAGGTGATGCCAAGCGCTCCTGCGACATTTTGTGCAGCGCGAAAATAATTTAGGCAGGCCACGTTTAAAAGATGCCCAACCTCATGGTGTAAGAGGCCGTAACGTGAAGGAAAACCGCAGCTTGGCGAATGTGTTGACGAGGAGAATATAAACGCGCAGGTTGCGTTTACCAATCACCGTCTCTGCAGCGGAGCCGGCGGGATAAACCATCATGGCGAATGGCGGAGCGATTTTTGAGGCAGCCAGCAGCAAGCCGATGATGCTTGCTTCGACACCCCACGCAATCGCACTCTGGACGCCCGAATCGGCATCGCAGACAATGCCCGCGGAAGTCAGGAATGATGGTCGAAACGACCATCATTCCGAGGATGTTTTCCTGGGATACGTGGTCAGAGACCGGCCCGTTTCCAAATGGCTGTGCACGTCGTTGAGCGAGGAGCTTTCCCACGGTCATGTGTTCCTCTTCCTGCCTGTCTTGCTGGGCGCCGGCGCTGCGACCTGGTTCGCACTTCCTTGGACGCCATCGCCATTCATTCTCGCAACCATGCTTGCGATCTCGATGGTGACCGCAGGGCTGACACGGTATCGCGCGCATCCACTGTCTCGTGCCAACCTTGTACTCTGCCTGCTTCTCTCCGGTTCTGCGCTGGCAGCGCTCGAAACCTGGCGGTGTTCGACGGTCGTGCTCGATTCGCCCGTCACAACGACCATCAGCGGGATTGTCGAACGACGCGAAGCCGATGCACAGCGCCGCTGGCGCTATATCCTCAGGATCGAGCAGACATCTGAGCCCTCGCTTTCACGACCGCCACAGCGCGTCTCGGTTCTTGCCAGAAGCCAACACGAGCCTGCAGACATCGGAGAGCGCGTTTCCGGCCGTGCCCGTCTGTCGCCACCCTCTGGCCCGGCGCTTCCCGGATTGAACGATTTCGCCTTCTCCTCCTACTTCGATCAAATCGGGGCCGTTGGCTTCTTTTACGGCGCGCCTAGCGTACAACCGGCGATCGATGACCAACCCGGGTTATGGTCGGACATGCAGCGAGGGCTTTTTGCGCTTCGCAGCGCAATCGGCAATCGCATCCGCGATACGGTCAAGGGGGATGCGGGCGCTTTTGCTGCCGCAATCGTGACCGACGAGCGCCGTGCAATTTCCCGTGAGACGACCGAGGCGCTTCGTCTGTCCGGGCTGGCCCATATCGTCGCGATCTCAGGCCTCAACATGGCGCTGGCAGCCGGTATCTTCTTCGTCGGCGTCCGCTCCGTCCTGTCGCTGTTTCCAGGCTTTGCGCAGGCCTATCCGATCAAGAAGTTTGCCGCGTTCGGTGCGCTTGTCATGGCGACCGCCTATTACCTGATTTCCGGGTTCGGGGTTTCCGCCGAGCGAGCCTATATCATGATGGCGGTGATGCTGGTCGCCGTGCTCGTCGATCGACCCTCCATCAGCCTTCGCAACGTCGCCCTTTCGGCAATCATCATCCTCGCCATCTCGCCGTCGGAGATTCTGGGTCCGAGTTTCCAGATGTCGTTTGCGGCAACCGCGGCACTGGTGGCAGGGTTCGCCCTCTGGACGCGATATTTCGCGAAAGGAAAGGAGGAGACAAAAGGTAGCAACCGTTGGATAACGGGTATTGCGGCGACGTTGCATTTCATTGCCGGGATCGTGGTGACGTCGCTGATCGGCAGTACGTCGACGTCGATCTATTCGATCGAGCATTTCCACCATCTGACCACCTACGGCCTCGCGGCCAATCTCGCGGCCATGCCGATCATTTCCTTCGTGGTGATGCCGGCAGGTCTCGTGGCCATGCTGCTGATGCCGTTCGGGCTGGATGCTCCCGTTCTGTTCATCATGGGCGAGGGGCTGCGGATCGTCATTCGCATTGCCGAGATCGTCGCCGCATGGGGCGGCGATATTGCCATCGGCCGGCAGAACCCGCTTTTCCTGCCTCTGGCGACGGCAGGCTTTCTGCTTCTGACGCTGCTGCGCACGCCGCTGAGGTTGACAGGCGCGCTGTTCATGGCGGTGGCTTTGCTCTTTGCGGTCCGCTCAGGCTCGGCGCCGAGGCCTGATATCGTCATATCCGAAGACGGCGCGTCAGTGGGACTGATCCAGGATGACAAGATCACCCTCAATCGAACCCGACCGCCGGGATTTATCTACGATCAATGGCGGCGAGCGCTGGTGCTTGAGACCGGAGAACAACCGCTCGCCTTGCCGGTTCTTGCCTCTTCGGAACCAGCGCGAGGTGCCAGCCTTGCGAAAAGCGATGACAGACCACCTGGACCACATTCGCGACCGGATTTGACGCGCCGGGAAATCGAATATGTCAGGGGTTTTCTTCAAGCATTGAAGCCCGGACGATTCGCCTGTCTGCCGAAAATCCTGTGCGCGGCGCAGACTGCTCAGGACATCCGGATCGTCACCGTCGAAGACAACCGATACACCGGTCTTGCCTGCGATGTCGGTCGGATCATCGTCTCGCCCGGCGCACGCTTCGATACTTGCCGCTCCGGCGCCTTGCTTCTCAGCGGGCGGACGTTGCGCCGGACTGGCGCACTGGAAATCACCATTATTCCGAACGCGACAGCGCCAGACATCAAGATTACGGCGGCAATGCGAGACAGCGCACAGACCTCAAGCCGTCCGTGGACCGTCCACCGGTTCTATGACTGGCGAACGCGACAACTCGACTTTGGCATCCCGGAGGCTGTTGCTGCGCATCTCCGGGATGACACCGTTCTTAATGATAGCGGCGAATAAGGCCGACAAGCTTGCCCTGGACCTTCACCCGGTCGGGCGGGAAGATGCGGGTCTCGTAAGCCGGGTTTGCCGCTTCCAGTGCGATCGAGGCACCCTTGCGGCGAAACCGCTTCAGGGTCGCTTCTTCCTCATCGACCAGGGCAACGATGATATCGCCTGGACTTGCGGTGCTGGTATTCTTGATGATGACGGTATCGCCATCGAGGATGCCGGCATCGATCATCGAATCGCCCTTCACTTCGAGCGCGTAATGATCGCCGGAACCCAGCATCTCGATCGGAACGGCGATGTCATGGGTGTTGTTCTGGATCGCGGAGATCGGCACGCCGGCAGCGATTCGACCCATGACCGGAATGTTTGTCGAGAACGGATTGTCCGCCATGACCGGCGCCGGCTTCTGAGCGACGACCGGTTGCGTTTTGCCGAGGCTTCCCTCGATGACACTGGGAGAAAAACCCCGTCGCGGATGAAGGTTCGCCACATAGGCGTCAGGCAGCTTGATCACTTCGAGCGCGCGTGCTCTGTTCGGCAGACGGCGAATAAAGCCACGCTCCTCGAGCGCGGTGATCAGCCTATGGATGCCGGACTTCGATGCAAGGTCGAGAGCGTCCTTCATTTCGTCAAACGACGGCGGCACGCCTGATTCTTTCATCCGCTCGTGGATGAACAGAAGTAACTCCTGTTGCTTGCGTGTCAGCATGGACGGGACCCTCAGAATTGGAAACAAATGCAGAACGGACGCTATATGTTCTATCTGTGTTCCGCAAGCCCCAAATTTTTGCTCAAGAATAGTCTCATTTCAGCGTTCGATCACGTATTCAGTTCGTGCGCAGCACTTGCCGAGTTTCCCGCGATAGCCAATGTTCTGCGGAATAAGACTTTGGGGGTGTAAGTGGGTAACAAGTCAGTCGATCATTTGGTTCTGCCCGTTGCAGATCTGGCGTCAGCGCGGGGGAGGTTGACCGCTCTCGGCTTTACTGTGGCACCTGAAGGTGTTCACCCTTTCGGCACAGCCAATGCCTGCATATTCTTCGCGGATGGCTCGTACCTCGAGCCACTGGCCATTGTGAACCGTCGGCAAGCCTCGCTTGCGGCAAAACGAGGCAACGTGTTCACCGATCGCGACATCCGCTTTCGCGGCCAGCGGAAAAGGGAAGGTCTATCGGCGGTGGTCGTCGGGACGCAGGATGCAGCGGCCGATCATAGCCGTTTTGTGGACGGGTACATGTCTGCGGGCGAGATGCTTCAGTTCTCCCGCCCGATGCAGTTGCCCGATGGTGGGGAGAGCGAAGTCTCATTCCGTCTGGCGTTCGCGGCAGTCCCCGAGGTCGATGACATCTTGCTGTTTTCCTGCCAGCGCATGGCCGCATTACCGGCAGATCGCGGTGGTCTTGATGAGCACGCAAACGCCGTTACAGGCCTTCGAGAGATCGTCTTTTCTGCAGATGACCCGCTGGAGTTTCTGCCGCTTTTCGAAACCGTGTTCGAGACGCAACCCGAGCAAGGGAAAGACGGTCTGCGGATCGAAGCTGCCAATGCCGGCATCCGCATTCAATCCAACGACACGTTCAGCGACGAGTTCCGGTCTTCGATGAAGCCCTTGTTATCGTCGCGCCTCGCTGCGCGCGGGATCATCTTCAAGACCACCGATCTCGCCGTGACAGAGATCACCCTTGCTGCTAATGACGTCGCATTCATCCGCAGGGATGGCCGCGTGATCGTGTCGGCAGCCCCGGGGCAAGGTGTGGTTTTCGGTTTCGAGGAATAGTGAAATGACAGTCTCCGTCAATTCTGAAGTGTCCGTGGGCGAGGGGAGTTCGAAAGTCGTTTTCTCAAACACGGCAAAGCTCTCGCTGATTGCCGGTCCCTGCCAGATGGAAAGCCGTGATCATGCGTTCATGATCGCCGGCACGCTTGTCGAACTCTGCAAGAAACTCGGCATCGGCCTCGTCTACAAATCCTCCTTCGACAAGGCCAACCGCACGTCGATCTCCGGCAAGCGCGGCATCGGCTTGGACAACGCGATGGCGATCTTTGCCGATCTGAAGACGGAATTCGGCTTTCCCGTTCTGACCGACATTCACACTGAAGAGCAATGCGCTCTCGTGGCGGATACGATCGATATCCTGCAGATCCCCGCCTTCCTGTCGCGCCAGACGGACTTGCTCGTCGCGGCCGCAAAGACGGGTTGCGCGATCAACGTGAAGAAGGGCCAGTTCCTGGCGCCCTGGGACATGAAGAACGTCCAGGCGAAGTTCCTCGAAAGCGGCAATCCCAATGTGATGCTGTGCGAGCGCGGTGCCTCGTTCGGCTACAACACGCTTGTCTCCGACATGCGCTCGCTGCCGATCATGGCGGCTCTCGGAAGCCCCGTTATTTTTGACGCAACCCATTCCGTGCAGCAGCCCGGCGGCCAGGGCGGTTCTTCCGGCGGCCAGCGCGAATTTGTCGAAACGCTGGCGCGGGCAGCCGTCGCCGTCGGCGTTGCTGGCGTCTTTATCGAAACCCACGAAGACCCTGACAACGCACCGTCCGACGGTCCGAACATGGTCCACCTGAAGGACATGCCGCGCCTTCTGGAAAAGCTGCTGGCCTTCGACGCCATCGCAAAAGGCTGACGGCGTCGAAAAACCGCCGAATTGACTGGACTGTAATCCGCGTGTCATCGACGATCGCACAATGTCGATGACACGCCTGTTCGCTGAGCCTGCGAATTCAGGCTCGCACATTAACCGAGGAGAGACCCTTGACCGCCATTACCGACATCATCGCTCGCGAAATTCTGGACAGCCGTGGCAATCCGACCGTCGAGGTGGATGTTTATCTGGAAGACGGCTCGATGGGCCGCGCCGCCGTTCCGTCGGGAGCCTCCACGGGCGCGCATGAAGCCGTCGAACTTCGCGATGGCGGCAAGCGCTATGGTGGCAAGGGCGTCGAAAAGGCTGTCGAAGCCGTCAACACCGAGATCTTCGACGCGATCGGCGGCTTCGATGCCGAAAGCCAGATCCACATCGACAAGACCCTGATCGCGCTCGACGGCACCCCGAACAAGTCGCGCCTGGGTGCAAACGCCATTCTCGGCGTCTCGCTTGCCGTTGCCAAGGCCGCAGCCGAATCGTCCGGCCTGCCGCTCTATCGCTATATCGGCGGCGCCTCCGCCCATCTTCTGCCGGTCCCGATGATGAACATCATCAACGGCGGCGCTCACGCCGACAACCCGATCGATTTCCAGGAATTCATGATCATGCCTGTCGGCGCCGAGACGCTGAAGGATGCCGTGCGCATGGGTGCGGAAATCTTCCACGTCCTCAAGAAGGAACTGGCAGCGCAGGGGCACAACACCAATGTCGGCGACGAAGGCGGTTTCGCGCCGGGCCTGAAGAGCGCGCCGGAAGCCCTCGACTTCATCATGAAGTCGGTCGAAAAGGCCGGCTACCGGCCGGGCGATGACGTCCACCTGGCGCTTGATTGCGCAGCGACCGAATTCTTCAAGAACGGCAAGTATGAGCTGGAAGGCGAAGGCCGCTCGCTCGAGCCCGAAGCAATGGCTGATTACCTGGCAGAACTTGCCGGCAAGTACCCGATCATCTCGATCGAAGACGGCATGTCGGAAGACGACTGGGCTGGCTGGAAGTATCTCACCGACAAGATCGGTTCCAAGGTTCAGCTCGTCGGCGACGACCTGTTCGTGACCAACTCGGCCCGTCTGCGCGATGGGATCCGTCAGGGCACAGCCAACTCGATCCTCGTCAAGGTCAACCAGATCGGCTCGCTCACCGAAACGCTCGATGCTGTCGAAACAGCGCACAAGGCAAGCTACACGGCCGTCATGTCGCACCGTTCGGGTGAGACGGAAGACTCGACAATTGCCGATCTCGCAGTCGCCACCAACTGCGGACAGATCAAGACCGGTTCGCTGTCGCGCTCTGATCGTCTGGCCAAGTACAACCAGCTGATCCGTATCGAAGAAATGCTTGGGCCGCAGGCCGCCTACGCGGGCCGCTCGATCCTCAAGGCCTGATCATTCCGGTCGACTGAGGCAGACTATCCGAGAGCCCGCGCCATCTGCGCGGGCTTTTGCGTTTTACAATTCGTGATCGCACCGTACCAAAAACCGATAGGTCAGCATTGTTGACCTGTCGAAACTTATGTAAACCAAAGCCAAGAATATTGAAATAAAAGGAAACGCCCGTGCTTGATTGGGACCATATTTTCGCGACACGCTCCAGCCGCATGAAAGCCTCCGAAATTCGCGAACTGCTGAAGCTTCTGGAGCAGCCGGATATCATTTCGTTCGCCGGCGGCATTCCGGATCCGGCACTGTTTCCGGCCGAGGAATTCCAGAAGGCCTATGCGGATATCTTCTCAGGCGCTCAAGTGAACTCGGCGCTGCA
Organism: Rhizobium sp. CFBP 8752; assembly: GCF_014842035.1. Classification (NCBI taxonomy): domain Bacteria; kingdom Pseudomonadati; phylum Pseudomonadota; class Alphaproteobacteria; order Hyphomicrobiales; family Rhizobiaceae; genus Rhizobium; species Rhizobium sp. CFBP 8752. The sequence goes on along the minus strand of NZ_JACYUZ010000001.1, from coordinate 1,761,047 downwards.
GTATTCGGTCAGCGAAGGCTACAAGCCGCTACGCGACTGGATCGTCGCCGATGTCGCCAAGATCGGCATCGACTGTACCGCCGACAACGTCTTCATCACGTCAGGCTCCCAGCAGGCGCTCGATTACCTCGGCAAACTGTTTCTGTCGCCGAACGATACGGCGCTCGTCACGTGGCCGACCTATCTCGGTGCGCTCTCCGCGTTCAATGCCTATGAGCCGACCTACGATCAGCTCTCGGTCAACGGCAACCGCACGCCGGAAGCCTATCGCGAGACGGCGTCGAAAGCCGGTGGCTCGGTGAAGTTTGCCTATCTGTCCGCCGACTTCTCCAATCCGACCGGCGAGACGATCGATCTCGCAGGCCGCGAAAAGCTTCTGGCACTGGCCGACGAACTCGATATCGCGATTCTCGAAGATGCCGCATACCAGAACCTGCGCTTCGATGGCGAACCGGTCTCGCCGATCCTCGCTCTCGACATCGCCCGCAGCGGCGGCATCGAAAAGACCCGCACGATCTACAGCGGCAGCTTTTCCAAGACGCTCGCACCCGGTCTGCGCGTCGGCTTCGTCATCGGAGCGATGCCGGTCATCCGCAAACTGGTGCTGTTGAAGCAGGCGGCCGATCTGCATTCGTCGACGATCAACCAGATCGCCGTCGAGCATGTCGCTTCGCGCGGTTTCGATGAACAGGTTGCCAAGATCAAGCGGGTCTATAGCAGCCGCCGCGATTCCATGCTGGCGGCACTTGCGAAATACATGCCGAAGGGAACGACCTGGACAAAGCCCGAAGGCGGCATGTTCGTGTGGCTGACGCTGCCTGAGGGCATGGACGGTGCCGAATTACTGGCAAAGTCGCTGGCAACCGAAAAGGTCGCCTTCGTGCCCGGCAAGGCGTTCTACGCCGACGGCAGCAACGCCAACACGCTGCGCATCAGCTTCTCCTGCGCCAACGACGAGATGATCGACGAAGGCATCAAGCGGCTCGGAAGACTGATCGGCAATGCCGAGACCCGCGAGCACGAAGCGCTCCCGATCATCTGAGTAGCGATGCTCTGAGAGAGGCGAGCCGGGGATGGTTCGCTTTTCTCGCATGCTGTTGGTAGCCAGATCACCAGCCGGTGACGTTGATCAGGGGTTGCGCCATCGGACGCCCTCGGGCAGTTTTGCGCCCGGTATATGAGGAGGAGTTTGCATTGGCGCGTCCCTACAGCATCTACGACGTCTTCACCGACACCAAACTTTCCGGCAATCCGCTTGCGGTCATCTTCGATGCAGACGGGCTCGACGATGGCGCCATGCAGGCGATCGCGAAGGAGATGAACCTCTCGGAGACGGTGTTCGTCCAGACGTCGACAAACACCACCCATTCGGCAAAGCTGCGAATCTTCACACCGGGCCGGGAACTTCCTTTCGCCGGCCATCCGACGGTCGGAACGGCCATTGCCCTTGCCGAGCGCACCCATGGCCGCGACAGCGATCTCGATCTGGTCTGCGTTCTCGAGGAAGCGGTCGGTCCGGTTCGGTGCGCCGTGCGTCTGCGCCAGGGGGAGGTGGGCTTCGCCGAATTCGATCTGCCGAAGAAGTCGCAGCGGATCGACCTTGCCTTGAACCGTCAGGGCATCGCGGACGCGCTCGGCGTCGAGTTGACGGATATCGGGTTCGAAAACCACGTTGCGTCGATCTGGAGCGCCGGTGTGCCTTTCCTGATGATCCCGCTGCACAATCTTGCAGCTGTCCAGGACATGGAATTCGATGCCCCGCTTTGGGAGAAGGTCGCTCCTTTCGTCGAGGGTGCGCTCGCTTCAGCCTATGTCTATTGCCGCGGCGGCGTCCATCATCAGGCGAAATTTCATGCCCGGATGTTCTCGCCGGATATGGGCATCGCTGAAGACCCAGCCACGGGTGGGGCGGTAGCGGCATTGTCCGGCGCGATCCATCATTTCGACGGCCCGCCGGATGGGCATCACCCCCTTCTCATCGAGCAAGGCGTCGAGATGGGACGGCCGTCCTTTATCCATCTCCATATCGATGTGCAGGAAGGGGCCATTGCAAAAGCCCGGATCGGCGGACAAGCGATCCGACTTGCCGAAGGCGTTATCGAAATCTAGTCGAAATTCTCAAACCTCTGATTTTGTTACTATAAGTCCGGATATCCTTGCAAAGGCAGTTCGCTCGCGCAAAAAAGAAGCTGCTGATCCAACAAATTTCGCCGGAGGTGCTGGACAAGCCCAAACTTCCCATTTATACGGCCCACACACCGGCGGAAACGACGCTTCGCCAAACCGGTTACGGGTGATTAGCTCAGTTGGTAGAGCAGCTGACTCTTAATCAGCGGGTCGTAGGTTCGAGCCCTACATCACCCACCAAATCAATCCTTTACATCGAAATGTTCAAATGCCGGTTTCACCGGCAGATGGCGTTTCCGTTACCGTCGACGACGCAGTTTCGCTGCGTCGCGCCGACGCTTCCGGGGCGTGGTGAGGGCCGTTCCTCGATGACACCGGGTCTGCGTCCACCCATATGTCCCGAGACGCCATCGCCTTGTGGCGTTACCTCGAAATTCTCGTTTCCATAGGTGCCGTAATATCCGCCCGTCCCATCCGGCTGGATTTCGGTATTGCGAAATTGCTGTGCTTCAGCGGGTAAGGCGGCGAGCGTGAGCGCCAAGGCAGCGATCAGGGTTCTCATCGGAATCTCCTTCCGTATGATAGTCTATCACAATCTGAATAGTGCACTCTGGGGCTTCCTGCCGAGCAAATGTCGGCTTTTTTGTACCACCTTGCATTTGTCTCGGGCGAGGTTGCAATTCGTTCGGAACCCTCTGCGCGCGCATGCATTTTGTCCGCATGTTGAAAATCTGCGGAGCATCCTCGTCGTGAAAGCGATCCTTCTACTTCTGAGCGGGCTTGTCTTGGCCGTCACGGTCTTCCTGAGTGGCGTTGCGGCCACGGCCTATCTCATTGCCGAGCCGGCGCCTCATCGCTTTTCCAACGTTGACCATCCTGATCTCTGGACCTCGACACCCGTGGTCGTGAGCAGCGGCGATCAGCGTTACGAGCGGATTGCTGCTGTGACCGCAAAGATCGATCTGCCGGCGTCGGATGCGCAGGGGCAGCCCGTAGCTGCCCAGGACCAGGCGACGGATGCGGTGGACGGCGTCCAGACGGCTTCCTTGGATGAGGCAGACCAGGCGTCGGTAGATCCTGTGTCCGATTCATCGGTTAACCAGGCGCATGCCGACTGGTGCTTCGCGCGCTACCGTTCCTACAGGCTCGAGGACAACACCTACCAGCCTTACAGGGGTGGCCAGCGTCGGGCCTGCCAGTCACCGGTCGCAATGTCGCATGGTCAGGACAACATTGTTTCTGGCAACGAGGACACCGGCATCGAAGAGCAGGGGCTGGTTCAGCAGGTCAGCGCCACGAGCACGATGATCGGGCGTGGTCAGGACGGCCGTCTTGTGCGTGAAACTGACCGCTCGTCTTCGCCGCAAAACGCCTCGTACGACGCAACATCCATGGGGAACCCGGCGCACGAGGAGTGGTGCCTGTCGCGATATCGTTCATACCGCGCCAACGACAACAGCTACATGTCCTACGGCGGCATGCGCCGCACGTGTCAGTCCCCCTACGGCTGAGACCTAACTCAGCCCGTTTTCAGCAATGTGACCGTCGGCTGTTCGTCTTCCTTCAAGCCTTGAACCAGTTTGGCGAGCCAATCCACGAAGACCCGGACCTTGTTGGAAAGGTGCCGGGTTTGCGGGTAGACGATGTAGAGCGGCAGCGGTTCGCACTCCCATTCGGCGAAGATCTCGATGAGTTCGCCCCTCTTCACGTGCTCCTGGACCATGAACCGCGCTGCCTGTGCGATCCCGAGACCCGCGACCGCCGCGTTGACGTAGGAGCGCGCATCATTCACCGAGACGACGTAACGCGGCATGATCTCCAGCGTCTCGTCCTCTTTGCAAAAGTCGAAGGTCATGATCCGGCCGGCCGTCGCGTTGAGGTAACCGACAGAGAAATGGTCGGTCTCCAGATCTCGCGGATGGGTCGGCATACCGAATCGCTCAAGATAGTTCGGGGATAGGTAATTGCGCATGCGAAGCTCGCCGACTTTGCGCGCAATCAGCGACTGGTCCTTGGGCGTGCCGCCTCGAAGAGCACAGTCGACATTTTCAGCAATGTAATCGACCAGCCGGTCGCCCACCCCGATATCCAGCTGGATCTGCGGGTAGCGCTGGTAGAATTCGCACAAATTGGGGATTACGACGAGGTCGGCGAACGCCCCTGCCATCTCGACACGCAGTCGGCCCGTGGGCTGGTTCTGCGATTTCGACATCGTGCCGTCGAGTTCTTCAAGTTCCGACAGGATCTGTACGGCGCGCTCGTAGTAGAGTGCTCCATCGGTCGTGACCATGACCCGACGTGTCGTGCGGTTGAGGAGCTTCGTGCGCAGATGCGCCTCTAGACCCTGGACCATGTTGGTGGCCGTGGTCTTGGGAATATTGAGGGTCGCGGCAGCACGCGTGAAATTGCCCGTTTCGACGACGCGCACGAAGACGCGCATAGAGGAAAGCTGGTCCATCGTTGATCCCGTTCGAAGAGTTGTATTATTCGCCTATCCGGAACAGTGTTGCCGATTTCAGCGACTTGCGAGTTCTGTCAGGAACAATAATATCAGGGTCAAGTTATTCGGCAAGATGCCTTTCGCCAGTGTGGCTTTTTGGCTCCATAGCGAGGAGGACTGGATGACGGACTGGAACAAGAACGCGGATATCGAATGGGCAGGCCTGTCCGTTTCCATACACCGTTACGAAGGCCAGCCGGCAGCCAAAGTCGCGCCGATTATACTCTATCTGCGCGGATCCGCATTCCAGCAAGGTGGCCTGCGGGACCGTGAAGTGCCGATCGGAAAAGTCTTTTCGGAGGCGGGTTCGATCGTTGTCGAGGCGGATTACGGTGCCGCCTCCGGCAATTTGTTTCCGCAGGCAATGGAATTCGCCTTCGCGGCGTTGACCTATCTCAGCAGCAACCGCAAGCGCTTCGGGTCCGCCCGTTCCCCGCTTTTCGTTGCGGGCGATGAGGCCGGCGGCAACGTCGCGGCGGGCGTGGCTTTGAAGGCGCGAGATCAATTGCCGGGCGAGCTTCGGGGACAGATCCTTCTGTCGCCGATGATCGATCCGATGATGGCCTCGAAATCGTTTCGTCGAGCCGATGAGATCGGCATGCGCGAAAAATGGTCCGACGGTTGGAGCCATTACCTGCGTGCAGCCTGCGGGTTTCAGCATCCCTATGCTGCGCCCGGTCTCTGTTCGCGGCTATCCGGTCTTGCGCCGGCTCTGGTCGTCACGTCAGAAGACGATCCGCTGCATGACGAGGTTGTCAACTATGCGGACCGGCTCGAAGCCTCGGGCGTCTCGGTCAGGCAGAAAATATTCCCGAAAGGCGCAGGCTGGACGGGTGTTTACAAGGGCGGGCAGGGGAACTGGATGGCGGGTCTATCCGCCGAGTTCAAAGGCTTCGTCGAAACGTTGAGTGAATAAGCAGACGTCGATTTCTAGCGTTTGACAACGGTTTTCTCCTCCTCCCTGGGGCAGGACCGTCAGGAGATTATGATTATGTTGAAGATCAAAAACTGGGCCCCGTGGGGCGCCGGAATAAGTGTTGCTGCGCTCATTGCAGGCGCTTCGCTCTCTATCGATACGCCGACAGGCGCCCATGCGGCCCCCGCGGAAGCGGCGGCTCAGCCGGCGGTGCCGGTCACGGTTGCCGCCGTGCAGCCGAAGAACGTCACCACCTGGCAAGAGTTTTCCGGCCGTCTGGAAGCTGTTGATCGCGTCGAGGTTCGCCCAAGGGTGGCCGGCGCAATCCTGTCCGTGCATTTCCGTGAAGGCGGTCTCGTAAAGGAAGGCGATCTTCTGGTCTCGATCGATCCCGAGCCCTACAAGGCAGCCGTCGCTCAGGCGGAGGGACAGATGGCATCCGCCCAGGCAAGGCTCGATTATGCCGAGACCGAGCTGGAACGGGGCAAGACGCTCGCCTCGCGCAACACCATTTCGCAGAGCGATCTTTCGCAGCGTCAGAGCGCCCGCGCCGAAGCGATCGCCAATGTACAGGCAGCAAGGGCAACGCTGAAATCGGCGCAGATCAATCTGGATTATACCCAGATTCGTGCCCCGATCTCCGGGCGTGCAGGTCGCATTGAAGTCACCGTCGGCAATCTCGTGGCGGCAGGCTCTGCCTCGGCGGTGCTGACGACGCTCGTGTCGAGCAGCCCGATCTACGCAAGCTTTGATGCAGCCGAAGAACTGGTGGCCCGCACACTGGCCCAGGTCGACGTCAAGGACGGCGTGCCGGCGATTGGCGACGTTCCGGTTGAGGCCAGCACGCTCGCGTCAACGACGCCTGTCCGCGGCAAGCTGCAGCTGATCGACAACGAGGTCAACGCGGCAAGCGGCACGATCCGCGTCCGCGCTGTCTTCGACAATCCGGGCGGGCGCTTGATCCCCGGTCAGTTCGTGCGGGTCCGCATGGGTGAACCCAAGGCCGAAGATCGCCTTCTCGTCAGCGAAAAGGCGATCGGCACCGATCAGGACAAGAAGTTCGTGCTGGTTGTCGAAGCCGGCGACAAGGTCGGCTACCGGCAGGTTCAGCTCGGATCGGTGATTGATGGTCAGCGGATCGTCGAAAAGGGCCTTTCTGCCGGCGATCGTGTCGTCGTCAGCGGGCTACAGCGCATCCGCCCGGGCGCGATCGTGGCGCCGCAGGACGAAGTCGCCACCAAGTGACTTGATGCGGTCTGCTTCTCCCTAACTGGAGGGGCGGGCCGCAACCACAACTACAATTGCGAGACACGGTAAGCACTCGCGTCCTGCACAGGCCGCGAGAGGGGAGCCTGTTGTTTCTGTTCGACCCTGGAGAGAGGGCTTAGACAATGAATATTTCAAGATTTTTCATCGACAGACCGGTTTTTGCTGGAGTTCTGTCCATCCTGATCGTGGTCGCCGGCCTGCTTGGCATGCGCGCACTCCCGATTTCCGAATATCCGAACGTGGTTCCGCCTTCGGTCGTCGTGAAGGCGACCTATCCCGGCGCTAATCCGGTCGTGATTGCCGAGACGGTTGCGACGCCGCTAGAAGAGCAGATCAACGGCGTCGAAGACATGCTCTACATGTCGAGCCAGGCCACATCGGACGGCGTCATGACGCTGACCGTAACCTTTAAGCTCGGCACAGATCCGGACAAGGCGCAGCAACTGGTGCAAAACCGCGTCAGCCAGGCTGAACCGCGCTTGCCATCCGAGGTGAGGGCGCTCGGCATCACCACGATCAAAAGCTCGCCCGACTTCATCATGGTCGTCAATCTGGTCTCGGATAGCGACCGTTATGACCTCACCTACCTTCGCAATTACGCGACGCTGAACGTCAAGGATCGGCTGGCACGGATCGAAGGCGTCGGCCAGGTGCAGGTCTTCGGCGCCGGTGACTATTCCATGCGTGTCTGGATCGATCCGCAAAAGGCTGCCGAGCACAATCTTGCGGCAAGCGATGTGACGGACGCAATCCGCGCGCAGAACGTTCAAGCCGCAGCCGGCATTATCGGCGCCTCGCCGAACCTGCCGGGCACCGACCTGCAGCTCAACGTCAACGCGCAGGGACGTCTGCAGTCGCCCGAAGAGTTCGGCAACATCATCGTCAAGAGCGGCGCCAATGGCGAGATCACAAGGCTTCGCGACGTCGCGAGGGTCGAAATGGGCGCCGCCGACTATACGCTGCGGTCGCTTCTAGACGGACGCCCGGCAGTTGCCATTCCCGTCCTGCAGGCCCCCGGCTCGAATGCGATCGAGATCGCCGATACGGTCCGCGCGACCATGGATCAGCTCCAGCTGGCGATGCCGGAAGGTGTCAAATACGAGATCGTCTACGACACCACGCAGTTCGTCCGCTCGTCGATCGAAAAGGTCGTCGATACGCTGCTCGAAGCCATTGCGCTGGTCGTCATCGTCGTCATCGTCTTCCTGCAGACCTGGCGTGCCTCGATCATTCCGCTGATCGCGGTTCCGGTCTCCATCATCGGCACGTTCGCCGTGATGTATGCGCTCGGCTTCTCGATCAACGCGCTGACGCTGTTCGGCCTTGTGCTGGCGATCGGTATTGTCGTGGATGACGCGATCGTCGTCGTCGAGAATGTCGAGCGCAATATCGAAAACGGGCTCAATCCGCGCGATGCCACCTACAAGGCGATGCGCGAAGTCTCCGGCCCGATCATAGCGATTGCGCTCGTCCTTGTCGCCGTATTCGTGCCGCTCGCCTTCATCTCGGGCTTGTCCGGCCAGTTTTACCGGCAGTTCGCGCTGACCATCGCCATCTCGACCGTGATCTCGGCGATCAATTCGCTGACCCTGTCGCCGGCGCTGGCAGCGCTTCTCCTCAAGGGCCATCATGCGCCGAAGGACCGGCTGACGCGGGCTATGGACTGGCTGTTCGGCTGGTTCTTCCGCGGCTTCAACCGCGTCTTCGGTTCCGCCTCCAACGCTTATGGCCGCACGGTGGGCGGCCTTCTGTCGCGCAAGAGCATTGTCATGGTGATCTATCTCGCCCTGATCGGTGCAACCTACAGCGTGTTCAACGCGGTGCCGGGCGGCTTCGTACCGGCGCAGGACAAGCAGTATCTGATCGGCTTTGCACAGCTGCCGGATGGGGCAACGCTTGACCGTACCGAAGATGTGGTGAAGCGCATGAGCGACATCGCCCTGAAGCAGCCGGGCGTCGAGCATGCGATTGCATTTCCGGGCCTGTCGATCAACGGCTTCACGATCGGATCCAATTCCGGCATCGTCTTCGCAGTACTTGACGACTTCGAGAACCGCACGACGCCGGAGCTTTCGGGCGGCGCCATCGCCATGGCACTGAACCAGAAATTCGCCGGTATCCAGGATGCGTTCATCGCGATGTTCCCGCCGCCGCCGGTCAACGGTCTCGGCACCACGGGCGGCTTCAAGCTGCAACTCGAAGACCGCGCCGGTTACGGTTACCAGGCACTGGACGATGCAACCAAGGCCGTGATTGCCAAGGCCATGCAGGCGCCGGAACTGGCAGGCATCTTCTCCAGCTTCCAGATCAACGTCCCGCAGCTGTTCGCCGATCTCGACCGCGCCAAGGCCGAACAGCTGGGCGTATCCGTCACCGACGTGTTCGAGACGCTGCAGATCTATCTCGGCTCACTCTACGTCAACGACTTCAACGCGTTTGGCCGTACCTACAGCGTCCGTGTTCAGGCGGATGCGCAGTTCCGCGCAAAGCCCGAGGATATCGGTGCGTTGAAAGTTCGCTCGCAATCGGGCCAGATGATCCCGCTATCGGCGCTCCTCAAGGTGGATGCCCAGACGGGACCGGAACGCACGACGCGCTACAACGGCTTCCTCGCCGCCGATATCAACGGAGCGCCGGCACCTGGCTTCTCCTCCGGTCAGGCGGAAGCGGCGATCACCAAGATCCTCGACGAAACGCTGCCGTCAGGCGTCGCCTTCGAGTGGACCGATCTCACCTACCAGCAGATCCTTGCCGGCAATTCGAGCGTCATCGTGTTTCCGCTGGCACTGCTGCTGGTCTATCTCGTGCTGGCGGCGCAGTACGAAAGCCTGACGCTGCCGATTGCGATCATCATGATCGTGCCGATGGGCGTGCTGGCGGCACTGACGGGCGTCTGGCTGACGGGAGGCGACAACAACATCTTCACCCAGATCGGGTTGGTGGTGCTGGTCGGACTGTCGGCGAAGAACGCGATCCTGATCGTGGAATTCGCCCGCGAGCTGGAGTTCGAAGGTCGAACGCCGTTCGAGGCTGCGGTCGAATCCAGCCGCCTTCGCCTTCGCCCGATCCTGATGACGTCGATGGCCTTCATCATGGGTGTGGTGCCGCTGGTCGTATCCACCGGTGCCGGTGCGGAAATGCGCGTCGCCATGGGCATCGCGGTATTCTCCGGCATGATCGGGGTGACCTTCTTCGGCATCTTCATGACGCCGGTCTTCTATATGCTGGCGCGCCTGATGACCGGAATGCGGCCTTTACGGCAGCACGGTTTGGAGGCGCCGCCCGCTCTCTCTCCAGCGGAGTAGCTGGCCTCCAGGCCCTGCGGGTTCTTCCTCTGGAAGGATCCGCAGGGCATTTTCAATTGTACCAAGCCATAATGGGCCAGGGTTAACCTTACCTCGTAACCATTGGTAAAGGCTGTGATTGCGCTCCTTACCAATCGGTGGCAATCAGATCGCACGCCCCTAGTAGCTCAAAGCCAGAGCAGCTGCTTCGTTTGCAGCCGATCCAGGTTCAATTCCTCGGCAGGGGCACCATCTTCCTTTCTCGCTAGATCGCGCCACCATCGATCACCAGTGTCTGCGCAGTTATGGCAGCCGCGGCGCTCGACGCGAGAAACAGACACGGGCCCACGACATCCTGCGCCACCAGGCTGCGTTTGAGGCACTGGCGCCCAATCATCGCGGCGATGTCCTCATCCTTCAGCCACAGGTCCTTTTGCCGCTCGGTGACGATCATGCCGGGCAGGATGGCATTGACCCGGATATTTTCCGGCCCAAGCCTGCCGGCGAGGCTTTTGGTCAGACCGACGATACCGGCCTTGGCGGTCGTATAGGATGGCATGCCACCCATGTTGAGCATCCAGGCGATCGACGAGAAATTGACGATCGCACCACCGCCCGCCAACCGCATATGCGGCACGGCGGCTTGCGATGTGAAGAACACCTGCTTCAAATTGATCGCCTGGCTGAGGTCCCAGTAATCTTCGGTGATATCGTCGAGATCCCGGCGATCGTCCCAGGCGGCATTGTTCACGAGCACCGAGAGTGACCCAAGGCTTGCTGCCGCATGATCGACCGCATGTTTGATGGCGTCGGTATCGCGCAAGTCCGCCCTTATATACTGGACTGGATGATCGTTGATCGCGGAAAGCCGGTCCGCCAGTGCTGTGCTGGGTTCGTCGGCAATGTCGATAAACGAGACCTTCGCGCCATGGGCCGCGAATCCCTCGACCAGCGCCGCTCCAATGCCGGATCCGCCGCCCGTAATCAGCACGCCGCGGCCGCGCAGATCCGCGTGCCCCATCAAATCCTCATTCATAGGGTTTTCTCCATTCCCATTCTCAGTTCTAACGCTTCGAACCTCGCCGTCAATTGCGCCGGCTCCCTCCTATCTGTAGTCCGGATGCGTATCCGGTCCTGCAAATCCCGTCAGTCTCTCCAAAAGGAATTCCGCATTGTCAGTCTCCCAAAACGTCATCGTCCTGCCGACCAGAGGTTATCGCGGCTTTCTCTTCGACATGGACGGAACGATCCTCAATTCGATTGCTTCCGCTGAACGTGTCTGGGGACGCTGGGCGGCAGAGCAGGGGCTCGACGTGGAGAAATTCCTCCCCTTCATGCACGGCAAGCGCGGCATCGACACGATCACCAGCCTCAACCTTCCGGGTCTTGATCCCGCAGCGGAAGCCGAGAAGGTTCTGCGCGGCGAGATCGATGACGTCGAAGGTATCGTCCAGATACCGGGCGCTGCTGAATTCCTGGCGAGCCTGCCCGCGGGCCAATGGGGTGTCGTGACGTCGTCGCCGCTGGAACTCGCAAAGGCAAGACTTGCCGCAGCTGGCCTTGCGATACCGTCCATGCTGGTCACTGCCGAGGACGTCACGATCGGCAAACCGGACCCGCAGGGCTACAGGCTCGGCGCGAAACGGCTTGGCGCAGACCCGTCCAACGTGATGGTGTTCGAGGACGTCCCTGCCGGCATCAAGGCAGGCGAGGCGGCGGGTGCCGATGTCATGGTGATCACCGCCACCCATACCCACGACGTCGAAGGCGGGCACTTCCGGATCCCGGATTATACCGGTGTTTCGGTAAGCGTCGCCAACGACGGCGTCATCACCTTTCAGTCCAGAGCGTGAGAGGCTGACGCCGGTCTTCTAGTACCGGTCAGGCAGCCCTGCTGGATGTTTTCATGAACTGGACGGTGGCGATCCACAGTATGACGCCGAGGCCAAGCAGGGCGGCGGCAATGGCATACTGGACCGGATCGCGACCGGCCCAGGGACCCGCCAGAAAAACGCAGGAGATCACACCAAGAACCGGCAAGATCGTTGGTGTCCGGAAGTGCTTGTGATCGACCTTGTCCTTGCGCAGCACCAGCACGGCGACATTGACGATCGCAAAGACGCAAAGCAACAGCAGTGCAGTCGTCCCGCCAAGAGCGGGCACGCCGCCTGCAAAGAGAATCAGACAGACGGCGAGAAGCGATGTGAAAACGATTGCGATATACGGCGTGCGGCGCGTTGCGTGCACCTTGCCGAGCATGGCGGGCAGCACATTTTCGCGGGCCATGCCGTAGATGAGTCGGCTTGCCATCATCATGTTGATCAGCGCCGAATTGGCGACGGCAAACATCGTGATGATTGCAAAAATGCTGATCGGGAACGCGGGCGCTCCGGCCTGGATGACTTTCAGAAGCGGTGTCTCCCCTTCGCCCAGTTCGTTCGCCGGCACCAGAGTAATCGCAGAGATTGCCACGAGAATGTAGATCACGCCGGTGATCGCGAGACCGGTCAGCAGCACTTTCGGGAAGAGACGGCTTGGCTCCTTGCACTCTTCGGCCATGTTGACCGAGTCCTCGAACCCGACCATCGCGAAGAAGGCAAGACCGGTTGCGGCGACGACTGGCCAGAACGTTCCGCTGCCTTCCGGTGTGGCGAACGTCCAGGCACGCGATACATCGCCCTCGCCACCAGCAATTGCCCAGAGGCCGATGCCGATGATGATGAGAAGGCCGGTCAGTTCCACAACGGTCAGCACGACGTTGAGCTTTACGCTTTCACCGACACCGCGGAAATTGACCGCCGCCACCAGCGCAATGAAGCCGACGGCAATCAGCGGTACGCCCCAGACCCCGAGATCCAGCCCGAGCGACGTCGACAAGTTGGCGGCAAACGCCCGCGATGCCGTCGCCGCAGACGTGATGCCTGATGACATCACAGCGAAGGCGACGAGGAACGTCACGAAATGGACGCCGAAGGCTTTATGGGTGTAGAGCGCAGCACCAGCTGCCTGCGGATATTTGGTGACGAGTTCGAGATAAGAGCAGGCGGTGAGCAGGGCGACAAGAAAAGCGATGAGGAATGGAAGCCAGACAACGCCTCCAACTTCAGCGGCCACTTGTCCGGTCAGCGCGTAGATCCCCGTTCCGAGAATATCGCCAACGATGAACAGCAGCAGCAGGCCGGGGCCCATCACGCGCTTGAGTTCAGGTGTTTCTTCTTTCGCGCCGAACGCCTCTGCCATGACTGCCTCCCAACATGGTCCTACATGGCAACACTAATGGGAACATCACACGATTGTTCCATGTTTGGTATGGCTTAACCGATCACGCCGAGCGTTACAGCCGCGACGACGCCGTAGCGAAGCGTCTTGCCGATGAAGACCAAAACAAGGAACGTTGGCAGCGGTTCTTTCAGAACACCCGCGACCACGGTGATGGCATCGCCGCCGATCGGTAGCCAGCTCAGGAGAAGCGACCACTTTCCGTATTTGCGATACCAGGTCTTTGCCTTCTCAAGCTTGTCAGGCTTGACGGGGAACCAGCGTCGGTCCCGGAACCGCTCCACGCCCAATCCCATCAGCCAGTTGACCACCGAGCCGAGCGTGTTGCCGACGGAGGCCGTGAGGACGAGGGCCGCAAGCGCATAGCGATCCGACAGGATGAGGCCGACAAGGACCGCTTCCGACTGCATCGGAAAGATCGTGGCAGCGATGAATGCAGCAAAGAACAGGCCCGCATAGGCGGCAAGATCGACCATGGAAAACCGGGTTTAAAACGTGGAAATGAAAAAGGGCGGGAAACGACCCGCCCTTTTGTCTGGATGGTAGAACGTCTCAGACGTTGCCGATCTGCTTGGAATCGACGGCTGTGTCGTCTGCAACAGGCTTTTGTGCCTGATGGCGGGTACGCCAGTCGCCAAGGAACAGCAGGATCGGCGCTGCGATGAACACCGACGAGAGGGCAGCGACGAGAATGCCGAACACCATCGGGATCGCGAAGCTGGATACGGCGCTGCCGCCCCAGATAGCCATTGGCAGAAGCGAGAGGAACGCCGTTGCCGAGGTATAGAGGCTTCGAGCCAGCGTTTCGTTGATCGACAGATCGATCACGTCGCGCAGCGGCATCTTCTTGTAGAGGCGCATATTCTCGCGCATGCGGTCATAGACCACGACCTTGTCGTTGACAGAGTAACCGACCAGCGTCAGCAGCGCGGCAATCGCTGTCAGGTTGAAGTCGAGACCGGTGATTGCGAAGAAGCCGATCGTCTTTGTCACATCGAGCACGAGTGTCGCGATGGCACCGACGGCGAAGGGCCATTCGAACCGCACCCAGATGTAGATCATCATGGCAATCGAGGCGAGCAGGACCGACAGGAAGCCGGCAGTCGCAAGTTCGCCCGATACCTTCGGACCGACGACTTCGGTACGCTCAACCTTGGCAGTCTGGTCGATCTTCAGTACTTCCGTCTTGAGCTTCTCGACGGCCTCTGTCTGGGCGATCTCGCCGCCTGGCTGGCGCTCGACACGGACCAGGAGCCTGTTATGGGCACCGAATTCCTGCAGTGCCACTTCACCGAGACCGAGTTCGTTGAGGCCCGAACGGAAGGATGCAAGATCCGCTTCGTTGGCGGTCACCACTTCCATCTGGATACCGCCGCGGAAGTCGACGCCGTAGTTGAGGCCAGGCGTCACGAACAGCACGAGCGAGGCGATCGACAGGAGAACCGACACGCCGATACCGATGAAGCGACCCTTCATGAACGGGATACGCGTACCATCCGGAACGAGATTGATCGGTAGAAGCGGCTTGATCTCGATCTTCTTCAGCTTGCGCTGTGCGGCAATGTAGATCATCGCGACGCGAACGACCGACACGGCGGTGAACATCGAGATCATGATGCCGAGGCCCATGGTGACCGCGAAGCCGCGGACAGGACCGGAGCCGAACCAGAACAGAAGGACGGTCGCGATCAGCGCCGTGACGTTACTGTCGACGATGGTCGAGTAGGCGCGGGCAAAGCCCGAGTCGATTGCCGCAAACGCGCTCTTGCCCTTGCGGGTTTCTTCCTTGATGCGCTCGTTGATCAGAACGTTCGCATCGACTGCAAGACCAATGCCGAGCACCACGCCGGCGATGCCGGGCAGGGTGAGCGTCGACCCGATCAAGGTGAGGCCGGCAAAGGTCAGGACGACGTTGATGAGAAGCGCAGCGTTGGCCAGAATGCCCCAGCTTCCGTAAAGGAAGAAGATAAAGCAGACGACGAGGACGAAGCCGATGAGGCCGGTGAAGATGCCCATTTCGATCGCATCGGAGCCAAGGTCGGCGCCGACGGTGCGTTCTTCGATGACAGTGAGCTTGGCGGGCAGGGAGCCGGCGCGCAGCAGCGCGGAAAGGGTGGTCGCGTCCTCAGGCGTGAAGCTGCCCGAAATCTGACCGGAACCGCCGGTGATCGGCGTCTGGATGACGGGTGCACTGAGCACCTTGTTGTCGAGCACGATCGCAAACGGACGGCCCACATTGGCCTGTGTGATCTGGGCAAAGCGGGCTGCACCGGCACTGTCGAACCGGAAGGTGACGATCGGCTGGCGGCTCTGCTGGTCGAAGGCAGCGCGGGCATCGGTCAGGCGGTCACCGGAAAGCTCGACGCGGTCGAGCACCGGATACTGCTGACCGCTTTCGTCTGCGATCATGGTTACGCCCGGCTGGCCCTGGTCACCGAGAAGGTGGAAGCTCATCTTGGCGGTCGAGCCGAGAAGCTGGCGCAGGCGCGAAGGGTCCTGTTCGCCTGGAAGCTGGACGAGAACGCGGTCCGAACCCACACGCTGGATCGTCGGCTCGGCGACGCCGACCTGGTCGACGCGCTGGCGGATGATCTCAAGGCTTTGCTCAACGGCAGCGTTGATATGGGAGGTGATCCCCGCATCCGTCTGAGCGATGGAAATCGTGTTGTCGCCCTGGCTGGTGATGGAAAGGTCGCTGCCACCAACCGTCGTGCCAAGCCCGATCGGGTTCGCGAGCGTCTGCAACTCGGTGACGGCCTGATCGCGCTGCGCTGGATCGCGAAGCGTAACTAGCACAGCCTCACCCGAGCGACGGATAGCCGATGTTGCGAGGTTCTTTTCGCGCAGAACGCGGCGTGCATCCTGGATCAGGCCCTGGACACGCTCGTTGATGAGATCAGCGCGGTCCACTTCCAGCACCAGATGCGAACCGCCGCGAAGGTCGAGACCGAGCGATACGCGGCTGTGAGGCAGGAAGGACGGCACGCGGTCGAGGACCGATTGCGGCAAAATGTTCGGCATCGCCACCAGGAAGCCGAACACGATGACGAGGATATAGCTCGCCACCAGCCAGGGTGAATTTCTCATGTTTTAAGATCCTGCTTCGCCCCGGTTGCGCGTTTCGCAGCAAGGGGCCGTATGCGTGTGAGGTTCGACTATCGCGCTCAGGAGACGACGGGCGGTGCGCGCGGCAGCGGAGCCGGCCAATGCGTGCCGATAGGGTTGGCATCGGTGAGTGCGGATGCAATCGCCTGAGCAAATTCCGGAATCGTCAGTGTCGAGGCGGTGAAAGCCAAAGCGCCGTCTGCGCCGCTCCACTGGCTGGGACCAGCCTCCCTGCGGTCGGCAGTCGCCAGCGTGCGAATAGGATCGCGCTTGCTGGCTTGTGGCGTCTCCGAGCTCTTTTCGCTGGAATGCGCGATGCGCAGGATCGCCTGGCTATCGCGAAGTCCGCCGGAAACCAGAGCGACGAAGGCGATCAGCAGTGCCGCGACAAAGACTGCCCATTGCGACGGGAGCTTGTCCTGCGCGCACCGGGCCGTCTCTCGTGTTCCTGCCGGAAACACCGCCATCCGTTCCAACTCCGGAATATTCGTCACACCGAAGAGCCTGCTTCGGAAGAATGCCGCTTCTAAAGGAGAGTGCTGGTACGGTCAATCGCATCACGGCAGGGGATAACCGAAGTTTGACCCGCCTCGCGTCGGGCGCGAACCGGCCTTGACCTCAGTCAACGATTGGACGGGGCTCACCAGCACTTTCGAGCTGGGGGTCCGCGAGCCCCTGACCGGTTATTGCCGGCTGCGACCACCTAACGTTGCTAGCCGGCCTGCTTCAATGGCAGCGCTCTGATTCGACGGTCAATCTCGATTGTATGATAATGAGCGTTTAAACCGCTGTTTCAAAACGAGCCGAAACGACTAGGCAGACTGAATCAGCGGCAAGACTTCGATCGTGCCGTGATAGATCATGGTGATTGCGACATAGACGATCACGGCGAGGCCGAGATAGGCGATCCAGCGGTAGCGGTTGAGCAGGTTCGCCACGAAATTGGCAGCGATACCCATCATCGCAATCGACACGACGAGACCG
Source organism: Rhizobium sp. CFBP 8752 (assembly GCF_014842035.1). Classification (NCBI taxonomy): domain Bacteria; kingdom Pseudomonadati; phylum Pseudomonadota; class Alphaproteobacteria; order Hyphomicrobiales; family Rhizobiaceae; genus Rhizobium; species Rhizobium sp. CFBP 8752. The sequence goes on along the minus strand of NZ_JACYUZ010000001.1, from coordinate 1,743,583 downwards.
ATGATCAGGACTGCGGAATGCTCCTGAGCAGCTCCGGCAACGGCAAGGACGTTGTCCAGTGACATGGACACATCAGCGACGACGATCTGCATTGCCGCTTGAAAAAACGTCTTTTGCGGTTGGTTGGCGGCCGCAGCGTTGAGCGCGTCGGCGTCTGCCGTATCGTGGGCACGCAGTTCGCTCCACATTTTCCAGCACACCCAGGCGAGCAACAGGCCGCCGACAAGCTGCAGCCCGACGATGCCGAGAAGGTATGAGGTGACCGCTGCAAAGATCAGACGAAGCACGGTTGCGGCCGCGATGCCGAACAGGATTGCCTTCTTGCGCATGTCCGCCGGAAGGCCGGCAGCGGCAAGACCGATAACGATCGCGTTGTCGCCGGACAGCACGAGATTGATGGCAATGACCTCGACGAGGGCAGCCAAGCCAGCAGCGGTAAATAGATCCATGATAGGGAGGCCTGAATGGGAAGGATTGGAGGTAATTTCCTCTATCCGCTTCTTCGCGGTTGCGCACAAGCAATTTACAATTGTCTTTGCGCAAACCGTGGAACGGATGGTCTGCCGGAAGATCAGCAACGGCGCTGGCGGGCAGGATATTTACATTCCCCAATTCCACCGTCATCAATGAGGCTACAAACGGGGAAATACCATGACGCTTGAACAGGATATCGCCAGGATCGCCGAGCAGGAAGCGGCCCTGATCTTCGACCGCTTTGGTCCAGACGAAGCCTGGCGACTCGGTTCTTTGCTGCGCGACATGGCGATCGAGAAGGGGCTGCCAGTCGCGATCGGTATCCGGCTTCACTCGATGCCACTCTTTTACACGGCGTTGCCGGGGTCGATGCCTGACAACGAAGACTGGGTTCGGCGCAAGAGCAATGTCGTCCTGCGCTTCTTTCAGTCGAGCTATGGAATGGGTCTGAAAATGACCAGGCAGGAGACAACACTCGAGGCAAAGTTCTCGCTTCCTATTGCCGACTATGCACCGCATGGCGGCAGTTTTCCGATAAAGGTGAACGGCGCGGGCTGTATCGGCGCAGTCACCGTATCGGGTCTCCCGCAGCGAGACGATCACAGGCTCGTCGTGGAGGCTCTGCTGGTGATGATGGGCAAGTCGTCCGAAGGTGTTCAACTGGAGCAAGCTTGATGAGTTCTGAAGCGGTTCGTACCCCTGAAGACGTGCTGAATTTCTGGTTTGTCGAACTGGGACCGGAGAAATGGTTCGAAAAGAACCCTGCGCTGGACGTCGCAATCTCGAAGCATTTCGCAGCGACGCACCTGTTTCTGGCGCATGGAGATCTGGATACGTGGCGAGGTTCACGCGAGGGGCAGCTCGCGGCCATCATCGTACTCGACCAGTTTTCTCGCAATATCTATCGGGGCACACCGCTGGCGTTCGCAACAGATTGGATCGCGTTGCGGGAGGCGAGGCTGGCAGTCGACGAAGGTGTCGATACGGGCGCCGGTCTGCATGAGCGGTGCTTCCTGTATCTGCCCTTCGAGCATTCGGAAGCGCTTGAAGACCAGGATCGCGCAGTCGAGCTTTTTGCTCTCCTCGGCGACGAACGATATCACGACTACGCGGTCAAGCACCGGGAGGTGATCCGTCAGTTCGGCCGCTTCCCGCATCGAAATGCTTTGCTCGGACGCAATTCGACCCCGGAAGAGCTCGAGTATCTTGCTCTGCCGGGGTCGGGTTTTTGATCAGACCTGATCTAATCAGCGCTTAGCGTCTAAAGGCGCGCGCAACTGCAATAAGTATGCAGGCGCCGATAAAGCCGGCGATGAGGTAGCCAATCCAGCCGCCCAGCACAACGCCAAAGAAGCCGAGAATGGCGTTGGCGATGATCGCGCCGACAATGCCGAGAAGGATGTTCATGAAGACGCCCATATTGCTCTTCATGAACTGTTCTGCCAGCCAGCCTGCAATGCCGCCGATGATGATGGCTGCGATCCAGCCGATGCCTGCTTCTTCCATGTCTTACCCTCACGTTTTGAATTTGCGATTGGTAACGCAGCAGAATGTTCCAAAGTTCCCAAGGAATTTTCAAGCTGTGCAGGACGTCCTTTTCTTCGCCTTGAAGTGCCTCTATTCGTGCCTGCGATTCCGATTGTCCTGAGAAGAGTAGAGACCGGTGCGCGTGAACTCCTTCGATCCCTTGTCGCTGATGACGCGAACGATCCGCGCATCCATGATCGTCCTGCTTGTGACCGCAGCAGCGTTTACGGCCAATGCGCAGGCTCCGCAAAACGGTACGACGTCAACCCAGGCTGCGCCGACCCCGGCTGCGCCAACCCCGGCTGCACCGACCCAAGCGGCACCAGCCCAGACCGCGCCGGGCCAGGCAGCCCCCGGGCAGGCCGGGCAACCGCAGGCATCTGCTCAGCAAAACCCACAGTCGATGGTGACGGTCGACTCGATCAATCATGAAATGAAGGAGACATTGGACAGCCTTCGCGGCCGGCTGACCACGTTCAACGATCAGGTCAGGCAGGATACGACCGACGACGGCCGACTGGCCGAGCTTCGCCTGCAGGCGGAAGAGATCGTCGAACAGATGCGCAGCGCGTCTGACACGCTGAAGGCACGTGTCACGCAGATCCAGTCCAGGTTGACGAGCCTCGGAGAACCACCGGCCGAAGGGCAGCCGCAGGAAGCGCCGGCCGTCGCCGAGGAGCGCGGCAAGCTGGTCAATGAGCGTTCCGAGCTGAACCTCATCGTCGATGATGCCAACAACCTGGCCAACAGCGCGACAAATCTCGCCAACACGATCACCAACCTGCGCCGTGCCCTGTTCGCGCAGACGCTGTTTCGTCATACGGAATTGAACGCCGATCTATTCATCGAGGCGGGCAATGCCTTCGTAACTGAAGTGCACAACTTCAACGCGACGCTTGGCAGTTGGATCGGCTTTGTCATCCGCTTCAAGCTGCTTCAGCTTCTGAGCGCCATCGCGCTGTCCATCGGTGCTGCGGCCCTATTCCTCTGGGGCGGCTACCGCATTTTCGGCCGCTTCATTCGTCGCAACGGTCAGGAAGATCCATCCTACATCAAGCGTCTTTCGGTCGCCTTCTGGTCGACCGTGATCCAGACGGTCTCGATCGCGGCCTTTCTGGTGACCTCCTATCTCTTCCTCGATGGGTTCAATGTTCTCAGACCCGATGTGGCGCCGATCATTGCTTCGCTGTTCGGCTTCATCTGGTTCGTCTCGTTTGTCTGGAAGCTCACCTATGGCGTAATGGCGCCGGGAGAGCCGGCATGGCGACTGGTGCGCATCACCGACAAGGGCGCGCGGCTGCTGACATTGGCCGTGCTCGTCATGGCGGTGGTCAACGGACTGGATTACCTTCTCGGCGCGATCAGCGAGGCATTGAACTCGCCGCTGGTTCTGACGATCGTCAAGAGCCTGTTCGCCGCTGTCATCGTTGGTCTCATCTTGATCGCCATTTCCTTTGTTCGGCCGCGCGTTGCCGAGGGCGAGGATCGTGGCGGCAGTACCGGCCATCCCTGGCCGCGGTTTTTCTCCGGTCTGTTGAAGATCATGGGCGGGCTGCTTCTGCTTGCTGTCCTGACGGGCTACATTGGTCTTGCCCGTTTTGTCGCGACACAGATCGTGCTGACCGGCGCGGTTGTCGTCCTGGTCTATCTGGGCTTCCTGTCGGGCAAGGCGATCTCCAAGCAGGGTGCGTTCAAGAACACCGGCGCCGGTCGGCAGCTGGCGGAGCGCCGCAATTTTGGCGAGGTCGCGCTCGACCAGACAGGGCTTGTTGCCGGCCTCGGCATCTATGCGTTCGCCCTGTTTCTCGGCATCCCGCTCATCCTTCTGACCTGGGGCTTCCAGACCACCGATATCGAGGCATGGATCTACAATTTCTTCACCGAAATTCGGATCGGTAACGTCTCAATCTCGATCGTCGGCATTTTCGGCGGCATCCTTCTGTTCGGATTAGGCTTTGTCGTCACCCACTGGGTTCAGAAGTGGATCGACAACAACGTTCTTGCTCGAAGCCAGGTGGATCTCGGTGTCCGAAACTCGGTGAAGACGGGCATCGGCTATCTCGGCGTCGGACTTGCCGTCATCGTCGGCGTGTCGGCTGCGGGTATTGACCTCTCAAGCTTTGCTCTTGTCGCGTCTGCCTTGTCGGTCGGTATCGGTTTCGGTCTGCAGAACATCGTATCGAACTTCGTATCGGGACTGATTCTGCTGGTGGAACGTCCGTTCAAGGTGGGTGACCACGTGGTGACGGGTGCAAACGAAGGCATCGTCAAGCGGATTTCTGTACGTGCGACCGAGATCGAGACCTTCCGCAAACAATCGATCATCGTGCCGAACTCCGACCTGATCAACGCCGCGGTCGGCAACTGGACGCATCGCAACAAGATCGGCCGTTCGGAAATTCCGATCGCTGTCAGCTACAACGCTGACCCGCAACGGGTGATGGACATTCTGCTGGAACTCGTCGACCAGATCCCCGAAGTGCTGCGGAATCCGGAGCCTCACGTCGAGTTCCTGACATTCGGGCCGTCGTCGCTGAATTTCGAGCTTCGTTTCCATCTCGCTGACATGGGCGATGGTCTTCGCATCCGGAACAACCTCAGGATCGCCATTCTGCAGCGCTTCCGCGCGGAGGGCATCGAGATTCCGTTCCCGCAGCAGGAGATCGTCTTCCACCGCGGAAAGCCGGTCCTGCCGGATGAGGGAGATACGGCGGGTGGCGCGTAAAGCCACACGCCGAGAATGGTAAGGTACCGGAATAATACATCATTCACTTTAGGCAGCGGTAACTCGATGACCGCTGCGCTCAAGATGTGAAAGTACTGCCTAATTAACGCTTCTGAAAATTGCTTCGCATAGAGTTAAACAAATGGGGCAAGGATCGGGGTTAAAAGGGTACCATGACATTTCTCGGCATTTCCGGCATGCAATATTCCGGCGAATCTTTGGCGAATGCGCGCATATTGCTTGCGGAAGATTCCAACGTATTTACGTCGATGGTCGGGACCCGACTGAAAGAACTGTTCGGCATCGAGATTGAGATCTGCCGTAACTTCGAAGATCTGCAGCTTGCTTACGATCGCTCCACCGAGCCTGTCACGCTTGCGATCTCCAACATCAACCTCCCGGGTGCTGAAAACGGAGAGGCGCTGGAATATCTGATCGATCTGTCGATCCCGACCATCGTCTTTACCGGCACCTTCCAGCAGGAAACACGCGATAGGCTTCTGGCCAAGGATATCGTGGATTATATCCTGAAGGACAACGTCTTTGCGGTCGACATGCTGGCGGAATCGGTTTGCAGGTTCCTGACGAACCACCGCCATCACGTCCTGATCGTCGATGATAGCATGACCGCCCGTGCACTGCTGTCGAGTCGTCTGAAGCGCTATAACTTTAGGGTCAGTGTCGCCGAGAACGGCGCCAAGGCCCTCGAGATCCTGAAGAAGAGCCCCGATATCGGTCTCGTCGTCACCGACTACAACATGCCCGATATCGATGGTTTCGAACTGACGCGCCGCATCCGCTCGGTTCGCGGTTCCCACGAACTGCGCGTCATCGGCGTGTCTTCGTCGTCGGACCGGCTGCTTTCCGCCCGATTCCTGAAGGCCGGCGGCAATGACTTCATGTTGCGGCCCTTCATCGACGAGGAGTTCTACTGCCGCGTCAACCAGAACCTGGATACGCTGATCCAGATCCGCACGATGCGCTCGAAGGCTCCAGCAGCCGACGTCAGGAATGTTGCCTGATTTCTTGAGAGCTGCTGAGTGTGCAAAGCGAGCGGCACCTCATATCGATGGCGTGCCGCTTTCCAAAAAACTTACACGACGACCCCGGTGCGTGCGGTGTTGAGCGAAAGCTTGCGCTCTGCGCGTTCCTGCTGGGGTGAGCGGTTGTAGACCTCGCGGTAACACTTGGAAAAATGAGACGCCGACACGAACCCACAGGCGACCGCAACCTCGACGACCGGCATCGAGGACTGCACCAGCAGATGCCGGGCGCGGTCAAGGCGGATCTCGAGATAGTAGCGGGCAGGGGATCGCCCCATTTCCTGCCGGAACAGACGCTCTATCTGGCGGCGGGACAGGCCGACATCTTCGGCGATTTCGACCAGTGACAGCGGCTCGGCCAGATTGTTTTCCATCAGCTCTATGATCTGCAGAACCTTGGAGTTCTGGACCCCGAGCCTGGCACGCAAGGGAAGACGCTGGCGGTCATGCGGGTTGCGGACGCGATCTGTCAGCTGCTGTTCGCAGACACGGTTGACGAGATTGTCGCCGAAATCCTGGCCGATCAGGTTCAGCATCATGTCGAGTGACGCGGTGCCGCCAGCGCAGGTATAGAGGTTGGAGTCGACCTCGTAGAGATCCGCATAGACTTCCGCCTGTGGAAACGCTTCTGCAAAACCCGGGAGGTTCTCCCAGTGGATCGCGCAGCGCTTGCCGTTCAGGAGCCCCGCCTGCGCCAGAATATGCGCCCCGGTGCAAAGGCTTCCGACAGCCGTGCCGCGGTTATAGGTCTCGCGCAGCCAGGCGTTGACAGATTTGTTGTTGAACTCCTCCACATAGATGCCGGAACACATCAGCACCATGCTGGGGCGATGCTCACCGCTCAGGTGACGGCGTTCGTCTGCAAGAGAGGAATTGACTTCGAGACCGATACCACTGGACGAGTAGACCTTCTCGCCATCGACGGAACAGAGGCGCCAGGTATAGGCGGCGTAGCCAAGCATGCGGTTTGCGATCCGCAGGGTTTCGACGGCGGCTGCAAAGGGCAGCATCGTAAAATGCGGCACAAGAAAGAAAACGAGCGCGCGTTTCTTCGCGTGCCCACGGTTTGTTATATCCATGTCGCTGTTCCCTTCGCTGGCCGCCGTTGATCCGGTCGTTTCTTTAAAAGCGACATTGACACGGAAGGCGGTGACGGAGAAGGACATTTGACGACGGCGAAATGTCAAATTTGCGACGTCCAAAGGTCGCACACACTATAATCTCGTTAACAGGCGATCAAAAAAGACGCAGCATCAAGACCTGCCTGCATGTCGCATGCAGGCCATGAGTATTGGGCATCAATGGCGCTTGAGGTCGTTGTCGGTGGATGGCCAACCGATATCCTTGCGGATTTCTGGTGGCAGGCCCTCAAGGACCTGTTCATTTTGACGGCGGCGCCATGCGTCCCGCAGGCTTGAAACGGTGCTCAGGGCAAGCCCGACGTATGTCGCAAATGACGACTGCGATGGTCGTGGCTGTACACTCTCACGATAGGTCATGATGCTCATCGATTTTCTCCTTGGGGCTCTCGTTCGAGCACTGGACGCCGATTCAATGTGAACTGCGGTCAGTCATCAAAAAAGAGAATTAAAATGATCCATCCCATCAAGATTCGTTTGGTTTTGAGATGGCGTGTCGTGTTTTCAAGAGTGCGACCTGTTTGACTTTCAATCAAACGAAATGATATGGTGCTTAGGTTCAATTTAATTGATGGTGATGACGATGACCGTGCCGTTTCGACCGCCTCTTCCATTGCTCGATATCGACATCCTCAGAACCTTCGTTGCCATTGCCGAGACGGGCAATTTTTCGACTGCGGCCGAAGCGGTTCTGCGAACACCGTCGGCCGTGTCCATGCAGATCAAGAAGCTCGAAGAACAGTTGAAGACGACGCTGTTCCTGCGGGACGCGCGATCCGTGTCGTTGACGCAGAATGGCGAAATGCTTTTGTCCTATGCGCGCCGGATGCTCGCTCTATCGAACGAAGCGGTCTCGCGATTCGTCATGCCCGATCTCGCGGGCGTCGTGAGGCTGGGCGCTCCCGATGATATCGCCGAGCGGTTACTTCCAAAGCTCCTGAAGGATTTCGGAGAGAGCTTTCCGGGGATCATGGTCGATGTCACCGTTGACCAGAGCCTGCAGTTACGCCGGCGGATGGATGAGCAGCGGCTGGATCTCACCCTGATCAACTGCGCGACAAGGCCTTTCCCGACCACCGGTGAAGTGATCCATTCCGAACGGCTCGTCTGGGCGGGTGCTAAATGCGGCAATGCCTACTTGCGTGATCCGCTACCGATCTCCGTCTGGGAGGATGGGTGCGTGTGGCGGCAGGATGCGATCTCTCAGCTCGATCGCCACAAGCGCTCCTATCGTATCGCCTATGCGAGCTCCCATACGATGGCGCAGCGCGCAGCAGTCGTGTCCGACCTTGCGATCGCACCATTCCCGCTTTCCTATGTCACGAGCGACATGCAGGTTCTGGGCGCCAAGGAAGGGCTGCCAGAACTCATCAGCTTCGACATTCGGCTTCTAACCGCGCCCCATCTCTCGGCCCCGGCCAAGGCTGTCGCGGAAAGCATGAGGGAAGCGTTCGGCGCGCTGGCAACGGCGGCCTGAACTCGGTCATTTCCGTTAGCATCACCAGATCTTCTTGGTGATGCCGTGATAAAGCCATGTCCAGATCGGCGGCGGAAAGCGCAGGGCTGATGGCCCGGCTGGTTCATACGGCTTCAGATTGCCCGTGATCGCATCCTGGATTGCTTTGATTGCGATATCCGTCGCGGATGCCGTCATCAGGAGCGGATAGGTTGCCATCGTGTCGGAACGGGCCGGAAATATCCGTTTCTCGTAAAGCGTTCCGCCGGTATCGACCCCGTTGTCAACGAGATGGACGGTTGCCCCGAAATTCTGCGCATCGCCTTCCACGAGAGCCCAGTACCCGCCCATCTGGCCACGATACATCGGGTTGATGCCGGCGTGGAAGTTGATCACGGGGCAGGGGATCGCGGCAAGCGTTCGGGATGACAGGATACGGCAGGATATCGTGAAGACGACTGCCGGTCGGATTGCACTTACCGCAGCGTGACACGAAGCGTCATTCAGGGACGATACGGATGTCACAGGAACTGCCGGGTTGGAAGCCGCTATCAACCCGTGCTCGTGAATGATCTCTTCAGACCGTCTCGCTGCGATGCCTTTGCCGAGCCGTGACGCAATCATCGTAGCCAGCTGACCAAGCGCATGCATCCATCCAAACCGCTTCGCGCGCCGCTTCAGAAGCACCGATTTCGGTTCCGCTTCCTCCTGGATAACGTGGAGATCAGAAAACTCCCGATGGATGGCATTGATCATCACCTGCGGGTTTATGCCGCCAGCAGTCATGATCAAAACCCGAGAAGATGAATGTTCCGTCATGGGCCTGCCCCGTAATTGACCGCGTAGCGTGCGCGCTCATAGTAACGGGGAAAGATTGGCAAATTCACACCGACCTCTCGGTTCGCGCGCTGCGACAACCGATTTGTCCTGTATCATTGTGCTGGAACCGGCGGTGAAGTCATCGGGCGCGATTGGGCTGTTGCCAAAAAGCATCACAGCGGTCGCTAACAGACACATCACATTTGATCACGTGAACTTTTTCCGAGCTGGAACGTTCCTGTGCCGGAAATTGATTTTCCGAACGATTTGATCTTCATCCAGGGAGTTTTCTAACATGACGGCAAAGACAGTCACGGTTATCGCCGCACTTTTCGTAACGGCAGCTTCGCTCAGCTCGTGTGGCAACACGATCCGCGGCGTAGGCCAGGACACGGCGAACACCGTGAACGCCACCCAGGACGCCGGCCACCGCGTTGGCAAGGCTGCACAGTAATTAGTTACTCCCCAGCTCCGCTGTCGGCCATCACGTGCCGGCAGCGAGGCTGCTGAGGTGCCCCGCAGCGAGGGGCAGGGCGGTCTTGGCTTACAAGCTAACGCCAGTTTCGATGCGCTTTGCTCGACTTGATCAGACTCGAGCCTTCGGATAGGCGCGCTCGAAGCCGCCTGACTGATCAAGACCCTTCTTGAACGCCTGATAAGCCGGGTGCTGGCTGGATTTCGCCGCTTCCGCAATGCGGATCTGAAGCCGCGCCGGCGCTGCATTGCCGAGCCATCCACCAGATTTTTCCAGTTTCAAAGAGTTGAGAAACCGTCCTTCACTCGCCTGATCCAGGTAGAGATGCAGACCCGACAGGAGAAGGTCATCGCTCGACGGGTTCTCCATCAACAGAACAAGCCAGGACTGCTGTTCGGCCGACCGGTTCTCGAAACTCTCGGCAACGGTCTCGCGGCTGCCAATTGGCGAAATGTTGCTCACGTCTTCATCCTTTACCGTGATCGTTTCACGCCAGATCCACGCCTCCACACCGTGGGGAGCGCCGTCCTGACCTTTGTCGATCTTATCGCCCAACATGTCGACCTTGTCGATAAGGACGTCGGCATATGGCGGCTTGGCGTCAGAACGGTCCGACGCCGAGCCCTGTCATTCCGCAGCGATCCGTGCCTCCTCGGATGATGCAGGGCTGACCATGGCAGAAATGATGGTGTGCAGGTCGAGCGTCCCGACAGGCGCTCCACCCGGATCTGTCACCGTTGCCCGTGTCAGGCTCGCCTCGCAGATCGCTCTCGCAGCGGCTTCGATCGTCGTGTTGCCCGCAAGCCTGATGCCGTCAGTCAGACCGTCGAACGGTTTCATGACGGTTTTTGCCTGCAACACACGCCCTCGGTTCACCTCCTTGACGAAGGCGGTGATGTAGTCATCAGCAGGTGACAGGACGATATCTTGGCCGGTTCCCTGCTGCACCACTTCGCCATCGCGTAGAATGGCGATCTTGTCGCCCAGTCTCAGCGCCTCGTCGAGGTCATGGGTGATGAACACGACGGTCTTCTTGAGCTCCGCCTGCAGATCGAGAAGCACGGTCTGCATGTCGACGCGGATCAGCGGATCGAGCGCGGAATAGGCCTCGTCCATCAAAAGGATGTCGGCATCGTTGGTCAGCGCCCGTGCGAGGCCGACGCGTTGCTGCATGCCGCCGGAAAGCTGGTTCGGGTAGTGGTTCTCGAAGCCGGAGAGGCCGACCCGCTCGATCCAGTACTGGCCTTTCTTGAAGCTTTCCGCGCGAGGCACGCCCTGGATATCCAACCCGTAGACGGTGTTCTCGATCACGGTCCGATGCGGCAGGAGCGCGAATTTCTGAAACACCATCGCCGTCTTGTGCCGACGGAATTCCCGAAGATCGTTTTCGCTCATCGTGCACACGTCGACGCCGTCATAGACGACTTCGCCGTAGGTCGGGTCTATCAGCCGGTTGATATGGCGGATCAGGGTCGATTTGCCGGAACCAGACAGACCCATGACGACCGTGATGCCGCCCGCCGGCATGGATATGTTGATGTCTTTCAGGCCGAGCACATGACCGTGGTTCTTGTTGAGCTCGGTCTTCGTCATGCCCGCCTTGATGGCGTCGATATACTGGCGACCGTTCGCGCCGAAGATTTTGTAGAGACCTTTGATCTCGATGCCGTGACTAGCCATGGACCACCTCCGAATGTTTTTGCAGGCGCTTGCCGAATGCCTGGCTTGTTCGGTCGAAAATGATGGCGATCGCAACAAGCGCGAAACCGTTCATGATGCCGAACGTAAAGAACTGGTTGTTGATCGCCTGCAGCGTGTTGCGGCCAAGCCCGCCGACGCCGACCATGGATGCGACTACGACCATCGCCAGCGACATCATGATCGTCTGGTTGATCCCGGCCATGATTGTCGGCAGGGCCAGCGGCATCTGCACGTTCTTCAGCTTCTGGCTTGGCGACGAACCGAACGCATCCGCGGCTTCGAGCACTTCCTTGTCGACAAGCCGGATGCCGAGATTGGTCAGGCGGATCATTGGCGGGACCGCATAGATGACCACCGCAATCAGTCCCGGAACTTTGCCGATACCGAAAATCATCACGACGGGAATGAGGTAGACGAAGCTCGGCAGGGTCTGCATCACGTCGAGAACCGGGTTGACGCTTGCCTGCGCCCGGTCGGACCGCGCCATCAGAATGCCGATAGGGATGCCGACGATGATGGAGATCAGAGTTGCGACCGTGGTGATCGCGAGCGTGATCATCGCATCGTTCCAAAGGCCGATAAAGCCGATGAACGACATTCCGAGCGCGGTACCGATGGTGATGCGGATGCTGCGGCTGCCGAGATAGACGATGGTGAGGATGACGGCGAGGACGATGATCCACGGCGAGTTGGTGAACAGCCTTTCCAGGAAGTTCAGGAACCATTGCAGGGGCTGGACGATCGTATCGATAAAGCCGGTATATTCGCGAACAAGGCTCTTGAACCCCTCATCGATGACCTTGCGTGCTTCACGGATGGAAGCGTCGCTGATCGCCGGAAAGCTACAGAGAGCGTTCGGCAGGAAGTTGCAGGTTGCCATGATGTTCCCCTTTATAGGTTGGATTTTTGGCGTAACCCGGCATGGCTGCCCGAGCGCCTTCCTGACCAAATCAGCTTCATGCACGTCTGCAATGGATAAGGCGTCGGGTTCGCGCGACCGTCAGCGGTGGACGGCTTGTCGCGACTTCTCACGCGCCTTGAGAGGGAAGCCGCAGATCGGCTTCCCTCATTGGCAAGGCTAGGCTCAGAGAGCGGCCTTTACCTTTTCGGCGACGTCGGCACTGACCCACTTGCTCCAGATTTCCGGGCTGGTTGTAAGGAAGTGCTTGGCTGCGTCTTCATTGGTGCCCTGGTTGTCGGTCTGCCAGGCGAGAACGCTGTTGATCGTGGCGTTGCCCCATTTGCGGGCCTTGATGTAATCCATCGCGACGCCGGCCTTGTCGGCGAACTTCTTCGTTACGACCGTGAAGGCTTCCGAACTCGGATAGGAGTTGACCTTTGGGTTCGGGCAATCCGGAACCGCCGTGCAGGCATCCCAGTTGGCCTTGTCATGCGGCGTATCGAAGGACAGCTTCACCATCTCGTATTTGCCGAGAATCGCGGTCGGAGCCCAGTAATAGCCGAGCCAGCCGGTCTTCTTCTCGAATGCGCCGGCAATCGAGCCGTCGAGCCCGGCAGCAGAGCCGGTATCGACCAGTTCAAAGCCTTTTTCGCTTGCACCGAGAGCCTTGTAGAGGTTGGCGGTCGATGTCTGGCAGTTCCAGCCGGACGGGCAGTTGGTGACCGCGCCCTTGGATTTGTCTTCCGGTGCCGGGAAGAGTTCGGGATGAGCAAGCGCCTGCTGAACGGTCTTGATATCCGGGTGCGCGTCCGCAAGGAATTTCGGGATCCACCATCCTTCGACAGCGCCGTCGGCAAGGATTTCCGCAGCGATGACGAGGCGTCCTTCCTTGACAGCTGCGTCGAGCGGGGTACGCACGGCGTTGACCCAGAATTCGGGTGCAAGGTCAGGCTGACCTTTTTCGTTCATCGATGTGAAGGTCGGCATCGTGTCGCCGGTCACCATTTCCACCGAGCAGCCATACCCGTTTTCGAGAATGATCTTGTCGATATGAGCGGCAACCCCTGCGGACGCCCAGTTCATCTCTGCGATTGATACCGAACCGCAGTCGGCATGCGCAGTGCCGGCAAAAGCGTAAAGACCGGCGGCGAAGGCTGCGGAAGTGAGGAGTTTCTTCATGTGTAAGACCTCCCAGTCTTATTCGTGACAGTGTTCAACTCTGGAGGCGCCGATAGCCGGCACCCGATGACTGCGGCTTTGTGCGATCAACCGGTAGATGTGATTGCACCGGCCAGCTGGCCTCATGCGTCTTTTATACGCCAGCGAATGATGTCACAGGCGTTGCGCAATAATGTGTCAGCAGTATCAGCCTACGTTTTCCGAAGCAGAAATCAACTGTCCGCGAGTAACCGCACAATAACGGGCATATCACCAAGCCCTTGTAAGATATCGTGTTCGCGTCTTTTGTGACGACAAAAGCGCCATCGCCGGCAATAACTAAGCAAACTCTGCAACCAGCAGCAGCCCGTTCATGCAGGCGGCACTTTGTCACGACCGATATTTGACGTTTAGTGGCTGATTAGCGCCCTCGCTGTCGCAAATAAAAATTCACGCAGTGTGGGGAAAAAATTGAAACTGCAGGCATTGGTAACGCGCTAATAACCATACGGTAAGAATGTACGCGTAGATGTTGCCGCCATGGTCGTCCTCGAACGACTTGGCGCCGGATCAGGTAGTGCATACCGGCCGCCATAACCATTTTGCAGTGACGCAAGCGATCTCGAAATGAAAGATCGCGCTATGGTTGCGTTCATGTCGACTTTTGGGTTCTCATTTCACATCAGCCAGCGCTGAACGTACGGATGAAACCGAGCAGCGAAAAGCGCGTGTCGAGTTCCATGGCGCGGGTCTGACGATCACGACGCGGAAGGCTCGAATTCCAGGCAATCTGAACGCCGTCATTGTTCTTGAAGATGTAAAGCATCGGTGTTTCCTCAGAGGCTTCGTAGAACGAAGCCATGTCGTTTTCGTGTGCGCTCAGATAAGCTGCAAACCAGCGCGTTTCAACGCAACAAGTCGGCAGCGCATGTCGCAAACAGAATGCCCATTGAGAAAGTTGTGAGATCGCGCCCCGAAATGTCTAACCCGCATGGGATTGACGGGCGACCTTCAACGAGTCAACATGGCGCTGCAATGCAAATCCAGAGCAAACACCAGCAGGGCCGGACGCCTTCCTCATCTACGAATCGTCCGGTCCCTTTCTCTGCGATCGGCCTGCTGCCATGACCCGCTCCGGGCGCGTCGTCCTTGTCCTTGGCGGCGCCAGATCCGGCAAGTCATCCTTCGCTGAGAAACTTAGCGGCGAAACCGGTCTCAACAGGCACTACGTTGCAACAGGCCGCGCCTATGACGCCGAGATGGAAGAACGCATTCTGCGCCATCAAGACGACCGTGGCACGGGCTGGATCACCCACGAAACACCGTTGAACCTCACAGCCAACCTTCGCAGCATAGACTCTGATGATGTCGTCATCCTCGTCGACTGCCTCACGCTGTGGGTGACGAACCTGATGATGGCGGAGGCAGACATTGCCTCAGCGTCTGAAGGACTTCTGTCTTATCTGAGGGATACTGCTTCGACCGTCATCCTCGTGTCGAATGAAGTCGGTCTCGGTATCGTGCCGGACAATCGCATGGCGCGAGACTTCCGCGATCATGCCGGCCGCCTGCATCAGGCAATCGCAGCCGTGGCAGACGATGTATTTCTCGTGGCCGCCGGCTTACCGCTGAAGATGAAGGGGTGACGGGCTATACTGGTTTCGGTCGGGAGATAATCTAGAACCCCAGCCAGATACGAACCGGATGAGCCGGATTGGCGATCAGTTTGGTCGCAAGCGCAATGCATGAGATCACCAGCAGCGGCTTGATGATCTTCGCACCGTTCCGCATCGCCAGTCGCGACCCAATCTGCGCACCGATGAATTGGCCAACGCCCATCATCAGGCCGATCTTCCAGAGCACCGATCCCGACGCTGCAAACACCAGAAACGACCCGAAGTTGGAGCCGAGATTGATGAGCTTCGTGTGGGCGGTCGCCTTGAGCAGTCCGAAGCCGGCGAGCAGAACGAAGCCCAGCATGTAGAATGATCCGGCGCCTGGCCCGAAGACGCCATCGTAGAGCCCGACGATCGGCACGGCGGTCAGCCCGAAAACGAACGGCGTCACCCGTCGGTGACTTTCCAGATCGCCGAGATTGGGTTTGATCGCAAAGAAGATTGCGATTGCCACGAGCAGAAAGGGGATCGCGGTCGTCAGGAATTCGGCTGGAACGATGGAGGCAAGCAGCGCACCGATGGCGCCGCCGAGCGCCGCCATGGCTGCCATCGGCAGCTGCTCTTTCAGCTTCACATGGCCCTTGCGCGCATAGGCGATTGTTGCCGATGCCGAGCCGAACTGGGATTGCAGCTTGTTCGTCGCGATCGATTCCAGCGGCGGAATGCCGGCAATGAGCAGGACGGGGATGGTGATCAGCCCGCCGCCACCCGCAATCGAATCAACGAACCCCGCGAAGATGGCTGCGAGGAAAAGAAGAAAAAGCAGCTGAAATGCAATGTCGCTCAAGGCTGGCGCTCTGCGTGAAGGAGAGGAGGGGAAATGGCGAAGGGATGCGCGCCGGCTTGTGGCACCGAATCGGTGATCCGGCAATAGGAGGGGCGCTGGCAGCGGTTGCAGATTGCGGCTGCATTGCAGTAAACCGTTGCGGCGCTATGTTGCGCGATGAACGGCCGCTGGCAGGCGGCGAGCATTTCAAGGTATTCGCATGCAAAAAGTCATATTCGATACTGACCCCGGCGTAGACGACGCCATGGCGCTGCTGTTTCTGCATCGCCATCCGGATATCGATCTTCTCGGCGTGACGACGGTGTTCGGAAATGCCTCGATCGAACTGACCACGCGCAATGCGCAGTTCCTGCACAAGGAGTGGGGCATCGACGCGCCCATCGCCAAAGGGGCGGGCAAGACGCTTGATCCGTCGCGGGTCGAGCAGCACTCGCCGACGATCGTGCATGGCGAGGACGGCCTCGGCAATATCGGCGTGCCTCTCGAAATCGATTGGCCGCTCGATCCGCGCGAGGCATCGCAATTCATCATCGATACGATCAGGGCCAATCCCGGCGAAATCACCATTGTCGCGGTCGGTCGCATGACCAACCTGGCTTTGGCGCTGCAGGCTGATCCGGAGATCGCAGGCCTGACCAAGCAGGTGGTGATCATGGGCGGCGCTTTCGACGTCAATGGCAATGTGACGCCAGCAGCCGAAGCAAATATTCACGGCGATCCGGATGCCGCCGATATCGTCTTTACCGCGCCGTGGAACGTCATTGCTTTCGGCCTCGACGTCACCATGAAGACGATGATGTCGTCAGATGATATGGCTGAGTTGGCCAAGGGTGGCGATAAGGCGCTAACACTCCTGTCCGACCTTTCGCAGTTCTATATCGATTTCTACCGCCAGGGCGCGGGTCTCGATGGAATGGCAATCCACGACAGCTGTGCCTGCGTCTATCTGGTGGCGCCCGATCTGTTCAAACTCCGCAGCGGCCCTGTCCGCGTGGTCTGCGGCGGCATTGCCGATGGCGAGACGATCCAGGCGCCTGACACAGGCCGACGGTTCGTCGATAGTCCTTGGGATGGTCAGCCAAGCCAGAAGGTCGCGGTCGGTGTCCAACCCGAAAAGGTCCTGGACGTTATCCGTGTCGCGCTGACGGCAGGTCGGCCGGCCTAGCCCTCTTCAAATTTGAGGGTGGTTTGGCATTCTGACCGATCGGCAATCGATGTTTAGGCAACAATGTAGCGGCAAATTGGCGCCGTCTTGTTGGAACCCATTGGCATTTTCGATTGGTTTCCTTATGTGGAACACCGAATACAGACTTTTTAAAAGGACATGGGCGTGACTGCTACATTCGACAAAGTTGCCGACATCATCGCTGAAACCAGCGAGATCGACCGCGAGACGATCACGCCGGAGAGCCACACGATCGACGATCTTGGCATCGACAGCCTGGACTTCCTCGACATCGTTTTCGCGATCGACAAGGAATTCGGGATCAAGATTCCGCTCGAGCAGTGGACCCAGGAAGTGAACGAGGGCAAGGTCTCGACGGAGGAATACTTCGTTCTGAAGAACCTCTGCGCCAAGATCGACGAACTGAAGGCGGCAAAGGGCTAAAGCCCAAAGCCGACGCAAGTTCATGCTGCTTGAATATTTCCAGATGATTGATCGGGTGGAAACGCTTGATCTCGCGGGAAAGACGCTGACTGCACGCTCGGTCGTTCCTGAAAAGAGCCCTGTTTTCGAAGGGCACTTTCCGGGAATGCCGCTCGTGCCGGGCGTGCTTTTGATCGAAACCATGGCGCAGGCATCCGGAATGCTGGTACTTGCGGCGACCGATTTCGCCGCGATGCCATTTCTGATGTCGGTGGACAGTGCCAAGATGCGTGCGTTTGTCGAGCCGAACGCCGTGCTCGACATCGAGGCGTTTCTGGAGCATGAGGGTTCCGGCTACATGGTGACAAAGGCAAAGATTACGTCGGGCGGCAAGAAGGTGTGCGATGCGCAGCTCAAGCTGCGGACCATGCCTTTCAGTGAAGTTCCGCTGGCGCCGATCGTGCGCAAGCGCGCCGAAGAGATCGGCCTCATTGCGGCGATGCAAGCCGGCACCTGACGCAAAGCCTTCGGGAATAATGCGGCCCGGACGGACCGGTTCTAAAGTGTCCCGTCGTGCCTGATGTCGTCGCTGGTCAATGGCCGCGCAAAGAGGACAGTTATGAAGTCTGACAATGATGTGGTGATTACCGGGGTCGGCATCGTGACCTCGCTCGGCGTCGGCATCGAGCCGCATGTCGCGTTTCTGACGGGATCGTCCATCGACGAGCCCAAGGTCGAAACGGAGCGTTTCAAACCCTATCCTGTCCATCCCATGCCTGAGATCGACTGGTCCGCCCAGATCGCCAAGCGCGGTGATCAGCGCCAGATGGAAAACTGGCAACGTCTCGGCGTGTTCGCCGCTGGCCTCGCTCTCGACGACGCTGGCCTGAAGACGGATGCGGATGCCTGCGCCTCGATGGACATGATCGTTGCCGCCGGCGGCGGTGAGCGCGACATCAAGGTCGACTCGCTGATTGTCGACGAAGCCCTGAAGCGCAACGATCGCGACATGGTCTTGAACGAGAAGCTGACGACGGAGCTGCGTCCGACCCTGTTTCTCGCCCAGCTTTCGAACCTGATGGCGGGCAATATCTCGATCGTCCACAAGGTAACCGGATCGTCCCGCACCTTCATGGGCGAAGAATCGGCCGGTATCTCGGCCATCGAAACCGCCTTCCACCGCATCAAGGCGGGCCAGTCGAGCCACAGTCTCGTCGGTGGCGCCTTCGTGGCGGAACGCGCCGATATTCTTTTGCTGGTCGAGGGCATCCGTGCCCACGCGACAGGCGAATGGCAGCCATTGTGGTCTCGCTCGCCGGACAATGGCGGTGGCATGATCACCGGTTCGGTGGGCGCCTTCCTGGTGCTCGAATCCCGCGGCTATGCGCAGGCGCGCGGTGCCCGGATCTATGCAACGATCGATGCCGTCGAAGGCGATCGCGGCAACCGCGACGATGGCGGGCTCGAGAAGCGCATGTCGCGGCTCACCGCCCACGGCACGCAAGGGGCGGAAACTGTCGTGTTCTCCGGCGCGAGCGGCATGGTCGATCTCGCGAAGCGCGAAAAGACAGCGCTAGAGCAGGCTTTCCCGGGTTCCGCGATCCGCGGCTTTGGCGGCGTTACGGGCCACGCGATGGAAGCGCAGTTCCCGCTCGGCATCGCCCTTGCAGCGCTGACGCTCGAATCGACTGCCAAGGTCCCGGCTTTCGACCCTGAAAACGAGACGCCGATGGCGTCCCCGGCAAAGCAGGCGGTTGTCACTACAGTTGGATATACGCGCGGCGAGGGGATTGCTGTCCTCTCTGCTGAAGCGTGAAGGAGACAGTCATGAGTGACAACCGCTTCACGGATCATCTCGGCCGGCCCATCGTCGCGGTCACCGGCATGGGCGTCATCACCTCGCTCGGACAGGGCCTTGAGGACAACTGGTCAGCGCTGACCTCGGGAACGTCGGGCATCCACAAGATCACCCGTTTTCCGACCGAAGGCCTTTCGACCCGCATCAGCGGTACGGTAGACTTCATCAAGGTGCCGGCCGAGAACTCGGTCGAGCGCTCCTTTGCCTTTGCTCGCGAGACGACCGCGGAGGCGCTGGCACAAGCCGGATTGTCCGGCGATTTCGACGGACCGCTGTTTCTGGCAGCGCCGCCTGTAGAACCCGAATGGTCCGACCGTTTTGCGCTCGCAGACCGGGCACCGCCATCGACGCAGGAGGGCGATGCCTACGATCGCTTTTTGACGGCCATGCGCGAGCGTCCTGATCCTGTCTTTCTCGAAGCCGTCCAGTTCGGTTCGATTTCGGAGCGCCTGGCCGACAAGTTTGGTACCCGTGGCCTGCCCGTAACGCTTTCCACCGCCTGCGCCTCTGGTGCAACCGCGATCCAGCTCGGCGTCGAAGCGATCCGTCAGGGTCGTACCGACAAGGCGCTGGTCGCTGCGACCGACGGTTCTGTCAGCGTCGAGGCACTCGTGCGGTTCTCGCTTCTGTCTGCGCTTTCGACGCAAAACGACCCGCCGGAAAAGGCGTCCAAGCCGTTCAGCAAGGATCGTGACGGCTTCGTCATCGCTGAAGGCGCGGCAACGCTCGTTCTGGAGTCCCTGCAGTCGGCTATCGCGCGCGGCGCCAAGGTGCTCGGCATCGTCAAGGGTCTTGGCGAAAAGGCCGATCACTTCCACCGCACCCGCTCGTCCCCGGACGGCGGCCCGGCGATCGCCACGATCCGGGCGGCGCTCGAAGACGCGGGCATGGACGAAAGCGGCATCGGCTATATCAACGCCCACGGCACATCGACGCCGGAAAACGACAAGATGGAATATAGCTCCATGCTGGCGGTGTTCGGCGAGGGGTTGAAGGGTATTCCGGTGTCGTCGAACAAGTCGATGATCGGTCACACGCTGACGGCAGCCGGCGCTGTCGAAGCCGTATTCTCGATCCAGACGATGCTGACCGGCACTCTGCCGCCGACCATCAACTACACCAATCCCGATCCGACGATCGAGCTGGATGTGGTGCCGAATGTGAAGCGGGACGGTGCGCCGAGGGCGGTTCTGTCCAATTCCTTCGGCTTCGGCGGCCAGAACGCCAGCCTTGTCATGACGCTTGAACCGGCGTAAGGCGAGCCCCCAAGAGATTTGATAGACTTTTGAACGCCCAAACGGGCGGAGGATGACCTGTTATGCGCGCGCTGCAACTGATTGATGACCGCAAGCTCGAAGCCGTCGACATTCCCGAGCCGGAGGCGCCGGGTCCTGGCGAAGTCACGTTGCGTGTCAAGGCCGTAGCACTCAATCACATCGACGTCTGGGGCTGGCGCGGTATGGCATTCGCCAAGCGCAAGATGCCGCTGACGATCGGCGCCGAGGCCTCCGGCGTCGTGGAAGCCATCGGTCCCGGTGTTTCGAATGTTCTGCCCGGCCAGCTTGTGTCGATTTACGGCGCCCGTACCTGTGGTCTCTGCAAGGCGTGCCGCGAAAAGCGCGACAACCTTTGCGAAAATGTCTCGGGTGTTCATGGCTTCCATCTCGATGGCTTCGCGCAGGAAAAGGCCAATCTTCCGGCCCGTCTTCTCGTTCCGGCACCTCCGGGCGTCGATGCCGTTGCAGCAGCACTCGCGCCTGTCACGTTCGGCACGGTCGAGCATATGCTGTTCGACAACGCCAAGCTCCAGCCCGGCGAGACGATCCTTATTCACGCCGGCGGCTCGGGCATCGGATCTGCCGCCATCCAGCTGGCAAAGAAAATGGGCTGCACGGTCATCACCACGGTCGGTTCGGACGACAAGATCGAGAAGGCCAAGGCCCTCGGCGCCGATCATGTCATCAACTACCGCGTCGATCGGTTTGAAGGCGTCGTGCGCAAGCTGACCAAGAAGAAGGGCGTTGATGTCGTCTTCGAACATGTCGGCAAGGATACCTGGGCGGGTTCCATGCTGTGCATGAAGCGCGGCGGACGCCTCGTCACTTGCGGCTCCACCTCGGGTGTTTCCACCGACCTCAATCTGATGATGCTGTTCCAGCAGCAGTTGAAGCTCGTCGGCTCGTTTGGCTGCCGCATGGAGAACATGGCCGATGCCATGCAGAAGATGGCCCAGGGCATCGTTCATCCGGTGATCGACACAGAAGTCACGTTTGATGAAATCCACAAGGCACTTGCCCGCATGGAGAGCCGCCAGATCTTCGGCAAGATCGTCCTGAGGATGGACTGACCACTGATGAAGATGGTCATTACCCGGATTGTTCTGAAGCTTATCCACTTCCGCCAATGGCTGGTGGCGCAGCTCACGTTCGGGCTGCTGAATTTCCTGAAGATCTTTCCGGCGGATCCGGCGATCCGGTTTGCCGATCGCTTCGCACGCTACATCGGGCCGAAATTCTGGCGTCATAAACTGATGATGACCAATCTGCGCAACGCCTTTCCGGAAAAGGGTGAGGCGGAGCTGCAGGAGATCGCTGTCGCGAGTTGGGGACACATGGGCAGGCTCGCCGCCGAATATGTCTTCCTCGACCGGCTGTTCGATTTCGACCCCGAACAGGCAGAGCCGGGCAGGGTGGAAGTCTCGGGCACCCCGATCTTCCTGGACCTGCGCGACAACCCACGTCCGTTTATCGTCTTTACCGCCCACACCGGCAATTTCGAGCTCCTGCCTGTCGCCGGCAAGGCCTTTGGTCTCGAGGTCATGGTGTTGTTCCGTCCGCCGAACAACCCTTACATCGCCGATAAGGTCTTCTCGTTCCGCAGTGCCCGCATGGGGCAGCTCGTGCCGTCGCATGCGGGGTCATCGTTCTCGCTGGCAAGGCGCCTGGACGCGGGCGGGGGGGTGGGTGTCCTCGTCGACCAGAAGTTCAGAAAAGGCTTGTCGACCAATTTCTTCGGACGCCCTGTTAAGACGAACCCGCTTCTTGCCAAGCTCGTGCGTCAGTTTGATGCGGATGTCTATCCGGCCCGCTGCATCCGTCTCCCGAACAACCGTTTTCGCCTTGAGATAGAGCCTCGCATCGAACTTCCGCGCGACGAACGCGGCAATCTCGACATTCAGGGCACGTCTCAGGTCCTGAACGACAAGGTCGAATCCTGGGTGCGGGAATACCCTGAACAGTGGCTGTGGTATCACGACCGCTGGCACATCAAGAAAACGGTCACAGATTGATTTCCTGAGGCCACAATTCTCGTGGGTTGCAAGCGTCTACGGGTATTTACCGGCCATTTTTAGGGGCCGTTTTTGAGACTACATTTAACGTGTGATGTATTATACGAGATTGGACGCAGTCGTCTCAGAGGGCCACGGCTGACGTGAGGCTCGTGTGGAGAGGGCATTGTCTTGCAAGCATTGATCGATCTTTTCTGGTCGAAATATGGAGAGCTACAGCAGGCGATCGACCGCGAAGACGAGGCTTTGACAGCCAGTCTCGACCGCGAACTTGATCCTTTGCTCCTGGCGATCTTTGGCAGCGCCGAATCCGATGCCGGCAGCATTCAAGCCCAGTTTCGTTTTGCGCTCGACCTCCTGAACGAGGAAGCGGACGATCGCAGCTGCGTTAGGCGCAACGCTCACCTCCTGCAGACCCTGGTCGAGCGGTATCTTGCACCGCAGACGACCTGTGCGGAAGCGCCGGGAGCTCCCGGTGAGGGGCAGGACCAATCGTCGCCGATCGACCAAGCCGTCTCCAGCGGCATTCTCGACGATTCCCTCCTGAACCAGCTTTCGGACCGCATTCTTGTCGTCGCTCCCGGTTACCGCATTCTCTATTCCAACGAGACGAACGCGCAGCGGCTGAACATTCCGCGTGAGGAACTCGTCGGCCGGCACATCGGGGAATTTGTCGGTCTCCATCGATTTCGAAACGAGTTCAAGCCGAACCTGGACCGCTGCTTCGAAGGCGAAAGCACGTCGGTCACCTATGCAGATCAAGTCGGAGGCGAGACGCTTGTGCTTCGCTGCCGCATGTCGCCGTTCCAGCGGTCTTCAACGATGATCGGTGTTCTCCTGGTCATTCAAGAGACCGCCGATCGGCGGAAGAGGCCTGCGGCCTGACGCTCAGCGTTCCATGATTGCCCTCAACGACTGCAGATCCTTGAGGACATGCGCGGCATCCGCTTCGTGCGCCGCATCGTCGGTACCGGGTTGGCGCAAAAGAGTGAACAGAACTTCAGCTCCATCACCGTTCGGTATGATACGCAGCGCGTTGTCCATCGACATCCCGTTTTCCAACGTGACCCTGTGATCGATCACGCCGAAGTCGTTGTCGGGAGCGAAGCGAACACGGATTGTTCCAACCGGACCGCCATCGCCGATCCAGTCTTCACCTTCGGCGCGCAGGTCTGCGGCAAGGCCGGAAGCCCAGCTTGCCATGTTTTCCGGACGCCTTGCAAATGCGTAGACATCCCTCCAGTTCCGCTCGATCGAGAGGTGGATTACGCGTGCGGGCATGACCGTCATGAAGGCCTCCTTGGGTTCTACGCCGAGTGGCATGCCACTCGGAAATCCTCTTGATCGCACAAGCCGGCGCATCCGCGAATAAACGGGCTCGCTTTCGTCTTAGCCTTGCCGTTTGGAAACGAGGATGCCAAAACAGCGTCAAATTAAAACTGGAGGCATATCCGTGGAACAGGCAGAAATCGGTCTTATCGGTCTTGGCGTTATGGGTGCAAACCTCGCGCTCAACATCGCGGAAAAAGGCAACAAGATCGCCGTCTTCAACCGGACAGCGGAAGTTACCAAGAAATTTTACGCCGAGGCGGGCGACTTGCAAGGGCAGATCATCCCTTGCGAAACATTGGAAGCCTTCATCGCGGCAATCCGGCCGCCGCGCCCGATCATCATCATGATCAAGGCCGGCGATCCGGTCGATCAGCAGATGGAGCTCCTGAAGCCCTATCTTTCGCAAGGCGACATCATGATCGATGCCGGCAACGCCAACTTCCGCGATACGATGCGCCGTTTCGAAAACCTCGAAGGGTCAGGCCTGACCTTTATCGGCATGGGCGTATCCGGTGGGGAAGAAGGCGCACGCCATGGACCGTCGATCATGGTCGGCGGTGCTGAGGAAAGCTGGAAGCGCGTCGAGAAGGTGCTGACCTCGATCTCCGCGAAATTCCACGATGAACCCTGCGTCGCCTGGCTCGGTGAAAACGGCGCCGGCCATTTCGTGAAAACGATCCATAACGGCATCGAATACGCTGACATGCAGATGATTGCCGAAATCTACGGCATCCTGCGCGATGGTCTCGGCATGGGCGCCACCGAAATTGGCGACGTCTTCGGCAAGTGGAATACCGGCCGCCTGAATTCGTACCTGATCGAGATTTCGGAGAAGGTTCTGAAGGCAAAGGACCCGATCTCCGGCAAGCCGATGGTCGACGTGATCGTTGATTCCGCCGGCCAGAAGGGCACCGGCAAGTGGTCGGTCATCGAAGCCCAGAACATGGGTGTCGCGGCAACCGCAATCGAGGCCGCCGTCGCCGGGCGTGTTCTGTCGTCTCAGCGCACCGAGCGCCTCGCCGCAGAAAAGCAGTTTGGCCTGCCGAAAGCGATCGATGCGCCGGTAGACAGCGCGGCGTTTCTCGCCGATCTCGAAAACGCGCTGCTTGCGGCCAAGATCGGCGCCTATGCGCAGGGCTTTGCCGTCATGGCTGCCGCCTCCAAGGAGTATGGCTGGAACCTGCCGATGCCGACGATCGCCAAGATCTGGCGCGATGGCTGCATCATCCGTTCGGCCTTCCTCGATGAGATCACCTCGGCCTTCTCGAAGGACCCGGATGTTGCAAACCTGATCGTGACGCCGGCCTTCGCCCAGATGGTCGCAGACACCGACGGCGCACTTCGCCGCGTTGTCTCCTATGCCGTCATGTCTGGCCTGCCGGTTCCGGCACTCTCGTCCGCGCTGTCCTACTTCGATGCCTACCGCCGTGGTCGCGGGACAGCGAACCTCATCCAGGCGCAGCGCGACTTCTTTGGTGCCCACGGTTTCGATCGCCTCGACGGCGTCGACAAGCACCATGGCCCGTGGGGCAGCGGTCTAGCCGACTTCGCCTGAGACTTTCTTGCAAACACCGAAAGCCCGGCCAAGCGCCGGGCTTTTTGCATTCGATCAGTCCTGTGGTGACTTGATCGACCATTCCGGTTGGCTGACGCTTTGCAAAAGCTCTGGGGCCGCCCCATCGATCCGGGCCAGCAAGGCCTTTGCAAGTTCCCGTCCCGCCCAACGGATGTCCTCGTTTACGGCAAGGATTTCCGGCCTGATCCAGTTGAGAAATTCGGCCGACTGCTTTGACACGATATCGACATTGCGGCCGAGTTTTCGACCGGAAGCTTCAAGGCCTGAGGCGATCGCGATCGTTGCAGAGCCGCTCATCGAAATGATTCCATCAGGCGGTTGCGGAAGCCGCGACAGCTTCTCCGAATAGGCTCTGATATCCTCCAGCGACGTCTCCGTCGTGATCCGTCCCATCGGCACCTCGCTCACGCCGAAATCGGCAAGCGCCCGTTCAAAGCCGATGCGGCTATGGGTATAGTAGGCAAACCTGCTCTGTGGGGCGAGCAGACAGATATGCCGCCTGCCTCGCTTGGCGAGCCGCTCGACCGCCTGATAGGCAAACGCCGTGTTGTCGAAGTCGTGGTAGGGGTGCTCGATCCCCATACTGGTTCGGCCGTGGGTGACGAAAGGCAGGTTGCGCTCCGTCATCAACCGCACACGCGGATCGTCCGGCTCGATCCTCGAGATGATCACGCCATCTGCCGATCCCGTATCAAGGATATAGCGCACCGGCACCATGGGGTCTTTCTCGAAAGAGTGGGGCGTCAACACGAGGTGGTATTGCGTGCCCCCGAGAACCTCGGAAATGCCCTGAACCATCTGGCTGGAAAAGCCCATCAGTTCCTGTTCGATACTGAGCACGAGCGCGATCACATTGGTCTTGCCTGTGCGCAACCGGACGCCCGCCCGGTTCGGGTGATAGCCGAGCTGGCCGGCCACAAGTCGAACGCGTTCCTTCGTGTCGGCCCCGATGTCGGGTGCATCCTTGAGGGCCCGCGACACCGTCGTGATACCCAGCCCCGTCATGTAGGCAATTGTCTTAAGGGTCGGGCGTTGATTGCCGATCGTCCCGAAGGATCTACGTTTGTCTTCATCCATGGCTGCAGCTTTCTCGGAGATTACCGGCGACTGCGACCTTCTCCACAAGCACCGTTCATACGGTAAAAATCTGCAACGATACAGTCCTATTTTCGCTGAAAACCAACGACTTGCCGTCGATATACCCGTTACAACGCAGACGCACAATTCTTTTGCGTCTGCGAAGAGGGATCAATTCGATAATTCTATAAAGCATTGTTATGTAAAGAGATAATTGCATCAACACGAAGCACGCGGGCTGCTGTCGGACATTGCTGCGAACCTGCTCCAAATCTTTCACGCGATTTTCGGTTGCCCTCCATCGATGTTTGTCCTAGCCTTTTACTGCAACGTTTCAGTGAGGGAGGAGACTCATGCGCATCCGTGCTTTAGCAGCCGTTATGGCTGCCACCGTGGCATTGCCGTGCTTTGTTCAGGCAGCCGATCTTGAGGTCACCCATTGGTGGACGTCGGGGGGAGAGGCTGCAGCTGTCAAGGAACTGGCAGGCGCTTTCAATGCTACCGGCAACAAATGGGTTGATGGAGCCATCGCAGGTTCGGGAGGAACCGCGCGGCCGATCATGATCAGCCGGATCACCGGTGGTGACCCGATGGGCGCCACGCAGTTCAACCACGGCCGGCAGGCCGAAGAACTGGTCCAGTCGGGTCTCATGCGAGACCTGAGCGATGTGGCTGAGAAGGGCAAGTGGAAAGAGGTTATCAAGCCTGCCAACCTGCTCGACAGCTGCACGTTCGAGGGCAAGATCTATTGTGCCCCGATCAACATCCACTCGTGGCAATGGCTGTGGCTCTCGAACGCAGCCTTCAAGACGGCAGGCGTTGCCGTTCCGAAGGACTGGAACGAGTTCGTCGCAGCAGCGCCCGCGCTCAAGAAGGCCGGTATCCAGCCTTTGGCACTGGGTGGTCAGCCGTGGCAGGCCAATGGCCTGTTCGATACCTTGCTGATCTCGCTGGGCGGCAAAGACCTCTACGAGAAGGTCTACAAGGACAAGGACGCGAAGGTTGCTGCAGGGCCTGAAATGGCCAAGATCTTTGCAGCAGCCGACAAGGCACGCGAACTCGCCAAGGGTTCGAACGTACAGGACTGGAACCAGGCCACCAACATGGTGCTGACCGGCAAGGCCGGTGGCCAGGTCATGGGTGACTGGGCACAGGGTGAGTTCTCGCTGGCAGGAAAGACTGCCGGCACCGACTACACCTGCCTGCCAGGGCTCGGCATCAACGACGTGCTGACAACCAACGGCGATGCCATCTATTTCCCATTGCTGAAGGATGAAGCCAAGTCGGAGGCGCAGAACGTTCTCGCCGAAACGATCGTCGATCCCAAGCTACAGGTCGCATTCAACCTGAAAAAGGGATCGGTTCCGATCCGTGGCGATATCGACATGGCAGCCGCCAACGACTGCATGAAGAAGGGTATCGCGATCATCGCCAAGGGTAACACCGCCACCAGCACCGACCAGCTTGTCTCTGCCGATACGCAGAAACAGAAGGAAGATCTGATGTCGGAGTTCTTCAGCAGCTCCATCTCCGTGAAGGATGCTCAGGCGCGCTTCGTCGATATCATCAGCTCTGCGGACTGACACCGCTTCAAATCGCTGACCTTGACCGGCCCCGCATCAGCGCGGGGCCGGCCCGGAAACCTGCGGCCTTCACGCTGCAGCCGATCGAGGACAACACATGGCGAAAACCCATCAATCTGCCAGACCAAACCAGCTGTTTCGCAACCTGAATTCGAAAATTGCCTCCATCCCGATGATCTTCGTCGCGCTGGTAATTTTCCTCGGCGGTTCCGTCTGGACGGTCATCTACTCATTTACCAATTCGAGACTTCTGCCGCGCGCAACATTCGTCGGGTTTGATCAGTACGAGCGCTTGTGGGGCTCGGCACGTTGGCTGATCTCCATCCAGAATCTCGCGATCTACGGCATCCTGTCGCTGATCTTCAGCCTCGTTGTCGGCTTTGTGCTCGCCGCGCTGATGGACCAGAAGATCCGCTTCGAAAACGTTTTCCGGACGATCTTTCTCTATCCGTTCGCGCTGTCCTTCATCGTCACCGGCCTCGTCTGGCAATGGATCTTGAACCCCGAATTCGGCATCCAGCACATCGTCCGGTCGCTCGGTTGGGAGACCTTCGAATTCAATCCGGTCTATGACCCCGACATCGTCATCTACGGCATCCTGATTGCCGGGCTGTGGCAGGGCACGGGGCTCGTCATGTGCCTCATGCTCGCAGGTCTTCGCGGCATCGACGAGGATATCTGGAAAGCGTCGCGCGTCGACGGCATTCCGATGTGGCGGACCTACCTCTTCATCGTCATCCCTATGATGCGTCCGGTCTTCATCACCACGCTGGTCATCATCGCGAGCGGCATCGTCAAGCTCTACGATCTCGTCGTGGCGCAGACCTCAGGCGGACCCGGCAACGCGTCCGAAGTGCCCGCGAAATACGTCTACGACTACATGTTTCAGGCGCAGAACCTTGGCCAGGGCTTTGCCGCATCGACCATGATGCTGCTGACCGTCGCCATCATCATTGTCCCATGGGCTTATCTCGAATTCGGAGGGCGCAAGCGTGGCTAACGTTTCCACTTTCGACACCACATCGACCGTCGTCACAGATGCCGCAGTGCTGGCGACAACACCGTCACGCGCACTGGAGGGCCCGAGTGGTCGCAAACCAAAGCGCAGGCTCTCACGCCGCAACATCATCCTCTACGGCACGCTCGGCCTTGCGGCGCTTTACTACCTTCTGCCGCTTTACGTGATGGTCGTGACATCGCTAAAGGGCATGCCGGAGATACGGATGGGCAACGTCTTCTCGCCGCCCATGGAGATCACGTTCGAGCCCTGGGTAAAGGCATGGGCAGAAGCCTGCACCGGCCTCAATTGCGACGGCTTGTCACGCGGCTTCTGGAACTCCGTCCGCATCCTTTTGCCATCTGTGGTGGTCTCGATCTTCATCGCCTCGGTCAGCGGCTACTCGCTCGCCAACTGGCGCTTCAAAGGGTCGGAGCTGTTCTTCTCCATCCTGATCATCGGAGCCTTCATCCCGTATCAGGTCATGATCTATCCGATCGTCATCATCCTGCGTGAAATGGGAATCTACGGAACCCTGACCGGGCTCATCATCGTCCATACCATCTTCGGCATGCCGATCCTGACGCTGCTGTTCCGCAACTATTTCACCTCGCTGCCCGAGGAACTGTTCAAGGCGGCGCGCATCGACGGTGCCGGGTTCTGGCAGATCTACGGGCGCATCATGTTGCCCATGGCACTCCCGATTTTCGTGGTGGCGATGATCCTGCAGGTTACCGGCATCTGGAACGACTTCCTGTTCGGCGTCGTCTTCACGAGGCCCGACAGCTACCCGATGACGGTGCAGCTCAACAACATCGTCAACTCCGTGCAGGGGGTGAAGGAATACAACGTCAACATGGCGGCGACGCTTCTGACGGGTGCTGTCCCTCTCATCGTCTATTTCGTATCCGGCCGCCTTTTCGTCCGCGGCATCGCCGCTGGCGCAGTGAAGGGATGACCCCATGACCACTCTTTCCGTCCAGACACCACACACCAACGCATTTCCCCCAGGGGCAACCTCGTTGCCCGAAGCCTCTGCCGTATCGGGCGAGCACAGCGTCTCGATCCGCGACCTGTCGCTGTCCTTCGGGGCAGTCACCGTTCTCGAAGACCTGAACCTCGACATTCACGATGGTGAATTCCTGGTTCTGCTCGGGTCCTCCGGCTGCGGGAAATCGACGCTCCTCAACTGCATCGCCGGCCTGCTGGAGCCGACAGATGGCCAGATCTTCATCAAGGGCCGCAACGTCACCTGGGAAGAACCCAAGGATCGCGGCATCGGCATGGTGTTCCAGTCCTATGCGCTTTACCCGCAGATGACGGTCGAAAAGAACCTGTCCTTCGGCCTGCGGGTTGCCGGACTGCCGAAGGAAGACATCGCCAAACGCGTCGCGCGTGCTTCGGCGATCCTGCAGATCGAACCGCTTCTGCAGCGAAAGCCTGCAGCTCTTTCTGGCGGACAGCGGCAGCGTGTCGCCATCGGCCGTGCGCTGGTGCGCGATGTCGACGTCTTCCTGTTCGATGAGCCGCTTTCCAACCTGGACGCCAAGCTGAGGTCCGAGCTGCGCGTCGAGATTAAGCGGCTGCATCAGCAGCTCAAGAACACGATGATCTACGTGACCCACGACCAGATCGAGGCACTGACGCTGGCCGACCGCATCGCCATCATGAAGAGCGGTGTCATCCAGCAGCTTGCCGACCCGGTCACAATCTACAACCGCCCGAAGAACAAGTTCGTCGCAGGCTTCATCGGTTCACCCTCGATGAATTTTCTGGATGGTGAACTTGCGGAGGAGGGCGGCCGTCCGGTCTTCAAGACCAACGGCGTCAGCTTCCTGCTCGATGGTTACAGCGCATCTGAACCGTTGACGCCCGGGCGCAAGGTCGTCCTCGGCGTCCGTCCGGAGCATATCAAGGTCGATGCCGATATCGCCGGTGAGGAGGTCCATGAGGCGATCGTCGACATCGAGGAGCCGATGGGTGCAGACAATCTTATCTGGCTGAAACTCGCCTCCCACACACTCTCTGTCCGCGTCGGCGGGGCCCGTCGTTACGCGGTCGGATCGAAGGTCCGGCTCGGTTTCGACATGACCATGGCGTCGCTGTTTGATGCGGCGACCGAGGAGCGGATCTGATCCTCAGCTTTTAAACAGTTCACCTCTCCCCAGGAGGGTGACCAGCCGTGGGGGCGGTATTCTCGCTTTCCGCGGACCAAAGTTTCATTTCAAGGAGAATGACATGACGACGCTCGGTTTCCAGCTTTACAGCGCCCGCAATTTCCCGCCGCTATCCGATGTTCTGAAACTCGTGGCCAGTCACGGCTACCGTGAGGTCGAGGGCTATGGCGGTCTCTACGGGACACTCGATGAAGCGGGTCTCCAAAAGTTTCGTGCAGAGCTCGATGCCAACGAACTCACGATGCCCACAGGCCATTTCGGTCTCGACCTCCTCGAACAGGAGCCTGACCAGGCACTGCTGATCGCAAAGACGCTCGGCATCAGTGCCATCTATTGCCCCCACCTCGCAGCCGATCAGAGACCCACGGATGCGGAAGGCTGGTTCGCCTTCGGTCAGCGCCTGCAGGAAGCCGGAAAACGCTATCAGGACGCCGGCTATACATTCGGTTGGCACAACCACGATTTCGAGTTCAAGCAGTTGCCGGATGGCTCCACGCCCCAGGAACAGATCTTTGCCGGCGGCCCTGATCTGAGTTGGGAAGCGGATATCGCCTGGGTCGTCCGTGGCGGCGCCGATCCGTTCACCTGGATCGAAAGCTACGGCAAGAAGATCTCGGCGGTTCACGTCAAGGACATCGCGCCAGCGGGCGAGAACACGGATGAAGACGGATGGGCCGATGTCGGCCATGGCACCGTGCCGTGGAAAGATCTGATGGCGGCACTGAAAAAGACACCCGCCAAGCACTTCGTGCTGGAGCACGACAACCCGAAGGATATCGAGCGGCTCGCATCCCGTTCGATGGCCGCCTTCAAGACCTACTGAATTCAGATATTGGATCGGAGTTTCCCATGACCAAGGAACTTGGCGTCGGCATCATCGGATGCGGCAACATTTCCATGACCTATTTCGCGCTGTCTCCGCTGTTTAAGGGGATCAAGGTTCTGGCCTGCGCCGACCTCAATCCCGAGGCGGCGCGGCTGCGGGCAGCTGAATACGGCGTGAAGGCGCAGACCATTCCGGAGCTGCTCGCCAATGACGAGCTGGACGTGATCGTCAACCTGACGATCCCGGCCGCGCATTTCGAGGTCTCGAAAGCCATTCTCGATGCCGGCAAGCACGTCTATTCCGAAAAGCCGCTGACCATCACGCTGGAAGAGGGAAAGCAGCTGCAGGCCCTCGGACGGGAAAAGGGGATGGCGATCGGTTGTGCCCCGGACACTTTTTTGGGCGGCGCGCACCAGCTGGCGAGGAAATTTATCGATGACGGCGGCGTTGGACGCATCACGTCGGGTACATGCCATGTCATGAGCCCAGGCATGGAAATGTGGCACCCGAACCCCGGCTTCTTCTTCCTCAACGGCGGCGGGCCGATCCTCGACCTCGGGCCGTACTATATCGCCAACCTCGTCAACTTCCTCGGTCCCGTCAAACGGGTCGCGGCATTGACGTCGATGGCCAATCCGACGCGGACGATCACCAGCGAACCGCTGAAGGGACAGAGCATCCCTGTCGAGACCCCCACCAACATCCATGCTCTGCTCGAGTTCACGGCAGGCGCAACGATCACGCTCTCGGCCAGCTGGGATGTCTGGTCGCATCGTCATGCCAATATGGAACTCTACGGCACGGAAGGCTCGATCTACGTCCCCGACCCGAACTTCTTCGGTGGCGTGGTGGAAGCAAGCGGCCGCGGCAAGGATATCCAGCCGCTCAAGGACTGGGATCATCCCTTCAGCAAAAACAACCAGGAGCATCCGACGAACGGCCCGCGCGCCAATTATCGCACCGCAGGTCTGGCAGACATGGCAATGGCACTGATCGAGGGGCGAGACATCCGCTGCTCGATCGACCGGGCGCTGCATGGCGTCGACGTCATGACCTCGATCCTGAAATCCGGAGAAGAGGGCAATTTCGTTGCGACCACAACGACCTGCACTCAACCGGCCGCGCTCGGCATCGATGAAGCGCTGGCGCTTCTTGTCTGATACTCTATGACGTGCACGGCGCCGAAGAAGAGGTCGGCGCCGTTTTTCATTCGGAGGATTTTTCAGAGATGGCTTGGCACCCGGCGGACAACCGCTACGACACCATGAAATACAATCGCTGCGGCCGGTCCGGCCTCAAACTTCCGGCAATCTCGCTGGGCCTGTGGCACAATTTCGGTGACGACACCCCGCACCAGCGCAAGGTCGATATCTGCAGAAAAGCCTTCGATCTCGGCATCACCCATTTCGATCTCGCCAACAATTATGGCCCGAAGGCTGGCAGCGCCGAAACGGCCTTCGGCCAGATCCTGCGCGATGAGTTTCATGGACTGCGGGATGAACTGATCATCTCGTCGAAAGCCGGCTACAACATGTGGCCCGGCCCCTATGGCGAATGGGGCAGCCGCAAGTACCTGATCGCATCCTGCGACCAGAGCCTGAAGCGCATGGGTCTCGACTATGTCGATATCTTCTATTCGCACCGCTTCGATCCGGATACGCCGCTGGAAGAGACCTGCGGCGCGCTGGATCACATCGTTCGCTCGGGCAGGGCGCTTTATGTCGGCCTCTCGTCCTACAATTCCCAGCGCACCCGGGAGGCTACGGCGATCCTGAAGGCTCTCGGAACGCCGGTTCTCATCCATCAGCCGAGCTATTCGATGATCAATCGCTGGGTCGAGGAAGACGGTCTGCTCGACACGCTGGATGATCTCGGCGTCGGCTCGATCGTGTTTTCGCCGCTGGCTCAGGGCATGCTCACATCGAAATATCTGGGCGGCATTCCAGAAGACAGCCGTGCCGCCCAGGGCAAGTCGCTGCGCCCGGCCTTCCTCAACGACAAGAATGTCGAGAACCTCAAAGGTCTGAACGCCATTGCCGAAAGGCGAGGCCAGACGCTGGCGCAGATGGCGCTTGCCTGGGTTCTACGCGGCGGCCGCGTGACCACGGCGCTGATCGGCGCCAGCCGTCCGGAACAGGTCGAGGATTGCGTCAAGGCGCTGGAGAACCCGGAGTTTACGGCAGACGAACTGTCCGAGATCGACGGTTTCGCCAAGGAAGCCGATATCAACCTCTGGGCAGCATCGGCCGAACGCGAGGGTCCCGGCCGCAAGTGAACCTCCCCACAGCGGGAAACAACGGGATGCAGACTGAGGAGAGCAGTCTGCATCTTAGAGACCTAGTGCATACCGGAGGAAATTCATGATCCGCAATCCCATCCTGCCGGGTTTCAATCCCGATCCATCGATCTGCCGTGTCGGCGAGGACTATTACATCGCGACCTCCACATTCGAGTGGTATCCGGGCGTTCAGATCCACCACTCCCGCGATCTCGTGAACTGGACGCTCGTGCGGCGACCTCTGGAGCGGAAAAGCCAGCTCGACATGCGCGGCAATCCCGACAGCTGCGGCGTCTGGGCACCGTGCCTTTCCTATGCGGACGGATTGTTCTGGTTGGTCTACACCGACGTGAAACGGTTCGACGGCAGCTTCAAGGACGCTCACAATTACATCGTGACCTCGCCGACAATCGAAGGCGACTGGTCGGATCCGATCTATGTCAATTCTTCCGGCTTCGATCCGTCGCTGTTCCACGATGACGATGGACGAAAGTGGTTCCTGAACATGCAATGGAACCACCGGACCGAAAGCTTCGGCGGCGCGCCGCAATCTCCCGCGTTCGACGGCATCCTCATGCAGGAATGGGACGCCGGGACGAAGACGTTGAAGGGCCCGATCAGCAACATCTTCCCGGGCAGTCCGCTCGGGCTCGTCGAGGGCCCGCATCTCTTCAAGCGCAATGGCTGGTACTATCTGACGACGGCAGAAGGCGGTACCGGCTATAACCACGCCGTGACGATGGCCCGGTCCAGGACGATCGGCGGCCCCTATGAGCTTCATCCCGATAACCATCTCATCACGTCCAAGGATGCACCGGAAGCTGTGCTGCAGCGGTCCGGACACGGGCAATATGTGGAGACGCCGCAAGGCGAGGTCTATCATACACATCTTTGCAGCCGACCGATCGAACCGCATCGCCGCTCACCTCTCGGGCGCGAGACGGCGTTGCAGAAATGCGTCTGGAAGGACGACTGGCTCTATCTCGAACATGGAGGCGTGGTTCCCGCCGTCGACGTCCCCGTAACGAACAGCGCGGCGGTGACGTCGGATACCGGTCGCGTAGCGCACCGGTTCGACACGGCGGTGCTGCCGAGCGAATTCCAGTGGCTGCGCACGCCGGAGCCGGAGCGGATCTTCAGCCTGACGGAGCGCCCCGGACATCTGCGCCTGATCGGCCGGGAAAGCATTGGTTCCTGGTTCGAGCAGGCGCTGGTCGCCCGGCGGCAAGAGCACCATCGCTACCGCGCCGAGACGGTGGTCGATTTCTTACCCGATACGTACCAGCAGGTGGCAGGCCTTACCCACTACTACAATCGCCACAAGCTGCATGCGGTTGCCGTCACGCTGCACGAGAAGCTTGGCCG
The DNA here is from genome assembly GCF_014842035.1 of Rhizobium sp. CFBP 8752. Classification (NCBI taxonomy): domain Bacteria; kingdom Pseudomonadati; phylum Pseudomonadota; class Alphaproteobacteria; order Hyphomicrobiales; family Rhizobiaceae; genus Rhizobium; species Rhizobium sp. CFBP 8752. The sequence continues at coordinate 1,707,756 of NZ_JACYUZ010000001.1, read as the reverse complement.
CGTCGTAACGGTACTGTCATGCCCCGGCGACTTCCCTCATGCAAAGCTCGTCTGGCCAGCCGGAAGCGGCGTGCCGGTGCCGGACGGACCGGTGCATCTGGCAATTGAGGTCGATGACAATGATCTCCAGTTCTTCTGGCGCGCCGGTGGAGCGAGCGACTGGGAGCCGATCGGACCGATGCTGGACGCCTCTGTCATCTCAGACGAAGGTGGACGCGGCGAGCATGGCTCATTCACCGGCGCGTTCGTGGGCGTGTTCGCCTTCGATACATCAGGTCGTGCGAAGCATGCTGACTTCGACGACTTCGTGTACAAGCCGACCGAGTGAAGAACTCCCGAAGCGCTTAACTTCCGGTGTTAGGATCAGACGCCAAGACACTAGGATCATTACGTAAGTTTAATATTGCATTCATTTCGCGTTCATCGGTTGGGCTCTAATTCTCTCGTGTGTTCAATACGAGGAAACAACCATGAAGAAGTTCATCATTGCCATGCTAGCCGCAACGGTTCTGGTCGCCCCGATCGCCTCCACGGCGCAGGCGCAGGACTGGCGCAAGGGGCAGGAGCATCACCGCCCGGCCGGCAAGCACGTCGTCATTGAGAAGAAGAAAGTCGTCGTCACCAAGAAGCGCTTTGTGCGCGGTCACCGCATGACTCAGGCCGAGCGTCGCCATATGGCGGAAGTCCGCGACTATCGCCGCTACCGTCTCTCGGCCCCGCCGCGCGGCCAGCGTTGGGTGAAGGTTGATAACGACTTCATTCTCGTCGGCATCACCAGCGGCGTGATCGCAAACATCATCTCCGGTCGTTGAACTGAGTTGGGGGACGTCGAGTGATCGACGTCCCCCAACTATCTCTGATCGGCATCGCAGGTCGCAGCACCGCGAATTTCTAAGGGATCAGGAAGCCTGCGAGAGGCAGGTCTTCAATGAGGTCGCGAGACCGCGCATCAACTCGAAGTAGAGGTCCGGCCCCTCGGTCAGTGCGCCTGCTTCCGGATCGAGAACACCGGAACGCGCCTTGCTTCCTTCCGTCACGACCTTCACCAGCTTCGGCTCGAACTGAGGTTCTGCGAACACGCAGGTGGCGCCCAGCTCCTCCACCTTCTGATGAATTTCCTTGACGCGCTCAGCGCCTGGAATGGATTCCGGGCTGACCGTGATCGAGCCTGCGACCTTCACGCCGTAGCGGTTCTCGAAATACTGATACGCATCGTGGAAGACGATAAACGGCTTGTCCTTGACCGGCTCGAGCGTGGTCTTCAGTTCCGTATCGAGTGCATCGAGCCTCTTCATCAGGTCTGCGCCATTCGCCTGATATGTCGTCGCGTTTTCCGGGTCGGCCTGCACCAGCGCCTTTTCGATCTCCTGCGCCATCGCCTTGGCATTCATCGGGTCGAGCCATAGATGCACGTCATTGCCGTCATGGTCGTGGTCGCCGTCGTCCTCCGCGCCGGCTGCGTGATCCTCGCTGCCGTGACTATGTCCGTGATCATGGCCTTCCTCTTCGGCTTCCGGCTCGAACACACCGCCCTCGCGGAACTTCAGTTTGGTCAGGCCCGGCGCGTCTTCCAGGCTTACCACGGCAGCCTTGGCGCCGAGCGCCTCAAGCGGCTTTTCCAAAAACGCTTCCATGCCATGGCCGACCCAGAAGATCAGGTCGGCTTTCTGCAGGGCCGACGCGTTGGATGGGCGCATGTTGTAGGTATGCGGGGAGGCCGCGCCCTCGACGATCAGCTTCGGCTCGCCCACGCCTTTCATGACCGAGGCGACCAGCGAATGGATCGGCTTGATCGAGACAACGACGCTGGGTGCATCGGCAAATGCATTCGATGCGGTCATCAGGGCCGAGCATGAGAGGAGGAGGGTTGCGGCAAATTTCATCGGATAGCTCCTTGTGAAATGACGTAATGTTATTACATCAATTGCGTTATGCTATAACGTGTGCGATGAGGGTCTGCAAGAGGCCTGACAACAGGATTTTTAGACGACCATGCTGATGAGAAACCGGGCCGACCTGCCGCTTGGAGATCATGCAAAGGACGCAGCGAAACTCGTATCGCTGTCGAATGCCGGCATTTTCCGCGATAATCGCTGGCTGGTGCGCGGCGTCGATCTGTCGATTGCCCGCGGCGAAGTGGTGACGCTGATCGGACCCAATGGCGCCGGCAAGTCGACGACCGCCAAGATGGCGATCGGCGTCCTGAAGGCGGACGAGGGCACCGTTACCCGCAGCAGCGATATGCGCATCGGCTATGTGCCGCAAAAGCTTTCGATCGACTGGACGATGCCGCTTTCGGTTCGTCGCCTGATGCGGCTGACAAGCTCGATTTCCGATCAGGATACGATGGCAGCGCTCGAAGCGACCGGCATCGCGCATCTGGCCGATGCCGAAGTCCGGCACCTGTCGGGCGGCGAATTCCAGCGCGCGCTGCTGGCCCGCGCCTTGGCACGCAAGCCGGACCTGCTGGTGCTGGATGAGCCCGTGCAGGGCGTCGATTTCGCTGGCGAGGCAGCGCTCTACGATCTGATCCGCAAGATCCGCACCACGACCGGTTGCGGCATCCTGATGATTTCGCATGATCTGCACATGGTGATGGCGGGAACCGACACGGTGATCTGCCTCAACGGTCATATCTGCTGCCGTGGCACGCCGGAAGTTGTCAGCCAGAGTTCGGACTATGCCAAGCTGTTTGGCGCCAACGGCCGTGCGCTCGCCGTCTATAGCCACAATCACGACCATACCCATCTGCCGGATGGTCGGGTCCAGCACCGCGACGGCTCGATCACCGATCATTGCCATCCCAAGGACGGCCATCATCACGAGCCTGCTGCCGGGCACGACCACGACCATTGTGACCACGAGCACCATCACGATGGTGCTCACGACCATCGCCACGATGGCGACCACGCCCACCACCATCACGGCGAGGGCAAGCCCCATGCTTGACGACTTCTTCACTCGCGCACTGATCGCCGGCGTCGGCGTGGCGCTGACAGCCGGACCGCTCGGTTGCTTCGTCGTGTGGCGGCGCATGGCCTATTTCGGCGACACGATGGCCCATTCGGCGCTGCTCGGCGTGGCGCTGTCGCTGTTTTTCGAGCTCAATCTTCTTCTGTCGGTGTTCGGCGTCGCCGTCCTCGTCTCCGGCCTGCTGCTCCTCCTTCAGCGTCGCCAGTCGCTGTCTGCGGATGCGCTGCTCGGAATCCTCTCCCATTCGGCTCTGGCGATCGGCCTTGTCCTCGTTGCCTTCATGACCTGGGTTCGGATCGATCTGATCGCCTTCCTGTTCGGCGACATCCTGGCGGTCACGCCGTCCGATATCGCTCTGATCTGGGGAGGCGGTATCGTCGTCGTCGCAGCGCTCGCATTCCTCTGGCGCCCGCTCATCGCATCGACTGTGAGCGAAGACGTGGCGGAAGCTGAGGGCATGCGGCCGGCGCAGGCAAAGCTGTTCTTCATGCTTCTGATGGCGCTGGTCATCGCGATCGCCATGAAGATCGTCGGCATCATGCTGATCACCTCGCTGCTGATCATTCCAGCCGCGACGGCCAGACGCTTTTCGGCGAGCCCCGAATGGATGGCGGTCTTCGCCTCGCTGATCGGCGCTGCGGCGGTTGTCGGCGGTCTTTTCGGCTCTTTGACCTATGATACGCCGTCCGGCCCTTCCATCGTGGTGGCCGCACTCCTACTTTTCATCATGAGTTTGCTTCCCGCCTTCGGCCGCAAAACGAATGAGCGGGCAACCAATAAAGGAGTGCGCGGATGAACGCCCCGATCGTCAATCCGGCCCTGACCAAGAACCAGTCGCTGGTGTTTGATGCGCTGGACCGTGCCGATGGGCCGCTCAGCGCCTACACGATCCTCGACAAACTGCGCGACCACGGCTTCCGTGCACCGCTTCAGGTTTACCGTGCGCTCGACAAGCTGACCGAGTTCGGCATGGTCCACCGGCTCGAAAGCCTCAACGCCTTCGTCGCCTGCGCCCACCGGGAAAGCGAATGCTGCGGAAAAGGTCATGGCCACGGCACGGTTGCCTTCGCGATCTGCGAAAGCTGCAGCCAGGTGCTGGAATTCCACGATCACGAGGTCGATCACCACCTTACCGACTGGGCATCCAGCAAAGGCTTTAAGCCATCAAAGACGACGATCGAGATCCGCGGCATCTGCGAGAAATGCGCAGCATAACCTGTGTGATCACAGGGCTCTGAGATCCCGGGAAAACCGCTTCCAGTTTTCCACATAGCGCGCCGCAGACTGCGGCAGCCGCTCGACAGCGTCATCATCCAACGTACGGATCGCCTTGGCAGGCGATCCCACGATCAGTGAATTGTCGGGGAAGTCCTTCCCCTCGGTCACAAGCGCATTTGCGCCCACCAGGCAGTTCCGGCCGATCCTTGCGCCATTCAAAATGGTCGCACCCATGCCAACCAGCGAATTGTCGCCGATAATGCAGCCGTGCACGATCGCATGGTGGCCGATCGTACAGTCCGAGCCGATCACGACGGGGTAGGCGGGATCGGTATGCACCATCACGCCCTCCTGGATGTTTGACCGCGCGCCGACCGTAATCGGCTCGTTGTCGCCGCGTAGCGTCACGCCGAACCAGATGCCGACATCCTCGCCCAGTTCCACCTTGCCGATCACGTTCGCATCCGGCGCTATCCAGAAGCGGTCGGGTGCGGGCAGTTTCGGCTGGAATTCGCCAAGCGCGTAGATCGGCATCTGTTGATCCCCGGTTCGTGCTTCAGACCACTGAGAGAGAGAGTTCGCCGACACCCTCGGCGCTGCAGGTGATCGTGTCGCCCTTGACGATCGGGCCAACGCCGGCGGGCGTTCCGGTCATGATCACGTCACCGGGTGCAAGCACGAAAAGCTTCGACAGTTCGGCGATAATTTCCGGCAGTTTCCAGATCATCTGGTTGAGGTTGCCGGACTGCTTGCGTTCGCCGTTGACCTCAAGCCAGATCGCACCTTCCTGCGGGTGCCCGATCTTGGCGGCCGGGACGAGTGCGGAGACGGGCGCCGAATGTTCGAACGCCTTTGCCGCTTCCCACGGCCGGCTCATCTTCTTTGCCTTGTCCTGCACATCGCGCCGCGTGAAGTCGATGCCGATCCCGTAGCCATAGACCTTGGACAGGGCTTCCTCGACCGGAATGTCGGCGCCGCCACCGGAAAGCGCCATCACCAGCTCGACTTCGAAATGCACATCGGAAGAGACCGGCGGGTAGGGAAAGGTGTCGCCATGATAGAGATTGTCGGAATTTTTCTGGAAGAAGAAGGGCGGCTCACGCAAGGGATCATGGCCCATTTCGATGGCGTGGTCGGCATAGTTGCGGCCGACGCAATAGACCCGGCGCACCGGGAACTGTTCGGTCTCGCCCTCGACATCAAGAAGCACGGGCTTGGGGGCAGGGATCACGGTAGCGCGCATCGAAAAAAATCCTCCGGTCATCAATATGCGTCCTTTGTCCACCAATTCGGCCGACAATCCTAGCCCGATTTCTGCACAGCCGTACGGCTGGCGTGAATTTCCGCTTTGCTATAAGGGAAAGCGCATTCGGCAAATATGCCGGCCATGCAACCGAACAAGGGCCGGCTTGTTGAGCTGGCGTCTCTCTAAAGACAGCACGAAAACGAAGGTTCTTCACCGATGACGAAACAGCCCAAACTCGAACATTCAGAATTCGCCGGTGAGTTCGAAGACGATGGCGTCACCGTGCTCGTCGATATCTATCGCCCGGCCGATACCAATGGCGACTGGACGCTCGAGGTCATCAGCCAGACGGAAGTCGTGACCAGCTGGGAAGAGACGTTCGCGACCGACAAGGACGCCTGGGAAGAATTCCTCGCCACCGCCGAACGCGATGGCATCAAAAGCTTCCTCGAAGAGGACGACGGACAGTCGGTTCACTGAACGGGCTGTCATGCTGGGAACCTGCCGGTTGAGGTCATTGACCGCAGTGGGAGCAGGGAACGTCGTTTCAGAGCGGATGAATGACGAGAGCGCGAGCACTTTCGTCAGCCACCTTCGACAGTCGCTTTCGTCAGCACCTGTTGCACGGCGCGCGCAAGATGATCACGCTCATAGGGCTTCTGGATGACGACCTCACTTTCCTTTCTGCGCGCGATCGCCAGTTCGTTGCCGTAGCCGGTCGCGAAGATAAACGGCGTTCCGGCTTGCCCGAGCTTGGTCGCAAGATCGAAACTTGTGCCGCGACCGACATTGATGTCCAGCATAGCGAACTGGAAACTCTGCTTGGCAAGCAACTGTTCGGCTTCGGCAATAGTGGAGGCGAGGTGAACTTGAACCGCGCCCAGCTCGTACAGCATGTCCTCGGCCTCCAGTGCGATGAGCATGTTGTCCTCGACCAGCAGAACCTGCGCATCGTGCAGTAGTTGCTTTGGGGGGAGGCTGGTTGCTTTCAGGGTATCGGGCTCAAGCATCGTCTGCGCCGGTGCCGGGTCTTCAGGCGCAATGATCACATAATTCAGCGGGATAAAGAAATCCGCTTCCAACCCGGCCAGCAGGAAGCGGACCTCTGCCGTTCCCTTCAGATCGAACGGAATCGTTTTCTCGACGATGACAGACCCAAACCCTCGCCGTGTCGGCGCAACCACGGCCGGGCCGCCGATTTCCTTCCATTTGATGTAAACGCCTTCACCGTCGACCGAGTCGACGGTCACCTCTATGCGGCCGTTGGCCGAAAGCGCGCCATGCTTGCAGCTGTTGGTGACGAGTTCATGAACCACCAGCGCAATGGTCGACATCGCCTGTGGCTGCAGCAGAACGTTCGGCCCCTTCAAGGTAAATCGACCGCGTACGCCGTCATGTGCCGCGATCTCATCCTGAAAGATGCCGGCGAGCGGCGCCGGGCCCCAGCTCTGGCGCGTGACGCGGTCATGGGCTCGTGCGAGCGCCTGCACCCGTCCGCCGAGCGATTCGACATAGCTCGCGACATCAACGGCCGTGTGGCTTGTCTTCGTCATGAGACTGCGGATCAGCGCAAGGATGTTGCGGACGCGGTGATTGAGTTCGGCAATCAGCACTTCCTGACGTTCGGAAGCACGTCGTCTCTCGTCGCTGGCGCCGTCCGAATAGCGCAGGATGACTTCGATCAGTGCCTGTCTGATCGCTTCGCCGATGCGCTGATCGCGATCGGAAAAGGGGTTGGATTTGCCGCGGACGAGTTCGGCGAATGCTGCGAAGCTTTTGCGGGGCGATATGCGTTCGCTCTCGGTGCCTGCTTCCGCTGGCTTTGCAGGATTGCCACCCCACCTGATCTCGCTCAGCCGCTCGCGGCGGAACAGCAAGATATAGTCGCGCGGAACCCGCGAGATGGGGATCGACAGCATGCCGGCGGCGCGGTCCGCTGTCTCGCTGCACGGCGCATGGACCGAAGCCAAGTTGTCGGTCGTGAAGACCCGGCTCGGCGAGGCGGCGTTCAGATGATGCGCCAGAGAGATGACATTATGTTCCGACGGAGTGGCCCCGTGAAGATGAGCTTTGCCGCGACGGTAAATTGCGACACCATCGCAATCCAACATGTCGCGCGTCATGTCCTGCAGCCACTGAGCATCTTCCATCAACGATTCATCACCAGCAATCATCGTAATGACGCGATCAGCCAAAGCACGTGCGCGATGCTCGTGCTCCTCGCTGCCGCGCCGCAGACGGCTCTCCAGCATCATCGAATACATCGCGCCGAACAGTTCCGATGCGGTCCGCATGATGAAGCTCGGCAGGCGCGGTCCATTGGCATGGCATGCGATAAGCCCCCACAGCTTTTCCTCGACGACGATCGAAATGGATAGGGAGGCACCAACCTCCATGTTGCGCAGATATTCGATATGGATCGGAGACACGGCGCGGCTGATCGACATCGACAGGTCAAGCGGTGGCGTGACCGCGTCCGCGGGAGGCAATAACGCCACGGTCGGTGCTGCGACGTCGGCTATGATGCGGAAGGGGTTGCGCAGGTACAATTCGCGCGCCTGGCGTGGGATATCCGACGCGGGATAATGAAGCCCGAGGAAGCTGTCCACCCCGGCGCGTGTTGATTCCGCGATGACTTCGCCATGGCCGTCTGTGTCGAACCGATAGATCATTACTCGATCAAAGCCGGTGATCGCCAGGACCTGTCGGACCGCATCTCTGTGGAATTTCTCGATTGAAGGAACTTTGGTCAGACGCGCAGCCATTGCGCGAACCATCGAAGCCGCCTCCACCCGTTCGGTCTTTTGTGTCCGTTCGCCTTCGACAATCAGAAGATCGCCCTGAAAATGGATCGACAGATCGACGTTGGGCAATCCCTGCACCAGCTTCACGTCGAAGATTCTCTCTCCTGTCGTTGACGCCAAAATCGCCATCCGGTTCCGGATGTCGTGGAGCGCCGTCTCACTGATCCACGTGTCGAAGCGCGTGCCCAGGAGTTTCTCCGGTTTGACGGTGAAGAATGTTTCGCAGTTCTCGGATACGCGAACGATCGTCCAGTCGTTCGACATCGCAACGAGGAACGCGAAGTTCTGGATCTCTTCGAGCCGCGTGATCGGCTCCCTATCGCAGACGATCAGACTGGCATCTGTGTACTCATAGCCCATTGGTGGCCCCCGCCATTTTGCCTAACGTTGCAGACGATATTTCAGCGGAGAGGTCCCCATCACGTCATGAAACGCCCTTCGAAACTGTGGTGTGCCCTTGTACCCGACTGCCCCGGCAATCGCGTCGATGTTCAGGTCAACCTGAGCAAGGAGCGTGACAGCTCGCGAGATGCGCCGCCGTTGAACAAACGAGTGTGGATTTTCCCCGGTCGTTGCCTTGAAGGCGCGGGAAAAGTGGAAACGGCTGAGCCCGGCAACAGCGGCCAGCTCGGCCAGGCCGACTGTTGCCTGCAGATGCCCCTCCACGAAATCCGTGACCGCGGCGATCTGTCGGTCCGACAGACGCCCCTGCCTGTCGGCCATGACCCCGAAAACCTCAAGCGATGCCAGCAGGCAGACGCTCTCCGCGTGGAGCTCGTCCACATGAGGCGCCCTGAGAACCGCTTCAAGTTTCTTGAGTGTGACGCGTAACTGTGGATCGCGCGAGTAAGCGAACGGCGCAGGATCCCGCTCCGCATATCTACCAGCCAGATCTTCGCGGATCGCCTTTGGATCGAAATACATAGCGACAAATCGGTTGGTTCGTGGCTGAGGCTGGCACCAGCCCTCGATGCCGCAGCCCTTGGGCACGAAGGTGATCGTGTCGCGCAAGTCCTTTTTATGGAGCGTCGGAAGACCGTCCACGCGCAGCTCACCATCAGTGAGAGTGATATCGTGCAACGCGAGATAGTGGTTCTCGCCACGGCTTCTGAAGTCATACGGTTCAGCACCGCTCAGCTCGACATACTCGGCCGAAAATCCGTTCAAGTCGAACGCCGCCCGTGCGACATGCGCCATGGCCGGCTCTGCAAAATCTATCTCAAGACCGCGAGAAGAACTCATATGCCTGAATAGCACGCATTTTGCTCGGATTAAACAAAATTTGCTACTGAAGGGTAGGGTTTGCACCTTGGTTGGCGACCGCTCACCTTCGATGGCATCTCGTCCGTCCAAAGTCGAATTCCCTGTAGAAGAGGCTTTCACCTCGAGACACAGCCCATCTACGCTCCAGCCGGTTCCAATCCGCACCAACCTGGCGACAACGCATTTTTGCCGTTTGTCTTTCGCCAGGCTCAAAATCTTGTTATCCGTGCCGCCACGCACCGGAATAGTCGCTCGGAACCAATGCCAACGCATCCTCATAAAAAAGTCTTCGCTGTCGCCCCGATGATCGACTGGACCGATCGTCACTGCCGTTTCCTGCACCGGCAGCTGTCGTCGCGCGCGCTTCTTTATACGGAGATGGTCGTCGCCGATGCGATCATCCATGGGCCGCGGGAGCGGCTCTTGTCCTATTCGCCGGCAGAACATCCTGTTGCCTTGCAGCTCGGCGGCTCGAATGCGGAAAAGCTGTCCGAGGCGATCCGGATCGCCGGTGACTACGGTTACGACGAGATCAACCTCAATGTCGGATGCCCCTCGGACCGGGTGCAGTCGGGGACGTTCGGTGCCTGCCTGATGCGCGATCCTGCGCATGTTGCAGACCTCGTCACAGCCATGAAGAAGGTTTCACAGGCGCCTGTGACCGTCAAATGCCGTATCGGCGTTGATGATCAGGAGCCGGCCGAAATACTGCCGGACTTTCTCGCGCGAATGATTGGTGCCGGTGCCGACGCGATCTGGATCCATGCCCGCAAGGCCTGGCTACAGGGACTGTCGCCGAAACAAAACCGCGAGGTTCCTCCACTGGATTACGATCTGGTCCATCGGATGAAGCGTGAGAACCCGGATGTGTTTCTCGGGATCAACGGCGGTATTGCCGATCTTAAGCAAGCTGCTGAACACCTTGAGGTGATGGATGGCGTCATGCTCGGCCGCGCTGCCTATCACAACACCGGCTTGCTGGCGGGCGTCGATGCGCTTCTGGATGGAAGACCTGAGTATCCAGACCCTGACTGGATGGCGCTGCGCGACGCGATGATTGCCTATGCGGATCAGGTTATCGCCTCCGGTGGCAGATTGCATCACGTGACGCGTCACATGGTTGGTCTGTTTCAGGGTTATCCCGGTGCGCGTCGGTTCCGCCAGATCCTGTCGTCGGAGGCGACGAAGCCTGGCGCTGGGACCGAAATCCTGACCGCTGCGTTCGCGGCGGTGGATTTGAGCTCCGGGCTTGAAAAGGCGGCCGGATAAGCCTTTTGGGATCGATATCCCGTACCCAAGGCGCGTTCTTGGACACGTGCATGCCGGCACTGTATATTATTATTTCCTTAAATATTAACACCTAATGTTTTGCTGACAAGTCGATGAAATTGTTCGTCGTGCGTTCTTGTGGTGGCATCCATGTTTCGAGTTCTCGAATGCGTCGTGGTTCAGCATGATCGAAGCACTGTTCTTCTCGCGGCCGGCATCTGCGTCGTCGGCATGCTCGCATTTTTTCTGATCCATAGACGGGCGATCGAGTGCAACGAACGTCGGCGGCGGATCTGGCTCCTTGTCGCCAGCGCCACGGGCGGGCTTTCCATCTGGTCGACGCATTTCGTGGCAATGCTCGCCTACCAGGGCACGATCGCGATCGAATTCGAGCGCGTCCTCACCCTTGTCTCGGCTCTGACTGCCGTCGCGGGCTTCTGGTTGGCGCTGCAGATTGCCGATCGATCGAAGACGGTTTCTTCGCTCGCAGCCGGCATGGTCGCCACCGTCACGGTCGCCGCGATGCACTTGATCGGCACCGAAGCGATCCGTGCCGCGGCAACGACCCGCTACGAAATGACGCCCATCTTGATCGGCTCTGTTGTCTCTTTCTCTCTCTTCACCGCGGCGTTCGCCTCCACGACGCTTCGAAGAAGCACCCTGCGCCTGATCTGTGCAGTCGCTGCCAGTGTTGCTGCCATTTGCATCCTGCATTTTACTGCAATGTCGGCGACCGAGCTGATCCCCGATCCGACGCTTCCAGAGGCCTCGCTCGACGGTGGCGGGCGGATCTGGCTCATTGGCGCGGTTTCGATCGTCATGAGTGTGATCGTGCTGACGACTGTTGCCGCGAGCTTCATCGACCGGTACCTGACGGATTTGCGTGGCTTCGCCAACGCGACGCTTGAAGGCCTCGCGGTGGTTCGCGATGGCCGCGTCATCGAGACCAATGCTCGCTTTGCCGAATTGCTGTTGCTGCGCGACCGAGACATCCTCGGCCGAGATCCCGACGATCTTCTGGCGGCAGCCGACGGTCTTCCGCTGACGGCTCAAAGGAATTCCGCAGTCGCTGCCACGCCGAAAGTGACGGACCGTGAGGTCTTTCTCGAGGTTGCCGTCCATACGATCGAGTATCGCGGTCGCTCCTGCCAGGTTCTGGCTGTCCGCGATCTGACCGAGAAGCGCATTGCGGAGCGCCGCATCGAACACATGGCCCGCCACGACGCGTTGACCGACCTTCCAAACCGTACGCTCTTCAACGATCGGCTCGACGGTGCCTTGAGGACGGCTGCACTTTCCGGCGATGTGCTGGCGGTGCTTGCCCTTGATCTCGACCGCTTCAAGGCCGTCAACGATGTGTTCGGCCATGCGGAAGGCGATCGTGTCCTGATCCGGGTCGCCGATATCCTGCGGCGCTGTGTCGGTCCGGCCGATACGCCGTCCCGCATCGGCGGCGACGAGTTCATCATCCTCCAGACAGGCGTCGAGCAGCCGGCGGGCGCAAACCTGCTCGCCGAGCGTATCCTGGAAACCTTCCGCACCGAAATGAATGTCGCACTCGATCCCACCGCCGTGGGCGTAAGCATCGGCTGCGCGGTTTATCCGGACGACGGAGAAACGCCTGATGACTTGCGCAATGCGGCCGACATGGCCCTCTACAATGCGAAGTTCTCGGGACGTGGTACGGCAGCATTCTATTCCGCGGCAATGGACGCAGAGCTGCGCGAGCGGCGCGAGATCGAGAGCGAGTTGCGCTACGCCGTACTGCGCTCGCAACTCAGCATGGTATTCCAGCCACTCTTTGATGCCACAAGCGGCCTCTGCTCGGGCTATGAGGCCCTGATGCGGTGGAAGCATCCGCAATGGGGCAATGTCTCACCGAGCGTCTTCATTCCGGTTGCCGAGGAAACCGGCATCATCGTGCCGATCGGTGAATGGGCGATGCGCGAAGCCTGCAGGGTCGCCAGTACCTGGGATGACGGCCTGGCGGTAGCGGTCAACGTTTCGGCCATCCAGTTTCGCTTCCCGAACCTTGTCGACATGATTGCGTCGGCACTGGATGAGAGCGGTCTGGAGCCCCATCGGCTTGAACTCGAGATCACAGAGACCTCGCTGCTCAAGGACCGCGACACAACGCTCGCGACCTTGCTCCGGTTGAAGGCGCTGGGAGTCCATGTGGTGATGGATGACTTCGGCACCGGCTATTCGTCGCTCAGCAACCTGCACAGCTTCCCCTTTGACAAGATCAAGATCGACCGCAGTTTTATCAGCGAGATGGAGGAAAGCGACAGCGCCCGTGCCATCGTCAAAGCCATCATCGGTCTCGGCAAGAGCCTGGACTTGCCCGTCGTCGCGGAAGGCATCGAGACCTTCGGGCAGCACCGGATGGTGGTCGAAGACGGCTGCGAACAGCTGCAGGGTTTTCTCCTCGGCAAGCCGAAGAGCGAGGACGAAGTGGAGATCCTCTCAGGAATTCGCAATCTTCCGACTTATCGCCGTCGAGGTTGAGGTGGGCGATCATACGGGCTGTTTCGTCAGCAACCCGCTGGCAAGATGACGGAACGCTTCGACGGCTTTTTCCAACACGGCCGGCGGATCGTCGGCCGCAGCGATCCACAGTGCGGCGTTGAGTGCCGCACCGTTGATGAGACGTGCGGCGGCCTCCGCATCCATACTCTTGACCGTCCCTTCGGCGATGAGAGCGCTGATCGTATCCGCCGTGGTGCGCAGACAGGCGTTCTGATTGGGCCAACGCGATGGGTCGCCGAGGACAGCAGGACCATCCAGCAACATGATGCGCTGAATTTCCGGCTCCAGCGACATCTCGATATAGGCGACCGCCTCGGCAAGAAAGCCGTCCCAAAGTGTCCCGCCAGCGTGGTCTGCTGCAGCACGCATCCGCCGCAGCATCTCGGAATCGATCTGATCGATCACCGCTTGTAAAAGACCCTTCTTGTCACCGAAATTATGGTAGAGCGCACCCCGCGTCAGGCCGGCGGACGCCGTGAAGTCGTCCATGGACGAGCTGGCATAGCCTTTCTCGGCGAAGGACTTGCGAGCCGCGCTGATCAGCTTGACCCGCGTTTCTTCCATCATTGTTGTACGCTTGCTCGGCGCCATCGCTCACCCCCGGATCGAATTCTTACAGCAGTTGACATACGCAGCGTATCTGAGATACGCAGTTGCATACGGAGCGTATATCAAGATTGACGTGGGCAGGGAAGGCTCCTGCAACGCGAGCACTCAACAACCGATTGGAGACGAGCTATGATCGAACGAGAAGCAATTTTCCCCGCAGGCCGACAGGCCCTTTACGAGATCAACAAATACTCAGCCGCGATAAGGTCGGGTGATCTTCTCTTTGTGTCCGGACAGGTTGGCAGCCGTGATGACGGAACGCCGGAACCGAATTTTGAAAAACAGGTTCAACTCGCGTTCGACAATCTGCGTGCGGTTCTCGCAGCGGCAGGCTGCGGGTTCGACGACATCATCGACGTCACCACGTTTCACACCGACCCTGAAAATCAGTTCGGGACGATTCAGGCAGTTCGCTTGGGCACAATGGGGGAAAAGCCGTACCCGAATTGGACAGCGGTCGGGGTAAACTGGCTCGCGGGGTTCGATTTCGAGATCAAAGTGATCGCTCGTATCCCGTAATCCCGAGCGAGCCGCGATTGCAGCACGGTCAGGGCCCAATATCAGGCTACGGCGAGTTGCCGTAGCAATCGCTTCAATTCGACCGATTCCGGCAGAGGCTCGGGCGGTTCCGACTTGAGGTTGTTGCGATCATTGAGTTCAAACTGGTACCAGTTGAAAAGACCCGATGCGACAGTCTGAGCCTCCTCGCTCGACACGTCCACATGTCTTTCTTCGCACCAGGCTTCCAGGAATCTCTGAAGAAGTTCGAGATCATCCGAACCTAGCACGATCGCCGATGAGGCGTTGTCCTGACACATTCTACCCTCGCATACTTGACAGGCACTCTCCTGATATCGGCATAGCCGGATGATCAGAAAAGACTGCGGGGCGTCTTTGAAAAGGCGACACCTCAGCGCTGCATCCCGGAGTATGCATGCGTCCCGCAGTGCAAGTTAACGCAGAACCAACGAATTGGTTCAATTCGGGAAAAGCAGTCGGGAGTAAAACGAAAGATTAGGAAGTCTTGACCGCGCGCTTGGTCTTCGTCGCCGCTTTTTTTACAGGGGCGGGGGCATCAGCGGTCTGCTGGAGCCGCAGAGCACGTAGTTTTTCTGTCTTCTTTTCACGAGCAATAACTTCGGCGTCCAGGATGTCACGCACCACGGAGTTGGTCTGCTCCGATTTGGCTTGTGCCGACATTTTCGCGGGCTTGAAGAACTGGTCCTTGGTCGCTGTCATGCTTTCCTCCTGGAAACGGCCGATGTCTGCCGTGGACCGCGAGAATGGCATAGACTGCCATCCTGCGATTGGTTGCGTGGCTCTGGCTTGTGCTCAAAACCACGCTCATGTCGGAGCCTAGCGGGCGCGAGCTACGATGACTTTTTTCTTCGGAGCCGGAAGCAGGCCTTCGCGCTGCATCTGCTTGCGAGCAAGCTTGCGCGCGCGACGGATCGCATCTGCTTTTTCACGGGCACGCTTCTCGGAAGGCTTTTCGTAAGCGCTACGAGCCTTCATTTCGCGGAAGATACCTTCGCGCTGCATCTTCTTCTTCAGGACGCGGAGAGCCTGATCAACGTTGTTATCTCTGACGAGTACCTGCAAAATATCTCCTTACGCGGCGAACCGCTATCTCTTGAAATTTGTCGGACGCGGGTTGATCGGGAAGCGATCTCACATCCGCTCTCTTTTCACCCATTCGAAGTTAACCCGTCTAGCACAGTAAAACCTCAGAATGGACGAAAAAACAAAAGGCCGGGAGATGAACCCCGACCTTCCACCATCATCGCCGCCTTCGTGCCAGTACATCCGTGGTCACGCGGGGCAATGACAAAACCTTAAGCAGCGCGCAGGTTGTCTGCGGAGCTTTTGCCCGAACGCTTGTCCTGGACGATCTCGTAGCTGATCTTCTGACCTTCGTTCAGGCCATTCATGCCAGCGCGCTCAACAGCGGAAATGTGAACGAACACATCCTGGCTGCCGTTGTCAGGCTGAATGAAACCAAAACCCTTGGTGCTGTTAAACCACTTTACAGTGCCGGTATCCATAACGATTTCCTTTCAATCGTAGTAAGTTGCCAACCCTGAAATACGGGGTCGGGGGTAGATCGACGTTGAGAGGAAATCAGAAAGAGCTCCAAGTTTTCCGGGAGCTGCGGACGAGTCGCTAGCAAAGTTCGATGAAACTCAAAATAGAGAATAATTGCACTTAAACAAGGGCTGCGCGAAAATATATCCCGGAGAGGCCCAAAGCCCGGGCCTCTCCGTTATTCGTGTTACTCCGCGGCCTCCGCGTAGTCCTCAAGCGGCGGGCAGGTGCAGAGCAGATTGCGGTCGCCATAGACATTGTCGACGCGGTTGACCGGCGACCAGTATTTGTCGACACGGAAAGCGCCCGGCGGGTAGCAGGCCTGTTCGCGGCTATAAGGACGATCCCATTCGCCGACCAGGTCTTCCACCGTGTGCGGGGCGTTCCTCAGCGGGTTGTTGACCCTGTCCATGCGACCGTCTTCGATCGCACGAGCCTCTTCGCGGACTGCCAGCATCGCATCGCAGAACCGGTCGATCTCGGCCTTCGTTTCCGATTCCGTCGGTTCGATCATCAGCGTACCGGCAACCGGCCAGCTCATGGTCGGGGCGTGGAAGCCGCAGTCGATCAGGCGTTTTGCAACGTCGTCGACAGAGACGCCGGCCGAGGCGTTGAGCGGGCGGGTGTCGATGATGCACTCATGCGCGACGCGTCCGCTTGCGGACTTGTAGAGCACATCGTAGGCGCCCTTGAGCCGGGCTGCGATATAGTTGGCGTTGAGGATCGCAACCTTCGTCGCCTGCGTGAGCCCTTCGCCGCCCATCATCAGGCAGTAGGACCAGGAGATCGGCAGGATCGAGGGAGAGCCGAACGGCGCCGCCGAAACCGCACCTTCGCTCCCGAGTTCTCCGTCCCATTGCGGGTGACCGGGCAGGTGGCTTGCCAGGTGCGCCTTGACGCCGATCGGCCCCATGCCGGGACCGCCGCCGCCATGCGGAATGCAGAACGTCTTGTGCAGGTTGAGATGCGAAACGTCGGAACCGATGTCACCCGGGCGGGACAATCCGACCATTGCGTTCATATTGGCACCGTCGAGATAGACCTGGCCGCCATTGGCATGGGTGATCTCGCAAATCTCCTTCACCGTCTCCTCGAACACGCCGTGTGTCGAAGGATAGGTGATCATGCAGCAGGACAGATTTGCCGCATGCTGCTGTGCCTTGGCACGGAAGTCTTCGAGATCGATATCGCCGTTCTCGAGCACTTTCACGACCACGACCTTCATGCCGACCATCTGGGCCGAGGCAGGATTGGTGCCGTGCGCGGAGGTGGGGATGAGGCAGACGTCGCGATGCGTATCGCCATTGGCGATGTGATAGTTGCGGATCGTTAGCAGGCCCGCATACTCGCCCTGAGCACCGGAATTCGGCTGCATCGAGAAGGCATCGTAACCGGTGATCTGGCAGAGCTTTGCCGAGAGATCGTCGATCATCTCCTTGTAGCCGAGCGCCTGGTCGACGGGTACGAACGGGTGGATGTCGGAAAACTCCGGCCAGGTGATCGGCAGCATTTCAGCCGTCGCGTTCAGCTTCATCGTGCAGGAACCGAGCGGGATCATCGCGCGGTCCAGCGCCAAGTCGCGGTCCGACAGGCGGCGGATGTAGCGGGTCATCTCGCTTTCGGCGCGGTTCATGTGGAAGATCGGATGGGTCATGTAATCCGATTTTCTGAGAAGCGCGTTGGGCAGGCGGTATTCGACCGGGAAGTCCGACACCTTGAAGTCACCGCCGAATGCGCGCCAGACGGCCTCGAGCGTGACCGGGCGGGTGCGTTCGTCGAGCGACATGCCGATCTTTGTTTCACCCACCTTGCGCAGGTTGACGCCCTCGGCGACGGCCGCCCGCATGATCACACCCTGCATGTGGCCGACTTCGACGGTGAACGTGTCGAAGAACGTATCGGGTTCAATCGTGTAACCGAGCTTTTCGAGGCCCTTGGCCATCAGCACGGCCTTCTTATGCACCGCTTGGGCAATCGCCTTCAGACCTTCCGGGCCGTGGAAGACGCCGTACATCGAGGCCATCACGGCGAGCAGGACCTGCGCGGTGCAGATGTTCGATGTCGCCTTCTCGCGGCGGATATGCTGCTCGCGGGTCTGCAGCGACAGGCGGTAGGCACGGTTGCCGCGGGCATCGACGGAGACGCCGACGAGGCGGCCGGGCATGGCGCGCTTGTGCGCATCCTTGACCGACATGTAGGCCGCGTGCGGACCGCCGTAACCGACCGGAACGCCAAACCGCTGCGACGAGCCGATCGCGATATCCGCACCCATTTCGCCGGGCGATTTCAGGAGCGTCAGCGCCAAGAGATCGGCCGCCATGGCGGCAACCGCACCGGTCTGGTGCAGGCGGGAAATCAGGCCGGAGAAATCACGGACTTCGCCATTGGTGCCGGGATACTGGAAGATCGCGCCGAATACATCGACCGGGTCGAGATCGGTCATCGGGTCACCGACGATCACGCTCCAGCCGAGCGGGGCCGCACGTGTCTCGATCAACGCGATCGTCTGCGGGTGGCAGGCGTGGTCGACGAAGAAGGCGGTTGCCTTCGATTTCGCCTGACGCTGGCAGAGCGCCATGGCTTCGGCAGCAGCCGTTGCTTCATCGAGCAACGACGCATTGGCGACGTCGAGGCCGGTCAGGTCGCAGATCATCGTCTGGAAGTTCAGGAGCGCTTCGAGGCGGCCTTGAGAGATTTCCGGCTGGTAGGGCGTGTATGCGGTGTACCAGGCTGGGTTCTCCAGAATGTTGCGCTGGATGACAGGCGGCGTCACGGTGCCGTAATAGCCCTGTCCGATCAGCGTGGTCAGCACCTGGTTCTTGTTGGCGGTCTCGCGCAGCTTGTCGAGCGCTTCTCGTTCGGTCAGCGCCGCACCCCAGGTCAGCGGGTTCTGCTGGCGGATGGAGGGGGGGACGGTGGCATCGATCAGCGCGTCGAGCGACTTGTAGCCGATCACGGCTAGCATATCGCTCATCTCCGTCGGGGAGGGACCGATATGGCGACGGTTGGCAAAGTCGTAAGGATCGTAGTCGGTGAAGTGGAAGTCGGTCGAGTCACTCATCCGATCAGTTCCTTATAGGCAGCTTCGTCCATCAGCGCGTCGGCGTCGGCTACATTCTTGAGCTTCAGCTTGAAAAACCAGCCGGCAGCCTGCGGATCGGAATTGACCAGCGAGGGGTCGTCGACGATCGCCTGATTGACTTCGGTGACTTCGCCGTCGAGCGGCGAATAGACGTCGGAAGCTGCCTTGACGCTTTCGACGGTTGCGGCATTGCCGTCCTTCACCAGCTCGGCACCGACTTCCGGCAGTTCGACAAACACGAGATCACCTAGCTGCTCGGCAGCATGGGTGGTGATGCCGACGGTGGCAACGCCGTCTTCGAGTTTCAGCCATTCGTGTTCGGCGGTGAATTTCAGCATGGGAATGTCCTCTTAAGGAAAGCGTGAATGGGGATGACGTGGGGGGGAGGCCGGGGGTGGGGCCAGGCCTCCCGCGCGTGTTTATCGCTTGTAGGTCGGCGTGATGAACGGCAGCGCGGCCACCGTCATCGGCAGGTATTTTCCACGGACCTCGGCAAAGACCTGCGTACCCGCTGCTGCATGACTGACGGGGACGTAACCCATGGCAACCGGACCTTCGACCGTCGGGCCGAACGTACCAGAGGTGACTTCGCCAAGTTCCTGCAGCCCGTCCGCATCGGCAAACAGTTTCGCATGCGAACGCACCGGCGCCTTGCCTTCCGGCTTCAGGCCGACGCGGCGGCGGCTGGTACCGTCTGCCAGTTCGCCAAGGATGCGGTCCGCACCCGGGAACCCGCCTTCGCGGTCGCCGCCGGCCTTGCGAGCCTTTTGCAGCGCCCATTCGAGCGATGCTTCGATCGGTGATGTCGTGGTGTCGATGTCGTTTCCATAAAGACACAGACCGGCTTCAAGGCGCAGGCTATCACGGGCGCCGAGGCCGATGGCTTCGCAGTCTGGGTGCTCGAGCAATGCCTTGGCAACTGACACGGCATGGTCTTGCGGGATCGAGATCTCGAAACCGTCCTCGCCGGAATAACCGGAGCGCGAGATGATGCAAGCAACGTCGTGCAGCGGCACTTCGCGGACATCCATGAACTTCATTGAGGAGACGCCAGCCCAAAGCTCAGTCAGAACAGCTTCGGCGCGTGGCCCCTGGAGGGCGATCAGCGCGCGGTCGTCGAGCAGGGTGACCTCGCAGTCCGGAAGGTGCGCCTTCATGTGCGCAAGGTCGGCATCCTTGCAGGCGGCATTGACGACAACGAGAAGATGGTCGCCGCGATTGGTGATCATGAGGTCGTCGAGAATGCAGCCATTGTCGTCGGTAAAGAACCCATACCGCTGACGGCCTTCCTTCAGCGACAGGATATCGACCGGAACGAGCTTTTCCAGCGCAAGTGCTGCATCTGCATAGTCGCCGGACTTCGCTCTGACGATGACCTGGCCCATGTGGGAGACATCGAACAGGCCTGCGGCAGCACGCGTATGGAGGTGCTCCTTCATCACGCCGAGCGGATATTGCACCGGCATGTCGTAGCCCGCGAACGGCACCATCTTCGCACCAAGCGAGAGATGCAACGCGTTGAGCGGTGTGGTCTTGAGAACTGAGTGATCGTCCAAAAAGGCGCCTCCAGGTTTTGGCGGTCGCTGAGTAAAATCAGCTCACACGCCGGCTCTGATCAGGGCGCGGTTACGCGCCTGTTTCGAGCCCCCTCTGTCCTTTTCGCCTGAGATTGTTATCCCTTCGGCGAGCCCCCGATCACGGTTGCTACTCTCCAGAGTTCCGGTTGGTCGCCCGTGGTCCTTTTGCCTGAGAGTTTCCGGGGCGGTTGCTCCTTCGGCACCGCATCGAAGCGGCTTCTCCCAACGGGTATGAGGTTCATTATCGAGGAGGCGACAGGTTTGACAAGGGGAGAATGTCGTCGTGACAAAGATTTTTGTCGTACACCATAGGTTTAGGCATCGCGACTGAGTGCCAAGGTTCAAGCTTTCCGCACGTTCAGGAATCTGCTCTACCCGTCGTCTTGAAAGACGATGGGAGGCGTTGTCATGAAATTTCTTGCGACTCTGGCGCTGTTTGCAGCGACACTTGGTGCGGCGGCAGATCAATCCTATGCCCAGGCGGGAGATGCCGGTTCCGGGAATGGTGGCATGCACATGCACGGATCGTCCGATCCGGCGGCCACATCGGGCGCCACAGTCAAAGTCGGTACGCTCGAGATTTCCGGCGGCTATGTTCGCGCCATGCTACCCGGCCAGCCGGTCGGCGGTGGCTATCTCGTGATCCGCAACACGGGCAGCGAAAACGATCGACTCGTCTCCGCCTCATCGCCTCTGTCGCCTGCCGTGGAGATCCACGAAATGTCGATGCAGGGCCAGATCATGAAGATGCGCCGTCTCGAAGGCGGCATTGCGGTCCCAGCCGGCCAGACCGTCGAGTTGAAGCCCAGTGGACTGCATCTGATGTTCACCAAAGTCGAGACGCCTTTCAAGCAGGGCGACAGCGTGCCCCTGGAGCTGACCTTCGAGAAGTCCGGCAGTCTCGATCTCACGCTCCCGGTCCAGGGTTTCCGTCCTGTCAACCAGCATAACTGATCACGCGGGATGTGATCTCAGGCGTAATATCTCGTTTAGCTCCGCCATCTATTCTGCCGATGGGTTGGCTTTGTGGGGACGAAGATCGTGGATATTTCCAGTGCACCGGAACCGGACGCCGGTATTTACCGACGCCTCAGCACGCTCGCGGAAATCGACACGGTTGCCGACGCCTGGCGGGCCCTTGAAAGCCGGTGCGAAGACCGGCTGACCTATTTTCAGAGTTTCGATTGGTGCCGCGGCTGGGTCGCAGCCTTTGCCGGCGATGGCTCCGCGTTCGAATTCCGGATCGAGACTGTGTGGCGGAACGGCAGTCTCGTCGCAGTCTGGCCTCTGATGGTTCAGACCGTCAGCGGCATAAGGGTATTGGAAAACCTCGGCGCCCCTCACTCGCAATACTGCAATCTCCTGTGCGACGACGCCCATCTTGCCGGATTGCTGATGGGCAAGTTGCTGACCCGTATCGAGATGATGCCCGATTGCGATGTCGCGATCTTTCACCCCGTTCCGCATCAATCCTCGCTGGGTCTTCTGCTTCGCTCACAGCCGAAGATCCGCGGCTACGGCGGAAGCAGCGCCGTGCTCGATCTCACGCAGTTTGCGGGCTCGGACGCATACCGCTCGCACGGCGGCAAATTGAAGAAGCGCAATCGCAACCGTCGGCGCAACCACCTGGCGCGGCTCGGCGAACTCACCTTCGAGATGATCTGGCCCTCCGATCAAAGGTTTGCCGAATACGTTCGCGAATGTGCGGCGATGAAGCGGGTCTGGCTGCGCGAGACCGGGAGAAGCAGCAGCGGTTTTTCCTTCGATGGCCTGGACGATTTCCTGGCGAGCCTGACGGGTGATGCCGCGTTGCTAGAGGGTGCGTGCCTTTCGATCCTGCGGGCCGGCGATGTCACGGTGGCGATGGAGCTCGGCTTCGTGCGGGCAGGGCACTACTATGCCTATCTCGGAAGCTTCGACTGGAGCCTGCGGCATCTCTCCGCCGGCAAGGTGCAGATGGAAATGACAGTCTGCTGGCTGATCGACAACAGGATCAAGACCTACGATCTTCTCGGCGGCGATGGCGCCTACAAACAATCCTGGGCAAACCAGAAACTGGTGCTGAACGGCTATAGCCTGCCCTTCTCGTGGAAAGGGCGCCTCTACGCGCAGGCTTGGCTTCCGGTCATCCGTCCATTCGCCAAGCGGATGTATTTCACGATACCCGAAAGCTGGCGCCGCTTCCTCAGCGGCATTCAGGGTGTCGGACTTCTTGTACTCGGGGTCTGAAGGTCACTCTTCCGTGTCACGATAGGCGGCTTCGGCCATCTGCAGCGATGCCTGCTGCTGCGGAGGCTGCTGGCCGGCATCGAGGAAATCGAGAGACAGGCTGGTCGCAAGCGTCATCGCCCCGGTGACCGTCGGATCGGTCGCACTCTGATCACGCGCAGAAGCGCGTTCGGCGACACGTTTGGCCTCACCAATTCTCGCTTTGACGGACAGTTGCGGCGGCGTTCGTAACGTCTCTATGGCGAGCGCTGCCATGCTTGCCGAAATTGTCGTCAACTGAACCATAGCAACCGCCTTCAACCCATTCGGCACATATGTAATATGCGCCGAGTTTGCCGCGATTTAACCGAAATCCCGGCACTTTAACGGTAGGCACGATTTAGGACTTTTCTGGATATCTCGATGATCAATATCATACTTGTCGCACTCGGCGGCGCATTCGGTTCCGTCGCCCGCTACCTCGTGGGCGTCTGGACGCTGCGCCGGTTCGGGCCGAACTTTCCCTGGGGAACGCTGACCGTCAACATCGTCGGCTGTTTCGCAATCGGTTTGCTAAGCGAGGTGATTGCTCGGCGCCTCAACGCCTCGCCTGAGATGCGTCTCCTGCTGGTGACTGGATTTCTCGGCGGCTTCACGACATTCTCGGCCTTTTCGCTGGACGTCATCTCGCTTTTCGAGCGCGGTGCGACCGTGGCGGGAGCAAGTTATGTGATCGCCAGCGTCGGCGTGTCGCTGTGTGCAGTCTTTGCCGGGCTGGCGCTCGGGCGGGCAATGCTCTAAAGGGCAGGACTGATCACAGATAAGATGAAAGAGCTTTGATGGCAGGCATCGAGCATATCCGCGTCGAGGCGGACGAGGCAGGCATGCGCCTCGACCGTTGGTTCAAGATCCATTTCCCGGGTCTCGGCTTCGGCCCTCTACAGAAACTACTGCGCTCCGGACAGGTGCGGATCGACGGTGGCCGTGTGAAAAGCGACACGCGCGTCGAGCCCGGCCAGATGGTCCGCATTCCTCCGATGGATACCGACGCGAAGAACAGCGGGCCGATCGCGGGCAAGGATCTGAAGCACGCCGGCGACTACGAGCTTTTGCAGCGGATGATGCTGCATGAAGACGATAAGGTCTTCGTCCTCAACAAGCCCGCGGGTCTGGCTGTACAGGGCGGATCCGGCGTGACCCGCCATATCGACCAGATGATGGATGCCTTCACCAACAAGAGAGGCGAAAAACCGCGTCTCGTCCACCGGATCGACCGCGACACATCAGGCGTCCTGGTTGTTGCCCGAACCCGCGGTGCTGCACAGAAGCTGACCGCGGCATTCCGCGAGCGCGATACCAAAAAAACCTACTGGGCCCTGGTCAAGGGCGTGCCGCGCAAGCGCGAGGACAAGATTTCCAACTGGCTGGTCAAGGAACAGACGCCCGACGGCGACCGCATGCGGATCGCCAGGCATGGTGAGGAGGGCGCCGATCACGCGGTCTCCTACTACCGCGTTCTGGAAACCGCCGCGCAGACGATGGCGTGGCTGGAGATGGAGCCCTATACCGGCCGTACGCACCAGCTGCGTGTCCATGCGCTGCATCTCGGTCACCAGATCATCGGCGATCCGAAATATTTCGACGACGATCACAACTGGCCGTTCCCGGGCGGCATCCAGAAAAAGCTGCATCTGCACGCGCGCCACATCGACATCCCGCATCCGGATGGCGGTCGTCTGCGGGTCACGGCTCCGCTGCCGCCGCACATGGTGCAGTCCTGGAACCTTCTGGGCTTCGACATGGAGAACGGTCGGCGGGAGGACCAGGAATGAAGCTTGTCCTGTTCGATTGCGACGGCACGCTGGTCGACAGCGCCGAACTGATCCACGAGACGATGCTGCGCACCTTCCGTCACTTCGGCAAGGCTGAACCCACATTGGCGCAGACCAAGTCGATCATCGGCCTGACGCTCGATATCGCGATCGCCCGCATCGACGGCAAGCCGCATGCCGATGAGGAGGCCGTCGAGATGATGGCCTACTACAAGTCGCTCTTTTCCGTGGTGCGCCAGGATCTCGATTTCCGCGAGCCTTTGTTCGATGGGATAAAGGACCTGATCGAGACGATCGGACCGCGAGACGACCTGTTGATCGGCGCTGTCACCGGCAAATCCCGTCGCGGCCTCGACATGATCATGAACACGCACGGCTATGCAGACCATTTCGTCGTCAGCCGCACGGCAGATGATTGCCCGTCCAAACCCCATCCGGCGATGGTCACCGAATGCTGCGACGCGACGGGCGTGTCGCCCGAAGACACTCTTGTCATTGGCGATGCGATCTACGACATGCAGATGGCAAAGGCGGCCGGTGCAACGGCAATCGGTGTTTCCTGGGGATACGCCTCGGTTGGCGAGCTTCAGAAGGCCGGAGCCGACCACATCGTCCATCATCCAAGCGAATTGCTGCCGTTGATCGGCTGAGGGTTTTCCATGCGCGACATACTATCCGACCCGAACGCCGGTTTGAGCCACGAAGACCCGACCCGACGGGCACAGATCCAGATGCACAAGCCTCTGCCGAAGCGCTTCTACAAGGAAGTCTCGGTTGAGGCGGGCGAGGGTGACTTCGCTATCCTTCTCGACGGGCGGCCGGTGAAGACACCCGCCAAGAACGCCTTGAGAATGCCGACCACACGGGTTGCCGAACTCGTTCGTGACGAATGGGCATCGCAGGTGGATGTGATCGATCCGCGCACGATGCCGGTGACACGGCTCGTCAACACCGCGATCGACGGCATTGCCGCCGACCCGCAGGCCGTGTTCGAGGACATCCTTCGCTTCTCGTCGAGCGACATGCTGTGCTACCGCGCAGAAACACCTGCAAACCTTGCGCTTCGCCAGGCCGAGCAATGGGATCCCGTCCTCGACTGGGCAGCGAACGCGATCGGTGCGCGCTTCGAGGTGATCGAGGGTGTCATGCCCAAGGAGCAGCCTAAGGAAGCGATCGCCGCCCTTTCCGGGGTGTTGCGCAAGTATGCGTCCCCGATCGAGCTCGCATCTCTCCATACGGTGACATCGCTGACGGGCTCCGCAATTCTGGCAATTGCTTTTGCCGAAGGTGAACTCTCCGTCGATGACACATGGCGGATCGCGCATCTGGAGGAAGATTGGGCAATCGAACATTGGGGATCCGATGCCGAGGCGGAACACCGCCGGGCAAAGCGGTTCGAAGAGATGCAGGCTGCTGCTGCGGTTTTCGACGCAACCACAGGGCGGATTTAATCCTTCTCTAACCCTGTTGGGGGAAGATCGGTACAGTCTGCGTATCGAGTTTCCCCATGCGTTCCGGTGTCCTGCGCCTAGCCCTGATCTTGACCCTGACGCCATCGCTGATGGCGTTTCGCATGCCGTTGGAAGATGGTGTGCGCGACAAGCTTCTTTACGACGTCAGGGGAGCTTTCGTGACGGCACGGCCCGACGTGCCACAGGGCCTCGTCATTGCCACCGACATGCTGATCGATGAGGCTGTCCGCTCGACGATGCGGCCGAGCATGCTGCCGCGAACCATCATCTCCGTCAGGATCGACCGCGCAGCGCCCGTTCCCGTCGTCTTCGGCCGGCGGCTGGAGGCGAGGGTCACGGTTCAGGCCGTCTCCGTCTCGACAGGTGAACCGGTCGCGACGGGCTCCTTCGAAACGTCGGTCTTCCTTTTCGGCAACAAGGATGCCGATGCAGCTCTTGCCAGAAAGATTGCCGACCGGGTGGCAAGCGAGTTCCGTCTGCGCAGCGGACATTCCGCAACCATCACATCTGCCCTGTTCGAGCCCTGATTCTTGATGAAATGCATTTGATTTCCGCAGGCAAACCGAGCTTAACTCGTTTGCTGCCGCGCAGCCGCGGCAATGCTACGAGAGGGATTTGACATGCAGTTTTTCAATAGTCTGGGACAATACCGTCCGCAGGCGCTGGCCGTGCTAAGAATCGTTGCAGCCCTGCTCTTCATCGAGCACGGCACTATGAAGTTGTTCGGTTTTCCGGCACCGATGGGCGACGGTGCTTTGCCGCCGCTTCTGCTGATCGCAGCGCTGCTTGAAGTGGTCGGTGGCGCCTTGCTGGTTGTCGGCTTTATGACCCGCCCGGTCGCGTTTCTGCTGTCCGGCCAGATGGCCGTCGCCTATTTCATGGCGCATGCCAGCAAGGGCTTCTGGCCGGCGCTGAACGGCGGCGAAGGCGCCATCCTGTTCTGCTTCATTTTCCTGTATCTCGTCTTCTCCGGCCCCGGTGCCTGGGCAGTCGACAAGAATTGAGATTTTACGCCCGCGAGCGATTGCGCGCGGGCGTCCTGATCCTCGGACGGGCGATTAGGCCAGACGCTCGGCGTGCCAGCGCAGATGGTCGTCCATGAATGTCGAGATGAAGAAGTAGGAATGGTCGTAGCGCTCATGCAGTCTGAGCGTCAGGGCAATATCCTTGCCCTCGATTGCCTGTTCGAACAGCCATGGCCGCAGGCCGCTGTCGAGGAAGTTGTCGGCCTTGCCCTGATCGAGCAGGAATTCCGGAAAATGCGCCCCGTCCTTCACCAGCGCGCAGGCATCGTATGGCCGCCACGTTGACTGATCGGAACCGAGATACTTCTCGAGCGCCGGCGCAGACCAGTCAGCGGTTGTCGGCTCGACGATGGGCGCAAAGGCCGAGCAGCTCTTGAACCGGTCGGGGTTTTTGAGAGCAATCGTCATGGCGCCATGGCCACCCATGGAGTGGCCGAAAATCCCCTGCCTGCTCATGTCGACACGGAAGTGCTCGCCGATGAGAGCGGGCAGTTCCTGCGTGATGTAGGTGTACATCTGGTAGTTCTCGGCCCAGGGCTGCTGCGTGGCATCGAGGTAAAATCCGGCACCCTTGCCCATCTGCCAGTTGGTCGCCTCATCCGCGACGTCGTCTCCGCGCGGGCTTGTGTCGGGGCAGACGATGACGAGACCGAGCTCTGCAGCCAGCCGGCGATACTCGCCCTTGTCCATCACGTTCTGATGGGTGCAGGTGAGGCCCGATAGAAACCAGAGGACAGGGCACGGCTCGGACACCGCCTGCGGTGGCACGAACACGGCAAACGTCATGTCGCATTTGCAGGCATCCGACCGATGCGAATAGACGCCCTGCATGCCGCCGAATGCGGTGTTCTGTGAGATGATCTTCATCGGTCATGTTCCTCGATGTTGGGGCTTTAGCCGGCCAGCGAAACGACTGCGTTGACCGCAGCGGCTACCAGCACCGTATTGAAAAAGAAAGACACGACCGAGTGGAGGAGATTGATCCTGCGCATGTCGGTCGCCGTGATCGCGACATCGGACGTCTGGGCGGTCATGCCGATGATATAGCCGAAATAGAGAAACTCCCAGCCGCCCGGACGATCGGTTCCGGGAAAGTCGAGGCCGCCAACCGGGCCCTCGACCTTGTCGTCGCCGGGGCGCCAGTAGAGATGGGCGTAATGTAGGGCAAACATCATGTGCAGCGAAAACCAGCCGAGAATGACGGCGGCGAAGCCGACCATCACATCCAACGCACCTGACGTCTGCTTGTCGTTCATCGCTTCAAACAGCGTCACCAACGAAATCGCCGCCGCTGCAAGCGTGACGGCCAGGATAAGCGGTGCCGGTTCGTCGGTGTTCTGGCCGCTTTTCTCGAAGCGGTCGGCGTCCAGATGCGGGATTCGGAATGCCATCAATCCAAGATAGACGACGAAAAAGATGATCGCCGTCAGCGCTGCGGCAAGCTCCGGCAGCTGCCAGATCAGCACAGGCAACGCGACGACTGCGACGATCGCCGACGCGAAGAAGGGCCCATGCCGGCGGCGGCGCCAGTACCACAGCGATGCCTTGCCCTGTTGTGTTGACATCCGCCCTCCCGTACCGCCTCGATAGCGCAGTCTAGCCGTTTGATTTGGCGCGCCGGCAGAGCCTGTCCAGCGTCTCCAGGAATTTGGATCGGTCGCGTGGCGAGAAGGCTGCGTTATAGCCCTTGCTTGCGCCCGTCTCGCGCAGATGCTGCCCAAGATCGCGCATGGCGCTCGCCATGCCGATATTGGTCTCGTCGAACACGCGCCCGGTCGGTCCCGTGACAAAGGCACTGGCGGCCACACAACGCACGGCAAGCGGCACGTCGGCCGTGATGACGATGTCGGCAGGGCCGGCACGCTCCGCGATCCAGTCGTCGGCGGCGTCGAAACCGGCCGAGACGATGACGTTCTTCACCATCGGATCGCGGGACGGACGCAAGCCAGAATTGGCAACAAACGTCACCTCAAACGCGTGACGCTCCGCGACTTTGAGGATTTCCGCCTTCACGGGGCAGGCATCGGCATCGACATAGATCAAGGCTTTGCCCTCAGCATGTCCACATGCGGAATACCGTCCTCCAGATACTCCTCTGATATCGGCGAGAAGCCGAACGAGGCATAGAATTTCTGAAGATGCGCCTGCGCGGAAATCTCGATCGTTTCTCCGGGATAGGCCTGTTCGCAGGCGGCGATCGATTCGCGCATCAACGCTTCGCCGAGCCGCTTGCCCCGATGATCCGGCGAGACGGCAACGCGGCCGATACGCGGATTGTCCGAAGGCTCCGGCCGCCAGATGCGGGCGCAGGCAAGCAGATCGCGGCCGTCGAGAAGACGCAGATGCAGACAGGCCGGATCGTTGCCGTCAAGTTCCGGATAGGGGCATTCCTGCTCGACGACGAACACGTCCACGCGCATCTTCAGCATGGCATAGAGATCGAGTGCGGAGAACTCTTCGAGCCTCCGCACGTCGGTCGTGTAGGACGGCCCGGTGGTCAATAGACCACCACGCCACGGATGCTTTCGCCCGAATGCATCAGCTCGAAACCCTTGTTGATGTCTTCGAGCGGCATCGTGTGGGTGATCATTGGATCGATCTGGATCTTGCCTTCCATGTACCAGTCGACGATCTTCGGCACGTCGGTGCGTCCACGGGCGCCGCCGAAGGCCGTGCCCATCCAGTTGCGGCCGGTGACCAGCTGGAACGGACGGGTCGAGATCTCCTGACCGGCGCCGGCAACGCCGATGATGACCGACTTGCCCCAGCCGCGATGCGACGATTCGAGCGCCTGGCGCATGACCTTGGTATTGCCGGTGCAATCGAACGTGTAGTCGGCGCCGCCGATCAGGTCGCCGTTGCGCTTGGTCATGTTGACGAGATAGGGCACGATGTCTTCGCCGACCTCTTTCGGGTTGACGAAATGTGTCATGCCGAACTTCTCGCCCCATTCCTTGCGGTCGGGATTGATGTCGACGCCGATGATCATGTCGGCACCGGCAAGCCTCAGGCCCTGAAGGACGTTAAGGCCGATGCCGCCTAGACCGAAGACGATCGCGGTCGAACCGATTTCCACCTTGGCCGTATTGATGACGGCGCCGATGCCCGTCGTGACACCGCAGCCGATGTAGCAGATCTTGTCGAAAGGCGCGTCGGGATTGACCTTGGCAACGGCAATCTCGGGCAGAACGGTGAAGTTCGAGAATGTCGAACAACCCATATAGTGGTGGATCTTGTCCTTGCCGATCGAAAACCGGCTGGTGCCGTCAGGCATCACGCCCTGGCCCTGCGTGGTGCGGATCGAGGTGCAAAGGTTGGTCTTGCGCGATGTGCAGGAATAGCACTCGCGGCATTCCGGCGTGTAGAGCGGAATGACGTGGTCGCCCTTCTTGACCGAGGTGACGCCCGGTCCGACATCAACGACGATGCCGGCGCCCTCATGGCCGAGAATGGCAGGGAAGAGGCCTTCCGGATCGGCGCCCGACAGGGTGAAATCGTCGGTGTGGCAGATGCCGGTCGCCTTGATCTCGATCAGCACTTCGCCGGCGCGAGGGCCTTCCAGCTGTACGGTCATCACTTCGAGCGGTTTGCCAGCCTGAACGGCAACGGCGGCGCGGACATCCATGGTGTCACTCCATTTTATCTATAAGATTCTGCCGGGACTTTTGCACGGCAAGTGGTCCGGGCTCAAGCCGGAAGACGGTATGAATAGTCGCAATCGGGTGATCGGTCAGGGCTCGATGATCGGCGCCTGCGGAGATGCGCTGCGCGGCACCAACCCCGTCAGCCGCACATCATCGACGACTTCGACCATCATCTTGAAGGGTTTGAAGCCGGAGCGCTGGTAAAATGGCAGCGCCTGCGCCGAATCGAGATGGCAGGTGTGAACCCATAGGCGCGAGATCGGTCGAGACCACGCCTTCTCGATTGCAGCGTTCATCAAGAACCGGCCGGCACCCTTGCCGATCGTACCGGCGGCGAGACCGAAATAGCCAATCTCGCATTCACCCTGCTTGCGAAAATCGAGTTCCAGAAGCCCAACCGCGCGATCGCCATCTATCAGGGCATGAACTTCGACCAATGGGTCTTGAAGGATAGCGGAAAGCTCGCTGTCATCCATGATGAGGCGCGAGGTCCACATCCAGTGTTCGCCGACCGACCTGTAGAGCGCGCGATAATCCTCGATCGACGGCGACGGCCAGTGCTCGACGGTAAGCGATCCTACAGGCGGCATCGAACCCGGTTCCGGTCGTTCCTGCATCTCCAGACAGGTTACCACGGTCGCGATCATTCCCGGCGGAACATTGGAATATCCGCTCAGAAGCATGGGATTGTCAGGGGACATCGGGTCTTGGCTCATGAGGTCTTTTCACGATGTTTGATGGTTGTTGTCAACGAAGGTCACGCAGGCACCAGCTGTTTCGACTGCGCATGTTCGCGCCAGATGATGAACAGGCCCGAGGCCACGATGATGAGGATGCCAAACCATTTCGATGCCGTCGGAAAGTCACCAAACAGCGCATAGCCAAGGACGGTCGCCGAAATGATCTCGAAATACTGAAAGGGTGCGAGCAGCGACAGGGGTGCCATCCTGAACGCCTTGACGACGAGGAGGTGCATGTATCCCGAGATCGACCCCAATACGACCAGCAGCAGCAACCCGAGCGCGGAGGCGGGCAGGGACGGCTCGAAGTCGGTCACGCCGAAACCGCTTCCGGCCGTCATCGCGAGGCCCATGAAGACGGTGCCGCCGAGGCCGGCGATGGTTTGCATCACCAGCGGCGAATCACTCTCACCAATGGCGCGATTGAGAAACAGATAGAGCGTGAAGAGAAAGGCGCAGGCGACCGGCAGAAGCGCCGTCCAGCCGAATATCGAATAGCTCGGCTGGATCACGATCATCGCACCACCGAATCCAACGACGATGGCAAGCCAGCGCCGCCAGCCGACCCTCTCTCCGAGAAAAATGGCCGACATCATCGTCAGCATGAAGGGTTCAACGAAGTAGATCGCGA
Organism: Rhizobium sp. CFBP 8752; assembly: GCF_014842035.1. Lineage (NCBI taxonomy): Bacteria > Pseudomonadati > Pseudomonadota > Alphaproteobacteria > Hyphomicrobiales > Rhizobiaceae > Rhizobium > Rhizobium sp. CFBP 8752. The sequence continues at coordinate 1,675,549 of NZ_JACYUZ010000001.1, read as the reverse complement.
ACACATCGGCAAGCGGCATATATTTGACGGCGGCAAAAAACATCAGGCTTGCCGACGCATGCAACGTGCCGCGCAACAGGTTCATCCACGGGCGGTTCGCATGGATGAGCGACCGGGCGGTAAGCAGTGCCAGCGGCAGCAGGCTCAGGAACTGGAACAGGAACCGATAGAAGGTGACCTGTCCGGGCGACATGTGCTCGAAATTCGCCATGTATTTGGCGATGGCATCCATGACAGGCAGAATGGCCATACACGAGGCCATGATCGCCATGCCCTTGAGCGGGTTTTCGGAAGTCTTTGGGGGCATTGGCCTGCGCTTTCAATTGAACCTGAGTTCAAACACAGGCTGACCTTGTCGGCAAGCCGCAGGTGCGGGCACATCAGCAACGCTTGACGCTGCAAGCACCGGAAAACATATCCGATGCTCGGAAGTCGAGGTCGCGGTATGTTAGGCCGCGAGTTCCGTGGTCTCGCCGTGCTCGATGAGAAGGCGCGGGGAGGTCATATCGCCCGTCTCTTCGTCCACCATCACAGAATAGGCTGCGACACCGATGACGCGCACCGACATGGCCGTCGCGATCTTCTCGGCCGAAGCTGCGTTCGAGGCCTGGCGCATTTCACCGGGGACGATGTGGCCGCGGTTCTTCTTGAATTGGAGAACGATGAATTTTTCTGCGGTTGCCATGTTACGCTCCTGTGTTGTTCTGTTTATGTTCCAGAGGGAGCAAGAAGTCAATTCGTTTGTGAAGATGTGAATTGGGTGACATGACGAGGCTTGAAACGTCGCTTGACGCCAGAAACGAAAAAACCCGGCCGAAGCCGGGTTCTTTTGGTGCGGTCGAGAAGACTCGAACTTCCACGGGTTGCCCCACAGCGACCTCAACGCTGCGCGTCTACCAATTCCGCCACGACCGCATCCGTGGTAGAGCCGAATTGCTCCGGCGAGCGAGCATGTAGCAAAAGGATTTGGGGTGCACAAGTGCGTCGTGACAGATTTTTGAAGGATTTAAACGGGTTGGGGATAACCTTATATAAAGTCCCGGAAACAAGGCTCTTGCCGCCCTTGTTCGCTTTTGACAGAAGACTGACCATGCTGACACGCACCGATCTCAATCTCTCCATGCTGCCGCAAGCCGACTGTCCGCCCGTAAGATGGCGGGTTTCGGACGAACTCGTGCCTTACGACGAGGCGATCGCCACGATGGAGGCGGAGGTTGCAGCCATTGCCGACGGCCATGCCGACGAACTCGTCTGGCTGCTGGAGCATCCGCCGCTTTATACAGCGGGTACCAGCGCCCAGACCGCCGACCTCATCGAGCCGGATCGGTTTCCCGTATTTGCGACGGGTCGCGGCGGAGAATACACCTATCATGGCCCGGGCCAGCGCGTTGCCTACGTCATGCTGGACCTGAAGCGCCGGCGTCAGGACGTTCGAGCCTATGTGGCGGGCCTTGAGGAGCTGGTCATCCAGACGCTCGACATGATGAACGTTCGCGGCGAGCGGCGCGAGGATCGTGTTGGTGTCTGGGTAAAGCGGCCGGACAAGCCCGCCATGCTCGACGGGTCGGTCACCGAGGACAAAATCGCCGCACTGGGTATTCGCCTGCGCCGCTGGGTGAGCTTCCACGGCCTGTCGCTCAACGTCGAGCCCGACCTGTCGCATTTCTCCGGCATCGTGCCCTGCGGGATATCAGGCTACGGCGTCACAAGCCTCGTCGATCTCGGCCTGCCGGTCATGATGACGGATGTCGATATCCGGCTTCGTGAGGCTTTCGAGCAGATCTTCGGCCCAACTGTGAACGAACGAGAACAGGTCACCTCACGGTGACCTGTTCAATCGTCTGATGGTTAGAGGCGACGGTCATAACGACCGGCGTGCGAGCCTCAGTCCTCGTCGGGCATACGTCCATCGACGCCGCCAGCGCGCAGGTTGTTGACGACGGATTTCACGCCGGAAATGCTTTTTACCTTGGCAGCGATGATGCGCACGGCAGATGCCTCGTCGACCAGGCCTTCGAGCGTGACCTCTCCGTCATCGACATGCACGTCGATGGCATCCATCATGGCGATATCGAGCGATTCGATCGCGTCCGTGATGCGCTCTTCAAGATCGTCTGATTCTTCGACCCCGATCGTTGCGGGCGTATCGCTGTCGACAAGCCGTTCCTGCTGCCCGTCGGCCTCGATGCCTTCGACCTGGTAGCCTTCGTTACGATCGCTTTCGAAGTTCGCAGCAGGCTCGCCATAGGCGGCGTTGCCGACCGGACGCGAACCGGCACCGGCTGCATCGTCATAAGGCCAGCCTTCGTCGATGTTGCGGTCGTCGTAATCGCGGAAATCTTCTTCGCGGGAAATATCGTCGGGCTTGCGGGTGGCGGGCATTGTGGTTCCTTCCGTAAGGTTCGTCAGTCGGTAGAGGGTTGCCTCGATAACCGTCAGGAACAGCCTTGGTTCCTCTACCGACCTTTTTCCCACTTGCGGACCAACCGGTCGCGTTTCAACCTCGATAGACGCTTCAGCCAGAAGACGCCGTCCAGCTGGTCGATCTCATGTTGCATGCAGACGGAGTAAAAGCCCGTGGCGTCCTCTTCTGCGTGCGTCCCGTCCAGGCGCTGATAGCGGAACCGGATCATGGCGGGACGCTCGACCTCTTCGGTCGCACCTGGCATGGATACGCTTCCCTCGGTGTAGCGCATGGGCTGTTCACCGAACGAAAGGATTACCGGGTTGGCATAAAAGCGCGGACCGTCTCCCTCCGACAGTTCGAGCACGACAAGCCGGATGTGAACCCCGACATGCGCGGCGGTGATTCCGACGCCCGGTGCAGCCCGCATGGTGGCGAGCAGATCCTGCGCGAACGTCTCGAGTGCTGCGTCGAACACGGTAATCGGCTGACACGGCTTTGACAGGCCGGGATCCGGATATCGCAATATCGTCAGGGGTGCCATTCGTTATCCTTCCTCGTCTCTCAAGCGTTCCCATTGGCATGGCGAGAACCGTTTCGCCACAGATGTTTGACCATTGCGCACTGGACCATCCCGACCATTTGCTCTAGCTGGAATGAAGCGGCAAACGCGTTCGATCTAAGACGGTTATCTGGTTGTTGAAAATCAGTTTCTGCCGTTATCTTCAACCTGCGAGATGCGGATAGCGAGGGCGGCAATGAGCGATATCGGCGAAGAGACCCGCGGTCGCAGCAAGGCCAACGATCCGGCTCACGACATCTATACCGAAGAGGGCGCGGTTCGCCCCGATTTCCTCGCCCGTGTCGGGGCGGCGGTCGCCGATCGCGATGTTCTCTATCTCCGCCAGTACGTGGCGCGCCTGCACGAATCCGAACTTGGCGACCTTCTCGAATCGATTCTTCCGGATCAGCGCCAAGCGATGGTGCGGCTGCTCGGCACCGACTTCGACCTGACGGCCCTGACGGAGGTGGACGAGGCGATCCGTATGGAGATCGTCGAGCAGATGTCGAACGCGGAGATCGCTGCGGGCATCGGCGGTCTCGATTCGGACGACGCGGTCTACATTCTCGAAGATCTGGACAAAGACGATCGCGAGGAGATTCTCGCGCAGCTTCCATTCACTGAGCGGGTTCGCCTCAGACGCGCACTCGACTATCCGGAAAGCTCGGCCGGACGCCGCATGCAGACCGAATTCGTGGCCGTGCCGCCGTTCTGGACGGTGGGCCAGACGATCGATTACATGCGCGAAGATGAAGGCCTGCCGGAAAGCTTTACGCAGGTCTTCGTCATCGACCCGACCTTCAAGCTGCTCGGCGTCATCTATCTCGACCGCATCCTGCGCACCAACCGGCAGGTGAAGATCGAGACGATCATGCGGGAGACCAACTATCCGATCCCCGCCGATATGGATCAGGAAGAGGCAGCACAGCTCTTCGAGCAATACGACCTTCTCTCGGCCGCCGTCGTCGATGAAAACGGCAGGCTGGTCGGGGTGCTGACGATCGACGACATCGTCGACGTGATGCAGGAGGAAGCGGAAGAAGACATCATGCGCCTCGGCGGCGTCGGTGATGAAGAACTGTCCGACACCGTCGTCGATATCTCTCGATCGCGCGTGCCCTGGCTGCTCGTCAACCTCCTGACCGCTTTCCTGGCGGCGTCGGTGATCTCGCTGTTCGAGGCTACGATCGAAGAAGTGGTCGCACTCGCGATCCTGATGCCGATCGTCGCCGGCATGGGCGGCAATGCGGGGTCGCAGACGATGACGGTCACGGTGCGCGCCATCGCGACCCGCGATCTCGATATCCACAATGCCTGGCGCGTCGCGCGGCGTGAAATCTGCGTCGGCCTGATCAATGGGTGTCTGATCGGCACACTCGTCGGGCTGGTGGCGGGCTTCTGGTTTCAGGATCCGAACATCGGCGGACTGATTGCGACGGCGATGCTCATCAACATGGTCGCGGCCGCCAGCGCCGGTCTGATGGTGCCGATTCTCCTCAACCGGGCAGGGGCGGATCCCGCGGTTTCCTCCGCGGTCTTTGTGACTGCGATCACCGACACGACCGGGTTCTTCTCTTTTCTGGGCCTCGCCACTTGGTGGTTTGCGATCGGGTAACGAAAGCAGCAAACATCCGAAAAATTGACTGTTACGTAAAAGTCAATTATTTGAGGCAGAAATGTCAGGATGTGGCCGTGAACAAATATTACAGCATCACCGAGTTGACCCGCGAGTTCGGCGTTTCCACGCGCACCTTGCGCTTCTATGAAGATGAGGGCCTGATCCATCCGGAGCGCCGGGGACGTACGCGTCTTTTCAGGGCTGCAGACCGCCGTCTGATCATGGAAATTCTCCGTGGACGTCGCATCGGCTTTTCCATCGCGGAGATCCGCGAGATCGTACAGATCTACAAGGAGCCTCCGGGCGAAATGGGCCAGCTCAAGCTTCTGATGAAGAAGGTCGACGAGAAGCGCGATGACCTGCGCCAGAAGCGCAAGGACATCGAGGAAACGCTGCTTGAACTCGACAATGTCGAGGAGGCCTGCCTCACCCGTCTCGCCGAAATCGGCGTCGGCACCTGAACTCTCAGGGAGGCGGCGAAGCGATGGCGCATTCCTGCGCGATCATCTGGATACGGTCGTCCTGTGGTGTGATCACGCCTGACTGCATGGGCGTCATGAGGTTCTGGGCAATCAGCCGATCGGCCGTGCAGGTGCAGAACGCGCGGCAGATGTTGGCGTCGGCACTCTCTATGCAGCCCCTCTCGCAGCTCAAGATGTAACCTTTGCGGACATCCGGGGGCGGAGCGGGGTGGACCAGCGAGAAGAGATAGACGAGACCGATCAGGATCGGCTGATGCACGAGATAGATCAGCAGGCTGTGCTGCCCGGCCTTTGAGAGTAGGTTCTGTCTTGTCTGGACCTCCGCAATGCGCGGCAGCACGTTTCGTGTCATCAGGAACTTGGTTGCGGCGACGCCTGCGAGAAGAGCGGCAACCCAGGGAAACAACGGCACGTAATCGTTCGAACGGGGCGGAGCTTCGGCGAAGCCCATCCAGGCGAGCCAGCGCGTGTCGAACAGAGCCGAATCGAGAGTTCCCGGCATAGCGACGTAATCGACCAGCAACAGAACCGCGATCATCGCGGCGACCGCAGCCGTGAGCGCCGGAGGAAGCCGCAGGAACGCCAGGCCGATAAGGCTCGACAGGGCGATGTTATGCAGAATGCCGAAATAGATCCATTCGCCCGGGAAGGCGACGAATGTCGCGACGCTGATGGCAAGGGCTGCACCGGCAACGATGCCGAGCCGTTTCGCAAAGGACTGCCAGCGGATCTGCGGCGTATGTGCAAGGACCAGACTGACGCCGGCGAGAAACAGAAACGAACTGGCGATGAGTCGCGCATAGATCTTGAAGAAACCCTGCGTCGCTGTCCCCGGATCGAGATAGCCGAAGAATTCGAGATCCCAGGTGAAATGATAGGTCGCCATGGCGATCAGTGCCACGCCGCGCAGCGTATCGATCAAGACAATGCGCGGCACGCGGGAGGCATTGGGTTGGATCTCTGATGATGTCACGTTCGCATGTCCCGCTCTTGTTTGTCTTTGGTGTCGCTCACCGGGTCCATCAGCGCGAGACGGGCGTCGGAGAAATACTGGCGGCGTGTCAGAACGAAGACCACGATCGCGGTCATCGCCATGAACATGTAGGGCCCGGCGAACCAGCCCAGGTAGCCGATGGAAAGAAACAGCGCCCGAAGGCCGGCATTGAAGTGGCCGGCGGCGATCGTGTTCATCTGGATGACTTGGTCTGCGGCGATCTCAGCTTTGGCACGATCAGCATTCGTGTCGTGCATCATCGGCAAGGCGCCGAACAGGATGGTGCAGTAGTTGAACAGACGGTAGGCCCAGCCGAATTTGAAGAAGGAATAGCCGAACAGCACCGTCAGACCGGCAACCTTGAGCTCGAACGCGGTGCGCCCGCCGTAATAGACGAAGGGCAGGTTGCTGAACACGTCCTCCACCTTGTCGGTCGAGCCAAGCAGCGCAAAGCAGCCACCAATCGCGAAGATCGAGGTCGAGGCGAAAAAGGCCGTCCCGTTCTGCAGGCCGGCCAGGATTTGCGTGTCGATCATCTTGAGATCGCGCCGAAGCGAGTTGTAGATCCAGTTCCGACGCCGCTCCGCCATGGCCCGGTTAAGGCTCAAGCGGGGGAAAAAGCGACTGCCAGACCCCGCTGTGAGCCAGGAATAAAGGGCCCAGAGGGCGAGAAACAGTGCCAGCGCGATATAGTCCGCAGTCGTCATGGGTCTCGCCACAAATCGTGTATGCCTCGTTTCGTCTTGCTTTGTTTCGGCTGTCCGGGCAAGAGGCGTGTGCCTGGTATAGGATTTTGCAACACCTATCTGTGGAGCGTGTCTCTGTGATGCATGTCGCTCGTGTCCAAGCGGATGTCGGGTGATCGCCTGAGCCGAACTCAGGTTTGGCGTAGCCTCTGCCCAAACGAACGGTCCCGTGAACAATCATGTTTCTTTCAGTTTTCGACGTTTTCAAAATCGGTATCGGTCCTTCCAGCTCGCACACGATGGGGCCGATGTCGGCAGCCAATCGTTTTCTGGAGCTCCTCCTTTCCAATGACTGGCCACGCCCGACGGGTGCTGCCGTCGCGGCGCTGAAGGTCAGCCTCCACGGCTCGCTTGCCTTTACCGGCATTGGGCACGGAACGGGCAGGGCGGTTATCCTCGGTCTTGTCGGCGAAGAGCCGCACAGCGTGGATCCCGATCGGATGGACGCGATCATTGCAGACGTCGAACGTACCGGTCGCGTCACCCCGCCGGGCCACCCCAGCTACGAGTTCAAGCCGGCAACGGACCTGATCTTCGACAAGAAGCAGCCGCTGCCCGGCCATGCCAACGGCATGAGCTTTTCGGCGCTGGATCGGGACGGTCGACTGCTCGTGAAGCGCATCTACTATTCGATCGGCGGCGGGTTTGTCGTGACCGACACCGAACTGGAGGCGATGCGGGCGTCCAAGAAGACGGCAAGCGATGCGCGCGTGCCCTATCCATTCTCGTCCGCCAAACAGATGCTCGAAATGTCGCACGGTTCTGGCCTGACGATTGCCCAGATGAAACGCGCCAACGAGCTGACCAAGATGACCGAGGTCGAACTCGACGAAGGCGTCGACCGGATCTGGGACGCGATGAGGAATTGCATTGATCGCGGTCTGAAGGTCGACGGCATCATGCCGGGTGGCCTCAAGGTGAAGCGCCGTGCGCGGGCGATCCACGACCGCCTGAACGAGGAATGGCGCAGCAATCGGCTCAACCCGCTTCTCGCCAATGACTGGCTGTCTGTTTACGCGATGGCGGTCAACGAAGAGAATGCCGGTGGCGGCCGTGTCGTGACCGCGCCGACCAACGGTGCCGCCGGGGTCATTCCAGCCACGGTTCGCTATTATCTGCATTTTCACGACGACGCGACGCAGGAAGACATCCGTACCTTTCTTCTGACCGCGGCAGCGATCGGCGGCATCATCAAACACAATGCCTCGATTTCCGGTGCCGAAGTCGGTTGCCAGGGTGAAGTCGGGTCGGCTGCGGCCATGGCGGCTGCAGGTCTCGCCGCCGTTATGGGCGGTTCGCCGGAGCAGATCGAAAATGCTGCGGAGATCGCGCTCGAGCATCACCTCGGCATGACCTGCGATCCCATTGCAGGCCTCGTCCAGGTGCCGTGTATAGAGCGCAATGCGCTTGGCGCCGTAAAGGCCGTGACGGCGGCGTCTCTGGCGCTGAAGGGTGACGGAAGCCATTTCGTGCCGCTCGACGCCTGTATTGAAACCATGCGCCAGACTGGCATGGACATGAACGAGAAGTACAAGGAGACCTCGACCGGCGGGCTTGCCGTGAACGTGGTCGAGTGCTGAGAGCTTCCTGTGGGACGTTTTCCGTTTTGAAAGATCCGACTTGACCCGGCGCAGTCCTTGCGGCTTTGAACGGACATGGCTCTACATCTGATCAAGCTCTGCGTCGGCGCCGACTCCATCCAGGACCTGAGGGACTGGGTGGCCGAGCGTTCTCTGACCGCCATGTCCGCCGGCCTTGAACCCCACAGCATCCACACGACGCGAATGATGCCGAAGCGCGTGGAAGAGCTCGTCGATGGCGGGTCGCTCTACTGGGTGATCAAGGGGCAGGTCTCTGCTCGCCAGAAGCTTCTGGAGGTTCGCACAGTTAAGGGTGAGGATGGTATCAGCCGTTGCCAGCTGGTGCTCGGTCCCGAAGTCATCGAAACCGCGCCGATGCCGAAGCGGCCATTTCAGGGCTGGCGCTATCTCCTCGATAACGAGATCCCGAAGGACCTCGGCGGACTGGGAGATGATGTCACCCAGCTGCCGGAAGAGTTGCGGCGACACCTCGCCGAACTCGGTCTTCTCTAGCTATTCAGCCCAGTCTCAGTCAGCGAAGTCTCAAACGGACCGACGCGCGTCCGGCACGCAGCCCGACATGCAGATGGATCTGAGCCGGTGGCTGCGACTGGCGCCACGCACGGGCTCCATGGCTGAGCAGCAGGGTGACGAGATCCTTGGTCTTTTCGCGGGAACGCGAAGAGAGGTTCATTCCCGCCATTCCCATTCCCGCAAGCCGCATGGCCGCTTCGTGCAGCGGATTGAGCGCAATGCCGCGGGCCTTGGACTTCGTCGCGTTGGCGACGAAGCCGATACTGTTTTCATTCATTCCCATAGGAAACCCCGTTTACGCATTACTATCGAGATTTCACTGCGCCCGCGGATACAAAACACGGTGGCTGGCGCAGCTTTTTTCAGTGGTCGTCTGATGGGCCGATTACTGTATCGACGCCCAGCAGTTCACGCCTTTCTTCTTCAGGATATTGCAGGCATCGATCGCGGACTTCTGGTCGCCGAAGCCCCCGAAACGTGCCCGATAGACCTGGCCGCCATTGGTGCTGAAGGCGACTGTGAAGGGTTTGGCGGAACGCAATACCTTGCCGCCTTTATCCTGCGCATCCTGCAGGAGTTCGTTTGCCATCGAAGGATTGGGCGAGACGCCAATCTGGATGACCCAACCGGACACATCACCCTTGAGAGACACTTTGGGCGTATCGCGGGTGGATGCCGTGGTGACCGAATCGATTGCCGCCATTTCGGTCCGCTCGCCGGCGCCACTGCGCTTCGGAACATATTCCGGGGCAGGGGTCGGGACAGCGCCAGAACCGAGCATTGCGGAATTCATCGCTGCCGAAGCCGTCCGCTTCTGCGAAGGTTCGCCGAGATAGGCGGTTGCAGCAGGTGCTGCCGTCTCGTCATAGCGAGCGCCGGGCATGGGGCCACTGTTAGGAAGGTCGAGAGCCGAAACCTGACGGGCATCGGATACTGCAGCAGCGACACGCGGCTGGCTCGCGACGGGAAGCGATGGTGTCGGAACCGGAGCGGACGGAGCCTGCGAGATCAGGTTGCTCTGACCGCCGCGGGACGCTTTCGGAAGATATTCCGCAACAAGCTTGCGCATCGTTGCATCACGAGCAGCGCTGGAGCGGCCACCGAGCACGACTGCAACGATCGAGCGACCGTCGAGCTGTGCCGACGTTGCCAGATTGCTGCCGGCTGCGCGGGTATAACCGGTCTTGATACCGTCGACGCCGCGGACAGTCCCGACCAGGCGGTTGTGGTTGCCGATCGTCTGCTTGCCGAAATTGAAAGTGCGGATGGAGAAGTAACCGTAATACTGCGGAAAATGCTGGCGAAGAGCGATGCCGAGACGCGCCTGATCACGTGCCGTCGTCATCTGCGCCGTGTTGGGCAGGCCGTGTGCGTTCCGATACGTCGTACGCGTCATGCCGAGGGCACGTGCCTTGTTCGTCATCATCTGCGCAAAGCGGTCTTCGGATCCACCGACGAACTCGCCGAGTGCTGTCGCCATATCATTGGCCGACCGCGTAACGAGTGCACGGATCGCCTGATCGACATTGATGGCGCCGCCGGGGCGCACACCCAGTTTCGAAGGCGGCTCGGACGCAGCATGCGCAGAAACCGGAACCTTGGTGTCAAGCGTGATACGACCAGCCTCGAGCGCTTCGAAGGTCAGGTAAAGGGTCATCATCTTCGTGAGCGAAGCTGGATAGCGAAGACCATCCGGATCCTCGCCGTAAAGAACCTTTCCAGACTTGGCGTCGACGACGATCCCTGCATATTTCGGATCGGCATGCGCCGGACTGGCGAGGCTCGAAAAGGCCAAGATCACCGTAAAAAGACAACCGAGAAATTTTCCCGGCACTGCCACGCGTCCCTTGGGGAGGATTGTGGAAAACATGCTCTTCGACACTGCCGCACTCATCGCTTGCATGGTGGTTGTATTACGTCCGGGCTCAGCGCCCCCGATGGGCCCGTTGTCAGGCAATCTAGGGGAACAGCGTTACCAAGAGGTTTATGATGAACGTTTGGTTGCTTCGCAGAGGACCATTTTACCGATTGACCTGCGTTACCGGGCGCTCGGTCAAAAGGCGGGTTTGGACAAATGTCCGAACTCCGGCGTCAATCTTCTGCCAGTCGCGCAAAAGCACGCTCGAGAATCGATAAAGCACGGTCAGATCCTGCCCGACTCGGATATCGCGCTGGCAGTCGCCGCTGGTAGGGCGCTCTCCCGCCGATGGAAATAGGCAACGCACGGCGTAGGGAGAGGCGGCACCAGGCTGTGCGCCCGTCAGAATCACTTCGTTCCCGTAACCGCTGTCCGCCCGGAGGCGATGCAGTGTCAGCCCATGCTCAGCCGGTTCTGCCGGGCCTTCGAAAAGTCCCTCGTAGATCGGCTGAAGCCGCCCCGACATGTCGCGCGACATGGTGCTCTGCGACATTTGTACGAAGATAAGAGATGCCGGCTGGGAGACGGTGTCGAATCTCCCCCGATTGGTTGCGCTGTAGCCCGTCATTTCCGGCCAGGTCAGATAAAGATCCGCCCGTTCAGTTGCACCGCTCCGTCTCTGCTCTTTGAAACGGAGCGTGTTGGCTGAAAGCTGGATCGTATCCTGACCGATCACCAAGTCGAATGTCTCGGTGCTCTCGGAATGGCCACCCAGCATCATCCGCTCGCCGAGCCATCGGCCGCCAACGCTGATGGCGCTGGTCACTATGCCAAGCGCAACCACGATGCCGGTGATCTTGTATAGGGTTCGCCTGGATAGAAGCGGGCTGTCCGTTTCACTAAGGCTGTCGGGTTGCATGCGGCCGGGCTCTCGTCACTGGAGTGGCCGGCGGACCGAACGAGGGGTGCGACCGCGCCGGCAGCGATACCGCCATTGTTGCGGATTTGTGGTTAATGGATCGTTAGTCATAGTCGCGCGACAGCGGTGAGCGCCATAAACGGAAACGCCGGCAGGGTACCTCCTCGGAGGCCCTGCCGGCGTTCTGAATGATCACATGGTCGATCGTTCGTCGGGTAATCTTGACTTACTGGCTGACACTGCCGACTGCGGTCGCCCGGCCGTCCTGGAGTTTGACCCAACGCGCCGGATCATCGGTCGCCTGGCGCTTCAGGTATGTGTATTCCGTATCGGTCCAGATCATGACCTTGTTGCGCATGTTGTCGAGGACGAAGTCGCCGCGATCGGTGCGGACGGTCAGGACTGCATGACCTTCGCCATTCGGCTGCAGCACGACCGTGATCAGCAGGTTGGAAGGCGAAATGCCCTGCTGCGTCAGCATCTTCCGCTTCAGGAGCACGAAGTCCTCGCAGTCGCCGACGGTCCGCGGGTATGCCCAGCGCTCTTCGACGCCGTAGATTTCCTGGTCGGTCATCGGTGTGATCGAGGTGTTGACCGTGTAGTTGACGTCGAGGATCGTGCGCCAGGTGTCTTCGGTGAGTGCCACGGGGCCGGCGTCCTTGTAGGATGCCACGCATTCGCTCGTGTAGGTCTTGCAGAATTCGTAATGACCGATCGGCGGGTTTGCCTTGCCGATAACGCGCATGGCGCCGGATGGCATCGCAAAGGACTGGACGGTCATGGAGCCGATCATTGCAGCGGCGGCGATTGCGAATGCGAGAGCTTTACGGCAGTTCATTTTTCTTGTCTCCCCGTTGTGGGGAAACAATGCCTCAGACCCTTTGATCGACCGCAAAATACCGCAGTAAAATCAGATGCTTATTCTAATCAACTTTGGCGAAAATACGCGTCGAATTCGACGTGCTTTTTCATAAAATACGCACTGCTTTTTCGGCGTATTTGCATAAAATGCGAGGTAAATTTGACCTATCCGCTCCTATCTCCCTGATACTGCATCGCTTTGATGAAACGTGACATCATCGAAAGGTGAGCGAAGTCTTCGATCTGCCTGTGCCTGTTGCTTTGCTTCGCCGCGTTCCGGGACGAAATCGCGACCAAAACAGCCCGTTTCGCCGCCTAAAACTGCGCGAAAAAAATCCCGAAAAGGCACAAAATAATTCTGGCCACGTGTTTTTTCGGGATTTTGGTGTGTCGGACCAGCAAGTCCAGCGCCGCTGACGATGGCGGTGATCGTAATAATTCACGCCGGAGCAGACACAGCCAAACTCAGCTGCGGGCAGGCCGGTTAGAAAATGGATATGATGAGGCTTAGAGGAACTCGGTCAGCGCTTCGCGGGACTGGACCGAGTGAAACTCGATCGCGACGCCTTCCATGAAATGACGCACCACGCGTCCGCGCATGTTTCCGAGGCGTAGCGGGGTCCCGATTGACGGACGGGTCTCGATGTCGACAGCCGCACCGGAAAGCGAAAGGTCAAGCAGCCGGCACGGATAGCGGCGCCCGTCGTCGAGAGTAATCTCCGAACGGGTGTTGCGCGGGGTGAGACGATCGTGGCGACGGTCCTCCGGCAGCCCGAGTTCATGCTTGTTGGCGATCCAGGTCAACTGTGCGGCAAGTTTTTCGCGCTTGCGGTCGGTCGCGTTGATCATCATCAGGAAGCCGCCGCCGGCAACACTGAGAACTGTCCCTTCAAGGCGGCCGACGTGATCGAGATAGGCGATGACCCGCTCGTTGGTCCGTGGACGACCGGCACACTGGAAGCTGACGTCCCCGGGGGACATCTCGATCGCGGTGCAGGCATATTCCTCATGGTCGGCCAGCATCAAGCGGCCGCTGATGTTCACGGAGACGCGTTGGAATGAGCGCTGCGCTGCAGTTGCTTGCGAAACGGATGCCTGAGACGAGGTGCCGGAAAACATGGATGAGCGCTTTTTCAGCTAGAGTCCTAGCCTACATTAGTGACAGGGCGTTAATATATGGTTCCCGAAGCCGTCATTGTGGGAAGAAGCTCGCCGGCAGGAAGCGGCGCAGAAGTCCTGACTGGACCAACTGCGGCTGGTCATGCCCGCAGACGGACAACCCGCCGGTTTCATCGCTTTCGACAAAGCCCCAATCTTGAAGATGCAGCCCACTTGCCGGTCTGGCCGCCACCGGGAAAGGGCCGTCGGCAGGCAGAAGTGCTCCGAGTACCCGGTCGCTTCCGGTTTCGGAAGAGCGAAGCGGCATCATCAGCATTTCGCATTCGATTGACGTGCCAGCTACGTTCAGGACTACGTCGGCAATCGCGGGTTTCTCATGGACGAGGATCTGCATGACGACCTCCTGGGCGCGATCGTTTTCTTCGAGATCCCAGATCGTGCGGAACGGCATCCCGCGAAACTCGCCACCGAACAACTCGCATAACCGCGTGCCTGCAAGCCGAAACGTCAATTGGTCGTCTGCCTCGTTTGCGACGATGAAGAGATGAGGCAGAAATCTGCGCAGGGCGACCGGATCGATCTCGTTGCGCATGGGAGGCAACCGCCCGTCGCACAGACCTGTCCAGTATTCGAAGATTTCCGTCGTAGCCGGATTTCGCATTCGCTTTCCCGTGATCCATTTCGAGACGCTTCATCCCGTGCTGAACCGCTTTCTAAGGCACAACACGAGGGTCAGCCTTAACGCTGCGAAAACCATGCCAGAGCGGTGAGCCTTGAAGAAAGAATGTCGAACCCGGCGACTAAGTGCTTGTATCCGGTGCTATCTGCAGCTTTTCTTCAGGCGGGTCGTCCTGTAAGTCTGACGCTTCAACAGGGAAGGAATTGTGATGAGCGACAGGCAAGACCTGCCGGGTGCCGCGAACGATACGGACAGGGATGCGGACGCCATCGACGACCAGTCGTCGCAGCCAGTTTTCAATCTTCCCCGAAGTCTGGTGATCTCGGTCCTGTTCCTGGCCGTCGTCTATCTAGTCGATGCTTACTTGCTCGACGAGGAGGCGCAGATCTCGGTGCTGATGTGGTTCGCCTTCACGCCCGTACGCTACGTCGTTCCGTTTGCGGAGCAGAATTTCGAATGGCTGTGGACGCCTGTCACCTATTCCTTCCTGCATGGCGGTATCGAGCATATTGGCTTTAACGCACTCTGGCTGGTCGCCTTTGGAGCGCCGGTCGTGCGCCGCATCGGAACTCTCCGCTACATGCTGTTCTGGATTTCCTCGGCAGCGGCGGCAGCTTTCTTCCATGCCGGCCTGCATTGGGGCGACCAGACGCTACTCGTCGGCGCTTCAGGCGTCGTCTCAGGCTTGATGGGCGCCGCGTGCCGGTTCGCGTTCCCGGACGGCCGCGGATACGACCGCAGTTTCGGCCATCTCCATCCACGTCAGTCCATACTCGGCTCTTTCCGGAACCGGACAGTGGTGATTTTCACGGCGATGTGGTTCTTCGGAAACGTGCTTGTCGCCATCGGCCTGCCGCTGATCGGATCCGATGTCGGAGAGATCGCCTGGGATGCTCATATCGGTGGCTTTCTCTTCGGCTTTTTGTTTTTCGGCCTGTTCGACAGAATTGCCGCCGATGACCAACCATTGGCGCCCGCTTGATCTCCAGTTGCTGTCGTCTTAAACTTCGCGTCGAGGGACTGTGCCGCAAATGTCTTTGAGGGGAGACGTTTCGGTTCGAATGGTTTTGGAGGAGCGAGCCATGTCGACGACCGTAAAGAGCATGCTGGATTCGAAGGGCCGTAACGTCGTGACCGTCAGCCCGGACGAGACGTTGCGGCAGATCGCGGGCATCTTGAACGACCGAAACATCGGTGCCGTGATCATTGCCGGGATGGAGGGGCGTATTGCCGGCATTTTCACCGAGAGAGATCTCGTCCACTGCATCGCCACCAAAGGCGTCGATGCGCTGGAGCAGCCGGTCAAGGCTGTCATGACAACCTCCGTGCAACGCTGTCGGGAGGATCAGACGGCAGACGAGGTGATGGGTATGATGACGGCGGGACGGTTCCGCCATGTCCCGGTAGAAGCCGACGGCAAGCTCTCCGGCATCATTTCGATCGGCGACGTCGTGAAATCGCGGCTGCGTGAAGTGGAGATCGAAGCCGAACAGATGAAGGCCTATATCGCCGGGTAAGGCGGCTGGGAGAGCGGCATCTTCGCCCGCATCTCAGCGGGCGAAAACTTCCTGCATGCGCTGAAGCGCCACGATCTGCGACATGGTGGCCTCATAGCCCCGGTCGATCGCCTCGCCGGCGCGGTGGAATTCGGACAGACCGATATCGTTGAGGCGTGGATGCAGCGCCAGATCAGGCGGATCGCCGGCCAGTCTGGCGCGCGATATGCGCTCCTGGATGATGTTGAACGCCTGCACCATGGTGCCGGTGACACCGACGCGGGGGTCGTCCTGATGGCGCGAACGCTCGTGATCGTCCGGCGCATCGGCTGCAGTGTGTTTGACAACCGCGGACCGGCCGAAGACATCGTAGTTGAGGTTCACGGCCACGACCAGCGGCTGCTCGTAGGCGCGACAGACGGAGGTCGGGACCGGATTGACCAGCGCGCCATCGACCAGCGTGCGGCCGCTGCATTTCACAGGTTCGAAAATCCCCGGCAGCGCGTAGGACGCCCGAAGGGCTCGGATCAGAGAGCCGGCCGAAATCCACACTTCGTGCCCGGTATGAAGTTCCGTCGCGACTGCGACGAAGGGGCGGTCGAGATCTTCGATGGAGATGCCCTGCAGGTGTTCCTGCATTCGCTTCGTCAACCGCATGCCACCGATCAGGCCGCCGCCACCGATGGTGAGGTCGAGAAGCGCCGCGATCCGCCGCATGGTCAGAGATCGGGCAAAGCTTTCGAGTTCGTCGAGCTTGCCTGCGAGATAACAGCCTCCGACCAGCGCGCCGATTGATGTGCCGGCAATCATCCCGACTTCGATGCCGGCTTCGTCAAGCGCGCGCAACACGCCGATATGCGCCCATCCGCGGGCCGCGCCGCCACCAAGTGCTAAAGACAGCTTTGCCTTGCGTGGCTGCTCAATGACAATGGGAGGAGGGGACGTCTGGAGCCGATTTGTGACAGCGTCTGCTGGCGCGGCTTGCCGCTCGTTGCGACTCCAACTCCAATTCATCATCGCCATCACCTCTCAGCTGAACACAGCCACGTACGCAAATTAACGCATCGTTTGGTTGCCAATTCGTTATTCAGGTGGGGATGGTATGAAAGCGGTGCAGACGCCTACCGCTTTCCCGTCTCATCATGACCAGAATACACATGCTCTGGATCAAAGTGACGCTGTTGATCCTGTATTTCAAGGACAGCGCCACCGTCACTTTTCTTTACCGCACGATAGAAACAGGAGCGTCGCCCGGTGTGGCAAGCGGCGTCATGGCCGGACATCGAGACCTTGAGCCAGACGGCGTCCTGATCGCAATCGGTCCTGATCTCATGCACAGTTTGCAGATTGCCGGAGGTCTCGCCCTTCTTCCAGAGTTTCGCTCTCGACCGGCTGTAGTAGTGAGCGACGCCCGTCTCGACCGTCAGCGCGAGCGCCTCGGCGTTCATATGCGCCACCATGAGCAATTCGCCATCGCGAATGTCGGTCACGACAGCGGTCACAAGACCGTCGGTATCGAAACGCGGCGTAAAGGCGCCGTCACCCTCGAGCTCGGCCTTATCCGACGACGGCGCTTGAAAAGTCATTGTCATTTCGGCGCTCAGCGGTTGCGGGCCATGGTAAAGAAACGCGCCTGCTCGGCTGCGTCGGTCTTGAACGCACCGGTAAACCGTGTCGTCAGCGTCTGAGATCCCTGCTTCTCCACACCGCGCATTTCCATGCACATGTGTTCCGCCTCGATCAGGACGGCCACACCGCGCGGCTTCAATGTCGTGTCGATCGCGCTGGCGATCTGTGCCGTCAAATTTTCCTGTGTCTGGAGGCGACGACCGTAGATCTCGATCACACGCGCGATCTTGGACAGCCCCAGAACCCGGCCCTGCGGAAGATAGGCAACGGTCGCCTTGCCTTTGATGGGCAGCATGTGGTGCTCGCAATGGGAGAAGAATGGTATATCGCGAACGAGAACCATATCGTCATAACCCGAGACCTCCTCGAAGGTCCGGCCGAGAACCTCTTCGGCCGACAGATCATAGCCCGAAAAGAGCTCGCGATAGGCTTTTGCAACGCGCTTCGGCGTATCGAGCAAACCCTCGCGCTCCGGATCGTCGCCGGACCACTGGAGCAAGACGCGCACGGCGTCCTCAGCTTCCTGCTGGGTCGGACGAGGCTGTTTCTGGCTGGAGGCCGGAAAATTCTTCAAAATAGCATCCATCTTGTGTCCCTCGATGCGGGCCAGGGCCACATCCGATCTCACTATGGTAAAAAAGCTGATCGCCATGGATCACGCCGGAATACCAGTTTCCTGACTTTTCGTCTGCGCGTTCCGAATTTTCAAGGCATACCATCGCCGTTTTCGCGCGTTTCTCGAAAACGTGTTTCCTTGATAATTCCCGTCGCGGACAACATATAAGGGCCTAATC
The DNA here is from genome assembly GCF_014842035.1 of Rhizobium sp. CFBP 8752. Classification (NCBI taxonomy): domain Bacteria; kingdom Pseudomonadati; phylum Pseudomonadota; class Alphaproteobacteria; order Hyphomicrobiales; family Rhizobiaceae; genus Rhizobium; species Rhizobium sp. CFBP 8752. The sequence continues at coordinate 1,657,274 of NZ_JACYUZ010000001.1, read as the reverse complement.
CAGATTGTGGTAGGTCATCCCGGTAGACGGTGCGTTCGATCGGTCGAGCGGATGTCGAGGACGATGACGTGAGCGAGCGACATGGACGAGATCTATAACCAGAAAATTCTTGAGTTTGCGGGGAACATTGGCCGCGCGGGTGCAATGGACGATGCGGATGCGACGTCCGAAAAGCACTCCAAGCTCTGTGGTTCAAAAGTTCGTGTTTACCTGAAAGTCAGTGACGGCGTGGTGAGCGACTTCTCTCACGAGGTGAGGGCCTGCGCCCTTGGTCAGGCGTCGTCGTCGATCATGGCACGGCATATCGTCGGCGCGCCGGTCGACGAACTGCGCCAGGCGAGGGTCGACATGCTGTCGATGCTGAAAGAGGGCGGCGAAGGCCCGGTCGGCCGCTTCGAAGACATGCGCTACCTGAAGCCTGTGAAGGATTACAAGGCCCGGCATCCGTCTACCATGCTGACGTTCGATGCGGTCGTTGACGCGCTCGATCAGATCGACGTCCGCGACCGGGCCGACAAAGCGACCGCCTGATGTGCGGCTCGCCGGATTGTGACCACGACACGAAACGCGGCGGGCCCTATCGATCGCGCAACTGGCAGGGCCCGTTCAAAAAGACGCCCGGACGCCTCGCCGGTATGGGACTGATCCGGTTCTATCAGCTCACTCTTTCCGGCTTTGTCGGAAACGGCTGCCGCCATATTCCGACCTGTTCCGAGTATGGCTACGAGGCGATCGCCCGACACGGGCTCTGGCCCGGTCTCTGGATGACACTGTACCGAGTCGCGCGCTGCGGTCCTGGTGGCTCCGGCGGACTGGACCCGGTTCCGGACCTGCAGAGGCAACGCCAGGTCTGGTGGATGCCCTGGCGCTACTGGCGTCATGGATAAGCGTGACACCAGCCCAGCTATCTCAAAAGGCGTCAGTCCTTGCAGCTCGCCAGAGCTCGGAAGCTAAAGGCTTTCCGACCATCCGTTCGCGGGTTCCAAACCTTTACTAACGGCCCGAAACACACTATCACCGCGCCCGTTGCCGGCCGGTCGATCTGGCCATTTTACCACCACCCGCATTCGTTGGCGGGACTGGACAGGAGATAGAACATGTCCCAGGTTTCCCTCACATTTCCCGATGGCTCCGTCCGCACGTATGATGCCGGCACGACCGGCCGTGATGTTGCCGAATCCATTTCGAAGTCGCTTGCCAAAAAGTCTGTCGCGATCGCGATCGACGGCACCGTGCGCGATCTCTCCGACCCCGTCGTCGACGGTCAGATCGAGATCGTTACCCGTACGGACCCCAGGGCACTCGAACTGATCCGCCACGATGCAGCGCACGTGATGGCAGAAGCCGTCCAGGAGCTCTGGCCCGGCACGCAGGTGACCATCGGTCCCGTCATCGAGAACGGCTTCTATTACGATTTCGCCAAGGCCGAGCCCTTCACGCCGGACGACCTGCCGAAGATCGAAAAGCGGATGAAGGAAATCATCCAGCGCAACAAGCCCTTCACCAAGGAAGTCTGGCCGCGCAACAAGGCGCGCGAGGTGTTTGCAGCCAAGGGCGAGGCCTACAAGGTTGAACTGGTCGATGCCATTCCCGAAGACCAGGATCTGAAGATCTATTATCAGGGCGACTGGTTCGACCTCTGCCGCGGACCGCACATGGCGTCCACGGGCCAGATCGGCACGGCTTTCAAGCTGATGAAGGTGGCTGGCGCCTATTGGCGCGGCGACAGCAACAATGTCATGCTGACGCGCATCTACGGCACGGCCTTTGCGGAGCAGGAGCAGCTCGATAACTACCTGCATATCCTGGCTGAAGCCGAAAAACGCGACCACCGCAAGCTCGGCCGCGAAATGGACCTCTTCCATTTCCAGGAAGAAGGCCCCGGCGTCGTCTTCTGGCACGGCAAGGGCTGGCGCATGTTCCAGACCCTGACCTCCTACATGCGCCGCCGTCTGGCCGGCACCTACGAAGAGGTCAACGCACCGCAGGTTCTCGACGCGTCTCTTTGGGAAACGTCAGGTCACTGGGGCTGGTATCAGGAAAACATGTTCGCGGTGAAATCCGCTTACGCGTTCACGCATCCGAAGGACGAGGGAGCGGACAATCGCGTCTTCGCACTGAAGCCGATGAACTGCCCCGGCCACGTGCAGATCTTCAAGCACGGCCTCAAGTCTTACCGCGAACTGCCGATCAGGCTTGCCGAGTTCGGTCTCGTTCACCGCTACGAAGCATCCGGTGCTCTCCACGGCCTGATGCGCGTGCGCGGCTTCACGCAGGACGACGCCCATGTGTTCTGCACGGACGAGCAGATGGCAGCCGAGTGCCTGCGCATCAACGATCTCATCCTCTCCGTCTACGAGGATTTCGGCTTCGAGGAAGTGGTCGTGAAGCTCTCGACGCGTCCCGAAAAGCGCGTTGGCACCGATGACCTCTGGGATCGCGCCGAAAGCGTCATGACGGACGTTCTGAAAACCATCGAAGAACAGTCCGGCGGTCGCATCAAGACCGGCATTCTTCCAGGTGAGGGCGCCTTCTATGGCCCGAAGTTCGAATATACGCTGAAGGACGCCATCGGTCGCGAATGGCAGTGCGGAACGACACAGGTCGACTTTAACCTGCCGGAGCGCTTTGGAGCCTTCTACATCGACGCCAACTCGGAAAAGCAGCAGCCGGTGATGATCCACCGCGCCATCTGCGGCTCGATGGAACGGTTCCTCGGCATTCTGATCGAAAACTTCGCCGGTCACATGCCGCTGTGGTTTGCGCCAACGCAGGTCGTCGTCGCGACCATCACGTCGGATGCGGACGATTACGGCCGTGAAGTTGCCGAGCAGTTGCGTGACGCAGGCCTTCAGGTCGAGACCGACTTCCGCAACGAGAAGATCAACTACAAGGTCCGCGAGCACTCGGTGACCAAGGTTCCGGTCATCATCGTCTGCGGCAAGAAGGAAGCCGAGGAGAACTCGGTCAACATCCGTCGTCTGGGGTCGCAGGCGCAAACGTCGATGACGCTTGAAGAGGCGATTCGGTCGCTTGCGGAAGAAGCGACGCCGCCGGACCTTCGCCGCCGCGCAGCACTGAGAAAGCGCCCGGCCTGATCAAGACCAGCGCCCGCGGGCCATGTCCGCGGGTGCTGTCAAAAAACTGCAATCGTTTTGTAATATTGCCTTCTCATCGGATGCGCCTTTCCGTTGGGAGACTGATTTGCGGTTCAGGGAACTTTCCTACGCCAATGACAGGGATCCGCGCTTCAAGCGCTGGTTCATCCGGTCTATCGAGGGGCTCTCGGGACGCGATCGTTTCGCCCGGCTGTATGATATCTGGCGCACCGACATCGTCGGCAAGAGCGACCGCGTCTTCGGCAAGATGCTCGATATCATCGACGTGGGTCTCGAGATCGAAGGCGCATGGCCTCCCGAAGAACAGCTGCAGTCTCCACTGGTCATCGTTGCAAACCATCCGTTCGGCATCGGAGACGGAATTGCCGTGCTGGCACTTGCCGAACAGCTCGGCCGACCTTTCCGCGTGCTGATCCACAACGATCTCCTGAAGGTTCCTGAGATGGAACCCTATTCGCTGCCCGTATCCTTCGAGGAGACGAAGGAGGCGCTGGTGCTGAACATGCACACGCGGAACGAAGCGATACGGCTGCTGAAAGACGGCACGACCATCATTATCTTTCCAGCCGGCGGTGTCGCAACCGCGAAGAAGGGCTTCGGCATTGCCGACGACCTGCCGTGGAAGATCTTCGCCGCAAAACTCATTCAGGCTACCAGGGCCAACGTGGTTCCGGTCTATTTCGAGGGGCAGAATGGTCGGCTCTTTCATCTGGCCAGCCGGATCTCGATGACATTCAGGCTGTCGCTTCTCATCCGCGAGTTTAAACGCCTGTCTGGAACGTCGATCACGGCACGGGTGGGCAGGGTGATGAGCTGGGACGATATGGCTGGGACCACAGACCGCAAGGAGTTGCTCGGTCTGCTCCACAGTGCCGTCTTCTCCATGCGACCCGTCAGACGTCAGCGGTTTCTCAAGAAGGCCAGTTGACCCAGAAAGCCGATGTCAGTCGGGCACGACGGCAGCGGTCGTGGCATCTGACGGGTTGGCGTTGCGCATCAACACCTCGACATCCACGTTGTTACCAGCCGTCACCTTGAATTCGCGCTGATAGATCTTGTCCTTGTTGCGGGCAACGGCGAGATAGTCGCCCTCGGCCAGCACCATGGAGGGCAGGGCGCTGACGCTTTCGTTGACCACGTCGCCCGCAGCCGTCAGCACCGACCAGGCCGTGTCGGCGATGGCTTCGCCACCCGGCTGAGACACGAGCTTCAGCGACACCTCCGCGGCCTTGTGCTGCAAAACAGCCTGCGTCAGCTTGCCCGCTTCCACCTGGATGTCAGCACGCACGACGGCGTTGATGTCACCGTACTCAGAAACCACGTGATAGGTCCCTGTCGCAAGCCGCACGATGGTGTTGGGCTTCACCTCCGACATTACGAGGGCCCGATCGCCGTTTTCGCGGACTTCGGCCGCATAGACGGAGAAGCTCAGCTGTGCCGGTGGGATAGTCTGGTCCGCTCCGGCAACCGCGTTCAGGATGAACCCGCCGGCATCAAGGACGAGGGTCTGTTTCTGGAAGTCGCCTTCAGAAGGTACAGTTACTTTTTTCGTGACGCCGGCGCGGCCGAACGCGACATTCACGAAATAATCACCCGGCGCCAGCTGGAAAGCGGCGGATCCGCCGTCGGAGCTTGCAACAAGCGGAAGCTTGCCGTCCACACCGGCAATCGGGCTGAACACGCGCCAGGCAAGACCTTCCTGCATCACGTCGCTGTCAGCCGTCAGCCTGGCATCAAACCGCACATCCTTCGCGATCGAGCCGGCGCTTTCGCCCGGTGTGGCCGAGAAGGCGTTCAGCTTGGGCATCTTCCCCGTGCTGTCGAGCTGGCGGAAGCTTCCGAACGCATCGCTTTGCGCGAAACCCAGGTCGGCAGCGGTCAACAGCAGCAGGCCTGCAGCAGCGATACGGGTAACGAACGATAGGCCTGGCATCAGGATATGACCCGTTGACTCTTGTTTTGCGAGAAGCCACTTGAAGACGAACGTCCGGGCATTTTCAAGGCCTACCTCTATATCACGTATCGATCGGAAGCTTTCGACATGGAAAACAACCTGAAGCTCAGCGATTACCTGCAAGAGCGCCACTCGACGCCCGTTGCCCAGATCACAGGCCCGGGCCCATCGCAAGAAGAGCTCGAATCGATCTTGAGCATGTCGGTCCGCGTTCCCGATCATGGCAAAATCGCGCCGTGGCGCCTTGTCGTCTATCGGGGTGACGTTTGCACAAAGCTCGGCGAAACGTTCCTTGAACTCGCGCTCGCCGGTAACCCGGAGATGAATGAACCGGCCAAACAGGCTGAACTGACGCGTTTCACACGTGCACCGCTTGTCGTTGCCGTTGTCAGCACCGTGCAGCCCCACGTCAAAATCCCTGAATGGGAGCAGGTCCTGTCGGCTGGCGCTGTCTGCCTCAACATGCTGATGGCTGCAAATGCACATGGCTATGTTGCCAACTGGCGCACCGAGTGGGTGTGCTACGACGAGCGAGCCCTCGCCGCTCTTGGCATAAGGCCGGGCGAAAAGGTCGCGGGTTTCATTCATATCGGCTCGAGCGATTTCGCGACGCCGGACCGGCCGCGGCCGGCTCTTGCCGACATTGTCACCTACGCAGGTTGAACGCATGTTTTATCGCACCGACACAAACGCCCACGGCATGCGCCATGATCCCTTCAAGGCCATCGTGGCGCCGCGGCCGATCGGCTGGATCGGTACCAAAGGACGCGACGGTTCGCTGAACCTGTCGCCCTATTCTTTCTTCAACATCGTGTCCGATAACCCCAAGATCGTGATGTTCTCCTCGTCGGGACGCAAGCACAGTCTGAAGAATGCGTCGGACACGGGTTTTTTCACGGCAAGCATGGCTAGCCGCCATGTTTCCGAACAGGTCAACGCTTCCTCGGCTCCGGTAGATTACGGGGTGAATGAGTTCGACCTGGCTGGCCTCACCGCCAGAATGGGAGAGGTCGTCGACGCGCCCTACGTTGCGGAGGCCTATTCCGCGCTGGAATGCCGTCTTACCGAAGTGATCCAGCCGAAGGATCTCAAGGGCGAGCTCACCGACGCCTACATGGTGTTTGGTGAGGTGGTCGGAATCCATATCTCCGAAGACATCATCCGGGATGGCCGAATCGACATGCAGCTTGCCCGACCGGTCGGCCGCATGGGCTACCGTGACTATTCCGATGCCGGCGAGGGCGTGTTCGAACTGGTCCGTCCGACGTGAGATTCCATACTCTCGGCCTAGTTCAGGCTACGCGCGAGGTGCGTTGCGCCGGGTGTGGAACATGGTGAACCAATCTTAAACTTTTTGTCTCTACCGTGGCACCAGGCTGTTCCAGACGGAGCAGCAGCGTTGTGTTTCCGGGGCAGGTCGTGATCGTACAGGCATTTCTTCGTTGGGCTGAGACGGCAAGAGCTGGGGACCGTTCCCGCGCAGCGGATGCCCTTGGTCGAGCATATCTCCACGCGGCGATGGGGGCGGAAGAGCGCAAGGCTGCCGGATTGGCGATCACTTACCTTCTCGATGACCCTTCGCCGCGCGTACGTCTCGCATTGGCAGAATCGATCGCCGATTCGCCTCAGGCTCCTCGTGCAATCATCCTCGCGCTTGCGGAAGATCAGGTCGAGATCGCCTGTACGGTGATTGCCCGCTCGCCCGTGATCAGCGACTCGGATCTTGTCGACCTGATCGGCCGAGGCGATGGAATGACCCGGCGTCTGATCGCCTCGCGGCCAAATCTTTCCCGCGGCGCCTGTGCAGCACTTGCAGAAATCGGCGACGAGCCGGAAATTCTAATTCTGCTCGAAAGTGGCACTGCGTTGATCACAGGCATATCCCTGCGCCGGATCGCCGAGCGGCATGGACAGCGCCACGACATTCGCAACCTTCTGCTCGAGCGCGAAGACCTTCCTTCAGAAGCGCGCCACATGCTCGTTAGCCACATCGCGGACACGCTTCTCAACTGCGGTCTGGTCCGCTCGACGCTTGCTCGCGGCCGTATCGAATATGTGGGCCGCGAGGCCGACGAAGCGGCAACCGTTGCAATTGCAGGAACGACGTCCCAGCAGGAAGTGCCGGCACTCGTCGAGCATCTCCGGGCATCGGGACGCCTCACACCGTCTTTCCTGATCCACGCCCTTTGCCTTGGCAAAGCGGACCTCGTTGCAGAGGCGGTATCGACCCTTTCCGGGCTCGGAGAGCGTCGCGTGAGGCCTATCCTGGCGACAGGCCGCCTTCATGCCGTTCGCGCCCTTTTTGAAGCCTGTGGTCTGACAAGAGAGATTGCCGCCGTCTTCGTCGAGGCTGTCCTGCTCTGGCGCGACGCGTCGGCGGGTCGTTCCACCGCTGATGTCTGCGGTCGTTTGATCGAGAGGTTTTCAGGGGCTGCAGGGCAGCATCCGGCAGTCTCGGATATGATCCAGATGATCGAGAGACGGCATCGTCTGGAGATGCGGTTCGCCGCACGGGCCTATGCGAGCGAGTTAGCGCTTGCTGCCTGAGCTTAGCGGTCGAAACGCTTGGCAACCCACGAATAACCGCCTTCGACAAGCCTTACGGGCGTCGTCACGAGCGTCTTGACGCCTTCGGTCGTTGGCAAAACGTTGCGAACCCGCTGGATCGCACGGCTGGCCAGACCTTCCTTCTGCTTCTCGCTTACGTCGCTGTTTGGCTCGGGAGCCGCCGCTATCGGCTCGGACGCTTGATCCCGCACGGGAGGGGTTTGCGACTGCGTTGCTGTCTCGATCGCATCGTCCGGATTCTGGCAGACGGCGATGATCACCGGGTAAGGCTGATTGGCATAGGACGGTAGCCTGTCTTCGGAAACGGCATCGCACATGGCGACCGTTGGCCATCTCTGGTCGACCGTCGAGATGTAGCGGCAGTCCGTAGCCGAATCGTTGCAGCCCAAAATAGTCATGACGATGAGCGCGGAATTCATGCTGTTTTCCCCAATGGCGGTTGTTGGGGTTAGATTGCTCAATGATGGCGCCAGCGAGGCGTCACCGCAGCGGGGCTGAACGCTTAAGGCGTTTGCGCCTTTCGCTTATAGGCCCGCTCCGCCGCTTCGCTCGGCGACACCGCAAGGTCGGCCGATTGCACTTCGGTCGTCTCTGCCATCCGGACCTCGCGAATCCATTCCCGCCATATCGACACAATCAGCGCCATCAGAACCGGACCGATAAACAGTCCGAGAAAGCCCATGGTTTTCACACCACCGACAAGGCCGAAGAATGTGGGAAGGAATGGCAATTTGATGGGGCCGCCAACCAGGCGTGGACGAACCGTCTTGTCGACGATAAACAATTCCACCGCACCCCACGTGAACAGCCCGATCCCTGCGACGAACGAGCCGTTGGCAACGAGATAGGCAGATACCAGCGTAAACGAAAGCGGCGCGCCGCCCGGAATAAGCGCCATTACGCCAGTGATGACCCCAAGTGTCACAGGCGAGGGGACGCCAGCAATCCAGTAGGCCACGCCAAGCACGATGCCTTCGCCGATCGCAATCAACGTCATCCCGGTCACCGTCGAACTAATTGTCGCCGGTACGACACGCGAAATCCGCTCCCACCGCGACGGCAGGATGCGCTCACCAACGAGATCAATCTGGCGTGAAAACGATGCGCCGTCACGATAAACGAAAAACAGCGCGATCATCATGAACAGCATGGTCAGAACAAGATGGAAGACGCCATCTCCGGCAGCAATCACGGCGCGGTAGATATTGCCGATATTGGCTCCGCTAACGATCTGTACAAGCTCGCCGATAGCGCCGGGTGACCCAACATGCTTTGTCCACTGCAACCCGAGCCAATCACCGGCCCAGGGAAGGCCGATGATCCAGGCTGGAGGCGGCGCCCCGAACCTGTTCACTTCGACCGCCCAGCTGAACCACTGGCGCAGTTCACCCGTGGTGTAGCTGATCGCGACGCCGATCGGCACAATCAGAAAGGCGAGGATGAACAGAATGGCAAGCGTCGCGGCGATTGTCGTGTTTCCGCCAACGCGGGCCAAAAGCTTGCGATAGAGAGGCCAGCTGGCAAATCCGATGACAAGGGCGGCCAGAACCGGGACAAGGAAGCCGTAGAAGAAGTAGATCGACGCAGCAACAATCAGAACCAGAAGCCATCGAGCTGCCGATATGGCCGGTATCAGAGCAATGCGATTGGGAGAGACCGGTCCCAGCCAACGCGGTTCTCTTGGGGTGTTCCGATCATTTTGCGCGCTCACGATATACTGCCACTCCCGATTGCTGTCGCCGATATGGTGTCTCGGCCATTTTGCTGCAAGCCTACAATGGACCTCTTAACCTAGCCCTTCATCGTCTGCCTATCCTTTAGATACGATACAAATGTGAAAACACCGAACCATAACTTCATCTAGGGCATTGCGATGGCTAAGCCGTCTTTGTCAGCGCCCCTTGTTTCGGTAGAGCAGAACAATAGATAACCGTAACGTACGCGTGTTTTATAAGAGACGAGATCCAAGGACTTTAATGATGCTCAATGCGGAGGCGGTCGACCTTACAAATTGCGACCGCGAGCCAATTCACATCCCAGGGAGCATTCAACCGCATGGTTGCCTTCTTGCCTGCGACTTAACTGGCGCTGAGATTCTTCACCACTCTGCGAATGTCGGAGAAATGCTCGGTGTTGAAGGTGACATCAACGGCCGGCGTCTTGAAGACGTCGTCGGTGGCGAAGCGGCCCATTCGCTTCGCAACGCGCTCGCGACCTCTGATGATCCAGCACGCCCGGCGCTACGCCATGCCTTGCGACTCCCGTCAGGCAAAGCTTTCGACATCTCGTTGCATCGTTTCGATTCCAAGGTGATCATCGAGTTCGAGCCGGCTTCCAACGATGCCGACCAGCCGCTCGAAGTTGCGCGCATGTTGATCAGCCGCATTCGCAACATGAAGAGCATCGACAGGCTTATCGAGAACGCTGCAAGGCTGATGTTCGCCATGCTCGGATATGACCGCGTGATGGTCTATCGTTTCGAGGAGGAAGGGTCCGGCAAGGTCGTCAGCGAATACAAACGCCGCGACCTCGAGAGCTTCAAGGGCCAGTATTTTCCTGCAGCGGATATCCCGAAACAGGCACGCATTCTCTACATCAAGAACACCATCCGCGTCATCTCCAACGCTGACAACGAGCGTGTGGCCATCGTCCCTGAGTTGGGCGAAGACGGCCTGCCGCTCGATATGTCCTTCGCGCATCTGAGGAGTGTTTCGCCGATCCACTGCGAGTATCTTCGCAACATGGGCGTCTCTGCCTCGATGTCGGTGTCCATCATCGTTGATGGGGAGTTGTGGGGGCTGATGGCCTGCCACCACTATTCGCCAAAGACCTTGTCGATGCCCCAGCGCGTTGCGGCAGAAACGTTCGGCGAGTTCTTCTCCCTGCATTTGAGCGCGCTGAAACAGAAGCAACTTGTCGAAACGGCAAATCTTGCCAGACGTTCGCTCGACCGATTCCTTCAGATCGCTTCCAACCACAACGATATCAGCGGGTTGTTGAGAAGTTCACTGGATGATTTCGGCGGCATGCTACCCTGCGATGGGGTCGGGCTGTGGCTTGACGGGATCTGGACAGGGCAGGGGCTCGTGCCACAGGAGCATCTGGTTGCCGAACTGGCGGAACTGGTCGGCGGCGTCGCGGGCGGACGGATTTGGTCGACGGCCGAATTGTCTCGGTCGCTACCGTTGTCGATGATCTCGCCGGACGACGTGAGCGGCGTTCTTGCCATTTCGTTGTCCCAGCGCCCTCGCGACTATCTGTTTTTCTTCCGCAAGGAAGTCGTGCAGACCCTCGATTGGGCAGGCAATCCCGACAAGCAGTATACCAGCGGACCGCATGGGGAGCGACTGACGCCGAGGTCGAGCTTCGCCATTTGGAAAGAACAGGTGCGCCTCAAGGCTCAACCTTGGACCGATACGGATCTCGAGATTGCCGACGCCATCAGGGCAGTTCTTGTCGAAACCGTACTGCATCATAACGAACTGCTTGCGGACGAGCGCGGTAAGGCGGACGTGCGCCAGCGCATGCTCAACGAGGAGCTCAACCACCGCGTCAAGAACATCCTGTCTGTGATCAAGGCGCTCGTGGGGCATCCTGTGGATGACTCAAGACCGCTGTCCGATTACGTCGGCTCGCTGAAGGGACGCATTCAGGCATTGGCCTATGCGCACGATCAGGTCGTCCGCAGCGGCGATGGCGGACATCTGGCCGACCTTCTCGAAGCCGAACTCCAGCCCTATAAGGGAAGCGGCCGCATCGTGACGATGAGCGGACCGCGATTCTGGCTTGATAGCCGTGCGTTTTCCGTCATGGCCCTCGTCCTGCACGAAATGTCCACCAATGCTGCGAAATACGGTTCGCTCTCGGTATCTGACGGTCGGCTCGACATCGAGTGGGGCCGAAGCGCCGATGGCGACTGCGAGTTGACCTGGAAAGAAACCGGTGGTCCGGTCACAAAGGCGCCCAGTCGCAGTGGGTTCGGCAGTGTCCTTATCAGCCGCAGCATGCCCTTCGAGCTGGATGGACGGGCATCGGTCGACTATCCGCCCGAGGGCGTCAACGCGGTCTTTGTCATCCCCTCCAAGCACGTTCACGCAGATGATGACGCGGCATCCGAGGACGATCTCCACCTAGATGGGCTCGGCGGACGGACGGCGAGCGAGCGATCACTCGGCAATCTGGAGTTCCTTCTTGTGGAAGATCAGATGCTGATCGCAGCAGATGTCGAGGCGATGCTGGCGGACAATGGTATCGACAAGGTAACGACATCGCCTTCGGTCTCGGACGCGCTTCGCCGCCTCAAGGATTTCACCCCGGACGTCGCGATCCTCGATGTCAATCTGGGATCCGGTACGTCGCTTCCAATCGCGGAAGAACTTCTGCGTCGTCACGTGCCCTTCGTGTTTGCGACGGGATACAGCGATCGCTCGATCATTCCAGCGACATTTTCAGCGCCGGTTGTGCGCAAGCCTTATGAAGCGACGGCGTTGATTGCCGCCGTCAGCAAGGTTCTGGAACGATAGCTTCAAAATGCGACCGGAAGTCTTCCGGTCGCAGCAGTCAGATATCGAGGTTATCGGCAAAGGCGGCGCGTTCCTGGATGAACCGGAAGCGCGCCTCGGGCCGTGTACCCATCAGATTGTCGACCGCCTCGCGCGTGCCTTCGAAATCCACCTCGTCGATCCCGACGCGCAGCAACGTGCGCTTGGCGGGGTCCATGGTCGTTTCCTTCAACTGCGCAGCCATCATCTCGCCAAGGCCTTTGAAGCGACCGATTTCGACTTTCTTGCCCTTGAACACCGTTTCCATCAATTCGGCCCGATGCGCGTCGTTGCGGGCATAGACGGTCTTTCCACCCTGCCGGATGACGTAAAGCGGTGGCACGGCCAGATAAAGATGGCTGCCGCGGATGAGTTCGGGCATTTCCTGATAGAAGAACGTGATCAGCAGCGATGCGATATGGGCGCCGTCGACGTCGGCGTCGGTCATGATGATGACCCGCTCGTAGCGAAGATCCTCCTCGCGGTATTTCGTCCGCGTGCCACAGCCAAGCGCCTGCACGAGATCTGCGATCTGCTGGTTGGCCGAGAGTTTCTCGCGGCTTGCCGAGCCGACGTTGAGGATTTTTCCCCGCAGCGGAAGAATGGCCTGGTTCAACCGGTTACGGCCCTGCTTCGCCGAGCCGCCAGCCGAGTCACCCTCGACGATGAACAGTTCGGCGCCCTCGGCCGTGTTCTGTGAGCAATCGGCGAGCTTGCCGGGAAGGCGCAGCTTGCGCACGGCCGTCTTGCGATTGACCTCTTTTTCCTTGCGGCGACGAAGCCGCTCTTCGGAGCGCTCAATCACCCAGTCGAGCAGTTTCGCGGCCTCGTTGGGATTTCCGGTCAGGTAATGATCGAAGGGGTCGCGCAGAACGTTCTCGACGAGCCGCTGAGCCTCCACGGTCGCAAGCTTGTCCTTGGTCTGACCGACAAATTCCGGCTCGCGGATAAAGACAGACAGCATGCCCACGGCCGAGATCATCACGTCATCAGTGGTAATTTCGCGGGCACGTTTGTTCTGGGTCAGTTCGGCGTAATTCTTCAGGCCTTTGGTCAGCGCAATGCGCAACCCGGCTTCATGGGTGCCGCCTTCGGTCGTCGGGATGGTGTTGCAGTAGGAGTGAACCTGCGGGTCGCCACCATACCACGTGATGGCCCATTCCATGGCGCCGTGACCACCGGTCTTTTCGGTGCGGCCCGCGAAGATTTCGCGAGTGACGGTGAAATCCTTGCCGAGCGTGGCCGAAAGATAGTCTTTCAGACCGCCGGGAAAATGGAAGACCGCCTTGTCCGGTACATCGCCACCGGCCTGAACCAGTGACGGATCGCAGCTCCAACGGATTTCGACGCCGCCGAACAGATAAGCCTTCGAGCGCGCCATGCGGAAAATGCGACCGGCATCGAACTTCGCGTGATCGCCGAAGATCTGCGGATCCGGATGGAAGCGGACGCGGGTGCCGCGACGATTGTGTACGTCACCGAGTTCTTCGAGCCCACCTTGCGGAACGCCGCGGGAAAAACGTTGGCGATAGAGCTTCTTGTTGCGCGCAACCTCGACTTCCAGCATGTCGGACAACGCATTGACGACGGAGACGCCAACCCCATGCAGACCGCCCGAGGTCTCGTAAGCCTTTCCGTCAAACTTACCGCCGGCATGAAGCTTGGTCATGATAACTTCGAGTGTCGACTTGCCGGGCACCTGCGGATGGTTTTCCACAGGAATGCCACGACCGTTGTCGGTCACAGTCAGGCAACCTTCGGTATCCAGATACACCTCGATGAAATTGGCATGGCCGGCCACGGCTTCGTCCATCGAGTTGTCGATGACTTCGGCAAACAGATGGTGGAGAGCCTTTTCGTCCGTGCCGCCGATATACATGCCCGGGCGCATACGCACCGGTTCAAGACCCTCCAGCACGCGGATCGACGATGCGCCGTAGTCGTCGCCGTCGGCGGCGATTGTAGCCGGACGTCGCGGCGAAGGCGCTGCCTTGACAGCGGGTACAGGTTCCGCTGGCGCTGATCTGGGGAGAGCGGGCGTATCGGCAAAAAGGTCGTTATTGTCATCCATTGGCGGTGTCGGTACTACCTGTCGGGGTGCGGAGGAGATAGCCATACCCATCTCGTGCTGTTTCGAATCACATGCGATTTTGCCAGAAAACCGGCTTTCTCGCGATGCCGTACGCACACGGCGGCTCTGCCAGCAATGCTGCCTCGGCTTTAGCATGGCAAGTTGGAAGACAGAAGGTTCCGAATGAAAGCCCGCATGTCCACAGTTCATTTCTTTTTCGGCACGCTTCTTGCTGGCATGGTCGCGCTCACCGCTTCAGCAAGCCTCGCGCAGGAAGGCCCCATCAAGCCGTTCAAGGACGAGCTTTTCTCCAGGTTCGAGGTGCTGGAGAGTAAGGAAGGCGGCGCTTACGAGATGATAGACTACCAGGAACTGCGCGACATCAACGGTCGTGACAGTGAGCCTGAGCGGCGGGTCAAGAATGCCTATGTGGCACTTGGACCGCGCCGGGTCCAGGAAAATGAAACCCTGGCCTTCTCCGGACGGACCCTTGATGTCACCAGGGTGGGACCTTCTCAAGGTGGCGCCTTCACGGTGATCTTCGTTCACGGCAGGGGCGGCGACAGGCGGCTCGGCGTCAACGACTACACGTTCGGCGGCAATTTCAACCGGCTGAAGAACCTCGTCACCGCGTCAGGCGGGACCTACTATTCGCCGAGCGTCAGATCTTTCGACGACAAAGGGACAGCCGATATCGCTGCCCTTATCCGCTATGCGTCGGAAAAATCGGCAGGACGTCCAGTCATCCTCGCCTGCGCCTCCATGGGTGGCTTCATCTGTCAGGCCGTGAGCCGTGATGCCGCGACGATCCGGTCCTTGAAGGGCATGGTGCTGCTGGGCGGTCCACCCGATCCGGGTCTGCCGTCAACGCCGTTCGCCAAGGCAAAACTGCCGATCTACATTGCTCACGGCAGCGCCGACAGCGTCTACGCAGCAAGCGGACAGACCGAGATCTACCGGAAATTGCAGAGCGCCGGATACCCGGTCCGTATGTCCGTTTTCAACACGGGTGGGCACGGAACGCCGATCCGGATGATCGACTGGCGCAAAGCCCTCAATTTCGTGCTTATTGCCCACAAATAACCGGTTTAAGCGCAATCGGGCGTTTCAATGGATCTCAACCGATTGAATCGTGGCGTGCATCGCTTGCGGTGCGCGATGAGCGGGCTCTAGGCCGGTGTCCCGGCATCCATGATCCATGCAAGCACTTGAAATACGTTCATTATTCAGCGTACGAAGTGTGAAAGGATATGTCGGGAGGCATGTCCGGCACGTTTAGGTGGCGGCGCTCAACGGCGTCGGCTGGAGGAGAGGACCAGGGATCGACATGACACCAGAAATTCGCCCGCTTATTGCCGGAAACTGGAAGATGAACGGCACACGGGACAGCCTTCCCGAGATCAAGGCAATCGCGCAGGGCGTGATGGGACCTCTCTCGGACAAGGTCGAAACCCTGATCTGTCCACCGGCCACGCTTCTCTATGTGGCGACGGCACTTTCGACGGACAGCCCGCTGATGATCGGCGCCCAGGATTGCCATCAGAAGGATTGCGGTGCGCATACCGGCGAAATTTCCGCCGACATGATCGCCGACTGCTTCGGCACGCATGTGATCGTCGGCCATTCCGAAAGGCGCGTCGATCATCGTGAAACTGATCGGATCGTTCGCGCGAAGGCCGAGGCTGCGCACACGGCCGGATTGATCGCGATCGTCTGCGTCGGTGAAACGGCGGACGAACGCGACACCGGCCAGACACTCGATATCTTGAAGCGTCAGCTCGCTGGCTCCCTGCCTGACCATGCCACAGCCGCAAACACGGTCATTGCCTACGAGCCTGTATGGGCGATCGGATCCGGCGTGACGCCGACCGCGACAGATGTGGAAGCAGCGCACGCTTTCATGCGCGTAGAACTCGCCAAGCGGTTCGGCGACGAAGGCAAGGGGATGCGTCTCCTCTACGGCGGCTCGGTCAAGCCGGGCAATGCGGCGGAGCTGATGGCGATCGAAAATGTCGATGGCGCATTGATCGGTGGCGCCAGCTTGAAAGCCGACGATTTTCTCGCCATCTACGGCGTCTATGAGGCCTTGACCGCCTGAGCCATTCAATAGGGGCTTGGAAAGCGGGCGGGCCTCATGTAAAGAGCCGCCAAACTTCTTCTATTGCCTCGCCAACGGGGCAGGGATCTTATTCATGCAGACTGTTCTGATCGTCATTCATCTCATGATCGTGCTGGCGCTTGTCGGCGTCGTGCTGATCCAGCGCTCCGAAGGCGGAGGGCTTGGCATCGGCGGCGGTTCCGGCTTCATGTCGGCGCGCGGCACGGCAAACGCCCTGACCCGCACGACGGCGATCCTGGCGACGCTGTTTTTCGTCACGTCATTGGCGCTCGGTATTCTGGCACGCTACGAATCGCGTCCGACGGATATTCTCGACCGCATTCCGCAGAGCCAGCAGGGTTCAGGCAATGGTATCTTGAACCAGCTCGGCCCGGCCCCGACCGCTCCGCCGGCAAGCAACGGCGTCCCATCGGATGGCGCGAGTTCAGCGCCTGCTCCGGCAGCACCGGCAACGGGAGCAGCGCCTTCCGCACCGGCTCCTGCTGCGCCTGCGACACCGGCCCCGGCAACGCCCGCTCCGACGAACAGCGTTCCAACCGGCCAGTAAGGCACGGTTGAAGGCAACAAACTCCGGCGGGCCAAAAGCCTGCCGGTTTTCGTTTGTGGAGATTCCACAGACTTTTTTCGGAAAAAGAAAATTCCGCTGGCGGAATCATAAATCAGAAGGTATTCGGTGGCTCCCATGGCGCGATATGTATTCATCACAGGCGGCGTGGTTTCTTCCCTCGGAAAAGGAATTGCGGCCGCGGCCCTCGGAGCTCTGCTCCAGGCGAGGGGTTACCGGGTTCGGCTGAGGAAGCTCGATCCTTATCTCAACGTTGATCCGGGCACTATGAGCCCGACGCAGCACGGCGAGGTCTTTGTGACCGACGACGGCGCTGAGACCGATCTGGATCTCGGTCACTACGAGCGGTTCACCAGCCGTTCGGCGACCAAGACCGACAACATCACCACCGGCCGTATCTACAAGAACATCATCGACAAGGAACGCCGCGGCGACTACCTCGGCGCGACCGTTCAGGTCATTCCGCATGTCACCAACGAGATCAAGGATTTCGTCACCGAGGGCAATGAGGACTACGATTTCGTCCTCTGCGAAGTTGGCGGTACGGTCGGCGATATCGAAGCGATGCCGTTCATGGAGGCGATCCGCCAGGTCAAGAACGACTTGCCCCGCGGAACAACGATCTATCTGCATCTGACACTGATGCCGTTCATTGCTGCAGCCGGCGAGTTGAAGACCAAGCCGACCCAGCATTCCGTCAAGGAACTGCAGGCGCTGGGTATCGCGCCGGACATCCTGCTGGTGCGCGCAGACCGGGAAATCCCGGAGGCCGAGCGCCGCAAGCTTTCGCTGTTCTGCAACGTTCGCCCATCCGCGGTCATCCAGGCGCTCGACGTCGCCAATATCTACGACGTCCCGATGGCCTACCACAAGGAAGGCCTCGATTCGGAGGTGCTGGCTGCGTTCGGCATCGAACCGGCTCCCAAGCCCCGTCTGGACGCCTGGGAAGAGGTTTGCAACCGCATCCACACACCGGAAGGCGAAGTGACGATCGCGATCGTTGGCAAGTACACAGGCCTCAAGGACGCCTACAAGTCGTTGATCGAGGCCCTGCATCACGGCGGCATCGCCAATCACGTCAAGGTCAATCTTGAGTGGATCGAATCGGAAGTCTTCGAAAAGGAAGACCCGGCTCCGTGGCTTGAAAAGGTTCACGGCATTCTGGTGCCCGGCGGGTTCGGCGAGCGCGGTTCCGAAGGCAAGATCCTCGCAGCCCAGTTTGCCCGCGAGCGCAAGGTTCCGTATTTCGGCATCTGCTTCGGCATGCAGATGGCGGTGGTGGAAGCCGCCCGTCATCTCGCCGGCATCGAAGACGCATCCTCGACCGAGTTTGGTCCTGCAAAGGAACCGGTCGTCGGTTTGATGACGGAATGGCTGAAGGGCAACGAGCTCGAGAAGCGGTCTACCGCCGGCAACCTCGGCGGCACGATGCGTCTCGGCGCCTATCAGGCAGCTCTGAAGAAGGGCACCAAGATCGCCGAGATCTACGGATCGACGGATATCTCCGAGCGCCATCGTCACCGTTACGAAGTGAACGTCCAATACAAGGACCGCCTGGAAAACTGCGGCCTCGTTTTTTCGGGAATGTCGCCGGACGGCCTTCTGCCGGAAACGGTCGAATACCCTGACCATCCGTGGTTCATCGGCGTTCAGTACCATCCGGAACTGAAGAGCCGACCGCTCGATCCGCACCCGCTGTTTGCGAGTTTCGTCGAGGCAGCGCTCGAACAGAGCCGTCTCGTCTAAGACAAGAAAAACCCGGCTTCGGCCTGGTTTTTCTTTGCCCGCTTTTCTACTTGAGCGCCTTGTATGCGGCGAGCGCCCGGTCGCGGGCAAAGCCGTGATCGACGATGGGCTTTGGATAGGTCTTGCCCAGCTCGATCCCTGCCTTCTCCAGCACGGCCGCAGGCGCCTCGAACGGCTTGTGGATGTATTTGCGGTCGAGCTTCGCCAGTTCGGGCACATGCTCGCGAACGTAATCGCCGTCTGGATCGAATTTCTCGCCCTGCAGGATAGGGTTGAAGATCCGGAAGAACGGTGAGGCATCGGCGCCGCTGCCGGCCACCCACTGCCAGTTGGCGGAATTGTTGGCAGGATCCGCATCGACAAGCGTATCGCGGAACCACTGCTCGCCCTTGCGCCAGTCGATCATCAGATCCTTGATCATGAACGACGCCGTGATCATCCGCACCCGGTTGTGCATATAGCCGTGTTTCCACAACTGCCGCATACCGGCATCGACGATCGGATAACCCGTCATCCCCTTGGTCCAGGCCGTGAATTGCTTGGCATCGTATTTCCATTCGAATGCGTCGAACTTGTCGTCCCAGTTTTCGCGATCGAGGCCGGGAAATTCGATGAGCAGACCGTAGCAGAAATCGCGCCAGGCAAGCTCACGCCGGAAGTGCGACACGTCTTCCGATGTCTTCGCCGGAAGGCCTCTCGTCTCGTACCAGATGCGGGCAGGGGAAATCTCACCATGGGTGAGGTGGGCAGACAGCGAAGACGTGGCGTCGATCGCCGGAAAGTCTCGACCGCGCTTGTAGTCGTGCAGGTCCCTGTCGATGATGTCCTTTAACTTCTCCCGCGCACCCTGTTCGCCCGGTGTCCACATTTCGGAAAAACCCGAAGCCCAGTCAGGCTTTGTCGGCAGCAGGTCCCAGCCGTCCAGGCTTTCCGAACGGGGAAATTGCTTCGGGGCAGGGATGGACTTTAGGGTATCCATCGGCTCGTGCGGCTCGCCGAGCTTCTGCATCGCGTTCCAGAACGGTGTAAAAACCTTGAATGGCTTGCCCGCCCCCGTGCGGATCCGGTCCGGCTCGTGGAGAAGCTGGCCATAAAAGGCGCTGATGGCGATGCCCTTGTCTTTCAGGGCGACCGCGATTTCACGGTCGTAGTCCGTGCGTTCATAGGCGCGGTTGACGAAGACGGAGCGGGCGCCGGTCTTGTGGGCGATGTCGGACAGAACATCCTCGGCCTTTCCCCTAACGAGGATGAGGTCACTGCCGAGCGCTTTCAGCGCGCCCTTGAGTGCCGTCAGCGAATGATGCAGCCACCATTCCTGCGCGCCACCGAGAGGCCCGATGTTCAGTTCGTCGGGTTCGCGGATATAGACGGGGATGACCGCGCCGCCGGCATCGATCGCGGCATTCAGCGCCGCATTGTCATCGAGACGGAGGTCCTTGCGAAACCATAGGATGGTCGGAATGTCTTTGTCAGTTGAATGATCGGCAGGCACGCGCTTCTCCGTTCGAGGCATCGCAAAGGACGCCTGGAAAGCGCCTTAGGAACGAATGAGCAATATAGGGCAGGGTGCACCGGCAGCCAGCTCCGGAGCGTGCGGAGGACGCACGATAAGGCCGTCGGATCGCGAAAATATCTTCATCATCGACGAATCCTGCTTTCCGAAAGCCTTGGCAACAAGATTTCCCGCCGCGTCACGCGTCACGCTCGCGCGAACATAGTCCTGCCGCTGGTCGTTCGCCTTGATAGGCTCCGCTGTGACACCCATGACCTCGCGGTTCCTCTCGCTGAGATGCGCGAGCTTTCGCAGCAGCGGCTCGAGGAACAGGAGACTGGTCACAAGGCTTGCGACCGGGTTGCCGGGCAGGCCCAGCACATGCATGCCGTCGAGCGAACCGACCATCAGCGGTTTGCCGGGACGCATCGCGATCCGCCAGAAATCGAGTTCCATACCGGCGCCCTTCAGCGTCGACTGGACGAGGTCGTGATCGCCGACAGAAGCTCCACCGAGCGTGACCAGCACGTCGGCCTTTTCGAGCTGCGCCCGTGCGACAGCTGCAGCGATATCCGCCTGGTTGTCCTTGACGATGCCAAGGTCGAGAACCTCACCGCCGTTGGACCGCACCAGTGCGGCGACGCCGAACGTATTGGAGGCAATGATCTGCGCGGTCGCCGGCACACCGCCAGGAACGACAAGCTCGTCACCGGTCGCAAGGATCGCGACCCTTGGTCGCCGATAGATCCCAAGCGTCGGATGGTTCATCGCGGCGGCGACGGTTAGATGCGCGAAGTCGAGCACCGTGCCGCGCTTGAGGACGATCTCGCCCTCCGCGAAATCCTGGCCGCGGGGCCGCACATGCCGTCCTTCGACGACGGCAAATGCAGTGCGGATCCGGTCGTCCGCGATTCGCTCGGCATCTTCCTGGATGAGGACGGAATCAGCGCCCTGCGGCAGAGGTGCACCCGTGAAGATCCGCACCGTCTCGCCCGGGCCGACAATGCCCTCGAAGGCATGGCCCGCAGACGCCGTCCCGATGACCGACAGTTCCGTGCCGATCGTAGACGCGTCCTCTGCCCGTACTGCGTAGCCGTCCATGGCGGACGCGTCGAACGGTGGCTGTGTCAGCCTCGCGGCCAGATCGGCAGCCAGCACGCGACCGTCGGCCTCGCCGAGCGGGACATTCACGATATCGTCGATCGGACGCGCTGCAGAGAGCAGCCGGCTCCTGGCATCCGCCACGGGGAGTAGTGCCTTCATCAGCCCTCCAGGCGGTATGTTCCGGACTTGCCGCCGGTCTTCTCGAGAAGCTGGATGCCGCCGATCTGCATGCCCTTGTCTGCGGCTTTCGCCATATCGTAGATCGTCAGGCAGGCAACGGAGACAGCCGTCAGCGCTTCCATCTCGACCCCGGTCTTACCGGTCAGCTTGGCGGTCGCCATGACGCGCAGGCCGGGCAGGGCGGCGTCTTCGGTAATCTCGACCGAGACTTTGGTCAGCATCAGCGGATGGCAAAGAGGAATGAGATCGCTGGTCTTCTTCGCCGCCATGATCCCGGCGAGCCGCGCCGTGCCGATGACGTCACCCTTCTTGGCATTGCCATCCAGAATCAGCGCGAGCGTTTCTGGAAGCATTCTGACATGACCCTCGGCCGTCGCCGAGCGAACGGTTTCGGTCTTGTCGCCGACATCGACCATATGCGCTTCGCCGGCCGCATCGATATGGGTGAGTGTTGCCATTATTCGGCCGCCTGTGCGTTTGTCTCACCAGATAGCAGCAGTCGCGTCGCCGCAGCAACGTCGTCCTGACGCATCAAGCTTTCACCGACCAGGAAGGTCTCGATATGAGCCTTCTGCAGCCGCTGGCAGTCCGCATAGCTGAAGATGCCGCTTTCGCCGACGAGGAGTCGATCGGCTGGCACCATCGGTGCAAGTATCTCACTGATGGCGAGATCGAGCTCGAACGTGCGCAGATTGCGGTTGTTGATGCCCACCAGCGGCGCGGAGAGTTTCAGCGCCCGCTCCATTTCCGGCGCGTCATGCACTTCGATCAGCGCATCCATGCCAAGCTCGCCGGCGACCTCGTAGATCGCAAGCGCGTCGTCATCCGACAGCGCCGCCATGATGATCAGGATGCAGTCGGCTCCCCAGGCGCGCGCTTCGTGCACCTGGTAGGTCTCGAACATGAAATCCTTGCGCAGAACGGGCAGGGCGCAGGCAGCCTTTGCTGCGACCATGAATTCCGGCGCACCTTGAAAGCTCGGCGTATCTGTTAGAACAGACAGGCAGGCTGCACCGCCGGCCTCATAGGCTGCGGCGAGCGACGGCGGATCGAAATCTGGACGGATCAACCCTTTCGAAGGACTCGCCTTCTTGATTTCGGCAATGAGACCAAAAATGCCGGCATCCTTCTTCGCCTGCAACGCACGCAGAAAACCCCGCGGAGCAGGCTGGTCGGCGGAACGAGCCTTCAGCTCAGTGAGCGGTACACTCGCCTTGGCCGCTGCGATTTCCTCGCGCTTATAGGCTTCGATCTTCTTGAGAATATCCGCCATTCGCTCAATCCTTCTCGTTCGATACGGCCACAAGCCGGTCAAGCGCTGCAGCGGCATTGCCGCTTTCGAGCGCGTTCGTGGCGATCGTCATGCCATCCTTCAGCGTTTCGGCCTTTCCGGCGACGACGAGGGCTGCCGCCGCGTTGCAGAGTGAAATGTCACGGTATGCATTCTTCGCCCCGCCGAGAACCGCCCGCAACGCCTTCGCATTGTGGATGCCGTCACCACCCTTGAGGTCGGCAAGCGTTGCCTGCGGCACGCCAAAATCGGCTGGGGTCAGTTCAAAGGAGCGGATACTGCCGCCCTCCAGAGCGCAGACCTGCGTCACGCCTGTCGTGGTGATCTCGTCCAGACCCTGGCCATGTACGACCCAGACAGTCTCGGAGCCGAGACCGCGCAGCACCTCTGCGATCGGCTGCAGCCATTTCGGATCGAAAACGCCGAGCAACTGACGCTTGGCGCCTGCAGGGTTCGAGAGAGGACCCAGAATGTTGAAGATCGTCCGCGTGCCCAGTTCGACGCGGCTAGGCCCCACATGGCGCATCGCGGCGTGGTGCATCGAGGCGAACATGAAACCGATCCCGGCCTCGCGAATACAGCGGGCAATACGCTCCGGGCCAATTTCAAGGTTGACACCGAGGGCTGACAAAGCGTCCGCCGTGCCCGATTTGGAACTCAGCGCCCGATTGCCATGCTTGGCGACGGGAACGCCCGTACCAGCCACGATGATCGACGCCAGTGTCGAGATGTTGTAGGTGCCCGCACCATCGCCACCGGTACCGACGATATCAACGGCATCGGCTGGTGCGTCGACCCGCAGCATCTTCTCGCGCATGGTCGTTACGGCGCCGGAAATCTCCGCCACCGTTTCTCCTCGTACGCGCAGCGCAATCAGAAACCCGCCGATCTGCGAGGGCGTTGCTTCGCCGGACATCAGAATGTCGAACGCCTGACGCGCCTCATCCAGCGTGAGGCTCTCCCCGGCAGCAACTTTGGCGATGAAGGGTTTCAGCTCAGGCATTCTTTGGCTCTCAAGTCGCTTAGTATTGCGCGGGCGCAGCCGACTGATTGACGGCGGCCTGGTTGATCGAAACACCGTAGGTGTTCTTGAGGCTGTTGACCATCTGATCGAGCATGTCATCGCCGGCAGAATCGGCCATGCGCTGGAGTTGCTCGTCGCCGGCAAGCGCATCGCTCGTGGCCTGATCGACCGCCGTCACCTTCAGAAGAAGGCGGCTCTCGCCGTCGGATCCGAGCGCTGTTCCAGTCACGCCGACCGGACCGGCAAAGGCTGCCGCAATCGCCTCGTTGCCGAAGATGGCGTCCTCGCCGTTGCGGCGCAGGCCGGACTTCGTTTCGATCGCGACGCCGAGATCCTCAGCGATCACTGCCAGCGTCTCGCCCTTGTCGAGGCGACCCTTAAGGTCGGCCGTGCGTGCCGAAAGCGCCTGACGCTGCTGATCAGCCGTCCAGTCGGCAACGGCCCGGTCGCGGACTTCGCTAAGCGGACGTTCCCGTTCCGGCGTGACGTTGCGGACCTCGAACCAGACGAAGCCGTCCGTGCCAACCGTCAGCGGCAGCGTATCGGCGCCGGGATCGGTGCGGAAGACGTCGGTCAAAAGCGTGGTACCACTCGGGAGATCCGCAATGCGCTTGTCCTGCGGATCAAGACCGGATGCATTGGCCGTGACCGTGACGAGCTTGAGGTTCAGATCCTTTGCTGCGTCTTCAAGCGTCGTCCCGTTGCTGCGCAACTCCTCGAAGCGGTCATGTGCCGTGTTGAGTTCCTGCGAGGCGGCCGCGACCGCCATCTGCTGGCGCAACTCGCCCTTGACCTCGTCGAAGGCGCGGGTGGTTTCCGGGCGAACGTTGGAGACCCGCAAAATGACGGGACCGAATGTACCTTGAACGGCTGGCGTGATGCCGCCATTCGCGCCAAGCTTGAAGGCCGCTTCTGCAATTGCCTCATCCGGAACAGCGTCGCGGGTAAAGTCGCCGAGGCGAACGTCGGCTGCGGTTTTGCCCTGGTCCGCCATGACCTGGTCGAACGTCGTCGTTCCGGCGCGCAACTGCGTCGCCGCAGCTTCTGCCATTTCCATGTTGGGGAAGGGCAGCTGCTCGATGGTGCGCGTCTCGCTCGTCTTGAAGCTGGCGATCCGCTTGTCGTATTCGGCCCGCGCCTGCTCGTCGGTGATCGAAGACGCATCCGCGATGTCGGATGGCTGCAGCTTCACATAGGCAAACGTGCGGTATTCCGGGGCACGATAGCGGCTCTTCGCACCTTCGAACCATTGCGCCAGAATATCATCCGTCGGTGCTTTTACGGGATCGATATTGGCGTTCGACAAAAGCAGATATTCGACCGTGCGGCTTTCGTCCCGATACTGCTTCAATGCATCGATCAGAACCTGCGGCGGTTTGAACCCGTCGGACACCGATTCGACGATCTGGCTGCGGACAGCAACCTTGCTGCGCTCCTTGATGTAATCGTCCTCGCGAAGGCCGGCATTGCGCAGGCGGGAGGTGAACAAGGCACGGTCGAACTGACCGTTGACGCCCTGGAATGCAGGGTCTTCGCTGATCAGGATACCGAGCTTGTCTTCTGAAAGACCGAGATTCATGTCGTCGGAAAGCTGATCGAGTGCAGCGCCTGCGGCGAGCTGTGCGAACACCTCGTTCTCGACGCCGAATGCACGTGCCTGTTCCGCGGTCAGCGGTGCGCCGAACTGACGACCGATATTGGCGACCTGTCGCTGATAGGCCAGCCTGAACTCTTCAGACGAGATCTGCTGATCGCCCACCGTCAGGACGGTATTGCTGTTCGATCCGATCAGGGAGTGCGAAATGCCCCAGATGCCGAAGGATGCGGCAAGAACCAGGAGCAGGAGTTTTGCGACCCAGGAGCGGGCTGCGTTTCTGAGCGAATTGAGCATCGGCGATATTACCTATCAGTCGTAGTGCCGCCTTTCCGGCGGTTTGAGCGAATGTCTCTAGAACAATCTGCAACGGAAATGAAGGCGTTGACGCGCAAAAGCACGCAGGCACCACCAATGTCCGCCCCACTGACAATTTCGTGGAAGGTAACGGCAGGGATTATATGACCACGACAGTCATGACAGCCGGCCCCGGTGGCCATTCTATCCCCGCTATTGATCGAAACGACCCGTTTCGCCGAACGCTACTCAGCATCTCCACGGGCGGGCCGTCTCAGGCCCGGCGTCGCGTCCGCTCATTCGCCGCCAGTGTACGTTTTAGCGCGTTAGTGGTAGGTTTCGGTAGAGACGTCGTCGTCCATGATGCGAAATGCTTCGTAAAGCGCTTCGACGAGCACGTCGGTAAGGCTGTCGCCATCGCCGTCCTGCAGGAAAAGGCCAATGGCCTGTTCGGATGGCTGGCTCGTGTGTTCGGTTTCTTTAGACATTCATTGTCCCCTAACTGTCGCGATTGATTCCGACAAGGGCAGGCTAGATAATCGCGCTTGCGTGGAACTGGAGTTCTTCTGGCGCGAAGAGACGCGGCGCCGACAATCGTAAAGGTGAGCAATCACTGTTTGAGGACCATTGGCATTCATCCGAATCTTGCTCGTGTTTGTCAGCGAATAATGAAGTTGGGACGGCGAAGTTCCCTCGATTCCGAGCCGATGGGTAGCGGCTCGGTTTACATGAATCGTCCAGTTTGTATTTTGGCTTGTGAAACGACAGGACTAATTTAGAAGCCTGTTTGGCTCTGAACCGCGGTGGAATGCGGGCGGAGATGAGGGAGAAAAAGCATTTTGGATCGATCGGAAATCAACCTGGAATCCTGCGCGCAGGAGCCGATCCATATACCGGGTGCGATCCAGCCGCATGGTGCGCTGATCGTTCTGCGGCCGGCTGATCTCACGGTCCTGCAGGCAAGCCGCAATGCCGGCGCATTTTTTGGTGCCGATCTGCGCCTCGGCGGTCCGGCGCCGGCGATCCTTGATCCACTGAATGACGACATTAAAAATTGGCATGAGTCGAGCGAAGCCGTTTTCCAGACAGATATCTCCGATGCAACACTGACGGCGCATCGATCTGGTGGACTTGTCATCCTGGAAGTCGAACGTTCGGGAACGCAGACACTCGGCAGCCTGTTTGCGCGCTTGCGCGGTTTTGCGCAGGTTCTGTCGACGCAGGCGGATGTGGCGGGTTCGCTTGCGGCGGCCGCTCGCTTTGTTCACGACCTGACAGGGTTCGATCGCGTCCTCGTCTACAAGTTCGACGACGACTGGAACGGACACGTTGTCGCGGAAGCAGGCAATGGCAGGTTGCCATCGTATCTCGACCTGCGTTTCCCGGCGGGCGACATACCGGCACAGGCACGTGCGCTCTACGCCGCCAATCGCTTGCGGGTCATTCCCGACGCATCCTATGAACCTGTGCCGATAGACGCTGGTCGCGAGATCGGGACCACAGGCAGTCCGCTTGATCTGAGCTTCTCGCAGCTGCGCAGCGTTTCGCCGGTGCATCTCGAATACATGCACAACATGGGCACGGCCGCATCCATGTCCATGTCGATCATTATCGACGGACGCCTTTGGGGGCTTGTCGCTTGCCATAGCGCCGAGCCTCACATGGTTCCGGTCAGGGTGCGCGATGCCTGCGACTTTGTCGTCCAGTCGCTCGCCATGCGGATCGCAGCGCAAGTTCACTCCCAGGACGCCACCCGCCGCGTCGAGCTGGCGCGCATCTCCGGTGATCTTCTGCGGGCAATGACATCTGCTTCGTCCTGGAGCGAGGGATTGGAGACCTTGCCGAAGGATCTGGTCGCGCAGGTTGGGGCCTCGGGAGCCGCCATTATTGCACAGGGAGAGTGCCACAAGGTGGGGATCACCCCGACGGACGACGAAGTTCGCTCCATCGTCGGCTGGCTTTCCGGCAGAGCGGACGACGACATCTTCGCCACCACATCGCTTGCTGCGGACTTTCCATCGGCTGAAGCGTTTGCCGGCGAGGCAAGCGGCATCATCGCCATTCGTTTGTCCGAGCTTTACGAGAACTGGCTGATCTGGTTCCGGCCCGAGGTGATCCGCACGGTCCAGTGGGCTGGAGACCCGCATAAGATCGTCCAGGAAAAAGGACGTATCCATCCGCGGAAATCCTTTCAGGCCTGGAGCGAAAATGTCCGGCTCCATTCTCAGGCCTGGAGCGAAGCAGAACTTTCTGCTGCACGCGACCTTCGCAACGCGATCGTCGGGATCGTCTTGCGAAAGGCCGAAGAGCTGGGTGAACTCACCAGCGAACTGCAGCGCTCCAACAAGGAGCTTGAAGCTTTCTCCTATTCGGTGTCGCACGATCTGAGGGCGCCGTTCCGGCACATCGTCGGCTTCGCTCAGTTGCTGACAGACCGGGAAAACAGTCTCGACGAAAAATCGCGCCACTACCTTCGGACCATCTCCGATTCGGCACTGGCAGCGGGCAGGCTCGTGGATGGCCTGCTCAATTTTTCGCAGCTGGGGCGTGCCTCGATCACCCATAAGCATGTCGACATGAACAAGCTTGTCGCCGAGGTTGTGAAGAGCGTGATTCTGAACCAGGACGACCGAGCCATCTCGTGGTCGATCGAGCCTTTGCCGACCGCCTGGGGTGATGCCACGCTGTTGCGGCAGGTCTGGTTCAACATTATCGAAAACGCGGTAAAGTACAGCAGGCACCGCAACCCCGCAGAAATCCGCGTCCGGGGCTCCGTCAAAGGCGATGTGACCACCTTTAGCGTCAGCGACAACGGCGTCGGGTTCGACATGGCTTATGTCGGCAAGCTGTTCGGGGTCTTCCAGCGGCTCCAGCGCGCCGAAGACTTCGAGGGGACCGGTATCGGCCTTGCTCTTGTGCGCAGGATCGTCGAACGCCATAACGGAAGCATTACCGCCCATGGGGAAGTGGACAAGGGCGCAACCTTTGTCTTTGCCCTGCCAGGCCCTGAGAAGAAAGGCCGCGCCCATGCCTGAACTACGCCCGATACTGCTTGTCGAAGACAGCCCACGCGACCTGGAACTCACGCTCGCCGCGTTGGAAAAGTGCCAGCTTGCCAACGAGATTGTCGTTGCTCGCGATGGCGCCGAGGCGATCGATTATCTCTTCGGAACCGGGATTCATGAAGGTCGCCCGTCCGGCGATCCGACCGTCGTGCTGCTTGATCTGAAACTGCCCAAGATCGATGGTCTCGAAGTCCTCGAGCGTGTCAAGAAAGACGAGAGACTGCACCACATTCCGATCGTCATGCTGACGTCGTCGAGGGAAGAGCAGGATCTGGTGCGAAGCTACGAGCTCGGCGTCAACGCCTTCGTCGTGAAGCCTGTCGAGTTCAAGCAGTTCTTCAAGGCCATTCAGGATCTCGGGGTATTTTGGGCTCTCTTGAATGAACCACCTCCTGGATACCGCGCCAAAGACGGAGGCTAACAGAGTGCAGCACAATCCACGCCTACTCATGCTGGAGGACAGCCCGCTCGATGCCGAATTGATCCGCGAGCAGCTTGAACTGTTGACGAAAAAGCCGGAGATCCGTCTCGTCAGCAACCGCGGTGAATTTGTGAAAGCGCTGGAAGCGCGCGATTTCGACCTCATCCTTTCGGATTTTTCGCTGCCCGATTTCGACGGTATGGCGGCGCTGGACATGGCAAGCCGCGAGGTGCCGGAGATACCATTCATCTTTGTCTCCGGTATCCTCGGGGAGGAGGCCGCAATCGAATCGTTTCGGCGTGGCGCGACGGACTACGTTCTGAAGCAACGGTTGATACGCTTGCCCGCTGCCGTCGAGCGGGCACTGGCGGAGGCTCACGAGAAAGCCGAGCACCGGCGTGCGCAGAACCAGAAGGAACTGCTCGTCCGCGAACTGAGCCATCGGGTGAAAAATACCATGGCCATGGTCATGTCGCTCGTACGCCGGACTGCAAAGAGCAGTCACACGGTCGATGACTACGCGTCGAACCTGCTTGGCAGGCTTCGGGCGATGGCTGACGCACATGCGCTCCTGTTCGAAACGAACTGGAGCAAGGCGGAGCTTGCCGACGTCGTACGTCGAACCCTGGCACCGTATATGGAGGGCCGCGGCAACCGGTTCGTGATCGATCCCGGTCCGACCGTTCATCTCGACCCGAAGTCCGCGCTGGCGCTCAGCCTGGTCTTCAACGAACTGACGACCAATGCGGTGAAATACGGCGGACTGTCACAGGATGGCGGTCATATCGCGATCAGCTGGGTGCGCGACGCCGTGAAGGAGGGAAAGGCAACCATTACGCTCACCTGGCAGGAGATTGGCGGCCCGACCGTCACGCCACCCGAGCAACAGGGTTTTGGTACGACGCTGGTGGAGCGAAGCATCCAGTATGAACTCCGAGGGAACGTCGAAATAGACTATGCCGAGACTGGCCTCGTTTGCCGGATCACCTTCCCGATACCGTCATTCGACTGAAGTTCGGAACTCCGGCGCGGCTGCCCCTTTAGGCGCCGCGTCGAAACTGTGTCAGAACGAACTGTGATGAGCGCCCGAGCGCCTAGTTCCGGATCTTCGACGAAGGCGCGTCACGTGGTTCCTGAGTGGCCCCGAATGTCTCTTCCATCAGCGAGGAAAGCTTGTGGGCCGTCCAGGGCTTGGGAAGCAGCGGCAATCCCTTCAGCCTCGTCTTGACTTCCGGCAGCTCGGCGTAACCGGTGCAG
The DNA here is from genome assembly GCF_014842035.1 of Rhizobium sp. CFBP 8752. Lineage (NCBI taxonomy): Bacteria > Pseudomonadati > Pseudomonadota > Alphaproteobacteria > Hyphomicrobiales > Rhizobiaceae > Rhizobium > Rhizobium sp. CFBP 8752. Next base: position 1,626,866 of record NZ_JACYUZ010000001.1, on the reverse strand, counting down.
ACGATGATGGGGACAGAACGTGCCTGCAGTTCCTCGATCACCGGAAAGGACAACTCGCCGTGCAGGTTGAGATCGACCACCGCGCCGGCAAGCTCGTTGCGAGGGATGGCATCGAGCGCATCGACCAGACGTCCAAACGGTCCGACGACTTCGTGTCCACGGTCGAGGAGGTAATCCTCCATGTCCATGGCAAGAAGGAGATCATCCTCCAGCAGGAGGATTTTCGCGGATTCGGTATAGGCTGTGCTATCGGACATCATTTCACGCATGGTTAAAACAGGAAGTTGCGAAATGGCGAGCGGTACGCTTTTTTCAAGGGCAAAAAGCCCGCAGGCATCACAGACATGACGTGTATGGAACGCTGCCACTCTTTTCGATGCGATCGGCTGATGGCGGAAGAGGTGGGATTAACCGGGTAAAAATTAGCAAGCAAATACAGTAACTTGCGTTAAGGTAATGTAGCAAACGTTGGGGCGGCTATCAAGCCCCTTAACTTGCGTTATGCCGCCTGAACTGAATTAACACACCGCCTGACAAATTCCCCAACCACCTGAGCTACCGCATCGTCGACCGGCTTACCGTACTCAAGTACGATGAAAGCAGGCTCGCCGGGCTCGACATCCGCGAGCATTTTTCGAGCAGCGGCCAACGGCACTTCCTCAATAGCGAATGACACGGCTGTCTCGCTGTCGATCTTCGCGACATTTTTGCTGATCGTTTCGATGTTCATCACCGTGACCAGAGCAACCTTCTTGCCGTTCCTTTGGATGATGTTGAGTGTGGTGTTTGGATCGTTTTTCCCAAACCAAATGACTTTGATTGCCATGCGATTATCTCCTTTGTTTGGAGATATCTATCGAAATTCGAACGGCTAAAATAAATCGCTGTTTCTGGAAAATAGTTGGTCGATATAGCTCGAATTACCGAATTCAGAAATTCGAAAATCTCTAAATATTTGCGTATGGCAGAAACACAGCTGCCACCGATTTTTAAGGAGATTTATTCGATGACCACTTCAAACACCATTTTCACTACTACATCTCTTTGCGCAAACAGCCTCATTGCCAGCATCGAACGGCTCGAACGAGTTGCCGATGATCTTGCGGTAACGATCTCTAAATCGTCTTACAAAAATGAACTCGATGAGATCGACAATTCGGCCAACATTCGCCGCGCCAATGCCGACATGGATGAAGTTCGCAAGAACTGCGGTACTTACACGAAATTCAGTAACGCTATCGACCCTGAAAGACGGACACTGTTTGTAGCTTATCGTAACATCGTTCAACGTTGTAACGACGAAAACCTTCCGCAATACAAGGACTATGGCGGTCGTGGTATCCAGTGTGAATTTGATTCACTGGAGCATTTCATCCGTACGATGGGATACAAGCCAGACCCCAGTTACACGATTGATCGGCGCGATAATGACGCCAATTACAGCCCTGAAAACTGCCGATGGGCAACTCGTAAGACGCAAGCAAATAACCGTAGGCCGTACTCGACAAAGCCGGGTCCGAAGCCTAAGAACCTGACCACACACTGAAGCAAAGGGGTTCGACGCAAAGCCGAAATAGACCTGTTTCGAACTCTACCAGTCTAACGATTTATCGGCGTCAGCTTTGATTACGGCGAGCCAGAAGTTGCTTGATACCGCACGAGCGTGATTCAGTCTTTGAATCGGATGTTCCGCTGATCCCTTGTAAAGCAAATTCAGTTGATGGCACATTTCACACTGAAGGTGGACTAAACGCTCAAGAGCGCCGTAAGTCACGCTCTGGCTAAAGTCTTCAAAGGTCGCATGGGCGAGGGCGGTGTTACGAAACCGCTGGAGTCCGCCGACCTCTGACCAGTTGATGGCTTCGTATGACGTGATGAAAGCGTCACGGGCGTCATCAGATGCTCGCTTGACCATGTTCGTGTGGTAGTTGCCCTGTTCCAGAAGCCGCTGCTGGAGAAAGCCTAATGGGTCGGCATACTTCATTAGCTGGTAGACAGACTGGAATGAGACACGGCTCGTAGCATCCATGACCGCAAAGGATCTAAGGGCTGCCATCAGAACAAGCTCCTGTCTGTACTCAGTCGCGAGATGCGCGGACGAAGGCCACTTTTCCTCCGATAACGAGATTGCCTCGTTTATACCCGCGTAGGCCCCGTAAGCATGGGCTGCCATCTGTGTCCACTGGTATAGCGGTGGAAACACGGCTCTGAACTGGACAGGGGTCAAAGCCGGTGGCAATTGTAGCGATCGGCTGCGGCTTGCGATTGGGCGGAACAACGTCATACTCTGCGGTTATTTCGGGGCGTGTCGGTCGAGGCATTACGCAAAGAAGGTTGCTGGAGTTCAGGGCTACATGATGAGTAACAGACGCCGCGAGATTTTTGAGTCGGTTCGCGACAAGGCTCATACTGTTGGATTGAAATTTGAGGACGACCCGACCTACTTGGCCGCTGTCGAGGATTGGATCGCCGGGAAAATCGCTGCTGCCGAACTCCGGAAGCATTATCAACGGCTGTTGGACGAACGTGACAAAGAACGGCGCGTGAAGCACTTCATCAAACACTGCCTCAGAGATGGTTCTTAACCCCACGGCGTCCGGGATCCTCCGAAATGTTCATTATAGTTTCAGGGGCAGTTAAAGGCATGGCCGGTCAAACATTGACGGCCATGCCAAGTGACATAGCGAAGTTTTGGACCTTCAGTATCAGATGATAAAGAAGTCGTCAGATAGTAGGGCGAGGCCCGTCTTCAGCGTAGCGAATTGGGTGGCTAAGCCTTTGCCACTTCCGTCCGCATCATAAAAAAGCTTACCTGAATCCGACTCGTAGATTATCCGATCAGCTTTGTCGGTTGCGAGACCCGTTTTGTTGGCCGTGAACTGGTCAGCGGTGAGAACTCCAGTGCCAGTCAGCTTTGTGAATATCGCGTTCTCCAGATGGATGACGTCATCTTTCACGCTGAAATCGGCCAAGCTGTCTACGTTGGTCGTTCCGATGGCTGTAGAGAAAACAAACGTGTCGTTCCCTGCGCCGCCTGTAAGAGTGTCGTTATGGAGGCCACCATTCAACTTATCATTACCTGCGCCACCTAACAGGCTGTCCTTCCCGTCAAATCCAGACAACTGGTCATTGCCCGCTCCACCGGTGAGTTTGTTGGCAGCTTTGTCACCCTGAAGCTTATCGGCAAAAGACGACCCGACAACGTTCTCGACGGTGCTGAATGTGTCACCAGCAGCTTCGCCGGTGTTGAGTGTAGGCTTCGTAAGGCTAACAGTTAGACCCGTTTTAGAACCGGCATAAGAAGCGGTATCGTTACCGGCCCCACCAATCAACGTATCGGCACCCAACCCGCCGATCAGTATGTCGTTACCGGCTTTCCCATCGAGGACGTTGTTTCCGGCGTTGCCAACGATCGTCTGGCCGGAATCACTACCCGTCAACTTAATTGCCTTGGTTCCAGTAACTTTCGTTGTTTCTAAAACTTCGATTTTGGCGTCTACGGCCAACGCGTACGAAACGCTGGTTTTGACCACATCGACGGGATTCGGCTCGTTATCGAACGATGGAACCCAAGTCTCCCAAATGACGTCCTTACCGTTATCGACAATGAACGTGTCACCCCCACTACCGCCTACCATCAGATCGGCTCCGGTGCCGCCATCAAGGTAAACGCCGCCGCCACCTGCTTCCAGCGTGTCGTTTCCAGCACCCCCGTAGAGTTGACTGTCTGTATTGCTCCAAAAGACGCTCAAGTAATCGTCGCCGTCTTCACCGTATAAGCGATTGACCTGTGTCCCACCGGTTATCGTATCGTTGCCTATACCGCCCCAGATATAGTTCGTGGCATAGAAGCCGCCTTCAAGCGTGTCGTTGCCGCCGTAGCCATACATCTCGTTTGTAACGCCCCAAAGGTCAGAGTTTCCGACCAACTTGTTGTCTTTTGAAGTTCCCTTGATAATCGGCATTTTGTCTCACCACCCACCATAATTTAGTCATCGCTACTAACCTTTAGCGTGTAAAAATACAACGGAAAACGTTCGTCTCCACAGGTAGCGCTTGCCATTACAGGCTCGTACCAAGCCGTTACAGCTTAGCCGCCCACATCCACAGAGCATCGACCTGTTCAGCCGGAATCTCCAGCATGGCCATGATTTCAGTAACGCTTGGGTTGAGACGGTCAAAGGTACCTGCCTCAAGTTCTGCGATCGTCATCTTGCGGTCGATTAAGTCAGGAACGTTAGCTTTGATAGCCGCGACGATAACGTCCTTATCTACATCGATGTTCGCCGCCGCCATCCAAAACTGTCTGGACGTGAGTGCTGGCATCTCAGCCCGGATCATGTCCGGCGTCTTGACGACATCGACATACGGTTCGATCGTGTACGAGCCCGCGTTGTCAATCAGCCATTGACCGACTACCGCATGGAACGATCCGGCGTACGGATCAGCGGGCGCATAGGTGAATACGACACCGGTTTCGGCAACGGTGTCATAGGTGATGCTGAGAACATCACGGTCGAAGTTCTCAGCGATTTTCGTTACTTTGGTGATGGTTGTCATGGTCGGACTCCTTATGCCGTTCTACGGAACAGACCGAAGCCGTCGCCGTCATGCGCGCCGTGTGCCCGCCAAGTGCCAGTGAGAGCAGTGCCATTGCCGCTTGCGACGTTGACGTATTTCGTGCTGTCACCGGCACGAAGGTAGATGGCGGCAGATGCGCCACGGTTCACCGCACCGCCCTGTAGGTAGACCCAGATGTAGCTTCCGACTGGGAACGACAGGTTGGACGCGCTTGAACCGGAATAGACGAGATCGCTGAAGTCCGCCGTCGCCAACTGGCCAAGACCGAATGCGGTACGAGCGGCTGAAGCAGACGTCGCACCAGAGCCACCACGGGAAACCGGGACAACATCATCCGTCGCGACGTTACCGAGACCCAAGGTACCACGAGCAGCAGCCGCCGTAGTTGCGCCCGTACCGCCGTTAGCGATTGGGAGCGTACCGATTTTGCCATAGACGTAATTGGTCGTAAGGTTGGCATCGGTGAGGATGATCGAACCGGCGACATAACCACGCTTCGCATCAAGTTCGAACCGGAAGACTTCCGAGAAAGTGACGTCATCCGACGACGCGTTGAAGTACACGTTGTTGCTGTTCACATGGAGTCGAGCCGACAACTCACCAGACGTGGTGTCGATGAAACTGATGTAAGGTGAGCTACCGGAAATCTGAAGGCGGTTCGACAGGTTGAGAGCGGCCATATTATAGGTCGAAGCCGCCAAACGAGCATCCGGGATGGTACCCGTCGAGTTGGCCAGATCGCGGTAATATGAGCCGTGCTGGCCATCGAGCAAGTCGGAGTCGAGACCAGAGCCCGAACCATCGTTCGTCGCGTGCCAGTATTCAGTACCGTCCTTTTTGACAAAATAGTCGGCGTCTACGTTGAGACCGAACGGGATATACAGACCGATACCAACGCCATTTTCACGGCAGATGATTTCGTTGTTGTCGATGATCATGTTCGTGCTTGGGTCAAGGCCAATCTGGAAGGCATGGGCCGTGGAAGTGGCCGAAGCATCGTTCGTTGCCAGAAGTCGGAGACGGTTCGACGTAAGCGTATCGATACCGTCATACGAGCCGCCGATACGAGCATTAGGGATCGTACCGGTCGAGTTGGCGAGATCACGGTAATAAGACCCGTGCTGGCCATCGAGCAGATCCGCATCGAGACCGGAGCTTGCGCCATGGTTGCCAGCGTCCCATACGGTGCTGTTGTTGTGCTTCAGGCCGGTCGCGCTACCGTCTTCAATGCGGATGAAGCCTTCACCGGCACCAGTCGTCGCATTGTACTTACGAAGTACCAGTTCGTTGGCGTTGGCATACAGGCGACCAATCTCGACAGCCGTATTGCTTCGCAGACGGAGAGTAGGTGACACGCCAGCCGTTTGGATCTGGATATATTCGGACTGAAGCGTTCCGGACAGAGTAAGAGCGCCAAAGCTGTAGTTGCCAGCCAGCCGCTCATTCGCAAGCGTTCCGGATGTCAGGTTAGATGCGTTCAGGGCAGTGAGAGACGTGCCGACACCGGAGAAGGACAGCGCGGATAGGGCACCCGTGAAAGCAGCCGTGTTGCCTGTCAGGGTGGTGACAGCACCGGTCGTGATCGTCGCCACGTTGGCAGTAAGTGCGCCCGTAAACTTGGGATTGTGTTTCTCATTGCCGAGCAGCCGGAAGCTTGAGCCATCATAAACGACTTCGATCAGTTCACCGATGGCGAGTTGTCCCGCCGAAAGAGCTTCGCCACGAGACGACAAAATGGCCTTTGCCCCAAGCGAATTCACGTTCAGGGTGACAGCGCCGGTGTTGGTGATGTGCGCCCAGAAGCGATAGATCACGCCCTTGGTATAGGCCGGTGGAGCCTGAACGAAAGTCAGCACCAGCGCCGTGGCAGTGCCGGTACTCGTGTACATGCCGTTGGTCTGGTTATAAAAACGTTTTGTCGCACCACGCATTGCGCGCAGAATTGGCGCGATCTGGCTTGGGCTGTAAGAGCCCTGAACACCGTTTGGTGCCGCATTGGTATTGCCAGCGTCGTTTTCTACCCAGTCAGGAGAAATAAGGTCAGTCATAGGAGGTTGTCCCTCTCTCGTTATTGGTCTTGTTCATAGTTTTGGTCGATGAGAAAATCTGCTAAAGCAGCACTCAAAGCCTGATCTCGTGTGGATCTGCGAAGGTCCGACAGCTTGGCGAATTGAGCGGCAACACCGCCTTTCTTCATCTTGGCTGGTGCCATCTCTGCCATGATCCGAACGACATCCGGGTTCTGGAGCAGCTTGGCCCGGCTACCCTGAGACAGACGGTTCACCGTGCCGACAGCAGCGCCCTTGGCAGCACCGAGTAACATGCCCGATGTTCCGAACGTGTTCATACCGAACAGGCTGGCAACGGCGTTCTGGCCATCGAGTGGGTTCAGACTGTTTTTGACGGCTCGATGATTTTCGGTGTTCGAATGGTTGGCTGTCTGACGATATTTACCCCAGTTTTCAGCAATGCGGGAAAGACGGTCGAGATCGTCGGCGTACTGCTTGTTACCGGTTCCTTGGAACATCGCGCTTTTGGCTTCGGGACTGATCTTGGCGAACTCTCTCCGGAATTTGCCCGGATCGAATTCATCGTTGGCGTTCTTGCCAAGACGTTCGATGACGCCAGACGTCACGTCATTCCAAGCTTGCTGGCCACCTTCGGCTTTCTGGACCTGTCGGCGGACAGCCGCGATACGATCACCACCGTTACGAGCGCCACCGATTGCCCAATTCAGGACATCATCGGAATTCTTGGTGAGAACAGTCGATGCGTCGGACTTCGGACCGAAACCCGTCTCCGGGGACACAAGGCGCTTGAACTGATTGTTGGCCTTTCGGAAAGCCTGAAGGGCATCGTCACCACTGGCTTTCGCCGTCGCTTCCATGTCCGATGTCAGTGAGGCGTAAAGACCGTTCAGATGGTTCTTGAGAACCTTGTCATCGGTGTCGGCTGCTTGCTGGCCAATGACGGTACGAGCCTGTTTCAACTGGTCGAAGCTCATTCCGTTCTGAGCGTCCGACAACAAAGCGCCGGTCGTTTCGAGAACGCGGTCTGTCGTGGCACCCTTGGTCAGGCTATCGAATTCGCCATACGATTGGCGAGCCGTGGCAAGCTCTTGAGCGAATTTGCCGGTATTGGATACGACTGCTGGTGATGTGATCTTGGCAGCGACGTCATCATAGAGATCCGAGCTACGAGCAAACCCGGCATCTTTGGCCGCTTGTGCTTGCTTCTGGAGAGCTTCACCGGCTTCCGCGATCGACAGGGGGCGACCCATGCCTTGGGTGATGCGATCGAACTCATTGCCCATGGCTGAGTGAGCATCTGTGATGCGTCTATCAATCTCGCGACCGGATCGCGTCGGGATGAGAGCGTGTTCCATCATGGCGGTACGTTGGTTGCCAGAGATCATTCCTTGTGTCGGCTGAACTCCGATAGCCTGAAGATCCGCCGCACGCTGAGCAGCTTGCGCGACATCATCGACGTCACCGCCAACGGCAAAATTACGCCACACGTTCTTGCCAGCTTTGACGCCAGCACCAACGGCACGGCCAATGCCTTCACCGGCCATACCAGTGGCGGCAGTGATACCCATGTCACGGGCCTGTTCGGCACCAGTGCGAGTATCATCGTTGCCGAAGATGTAGTTGAGACCGCGTTGCGCGGATTCACGACCGGCAACTGAACCAAGGCCAGCACCGCCGATACCACCAGCTAAAGTGCCGGGGCCTGGAATCATGCTACCGCTAACAGCGCCAAGGATACTGCCGATGCCACCACCGATCGTTTCACCGATTTCCGGGCCGATCGACGCAAAATCTCCGAGCGACGGAAGCCACGATTCCTGATTGTATTGGCGGACCTTGCCGGTCTCATCGGTGTAGATGAAGTTGTCATCACCCATTGGCCGGGCATCTGGATAGGTCTTGCGCAAAGCAGCAAGACGATCTTCCGGCTTATCGAGTGCGCCAACCTGAGCCCGGATAAGGGCAGGGGCGTCTTCTGAGAAATCGATATCAGTTTCGGACGGACCATCATCAAAGATGTCGCGGCTGATCTGGCTGGCCTGAATGGCGCGCTTACGCCAATCCGGCATATCTGATGCGACCGTGCTGCCAGCAATTGCTTTTGTTTTCCAATCGGCCATTACGCCAGATAACCCCCAATCCCACCGAGACCGCCCCGGCGTTTTTTCTTTGGTATTTCGCTCGACATAAGCTGGATCTCGACGGGTGCCGAAGATCGCTGACCACCGTTATTTCGTGCGACTTGCTTATTTAGAGATTCAGTCTCCGCCATCATGACCTTGGCAAAATCCCCGATACCACCGATGCCCTTCATCACGTCACCGGTTGGTGATCCGAGAATTGACGATGGAATTTGAGCATTCGAACCTGTCAGTTTGTTGTAGGCATCCATCAACACGCCGTTGTGCGACTTCGGCTGTTCCGGTGCCTTTGGCTCTTCAACGGCTTTCGGTTGGAGACCTGACATCAAGTTTTCACCGGCTGGTGACGGCTGACGAGCCACGGCAGATGCCGCGACTTGGGTATTTGGATCGGACTTGGTGCCGTAATAAGCTTCCTTCAGCCAATCCGGAGCATTGGCAGACTTACCACCAGCGCCCCACGCAGATGGCGCACCCATTCCCATATGAAGACGACCAGCGCCCATGTAGTCATCAGCACCACCAATGCCGGTGATACCAGCAGCTTTGCCACGCGACACGATGTCCTTGAAGATGGGCAGATCGTCCGGGTTGTTCCAGTCGAGCTTCCTGTCACCCATGTAGAAGTCAGCATCCATGGAATGACCGTGATCATGCCGTGTGCTGCCGGTTCTTGCGCCACCTTCTTCTTTGCCGGGCTGACCGCCGCTGATGACGTGAGCGGTAATGCCCATCTCATCGAGATACTGAAGGCGTTTGACCAGATCTTCATCGAGCGGACGGTTTCGGGTTGCTCCCTGATTTCGGTAGGTAAGGTAATTTGCCATTACTGCTTGACCCTCACCGTGGGATCGTCATCGAAACGGAAGGACGTGCCCTTTGGAAGCGCATTGAATTGCTCTTCGGTCGCTACGACGACAGGACCAGCAGCGACACGACCAGTCTTGGCCGATGGTCCTGAAGTAGGCTTCGGTTCACGCGACGGACCTGCCTTGCCACCCTTTCGGTAAGCTTTGAAGTTGGCATACGGGTCGGGCAGGGCAGCGATCAGCTTGTCGCCCTCTGTCCATTCAATTTCACCCGACATGACTCGGTTGGCGATCGACGCTGCCTGGATCTTCACATCCTGTACGCCTTTGATGGTATCACCGATGATGGCGTTGCCCTCTGGTGTATTCCCAAGGCTTGGCAGCGAGTTCATGAACATGTTGACGTCAGTATCCGACGACGCGCCGGAACCGGGAACGCGCATACCCGGAGCGATACGGGACTTCAGGCTTTCATATGCCTGAGCCTCATCAAGACCTTCGACTTCAATACCGATCGATTGCGCCCATGGTCCCCAAGCCTTCTTCATGGTTGCCCATTTGCCAGTACCGATCGCCCGGCCAAGTTCGGTCAGGTTGTTCACGTTGCCGGTCATCTGTTGAGCTTCGACACCCTGTTGGGCAAGAGTGTTGTATCGTTCTGCGGCAAGTTGCGAAGACTTCTTATTGAACTCGCTGCCGGGATTGGCGACACCAGCCTTCTTCTGTTCAAGCTCATATTGGCGGAATGCCGGATCGTTCTGGCCAGCAAGGAAATCCTTCTGCTCAGCAGTAATCTGAGCATTCTGGCCAACAGCCGAACCAAGCGACTTCTGTCGTTCGGTATCACGGAGACTGTCGCCATATCCGGGTGCGAGTTCGTAGCCGTTTCCACCCATGACCATGCCATTACCGGCAGCGGTCTGCTGAAGCTCTTGGATCATCTTCTGTGTGGCGCGAGCCGACTCTTCATCGCCATTTTCAAGCTGAAGCTGGTGGAGAGCGAACAGGGCTTCGATCGAATAGCCGTTCGCAGATGGCGAGCCGTATTTCTCGATGAAGCCGTTGGCACGGTTCTGGCTGTCCTGAAGGGTCTGAAGTTTGACGTTGGTAGCGCGGTTCGCTGTTCCAACCTTTGCGGCTTCCAGATCGTTGGTAAGACTATCGTTATACGAGCCTACACCAGCCCCGACACCCTGACCGAGAACGGAAAGCAGGTTCTGTGGTTTGGCGCTTGGTCCGCCACCAGCCATCATCGCCGCGCCGCCCATCATCAGACTTTGAGCCAAGGCGCGCTGCTTGTCCGGGTCTTCAGGCATGAACTGTTGTAGGAAGTTCGGTTGCTTCTCAGGGGAGATGACAGTTTCCAGATCGTTGCCGTCTGTCTTCTTTTTGCGGAAAAAATCGAAAATACCGGCCATGATTATGCGGCCTCCTTCATGAAGGCAGCAACATCGATATGCTTTCTGCCGTTGTGGTCGATGACAGCGCCGGTCTTGGCTTCGACTTCCTGAGCGACAGGGCCAAAGAACCGTTCGCCGGTTTCATCATCGGTGTAAGAGAATTCGTAGATCCCGATCCGGTCGCCATTGGTGAGCGGCATGTAGCCGACGAAGGCGTGAAGGATCTTTTCGCGGAGATCGCAAAGGGCAAACAAGCCAGCCAAGGACGACAAGCCACCAAGAACCTGAGCGCCTGTATTGGTGTAGACCGGGGTCGTCGTGCTGCTGTAGCCACCACCGTTGAGGATGTTGGTGAAGTTGGCCAAGTTCTGGAGCGGCTGAGACTGCGAACGGTCCCACGCATTCACTTCTGCCTGTTTCAGCAGATCGGCGTAGGCGTCCTTCGACTGACCAACCTGACCCAACATCTGCGACGGTAGGTACTGGTTCTGATATGCCTGACCGGCCATGCCAGCAGCATTGAGCTTTTGACCGTTAAGGGCGTTGTCTGCCGAGATCTGCGAATTGGCCGCGTTCATGCGCTGATCATTTAGACCAAGCATGTTGCTGATGCTGTTCTGGTAGTTCGTGCCGAGTTGCGACATACCGGCAAGCTGGTAGTTGCGATCGTTCTGAAGAGCCGACTGCTGTTGCGACTGCTGGCTATTCAGGATGTCAGCATAGTTCGCGTTGGCGTTCTGTCGGATACCTGCTTGGCTATCGTTCATCGAGCCAAGCGAGTTGGCGGCAGCAAGGTTCTGAGCCTGATTGGCGTTCGCCATCGAGCCGTAGTTCTGGTTGGCAGACTGTCGTGCGGCCTGTTGGCTGTCATTGGCAGCAGCAAGCGAGTTTACCGCATTGAGGTTTTGCGCCTGTTGAGCGTTCGCCATCGAGCCGTAAGCCTGATTGGCAGACTGTCGGGCAGCTTGTGTGGAATCGTTTAGGGCACCGTAAAGCTGAGTACCGGCAAGACGCTGCGACTGCTGAGCATTCGATGTGTTCGACAGCGCCTGATTGGCGTTCATCTGGTTCGACACGTCCTGATTATACAGGTTGCCGTAGAGGTTGGCCGCGTTCTGTTGAGCCGCAACATCGGTGTTGTACTGTGACGTCAGGGCGTTTACGGCGACATCAGACATGGCCTTTGCGGCTGTTGAATCGGCACTATTGCGCTGGCTGGCATATGCGCCCGAGCCAAATCGACCAAGTGAAGCTGCCTGACCGTCGATGCCGGGATTGGTCACATTCTTAAGCTGGTCGGCAATGCTGGACTGCTGAGCCGCAATGTTCGCGTTTAGATACGGATTGTTGCCGACATTTGCGCCGGATGCGGTCTGCTTGAGATAATCGGATGCTGCCGGGTTCGCGCCGTTGGCAAGCTGATTAGCCTGAGACTGCTGAAGACCAGACGCGGCATTCGTATAGCCGTTCATGTTCGCGGCCTGAGCCGTCGCACCATTGGTATAGTTCTGGAAACCAGCCGCACCAGCCAGAGCCGGGTTGTTCTGACCAAGCATCGATTGGATGTTTGAGATCGCGCTGTTGTTGTAACCCTGAAGACCAGCAGCACCGGCCAATGCCGGGTTAGTCTGGCCAACCATCGAAGATACTTTCGAGATAGCCGAATTGTCGTAACCTTGAAGGGCGGCGGCATTACTGGCAGCACCATTGGTCCACGACTGGCCAGCGGACGGCGTACCTTTCGCAATCTGCGATGCGATGGCGTTCGTCGGGTTGGTGCCAAGCGATGTCTGGTTCTGAAGCTGCGACAGGGTAGACTGAGCTTGGCCGTTACCGGTCGAGGTCATGACGCCATTGACGGCAGTGGTCGCGTTAGTGAGGGCCGATGTGTTTCCGCCTCGTGCGATCTGTTCGCCCATGGCAAGCGAGTCTTTGGTTGCCTGAGACTGGTTCGCGACCGTGCTGCCTTGATACGCTTGTGGCGCACCGTCTTTCAGCAACTGGTCGAACTGAGCATAGACGTCTTGAAGGTAGGGCTTAGCCGCTGACCATGGCTCGACTTTTGTCGTAGTTTCTTTTGGCGATGAAGTCACTTAGGTAAGCCTCTTGATAAAATCCTTTCCGTGTTGTTCGAAGCCGAATTTCGAGAGAAATCGGTGCCATTCTTTACGGGGTTGTCCTACTATGTAGGCGAAATTCATGCTCCGGAGCGCATCGCAAACAGCTTCTTGAAGCGCCATCAATTCGCGCAAACTGCCGCCAATTTTGCCGCCAACAACCAGCACATTTGCGGCGTTATTTCCGGTCTCATCGACAAAGAATTCGAGGACACTTGCCCCGTTTTCAGTAGTGACCAAAAGCCACTTTCCGGAACGCAAGTTGTCGAGCATTTCAGCTTCATCGAATGGCCCCGGAGCGATGACCAGAGCCGATAGAAGCCACTCCCGAACACGGGCGTACTCTTCGTTCGAATACCCGGTTCTCATGCGGGAAAGATCAGATAGTCGAACGTCCGGACAGTCGTCGCGGAAGCATGGCCGATGACGAAAGAACCGTTCGATATCGATGAGATGAACATGCCCGTTCCAGCAGCGGCGGCATTGCGCGGCTGTAGAAAGATCCGCGATGATGCTGTCACCTTGGCATTGGCGACCGTTGTCGTGGTTGTCGAGTTGGTGAGTGTGACCGAGCCGGTGACGGAGTCGAGCATCTGAACGACTTGGTTCAATACGCTGGCAACCTGTCGGGCATCGTTGTGATTATAGACCGACTGGACCATATCAGCGCCGCCCCACTGAGCGAGCATCAACCTGTAAGCCCGAACAACGACGCCATTCACCGTCGATCGTGACCCGGAACCGTTGATATCTGGACTGGCTTCGATGGTAGGCAAAACCGGTAATGGAACTCGTGTCTTTCGCTTCGGACCAGTTCAGATCGGCATTGGGTAGGGATCTGGTCGCGACCTGGACTCGGGCTTGGCCATCGCCTTCGAAGAGTGGGCGGACGGCATCAACGCGGGCGATATCAGCGCCGGTCTCATTGGGGACGATCTTCGACAGTTGGTAGTCGGCGCTCTCGATGGCCATTTCGAGTGTGTCGCCACCGAACGAATAGACAGCGCCGGTATCGCTCATGCCCCAAAGCATAGATTTTCCGCCCGACCAAATCGGGTCGTCGAATGACGATGGTACTTTGTCGATGGATAAGAACTGATCTAACTGATCAACCGTCCAAGGCAGCGAGATCGCATTGCAAATATGGTTCGTGGTAGCGTCGGCTGTGGTCCAAGCACCGGTTGCGTAGTTGTAGATCAGCATCAGATCTGGCTTCCCGCCGATGCTGTCCTTCGAACAAACCTGCCAGTAGATAAGCGTTTCGCGTGGATCGGCGGCAACCGTCATCAGATGCGCTTGGCTGGCATCGAAGTTGTCGAGGAACCATTGATCGATACCGGTGCCAATCGGCTGAAGCTGTCCACCGGCCAATGAATACCATCCATCGTCCGAGAGAAAGTACGACACGCCTTGGACGGTAATGACCGACTCTGGAACCGAACAGCCTTTCGAAGATCGTTCGGTGAACTGGAAAACGTACGGTGCGCCGATGTATGTCATCTGGACGATACCACGCTGGAGAAGCACATAGCAGGAGTCGTCTGTCACGATGCCTGTTACACCGCCGTAGCCTTGGATATCCTGAAAGTCGGCCTGAGTGGCTGCTGAATAGGTCCAGTCTGCCGGGTTCTCGATGCCAGACCAGCGGACGCGATAGGGAACAGCGCCGTCGAGCGAGTCCCATGTCCAGCCAAGAAGGGTGAACCCCTTGAATGTGGCGATATGTCTGCCCTTCACCAGCGTCGTGAGGTTGGCGAATTGGGTATCGACATTGCGGTCGATGTATTGGGGTTCGTTGTCCCAGTTGGTGAAGATCGACAGCGAACCGAACTCGATCGATTTCCACTTTTCAGTACCGGACGTGGTGTATCCGCCTGATCGACTGATGTTGGTCCATGCCCGTGTATCGGGCGCGAGCTTGTAGAGCTTGGTCGCGTTCCCGGCATATACTTTCGCATCACCGGTCCGATTCTGTCCAACGGCAGATCCGATCGGGCGCGAGTCCATGGACGTGTTCGAATACAGGCTTGCCGCCTTCATCGAGTTGAGCGAGATCGTACCTTGCGTAGCACCGCGACCAGCCGTGGCGTTATGGATGCGGGTGAAAGCGGACGAACCAAGCGGCGGCAGATCGGGCGCGAACCCTGTCAGCGGAATGTCGATCACTGCCATGTTGCGGCACCCATGATGATCGGGCCGGTCTGTCGTCCGCGACGATCGTCTTCAGCTACAATGGAGAGAGCTTCCTGAAGAGCTTGTCCTTCAATCTGGACACCTTCGGCATTGGTCTGCCAACGGTGGAATTCCTTTAGGATCGCGGCGACATAGACACTCGGATGTCTATCGAACAGCCAATTTGTCTGGCTGGATGTCAGGTCCGGGAAAGCAGCCCAATACAGAAGCGAGACTGTTGTGTCGGGCTTGTCACCGACCAGCACCAGCTTGTTGCCTTCGCGGTAATAACCGATCTCACCGTCGAATAGGGTGGCCGCTTGAACGGCGACTGGCTTGTAAAGCTTCTTGCCGGTGATGACACGGATCTCAATGAAGTCGAGCGGCAACAGAACGGTGCCTGAAACGACCGGCAGGAGCACGGACTTCTCCGCCAGATAGTGCTTTGTCACCGTCCGGAGATACGTTTCAGCACGGCGAATAAAGCTTTCAATCGGCGCATCATCGCGAATGGTGTAGCTGGTAATGGTGGAAAGCAATTCATCGTAGGTCAAATCAAAGACTCCACGAGTTGGTACGGAACTTCGAATAGTCGCTGTCATTCAGACGGCGAGCCATCGCGACGGGATCTTGCGTGATGCCCTGTCGCTGCCAGTCGTAGTACAAGCCGGTTGGAATGCTCGCGACCTTGACCAGATCACCATGAGATCCGGTGGCGCTGAAGGCATTCGCTTCTTTCTGGTTCTGGTCGAGCAGTGCTTTGATAAGGTCGTCGTTATATTCAGTCGTGATGACGAGCTTGTCGCCATCGCGGGTGATCCAGACTTTGTATTCGGGCGTTTCTTCGAAAAGGAAGGTGCCGTGCGTGATCAGATCACCGGCAAAAAGGTTGAGGTCGGACATGTAATCCCCATTGGTTTTATGGGAATATTTAGTGGAATCGGAGACGCGACCGGCTGAGTGGCGGGCAAAGAAAAGGCCCGGCGATTGACTGCCGAGCCTCAAGTTTGGTCCTGAATGTATTGGTCTTATTAGCCGTTCAGGTCAGCGATCTTGGCATTTCCCGACTCGTTCAAACTTTCGAGCGTAACTTCCGTGACAAGCTGATACTTGGTAGCATCGCCGGTCTTGGCCAGTTCGTTCTTGGTGACGCCACGAAGGACGGCAACCTTCCAAAGGTCTTCATCAAATGCGATCACGGTCGATGTGGACATGAAGCGCGATGCGACAACGTCCTGACGACCGAAGTCACCGTTGTAGATGTCTACGCCAACGTTGAGGGTCTTCTTACCATCCGCAATCGCCTGCTTCACACTACCTCCGGTGAACGCGCCGATCTTGGCCTTGATGAGAGGGGAAGCCATGATGGTCGTGACGTTACCGCCAGCGATATAGGCATTCTGAAGACTCGTGATCAGCATTGCTTCGGTGAAAGCACGAGCCGTACCAGCAGTGACAGCACCAACAACCCCATTAGAGAAGCCAGCGGTTGCGCCGCCAGTACCGTGAAGTGCGTTGGTCTTGATCCAAGCTTCAGCACCACCGAGCTTGCGAGCACCAGTGGCGACGGAAGGGTTGGCCGAAAGGAAAGCAGCTTCCTGATCTCGCTTGAGTTCCTTACCAGCCTTCATGATCTGCTTGGCGATTTCCGACTTACCACCAGCCGTGTTGGTAGCTTCGAACGTATTCGAGACAGCAACGGTCTTGGTGAAAATCTGAGTCTGGTTCGACAGACGGGTAGGGGTGATCAGCGTTGAGTCAGCAGCATCAGCACCTTCAGCAGCGGCGTTGTCCTTGTTGACAGCAGCCAGCTCATCGCGAAGCCATTCGTGCGTCTTCTGTGTCGCTTTCGATTTGCCAATAGCCGAAGTGAACGGGGTCTCTTCCGGGCTGATCATCGAGATGATATCGCCAAGATCTTCGCGAACGTGAGCAGCATTCTGAGTAATGAGAGTAGGCATTTTGGGTGTTAAACCTCTTAGTTTTGGGCGGCTTTCCGTCCGCCAATTCAGTTGTTAAAGCAGTCGGGAAATGAGCGCGATTGCGTCGTCGCCTTTCCGGGATTTGTTGAACCGTGAGAGATCGCGGGTATAAGCATCGCTTGCCTTGGCAGAATTCTGCTTCTGCGAAATAACAGGCTTTTGCTCCATCTTCTGAACCACACCGGGAATTGCCTTATGAGCCTTCATTGCTTTGCTAAGCTCATAGAGAATACCGACGATACGGTAGTCAGAAACGCCTTGGATCTCTTCCTTTGAAAAGCCGTTGTCGATCAGCAATTGCGTGATTTCGCCAAGGGCTTCCGCCGATTTACTCGCATCCTTCATCTCAGGATACTTCGTCAAAAACTGGGTCTGGCTTTCGCGCAACTGGTTCTGATGCTGTTCGTCCTCGTACTCTTTTTGTTTGGTACGAAGGGCCTGTTCGGCATCAAACATCTGCTTGACAGAAGCTTCGCGTTTTGCCCACCGTTGCTGTTCCAAAAGGAACTGGTGAGGATCATCACGGAGCAATTCGTCCCAGTTAGGCTGTTCGATAACGGAGAATTCCGCAGCGAGCTGTTGCTTAAGGACTTCGATCCCCTGAAGGGCTTCCATTCGCAGTTGGTTTTTATCGAACTGAGCTTCCTGATACACCTTACGCTGTTCAGCAAGTTCCTGAGTCTTTTTCGTGTAATCGGCTTGACGCAGATATGAAGCGCGGACTTCGGTAAGGCTGACTTGATTGCCATCAATATCGAGATACGTTTCTTCGGTATCTGGTGTTTCAGCAACCTCATCGGTTACTGGTTCTTCAACGTGTTCGTCTGCTTGTTCTGAAACTTCGTTAGAGGCTTCCGGCACGTCCAAAAGTGCGGCGATACGATCAACCGCGTCTACATCATCAATCGCAGTTCCCATTTCCGGGATTGTTGCTTCGTCTTCCATTTAATTTGTCATCCAAATCTGTTGTTGTATATAGCGAACTTCGACGCTCAAAAGCCGAGTTTCAGACGTTATTCGTCAAATAATTGTTCGGCACTGGCTTCGTAGTTCGCGGCTTCGATATATTTAGCAATCCGGTCATTTAGCAGTTTGAAGCCGTGTGATAGCGCGTGAACTGTCGCCAACCTCTCGCTATCGTTGATACTGACTGAACGGAATGACGCGAAGATATCGGCTTCGATCGCGGCAGTAATTTCGAGAAAGTCGGCGTTGCCCTTCAGGCGCTTGGCCGCATTTGCGCGTGAGACTGTGACTTCATTCATTGGATAATGGTTCCCATGGGATCGCGTGGTGCGGACTGTTCAAGCTTCAGCCGTTCGATCTGAACCTGAGCAGCGTACTTGGCTTCGATCTCAGCCCGCTTCAGTTCGAAGTCTTGGGCCATCTGGTCGCGAAGGCGGTCGTCATCCATTCGGGCTTTGGCCATCTGGAATTGGCGATCGGCCTCATCGCTCTGAGCCTTCAACTGAGCATTGGCCGTCTCGACTTCGATAAGACCGGCGTTAGGATCGACAGGTGGCGGAGGTGGCGGGGCAGGCGGCAATGAGGAAGGATCGACCAAGAATGGTGATGTGTTCTTAAGTCCCTGACCCTCGATCAGCTTCGACAGGGTCGCGTAAATCGACTGAGCATTTACGATCGGAAGGCCAGCTTGAAGGGCTTGGTATTGCTGATTTAGAAGGTTTGTAAGCTGCCCTTGCGACTGGTCACGTGACATTGTCCCGAACACCACCGATGTGGCGAGATCAAAGTCCATGCTCCACTGATCAAGAGCGATCGACTGATTTGTTAAACGGGTGAAAAGCTCCGCTGCCTCGTCTGGATTGTCCATTAGCAAGGAAATCACCACGCGTACGAGCATCCGATATCCCGTGTCCGCCAGATGGCGTGAGATACCTTCCAGAAGTAGCTGAGAAGCATTCGACCGTAAGTTCGCCGCCGTCGCTGATGTTCGCTGTAGGTCGGAAGCATCAATCGCCATGAGAGACTCGCCGGTGCCTGTAGACATGTCGAGGGACCGGGAGAGTTGATCGATTACGGGTATAGCGTCGGCACCGGCAAATGGAGCCTTATTGTAGCTGATGCCGCCTGTTGGATCGGTAGAACGGACAATAGCACCCGCGTGGTTTGAGTTGAGCAGGTCATCAACGTTCGTGGTGTCAGGGTTCACAATTTTGATAGGATTCACGGATTGGCTGAGTGAGTCCAGGACGCCGCGATAAAGCGATGAAATAAGCGTGTGATCGTCAAGAAGGCGATCAGCGGCACCAAGTCCATGGAGATGGTGGCTGATTGGAAAGCAACAGAAGGCGGCATAAGGTGCCAGCGTTACTTCTGTGTGATCCAAGAGAACCGGCCGATTTTCGAGATCGCCACCAATCGTGAGACGCCAAAGACGTGTTTTTCGATCGCCGGGAATTTTAAGTTTCGTGTAGACTGTGTACACGGTGACATCATCTGGACCGACGCCTTGCTCGCCAGCGACGTCTTTACTCCGCTCCAACGCAATCCCGTCTGTTTTATCCGTTGCGGCTGGTAGTTCATCGACCTTCCCACGGTCGAAGCCCATCTCGGAAAGTTCCGAACGGGACATGTTCTTTCTGTGTCCCTGAAATTTTGCGCGCACTCCACCGGTCTCTGGATCAAACGTGGCATCAGCCGATATGATCAGGTCTTCTGGCGGTACGGGCAAAACTGTGAATTTTGGGACACGCCTTATGGTCCGAATTTTCAAGTCGCGGGTTTGAACTGGACCGAGCGGACCGGGGACCGTCTGAGCTTTCCCAACTTCCTCGATAATTATCTGTCCGGCTTCTTCCTGCTCATTCAGGGCGACCAGCATCTCATTCGGAACGCTCTTCAGCATTCTCGGAAGGCTCTCTTCCTCTTCAACACTGAACTCTGCGGTCAGGACGCCTAATCCAGTAAGTAGCGAATCTTGGAATACGGGTGTGAGGTAGGCTGCGGAACTGTTGCGAGTTCGAAGAATCCAGTTCACCGTCATATTCATTTGTTTTGCTACGGCTTCGTCTTCGCTACCGACGCCACAAAATTCTACAACCGACTGCGGCGAGTCGAAGATTCGAAACAGTTGCGCGGAACACCAGTCCGTCGCCTGTTGGACCTTTGGAGACACCCACTTTGAACGACCCTTCAGTTTTGAATCGTTAGTGAATGGTTCGCGCTTGTAGTGCCGGAGCGCCGCCTCGCTTTTGGCCGCAATATTGCTGTTCGACCATGTCACCGCCTGCTTGAGTTGAGGGGTAATCGAGTTGAGAATTGCTTCGTCGTCATCAGTCATCTTTCTGGGAAATCTCGTGATTGTTTCCCATATTTAGAAGATCTTCGACGTGGGCGTTCGTCACTCCAAAGTGGCGAGATGATCGTACTGAATTGGCTTCGACCAGTTGTATTTGCTTGCGTATCGGGTCTTCGAAACGGCGAACGTAATGGCCAAGGAATCCGCGAAATCCGGGCTCCGACCAAGCCGCTTCTTGATGCCCTTCTTTTCCTGAAGCTTGATCTTACCGCTGCCATCCTCGTAGGTCGGGATAGCAAGCTCTTCGATCAGTTTCGGCATGTTCGGGATGTAGACGTTTTCGCTTTCGAACCACTCCCGCATTTCCCACCAAAGCTGGTCGCGAACGCGGGAGTATTTCTCCGGGTTTCGGGTCGGAGTACCGGCGAAAATACAGGAATAGACCGGAAGTCCCCAATCCTTTAGGACGGAGTAGACACCGTGACCGATGCCTGTCGCATCGACTGCGATAACGGCTGGTCGATCTGGTTTCGGGGTCTTTTCGTAAATCTCCCGGACCTTGTAGGCGAGTTGCGTGCCGTCCAGCCCATTCCAGTCGTGAAAGGCCAAGACGCGGTTGTCATGGCGGATACACAGAACCGAGCTATCGGCACCGGGACCGGCAGGATCTAAGCCGTAGATGACAGGAATCGTGGGTGAGGGGACCACATCGGCATTGAGAACGGCGGTATCGATATGGGACCGAGCGATAATCCCATCGGAATCGTCCAGCGGAAATTCGCCATTCACCATCACCCGGTACTGCTTGGTCGTAGGACCACCGTAGTTGGCCACAAGCTGCCGGAAGCGTTCTGGGTCATAGTTCGGGGAATCTTGAAGCGTTCCGTGGACTTGGGTCCACTCAGCAGCCATGTCAGTGTCACGATGGGTTTTGAAGAAGAAGCCTGAAGCCCGTGACGGGTTGGATACAAGCATCAGCTTCGGATTAGGGTCCGTCATGATGTTCAAGAGGATCTGTAGGATCTCGTCTTCGACACCAGACGACTCATCAACCATAACGAAGTTGTTCTTCTGGTGGATACCACGGGCTGTATCCGGGTTCTCAGCACGGGCAAGGCGCATTTCCGCATAACAGGATGCCGGATTGATCTTGCGGCTGATACGGGTTGCGCCGACCTCATACATGCCTTTGAACGGTTCGATCATCTTGCCGTGAAGCTGAGCTATCTCCTTCATTAAGCCGTTACGAAGGTTGCCTTCGTTCGGACCAAAAAGGCTGACTTGAACCTCATCGAATGTGATCAAGGCCCACCATGTCAGGACAGACATCGACAGAGTTTTGCCCCACCCGATGCCACCGGCACACGTAATCATACGCTTCAGGCGGAAAGCTTCGCAAAGCTCTACCTGCTTGGGGCTGAGATCGATGTTGAAGACCATTTTCGTGAAGGCAGGGATGCTTTCACGAAAGGTCGCAATAAGGGCTTGAAATTGGACAATGTCGTCAGTCTTGGGATCGGTCATCCTGTATTTAGGAAAACGCTTGTTCCGCTTACTTCGTGTCGTCTTTTGCTGCCAACACTCGGAGGATGATTGTCCGGATATCCGCCTTCAGCTTACCCGGATGCTTCTGGTAGTCCCGGCCAATGCTGATCAAAGCTTCGACCAGCGACATCGACAGAATACCAATGATGAACGAAATCGAGCTTACGGGAATGGTTGCTCCCACGATGAACACTACAATCGGCGTCATGTAGTAGCTAACAAGGCAAGCCATAAAGCCGCCCATAAGCTTTTCACCTTTCGTGCCTGTCTTCGACAAAATCGCTCGAATTATGCCGCCGAAAAATCCGCCAAACAGGATCGATGAATGTGCTTTGATGAAGCAAATAAAAGCTGCGAATAGGGGTTCCATCAGTCGTTTTCGCCGCCTTTCTGTGGTGTGACGTCGATAAGCGGTGTGACATCAACCAGCGATTTTGAAACCATCCGCTGAGCCTCCAGCAGCATTGCCCCGATATCGTGCGTGTGGTTCACTTCGACCTTCTGTTCGACGGGTGCTTTGCTCATGCTCATCTCACCAAGCCACTGGGCGGCCCGAATGCGCTCTTTGGTCGGCTGGTCTTCGTCAGTCATCACATCGAACATGAATTTCATGACGTCGAGTGATCGTGTTGCGGCCCATTCCTTCGCCTCTTTTGGCGTGGCAACGGTGCCGCCTGTCTTGGTCCGACCAGCTTTGAAACCGATGTTACGAAGATGTTCCTGAAACTCTGGCGACTTCTTTTTCGCAAGCTCTTCAGCAGACACAGCGCGTCGTCTTGGCGCTCCCTTTTTGCGTCTCGGTTGCGGCAGGGGACCAAGGGCGTCTTCGGTGTCACTCATCGATCTTTCTCCCACCAATTAGGGCAATGAACGCGACACCATCGTCATCATCTGTGAAATCAACGACGAAGTGATCGTCCCGGACATCAAGAGTGAAATCGTCAGTGATGAGCAGCCTGACTCGGTGCGAAAATTTGCCGTCAATCCACTGATTGAATGTCCCGCTTTCCTTCGCTGCTGTGATGTCGGCGGAATAGCCGTTCGGTAGATTGAATTGAACTTTCACTTGAAATCGTCTCGCAATTGGGCTTTTACCTATTTATCGGTAATGGAAGCTTGGAGACGAATAGATGTCGAATGGGATGGAACTTTTTCGCAAGTACGTTGAGAAGCGTAATGAAGCCGTTGATGCTTTCATTGCGGAGACAGATCGCATCAAAAAGGCGATTGAAAAGGACCGTGTTCGTGGTCGTTCACCGGTAAAGTTGGAAGGCGAAACGTTCTATAAGTTCGCACTGCTCGGTGAGACCATCAGCATTGCCGGTAAGGATGAAGCCATCGGCTATTTGGACGATCTTCGATCTGCCGCGTATGACGAGAACGATCAGGAATTCCGGACCAACATCGAAAACCACTATGGATCGGCACCGGTTGAGACCGCTCCAAAGAAGCGTGGTCGTAAGCCAAAGGGCGCTTAAAGCCCGACTGTGACCGTCACGGGAATGGAGGAAGGCGGTGAAAATCAGGACATCTATGCCAGTCCGTTTCACCGCATTCTACATCGTTATGAGTAGACAGTCCGCGCATTTAGCGGGGCTTGCGCTTTGTTCTTCGCGATGCGCTAATCTGAACTATGGATACGATCAGAAGCGTAGCGAAGTGATGATCTATCGAGAGTGAAAAAGTCCCGTATTGGGTGATCCCAAAGAAGTCCATACGCGTTTCCTTTGTGTTTTTTAGCAACACGCATTTTTGACATACATCGACATCGTAGTCGGCATGAGGCACGCGGAATGATGACTTATCCTGCGTTATTTTCGTGTTCGTTCGCCGGATAGAAAAATAACCGTTGACATTCTCTACGGATCTCCATTTTTCGCAAAATGGTTACGGCTTATGCGCGCCCTGTCGTGTCGAATTCTGGGATGTTTTTGTCCGAATCGGTGAGCGCCAGTCGGCTACGTTTCGGTTTGCGCGATCTCAGGCAAGGATGAAGCCATCGGATTGTACCGGAACCGGTCAAAAATGCCTCTACGAAGCATGGATGTAAGCTGACTGGCACGTGATTGTTGCGTCGGAGGCGATGAAATTGTCGCTGCCTTCCGACCGCCGCATTGGTAAATCCGAGCTTAACTACGAGTGGCAAGAATTAGCACCAAGTTCGATTTTCGTGCGTTCTTGCGACATGACACAAGATCAACTGACAATTTGGCTGGAAACAGCCGTGAACGCGAAGACGCATCGCGAGATCTACGGTCTTGCCAAGGAGATCCGTGAAGCTGGCAACTCTTCACCGGAGATCCGTAAGGCTGCTCGCAAGGTCGTAAAATGCTTACGGGACGTGATCGATTTGCCGATCGCAGAAGCTTCCGTCCTGGCAAAAGCAGATCGTCGGTTTGCCGTGCTTGTCAATCAAATGAGAGATGAGGCGAGTGCGCAACCTATCGCGGCTTAGACCGAGTTTTCCGAAAATCCCAAAAATTTCTCGGACGACCTATTACTGATACGGGAAACTGTGCGGGGGTAGGGCCGGGTGCGCTGCCCGGCAGTGCGGTGGCACTTACTCTGCCGCCGCTTCCTTCTGTCGCTTGGCGATCTTCGCAACGGTGCCACGAGCCACGCCAGTCGCCTCCATGATCTGCGACCACGAGACACCGCGTTCGAGCATCGACCCGATCAGGGCGTTGCGCTTGGTGTCTTCACCACGGCCACGATAACGACCTTCTGCCCTTGCCTTAGCCTGACCTTGCGCCACTCTCCTGCGGCGATCTTCATAGTCCTTCCTTGCGACTGCCGCCAAGACGTCGAGCAGCATTCCGTTGATTGCGTCGAGCGTCCGACCAGTGAAGCTATTCCGATCCTTGGCAAGGTCATGCGATGTTGGCAGATCAAGGGCGACAACGCTAACCTCTCTCGCTGTAATTTCGGCACGGAGCTTATTCCAGTCAGCAGCCGTCAGGCGCGACAGACGGTCTACCTGCTCCACCAAGAGGATGTCGCCGGGGTTGGCATCGTCCAGCAGCTTGAAAAGTTGAGGGCGGTTGAGCTTAGCCCCGGACTCGTTCTCAATGTAACGCCCAACGATCTTCAAGCCATGCTCTTTGGCAAAACCTTCAAGGTCGGTACGAGCGCGATTGGCATCCTGTTCATCAGTCGATGCGCGAAGGTAGAGGCGGCAGTCCATCAGTTCCCCATAGGTCTAATTAAGATGGTCTATCTTAATCGGTCTATTTAGAATGGTCAACTGATGGCGTTCAGAGATTGTTCTGATCGTCTAATTTGAGCGTAACCAAAATGGACCGGCAAAAACGCCAGAAATCAGCCGATGCGTAGCAAACGATCGGATGTAATAGTATTACATGGTTCGGCAGCGAGTTTTGGCAGCGCCATGCGGGCCGGGCGCATTACGTAGTCCGCGTTAGAACGACGAGAAGCACCCCATCAAAAGCTGGTCATCGCATCCGTATGTCAGCGGTCATGTCACTATACACCGTGTAATATCTGATGAACCACGATGGACTAACACGGTGGACCGACAGTGAAGAGCGAGGCAAGATGGAATGGTCTTCGCTTGTTTGGAGCAGCTTGATGATCCGCCTAATCTTGGCTTTAGCCGTACTCGTTGTCCTTTCGGTTTTTGTCATTCCATTCGTATTGGTCAAGACGGCCACTCCAGTGGAGGTCGTCTATGCTGTTCCATTCGCACTTTGTATCGCCATTATGATCAGGCGCCTCACTGGGACTGAAGCTCGAAGAGGTGATGAACGAGCGGCGAAGTTTGGCGAATGGGCGGCAAAAAGGATTGCCGAAAAATTTGGTCTTCAGCCGCGACCAGAACCTACCAAACCGGAAAGAATCATCGCGGCTGCTGTTGGTACCGCCGTTGTTGGGCTTCTCGTGATAGCGGTCTACTTCACTCAGGCCGGAGATCGCTGGTACGGCGTTATATTCGGCTTATGGCTTGTTGCCATGTTTACCTCGTGGGCCGTACGCCGTCCGAGCTTACAATCGCGCAATGAAAGTGAGTGATCTTATGACGTGGTGCTGACTTGTTGCCACGGCTTCATTTACCAAAAACTCTTGCTTAACCATCCGCATGGCATACAACCTTCGCGCATTTAGGGATGTTTGCGCACTGGCTTGAGCAGGCTGTCGTCATGTGGAGTGATGGCAGTCTACTCGCTACCCTTGATTCACTGTCTGAACCCAATCACCTTGCTCCCGCGTTCCGGACTGGCTATGACCGGCAGTGGAAGACCCTACTTCCGCCCTCCAGTTACAGCATGGCAAGGTATCCGATCACAGCCTTGTCCTGCTGGCTGGCATCAGACCATTGTCGGTTGATGCCACAGCAACATCTTAATCATTGTTTGATACGCCGGTGACTGCCTTGGTAGACCGCCTCTGCCATGGCACCTGACCGGGTGTCGTGAGAGACAACAGCACCCGGTCAGGCTTTGCGTCACACCGTTGATATCGGCTTCTCATAATATTGAGATATCAGAAAATTTCTTCGGACGCTGTTTGGTCGCGGGTGAATCCGAAGCCAAGACGTCTCCACGTTCGGTTGAGAGCATCAACTGTATAGTGTGCCCGAAGGTAAGCAATGCGACGAAAAGTTTTACGGTCCACCTTCCTATCTAAATTTTCCATGATCTTGCTGAGCGTAGTAGTTTTCATATGTCCAGCTTCGCATGCCGCCGCAATGGTGCGGAATTCACCCCACGGTGTGATATAACGCCTGACTTCTTTCCGCATCGCTCCGACAGTGTTGCCACCACCCTGTGCTTTCTTCGATATGTTATAGGTGAACGTTCCGGTGTCGATCATTTCTTGTTCAGCGGTAAATCTATCGCCTCTGTCCTCAATGAAGCTCAGGACTGTGAAAGCAAACTCTGTATTGCCACACGGGCAGAGGTCGTAATCTCGCTGGATGCGATGGTTGGAATGCTTTCCCTTGGCGAGTTTGGTGTAATGATCCGCTTTACGAGACGCGAGGTCTTTAGTGCTTCCGACATAAGCGGTCCCGGTTCCAATATGCCGGAGTTCGTAGACGCCGCCCTGACCTTTCAGTTTCGATTCGATTTCGACTTTCATGTTTGCTACCTCTAAAATGAAAAAGACCCAGAAGCGCCGGTAGCAAAGGGCTTCTGAGTCTCAGTTATGCTTAGGAGATCGAACGAGAAACCGATGTTGTAATGGCTATAGAACTGCCATGCTACCGGCTTTCGTTCTGCTGGTATTTATGGTGCGTTGGCAAAGCTCCAGATGAGATCGCCGGGCTTTTTGATTTAATCAATCTGAGAGCATTTATATTTCAGCGACAGGTACGATTGCCGCATCTCGCGATAAAACGAATTTATAGCCTCTCAGACCCCCTGAGAATCAAGCCTTTTTCAAACTTCAGATTGACGAAATTTCGGATGGTCGGTTGACGACGGGCACCACTTCAGACCCTGGAAATACGGTTCGGTACGGGATCACTCTGTTCGGTGTGGTTTTGTCCCGTCGCGCCATCCAGATCCAAACAGCGGATCGCAGAGATTGGCAGTCGTATCCATTGGTGTGAATTGAATCCGGCAGGGTTCAACAGGTCGCTACAGGGTCAGCAGTTACCTTCAGGATAGCCATCGGATAGTGGTGATAATTCTATCCATTATGAAACTTGATATTACCACGAGATATGGACTGCGTAGCAGGACATATTCGCGAGCCTCTTGGCGAGTGAATTGGTAGGGACTGGTTGAACCCTTCTTGTCGGTTAGATCCTATGGATTTCATTGGTAATGGTTTATGATCATTGGATTTCCACAGAGAGATTGATCGACACCAGATTCATTTGAATCCCATGTAACCATGTCGTCTATCGAATCTCATGTGATTGAATGGGTAACTTCGCTACGCTTGTTACCTGCTGTCTTCTCGTTCGCAAGCTCACTCGTAGCCATCAGAAGCCAATGGTTTTTGATATGAGATTTCATTACCGATCCATGGAGTCATATGAAAAGTGTCCCGTCTAATTCCCTTATACCTATAGGGAAACTATTGGGACATATTGGGTGGCGCGAAGGGACAACGTTGAATTAAACGCTTGCGTTATGTCACTGTATCTGCTACTTTATACGTCTCCCAGAAATTCAAAATCCCTACATAGTCTCATAGGAATCGAAACCGGTCGCATGGCTTCATTCCAGAGGTCATCTATCGGTTTGGTTCCGCTTTCTCCTTTCTGACAAAAACGAAACGTCAAAGGTCTTCAGCGCAATTGCGACCGGTCGCTGAAGACCATTTTCGTTTGTAGAACTCAAAAGCAGAAAGGAATAATGACGAAGCCAACCTTCTATTACGTGGACGCCCCAATCGGCTCAGGCAAGTCGCACGCCCTTGTTCAGTACCTCAAGACCACGCAGAACCCGACAACAATCGGGACACAGACCAACGCTCTCTCTGTCCAATATGAAGCAGATTTGAGTGAGCATTGGCTATCAGCAAAAGCAATCTTCCGCCCCGACACTGAGAATGAAGACGCTGAAATCGAAAGTTCTTCGAAGCGTTACAAAGAGGGTTGCGCGGCAAAATTCCCGATCCTCATCGTCAATCAAGAAGTCGCCGCGAACTGTAAGGATCACACCGACTCCCGCGATCTTTTCAATGACGAAATCACCTCAGTCTACGAACGGGTACAGATCGACGGTCTTCCAATTCTTCAAAAAATGGTAGCTGAATTTCTTGAGCCAATCGATGATAGTGATAGCGAATTCGTCCGTCTTCGTAGGACTAAGAAGGTGATGGATGCGGCGGAAGACGGCTGGCAGGATAAGATGCTTCGCGGTGCTGATGAGAGCATCAAGAGGGTATTCGCTCGTCTATCTGATCCTGACTTTGCGGTACTTGTTAATCGCAAAGACCTCCAAAACTTCAAGTGGGAATTACGCGGTTGGCTGGCACTTCATGCGATCACAATGCCTACGCGATTTGCTCACTATCGGTCTGTGACTTTTATCGGCGCTAATGTCAAAGACAGCCTCCTGTTCCTGCTTTTGCGCGATATTGTCGATTTTGTCCCACATCCCGAGATCGTCGCGAATTATCACGACATTCGAAGCAAGGCTGATCTCGTCCGCATATACGCCTTTCACGAGAAGGATCACTCATCGACGCTTCTGGCTGGAGCTGGACGACAGACCTATTACGATGCTTGTTCAGACGCTGCCGCACCGCTGATCGCTGGCCAAGCCTCAATCTTCTGTATGAACAACGAAAAACGCGGTGAGCGCCATCGCTGGTCGATCCCAAACGCGGTTCGACTTTCACCAGATCCGAGGGGCTCAAACGCGTTCAAAGGCATCAACGTTGCCGTCCACATGGCGGCACTGAATGAACACCCCGACACGTTTGGCTTTCTGGATCGGGTCTTTGGCGTGCGCCCGGATCAGGTAAAGACCGCGACAAGTTGGGAGCGAATCTACCAGTTCATTGGCCGAGTCAGCATTCGATCGAAAGATGCGGAAGAACCAATCCTGATATTCGTTAGCGACCTTGGTTCCGCACTTTTCCTTCAGGAAAAAATCGGATGCGCCACGCCAACCGTGCTGAACATCGGACTTGAGACTGTTGACGGTGCGCCCAAAAAGCGTGGTCCCAAGGCGGCTGTTCTATCGATCGAAGAGCGCCGGGAGAAAGAGCGACTTCGTAAGGCGGAGCAGCGCAAGAAGAAACGTATCACCGAAATCAACGCATCATTTTGAAGAGAACAGATCCAATGATCATAGTCATCGAACAATTTCACTCAGACCAAAACGATTTAGCTATGTGGAACACGTTCGCGAACTTATCCCGCGAAGATCTTGAACGGAGCTACTACGCTGAAGCTCTCGATAAAGGGTTGCGACGTGCCAAGGATGATGAGCCGATAAGACTCTTCTGCCACGATCGACGCGCATCAGAGATCTGCGCAAGCCTTCTGGGCATCACAAAGCCATCCACGCTTCTCTAACCCAAACAACCCAACCCACTAATCACCAACACGAAGACCGCCCATGAGCGACAGTCTTCCCCCTAACCCAGAGAAAGGAATGCCATCTCCAATCAGCGGCGTTTACGCCATCCACAACCACATCACCGGGAAAACCTACTATGGCAGTGGTAAGGACGTTTCCAACCGCAAGGCGTCCCACTTCTGGCAGATGCGTTCTCAGCGGCATAAGAATTATCTGCTTCAGGCAGACTTCGACCAATATGGTGCCGAGTCTTTTGAGTTCGAATTGATCCAAGCAGTCGCAAACCAAGACCTCCGGAAGGTCGAGCAGCGTTACATAGACCAGACAGCCCCACAGTCGCGATACAATCTCGCCAAGAAGGCGACAGGCGGTGGACCGCCGAAGACGGCTGAGACACGTCGCAAGCTAAGCAAGTCTCACACCGGTAAACGGCATGATGCCGCCACCATCGAGAAAATCCGGAACCGTCGCCCGGAGCAGAATGGATCTTTCTCCGGTTATTTCATCACACCAAACGGAAGTTTCGCGAGTGCTCCCTTGGCCGCATCTGCCATGGGCGATGTTTTACATTTCGTGACACTCCGCCGTTGGTGCCAGAAGCCAGACACCGAGTTCACAATCCACTCTTATAAGCGGTGCGCCTATCTCCAGTCGTTCGGTGAAAGCGTGATCGGTATGACCCCACGCGCGATGGGGTTCGGTTTCGACCCAGCATGAGTGCGTATTTGTCGGTCTCGGAAACATTTTTTCGCCGGCCGATTTTAGAAGCTTCGACAGCAATCGCGAAGCATGGACGATGGCAAATATCTCTCACCAAGTTTCTTTATCGGTACGAGCGAATTTTATACCGTCCTGATGAGAGTAAAGACGGAAGTAGAAAACTTAAAATCATTTCGATTTTACTTCGGAGTTCGCAACGAAGAAAATTTTATGTTGGCAACTTCGTTTGCGGTATGTATATCGACATCACTGTCAAGCAGCGGTCACATCGACACGGCGTGAGATGCGAAGATAGACTAACGTAGCGATAATATGGAGAGTTATACTGATGCGAGCGAAGCAGCAGACCGCACCCGTTTGGGATTTTTTAGGGACAGCATTCAGAACACATGACGCCTTGAAAGCGGGTGTTCTCGATCCCGTTAATTGCGGACCATGGATTGAAGAATGTGAAGCGGATGGGAAAGAACGACAGTTCTTGCTGAACTGGAATGATTTCGACCCGGACTTCTGCGACGGTGTTGAAGGTCTCATCGAGAAGATCGATCAACTTATCTTTGACGCAATATACGACGACGAATTCAGGCGTTGTATTTCAGGTGTTTTTTACCGCCGCGTCCTTTCCCATTTAGAAGGGAAATTCCATTGTGGCGACAGCGTTGATCGACCGGTGCTGGTAGCGTGGAGAGCCGCAGAGAAAGCGTCTGACTCGTTGAATGAAATGGTAGAATACGCGGTTCAGATGACCGATTTCCACAAACTGGCTGAAGGACCCGTACTCGCTAAAATGAAGCGGCGGTGTGATCGATACATTCGGCTTGCTAACAAGGCTTATGACGCTGCCTGCGATAACTGTTGTCAGTTTGGTTGGGAAGAGAATATCGAGAAGTTCATTCATCGCGACGAACCATACCCGAAGGTAGCAATCTTCGCGGATTACATCCAAGGAAACCCTCAGACGTTGAAGAGCTTTTATGTGCGGGTTGATAGCGAGCAGCGCCACTTCACGACATTAGAGGAAGCCCGATCGTTCGCCTTCTTCCATGCTGAGACCGTCTGGCAGTCATCAAGCGTCGATGACTATCTTGAAGAAAGCAGACCCGTTCTGCGTTTGACGCCAAATCCTGCTGGCTTTGGTGTCGCAGCATGATGAGCGATCTTGCGACAACAGCATTTGTCCACGCCGACTATGAGGAATTTAAGCCTGAAACTTTGATGGGGTTCGTCGTTACCATTTGTCGCGCTGACGGTGCGGTGGTGGCGGAACAACGGTTTCTGACATTGGAAGATGCCATGGAATACGCATCCCAGGCAGAAAAAATCGTACATCTGGCGAGCGTAGACCATTACTTTTACGACCTTGGCCGACCGCAGCACGCCAAATGATCACCGTAAGAGACCCGCTTCGGCGGGTTTTTCTTTACCGGCTGGTGGCCGATCTCAGTTCATTGACCGAATTCGCGAAGTTGCTGTTGACCGTGGCTTCAAGCCCGGTGACATCGGCAACAGCCTCATCACTCTCCAGATCAAGCGCGTTGATAGCAGCCCATTCGTCAACGAATTCCATTTCGGTCGTAACGATTCGAGTGGTAAGGGTCTTGTTGGCGGCGGCAAGAACTTGCGTGTCTTTGACCATCTGTTGGATAGTCCGCTCGTTTAGTTCGACCGACAGCGCGAGCTTGGTATTGTTGCCCTTCAGGGTGTCGATTGTCGCGGCATCACGACCAGATTGCCAGTACCAGCCGCCTCCAAGAAGCAGACAGATAATGGCAAGCCCGATCATGAGGTAGAGATTGATTTGTGCGAACATCGGCTATTTAGTGGCGTAAGTCATCGACGGGCTTTGTGTTAGCCGCGAGCTTGTCACCAACTATTGAGGCCTACATGTGCCAAGTTCCATTTCCGGTCCCGGCACGTAACCGTCTTCTCCGTTGACGTAGCCTTCCGATCTTACACGAAGAAACCGACCAGTTTCGAAGTGGAATGACCACCTATCGGTAGCGCCTCTGTCTCCATCCATCTCGCATTCAAGTGTGCCGCTAATTGTGATGACGACATCTCCAGAGGCATGAAATGAGGCATGGTCGCGCTGAAAGCACAGGCTGATCTCTTTGCCTTTTGCCAATCGTTTTAGCTGATATTGTGTCGCCTTCGCGTTATGCTTTTCGTTGTCGCTGTAGGCAGAAACCACATCGATATTGTACGATCTCTTCTCTTGGCTGATGGACCCGTTCCATTTTTTAGTCGAGGTATCGGACGCCACTTTGTTCAAGACTGTCGTTTCACAAACGTAAGAATTAGTGAAACTGCCGTTTCTGTCAAATATTGCCGAATCCTGAGCTTTCGCTTGAAACGGAATTGTTAGCAAGACTAATGCGAATGCGGAAACTTTCACTCGAACCCCCTGAGTGTTGGACTGGATCGTGCCTACCTGTCGTGGGTGATATTGATACAGCCGCACTTACAGAGCAAGCATAGAGGGCTGGTCTTGCCGCAGAAGCCATCCTCGAACGCCTTTGTCTCCATCAGGATGTGGGTTAACTGAATATGCGAAGTTGGGGATCGCCAAGCAAGAAGCCCGTCATTCAATCGCCACCTTATTGACTCCCGTTCCTGATGAGAACACAACGAGAACGTTCATCAACGAGATCAGGTGCCGCAATGTCAGCAATTATCCACGCCGCAACCCCCAATGACATTGCGATCGATCTTGCCGAAGCCGTGTTGGCAGCGCACGAAGGCGATGCTGTCGCCGCGCTAAGGGACGTCATTGCCGACGCGTGCTTCCTACATCAACAGCTACTGATAGCATCGACGTTCATTTCTTACGGAGCGGCGAGGGGTTGGCGGCCAAAGTTTGTCCGGGAGTGAGCATTGGACGCAATTGAAGCGATCCGCGATTGCCTTCGCAAGCTCGATGCCAAGCCGGGTGAGCCAGTGAACATATTTTCGATAGGGGAACCGCTCATCGACGCCTGGTTCGATCAGGACTCGATCGTGAACGGGCTGTATTCGTTGGAAGCTCAACAAGTGATCGAGATTATGAATGGTAATCGTATCTCGCTGCTGAAAGCGATAACAACGTCCACAACCAAATAGAAAACGCCCACGCGAACAGTGTTGGGGGCTGCTCGCATGGGCGTCGAAGGTGCCGTCGCTAAGCTCAACTACGGCAGCAATCGTCTAACCTGAACAGGGCACGGCAGTTCCCGATCCAGCGTCATGGAAATTTGTCTGTACGGAACCGGACGTTGGGAAGGCTGTCCACGCTCTGTGGGGGCCAACGACAAAAGCTCGTGCGGAAGGAGCCACCACCGCACGAGCTTTTTTTCCATCACCAAGTAGCAGACACCGCACAACCGGAGAGCCAACGGTGTCTGCTCCTGCCAGAACGCGGATCTGGTCATCTGGTTCCGGCTAAACCGCATCAATCGAGTAGTGTCACCTCATCCCAAATCCGCTTTCGGTTTTTGGCATGGGTGAGGGCGGCTTTCGTGAAACCGTACCGTTTACAGTCCGCTATAAGTTCATCGTAGAACGCGAAGAACTCTGCTCTGGCTTTCGGGTTGAGTACAAGTTCCTCAAAGGCATTAGTGTCGGGCATTTCGCATATTCCGAGTTTTGGAATATGACCTTTTCATCATATAAAAGTGGCTTTCGCCGTCGCGCAGTCATAAGTTACTGGTTAGAGATATCGCGTGTTCACGCGTCTTCAGGCAACGCTTTCTGTAGTGCCTCAAGCTTGTTTTGGAGTGTGTAGCCAACTCCGTAGTACATGGAGAACCCCTTGGTCGTATGGCCAAGCAAGGCGTCTTTGAGAGTGTCGTTACAGCCGCTTTGTCGAAGCCTGTCGGCCATTGTGTGGCGGTAGCTGTAGAATGTGCGATCCTTCACCGCTGACTTGATTAGTACGTTGGAGATACGGGATAGTTCTTCGGAACCGTTGTTTTTTCGGAATTCGTCAAAGCCGTCCGGAAACTTTTTCATTTCGTCGAGTGCCAAACCGATCAGCGGAATCTCACGGATTCTGCTACCGTTTCCTTTTACGCGATTGCGGTGAGCGTTGGGGCGCACGGCGATGTATGGGACCGGAGCATCGAGAAATATGTCTGAGCTATCGAGGTGAGTCAGTTCCTTACATGTCGCACCGGTATTCATCGAAATGAGGTTGAGCGCGATTACCTGCTTGCTGGCTTCACTGTTGATAAGTTTGTCCCGGACAATCCTGATCTCATTTTCAGTGAACGGCTTTCGCTTGCCCTTCTCAGCGCCGTTGCTGTCGATTGTAATCCGGTCCCAAGGGCAGGGGAGTAGTTCCGGGGCATCGCATTCGAGAACCTTCGTATGGATTAAGCGAAGCCACATGATTTTCTTGCGAGCGGTTTCAACCTTAAGCTTGCCAGCCCGAACTTGTTCAACAAGGGCGTTCTTGAAGATGAAGCAATCTTTCGGCTTCAGCTTCAACACGTCAACTTTCCCCATGACATCCGTGAAGGCTTGAGCAGCTTGTACGAACGGACGCCATCGTTTGTAGCGGTCCCGTTCGTCAGAGTACGCCATGAACTTGTCTGGGCTAAGCTCTTTGTATCGCTCAAGAGCTTGGGTCATCGTCATACCGGGCGCGGCGACAACTCCGCCATGGGTTGCCGTTTCGAGTTTGTTACGCCGCCCTGTCCCACTCGTCGCTGACTTGAGTTCAAATATCGCTTCGATCGATTTCTCGATTGGGGCATACAGGTAGTCTTCATCAGATCGATAAGTCAGGCCAGAACGCTTTGCGTTGTCGGTGATGGTTTCGGGAACAATCTCGATTTCGTCCGGAATAATTCCCGTCGCGAAGATATGCGACCATTTCTCATAGAGTGGAGCAACAGCGAACCGAGCAGTCTTCCGGTCTTTAGTTTTCAACGACCGCCAAACCTCCCGCTTTCCCAGTTTAGCCCGGAGATTTGGGGGGACGGCGATTCGGAAGTGGTAGCCGGAAGCGCGTTCAACGATGTAATTCGGGTCCATAGTCATATCCGTCAATAGAAATTGCGACCGAAGGCAAAATCTGATGATCAACATCGGATTGCGGTCAAAATGATTAAGTGTCTTAAGATTGGTCGCGCTGAAACCGGAGTGGAAAACCCGCATCCATGGCGCGCAAGTGGTGAATATAAGCCAGACGCAACGTGCTTGTCAATATCAATGCTACAAGCGATTGATAGATGCTTAATTCGAATTGATTTCGAATTCCATTTTGCTTCAAATTTCGCGAAACAGGGTATTTTGTACTTTGACCGGGACCAGCGGGAATCGGCACGGCACAACGGTCGCTCGATGTAGCAAGCGATGTAGCAGAATGGCCAATAAGGCTTATTTTTCAATGAAAACAATAGCATGGCGGCGGAAGAGGTGGGATTCGAACCCACGGTACGGTCTCCCGCACGCCGGTTTTCAAGACCGGTTCCTTAAACCACTCGGACACTCTTCCTCGCTGTCAGGCTTTATAATCGCAGAACTGCCGTCGTCAACTGGAGATGCGCTTCGATTGCTGCACTGGTACCCTAGTCTTTGCGGGAGAAGGCGGCAATCAAAGTATTAATAGAGTATTACTTTTAGTATCCGTTAACCATACTGGATACAATTTTAATTACTCAACAGTTTTCGTTCGCATTTTAGCCACGAAAAAAGCAAATCTAGGCATCCATCAAAGACGGGGCCGGACGGGTCTCGCTTGGTTCATTGATCGGAACGACGAATCGATCTTCGAGGCTCAAGCGCTCGTTGTGGCAAGAAATTATGGGGCGGACAGGTTTTGCGTTTGAGTGGCGGTATTGTTTCGCTAAGTGCGAAGTGGCTTGGCATGACGGTGGTTTTCGCGGCGATGGCATCCTGTGCCACGACAAAGCCGACGCATGAACCTGCGCAGAAGCAGGTGCGCAGCAAGGAATACTTCTCCGAGAAGGAATATGGCGTCAAAGCCAGTCCGCGCGTCGTCAAGGACGGACAGCCGGTGCCGAAAGGCGGCGGACGCTTTATGGTCGGCCAGCCTTACCAGGTGAGGGGCAAGACCTACGTTCCCAAGGAAGATCCGCAGTATAACAAGAGTGGTCTCGCATCGTGGTATGGTTCGGCCTTCCACGGCCGTTATACCGCCAATGGTGAGGTCTATGATTCGGCCAGCCTCACGGCAGCCCATCCGACGTTTCCGCTGCCAAGCTATGCCCGCGTCACCAATGTCGAAAACGGCTCGTCGGTCATCGTGCGCGTCAACGACCGCGGCCCGTATCACGCCGGCCGCATCCTCGACGTGTCCAGCAAGACGGCCGAGCTCCTCGATATGAAGCGTTCGGGCACTGCCAAGGTCAATGTCCAGTATGTCGGCCGCGCACGCATGGACGGCGAAGATACTCCGTTCCTGATGGCGTCCTACATCCGCAAGGGCGATCGACTGCCGTCCTTCAATCCGGGTGGCGGTCAGAGTTCGAGCGGCGTGATGGTCGCGTCGAACCAGCCATTGCGTGACCAGATGCAGAGCTTCGGTTCGTCCGTACCGACGCCTGCCGCCTATCCGAGCCGTGCGCAGAGCAACGCATCCTCGAAGAGGGGCTTCCAGCGGGCCGAGCAGTATGCGGCGTCGCCGCGCCCGGTCGAGCGTTCGACGGCTGAGACGGTTCGTGCCCAGGCACCGCAGCGACAGGTCGCGGCAGTTGCGCCAAAGCCGGCACCAGTTCAGGCTCCGACCCAGAAGGCGATCGCAGCTCCGGCTCAGCAGCAGGTTGCAAGCCAGCAGCGTTACGTTCAGCCAGTCGCTCCGGCGCGGGCAGAACAGCAGATCCGCCCGGTCGCAAATCGGGCGCAGCAGGCCTGGACCTCCGAAACTGCCTATGTCGAGCCGCCTAAGGGCCACAAGCAGCAGGTCATGTTCGGCAACGTCCTGCTGCAGGACTAAGCGGCCCGGCACGGCCCGACCCTGAGGCGACGCGTCTGACGTCCCGATCGGCAGCGCGTTGTTCGCGCTGTCTTCCGCAAAGCATCCTATCTCCGAAAATTGATTCCGGTTCGCGGATCGATGCTGTAGGCATAGGTCGAAACGTTTCTGGGGGCATGATGCGACGCTTTCTGTTTTCGGCCTGCCTGTGCGTCACGGCAGCCTTTTCCGCGACACAGACCGTGTCTGCGCAGGACGCCGCACCAGCCTTCGCGACCAAGGCCAGACAGGTCTATATGGTCGAGGAAAAGACCGGCACGGTGCTGCTTTCGGCAAACGAAAACCAGTCTCTTCCGGCAGCCTCGCTCGCCAAGCTGATGACCATGGAAGTGGTGTTCAGCGCGCTCCAGCGCGGCGAGATCACACCCGAAACCAGCTATCCCGTAACCGAGTTTGCCTGGCGCACCGGTGGCGCGCCATCGGGCACCACGACCATGTTTGCGGCGCTGAAATCGCAGATGAAGGTCGACGACCTGATCCGGGGCGTGATCATCCAGAATGCCAACGACGCCTGCATCATTCTGGCAGAAGGACTGTCCCGCTCCGAGGCCGAATTCGCGACGCGCATGAACGCGCGCGCCAAGGATCTGGGGCTTACGCGCTCTGCATTCGGCAATTCCACGGGCCTTCCGTCTGCCGAAAGCCGGACCACCACCCGTGACATGGTGGAACTCGCGCGGCACCTTCAGAAGACATATCCGCAATACTACCCGCTCTACGCCCAGCCGGACTTCACCTGGAACAAGATCTTTCAGCGCAACAAAAACCCGCTGCTCGCGCTCAATCTCGGCATAGACGGGCTTGGAGCCGGCTATGCGGAAGGCGCAGGTTTCTCGTTCGTCGCTTCCGCACAGCGCGAAGGAACGCGGCTTTTCCTCGCCATGGGGGGACTTGCCAGTGACAAGGAACGGGTGGAAGAGGCGCGCCGGGTGATGGAGTGGGGGCTCTCCTCGTTTCAGACCAAGGTGATCTTCGCGCAAGGCGAGGTGATCGGTCAGGCAAGCGTCTATGGCGGCACCAGCCGCCACGTCGATCTCGTCGCGCAGGAGCCGGTCGATCTCTACCTGCCGACCAATAGCCCCGATCGCCTTTCGGGTCGGATCGTCTACCGCTGGCCGCTCCGTGCACCCGTCACGAAAGGGCAGGAAATCGGCGTTCTGCAGATCTCATCCGGAGACCGTCTGGTCCGGGAAGTGCCGCTGATGACGGCGGATGCCATCGAAGACGGGACACTCTTCAACAAGGCGACCGATGCGGCTCTGGAACTGATGTTCTTCTGGCTTTGACATGTTCCGTGACGCGTGGATATCGGCTATGAACCGTCTGACAGGCGCAATACGGAACTAGGTGTGACACAACAATCCGGGCTATTCGTGACATTCGAAGGCGGGGAAGGGGCGGGGAAATCCACCCAGATCCGCAGGCTTGCCGATCTCCTGCGCAGGCGGGGATACGACGTTCTGATGACGCGGGAGCCGGGCGGTTCGCCGGGCGCCGAAGCGGTTCGCCACGTCCTGCTTTCGGGTGCAGCGCAGGAGTTCGGGACCAGGCTCGAAGCGGTCCTGTTTGCGGCTGCCCGCAACGACCACGTCGAGGAGGTCATCCGGCCGGCGCTCGCAAGCGGCGCAATCGTTCTCTGCGACCGCTTCATCGATTCCTCCCGCGTCTACCAGGGCGCCACCGGCAATCTGGAGTCCGATCTCATCGAGGCATTGCAGCGTGTCGCGATCGACGGCGTCAAACCGGATTGTACCGTGATCCTCGATCTGCCCGCCGAAATCGGCCTTGGCCGTGCCCGCAAACGCGCGCCGGACGAAGCCCCCGACCGTTTCGAGCGGGAAGAGATCGAGACCCACGAAACGCGCCGCCAGGCTTATCTCGCGATTGCCACCGCCGATCCCGGCCGCTGTCACGTCATCGATGCCGACCGCGACGAGGAGATCATCGCCAAGGAGATTGCAGCGCTGATCGAGCCCATGGCTTTGAGCCTCGGCGCTGATCAGGCCGGCGTCACGGGTTCATCGGAATGAGCGACCAGGATCCGCATATTCTGGACGGCGCCATTTCGCCCGCCAGAAATCCGCACCTGTTCGGCCATCGTGCCGCGGAGGATTTTCTGAGTGCCAGCTACAAAACGGGCAAGGGCCATCACGCCATCCTGATCGAGGGGCCGGAAGGGATCGGCAAGGCGACGCTGGCCTTCCGTTTCGCCAATCATGTCCTCTCCCATCCGGAACCGGAAAGCGCGCCTGATCACATTGCCGATCCGGATCCAGACAGCGCCGTCAGCCGCCAGATCGCCTCGGGCGCCTCGCACAATCTTCTGCATCTCTCTCGACCGGTCGACGACAAGACCGGAAAGATGAAGACGGCCATCACCGTCGACGAAGTGCGGAAAGCCGGGCACTTCTTTTCCCAGACATCCGGGACCGGAAACTGGCGCATCGTCATTATCGATGCGGCCGACGACCTCAACCGCAACGCAGCCAACGCGATCCTCAAGATCCTCGAAGAACCGCCGCGGCGTGCGCTTTTCCTCGTCCTGTCGCATGCCCCCGGACGGCTCTTGCCGACCATCCGGTCCAGATGCCAGCCGCTCAGGCTGTCATCGCTCAGTGATACGGATCTTGCAAGCGCGCTCGCAACCCTCGGCAGCCCACTCGATGGCGGCAAGACCGAGGAGATGGTGCTGACTCAATCCAAGGGAAGCGTCGCGCAGGCACTGAAACTTTTGAATTACGGCGGCGCCGATATCATCTCGGCATTCGACGATGCCGTCTCCGCCGACGGACCGGCCGCGCGCAAGGCGATGCACCGGCTCGCCGACGTTCTCTCCGGCAAGGACAGCGACGTCATCTTCGGCTTCTTTCTCGAGCATCTGTCCGACCATCTCGTCAAACGGGCGAGGGAGGCCGCATTGTCAGGCGATCTCGCCACCGCGGACCGAAGGGCAAAGCTTGTTTCCGACATGACCGAGAAGTTGAAGATCGCCCAGGCCTATAACCTCGATCGCAAGCAGACGCTGATGTCCATTCTCGAGACCGCCAGGCTTGCCTGATCGTCGATCCGGACCATGGCGGGAAGTTTGGGTTTCGCTTGTCTGCAACATGCGCTAAGAGCGGCGTGACTTAACATCTGTCCGAGTACAGCCCATGCCGAACAAGACACCTTTCTACATCACCACAGCGATCTCCTATCCGAACGGCAAGCCGCATATCGGCCATGCCTACGAACTGATCGCGACGGATGCGATGGCGCGCTTCCAGCGCCTCGACGGCAAGGACGTCTTCTTCCTGACGGGCACCGACGAGCACGGCCAGAAGATGCAGCAGACGGCCCGCAACGAAGGCATTTCGCCGGAAGAGCTGGCCGAGCGCAATACCGAGCAGTTCCGGGAAATGGGCAAGCTGCTCAACGCCTCGAACGACGATTTCATCCGCACGACGGAACAGCGCCACCATCAGGCAAGCAAGGACATCTGGAACCGGATGTCGGCCGCCGGCGATATCTACAAGGATACCTATGCGGGCTGGTATTCGGTCCGCGACGAGGCCTACTACGCCGAGGACGAAACGCAGCTGCGTGACGGCACCCGTTATGGCCCGCAGGGCACGCCGGTCGAGTGGGTCGAAGAGTCCAGCTACTTCTTCAAGCTGTCCGAATACGGCGACAAGCTGCTGAAGCACTACGAGGATCATCCGGATTTCATCGGTCCGGCCGAGCGCCGCAACGAAGTGATCTCCTTCGTCAAATCCGGTCTGCGCGATCTCTCCGTATCCCGCACCACATTCGACTGGGGCATCAAGGTTCCCGACGATCCGGCGCACGTCATGTATGTCTGGGTCGACGCGCTCACGAACTACCTGACCGCAACCGGCTATCTCGACGACCCGAACGGTCCACGGGCGAAATACTGGCCGGCTGATGCGCATATCATCGGCAAGGACATCATCCGCTTCCACGCCGTCTATTGGCCAGCCTTCCTGATGTCGGCAGGTCTGCCGCTGCCCAAGCGCGTCTATGCCCACGGCTTCGTTCTGGCCAAGGGCGGCGAGAAAATGTCGAAGTCGCTCGGCAACGTGCTCGATCCGTTCGAACTGATCGGCCATTTCGGCCTTGATGCGATCCGCTATTACCTGCTGCGGGAGATCTCCTTCGGCCAGGACGGCACCTGCAGCGAAGACGCGATCGGCACGCGCATCAACGCCGATCTCGCAAACGGTATTGGCAATCTTGCCAGCCGCTCGCTGTCGATGATCGTCAAGAATTGCGACGCGAAGATCCCGGCACCCGGCGAATTGACCGACGCAGACCGGCAGATGCTGGCCTCCGTCGATGCGCTCCTGCCGATCTGCCGCGACGACATGGAAAAGCAACTCGTTCACCGCGCGCTGGCGGCAATCATAGCCGTCGTGTCCGAAACCGACCGCTATTTCGCAGCCCAGGCGCCGTGGGTTCTGAAGAAAACTGATCCCGCCCGGATGGAGACGGTCCTTTACGTGGCCGCCGAAGTGGTTCGCCAGATCGCCATCCTGCTGCAGCCGTTCATGCCGGACTCGTCGTCAAAGCTTCTCGATCTGGTGGCTGCACCTGCCGGATCGCGTGATTTCGCAGCACTCGGCGAAGTTGGCCGCCTGACACCCGGCACGGTGCTGGAAGCTCCAAGCCCGGTCTTCCCGCGCTACGTTGCGCCGCAGCCCGCGGCATAGGGCAAGTCATGCTGATCGATACCCATTGCCATCTGGATTTTGCGGATTTCGACTCCGAACGCGACGAACTGATCGAGCGCGCCCACGAAGCCGGTGTCCGGCAGATGGTGACGATCTCGACACGCGTCAGGAAGCTGGACAGCCTGCTGGCGATCACGGACAAATACCCATCGGTATTCTGCTCCGTCGGCACGCATCCCAACAATGCCAGCGAAGAGCTGGATATCCAGGCGGAAAACCTCATTCGTCTCGCCAATTTGCATGACAAGATCGTCGCGATCGGCGAAGCGGGTCTCGATTATTTCTACGACACGCAGACGCCGGCCGACCAGAAGACCGGTTTTATCAGACATATCGAAGCTGCACGCGAGACCGGGTTGCCGCTCGTGATCCATAGTCGCAGTGCCGACGAAGACATGATCGAGATCCTGACAGCTGAAAGCGGGAAGGGGGCTTTCCCCTTCATTCTGCATTGCTTTTCGGCCGGACCCGACCTTGCCCGTGCCGGTATCGAGCTTGGTGGCTATGTATCCTTCTCGGGCATCCTGACCTTCCCGAAATCCGAAGATATCCGGTCCATCGCGAAAACGCTGCCGACGGACCGACTGCTGGTCGAGACCGATGCACCTTATCTGGCGCCAAAACGCTGGCGCGGAAAGCGCAACGAACCGTCCTACGTGGTCAATACCGCAGAGGTGCTGGCCGATGTTCACGGCCTGACTTACGAAGAGATGGCTGCGATCACGACGGAAAACGCGTTCCGCTGCTTCTCCAAGATGCCGAGGCTTTGAGGTGATGGCGGCCCGGGTCGGAACGAGCACCGGATATCGGCGGCGCTTTACCGTTCTCGGCTGCGCGTCTTCGCCGGGCGTACCGCGGCTGAACGGCGACTGGGGCGATTGTGACCCGGAAAACCCGAAGAACCGGCGCACGCGCGCCTCGTTCATGGTGGAGCAGATCGCGCCGGATGGCGGCAAAACTGTTGTCGTGATCGATACCGGCCCGGACTTTCGCGAGCAGATGATCGCCGCAAGCGTCCAGCGCATCGATGCCGTCCTGTACACCCATCCACACGCCGATCATCTGCACGGCATCGACGATCTACGCGGCTATTTCATCCTCCAGAAGCACCGCATTCCGATACATGCCGATCCGTCCACGATGGACCGCATCCGCCAGGGCTTCGGCTATTGCCTGGAAACACCGGCCGGTGGCAGCTATCCGCCAATCGTCAAGCCGGTGCTGATCGAGACGATGGACGCGCCGATCGTCATCGACGGTCCGGGCGGCGCCATCCGGTTCCAGCCGCACAGGCAGGTCCACGGCGATATCCATTCGCTGGGCTTCCGGATCGGCAACGTCGCGTACTGCAGCGATGTCAGCGACTTTCCGCCGGAAACGGTGCCGAAGCTCATCGGACTTGATACGCTCATCATCGACGCGCTCCAGTACCGCACGCATCCGAGCCATCTGTCACTTGAGCAGGCACTCGACTGGATCAGCCATCTGGCGCCAAAGCGCGCGCTACTGACCCACATGCACATTCCACTGGACTACGATCGCGTCATGGCTGAAACGCCGGGCCATGTCGAACCGACCTATGACGGCTTGGCGTTCGAAGTCGATGTGACGGCGGATGATCTG
Source organism: Rhizobium sp. CFBP 8752 (assembly GCF_014842035.1). Lineage (NCBI taxonomy): Bacteria > Pseudomonadati > Pseudomonadota > Alphaproteobacteria > Hyphomicrobiales > Rhizobiaceae > Rhizobium > Rhizobium sp. CFBP 8752. The sequence continues at coordinate 1,582,778 of NZ_JACYUZ010000001.1, read as the reverse complement.
CAGCTCTAAGGGAGAAGGCCAAGATCTTGCGCTTCCAGCCACATCCTGTAGTTCCATAATCTATCTTATCTGATCTTTGGATATAGCTTCAAAAAAGGTAGACTGTCACACTCCCCGCATGTGAATAGCGTGCGCGATCTGCGGCGGATCGAAGTTTCGTCCAAGGCCGGATCGTGCTTGATGACAATAGTGTCACTGGCGCATGGTCTTGACCTGAGCGAGCGCCGGATCCGCCGGATCACATCCCATACGTTTCAGTACCCAGAACATTGATCATCGAACGCAACAACTTTGCGCGCCGTCGGCATCGCGTTCAAACGGTGATCTCGACGGCGCTACCATCCGGCATCACGATGACGGCCTCGTAGAACCCGTCACCGGTCCATCTGGGTCCTGATCGCAGGCAGCCGGCAAGCCGGCAGCGTTCCGCCAAAGCATCGACTGCACTCTCGCTCCCCAGGGCAATGGCGATATGGTCCCAGCCAACGCTTTCTCCTCTGGCGTCCGTCACCCATGGCACGGACATGAGCTCGATCTGGTCCTCTGCACCGGGCAGGTTGGCGAACCTCGATGTGAACCCTACCCTGTTCTTGCTGTGGTAAGGTTCTCCCACCGTTGCGCCGAAATAGGTCTCGAAAAATCCGGCAGCGGCGTCGAGGTCGCGGGTCCAAAGTGCTGTGTGGGCGATGCGCATGGGTCGTTGAATTCCTTGTTTGACGAACATGCGAAGCTACGAAAGATGCGGACGTTGCCGCCACATGCTTCACATCGACGGAGAACCGCCATCTAGTGCGACATGCACCTGGACATCGCACCGCGCGAAGTCTCCGCGGTCGAATTCGCCATCCTCCACGATGAGATGATCGATCATCGACGTATCCGCGACCTTGAACGGCGCGACTGTGCCGAGCTTCTCGGCCGTCGCGGCGACGACGAGAATGCTGCTCTGGTTCACCATGGTCCGCTTGAGTTCGGCCTCGCCCGGATCGAGCGCAGTGACGCCGGCGATGCTGTCCACGCCGCATACGCCGATGATGAACATGTCCGCATAGACCTGCATGGCTTCACGTATCGCCTGCGGCCCGAGGCACGCGCCCTTCGCCTGATCGTACAGACCGCCGAGAACAATGACCGTAAAGTTCGGTCGGTCTGATAGCGCCGTGGCAATCACCGGCGCGTTCGTGACGATCGTCAGCGTCTGGCTCGGATCGAGCGCGTTCGCGACCGCAAGATTGGTGGATCCGGCGTCGATGAACACGGTCTGGCCGTCTTCGACAAGCCTCGCCGCCGCCCGTGCAAGGCTCGACTTTCGATCCGCGTCCAATGCGGTTCTGGCAGCCAACGTGCCGAAATCCGGCGTCGGCAGCAGCGCGCCACCATAGACTCGACGGCAGAAACCCAGCTTGGCGAGTTCGCGCAGGTCTCTGCGAACCGTGTCTTCGGACACGTCAAACTGCGTCGCCAGTTCGCTCGCAACAACCTTGCCGCGGATGGTCAACTGCTCGCGGATGCGGTCGAGCCTCTCTTCTGTCAGCACGTGCCGGGTCCCTCATCAAAGTTTCTGCACGATCTTGCACATTCTTACGCATTCTGTAAACAGGGCACCATCAAGGACGGCGACGATCTCTGCCGAGGTCCAACGCTGTAATCCAGGAGCTACCGAGATGCCGAACGCCCAGATCCTCACAGGACGCCCCCGCACCGGAGGCCGACACCAATGGGCCACGCGCTCCAGCTTTCTCATTGCCGGCTCGGCCATGGCGGCCTGGGCGCCGCTGGTTCCTGTCGCCAAGGCTCGAATCGGCGTAGATGACGGCACGCTTGGCCTGTTGCTCCTGTGCCTTGGCCTGGGCTCTATCGTGACCATGCCAATGGTCGGCATTCTCGCGAGCCGATTCGGATGCCGGGCCGTCATCGTGGCAAGCACCCTGGCGCTGGCCCTCGTGCTCCCGATGTTGGCGGTCGCCGATTCGCTTCCCGGCATGGCGATCTCGCTGGCGCTGTTCGGGGCAAGTGTTGGCGCGGTTGACGTCGCGATCAATATTCAGGCCGTCATGGTCGAGAAGGATAGTGACCGCAACATGATGTCCGGCTTCCATGGGCTGTTCAGCGTTGGCGGCATTGTCGGCGCGGGCGGCATGAGCCTTTTGCTCGGCGCCGGCGTTTCACCCCTGACCGCGACCTTGATGTTCAGTGCGCTGCTGCTTGGCCTGCTGGCGCAATCCTTTCGGGGCCTCCTGCCCTACGGAAACCAGGAGACCGGGGATGCGCCGTTGTTCACCATTCCGCGCGGCATCGTGGCCTTCATCGGCTTGCTGTGCTTTCTGGTTTTTCTTGGCGAGGGCGCGGTCCTCGACTGGAGCGCTCTGTTCCTCATCGGCGCACACCTGGTCGATCCGACTCAGGCAGGCTTTGGCTACACGATGTTCGCCATCGCGATGACCGTCGGTCGGGTGACGGGCGACTGGATCGTCAAAACGCTCGGCGGCATGAAAGTCGTGGTCGGTGGCGGCACGCTCGCAGCACTGGGTTTCCTGCTGACAGTCCTGGCTCCCAACCAGCCCCTGGCGTTTGCGGGCTTCCTTCTGGTAGGGCTCGGCGCTTCCAATATCGTGCCGGTTCTGTTCACAGCCGCCGGCAAGCAGACCCAAATGCCACCCAGCAATGCGATCGCTGCCATCACGACGATGGGCTACGCCGGAATTCTCATGGGTCCGGCAGCCATCGGTTTCGTCGCCCATCACTATAGTCTGGGTGTGGCCTTCGTTCTGGTTGCTGGCGGCATGGCGTTCGTCGCGCTCACCTGGCCTTTGACGGCGCGATGGTAACGCGCTGACCCGGCCTAGCCGTCAGCAAAGTCCCTGAGCTTGTCACCCGCCATCCGGTAGCGGATCCACTCCTTCTGCGGTTCGGCACCGATCGCATCGTAGACACCGATCGCCGGTTCGTTCCAGTCGAGCACGCTCCACTCGAACCGTCCGCACCCGCTCTCGACAGCGATCTTCGCGAGATGCCGCAACAGCGCCTTCCCGGCCCCGAGCCCGCGAGCGTTCGGCGTCACGTAGAGATCCTCGAGATAAAGTCCGTTCCGTGCCTGCCATGTCGAATAATTGAAGAACCAGATGGCCATGCCGACCGGTTTGCCATTGCTTTCGCAGATCAGGCCGCGCGTGACAGATGTCGGGCCGAACATCGATGTCTCAATCGTCTCGACGGTCGCCGCAACCTCATGCTCGGCCTTTTCGAAGATCGCGAGTTCGCGGATGAAAGACAGGAGCGTTCCGGCATCGGCACGGGTGGCGTCTCGGATGGCAAGTGTCATGGAAATGATCCGTGAAGTTTCGGCAACGCCAAATGTGATCGCCCGATGGCCGAGTGAGGGTCCGCGGCCTATTCGGCCGCGTCCTTTACCTCGGCGATTTCGATCTCGTAACTGTATCCGTCCAGCATGCCATAGGCCTGCTCGATGGTCTGGATCTCGGAATCGGCCTTGCTGATCGCATAGGCAATCGTTTCGCAGCGGGATTTCAGCATGCGACCCAGAACATCCGTTTCCGGCTTGCGGCCGATCCGGTTGATGTGATTGCGGATCCGGGCGCGGTGGCGCTCCATCTCGAGAATATGGAAGCGCGCATTGACGATCCGGTCCGTGAGCTTGCGCCGCATCGAGGAAACCGGATCAAAGCTGCCAGGCTCGCGCTCATCGAGGATCATCTCGTTGACGAGCATCTCCAAAATGACGAGACCCTGCAGGTCCTTCTTGTCGGCAAGCTCGGGATCGTAACCGGTGTCGTCATAGACTTTTCGGCGGATCGGGTCGTTCAGGAGCTCGAAGGATGCCTTCAGCTGTCCGAACGTTTCCGCATCGCCGCCGGTATCGGGATGGGCGGATTTCACCCGTTTGCGGTAGGCAAGCTTGATCGCCGTCACATCCGCCTCGCGCGAAACACCAAGAATTTCATAGGGATCGATCACAGTGCCACCTGTTTTCGGAAAGTCATATCAGAAAACGCCAATCCAGTCGTAGCGACGAAGTCCAGTCGGCTCAAGCCATTATCCATTCATGTGGCCAATTAGGGGCCATCAGCCGGCAAGTCTTGCCCCTGCCCCAAAACCGACCGGTTTTCCACATGCAAGCGATCAACGCCTGAGACGAAACGGCCGGCGCCCATCGGCCACCGGCGCCATCAGGAAGCTGATGAGAACGGTCGGAAGCAAAACGACGAAGGTGGCAACCAGGCTCACATGCTCTGCAATGAAGCCCAGAAGCGGCGGCACCCCGATCGTGGAAAGCATCAGGGTCAGCGCGAGGGCTGCAAGATTGTCGGAGGGCTGTCCCTTGCCACGGGCAATCGTGGTCGAGACTGCCAGGGGAAAGGCCAGCGCGATCCCGCAGCCGATCAGAAACAGCGCCACGCCGGCAACGACGAGGTTTGCGGCGGTCACCAGCAGCACGATACCGAACGCGACGGCGATAGCGGATCCCCGGATCAGCGAGATCGGTCCTGCGACTTCCCGCAGCTTGTCGCCCGACAGCCGCGTCAGTCCCATGCCGACGGTGAAGACGGCGTAGAGGACGCCGGCCATCGCCGGATCCGCCCCCATTTCCTCGCGCAGAAAGAAGATCGCCCAGTCGTAGACCGCGCCTTCCACGATGCAGAGCCCGAACACCATGATGCAGATGAGGATGATGGTCTTGTCCGGCATGACGTATGCGGATTTTCTTTTCGTCGTCGGCGCAGCTGGCGCCGGGTCGGCGGCCGTCACCCGGAAGACGGCAAAGCAGGCTACGAGGACAAGTAGCGCCGCCACGCTCTGCTGCACAAAGGGCGATACGCCCTGCGCTGCGAGGAAACCGGACGCAAGCGATCCGAACAGAAGCCCGACCGACCAGAACCCGTGGCTTCTCGCCAGAACCTTTGTGCCGGTCCGCTGCTCGATACCGGCGGAGATCATGTTGGCGGACACATCGAAGATCGTGCGAAAAAAGCCGAACAGGAAGAAACCGAGGACAAATAAAGGGAGCGGCGCGGCCGCCAGGATCGGGCTCAGAAGCGCGACAATGGGCAGCGTGATGACCGCGGTCAGCCGTGGCGTAAGCCTATCGGTGATCCGTCCGGCCAGAGGTAGCGCCAGAAACGTGCCAACCGGGGCGCTCAAGAGCGCCATCCCGAGCACCGCCTTGTCGATGCCCATCGATTCCTGAATGGCCGGAAGCCGCGTGAACAGGGAAACGAACAGAAGAGCATTGCTGAAATAGAGCAGAGCCGGCGCAAGTAGGGTCATTACGGAATTCCGAAGCAATCACATCAGACACACTGGTGCACCGCGACTTTGACGACGACAAGACATGAACGTGGGACCCTGCCCTGCGTTTCGCATTGCCGTCCGGTTGGGCAGATCATGGCAATGCTGAAAAAATCCGCAACTCCACCTTTCCCTTTGGTGAGTATGCGCTAAACTTCATGTCAGCCTATGCTGGAGAATGTCAGATGCGCTTTCGAATAGCCTCTCTTGCCGCATTCCTCTTCCTGTCACCCGCAGGTGTCGTCTACGCTGAAGATCCTGTTGCGGATGCTCGCGCAGTCATCTCCGCTCAGATTTCCGCGTTGATGAATGATGATGCCGACAAGGCCTATTCTCTGGCCTCGCCGGGCATCCGCAGTCTTTATCCGGATAAAAAAGTGTTCTTCGCCATGGTCCGCGACAACTATGAGGCTGTCTATCAGGCCGGAACCTATGCCTTCGGCCGCTCCAAACTGGTGGGCGGCGGCGAAGTCGTGCTGCAGGAGGTGATGATCAGTGCCAAGCAGGGCAAGGACTGGACCGCAATCTACGACATGCGGCTGATGGACGACGGATCCTACAAGGTCAACGGCGTCCGGATGATCCGCAACACGGCCAGCCAGGGCATCTAGCCAAAATATGGTCGGCAGGGGCACCGCCCCTGCCCGCTCGAATATTGTCAGACCGGGTCGATATCGCCCTTGGCCCATTCCGCCTGGGTCTCTGCACAGAAATCCTCGAAACGACCATTCGCGATCGCCTCGCGAATGCCCTTCATCAGATCCTGGTAGTAATTGAGGTTGTTCCACGAGAGCAGCATCCCGCCCAGCGATTCGTCTGCGCGGATCAGATGGTGCAGATAGGCGCGGGAGTAATCGTGTGTCGCCGGGCAGCCGGACTCGTCGTCGAGCGGTCGCATATCCTCGGCATGGCGTGCGTTGCGAAGGTTCACCTTGCCGCGACGGGTGAAGGCGAGACCGTGACGGCCGGCCCGCGTCGGCATCACGCAGTCGAACATGTCGATACCGCGCGCCACCGATTTGAGGATATCATCAGGCGTTCCGACGCCCATCAGATAGCGCGGCTTTTCGGACGGCAGAACCGGGAGCGTTTCCTCCAGCATGCGCAGCATCACGTCCTGCGGCTCGCCGACCGCAAGGCCACCCACCGCATATCCCTTGAGGTCGAGCTGTTTCAGCCCTTCGGCAGACCGCACGCGAAGCGCCGGAATGTCGCCACCCTGGACGATGCCGAACATCGCCTTGCCTGGCTGTTCCCCGAAGGCCACCCGGCAGCGCTCGGCCCAGCGAAGCGACAACTCCATCGCGCGCTCGATTTCCTTGGCCTCGGCCGGAAGCGCCACGCATTCGTCGAGCTGCATCTGGATATCCGAGCCAAGCAGGCCCTGGATCTCGATCGAACGCTCCGGCGACATATGGTGCTTGGAGCCGTCGATATGGCTCTTGAAGGTCACGCCCTTCTCGTCGAGCTTTCTGAGCGCCGAAAGCGACATGACCTGAAAGCCGCCCGAATCGGTGAGGATCGGATGATCCCAGCGGATCAGCTTGTGCAGTCCACCGAGCCGCGCAACCCGTTCGGCGCCCGGCCGCAGCATCAAGTGATAGGTATTGCCGAGAATGATATCGGCGCCCGTTTCGCGCACCTGATCAAGATACATCGCCTTGACGGTCCCGACGGTGCCGACCGGCATGAAGGCCGGCGTGCGGATCGTTCCGCGCGGCATGGAGACTTCGCCGAGACGGGCGCCGCCGTCCGTTGCCTTCAGGGTGAACTGGAAATTTTCGGTGGTCATCGGTCGTTCCTGAAAAGCAGGCTTGAGTCGCCGTAGGAGTAAAAGCGATAGCCGGACGAGATGGCATGGTCGTAGGCTGCGCGCATGGTCTCCAGGCCGCAAAAAGCCGAGACCAGCATGAACAGCGTCGATTTCGGCAGGTGAAAATTGGTCATCAGCATGTCGACTGCCTTGAACCGATAGCCGGGCGTGATGAAGATGCCGGTCGCACCGCTCCAGGGCAGTATGGTGCCGTCGTCAGCCGCAGCACTTTCAATCAGCCGCAGCGAGGTCGTGCCGACGCAGACGATGCGCCCGCCCCTCGCCCTGACGGCGTTGAGATGCTGCGCGGTCTCGGCACTCACGTAACCGATTTCCTGATGCATCTTGTGGTCTTCGGTATCGTCCACCTTCATCGGCAGAAATGTCCCTGCCCCCACATGCAGCGTCACGAAATGCCGCTCGACGCCTGCAGCGTCCAGCCTGGCAAACAGGTCGGGCGTGAAATGCAGACCCGCTGTGGGCGCAGCAACGGCGCCCTGCTCGCGGGCATAGATCGTCTGGTAATCCTTCGCGTCCTGCGCATCCTCGGGCCGCTTGGCGGCGATATAGGGCGGCAGCGGAATATGGCCGACCGACAGGATCGCTTCGTCCAACGCAGGGCCTGAAAGATCAAAGCGCAGCGTCACCTCGCCGCCCTCGCCTTTATCCTCGACTGTCGCGCTCAGCGATCCCAAATCGCCAAATTCGATCCGGTCGCCGACCTTGATCCGCTTGCCGGGCCTGGCAAACGCCTTCCAGACATCCGGTTCGGTGCGCATATGCAGCGTCGCCGAAACCTGCTGACCGCCGGCGCCTTCACGATGACGGATGCCTTCGAGCTGCGCGGGAATGACTTTCGTGTCGTTGAAGACCAGCGCATCGCCCGGCTTCAGGAATGCCACCAGATCACTGACCCGCTGGTCGGAGAGGACAGGATCGGCGCCGGCGTCGACGACAAGCAGCCGGGCGCTGTCGCGCGGGTTTGCCGGCCGCAGCGCAATGTTTTCCTCGGGCAGATCGAAATCGAATAGATCGACACGCATGATGGATGAGCTTCCAGAATAGGCAAGGCCCGCCCCGTCGAGAAGACGGAGCGGGCCAGAAATGGCGGATCAGATCAGACGTCTGCGGCGACGCGGACGGAAACGATCGAGTCCGGATCCTTGACCGGCTCGCCCTTCTTGATCAGGTCGATGATGTCCATGCCTTCGATGACCTGGCCCCAGACCGTGTACTGCTTGTTCAGCCAAGGAGCATCGGTAAAGCAGATGAAGAACTGCGAGTTGGCGGAGTTCGGGCTCTGCGAACGGGCCATCGAGCATGTGCCGCGGATATGCGATACGGCCGAGAATTCAGCCTTCAGGTCCGGCTTATCGGAGCCGCCCATGCCGGCGCGCGAAGGGTTGAAGTCCGCTCCACCCTGCTTGCCGAACTTGACGTCGCCGGTCTGCGCCATGAAATCCGGAATGACGCGGTGGAAAACAACGCCGTCATAGGCCGTCTCGCGGGCAAGTTCCTTGATGCGCGCAACGTGCTCAGGTGCCAGGTCCGGCAGGAGCGAGATGACGACCTTGCCCTTGGTGGTTTCCATGATGAGGGTGTTTTCGGGATCCTTGATCTCGGCCATGGTATTTCTCCTTGATTATCTCTGTCTCAGGACATCAGCCCGGTGGGCCATTGCCGTTTCAATCGACTGTGAGCCGATTATTTCTTGCCGACGGTCACCTTGACCATCTTGTCGGGATTGGTGACTTCGCCATTGCTGCCATCGCCGCGCTTGATCTTGTCCACGGCTTCCATGCCGGACACGACCTTGCCGATTACGGTGTACTGACCGTTCAGGAACGGGCCTTCATCGAACATGATGAAGAACTGCGAGTTGGCAGAATTCGGGCTCTGCGAACGGGCCATGCCGACAGTGCCGCGCTCGAATGGCGTCTTGGAAAATTCTGCAGGAAGATCGGCAAGATCCGAGCCGCCGGTGCCGGCGCGCGAAGCGTTGAAGCTCGGGCCGCCCTGCTTGCCGAACTTGACGTCGCCGGTCTGGGCCATGAAGCCATCGATGACGCGGTGGAATATGACGTTGTCATAGGCACCCTTCGCAGCCAGTGCCTTCACCTGCGCAACGTGCTTCGGTGCCGACTCAGGCATCAGCTGGATTACGACCGGACCATCCTTCAACTGGATGGTCAGAAAATCGTCTGCCGCCGCAACGGCTGTTCCGACCGTGGCAGCGAGCGCGAGGGCGCCGGCTATGGCGAGGCGAAGCAGTTTCATCAGAAGACTCCTGTTATCTTTTGTCGCAGAATCAGCGTTTGTGCTTTTCGTTCAGGGCGCGCAGTACCACAGCCGGCACGAATTCGCCGACATTGCCGCCCATGGCAGCGATCTGGCGGACCAATGTGGCCGTTATGGGCCGGGAGGCCGCCGCCGACGGCAGGAATACCGTCTGAAGGTCTGGCGCCATTGTCCGGTTCATGCTGGCCATCTGCATCTCGTAATCAAAATCGGTCCCGTCGCGCAGGCCGCGCACAAGGATTGTCGCCCCCTGCTCCCGGGCAGCGTCGATCACCAATCCTTCAAATGAAACCACCGAAAGACTGTCCTCGCGCTCGGGCAGAGCCTCCGAAAGTGCTGCTGCGATCAATGCCGCGCGCTCCTCGAAGCTGAATACCGGCACCTTGCCCGGATGAACGCCGATTGCCACGACGACCCGTTCAGCGATGTTCAGCGCCTGCACGAGAATATCGAGATGGCCGTTTGTCATCGGGTCGAATGAGCCGGGATAAAGAGCGATCGTCATACCGAAGTCGGAGCCTGTTCCAGCTGAATTTCAACGGCCTTTTGTCATGGAAGGCCGCCCGCTGCAAGGCTTTCCCAAAAACTGAACGAAAGATGAATGCGTCGTTCAAGGCCGTTTCAGCCGGCTCATGTTTAACTGACAAACATGACGGGGCGAGATCATCGTCCCGCTGAGTTGAGAGACATGGAAATGCTGGCTTTGATGATTTTCGCTGCAATCGTTGCAGCGCTTTTATTGGACGCCGCGATTTACGTATTCGGATCGGCAGACCTCTGAGAAGTGGAAACGCGATCCGGAATCTGAACGCCAGATGAACACGCCATTCAAGCATGCTTCAGAGCCGTTCAGATAGGTCACTCCCATAATGTGGTGTCGCTGCGCGCAGTTCACGCGCTCAGGCAATTAAAAGGATAATCGGATATGATGATCGCAAACAAAAAGATGGCTATGCCCGACAAGATCACCATGATTAACCTCGTATGGAGCGCCATGATTGCTGTCATGTTGACGGCGACGGTCACTCTCTACCAGGACCGCTCGGATGTCGACGGCTCCAACTACCCGCAGGTTACCGGTCGTTACAGCGACATCTCCTACTATTGATCGCCTGCCGCGAGGAGCTGGACTGGGACCTCATCCCTTTTGCCGCTCCTCTGAAACATCCGCGATCACAGAAACCGCAATCGTGCCCCCTGCTCTTTGGGCACGTTGTCGGGAAGATCTAGAGCGACAAGCCACACCATTATTTTCGTGAACGGTAGCTAACAGGGCGCGATGCCCTTTCCGCGCCAAGCGGCTCAAACAAAGCCGGAGGATGGTTTCCCATCCTCCGGTTTTCTCGTTGTTGATGTCCTCTGCCCTCCGGAAGGACGCGACCTATTCAATCGCATCCCAATCCAATGATCGAACACCGCGCCACTAGTTTGATCGCCGGTGCCAAATACTGGTGAGATGCCCAACCCCTTGAAGCTACTCAAACAGAAGCCGGAGGATGGTTTCCCATCCTCCGGCTTTTTTCGTTTTTCTCGTCTTTTGCCGTCCGGGTGGACGCGACCTATTCGGTCGCATCCCCGTCAGCATCAGGCGTATCGGTTTCGGTCGCATCGGTGTCGGTATCGGGAGCAATCCCGAGGTCACCGGTTTCGGCCGAGATCTCACCCGGGAGCTCGCCGTTCTCGTCTTCGTTCTCAGGCTCGCTGATGCGCTCGACGGAGACCACCTTCTCATCCTTGTGGGTCGAGAAGATCGTGACGCCCTTCGTCGCACGGCTGGCAATGCGAATGCCGCCAACCGGAACACGGATCAGAACACCGCCATTCGAAACGAGCATGATCTGGTCACCCTCGTCGATCGGGAAGGCGGCCACGAGTTCGCCGATTTCCGCAGTCTTCGAGGTATCGGTGGCACGGATACCCTTGCCGCCACGGCCCGATGTGCGGAAGTCATAGGAAGACGAGCGCTTGCCGTAGCCTTTTTCCGAAACCGTCAGCACGAACTGTTCGTGCTGCTTCAGGTATTCGTAGCGCTCATCGGAGAGCTGTCCCTCTTCGGTGACTTCCTCACCAACCAGAGCGATGTCTTCTTCGTCCACCCCGGCAGCACGGCGCTCGATCGCCGAGCGCTTGAGGTAAGCCGCACGTTCCCACGGCTCGGCATCCACATGCCCAACGATCGTCATTGAGATAATGCGGTCGCCTTCGGCCAGATTGATACCGCGGACACCGATGGAATTACGGCCGGCAAAGACGCGGACCTCTTCGACCGGGAAGCGGATCGCCTGTCCCAGCGCCGTCGTCAGCAACACGTCGTCACCAGGTTCGTTGAGATCGAGGTTCGGACCACTGCAGGTCTCGACGGAGAGGATTTCGTCACCCTCCTCCTCGAGCTTCATGGCGATCTTGCCGTTGCGGTTGACCTGCACGAAGTCCGACAGCTTGTTGCGGCGAACCGTGCCGCGGGTCGTAGAGAACATCACGTCCAGGTTATCCCAGGAGGTTTCGTCTTCGGGAAGCGGCATGATCGTGGTGATGCGCTCGCCGGCTTCCAGCGGCAGCATGTTGATCAGGGCCTTGCCGCGCGATTGCGGCGTGCCGATCGGCAGGCGCCAGACCTTTTCCTTGTAGACGATGCCACGCGAGGAGAAGAACAGCACCGGCGTATGAGTATTGACCACGAATAGCCGGGTAACGAAGTCCTCGTCACGTGTGGCCATGCCGGAGCGACCCTTGCCGCCACGACGCTGCGCGCGGTAGGTCGCCAGCGGAACACGCTTGATATAGCCGAGATGCGAAACGGTAACGACCATGTCCTCGCGGGCAATCAGGTCCTCGTCGTCCATCTCGAGACCGCCTTCGAGGATCTCGGTGCGGCGTGGTGTACCGAATTCGTCGCGAACGGCGATGAGTTCGTCCTTGACGATCTGCTGGATGCGAACCCGTGACGACAGGATGTCGAGATAGTCGGAGATCTCGGCGCCGATCTTGTTCAGCTCGTCGCCAATTTCATCGCGGCCGAGCGCCGTCAGGCGGGCAAGACGCAGTTCGAGGATCGCGCGGGCCTGTTCCTCGGAAAGGTTGTAGGTCAGATCCTCGTTGATCTTGTGACGCGGATCGTCGATGAGCCGGATAAGAGCCTCGACGTCATGGGCCGGCCAGCGGCGCGTCATCAACTGCTCGCGCGCCGTCGCAGGATCCGGTGCACGGCGAATGAGCGCAATGACTTCATCGATATTGGCAACGGCGATCGCCAGACCCACCAACACGTGAGCGCGCTCGCGCGCCTTGCGCAACAGGTACTTCGTGCGGCGGCTGACGACTTCCTCGCGGAAGGACACAAAGGCCTTCAGCATGTCGATCAGCGCCAGCTGCTCCGGCTTGCCGCCATTGAGCGCCACCATGTTGCAGCCGAACGACGTCTGTAGCGGCGTGTAGCGGTAGAGCTGGTTCAAAATGACGTCGGCATTCGCATCGCGCTTCAGCTCGACGACGACGCGGTAACCCTGTCTGTCGGACTCGTCGCGCAGATCGGAAATCCCTTCGATCCGCTTTTCGCGGACGAGTTCGCCAATCTTTTCGACCATCGAGGCCTTGTTCACCTGGTAGGGAACTTCGGTGATGATGATCTGCTCACGGTCGCCGCGCAGAGGTTCGATCGTCGCACGACCGCGCATCATGACGGAGCCGCGGCCCGTCTCGTAAGCCAGCCGAATGCCGGCACGGCCAAGGATCATTGCACCTGTCGGAAAGTCCGGACCGGGAATGATCTGCATCAGCTCGGGCAGTTCGATCGCCGGATTGTCCATCATCGCGATGCAGCCGTCGATCACTTCCGACAGATTGTGCGGCGGGATGTTGGTCGCCATGCCGACGGCGATGCCGCCTGCGCCATTGACGAGCAGGTTCGGAAATTTCGCCGGCAGAACCACCGGTTCCGACAGGGTGCCGTCATAGTTGTCGCGGAAATCGACGGTTTCCTTGTCGAGATCATCGAGCAGCGCATGGGCCGACTTTTCAAGCCTGCACTCTGTATAGCGCTCGGCCGCCGGCGGATCCCCGTCGATCGATCCGAAATTGCCCTGTCCGTCGATCAGCGGCAATCGCAGCGACCAATCCTGCGCCATACGTGCCAGCGCATCATAGATCGCGGAGTTGCCGTGCGGATGGAATTTACCCATCACGTCACCGGTTACGCGGGCGCACTTGACGTATTTCTTGTTCCAGTCGATCCCGAGCTCGGACATGCCGAACATGATGCGCCGGTGAACCGGCTTCAGTCCGTCACGAACGTCGGGAAGTGCGCGGCTGACGATCACGCTCATCGCATAATCGAGATAGGACCGCTGCATCTCTTCCATAATGGAAATGGGTTCAATGCCTGGAGGCAGCTTTCCGCCGCCGGGTGTGCTTTGCTCAGTCAAATCGGATCACGATCTCTGTTCGGAATCATTTGAATTTTTATAGCGGAAAGCGGCTCCGGGCGCCAATTTCCACTGAATTTGCTTTGTAGTTGTGAACAGGTTTTGCGGCATTTGGAAGGTGTTTGCCACGATCGTTGGATACATTCGTTGCAAGACTTCCCTAAAGCGCCCGGCTGTCCTAACAATCTTATCATTGAACGGCAAGCCGAGCGTCCTCTAGGAGTATCCATGGCCTCACCCGATGCTCTCATCAACGCGTTGACCACTTTGCTGGTCACGCTCGACCCGCCGGGTCTGGCGCCGGTCTTTCTGGGCCTGACGGTCGGCATGACGACGGCACAACGGCGCTTTGTCGCCTTTCGCGGTGCGCTGATCGCGTTCGGGATCCTCGCGGTGTTTGCGCTGTTCGGATCGAGCGTTCTCGGCCTGCTCGGTATCTCGATCGGCGCCTTCCGCATCGCGGGCGGCCTGCTGCTGTTCTGGATTTCGTTCGAAATGGTTTTCGAAAAGCGTCAGGAGCGAAAGGAAAAGACGTCGCAAAAGGCGATCACGATCGACCATATCCACGATATCGCCGTGTTTCCGCTCGCCCTGCCGCTGATCGCCGGCCCCGGAGCGATTTCCGCGACCGTCCTTTTGTCCGGAACATTCACCAGCGCTCTCGACCGCGCACTCCTTATCGGGGTCCTCGCGCTGATCATGGTGGTGCTCTACGCAACGCTTCTGATCGCGGAAAAGCTCGACCGTTTCCTGGGTGTGACAGGGCGCGCGATCCTCACCCGGCTTCTCGGGGTCATCCTTGCTGCCTTGTCCGTTCAGTTCGTGGTCGATGGCATCCGGTCGGCATTCGCGATACCCTGATCGTTCCTGAGACGGACGGCCGAAAGCTCAATCCATGCACATTCTAAACCGTCTCATCGGACAGGCACCGAACCCGATCAGCATGAGGGAACGGCTTCGCTCTGCGGGCGGCGCCTTGCTCGGCATTTCCCTGACGGGACTGGGCGGAAGTCTCGTCGTCGGCTTCGAACCGTCATTGCCGGCACTGATCGCCCCGATGGGTGCCTCGGCCGTGCTGCTTTTTGCCGTCCCGTCGAGCCCGCTCGCACAACCCTGGTCCATCCTCGGCGGCAATATTCTCTCGGCCACTGTCGGCGTCACAGTCGCTGCGCTCGTGCCAGACCCTGCCCTCGCCTCGGGCCTCGCCATTGGCATAGCGATCGCGGCGATGATGGCGCTGCGCTGCCTGCACCCGCCAAGCGGTGCGATTGCCCTGACCGCAGTGCTTGGCGGCCCGTCCATTCAAGCTATGGGATACGGATTCATCCTCTGGCCGGTTCTGGGCAACTCGCTGGCTTTGCTGCTGCTTGCGATCATTCTCAACAATCTGGCAGGCCGGCGCTATCCGCATGCGCCCGCTACGCCTGCCCCTTCGCACGGCACCAAGGATCCGCCGCCGAGCGGCCGTATCGGGTTCCGCCGGGAGGATCTCGACGCCGTCCTCAGGGACTATGATCAGGTCCTCGATATCGATCGCAGCGACCTCGAAACAATTATTCGCCTGACCGAACTGCGCTCCTACCGCCAGCGCGCGAGCCACCTCACCTGCGCCGACGTTATGTCCCGCGACGTGATCGCGGTGTCACCGGATGATCCCCTGGGGAAGGCGCATCAGTCCATGCGCAACCACCGTCTGAAGGCCCTGCCCGTCACCAACGAAAAGGCTGAGGTGGTTGGCATCGTTACGCAGACGGATTTTCTGGACAAGCCAATCTGGACCGGCGGTCGCCCGACGATCGGCCCGCGCCAGCGTTTGCGGCTGATGATGCAAGGCGCAACAGCGCCAAACCATATCGTAAGGGATATCATGACCGCGCCGGTCCGGACGATCGAGCCGTCGGCACCGCTCAACGACGCGGTCGTCATGTTTGCCGAGGAAGGCCTGCACTACCTGCCGATCGTCGGCGAGAACGGCAAACTCGTCGGAATACTCTCGCAGTCCGACGTGCTTGTAGCGATGCTTTCGGACCGCGCCACTCATGCTCCAACCGAACATGAAAAAGGCGCCTGAGCGGCGCCTTTTTTTTGATTAGAATGGGATGTCGTCGTCGAGGTCGCGGGAGAAGTTCCCGCCGCCACCACCGGAGGACTGGCCACCCTGGCTGCCCTGAGCACCGCGCCCTGCCGGTGCTCCCCCCCCGGAACGCGGACGATCATAGTCATCGCCGCCGCCACCGTAGTTGCCGCCGAAATCACCGCCGCCACCGCCGCCGAAGTCGCTTGCGCCACCACGTGCGCCGCCGCGCTCACCGCCGCCTTCGCCACGACCGTCGAGCATTGTCAGGGTCGAGTTGAAGCCCTGCAGCACGATTTCGGTTGAATAACGATCGTTGCCGGTCTGGTCCTGCCATTTGCGAGTCTGCAGCGCGCCTTCGATATAAAGCTTGGCACCCTTTTTGACATACTGCTCGACGACCTTGCAGAGGCCTTCGTTGAACACGACGACCGTATGCCATTCTGTCTTTTCGCGACGCTCGCCCGACGTACGATCGCGCCAGCTTTCCGACGTGGCGATGCGCAGGTTTGCGATCGGGCGGCCATCCTGCGTCCGGCGGATTTCCGGGTCGGCGCCGACATTGCCCACCAGAATGACTTTGTTCACGCTGCCCGCCATCGTATTCACCTCGTTTGCCGCCAAGCGCGGCTTTGAAAACCAATTACCCCACCATAAACCATCGACCGCCCGGATTGGGCAATGCCGAGGTTTAATCCACAGTGAATTTTGTTCTTTCTTTGTTCTATTTTCTCCGTATAGTTCTGTCAAGCATTCGGAACCGGGTTGCATTGCAACAGTTTCGTCTCGACAGGCGGCTTTCGATAACTACATAAGGACCTTCGATCCTCCCCGAAGGCATAACGATGAGCGAACTCAAAACCATTTCCATCCGTGGTGCGCGCGAGCACAATCTGAAGGGTATCGATCTCGATCTGCCCCGCAACTCGCTGATCGTGATGACCGGCCTGTCCGGCTCCGGCAAGTCGTCGCTTGCGTTCGACACGATCTATGCCGAGGGACAGCGACGCTATGTCGAAAGCCTGTCGGCCTATGCTCGCCAGTTTCTGGAGATGATGCAGAAGCCTGACGTCGACCAGATCGAAGGCCTGTCTCCGGCGATCTCGATCGAGCAGAAGACGACCTCGCGAAATCCCCGCTCGACGGTCGGAACGGTCACGGAAATCTACGACTACATGCGCCTGTTGTTTGCGCGCGTCGGCGTTCCATATTCGCCAGCGACCGGGCTTCCGATCGAAAGCCAGACCGTCAGCCAGATGGTCGACAGGGTCCTTGCTTTCGAAGAAGGCACCCGTCTTTATATTCTCGCACCAATGATCCGCGGGCGCAAAGGCGAGTACAAGAAGGAACTCGCCGAGCTGATGAAAAAGGGTTTTCAGCGCGTCAAGGTGGATGGCCAGTTCTACGAAATCTCCGACGTTCCAGCGCTCGACAAGAAATACAAACACGACATCGACGTCGTTGTGGACCGCCTTGTGGTGCGATCCGACATTGCCGCGCGTCTGGCCGACAGCCTTGAGACATCGCTGAAACTGGCGGATGGCCTGGCCGTTGCCGAGTTTGCCGACAAGCCTCTGCCGGAGAAGGAAACCTCCGCAGGTGGGTCTGCCAACAAGTCGCTCAACGAAACCCATGAACGGGTTCTGTTTTCGGAAAAATTCGCCTGCCCTGTGTCCGGATTCACCATTCCGGAGATCGAGCCGCGGCTGTTCTCCTTCAACAATCCCTTCGGTGCCTGCCCCACCTGCGATGGTCTCGGATCACAGCAGAAGGTGGACCGGAACATGATCGTGCCGGAACCCGGCCGGACCCTGAAGGATGGCGCGATCGCGCCATGGGCGAAGTCCACCTCGCCCTACTACAACCAGACGCTCGAGGGTCTCGGCAAGGTCTTCGGTTTCAAGCTGACGGACCGCTGGGACAAGCTGTCGGATAGCGCCCGCTCGGCGATCCTTGAGGGCACCGAGGAAAAGATCGAGTTCAACTACGCCGATGGTGCCAGGTCCTACAAGACGACCAAGACGTTCGAAGGCATCGTTCCCAATCTCGAACGGCGCTGGAAGGAAACCGACAGTGCCTGGGCGCGCGAGGAGATCGAGCGCTACATGTCGGCCGCTCCATGCCCGTCCTGTGCCGGCTATCGCCTGAAGCCGGAAGCGCTGGCGGTCAAGATCAATAAGCTGCATATCGGCCAGACGACAGAAATGTCGATCCGGCTGGCACGCGACTGGTTTGCGGCGCTCCCCGAGCACCTGAACGCGAAGCAGAACGAGATCGCTGTCCGTATCCTCAAGGAGATCCGCGAGCGCCTTCAGTTTCTGAACGACGTCGGGCTTGACTATCTCAGCCTTTCGCGAAATTCCGGCACGCTGTCCGGTGGCGAGAGCCAGCGCATCCGTCTGGCATCGCAAATCGGTTCCGGCCTCACGGGCGTGCTCTACGTGCTGGACGAGCCATCTATCGGCCTCCACCAGCGCGACAATGCCCGCCTGCTCGAAACGCTGAAGCATCTGCGTGACATCGGCAATACTGTCATCGTCGTGGAACATGACGAAGACGCCATTATGACCGCCGATTACGTCGTCGATATCGGCCCTGCCGCCGGCATCCACGGCGGCACGGTCGTCGCCGAAGGCACGCCGCAGCAGGTCATGGCAAACCCCAAGTCACTGACCGGTAAATACCTGTCGGGCGAACTCGGCGTCGCAGTTCCCACTGAGCGCCGCAAAGTCAAAAAAGGCAAGGAACTCAAGGTTTTCGGAGCCCGCGGCAACAACCTCAAGAATGTTAGCGCCGCGGTACCGCTCGGCGTCTTTACCGCCGTGACAGGCGTATCGGGTGGCGGCAAGTCGACCTTTCTGATCGAAACGCTTTACAAGTCGGCCGCACGCCGCGTCATGGGCGCGAGAGAAATCCCGGCCGAGCACGACCGGATCGACGGGTTCGAGCATATCGACAAGGTGATCGATATCGACCAGTCGCCGATCGGTCGCACACCGCGCTCCAACCCGGCCACCTATACCGGTGCCTTCACCCCCATCCGCGACTGGTTTGCCGGCCTGCCGGAAGCCAAGGCACGCGGTTATGCGCCCGGCCGCTTCTCCTTCAACGTCAAGGGCGGCCGTTGCGAGGCTTGCCAGGGCGACGGCGTCATCAAGATCGAGATGCACTTCCTGCCGGACGTGTATGTCACCTGCGACGTCTGCCACGGCAAACGCTACAACCGCGAAACGCTCGACGTACATTTCAAGGGCAAGTCGATCGCCGACGTCCTGGACATGACGGTCGAGGAAGGTGTCGAGTTCTTTGCCGCGGTTCCGGCCGTGCGCGACAAGCTGCAATCGCTGTTCGATGTCGGTCTGGGCTATATCAAGGTCGGCCAGCAGGCAAACACGCTCTCAGGCGGCGAAGCGCAGCGCGTCAAGCTTGCCAAGGAGCTGTCGAAGCGTGCCACCGGCCGCACGCTGTATATTCTGGACGAGCCAACCACGGGCCTGCATTTCCACGACGTCGCGAAACTTCTGGAAATGCTGCACGAGCTGGTCAACCAAGGCAATTCGGTCGTGGTCATCGAGCACAATCTCGAAGTCATCAAGACCGCCGATTGGGTTATCGACATTGGCCCCGAAGGCGGCACGGGTGGTGGGGAGATTGTTGCCTGCGGCACGCCGGAACAGGTCGTCAAGGAGAAGCGCTCCTATACCGGCCAGTTCCTTAAGGAGCTTCTGGAACGGCGTCCGGCCAAGAAAGTCCAAGCGGCAGAATAGTTTTTACCGCCGCCAATACCTGTTTCGGGGAGAAGAGTGATGACACCAGGCATAGTTCGAACAGGTATCGGCGGCTGGACCTTCGCGCCTTGGGAGGGCACGTTCTATCCGGACAAGCTGGCGAAGAAACGCCAGCTTGAATATGCGGCGTCCAAGCTCAAGGTCATCGAGGTCAACGGCACCTATTACGGGTCGCAAAAGCCCGAGACTTTTGCGAAATGGGCCTCCGAAGTGCCTGACGGATTCATCTTCTCGCTCAAAGCCAGCCGCTACACCACCAACCGTAAGGTCCTGGCCGAGGCGGGCGAATCGATCGAACGTTTTCTGCAGCAGGGGCTCGTCGAACTCGGCGACCATCTTGGGCCGTTGCTGTGGCAGTTCGCGCCCACCAAGAAATTCGAGCCTGACGATTTCGAAGCGTTTCTGAAACTGCTACCGGACGTGCTGGAAGGGCTGCCTTTGCGCCACGTCGTCGAGGTCAGGCACGACAGCTTCAAGGTTCCGGAATTCGTCGAGCTTCTCGCGAAATACAATGTCGCCCCCGTCTGCGCCGATCATTTCGACTATCCGATGATCGCCGATGTTACCGCTGATTTCGTCTATGCTCGGCTGCAAAAAGGGTCGGACGAGATCGAAACCTGTTACACGAAGCCGGATATGAAAGATTGGGCGAAAAGGTTGAAAACCTGGTCTGCCGGTAGCGTCCCCGACGATCTACCTTTGATCGACGAAACGCGTAAGCCCGCCAAGACGGCGCGCGACGTCTACGCCTTCTTCATTCACGAGGGCAAGGTCAACGCCCCCGGCGGCGCAATGGCCATGCAGGAGATGCTCGACGCCAAGAGCTAGGGCTCTCTGTTCGGCATGATCCCTGCCCTTTTGGCCAGATCTTCCGCGGTCATGTCTGGGGTCAGGCTATTGGCCGCTTCGCCGTGTAGGTAGACGCCTGCCGCCGCGGCCTCGAAGGCGGGCATGCCTTGGGCGAGCAGCGCTCCGATCATTCCGGCGAGCACATCTCCGGAGCCTGCGGTGGCAAGCCAGGGCGGCGCATTCGTGTTGATCAGGACGCGGCCATCGGGTGAAGCGATCACCGTGTCTGCACCCTTGTAGACGATGACGGCGTTGGCCCGCGCCGAGGCTTTCAGCGCCTTCTCCGGCTTGCTGAGTTCTTTGCCCTCAGCCAAATCCGGAAACAGCCGGGCAAACTCCCCCTCATGTGGGGTCAGTACCAGGCGCGTCTCGCCCTCCGAGAAGGCTGAAAACAGCGTATCAGGATCGTCCTTGAACGAGGAAACGCCGTCCGCGTCCAGCACTAGCCGCTTGCCCTTCAGTGCCACCACGAACTCGCGGGCTTTCTTCCCGACGCCGAACCCCGGGCCGAGCACGAAGGCCGATAGTTTTGCCGAACCCAGCCACTCGGCGAGGTCTGCGACATCGTCGATTGCATGAAGCATGATCGCTGTCAGCGAGGCGGCATTGACGGGAAGTGCGTCCGTCGGGCTTGCAACGGTAACGAGCCCTGCCCCGCGCTTCAGACCCGCCGTCGCCGAAAGCCGGGCTGCGCCCGTCTTGTCCGCGGGACCGCTGAACACGACCAGATGGCCGCGCGTATACTTGTGGCTGTCACTCAACGGTGACGGCACAGCTGAGCTCCAGATCGACGGCGCGTTCTCGGCAAGACTGCCGGCCTTGCTCAAAACGATTCGTCGGGGGATGCCGATATCGAAAACCTCAAGTTCACCGCAGAGCTCGCGTCCCGGCATGAGGACGTGGCCCGGCTTGCGCGCAACGAATGTCACCGTCCGATCTGCACGCAACGCCGCGCCAAGCGCCACGCCGCGCCGGCCGCATAGTCCAGACGGCAGATCGACGGCAAGCACGGGTATATCGGTTGCTGCCAGACGATAAGCGAGTGCCGCCACGCTATCGGGGACGTTTCTGGAGAGCCCTGCCCCGAGGAGCGCATCGATGACGACATCACCAGGCAATGGCACATAATTGTCCAACGGCTGGGTATCGAGCGGGCAGCGTGAACGGGCCTCAAGCGCATCGCCGCGCAGTTGTGCGGGATCCCCCAGACTGTAGACCACGCAGCGTGTGCCGGCCTCTTTCAAGGCCGCCGCCGCGACATAGCCGTCACCGCCATTGTTGCCGGGTCCACACAGGACGACAAAGCGCAACGCGCCGGGAAAGTGTCGAAGAGCCGACGCCGCGACAGCCCGGCCCGCGCGGTCCATCAGCCCTATCGAGGACATGCCTGATGCTGCCGCGGCCGTGTCGACGGCTGCCATATCGTTAGGCGTCAGGAGCAAATGAGCGAATGAATTGGTCATTTGTCTATTCAAAGGCAAAACAGGGGAAATACAAGCGCGATCTTAGTGATCAAAACATCATCAAATGCACAGAAAACATGCTTATTTAGTAGGTGGACAGGCATGCGCTCGGTGCGGCGGGCGGAAGCGATTTCGGCAAGGATACGGCGTAAGGCGCACAAACCCGGACGTGGCCGACCGCGTTCAGCAGGCAATCCACCGAAAAATGGAAAGTTTTGACGCAAACCCGTGTTATTTTCTGAAAAACGTGAAAGAGTTTGGCACGAATAGTGCATCGGCCTGTTTGGCGGGCATGGGCCTGCGACTGGGAGAAGCGGAGAGTTGGTTTCTCATGAAGAAGATCGAAGCGATCATTAAACCGTTCAAGCTGGATGAAGTGAAGGAAGCCCTTCAGGAAGTCGGCTTGCAAGGGATTACGGTGACCGAGGCCAAGGGCTTTGGACGCCAAAAAGGACATACCGAGCTTTATCGTGGCGCGGAATACGTCGTCGACTTTCTCCCGAAGGTGAAGGTTGAAGTTGTGCTGGCTGACGAGAATGCAGACGCGGTCATTGAGGCCATCCGCAACGCGGCACAGACTGGACGAATTGGAGACGGCAAGATATTCGTTTCCAACGTGGAGGAAGTCATTCGTATTCGCACCGGCGAAACGGGTGTGGACGCTATCTGACCGCACTTTGAAGGCTGATAAGAAGCCGCGCGGACAGTTCATAACAATCATACAGGCGAGGAAAAGGTCATATGACGAGCGCAAGCGAAATCATGAAACAGATCAAGGAAAACGACGTCAAGTTCGTGGACCTGCGCTTTACGGACCCGCGCGGCAAGCTGCAGCACGTGACGATGGACGTCTCGGCCGTCGATGAGGATATGTTCGCCGATGGCGTCATGTTCGACGGCTCCTCGATCGGCGGATGGAAGGCCATCAACGAGTCGGACATGGTGCTGATGCCCGATCCGCAGACCGTGCACATGGACCCGTTTTTCGCGCAATCCACGATGGTCATCGTTTGCGACATTCTCGATCCGATTTCCGGTGAAGCCTACAACCGCGATCCGCGCGGCACGGCCAAGAAGGCCGAGGCCTATCTCAAGGCATCGGGCATCGGCGATACGATTTTCGTCGGCCCCGAGCCTGAATTCTTCGTCTTCGACGACGTCAAGTACAAGGCCGATCCCTACAATACGGGCTTCAAGCTGGACAGTTCGGAACTGCCGTCCAACGACGACACCGATTACGAGACCGGCAACCTCGGCCACCGTCCGCGCGTCAAGGGCGGCTACTTCCCGGTTCCGCCGGTCGATAGCCTTCAGGACATGCGCTCGGAAATGCTCACCGTCCTCACCGAGATGGGCGTGGTCGTCGAAAAGCATCACCATGAAGTCGCAGCTGCCCAGCACGAACTCGGTGTGAAGTTCGATACGCTGGTGCGCAACGCCGACAAGATGCAGATCTACAAATACGTCGTGCATCAGGTCGCCAATGCTTATGGCAAGACGGCCACCTTCATGCCGAAGCCGATCTTCGGCGACAACGGCTCGGGCATGCACGTTCACCAGTCGATCTGGAAGGACGGCAAGCCGACCTTTGCCGGCGACGAGTATGCCGGCCTTTCGGAAAGCTGCCTCTATTACATCGGCGGCATCATCAAGCACGCCAAGGCGATCAACGCCTTCACGAACCCGACGACGAATTCCTACAAGCGTCTCGTGCCGGGTTACGAAGCACCGGTTCTGCTTGCCTACTCGGCCCGCAACCGCTCTGCCTCCTGCCGCATTCCGTTCGGGTCGAACCCGAAGGCAAAGCGCGTCGAAGTCCGCTTCCCCGATCCGGCCCAGAACCCCTATCTCGGTTTTGCCGCCATGCTGATGGCTGGCCTCGACGGCATCAAGAACAAGATCCATCCCGGCAAGGCGATGGACAAGGATCTCTACGACCTGCCGCCGAAGGAACTGCGCAAGATCCCGACGGTCTGCGGTAGCTTGCGCGAAGCGCTCGACAGCCTCGACAAGGATCGCAAGTTCCTCACCGCCGGCGGCGTCTTCGACGACGATCAGATCGACGCCTATATCGAACTGAAGATGGTGGAAGTCATGCGCTTCGAGATGACGCCGCATCCAGTCGAATTCGACATGTACTATTCCGCCTGATCCGCGGACCAACCTGAAAACCAGAAACGGCGGGGCTTACCCGCCGTTTTTCATTCGTGCTTCATCGGAGCAGCAGGCTCCTAACCTGCGGTCACAGGCCCGTGCCTGCTTCACCGCCCCCTGGATTGCCTCATGCGCACCGATACCGGCAGCACGCCCCGTCCCCTCGACTGGCTGATCTTCCTTTTTGTCCCGGTCTTCTTTTCCAGCAATCTCGTTTTCGGTCGCGGCATTGTCGGCGAGATCGGTCCCTATATGACCGCGTTTATCCGCTGGGCAGGCTCGACGCTCATCATGCTACCGCTGCTCTATATGGATCGTCGCGCTGCTGCGGCCTTTGTGCGGGCCCATACGTGGTTGTGGCTCTGGCTCGGCTTCCTCGGCATGGGAATCTGCGGCGGCTTCGTCTACTGGGCGCTCACCATGACGACGGCCTCGAATGCCACGCTGATCTACAGCACGTCGTCGCTCTTCATCATTCTGCTGGAATGGCTGTTCGCCAGCCGACGCATCAGCATCAAGGAAATCTGCGGCATGGCGCTCGCCTTCGCAGGCGTCGCGGTCATCGTGTTGCGCGGCGACCTTGCTGCCGTTCTTCACATGCGCTTCAATCTCGGCGATCTCGGCATTCTGATCGCCGCGATCGCGTTTGCCTTTTATTCAATTCTGTTACGGCGCCCGGCAGCTCAAGCCGTTCGTCCGCTCACACTGTTCGGACTGATTGCCTTCTCCGGCTCGCTCATCCTGATCGTGCCGGCGATCTGGGAACTGTTTCACGGCGGTCTTCTTCCCACCAGCCAGTCCGCCTGGATGAAGCTTGCCGGCATCATTCTCTTCGCCTCGCTCGCCGCCTTCTTCTGCTTCCAGCAGGTGGTGCGGATCTTCGGTTCGGTCACGGCCGGGACCACGCTCTACCTCATGCCCCCGGTTTCGATCGTCATGGCCGTGGCGTTTCTCGGCGAAACCTTCGAGGCCTACCATGGTGTCGGCATCGTGTGCGTCCTCGGAGGCGTCATTCTTGCAACGTTGAAGGGAAGGCGAGCAGGAACGGGATGAGAACAAAGTGGAACTATCCTTACCACACCGCATTTGCCACTTGAGCAGCAACGGATTTACACCCACATTATGTTGCGAAAGGATGTCGCACCATGAAACAGCGAAATGCCAAGTTTACGATCGGGGAAGTCGTTCGCCACAAGGTGTTCCCGTTCCGCGGCGTCGTGTTCGATGTGGACCCCGAATATGACAATACCGAGGAATGGTGGAACGCGATTCCGGCCGAGATCCGCCCAAGCAAGGATCAGCCCTTCTACCACCTTCTGGCCGAGAACGACGAAACCGAATACGTCGCTTATGTCTCGGAACAGAACCTGGTCCATGACGAGAGCGACCAACCCCTGCGCAACCCGCAGGTCTACCAGATCTTCGACGCCGGCCCCTCCGGCAATCTAAAGCCGAAGGTCATCCTCGCCCATTGATGGGGGCCAGCCTTGTCGAGATAAATCGTCAAAACGAAAAAAGCCCAGTCTTTCGACCGGGCTTTTTTGTTGCTTTGAGATTTGAACTTACTGGCCCTGCTTGGCAGCGTTCTGAGCTTCTTCAAGCTTCTTGCGCGCTTCCTCAGCCTTCTTCTGCATGCCTTCTTCTAGGCTACGCTGGCTTTCGGCAAGCTGCGACTGGGTGATTGCGGCACCGTCATAGGCGCCGGTAAAGCCGGTCAGCGAAACCTTGATCGGGTTCGGCGCGCGACGGAAGTTCATCGACGTGAAGACGACGTCGGTGCCCTTCTTGAGGCTGGCGATCATCGCATCCGTCAGGGGCACTTCAGCTGTGCACTTGTCGGGAAGGCAGACGGCGTAGTCGAGCTTCTGACCCTTGGCACCGTCGATCTGCATGATGATGCCAGGCTGCACCATACGTGCGGTCGGAACCGAAACCTGAAGGATCTTGCGGTTCACTTTGCCTTCGACACTGATTAGGCCGATTGCCGTGATCAGCTGGCCGTTCTGGGCCAGAATGATGTTCTGCACAACGCAGAGATCAGCATCGTCCTGTTTGGTGCAGGTCTTGAACCAGCCAAGCGGCGGACCGCCGGCACCGGCGCCGCCCTGTACGGGAGCTGCCTGCTGGGCGAAGGCTGCAACCGGCAGCGCAGCTACGCCGACCGAAACAGCAAGAGCAGACATGGCCGTCCGCATAACTTTGGTTGCCTTGAGCATCATAACGAAATCCGTCTCCTGAAATCCGCGGGCGCAGCATGCGCCGTCCACCCCGTCGAGATGTCCTACTGCCTGTCACCTGTCGCTCAAATGAGGCAATTGAATGACTCGGCGGGTGTTGCCAATCTGTTACATCGACGCGACGGCGATATCCAGCCTTTCTTTTGCTATTTTGACAAACCTCACCGTTGCAACGCAAGTTTGAAGAGCCTGTGCTTGGTGCATTGTCACCTATCCGCTATTTTCCGCCCGAATCAGCAGTATTGAGAGAAACGGAATGCTTTCATGAAGCGCAGTATATCCTTCTTGATCGCAGCGACGCTGTTTGTGCCTGTCATGGCATCCGGGGCGCGGGCGCAGCCTGTGCACGCGATCTCCATGCATGGCGAACCTGCCCTGCCTGCCGATTACCAGCATCTGAGCTACGTCAATCCGCAAGTGAAGAAGGGGGGCAGCGTCCGCTACGGCGTCGTCGGCACGTTCGACAGCCTCAACCCGTTCAATCTGAAGAGCATCCGCACCACCGCCCGCGGCGTCTGGGATCCGGCCTTCGGCAACCTGATCTATGAAACGCTGATGACCCGCTCCGCCGACGAGCCCTTCACGCTCTATGGTCTTCTGGCCGAAAGCGTCGAGTGGAATGATGAGCGCACATTCATACAGTTCAACATCAATCCCAAGGCAAAATGGTCCGACGGCCAGCCGGTGACGCCTGAGGACGTGATCTTCTCCTTCGAGGTGCTGCGCGACAAGGGTCGGGTACCGTTCTCCAGGCGTCTCGCCCCCGTGGAGAAGATGGAAAAGGTCGGCGAGCGCAGTGTCCGCTTCACCTTCAACGACACGGTCGACCGGGAATTCCCACTGATCATCGCCGCCTCCACCCCGATCCTGCCGAAACACGCGATCGACCCAGAGACATTCGATCAGTCGACCCTGAAGGTGCCGCTGGGCTCGGGACCCTATCTTATCAAATCCGTCTCACCCGGCCAGCGCATCGTCTATGAGCGCGATGACAAGTACTGGGGCAAGGATATTCCGGCCAAAGTCGGTTTCGACAATTACGACCGAATCAGCGTCGAATACTTTTTGGAAGACAACACCCTGTTCGAGGCGTTCAAGAAGGGCGAGATCGACATCTATCCCGATGGCAGCCCGACACACTGGGCGCGTGCGTATAATTTCCCGGCCATCCGGACTGGAGACGCGGTCAAGGAAGCCTTCACGCCGCAACTGCCGACCGGCATGCTGGGCTTCGTGTTCAACACGCGCCGGTCGATCTTTGCAGACGTCAACGTGCGCGCCGGCCTTTCGCTGGCCTTCGATTTCGAGTGGGCCAACCGGAACCTGTTCGAGAACGCCTATACCCGCACCGAAAGTTTCTGGCAGGGCTCGCCGCTGACCTCTCTCGGTAAACCGGCGGACCAGCGCGAGCTAGAAATCCTCGGTGACATCAAGAACCGAATCGAGCCTGACGTACTCGATGGTACCTACCGTATCGAAAAGACCAACGCGTCCGGTGCCGACCGCAGAGTGTTGCGAAAGGCCGTCGACCTTCTGAACAAGGGTGGTTACACGATCAAGAACGGCCGCATGACAAATGCCGGCGGGCGCCAGTTCTCGTTCGAGGTCATGACCCAGACCGTCGATCAGGAAAAGCTCGCCATCGCCTACCAGCGAGCCCTTCGGATGATCGGCGTCGAGATGGCGATCCGCACGGTCGACGATTCGCAGTACCAGGCGCGGTCGGGTAGCTTCGACTACGACATGATCGTCAAATCCTACCCGTCGTCGCTGTCTCCCGGAATCGAACAGATGGGACGCTGGGGCTCCACCTCCCGCGACACGCCCGGCAGCTTCAATTTTGCAGGAACGGCGGATCCCGATATCGACCGGCTGATCGGCACCATGACAGCCGTCCGTAGCAAGGAAGATTTCGAAGCAACGGTTCGCGCCTATGACCGCCTGCTGATTTCAGGCCACTACATGGTTCCGCTCTACCATATTGCCGACCAGTGGGTGGCGCGGCGCAAGCAGATACGCTATCCGGAAACCTTGCCGCTATACGGCTATCAGCTCAACACCTGGTGGGATGAGCGGGCGCAGTAGACAGCTCGCCACCTGCCGATCGCAAGCCAAACCTGATTGGAAAGAGAACGCCGATGGAGCGCATCACCGTAGATATTGTCTCCGACGTCGTGTGCCCCTGGTGCTATCTGGGCAAGGCGCGGCTCGAGCTGGCAATCGCCGAAGTTCAGGACGAGATCGGCGTCGACCTGAACTGGCGCCCCTATCGCCTCAACCCGGACATTCCGCCTGAGGGTGTGGACCACAAGGCCTTTCTCGAAGCAAAGCTCGGCGGCAGCGAAACGGTCGCCCGCGCGCACGGGGCGCTCACTCAGCTGGGCCAGGAAGTCGGCATCGCATTCAATTTCGACGCGATCACGGTCGGCTCGAACACGCTCGATGCCCACCGTCTACTTCAGTGGGCGATGGTGGAAGGCCGCGAGGTTCAGGATCGCGTTGTGACCGCGCTGTTCAAGGCGAATTTCGAGCAGGGGCGCGTTGTCGGGGACCACGCGGTTCTCGCAGACATCGCCGTCGAAGCCGGTATGGATCGCACGGTCGTCGAGAACCTTCTGGCAGGTGACGCCGATAAGGACACGGTCCTTGCCGAGATCGACGCTGCGCAGAAGATGGGCGTCAACGGCGTGCCGTTCTTCATCATCGATGGACAGTATGCGGTGAGCGGTGCCCAGATGCCGGATGTTCTCGCCAACGCTTTACGCGAAATCGCCCAGCTCAAAGCCGAAGCTCGCAAGGGCATGATCTAGCTCTCTGAAAGTCATCTTTGTGCAGAAAGACCAGACCCTCAAGGGTGTCCTCATCGCCTTTGCGGCCTTCGCCGCCTATGCATGGAGCGACGCCAGCGTCAAATTGATCGAGGGCCAGCTGAGCCCCTATCAATCCTCGTTCCTCGGCGCGGTCTTCTGCCTCGTCGGTCTTCCCTTCCTCATGAAGAAGGGCGACCGCTGGACGGATATCTTCAACACCACCAACAGATCGCTCTGGATCCTGCGATTTGTGGCGCAGGCCGGCGGCACGATCGGCAGCGTCACTGCCTTCACCCATCTGTCGATGGCCGAAGCGTTCGCGCTGATCTTTCTTCTTCCGTCCTTCGTCACCATCATGTCGGTCATCTTCCTCAAGGAACAGGTCGGATACAGGCGCTGGGCCGCGGTCGTCATCGGCTTTGTCGGCGTCATGATCGTGCTCCGCCCCGGATTTCGCGAACTCTCGATCGGCCATCTCGGCGCCGTCTTCGGCGGCTTGAGCGGAGCCATCTCGATCGTCGTGTTCAGGGCCATGGGACCATCAGAGAAGAACATATCGCTCTACGGGGCCGGCGTGCTCGGAACGCTCGTCGTGTGCGGCGCGCTTGCCCTGCCCGGCTTCCAGGCACCGACGGCAATCCAGTGGCTCTGGCTGGCCGGCTACGGGCTTCTGGCAGCACTCGGCGCGATCCTGGTCATGTATGCAGCCGCCTATGCACCCGCGACCCTGATCGGTCCGACGCAATATAGCCAAATGATCTGGGCAGTGCTGTTCGGCTACCTGGTCTTCGGCGACCATATCGACCTGCCGATGGTGATCGGCATCATCCTGATCATCGGCTCGGGCATGCTGACCCTTATTCGCGAACGCGTCCGCGGCACGCCACTCCCGCCGGCCCTTGGCTCGGATACGCAAGCCGCAGCGGTGATGGCGCCGGAGGCGCCAGACACGAAGCCCTGAAAGCCACAGTATCGATTGAACGAAAAAGGCCGGTGAACTCTGCTCACCGGCCTTTTGTTTGTCGTCGGAGCGACGAGACGCTTCAGGTCTTCGCCAGTTCCGCAAACTGCGTCATCACCTGGGCTGCAGCCGTCAGACGCTTCGTCGGCGTCGGCAGGTCGCGGTTGAGGAAGATGCTCTGGTCCGGCCTGATCTTCGCAAGCGATCCCTGCTTGGCGATATAGCCGACCAGCGCCGCCGGGTTGGGGAACTGCTTGTCGCGGAAGACGATGACCACGCCCTTCGGACCGGCATCGACCTTCTCGACATTCGCCTTGCGGCACAGTGTCTTGATATAGACGACCTTGAGCAGGTTCTGCACTTCGGGCGGCATCGGCCCGAACCGATCGATCATTTCCGCGCCGAACCCGTCGATCTCCGACAGTTCCTGGACTTCGCCAAGGCGGCGATAGAGACCCATGCGCAGATGCAGATCCGGCACGTAGTTCTCCGGGATCATCGTGGTGATGCCGACGGAGATCTGTGGCGACCAGCCCGTATCGACGACGTCGTCCTCACCCTTCACCTCCGCAACCGCCTCTTCCAGCATCTGCTGGTAAAGCTCGAAACCGACTTCCTTGATGTGACCAGACTGCTCCTCGCCGAGAAGATTGCCGGCGCCGCGGATGTCGAGGTCGTGGCTTGCCAGCTGGAAACCGGCGCCCAACGTATCGAGCGACTGCAGCACCTTGAGGCGACGGTCCGCCATCTGGGTGAGCGTCTTGTTGACTGGCAGCGTGAACAGCGCGAACGCCCGAACCTTCGAGCGCCCAACGCGGCCACGCAGCTGATAGAGCTGCGCCAGTCCGAACATGTCGGCCCGGTGCACGATCAGTGTATTCGCAGTCGGCACGTCGAGACCGGATTCGACGATCGTGGTCGAGAGAAGCACATCATACTTGCCGTCGTAGAAGGCATTCATGATGTCCTCCAGCTCGCCGGCAGCCATCTGGCCATGCGCAACCGCGACCTTGAGTTCCGGCACGTCCGACTGCAGGAATGCCTGGATATCGGCAAGATCCGCCAGGCGCGGGCAGACGTAGAAACTCTGGCCGCCGCGGTAATGCTCTCGCATCAGTGTCTCGCGGATGACGAGCGGATCAAACGGCGAGATAAATGTCCGCACCGCCATGCGGTCGACCGGCGGCGTGGTGATCAGCGACAGTTCGCGAACGCCCGTCATGGCCAACTGCAGCGTCCGCGGGATCGGCGTCGCAGACAGCGTCAGCACATGCACGTCGGTCTTCATGTCCTTAAGCCGTTCCTTGTGCTTGACCCCGAAATGCTGCTCCTCGTCGATGATCAGCAGGCTCAAGTTCGCGAACTGGATGCTGTTGCCGAGCAGCGCATGGGTGCCGACGACGATATCGACCTTGCCCTCGGACAATTCCTTCTTCGTCAGCGCCAGTTCCTTTGCCGGCACAAGACGCGAGGCCTGTGCAATCCGGATCGGCAGCCCGCGGAAGCGGTTGGTAAACGTCTTGAAATGCTGGCGTGCCAGCAGGGTCGTCGGAACGACAACCGCAACCTGGGCGCCGTTCATCGCGGCAAAGAAGGCTGCGCGCAACGCCACTTCTGTCTTGCCGAAACCAACGTCGCCGCAGACGAGGCGATCCATCGGCCGTCCCGCGGCCAGATCGTCCCGCACGGCCTCGATCGCCGTTGCTTGGTCTTCCGTCTCGTCATAGGGGAAACGGGCGGCGAACTCGTCGTAGAGCCCTTCCGGCGTTGCCAGAACCGGTGCACGGCGCACCATGCGTGTGGCAGCGATGCGGATGAGGTCGCCCGCCATGTCGAGCAGGCGCTTCTTGAGCTTGGCCTTGCGGGCCTGCCAGGCACCGCCACCGAGCTTGTCGAGATTGGCTTCCGCTGCATCCGACCCGTAGCGGGAGAGAAGGTCGATGTTTTCGACCGGCAGGAAAAGCTTCGCCTGATCCGCGTAATGCAGTTCCAGGCAGGCACGCGGCGCGCCGGCGGCCTCGATCGTGATCAGGCCGACAAACTTGCCGATACCGTGTTCGGCGTGGACGACAAGCGACCCTTCGTCGAGACCCGCAACTTCGGTGAGGAAATCGGCTCCACGCTTGCGGCGCTTGCCGCGACGAACCATGCGGTCGCCAAGAATATCCTGCTCGCCGATCACGGCGATATCGCCGGTCTCGAACCCCGCCTCCAGGCTCATCACGGCGGACGCCGCCTCGCCTTTTTCAAGCTTCTGAAGGTCCGACAGCTTTTCAATCGGCTTGATGCGCTTCAGGCCGCGTTCGTCCAGCACCTGCAGCAGGCGGTCGAGCGAGCCGGCAGACCAGCCCGTGATCAGAACCTTCGTGCCTTCAGCGCGCTTGTCGGCGATGTGCTTGACGACAAGATCGAAAATATTGACGCGAACGTCACTATCGGAATCGTGCTCCTGGGTCTCGGACCCGGTCTCCGCCTGGCTTTTCGCCCAGCGCGGTCCTGTATGGGCATCCAGCGTCAGAACAGGCCGGCCAGCCGAATCCATCTCGTTGAAGGGCGTAAGCCTGATGGCCGCGACCTCATCGAGCGTTTCCGCAAACGACTTGCCGTCGAGATAAAGCTGGCCGGGCGAGACCGGCTTGTAGGGCGTTGCCTGCGCGGTCGCTCCCTTGCCCAGGCTCGCTTGATCGCGGCGTGCCTCGAAATAGTCGGTGACCAGCTTCGCGCGTTCCGTTGCCGCCTCGCGCGCATTGTGATCGGTGACAATGCGGAAGCCGCTCAGATAGTCGAACGCGGTCTCGAGCTTCTCGTAAAACAGCGGCAACCAGTGTTCCATGCCCGCATAACGACGACCCTCGGACACGGCCTGATAGAGCGCGTCGTCACGGTTGGCAGCGCCGAACAGCGAAAGGTAATTCGTGCGGAAGCGGCTGATCGTGTCGGGCGTCAGCGTCACTTCGCTCATCGGGTTGAGATCGAGCGAGCGGGCCTGACCTGTCGTGCGCTGGCTTGCCGGATCGAACGACCGGATCGTTTCCAGCGTATCGCCGAAGAAATCGAGCCGCACCGGCTCTTCCGTTCCGGGAACGAACACATCGAGAATACCGCCGCGCACCGCAAATTCGCCGACTTCGCGCACCGTGGAGACGCGGTCGAAGCCGTTGCGCTCAAGCCGCGCCGCGATGTCATCCATGCGGATCACGTTGCCGGGCTTGGCCGAAAACGCGAGGCTTTCGATCACCGACGCAGGCGCGATCTTCTGCAACATCGCATTGACGGTCACGAGCACGATCGCCGGATGCGGCTTCTTGGCATGCGCGATCAGCCCGGACAGGGCCGTCAGTCTCCGCGCGGAGACATCGGCACTCGGCGAAACGCGGTCATATGGCAGACAGTCCCAGGCCGGCAGCGAGAGAACCGGAATTTCTGGCGCGACGAAGGACAAGATCTGCTCCAGATCCGGCATCCGCTGACCGTCCGAAAGAACATAGGCAACCGACTGTCCGGCCCGCGCCAGTTCCGCCAAAACAAGCGCTTCGGTGCCGGGCGGCACGCTGCCGATGGTCAACGGCGTCGATGAGGCCGCGATCTTTTTCGCGTTGAATCCAGAAATCATTGGCCGAGTTTCTCTTGCAACGACTCTCTGGTCACGGGATCAAAATCCGGCTTGTAGGCGGCGATACGCGCAAAGAGAGGCGTATTGCGCTCCTCGGGCAGCGCCATAGCGCCGGTGATCCAGGCGTGCAGGTCGTGGTCCTGCTCATCCATGATCACTTCAAACTCGTCCAGTTCCGTATCGGAGAGGTTGGAAATCTCCGCCTCGGCGAAGCTGCCGAACACGAGATCCATCTCGCGAATACCGCGATGCCAGCAGCGATAGAGAATACGTCGGCGACGGGGGTCGAGATCCGCGCTGGTGCGTGCCAATCCAGTCATAAGCCAAGTCCCTGTTTTGCGGTTCATATAGGATTGTTTTCGGCTCGCGTCACCTTGCCAAATGGGCAAAACTTGCGCCATTTAGCCAACCATGCGTCCTGCCATACTCGATCCGCTGTTTGCCTCCGTCTCATCGCTGCCCGGCGTTGGCCCGAAGATCGCCGACCTGATCGCGCGTGTCGCCGGACGTGAGGATGCGGAAGACTGCCGGGTCGTCGATATCCTGTTCCACGCGCCCTATTCGCTGATCGACCGCCGCAACCGTCCGGGCATTGCGCTCGCGCCGCAAGGGGCGATCGTCACCATCGAGGGACGCGTCGACCGGCATCAACCTCCACCGGCCAGAACCAACCAGCCCTACCGGGTTTTTCTGCACGACGAGACGGGCGAACTCGCCCTCACCTTTTTCCGCGCAAAGGGAGACTGGCTGCACAAGACGCTTCCGGTCGACGAACAGGTCATGGTCAGCGGCAAGGTCGACTGGTTCAACGGCCGCGCCTCGATGATCCATCCGGATTTCATGGTGAAGGTATCGGAAGCCGAAAACCTGCCGCTTGTGGAACCAGTCTATCCTATGACCGCGGGCCTCTCTTCGAAGACATTCCGCCGGACGATTGAAGCTGCAATCGCGCGCCTGCCCCAGTTCCCGGAATGGGCGGATTTGAGCCTCACGCAGCGTGAGGGCTTTCCTACCGTAACGGAAGCCTTTCAGGAACTGCACGATCCGCGGGACGAAACGGATATCGATCCCCAGTCCAAGGCACGCCGCCGCTTGGCCTATGACGAGTTCCTTGCAGGCCAGGTGTCGCTGGCACTGGTGCGCCAGAAGATCCGCAAAGTGCCGGGACAGCCGATCCGGGTAAAGGGCGAGCTTGCCGCCCGGCTCGTCGCCGCACTGCCGTTTTCGCTGACGCCGAGCCAGAAATCCTCCGTCGAGGATATCACCAAGGATATGGCAGGCGAAGACCGCATGCTGCGGCTGTTGCAGGGCGATGTCGGTGCCGGCAAGACGCTGGTGGCCCTGCTGGCGATGGCCGCCGCCGTCGAAGCCGGCGGCCAGGCCGTGCTGATGGCACCGACCGAAATCCTCGCCCGCCAGCATTTCTCGACCATCTCGAAACTGGCCGGTGCCGCCGGCGTCACGGTCGAACTTCTGACCGGCCGCACCAAGGGTCGCGAACGCGAAGCCATCGTCGAGCGGATCGCCTCGGGCGAGGCCCAGATCGTCATCGGCACCCACGCGCTGTTCCAGGACACCGTCAGCTATCACAGCCTGATGCTCGCGGTCGTCGACGAGCAGCATCGGTTCGGCGTTCATCAGCGTCTGCGTCTGACCGCCAAGGGCATCTCCCCGCATATGCTTGTCATGACCGCGACGCCCATCCCGCGCACACTGGTGCTGGCAGCCTTCGGCGATATGGATGTGTCCAAGCTGACCGAAAAGCCGGCTGGCAGAAAGCCAATCCAGACCGTGACGATCCCGACCGAACGGATCGGCGACGTCGTAGGCCGCCTGCGAAGCGCCGTCGCTGAGGGCAAGAAGGCCTACTGGATCTGCCCGCTCGTCGAGGAATCGGATGTCTCCGAACTGATGTCGGCCGAGGAGCGCTATGCGGTGCTGGCCCGCGAACTCGGTGCCGGTAATGTCGGCCTCGTGCATGGCCGAATGGCCGGACCGGAAAAAGACGCCGTCATGAGCGCTTTCAAGAACGGCGAGATCCGCCTGCTTGTGGCAACCACGGTTGTCGAGGTCGGCGTCGATGTGCCCGATGCAACGATCATGGTGATCGAACATGCAGAGCGGTTTGGTCTAGCGCAGCTCCACCAGTTGCGCGGACGTGTAGGGCGTGGAGACGAAGCCTCAACCTGCATTCTTCTCTACAAGGGACCACTCAGCGAGACAGGCCATGCCCGCCTGTCGATTCTTCGCGACAGCGAGGACGGATTTCTGATCGCCGAGGAAGACCTGAAACTGCGTGGCGAGGGAGAGCTCCTCGGCACCCGCCAGTCAGGCACGCCAGGGTTCAAGATCGCAAGCCTCGAAGCACACGCGGATCTTCTCGAGATCGCCCGCAAGGACGCGACCTACCTCCTGGATCGCGATCCCGACCTCACAAGTGAACGCGGCGAGGCCGTACGCGCGCTGCTGTACCTGCATAGACGCGACGAAGCGATCCGCTTCCTACGCGCCGGCTAAGGTGCTGTCGGAGGCGTGGTAACGGTGGGCATGTCCTGCGGTGCCGGCAGGATCGGAACCTCGCCCGGCTTCGGCGTATAGGTCGGAGAAATGAGGCCGCCCGAGATCAACAGTTTAGCGCCTTCTTCCGGCGTCATGTCGAGCATGATGATCTGGCTTTTGCGCACGAACATCAGGAAACCTGCCGTCGGAACAGGCGTCGGTGGCATGA
Organism: Rhizobium sp. CFBP 8752; assembly: GCF_014842035.1. Classification (NCBI taxonomy): domain Bacteria; kingdom Pseudomonadati; phylum Pseudomonadota; class Alphaproteobacteria; order Hyphomicrobiales; family Rhizobiaceae; genus Rhizobium; species Rhizobium sp. CFBP 8752. Next base: position 1,546,262 of record NZ_JACYUZ010000001.1, on the reverse strand, counting down.
ACACCGCCACCATCTCCTCGCCGTCTGCGTTGAGCTTCTCGGCAATCTCGCCCTGTGCATCGCCGGCAATAAACACGAGCACCCAGGTGCCGGGTGTCGGAAATTCGACCATGCCGCATTTCTTGAACGACGTGGACTGTTCCTTCAGAACCGTCTCGAGGATCTGTTTGACGCTCTTGTAGATGGTCCGGATAAGCGGCATCTGGTTGAGGATCGACTCACCGAAACTGACGATCGAGCGACCGATCAGGTTCCGGCCGAGAAAGCCGATGATGGTGATCATCACCATCGCCAGCAGCAGACCAGTGCCGGGAATCGTTACGTCGAAGTAATATTGGGGGTCGTAACGCTGCGGAATGTAGGGCGTTACCCAGCTATCTGCCCAGTCGATAAACGTGAAGGTCAGCCATATGGTGATCGCCAATGGCGCGCATATGATCAGGCCGGTGAGGAAGTTGTTTCTGAGCCGACCGGCCAGCGATAGGCGCTCTGGACTGTCGCTCATGAAAATTCCTTAAGTGAGACGTCGATTGCCGCATTCATACAATGCGACAATGCAAGATGGATTGCTGCGATGCAAGGGAAAGCGACCCCTGCCCGATCACTCCACAGTGACGGATTTCGCAAGGTTGCGTGGCTGATCCACATCGGTGCCCATAAACACCGCCGTGTGGTAGGCAAGCAGCTGGATCGGCAGCGAAAAAATCATCGGCGAAATGATTTCGTCCACGTTCGGCAGCACGATCGTCGCCATCGTCGGAAGCTTCGAGGCCGCAGCGCCCTTTTCGTCGGTAATGAAGATGATCTTGCCGCCGCGGGCCGCCACTTCCTGCATGTTCGACACGGTCTTTTCGAAGAACCGGTCATGCGGCGCAATGACGATGACGGGCATGTGCTCGTCGATCAGAGCAATCGGTCCGTGCTTCAACTCGCCGGCTGCGTAGCCTTCCGCATGAATGTAGGAAATTTCCTTCAGTTTGAGAGCACCTTCGAGTGCGAGCGGATAGCTCGTGCCGCGCCCGAGATAGAGCACATCCTTGAAGCGCGAAAGTTCACGCGAAAGCGCCTCGATCTGCGGCTGGATATCGTTCAATACCCGGCTCATGATTCGCGGCATCTCGGCTAAGTGCTTTACCATCGCCTTCTCGTCGCTCTCCGTCACTGTCCCGCGGACGCGACCGGCGCCGATCGAAAGAGCCGCCAGAACCGCGAGCTGGCAGGTGAACGCCTTGGTCGAGGCGACACCTATCTCCGGTCCTGCGAGAATTGGAAACACTGCATCCGATTCGCGCGCGATCGTCGATTCGCGGACATTGACGATGGCCCCGATCTTGAGCCCCTGATCCTTGCAGTAGCGCAGGGATGCGAGTGTATCGGCTGTCTCGCCGGACTGCGAGATGAACAGCGCCGCCTGGCTGGGCGACAGCGGCAGTTCGCGGTAGCGGAATTCCGAGGCGACGTCGATCTCGACGGGAAGGCGAGCGTACCGCTCGAACCAGTATTTGCCGATAAGACCGGACAGATAGGCCGTACCGCAGGCGGAGATCGCGAGACCGGACACCGTCGAGAAATCAATCGCCGTATCCGTCGGCTTCACCGTGTTGGTGGCAAAGTCGATGTAATGGGCAAGCGCATGGGAGATGATCTCCGGCTGCTCGTAGATCTCCTTCTCCATGAAGTGGCGGTGGTTGCCCTTGTCGACCATGAAGGTCGCGGCCTGCGAAATCTGGCTCTTGCGGGTAACCGGCCGGCCTTCGTAGTCGATGACATCGAGACGATCGTGGGTGATGATGGCGCAGTCGCCATCGACCAGATAGGTGATCTCGTTGGTAAAGGGCGAAAGCGCAATTGCGTCCGATCCTAAGAACATCTCTCCCCGACCATGACCGACGGCGAGCGGCGGTCCGAATCGCGCCGAAAAGATCGTGCCGGGCTCGTCCTCGAACATCACGACCAGCGCATAGGCGCCGGAAACGCGGTTGAGCATGGCAAGCATCGCTTCGCGGTGCCCCAGGCCTTCGCGCGTGTAATGCGCCAGAAGATGCGCCACGACTTCCGTATCCGTCTGGCTGGTGAACACAGCCCCGTCGGCGATCAGTGCGTCCTTGAGTTCGGAGAAATTCTCGATGATGCCGTTATGAACAACCGCGACTCCGTCGACGAAATGCGGATGCGCGTTCGTCTCGTTCGGCACGCCATGCGTCGCCCAGCGGGTATGGGCAATCCCGATCGTGCCCGGCAGCGGCTCGCCATCGAGCTTCTTTTCGAGATTGAACAGCTTGCCCTCGGCGCGGCGGCGATCGAGCTTGCCCTCGTGGATGGTGGCGACGCCGGCGGAATCATAGCCGCGGTATTCCAGCCGCCGCAACGCCTCGACCAGACGCGTCGCTACCGGCTCATGGCCCACGATCCCGACAATCCCGCACATATAGGCCTCTCCAATTCTTATCGTTCGATCGCGAAGTCCTAGCCGATTGCCCCCGCCGTGCAATCACCGGCGCGGTCACTTTCGATGTCGAACAGTAACGCGAAATCCTTAATGGGTCGGACCTGCCGCTGCGGCCTGTTCGAAGCAGTTCTTGCCCCTCCCGCAGCGACGGATCCATCCGTCTTCAATGTAGCCCCGGACGGCTACTTCGCCTTCGATGCCTTTATCGCCAGCGCCCGCTCGCGAATGACCTTCGCGCGGCCCGGCTTCACTTCCTGCCGGGCGCGACCAAGGGCCAGCGCATCATCAGGCACATCCTCGGTAATCACACTGCCTGACGCGACATAAGCCCCGTCACCGATCGACACCGGCGCAACCAATGACGAATTCGACCCGATGAAGCTGTTCGCGCCGATCCGGGTCTCATGCTTGTTGACGCCGTCATAGTTGCAGGTGATCGTGCCGGCGCCGATATTGGCATGCGCGCCGATGACCGCATCGCCGATATAGGTGAGGTGGTTCACCTTGGCGCCCTCGCCGACCTTGCCGTTCTTCACCTCGCAGAAATTGCCGACCTTCGAGCCCTCGGCGAGATCAGCACCCGGGCGAAGACGCGCGAATGGCCCGACTGTCGCACCCGAACTGACATGCGCACCTTCGATATGGGAAAACGCGTGGATGACCGCACCGCTATCGATCGTCACGCCCGGCCCGAACACCACATTCGGCTCGATCAGCGCGTCCTGTCCGATCTGCGTATCATAGGCCAGGAAAACGGTTTCCGGCGCAATCATGGTGACACCGGACACCATCAGTTCATGTCGGCGACGCTCCTGCCACAGGCGCTCGATGTAAGCCAGTTCCGCCCGGTTGTTGCAGCCCGTCAGTTCCGTTTCGGGCGCATCCACGGCAACGACCTTGCCGCCGTTCGCCCGGGCGATCTCCACGAGATCCGTCAGGTAGTACTCGCCCTTGGCATTGGCATTGCCGATCTGTTCGAGCAGGGCCAAAGCCTTGGCACCGTTGATTGCCATCAGGCCGCTATTGCACCAGGTGACCTTGCGTTCCTCGTCAGTCGCATCCTTCTCCTCGCGGATGGCGACAAGCTCACCATTCTCCACCAGAAGACGACCGTAGCCGGTCGGCTTGTCCGTGTGGAAGCCGATGACCACGACATCGGCGCCATTCTGCAACTCAGCCCGAGCGGCCATGAACGGGGCAGCGGTGATCAACGGAACGTCGGCATAGGCCACCAGAACGTCGTCCAAACCTTCCGCGATCGCGTCACGCGCCGCGAGAACTGCGTGTCCGGTGCCAAGCCGCTCCGTCTGCAGGAAAGCTTTGACCGATATCCCGCCGATTGCTCCTGCCTTGGCAACCTTGTCTGCGTCGCGGCCGACCACAAGTGCTGCGTCCGTCATGCCGGCCGAAGCGACCGCTGCCATCACATGCGCGATCATCGGCCGCCCGGCGACCGGATGCAGCACTTTCGACATGGACGATTTCATTCTCGTACTGTCGCCAGCGGCAAGAATGACGGCAAGGCAGGAACGGCTCATTTCAGAATCTCCTTCGGCGATCGCCGCCTGTGTAGCAGCAAGTGTCTTGAAGGGCGATAAACGGCATATGTCCATCAGAAACAAAAAGGGCGCCGATGAAGGCGCCCTTTGAAATTCAGCTTATAGACGAGCTCACTTCGGAAGCTTGTCGTCCACGCCCTGGATGTAGAAGTTCATGCCGAGCAGAACGCCGTCCTCGGCCTTTTCGCCGGCCTTCAGCCACTCGGAACCGTCCTGCTTGTTGATCGGGCCGGTGAACGGATGCAGTTCGCCGGACTTGATCTTGGCTTCGGTCTCTTCGGCCATCGCCTTCACGTCGTCAGGCATATTGGTGTAGGGCGCCATCGTCAGGATACCGTCCTTCAGGCCGTCCCAGATCTGCTCGGACTTCCAGGAGCCGTCGAGAAGTGCCTTGGTGCGCTTGATGTAATAGGCGCCCCAGGTATCGACGATCGCAGTCAGCTGCGTCTTCGGACCGGCGGCGATCATGTCGGACGCCTGACCGAATGCGAAAATGCCGCGTTCGGCTGCAACCTGCATCGGTGCCGTCGTGTCGGTGTGCTGGGTCAGGATATCGACGCCCTGGTCGACCAGAGCCTTGGCAGCATCGGCTTCCTTGCCCGGGTCGAACCAGGTGTTCGCCCATACGACCTTGAGCTTGAAGTCAGGATTGACCGACTTTGCACCGAGTTCGAAAGCGTTGATGCCCATCACCACTTCCGGGATCGGGAAGGATGCGATGTAGCCGGCAACGCCCTTCTTCGACATCTTCGCAGCGATCTGGCCCTGGATGTAGCGGCCTTCGTAGAAGCGCGAATTGTAGGTCGCGAGGTTCGGACCAGCCTTGAAGCCGGTCGCATGTTCGAACTTCACGTTCGGGAACTTGGCGGCAACCTTCACGGTCGCATCCATGAAGCCGAACGATGTCGTGTAGACGATCGCGCAACCGGAGCGGGCCATGCGCTCGATCGCACGTTCGGCATCCGGACCTTCCGGCACGCTTTCGAGGAACGGCGTCTCGATCTTGTCGCCAAGTGCCTTTTCTAGCTCGATACGGCCGCGATCATGTGCCTGGGTCCAGCCGCCATCGGTCTTGGAACCGACATAGATGAAGCAGACCTTCTTCTTTTCCTGGGCCTGCGCGCCGGTCGAGAAACCACCCAGAAGGGCGGCCGACGCGGCTAGGGCGATAATCAGTTTCTTCATTTCCTAAACCTCTATTGGCTTGAAGACGGGGTGTGCTTACCGCGGTCACCGATCGGGGACGAATGCCTTTCCGAGCGAAGCCGGCGTATTGATGAGCGTCGTGCGACGATTATGCGAGATGATGATGAGGACGACAATAGTCGCCACGTAAGGAAGTGCGGACAGAACCTGGGACGGAATGCCGATACCGAACGCCTGCGCATGCAGCTGCCCGATCGTGACGGCCCCGAAGAGATAGCCGCCGGCCAGAACCCGCCACGGCCGCCATGAAGCAAAGACGACGAGCGCAAGCGCAATCCAGCCGCGTCCGGCCGACATGTTTTCCACCCACTGCGGCGTATAGACAAGCGACAGCTGCGCGCCGGCAAGACCCGCACAGGCGCCACCGAACATAACCGCCAGATAGCGTGTGCGGATGACGTTGATGCCGAGCGCGTGCGCCGACCCGTGGTTGTCGCCGATCGCGCGAAGCTTCAGGCCGCGACGGCTCTTGAACAGGAACCAGTTGATGCCGATGACGAGCGCGATCGACAGATAAAAGGTCAGATCCTGCGCGAAGAGAACGCGGCCGACGAAGGGAATATCGGACAGAAGCGGAATGACGATCGGCTGCAGCTTGATGCCCGGCTGACCGACAAAGCTCTCGCCGAGCTGGCCGGAAATGCCGAGACCGAGGATCGTGAGCGCCAGCCCCGTCGCCACCTGGTTTGCCACCAACGTCAGCGTCAGGAACCCGAACAGCAGCGAAAACAGCCCGCCGCCGACAATGCCGGCGACGATGCCGATATAGGGCGAACCGGTTATCTGCGTCGCCGCGAAGGCGCAGACGGCGCCCATGATCATCATGCCTTCGACGCCGAGGTTGAGAACGCCCGCACGCTCGGTGACAAGTTCGCCGAGAGCCGCGATGACGAGCGGTGTTGCGGCAGTGATAACGGTCAGAAGGATCGCCTCGAACATCAGCCCTTCGCCTCCGCCTGGCCGCCGGCAAAAATCAGCCGGATGCGGTAATGGATCAGCGTATCGCAAGACAGCACGAAGAACAGCAGTAGTCCCTGGAAGACGCGGCTGACCTTGTCTGAAATCCCGATCGAAAGCTGGGCTGCCTCACCACCGAGATAGGTGAGCGCCAGAACCAGACCCGACGCGATGATTCCGAGCGGATTGAGACGCCCCAGAAACGCGACGATGATCGCGGTGAAACCGTATCCGGGCGAAATCGACGGCTGCACGTGACCGATCGAACCGGATACTTCCGAGATCCCCGCAAGCCCGGCAAGTCCGCCGGAGACGAGCATCGAGAACCACACCATGCGCCGTGCCGAAAAGCCGGCAAAACGCCCTGCCCGTTCCGACTGCCCAAGCACCTGAACCTCGAAACCCTTCAGCATGAAGCGCATCATGAACCAGAGCGCCACCGCGGCAATGATCGCGAAGGCAAAGCCCCAATGGGCCCGGCCGGAGGCCAGCATTTCCGGCAGCACCGCTTCTATCTGGAAGCTCTTCGTCTGTGGAAAATTATAGCCCTGCGGGTCACGCCAAGGGCCGCGGACCAGCCAGTCGAGAAACAGCTGCGCGATATAGACCAGCATCAGGCTGGTCAGGATTTCGTTGGTGTTGAAACGCGTCTTCAAAAGTGCGGGAATGCCCGCGTAGAGCGCGCCGCCGGCAATGCCCATCAGAAGCATCAGCGGCAGGATCATCGGCGAATGCCACTCGGGATAGAGAACCGGCAGGATCGAGCCCGTGATCGCCCCGATCGTGAACTGGCCCTCGGCGCCGATATTCCAGTTGTTCGAGCGGTAACAGATCGAAAGCCCGACCGCGATCAGGATCAGCGGCGCGGCCTTGACGGCCAGTTCATGCAGCGACCAGACTTCGAGAAGCGGCTCGATGAAGAAGCTGTAGAGCGCCGAGCCCGGGTTCTTGCCGAGCGCCCAGAACAGGATCGCCCCGCCGATCAGTGTCAGCACCAGCGCCAGAAGCGGCGAGAGAACCGAAAACAGGGTCGAGACGCGGGCACGTTTTTGCAGTTCAATGCGCATGCGCTGCCTCCGGTGAGGACGGCATGGCGTCAGGGATCGAATGGCTCTCGTGGATGCCACCCATCATCAACCCGATCCGCTCCAGCGACAGGCTGCCGACCGGATGCGGCTCCGACAATTTGCCCTCCGAGATAACAGCGATATTGGTTGCCACCTCGAAAATCTCATCAAGGTCCTGGCTGATCACGACGACGGCGGAGCCGGATTTCGCGAGATCGATCAGCGCCTGACGGATGCGGCTCGCAGCACCGGCATCGACGCCCCAGGTCGGCTGGTTGACGATCATGATCGAAGGCTGCCGATCGAGTTCGCGCCCCACGACGAATTTCTGCAGATTGCCTCCCGAAAGCGAACCGGCCAGCGGATCCTCTCCACTCTTGCGCACGTCCATCTGCTGGCAGATGCGTTTGGTGGCAGAGCGGATCGCACCGGAACGCACGATCGACGCCAGACCGCCCGACAAAAATGCCTTGCGGTCCGGCTGGCTGCGCGCCAGAAGCAGATTGTCGGTCAACGACATGCCGGGTACGGCAGCATGACCATGCCGCTCCTCGGGCACGAAACTCGCCCCGAGCAACCGCCGCCCGTTGATGCCGGTGCGCCCCACCGCCTTGCCGCGGATCTTGATCCTGTCGTCATCGGCAACCGGATACTCGCCAGACAGCGCATCAAAAAGCTCGCTCTGACCATTGCCAGCAATGCCCGCAATCGCGAGGATTTCGCCCGCCCTAACGCGCATAGAAATGTTCTTGAGACTGACCGCGAATGGCGAGCGCGCCCTCACTGTCAAATCGGTGACATCGAGCTGAATGTCGCCAAGCGCCACCGTCTCGTCCCGATGCACCGCGGCAACTTCCGTCCCCACCATCATCCGGGCAAGTGACGCTGGCGTCTCCTGCCTCGGATCGCAGGCGCCGGTCACCTTGCCGTGGCGAAGCACGGTGGCGCGGTCGCAGATGCGACGCACTTCTTCCAGCCGGTGGCTGATATAAAGCACCGAGCGGCCCTCGGCCTTCAGCTTGAAGAGCGTCTCGAACAACCGGTCCGCTTCCTGCGGCGTGAGCACGGAGGTCGGCTCGTCGAGAATGATCAGCTTCGGGTTCTGGAGGAGAGCCCGCACGATCTCGATCCGCTGGCGTTCACCGACCGAAAGGTCTGCCACATGCGCATAAGGATCAAGCGGCAGTCCGTACGCCTTGGAAAGCGAGGCAGCCTCTTCGGCGATCTTGGCAAGCGGCGTTTTCGGATCGAGAGACAAGGCAATGTTTTCGGCAACCGTCAGCGCTTCGAACAGCGAGAAGTGCTGAAACACCATGCCGATGCCGAGCTGCCGGGCTTCCCCAGGCGAACCAATCGTCACCGGGTTCCCCTGCCAGACAATCTGCCCGCCCGATGGCTGAAGCACGCCGAACAGCATTTTTACGAGAGTGGATTTGCCGGCACCGTTTTCGCCGAGCAGCGCATGGATTTCACCCGGCGCGATATCGAGATCGATACCACTGCACGCAGCAAAATCGCCGAACAGCTTCGTCAGTCCACGGACCGACAAAAGCGAAGCAGCCTGCTCGCTCTCGGAAAAAGTCACGACGTCCCCTCGTTCACCCGCGCGCCCGGTCTTGAGTGCCGGTATTTCCGCGTCGCAGTTATTTCAAATGCTGAACCCGTCCGGTCTGACCGGATACTGGGTTGATATTGATACCGTTTTTGTTGCCTTGCACAACAGCAAAGAGACGCGTTGCGAAAAAACGCAGCTATTTTCCTAGACCTGGAAAAAGCTGCATTATGCCGCCGATGCAATACAGATAAAGACTGCTGATCACGACGCCCCAGACGAGCCAGTCCGGCGACTGGAAATGCAGGAGCAGCGAGTAGCCGGCGAGCGCGCACCAGAGCAGGCAGATCCCGAGATTGAGCGGCCGCAGGCGCTTGACGCGGACGGGATGGAGGAAATTGATCGGCAGGAAAGTGGCAACCACGGATACGGAGACCACGATCATGGCCGTCGTCGCACTGGCATCGATGACGAACAGCGTCAGTACCACCATGTTCCAGACGACCGGGAAACCGGAGAAGAAATACTCGTCGGTCTTCATGCCCATGTCGGCATAATAGATCGCACTCGAAACGACGATGGCGCCGGCCGCAACGAATGACCAGGGTTCGCCGATCATTCCACTTTGATAAAGCGCAAAGGCCGGCAGGAGAACGTAAGTCACGTAATCAATGATATTGTCGAGCGTATCGCCCGACCAGTTCGGAAGGACTTCCTTCACATGCACCTTGCGAGCGATCGGCCCGTCGATCCCGTCAACCAGAAGTGCCAGCCCGAGCCACCAGAACATGTCGACAAATCGATGTTCTGCCGCAGCGACGACACCGAGGAATGCCAGGAAGGAGCCTGACGCCGTCAGGAGATGCACGGAGAAAGCCCGGATTTCCGCGTAAGGGACGTTCCGATAATTGAATAGTCGCCTGAACACGCGTCCCCCGCCTTTCCGTGAAGCCTGCGAGATATGCGGCCAATTGTCCCCGTTTGCAACTGCGCATGCCGGCGCACACCTGATTATGACCGGGAAAACCAGGATTTCTCTCGATCCCTCGTGGGCAGCGCGTGCCGAATCTGACGCTGCTACGGCTGGAATTACGGCCAGCACTCTATAAATACGGTGAGAGCGAATGGCTCCGGAGGTGACAGATGCACGAGTTCGAAATTGCCGTCGTTGGCGGCGGCCTGACAGGATCGGTAGCGGCGCTGGCTTTTGGTCGAGCCGGCCGCAAAGTCGCGCTCATTTCGCCGGCATCCGAGCGAGACGATGGGCGCACGACCGCGCTGATGGATCAATCCATCCGCCTGCTGGATCGACTGGGCCTATGGGATATCATCGCACCCTCGGCAGCACCGCTGTCGATCATGCAGATCATCGACGGCACGACGCGGCTGCTGCGCGCGCCCACCACCCAGTTTCGCGCACAGGATGTCGGCCTTTACGCATTCGGCTACAACATTCCCAACAACGCTCTGTCTCCGGCGCTGGAAAAGGCGATCGACCTTGAGCCGAACGTGACCCGGTTCACCCATCAGGTCGACGCGTTTGATTTCTACGGTGATCGCGCCAGCCTCACCTTGTCGGACGGCTCGTCGATGTCCGTTGATCTGGTCATCGGCTCGGATGGGCGAAAGTCGAGCACGCGCGAGGCCGCCGGAATAGACGTCCGCCGCTGGTCCTACCCGCAGTCTGCCCTGGTGATGAACTTTGCCCATACGGTGCCGCATCACAACGTTTCGACGGAGTTCCATACCGAAACCGGACCGTTCACGCAGGTTCCCCTACCCGGTTCCCGCTCCAGCCTCGTCTGGGTTGTGAGGCCCGAAGAAGCCGAGCGGTTGATGGCGACCGATCTCGACCAGCTGTCGCAGCTCGTCGAAGACCGCATGCAGTCGATGCTTGGAAAGGTGACCGTCGAAGCCGGCCCGCAGGCCTGGCCGCTTTCGAGCCTGATGGCAGACCGGTTCGGCAAGGGCCGTGTCGCACTTGTCGGCGAAGCCGCGCATGCCTTCCCCCCGATCGGCGCCCAAGGCCTCAACCTCTCGCTGCGTGACATCATCACGCTGAGCGATCTGGTGACGGACGAACCGGACAGACCGATTGGCGCGGATATCGGCGATCGTTTCAACCGGAGCCGCCGCCCCGATATCATGACCCGCACCTTCGGTGTCGATCTCCTCAACCGCTCCCTTCTGTCGGACTTCTTGCCCGTCCAGATGCTGCGGGCGGGCGGTCTGCAGGTCTTGAAAAACGCCCCGCCGTTACGCAATCTGATGATGCGGGAGGGGATCGAACCGGGCCGCGGACTACGCGAAATCTTTTCGGGCCTAAGGAAGCAAGCCCGCAGATAGAAAACCGGAATGGATGAGATAGAGGATCGCTGGCAGGGTGAAGACAGACGCCAGCGTGATAATCAGGATGCTCGCCGATGCGCGCTCCTGCCAGACGCCATATTGCTGGCTGATGACGAAGACATTGGTGGCTGTCGGCAGGGCTGACAGCAGCGTCGCCGAGTAGATCCAGACCGGTTCGAAACCACCGATCAGCGACAGGACCGAAAACGTCGTCAGTGGCAGTACGATCAGCTTGAAGACGGCGATATAGCCGATCTCGGCCGGAACACGCCGCACCGGCCGCAGCGCCAGTGTCACCCCCATTGCAAAGAGCGCGCAGGGCGCTGCCGCTTGCGCCAGATAATCGACAAGCCGCTGCACCGGCTCGGCCGGCTGCCACGCCATCGCGGCGAATGCAAAGCCGACAGCTGTCGAGATGATGAACGGGTGCAGCAGAACCTTGCGGGCGATATCGCCCGCCACCGCCAGCGGTGATCGACCGTCGCCGCCGGCTGCCGCCATCATGGCGGGTGCCACGATGAAATGGGCGGCGTTCTCGAAGCAGACGATCAGCGCCACCGGAACGGCCGCAGCTTCGCCGAAAGCGAGCAGTGCAAGCCCCGGCCCCATATATCCGATGTTGCCGTAAGCGCCGGCAAACGCCTGGATCGTGCAGTCCTCGAATGACGTCTTGCGGATCAGGAACCCGATCAGGAACACCACCGTGAAGATCAGATAGGTCGCGAAGATCTCGCCAAGAATGAAGTCGACCCGCGCCAGTTGCTCCATCGGCGTGCGCGAGACGAGCTTGAAGAACAGCGCAGGAAGTGCCGCATAGATGATGAACGTGTTCATCCATCCAAGCGCCTCGGCAGGTTGTTTGGTGACCTTTGCGGCCACGTAGCCGATCAGGATCAGTCCGAAAAACGGTAGCAGCAAGCCGATAATGTCGCCCATGCCGCCTTTAATCCTTACCGCGGTTGTCCTTGAGGTCGTTCCGTTAGCCGATTTGCATCAGGATTGGAAAGGTCTGCTGGAACCAGATCGCGGCTGACGTCACGAAACCGAAGATGAAAGCAAGACCCGTCAGGATCAGCAACACGCCCATCGCCTTCTCGACGTGACCGAGATGCCGTCGAAAGCGGGTGAGGAACCGCATGAAGGCACCGGAGAACCCGGCAGCGATCCAGAACGGCACGGCGAGACCGAGCGAATAGATTGCGAGCAGCATGGCGCCCTCGCCCACCGTATCGCGCGACGCGGCGACACCGAGGATCGCGCCGAGAACGGGACCGATGCACGGCGTCCAGCCGAACGCGAAAGCCAGCCCCATCACGTAGGCGCCAGACAGCGTCGCCGGCTGTCCACCGCCATGAAACCGCGCCTCGCGCGCAAGCAGGCCAATGCGGAACACGCCGAGGAAATTCAGGCCCATGATGATGATGATCACGCCGCCGATCTTGGAGAGCAGGTCGAGATGCTGCCGGAGAAGAACACCGATCGTCGACGCACCGGCGCCAAGCGCAACGAACACGGTCGCGAAACCGAGCGTGAAGAAGAACGCGGCCAAAAGAACCGCGCGGCGCGTATCCTTTGACCGCGACACGGCCGCATGCCCGTCGCGAAACTGGTCGACGGAAATCCCGGCCATGTAGCACAGGTAGGGCGGCACCAGCGGCAGGACGCACGGGGAAAGAAACGATAGAGCGCCGGCAATCAAGGCACTCAGAAGAGAGATATCAGCAATCGACACGTTTTGGTCCGCAGGTTTTCATCGGCAGTGTCCCACCGTGGGATCGATTGCACCTAAGCATGCCGCGCCCGGAAAGCCAGTCACCTTTTTGCGCGCAGGCGAAGCGGCCGGGGAAAAGCGTTGAGGAACGCAATTTTGCACAGCTAGCGGGGTTGACCGCAAAGAGTGACCTGCATATGTTCCGCGCACTTTCAAAGGATGCCTCGGCAGTCTTTAGGGAGAGCGTAGCTCAGCTGGTAGAGCAACTGACTTTTAATCAGTAGGTCCAGGGTTCGAACCCCTGCGCTCTCACCATTCAAAAAACCTCTGAAAGCCCTGCGCTGCAAGGGTTTTGGGCAACTCCGAGAAGACCAGCCTTCTCATCAAGAAATAACACGAGGGTCAGCATAGGGTCAGGCGTCGGAAAACCGCTCAATATCCAGGCACTGTCCACAGGAAAATTGAAGGCCCCAATGCAGACCTGATTCCCTTGAGTCATACTGACTGCGAGCGATCTCAGCGTACTAATTGCACGTATAGCAAAGCCTCGGACCATTGCGACCTTCAGACCTCAATTTCGCCCTGCACCGCATGCAGTTCCGCAGTCCCGTTATCTCGGCATGACCTTTTGGTTTCGAGTTGTCGAGCTTGAGAAGACGGCTTTGGACACCGCCCCTCGCCCGTCCCATGGCTTTGCCGATCTTTGTACTCGACACGCCCTGCCGCCTCATTTCTAGAAGCTGACGGTCCTCTGCGGCGGTCCAGTAGACCTTGCCGTCGGCCGTCGCCTTGCCGATGACGGACTTGTCCCTCTGACCAAGGCTCAGGCGTGCAGCGCGTGCCATCACGGCCGAGGCAGGCTTTCCGACAACCCGACTGATCTCGTCGTTGCTTGCGTTGGCAATCCACATCGTCGTGAGCTGCTCGTCCATCTCCATCGTCCAACGCGGTTCCATTGATCTCTCCCCTGGGGTCCTGAGGTCAATGATACGGTCGCCGACTCAGCCGGCGGAAACGCCTACATGGTCCAGGCTTCGACGAATGCTTTCATTTCATCGGAGTCTTCAATTCCCAGGATTGCCTGACCCGCTGCTGGGGTCAGGTCTCCGGAGACGATCCGCGCCGCGATATCGGCTGGCTTGACCCGGATCTGGACGTCGAGGTCACGAGCGAGGCGGTACAGGTCGCCGTACGATCGGGCGCCGGACATCAAACGTGCTGTACCACCCTGAATTTGGCCGCTCTGCCATCCGTCTATCAGATCGCGTAGCAGTGCCCTGTACGGATCTCTGAAAGCTTCGTAGCCGTCGCCCGACCCGTGTGACGTCAAGCGCGCGCCATTGCTAAATCTGGCAAGCCTGTCCCTGACCCCGGTGACCAGTACGCCGTTGTCCGCGTCGCCGAGGTCGGCTCGGCGTACGACGGCGAGCGGTGCGAGCTTACCCGGCTCGCAGACAGACCACAGGTATTCGGCAGCCGCCTCCACGATATCTGAGTCTTGTACTTTAGCTGTCATAGCTACTCCTCAGACTTGGAAATCTTGAGATAGCGGGCCTTTTCGCTTTCGGTCAAATCGCCGAGCTGCTCGCCCTTGATCCAGCCGCTTACCGCCTCCAATGCCCATAACGGCATGAAATAGCGCACTTCATCTGGTTCATATGAAGACGTGACGACCACGTCCTTGGCATCCACCTGGTGGCCCGCTCGGATCGTGCTGCGGACATACGTGACGGCGCCGTCGAGGATATCCAGTGCGTGCACATCGCGCAGCCGCGTCAGGTCTGCGATACGGCAACCCGCGATAGCGTTGCGCACTTCAGACCGGACTGCGGTCCTCGACTGCCCGACGACGGTCAGCGCGACGTCGAGCTCGTCATGCTGCGGCCGGGTAGGATACGTCTTCACACGCGTCCCGATGACGCGTACCGCGATATCACATGCGACGGTGCCAGGGCGGCGCCCGTATTTGATCGCCCGCAAATGCGTGAGCAGCACGCGAAGCGTCGGTAGCCATGCATCAGGCATGTCATGCGAGATCGCCGTCGAAGGTCCAAGGAGGTCGGGGAAGTCCTCCAGAAGCAATTTGATGTGCTCAGGCTTCATGACGTTTGACCTCCAAGCCCGCAGCTTTTTGGCAGTCCGGGCAAAGGACAGTCGGCCCCTTGGGGCCGCGGACAAGCCAACCGGGGCGACCGTCCTTCGAGCAGCTCCAGGCAGAAAGAGTTCTCGCGTCCGTGACGATTGTCATGACGCTTTCGAGGATGTCCTCTGGATAGACTGCCGTCTCAAAGCCCACCTCGATCCAGAGAAGACCGCGGTCGCGGTGGAGCCCGCCGACGCGAAGCCCGGGATGCAGTGCGCGGAGCGCTTCTACAGCACGCTCCGCAGCTGCCGTGTGTCCAACGGCGAGGTCTACGACTGCACCGGACACAAACATATTTTCGAAGCGACGTTTGAAAACGCGAGACATGAGATCGTCCATTAGTGAAAGCTTCTTTTTCGCGTGGCTACGACGGCACGGTCAGTGATTTCGCGGATCATCGCGAGGTTGCGAGGGGTAAGGACCTGTGTGCTGCCGACGGTCGAGAAACGGAGGCAGCC
The DNA here is from genome assembly GCF_014842035.1 of Rhizobium sp. CFBP 8752. Classification (NCBI taxonomy): domain Bacteria; kingdom Pseudomonadati; phylum Pseudomonadota; class Alphaproteobacteria; order Hyphomicrobiales; family Rhizobiaceae; genus Rhizobium; species Rhizobium sp. CFBP 8752. Next base: position 1,530,811 of record NZ_JACYUZ010000001.1, on the reverse strand, counting down.
TTCCGCGTCAGTATCGATCCCAACGACGATGATATAAGCCCGGACCTCGGTCGGCAGATCGACCAGGGCTTGCATCGCTTCGTGTACCGCTGGCATCCACGCGTCTGGAACGTCTACGCGAGCGTCTGCGCTGATCATCGCGCCGTAGAGATTGTTCAGCTCCGGTCCGGTCATCGCGCGTCCTCCAGATCCATCTGGGCAGTCAGTTGCTTGAAGGTTTGCGGTGCATAGCCCCGCCCGAGCGCATCCACGCCGACGTCGCGGCTGCAGCCGACAGCGGGGAGCTTTCCGTGCGAGTGGCCATAGAAGTGCACCGATCCTTTGTGAGAACCGGGCCAGACACGATGGGAGTAGTGGGACAGATAGACACGGCGCCCCTCATCTGTCGTCTCGAGCGAGGTCGTCGGGCTCGTCATCCAATCGAGGCGGGCGAGCGTCGGGTGGATGACGTTTGGTCGCTTGTAATCGTGATTTCCGAGGACGAGGACCTTCGAGCCCATGAGACGGGCGAAGATTGAGCGCACACGGTCCTCGTCTCCGAGGTTCATCGAGAAGTCGCCGAGATGGTAGACGATGTCCTCGGCACGAACGAAATCGTTCCAGGCGCGGATGAGCGCCTCGTCCATCTGGTCCGCGGACTTGTAGGGACGGTTGCACGAGGTCAGCATCAGCGCGTGGCCGAAATGCGTGTCTGACGTGTAGAATTTCTTGCGGAAGTGCGACATGTGAGATGTCTCCCTTGTGAATGCATGGATAGCTTCGCCGTGCCGGAATGGCGGCGGCGTGGGGGCTATCAGGCTATTCGCAAGGTGCTGGTCATCTCAGGTCGTCTCCGTTCTGAAACTACGTATGCCGGGCTCCGAATTTGACGTCAACGGTGGCCCGCGTCTCCGGTTAACAAGATGCGATCGACGATTAGAACGGGATGTCCATGTCGTCTACGTCTGCCGCAGGTGCGGATATGGTCGGATCGATATCGCCATATTCTAAGGCCCCGAAATCGTCTCCGAGCCGCAGGTCTTCGCCGTCTAGGATCGCGAGCTTGGGCTTGGCTTCGGCGAGCACGGACAGGACTGGTTCGTGTGCTTTCTTCCGCCGTTCTGCGCGCTGCACACGCTTGAACGGCTGTGCATCTGGCAGTTCCTCACGCTCTACGCCGAGACCCGTGAAGTCCCGCTTCTCGATCCACTCCGCAAAAACAGCGTCGGCGCCAAATCTATGGATGCGCCACTTGAACGTTTTTGCGGAGTAGCCAATGCAGCCCTCAGGGTGCTTCGACGACGCACGCTGCACGTCAACTCGCCAGAGTTCAGAGATACGAACTGCGGCTACTCCTAGTGTCGTTTCTGCCTGCCTGAGACGCACTACTGACGGATACTGGTGGCGGAGCAGTTGAAACTGAGAACGGTCTGCAAGCGCCTTGATGCCGTCGTTCGTCATGTATGCGGGTTTGGCTTCCAGGAGCCGCTTCTGCGCGCTGCCGAACGTGATCACGAGCTTGCCACTGTTCGACACATACATTTCGAGATGGTAGCGCCTGCGCGGTCCGTCGATGGTAATGAGGTCCTCACGGATGCGTTCGATAGCGTCGTCTATGACCTCGGCCTGCGTAGCCTCCAGACCTACGATTCGCTTTACGTCTTCTTTGGAAAGATGGACTTCGTCGTGAAAAGCCTTCAGCTTGCCTGCCTCGTAGCAGAGACGGATGTAGAGGGCGGCTGAAAACTTGGACTTGAACCTTGGCAACGCATTCAAATCGACACGACAGAACCCGGTGCTTTCGAGAACGATCTGGCGCAGGCCTGGCGGTAGGCTGTAGTGCAGCCATTCTGCGCCGGACATCGTATCGAGATCGGCAACATCAGGGCATTCGAGCATAGGTACGGTCTGACGGCCGGCTCCGCCGTGATAAGACAGACTTGCGGCCGATAGGCGCTTCAGGCTGGCCTTAATCCTGTCCAGGCTACGGATACCGACGTACTTCGCGATAGACGACAGCTGAATGAAATGCGTGTCAGCAGTCATGCCGTCATCACGGGCTTCAGCGAATAGTCTCCACCAGATCGCGATATCGCTGGCCGTCAGCTTCCTGACGTCCAGCCTTAGCGACTCGACGAGTACGCGAGGCACCTCGACGCGGGGCGAGGTCTTCTGGTTCGTGTAGACGGCCTCGATGGCTAGGTCTTTTGCCTGAACGCCTGAACGCTGTCTGGCCCTCTGCGCCTCCCTGGCGAGAGGTTTGCGAAGATATGTCTCTGAGGACCCGTCGCGGAAGTTTAGCTTCAGCAGACGGCCGCGCTGGCCGCTATCGGGGTGCTTCTTCGTATAGACGTTGCCTTCCTCATCCCGCTTAGCCTCACGCTTCACAGCGGGCCGGGTCTTGGCTCTGACTATACGGTTGCCACGAAGGACGCGCACGCCGTCCATCTCCGACATTTCGGCGGTCCCAACAATGGCATTCCCTGTCGACTTCGGCATCTGCATCCTCCACGCTACAATTATGGTTGTCCGGGGCCGCGCCTAGCGCAAGCATTGTTACGTCATTATTTTGATTTCCCCGATCTTCAAATTGTATTCATTGAGAATTTTTACTCACTGACAACGTGGTATTATAGATTATCTCTCTATATCTCTCTTTAAGCGTCCAGAGAAGGTGTCTGCGAAGCCCTGCGATAGCCTATGATACCTATGGGTTCTTGTTGCTTCCCGAGCATTGGTTTCTCAGGGGCTTCGCCGAAAAGAACGGGGCGCTTCGCTTGACAGGGTAAGAGTGCCCGACGGCGGAGCATCGAGCAAGCGGCGCCGTCATTGGAGACAGCAAGATACGCGGCGCAGCCATGGGATAGCGGGATGGCGGAGCCGCTCCGGGTTCTGGATAGCGAAGCCACTGGGGTTTCCTAGCGAAGCGCCTGGAAGCCTCGGGACAGGCCCTATTGGCGAAGCCTGCGTTTCAGAGCGGGCTTTTTGAAATTGAAAACGACATGTTGTTCTAATTCCCCGATGACAGGTTAGAAACGAAAACACGAAACGACATGTCGTTATAAAACTGAGAAACGACATGTCGTTTTTATTGACTGCAGTTCTGCCGACAAGCACTCTCTATTATAACGACAGGGAGAGAGACATGAACGACACGGCACTAGAGATGGACATGGACGCTTCGGAGATCAGCGCGACGGCGGCCGCTATGCTGGCGGGTCTGCTCGAGGAGGACAAAGTGCCGGGCAAGCGCGGGCCTAAGGTGAAGATCGATGTCGCGAACATGACGCGTGAGGAACGGCTTGCCCACAACGCCGAACTCCGTCGCGAGCGTTATGCAAGAAAGACCGCCATGAAGGCTGAGGGCTCCCTCCCGATCGACGAGGCGACTGCCCGCGATGCCCTAGCTGATGCCGCCTTGATGATCTTGGGTTCCGGCACGGCAGGCGCGGACGCGATCATGACGTATCTCGAGAAAGTCTACAGCGACAAGGTTGGCGTTCCTATCGCGATCCGCGCTAAGGCCAGTTCGGGCAAGCTCCGTCCTAAACTGATCGGATTTGCGGAGAAGTCATCGTAAATCGCGAATGGGACCTCCACGTCCCATTCTTCAATTCTCGAACTAACGGCGGCCCTCGTACGGCCGCCGTTCCTGTTTGTTGCTTGCATGCTCCCCTCTCAATATCTGGGTAGTGATTACGTAGTGACGACGGAGTGATAGATATGCCGAGACAGGGTGACCCAGGAAACGCGACCGGAGCGGAGGCCACAAGAGAATGGCGCGAGGCCATCAGGGCACAACGGCGCCCGGAGACGGATGCCGTGGACACCGCGCTTGCCGCAGCCGTTACTGTTTTTAGATACAGCGCTGAACGGGCCAAGTCCGAGCGCGATGTCGTCAAGGCGGAAGGCATTGAAGCTATGGCAGTGAACTACCTGGTGTCCAAGGGCTACAACCGGGAGCAAGCCGAGCGCCGTGTTCTGCGGCGTGTCCGTCGTTTTGACGCTGACCTACTCGTTCCACTGGTCAACGGGCCTGCACTGGGTGGCAAGTCCGCTTCGAAGTCCGACGGCGCCATGACCCCTGCCCCGCCATCCACGTAACCTTACGGCTATGGTTTCGGATTGTTCGATCGGTCCGTTTCCCCCCATTACTTCTTAACGGCGAATCGAATTAAGAAATTACGTAGTGATCGCGTAGTGACATTCGTTCCTTGCATCGCCGAAACGCATCGTCTCTCCACAACCAAGTCTGGGGAGACACGACATGCGAAATCACTCAGCCGCTGCCATCGCACTCGGCGACAAGACCAAAAACACCGCGCGCAACCTCGGCCTCGAGGTGAACCTCTTCGCTTCTCGTCATGTTGCGGAACGCATCGCGACAGAGTTCCCGACGAATATCCCGTACCACGTCAAGGGCGGCCTTCTCTTTCCTCAGACGCTGCGCGAGACCGCTGATGTCGATTTCGTGTCCATACGGCGGATTTCGAACAGGGAGATGCAGAACGCCTTCAAAATTCTGGCGCCGTTTTTCGCGCGCGAAGGCATCCTGATAAAGTCTTTATCCCGGGAGCCTCGCGAACTTGATGTCGGCCTTCCCAACCCCGTTGACCGATGGAAAGTCGAAGCCTTCTGCGGAACGGTCCGCGCGAACACTTCCATAGACTTCACTTGGTCCAACGGCCGCGAAAGCGTATGGGCTCACAATCCGCCGCCGCCACGGTTCCTTGAGCGCACTTCGCTGATCAAGGGCGCCCCCGCGCTACGTGTTCATGTCCAGAGCTATGCCGATGCGGCCGCCGAACGCCTGCTCGCGGTCGTCATGCAGCCTGCGTCCGATCTGCGGTGCAAAAATCTCTCTGACGCGGTCAACGGTCACCTCTGGCCAGACGACCTCGACTGTCGCGCGGTCGCCCGCTCGCTTCGTCGGACGATGCTCTACCGCGGCATTCCGGCATCGGTCGCCTCGGAGTTTCCGGAGACGCTCAAGTGGACGAACCTCAAGAGGCTAGAAGCCGACTGGAATGTGTCACGTAACGCCGCCCGATCGGGTCTCCGTTTCGACGAGGCGTTCGTGGACATCCACGCCCTATGGGCGAACGTGCATGCTGAACTGCGGGTCGAAGCCAACCGCGATTTCCGACGGCCGTCGGTGGCACCAGGCCAAGCAGACAGTTTTACAATGCCATCTCAATCCGCTGCACCTACGTACATCTCGAAGCTCTGACTAGGTCGGCGAAAATATACATCGTCATATAAATAAATTTATACAAAGGGATTGCGCCATTCCGCCGTTGGAGCAACCATTGTTGTTAGGAGGATATCAGAAACGGTCTCCAGGGAGCAAAAGACATGAAAAGACTTCACGACATCCTCGCCGCCGAGACCCGGCCCCACATCATACTCGCCCACGTCCGCAAGCAGCAGGACGACATCGAGGAAATCCTACGCGTCGCGCCAGGCCTTGAGCCTAACTTCCGAGCCGCGAGCGCCGAGATGCTGGAAGAACTGGCGATCTGCTATCGGTTCACTCTCGTTCTCACCGGATTTCCGCAGAATTACGGCCCGAAACTGAATGCCACTCGTCGTCAGCGTGGGCTGGAAAACTACAGTTCGGAGTCATGTGTGCCCGGTCAGTTCGGTGTGCTTCTTGCCAACCGCGTCCGCTTTCCGACTAAAGGCATCGTCAGCGAGTACAACAACATTGTGATCTGGGAAGGCTCGACTGAGGTGGCGGCATGAGGATGGACGTTCACACCTCGTCCAAGACCGATGACTGGGCTACTCCCCAGCACGTCTTCGACAAGCTCGACGCTGAATTTGGCTTCAAGCTTGACGTGTGCGCCGACGACGACAACGCTAAGGCCGACGACTACTACACGGTAGTAGAGGACGGCTTGGTTCAGGACTGGTGCGGTTTCGGACCAGTTTGGATGAACTCGCCCTACGGCCGCACGATCGGGAAGTGGATCAAGAAGGCGTACGAGACAGCCCAGCGCGGCCACACCGTCGTCTGTCTCCTCCCGAGCCGAACCGACACATCCTGGTGGCACCGATACTGCGCCAAGTCCGACGACATCCGGTTCGTCTCGGGCCGAATCGCGTTCGGCGACGGCACCGGACGCGCTCCGTTCCCATCTGTCGTCGTAGATTTCGACGGCAAGTGCCAGCGTCAGCGTTACCTTGGTAGCGATGAGTTCACCGCGGAAGTCGAGCAGTCCCTTGCTGCCACTGACGCATGCCTCGCTTCACTTGACGGGTATCTCCCTGCCTGAACCCATCGTTAACCAGGAAATCCAATGAGCCGCCTCCAGGCGGCTTTTTCTATGCATCGGGCCCGGACATCATAGTCGCATGAAACTATGTCGACGGCGAACGGGAGAACGGCCATGCGGATGACGGACAAGGAAAAGATGGGGATGCATGTCCTCGCGCGCCGGATCGATCTCGGTAGCCGCGTCGACTTTCCGAACAACGCCATCCCTATCGCCGACCTTTTCAACCTGTCCGTCGGTCGCGTCTTCCTGAAAGACATCCGCACTCGGGACGCTCGGACGGGCCACCCTGGTCCGAACAGCTTCGAGACGTTCGAGAAGTTGTCTTTCTACTGGCACTCCGCCGTGGACGACTACGTCAACCGCTACGGTCAGTCCATCATCCACGTCATCGACTGGCTTTGGTCTGCGTCAGTTGAGTACCACGCCTGGCTCAAGGACCTGGACGACGAAGGCCGCCCCAAGAAACTCATGAAGTGCGGATCGATGTCGCGGCTGCTGCACGAAGCTGACAAGGCAGAGCGACCTCTCCAGCGGAACCCGTTGCCGCACTTCATGACGTTGACATCCGCCGACGAGCGTCATGTGATCGACCTCGGTGCCGGGTATTCTCTCGTGCGCCTGCTCTCGCTGGATGCCTTCGACGTCGAAGGCGCCGAGATGTCGCACTGCATCGGCCGGGGATCATACGACGAGTACCTCCTGGTCGGTGGCCACGAGTTCTACTCCGTCCGAGACGAGGACGCCGCGCGCCGCGCTACGCTCCAGATCGTCCCCAAACTCATCGACGATCGAATGTACGGACAAATCCGTCAGTTCGTGGGCTTTGCTAACGAGCCGCCCGAAGCCCACGTCGCAGCTCTCGTCGCCGGAGTAATGTCGGACATGATGTGGATCGAGAAACCGAGGACGAAGCATGAGGTCGCAACCGACGACGACCTTGCTCGAGCTTTCGTCGTCGGCGGCCGTTTGCGCTAGGCGTCCTCCGACAACAACATGGTCTAGCCGCATTGGGAGACGGCACAGGGAGAACTGAAATGCTCGACGAAACACAGATCGGCGCCAACGATGAACTGGACATCATGGTCCTCACTCTCAAGGCGCTCGAGGGCCACTGGATTCTTTTCACGCCCGCGCAGCGTGACGCTCTGATGCCGTACGTGCGCGGCCTGACCGTATACGAAGCGCGCCGACCCGCAGCGCGGCGTCGAACCAACGTCGTCGATTTCGAGACGGCGCTGATCAAGGCGCGCTTGTCAAAGACCGTCGCCCACGAACGCCGTTCGGCGCTTGCCGAGGGCCGAACCGTGCTCCAGCATGGTGTCAACGAGTTGGGAGACTGCATCTATGCCGAGGACATCGACTAACCCACGCTACAACGACCGCCACCTCGCGGACCGCTTCGAAGCCCAGGTCGCCGACCTCCGTGACCGCCTGCGCTACGAGGGCGGTCACGAGCGGTCCGACACCCTCGCCGACATCGCCAAGCTGGAAGCCCAGCTCTCCGAGATGCACTGTTAAGTGATCGTGTTCCATTCCACGTAGTTGGCCTGCATCACCTTCTCGTCCTCATACTCGCGCTTCTCCCGCCACTTCTTGTTTCGTGATCGAATATCTTCGAGTACGGGCTGCGGGACGTACATCGTGGAGCGCTCCGGATGGGGCATGCGGTACCTGTCGCAGAGGTCGTCAATGATTTTCAGCGTCACCAATCCCAGTCCTGCGAACTCATCGCACCGATACTTGTACTTGTCGCCGAAATTAGGCGGCCCTGCTTGATACCCAAGCATCCGTATACCGCGAGTGATAACAGCGATCGAACTCGTGAGAGACAGAATTCGATACATCATTTGCGGCTCCAGCACCCTCCAGTCGGCATCAGCAGGAAATTCAAGAGACGGAGTTTCATACCGGGTTGTAGGATCACCAGTCTGGAGATCGATCTCGGGAAGATCGTGGGCGACGTTGTAGCACTGACCGACGAACTCATCGAGAAGCAACACCAGGCGTATAGCAAGATACTGGGCTTCAGCCTTCCGCTTGCGGCCATCGAAGAACACCTCTTTGACGCTACTGGCGATGAAACCGATGACGGCGGCGATCACACCGAATGCGGTGGTGATCACGAAAGAGCCGAAACCCGTCGCGTAGAATTCTTTTAATACCTGCATCGTCTACCCCTGCCTCCAAAAGTTGGTAGCAGTTGGAATTTCAACCAGCAATGACGCCTCTTTCGAATATCCAGATTACCGCCTCAAGCAATTTCGGAATTACAGCCGCAGTGCTGATCTCGACACTCTTCCCTCAACCCTGATTTGGGGCCCGGACAGCCCGCCCGGGGCGAGCTACGACATCGCCCTGAGCCACAGGAGACTACCCAGTGCCAGCCCGCCAACTTCTTCCCGCAGAATGTCGCGTCCTACTATTCGCTCACCTCGGCGGACTTGTCGCATATTTGCGCGATCTCCCTGAGGCCCAGCTTCTGGCTGGCAATGCTGGAGGCGATGTCGTCCACGAACGCCTGACCGGGTTGCTGTTCTCAATTCTGTCCACGCTCGACGGCTCGAGCCTGTCGATCCCGGGTTTCCTGCTGGTGCCTGATGTCACCGCCGAGGAGAAGGAAGAGGCCATTGTATCGGGCGAAGAGTTTTGGCCGCGCGAGCCGATCAACGGAGGCGGCCTCGAGCTGCATGCAGCGTTTCCGTTTCAACTGATCCCGCCGCCGCCCGAGGCTTGATCGAGGCACCGCAGCCGTGAGAGTGTCCGGCACCGATCCCTCGAACAGGACCCTCCACGATGTCTCAAGCCCAACTCGATGACTACATAAAAAAGCTCCAGGCCGAGACGAAGGTGAAAGCCCGCGATCAGGTCATCAATAGCTTGGTTTCCATCGTCATCGGCGCGGGCTTGGCGTTCTGGGCTTACGGTACAATCCCGCACATGGTATTGTTTTCGTTAATGGTTTTTGTGATCATGGGGGTCAAGAATTCCATTGAGCAGGCGCTGCACCAGTTCCGTGCGAGCATCGGGGCGAAAATGCCTATGGATCACCTAGAAATGTAGAACCCGTCCTCGTCCGGGTGGTCTTTAATTCTTCGGCTGGAACATGAAGTTGCTAAGGCGGAAACCCAGATATCCCAGGAATACGCAGCCGAACACGGCCAGCCAGAACAGGGCGCTTGGGTCCGCTCCGGTCTTGCACCTGTCGCCCGCTGCCTCGACTATTTGGCAGACCCGCTCGAGTTCGGCGCCTAATTTCGCGAACATTCCGTACGTGATCCAGAAGACGAACGCAAAAACCACGAGGCCTGCGATGACCTGGCCCTTTTCGTTACGGACTGGCAGCTCGTTTAACATCGTCATCCCTTGAGATTGAAAAGGTCGGTGAAGTAATCGAGCCCTAGAAGCGTGAACAGAGCGATTAGCGCCGCCGTTGCCAACGGCTTCAGGATCGCCATCATCGCGGCCCGAGTCGTGGAAAATACCCAGTCATATCCCTCGGCGGTGGTGAATTTATCGTCTACGTAGCGCGGGCAAAATCTTCTTATGAACCAGACCCTTACACGTTCGCCGAATGTCGGTTCCGTGTCGACACTTGAACAGTAAGCGTATGCCACTAGGTCTCGGATATCGCGGTGCATCTTGCTTCGCAGCTGGTGTGCCGAAAAGTGGCCGATCCTTAGGTAGATCAGCTTTTCTTGCATCTTTGCCGAATCGGAGTTCGCCCCGTACAGCATCGTTGCGACCTCACCACGAATGCCTAAGCTGTAAAGTAACGTCGCCCCTTTTTCGATGATCATGTTGCCGTTCATGTCGCGGAAATCGGATTTCCGTTTCCCAAAATTGATCTGAAAACGGTCCTTGTCGCTGAAGCTCGTCGTAAGGCCGTAAGCGTCTTCCAACGGTTTGAAACGCTTGAAATCCTCGGTGCAGCGCTTCAACTCGTCGCGCGCCGTTTCGACGAAAGCATCGAACTCATATCTGCCGACGGCTCTTTGGTGGGCAGGCAGCCAAAACGGATTCTCGCGCATGCGTCGGCGTTCCCTGGTTGTCATCCAACGAGCTATCACGCACCACGATTGCCAGCATCAACATTCTCGTCGGCGGAAATTTTGATCTCGCGGGCGGTGGCACAATCATCCTTTGACACAGAATACAGGGAAGTTTTGATGTCCGAGAACAAGATGCAGGCCCGCTTCTGGATGACGGGGACACGCTACTAGATCGGCGATGTTGTCACCCGAGGCGGCGATGACCGCCAGAGCCTCCATGATTGAGGTCGAATGCATCAAGGAGCCTTTGGGGCGCCTATAGGACCAGTCCCTGGGCCTGTTGGCCTCTGAATAAAGATCAGTTCGATCGGTTCGTGGTGGTTTGGTATCTGAAGTTGGCGGCATGACGATCGCATAGACAAATGCGGGCAAGGATGAATTTCAGGCGATCGACACGTCGCCCCGTTATCGACTACAACGTTATCTACGCGCAGTCTCGGTGCCGCCGTCCTTTTTGAGTTCGAGGTGTTCGGTGACCGCCGTTTGCGCCGCCAGGGACACAGGAAGACCCTCGCGCATGCACAGCTCGCCATCGGCAATATCCTGTCATACTGGTCCACCCGCACAGCCAGGGACATCAGGGCGACCGTGGCCTCGACTGGGAACTTGATCTCGCGTCCGTCATACGCTGGCTTCAGGAACGCGCGGTGAAAAACGCCACGGTGGCATTGGTGACGACGGCGACGACACGATCTCCCTGTCGGCCTCGAAGAAACGCCGCGATAAGAAGCGCCTGATGACGCTGCCTGCCGCCATCGCACGGCGTATGGACGCGTCTATCCAAGGGCGGCCCGAGAGATCGCAGACGAGCAGGTCCGGGTGGACGAGGTCCTCAAGGCAGCGGACGCTCCATCAGGCGAGCGTCAGCCTCCTTAGCCCGTAGGACGCTTTCCGTGACGTCCATCGGGTTCTGAATGATGTACTCGATCTTGCCGTCGTCGCCGACCACCGGGGTGTGGATCGGAGTCCAGAACTTCTGTGCGAAGCCGCCGTCGGCCTGCGGAATGTCGTATTGGATGACCGCCATCTCGTGCGGCTCGCCCGTTCTAAGGACGTGGCGCAGGGAAACTTCGAGAGGCCCCTGCTCGACCGTTCCTTGGCCGTCCGGGTTCTCTGGGAAAGCCACCAGAATGCTCTGACCCACGATATCCTGGAGGGTGCGGTCGGTCAGCGCCAGATACGCGTCACTCGCTCCGACGATCGTGAGATCGGTATCGAGCACGAGATAGGGCTGTGGCATTCCGCTGAGGATGGCCGCGAAGTTCGTGGTACGCGTGGGCATTTAAATCGGCACCCCGTCATCGAAGCCAGCGGGTTGCGCAGGTCGTGACCGAGCACGGCTATGAACTGCTCCCTGATGCTGGCGACTTCCTTTTCCTGACGGAGGTTTTCTTCGGTCTCGATCAGCAGCTGTCTGGCATCCAGGTGACTGGCGATCAGCTCCGCGAACAGTCGAAACATCGTCAGGGTCTTTTTATTGTCGACCAGAGCGGGCTTGGGGTCGATCGCGCACAGGGTGCCGAAGAGCGTGCCGTCCTTATGGATGATCGGAACGGAGATATAACTTTGGAAGCCGTATTGGAGCGGCGTGCGGTGGTCGCAATACGCACTCCTGGCGATGTCGTCGATCGCGATGGCTTCGTGCGAGGCCCGTATCTCATGGCAGATCGTGGTTTCGAGGACGACTTCACCGCCTTCCTTGAGGCCGAAGTCGATCGAGTCAAGGACCTTGCACGCCACCCATCGGCCCTCGGTCACCCGAGCGACTGCTACAAAACTCATCCCGGTCGTCTCGCTTATCACCTCGAGGATCGACGACACGGCCGGGATCTCCGAGATCGCGGTTATGTCGGATTGGAAGTCGTGAAGGTCGTCGTGCATATGAGTTCCGTTACAGCAAGCCGATCCCTCGCCGACGCGGTTTGGAACATAATCACAACGCTGATGGAATCCAACGTTTTGTCCAGAGGGATCCGCGGCCGTCAATCCGAGGTGATCACATGCCCGAGATCGGCGGGTCGGGATGCATCGCGCGACAAGGTATCGGCACGTCTCCTCTTCTCCGCATCGGCTTAGTTGGAAACGACGCGTCCCCGGCTTCTTTCCCGTCCGAGAGCATGTCGGGAGAAGTTGATACTCGCACTCGGTCCCTTATCTACCTGGCGACACGGAGAGACGGGCATGTGCAATCTATACAATATTACGACCAACCAGGCGGCCATCAGGGACTTCATCAGCATCACGCGGTTCAGGGAAGGAAACCTGCCCCCGTCGATCAACGTCCACCCCGATCGCGAGGGACCCATCATCCGTGTCGACACCGAAGGCGAGCGCGAGCTGACGATGTCGACCTGGGGCATGCCGACGCCTGAGGTGCATCTCGACGGCAAGCCAGACAGGGGCGTAACCAACGTCCGCAAGACGTTCATTCCCCACTGGCAGCAGTGGCTCCGCGTCGAGAACCGTTGTCTTGTTCCTGCAACGGCATTCAGCGAGTACGAGCAAACCGCCGATCCGGACACGGGAAAGAAGCCGCTTCGGTGGTTCGTCGTCGGCGAGGACCAGCAGCTGTTCATGCTCGCGGGCATTCATACGAAGTGGATTGGCGCACGGGGACCGATCAAGGCGCCGCGCGAGGGAGAACACGACCTCTACGCCTTCCTGACGACCGACCCCAACGAAATCGTAAAGCCAATCCATCCGAAGGCCATGCCCGTTCTCCTGACGACGACAGAAGAATGCGAGATCTGGATGACCGCGCCGTGGAGCGAGGCAAAGGCTCTTCAACGCCCCCTACCCGCCGAACGGATGACGGTGCTGCCCCGTTACACGGCGGTCGGAGGCCTCGGAGGACTTCCGGCACAGACGAAAGACCTGTTCGGCTGAACCCTCGTTGAAGAATGGCATGGTTGCGGTAGACGTTGAAGAAGCATGTCTGCTGACGTCTTGGTCATGGCTCAGCGGATCACCGATCGCGGACCTTCGTGGTGGCGTGATCCGCTCTCCAAGATTAATCCCGTCCGAGCGAAGCTGTGGTCGCTTTAGCCCTCGACACCAATTGAGCAACTGCACGTGTTCAACGACGAGAAGTGAGGCTCGCCACCCGCTTAGAGCGTGGTCCGTCCGCAGCGAGCCTCGGCTGCAGGCTAGGACCCGGGGGCGGGCTACCGCAGCATCGCCATTTTGGACCGATCGCCAGACGTGCGCAACGGCCATATCTGACCCTCTGAACGCTAGGCGACCCGGCGGGATCGAAGGTCAACCGTTCCTGTGCTTGCCTCGAGGCAGAGAATGCCTCTGTCCGTCAGACGGTGAGGCTCGACAGAAGCGCACAGACCGAAGGACGCAAGTTCTTCTATACAGAGGACATGCTTCGACCCAAGTCGTCGCGGAAGCTGACCAGCGAGCATGCGCAGCGTTTCAATCTCGTCCGGTATCAATTCGGGCATAGGTCCCTCCAACGCCCGAATAGGACGTCGGTGGTAGACAGGTCAACGACACGATCACGTGTCGACGCATCGGCAATGGCCGCCGTGATTCCCACAGCCGGGTTGGCCGTCAGGTATAACGGACTGCGATGCTGGCTTGTAGGTTGACGCCGTTCTGCATCCGTTCCAATTATTCGTCATGGTCGGGAATCTCAGAACACTTGCCGAAGCCGTCAGGCACAACATGGTCGTCGTTGCGGCATGCCGCCCATGCGGTCGCGAAGGCAGGTTTCTGGCGCGTGACCTCGCCCAGTACAAAGGTTGGAACGCCAACCCTTGGAAACTGAAGTTCAGGTGCAGCGCCTGCGACGGGACCGAGATGAAAGTCACTTGCGAGTTGTTCGATCCCGATCCCAGAAGCGTCCAGGTGATCTGGAAACCGATTGAGATCAAACGGTAAGCCTGCATGACGAAACCACGCTGAATCAAACTCGCAAGATATCCGCTCAAGCCATTGAAAAATGATTCGTTTTGACTCGGAACGAATCACTTCGAATCCGATTGGAGTCGCCAACCAGGTGATTCGGAGTAAAGCGTATGGCAGGTCATCGAGCGCAGTGGAAAGGCTTCCTGAAGTTCGGAGAGGTCACAGCGGGTGTAGCGCTTTATACAGCAGCCTCCACCTCCGACCGCATCACCTTTAACACGATCAATTCGGCGACAGGCAACCGGGTCAACCGCGTCTTCATCGACAGCGAGACAGAAAAGCTGGTGCCTAAGGAAGCCCAGACCAAGGGCTTCGAAATCGAAAACGGGCAATATCTTGTCATCGATCCAGATGAGGTGGCCGCCACGATCCCGGAGAGCGACAAGACGCTCGAAATCGAGGCGTTCATCCCCTGCTCCGACGTCGACGACGTCTACTTCGACAAGCCCTACTACCTCACCCCGGATCGCATGGGCTCGGACGCGTTCGCCGCACTGCGCGACGGCATGAGGAAGTCGAAGGTCGCAGCCATCGCCAGGACCGTCCTCTTCCGGAGAATGCGCACGGTTCTCATCCGTCCCCACGGCAAGGGATTGATCGCCACCACACTGAACTACGACTACGAAGTCCGGTCGAGTGCGAAGGCGTTCGAGGATATGCCGACGCTGGAGATCGAAGGCGAGATGCTCGATCTCGCTAAGCATATCATCAGCACGAAGAAGGGGACATTCGATCCAGCAACCTTCGACGACCGATATGAGGCGGCGCTCGCCGAACTCGTAAAGGCCAAGGTCGAGGGCAAGGCACTTCCCAAGCGCAAGAAGATAGAGGTGTCTCAGCCGAGCGACCTGCTCGCCGCCCTTCGAGAGAGCGCCGGGCTGCTGGAGGCTTCCGAAACCAGACCTGAACGTACGGCCGCAAATGCCAATGCTGGCACGGGTCGGAAACGTGCGTCGCGTGGGGCGGTCGGGAAGTCCGCCGCTTCGAAGACCGCCCCGCAGCGCAAGGCAAGCTAGGAGAGAGACGATGGCGATCCGTCCTTACTGGAAAGGCTACCTCAAGCTTTCTCTCGTCACCTGCCCGGTCTCCATGACCCCGGCAACCAGCGAGAGCGAGAAGGTGCGGTTTCATACGCTTAACCGCGAAACGGGCAACCGTGTCGTCTCGCAGTACATCGACTCTGTCACCGGGAAACCCGTGAAGGACCAGAACGAAGCGAAGGGGTATGCCCGTGGTGAGAACGACTACGTTATCCTGAGCGACGATGACCTCGACGCCGTCCAGCTCGACACGGTGAAGACAATCGACATCCAGAAGTTCGTACCGTCGCAAAGCATAGAGTGGGTCTACCTCGAAAAACCGCACTACTTAATGCCTGACGATGCCGTCGGGCACGAGGCTTTCGCCGTCATCCGTGATGCGATGAAGGCTGACAACGTCGTCGGTGTATCCAAGCTGGTTATCGGCCGTCGCGAACGGGCGGTCGTGCTGGAGCCACGCGACAACGGCATTGTCCTCTGGTCTCTTCGCTTTGGGGACGAGGTGCGGCCGGAAGAGGCGTATTTCGAAGACATCGACGACGAAGCCGAACCCGATCTCATCCCGCTCGTGCAGAAGCTGATCACGCAAAAGTCCGCGAGATGGTCGCCTGAGATGGTGAGCGATCCTATCCAGGAGAGCTTGCTGAAGCTCATCGAGGAAAAGAAAAGAACCCTGAAGCCCACAAGGAAGTCCTCGAAGACAAAGGAAGCGCCTTCTCCCGCGTCGAACGTGGTCAACATCATGGACGCGTTGCGCAAATCTGTCGCGCACGACCTTAAAAGCAGGAAGGCAAGCTGATATGGTCGACCATGTGGAAATCACCCTCTGCGAACCCGCACCGTTTCTCTACCACGAAAACGGACAGATCGCGGTGACTGACGGCTCGCAAGTGTGGCTTGTGATCGTGACGTGCGAAGCAATCAGGGCGACGGCCAACCCGCCGGAGATGTCGTTGCGACGTCTGACGCTTTACGCCGAGTTCTTCACCGACCTCGCTGCAGCCGCCATATCTCGCGGGGAGGACATCGGGGGCAAGTTGTTCATCAGCGAGAGCGATGTACTTTCTGCCACGGTCAGCCAAAGGCAGGTTCTGCAAGGCTCGCAAAGGCGGCCTGGCTTCTGAGTAGGTAACGGCCCTCCTACGTTAACCCCTCGGTCGACGGACACGGAGCGAAACGGCCATGAACTCAGGTCGCCGTGTCTTCGTTTAGCCATCGACTGAATTCTGTATTCGCCTCGGAGAGGACCTATAACAGCCAAGCAGGTTCGTGTTCGTTAGCCTTTCCGCTACACGCGGCGTCTATGCACGCGATCATGCTGCCGAACCGAACACCACGACCTACAAGGCCAGGTGCGTAATGTGCATACTTCCCGGAGTTGGTCATCAGGGTGCGCACCGCCAGGGGGATAACTGGCTCACCCAGCATGCACCAGCAGGTGTCTGTGACAAACCGAACCCCGAAAGCTTCGGCCACCTCCACGTAACCAGCCTGACGGGCAGCTTCGTGCACAGCTCGTCCACAGGTCACGATCATCTCGACGTCAGCTGACTTGATCCGCTCCTGTACCAGTGCAGCCAAGCGTGCGCATTCGCTAAAGGAGAAGTGCGGATTGCCAAAACTGACAAGCCCGACCTCTATCGTGGCGGCCGTGTTGAGTTCATCCCACGCCCGCCGCATTTCGCCCAGGCCAACGCGCACACGGCGCTCTGGCCTCTGCTCATTCGCCTCCGGCGTTACTCCTGCGATGTGGAACATCGGTGCGGCGGCAACGGTCGCGAAGGCTGCGCCGAATGCTTTCAACTCATCCGGTCCGGCGGCGCTCTTCTCAAGCCCGAGGATCAGCGGGATATCGTTGCCGCAGACGGAGCCGCAGCTATAGCCCAGTAGCGGCCAGAAAGAATCGTCGGCTCCCGTCGGCATCTCGACCTCCAGCGCGACGGTTGCCTGCCGCCCGGCATCGAGATGGCAGCCCGCAAGCGGCGCTCTTCCTGTCAGCGCCATGCAGATGTCCAGGTAATCCGGGTATTTCATCGTCCGCGCACCGATCACGCTGTTGGCATAGACCACCGCATTCGACTCCGCCCAACCGATCTGCTCGCCGAACTGGGGAGCGCTATCGAGCAGATACGGTGCACAGGTGAAGCTGGGCTGGGCGCCCATGGCAACGTAGGCGTCGGCAAGGGCGCTAGCGGGCACGCCTAAGTCTTCCGCTATTCCTTGAGCCCGCCAGCCGCGCTTGTCCACGGAGATAGCGTTGAGGGTTGTTGGAACACGCACCCGTGCTCCCAAGCCGACCAGCATCTGCGCGAAGCGCAGGCTTGCTGGACCCGTGTAGATGCATCCGTCGATGTGCACCTGCGAAACATCCATGAGGGATTCGGCTTCCTGGATGGCGGCCATTCGGAGCAGTAAGCGCATGGCGATTTGCGCCGCCTTGCCTTGCTGCCCCGAGAGGAAGGCTTCGTCGATCACGTCCAGCCGGACTCCCACATCCTCGTCGCTCGCAGGCCGCGCTGTTTCGGGCTGCCAATCCGCCTCAAGCGGTTCGTTGGAGAGGTGAAGTCTGGATCCCGCCACTCTTGCGTACTGGTACTTACCTATATCGGCGAACACTTCCTGCTTCACCCGCAGGACCGGAATTGACTGCTCGAAGACGACCTCGGCGACCAGCGCTCCAAGGGTGAGGATCTCCTCGCGTTCACAGATGACGATGGCCGCGGGCGCATGGCCATTCAGAATCAGCTCAAGCAGCACTCCGCTTCCGGAACACGATCCGCGTCCGCTCGGGATTGCGAGCACCCGCCCGGCAAGGCTCCGGTTACGCAAAGGATGGTGCTGATCAATGACAGTACCAGTCAGGGGATCCACTCCGCCCCAGAAGCTGAGACCCACCTGCGAACTCAGCAACTCGCCTTGTCCACTGCCCGCCACCAATCTCTTGCCGTCACAAACAACTTCCACGCTATTACCTCTTGACCGAATTGGATGTTCAGACTCGGATCCTCATCCTTTGATCAGAGACTATATCCAAGGCTGATCCGGACGCGAGGACCGCCATTACGATTGCGTGCAGAAGCCACAACACTGGATCTGTCGATGGTTCGTCTAGATCGATTCCTATCGTTCTGCTGCCGCCTATGAAGTATCAGGGGTTCCACGCGAGACGCCATCACGTCTGCCGGACAACTATTCTTTATCAACGCGGTGAGCGCAGCTGGCGGAGGAGTGGCAGGAGTGATGGCCGCTCCCAGTGGCAAACTACGACCCTCACGAAAGCCTAGCCCGAAAGGCTCGGCTAGGTCCGTACTGCCTCAACAAATTCTACTTCCGACAGGGCGACCAAAGCGTACTCGCCAGCACGTCCATCGTCGCCAATTGACGAGTGCTGCAACTCCTCGACCGTGCGATCGACGAGAATATCCGCTCGATGCCGCTCCCCGTATCGGCAGTTATGGGTAGCTCACATTCTTGCAATGAAAATTGCGACTTTCACCAACGACGCCACGGGCCTTCTGGCTCGCTCCATGGATCGCAGTCGCCCAACAGGTGGCGCGCCCATGATGCACATTCTGTATCGGTAGCACTGCTGTCAGCGCGCCCCGCAGTCACACAAGGTGCGTTTACCTCTTATCAGGGGTGCCCGCTTGACGCCATCGACGTAGGCAAAAAAGCATCTCCAGCGCCCTCTAAGATGCCCGCTCAAAATTGAGGACCTGCGAAAGCATAGGCAGGACCTCCTCCGACCGCGCGATAGCAGCAGAGCCTTTCGAGTTCATCGAAAGCTCAAACCGTCGGCCTCGTTCTTCTGGGCTACTGCGCAGCCGACGGCAAAGCAGGTCCGCCAACGCCGGGTCTTCAACGGCGACGATCACCTGCTGACCTGACCGACGGATCGACGACAGGACTTCAACAAGGTTCAGGGCTCGGTAATCGTCGATGTGCTGAACCGGATCATCCAGCAGCAGCGACCGAAGTTTAGACCACGGTCGCGAAAGGTGAATAGCGAGCAGAAACGCCAAGCCAGCCGCACGGCGCTGTCCGCTCGAAAAGAGGAACTGTGGGTTTCTGCCATCACCCACGGTGAAGTTGAGGGATGCGCGGATGTTGCCGCCGAAGTCGGTCTCTATCTCACGCCAGTCGGTGTGCGGCCTGAGCCGCTGATAGAGTTCTTTTAGCAGCGGCATGACTGTGTCGAACTGCTCTGTCAGGACCTGGTTGGCAACGGACTTAGCGCTCTTCTCGATTTGCTTTGCCGCTTCAAGCGCCCGGTCCGCGGCGGCAAATTTAACTTCTTCTTCTTCCATGGAAGCTCTAAGCGCGTCCACTCTAGCCTCCAGAGAGGATACTCGGTCGTGCGCTGCTGACGCCTCGAGAATGAACAACGCATGCTCCAATTCAGCAGTGTCCTCGTGCCATTTCAAGGCAGCCCGGCGTGCCCCATCGATATCCGAAGGTTCACTGTCGATCCCAAACGTTGCGTATGCGGCTTGTATGCGCTTTGACTCGTCGGCCATTTTGGCGCGCCGCTGGTTGTGGATTGTCAACATCGCCGAGCACGCTTCGATCTGAGCGGCGATGTCGGTTTTCAGCTTCAACACGGCAGCCAGCCTAGCTTGAGCGGTAGCAGCACTTTCACCGCGGGTGCTCAAGCGAGCCTTCATGGCGCTGATTGCTGCCTTGAACTCCTCGTCGTTGCGTGCCGCGTCGCAAAGCGGACAATGCCCGTCCTGGAGGCCGATTTGTTCTCCGTGTCCTAGCAGCGAGATCATATGAGAGGCGAATGAGTCGGCCGACCGCTCCACCGCCACAGCAGCTTCTGCAGCCCGGACATCGGAGTTTGCCGTTCCAAACTCATCACGCAGCGTCGCGAGCCGGAACTCGGTCCGCTCAATATCCTGCGCGGACGCTTCGGAGTTGAAATAGGCAAACTCGTCTGCGAGGCGTACGGCACTAGAAACTACGCTTTCGATCGTCTGGACAGATTGCTTTCGCATAGCAATCAAGCGGCGGACCCACTCGGCAATGTCCGAAGCCCCCCGATCGAGAGAGGGCGCTATGCGTTGTATGGACGCCTCTGCCTCTGCCACATCGAGCTGCAGCTCCGCTGCACTTCGAGCTTCCGTTAGCACGAAAAGCGAACGTCCGAGTTCGGCCTGCATTTGTGCTAATCTGTTTTCCTGGGCCAATCGCGCTGCCTGAGCCGCCTTGACCAGTTCTCCGGTGCGGGCGGAATGATCTGGACCGGAAAGTCCTCCAATGGCGGCCCGAACGGCTTCAAAGCGAGCCTGCTCGGGCAGGTCCATACTTAGACTAGCCAGCGTCTCGTCCCGGATCAGCGTAGTCTGCACGAGGGTGCGTGCCCATTCCGTGCCGACACTTCCGTTGCATAACAGGGCGCCAAGTTCGTCAAGGCTGAGGCTAAGCCCGCGATCTCTGCTTCGCGAAATCTCGAACACGTCGCCAAGATCATCAACAAAGCCAACTGTAGCGTATTGATGCGACGGGGCACCATCGCCGACCCACCAAATATGACTATCAAGCCCGCCTCCCTTGGCACCCTTTACAGCGAACTTGTCTATCGTCCCGGTCAAAACATAGTCCACTGCGTCAAGGACAGTACTTTTCCCTGCGCCATTACGACCTGTTAGAACGACGAACCCAGCGGGAAAAACGAAACGGGTCGTCTCCTTGAACCCACGAAATCCGGATAGTTCGACAAACGATATTCTCATGATCGTTCACCAAGAAGTCGAACCACTTCAGCTGCGGGTGTTTGATCATCAAGTGCCACGGCAGCAGCTTTTTCAGAGATGTCGCGAAGTCGTTTGTGAAGCCGTTCGACTGCGTCACCTTCCAGCAGCCGAGGCTGATATTGTATTGGAAGTATTGGCAGCAGGACGCGAGCCAGGTCCTCGCGGTTCGCAATGCCCGCCGCGGCGATCTTTCGCGTTCTTTCTAGGTCCTCTTCCACCCAAGTAATTTCCCGCCTTTCAATGTCAGTCGCGACGTTGTCGCACAAGAATATGCTGTAAACATTCCAGGCCTTGTCGCCTGCGGCCCTAAAGTTCGGGGCGAATCTTATGAGAATTTCGGTTTCGTAAGACTTCCAATTTCTGATCAACTCCCCGGCCGATGGGAAGGCGCAGCAGAAGCCGAGCAGCGCCTGATCTTCAAAGCAGATCATCGGGCTGTCCCGCAGTGACGAGAGACGCACATGATAGTCCGCACGACGAAGCAACACCTGAGCTGTAGAAACAAGATCGATCACAATCCAAGCTCCGCCAACGCTGAGGCTCTTGTCAGCCATCTCGCACCGCCGCCCGCTGCCGGACTGACAACGCTCGATCCTTTTCCACTCGCGATCAGTTTCGCAGGAACGCCTAGATCAACAGCACCTGCGCACAGGACAATGTCAGCCTGTGTAAGTGTCGTGGGTTCTTTATGACCTTCGCGCATTTGATCGATGCCCTGACCTTGCCCATTCACGATTCTGACCGATCTCCCTGCGACATTCAGCCATGATCCATCGGCTACTGCGCCCGAGGATAAGAGCTGTATATGGGCGAAGGCTGCTTCAGCAGCACCGGCTGGCGGTTCTTTCAAAGTGGCAGCGTGGGCATAAGACACACCTTGGGCGTCGCGGCGCAGGTCGAATATCTGGTCGCAGTTTAAAGCATCGGCGTCGGGATTGTGTATGACACCTGCCCTATCGGCTAGGGGCTTGCCCAACGCATAGAACTTGCGCGCCCACACTCGGGAATAAGCGAGTCGCAGTTCCTCTAGTACGGCAGCGCCGGACTCCTGCATGTGGGTAAAGCTGCCACTTAGGTCATTGAGTTTTTCCCAAAGATCGGGTGCCTTCCCCTGCAGTTCGGCACTGGTGTTGGGGTCGATAACGGTGACGGACAACGCGTTGGTTACGTTGAACGCTGCAGCAAGTACCTCGTTTAGATAACCCCAATCGGTCCAGAAGCCTACGACCACTAGGTGTTTGCCTGGCAAATGCAGGTTCATCCAGTTCGAGCAGCTTTGGACTCGATCCGCAACCGCAGGTTCGACGAGTTGACCCTGCGTCCACAATGTGTCGTTTCGCGCACGGCGCATGCACCCATGAAATTTCAAGAGTGGATTTGAAACGCTTTGGAAGGTCGTCGCTTCCTGCCCCGTCAGAGCGCCCTGCATCGCGACCTTATGTTTTTCGGCCCAGGTCTCGATCATTGTGTCGAAGTTGGCAGACAAAGCCCCATGAGCGGCGCGGCTTACGAGCATATCCGAAATCGCGACGTGCCCTTGGTTAAATTCGCCCGCTAGGTCGTTCCAGGGGACCAATGGAATGAAGACTGCGGCGAAGTCTCCCCGCGCGTGGAAATGCCCAGCAAGTGCATCGACGTCGTATTTCAGCGCCGCGTCCAGGTTCTCGTTAGGGAGCCACTTGTCGTAGCATATTTGGGAAACCCGCGCCGCGCTCGGCAAATAACTAGGCGAAGGTATAGACAGTCCCGCTCCGCACAAAAACACAAGAGTATTAGTCTCAATTGCGCCAAGTAGTTTAGTAGCTATCTCAACGCTAAGAGGCATCGATTTCCTGTGATAAGTGCAGCCATCAAAGCTGATTTCTCGTAGTTCGTAACAAAAAAGTCAATGCCATCACGACCTCCGCTCTTCACATCGAGGAACTAAGCAGGTCGCTCCGCTCCGTGCTTCAACGGCAGATTAAGCACCAAGGAACCAATCGCCCCGCATTGTTGTCTTCAATGGTCTGTAAGGCCGTCTTTCGCAGTAGCGAAGATGACAGGTCCGAAGACGCTAGGACTGACTGTATCGAGGCGGCAAATGAGGAGGGTTTGGCCGTCCTAGATGACGGCGAAACATACTGTTTTTAGGTGTTAGCGATCTGCTATATCGATTCCGTGAAATCAGACAATCCGCCCATAAAGCACCATTACATTCCTGCGTTTACCTTAGCCGTTGGGCTGTTTCGAGCAAGGTAACGGAGTTTGTCGAGGGCTACGGCGGCAAGGAGGTTTCTAAAGGAAAGGCGCCGGAAGCTACAGGATTTCAAGAACGGCTGTATGAAATGACGGGGCATGATCCAGCCGTCGCTCAAAGAACGGTATTTCAAGCCTGTAGACACGATGGCAGCCGATGCCCTAGAATTGCTCTATCGCCAAGGCCAAAAATGCTCAGTGGACGCCTAAGAGCCGCACGGAATGGACGCGGTTCATACTATCACTTCTTCTACGGTGCCCCGAAGACATAATGCAGCAAGATTCTGAGGATTTCTCCTTATGCGCATTGCTTTACAAACCAGTCTTTCCAAGCGCGAAACATATCTCATCGGCTCTATCGTATCGCAGTGGGGATATTTGGAAGCCGATATTTTCGAGCAGACACTTGTTGCCATGTCCGACTTAGACCCACTGCCAAAAGCCATGAGCAATACGAATTTCGGTCTAGTGCTAGACTTATGGCTAGAGCGGGTTGCCGAGCCGAAAGACGATGAAAGGCGAGCCGTCCTAAAGGCACAATACGACATGATCCAGTTGCTCACCGACTTTCGCCAAGCCGTAGTTCATTCTCGTTGGGAATGGAATGCCAACAAGCCTGACGAAGTTGTTGCTGTGCGGGCCAAAAAAAAAGAACTAATACGAGCGACTTTCACAATTAACGATCTGATTGAAATGGACGCACGTATAGGGGAAATCCGCTATTTGATCCGATACCCGAGCGAGCAAGATCGCGCTGATGAACTGGCCGACGATGGCATACGCATCAGTCGTTCGGGTTGGGAAATGCTTTTTGGTCAGCCGACGGTCACCGATGAAACAGGCGATGATCCCTGAACCGGATCACGCTCGAACAACGGGCAAGTCCGCATCCTCGTTGTGTAGCGCGGCGATCTCATGTCAGCCTTAGTCGCAAAGGGATGTTTAAAACCCTCTGACGCGAGGATAAGGGCCTCCTTGCCCCAGCGATCATTAACGGCCTCACGGGCCGCTGAAAGCCGCCTGACATGCGAGGACGTCTTAGACCTTCCCGCCCGCGATCTAATCGACCGCGCCATTCAAGCGGGCTGGTCGCTTCGGGTGTCATAGACACTACTCCTCAAAAAATTGAGGTCTCCGAAAAACCCGGCGCGGTTCGTATCAGTAGATCGGAGAGTACGCATTGACATAACCAAGCGACTGGCAGTCAGTCGTTGCGTTTTTTGAACATGTCTATCGCAAGCTCGAGCATCTTTTCACGGTGCACCGCTATTTCCTTGGATTTCTCAGCGATGATCTGGGTGTAGATCCGCTCAGCTTCAACAAGCATCACGACCGTAATCAAAAAGCTCGAAAAGCCATTTTCAGCTAAAACATCCTGGGCGGGGCGCGTAGGAGAAAATTCTTTGAAGAGCGCTAGTTTGGTCTCGTTCGGGACATCAAACACTAGGCGATGTGCGAATTTATTTCGTTGCGAATTTATCGACTTGAGCGTTCTAGCCAGTTCGTCATCGAGGATGTTCAGAGCCTGACAAAGCGAAACCTTGTCCGCAAATGTTTTGTATCCATTATCGAGATACAGGCCCGCTTTCGGCATGTGGTCTTTTAAAGAAGTTGTCAGAATATGATCGAGGTAGATGTGACAAACGACCAATTTTCCCCAGTCTTCTGAAGCGGTGAGCCTTTCGTGAAGCTCTTCGTAGTCAAAGCTTAGCCGCTCAAAGTCCAACCGAGCTAACGCCGACTCCCGTTTTGCTGTCTCCATATTGTCACGCCCTTCTCTCAATGGGTATCGTTTTGCGAAATAGCGTATATCAAATGACAGCGAACGTCTGACTGCAAAACCAAACATCCACCGACAGTGCTGCGAACATGACTCGCCGCCAATTGTTTATAGGCAGCTCAGGATTTCCACCTTTTTCTGCAAGATAAACCGAGAACTCTTCTGGACTGTTATCGGACATTGTCGTCCGCCTTGTCAAAATGGTTTCCGGCAGATCAGCACCTGCCTCGACGGAGAATTTGTCAGCAAGATCGTAGTCCGCAAAATGATGCAACACTCTCGCTTTATCACCATCGCTCCAGCCGTCAGGAGGACTAACGAAATACTCCAGCACAGGTGGCATTGTGGGAACCACTCTTGCATGAACCCATTTTTCAGCGAAAAATCTGTCGTGGTCAAAATACGGATGCAAGGTTTGCTGGCAGTGCTCGCTCGCAAAAGAGTTAAGTTTTTCAGAATTGCAATCTCGACAGCACGGAACAAGATTGCCGGGCATGACTGAATACAAGGGAAAATTCGCCTTCGGAAGATAGTGGTCGAGTGTTCTGACATGACCGATCCCACCACATAATGGACATTTCCCGTTCGCTGTGACCTTTATCGCGTCGTAGAGTCGTCGTGCGGGTTTGTCTTCAGGAACAAAGTATTGAGTATACAACTTCATTAAGTCTGATTTACGTAGACCGTTGTGGACTTGGGGATCGCCTGTGCCTGATATTCGAGGTTCGTTGAAAAGAGTTGCCGCTTGAGCAGAGGCTCGATATGCGAGTTCAATATGCACTGCACCCAATAAAGCATCGGTAAATGTCTTTCTTACTGCACCGCTACCAATTCCGGATGCCGCGGTATCTATTGCGGTACGAAACGAAACGGTCGGGGCAAAAAGTTTCTTCATCTGATTACTGCTGCTGCGACCGATGCATGATAGAGCGCAGGATTGCGCGACCTTCTAATCCCAATTGTCCGCCGAAGACCTCGACTACATCCTCGTATGTAAGTGCTCGCGCCGCTTCATCAGATAGAAGTGCATTGAACCCCGATTTGGATACCTCAAGACCGAACACGGCCTTGGTCAGAACTCCGACGTTCTCTGCGAAAGTCTCACTTTCAGGGCGGATACACGACGATGATAGTCCGGCTCGAGTAATCTTCCATACGCAAGATTTAGGTACTTCTTGCAAAACCACGGGAGAGTGTGTGGCGATAATCGCGACTGCGTTGCGACTAGACAGGAGCATGCTCAGACATCTGATCAATGCAGATAGAAGTGGAGGATGGAGATGGCTTTCTGGCTCGTCGAACAAGACGAGCGTCTTCTCGTCCACTGTGGCTACTAGCTTTGTGATTATCAAAAGCACAATGGTGTGCCCCGAACTCATTTGACGCAACTTGCCCCGCGTCTGCTGCTCAAGAGCAACATCGCGGAAATCTGCTAGTACACTCAGGTTCATCTCGGCGAAATTGTCGTCCGACTCGAGAAGCTTAATCGCCTCTAACCACCGGGCTGCGCGGGAACGTTCACTCAAGCAGATGCCCAACGCCGTGACCAATTCATCTGCAAGATCATTCTGGGACTTGAGTAGAGCGCCGCTTTCGTCCGCGAAACTTTTGAGCCCGACATAAAAATAGCAGGTTCCTTTAGAACGATCCGGTTGCTCTTCCGGTGGATTGAAAGGATCGAATGCGCTGAACGAGACCGTAACAATACCGCTGAAGTAGCCATTCCGTATCGGCTGATGTGCCCAAAGTTCGAACACCTCGAAACGTCCCGCGTTATAGTCTTTGTCCATTACGGCACGGGTCATATTATTGAGTAGAGTGGTCTTTCCAACACCGTTTCTTCCAATGATAGCATGTATGTTAGTCGGAGGAGTTGAACCAGCATTGACCTTGAAGTCTAGTTGGTAGCCCGCTAGGCGCTCCATTGCGTCTTGCGTGAAGCGAAAGCTGTAGTCGGTCAGAGGTACGCCACCCTCGAGAATACGTCGGAACTGGTCCGTGATTGTATTTATACTCAAGGTGCGCAGAAGAGACGTCCGAAATACTTTTTCATCACGAGCTATCTTTAGCGACCCATCGTTGTAAGCAACATCACGCAAGGCCGATAGGTAATCTTGTCGAAAGGCCTCGGATACGTCACTCATCAACTTCTGATAGTATTCTAGATCTGTCCCGACAGAGAAGTACGTGCTTCCCAAGTCGTTGAACGATGGTGCGAGAGTGGTATATGTATCGGTCTCTTCAGTCTGCCCCTGAAAGCCGATTTTCACGGTCCCAAGATCGTGCATACTGCCGTGCTCGTCGAAAATCCTCACATACATCAAGGTGACAAACGCGAAGTCATTCCAATGATCTACCTGTAGATATACAGTATTACTTCCCTCTGAGGGCAAACTCACTCCTCGCGGAACGGGTAAAAATCGAATCACGAATTTCATCCTCTTTTCCGGATGATATGCCGCTAGATACGAAGTTCGTAAAGACGGTTGTTGGAAACACAGTCTTCGCGCCAGGCGAGCGCACGCTCTTTCATCCGATCTAACGTCGAGAAAATAAATGAATGATGCGTTCATTCTGAATTCACTTTCGTTACCCTGCGAAGGACCGGAGGGCCTGCGTCCGACGGAAAAGACTTCAGCGTGCTACGAACCGCGGCTGGCATTATGCTCTGCGCTGGGGCGAAATCGGCTATTTCTTCATCAATCATCGCGACGGCCATGTCTCCCTCGACCGCCCCGTCGAAAAGGCGGGTGCTCCCGTAGTTGGACATAGCGCGATCTCGATCGGTGTTTCGTATATCGGCGGTCCGCAGCCTACTGCAGGACGCCCGAAAACACCTGGACCGCAGCCAAGAAGACCGCGCTAAGCACCTTCCTTCCCCGGTCTTTTTTATGCCTTGTCCTACTAGCGGCACTCTTCCTTTTCCAGTTCAACCCGCCGTGCGAGATGCTATGGAGAGCCTCTCCAGTAGTAATCCTGAAGCAGGTTGATCCGCTCGACGAGGACATTTGGGTCCTGCCGAAGGAACGCAGCCACCGCGGTCCTCTGCCCGATCGTCCCGTCGTCCCTCGGGCGCAGGATGACGACGCGATTTTGGTAACCGCAGGTCGAGTGAGCGGGACAGGAACTTTCGGCGTGACCGCTACGTTTGCTTCAACTTCCTTACCCTCGGTGAGCTTCGTTTCGAAAAATGCATTCCCCCTGTTCATGCCGCGGTCCTTTCGCGTCCGGACAGCGCTTTAGTCGCCTGAGCCACCATAACTTGGGTCGGCTGGATCGCGAATGTAGGGTGCTCACGATCTCCCCACGCGACGTCATGGATATCCACGTTTGCTATGATCGCCAGGTCGGCACGCTCTACATCCCCGCCGAAATACACCTGTCGCCACTGATGCCGCAGCCTCGCGTCGTCCGAGAGCGCCGGAATGACCGCCGCGCCCTGCGGACAACTGCAAAACGGATCGCACCAGCTAGGTCCAGAGCCGCTTCGTAGTCGGCAAGCGTTATCTGGGCGACCTTATAGACGTCCGTTGTAGAGAGGCTCTTCAGTATTGCAGGGCGATGGACGTCTTCGTGAATCACGCGCTGCCGCATTTTGTCGAGGACCGCGAGCGGCGGGACCCGGTGTTGTTTGCTGTCCGGGTCGCATGCGTACTGTCTGATAGTCTGGCGCGATTTGCCGACTTGAGAAGCGATCAGGCCCGGCATGTCGCACTTCTCACATGTTATTCGCATCTCCCCGTAGAGTTTGTGAAAAACACGAAGGACGTGTCTTATGTTTCATCGTATATCCCTCTGACGGACACCGTGTTCGTTTAAATATGGTGTGATTAGACGAAGAAATAGACAAGCAAATAGACACCAAAATAGACATTATTATTTTGTTCTTTCTTCGAGTTGCCGCAGTGTTCACTTACGATAGAGGGAGAAGATCAGTGTTGAAGACAATCGTAAACGCCTTGGCGGCAGGTATTGCAGCGGTGTTCTCGGGTATGGCTGCTGTAACGAAATGGGGATTTCAGATGGCTCGCGGCATCGTCCGCCTGCCGTTCGACTTACTCGGCGGCGGTCAGCCCATTCCTGCTCCCTACGAACCTGAGGTCAAGCAAGCGGATATCCTAGATGAATTCCTCGAGGCCCGGAAGCGCTCGGCGGCCGTTCACACGCTTGATCGCGAAGGCATCGACACCGTCATTCAATACTGCAACACGCACCGAGAAGACCGCCCCAGGTTCGTCCTCCCGAAGACCCTCGACCGCGACGTGCTTGTCGCGCTGCGCACCATGGACGACGCCGCCCTGAGGGCGCTTGCGACATCGGGGGTCTCGAAGATCCGGAAGTTCATCGACGGCCGGGAGCATGACATATACGGGGTTCCCTCGCTCGCTAAAGTGAAGCCCCAGTCACTTCCAAAGGCGCCCGCAGGCATGACCGAACACGAGCGCATCATGTGGAAAGTTAAGGCGAGGCTCGAGAAGGCGCACGAATATGAGCCCTTCGCGATCCGCAAGCGCTGATGACGAAGGCCGCCCACGAGGCGGCCTTATTTCTTGGTGTTGTCTACGACGAGCCTCGGGCGCCGGATAAGCGCCAGCATCTCAAGATGGCGCTCGGGATGCTCGTATGCGTAGTCGCCGTACTCTCGGCGGAGCAGTTGCCATTCTTTATCTGAGATGTCTGGAATTTTCATGCACGGCGGCTCATCAAGACGTCGATGACATCCTGGCTCTGACCGCAGGCTGCGCGCAGTTGAGCGATTTCTTCTTCGAGTTCCGCGACCAGTCGCACTGCCGTCAGCGCCATCTGCTCGACCTCAGCGGCGTGGTGGCGCGCAGCACTGAGAGCGTCGTAATACGCCCGTTCGCGGCGAGCCTCGCGCGCAGCCTCCAAGCCAGCGGAGATTCCCTGTGCGAGCGACATCGCGCCGCCCGCGATGAGCATCATTCCACCCAAGTTTCCCAAGGCTGCTGTGTGTGCAGGTGATCCATAAGACATGCGAGCCTCCAGTCGTTTCGGCCGACAGCTATGCCGGGCTCGCACGACTCCGGCAAGGTGCCCATCGAGATATAGCGATCGGAGGGTTAAGAGCCTCGGAAGCCCGACATGAAGAACATGATGACAAGTACTACGGGTATGCTCAAGACGAGTCCGCAGTAGAACCAGAACGCCTCAGCTCTCGGAGTCGCGTTGATGAGTGCTAGGTCCTGAGGGGTCTTCGCTTTCTCGACCTCGGAGGACATCCACCAAAAATAGATCGGGTACACAACGAGAGCTAATGAATTCATCTTGTCGGAACCGAAAATCGCCCCGATTTCCTCTTGCGTCGGCTTCCGTCGAGTCTTCATGCTTGTCCTTCCCAAAACAGACGTGTTCTAGATACGAGTGCTGCGGTCAGTCAATCTCTTGGCAGCCTGCCGAGAATGATTCGGTTGCCCGTGGTATTTCCGCACGCGCGGCAGCGAAGGCGCCTGGCGACCTCGCTGAGGATGATCGAAGACCTCCCTCGTTGTAGATCCCATCTATTAAGCCACGCCTCACGCTCGCACTGGCCGCACCGTCCTCCTATGCATTCCCAGTCCATCATGTCCCGCATATCGCGCATGACATCGTCGAGCTCGCCGAGATAAACGGGCTGACCTCGACCTCCTCGCGAAAGGTCTATCAAGCGATTGCTCCTCATAGCACTTACAGCGTCGGCCGCTCGTATTTGGGCTTCCATCCCCTCGCCATGGCCGACGACACGACCCGGGCCGCTATGTAGAGCTGATCGCGAAGGAAATCGGCGTCAGCCAGAAGTTCGCGGATTGCAACCAGCGGATCGCCGCCACAAGCATTCAGGACCGATTGCGCGAGGTCGACGTCCTGTGGCGCCGCAACCGCCTCTTCGGCGATGACATCGAGAGAAAGCTGGACTGGCATTGGCGATCTCAAGAGTTAGGAAAAGAATCCGAGTCAACGAATTTGTTCCTATTTTGTTCTCAATGCTGGAAGAGTCAAGGCCGCTTTTTCGGAAGATCTGACAAGTCCCAGAGGATTGGGAGTATAGCCTCTGTCGGTTTGGCGACGAGGTGAGGTTCGGGGCTTATCTCGAATCGTTGACCTATCTTCTCTGAGAAGAAGCTTCGAAACAACGCGACGCTGAAGCTGTGATGAACGTCAATAACGTAGCGAGCAGCTTCTTCGACCCACTTCCCGTAAGCCGCCAAAGTAGCGGCGGTATCCTCTGGCGACTTTCCACCCTCGGAGAGCTTGGCCAGGAGTATCTGCTCGCCGAGCAAATAGTTGGCGTTGCCCGCCTGCTCATGAAGATAGATGTTGTGTTCGTCGCCTATGTCACCCGTCATCACCAGGTCTGTGATCTTGCTGATGTTGTAGTGCGAAGACGCGTGGTTGCGGTACCACACGGCGAGATCGTACGCCGGACCGACCCTCATGAAGTCGCGCACATGCTCCAACACAGGATCGACCATTTCCGACATTGTCTTGTCATTGGCTCTGTCGCACCTGGTCTGGTAGTCTCCGAGCAAGTTCAGATACTCGACGATCTTCGAGCCCAGACCACGCTCGACCATCTGATATTGAGCAAAGGCGTACTCCTCAAGCGCAGGATCGCTGATCGGCCGTTCCTTTGATCGAGCGTTCATGGACATCAGAAACAGCCGCAATGAGAGACCGATCTCGTTGATCGCAAGGCATGAGGTAACGAAGAACCCCGAATGGACCTTCGGCATCTTCCGAAGCTCATCAGTTGTGAACGTTACTCTGACAAGGTGATCTTTCACGATGGCCCCTCGCCTCTACTACGTGCGCTTGATGGGCGACGGCGCCGACTGCTTCACGACGCTTCCATTACGGGTGATGGTGGTCGTCCGGACGGTCTCTACACCCTGATACTCGACGGAGAACCCGACCTGATGCAAGTGGTGATCGTTTCCGCCGAAGCACCTATGGAATGCCTCGAGGATGCCCACCTGTTCAATGGCCTGCGGTGGCGGCGCCGGGTTGTTCCGCGGAGCAGGAATGGTTCCAGGGAACAGGTAGATGCACGGCGGGGGCAACTCGTATGGACCGATAGTCGTGACCGGAGCACCACCCACGTTGACCTTGGGACACGGGCGACCGATGGTACCGCATGCCCAGTCCCAGATTATCAGACCATCGACACGCTGACTGCGTGAGATGATTTCCGCCGAAAGCCTCGTATGGATGCCTGACCACGCGTTATGTGGTGGCGATGCGCCAGGGTTTGAGCAGACCGACCAGATGATGAATTCCTGGACGTGCGGAGGACGCTCGAAAATATTGGTGTTGTTACCGTCGAGGCAGCCCTTGAGTTCGATAGCCGCCTTTTTGCCGTCGAGCAGTTCCACCACATAGTCATGACGGTTGTTCTCGCCCGCAGATGTCCATTCGTTGATGGCACCCTGATCCTGCATGTAATTGAGGACGTGCCGAACGAACTCGCGCTTCTCGGACATGGTGGCGGAATACTGGCCTCGCACTCGCTCCACAGCGCCGCGGAAGAGGCCGGAGTTATAAAACTCCTTCTCATCGAGACCATGATCGCCAAGCTTGTGGGCTTCCGTCTTCAGGACCTCGGCGTACTCTTCGATGCGCCGACGGAGTTCGGCGTTGGCAACACAGGGTATCGGAGATTCGGCGGTCATGCGGCGTGTATCTCATCGGATGATTCTTCCGATGAGAGTAGTACACCTGCGAGGGGCTCGAGCAAATGACGAGCCAGGAAGCGCACAACCGGGACGGCAACGCCGTCACCCATGAGATGGTAAGACTCGTTATAGGCCTTGGGAAGCTTATAGGTCTCCGGCATGCCCATAAGACGCGCGGTCTCTCGAGAAGAGATAAGACGGCTGCGCACGGTGTTGCCGTCGATCACAATGATGGTTTGGCGCGACGAGCCACCTGCAGGCGTGCGAAGACATCCTGCGACGTCGTCGAAACGAACTTCCGCACGCACACCACGGCCCTCTGCGTCCACACGCGTACGCTTGTAGATCCCGCCGACCATCCGACGGCCCGCACGCTTGGCGGCTTCCACCTTGGCGCGGTTAAGCGGCGACATAGAATCCAGAAGCTTCGTAGTCTCGTCCTGCGTGTGCCACTGCACCGAGACAGGATTCTCTTCAATGATATCGGCGAAAGTCGTCGTACGCATTGCGGGCATCGACAGGTTCCACCAAATCCAGTTTTTCATCGCCATCGCCGGAACACGCTCTACAGCGTTGCGCAGCCCGCGCGTGTGGAACGGTATTGTCGGCCCCGGAGCAACCAACGCCTCGTCGATCTTGATGTCCTCGCGAACTCCGACGACGAACAGACGCGGACGGGACTGCGGCACGAAGACCGCTGCATCGATAACAAGGGCGCCATAACGATAGCCGTGCTTGGTGAAAGTCTCGCAGATCGCCGCGAAGTCCTTGCCGCCGTGCGACGTCAGAGCGCCGTTGACGTTCTCAAGAGCGATCACACGCGGCGCACGGTTGTCCTTTTTGAGATCGGCGATGATGTCCCAGAACGGATAGAAGGTGCCGCTACGCTCGCCCCTGAGGCCTGCTCCGCCTCCTGCGAGGGAAAGGTCTTGACAGGGGAACGACCCCCATACCAGATCCGCGATGCCTGGGAGCTTGTCGATGGTAACCTTTCGGATGTCGCCGACTTCCAGCTCTCCGCCCAAACCCCAATTCAGCTGATAGGTCATTGACTTCTTCTTATCGAAGTCGTTGGCGAACGCGCACGTCCAGTCCTTGCCGAGCCCGGCCCGCGCCATCCCGGCACCCGCGAAAAACTCGTAAAATGTGGGATTCGACATCAGGCGCTCCGTATGCTTGTCCACAGGTTATCAACAGCCTGGGTAAAAGTGAACCAGTTTTGTTCACTGTGCGTTCTATTTCCATGGAATTTTTCAAACCATGGTATTCAAAAGTCGACCGTTCAATGTGGCTCTGCTTGCTATCCAGTAACGCTCCCTCGCATTGAGATCTTCGAGTGCGCAGTTCTCTAGGACAGTCACCGTGACTTCGATACCCGCCAGTTTGGCCGCGTGTAGCTGCCGATGAACTGCGCGAAAGGCATCGGGCCTGCTTTTGCGGTATGGCAAACCTAACGTCTGTTTCCTGACGTTGTTGTCGTATTCCCGCAGCCTCGACCGCAGGTTTCGCGACTGTCCGATGTATGTCCCGACACCAGCGAGCGTCCACTGGTAGATACCGGGCTTCGAAAGATCGATTCCCTCCGGGACGACTAGCTGGAACCAGAATTTGTTATCGGCTGACACCGAATCTCCTCAAAATTAGGCCTACGCAGAGTCCGTCCGCCGAAACGACGTTGGTCGAAGTTAAGCCTCGACGTGTAGCCTGAGACTCTTATTTTCCGGAGTTGTAGCCGGACTTGAACTCATCCACCGCATCTGACAACGGCTTGGTGGCACTGTCCCACCATTTGCCAACCTCGTTGGTGGCTTGCCCGACCTTGGCTCCAATCTCCTTGACTGAGACGCTCTTCTCATTCTCGAGACGAGCCATGTGACGCTCAAGCATTACCCTGAAACGGTACGCGCAGTTTCCCCAAGTCCTGCCGTAGTCGGCAAGGTATGGCCTCCACACCTCGATATCGTTCTTCGCGGATCGATAGGCACGGTCGTTGTCGATGATGAACGTCGAACTTTTCGTGTCCAGCTGACGGACGCGGATGATGCAAGTCAGTTCCGCTGCCTTGTCGAAGATCGGCGGCGACAGCGGTTCGGTGAGATTGTACCCGGCTTGCACGTGCAGCCCTACTCGGTTGAGAGAATAATTCTCGGAATACTTGGCATCAACCGCGCTCACAACATCCCATGACGACCATGCCAGCTCGAGGACCTTCCTGCTCTTGAGCGCGGGGGCGTCCGACGACGCTTCAACGCGTTCGATTTCGGACATGACGCTGGCTTCCTCGGCACTCTTCGCGCGAGCGTCGCTGAAGCTTTTGATGCTGCCGTATATCACAAGAACGACAAACCCGGCGATGATCAGAAGCGCGAACGCCGCCGAAGCTTTCTGCGCTTTGTCAGTGGCAGTCATCAGTATTCCCCCGGTTCACCCAGCGTACATTTGCACCATGACATACGTATCGGCAATCCAGTTTCCGTCGGCTATTTCATCGCGCGTAGATGTCCGGCACAGTCGTCATGTGGTAGCAGTAGCTGAGAGGTAGAGCGCCAAACGATCCGATCCCGACCTGCAGGCGTGAGACGGTCAGATGTGCGGCATGTCGATGGTTCGAATCCTTCTTGCCACCACGATGCGGCTGCGGTCGCGGCGGGCTTCGGCCCTAACGTTTCTCCACCTGCGGGTGGGGCAAGAGGAGGTTGAACCTCCCGCACGCAAGATCAAGTTCCCTGATCAAGGCGAGCAGGCTCTCTTCGGAGGGCCTTTTTCATTTCAGTCGTCGGGGTCTTTGTCCGCCGACGGATCATAGTTCCTCTCCATCTCGGCGCGGATGTCGTCGAAGTATTCCTCATTATGCTGGTCGATGAGCTGTTCGTATTCGAATGCGTCTTCCAGCGCGTACATCGAATAGTCGCCGTCGAACTTCGGATCGGCCGCCTTGATCAGAAGGTCCTGATACGTCCGCAACACCTTATATTTTTCGCGGAGCAGCGGATTAAGGTTATAGACCGCTTGACTGACCGACTCCGCTCCCTCGTTGCGGTGGGTGACCAATTCCACGGACTCCTTGTCGTCAAACCCTAACGCTTTCCAATCGCCGAGGTGGCTCGTGAAGGCCCGGCGGAAGTCGTGGCTACCTTTGAATGTCCGCGGCAGAGAGCCGCCTACGGCACGGGCGCGATCCGTGACGTCGGCAGTCGTCGAGTCCGACAGGTGGCCGTCGCGGTCGGGCCTGCCCTTGCCTTTTCTGAGCTGTGGAAAAAGGTAACGGTTGTCGTCCCGGGCGCGTTTGAGTTGGTCGAAGACGATCGAGGAAGCGACCTCAGGCAAAGGCAGCGCGCGGTATGATCCGGTTTTGTCCGGTCCTAGCGCCCAGACGAAAGCCCACGGCTTACCCGGTGTTCGGATGAACTGGCCCTTGAAACTTCTAAGGACCGTGGCAATCCGCTGACCGGTCAGCAGTTGGAGGACCAGCGCGGCCCGTGTGCAGTCTTTCGTGATCGGGTCATGGACGGACCACTGGAACGCAAACTTGGCGATGAGCTTCGGCGACGCGAGAGGTGCTTTGACTATGTCCTCAGGGCGAAGGTCCTTGGCCTCCATTTTCGGCGCCTTCGGCATACGCACTAGACGGGCGATGTTCAGCTTCAGCCCCGATGCGTCCTGATTCTCCGGGTTCGTCGCCCACGCGAACACGGCCTGGATCGCGGCATGGGTCAACCTGGCTTGCGGGTAGTTCGTCCGCTTGGTGGCCTTTTCCTTCAGCTTCCCGCGTTGAATGATGCTTCGGGTGACAGCCGCCAGTTCGTTCGGTGTGATCGATTTGACGGGCATGCCATGCAGCGTTTTGAAATCGTCGTGCAGCGCGCCGTTCGGATCGGTACCGAGCGCCGACAGGTTGTTGGAATACGACTTAGACGCGCCTGTGTCCTTCAGGTGTTCGAGGAACGCATCGCGCATGGCTTCCCATGTCCATTCACCAGCGCGAAGCCCTGCCTTGTTCTCGGCCTTCTCCACGTCACGCTCGCCGCCGACGAACTCGGCTACAAGGTGCTTGGGTTCGCCGCCTTCCTTTTTGATATGCTTCAGGCGCGGGATGAGCGCACGGATGCCGTCGAGTTGATCGGGCTGAAAATACCCGACGGGGGCGATAGACACTTTGAATGTAGAGGTCACGCACCAGAAATAGGCCGTCCCCGACTTCACCCTGATCGCGAGGCCGGGAGCCTCCTTGTCGCGGTACTCGATCGCCTCTCCGCGCTTGGCGGCCTTCTGGGCGCTCTGCATCGTGTTTCCGTCGATCTTGACCGCTACCAATTGACCCTCCTGACCCCGTTTGAAACGGAGGGTCAGCATAGGGTCAGGCGACGGGAAAGCCAAACCCATTGACTTTGGGTCTTGCAAGGACACCCGTTTTGGTCAACAATTGTATAACAAATAAGGAAATCAGCAGCTTACAAGACTTCGTTTCCGGATTGACGCGGCCGGAGTCTTCGATTATGTTGCGAGAAATGGTGAAACGACTAACTTTTAATCAGTAGGTCCAGGGTTCGAACCCCTGCGCTCTCACCATTTATCCAGATAATGTGGTGAAACTCGACGCTGGCGAAGATGGACTTCAGATGTTCCGTAGTCTTCGACCTGCATCAAATCATGTGAAATTCCCCCGATGATGAACAACCCCTGGTCAAAACCTGTCGTCGTCCTGATTGGCGAGCCGCCTGTCGAAACGACAGTCGAAACGACCCAGGCTGCGGCCTGGGCGATGATCGAGGACTGGCCTGTCGAAGACGGTCCGCTGATCGACCGTGCGCTGATCGTGTGCGCCGAAGTGGATGGTGGAAAACGCAAGCCGGAAGACGCCCGTGCGGCCTTCGTCGCTGCTGCCGAGGAAGCCGGCGTTCTCGTCAGCGCCTGAGACCAATAGCTTCCTATTGGTCGCTTTCCGCTCACTCGTCACGGAACGTGTGGTTGATCTGATCCATCATCGGCTTGGTCAGATAGGAGATGACCGACCGGTCGGCGACCTTGATAAACACCTCCGCGGGCATTCCTGGATAGAGCGACAGGCCCTGTAACCGCGCGATATCGCCTGCATCAGGCGCAATCCGCACGATATAGGAGGCAGCGCCGCTACGCTGATCGACAACCGAATCGGGCGAGATCGACGAAATCTTGCCTTGGACTTCAGGCGTGGTCTTCTGGTCGAACGCGCTGAAGCGGATGTCGACACTTTGTCCCACGCTCAACTGGTCGATGCTGCGCAAAGCGACCTTCGCCTCGACCGTCAGGCTGCGCGTCTCCGGCGACAGAAGCATCAGCGCCTCGCCCGGATTGGCAACGCCGCCCACCGTGTGCAGCGCCAGCTGATAAATGTAACCGTCAAGCGGTGCGCGAACGTCGAGACGGTCGAGCTGGTCCTGTATGGCGATACGGCGTTCTTCTGATTCGGCGATCTTTGCCTCGACATCGGTCAGGTCACGCGCGTTTTCCGTCTGTCTGTCTTCGTCGAGCTGCAGGATCTGCAGGTTGATCTCGTTGATGCGGCCATGCGCCTGCGCCCGCGTCGCGATCATCCGTCCGCGATTGCCGTCAAGCTCGGCGCGCTGGCGCTTCAGCGTGTTGACACGCTGCATCGTCACGAGCTGCTTTTCGTAGAGCGAGCTGATAGCCGTGTGTTCCTCATCGATCAGCACGATCGAATCGTCGATCGACTTGATCTGCAGTGTGGCGCCCTCAATTTCTTCGGCCAGCTGGCTCTTCCGCTCGGCGAGCTGCTTCTTCATACCCTCGAGCGAGGCGCGACGGCTGAGGAAGAACTGCTGTTCGCCTTCGATCAGGATGCGGTTCGTCTGGGAATTGATACCTGCGGCCTCGGCTTCCTTGACCGTGAAGTTCTCCTCACCGCGGCGTTCCGCCTGCAACCGCGCGCGCCGCGCGTAAAGCTGTGCCAGCGTGCTGTTGGTAATGCCGAGATTGGATTTGAGCGACGTACCATCCAGCCGCAGCAGGACGTCCCCCGCTTTGACATGCGCGCCTTCCTTGACGAGCAGCTCGGAGACAATACCGCCGGTCAGGTGCTGCACCTTCTTGGCATTGTCCTCGATCACGACACTGCCTTCGGCGACCACCGCATTCGACAATGTCGTGCTGAGCGCCCAGCCGCCGATGCCGCCGACAAGCAACACGCTCAACGTCGATACGAGCAGGATATGGCGCTTCAGCGATCGCTCGGCTGTTGTCATGTTGAGACCTATTGCCTTCCCTGTTCCGGGCTTTCCCCGACGACCTTGAGCGGCGAACTTCTCTCGTTCGGCTGGTTCTCGCGCCGAAGCACCTTCGAGAGCACCTCGTCCTTGGGACCAAAGGCCGCAAGACCACCGTCCTTCATCATCAGCACGAAATCCACGGCCGCGAGCGCACTCGGGCGGTGCGCGACCACAATCACGATGCCCCCGCGTTTGCGGATGCCGATGATCGCGTCCGTCAGCGCGACCTCGCCTTCCGAATCGAGATTGGAATTGGGCTCGTCCAGAACAACCAGAAGCGGCTTGCCGAACAACGCACGCGCAAGCCCGATGCGTTGGCGTTGGCCGGCCGAAAGCATGGAACCACTCAAGCCAATATCGGTATCATAGCCGTTCGGCAGGCGCAGGATGAGGTCGTGGACGCCCGCAGCCTTTGCCGCCTCAATGACATCGGCCGCATCAGGGTTTTCACGAAACCGCGAAATGTTGTCCGAAACGCTGCCCGCAAAAAGTTCGATCTCCTGCGGAAGATATCCGAGATGGCGACCACGGTCCTCGTCGCTCCACTGGTCGAGCGCTGCGCCATCCAGCCTGACACTGCCGCGATAGATTGGCCAGACGGCCGTCAGAGCCCGCACGAGCGATGATTTGCCGGATGCACTCGGTCCGATCACGCCGAGAGCGCTGCCGGCCTGAAGCGTAAACGATACATTGGAAATCACCAGTTTCTGCAGCCCAGCCGGGCCGCTCGAAAGGCTCTCCACCGCCAGACTTTGCTTCGGTGCGGGCAGCGACAGAGGCATATCGGCCTCCGGCAGCGCGTTCAGCATATGCCGCAACCGTTTCCAGGCCTGCTGGGCCGAAACGAAGCCGCGCCAGTTTGCAATCGCCTGCTCGACCGGGGCAAGCGCGCGGGAGGTAAGGATGGACGACGCGATGATGATGCCGCCGGATGCCTGGTTTTCGATGACGAGCACCGCGCCGACGGCAAGGACTGCCGATTGCAGCGCTATGCGAAAAATCTTGGTAACGGACAGGTATCCGTTCGAGGTATCGGAATTGGTCTGATAGCTGCTGCGATAGTTGGCGTTTGTCGCAGTCCATTGCCGTGAGAAGTCGTTTGCCATGCCCATGGCCTCAATGACTTCGGCATTGCGTTGTGCCGCCGAAAGAAAGGCGCTGCGCTGGCCGGTCAGTTCGTGCACTTTCTTGGCGGAAACCTGCGTGCTGCGGTTGGTGAGGTAGGTGAGCACCATCAGGATGAGCGCCCCACCGACTGCCATATAGCCGATGACCGGATGAAACAGAAAACAGATGGCGACATAGAACGGCAGCCACGGCAGGTCGAAAAAGGCCGGCGGCCCCGCGCTCGAGACAAACGAACGGACCTGGTCGAAATCCTTCATGATCGAAAGACCGTCGATCGACGCCTTCGTCTTGACCGGCGCCTTGAGCATCATCTTGAAAACCCGCGACCCCATCGTATCATCGATGATGCCGGCAATCCTTGTCAGCATGCGGCTGCGGGTAAGCTCGAATGCGCCTTGAAATAGATACAGCATCAATGCCAGCAAGCTGAGCGCGATCAGCGACGGGATGCTGCGGCTTGGGATGACGCGATCATAGACCTGCAGCATGAAGAATGAGCTGGTGAGATAGAGCACGTTGACCAGTCCGCTCGCGACCGCGACCGCAACGAGACCGGTTCTGCTCCGCGCAATGGCTTCGCTCATCGGATCTTTGGAGGCTTGCCGTGGGGATCCCGAAGCGGTTTCGGCCATAATGCGCAATCCTGATGCAGGGATCACACCTATTACCCGTAACGGGTTTAAAGTTCAATAAAGCCGCGCGGCAGACAGATCTATCCGGCACAAGTGCCCCGCTCTCGTCCAAGGACGTGCCGGGGCAAACCATTTGTCAATCAACAATTCGCAAAGTTCTTAAATCGGCGGCTATCACGAATTGGTTTACGGAACCTTACTTCAGGACCGCCGTTCTGACGGCAAAGGAGTCTCAGCATGAGAATAGTCTTCGTCGCTCTTATCGGTTCAGTCCTCAGTATTTTGGTGTTCAAGTATTCTGATCACTCGCTTGGCGATACGGAAATACTCGCGTCTCCGACCCAGCTGTCGGCTGCCAACTAGGATCATCCCAAGGAGGACAAGGACCGGCTTACTTCATCGCGATCTCAAGCGATCGCATCACGAGAGGAAGTGCAAGCATGACCATTCGTAATATTTTGCTGGTGTGTTGTTCAGCTGCTGTTGGTGCCGTCTTTGTAATTCTTGTTGGCATTCCAAGCACGCCTGTTGCGCACGAGAAATCCGCTCGCTTGAGTGGCGCCGCGACTGAAACGGCTTTTCTTCCCGAGCGCTTCGGGGTCCCCCATCCAACCCGTTAAAATTTTTGATGCGTAAACAAAAAAGGCCGGCGTCAGAAACGCCGGCCTTTTTGCATGCTGAATTGCTTCAGTGGATCGGCTTGCCGCCGTCTTCTTCTTCGAACGTCACTGCGACGTCACCATCTGCAGAGAGACGAACCTTGTCGCCTTCTACATCGGCAACGAGTTCAAGCGAAATGAAATGGTGATGGCCTTTATGGCTCCCCTCACCGCTATCCTTCTTGGTCAGCTTGATACGGTTTCCTTCAACGCGGTCAACCGTTCCGATGTGGACGCCGTCCGCACCGATCACTTCCGCATGTTCCTTGATAAGGGCGACATCGATCATCTGAGTTCTCCTTTGTGTGTTCAGCCATAACGCACAACCGCGAAGTTCGATGCAGTGCCTCCGATACATTACCGACATTTAAGTTGGCCACCGGCTGCTTTCATGCGAATGCCTCGTTCCAGAGTTGCAAAGCCGCGGTTTCGACGCGATCCCTCGCTAGACCGGAACGGCTCGCGCTATTTCCACCGCATCGAGGATAGCCATTGAACGTCCAGTCCACTCCCCCAGCCAGCCGTAAACAGGATGCGCCTGATCTCGCCGCAATCCTTGCGTCTTCGGGCAAGCGGAAAAAGCGTGGACGTTGGTTTGTCTGGCCTCTCCTCATCCTCATCGCCGCCGCAGCCCTGCTGGCTTACTCCTATTTCGGCAGCAGCTCCCCGCGATACGATTACACAACGCAGGCAGCAAAGCGCGGCGATCTCGCAGTGGTTGTCACGGCCACCGGCTCCGTCCAGCCGACCGATCAGGTGGACATATCGAGCGAGCTTTCCGGCACGGTCAGGAAAGTCAACGTGACCTATAACAGCGCGGTCAAGGCCGGCGATGTTCTGCTCGAACTCGACACAAGCAAGCAGGAAGCGGACGTGCAGAGCGCGCGCGCTCAACTTGCATCGGCGAAGGCCAATGTCCTGAAGGCCGAGGCAGAAGCGGCTTCCGCGAAGATTTCATTCGACCGCCTGACGGCACTCGTCGCCAATCGCATTTCCAGCCAGCAGGATCTGGATGCGGCGCGCTATGCCTACGAATCGGCGGTTGCGACGAAGGACATCAATCAGGCCGCGATCCTGTCTGCCGAAGCAAGCCTGAGGCTCGCCGAGGTCAATCTCGGGAAACTGACGATCGTGTCCCCGATCGACGGGATCGTGCTGACCCGCGAAGTCGATCCGGGCGCAACGGTCGCCTCTTCGCTCAATGCACCGGTCCTCTTCACAATCGCCGGCGACCTCAAGCGCATGGAACTCCAGGTCTCCGTCGACGAGGCGGATGTCGGTCAGGTCAAGGATGGGCAGCCGGCGCGCTTCTCTGTCGACGCCTATCCAGAGCGGAGCTTTCCGGCCACAATCGAGACCGTCCGGTTCGCGTCCGAGACAGTGTCCAACGTCGTCACCTACAAGGCGATCCTGACCGTAGACAATGCCGATCTGCTGCTGCGGCCGGGCATGACCGCCACGTCAGACATCACGGTCCAGTCGGTCAAGGATGCGCTGCTTGTCCCGAACGCTGCGCTTCGCTACTCGCCGGCCGCCACCGCACGGCAGCGCGGCAACGTCCTCTCCCGGCTGTTCTCGCCGCCGCGCCCCTCGCGCAATCGCAATCGTGGCGAACAGGCAGCAAACAACACGCGCACTGTCTGGGTACTTCGAAACGGTGAAGCCCAGCGCGTGCCGGTCGAAACCGGGCCGACCGATGGCCAGTTCACGGTGCTGAAATCAGGCGAAATCCGCGACGGCGATGAACTGGTGACGGATGCCGTCGCAAGGGCGCAGTGATGGACCTC
This sequence comes from Rhizobium sp. CFBP 8752, assembly GCF_014842035.1. NCBI lineage: Bacteria > Pseudomonadati > Pseudomonadota > Alphaproteobacteria > Hyphomicrobiales > Rhizobiaceae > Rhizobium > Rhizobium sp. CFBP 8752. The sequence goes on along the minus strand of NZ_JACYUZ010000001.1, from coordinate 1,487,634 downwards.
GCCGTCACGCCTGCCCCCCTCATCGCATTCGACAAGGTCTCGAAGTTCTACGGGCGCGGCGAAGCGACGATCCGGGCGCTGGACCAGATCGACCTTGCCATATCCGCCGGGGAATTCGTGTCGATCATGGGACCCTCCGGTTCCGGCAAATCGACTGCTATGAACATCATCGGGGGGCTAGATATCCCCTCATCCGGCGAGTTTCTGTTTCAGGGCGTTCCGACATCAGATTTCAGCCGCGAGCAGCGCACACTTCTAAGACGTCACATGCTGGGCTTCGTGTTCCAGGGGTTCAATCTTCTCGCCCGCACATCGGCCGTTGAGAATGTGGAACTGCCGCTCGTCTATCGTGGCATGGCCCATAAGGAGCGACGTGAGCGCGCAACCGCAGCACTGGCGCAGGTCGGCCTCGCCGGACGCGAAGGCCATACCACCCAGGAACTGTCAGGTGGTCAGCAGCAGCGCGTCGCGATCGCCAGAGCCATTGTCACCGATCCGGCCGTGCTTCTCGCCGACGAGCCGACCGGCAATCTCGACACCAAGACCAGCACCGAGATCATGGATCTGATCACCCGGCTCAACCGCGACAACGGCATTACCGTCATCATGGTCACCCATGAGGAAGACATCGCAGCCTACGGGTCGCGTCTCTTGCGCTTTACCGATGGTCACCTCGTCTCCGACGAACCCAATCTCGAAAGGGCAAGCCATGCTGCTGGAAGCCGCTAAGCTCGCCTGGCGGGCAATCAGCCGCAATCTGCTGCGCTCCTTCCTCACGGTCCTCGGCGTCGTGATCGGCGTCGCCGCCGTCATCGCCATGGTGACGATCGGCAACGGTACGACTGCGAAGGTCCGCGACGAACTCTCGCGTCTCGGCACCAACACGCTGTTCATCCGCCCCGGTCAGTGGGGACCGGGACGCGCGAGCACGGAAGCCAAGCGCTTCTCCGACAAGGATGTGCTGGCGATCAAGGAACAGATCTCCGGCCTTCGGGGCGTCGCACCGATCAATCGCGGGACAGCCACGGTCATCGCCGGCGGCGCCAACCATTCGTCGAGCGCGGTCGGCACCACCAACGACTATTTCATCGTGCAGGATTGGGATATGGCGCTCGGTCGCAATTTCAATCCGAACGAGGATCGCGGCAGCCATGCCGCCTGCATCATCGGCGAGACCGTCCGCAAGCAGCTGTTCGGCGCTGCCAACCCGGTTGGACAGTTGATCCGGGTCAGCAACATCGCTTGTCCCGTCGTCGGCGTTCTCGCCGTCAAGGGTCAGTCCGGCATGGGCGACGACCAGGACGATACCGTCATCATGCCGCTGCAACTGCACCAGCGGCGGATCGGGGGAACGACGACGATCTCCAGCATCGTTATCTCTGCCCAGGACGGCGTCTCGACCGCCAAGGTCCAGTCGGACGTCGAAGGCCTCTTGCGCGAGCGGCGGCGCATCGCGATCGGACGCGATGACGACTTCTCCGTCAACGACATGTCGCAAATCGCGGCGGCGATGACGGGAACGACGGTTCTCCTGACAGGCCTTCTCGGCGCCGTTGCTGCCGTCAGCCTCTTGGTCGGCGGTATCGGCATCATGAATATCATGCTGGTCTCGGTCACCGAGCGCACCCGCGAGATCGGCATCCGGCTGGCGATCGGCGCGCTCGAAAGCCAGGTTCTCCGGCAGTTCCTAGTGGAGGCCGTGATGCTGTCGGTCTTCGGCGGCGTGACGGGCATCATAACAGGCCTTGCACTCGCCTACGGCGTCGTCAGCTTTCTTCAGGTGCCGTTCGTTGCCAGCCCGACGATCATCCTTATGGCCTTCGCCTTTTCGGCCGCGATCGGCATGATCTTCGGCTACTTCCCGGCCCGACGGGCAGCCCAGCTCAACCCCATCGAGGCGCTACGCCACGAATAATCCACGCAATAAAAAAGGGCCTCGCGGCCCTTCTTCTTGAAGTCTAAAAAGTTGACGTCAGGCAGCCGGAGATTGCGCGGTGCGCTGCTGGGCAAGCGCCGCCAGATCCGCAGGTTTCAGTTCGACCGATTCGCCGCAACCGCAGGCCGATGTCTGGTTCGGGTTCACGAAGGTGAAGCCGGATCGCATCTTGGTCGTCTCGAAATCCATCTGGGTGCCGAGCAGGTAAAGAACGGCCGAGGGCTCGATCCACACCTTGGCGCCGTCCCGCTCGATCAGGTCGTCCTTTGCATTCGGCACAGTCACGATATCGATCGTGTACTCCATGCCGGCGCAACCGCCCTTCTTGATACCGACGCGCAAGCCAAGCGCATCAGGACCGGAGTTCGAGGTGATCTGGTTGACGCGCTGTGCAGCAGCGTCGGTGATCGTCATGACAGCAAAGCCCATGGCATTCTTTCCTTCCACGACCGGGTTCAAGGCCCGGTGTTTCTAGATCTGGTGTTTCGAGAGTACGTCTCGTGATTCCAACTTAGTACCGGTGCCTTAACCGATCAATACCACCCGACAGCAACCTGCGCCTCTTCGGACATCCGCTCCGGCGTCCACGGCGGATCGAACGTCATCTCGACCTCGACGCCGGACACACCTTCGACGGCGCCGACGGCATTTTCCACCCAGCCCGGCATTTCGCCGGCAACCGGGCAACCGGGCGCTGTCAGCGTCATCATGATCTTCACCATCCGGTCATCCTCGATATCGACCTTGTAGATCAATCCGAGTTCGAAGATGTCGGCCGGAATTTCCGGGTCATAGACGGTTTTCAAAGCCGCGACGATGTCGTCGGAAAGCCGCGCCACCTCGTCCTCGGGAATGGCGGACTGGATGATCCCCTCGCGGGCATCCCATTTCGGTATCTGGTCGTCCATGGCCTTCAAAAGTCCTTCAGGAAAAGAAATCGCGGGCGTAGTCGAGTACATCTGCCAACGCATCCACTTCGGCCCGGGTATTGTACATGCCGAAGGATGCACGGCATGTGGAGGTAACGCCGAAGCGTTTCAAGAGCGGCATGGCGCAATGGGTTCCGGCTCTGACTGCCACACCGCGCCGGTCGATGACCATCGAGATGTCATGCGCATGAATGCCGGCAAGCTCGAACGAGAAGATCCCGCCCTTGCCCGGCGCGTTGCCAATGATCCTCAGCGAATTGATCGCGCTCAGCCGCTGGGTGGCATAGGCAGTCAGATCGGCCTCGTGCTTTGCAATCGCATCGCGACCAACCTTGTCCATATAGTCGAGCGCATGACCGAGGCCGATCGCCTGAACGATCGGCGGCGTGCCGGCCTCAAACCGGTGCGGTGGATCATTGTAGGTGACGAAATCTTCGGCAACGTCGATGATCATTTCGCCACCGCCCATGAACGGCCGCATCTCTTTCAGACGGTCCGCCTTGCCATAGAGCACGCCGATGCCCGAGGGGCCGTATAGCTTGTGACCGGTCATCACGAACCAGTCGCAGTCGATATCGCGGACATCAATCGGCATGTGGACGGCGCTCTGGCTGCCATCGACGAGAACGGGAATGCCGCGCTCGTGGGCGATGCGGCAGACTTCCTTGACCGGAACCACCGTTCCGAGCGCATTCGACATATGCGTGATGGCGACCAGCTTGGTCTTGTCCGTCAGCGCCTTTTCGAAGTCGTCGAGATGAAAGGCGCCGTCGTCATCGACGGGGATCCAGACGATCTTCGCACCCTGGCGTTCGCGAATGAAGTGCCATGGCACGATGTTGGAATGGTGCTCCATGATGGTGATGACGATCTCGTCGCCGTCACCGATATGCGGCATTCCGTAACCGTAGGCGACGGTGTTGATCGCCGCCGTCGAGTTGCTGGTGAAGATGATTTCGTCGACGGAACCGGCGTTCAGGAAACGGCGCACCTTTTCGCGCGCCGCCTCATAGGCATCCGTTGCCGCATTGGAGAGGTAGTGAAGGCCGCGATGCACATTCGCATACTCGTTCGAATAGGAATGCGCGATCGCGTCGATCACGGCCTGCGGCTTCTGGGCAGACGCCCCGTTGTCCAGATAGACCAGCGGCTTGTTGCCATGCACCATGGTCGAAAGGATCGGGAAATCCTTTCGGATCGCTTCGACGTCGTAAGCTGTCGCAGGTGTGATCTGGTCCATGTCATGCCTCATTTGCGGACGCGCGCCTTTAAAATCAGGCGTGCTTTTCGAGCCAGTCGGAGATGACGCCTTCCAGCGCTTCGACGAGCTTTTCTTCTTCCAGTTCCTCGACAATCTCCGCCACGAAGGCGTTGACCAGCATGGCACGGGCCCTGTTTTCCGGAACGCCGCGCGCCATCAGGTAGAAGAGATGGTTGCGGTCGATATCGGAAACCGTGGCGCCATGGCCGCAGATCACGTCGTCGGCAAAGATTTCCAGCTCCGGCTTCACCGAGAAATCGGCGTCGTCGGACATCAGAAGCGTATTGCACGCCATCTTCGCATCGGTCTTCTGCGCGTCCGGGGCAACCTTGATCATGCCCTGAAACACACCGCTTGCCTTGTCGAACAGGACGTTGCGGATGATTTCCGTGGAGCTCGTATGTGGAACGTTGTGGCCGAGTACCATCGTCACGTCCGTATGGGTATCGCCACCGAGCAGGTTGACGGCGCGCAGCGTGAACTCCGACCCCTCGCCCTGAACGTCGACGCGAAGCTCCTGGCGCACCAGCTTGCCGCCGGCGTTGACGATAAACAGTCGCAGCTTGGTATCTGTACCGAGCGATATGCGGATCTGACCGAGATGGGTGTCGTCAGCCCCTTGAGTCTGGAGGATGATCCAGGTGATCTCAGCGCCGTCCTGCAGCGTCAGGTCGCTGATCGACGATACGAGTGCCGCATCATCAGTCACCGCGCAGTGACGCTCGATGATCATTGCCTTGGACCGGGCTCCGAACACCGCCGGAAACCGCGTATGGACCTGACCGGCACCGTGAACTGCCTGAAGCTCGATGGGCTGCTCGACCGAGACATCCGCCGGTACGGAAAGCGCAAAGCCGTCACGCACGAAGCTGCCGTTGATGCGGCCGATCGCGTCGTCCTTGTCGAAAGCCGCAAGGCCCGCCACGGCCGAACCATCGGCGAGCTGGTCCCTGAAGACCGAAAGCTCGACGCCCTCGATCGTCACGCGGCTGTCCGCCACGCCCTGAACGATCGACAGGACCTTAGCCCCTTCGACCAGCGGCGCGACCGGTTGAACCGATACGCCGCCGACGACACGCTCAGGAACCGAGCGCAGCAGGTTCTTCAGATCCGTATAATGCCATGACTCGATACGTCGCGTCGGCAGGCCCGACCGCTTCAAATCGTCGAGAAGACGGTCGCGGGTTCCCGTGACGGCGCCGTTGCCCGGCAGTTCGCCAACCTGGGCCGCAAAAGCCTCGACGAGCGCGGTTTCGGCGGCCGTCAGCCGGACGGGCTGATTAATTTGCATGTTCATGCCAAATTCCTTCCCGCGTCTCAGGCTGCTTTGCCGATGATGTCCGCGTAGCCATTTGCCTCGAGTTCGAGCGCCAGCGCCTTGTCACCAGTGCGGATGATCTGGCCCTTGTAGAGGACGTGAACCGTATCCGGCACGATATAGTCGAGCAGGCGCTGGTAGTGGGTAATGACGATCGTCGCACGATCCGGCGACTTCAGCGCGTTGACGCCATCCGCCACGATCTTGAGCGCATCGATGTCGAGGCCGGAGTCGGTCTCGTCGAGCACGCAGAGCAAAGGCTCGAGCAGCGCCATCTGCAGGATTTCCGCACGCTTCTTCTCGCCACCGGAAAAACCGACATTGAGCGGACGCTTCAGCATGTCCATGTCGATCTTCAGCTCGGCAGCTGCTTCCTTGACGCGTCGGATAAAGTCCGGCGTCGTCAGTTCGGCTTCGCCGCGCGCCTTGCGCTGCTCGTTCATGGCCACCTTGAGAAACTGCATGGTAGCGACGCCCGGGATTTCGACCGGATACTGGAAGGCGAGGAAGATGCCCTTGGAGGCACGCTCCGCCGGATCGAGCTCCAGAATGCTCTCACCGTTCAGAAGGACTTCGCCCTCGGTGACTTCATAGTCCGGACGTCCGGACAGGATGTAGGACAGCGTCGACTTGCCGGAACCGTTCGGCCCCATGATGGCGGCAACTTCGCCAGCCTTCACGGTCAGGTTCAGGCCACGGATGATTTCGGTGCCGTCTTCGGCAATGCGTGCATGCAGGTTTCTGATTTCAAGCATAGGTCTATCTTTCCGGATACTCTTTAGTGACGCGCAAGGCGCGCTATTCAAATGACAGGCCGATCAGCCGACGGAGCCTTCGAGCGAAATCCCGATCAGCTTCTGCGCTTCGACCGCAAATTCCATCGGCAGCTGCTGGATGACATCCTTGACGAAGCCGTTGACGATCAGGGCGATCGCTTCTTCTTCGGGAATGCCGCGCTGCATGACGTAGAACTTCTGGTCGTCGGAAATCTTCGAGGTCGTCGCTTCGTGCTCGATCTGGCCCGATGCATTCTTCACGTCGATGTAGGGCACGGTATGCGCACCGCACTTGTCGCCGATCAGAAGCGAATCGCAGTTGGTAAAGTTGCGGGCGTTTTCAGCCTTGCGGTGGATGGAGACCTGACCGCGATAGGTGTTCTGCGAGACGCCGGCAGAAATACCCTTCGAGATGATGCGGCTCGACGTGTTCTTGCCGAGGTGGATCATCTTGGTGCCACTGTCGATCTGCTGGTGACCGTTCGAAACGGCGATCGAGTAGAACTCGCCGCGGCTGTCGTCGCCACGCAGGATGCAGGACGGATATTTCCAGGTGATCGCCGAACCGGTCTCGACCTGGGTCCAGGAAATCTTCGAACGGTGGCCGCGGCAATCGCCACGCTTGGTGACGAAGTTGTAAATGCCGCCCTTGCCCTGGGCATCGCCCGGGTACCAGTTCTGAACCGTCGAGTACTTGATCTCGGCATCGTCGAGAGCAACGAGCTCAACCACTGCGGCATGCAGCTGGTTCTCGTCGCGCTGCGGCGCCGTGCAGCCTTCGAGATAGGACACGTAAGCGCCTTCCTCGGCAATGATCAGCGTGCGTTCGAACTGGCCGGTGTTCTTCTCGTTGATACGGAAGTAGGTCGACAGCTCCATCGGGCAGCGAACGCCCTTCGGCACGAACACGAACGAGCCATCGGTAAACACCGCAGCATTCAGCGTGGCGTAATAGTTGTCGGTGGCCGAAACGACGGTGCCCAGATACTGCTTGATCAGGTCCGGATGCTCGCGAATGGCTTCCGAGATCGACATGAAGATCACGCCGGCCTTCTGAAGTTCCTTCTTGAAGGTCGTGACAACAGACACGGAATCGAACACCGCATCGACGGCAACCCGCGGCTTGTCGACGCCCGCAAGGATTTCCTGCTCGCGCAGCGGAATGCCAAGCTTTTCATAAACGCGCAGCAGCTCGGGATCAACTTCCTCGAGCGACTTCGGACCGGACGTAGTCTTCGGTGCGGCATAGTAATAGAGATCGTTGAAGTCGATCTTGGGGTAATCGACGCGCGCCCAGGTCGGCTCTTCCATCGTAAGCCAGCGCTTGTAGGCGTCGAGACGCCATTCCAGCATCCATTCGGGCTCCTGCTTCTTGTCTGAAATGAAGCGGATGATGTCTTCCGAAAGGCCCTTGGGCGCCTTGTCCACTTCGATGATGGTTTCGAAGCCGTATTTGTACTGATCGATATCGATCCCACGGACCTGATCGATTGTTTCCTGGACAGCTGGCATGTTCATTCTCCAAATCTTGCCGGCTCAAATTCCGGCAATTCTGTCATGTCTCCGGGAGGTTCTGTTCCTCCCGTATGTAGGCGCCAAAAGGCGGTTTTCACACCTTTAGGCAAGTAGAAAGTTGCGCTCGCACAAATTAGAGCGCTGTCACGCCGCAACGCCTTGGGCCTTGCGACGGGCTGCGATTTTGGCAAAAGCCGCGACCGCTCGCGTAATGTCTTCGTCTGTCGTGTCGGGACCGAGCGAGATACGCAGGGCACCCAGCTGCGGATCCCGGCCCATCGCCGTCAGCACATGGCTCTCGCCGACCTTGCCCGAAGAGCAGGCCGAACCGGCCGACAGCGCGATCCCCTCGATATCGAAAGCGATCTGACCCGTTTCCGCTTTCAGCCCCGGCAGGGTGAAGAAGCAGGTATTGCCAACGCGGGGAACGTCCGCGCCATGGATCATCACATCGGCAGCAGCCTTGCGCATCTCGCCCTCAAGCCGATCCCGCAAAGCGCCGATACCGGCATTGCGATCATCGAGGTCTTCGCTCATCGCCGCAGCCGCCGCGCCGAAGCCGACGATCGCGTGAAAATTCTCGGTCCCCGAACGGTGACCCTTCTCCTGCCCGCCACCCCGGATCAGCGGCTTCGGCATCAGAACTTCGCCGCGCGAAATCAGGGCGCCGACGCCCTTCGGTCCGCCGATCTTGTGCGACGAGATCACCATGAAGTCGGCATCAAGCCTGGTGATATCGACCGGGATACGACCGACGGCCTGCACCGCATCGACGACCAGAAGCCCGCGATGCCTGTGGACGATCTCCGCAGCCTCCGCCACCGGCTGGATCACGCCGGTCTCGTTATTGACCAGCATCAGCCCAACCATCGGAAGGCCAAGAGAATGGTCATGCGCCGCCATCAGGGTTTCCAGCGCCGAAAGATCCGCGATGCCTGTGGGCATCACCGGTATCTCGATCACCTGGACAGGATCAAACCTGCCACCTTCCCGGATCGCGGGATGCTCGATCGCCGAAACGTAGAGAGCGCCGATCGCGAGGGGCGAACGGCCCATCCGGTAGTCAGGGGTCAGAACGTGGTTCGAGGCCTCCGTCGCACCGCTGGTAAAGGTCACAAGCGCTGGATCTGCACCGACCAAGGCCGCAACCTGGCGCCGCGCCTTGTCGACGGCCGCGCGCGACAACCGGCCCTCACCATGCACCGACGATGCGTTGCCGGGAAGCTGAAGGGCCTCCAGCATCGCGGCACGCGCCGGCGCGCTCAAAGGCGCGGTCGCGTTCCAGTCGAGATAGGTGCGGTTCAACGCCATTGCCTGATCAGATTCCGTCCCTAATTACCGTTGGGTCTCATCTAGGGTTGCCGCAGGCCGCATTTTTCTTGAAATTCCGGCCACGCTTGCCTTAAGAGACATCGCATCGGGCGCTGCCAAGGCGGCCCCAATTTCGAATGGTTCTAAACTGGGTTTTAGAAAAGCTGAGCGGCTTCGTCAAGTCAAACTCGACGGATGAACCGTGGATAGCAACCCAGTCTGGCATCAGATCACGTTTGACCGACCGGAGTACCGATGCCCGAAGTGATTTTCAACGGCCCTGCAGGCCGCCTGGAGGGCCGCTATCAGCCTTCCAAGGAAAAGAGCGCGCCGATCGCCATCATCCTGCATCCGCACCCGCAGTTCGGCGGCACGATGAACAACCAGATCGTATACCAGCTCTTCTATATGTTCCAGAAGCGCGGTTTCACGACGCTCCGCTTCAACTTCCGTTCGATCGGACGCAGCCAGGGCGAGTTCGACCACGGCGCCGGTGAATTGTCCGACGCAGCCTCGGCACTCGACTGGGTCCAGAGCCTGCATCCGGATTCCAAGAGCTGTTGGGTCGGCGGATATTCCTTCGGCGCCTGGATCGGCATGCAGCTTCTGATGCGCCGCCCGGAAATCGAAGGCTTCATCTCCGTTGCGCCGCAGCCGAACATCTACGACTTCTCGTTCCTGGCGCCCTGCCCCTCCTCCGGCCTGATCATCAACGGCGATGCGGATAGGGTTGCGCCTGAAAAGGACGTCAACGGCCTCGTCGAAAAGCTGAAGACCCAGAAGGGCATCCTCATCACGCACAAGATCATCGAGGGCGCGAACCACTTCTTCAACGGTCAGACCGAAACGCTGATGGGCGAATGCGAGGATTACCTCGATCGCCGCCTCAATGGCGAACTCGTCCCCGAGCCGGCTGCCAAGCGCATCCGCTAAGGCTACTGTGCATCGAAGAAACAAAAATGGCCGCGTTTGCGGCCATTTTCGTATCTTCAGTTGACCGGTCGCACATGTGCCGCACGCGGACGCCCATCGTCTGACGTCGCTTCATGAACCCGGTTACGGCCAGCCCGCTTCGCGGCATAGAGCGCCACATCCGCCTGCCGGAACATTTCGTCGAGCGCGTCGGGGCTGGTGAGATTGGCGACGCCGAAACTCGCCGTGATCCTTGAGGTGGGTGGCAGACCCGCCACCGACATCGCCATCGTGCCGCCCCTCAGAGCCTGAGCCACCATCAGCGCAACGTCCATCGGCGTGTTGGGAAGGAACACGGAGAACTCTTCGCCGCCCATCCGGCCGACGATTGCTTCTTTTGGCGCGCACGAGGAAAGCAAGGTCCCGAAACTCTGGATCACCATATCCCCGGCATGATGCCCATAGGTGTCATTGATGGTCTTGAACCTGTCGAGATCGCATAAAACCACCGCATGCGGTCCGTTTGGAAACGTCGCGATTGCGGATCTTACCCGGCGCTCGAAGCCGCGCCGGTTTGCAAGACCCGACAGAGCGTCGCTTTCCGACACGCTGCGTTCATCGGCCATGATTTCGAGCACCAGCACCGACAGCAGGGTCAGGCCGACCGCGACCATCAGAACAGCCGTCAGGCTCTGGGAGATCAGCGCATAGTCGGTGCGGATATAATCTGTCGCGACGGACCCGGCACCAACGGCGATCGCAAGTGCGGCCTTCGCAATGAAATGAACCCCTGTGACCGCAAGAAGCGCGCACACGACCTTATCGATCAGCAGTTGCCGGTTCGAGCGCAACAAAGCCTGCAGAACCACGCCGGCGCTTGCGAGGATAACCAGGGCAAATGGAGTCTGGTAGGAAAATGCGTGAAGCGGCGTGCCGGGCCGCAGATCATAGACGAAGACGTTTCCGAACGAGCTGACGGCGAACATCAATCCGGCAAGTCGACGGTTGATGCGAACGTCATAGAGACTGCCAATACCGAAAAGCAGGAAAATCATGCCACCGAGAACGGTTGCAAAAGCTCCGATCGCCCAGGGACGCGGCCAGGGCAGATAGGCGACGGCAATCTCGCAAACAGCGGCCAGTGAAGCGACGCCGAAACCGGCCCCGAACCAAAGCGCGGCAACGCGCGACCGACTGCGGGTGGAAACAACCGCAAACACGATACAGAAACATATCGCGACGACGAAATTCACCCCCAGGAAAAAAACTGCCCCGTTCATCAACCCAACAATGCATTTAGAAAATAAGGAATGCCGCAGTCCTGCCTTCACCTTAGTGGCTTGGCAGAAAACAAAAGATTAATGAACCATGACGGCGAGTCACAGATAAGTGCAAGCGCATTTCGCTGCATTTTTGGAGTGATAAACCACCAAAACAGTGCTAGACGCCGGCTCTCAAGACAAAAAACGCATCCACAGAGAAGTAAGATGTCCAGGTTCAAGTCCGATTTCCTCCACACGCTCGATGAGCGTGGCTTCATTCACCAGATTTCCGACGAATCGGGTCTCGACGAACTGTTCGCCAAGGAAACCGTGACGGCCTATATCGGCTTTGATCCGACGGCCCCGAGCCTTCATGCGGGCGGCCTCATCCAGATCATGATGCTGCACTGGATGCAGCAGACCGGCCACCGGCCGATCTCCCTGATGGGCGGCGGCACCGGCATGGTCGGCGATCCATCCTTCAAGGATGACGCGCGCCAGTTGATGACGATCGACACGATCGAAAGCAATATAGCCTCCATCAAGCGCGTCTTTTCCAACTACCTGAGCTACGGCGAAGGTCTGAAGGATGCGCTGATGATCAACAACGGCGACTGGCTGCGTGATCTCAACTACCTCGAATTCCTGCGCGATGTCGGCCGTCATTTCTCGGTCAACCGCATGCTGTCCTTCGACAGCGTCAAGACGCGCCTCGACCGCGAGCAGTCGCTGTCCTTCCTCGAATTCAACTACATGATCCTTCAGGCCTATGATTTCGTGGAGCTCAACCAGCGATACGGTTGCCGCCTGCAGATGGGCGGCTCCGACCAGTGGGGCAATATCGTCAACGGGATCGACCTTGGTCACCGCATGGGGACACCGCAGCTCTACGCCCTCACCTCGCCGCTTCTGACGACATCGTCGGGTGCCAAGATGGGCAAGTCCATGAACGGCGCGGTCTGGCTCAACCCGGACATGCTGTCGGCCTATGACTTCTGGCAGTACTGGCGCAACACCGAGGACGCGGACGTCTCGCGCTTCCTGAAGCTCTACACCACGCTGCCGATGGACGAGATTGCCCGCCTCTCAGCACTTGCTGGTTCGGAGATCAACGAGGTCAAGAAGATCCTCGCGACGGAAGTCACCGCCATGCTGCACGGCCGCGACAATGCCGAGCAAGCGGCTGAAACCGCCCGCAAGACGTTCGAGGAAGGTGCGCTCGCCGACAACCTGCCGTCGATCGACGTCGCATCGTCGGAACTGGAGGCTGGTCTTGGCCTCCTGGCACTGATCGTCAAGGCAGGCCTTGCAGCCTCCAACGGCGAAGCTCGCCGGCATATCCAGGGTGGCGCCGTGCGCATCAACGATACGGCAGTCTCGGACGAACGCGCCGTCATCGGCACCGGCGACGTCACGGCCGATGGCGTGATCAAGCTGTCTCTCGGCAAGAAGAAGCATATCCTCGTCCGCCCGGCCTGAGTGCCAGCGGTCTGCAGAACAATGAAAAGGCCTCGTTCGCGAGGCCTTTTTTTATTGGAACTCGAAGATCTGTCGGAACACCCCGGGCGCGATGATCGACAGCGGATTGATCGTCAGCTTCGGCTTGTCGAAGACGCCTTCGAGCTTGAAGGTGATGCCGATCAGTCCGCGGTCTCGTCCGTTGCCGAGAATGGCACCGATCAGCGGAAGCTCGCCGAAAAGCCGGTTGATTCCATAGGCCGGCATGAAGGTGCCGGTCATGTCCATGCTGCCGCGGGCGTCGCGCAGCATGCCCTGGAATGTCGCGCCGATCTGCTCGCCGCGAACGATGCCGTTGGCAACAGAGAGCGCACCGTTCCGGTAAACGAGCGAGGCAAAACCGCGCTGGAAGCGCGCGGCGTTGAGATCGATTTCCTTCTTGACCGCCTTGCTGAGGCTTTCCCCATCCCGGCCCACAGGGGTCGATACCAGCGATTGCAGGCGCTGCTCGTCTACCAAAGCGAAGCTTCGGATGTCGACATTGCCGGCCCAGTCGGACCCTTGCGATCGCAGCCGCAAATTGAGAAGACCGCCCCGCATGTTGTTGTAGATATTGGCAAACCGCACGATGGCGCCGGCGTCTCCGCTGGTCATCGAGATCGTGTTGCCCTTCGTTATGTCGCTGACAACGGCCTGCCCGCTTTCCGTTACGGCGGAAAGGTCGGCCGAGGCGATGTCGCCATCGCGTATCGCAAACAACAGAGTGACGTTTGACAGGGCCTCGTCGTTGAAGCCGACCATGCGATCGAGCTTGGCACGGATCGTCGCGCCACCGCTGCTTTTGGCAGAGGAACCCGACCCACTTGCACTAGGCGTAGCCGAGCGAAGTTTGGTGATGATAGGCCTTATATCGGCAGAGGATCCGCCGATCGACACATCGAAGACACCCTTCGACTGCTTCACCGCAACGCTGAAATTATCGGACGGCGACAGGCGGGCGCTCGAAAACTCCGCCGACGCGAGGCTACCATTTGTGAGGACGATATTGCCCTGCGCGCCAAACCCGTCGCCCACCAGTTCGAAGTTCTTGAGCTCTGTCCGCTGGAGGCCCTCCCCGGCAATCTCGAACTGCGCCTTGGCACCGACGCCGTTGCCCTTCGTCCAGCCGATGCCCGGGATGGAGAGCGCAGAGCGCGTCAGATCGAGGCTGACGCCTTGCCTGGTATCATCGAGCCTGGTCAGTTCCACGCTGATCGTACCCTGGACGATCTCCGAGAGACCGGGCACCAGTTTGTCCCGCTGGCTGTCGCTGAGGACTGCCTTGATGACCTGTTCACGCTTGACAGTCGACGCGCTGTCGATCGGCTGCACGAGGGTGACGTCTGCAGGCACCTCGTCGATCGCAGCCTTCGCGCTCAGTCTGGCGGCCTGCGGATCGATCTCGAGCGTGCCGTCGATATTGGAAATCTTGCGACCGGACACCGGCGTCGCCAGCGCAACGTCGCGCAGGTCCGCATGCGCATTCCAGACCGGCTTCGGCGGGTTCTGGTCATTGACCAGACCAAACTGCGCCTTCACATCCACCTTGGCAGTGCCGGAAAAATCCGATGGCTTGAACTCTGTGTTTTTGAGACCGTTGATGGGCTTAAAACTCGTGAGTTCCGCGATGGCATCCGCCGGCCCGCTCAGTTTCAGCGCGATATCGGCCATCAGCGGCTTCGCGTAGGTCGATGGGATCGAGAAACGCCCTCCCTCAACCTTGACCGCGCGCCCCGACGGAAAAAACGAACCCGCCTGCGTGATGTCGACCTGCATCGCTTCACCCTTCAGGTCGAAACGGCCGTAGATGTCGCGAAGCGGCGGGATGTCGGCGGGCAGGTTGACGCGCCCGTCGGCAAGGTCGAAACTGATCTGCAGTTCGTTGCGGTTGAGATCGAGCGGAACGCCCGGTCCCTTCATCCGTCCTGCCGGAATGAAGACGGCGATGGAGCCGTTGCTCAGCGTTCCCCCGAACATGTTTCCCATCACCCAGTCGCGTGCCTTGCGGGCCATCCAGAAGGGCCAGAGCTGCTTGATTGCAGTCACCTGCATCTGTGGCAACTGACCGCCGAAGCTGATTTCCGGAGACTGCGTGCCGAAGCGCACTTTCAGCGCAGCGGCCATCCGCCCAAGCGGACTGGACATCGCCATCTCGTCGAACTGCAACTCGCGATCGGCCGAGAGATAGCGTCCAACGGCTTTCAGATCGAACTGTGCCGGTTCTTCGGCGTTCGACGCGCCGGCTGCTGTTCCTCCGCTGACAAGGAGATCGAGGCCGAACCCCGGCCGGTGGTCTGCCGGATCGACCCTGTTGAGATCGACGACCGCGCCGGTGAATGGAAGGACAGTCGGGCCAAAACGCGCTTCCGATCTCTGGATTTCGATCGCGTCCTTGGTGAAATCATAGGCGACATCGATATCCGCGCCGCTGAAGGGCTGCTCGATACTGTCGAAATAGAACCGTCCGGGCGACTGCTTGAGCTTTGCGGTGATGACCGGAACAGTGGTCTCGCGCGAACGGGTTGCAGCAAGTTCAAGATCGACGGCACTGTCCAGCCCTTCGCGCGGCATCCCGGCTGCATCCCGATGCAACAGGAAGGACGTCACGTCCAGCCCCATGAGCTTTGCGGAAAGTCCGGTCGTCACGCCTTCGATAGTCTGGGATCCTGCCACCAGCGTTGCCTGGCGGTCGTTAAGGCTGACGATCCCCCTGATATCGATCTCGCCCTCGATGTTGCGCTGCATGTTCAGTTCGTTGACGACGAACATCAGCGGCTTCTGGCCAGGGGCAGACGGCAGCACGATTTCGATGCCGGCAATCCGGACGAAAGCGGTGCCGGTACGCTCGATCAGGCCGCGCACTTCATCAAGGCGCTGGAACGCCTGCTCGAGCAGCTTCGGCATCGCATCGACGCGAACCTGCGACAGCGCCATAGGATCGCCTGCCGGCAACTGCGCCGTCTCCAGCCGAATGCCTTGCGCGGAAATGTTGTTGATGGAAACGCGACCACCGAGAAGCTTCATCGGATCGATCGCCATCCGCAGCGCTTCGGCACGGCTCAGCCGCTGACCGCTCGCTTGCTCGACGATATCCACGTCGCGCGCCTCGATCGCGATCCGCATCACCGAATCAAACCGGATCGCCGTCGAACCGACCGAAGCGACATAACGGGGCCCGATCGCGTTGTTGAGGGCCGACTGGGCCCGCGCCGTCAGCGCGCCGTCGACGACGCCGCTCTCGATGGCGACAATCGCAGTTCCGGCAGCAGCCAGAATCAGCATTGTAAACAACAAAAAGGTCTTGCCCACGCGGCGCATGCGCGATCGGCGCGGTGGGCAGTGTACGATTATGGGATCTTCCGCCTGTGCAGAGGGAAGTTCGTGCAGCGGAACCATATCCTTGCGGTTGAAGCTGACCTTTTCGCCGCGAATTTCCGCCATCAGGCTGACATTACCTTCTCAAGACCCGCTGCAGCCTGACTAGACGCAACGGGCACCAATAGACTACCGATGGGCCGACAATTGCTCAAGATCCCGGCGAAAGAAAGGAAATTCATGTCTGAATTGGCCATTGGCGACATCGCCCCACAGTTCGATATTCCCCGCGACGGCGGTGGTGCCGTCTCGCTGCAGACGTTCGCCGGCAAGCCGGTCGTTCTCTACTTCTATCCAAAGGACGATACGAGCGGCTGCACCACCGAAGCGCTGGCGTTCACCGCCCTCCTCCCCGAGTTCGAAAAAGCCGGCGCCGCCGTCATCGGCGTGTCCCCGGACACGGTGAAGAAGCACGACAAGTTCGTCGAGAAGCATGCGCTCGCAGTGATCCTCGGATCGGACGAGGATACCGCCGTCGCAAACCTCTACAGCGTCTGGAAGGAAAAGAGCATGTACGGGCGCAAGTACATGGGAATCGACCGCACCACGTTCCTGATCGATGCCCATGGCCGGATCGCAAATGTCTGGCCGAAGGTAAAGGTTGCCGGTCACGCCGAAGAGGTGCTGAAAGCCGTACAGGCCCTGTAAGCCAGACACCTCCCTGTCGCATGTTGATGCGACAGGGAGGTGTCACGCCTCCTGCTCTGCGGCACGGAAAACAACGGTTTGTTAACTATAAAGCGGTCTAGTGCGGAGGAAGGATCACCGCGCACGACTCGTCTCATGCGCATCTTCAGGAGCAGAAGGTGGCAAACGGAACTCAAAGCCGCGTTTTTGGAAATCGTGCTCCCGAGCACGTTCTCATTCTCGCAAGCGGCGAAAAGATCCGCCACATGACGATCCGCCCCTGGATGGCGGCAGTCTCCGTCTGCGTCGTCGGCGCGTTGGCGATCGGATATCTCGGCGCCACCAGCTATCTCGTGATCCGCGACGATCTGATCGGCGCAACGATGGCGCGCCAGGCGCGCATGCAGCATGATTACGAAGACCGGATCTCTGCCCTGCGCGCCCAGCTCGACCGCATCACATCCCGCCAGTTGCTCGATCAGCAGGTCGTGGAGCAAAAGGTCGAGAAACTGCTTGAACAGCAAAACGCCCTCTTTTCGCGGCACGGCAAGCTTGGTTCGCTTCTAGACCGCGCGGAAGAATCGGGCATCGTCCCGTCCGCCGGCACCTCGTCGTCACCAGCTTCAGCCTATCAGGCAGAAGGCAAGGACAAGCAGGCATCCGTCAGTCATGGACTGGACGCGATCGAAGGCCTGTTGTCGAACCATTCCGCTCCGGCGGATCTCGGCGTCGCCAACCCATTGGCCTACACCCCGCTTCGCGAAAATCTCGCGGATCGAGCCGACCGCATCTTTTCCAAGGTGACTCTGTCCTTGAAGGACATCGAGAAGCGCCAGATCGTCAAGATCGCCGATCTCACCACTGGCGCATCGCAGACGGCAGACGCCATCACGTCCATCCTCCGGCGTACGGGCGTGCAGGTCGCGGCCGCTCCTCCGACCGAACCGGACCCGGGTATTGGTGGCCCCTACGTCCAGCCTCAGCTGTTCTCGGACACGTTCGACACATCGCTCGATGATCTCGATTCCGCGCTTAACCGGCTCGAAAGCGTCCGCGACGTGGCGCGCGAGCTGCCGTTCGGAAACCCGGCCCCCGGCCGTTCCGTCACCAGCCGGTTTGGTAACCGGATGGACCCGTTTGTCGGACGCCTCGCGCTGCATGCAGGCATCGATTTTCAAGCCGAGACCGGTGACGACGTGAAGAGTACGGGCGCCGGCAAAGTCGTTGTCGCCGGTCCCTCAGCAGGCTATGGCAATCTGGTCGAGATCGATCATGGCCAAGGCATCACCACGCGCTATGGCCACATGTCGCGCATCCTTGTCAGAGCCGGAGAAACCGTGGCTCCCGGCGAGGTGATCGGACGTGCAGGCTCCACCGGACGGTCCACGGGACCGCATGTTCATTACGAAGTGCGACGCGACGGTTCGCCGGTCGACCCCGTGCATTTCCTGAACGCCGGTATGAAGCTCGACAATTATCTCAATTAGGCCGCAAAGATGCGCGAGAGGTCCGGAATGGGTCATGCGTTGCGAAACTGAGCGCGTTCGACAACACATTGGAAGCCTTGCCGCCTCTATTCACCACATCCGGCAGCAATATTCCGGGATTTCTTGACTTTCCGGCATTTTGGTCCTATGTCGCGGGCCAGTTGTCGTACGCCAGTTACCGTCGGCACCGGATCACTTCCCCGAATTGCAACGGAAACAGATTTCCCTTTGACCACATTCGCTGATCTTGGCCTTAGCCAGAAAGTACTCTCTGCAGTCACCGACTCGGGCTACACCATCCCGACACCGATCCAGGCTGGTGCCATCCCCTTTGCCCTGCAGCGCCGCGATATTTGCGGCATCGCGCAGACGGGAACAGGCAAGACGGCATCCTTCGTGCTGCCGATGCTGACACTTCTGGAAAAAGGCCGTGCCCGCGCCCGCATGCCACGGACGCTGATCCTCGAGCCGACCCGCGAACTCGCGGCACAGGTCGCCGAGAACTTCGAAAAATACGGCAAGAATCACAAGCTGAACGTCGCTCTCCTGATCGGCGGCGTGTCGTTCGACGAACAGGATCGCAAGCTTGAGCGCGGCGCCGATGTGCTGATCTGCACGCCAGGCCGCCTGCTCGACCACTGCGAGCGCGGCAAGTTGCTGATGACCGGCGTCGAGATCCTGGTGATCGACGAAGCCGACCGCATGCTGGACATGGGCTTCATCCCGGATATCGAAAAGATCGCCAAGATGATCCCGTTCACGCGTCAGACGCTGTTTTTCTCGGCCACCATGCCGCCGGAAATCCAGAAGCTGGCCGACCGCTTCCTGCAGAACCCGGAACGCATCGAGGTGGCAAAGCCTTCTTCGACAGCAACGACGGTGACGCAGCGCCTGGTCGCCGCTCACAACAAGGATTACGAGAAGCGGGCAACCCTTCGCGACCTGATCCGCGCGCAGGACGACCTGAAAAACGCGATCATCTTCTGCAACCGCAAGAAGGATGTCGCCGACCTGTTCCGCTCGCTCGAGCGCCACGGCTTCTCGGTCGGCGCGCTCCATGGCGACATGGATCAGCGCTCGCGTACCAACATGCTGGCAGGCTTCAAGGACAACCAGATCACGCTACTGGTCGCCTCCGACGTCGCAGCGCGCGGTCTCGATATTCCGGACGTCAGCCACGTCTTCAACTTCGACGTTCCAATCCATGCGGAAGACTATGTCCACCGCATCGGCCGTACCGGCCGTGCAGGACGGTCCGGTCGTGCATTCACGCTCGTGACAAAATCCGATGCTAAGTATCTCGATGCCATCGAAAAGCTGATCACTCAAAAGATCGAATGGCTGAACGGTGACATCGCTGCCCTGCCGGCACCGATGGAAAGCAGCGACAAGGGTCAGGAACGCGGCCAGGGTCGCGATCGTGGCGGCAAGCGTGGCGAGCGCGACAAGGATCGCGGTCGCGGCAAGCGCGCCGAGCAGACCAGGAGCGTAGAAGCTCCGGTCAAGATTGCAGAACCGACGAGCCAGGATGATCGGAGCCAGACGGAAAATATGATTGAAGCCAGGGTAGAAGACGTAAAGCGCGAACGTAGCGCCGACAGGAAGCCGCAGAACAATGGCGCGCAACGCGCTCCTCGCCCGGCCCCTGCTCCGAATCCTGCCAATGACGACAACCGCGAGCGTCGCCGTCACTACCGCGACCACGATGACGGCCCGACACCAGTCGGTTTCGGCGACGACATTCCGGCATTCATGCTGATCGTCGCCAACGCCAAGGTTTGAATTTGTCCCTGAGACCCGGCATAGACTTTCCCGGCGTCGGCGCCGGGTTGGTCATTCTGCGGGATGATGGGAGGGTTCTCCTCTGCCGTCGCCTGAAGGCGCCGGAAGCCGGTTACTGGAACATCGTCGGCGGCAAGGTCGATAAGATGGAGCCGTCCGCGGATGCGGCACGTCGTGAGGCCGAGGAAGAAACCGGCCTGTCGATCGGCAAAGTTGAGTTTCTCTGCACGACTGAACAGATCCTCCCGGAAGACGCACAACACTGGATCTCCATGATCTACGTCACACGCGATTTCTCCGGCGAGCCACGCTTGACCGAACCGGACAAGCTTTCGGATCTGGGATGGTTTGACCCTACCGATCCGCCAATGCCACTCTCGGTCTTCTCGATCCGCGCATTTGAACATCTTTCCAAAATCTGAACACACAACTTCCAGCCCGCGGCGGACGTTGATAAAACAGCAACGCAAAAAGCCGTCCCGGTTTCCCGGAACGGCTGCCCGTGATGAAACAGCGTTGTATTTTACGTCAGATGGAAACGCACCGACTGCTCGGTAAGCCTGCATCCCCCATTACGATGCCTATTTTAGCGCGAAACCTATTGCCTATTCAATACGCGAAATCTCGCAGTGCCAAAAATATAGGTTACTTGTCGATTTCACTCCGGATTGCGGCCTCGTAGGCCAGTCTTGTCCAATTTGACATGAGGTCGGGGTCCTCAAACGCATCTTCCGGTACCGTCCAGTAAGGCATCATCACGGACTTGCCCTTCTTGCCTTCGTAGCTCCACTGCCGCGCGCCTGCAGAAGCGAACTCAGGCGCGCTCACGGCATCGGCTTTCAGCATCAGTTCGTCGCGCAGCTCGATCGCGACGATGAGGCCCTGATGGTAGATGCCCTTGCCGCCGAACATCCGACGGATGCTGACGGGCCCGAGACCTTCGAACATCTCTTCGATCGCGATAGTATCCATCGTTACGTCCTCAGAACGCCACCTGCAGCAATGACGGCTTCGGGCGTATCCACATCAAGATGGGCTGCCGGACCGATATCGACATCGATCACCGGAAGACCGGAGGTTTCGATAATCGCCCTTGCGCCGACATCGCCCTGCAGGTTCCGTACAGCATCATAGGTGGCGCGCGGCAGAATAACCGGATTGCCGCGCTTGCCGTTGGAGACTGCGCGCACGATCGCCTCGCCACCGGCGTCACCAAAGGCACCGAGCAACGCATCGATATGCCCTGACGTCACGCCCGGCATATCTGCCAGCATGACGAGGACGCCATCTGCTGCCGTTACATCCGGCCGAGTGAATCCGGCAATCAGAGAGCTCGCCATCCCCGCTTCATGGGAGGGGTTGTCTTGGAGACGGACGTCGAGCGATGAAAGCTCGGCCGCAATATCCTGCTGCCGGTGACCGGTGACAACGACCACGGGTGTGGCCTTCGAGGCCAACAGCATCTCGGCGGAGCGGCGCACGAGCGGCACACCGTCAAACTCAGCAAGCAGCTTGTGAAGGCCACTTTCGCCCATGCGCCTGGCCTGACCGGCGGCCAACAGGACAGCCGCAACCGAAAGCGAGACATCGTCCTTGCTCTCGCTGCGGTCCCGCGGCGCAGGCCTTGTCGGGATCTCCATCAAAAGTCCTCCCACACCCAGTGCGGCAATATCGTCCGATGTCGGTCTTTCACCGGCAAGCAGCCGGTGGAGCATCCAGTCAAAACCGTTTTCCTTCGGAGACCGTGCACAACCGGGGGCTCCCAGTACCGTGACACCACCAATATGGCCGTAAACAAGAAGATTGCCGGGATCGACCGGCATGCCGACGCGGATCACCTCACCGCCAGCGGCTCGGATCGCAGCCGGAATGACGTCCTCTTCATCGGCAACGGCGGACGCACCAAACACGATCACCAGCGAAGGCTCGCGACAGTTCCCGAGATCAAGCGCCTGCAGGGCGGCGGTCAGGGCGTCATGCGTATGCGGAATACGGATTTCGCGCACCAGTGTGCTGCCCGAAAGTGCAAGTCGCTGCTCGATGAGCTTCGCCGTTCGGTCCATCACCGACGTCTTCAGCGTCGCAAGCTCCGTTGCAATCAACGTGACAGCATGAGCCTCGAACGGTTTGACCTCAAACGGTGTAGAAGCCCCAAGCAGCGCCACAGCCTTCCCGAGACAATCGCCATCGACAGCGAGCGGAATGATCTTGAACGTTGCGACCATGTCGCCTGCCTTGACCGATACGCGATCCTTGAGACAGGCAAGCGTGATCGACGGGTCCACGCCGTTGAGCGCGTTGACGACGTGCGTGTTGGCGGCGAACAGACCGGCCGTTGCCGCATAAACGTTGACACGTCCCGTTGCTGGCTCCGAAAACGTGAGGTGATCGGGTGCGATTGCGGCGGCCAGCATTCCCGCCGCTTTGTCTTCAAGAACGTCTCCTGCATCGAGCCGCACGCCTATGACGGAAGCGATTCCCTCTTTGCGCAGACGCTCGATGTCATCAGGCGCCAGCCGGTGACCCTTGTGCAGTCGTCCTTGCTGACCTTCAAACCGGATTGAATGGGCAAGCACGATGTTTTTAGCATCACGCAACGGGAAGCTGGCGTATTTCATTCCCTAACCCTGCGTAAGGAGGTCGCGCCGGCGCAACGACCTGACGATGTCGGCAAGTGTGGCAAGCGCAATCTCGGCCGGGTTCGCAGCACCAATGTCGAGACCGATCGGCGCTGAAATCCTGGCAATCTCTTCCACGGAATGTCCCATATCCTTCAGTCGATCAGCGCGCTTCGCATGAGTCTTGCGGCTACCGAGCGCGCCGACATAAAAACAGCCCGCCTTCAGCGCCTGTGACAAGGGAAAATCATCGATCTTCGGATCATGCGTCAGGGCCGCGACAGCCGTATAGCTATCGAACGGTCGCTCTCTCAGCGCGTCTTCGGGCCACTCCGCGATGACATCGACATCACCAAACCGTTCTTTGGTGGCAAAGGCTGTCCGCGGATCGATGATCGTGAGGTCGTAGCCCGCCACCGGCGCCAGACGGGCGAGCGCCTGGCTGATATGAACCGCACCAATCACGACGATCCTTGGCGGCGGCAGATAGACATTGATGAACAGAATGCGGTTGTCGATTTCGACGCTCGTGGCCTTGCCGCTGCGCATCGCGTCCGCGATGGCGGCACCAAGCGGACCCTCCGGAACCGTTTCCTCGGAAACAAGAGAAATTTCGCCCGACGCAAGGTCGGTTATTGTCGCCGAGGCCCGTCTTTCCTGCCGGGCGCCGTTGAGACGCGCCAGATCATCGAACTTCATCGGCCGAGCCTTTCCACATAGACGCGGATCTTGCCGCCGCAGGAGAGCCCGACTTGCCATGCCGTCTCATCGGCAACGCCGAATTCCAGCATCTTCGGCGTGCCTGACGAAATCACCTCGATCGCCTCCGTAATCACCGCACCCTCGACGCAGCCGCCCGAAACGGAGCCGACGAAATTCCCCTCGCCATCGATCGCGAGATGGCTTCCTATCGGACGTGGTGCAGATCCCCAGGTCTCGACGACGGTTGCGATCGCCACGTCGCGGCCGCTTTCGGCCCAATTCTGGGCGGTGACGAGTGGATCAAGACTGGATGTGACGGTCATCGGTGCCTTTCAGACGGCAATTTTCGAAACACGCATCGGCGCGTTGTGACGATATGGAAGCCTCACCCGCGCTTTTCCACGTCTGCGCGCAGTTTTTATCGTCGTGACGCGATTCTCTTTGACCGGTCGGATGGGAAAGCTAAATGTGCTGGAACGCAAGCCGCAATGAGTTAAGGGAAGGCATGGACATTCGCACTTTGATATCAGCCGGCCTGTTTGCCTCATTCCTCGCTGCTCCGTCTGCATCGGCCGCGATCATCGGCGTGGTCGCACCGAAATCGGGTCCATACGCCCTCCTCGGAGCCCAGATCTACCAAGGCGCCCGTGCGGCCGCCGAGGCCAATGGCGATACGCTGGTGGAGCTGGACGAGAGCTGTGACGAGAATGGCGGGCTCGCGGTATCGAAGTCTCTGACGGATGCAAAGGCCAGCGCGGCCATCGGCTTCCTCTGCGTGGAAACGCTGACGACGGCGATGCCCGCTCTGAAGGCCGCCGCTATTCCAGCCGTTTCGGTCTCGGTGCGGTCGAAGATCCTGATGGAGGATGCACTTCGCAACGACTGGCCGTTTTTCCGTCTGGCACCGACCGAAACCGCCGAAGCGGATGCTGTTGCAGCTGCCATCCTATCCCGCTGGAAAGCCGAGCCGATCGCATTCATCGACGACGGCACGATCTATGGCCGCGAGCTCTCAAGCGCCGTGCGCCAGAAGCTGGAACCGTCAGGCATCCGCCCCGCGTTCACCGACGTGTTCAGGCCAGGCCAGGAGCAACAGATCGCTCTCGTCCGCCGCCTGGCAAAGGCCGGCGCGACCCATGTCTTTATCGGTGGCGACCGAAACGATACCGCCATCATCGTTCGTGATGCTGCGGCAGAACGCGTTTCCCTGACAGTCATGGGCGGAGATGCGCTGCGTGCCGCAAACCGTCCTGTTGGCCTTGCCAACGGCGTGCTCGCGGCAGCCCTTCCGGATTACGCAGTTGCGCCTGAAGCTTCCACCGCCGTCACGCAACTACGCGCAGGCAATGTCGAGCCGGAAGGCTACGTTCTGCCCGCTTATGCGGCAACGGAACTTGTTCACCGGGCGGTGACCGAGACGTCCAATGGTCGTTCCCTGACCGACACTCTTGCGGCAGGCTCCTTCACGACCGCGATCGGTCCTGTCGCCTTCGGCCCGGACCACGAATTGAAGCAGAACCCGTTCCGTCTGGTGGAGTGGCAAGGTACGGACTTTGTGGAGATCGGGCCCGCCACCGACTGATGGTCTGGCCAGGCGATTGTTCCTGTCGCCACGGGATGATAAAGCCTCCCTCAAACCGGAGACCCATCCCATGACCCTGCCGATCCGCATCGCCCCGTCCATTCTTGCCGCCGATTTTGCCAAGCTTGGCCAGGAAGTCATCGACGTCGTGCAGGCGGGCGCTGACTGGGTGCATCTCGACGTCATGGACGGGCATTTCGTACCCAACATCTCATTCGGACCTGACGTCATCAAGTCGCTGCGACCGCATACCGACGCGTTCTTCGACTGCCATCTGATGATCGCGCCGGCGGATCCCTTTCTCGAAGCCTTCGCCAAGGCCGGCTGCGACAGTATTACCGTCCATGCCGAATCGGGTCCTCATCTGCATCGTTCCCTGCAGACGATCCGCAGCCTCGGCAAGAAGGTCGGCGTGACGCTTAATCCGGCCACGTCGCTGTCGTCGCTCGAAAACGTGCTCGATGACGTCGATCTGATCCTGATCATGAGCGTCAATCCCGGCTTCGGCGGCCAGAAATTCATCCCCGCCATGCTCGACAAGATTCGCGCGACGAAGTCCCTGATCGGTGACCGCCCGATCGAGATCGAAGTCGACGGCGGCATCACCGCAGACACGATCGGCGCTGCGAGCGCTGCCGGCGCCAACGTCTTCGTTGCTGGCTCCGCCATCTACAAGGGTGACGGCATCGACGCCTATCGCACCAATATCGAAGCACTGAGAACAGCGGCAAGCGGCGCGCGCTAACCATCCGGCGCCCTCTTTCCTGCAAACAAACCCGAAGTTATTGAGCTTTGGCCCGCTTGTTGCTACAGGCTGGGCAACACTTGACAGGAAAGCCGCACGCTCATGATCCCTCGCTATTCCCGGCCCGAGATGGTCGCCATCTGGTCGCCAGAGACGAAGTTCCGCATCTGGTTCGAAATCGAGGCGCATGCCTGCGACGCGCTTGCCGCGATCGGCGTGATCCCGAAGTCGGCGGCTGAGACAATCTGGGAAAAGGGCGGCAGCGCAACGTTCGATGTCGCGCGCATCGACGAGATCGAAGCCGTCACCAAGCATGACGTCATCGCCTTCCTCACCCACCTCGCGGAATTCGTCGGCCCCGACAGCCGGTTCATCCACCAGGGCATGACATCCTCGGACGTCCTCGACACCTGCTTCAACATCCAGCTCGTGCGGGCGACCGACATCCTGATCGCCGGCATTGATCGTGTTCTTGAAGCCCTCAAGACCCGTGCCTTCGAGCACAAGGATACGGTCCGTATCGGCCGCAGCCACGGCATCCATGCCGAGCCGACCACGATGGGCCTCACCTTTGCGCGCTTTTATGCGGAAATGTACCGCAACAAGACCCGTCTGCTCGAAGCCCGCGAAGAAGTTGCCACCTGCGCAATCTCTGGCGCCGTCGGCACGTTTGCCAACATCGATCCCCGCGTCGAGGAGCATGTCGCAGCAGCGCTCGGCCTGAAGGCAGAACCGGTTTCCACGCAGGTCATCCCGCGCGACCGTCATGCGATGTATTTCGCGGTCCTCGGCGTCATCGCCTCGTCGATCGAAAACGTCGCGATCGAAATTCGCCACATGCAGCGCACGGAAGTTCTGGAAGCGGAAGAATTCTTCTCGCCCGGCCAGAAGGGCTCGTCGGCCATGCCGCACAAGCGCAATCCGGTTCTCACCGAAAACCTGACCGGCCTTGCCCGTCTCGTGCGCATGTCGGTGGTTCCGGCGATGGAAAACGTTGCTCTCTGGCACGAGCGTGACATCAGCCACTCGAGCGTTGAACGCGCCATCGGCCCGGATACGACCGTCACCCTCGACTTCGCTCTCAACCGTCTCGCCGGCGTCATCGAGAAGCTGGTGATCTACCCAGAGAACATGTTGAGGAACATGAACAAGTTCAAGGGTCTGGTCATGAGCCAGCGCGTTCTTCTGGCGCTCACGCAGGCTGGCACCTCGCGCGAGGATGCCTACCGTCTGGTGCAGCGCAATGCCATGAAGGTCTGGGAAGAAGGCAAGGACTTCCTCGAAGAGCTGCTGGCCGATCAGGAAGTCCGGGCCGCCCTTTCCGAGGAAGAGATCCGCGAGAAGTTCGACCTCGGCTACCACACCAAGCATGTCGACACGATCTTCACCCGCGTCTTTGGCGAAGCGTGATACAGGCAGCTTGATATTGAAATCACGCAAACACAGATTAGCGGCATGAAAGCATCCGAAGCCGATATCCTGATCATTCCGGGTTACACCAATTCCGGCCCTACACACTGGCAGACGCGGTGGGAGAATAAACTCGCCACCGCGCGCCGGGTCGAGCAAGCGGAATGGGCAAAACCGGTCAAGGACGACTGGGTCCAAAGGCTCGTGGAAGAGGTGAACGCCTCGACGCGACCGGTGGTGCTCGTCGCCCACTCGCTGGGCGTGGCAACCGCCATCCATGCGATCCCTCTTTTCAAGAAGAAGATCGCCGGTGCGTTTCTCGTTGCGCCGCCCGAGGTCGAGAACCCGAAGATCAGGCCAAAACACCTGATGACCTTCGGCCCCTACCCGCGCGATCCGCTACCGTTCCCGACGCTTACCGTGGCCAGCCGAAACGATCCGTTCGGATCCTACGAGCACGCCGACGATATCGCCGCGTCCTGGGGATCGGTCTTGGTCGATGCAGGGGAATCCGGGCATATCAACGCGGAATCGGGGCATGGTCCCTGGCCGGAGGGTACGATGGTGTTTGCCCAGTTCCTCGGCAAACTGAAGCCCTGAACTCTGCGGTCACGCCGGAATCATGACGCATTTTTCCTGCTAGGCTGGAGCTCTGCCGCATAGCGCGACTGAGTCGCCTGCGGCCTATCCGGTAGAGGGAGCCGGCATAGCTTTTTTCATCGGGATGAAAACCGGACGGATGGCCCCCGCATTGTGAAATGCGATCTTTTCCGATATGGACCCCTCAAACACGATCCATTGCGCCTGCCCCGGGTGCCAACAACGAGAAAACAATCATGAACCGTCGCCGCCGTATTTACGAAGGCAAGGCAAAGATCCTTTACGAAGGCCCGGAGCCAGGCACGCTGATCCAGTTCTTCAAGGATGATGCCACCGCTTTCAACAAGAAGAAGCACGGTGTGATCGACGGCAAGGGCGTTTTGAACAACCGCATTTCCGAATATCTCTTCACACACCTGAACAAGATCGGCATTCCCACGCACTTCATCCGCCGGCTGAACATGCGCGAGCAGCTGATCAAGGAAGTGGAGATGATCCCGCTCGAGATCGTCGTGCGCAACGTCGCCGCCGGCTCGCTTTCGGAACGTCTGGGCATCGAGGAAGGCACCGTTCTTCCCCGCTCGATCATCGAATTCTACTACAAGTCCGATCAGCTTGCCGATCCGATGGTGTCCGAAGAGCACATCACCGCCTTCGGTTGGGCAAACCCGGCCGAGCTCGATGATGTCATGGCGCTCGCCATCCGCGTCAACGACTTCCTGTCCGGCCTTTTCCTCGGTGTCGGCATCCAGCTCGTCGATTTCAAGATCGAATGCGGCCGCCTTTTCGAAGGCGACATGATGCGCATCATCCTGGCTGACGAGATCTCGCCCGACAGCTGCCGTCTCTGGGATATTGAGACGAAGGAAAAGATGGACAAGGATCGGTTCCGCCGCGATCTCGGCGGTCTGGTCGAAGCCTATTCCGAGGTGGCCCGCCGTCTCGGCATCATCAATGAAAACGAGCCGCTCCGCGGGACCGGCCCGGTTCTTGTCAAGTAATTCGGGGGATATTCAGTGATCAAGGCACGCGTGACCGTTACGCTCAAGAACGGCGTTCTAGACCCGCAGGGTAAGGCCATCGAAGGCGCGCTCGGAAGCCTCGGCTTTGAAGGCGTCGGCCATGTTCGTCAGGGCAAGGTGTTCGACCTTTCCCTTGAGGGCACCGACAAGGTAAAGGCCGAAGCAGACTTGAAGTCGATGTGCGAAAAGCTTCTGGCTAACACGGTAATCGAGAACTATACTATCGCAATCGACTAACGGTTGCGGAGTGTGTCATGGCCGACGTCACGAATGAACTCATGTACGAACTGATGAAGCGCGTGCAAGCAGACATATCTGACATCAAAATCGGCCAACGGGATCTGAAGGCAGAAGTGAATGCCATGCGTGGTGCGATGATATCGCTCCATCAGGACATGCATAATATCCACACGGCACTGGCGCGCCACGACCTGCGTCTCGACCGTATCGAAACCCGCCTCGAGCTGCGCGAGCTGTCTGAGGCACAGGCAAGGTTTGAACCGCACCCATGAAGTCCGCCGTCGTCCAGCTTCCCGGCCTCAATCGCGACCGCGACATGATCGCCGCCCTCACCAAGATCTCCGGCCAGGCGCCCGTCACCATCTGGCAGACGGAAACCGAGATCCCTGATGATATCGACCTGATCGTCATTCCGGGCGGGTTCTCCTACGGCGACTATCTGCGCTGTGGCGCAATTGCTGCCCGCATGCCGGTCATGCAGGCCATCAAGCAGAAGGCCGAACAGGGCGTGAAGGTCATGGGCGTCTGCAATGGCTTCCAGATCCTGGTCGAAGCGGGCATGCTGCCGGGTGCACTGATGCGCAATACGTCGCTGAAGTTCGTGTGCAAGGACGTGAAGCTCGAAGTGGTGAATGCCGAAACGGACTTTACCCGCGCCTATGGCAAGGGCCAGATCATCCGCTGCCCGGTCGCCCACCATGACGGCAACTACTTTGTCGACGCAGACACGCTCGCTTCCATGGAAGACAAGGGCCAGGTCGTGTTCCGCTATGCGGAAGGCACCAACCCCAACGGTTCGTTGAGCGATATCGCTGGCGTCATCAACGCGCGCGGCAACGTTCTCGGCATGATGCCGCACCCGGAAAACCTGATCGAAGCCGCGCATGGCGGCAGTGACGGTCGCGGCCTTTTTGCCTCGGCGCTCGACGTGATCGCTGCCTGACCTGTCTCAGGTCTCCGTAGCAGACAATACCATAACCCTCCGGGAACGACATGCAGATCTCTTACCGTACTATGACTGCCATTTCTCTTGTCGCTCTCGGGACCGCGCTCGCGTCCTGCCAGTCGAAACCACCCGTCAAAGCGGTCAGCAACGCATCGGCGCTCGACGTGATGGAAAAGGTTGCCGTTGGCGCCAATCGCTGCTGGTTCCGGTCGGGCGACCCGGCCTTCAAGTCCTACGCGTTCGCGCCGGAACTGACGTCCTTCTCCGGTCGTCCACGCTTTCTTCTGACACGCAAGGGCTCGTCCGATATCCGTCCGCTTCTCGTGGTGCAGGCGGAGGGCAGACCTGCCAAGCTTTCCACCTTCGGCCCGCTGATGAGCGAGCCTGTGTCGGGCCGCGTCAACGCCGATGTGCAACGCTGGGCCGCTGGCAACACCAACTGCTGATCTCGACCGTCAGAAGCCTTCTGTCGATAGCGTAAGCTCCGTACGAGTTTCGCAGACCACTCTCTCCTCAAACGGCAACATAATGCCGATTCGAGGAGAGTAGTTTGCCGCCGATTTCCCTGACACTGCCGGCGCGGATCGCCCTCGCTGCACCCTTGGCATTCCTGTCCATGGTCGCGACACCGATCGTTGCTGCCGAACAGCTGTTCGACGACGCGCGTTTTGGAGTCCTCACCTCCCTGGACAGCGGTCGCAAGGAAAACGGCGTCTTCCTGACGGGAATGCTCCTCACCGATCCGTTCGGTCGTGAACAGGCGAAGGGCGTTGAGAAGGCCCTGCGGCCACGCCTTCACGTCGGCGGCGAACTCAGCACCACGGGCGAAACGAGCCAGGTCTATGCAGGCTTCTCGTGGACAGTGCCGGTCACGCGCAATGTCTTCGTGGAAGCAGGCTTCGGCGGCGCGCTGCATGACGGCAACCTGGACAGCGGCGACGACCCTCAGCTTGGCTGCCGCGCACTCTTCCACGAATATGTGGCCGCAGGCGTCAAACTTCTCGGAAACTGGCAGCTCCTGGCGCAGGCGGGCCATTCGTCTCACGCCAATCTCTGCGACGGACCAAACGATGGTCTGACCCGCGCGGGTCTGACGGTAGGTTACCGGTTCTGATCTCGGCTTTTGCCTGTGGCGCGCCGGCATTTTCTTGTCGCGCCTCGTCAAGACATA
The DNA here is from genome assembly GCF_014842035.1 of Rhizobium sp. CFBP 8752. NCBI lineage: Bacteria > Pseudomonadati > Pseudomonadota > Alphaproteobacteria > Hyphomicrobiales > Rhizobiaceae > Rhizobium > Rhizobium sp. CFBP 8752. The sequence goes on along the minus strand of NZ_JACYUZ010000001.1, from coordinate 1,456,610 downwards.
GGCTAAAGAGCGGCGCATATCTCGCTCCGCAACATAGAGAAGATCATGACCATTCCGAACAGCTTCCCGATCACGCCAGAACTCGTCGCATCCCACGGCCTCAAGCCCGACGAATATCAGCGGATCCTGGATCTGATCGGCCGCGAGCCGACCTATACCGAACTCGGTATCTTCTCGGCTATGTGGAACGAGCACTGCTCCTACAAGTCATCCAAGCGCTGGCTGCGCACGCTGCCCACAAAGGGCCCGCGCGTCATCCAGGGCCCTGGCGAGAACGCCGGCGTGGTCGATATCGATGACGGCGATGTCGTCGTCTTCAAGATGGAGAGCCACAACCACCCGTCCTATATCGAGCCCTACCAGGGTGCGGCGACGGGCGTCGGCGGCATCCTGCGCGACGTCTTCACCATGGGTGCACGGCCGATTGCGGCCATGAACGCCCTGCGTTTCGGTGCCCCTGACCACGCAAAGACAAAACACCTCGTCTCCGGCGTCGTTGCCGGCGTCGGTGGTTACGGCAACTCCTTTGGCGTGCCGACGGTCGGCGGCGAAGTCGAGTTTGACGAACGCTACAATGGCAACATCCTCGTCAACGCCTTCGCAGCCGGACTTGCAAAATCCGACGGCATCTTCCTGTCGGAAGCCAAGGGCGTTGGCTTGCCCGTCGTCTATCTCGGCGCGAAGACAGGCCGCGACGGTGTCGGCGGCGCCACGATGGCATCGGCCGAATTCGACGCCGATATCGAGGAGAAGCGCCCAACCGTTCAGGTCGGCGACCCCTTTACCGAAAAGTGCCTGCTGGAAGCCTGCCTCGAGCTGATGAAGACCGGAGCCGTCATCGCCATCCAGGATATGGGTGCCGCCGGTCTCACCTGCTCGGCCGTCGAGATGGGTGCCAAGGGCGGCCTCGGCATCGAGTTGCAGCTCGACCAGGTCCCGGTGCGCGAAGAGCGCATGACGGCTTATGAAATGATGCTCTCGGAAAGCCAGGAGCGGATGCTCATGGTGCTGGAGCCTTCGAAGGAAGAAGTCGCCAAGGCGATCTTCGTCAAATGGGGCCTCGATTTCGCAATCGTCGGAAAGACCACCGACGACCTGCGTTTCCGCGTCATCCATCAGGGCGAGGAAGTCGCCAACCTGCCGATCAAGGAACTGGGCGACGAAGCACCGGAATACGACCGTCCCTGGATCCAGCACAACCCGCGCCCTGATCTGCCGGCGGCAGACGTTGCAGCCCCGACGGATTACAACGATGCCATTCTGAAGCTGGTCGGCTCTGCCAACCAGTCCAGCCGCCGCTGGGTCTGGGAACAGTATGACACGCTGATCCAGGGTAATTCGCTGCAGCGCCCCGGCGGCGATGCCGGCGTCGTGCGCATCGAGACCCATCCCACCAAGGCGCTCGTCTTCTCGTCTGATGTCACGCCGCGCTATGTCGAGGCAGACCCGTATGAAGGCGGTAAGCAGGCGGTTGCCGAATGCTGGCGCAACATTGTCGCAACCGGCGCCGAGCCGCTCGCGGCCACTGACAACCTCAATTTCGGCAACCCGGAAAAGCCTGAAATCATGGGCCAGCTCGTCGGCGCCATCAAGGGCATCGGCGAAGCGTGCCTGGCACTCGATTTCCCGATCGTCTCCGGCAACGTGTCGCTCTACAACGAGACCAACGGCGTCGCCATTCTGCCGACCCCGACGATCGCAGGCGTCGGCCTTCTCCCCGACTGGCAGAAGATGGCAAGGATCGGCTCGGCTGGCGACGGCGACGTGCTGATCATGATCGGTACCGATGGCAGCCATCTCGGCTCTTCGATCTACCTGCGCGACATCCTCGGCTCGACTGAAGGCCCGGCGCCGACCGTCGATCTGTCCGCGGAACGCCGCAACGGCGACTTCGTCCGCTCGGCGATTCGTAACGGCCATGTCAGCGCCTGCCACGACATCTCCTCCGGTGGCCTGGGTCTCGCCCTCGTCGAAATGGCGATGGCGTCCGAAAAGGGTATGACGGTCAGCCTGTCGGAACAGCGCGGACCAGCGCATGCTCTCCTGTTCGGGGAAGACCAGGCGCGTTACGTGATCGCCGTTCCCGCTGACATCGCCAATTTCCTGCAGGCCAATGCCGAAGGTTCAGCCGTGCCCTTCCGTCAGCTTGGCAAGGTAACCGGCGATCGCGTCGTCATCGACGATATCGTCGACATCACCGTTCAGGATCTGACCATCGCGCACGAAAGCTGGTTCCCCTCCTTCATGGCGTGAGTCACGGTTAGGGCAGCTTGGATCGATCCAAATCCTCTAGCAATCTGGATTTGAGGTTGTTACCTCTTTGACCGGAGGACGGCTTTCAGGCAGTCTTTCGGTCAAAGCATGCCGCGATATGAGTCTGCGGCCGAAGAAGAGGAAGACACCATGCCCATGCGTCCCGGCGATATCGAAGACATGATCAAAGCCGGAATTCCCGGCGCCAAGGTCACGATCCGCGATCTGGCGGGCGACGGGGATCACTATGCCGCAGAGGTCGTGGCAGACGCGTTCCGCGGCAAGAGCCGCGTCCAGCAGCATCAGATGGTCTACGAAGCGCTGAAGGGCAATATGGGCGGCGTTCTGCACGCCCTGGCGCTTCAGACCTCCGCTCCATCAGAGTAACGGAGCTTCGGGTGCGATGTCCGACCTGATCAAGCAGATCGTTACCAGCGTTGTCGACGATGTCGTCAAGCAGCTTCTGGGCAAGTCGCACGGCCGCACGCCTTCCAAGCGCAAAAAGCGGCAGGCACGTGCTGCCGCGCCCGCAGCCACTAGATCCGCGACCACCGGCAGGTTCACCGCAAAGAAGCCCGGCGCACGATCGAAAGTCGTAAAGCCCGCTAAAAAGCAGACGAGCCGCCGGCGCACCGCCACCAGCCGCAGCAAGCAACGCAGCCGATAACCCTCTGTGCAAGGACATCGGGTCCCTTGCCCCAGGGCAAAAACAGTTTGACACTTCAAGCGGAATTGCGCTGGAATTAGTAAGGTCACCTTGCTATTTAAGGGGCAAGACACCGCAGCGGTCCTTGAAACCGCATGTGAAAGGAAAGATCATGAGCGGCATTCACGACTTCATCGCAAACGAAATCAAGACGAACGATGTCGTTCTCTTCCTCAAGGGCACGCCCCAGTTCCCGCAGTGCGGCTTCTCGGGCCAAGTGGTCCAGATCCTCGATTACCTCGGGCTCGACTATAAGGGCGTGAATGTTCTTGCCGACGCGGAAATCCGCCAGGGCATCAAGGACTACTCCAACTGGCCGACGATCCCGCAGCTCTACATCAAGGGCGAATTCGTTGGCGGATGCGATATCGTCCGCGAAATGTTCCAGTCCGGCGAGCTCAAAACCCATATCGAGGAACAGGGCATTACCGTCCGCGCAGCCTGATCCGGCTTGATATACTCTCCAAAATTTTGAAGGCGCCGCTCCCACGGCGCCTTTCCCATTCTTTAGGAAATCACTGTGACAAATCCTTCACATCCCGTTGTCCCAAAGCTGCAAGGCATGGGAAGGGCACAATTCATTGCCATGATGGCCGCCCTGATGGCACTCAACGCCCTCGCCATCGATATCATGCTTCCCGGACTACAGCAGATCGGCGCGGCACTCGGCGTCGAGAACGAGAACCATCGGCAGTATGTCGTCTCGGCCTATCTGTTCGGCTTCGGCATCGCCCAGCTCTTCTATGGCCCGATCTCTGACCGTTTCGGTCGCCGCACGCCGCTGCTGATCGGTCTCGGTATCTACATCGTCTCCGCGATCGCCGTCGTGTTCGTACCCTCGTTTGCCGGCCTGCTCATCCTGCGCTTCATCCAGGGCATCGGCTCGGCTGCGACCCGCGTCATCTCGGTCTCGATCGTCCGCGACGTGTTCGGCGGTCGCGCGATGGCGGAAGTCATGTCTCTCATTATGATGGTATTCATGATCGTTCCGATCATCGCGCCCGGAACGGGACAGCTCGTGCTGCTGTTTGGTGACTGGCACCTGATCTTCGTCTTCATCGCCGTCGTCGCAATCATTGTCACGATCTGGGTTGCCCGCAAGCTGCCCGAAACGCTGGATCAGGCCGATGTCCGCCCGTTCACGGTAAAGTCCATCGTTGCCGGCTTCCTGATCGTGCTCACCAACCGCATGGCGCTCTGCTACACGCTTGCGAGCACCTTCATCTTCGGTGCGCTGTTCGGCTTCATCAACTCGGCCCAGCAGGTCTATGTCGGCATCTACCAGCTCGGCGTCTGGTTCCCGGTGGCGTTTGCTGCGGTCGCTCTGTTCATGTCGATCTCGGCCTTCCTCAACTCCCGTTGGGTCGGCAGGCTTGGCATGCGCAAGCTGTCGCATGCCGCCATCATCGGTTTCGTCGTCGTCACGTTCCTATGGCTGATGGTACAGCTGCTGTCATCCGAACCGATGCCCTTCCTGCTGTTCCTGGCCTTCTTCGCCATGGCTATGTTCCTCTTCGGCCTGATCGCCTCGAACTTCAATTCGCTGGCAATGGAGCCTCTCGGCCACGTGGCGGGCACCGCTTCGTCGGTTCTCGGCTTCATGGGCACGGTCGGCGGCGCAATCATCGGCGCATCCATCGGCCAGGCCTTCGACGGCACGGCAACCCCGATGGTGGCGGGCTTCTTTACCGTCTCGGTCATCGGCCTGATCTTCGTGCTGATCGGCGAAAAGGGAAAGCTCTTCCGGCCCCATAACCACAAGGCCTGACGGTCCATCACGTCAGCGCGAAAAAAGGCCGGAGCGATCCGGCCTTTTTCGTATCCGCTTTGTCTCGAAGGGGTCGGTTCCGGTAGAGAGCGAAATGACACTCTAACGGAGAGAGTCAGCTTTCGGCCCGAAGCGGACAGACGGTATGTGCGGAAGGGTAATACAACGGGATTATCGTCCTTCTATTTTTTGCTGCAGTATCATCCGTGTACCTTCTTTCCTTCGTCGTTCCGCCTTGCCAAGTAGCGGTGACGTAGCGTTTTGAAGGATTGAAATCGATGAACCAGACAGTTTCCAATGTGAAGTCACGAAACATTCTCGTGCTCGGGGCCGGGGAACTCGGCATGCCCGTCCTTCGCAATCTGGCCCGTCGCGCCAAGGGCATTGAAGACGCAAAGATAAGCGTTCTGCTTCGCGCCAGTGCCGTTAAATCAGACCCACTGGCCAAACAGCGCGACGTCACCGAAATCCGCGACTTGGATATCGAGATCGTCACAGGTGATCTGGTCAATAGCTCAATCGATGAACTCGCATCTCTGTTTGCACAGTACGACACCGTGATTGGCTGCGCTGGCTACGCGGCTGGTATTGATACACCGATGAAGTTGGCCAAGGCGGCGTTACAGTCCGGTATTCCGCGCTACTTCCCCTGGCAGTTTGGTGTCGATTTCGAGGCAATTGGTCGAGGCGGTCCGCAGGACATCTTCGACGCTCAACTCGATGTGCGCGAACTCCTTCGCTCCCAGAGCAAGATGGACTGGGTCATCATCTCCACCGGCATGTTCATGAGTTATCTTTTCGAACCGGAATTCGGCGTCGTTGATCTGGAAAAGAACGCAGTCAACGCTCTTGGCAGCTCCGATACCGCTGTCACGCTGACGACGCCCGACGACATCGGCGTGCTCACCGCTGAAATCGTCTTCTACGAGCCGACCATCAGCAACGAGATCGTCTTCCTGGCGGGCGACACCGCCACCTATGGCGAGCTTGCCGACAAGCTGGAGGCGGGTTTGAACCGGCCCTTCAGCCGGTCCGTATGGACTGTGCCCGTCCTTATGGAAGAACTGGCAAATGACCCCCAAAACATGATGCGCAAGTACCGGGCAGCCTTTGGTATTGGGCGAGGAATGGCATGGGACAAGGCAGGCACATTCAACGCGCGCGAAGGCATCAAGGTGACGGATGTGTCCGATTGGATCAACGCGAACCTGAGCGGCAAGTGACATGGCCTCTGAGATGCAGATCAATGGAAGATAACAGACCGGGAGCGCGGTATAGCCGCGCTCCCAATGAGAGTTGATCCGAAACAATATCATTACGAGGTCGAACACCGTGCCGCCGACACCAGCGGAGCGGGCGCATGTCTCGATTGCTAAAACGTCTGCCAGGAGGGCTTTTCTGGCGGACGGGCATCAAAATCCTCGCGTGACGTTCGAAACTGCTCGGAATTCTCCACGACCCACGTCCACAACGGGATCATGCGAATGAGAAGACCCATTCCCAGTTCGGTCAGTTCGTATTCCACCCGAGGCGGCACCTCAACGAGATCGTGACGCGTGACGAGACCATCTCTTTCGAGTTGGCGTAGCGTGCGCGTGAGCATCCGTTGCGTTACGCCGTGCATTCGTTTTCCGATGTCTGCGTGGCGAAGCCTGCCATAGACGCCGAGCGTGTGTATGACGCCGAGCGACCACCGGCTTCCCGCATGGGTGAGAACCTCGCGTCTCACCCCATCGTCGTCCTCGCGAAGACCGTCGCAAACCGCTTGGGAATAGCTAAGAATTTCTTCTCTGGTCATTGCTCTTGCCTCCGGTATTGCTGCCTGTCGTATTACCAGCCTTCCAAGGGCATTTCACCTGTCTCCCCGACGTGTAGGAACGTTCATAAAAGTCGGCAGGGAGATCCGCGTCGTTGGTGTCACCGATGGCCGAGGACATCAGCTGTTGGCGCAAAGCTGTCGAAGACGCCTTTCGGTCCGTTGCGGACATAGAACGGCGCCGCGGGAATGGTCTGCTTTGCCTTCACCACCCGCGAAAAAGCTCGGGGGTGTAGCGCGCTTAAGGCATACGGTGCCCCGATGCGTTTCCGCAACAGCGCTACTCAGCTTTGCTGGTCAGCAATTCGTCGAGCTGGTCCAACTGCTCGGGCAATGCGACCGCCGAGCCCTGCAGGGCCTCCTCAAGCACCTCCTTGGACGGATAGACCTCGTGGAAACGCAACAGCGTCGTGCTGCCCTGGTCCTTGAGGCTCACGGTCGTGACCGCGCCCTCTTCGCCCTCGTCGTTGGTCCAGACAATGCGCTCGTTCGGTACGACCTCGAGATACTTGCCATGAAAGGCCATGGTATCGGAATCGCCGCCAGCACCGAATTCCAGCCGATACTTGCCGCCGGTACGCACGTCCATGTCGCACGATACAAGCGATAGGCCGGGGACCGATTTTGGCACCCACCAAGCCTGGAACATCTCGGGCTCACTCCACGCCCTGAAAACGGCGCTCGCCGGCGCATTGAATGTCCGCGTGACGGCCAATTCGCGATCGCCCCTACGCTCCAATGATGTCACGTCAACTTGCTGATTCATCGGTTACCTCCCGTTGCATGGTACTGATGAGTTCATTCAATGCTTCGAAGCGGGCCTCGAGAAGCTTTCGATGCGCCTCTACGCACTCGGCCTCCGCCTCAAGTCCGTGTCTCGCAAGCCTGCAGGTTCTCACCCGTCCGATCTACTCGGTGACAACGAGCCCCGCTCGTTCGAGAACCTGGATATGCTTCCGCATGCCGCCTTCCGGCACCAAAATACACGAGGGTTCAACGAGGACAACGGAGTTGGCTTACGGTGTCGTTTCGCCCTCTACTGGGACCGACCCCTTGAAGGCTCAGTCGCCGATGAGTTCCCGGCGCAGCATCTGCCAGCTGTCCTTGCAGGTCGCGACCAGCAGCCCGCCATCCACGTGGTCCGGCAGGTACTCGGATCCGTCGAAGCGCGCCGCATAACCGCCGGCCTCCGTGGCAATCAGGGTGCCCGCCAGATGATCCCAAGGCATGAGCTTGTTGTAGAGAAGGTATTGCACGTGCCCGCCGGCAAAGGTGCGATACTCGTGCGCGGCACATCGATAGTTGGCAAAGAAACGCACCTTCGCCAGGTTGGCCAGCAGCCGCTCTCTCTCCTCGCCGAAGAAATACCCGGGTGACGCCATTCCGACCATGTCGCCGATCGGTCTTGGCTCTGCCACTGCAAGGCGCACCGCGTCGCCGTCAGGACGGCGCAGGAAGGCGCCTGCGCCCTTTTCCGCCATCACCCAATCGTCACCCATCGGATCGTAGATGATGCCGGCCACCGTTTCGCCTTTCCAGACGACAGAGGCCATGACACCGAAGGCAGGAATGCCGGAGGCGAAATTGAACGTGCCATCGACAGGATCGACGACGATCGCGAAATCCGAACCTCCTAGCTTGGCGAGAAGCGACGGATCGGCGGCCACCGATTCTTCGCCGACAAACAGAGCATCAGGCGCCAGCGCTTCAAGCTCGCGGCGGATCAGACGCTCGGCTGCCTCGTCCGCTTCGGTCACAAGATCCGACGGCTCGCTTTTGGAACGCACGTCGCCGCTTCCAAGCCGCCGGAACCGCGGCAGGATCTCTTCCTTCGCCGCAAGGCGCAGGATGTCGGCAAGCTTGGCTATATCGAGCGGCATGGTCATGGTGTGAGATCCTGCAGTGGTGGGAGCCGCTTGTTGGGGATCAGGCGGCGGGGTTGGCGCTGAGGCCGGAGAAGTCGAACAGTTTCGGGTCAAGCAGATGCGACGGGTTCACATGCGCCAGCGCCCGCAGCATCGTGTCCTTGCGGCCCGGCATGCGCGTCTCGATATCGGCAAGCATGGCCTTCATCGCGTTGCGCTGCAGCCCGTCCTGCGAGCCACAGAGGTCGCAGGGGATGATCGGGAATTCCATGGCGGCAGAGAATTTCGCCAGATCGTCCTCGGCGCAATAGGCAAGCGGCCGCAGCACCATCACGTCGCCTTCGTCGTTCAGAAGCTTCGCCGGCATGCCGGCAAGCCGTCCGCCGTGAAAGAAGTTCATGAAGAAGGTTTCGAGAATATCCTCCCGGTGGTGCCCGAGAACCAGTGCATCACACCCCTCTTCGCGGGCAACCCGGTAGAGATTGCCGCGCCGAAGCCGCGAACAGAGCGCGCAGTAGGTTCCGCCCGCCGGCACCTTTTCCTTCACGATCGAATAGGTATCGCGATACTCGATCCGGTGCTTGACGCCGATGGAGGTGAGATAATCCGGCAGGATGTGTTTGGGAAAGTTCGGCTGTCCCTGATCGAGATTGCAGGCAAGCAGCTCGACCGGAAGCAGGCCACGCCATTGCAGATCGAGCAGAATGGCGAGCAGCGAATAGCTGTCCTTGCCGCCCGACAGGCCGACCAGCCAGCGTTTCTGATCTTTCAGCATGCCGAAATCGTCGAACGCCTGACGAACCTGCCGCAGCAGGCGCTTGCGCAACTTGTTGAACGAGACCGAACTCGGTGCATCCCTGAATAGGGACGGCACGAGGCCATCCACGACCTCGTCGATCTCATCCGGTATTGTTGCGTTCAATCCCATGTCCAAACCTCATGTGAAACGGGCGGCCAGTGGCCGCCCGATCATTCCAACCTCAGGCGCCGAGCGCTGCGGCCACGGCTTCCAGCGCATCATTGGCCTTGGCACCGTCAGGGCCACCGGCCTGCGCCATATCCGGCCGTCCGCCGCCGCCCTTGCCGCCAAGTGCCGCAGAGGCGATCCGCACCAGATCGACAGCGCTGAAGCGGCCGATAAGATCAGGCGTCACCGCCACGACCGCACTCGCCTTGCCGTCTTCCGACACGCCAACCAGCGTCACGACACCCGAACCGAGGGTAGCCTTGCCTTCGTCCGCGAGACCCTTCAGGTCCTTCGCATCGATGCCGGCCAGCGCCTTGCCCATGAACTTGATGCCAGCGATCTCGCGGATGTCGTCGGCAGAGCCACCCTGCTGACCGCCACCCATGGCGAGCCGGCGCTTGGCATCCGCCAGTTCCTTCTCAAGCTTGCGACGCTCGTCGATCAGCGCCTCGACGCGGGAGACAAGCTCACCGGGCTGAACCTTTAGCGCACCCGACAACGTCTTCACGCGCTCATCCTGCTCAGCGAGATAGACACGCGCTGCATCCCCCGTCACCGCTTCGACGCGGCGAACACCGGCGCCGACCGCGCTTTCGGAGAGAATGCGCACGAGGCCGATATCGCCCGTCGCGTTGACATGCGTCCCGCCGCAGAGTTCGATCGAATAAGGCTTGCCGGCCTTCGGCCCATCGACAGCCTTGCCCATCGAGACGACACGAACTTCATCGCCGTATTTCTCGCCGAACAATGCCATTGCACCCTCGGCAATCGCATCGTCGACGCTCATCAGGCGCGTCGTGACCTGCGCGTTCTGCAGGATGATGGCGTTGGCCATATCCTCGACGACCTGCAATTCCTCTGACGACATCGGCTTCGGATGCGACACGTCGAACCGCAGACGCTCAGGAGCGACCAGCGAGCCCTTCTGCGCCACGTGTGTGCCGAGCACTTCCCGCAGGGCTTCATGCAGCAGATGCGTCGCGGAATGGTTCGAGCGCAAGCGCGAACGGCGAGCGTGATCGACGGCGAGGATGACCGCGTCGCCAGCCTTCAACGTGCCCTCGGTCACGGTTGCGATATGGACAAACAGCCCCTCGCCCCGCTTCTGGACGTCGGTCACTTCAAGCTTGGCGTGGTCGGTCGAGATCAAACCGGCATCGCCCATCTGGCCGCCGGATTCACCGTAGAACGGCGTCTGGCTCACGACGATTTGGACGGCATCGCCGCTCGAGGCACTGTCGATGGCCTTGCCATCCTTGACGATCGCCTGGACGACGCCTTCGGCAGTCTCGGTGTCATAGCCGAGGAATTCGGTGGCGCCGAACTTTTCCTTGATTTCGAACCAGACGGTTTCGGTCGCCTTGTCGCCGGAGCCTGCCCAATGCGAGCGGGCTTCCGCCTTCTGGCGTTCCATCGCATCGGTAAAGCCGGAGAGATCGACGCCGATTTCGCGGGCGCGGAGCGCGTCCTGCGTCAGGTCGAGCGGGAAACCGTAGGTGTCGTAAAGCTTGAACGCCGTCTCGCCGTCGAGCATGTCGCCCTTGTCGAGCGTGCTGGTCGCGTCCGAAAGCAGCGACAAACCACGTTCGAGCGTCTTGAGGAAGCGGGTTTCCTCGAGCTTCAGCGTTTCCGCGGTCAGCGCCTCGGCGCGCACCAGTTCCGGATAGGCGCGGCCCATTTCCTGCACCAGCGTCGGCAGCAGCTTGTACATCACAGGTTCTTTGGCACCGAGCAGCTGCGCATGGCGCATGGCGCGGCGCATGATGCGGCGAAGCACGTAACCACGGCCTTCGTTGGATGGCAGCACGCCGTCGGCAATCAGGAACGCGGACGAACGCAGATGGTCGGCGATGACGCGGTGGCTGGCACTGCCCTGGGCCTTCACGCTCAGGACATCCTCGATCGTTCCGATCAGCGTCTGGAACAGGTCGGTGTCGAACACACTCTGCTTGCCCTGCAGGACACAGGCCATGCGCTCGAGACCCATGCCGGTATCGATCGACGGGCGCGGCAGCAGCGTACGCTCGCCAGGAGCGGTCTGCTCGTACTGCATAAAGACGAGGTTCCAGAATTCGAGAAAGCGGTCGCCGTCTTCTTCAGGCGAGCCCGGAGGTCCACCCCAGACATTTTCGCCCTGGTCGATAAAGATTTCCGAGCACGGACCGCAGGGGCCGGTATCGCCCATCTGCCAGAAATTGTCGGAAGTGGGAATGCGGATGATCTTGTCGTCGGAAATGCCGGCGATCTTCTTCCACAGCGTCGCAGCTTCCTCGTCTTCCGAATAGACGGTGACCAGCAGCCGGTGCTTGGGCAGATCGAACCCTTCTGTGACCAGCTTCCAGGCAAGCTCGATCGCGTTTTCCTTGAAGTAGTCACCGAACGAGAAGTTGCCGAGCATCTCGAAGAAGGTGAGATGGCGGGCGGTGTAACCGACATTGTCGAGGTCGTTGTGCTTGCCGCCGGCGCGCACGCATTTCTGCGAGGTGGTGGCCGTGGTGTAGGGGCGCTTCTCAAGACCGGTAAAGACGTTCTTGAACTGCACCATACCGGCATTGGTAAACATCAGCGTCGGGTCATTGCGCGGCACAAGCGGGGACGAGGACACAACCTCGTGGCCGTTCATTTGGAAATAGTCGAGAAACGTCGACCGGATTTCATTCACGCCGCTCATGCTAAGCCCTTTTTATCGCCGGGTGCGATGCTGTTATTCGAAGACGAAAGGCTTGTATCGTCCGCGTTCCCGACTGTCCAGCCACAGCACCCCTAATCATCCCAAACCCGCCCGGAACGCAGACCGGCCGCGCATCTCGTAGATGGCGGCCGGCAAGATTTGAAAACCGGAAAACACCGGTGAATATCAGCGTCAGGATGCCCTAGATCGACATCCCAACCCAGGTCCGATCAAGGGTCCGGGGCCTGGTCGCCGTCATTGGCATCAGGACCGCCATTCTGCAGGAACTTGTCCGCGATCAGACCGGCGTTCTGGCGCAGCGACGTCTCGATTTCACGCGCCACTTCCGGATTGTCTCGCAGGAACGACTTCGCGTTCTCGCGGCCCTGACCAAGGCGCTGGCTGTTGTAGGAGAACCATGCGCCCGACTTCTCGACGATCCCAGCCTTGACGCCGAGATCGACGAGCTCGCCGGTCTTTGACACGCCTTCGCCATACATGATGTCGAATTCGACCTGCTTGAAGGGAGGCGCCATCTTGTTCTTGACGACCTTGACGCGTGTCTGGTTGCCGACGACTTCTTCGCGTTCCTTGACCTGGCCGATGCGGCGAATGTCGAGACGGACGGACGCGTAGAATTTCAGCGCGTTACCGCCTGTCGTCGTTTCCGGCGAACCGAACATCACGCCGATCTTCATGCGGATCTGGTTGATGAAGATCACCATCGTCTTCGACTTGGAGATCGACGCCGTCAGCTTGCGCAGTGCCTGGCTCATCAGACGGGCCTGAAGACCCGGCAGGCTGTCGCCCATTTCGCCTTCGATTTCGGCGCGTGGGGTCAATGCCGCAACCGAGTCGATGACGAGAACGTCGACAGCACCGGAACGCACCAGCGTGTCGGTGATCTCAAGCGCCTGCTCACCGGTGTCAGGCTGCGAGATCAGGAGGTTATGCAGATCGACGCCGAGCTTGCGGGCATAGACCGGATCGAGCGCGTGTTCCGCGTCGACGAAGGCGCAAACACCGCCACCCTTCTGAGCCTCGGCAATGGTCTGCAGGGCAAGCGTTGTCTTGCCCGAGCTTTCCGGACCATAGATTTCGACGATACGGCCCTTCGGCAGGCCGCCGATGCCGAGCGCAATATCGAGGCTCAGGGAACCGGTGGAAACTGTCTCGATCTCGACGATGCTATCGTTCGAGCCAAGCTTCATGATCGATCCCTTACCGAAGGATCGTTCGATCTGTGAGAGTGCTGCTTCGAGCGCCTTGCTCTTGTCCACGCCTTTATCCTCTACGAGCCGCAATGAATTCTGTGCCATGAGGTCCCACCTTTAGGTTATTGCCGCCACGCAAGCAATGAAGCAGCCGATGGACATCGTGTACTCTTTTTGTTCTCATCAATCAAGAGGCTTTTATCAGCTTGATTGAACTGCGTTATCGCGATTTCGTTCCCGGAACGTTCTCGCGCATATAACCTGTGGAAAATCAGGCGTTAAAGCAAGAAGCCTCGCGGTTCGACGGACGAATCGCGAGGCTCCATAAAGGTTGGCAGGCGGATCAGAAAATCAGTCCGAGTCGAGCATCTCGCGAACCGCAACGGCAAGCTGCTTCAGCGAAAACGGCTTGGGCAGAAAACCGAACTTCGCATCGGCCGGCAGGTTGCGCGCAAACGCGTCCTCCGCGTATCCGGAGACGAAGATGAACTTCAGATCCGGATAGGATTTCCGCAGTTCCGTCAGAAGCGTCGGCCCGTCCATCTCAGGCATTACAACGTCGGAAACGACGATATCAACCTTGCCTTCGAGCTCGTCCATGATGTCGAGTGCTTCGACGCCGGATCCGGCTTCGTGCACGGTATAACCGCGCGTTTCCAGCATGCGCTTGCCACCCCGGCGAACCGCTTCTTCATCTTCCACAAGCAGCACGACCGCAGACTTGCCCGTGAGATCCATATCCTCTGCCGGCGCTTTCAAAGCCACGGGCTGTGCGGCTGCCAGAGCTGCAGCCTCTGCGGCCTCTGGCGTGATGACCGGTATTTCGGGAATGTGACGCGGCAGGAACAGCCGGAAACTCGTTCCGCGACCGACTTCGGATTCCGGATAGATATAGCCGCCGGACTGTTTGATGATGCCATAGACCATCGAAAGGCCGAGACCTGTCCCTTTGCCCACTTCCTTGGTGGTGAAGAACGGCTCGAAGATCTTGTCCATGATCTCGGGCGGAATGCCCGTGCCGCTGTCGGCGACCTCGACCATCACGAGATCTTCCGCCGGCAGATCGGCCTGATGGAAGGCGGCGGTTTCCTCGGCCGTCACATTGCGGGTCTTGATCAGGATCGTGCCGCCCTGCGGCATCGCATCGCGCGCGTTGACGCAGAGGTTGATGAGAACCTGCTCGAACTGCGACAGGTCGGTGCGCACCGGCCACAAGTCGCGCCCGTAGTCGACATCGAGCTTGACATTGGTGCCGGAAATCAGCCGGTCGACCAGCATCCGCAAGTCGCCCACCACATCGGTGAGGTTCAGCACCGCCGGACGCATCGTCTGCTTGCGCGAGAAGGCCAGAAGCTGGCGCACCAGAACGGCGGCCCGGTTGGCATTGCGCTTGATTTCCATCAGATCGGCGAAGCTCGCGTCGGACGGACGCGCCTGCAAAAGCAGGTGATCGGACGACAGAAGGATAGCCGTCAGCACATTGTTGAAATCGTGCGCGATACCGCCGGCAAGAGTGCCGACCGCATTCAGCTTCTGGGTCTGCGCCATCTGCGTCTCGAGCGCCTTTTGCTCGGTCGTCTCGACGGAATAGATGATGGCCGCCTCTTCGGGTGCCTCGTCGCTCTCGTCGATCACGGCATTGACGTAGAAACGCAGATACCGGGTCTCGTCACCCGGATGCCGCGAATCGATCGGAGTAATGTCGCCCTGCCGGTCGCGTGCGGCAGCAAGCGCCGCCATCAGCTGATCGCGGGTCGTCTCGTGCGCGATACGCTCCAGCGACGCACCACTTTCCACGTCGTCGCGGGTCAGAACCCCGGCGAACAGTCGCAGGAACGGCGCATTGATGCGCAGGATCCGGCCTTCGCCATCCACGGACGCAATGGCCATCGGCGTGTTGTTGAAAAAGCGCGTGAAACGCATCGCAGACGCGGATTGATCGGTGTCCTCACCATGCGGCCGGTTGATCACGACACTGCGGCTTTCGCCGGGCGCACCGTCGCGCATGGAGCTGACGCTGTGAACAAGTCGCACCGGCAGGCTCTGGCCGTTGGCACGGCGCAGGTCGAGATCGAGCGTTTCCGTACGCTTCAGACCTGGCGCCGGCTGAACCGATTGGATCAGCGCCATGCCCTCGCCCGCCACGAGATCGTCGATCGTCATCGATCCAGGAGAAAACTTGGTCAGATCGAGACCCAGCCATTCAGCCAGCGTGGCGTTGAGATAGAAGATCTCGCCCTTCTTGCCCGCGGAAAAGAACCCGACCGGCGCATGGTCGAGGTAGTCGATGGCGTTTTGCAGTTCGCGAAAGAAGCGCTCCTGGTCCGACCGTTCCGAGGTCGTGTCGGTAATCTGCCAGATGTCGAGCTGCGCCTTGTTGTTTCCCGAACCCGCCAGAAGGCCGGCCTTCAGCCTGTACCAGAAGGCGCCCGCACCATTCTCTCCAACGACGGCAGTGCCCGTGCTGCGGCCAAGCGGCTGCAGCAGGCGGAATTCTTCATGACCCTCGCGGCCTTCCCGCAGCGCGGATGTCAGCCTGTAAAGCGCCTCGTTGGATTCGCGCGACTTGGACAGAAGCGTTTCAAGGGACTGGATATCGCTCTTTTTCGTCGCACCGGTCATCCGACCATAGGCAGCGTTCGCGTAGACGATGCGACCCTTGATGTCCGTGATCAGGATACCGTCCGGATGGCCGGCCAGGAAAGCGCGGGCGAGATCGTCGGACCGCGATTGCGGCATGACTTCCACGAGGCCAATCATCGAAGAGACGAGGAAAAATATGCCGACCATGGCAAGGATGCCCAGCAGGCCGAGCACAATCTCATTGTCGAGTGCCTGCTGAAAAACCACAAAAGCGACTGCAACGCCCAGCAGCACCAGCGCTAGAAGCACGATCCGAAGAATGGTTCCACCCCGCGTCTTACGCTCGACCAGTGGGGTCTCGTAGTTGCCGCCCTGCTGCAACTTCGTCATCAATCCCTCGCATTTCGCAACGGCCGACTGCCGAAGCCATCCTACTGCGGCCGTCATGCTCCACGGAGCCGAAAACCCTATGATTCCTTCTTAGCAAGTTGTCGGCGACGCAAAAAGCTCCGTTGTGCCAGAAAACCCGGGACAGTGAAGACTTGTGCCCTATCTTTCCTCTCCGAAGTGATGTTTTCCATCAAGACAGCATCGCAGCACCCCTTGATCGAAGCGAAAATTGTCGTCTTTTCAAATGTGACGATTGGCATGAGGAGTATCAGCACATGGCCGAAGAACTGATGGGCGCCTATGGCAGCCGGATGGTAATCGCGGTCCTCGGTGTCGGCATCGGGCTTCTCTTCCTGTTCGGCATCCTGTGGATGCTGCGCGGTCGCAATGGACCGTCGCCGTTCGTCCGCGGGGGACGCAACCGCAATCCGCGGCTGCAGGTGCTGGATGCGGCAGCCGTCGATGCACGTCGCCGCCTCGTGCTGATCCGCCGCGACGGCGTGGAGCACCTCGTCATGATCGGCGGGCCGACCGATATCGTGATCGAAACCGGCATCGCGACGAACTCGCCCTCACAGCCCTCCGCCATTGAAAGCGCGCCTTCTGAACCGCGCCCCGCACTTGCCCAGAGGCAGCGTCCGGACCCTCGCCCGGCAGCTCTGCCGGAGGCCGAACGGCCTGAGCCCATGCGGGAGATTTCAGTGCGCGATGACACCCCGCGTGCGAAGCCACCACTCGCGACCCAGCCGTCTCCCATTCCCGCTCGCCCTGTGAGCCCGGTATCCCGGTCGGAGCCGACGCCGACTGCGTCCGTATCACCACCCGCCCCGCAGCGACTGGATCCGCCAGCAAGACAGTCCGCCCCCGAGCCACAGCGTCCGGCACCGACCGTCGTCATCCCGGCAACGGTTTCGACAGCCGCTGGCGTTGCCGCAGCGCCGATCGCCGCGGCAGCGATCACGGCGATCCCGCAGCCTGCACCATCCAGAGTCGACGATGCGGCAAACGCGCTTGAAGCCGCGCGCAGTCGGGTTCTTGCTCACGCCGAGCCCGACCAGCCGGCCGAACCGTCGCGCGTTGTTCCGATCAATCCTGAGGACCTCTCGACCGGCGTACAGTCGGCTCTCGAAAAGCCGAAGATGCTCGGGAGTGATTTCGAGAAAATTCTGGAAGAGGAAATGGCACAAAACCTTGCGGCGCGGGAAAACGCCGGCCGCGAGACGATCGCGGTGCCAGCACCAAACCGCCAGTTGCCGCAGCGCGATCCTGCTGTCGCACCGATTACCGGCGCGACTGCCGAGCCATCACTTCAGGACGAAGTCGCCCGTATATTTGGGGAAATGTCCGCCACGCGCGATAAATGACATGCAGGGCCGCGGGCTTTGCACGTATCCATGACATCAAACGACAAAAGGCACGGTTTCCCGTGCCTTTTGTCGTTTCTGCCGTAGACCATGCGTCAAGCAGAAATCATTCGTCGCGATAGACCTTTTCGCGACGCTCGTGCCGCTCCTGGGCCTCGATCGACAGGGTTGCGATCGGCCGGGCGTCAAGACGCTTCAGTCCGATTGGCTCGCCGGTTTCTTCGCAATAGCCATAGGTCCCGTCGTCGATGCGCTGCATCGCCGCGTCGATCTTGGAGATCAACTTGCGCTGCCGGTCACGGGCACGAAGCTCGATGGCTCTATCGGTTTCCGAAGATGCGCGATCGGCCAGATCGGGATGGTTGGCACTTTCCTCTGCCAGATGATCCAGAGTCTCCCGCGCCTCCCGCAGGATATCGTTTCTCCAGGCCGTCAGTTTTGCCCGGAAATACGCCTTCTGGTTTGCATTCATGAACTCGTCGGTTTCCGAGAGTACATAATTGCTAAGATCGATCTTCTCACTCAACGCGATTCTCCTGAAGAACATCTCGTGGCCGCTCTATATCGCTTTGGTTGTTCCGGTTCAAGCCTTCCGCTCGTTATTGAGGCAATTTTAAAATTGTCACAAAAATCAGCTAAATGACTATTTTCTATGCTTTAATCGACTTCGGTTGAAACCGGATCCTGGGCAGCGCAACTGGCAATCATGGCGCAGGCGTGGTTGAAGTTCCGAAGTCACGGAATTACCGTCCAGGCGGTCAAAGGAGAATGAAATGGCGTCTTTCACCGATATGCCGACACTCGCGCCGCCGCCGTCACGCATCTACCTCCTCCGGCACGGCCGGGCGGCCAACCCGGAACAGGGTCAGAGAGATTTCGATCGAACACTGACGACGGATGGTTTCGCCGAAGCGGAAATCGTTGCCGACAAGGCGGCGGACCGTCGCTACCGCCCCGACGCTGTCATCAGTTCGACGGCTATGCGTTGCCGCCAGACTGCGGAGGCGGTGCGCCGCGCAATCAGCGAAACCATCGAGCCCGAATTCATCGACGAGGTCTACAACGGATCGGTCGGCACCTATCTTGCGCTGATTTTCACCAGCGACCGCAGCGGATCGGTGATGCTCGTCGGGCATAACCCGACGATCGAGGACGTGTTCGGGGAACTGATCGGAAAAGAGCATGCAGCCCGCGCCCTGCCCTCAGGGTATCCGACGGCAGGCCTTGCTGTCATCGATCACGCAGGCCGAAGCGACGGCTCGCGACCCGCATGGAACCTGACGGATTTCATCACGCCGTGACCACAGATTCCAAGGCATCCCATCCCTTTGCGCATTGCCTGACGGTCCCTATATAGCGACAAACAGTTTTGGGACGAAACCTTGCCGCCAGCGCTCACCAGTATCACCGACGACGCGAAGATTGCTCTCGATAATCTCGCCGATCGCGCCTCGAACTTGGTCAACCCGTCGATGCGGCTTGGCGTTACCGGCTTGTCGCGTGCCGGCAAGACGGTGTTCATCTCGTCGCTTGTCCACAATCTCCTGAACGGCGGCCGACTGCCGCTGTTCGAGGCAATGCGCTCCGGCCGGGTCTCGCAGGCTCGGCTCGAGCAGCAGCCGGACGACGCGATACCGCGCTTCCAGTATGAGGATCACATCGACGCACTGGTGCGCGAACGGATCTGGCCGGATTCGACGCGCGCGATCTCGGAACTCCGCGTCACGCTGGAATATCAAAGCGCCAGCGGCTGGAACCGGATGTTTTCCCGCGGCCGGCTGTCGATCGATATCGTTGACTATCCCGGCGAATGGCTGCTCGATTTGCCGCTGCTGGCACAGGATTACGAGACCTTCAGCCGCAACACGGTAGACCTTGCCCGTACCGGCATTCGCGCCGAGTTGTCGAAGGACTGGCTTTCGTTCGCCTCCGGCATAGACATGGACGCACCGGCGGACGAAGGAACAGCGCGTCGGCTGGCCGAGAGTTTTGCGGCCTACCTGAAAGCCTGCAAATCTGATGAGCGCTCGCTCTCCACCCTGCCGCCCGGGCGATTTCTGATGCCCGGCGACCTGGAAGGTTCGCCCGCCCTCACCTTTGCGCCCCTCGCCGATCTTCCGGATACGCCGGCCCCGAAGGGGTCGTTCCGGGCAATGATGGAGCGCCGCTACGACGCCTACAAGACAATTGTCGTCAAACCCTTCTTCCGCGAGCATTTCGCGCGTCTCGACCGGCAGATCGTGCTGATCGACGCGCTCCAGGCGATCAACCGTGGCCCTGAGGCCGTGCAGGATCTGGAACGCGCACTGACCGACGTACTCGCCTGCTTCCGTCCCGGCCACAACAGCTTCTTCTCGTCGCTGGTCGGCCGGCGCATCGACAAGGTGCTGGTCGCAGCCACCAAGGCCGACCATCTGCATCACGAAAGCCACGACCGGCTGGAACGCCTGACCGGCCGCCTCGTCGACCGCGCCATCGAGCGGATCGGCATGGCCGGCGCCGGCATCGACGTGATGGCAATCGCCTCCGTGCGCGCCACGCGTGAAGCTTCCGTGAAGGACGGCAGTCACCAACTGCCGGTCATCGTCGGCACACCGATGGCAGGCGAAACCATCAATGGCGAAGTCTTCGACGGCACGCGGCAGACGGCGATCTTCCCTGGCGACCTTCCGGCCGACCCGGAAGCCTTGTTTCGGCAGCTCGGTCAGCCGGGCTCCGAGCTTCCGGATGTCAACGTGGTGCGCTTCCGTCCCCCGGCTCTCGACGAAAAGGGCGGCATTACCCTATCGGTCCCGCATATCAGGCTCGACCGCGCCATGCAGTTTCTGCTGGGAGATCGCCTCGCATGACCGACCGCAAGATCACCGATGACCGCCGCCGCCCAACTTCCTTCGTCGTAGACGACGACATTCCGACTAAAGAAGAGCCGCAGACCCACCCGAACCGCGCACCCCGCCGGTTTGACGATGGCATCGCCATCACGCCGGACGAGCTCGATCCGTTCATCAGCCCGCAGGAACTTTCACCAGACGCGCTGGCCGTCGCCGTGCCGGTGAAGCGGAAGCGTTTCTCCTTCGCCAACCTCGCGGCCGCGGCCTTCGGCACGTTCCTGTCGCTTGCGTTCGGCCTCTGGGCGGATCGGATCATCCGGGATCTCTTTGCACGGTCCGACTGGCTCGGTTACGCCGCAGCGGCAGCGTTGGGCGTCGGCATCGTCGCGCTTCTGGTCATGGTCGGTCGCGAAATCATCGGGATGATGCGGCTTGCTGCGGTCCAGACGCTGAAGACGCAAGCGGAAGACGCCCTGAAATCGCCAAGGCCGACGGCAGCCAGAACCGTCGTCGCCGCGCTCACGAAACTGACAGGTCACCGGGCGGAGACCGCCCGCGGACGTGCCGCGCTCGATGCGACGAAAGACGACATCATCGACGGGCCACAACTCATCGATCTCGCCGAGCGAGAACTCCTGTCGCCGCTCGACCGGCAGGCACGCGTCCTCATTCTTGGCGCCTCGAAACGGGTCTCGGTCGTCACCGCTGTCAGCCCCCGCGCGGTCGTTGATCTCGTCTATGTCCTGTTCGAGGTGACACGACTGATCCGCGCGATGGCGGACCTCTACGGCGGGCGCCCAGGCACGCTCGGACTGTTGAAGCTCATGCGGGACGTGATGGCGCATCTGGCGGTGACAGGTTCGATCGCGGTTGGAGACGGAATCGCGCAGCAGGTTCTGGGCCATGGTTTGGCATCGAGGCTTTCAAGCAAACTCGGCGAAGGTGTCATCAACGGCCTGCTGACGGCGCGTATCGGCATTGCCGCGATGGATCTTTGCCGCCCACTTCCCTTCCGCGCTGTGAAGCGCCCGGGGATCGGCGATTTCATGTCCGACATCTCTCCCGTCGGCCCGCGCAAGACCGATTGATCGCGCCTCTGTGACCCTTAATGACCCGAAAAGATACCAGTCATTAACCATTCCAAGCTAATTTGCGAGGCACTTGAAGTTTCTGGTTTCCAAGGGAAAGCACATGTATTCGCGCTTCTTTTCGCTTTTCGGTGGCATCGTTGCACTGACCATCGCAACTGCTCCCGCCCTGGCACCGGAGGCCTCCGCGGCTTCGCGTGACAAATCCTTTTTCCAGCAGGTCGGTGGCGTCTGGAAGGGTCCGGGCGAAATCGTCGCGGGCAAGTACAAGGGTACGAAGTTCAGCTGCAACCTGATTGGCGCTGCACAGCCGGATGGCACTGTCGGCATCAAGCTCGATGGCACCTGCCGCGTCGGCGTTTTCCAGCAGCCGATGTCCGCGGTCATCAGCCAGAGCAGCACCGGCTATTCCGGCAAGTTCCTGGACGGCGCCCAGGGCAAGGGCCTCGACATCGTCTCCGGCTCCGTCAATGGCGACAAGGTCGTGATGGGCATCAACCGTGCCCAGCTGAACGGCGCCATGGTCGCCAGCCTGCGCGGCGAGAACAAGATGAACATCACCATTTCGGTGAAGGTCGAAGACCAGATGGTGCCCGTGATCGGCCTGTCGCTGGATCGCGATCTGGATTCGATCGCCGTCGGTTCGATCAAGCCCTAATCCACCAGTCCCTGTCTGCGTCAGCGATCCTGATGCCTTCGATGTCCGCCTCTGCCAGCCAGTCGCGGACATTTTTCTGTCCGAGGACCATTTCGGGCGCGACATCGGCAAGCGGCATCATCACAAAGCCCCTCGCCGTCATGCGCGGATGGGGAAGCTCCAGCGTCTCGGAGTGATACGCGCTGTCGCCGTAGGTCAGGATGTCGATATCGATGGTTCTCGGGCCCCAGCGCTCGACGCGCTCACGCTTGCGCCGCCTTTCCATATCAAGACAGACATCGAGAAGCGACTCGGGATGAAGCGAGGTCTCGATCAGGGCGCAGCAGTTCAGGAACTCGGCCTGATCCGTCTTTCCCCATGGCGGCGTGGCATAAAGCCGGGATACGGCGAGCACCCGACAGTCCGATCGGGCATCGAGTTCCCTCAACGCATCTGCCATCGCAGCCCGCGGATCACCGACGTTACCGCCGAGCCCAAGGGCTACCAATTTCATCGAGCCGTCACGCGACATGCTCGATCCTCACTTCGGCATGATCAAGAATTCCCGGGATCGGCACGCTCGGCTTGCGCACCGTCACCTCGACCCTTCGGATCTGCGACGACCAGGCGCAAAGCGCCTTAGCAATGTCCTTGGCCAGCGTCTCGATCAGGTTGCGGCGCGTGCCGGTCACGATCCTCTCGACGATTTCATAGGCTTTGCCATAGTGCACGGTGCTCTCGACGTTGTCGTCTTCGAGCGCTTCTTCGGCATCCACATGCATGACGAGATCGACATAGAATCGCTGACCGAGCCTCTCTTCTTCCGGAAAGGCTCCATGACGAGCGAAGAAGGCGCAGTTTTTCAAGGCAATGCTGTAGGTCCCCATCAGCTCTCCTCCCGTTGCGCCGCACGGGACGCCAGAACCGCATCTGCCATCAGCAGGGCGTCGCGGTTGGCCGCGACATTATGAACCCGGAAAATCGCCGCACCGGCGAGTCGGAGGATCGCAGTCGTTGCAGCCGTGCCGATATCCCGCTGATCGGCCGGATCCCGCATCGTGACTGAACCGACAAACCGCTTCCGCGACGTCCCGGCGAGCAAGGGAAATCCGAGTGACTGCAACTCGCGAAAGCGGGCGATCAGTTCCATGTCGTCGTCCCGGTTCTTGGCAAATCCGAACCCGGGATCGAGCACG
The DNA here is from genome assembly GCF_014842035.1 of Rhizobium sp. CFBP 8752. Taxonomy (NCBI): domain Bacteria; kingdom Pseudomonadati; phylum Pseudomonadota; class Alphaproteobacteria; order Hyphomicrobiales; family Rhizobiaceae; genus Rhizobium; species Rhizobium sp. CFBP 8752. The sequence goes on along the minus strand of NZ_JACYUZ010000001.1, from coordinate 1,433,261 downwards.
ATCGCCGCATCCTTGATCCCGGCAGCATGCGCGATCTTCAGAGACCGCGTGAGGAAATACTGCTGGTCTTCGATCATGTCCGCTCGTCGATCCATCCGGTCGCGTCCCGTGTGCATGATGCAAATACCAGCACCTGTCTCGGCCGCGACATCAGCCATATCGGGTTCGCGCTGCAGTCCATGTACGTCATTGATGACGTGGGCGCCGGCAGCCATCGCCAGCCGCGCCGTTACCGCACGATAGGTATCGACCGAGATGATAGCGTCGGTTTCGCCGACAAGCTTCTCGATCACCGGCAGGATGCGATCCTGTTCTTCGGCAGGCGTCACCGCCGCCGCGCCGGGCCGTGTCGATTCGCCACCGATATCGAGGATGGCAGCACCTTCGGCGACGCAGCTCAGCGCATGCCGCACGGCGCCATCCGTTTGCACATGCCGACCGCCGTCGGAAAACGAGTCCGGCGTCACGTTGACGATCGCCATGATATGGCCTTGCGCGCCGAGTTCCAGCACGCGTCCGCGCGCCAATCGCCAGTGCGTGTTGCGCCGCGATATCACCGGCCAATCATCTTTGGAGAGTTGACGCAAAATTCAGGGACCTCGTGTTGCGCTTGGTCTCGCTATGCCCCAAGCTCTTTTAAAGTTCAACGTTGCAGGCCACAGAATGTTTTCAATGCGCGCGGTTCGCCGTCTCATCGGTACCGTACTTCTTGCAGGCGTCTTCGCCTCTCCCGCATCGGCCGCACCGATCATCACCAAGACTTACTCGTATTTTCAGATCGGCGGCAAAACTGCCGAAGACCTCGACAAGGAGCTGGAAAAACGCGGTCCGCTGACCCGCACGACCGGCCACCGTCATCCCGGTGCAACCGAAATCAAATTCGGCGGGGAAGTGACCTATGTCGAGCGCGCCAATCGATGCACGGTCGGCGCCGCAAGGGTCACACTGCGTACCCATATCGTTCTGCCACGCTGGATCAATCGACGTCGTGCAGACGCGGATCTTGGCATGATATGGGACACGCTTTCGGCAGACATCAAGCGCCACGAAGAACGCCATGCCGAAATTGCCCGCACCCATGCCCGCATTCTCGAGAGACAGCTTCTGGACCTCTCGACGCCCAGCAGTTGCGATAGCCTCGAAAAGAAGGTCGCCGATGCGACTCGCGATCTTCTGGAAGCACACGACCGGGAACAGATGCGGTTCGACCAGGTCGAGTCGAAGAACTTCGACGAGCGGATGACCCGTCTCCTGAATTACCGGATGAAGCGCGACTGATCGGGCAGCGAAAGACGACATCGATCGGCACAGCCAATCAACCGACCCGTAGCCCGACCTTTCCCGAGACTTGCGCAGAGCTTTCGCACCACCCTGTCATTCATCGGTGACTTATAACAATATACTAATGTGTGTGTCTGGGCTAAAACCGTAGCAACAGAACGGCGCTGTGAACGACCCATATCAAGGGTTATCCAGCCGCCCGCGATCCCGGCCACGGTGCCAGGATCCACCCGTTCAGGCGCCGCAGATGTTCGCGGCCGCGATCAGGCACTTGGACCGAGAGAGGTCCCGCGTTGTTGCCTTGTACAAGCTTCACAGGTCTCCCCGGCGCAATTGCGGCCGCAGGCGTTTTCCTCCCTCGCCTTGCGGCTATGCGCCTGCCTTGCCTCGCTTGCGCTAACTGCGCAGCGAGGCATTTTTTTGGAAGAGGGTCGTCTGGTTTGGTTCAGGCCTGACGTTCTGGAACGTGCACGATCAGACCGTCGAGATCGGCCTTGATCTTGATCTGACAGGACAGCCGCGAGGTCGGCTTCACCTCAAAGGCGAAGTCGAGCATGTCTTCTTCCATCGCTGCCGGAGGACCGACCTTTTCGGTCCAGCCATCGTCGACATAGACATGACAGGTGGCACAGGCACAGGCGCCGCCGCATTCGGCCTCTATGCCTGGCACGGAATTGCGCACGGCGTTCTCCATCACTGTGGAGCCGTTGTCAGCTTCGATATCGAAGCGCGTACCGTCGAAGGCAACGAGGGTCAGTTTCGTCATAATCAGGAAATCCGCATTGAGTGGCAGTCTTGGCCGGTTGTCTTCCGATAAATCACCGGTCCAGTCAACACGAACGGACGACGCGCCGTTGTCTTGCGGCGCCCTCCAACTGTCACGGATCAGCGGCAGAGTTTCAGGATGAAGTTCTCCGCTTCCAAGACACACGCGGCAAGCGCGGCCAAATGCGCGGCGTCGGCACCGTCTGCTTCCAGTCTCTCCGCCGCCTTGGAAACGCCGAACGCGCCGACCGCAGATGCAGCCCCCCTCAGGCGATGCGCCGTCATCGCAACCCCGGCAGCGTCTGCGCCCGTCATGTCCTGCAGCGCCCGGCGGGCGTTGCGGGCAAACATCATCAGCACTTCGTTTTCCAGTGTCTTGTCGCCCATCGTCTGGCGGGCAAGATGCACGAGATCGATCGGGCGCGACTGCGAAGGACATGCCCCGCGCGGGCTAGTGGGCGTTGAAAAAGCAGTATTCGCCGCTGACATGAAACTCTGTTCCTCTTTGGGGCTCAATCATGCGTCCCAGTGATGCGGGACAGCGGCTGCCTATCCCGTTAAATTCCGGCACAATCACGGCGCAAATTTCGGGACATGGTTAATTTCCATCAACCTCACGGAATGTCAGGGGTTTCGACATTTTTCGTGGTTTAAATTCTGTTAACAACAAATCTGCTTTCCGGGCCGATCCCGGCCGAGCAATTGTGTGAAAGACACGAATGTGTCACTACAGGACGGTTGAGATGGGTGTGTAAACCATCCTGCGTCTGACGGCGGAACGGTGGTAAGCTTTCATTATCATCCGTTTGCAACAACGGCCGTTCGAATTGTGAGTAAAGTGGAATTGCGGCCAGCATGACGCACGGGCCGGGTTCCGGTCGGCGACCCGACTTCCAGCCTGCAGGCGGCAGAGCTGGAACGAAAGCGCCGGGTGAGTGTAACGAGGCGTAACCGCATGGCGAAGAAAACGAGCAGCGAGTCGGTCGATGAGACGGCTTTCCAGGCACTGGAAGAAGCGCTGAAGATCGACTTCAACGGCGAGCAGCCTCGCGCCCGACCAACTCAGACCGCTTCGGAGACCAGAGTGTCGGATACGCCAAGGCAGCGCTCCCCATCGTCCTCACAAAATCCGCAATCCGCTCCGCCTCGTCAGGCCGGTCCCGAAACGACAGCCCGACAGCCCGCTTTCGAGCCGGCCAATGATGCCGGTCGCCGCACCCCGAATGCGATTCTTCGTTCGCTCGAAGGCGGCTCGATCAAGAGCGCCGTCCGCAATGCCGCCATTATCTCGTTCTTCTGGGTTGTTGCGGGTATCGGTCTCGGCCAGCTGATCTACGGCAGCCAGCTGTGGGAATTCACCTCGGTCGCCGGCGTCCTCGCTGCACCGGGAATCGTCGCCCTCGTCGTCGGCATCCTGCTGCCGATCATGCTGTTCTTCGCCTTCGCGATCATGATGGCGAGAGCTGCCGATCTGCGCAATGCGGCCCGCTCGATGGCGGAAGTGGCCCTGCGTCTCTCCGAACCGGAAACCATTGCCTCCGAGCGCATCATGTCGGTCGGCCAGGCTGTCCGTCGCGAAGTGTCTGCGATGAACGAAGGCATCGAGCGCACCATTGCGCGTGCTTCCGAGCTGGAAACGCTGGTTCATTCCGAAGTCAACGCGCTGGAACGCAGCTATACAGACAACGAGCTGCGCGTCCGCGGCCTGGTGCATGAACTCGGTGCCGAGCGCGACGCGATCGTCAACCATGCGGAACGTATCCGCTCCTCGATCGTCGGCGTGCACGAGCAGCTGAAGGAAGACCTGTCGCTGTCGACAGAGGAGATCTCCGTTCGCCTTGCCACGTCAGGCGAGGCCTTTGCCTCGATGATCGACACCCGCGCCGCGTCTCTCATCGCAAAATCCGACGCTGCCGGTGAAGCGCTCAGCTCCCTGATGGCCGCCCGTGCCGAAAACCTCGTCTCGAGCCTGGCATCGTCCGGTATCGCTCTGGCCACCGAGTTCGATATCCGCCTCGACACGCTCACATCGACCATGTCCGAACGCGGTCAGGAATTGCTCGGCCAGTTCGAAACCCGTGCGTCGACCATCGATGCCAACACCGAAAAGCTGAACGCCGCCCTCGCCGACCGCACCCGTCAGCTCAACGAGACGCTGCTTGCCCGCACCCGCGAAATCACCGAGGGTCTGAATGACAGCGAGAAGACGCTCGGCGGCACGCTGGACACGGCAATCGCCGCGCTCAACCGCTCGCTCGACCAGAAGAGCGCCACCTTCCGTCAGAGCCTGCAGACCGCTTCCGACGACGCGATCATGGATCTCGACCTCCGCTCCGGCCTGTTCGAAGACCGTCTCCAGGCAACCGTTGGCCAGCTTTCGGCAACCTTCGACGACGGCCTGTCGCAGTTTACCACGGCATTCGACCAGCGCGCCGGCACGCTCGACAGCAAACTGATGGACAGCCTTGCCCGCATCAACGAAACCGTCGCCGGCGGTTCGGATGCGATCGAAGGCATCCTGTCGTCCAGCATCGACCGGATCGGCAATGCACTGACCGACCAGTCCCTTGCGCTCGCCACCACGCTTGGAACCGGCCAGGAAGTGCTGGACTCCATGCTCGAAAACCGCGCCCGCGAATTTTCCGATGCGCTTGCTGCCCGCAGCAACGAAATCAGCCACAGCTTCGGCGACGCCCACAACAAGGTCGACGCCGTCATGGTCGAACGCGGCACGGCACTCGCCGCCGCACTCTCCGATAGCCAGGCCCGTTTCGAGGACGCCGTCGGTTCGCGCGCGGACGCCCTCATCGATGCGGTCACCGGCAGCCACGATCGTCTTGCAGAAGTCCTCGACAGCCGCACCTCGGCAATCAGCGAGCTGATGTCGGGAACACCCGAGCGCCTGTCCTCGATGTTCGACGACAAGACTGAAGTCCTGTCGAAGGCGCTGTCCGACAGCGAGATCCGGCTCGGCAGCGAACTGGAGCGCAAGGTGACGAGCCTCGACACGACGCTTGCCGCCAACCGCGACCGCCTCGCTGAGATCTTCGATGACCGGTCGATGGACATCGCGACTTCGCTTGCCCTGCACGAAGATCGCCTCACAGGCGCACTCGAAGAAAAGACGGCAGCTCTGATCGGCGCCGTATCGGATGCAGACAGCCGTATCGAACACACGTTCGCCGCTCGCGCCGAAGCAATCCGCACGGCCTATACGGACGGCCAGCTCGGTCTCGATCTCTCGCTCGAAAGCCACGTCTCCGAGCTCTCCCGCATCATCGACAGCGGCAGCGAACGGCTCGATAAGTCTGTTGGCGGTGCAGCCGAACGGATCGAAGCCACGTTGGCCGAACGCACCGAAGCGATCCGCAGCGTCTATCAGGACGGCCAGATCGGTCTCGACATCACGCTTGCGACCCAGACCTCGGAACTGGCGCGCATTCTCGACGGCGGCAGCGAACGCCTCGAGAATTCCGTAGAAGGGGTTGCCGGCCGCATTGAAGCTGCCTTTGCCGATCGCACCGACGCGATCCGCAACGCCTATCAGGAAGGTCAGCTCGGTCTCGACATTACGCTCGAAACGCATGCCTCGGAACTCACCCGCATCATCGAAGGTGGCAGCGAGAAGCTTGAGACATCCGTCGGCGGCGCAGCCCAGCGCATCGAGAGCGCCTTCGCCGATCGTACCGAAGCGATCCGCAACGCCTATCAGGAAGGTCAGCTCGGTCTCGACATCTCGCTCGAAACGCATGCCTCGGAACTCACCCGCATCATCGAAGGCGGCAGCGAGAAGCTTGAGACATCCGTCGGCGGCGCAGCCCAGCGTATCGAAACGGCGTTCGCAGATCGTACCGACGCAATCCGCACTGCCTATCAGGAAGGTCAGCTCGGCCTCGACATCACACTCGAAACGCACGCTTCGGAACTTACCCGCATCATCGAAGGCGGCAGCGAGAAGCTTGAGACATCCGTCGGCGGCGCAGCCCAGCGGATCGAAAGCGCCTTTGCCGATCGCACCGATGCGATCCGCACCGCCTATCAGGAAGGTCAGCTCGGCCTCGACATCACACTCGAAACGCACGCTTCGGAACTCACCCGCATCATCCAGGGCGGTAGCGAGAAGCTTGAGACGTCCGTCGGCGGTGCAGCCCAGCGCATCGAAAGCGCCTTTGCCGATCGTACCGATGCCATCCGCAGCGCCTATCAGGAAGGCCAGCTCGGCCTCGACATCACGCTCGAGACCCACGCCTCGGAACTGTCGCGCATCATCCAGTCCGGCAGCGCGCAGCTTGAGACATCCGTCGGCGGTGCAGCGGAACGCATCGAAAGCGCGTTTGCAGATCGCACGGATGCAATCCGCAGTGCCTACCAGGACGGCCAGCTCGGCCTCGACATCACGCTCGAAACCCAGGCTGCGGAACTGTCCCGCATCCTCGACGGTGGCAGCGCTCGTCTCGAAAACTCGGTCGGTGGCGCAGCCACACGTATTGAATCCGCCCTCACCGATGGCACCAGCCGCTTCGAAACCGGCATGGCCGATGGCCTGCAGCGGATGGACGAAACCTTCGACGCCACCCAGCAGCGGATTGCTGCAACGATCGGCCTCGGTCACCAGCAGCTCGCCGATACGCTTGCCACAGCCGGACAGGACATCGCGCAGACGCTCGGCGCCGCGAACTACGAGATTTCCTCGACGGTCGGTTCGGGCGCCCAGAACATTTCCCAGTCCGTCGGCGACGCAACGCGCAACATCGCTTCGACCTTGGATGGAGCAACCCGCACCATCAGCGACACGGTCGGCACCGCTGCCGTACAGATCTCAGGCGTCGTCGATACCGCAAGCCGCGACATATCCGAAAAGGTCACGACGGCACACGGTCAGATGGCCGAGACGCTCGACACCGCAAACCGCCAGCTCTCGTCTACGCTCGATGGCGGCTACGAGCGCATTCGCTCGACACTCGACGATCGCGGCGGCCTGATTGCCAGCACGCTCACCAATGCGCAAAACCATCTGGCCGACCTGATGCTGGATCAGGCAACATCGATCGGCGCCACCATCGCAACCAGCGCCGGCATGCTGGAAATGTCCCTCGAAGCCCAGCAGGAATCGCTGCGCGCCACGATCGACGGCGCCGGTGAAAACCTGGAAACGCGTCTGCGCGAAAACGTCGGCGCGATTGCAGGCCAGCTCAACGAAGCCGCCCGCGAAATCACAGCCTCCGCAGAGGGATTCTCGAGCCGCGTCGAAGAAACTGTCGGCGGCGTTTCTACCGCCCTCGATGGCGCCGGCACCCGGATCGAGACGACTTTCGGTGGTCTGGAAGAACGCATCCGCTCGGAACTGGGCAATGCTACCAGCCTGGTCGACACGGCCGGCAACAGTATCGCCGATGCACTCGGCGCCCGCACCGCGGAACTGGAGCGCGTTACCAGCCTTGCGACCGATCGCGTTTCTACCGTGATGAGTGATCGCACGGCCGAACTGGAGCGCTTGTCGGGAGAAACTGCAGACCGCATCAATCAGGCGCTCGCATCCCGCACGCAGGAATTTGAGCGCATCGGATCCGAAACGTCGGATCGGATCGCCGAAACGCTGGATACACGCACCGCCCGCATCGAAGAACGCCTCGGCACCATGGACCGGGCGCTCACCGTCGGCCTAGACGCCGTGTCGCGCACCATCGAAGGCAAGGCTGTCGGCCTCGCCTCCAGCCTCCGCGACGCCGTCAGCGCCGCAGCGCAGGGCATGGATAGCGAAGCCAGCCGTTCGGCAGAGCTTCTTGCCCGCGCCGGCGCAGACTTCACGGAAGAACTCAGTACCCGCAACGATGAGTTTGCCCGCTCCATCGAACAGCGCTCCAACGATATCGTCGACCGCATTTCGGAAACCCAGAACCGGCTTGCCGGTCAGGCGGCAACCGTGGCGCAGGCCTTCTCGGAAGCCGGCAACGCGATCGTCCACAAGGTCGCCGAAGCAGACAGCCTGGTGAAGAAGCAGGTCAACGCGATTTCGGAAGCGCTTGGCGATGCCGAAAAGGCGCTCGATGCCCGCGGCACGTCTCTGCGCGACACCCTTGCCGAAACCGCAGGCGAACTCGACAGCGCTCTTTCGGCCGTCGACAAGGCACTCGCTGCCCGTGGCGAATCGATCCGCTCGTCACTCGACAGCCGCACCCGCGACCTGAACTCGATGCTCTCAAGCCGTTCGGCCGAACTCTCCAAGCTGATCGACGAAAAGGCACGCCCTCTCGTCGAGGAATATGCCGAGACCGGCCGGTCCGCCGCCGAGCGCATCAGCCAGGCCGCACAGGAAAGCGCCGAGCGCCTTTCCACGGCCGCCCGCGATACGACCGACCGCATCCGCAACGAGAACGACGCACTGGTGGAGGCGATTTCCGCCCGTACCAACGAGACGCTCGCTGCCATCAGCCAGCGGACAGAGAATGCCACCGGTGCCATGCGCGCCGTCGAGCAGAGCCTGTCGGCAAACGTCAACAGCCTGATCGAGCGTCTTGCCGAAAGCAATTCCGGCATCGCATCGCTGGTCGAACAGGCCGCCCGCAATCTCGGCCAGGCAGCGGACCGCGTCAGCGAACAGCTGTCCGACGCCGATCAGAAGCTCGATGCGACCGCCAACCGCTTTGCCGAATCGGCCAACAGCGCGGCCGACCTCGTGCACGGTTCGAGCCGCCTGCTCGAAAACAACATCGATCGCCTGGTCAGCATTTCCGGCCAGACGCTCAGCCAGGTCGGCGGCATCGTCGGTCGCTTCGACGATCACTCCAAGGTTCTCGCTCAGGCATCCGAGCTGCTCGGCGCTGCCCAGTCGAACCTTGCCAGCACGCTCGACGAACGCCAGACCGCGCTTCGGACGCTCTCTGCCGGTCTCGTCAAGCGTTCGGAGGAAATCGAAGGCACGCTCAATGGTCTGACCTCGCTCGTCGATGGCGCCTTTACCCGCGCCGAAGATCGCACCTCGCAGATCGGCGCATCGCTGCGCGAAAGCCTGCATGCTTCCTTCGCCGATATCGGCCGCGGCCTGGGCGAAACCCAGCAGCGTGCCAACCTCACGGCCCAGGCTATGCGCGAGACGCTGAGCGAGGCTGGCAACGAGGCAAGCCGCGCCATCGAGACGACACTGTCGGATGCAGAGACACGCGCCCGCGATCTCTCCGAACGCCTGCGCGGCAGCATCACCGGTTCGATGGGCGACATCGAGCGCCTGCTGGCCGACGCCGCAAACCGCACCGATGGCGCAGCCCAGCAGTTGCGCGATACGCTGCGGGTTTCGGTTGAAGAGGCGATCGGCCGCTTTACCGGCGCAACCGACGAGATCCGCCGCTCGGCCCAGGACATTCGCCAGGAACTCGATGCGACTCGCACCGAACTGAAGCGCGGCGCGTTCGATCTGCCCGAAGAAGCCAAGGAAAGCGCAGCCGCCATGCGCCGTGCCGTGGCTGAACAGATCAAGGCCCTGCAGGACATCTCGCAGCTAGTCGGCCGGTCCGCCCAGAGCCTCGACGTGTCCGAGCCGGTTGCAGTGTCGCGCCCTGCTCCGGTCGCCCAAGCGGCTCCGCAGCCGGCGGCCCCGCGCCCTGCAGCCCCGACGGCACCAGCCGCCGCGACGAGCGCACCGTTTGGCTCGTCTGTCCTTCGTGACAGTCTGCCACTCGATCGTCCGACGCCGAGCATCGCACAGGGCGTCAGCAAGCCGGTTGCCCAGGCGCCTTCACAGACGCCACCGGTAACGCAGGTTCTCGCACAGCCTCAGGCCCCGGTCTCCCGCGCGCCTGACGCAACGCAGCGTCCAGGTGAAGGCGGCTGGATCAGCGATCTCCTTCGCGGTGCCTCGCGTGACGATACAGCCGGCACAGTTGCCCGCCAGCCGCAGCAGCCTGCACGCCCGGCAGCAGCCGAACCGGCCCAGCCGGTTCGCACCAACGGCGACAACCGCAACCCGCGTCACATGGTGGAATCGCTCAACTCTCTGTCGGTCGACATCGCCCGCGCGATCGATCACGACGCCTCGGTCGACCTCTGGCGCCGTTACCAGCGCGGCGAGCGCGACGTGTTTACACGCCGCCTCTACACGCTCAAGGGCCAGCAGACGTTCGACGACATCAAGCGGAAATACGAACGCGAGCCGGAATTCCGCACCGCCGTCGATCGCTACATCGCCGATTTCGAAAAGCTGCTCGCCGATGTCGCCCGCACAGATCGCGACAAGACGGTCACCCAGAGCTACCTGACCTCGGATACGGGCAAGGTCTACACCATGCTCGCCCACGCGGCCGGACGTTTCAGCTGATCGATCCATTCCGCAGGGAATGCCAAAAACAAGAAAAGCCGCCTTTCGGGGCGGCTTTTTCGTTGGCGGATGAACCCTGAAGAAGCTGTTGGCGAGAGGGTTACCCCGACCTCCCTCATCCCAGCGCTTGTGCCGAAATCCCAGCGGCACGAGGGCTGTTGGGGTCACAGACTCCTTCAGCTCAAGGACACGAGCTGACTGGATCCCCGCCACAAGGGCGAGGATGAGAGGAGTTTGGTGACAGGCTCAGTTTCCAAACCGACCTGCGGAGTTTTTCGCCAGTACTCTTCACAGAACGCTCAGCCACCCATCAAGCCGGCTTTCGATGGGCTGCACTACATCGGAGCGAACCTGAGTCTGGCCCTCTTTCTACTCAGTTCCTCAACGGCCGCTCTTTTGCCGCGCCCCAGAAACTGAGCCGCGCATCGGGCGCGTGCCTGAGGAGAATGATCTCCATCCGTGCACGAAGGTCGCTGCGAAAGCGTGACGCGTTCCGGGCGCCCCAGACGCCGATATAGCACGCGCCGGAGACATCGTTGCGAAACACCACGGCGCCGCCAATGGCAAAAGCCAGACCACCTTCGCCCACCACGCCGCCTGCGCCATAAACCGCCACGACACTTTGCAACGGTGCAACGCTGACCACGGTGTCACCGGAGCGAGCAAAACCGGATTGCGTGAAAAGATAGACGGGAATTGGAAGTTCGGCCATTCGCTTGGCTCTCATGAGAGGCAACCGAGATCGGAGCGCTGTTTATAGCGCAAGTCAACTCCATAACGGCCAGGCTATTAGTTCGGATTGCAAAGCCAGCTGTCACAGACGCATGTCAGATCTCGTGAGGATCGCAGTGCTGGAACCAGTATCGTATCGCTCAGCTGGCAGAGCGGGTCCGGGAGCCGGGTGGGCATCCTAACGCGATGCTTGGGACCATCGCCAAGCTTCACCGCCAGCGCCCTTGGGTAGCGTTCGCTCGGGTAAGATTACGTACTGCAGGAAAGTGCTTCTCTGCCGCGAATTGTTCGGCAGAGAAGTCTCCGCCAGGCCGATATCGCGCGGGTCGTCCCCGCGCGAAAAGGATCACATGGCCTTGAGAGCCCAGTCGACAATATTCGCGCCGACCTGTGCAAATGCCTTGTCCAGCGCTTCGATGAAGCGGCGGTTCTCGGTTCCGGCGACCGGCACCGTTGCCTTGAAGACGGTCTGGGCACGAACGCTGCCGTTGCGGTCGTTCAAGAGCTTTGCCGAGATCTCCACCGTGGCAAGCCTGTTGCCCTCGGTCACCACCTCGAAGCTGCGGATATCGGTTACGACCTGATAGTCGATCGCCAGACCCTGCCCCGGCTTGCCGACGCCGCCAACCCGTCCTGAGTTTTCGAACGCTTCGACCAGCTTCGACTGGACCAGTGCCGGAAGCCTGTCGCCCCAACGGGAATTGGCCAGATACTGAACCTCGGAGGGCGAAATACGCACAACGACCTGGTCGCTGTTGAGCATCTTGACCGCAGTCGGTTCAGGCACCAGGATCTGCCGGCTCTTCGCGGTTGCTCCGCTCGCCATTGGCGTGATCGACAGGTCGAACGTGTCGTTGTTCGCCTTGCTGCCACAACCGGCCAGAAGTGCTGCCATCAAAGGGGCTGCGATGATGATCGGATGGCGCATGACGCGAAGCATCGCAGATCCTTGCATGAAACCCTGAACTCCCCGCATGTTAGCGCCGTGTCCTGCCATCGTACTCTTTCACCGTTTCGCCGCCGAAGATCAGGCGCTGGGGGTTCTGGTCAAAATTGCTGATTGCCTGATTGAGCGACTGCACGGTTCCGCGCGTGTCGTTGATCAGCGTTTGGATGTCTCTCAAGCCACCGGACGAAAAGCGCGACAGGTTGTCGGCAATCGGTCCAACGCGCGAATTGATATTGTCGGCGACGGTGCGGAAGGATTCGAGCGTCTTGCGCGCCTCGGCAAACAGACCCTGCGAGTCGTCGCTGGAGACCAGCCCGTCCACCTTCGCCAGAATTCCGTCGACGCGGTTCGAAGCGTTGTTCAGCTTGGTCGACATGTCCGTGAAGTTGGAGATCGCACCGTTGATGTCGTCGCGGCGGCGCGACACGTCGTCGATCACGTCGCGCGCCGAGCTGAGCGTCTGGCGTGCGTCTTCGGATGCCGACGAGATGTTGCGGATCGTAGCGCCGACCTGATTGACGTCGACGGCCGCCATGAGCGTATCGGCGCGTTTCAGGGCGCTCTGCGCATCGACGCCTGCCTGCTGGAAGCTCGCAGCCGCCTGGGTCACGTTCTGCACCAGAGGGCCGAAGTTGTCCGAGGCATTGGCAATGTTGCGAGTCACCCGTTCGGCGTTCGTGACAACCTGATTGACGCGCTCCGCATCGATTGCCCGTACCAGCTGGTCAGCTGCTTCGAGCGTCGAGTTCAAAGTGCCGGAGACGCGATCGACCGTCGCCGACAGCGTCGAGAGGCTGTTCAGGAATTTGTCGATGCTGTCCGAATTGTTGCTGAGCGCAGCCGTAAACGTCTCGACGTTGCGGATAGTCTGCGTCAGCGGACCGCGTGCGTCTCCGACAAATCCCTGGATGTCGCCAATTGCCTGGTCGGCCCGGTCGAGGATCTTGTCGGCCGTCGCAAGAAGGTTGGTCACGCTCGACTGGTCGGCGATCAGCACCGCAGGACGGCCACTCTCGATCGCCTTCTGCAGGATGTTTTCTTCACCCTTGGCACCACCCGACATTTCCACATAGGCAGCGCCCGTCAGGCCCTGAACTTCCAGAACGGCCTTGGTCGACTGGTAGACAGGTGCGTCGGCGCGCACTTCGGTGAACGCGATCGAGTAGCGCGGATCATCCGGGTCGATGCTGAGGCTGCGCACGGAGCCGACTGGGATGCCGTTGAAGCGCACCGCCGAACCAACGGAAAGACCGTTTGCGGAGCCTGGAATGCGAATCGCCAGCTCAGCCGTGGGGCCTCCCCGGCCGGACGAAGCCATCCAGTAGACGAACCCGAAAGCGGCAGCCATTACCAGCAAGGTAAAAAAGCCAACGAGGGCGTAATTTGCTTTAGTTTCCATAGGTTACATCACTTCTCAGATTCGCCGTCGGGCCTGGTCTCATCGGTCACGACGGAACGCGCGCGCTTGCCCTTGAAATAGGACTGAACCCACGGATCGTCGAAGGCGAACATATCCTCAAGCGTGCCTTCCACCAAGACCCGTTTCTGCCCAAGCACGGCAATGCGATCACAAACGGAAAACAGGCTGTCGAGGTCGTGGGTCACCATGTAGACGGTGAGGCCAAGCGTATCGCGCAGCCTTGCAATCAAGGCATCGAAATCGGCAGCGCCGATGGGATCGAGGCCCGATGTGGGCTCGTCGAGGAAAACCAGATCGGGGTCGAGCGCCAGAGCGCGCGCAAGGGCTGCGCGCTTGATCATGCCGCCAGAGAGTTCCGACGGATACTTGTCGGCCGCATCGGGCGGCAGGCCCACCATCTCAAGCTTCACATAGGCGAGTTCGTCCATCAGCGACTGCGGCAGATCGAGATACTCGCGCATTGGCAGCTGGATGTTTTCTTTCACCGTCAGCGCCGAAAACAGCGCACCGTGCTGGAACAGCACGCCGAGCCGCGTATCGAGCGCCACGCGCTGCTGTTCGTCGGCGGTGGCATAATCAACTCCGAGGATCTCGATCGTACCTGAGCGCTGCGGCAGCAATCTGAGAACCGTGCGCATCAGCACCGACTTACCGGTGCCCGACGCTCCGACGAAGCCGAGGATCTCGCCCCGGTAAATATCGAGGTTCAGATTGTCCAGCACGAGCTTCGAGCCGAAGCCGACCGTCAGATCCTTGACCGACAGCACGACCTTGCGCTCGTCGCTCTTCGTCTCCGCGGGCTTGGTATTGTCAAAGGTTTGAACGTCTTCCACGCCGGTCCCCATCAAAAATCGATCGCGGAATAGAAAATCGCAAACATCGCGTCGATCAGGATCACCGCGAAGATCGATTTCACCACCGACGAGGTGACGTGCTGGCCGAGCGATTCTGCGCTGCCGCCAACTTTCATTCCCTCGACAGCCGCCACGATGCCGATTGCCAGCGCCATGAACGGCGCCTTGATCATGCCTGAGGCCACCGACGAGAAGTCGACCGCCTCCTTGAGGCGCGACAGGAACGTATCGAATGTGATGCCGGAATAGACCAGCGTGATCACCGCAGCGCCGTAGAGGGCCGACAGGTTCGCGACGATGGTCAGGAGCGGCAGTGCGATCGTCAGAGCGACAAGGCGCGGGAACACGAGCACACCGACGGGATTAAGGCCGATGACGGTCAGCGCGTCGATCTCCTCGCGCATCTTCATGGAGCCGATTTCGGCGGTGATCGCGCTGCCCGAACGGCCGGCGATCATGATCGCAGTGATCAGAACGCCGATTTCGCGAAGCTGCAGAATGCCGACCAAGTCGACGACGAAGATTTCTGCCCCGAAATACCGGAGCTGGAAAGCGCCCTGCTGGGCAATGATCGCGCCGATCAGAAACGACATCAGCAGGATGATCGGAACCGCCCGAACGCCCATCCGGTCGATATGCGTCACGACGGATGCAGGAGAGACGCCGGATCCGCGGCCGAATTTCAGCTGTGCGCCACGGACCGCCGAACCGAGAATGTGCATGGCGGCGACGAAGTCACCGGCAAATTCCGTCATCGTCTTGCCGATCGGGCTGAACACGCGATCAAACAGCGACCGCTTGTCCTGATCGTTGGGCGGCGGTGCCGGGGTCTTTTCCGGCAGGGCGCCAACCAGTTCCTCGATCGTCCCTTCCGCCCCGACCAGTTTCGCGTCGCGACCCTGCTCGGCTTTTGCCGACATAAGACGGCGAATCAGCCAGGCGCCGGATGTATCGATTCCGTCGATCCCCGAGACGTCGATCTCGAGGGATCCAGACCCGCTGCTCTTTTCAAGATCGCCAAACGCCTTGAGGAC
This sequence comes from Rhizobium sp. CFBP 8752, assembly GCF_014842035.1. Taxonomy (NCBI): domain Bacteria; kingdom Pseudomonadati; phylum Pseudomonadota; class Alphaproteobacteria; order Hyphomicrobiales; family Rhizobiaceae; genus Rhizobium; species Rhizobium sp. CFBP 8752. The sequence continues at coordinate 1,417,915 of NZ_JACYUZ010000001.1, read as the reverse complement.
CGGCGAAATCGAATGATTGCGCCATTCTCCGGCCAGAATGTAGCGCTCGCCATCGCCGCCGGGCAGGTCTTCGGCTTTGATTTCGGCAGGTTGTGACGGCACAGGTTTCTTTCGGCTTAGGTTAAGCAGCACGCGGCTGCGATCTGCTGTTGATCGCAGCACTGAGAGCGGCAATATAGCGACCCTGAACGGATTTGCCACAACGCCCAGGTGGAAAACCATGACGCGTCACTTCGAAGCAACAATCGAGAAATTCCCGATCGCGGGGGTGTTTACGATTTCCCGCGGTTCCAAGACAGAAGCCGAGGTGGTGACCTGTGCGATCACCCGCGACGGCCTGACCGGCCGGGGCGAATGCGTTCCCTACAAACGCTACGGTGAAACAACCGAAGGCGTCCTCGACGAGATCAACTCCCTCGCTTCGATGATGCACGATGGCATGGATCGACACACACTGCAGACGCGCCTGCGACCGGGAGCCGCCCGCAACGCGGTGGACTGCGCCTTGTGGGATCTGGAAGCCAAAAGCCTTGGCCGATCGGTCGCATCGATGATTGAAGCTGCCGAAAAGCCGCTCATCACCGCCTTCACGCTGTCGCTTGGCGAGCCGGAGGCAATGGCAGAGGATGCGCGCAGGAATGCGGCGCGCCCTCTCCTCAAGGTCAAGCTCGGCACAGACGATGACGAAAGCCGAATGCGGGCGGTCAGGCAGGCAGCGCCCGATTCGCGTCTGATCGTCGATGCCAACGAGGGTTGGACAGAGGACAGTCTGGCCCGACATCTGGATGTGGCCGACGCCCTCGGTATCTCGTTGATCGAGCAACCGCTGCCAGCCGGCAAGGATGCAATCCTTGCCACCATTCGCCGCAAGGTGATGATCTGCGCTGACGAAAGCGTGCACGCAACCGGCGATCTTGCAAGTTTGAGAAACCGCTACGACGCCGTCAACATCAAGCTCGACAAGACCGGCGGGCTGACCGAGGCGCTGATCATGAAGGAGGAAGCGCAGCGACTGGGCTTTGCCGTCATGATCGGCTGCATGGTCGGAACCTCGCTTGCCATGGCCCCCGCAGTTCTTCTGGCGCAGGATGCCGACTACGCCGATCTCGACGGTCCGCTACTCTTGGCGCAAGACCGCCCGGACGGGCTGCGATACGACGGATCGCTGGTCTATCCGCCCCGGACGAATCTCTGGGGATAATGAGTCCCTTGCACCGACAGGCCGTTACGCAGCCTGCATGCCCCTAATGGTCTCCGGTGAAGGCAGCGTCGTGATTTCCGCAGTCTTCGCGATCTTCTGCCAGGAGATCAGTTCCAGCGTCCCGTCGCGATGCTCGGCAATCGCCGTGCAGCTTTCGACCCAGTCGCCCGTGTTGACGTAGTGGATCCCGTCGATGTCTTCCATCACCGCATGATGGATATGGCCGCAGATGATGCCATCGACATTGTTGCGACGAGCCTCGTCGACGACAACCTTCTGGAACTCGCCGATGAAATTCACGGCGTGCTTCACCTGCAGCTTCGCCCAGGCGGAGAATGACCAGTATGGCAGGCCGATGCGGCGGCGCACCGCTGCAAGACCGACATTGATGGCGATTGCCGCATCATAGGCCCAGTCACCGAGATAGGCGAGCAGACGCGCATTGCGCACCACGACGTCGAACTCGTCACCGTGCAGCACCAGGTATTTCCGCCCGTCTGCCATCTCGTAGATCATCCGGTCTGCGACCTCGATACCGCCGAAATGCATGCCGGGGAAATCGCGCAGGAATTCGTCGTGGTTTCCCGGAATGTAGACGATCCGCGTGCCCTTGCGCGCCTTGCGCAAAAGCTTCTGAACCACGTCGTTACAGCCCTGCGGCCAGTTCCAGCTGCGCTTCAACCGCCAGCCGTCGACGATATCGCCGACCAGCACGATCGTTTCCGCCTCGTGGTAGCGCAGGAAATCGAGGAGAAAGTCCGTGCGGGCGGCTTTGGAGCCGAGATGCACGTCCGAAATGAACAGGGTTCTGAAATGCCTTGTCTCGATTGCATCGGCCACGGAAACGTCCCTTCGTTACCTACCTTGTCCTACCCTTCGAAAATCAGACTCGTGTTTCAGGATGATGACAGGGGCGCGATCGCCGCAGTCGGCGACCACCCGAAACCGGCGGCGAAATCCGACAGCATCGCAAATATTGTAGTTTCTCGATGGATCGATTGATGTAAGGAGGGGACTCGCATGTCAGGACGGAAATCGATACGAGGAGCCATAAGAGCATGGATGGGCACGACAATCCGAAACCATCGCCGGTAACCGGAGATCTCGACGAACAGGCTCTCTTCTTCCACCGCTATCCCCGCCCCGGCAAACTGGAAATCCAGGCCACCAAGCCGCTCGGCAACCAGCGCGACCTGGCACTTGCCTATTCGCCGGGTGTGGCCGCCCCTTGCCTTGCGATCCGCGACAATCCGGAAATGGCCGCGGAATTTACCGCGCGTGCCAATCTGGTCGCCGTGGTCTCCAATGGCACTGCCGTGCTCGGCCTCGGCAATATCGGCCCGCTTGCCTCCAAGCCGGTAATGGAAGGAAAGGCCGTCCTCTTCAAGAAATTCGCCGGAATCGATGTGTTCGACATCGAAATCGACGCGCCCGGCATCGAAGCCATGGTCTCGACGATCTCGGCACTCGAGCCGACCTTCGGCGGCATCAACCTCGAAGACATCAAGTCCCCGGAATGTTTCGAAGTCGAGCGTCGTCTTCGCGAAAAGATGAATATCCCGGTCTTCCACGACGATCAGCACGGAACGGCGATCATTGTCGCCGCCGCGATCCTCAACGGCCTGGAGCTTGCCGGCAAGACGATCGATAACGTCAAGATCGTCACGTCGGGCGCCGGTGCAGCGGCGCTTGCCTGCCTGCATCTTCTCGTGTCGCTTGGCGCGAAGAAGGAAAACATCTGGGTCCACGATATCGAAGGGCTGGTCTATGAGGGCCGCGTCGAGCTGATGGACGAGTGGAAGGCGATCTACGCCCAGAAAAGCGACAACCGCGTTCTGGCCGACAATATCGCCGGCGCAGACGTCTTCCTCGGCCTGTCGGCCGCAGGCGTGTTGAAGCCCGAACTTCTGGTGCAGATGGCCGAAAAGCCGCTGATCATGGCGCTCGCCAACCCGACGCCGGAAATCATGCCGGAACTGGCCCGAGCCGAACGTCCCGACGCGATGATCTGCACCGGCCGCTCGGACTTCGCCAACCAGGTCAACAACGTCCTCTGCTTCCCCTACATTTTCCGTGGTGCGCTCGATTGCGGCGCGCGCACGATCAACGAAGAAATGAAGATGGCGGCGGTCAAGGCGATCGCAGCACTTGCCCGCGAGGAAGTCTCTGACGTCGCCGCGAAAGCCTATTCCGGCGAAACGCCGATCTTCGGCCCCGACTACCTGATCCCGTCGCCATTTGATCCGCGGCTGATCCTGCGCATCGCGCCGGCCGTCGCACGCGCTGCGGCCGAAAGCGGCGTCGCCGCTCGTCCGATCCAGGATTTCGAAGCCTATCTCGACCAGCTTAGCCGATTCGTCTGGCGCTCCGGCTTCGTGATGAAGCCGATCTTCACGGCGGCCAAGACTGCCGAAAGAAACCGCGTCATCTTCGCAGAAGGCGAGGACGAACGCGTTCTGAGAGCCGCACAGATCCTGCTCGAAGAGCAGATTGCAAGGCCCATCCTGATCGGCCGTCCCTCGGTCATCGAAGCGCGTCTCCAGCGTTTCGGCATCCGCATCCGCCCGAATGTCGATTTCGCCGTCGTCAATCCGGAAGACGATCCGCGTTACCGCGGCTATGTCGACGACTATTTCGCGCTTGTCGGTCGCCAGGGCGTCAACCCGGAAGCGGCACGAACCATCGTGCGCACCAGCAACACGGTCATCGGCGCGCTGTCGGTCCAGCGCGGCGAGGCCGATGCACTGATTTGCGGCATCGAAGGCCGCTACGACCGGCATCTGCGCGACGTCAACCAGATCATCGGCAAACGTGAAGGCACGAAGACGCTCGCCGGCCTCAGCCTCTTGATTTCGCAGCGTGGTGCGATCTTCTTCACCGACACGTTCGTCAACTACAATCCGACCGCCGAAGAGATTGCCGAGATCACCATTCTCTCGGCCCAGGAAGTGCGCCGCTTCGGCATCAAACCGAAGGCGGCCCTCATCTGCCACTCCAATTTCGGCTCGCGCAATTCCGAAAGCGCCGCGAAGATGCGCGACGCACTCGCCATCATTCGCGAACGGGCGCCGGATCTGGAAGTCGACGGTGAAATGCAGGGTGGCTCGGCGCTTTCCGAGGAACTGCGCAAGCGCGCCATGCCGAGCACCACATTGTCCGGTGAAGCCAATCTGCTGGTCTTCCCGAACCTCGATGCGGCCAGCATCTCGCTTGGCCTGGTGCGCACCATGATGGACGCGCTGCATGTCGGCCCGATCCTGCTTGGCACGGCAAAACCCGCCCATGTTCTCGGCCAGTCCGTCACATCCCGCGGCGTCGTCAATATGGCGGCTCTGGCCGTCGTCGAAGCCTCGCAGCCAGAGTCGCTGTTCGGCTAGGTCTCACAGAAGCCGGGGCGGTTTAGGATATCTTCATCCGCCCCGGCCTATGTTTGATGGGTTTTAACGAATTGCCGGAAAAGCGATGCGATTTCGCGGCCTGATCTTCATTCCGCTCGTCTTCGTCCCCGCCTCCGTCCTGGCGCGGGATGCGCAGCTTTGTGCGGATCTGTACCGCAAGCTTCACAGCACACCGGTTGTGATCGGCAATACCGCTGAGATGCGCCGATATGCGCAGGACCTCAGCCAGGCAAACTCCGACATCCGCAAACTTCGCGTCGACATGCGGCGCGCCGGATGCGGTGGCGGCAGCATTGTTTCCTTTGGCGCGGCCAAGGCCGACCAGTGCGAACCTCTCCTCGAGCAGCTGCAAGCCCTGGAGGAAAACCGCGAAGTGCTTGTTGACGAGCGCAACAAAGCCCGCAACCTGTCCGTCACCGGGGAAGAGCGCGGCGCAACCATCGTTGCCATCCGCCAGAATGCCTGCATTCCGTCCGATTTCCAGGATGTCGCGAAGGAGGAGGAAAAGGAACGGATCCGGGTAAAGGGGATCGCGCTACCGAAGGATGAGGAGGCCTATTCCGGCAGCATCACCGACCTGCGGACCCGCAAGCCTGCCACCGTCCAGAAGGTTGCGATCGATCCCACGCCGCCGGTACCGGAGCGGAATTACGAAACCTCCGCAAAGGTCCGCACGGTGGGTCCGATTTTTCTCCCTGAAGCCAGTATTGATCTGCGCCACCCCCGCGAAAATGGACCGCAGCAACAGCAGTAGTCAGTCACCCTGCCAGCACTCGGAAAACACCAGATCATCCAGTGCAAGGCGCTGGCGCCAGCCGCGCACGGCCAGTTCCGGCTCGCTGTAGAGCTGGTCCACATGGCCGAGACAGAGCCAGGCGACGATCGCCACGCGCTCTGGGATACCCAGCAGCCTGCGCACGTCCTCATCGCGGAAAATGCTGACCCAGCCGACACCGACGCCTTCGGCGCGCGCGGCAAGCCACAGGTTCTGCACGGCGCAGACGGTGGAGTAGACATCCATGCGCGGATTGTGGGTGCGACCGAGGACGACCGGGCCCGCCCTGTCCGGATCACAGGTAACGCAGATCGATAGCGGCGCCTTGCGAATGCCTTCAAGCTTGAGGCTGCGATAAAGATCGCGCTCGCCGCCGGAAAACATCTCCGCCGCCTCGTCATTGGCCTTGGAAAAGGCCTCCCAGGCCGCCTGCCGCATCGCCTGGTCACGGACGAGGATGAAATTCCACGGCTGCATGAAACCGACTGACGGTGCGGCATGCGCGGCCGCCAGAAGACGGGATACAAGCTCGTCGCTCAAGGGATCGCCAAGAAACTGGTCGCGAACGTCGCGTCGCGTTTCGATCACCCGGTAGATCGCTGCCCGCTCCGCCGCGGAAAAGGCGCCTGCCGGAGCAAGGCCCGCTTGCGTATCGTCGGACGGGTCTGGAATTGGCGGCATCGTCTATCCCCAACAATGCTTGCGACGGCTGAAGCAAAACTGCCGAGGCTATGCCCGACCATACCAGTTATCGCAAGCCCATCACGAAACAGGAAAATACCTGACATAGGCGAATTCGTCACCGTCCGGTGACCAGTTTGGCGAATTCATCGTGCCCTGCCCGCCGAACAGTTCGAACAGCGTTTCGACATTGCTGCCATCCATATCCATCAGCCGAACCCGGACATCGAGATCGCGCGGATGATCGAACACGTCGCCGTCATAGGATACGAAAACGATCTTGTCTCCCTTCGGTGACGGATGCGGAAACCAGTCGCCATAGGGGCTGTCGGTGATGCGCTCCGCCGAGCCGCCCAAAGCCGGCACGCGCCAGATCTGCATGGTGCCCGTGCGGCTCGAATTGAAATAGATCCAGTTCCCGTCCGGGGAGTAGTCAGGCCCGTCGTTGCGGCCTTCGCCATGGGTGAGCCGCATCTCCTCGCCGCCTTCGACCGCAATCGTATAGATATCGAAAACGTCGTCGCGGATGCCGCAATAGGCGAAGCGCTGTCCGTCCGGAGACCAGCCGTGCCAGTAGGAGGGAAGGTTCCGTGTTACCAACCTTGGCTTGCCCCCGGTCGCGGCAAGCACATAGATCGCGGACTTGCCGAATTCGACCTTATCGGAAATCGCAACCAGCGTGCCGTCGGGCGAGATGCCATGGTCGTTGTTGCAGGCAACCGCGAACTCGGTGTCAACGATCATCGGAGGCGTGTCGCCGGCCACGGGCAGCCGATAGATCAGCCCGTCGCTGTTGAGCATGAGGAAACGTCCGTCCGGCGCCCAGTTCGGCGCTTCGAAAAGCGCGCTCGTTTGCCAGACAATCCGGCTCTGTCGCGTCCGGATATTATAGATTTCGACCGAACTGCGCATTGCATCCTCTCACGGCTATTTGCTGGCAGCTCGAGGTTACGACGCCTGAACACAAGGTGGCAAGTCACGCGAATTTACCCAGCGCAGCTCTAAAAACACATCATTAAAAACTGACGGACGCGATTCATGGATTCTTTATAACCGCATAACATTATATTCGAATATACTCATACAATGGGAGTTGGTGATGAGAATCCGATCCTTGCTGCGATGCCGTTCGGGCAGTTCCGCCGTCGAATTCGCGATCATCGCGCCGGTCCTGCTTCTGATGCTCTTCAGCCTGATCGGCTATGGCGTCTACCTCGCTGCGGCCCACGCCGTGCAGCAGATTGCCGCGGATGCGGCACGCACGGCTGTTGCCGGCCTCGATGCCAGCGAACGCCAGAAGCTGGTGCAGGAGTATCTCACCAAGTCGACGATGGACTATGCGCTTCTCGACAAGAAGAACTTCACGACGAAGGTGCAAAGCGACCCGAGCAACCCCAACCAGTTCACCGTATCGATCGAATACGACGCAAGTACCCTGCCGATTTTCAGTCTCTACAGCTACGCCATGCCGGACAAGCACATAAGGCGCTATTCGACCATGCGGATCGGAGGCATTTGAGATGCTTTTCCGCCTGAAGCGTCGTCAGACTATCGCCGGTGACCGGGCCGGCAACATTGCCATTACTGCTGCACTTGCCATGCCGCTTGCCATCGGAGCGCTGGCTCTCGGCGTCGACTATGGCAGCCTGACGCTGCAGCAGCGGCAGTTGCAGGCAAGCGCCGACCTTGCCGCGATTGCAGCGGCGGCCAACATTTCGACTGCGGAAAAATCCGCTTTCGACTTTTTCGCGATGAACGGTCAAAGCATTGGCGTCGTCAGCGCCGGCGGCCTGCTGACGACCAAGGGGGTTGTCCCATTCAACCCCAAGACGGCGCTCGAAGCCTATGGCAGCTATGCCGAGATCACCAGAGGCCGCTATGTACCCGATCCCGCGCAGCCTGCCGCGAACCGTTTTGTCGCCGGCGCAACACCGCCCGATGCGGTCCGCTTGACGCTCCGCAGCAAGAGCAACCTGATGTTCGGGGCAAGTCTCACCACCCCGCCGGCGCTTGCCGCATCCGGCACAGCAGCAACGGATAAGCTTGCGTCCTTCTCGATCGGCAGTCGTTTGGCAAGCGTCAACGAGGGTGTCCTCAATGCTCTGCTTGGCCAGATGCTCGGAACGACGATTTCCCTGAAGGCGATGGATTATCGGGCCCTCGCCGATGCCCAGGTCAATGCCTTGAAGACGATCGACCAGCTTGCTCTTGATCTTGGTCTCCAGTCAGGGACTTACGCGGATGTTCTCACAACCGACATCAACTATGGCAAGTTTGTCGGAGCCCTCGGCAAGACGACCGGACTTACCCCCTCGGTCTCGACGGTCCTCTCCAATCTCGAAAAGACGCTCAACAAGACGAAGGTCATGGTCAAGCTCGAGGATACTCTGAAGCTGGGACCCGTATCTCAAAAGCTGATCGGCCAATCGAGTGGACTATCTGTCAACACCAGCGTCTTCGATCTGCTGTCGGCGGCCGCAACCGCTGCCAGCGGCGGCAAGCAGCTCTCTGTCGACCTTGGGACATCCATTCCCGGTGTCGCCTCGTCCAAGGTGACCGTTGCGATCGGGGAGCCGCCGGTCGGGTCGTCTTACCTCGCAGTCGGCGCGCCGGGCACGATCGTCCGCACCGCTCAGACACGCGTGGCGGTCGAGGTCGTGGTTGATGGCCTTCAGGCGATCCTCGGGCTCAAGGTCCGCGTCCCCCTCTACCTGGAAGTTGCCTATGCCGAAGGACGGCTTGCCGGCATCACCTGTACGGGCGCGGCCAACAGCGCAAGCGTCGATGTCGACGCCGTCCCGGGCATCGCGTCGATCGCATTGGGCGACGTCGATACGACTGCATTCACGAACTTCGGCAAAGATCCGCGTGTCACGCGAGCCGACATCATCTCGACCCTTCTTCTCAAAGTCTCCGCCATGGCGGACACCACGTCGACCAATCTCAAGACAGAGCGATTGACGTTCTCGCCAGCGGATATCAGCGCGAACAGGGTAAAGTCGACGTCGGTCAAGAACGTGCTTGAGTCGCTGACGACGAGCCTGCTTTCCAAGCTCGTTGTGCGGGTAGACCTTCTCGGCCTTGGGCTTGGACTGCCGCAGCCCATTATCTCTGCCGTCGGTGCCACGCTCGGTGCGGCCATGAGCCCGGTCGACACCGTCCTCTACAACGTCCTGCTGACCCTGGGCGTGCGCGTTGGTGAAGCGGATGTCCAGGTCGGTGGCGCGTCCTGCCGCAACCCCGTTCTCGTCCAGTAGGCGGCCCTTGCAACGCAAAAGGCCGGCGTTGTCACGCCGGCCTTTTGCGTTGCGTCGAACCGGGGTTCAGCCGTTGACGACCATTCGCTTCTCGTCGCGACCGCTTTTCATACGCTCGGCCAGGAGGAACGCCAGTTCCAGCGCCTGGTCGGCATTGAGGCGCGGATCGCAGTGGGTGTGGTAGCGGTCCTGCAGGTCGCCGGCCGACACCGCACGGGCGCCGCCGGTGCATTCGGTCACATCCTTGCCGGTCATCTCGATATGGATGCCGCCCGGATGGGTCCCTTCCGACCGGTGGATCTGGAAGAAGCTTTCCACTTCCGACAGGATCCGCTCGAAAGGACGGGTCTTGTAGTTGTTGAGCGTGATCGTGTTGCCATGCATCGGATCGCAGGACCAGACGACCTTGCGACCTTCGCGCTCGACGGCACGGATCAGCTTCGGCAAACCATCGGCAACCTTGTCGTGACCGAAACGCGCAATCAGCGTCAACCGGCCCGGCTCGTTTGCCGGGTTCAGCGCGTCGATCAGCTGGATCAGATTGTCCGGCTGCAGCGACGGACCACATTTCAGACCGATCGGGTTCTTGATGCCGCGGAAATATTCCACATGCGCGTGGTCGAGCTGGCGTGTGCGGTCGCCGATCCACAGCATGTGGCCCGACGTCGCGTACCAGTCGCCCGATGTCGAATCGACGCGCGTGAAAGCTTCCTCATAGCCGAGAAGCAATGCTTCATGGCTGGTGAAGAAATCCGTTTCGCGCAGGCTCGGCTGGTTGTCGGCCGTGATGCCGATCGCCCGCATGAACTCCATCGTTTCGCTGATCCGGCCGGCCAGCATGCGATAGCGCTCGCCCTGCGGACTGTCCTTGACGAAGCCGAGCATCCACTTGTGGACGTTTTCGAGGTTGGCATAGCCACCCATCGCGAAGGCCCGCAGGAGGTTCAGCGTTGCCGCAGACTGGCGATAGGCATCCAGCTGGCGCTCCGGGTTCGGAATGCGCGAGGCCTCGGTGAAATCGATGCCGTTGATGATATCGCCGCGGTAGGACGGCAGTTCGATGTCACCCTGCTTCTCGATATTGGAAGAGCGCGGCTTGGCGAACTGGCCGGCGATGCGGCCGACCTTCACGACAGGAAGCTGCGCACCGTAGGTCAGCACGACAGCCATCTGCAGGAACGAGCGGAAGAAGTCGCGGATGTTGTCGGCGCCGTGCTCGGCAAAGCTTTCGGCGCAGTCGCCGCCCTGCAGAAGGAACGCGTCACCTTCCGCCACCTTGGCCAGCTGGGATTTCAGGCGGCGCGCCTCACCCGCAAACACGAGCGGCGGGAATGTGGAAAGCTGCGCCTCGGTTGCTTCCAATGCAGCCATGTTCGGATAGTCCGGAACCTGCTGGATCGGCTTGTTCCGCCACGTGCTCGGGGTCCAGTTCTGCGCCATGATACTCACCTGTTTCCACCCCGGCTCCCCCGCCGGGCAAAGCTTCAAATTTTGCGGGGCTTATAGACCGAACGGCCTCGTTTGCATAGCGGGTAGATAAGCGCCCGGCCGGGCTTCCACCAGTGCAACAAACGACGTCGAACCATCTCACATTGCTAAATTATATTCATCCCGGTCCAAACAGATCTCAGACCCGCTCGCCATTCCTGATGCGGTAGCTCGGAGTGTACATGGTCACCAGTTCCTCCGAAGCCGTCGGATGCACCGCCATCGTGCGGTCGAAATCGTCCTTCGTCACGCCGGCCTTGAGGCAGATGCCGATCAGCTGCGCCATTTCTCCGGCTTCGTGGCCGAGGATGTGGGATCCAATCACCTTGCGGCTCTCGGCATCGACGATCAGCTTCATGATCGTCTTTTCCTGCCGGCCGGAGAGCGTTGCCTTCATCGGCCGGAATTCCGCGCGGTAGACTTCGAGCTCGGCATAGCGCTTGGCCGCTTCCTCTTCCGAAAGACCGACCGTGCCGATTTCCGGCTGCGAGAACACCGCCGTCGCAATCAGCTCGTGATCCGGCTTGGTCGGATTGTTCCTGAACGCGGTCTCGATAAAGCACATCGCCTCATGGATCGCGACCGGCGTCAGCTGTACCCGGTTGGTGACATCGCCGAGCGCATAGATGTTTTCGATATTGGTGCGCGAATACTCGTCGACGACGATGGCACCGAGCTCGTCCACCTCGACACCGGCAGCCTCAAGTCCCAGACCATCGGTGTTCGGATCACGACCGAGCGCCAGCATCACCGTATCAACGGCAAGCGTTTCGCCGCCCATGGTCGACGCGATGAGATGACCGGCCGGAGATTTCGTCACCTCGGCGATCACGTCGGTGAGAATGACCCGCATCCCCTTGTCTTCCATCGCCTTGCGGAGTCCGTGGCGCATGTCCTGGTCGAACCGCGACAGGATCTCCTGGCCGCGATATATCAGCGTCACCTCGACGCCGAGGCCATGAAAGATGTTGGCGAATTCCACCGCGATATAACCGCCGCCGGCGATCAGGATCGATTTCGGCAGTTCCGGCAGATCGAAAGCCTCGTTGGACGAGATGCAGAGCTCGTAGCCGGGAAGGGCCACATGCGGGTTGGGTGTGCCGCCCGTGGCAATCACGATCTTGTCCGCCGTCACGGTTCTTCCGGATTTCACCAGGCGCACCGTATGGGCATCGACAAGCTCGGCCCGATCTTCGATCGCCTCGGCGCCGCTATTGGAGAGGTTGCGCTTGTAGATCGCCTCGAGCCTCGCGATTTCGGCATCCTTGGCAGCGATCAGCTTCTTCCAGTCGAAGCTGCTTTCGCCGACCGTCCAGCCGAAGCCGACAGCATCTTCGAAATGCTCCGAGAACTGCGACGCGTAGACAAGCAGCTTCTTCGGCACGCAGCCGCGGATGACGCAGGTGCCGCCGAACCGATATTCCTCGGCCACGGCTACCGTCTTGCCGAGCGACGCGGCAACGCGCCCTGCCCTGACGCCACCGGAGCCTGCACCGATCACGAACAGGTCATAGTCATAGGCGGTCATGGCAGGCTCCTGAAGAAAGAACATGGGTGGGATGCTTGGGGCATAGATAGGTGCCAGCCACATATAATGCTGCAGCCGCCATAAACAAAAGCCCGGATTTCTCCGGGCTTTTCAGAAGTCTTGTGGATCAGTCGATCAGGGCTTGGCAGCAGGCGTCGGAGCCGGCTTGGCGCCAGCCGCCGCAGGTGCCGGCGTATCGACGACAGGTGCCTTGATCGGGTTGGCATCGATAACGCCGCGCAGCTTGGCGGTCGCCTGGGTGTTCAGGTCGCGCGAAATGCCGTTGGCCCAGATTTCAGCCGCACGTCCGAGTTCGCGGGCAACCAGCGGCTGGTTGTTCAAAAGCTTCTTGCCGGCTTCGGTCGTGAAGAAGGTCGAGATCGTCTTCAGCTCATCGACGGAAAAGCTTTTGGCGTAGATCGTCGCGGCTTCCTTTTCGAGATCCGCGCGACGCGGAGCAAGCGCCAGCGCCTCTTGGTCGACGATGGCGTTGATCTGTTCCTGGAAGTTCGGCGAAGACTGGATAAACTGACCCTTCAACGCTTCGGCCATGTTGGGCAGAATGTTGTCGAACCGATCGGTGACGTTGAGCGAAGCGATAGCATCGCGCGCAGCCGCCATATGGGCCTCAGGAATTTCCTGGGCCTGAGCAGAAACGGAAAGGGCGCCGGACATCACAATTGCGAGGGCGGCAGCACGGCCAAGAACCGCGAATTTGATCATGGGTTGATTGCTCCTAAGGTTATTTCGCCTTCAACGTCCGCGCACCAGCCTCGCCGGCGATGATCGCAAAGGACGCGATGTGAATGAACAGCCCGTGCTCGACGACGCCGGGAATGAGATGAAGTTGAGCTGACAAGGCCTCTGCATCAGGAATGCGGCCAAAAGATGCGTCAAGAATATAGTGCCCGCCGTCGGTGCGGAACACATCTTCGCCACCGCGGCGCAGCTTCAGTTCGCCGGAAAGGCCGAGCCTGGAGGCCGCCTTTTCGATGGCAATGCGTGTCGAGGCCATCCCGAACGGATTGATCTCGATCGGCAGCGGAAACGCGCCGAGGGTTTCCACGACCTTGCTTTCGTCGGCAATCACGATCACCTGAGCAGACGCCGCCGCAACGATCTTTTCACGCAGCAAAGCACCGCCGCCGCCCTTGATCAGGGTCAGGTTCCCGTCCACCTCGTCGGTGCCATCGATCGTCAGATCGAGCTCCGGCAGTTCGTCGAGCGATTTGAGGGGAACGCCGAGTTCGACGCAAAGGCGGGCGGTCCGCTCCGAGGTCGGCACGCCGAGAACCTTCAGGCCGCCATGCACCTTTTCGGCCAGGAGACGAACGAACTCTTCGGCAGTCGAGCCTGTGCCGATGCCAAGACGCATTCCGTCTTCGACATATCCCAGCGCAGCCTCAGCCGCCTTGACCTTCATTTCTCGGGCGTCCATCCGCCAAAAGCTCCAGAATGTTCCTGCGGTCGCTGTTTACACGGCTCTTTTGACAAACGAAAGAGCCTAACGTCTTGCACACAGGCTTGCTGAGGTTTTGCGGCGTCGCCGGATCCGTGTTAGTCGCTGCCTTGCTTTTTTCTGTGTTGATATTCCAGCCGGCATTCATCGAAACCAAGAGGCACCCGTGAAAACTCCCCTCGTCATCTTCGATCTGGATGGTACCCTCGTTGATACCGCGCCCGATCTCATCGATAGCCTCAATCACACGATTGCCGCGGCCGATCTGCAGCCTGTCGCCTATGAGGACATCACCCATCTCGTCGGCCAGGGCGTGCGGATGATGATCGCCCGCGCCTTCCACCTGCGCAACACGCCGCTCGACGACGAACTGGCCGCGCGGCTTTTCGATCGCTTCATGGCGCATTACAAGGCGAATATGCCGGGCAAGAGCAAGGTCTATCCGGGTGTCATCGACTGTCTTGATCGCCTCGCATGTGCAGGCGTCCGGCTTGCCGTCTGCACCAACAAGCTGGAAGAACTGGCGCTGCCGCTGATGCACGGCCTTGGCCTTGCCTCGCGTTTCGACGTCATCACCGGCGGAGACACGTTTGCGGTCCGCAAACCCGATGCCGGGCATATTCTCGGCACGATCGAGAAGGCAGGCGCCGACCCGGCATGCAGCATCATGATCGGCGACAGCATCAACGACATCCTCGCCGCGCAAAATGCAAGGATTGGTTCGATCGCCGTCAGCTTCGGCTATTCCGACGTCCCGGTCGTGGACCTCAACGCTGACATCGTCATTGATCACTTCGACGATCTGACCGTCCAGGTCATCCGGCAGATGATCTGAAGTCGATACGAACGAAAACGGCGGCTCGAAGGCCGCCGTTTCCAATTGGACGTCAAGATTTTCAGCTTTAAGCCGAACGTGCCTTCGTGGTTGCCTCGAATGCCTTTCTCACGGCCGCGTCGCGATCGTAGACGTCGTCGAAATACTCGACCTTTCCGTCCTTGTTCGGCCATGCGGTAAAGTAGGAAACGTAGACCGGGATCTTTGCGGTCACCTTGGCCGCAACGTTTTCACCACCGGCGATCCGAGCATCGACCTCCTGCTCGGAAATGCCGAGGACGGCCGCAGCCATCTTGCGCGGTTCTGCGAGTCTCACGCAGCCATGGCTGAGCGCACGCATGTCACGCTGGAAGAAGCTCTTCGAAGGCGTGTCATGCATGTAGATCGCATGGGCGTTCGGAAACAGGATCTTCAGGTCGCCAAGAGCATTGTCGCTCGACGGAGGCTGACGGACCGAGACGTTCTGGGTCGAAGTGTACCAGTTGACGCTGCGCGACGGCACCGCCTTGCCATTGACCGCGACTTCATAGCCGAGACGATCGAGATAGGACGGGTCCGCGCGAAGCTTCGGCAGCATCTCGTTGACGATGATCGACTGCGGCACGCCCCAGTATGGGTTGAACTCGACCGTCTCGATCTCGTCCTGGAAGAAGAACGTCTGATGCGCCTTCGATCCCACAACTGTGCGCATCGAGAACTGCTCGGCGCCGTTCTCGTTGTAGTAAACGCGGAATGCAGGCTGGTTGATGAACACGTAGCGCTGACCGAGATCGCTCGGCAGCCAGCGCGCCTGTTCCATGGCGACCACAAGCTTTTCGATCTTGTCCTGCGACGTATGGCCGACCATCTTGCGAACGGTCGCCGCACCGATGACGCCATCGGCCTTCAGGCCTGCTTCGCTCTGGAACGTCTTGACCAGATCGACCAGCTCGGGCGTGTATTCCGGCGTCTGCTGGTAGCTCGCAAGCGTCGCTTCGTGCTTGGTCTTCAGCGCATCGGACCCCGAATGCTGGATCGCCGCCACAACAGCTGACAGATCAGGGCTGCTGTTGCCCGGCTTCAGGAGCAGATTGTCCGGGAGCTTCACGGCGGTCGCTTCACTCGCAGCTTCAGCACGCAGCCTGACAAGTTCGGCTTTTAAAGCCGTGAAATGCCGGTCCTGCGGAGCAAGGCCTGCAAGATAGGCGCCGGGTTCCTGACCTGTCGCCAGGAAAGCCATGACACCATTCAGATCGACGGTCTTCAGCTTGAAGTCGTGGAATCCGGAGATCTTGTTCGGATCGATGCGCCCGCGCGTCATATCCTGCGCAAACATCAATGCCTTGGCAGACAGAGCAAGCTCGAACTGCATCAGATCGCGGTCGTGACCCTCGGCCGGACCGGCGGCAGGTGATGCTACGGCAGGCGTTTCAGCCGTGGTGGTAGCTGTGTCCGGCGTGGCAGCGACGGGTGTGGCGGTTGCCGCTTCCGGCGCCGCGGCGGAGGGGGTTGCGGGGTCGACAGTGGCCTCGGCTTCAGCCGACGCGACCGGCGCTTCGGCAGGCGCGACGCTGGCGGTCGTCAGGTTCGGAACCTTCAACGCGTAGTCGGCGGGATCGAGACCGAAGTCGGCGGCCTTTTCCAGCACGCTGATCAGCGCCCGCGCATGGTCGTTGACATCGCCGCCGGAGACCCAGAGCGGAGCTGCGTTCTTGCTGTAATAGGCTTCGAGTGCGGACGCGATCGCAGACGGGGCCGAAACCTTTGCCTGCGCGATCAGGCGGGTCGCATCGGTCGCTGAAGCCGCGGCAAAGCCTGCGGTCTGCACGGCCCGGCTGGCATCGGCTTTATACGTATAGTAGCGGGGTCCGGACACCTTCGGCAGCGGCTCGGGATCGGCCAGCGCCTTTTCGGTGGGAGCAACAGTCGTCACGCCCGGAACGCCGTTGTCGGCGGCGCGGCTCTTGCCAGGGCCGCCTTTCAGGAAATCCATCAGGGTCAGGGCGTTGGCGGGGCTGGCCAGGACGGCAAAGGCCGAAATTCCGGAAACCAAAGCCAGAGCGAGCGAAGTCTTTTTGGTATCTTGCGCCAATTTTGTCCCCGTCATTTCCACCCGCTTGCAAATCTGCGGGATCAATTCATGCAGCCCGCCATCTATCCGATCGCGTGGCCTGTGGAAAGAAACGCCCGAGCACACACAAAGCCGGATCTGAGCGGCAAAGCATACGCGAACGCCGGCGAAGATTAAGAAATTATTCGTTAAATTTTCACCAATGGGTAACCTAGTTTATTTGGCCGACCATTGTTCCATCGGGCACAATTCCACGCGGCGTGACCGAAATGGCACGCGGACACGGTCACAAATCGACCCCGGCTGCGCTTGAAGTCACCCGGTAATGGTATAGTAATGCCGGCGCCGGTTTCGTGCCCGGCACGCGATAGTTCGCCCGCGTTCGCGGGCATGGGAGACAGAGGCGACACGATGACCACAACGCGCACCGAAACCGATACTTTTGGCCCGATCGACGTGGCCGCAGACCGCTACTGGGGCGCTCAGGCGCAACGTTCGCTTGGAAACTTCAAGATCGGCTGGGAAAAGCAGCCGCTGGCCGTGGTCCGTGCGCTCGGCATCGTCAAGCAGGCCGCAGCCGTCGCCAATATGGAACTGGCAGGCCTTGACAAGACCGTCGGCAAGGCGATCGTCGACGCTGCCCAGGAAGTGATCGACGGCAAACTCAACGATCATTTTCCGCTTGTGGTCTGGCAGACCGGTTCCGGCACGCAGTCGAACATGAACGCCAACGAAGTGATCTCCAACCGGGCGATCGAAGTCCTCGGTGGCGTCATGGGCTCCAAGAAGCCTGTGCACCCGAACGACCATGTCAACATGAGCCAGTCGTCGAACGATACGTATCCGACGGCCATGCACATTGCCTGCGTCGAAACCATCGTCCGCCATCTCCTGCCGGCGCTCAAGCACCTGCATGAGGCGCTGGAAGCCAAGGTGAAGGCTTTCGCCCACATCATCAAGATCGGCCGCACCCACACGCAGGACGCGACGCCGTTGACGCTCGGCCAGGAATTTTCCGGCTATGCCGCGCAGGTCGCCTCCGCGATCGCCAATATCGAGCTGACGCTTCCGGCGCTCTCCAAGCTTGCTCAGGGCGGCACTGCAGTCGGCACAGGCCTCAACGCCCCGGTCGGCTTTGCCGAAAAGGTCGCCGACGAAATCTCGAAGATCACCGGCCTGCCCTTCGTGACGGCGCCGAACAAGTTCGAGGCGCTCGCTTCACACGACTCGATGGTGTTTTCGCACGGCGCGATCAATGCGGCAGCAGCCGCCCTGTTCAAGATCGCCAACGACATCCGCTTCCTGGGCTCCGGTCCGCGTGCCGGCCTTGGCGAACTGTCGCTGCCGGAAAACGAGCCGGGCTCGTCGATCATGCCGGGCAAGGTCAACCCCACGCAGTCGGAAGCGCTCACACAGGTCTGCGCCCACATCTTCGGCAACCATGCTGCCCTCACCTTCGCCGGCAGCCAGGGGCATTTCGAGCTGAACGTCTACAATCCGATGATGGCCTACAACTTCCTTCAGTCGGTTCAGCTGCTCGGTGATGCTGCCGTTTCCTTTACCGACAACTGTGTCGTCGGCATCGAAGCGCGTGAAGACAATATCCGCAAGGGCGTCGAAAACTCCCTGATGCTGGTCACCGCACTGAATTCCAGGCTCGGCTACGACACCTGCGCCAAGATCGCCAAGACCGCGCACAAGAATGGCACCACGCTGCGTGAGGAAGCCGTTGGCGGTGGCTATCTGACGAACGAGGAGTTCGATCAGTATGTCCGTCCGGAAAACATGATCGGCCCCAAGTAAATCGGTCGCTATAGCGATGACGGGGTCGGTCAACCGATAGGCCCCGTCGTCAAGATTACATCTGGAATGAGCTAGACCGAAACATATGTTTGGCGCGTATCGCAAGCTCAGCCAAGATTTGCACTTTCACGCAATATAACATAGAATCATAATTAAAATAACGCGTACAAAATTGCGCAAATACAAACTGCTCTTAATTGTTTTCCAATATTCGTCACATATAAATTTATCCACACAGTGGATGAGGTCTAGTGGGGGTCGTCGATGACGACGGGTGTGGCGCCGAAGGCGCAATCCAGTGATTTGATCAGTCAAGTCATATACGCAATTCGGGCGATGGGGGTCGCTTCGATACCGCGTAATTATCAGCTATTCTATGAAGCTTACATCGGCTCCAACCCCGAGCTGGCACAGGATCTTGCGGCGCTGGGCTCACGCGCGACGCAAGAGGAACTCGACGACCTTTCTGCCCGGCACCTGGGAACGGGTCAGGTCGATGTCATCGAGAAGGCGCATGACCGCATCTTGACGGAGCTGGACTCTGTCTTGAAGCTGTTGCGTCAGGAACAGGCGTCGCTCGAAAGCTACAGCCGTCTTCTTGGCGAGACCGCCGTCCGTATCAATGCCAAAAGCAGCTTTTCGAGCGAGCTGATCCGCAACGCCGTCAGCCTCCTCAACGATGCCACCGGTGACAAGATCGCGCAGGGCGAAAAGACCGCCGGCGACATGGAGCAACGCTCGCAGGAAATGGATCAGGTTCGCCGCGAACTCGACGAGTACAAGCGGATCGCCAATACCGATTCCCTGACGCGGCTTTCCAACCGACGCGCCTTCGACGAGCGCCTAGCAACGATCTTCGACCATGCGCCAAGCCTGCCCGTGACGGCGCTGGTCCTTGCCGACATCGACAATTTCAAGAAGATCAACGACAGCTACGGCCATCCGGTCGGCGACAAGATCCTGTCGACCGTCGCCTCGGTCATCCGTTCGAACGTCCGCAAGGAAGTCTTCGTCGCACGCACAGGCGGCGAGGAGTTTGCGATCATCGTTCAGGGCAACACACCCGACGAGGTCATGATCATCTGCGAGCGGGTGCGTCGTGCTCTCGAAACGCGCGCCTTCCGCAATTCCCGCTCAGGCATCAACTATGGGCCAGTCACCATCTCGCTCGGATACTCGATGGCCTCGCAGGCTGCCGATCCGGGCGATCTCTACGCCCGCGCCGACACGGCCCTCTATCATGCCAAGAACTCCGGACGAAACCGGACCGTCTTCTACGAAGACAGCATGACCAAGGATTACGTCAGCAAGAGCTGGCTGATCTACAAGAAGTGACCGCCTGCCCTCACCACATCGTCTTGGCGGCACGGTCCGCCCAGTCGCGGTCATAGGTCTCCTTGTCGAAGTCGGCCTTTGCCGCCTTCAGCAAGGTGCCGGGCGTCGGAAGGGTCTTCGGGTCAACAAACCGAGCTGGGTTCCACAGTTCCGACCGCATCAGCGCCCGCGCGCATTGGAAATAGACCTCGTCGATAGCAATCACCGTCACGCTGCGCGGGTGCTTGCCGTCCATCTCGAAGCTTTGAAGCAGTCCGGGCTCCACCGACACCACCGCGCGACCATTGATCCGCATCGTCATCGTCGAGCCCGGCACGAGAAACATCAGGGCGACCCGCGGATCTCGAACGATGTTGATCAGCGAATCGATGCGGTTATTGCCACGCCAGTCCGGAAGCGCCAGCGTCCGCTCGTCCTCGATCCGCACCACCCCGCCGAGATCGCCGCGCGGCGAGCAGTCGATCCCTTCCGGCCCGACGGTTGCCAGCGCCACAAACGGTGACGCCTCGATCATCTGCCGATATTCGGATGTCAGAACGCGGGTCACCTTGGCAATCGATGCCTCGCTGCTGTCGCCATAGATCGCCTTCAGTTCGTCGACCGTCGTGATAACCGTCATCTTGCTGCCCCTTGCGCCGCGTCCTGTGCGGCCGCCCGTCGTTCCCGTTCGCGCGCCGTTTTGGCGGCGATGATGTCTGCCGGTTGCGCATTGCCCTTGATTAGCGAACGGCCGGCATAGATGCCGCCGACCTGTTCCAGCGCAAACCGTTCGCGATCGATCTCGCGGAATTCCTCGACCATCTGAAGCGCCGTCTCGTCGGCCTCACCCAGAGCGCGCAGAACCTCGCCTCCGAAGCTCAGCGCCGAATCGTAGGTTTCGCGGATCTGGTAATCGACGCCGGCCTTCAGCAGATCGATCGCATGACCGCGGTCATAGGCGCGGGCGAGAACCGGAACGAGCGGGAACTCTTCCTTGACGATCTCGGCGATCTTCAGCGCCGCTTCCTTGTCGTCCACACAGATCAGGATCGCCCTTGCCGTCGCCGCACCGGCTGCATGCAGGATCTCGGGTCGAACACCGTCGCCGTAATAGACCTTGAAGCCGAAATCGCCGATGTCGCGGATAAACTCCGCATTGCTGTCGATGATCGACAGCGTATAGCCTCGCGCCAGAACCGGCTGGCTGACGATCTGTCCGAAACGCCCGAAGCCGATCAACAGCACCGTATTTTCGATATTCTCTGGCTCGGCCAGACCGCTCGTATCCACTTCCGGCTTCGGCGCGGTGCGCACGTAGATCGCAACGACCAGCGGCGTCACCGCCATCGAGATAACGATCGTCGCCGTCAGCACGGCATTCGTATCGGAATCCAAGATGCCGACGGAGGCCGCCGCCGCGTAGAGCACGAACGCGAATTCGCCGCCCTGCGCCATCAGGATGGCACGGCCGAGACCTTCGGCGTGGGACGTGCCGAGCAGCCTTGCGACCCCGTAGATCACCAGCCCCTTGACGATCATGTAGGCGATCACGGCCAGAAGCACATGCTGCCAGTTGGCGGCAATCACCGACAGATCGACCGCCATGCCGACGCCGAGAAAGAACAGACCCAGCAGGATGCCGCGAAACGGTTCGATATCGGCCTCGAGCTGATGCCGGAAGGATGATTCGGACAGGAGAACGCCCGCAAGAAACGCGCCCATCGCCATCGACAGTCCCGCAAACTGCATCAGCAGCGCCGATCCGAGCACGACGAGCAGAGCCGCGGCGGTCATCACCTCCCGGGCGCCGGAGTTGGCAAGCAGCCGGAAGAACGGGTTAAGCAGGTATCGCCCGGCAAGAACGAGTGCGGCAAGCGCTGCAAACCCGATGCCGACCGATTGCAGCCGCTCGGTCAAGGATACGGCCTCGCCCTGCGCCGCCAGGAGGGCGACGATAGCCAGCA
Source organism: Rhizobium sp. CFBP 8752 (assembly GCF_014842035.1). Taxonomy (NCBI): domain Bacteria; kingdom Pseudomonadati; phylum Pseudomonadota; class Alphaproteobacteria; order Hyphomicrobiales; family Rhizobiaceae; genus Rhizobium; species Rhizobium sp. CFBP 8752. Next base: position 1,396,162 of record NZ_JACYUZ010000001.1, on the reverse strand, counting down.
GCGGCACGATGGCGAGATCCTCAAACAACAGGATCGCAACGATATGCTGGCCCTTCGGCGTGTGCAGATGGTTGCGCTCCTGAAGCATCTGCATGACGATTGCCGTCGAGGTCAGGACGAAGCCGGTGCCGGCGACGAAGGCGACAGGCGCCGGATAACCGAAGCCGATCCCGACAGCCATCAGCAAAACAATACAGGCGCACACCTGAAGTGCGCCAAGCCCGAAAATATCCTTTCGCATGCTCCAAAGCCGCGATGGCTGCATTTCCAGGCCGATGACGAACAGGAACATGACGACGCCGAGTTCGGCAATGTGCAGGATCGCCTGCGGATCCGAGACAAGCTTCAGTCCAAAAGGCCCGATCGCCAAACCGGCGGCGAGATAGCCGAGCACGGATCCGAGACCGATCTTCTTGAAGAGGGGTGCCGCAATAACCGCTGCCCCGAGAAGCGCGACGACCTGAACCAGATCGCCCGCATTTGATTCCGCTGCCACCCCGACAATCCCCTTTGTTTTCGCAATCGCTTTAGCGCGTCTGCGTGACACTATCGCGGCTCAGTCCCTTGGCCGCCAGATCATTTTCGTAACCCTGGAAAAGCGCGTCGCCCTCGGTCCCGAGCTCGCGCAGATAGCGCCAGGTAAAGATACCGCTGTCATGGCCGTCGTCGAACGCGATGCGGACCGCATAATTGCCGGTCGCGACGACGTTGCGTATGCCCACAAGGCGCTTTCCCGGTACCGTCACCTTCTGGTCCGGGCTGTGGCCCTGAACTTCTGCGGAAGGCGAGAGCACGCGCATCATCTCGGCGGACAGGGCGTAAGACGCACCGTCTTCAAAGCGCACGGTCAGTGTTCTCTTGTCCGGCGAAACCCGCAATTCCGTCGGCCAGCTGTCGTTGGGAACGTCAGTCATGTTTCTCTTCCAATTTGAATGTCTCACGATTATGGACTTCGCTCATGCCTCGCAAGCCCGTTCGCCGTGAACGGTCCATCATCACGTTAAGGAGTACAAACCTTGACGTTGCCCCGGATCGGACCCAAGTTCTGGCGTCAGGAGTATTTACCCGTGAATTCATTTGTCATACCGCCACTGACTGCCGGCCCTGCCGCGACCAACGCACCGATGATCGACAAGTTTGGTCGCGCGGTGACCTATCTGCGTGTCTCGGTCACGGATCGCTGCGACTTTCGCTGTACCTATTGCATGGCGGAAAACATGACGTTCCTGCCGAAAAAGGACCTGCTGACGCTGGAAGAGCTCGACAGGCTCTGTTCGGCCTTCGTCGCAAAGGGCGTCCGAAAGCTTCGGCTAACGGGCGGCGAACCTTTGGTGCGCAAGAACATCATGTATCTGGTCCGCTCGATCGGTCGCCACATCGAAGAGGGCAATCTCGACGAGCTGACGCTGACGACGAACGGCTCCCAGCTCGCCCGCCACGCGCAGGAACTCTACGATTGCGGCGTGCGTCGCATCAACGTCTCGCTCGATACGCTCGATCCCGACAAGTTCAAGACCATCACACGCTGGGGTGACTTCTCCAAGGTCATGGAAGGCATCGATGCGGCGCAGAAGGCCGGCCTGAAGATCAAGCTGAATGCGGTCGCGCTCAAGGATTTCAACGAATTCGAGATCGCCGACATGCTGCGCTTCGCCCATGGCCGCGGAATGGACCTGACGGTCATCGAGACCATGCCCATGGGCGAGATCGAGGAAGACCGCACGGACCGCTATCTGCCGCTATCGAAGCTGCGAGCCGATCTCGAGCAGCAGTTCACATTCACTGACATCCCCTACAAGACCGGTGGCCCTGCCCGTTATGTCGAGGTGGCGGAAACCGGTGGCCGCGTCGGCTTCATCACGCCAATGACGCATAACTTCTGCGAAGGCTGCAACCGCGTCCGCCTCACTTGCACCGGCACGCTCTATATGTGCCTCGGCCAGAACGACGCTGCCGATCTTCGCGCAGCGCTGCGGTCCTCGGACGATCCTGCCGTTCTCTCGGCGGCGATCGACGAAGCGATCTCGCGCAAGCCGAAAGGCCACGACTTCATCATCGACCGCAACAACCGCCCGGCGGTGTCGCGGCACATGAGCGTCACCGGCGGGTGATGTAAACGAAGCAAAGTCAGATGTGAAAAGAGCCGGCTTGAGCCGGCTCTTTTCATTTTGGGACTGCAGCGATCGTCTCAGGCGACGTCGCGCCGCTGCTGATCGCGCCGGTCATAACTCCCCATGCCGTACTGTTCATGCGGTTCGCGGGTCTTGAACCGCTCGATCTTTTCGGAAAGAACGCCGACCCGTTGGCGCAGGCCGTGGATCTCGGCATTGTTTTCTTCCACCATCGCGGCGTTCCGCTGGGTGATGTGTTCCACTTCCTGAACCGCGCGGGTGACTTGGCTGATCCCCGTCGACTGTTCCTCGGCAGCATCGGAGATCTGCGTCACCAGTTTGCGCACGTCGGTCACATGGGCGATGATCTGCGAGAGCGCGCCACCTGTCTCTTCAACCAGGTGCACGCCATTGGTCACCTGAGCGGAACTTGCCGAGATCAGCCCCTTGATTTCGCGGGCAGCGCCTGCGCAGCGTTGCGCCAATTCGCGGACTTCCTGCGCGACCACGGCAAAACCGCGACCCGCCTCACCTGCGCGTGCGGCTTCGACACCGGCATTGAGCGCAAGCAGGTTGGTCTGGAAGGCGATCTCGTCGATGACGCCGATAATGGTTGCAATCTTCTCCGACGACCGGCTGATCTCGCCCATGGCGCCGACAGCGCGTGCCACGACCTCGCCCGAACGCACCGCGAAAGCTTCAGTCTCGTTGACGGACGTCGAGGTTTCGCGAGCGCTCTGCGCTGTTGCGCGGACGATGTCGCCGAGATGGCGGAGCGCACGTGAGCTCTGCTCGAGTGCTGCCGCCTGCTGCTCGGTGCGCCGGGCAAGGTCGTCGGCGGATGCCGCAAGATTGCCGGTGCCGCCTTCGATCTCGTCGGCCGTGGAACGGACGTCGGCAAGCGTGCCGCGCAACTCTTCGACAGCGCGGTTGTATGTGCGGGCCATCTCGATGAAATCCTCGGGCAGGTTTTCATCCATGGTCTGCTCCAGGTCGCCTTCGGCAAGCTGGCCGAGAACGCTCGAGAGAGCGGTCAGCGCCTGACGCTGTTCGGCGGCAATCCGGGCACGTTCGCTTGTGCGGCGGTCCGATTCGGCGCTCGAAAGCTCCCGTGCCGACGTCGCCTCTTTTTCCAGCCGGATATTCTCCAGCGCCGAATCGCGGAATACGCTGACCGAGCGCACCATGTCGCCGATCTCGTCGCCCCGCTCGCGGCCTTCGATCTTCACATCGAGATCGCCATCGGCCAGACGCTTCATGATCTCGGTGACGCGGCGCAAAGGTCCGCGCAGCGTCTCGACCAGCATGAGGCCGCCGGCGATGGCAAGCAGCGTGCCCGCCACCATGGCGATCACGGAAACCGTGGCCGAACGCTCGCTGTCTGCCTTGCCGACCTCCTGCGCCTGAGCCACGAAGTTCTTGAGGCCGGCCATGCCCGCCGTCAGCGTTTCTGTCGCCTTCGTGCGTGCCGCAGTCCATTCACCCGCGTTGACAATCGTCGTCGCCGTGCTCTTCTCCAGCGCGCTCAGCAGTGTCGCAAGGGTCGATCCAAAGTCGCGGGTGGCGGCATTGCGTGAATTGAGTTCGGAGACTTTTGCGCTTGTTGCCCTCAGCGCCACGATGTCGGCAATGATATGCGAACGTGCTTCATCGGTCGGCACCGTCATGAAACGCTCGGCATGCAGCTGCATCGCGTTCGAAATCTGGAGCGACTGGTCGATCTGGTCGAGAACGCTTTTCAGCACTTCCACCTCGCCTTCGAGATCGACGAAACGCTCGGCTGCGTCACCGGATTTCTTCGTCACTTCGGCGGCAAGTTCCCCCTGCGGTCTCATGAAGGCACTTGTCGCAATGCGCAGGGCCTGGGCCTTGTCGGCAACCGGCTTGTCGCTGGCGATGACGGCCAGAAGCTGATCGGCCGACTGCTCAATCGGCGCCATGGCCGCCTTGCCGTTGGACGACAGCATCGGCGCGACGATCGCGAACTCCTTTTTCAGAGTGTGGCCGTAAAGCTCCGCGCCCTTGACGGTGGCTTCGTCGGTTTCGGAGGCCCGCACGGCATTGCGCAGATTTTCCAGCCGACGCGCGACGGATCGATACGCGTAGGCTTCAAACAGCTGCCGCTTGGCGAATTTCTCCTTGCCGTCAAACTGTTTCTGGATGATCTCGACCTGCTTGTCGACGCCGTTGGAAGCATCGCGCACGCCTTTGAGGATCTGATTGATCTCCTCGACATTGCGCTTGCGCATCTGTTCGATCACCCACAGCCCATCCGTGTCGGCGGAGAGCTTAGCCGCGAGCTCGCGGACAACGGCTATCCGGTTACGGTCACCCTCGGTCTGCAACAGCCCTTGCAACCGGCCGACGCCGTCTGCCTGACGCGCGATACTGGACCGCAGGGTCGCGACGGTCTGATCCGACGGAGCCTCGGTGAATGCCTGAAGCGATGACTGGAGGTCTTCGAAATCGCCGATATTTTCGATCGTGGCACGCGTCACGGTCATATGACCGTTCAGCGTTTCGGCCGTATAGAAGCCAGCCATTCCCACGCCTGCAATGAGAAGCACCAGTGGCACGACGAAGAGAAGAACCTTGGTGACAATTTTGCGTCTTTGAAGCAGACGATCGACGAATGACATGGAACCCCCGGGTTGTTGAGTAGCCCCCGGCTCCGCTGTTCATTCGCGGGTTATCCAGCAAGCGCCCCCACGTCATGCGGGTAACATTGCTGCACACAATCTGCAAATTCGGTTGAACAAGCGTTAACTCAAGGATGTCCGAGTTGCGATTTCGCAAGAACGGGGACATGTGGCTGCTGGCGGACCGTTTGAAGCTGCGTTAAGACGGCGCGGTCCCGAGGAGACATCATGAGTCTGTCCGAAAACGCACGCGGCGCCCTGGTTATGGCGTTCGCCATGGCGGCATTTACCTTCAACGACGCTTTGGTCAAATCCGTTACGTCAGAGCTCAGCATTGCACAGATCATTGCCGTGCGCGGGGTCATGACCACAACCCTCGTCTATTTCATCGCGCGCCACCTTCGCGCGTCGATTTCGCTGAAAACGCTGAGCCATCCCCTCGTCCTCTTGCGAGGATTTTGCGAACTCGGCGCCACCCTTGCGTATTTCACCGCGCTCGCCCGGCTCGAATTTGCCACCGCTGCCTCCATCATGCAGTCGCTGCCACTGGTCGTCACGCTTGGCGCAGCACTCATTTTTCGTGAACCGGTTGGCTGGCGGCGCTGGAGCGCGATCGGGGTCGGGCTCGTTGGCGTCCTTCTCATTCTGCGCCCCGGCGCGGAAGGCTTTTCGGCGGACGCGATCTATCCGCTCATCGCTTTATGCTTCACCGCCTGCCGCGACCTGACGACCCGGCGGATCAGCGCCGAAATCCCGACCATCAGCATCACCTTCTTCACGAGTTTCGCCAACACGCTTCTCGGCATTATCCTGATCATGCCGATGGGTGGCTGGCAACCGGTAAGCGCCGGCACCTTCTCCATTCTCGTCCTGACATCGCTCCTGGTTTTTGCGGGTTATCAGACCGTGATCATGGCGATGCGCACGGGAGAGGTCTCGTTTGTGACGCCGTTCCGCTACACGAGCCTGATCTGGGCTCTGGCGATCGGGATCCTGTTCTTCGGCGAGGAGCCGAGCGGCAGCATGCTTGCGGGAGCGGCAATCGTTATCGGCTCCGGTCTCTACACGTTCGCGCGCGAGAAAAAGAGGAAGCAGCAGGTCGCGACCGCCGCCGACGTCGCCCCGCCCGGCTCCACGCAGACGAGAGAAACGGGCCGATGATAACTGCCTTAAACAATCTCCCGGCTCTCATTCTCGCCGGCGGCCGATCCAGCCGCATGGGGCAAAACAAGGCTGATCTGCCGCTCGCCGGAAAGACGATCCTCGGCCATGTCGTCGATCGGCTCGCGCCTCAGGTGATATCGATCGTTCTGAATGCGCCCGAAGCCCCAGAGAATATTCGCGGGCTACGTCTCGTTCCCGACTTGAGACCGGGCCAGGCCGGCCCGCTCGAAGGCGTCCTGGCCGGGCTTTTCGACCTGCAGGCGCAGGACACCGATGCGTCCCATATGGTGACGGTCCCCTGCGACAGTCCGTTCCTGCCGCTCGATCTGGTGGCACATCTCAAAGCCGACGCTGGCCCTGAAACCATTGCCGTCGCTACGTCGGATGGTCGTACGCATCCCGTTTTCGCGCTCTGGCCGAAGTCGATCGCCGACGACCTCGAAAAATGGCTTGTTGATCCCGACAACCGTCGCCTTCGGGCATTTCTGGATCGCCATTCGACGGTCTATGTGGATTTCCCAATTCTCGACATCGGCGGCGACATGCTCGATCCTTTTCTCAATATCAACACTCCGGAGGATCTGGCCTTGGCCAAGCGCTTCACCGAGGCTCTGAGATGACAGTGCCGCCCCGTGTCTTTGGAATTGCAGGCTGGAAGAACTCCGGCAAGACCGGCCTTGCCGTGCGACTGGTGATGGAGTTCACCCGCCGCGGCTACAAGATCTCGACGATCAAGCACGCCCACCACGATTTCGACATCGACAAGGTCGGCGCCGACTCGTTCCGGCACCGTCAGGCCGGCGCGCATGAAGTGACGATCGTCTCCGGCACCCGGTTTGCCATCATGCACGAGCTGCGCGGCGATCCGGAACCCAGTCTGCAGGACGTTCTCGATCGTATCGCGCCCTGCGATCTGGTGCTGATAGAGGGCTACAAGCGCGAGCCTGTGCCCAAGATCGAGGCCCGAAGGCTCGAATCGAAAAGCCGCGAGCCACTGGCTCCGACCGATCCGCACATTGTTGCCATCGCTGCCGATCATGCGGTGGAGGGTACGTCCCTGCCCGTCTTCGATCTCGACGACACGGTCGCCATCGCGGATTTCATCGCGGACGTCGTTTCTCTCCCGCAGAAATGAAAACGCCCGGATAAACCGGGCGCTCTCTGATCAACTCTGGTGAACCGTACTATTTCGACGCAACCGGCTTTACCAGCGCCGTGATGCGGCGGATGGTGACGCGGCGGTTTTCCTGGTTCGGTCCGTCGGTGCGAACCTTCAGGTAGCGTTCGCCGTAGCCCTGGGTCGCCAGGTTTTCCGGCGGGATGCCGTAAGCGTCGGTCAGAACGCGGGCGACGCTTTCCGCACGCTCGTCGGACAGGACGAGGTTGGCATCATCCGCGCCGACGGCGTCGGTATGGCCTTCGATCAGGAAGGTTTCAGCCGGGTCCTTCTTCAGCACCTGGTTGATCGCATCCGCAACCTTGCGCAGCGAGCTTGCCTGATTCATCGGAATTTCGGCACTGCCTGTTGCAAAGGTGACCGTATCCAAGTCGATACGACGAACCTTGTCGCGGATACGGGCCGAGTAGCGAACCTCATCCAGCGAATAGACGCGCTCGACCTGTTCGACCGGCGGCTGTTCGAGGAACTCGTAGTAGTTCCGGTCAGGCTCCGACGACGTGTCGATAATGTAGTCGTCGAGCGGAACGTCGAGACGCATCGGCGGCAGATCGTCACCCGGATCGCGCCAGGTATAATCCGCACCACGGTTTTGTTCCGACAGTTCCGGCGCATAGTAGAGAACGTATTCCTCACCGCCGCGCACGATACGCGACCGCTGGACGATCTCGCCGTAACGGTTGCGCACGGTGACGATCCGGGTGCCGTCGTCGCGTTCGATCACTTCACGTACACGACCATCGCGCAGACGCTCGTATTCCGGCTGGCGACCGTCTTCTTCATAGAAGCGGCGGCTGTCATCGTGGCGCACGACCGACTGGTTGTCGATCGAGATGATCACGCGGCCACGATCCCTGCTGCGATCGTTACGACCGACGTCCTGGCCGTCCTGGCCGCGATAATCCCAGCCACGCGGGCGATCGAACTGCGGACGACGGTCGAGCCGTTCGCCGCGCTCTTCGGACAGTTCGCGGAAATTGCGCCTCTGGTCCGCTGTCTCCCGGGTGTTGGACTGGGAATCAGCGTCGGAACGTGGCGGTGCACGATCCGCCTGCTGGGCATCGCGATCGCGGTCGCGGCGCGGACGCTCACCATCGCGGTCCGGACGACGCGGACGTGCATCTTCCTTGGCGCTGTCGAGCACCGCTGCACCGTTTTCGACCGGCAGGGTCGGCTGTTCGCCGCGCTGCGCAGACTTCGGATCCTTCGCCAGTTCCTTGGCGCGCTCCACCTTGTCAGGCGTATCGGCAACCTGCGGCGGCCGCGGACGGCCGTTTGCGGGCTGATCGGTCTCCGGCTGGTTGCGATCGGCCTGGTTGCGATCGGGACGATCACGGCCGGGCTCGTTCGGATTGGCCTGATCGGCATCACCCGGGCGACGGTTGTTCTGGTCGCGGTCGGCTGGGTTACGGTCAGCCTGATTACGGTCTGGGCGAGCCGCGTCTGGCTGCGCTGCAGTATCCGGACGGGTCTGGTCGCGCTGGTTGCGATCCTTGGCGTCGCGCGGTGGCGTAGCCCCGTTCTCAGCGTCGGTGTCGCGAGCATTGCGTTCCGCAGCCTTCGGATCAACCTTGGGGTCGGCCTTCGGATCTACCTTGTTGCGATCGCCCTGCGCGCGCGGACGCTCAGGCGACTGTTCATCGCCGGCCTTTTCGCGCTGCGGACGAGCCTGATCCGGATCGGCCTGGTCTGGCTTTGCACGATCAGCCTGTGCCTTTTCAGGCTTGGCCGGCTTTGCATCGTCCGGCTTTGCCCTGTCGGCAGCATCGGCTTTGGACGGATCGGCGCGGTCACGGGATGGCTTCGGGCGCTCGCCTTCGGCATTGGAACGGTCCGCTGCAGGCGGACGCTCCTTGGCATCGCTTCCCTGCGCTTCACGGCGCGGGCGTTCGCCTGCTGCAGGAGCATCCTGCTGACGCTCGGCATCGCGGCGCGCTGGCTTCTTCTGCTCGGGCTCGCCCTGTTCAGCCTGCGCGCGGCGTGCTGGACGCTCGCTTGCGCCGCCGTTGTCTTCAGCCTGCTGGCGACGCTGCAGGCGCTCGCTGGCACCGCCACCGTCTTCCGCGGCCTGGCGACGCTGCGGCCGCTCTGGCTTGTCTTCGCCCTGGCCTGCTTCGCTCTTTTCGCGGCGCGGACGCTGCGGCTTTTCGCCACCACCATCTTCAGGCGCGATGACTTCCTGCTGAACCTGGATGAAACCTGGTACCGAGGCCGGAGCCTGGTTGACTTCGATGGCGGCCTTCAGCGGCATGGCACCAACCGGCTGCAGCATCAGCGGCAGCGACAGCACCGGCGCAGCCACGCTGGCAAACAGTCTGAATTTTTTAGACATGCAATCTTCCTCTTCTCAAGCGTCTCTTCCCTTGGCGCATCCCGTATTATGCATCGTTCGAAAGAATGACCTCGGGCTGACGCGCCGGCTGAACGGGTATTCAACCGATATGGTTCCGCAAAGACTGTTCCCAACCACATGAATGACAACTGAATGCCGCGTTCACCTCCCGCGAGGTGTCATCAGGCAGGAAAATGCCGTTGCAATTTCCCGTTGGCCGGTATCTATAAAACGTCAGACGGGGCGAGCTGGCCTTAAGCCCCGCAACCCGGATGGCGTATGAATTCAACGCCGCCGGTCTTGCCAACAGAGAGGATCATTATGACTATGTCCCGCCTTTTCGCAGCTGCATCCATCGCGGCTGTATCGCTTTTCGCCGGATCCGCGCTTGCCCAGGAAAAGCTCACGATCGGCACCGAGGGCGCTTACCCGCCCTTCAACGTTCTCGAATCCAACGGCAATCTGACCGGTTTCGACATCGACATTGCCAAGGCGCTGTGTGACGAGATGAAGGTCACCTGCACCTTCGTCACCAACGACTGGGATGGCATCATCCCGGCGCTGCAGTCGAAGAAGTTCGATGCTATCATCGCCTCCATGTCGATCACGCCGGAGCGCATGCAGCAGGTTGCGTTCTCGAAGAAATATTACAACACGCCGCCGGCAGTCGCCGTGCCGAAGGATTCGCCGCTGAAGGATGCGACCGCGGCCTCGCTCAAGGGCAAGACGCTCGGCGCCCAGGGTTCGACCACCCACTCGAACTACACCGAAAAGCATTTTCCTGATTCCGAACTGAAGCTCTACCCGACGTCTGACGAGTACAAGCTCGACCTCACCAACGGCCGCATCGACGGCGTTGTGGACGACATCGTCGTCCTGTCGGAATGGGTGAAGTCCGAAGCCGGCAACTGCTGCAAGATCCTTGCACCGCTCCCGGTGGATGCTGAAATTAATGGCGAAGGCGCCGGCATTGCCGTGCGCAAGGACGAAACGGCACTGGCCGACAAGTTCACCGCCGCGATCGCCGCCATCCGCGCCAACGGCAAATACGCCGAAATCAACAAGAAGTATTTCGACTTCGACGTGTACGGCGACAAGTAATCGTCTATACGCCGGAATATGAACGGCGGAAGGCTTGCCCTTCCGCCGTTTTCCTTTTTAATGACACCTATGACTGAAGCGGCGCCTTAAAAGCCGCATGGGGAACGAACCGGAATGACCCTATGAGCGGATGGCTCTCCGCCCTCTTCGATACGCTCGACCCGTTTTGCGGCCCGGCCGGCATCTTTACCTGGCTCGGCCAAGGTTCCCTGATTGCCTGCGGCGACGCCGGATGGGGCGACGAGATCGCCTTTGGCGTCAAGGTGACGATCACGCTGGCCTTGGCGACCCTGCCGGTCGGCCTCGTCATCGGCTTTCTGATCGCGCTCGCAGCACAGTCGGAGGAACGGCTGCTGCGGCTGGCCGCCGGCATCTACACGACGATCTTCCGTGGCCTTCCCGAGCTGCTCACGCTGTTCATCGTCTACTACGGCGCCCAGATCCTTCTCCAGACAGTGCTGTCGACCTTCGGCTATGACGGCCGCGTCGAGATCAACGCCTTCGTCGCCGGCATGGTGGCGCTTGCGGTCGTGTTCTCCTCCTACTCGTCGGAAGTGCTTCTCTCTGCCTTTCGCGCCATCCCGCGCGGCCAGTATGAGGCCGGCGATGCGCTTGGCCTTCGGCGCTGGCGCACGATGTTCCTGATCGTCCTGCCGCAGCTGATCCGCATCGCGCTGCCGGGCCTCACCAATCTCTGGCTGATCTTGCTGAAGGATACGTCCTACGTCTCGGTCATCGGCCTTGCCGATATCATCCGCCAGACAGGCATTGCCGCGCGCGTCAGCCGCGAGGCGTTCTTCTTCTACACCATCGCCTGCCTTCTTTATCTGGCGCTCGCGATGATCTCCTCGTTCGGGCTCGGCTTCATCGAACGCTGGGCCAAACGCTCGGGAGTATCGCGATGAGCTTTGTGAAAGAGCTGATACCGGCACGCCCGGCGCCCGCCGTCGCCGAGAGGCCGCTCACCGCCGCCAAGGTCACCGGCATGATCGTGCTGGTGCTCTGGGGCCTGCTGGCGGTCGCGCTTGTCATGATGGTGATCAACGGCTGGGATACGGCCAAGTTCGAGCGATACGGACCGCGCTACCTGAACGGCCTGTGGACGACCATCTCGATCGTCGGCATCTCCATCGTTCTCGGCGCGCTGCTTTCGCTGCCGATCGCGTTCGCCCGCATGTCGAAGAACCGCGTGCTCAACACGATCGCCTACGCCTACGTCTATCTGTTCCGCTCGACGCCGCTGCTCGCGCAGCTCTTCCTGATCTATTACGGTCTCGGCAGTTTCAGGGCGGAACTGGAATCCGTCGGTCTCTGGTGGTTCTTCCGCGAGGCCTGGTATTGCGGACTGTTCTCGCTGACGATCAACACGGCCGCGTATCAGGCCGAAATCCTGCGCGGTGCCATCGAAAGCGTGCCGCGCGGCCAGCACGAAGGCGCCGCGGCGCTGGGCATTTCCAAGCGCATCACGCTGCGCAAGGTCATCCTGCCGCAGGCACTGATCGTCGCCCTTCGCCCTTACGGCAACGAAGTGATCCTGATGATCAAGGGCTCCGCTGTGGTCGCGATCGTTACCGTCTTCGATCTGATGGGCGAGACGCGCTATGCCTTTTCGCGCACCTTCGACTACCAGACCTATCTCTGGGCGGCGATCTTCTACCTGACGATGGTCGAAGCGCTGAGGCACCTCTGGGCATTCATGGAAGCCCGCCTGACCCGTCACCTGAAACGCTAGTCCAGATTGCCAAACGGCGCCCCGCCCCTTAAAGCGCTTCGCAACGAAAAGGATGATGGCGATGACGAAGATCGACGAGGAAGCTTTGGCCGAGGCCTACAACCGCGCATTGGCGCTGGAAAAGGCCGGCGACATCGACGCGGCGGTAAAAGCCTACGAAGACGTGCTGGCAATCGACCCCGAGGATCACGGCGGCGCAGCAGTCCGCATCGCCTCGATGGGACGCGGCGAAACGCCGCCGAGAGCGCCGGACGCCTATGTCGAAACCCTGTTCGACCAGCATGCCGAAAGCTTCGAGGACATCCTTGTCGAACAGCTCGGCTACGCCGTGCCCGTCATCCTGCGCCAGCGTCTGCAGGAACTGAACCTTGGCCCGTTCAAGCGCATGCTCGATCTCGGCTGCGGCACCGGTCTGACCGGCGGTACGCTGCGCGACATGGTGGACGACATCACCGGTATCGATCTCTCCGAAAACATGGTCGAGATCGCCCATGAGAAGGATCTCTACGAAACGCTCTACGTCGCTGAGGTCGAGGACTTCCTTGACGACAACGACGACGAGCCTTTCGACCTCGTCACCGCAACCGATGTACTGCCCTATCTCGGCGCGCTTGAGCCCCTGTTCTTCGGCGCTGCCGAAAACATGGTGCCGGGTGGCCTGTTCGCTTTCTCGTCCGAAACGCTCCCCGCATCCGACACCACCCCCTACCGGGTCGGCCCCCACCAGCGCTTCGTCCACTCGGAATCCTACATCCGCTCGCGGCTTGAAGAGACCGGCTTTACGGTCGTGGAAATGACCGAAATCAATGTGCGGATGCAGGACGGCAACCCGAGCCCGGGCCATCTGGTGATTGCGAAGTTGAAGGGCTGAGCCCCTAAACTGGACGGTTCGCCGAGTCATATTGACATTACGTATAAGTTGCGCAAAGCTCACCTAATCAACCGATAATAGCATTCGGATTGATTGGGGGGATTGCTATGGATGCCACGTCTTGGACTGGGCTGCTGGATAGCCCCTTCTCAAAACTATCGTTTTTGGGCGGCTTGTTTTCGAGCATTGACTGGATAGCTCTCGTCATCGCCCTGCTTGGCCCGCTTCTCATCTTCGCAGCTCGAAACGAAGTGCGCTTGCGCCGGCTGCGACAGATCCAGGATTTCTACGTCAACTTCAGCAGTGAAAAAGGCAGTGCCTCAAACACCGTAGCTTCGCGACTCGGGACCAATCCATCCTTCGAATTCGTCCGCTCGAAATACACGGCCGATCTGGTTTTTCCGGAGAAGGACAAATTCGATGCTCTCCCGGAAGCGGACAAGCTGCGGCAGTTTATCAGTCTCGCGGCAAAGGGCCGCGTGACATTCGCGTATCGTCTGTTCCTGTCGTCGCTGGGGTTTGTCCTTCTCAGTTATATCGGCTTCCACATCTTCATTTCCGCGATCTGCTGCGGGCTGCAAATCTCCGTTCAGTGCCCTGTGCCCGGTCTCGTCGGCGGTGACACCTCCTCGAAGCTTATCGTGATCGGTTCGCTCGCCTTTATCGGCGCCTACATTTCTTCGGCCCGGACCCTTCTTGCCCGCCTCGCTGTGTTCGATCTTTCGTCGACCACATTCTTGAGAATCACCATCGAAAGCCTGGCATCGGTTCTCTTTGCGGCCATCCTGTTTGCAGCCTTTCCGGACCCGCTCGGCGGCATCGGACGTGTTCTGACTGGCGGGGCAACCTCAAGTGCCGAAACCACGGGCCAATCCTTGCCGCTCACATGGATAGCACTCGCGCCGATGCTCGGGCTGCTCCCGCAGAGCTCGACCAAGTTCCTCTTCGTCAAGCTCCAGCAGATCTTCACCTGGGTCAAGGTGAGCGACGACCGCTTCGTGTCCATCACCCCGATCGTGTCGCTCGATGTGATCAACGGCATCGATTACGAAATCCGCTTCCGGCTTGAAGACTGCGGCATCTACGACATCCAGAACCTTGCCACCTACAACCCCATCCTCCTTCACGTCGAAACGCCGTTCGGGATCTATCAGTGCATCGACTGGGTCGCCCAGGCGCAGCTCTGTCATATCGTCGGCCTCGAGCGATTCCTGGCTTTGCGGGAGTTGAACATCCGGACGATCTTCGACCTCGAACGCGCAATCGACAGCGTCGATTCTCCGGAAGAATTCGACGACATCTACATGAGCATCCTCATGTCGCCGACCAGCAACCTGCGCAGGCTGGCTGACATCGCGAAAATGAATTTCATGATCATGGACGGTACGAATGCCCGCCCGGTCTCGGTGGACGAATACGCCAAGTGGGCCCGGGAGCGGGTCAGCAGCGAGCCGAAACTGATCACGAAAGCCGCCGAACATCTGATGACATGGATTTCGGACGATCTGCACGTCCGCCGCCTGCGTCGGTTGTGGAACGACATTGCTGACAGCCTCGAGCCAGGATCCTCCTACTTCCGGGATTCCAAGCGCAATCCCCAGAACAAAAAGCAGGAAACGTAAGATCCAGCATCGGATACTGTCCAGGCATTGATCTCCCCCCATTCATCATCGGAGCAGCCATATCAACTTCCATCTTCTCATCTCCGTGCCGAACGGCTAAACCAACTTCGCAATGGAGGTGGCGATGGGGCCGCAGCGCTATATTCTCACTCAGGCCTATAACAATGCCTGGGCCAATCACCGGCTGCTCAAAGCCTGTGCCCTGCTGTCGGCTGAAGATATTGGCGCGCCGCGGCAAAGCTTCTTCCCGTCGATCATCCACACGCTCAACCACATTCTCACGGTGGACTGGCTTTACGTCGGTGCGCTCGAAGGACACTGTCCCGGCGCTTCGGCGTTCGAGCCGCAGATACCCTTCCCCGCTATCGCCGATCTCGATCGGGAACAACGGGCCGTCGACCGTCGCCTGATCGATCACTGTCGTCGCATGAGCGAGGCCGACCTCGCCGGGGAAATCCGGATCCCGCGCCAAAACCATGTCCAGGTCGAGCGAGCCGATCGAATTCTGCTGCACCTCTTCCAGCACCAGATCCATCATCGCGGCCAAGTGCATGCGATGCTGTCTTCCACCCCTGTTTCCCCACCGCAGCTCGACGAGTTCTTTCCGTCGGACCCGCAGGAACAGGCATTGCGCGCAAAAGAGTTCGCCGAACTCGGCTTTACCGAATCCATGATCTGGAGTGACTGACCCATGCTGTATTTCGTACTCAAAACCCTGCACCTCATCTCCGACTTCCTGCTGATCGGCGGCATGCTGGTGAACGCCTTCGTCATCTCCATGGTGCCCCCGACAATCCGGGTCGGCGTCATCCAGTCGCTGCGCAAATACGACCGCACCGTCACGACCGCAGCCCTTGCCGGCGCGTGGATCTTCGGCCTTTGGCTGGCGATCGGTTACGTCGGCTTTTCCGGCGGCTGGCTTCACGCCAAGTTCTTGCTGGTGATCCTGCTTTCCGCGCTGCACGGCATGCAGGGGGCGGCCATGCGCAAGATGGCGGCCGATCCGAAACGCGATCCGAACGCCTTCGTGCGTCTCGGCATGCCAATCATCATGATCTGTCTCGTGCTGATCGTGGCACTCGCCGTGATCAAGCCGTTCTGATCAGAAGAAAGACCCTGCTCTGCACGACGGTATCACCGAACCAATTTCCAACGCGCCGCAGCCGGCGGGTGGAGCGTCGTGACAGGTCAGCTAGTTAGGCTTGCGAGCGCTTTGCCCTTCCCGTCGGCCTTGCTTTGTTCTAATCCTCGCATCACAGCAATTCAGGGAGTTCCGGCATGGCGAAAGTGGCATTCATCGGTCTTGGCGTTATGGGTTTCCCCATGGCAGGCCACCTGAAGGAAAAGGGCGGCCATGACGTCACGGTCTATAACCGCACCGCGTCCAAAGCTGCCGAGTGGGCAAAGAAGTTCGGCGGAGGAACCGGTGCAACGCCAGCCGAAGCGGCAAAAGATGCCGATTTTGTCTTCATCTGCGTCGGCAACGACGACGATCTGCGCCAGGTGACCACAGGTGAGAACGGCGTTCTCTCGGACATGAAATCCGGTGCGATCCTGATCGACAACACGACGGCCAGCGCCGAAGTCGCCCGTGAACTGGAGACAGCCGCCATCGAGAAAGGCATCGGCTTTATCGATGCACCGGTTTCCGGCGGCCAGGCGGGTGCCGAAGGCGGCGTGCTGACTGTCATGTGCGGCGGCGATCAGAAAACCTTCGACACGGCAAAGCCTGTGATCGAGGCCTATGCCCGCATGGTCGGCCTGATGGGTCCGGTCGGCAGCGGCCAGCTGACCAAGATGATGAACCAGATCTGCATTGCCGGCGTCGTCCAGGGCCTGGCGGAAGCCGTGCATTTCGGCAAGCAGGCAGGCCTCGACATCGAGACCGTCGTCGGCGTCATCTCCAAGGGAGCTGCCGGATCCTGGCAGATGGAAAACCGCCACAAGACGATGGACCAGGGCAAATACGACTTCGGCTTTGCCGTCGACTGGATGCGCAAAGATCTCGATATCGTCCTCACCGAAGCCCGTCGCAACGGCGCAAACCTGCCAATGACCGCGCTGGTCGACCAGTTCTATGCTGAAGTGCAGGCGATGGGCGGCAAGCGTTGGGACACGTCGTCGCTGCTGGCACGGTTGGAGCGGAAGTAATTTATCGATACGACAGTAGTCGTGGCGACGGCCCGTTGACATTGGCCGTTGCTCTATCCTTAGCTAGAGCAGACTGGTGCAAACCCGGACTCGCGGTTACAGCGGCATTATGCGACGACGGTGAACCTGACGCGTGGTGGACGTCCTTGCGACGCCCCATGGGTAGAGGGTATTTTGGAGGACCAAGGTCAGCCGGATTGGTGAATATTGATGGCGCATGACTTTCAGGACGACATAGACGCAGTCCAGCGTATCGGTGCCGTACCAACGATCCTTGATGTTGTCTGTCGCGCGACCGGGATGGGATATGCGGCAGTGGTTCGCGTCACGGAGGATCGGTGGGTTGCCTGCCAGGTTCTCGACAACATCCATTTCGGCCTCCCGGCCGGAGGCGAACTGCCGGTCGAAACGACGCTCTGCCACGAAGTCCGGCAATCGCGCGACGTTATCGTCATCGACAACGTCGCCGAAGACCCTGTTTACTTCCAGCATCAAACCCCGAAGCTCTACGGATTGAAGAGCTACATTTCCATGCCTATCATCCTGCCGGATGGCCGTTATTTCGGAACCCTGTGCGCCATAGATCCCAAGCCGGCAGCGCTCAACAATCCGCTGGTGATTGGAACATTCAAGCTGTTTGCCGAACTGATTGCCTACCATCTGGAAGCCGACGAGAAGCTCGATCGGGCCAATGCAAGTCTGCTCGATGCGGAAGCGACGGCTCGGTTGCGGGAACAGTTCATCGCAGTCCTCGGCCACGATCTTCGAAATCCCCTTGCGTCGCTCGACGGCGGCATCAACATCCTGCAGCGCGAAGCGCAAAGCGAGCGGTCTACCAGGGTGCTCAACATGATGCGCGGCAGTATCCTGCGCATGTCCGGCCTGATCGATAACGTCATGGATTTCGCCCGCGGAAGGCTTGGTGGCGGTCTGGGTCTACGCAGGGAAGCAGATCGTCCGCTTGGCCCCACACTGATGCAGGTCGTCTCGGAAATCTGCTCTGCCCATCCAGAGCGGCAGATTGACGTCGAGATAGAGCTGCCGGGCCTGTTCGATGTCGACCATGACCGCCTTGCGCAGATGTTCTCCAACCTTCTGGGCAACGCGATCACCCACGGCTCTACAGAACATCCGATCCGCATTCTGGGAACGGTCGAAGGGGACGAACTGAAATTGGAAATCGCCAATGCCGGAACCGCGATCACCGGCAAGGCGATCGAAAAACTGTTCCAGCCCTTCAGCCGCAGCGATGCGGGCACCCATGATCAGGGTCTAGGCCTTGGCCTCTACATCGCGTCGCAGATCGCCAAGGCGCATGGCGGCCATATCGATGTCACCTCTGATGATACCCAGACGGTGTTCACCTTCCGCATGCCGGCAATCGTGCCGGAAAGCTGATCAGGAACCGCGTTCACTGAAGCGAACGCGGTTCCCAGTATCAGGAGCGATCATTCAGCCCGTCGAGCAGCGCCTTGTGGAACCGGTCCGGATCCTGGATCTGCGGGGAATGGCCGAGATCGTCGAACTCCACCAGCTTCGCCCCGGGGATCGATTCCGCCGCCTGCTTGCCGAGCTTGGTATAATCGCCGAGCGATGCGGCGATCGCCTTGCTGGCGCGGTTAGCGCCCGGAGCCGTCTTGTCCGTCGTGCCGATGATGAGCAGGGTCGGCGTTTTCACCTGCCCGAACTCGTGGACAACAGGCTGGGTAAAGACCATGTCGGAGGTCAGCGCCTGGTTCCAGGCCACCTGATCTCCTCCCTCGCCCGCAGACATGCCGGCGCTCATCTCCACCCACTTGTCATAGTCCGGCTTCCACTGGCCGGAATAATAGAACTTCTGCTGGTAGGCCTTGATGCTCTCAAAGCTGGTCTTCTGCTCACCTTCGAAGGCCGCCGAGATCGACTGGTAGGGCACGCCCTTCGCCTTCCAGTCTTCGAGACCGATCGGGTTCACCAGAACCAGCTGCTCGGTAAAGTCCGGATACATCAGCGCAAACCGCGTCGCCAGCATGCCGCCCATCGAATGACCAACCACCGTCGCCTTGTCGATACCGCGCGCGTCGAGCAGCGCCTTGGTGTTTTGCGCCAGTTGCTGGAAGCTGAACTGATAGGCGGCCGGCTTGCTCGACTTGCAGAAACCGATCTGGTCGGGTGCGATCACCCTGTAACCGGCGCCGGTCAGCCGACCGATCGTCGCTTCCCAGGTTGCCGCACAGAAATTCTTGCCGTGCAGAAGCACCACGGTGCGCCCGTTCGGCGTCTCAGGGGCGATATCCATGAAGACCATTTCAAGCGGCTGACTGTCGCCTGCGGCCGCAGCATCCGGCCTCTGCCCCGCCACGCTGAAGACTTCAGTCTTGAACGGATACCCGAAGCCTTCGAGCCTCGGACCATAGGTCGGGTGCTCCGAGGACACGCCTTGCGCCGCACCGAGGCCCGGCAGGGCTAAGGCAGCAGCAACGACAACGATAGAACGTAGGAATGGCGTGGGCATCAGGTCTCCTTGAGGCTCGCGCCCGGCACATGGCATGCACCGGGTCACACGCTCAAGGTAGGTCCGGCCTCATTAAGGGCAATCGAAAATAACAGCCCTGTGAAGCGCCTTGACCATCAGTCGCTGTCGCCGGACTTCTGATTGTCGAGCAACATATAGTCGAGCGGCAGTTCAGTCGTGTACTTGATCTGCTCCATCGCGAAGACGGACGACACGTCACGGATCTCGATCTTGGCGATGAGGCGCTTGTAGAACGCGTCATAGGCAGCAATGTCGGGCACGACCACGCGCAGGAGGTAATCGACGTCGCCGCTCATGCGGTAGAATTCAACCACTTCGGGGAAATCCACCACCACTTCGGAAAACCGCTTTAGCCATTCGATCGAGTGGCTTGCGGTGCGGATGGAGACAAACACCGTGACCTTGGTATTGACCTTGACCGGATCGAGAAGCGCCACGCGACGGCGGATCACGCCGTCCTCTTCCATCTTCTGGATGCGCCGCCAGCACGGAGTCGTCGACAGTCCGACCTTCTTTGCGAGATCTGCAACGGCGAGCGTGGAGTCTTCTTGCAGTATGCGCAGAATCTTGCGGTCCAGGCGGTCCATCAAACGTCCTTTCGAAATGATTTTCCGTTATATACCCCATTATCGCACAGTTAAGCGAAATTTGTTCCCCGCACCAAGCTATCCACATGATGCCGAAGCGCTGGAATAACCTCTGCCTCGAACCACGGATTCTTGCGCAGCCAACCGCTATTGCGCCAGCTCGGATGCGGAATCGGAAGAACGCGCGGGCCCTCATTGGCGAGGAAATACTGCCGCCAGTTCATGACCGTTTCCGTCATGCTCGGCTTGCGCTGCGACCCGAGATGCCATGCACTCGCATACTGCCCGATCACGAGGATCGTATCGATCTGCGGCATCGCCGCCATCACCTGGCTGCGCCAGGCCGGCGCACATTCCTTACGCGGCGGCAGGTCGCTGCCCTTCGCGTCATAGCCCGGAAAACAGAAACCCATCGGCACGATCGCAAGGCGCCGCGCATCGTAGAACTCCTCGCGCGTCACGTCCATCCAGTCCCGCAGGCGGTTGCCCGAGGCATCGTTGAACGGCAGACCGCTCTCGTGAACCCTCAAGCCCGGCGCCTGCCCGGCGATCAGCAACCGGGCGGTGGCAGACAGCACGGCAACCGGCCGCGGCTCGTGCGGCAGCCGGTCCGCTTCGCCCTTCAGCGGATGATCGCGACAGATGCGACACTGCGCGATCGAGGCCGCGAGAGACGCGATGCCAGCCGGATCGCCATTCACCACGAAACCGCAGCCTTCAGCCGGTCGAACAGCTCGCCTACGCGATCGACAAGCGCCGTTGTACCCTCGTCGTCATCCATCGCCCCCTTCGCCGCCCGGTACGCTTTCGGCCGCTCGAAGGGTCCGGCCCAGATCCCCTCGCCTGCACCCTTCGCGGCCGCCTCCTCGCGTCCGTAACCACCGGACGCCACTGCCATGCCCTGGCGCACCATCTCGCCGTTAATGTCGAGATCGCCGCGGCGGCAGGAGACCAGAACACGCCGGTAGCGATCGCGCGCGTCGCCGCGGCACTCGGTCATGGAACTCGCCGCAAGCTTCGACAAGGCTTCGCGAGCCGCATCGCCGCAGGCCCACTCTGCGCCCTTGCCATCGCCACAGGTCTGGCCAGCCTCCGGCGCATCGATATCGACAAGCCGAAGCCGCTCAGCACCGGCTGCCAGAGTGTCGCCATCGATCGCAAAAAACGGACCGTTGATGGCGCTGCCCTGCCCGATATCGAACTTGGCGATGATCAGCGAGCCCAGGAAGATGAACGCCGCCAGGAACACGGCGTCGCGGCCTATTTTAACGGTACGGGTCACATTTAAGCCTTACAACAAAACGGAAGCTTCACGGAAATGGCAAACAAATCCTTTCCCTGCAGCATCTTCTTAAGGTTTGCGGATTAGCCTCTCAAGTACCCGGGGATATCAGTTTACAGGCCCAGTACACAGCCTATGAGTAGCGGCGTCAGCACATCAACCGACAAGAATATCGTCGATCGCACGCGCAGCCACCGCAACAAGGCTGTCTCGAAGGCTGTCCGTGCGACCCGTGATCGGCTGCAGTCGTCGTCCAATGGCAATTTCGCGTTTGATCGCGATATGCTCTCCATCCATATCGGGTCCGGTTTGCAGGCGGCACTGATGACGCCGCTGGTCGTTGCTGTCGTCACCGCCATCGGCTTCAATCTCAATCCGGATATCCACATCTTCGCCTGGGCGCTGCTGATGCTGTGCCTGCACGCGATCAACGTGCTTCTGGCACGCCGTGCGAGCAAGGTGGAGATAACGGCTGCCGACACCAGGAAATGGCGTAGACGCCTTCTTACGGGACATATCCTGCTCGGCTGCGGCTGGGGCGTCTTCGCGCTTCAGGGCTGCTCCACCTGCGCTGGCGACAGCTTCTATTTCTACAAGGGCGCGGTGCTTCTGTTTGCGGTGTCCTACACCGCCATGAGCACGTTCATGCTGCGCCAGAGCGTTCTCTACGGCTTCGTGCCGATGATTGCGGCGCTTCTCAGCATCGCCATCCTGTCGGGTCAGGTCCTCGATATCGGCCTTACCGCCATGTGCGCGACGGCTGTCGTGTTTTTCCATTACGTCGCCGAGCGCCTCTACCGCTCCAACCTGACGCTGATGTCCTATCAGTCGGAAAAGGACGATCTGATCGCCGAGCTCGAAGTGGCAAAGTCCATGTCCGACGAGGCCCGCCGCCGTGCAGAAGAAGCCAATCTGGCAAAATCCCGCTTTCTTGCCTCGATGTCGCACGAGCTTCGCACCCCGCTCAACGCTATCCTCGGCTTCTCGGAAGTGATGAGTTCCGAGGTCCTGGGCCCGCTTGCCAATCCGACCTACCGGGAATATTCCGGCGACATCCACCGCTCTGGCCAGCACCTCCTGAACCTCATCAACGAGATCCTCGACCTGTCGCGCATCGAAGCGGGCCGCTACGATCTGACGGAGGACTCGCTGTCGCTTCTCGAAGTGGCGGAAGATTGCATCGGCATGGTCCAACTGCGGGCCCGGGCGAAAAGCATCACCATTCGCGACCAGTTCGAAAAGCACATGCCGCAGGTCTGGGCCGACGAGAAGTCGATGCGCCAGGTCATGCTCAATCTTCTCTCCAACGCCGTCAAGTTCACGCCCCAGGGTGGCGAAATCACTGTCAAGGTGGGCTGGACCGCCGGCGGCGGCCAGTATGTGGCGATCAAGGATAACGGACCGGGCATTCCGGAAGAGGAAATCCCGATCGTGCTCTCCGCCTTCGGTCAGGGATCGATTGCCATCAAGAACGCCGAACAGGGAACAGGCCTCGGCCTGCCGATCGTCCAGGCGATCCTTGCCAAGCACGACGGCCAGTTCATCCTGCGCTCGAAGCTGCGTGAAGGCACCGAAGCCATCGCCATCCTGCCCTCGACCCGCATCCTCCAGAGCGTCCCCGCCATCGCCGACGCCCCCGCCATCGAGCGCCGCCGCAAGAGCTTCGCTTAACATCACGTTGCGACATCAGTCACGAGCCGGGGCACCAAATGGTCAGTTTCACAACCTCGTCCGGCAAAGTCACAGTCAACAACTGGGGCTATGAGCTACAGGGCACGAACGGCAATCCGCTCGATGCCGGTCTGCTTATCTCCGCGACCCACGATTTCCTCGTCATCGATTCAACACGCGACGGCAGCAATGCGGAGCGGTTTACCGCCGACGAGATCACCCGGATGAAGGACGGCATGGGCGGCCGCTCGGTGGTCGCGTCCTATATCTCGATCGGCGAGGCCGCAGAGTTTCGCGACTACTGGAAGACGACGTGGACATCGGGCGGCGAAGCCAGCGACAAGCTGACGTCGAAAGCCCCCGACTGGCTCGGTCCCGTCAACGCCGACTGGCCGGAATCCCGCAAAGTTCGCTACTGGGACAAGGACTGGCAGGATCTGATCTTCAACGACAAGAAGACCGGTGACTTCGATGCCATCGTCAAGGCAGGCTTCGACGCCGCCTATCTCGACATCGTCGATGCCTACTATTTCTGAGGCGCCGAGGCCTCGGCCAAGGACAGGCAGCCGGGCGATCCGGCCAACACCAAGCAGGCTGCACAGCGCATGGTGGATTTCATCGTCGCGCTGACCGAGCATGCCCGCAAAACCAATCCCGACTTTTTCGTCATTCCGCAAAATGGCGCCTTCATCATGGAGGACCTCGGGTCCGACAGCGCCCGCAAAAAGGCCTATCTCGGCGCAATCGGCGGCATCGCGGTCGAGGACGTCTACTATGGCGGCGATGCGGACGAGAACAACAAGCTCAATCCGGACCGCGAAACGATCGATGTCCTCAAAAAGGACTTTCTGGCGAACGGCAAGCCGGTCTTCGCCGTCGACTATATCAATGGCACAACGCGGATCGACGAATTCAACAAGCTCGCTCTGAAAGACGGGTTCATCCCCTACGCCGCCCCGGACCGCGATCTCGACCGCCTGGCCGCACCCCACGATGGCGACCCGGCCTTCATCCGCCCGACCGACAAGAACGATAGCTTACGCGGCTCGCAGCTTGCCGATACGATCGACGGTCTTGCCGGTAGCGACCGGATCGACGGACGCAACGGCAATGATCGCCTCGATGGCGGCAAGGGCAACGACACCCTGATCGGTGGATCCGGCAACGACAAGCTTTCCGGCGGCGCCGGAAACGACAAACTCTACGGCGGGGCCGGCAAGGACACACTCGCAGGAAGCAGCGGCGCGGATATCTTCGTGTTCGATACGAAGCTCGGAGCGTCAAACATCGACACGATCAGCGCTTTCAGTGCGAAGGACGACACCATCTGGCTGGACGACGACGTGTTCGCCAAGGGGGGCAAGGTCGGCGATCTCCTGTCGAGCGCATTCCACACCGGCACCAAGGCGCATGATGCCAGCGACCGGATCATCTACGACAAGCTGACCGGCAAACTGTTCTACGACGCCGACGGCACCGGCAAGACCGCCGCCGTGCAATTTGCCCAACTCGACAAGAACCTCGGCCTCACCGCCGGCGATTTCGACATCATCGGCTGAGGCATAAGCGCCTTTCGGATCAGATCCAGATCTGCTTCACCACCACATAGAGCGCAAACAGACCGTTGGCGCAGAGAAGGCAGAACACGGCGAAGGATCCGAGATCCTTCGCGTGCCGCCCGACCACCGAAATCTCCGGCGACACCCGGTCGACCAGTTCCTCGATCGCCGTGTTGAGCGCTTCCACGCAAAACAGCACGAGCATCAGGATGATGAAGATGAAATAGTCGCCAAACCCGGCTCCGGCGACCGCGAAGATGACGATCCCGATCAGGAAGGCATAGACCTCCTGCCGGAACGCCGCCTCGCGCCAAAGCCTGGCAAGTCCCTGCATCGAGTACCGGAACGAGGCGATGATCCTGCGAAAGGTCGCCGCCTTCTCGATATGGCTGTCCAGCGGCGTCTTTTCCATCCAGGGACTAGTCCTTGTTGCTGACGCCGGCCTGCTCGAAGGTCGCCATGCCGGTGTGACACGCGGCCGCCGCCTTGACGATCCCGGCTGCAAGTGCTGCACCGGTACCCTCGCCCAGCCGCATGCCGAGCGCCAGAAGCGGCGTCTTGCCAAGCTTCTCGATGGCTTTCAGATGCCCCGGCTCGCCGGAGACATGGCCGATCAGGCAGTGATCGATCGCCGACGGATTGGCCGCCTTCAAGATAGCGGCCGCAGCCGTCACCACATAGCCGTCGAGCAGAACGGGGATCTTTTCCATCCGCGCCGCGAGGATAGCGCCCGCGATCGCTGCCAGCTCACGTCCGCCGAGGCGACGCAGAACTTCCAGCGGGTCCGACAAATGCTCCTTGTGGAACTCCACCGCCTGCTTCACCACGGCCACCTTTCGGGCCAGAAGCTCGCCATGCGAACCGGTGCCGGGACCAACCCAGTCTTCCGCCTCGCCGCCGTAGAGCGCCAGGTTGATCGCGGCCGCAACCGTCGTGTTGCCGATCCCCATTTCACCGATGCACAGAAGATCGGTGCCGCCGGCAATCGCCTCCATGCCGAAGGCCATCGTCGCCGCACAGTCGCGCTCGGAAAGTGCAGCTTCGGTGGCGATGTCGCCGGTAGGATAATCCAGCGCCAGATCGAAGATCTTCAGACCGAGATCATGCGTCACGCAGATCTGGTTGATCGCCGCACCGCCAGCCGCAAAGTTCTCGACCATCTGCTGCGTCACGGACGAGGGAAACGGCGTGATCCCGTGTCTGGTAACACCGTGATTGCCGGCAAAGATCGCCACCAGCGGCCGGGTGACGCTCGGCGCCCTTCCCGACCAGGCCGCCAGCCAATAGGCGATCTCTTCCAGACGTCCCAGCGAACCCGCAGGCTTTGTCAGTTGCGCGTCGCGTTCGCGGGCCGCCACCAATGCCCTTGCATCGGGACCGGGAAGGTTCTGCATCAGGGTGCGGAAATCGTCGAACGGCAGGCCGGTCATGCTCATGGAAAACTCTCTTCGGTACTTTCGGGCGGTATCGTCTTCTGACGCTGGATCGGGTAGGGATTGATCATTCAGCAAATCATACTTTATGCGCCATCTCATAATCGGCTATCAGCGACGCGACAAGGTCAGGTCGAACGGGACAAGGTCAAAAAGGCTGCTGCCGAAAAGGCCATTCTCAAGACAGGCCTCGCAAAGCCAGGAGAGAAAAACTGCTATACGCAAACCACTTCGTTGCAGATCTCGCCCGCTCGGTAGGGTTCCTCAGCCGCCTTCCGGTGCCGGATCGCTTTTTTGCCGGCTATGACGGCACGGTCTCACGTGCCGTGCGCGCCTTTCCGGTCGCCGGATTGCTGATCGCATTTCTTCCCGCTCTCCTTCTCCTGAGCCTCTGCAGCATCCAGTCAACCGCTGGAGATACGCTCCTGCCGGTTCTGATTGCTCTTGCACTGATCACCCTCTTGACCGGCGCGCTGCACGAAGATGGCCTTGCCGATGCCGCCGACGGTCTTGGCGGCGGACGCGATGCGGATCATGCGCTTCTCATCATGAAGGACAGCCGCATCGGCTCCTATGGCGTCGTCGCGCTGATCCTGTCCTTCGGCCTGCGTGCCGCAGCACTGGCTGGCATTGCGCAGCTTTCGCCAGAGGCGGCCGCTCTCGCCCTCCTCTCCAGCGCCGCCGTCAGCCGCGCACTCCTGGTCGCCCACTGGCGCGCCCTGCCCCCTGCCAGAAACAACGGTGTCGCAGCCGGAGCAGGAATGCCCGATGACAACGCCCGCAATCTCGCGCTCGTGATAGGCGCTGCCGCCGGCCTCGTTTTGCTCATACCCGGTTTCGGCCTCCCGCATGCGCTGATCGCGCTTGGCCTGTCTGCCGCCGCCGCCTGGGGTTTCACCCGCTACGTAGCGAAGAAACTGGGCGGGCATACCGGCGATACGATCGGCGCCACACAACAACTCTGCGAGATCGCCCTGTTATCGGCCCTTGCTCTCGGCCTCTGAACCCACGATATGGACGCGATGATTTCGCCTTGCACACTGATATGTTCGATCGACATGAAAACAGGCTTTTGCGTCGGCTGCGGCCGCACTGGCAGCGAGATAGCTGGATGGACCGCTTTCACCGATGACGAGCGCATCGAGCTGATGGGCCTCCTGCCGACACGTCTCGACACCATCGACCCCGGCCGGCTCTTGGAAGTCAGTCGCAAGCGAACCGCAGACGCCGCGATCAGGAAGGAAACAACAACCGCATGAACGGCTTTACCGTTGTCCTCCTCATCCTCGGTGCCGGTCTGGCGCTGCTCGTCTACAACCACGACAGCGGCCGCACATTCGGCATCGCCAACGAGGATTTCGGCAGTCTCGTCTATCTGATTCCGATCGCCGCACTTTTATCCGCCGGCGTCCTGCAGGGCCGCCGCGGCAACCTCGGAACCGTTGCCCGCCAGCTTGCCATCTGGCTGGTCATCATCATGGCGCTGGTCGCGGGCTATCTCTACCGAAACGATTTCAGCAGCTTTGGTGCCCGCATGACGGCAGGGCTGATGCCCGGCACCGCGGTCGTCACCACATCCAGCGACGGCAGCAGCGAAGTGGTCATCCACAAGACGCTCGGAGACCATTTCAAAGCCAATGTCGGCGTCGACGGCAAGGTCCTGCCGATGCTGGTCGATACCGGTGCAAGCAGCATCGTATTGACCTACGAAGATGCACGCCGCATCGGCCTTGATCCTTCGGCGCTGAGCTACTCGGTAACTGTCATGACCGCCAACGGCCGCGCCCAGGCAGCGCCGGTGCGTTTGAGCGAAGTCTCGATCGGCCCGATCGTCCGGCGCGATGTCCGCGCCATGGTGGCGGAAGAAGGCAGGCTCGACGAAAGCCTTCTCGGCATGACCTTCCTCTCCACACTCAGCTCGATGCAGATGCAGTCCGACGAGCTAAGGCTGAAGGATTAGTCACGTCTATTCGGCAGCGACCAAGGAGACCGCCGCAAGAGGCGCCAGCGCGCGGACCGGATCGGCCTTGCTGCGATAATGGCTGGGCGGATCGCCGATCACGCGTTTGAAGGCGCGGCTGAACGAGGCCTCGGCGTCATAGCCCAGCCGCTCGGCCACCATCGCCACGCGCATCCCGTCCTTCAGCCACAGCCGGGCCTGATGCATCCGTACCCTCGACACGTACCGCGCCGGCGTTTCGCCGACGACGCGTGCGAACCGTTCCGCAAAGCCCGAGCGGGAGATGCCCATCAGCCGCGCCAGCTCGACATTGTTCCAGTCGCGCTCGGGCTGCAGATGGATGGCCGCGAGCACCCGGCCGACATCGGGGCTCCGGACGGCCGCGATCCAGCCGCGGGTCTCGCCGCAGCCGTGTTCGACCCAGGTACGGATCATCGTCGCCATCAGTACGTCAGCGAGGCGCGCCAGAATGCCGCCGGCGCCGACACGGTCCATATCCACTTCGCGCGTCATCGCCTCGAGAAGATGCGGAATGGCCGGGTCATCCTTGGCGAGATCACTGGTCAGCATCGTCTCCGGCATCATCTGCAAAAGCGGATGCAGCCGGTCGACGTTGAAGCGCAGGGAGCCGCTGAACACCAGCGTGCCGCCGCTCTCCGCCGTATTGCAGCACTTCAGATCATAGATGCCGGTGCAGACTTCCTTGCGGCCGTAGTGTTCGAACGGCAGGGTCGGCGCATCGGCAGCACTCGCCAGAACATGCGCCTCGCCCCGCGGGATCAGCACCGCGTCGCCGGTTTTTAGTTCCTGCCAGTCGCCTGTTTCGGTCTTGATGATCGCCCGGCCGCATTTGATGAAATGAAACCGCGCGGCGTCCTGCGCCGGAAACGCCGTTCCCCACGGCTCGGCCAGACGGCAGCGACCGTAGTCGACCCCATCAAGGCGAAGCCCCCGCAACATTTCGGTCAGCGGATCGGACGTAGGGTCAGATGTCAGTTTGGACGAATGATCAAGCATATCGGATTATCTAGCATGGATCATCCGGCGAGTGAAGCCTATCCAGGGCGCATCATTCAGTCAGGAGTCTATACCAATGGATATGAGCGTCCAACGAGCCACGTCGCCGCAGGCCGACGACACACCCGCGCGCTGGGGAGCTGTCATATCGTTGACGCTTGGCGTCTTCGGCCTTGTCACCGCGGAATTCCTGCCCGTCAGCCTGCTGACGCCGCTGTCGGCGGATCTCGGCGTCGGCACCGGCGTTGCGGGCCAGTCGATCACGACGACCGCCGTCATTGCAGCCATCGCCGGGCCCGGCGTCATCATCGGCACCCGCAATATCGACCGGCGCTGGACGGTTCTCGCCCTGACCACGCTTCTGATCCTGTCGAGCCTGCTGGCGGCAGTCGCCAACCACATCGTCATGCTGCTGGCCGCCCGTGTCCTGCTCGGCATCGGCCTTGGCGGGTTCTGGGCCATGTCGGCAGCACTGGCCATGCGCCTCGTGCCGCCGGCCCGCATGCCGCGCGCCATGGCCATCATCATGGCCGGCGTCTCGCTCGCCACCGTCTGCGCTGCCCCGCTCGGCGCATGGCTCGGTTCGACGCTCGGCTGGCGCTCGGCCTTTTACCTCTCCGCAGCCGTTGGCGTGGTCGCGCTGGCCGTTCAGGCCTTCACCCTGCCCGCCCTGCCACCGACCGGCCATGCAGGTCTTGGAACGCTCGCGGCCCTGATGCGCCGTCCGGCCATCCGCACCGCACTCTTCACCATCCTCCTCTTCGTCGCAGGCCATTTCGCCGGCTTTACCTATATCCGTCCGTTCCTGGAGCGCGTGCCGAAGCTCGACGTCGAAACGATCTCGCTCATCCTCCTCGGCTACGGCATCGCAGGCTTCGTCGGCAACATCCTCGGCGGCATCGTCTCGGAACGCAGTGCACGTCTGTCGGTGACGATCTTCGGAAGCCTTGTCGCCGTATCGGCCCTGATATTGGCGATCGGCGGCGCATCGCTTGTCGTCTCAGCTGTCGCAATCGCCCTCTGGGGCCTCGCCTTCGGTGCATTCCCGGTCAGCATCCAGAGTTTTGTCGTGCGTCACGCCCCTGACGAAGCCGAAAGCGCCGGCGCGCTCGTCATCCCCGCCTTCCAGATCGCGATCTCCAGCGGTGCCGTCCTCGGCGGCATCCTGATCGAAACACAGGGACCGATTGCGGTGATCTCCTTCCTCGGCATCGCCGCCCTCGCCGGCACCTCGGTCATGGCCGCCCGCGGCGAACGTCGCCGGTTGTCACTGGGCTAGACAGGCCCGAACCACCGCGCAAAAGAAACGCCCGCAACAGCAATGTTGCGGGCGTTTCTGTGAGGGTTTCTTGAGTTCCAGCAGCCAGGTGCGGACCGGCTCCGCCGGTTAGTTCCGCAACCGATACCCGGTCTTGAACATCCAGCCCAACACCGACAGGCAGATCACCAGAAACAGCGCGATCATGCCGACCGAGATCATCGGATTGACGTCGGCGATTTCGTAGAAGCTCCAGCGGAAACCGCTGACCAGATACAGGACCGGATTGAGGTGGCTGACCGCCTGCCAGAAGGGCGGCAGCATGTCGATCGAGTAGAAGCTGCCGCCGAGAAACGTCAGAGGCGGCACGACCAGCATCGGCACGACGTTCAACTGCTCGAAATTCTTCGCCCAGATGCCGATGATGAAGCCGAACAGGCTGAAAGTGATCGCCGTCAGCACCAGGAAGAGGATCATCATGAATGGATGGGCGATACGGATCTCCACGAAGAAGGACGCGGTCGCGAGAATAATCAGGCCGATGATCAGCCCTTTGCTCGCCGCCGCTCCCACATAGCCGAGCAGCACCTCCGTCATCGCCACCGGCGCCGAAAGGATCTCGTAGATCGTGCCTGTAAACTTCGGGAAGTAGATGCCGATCGAGCCGTTGGAAACGCATTGCGTCAGCAATGTCAGCATGATCAGGCCCGGCGTGATGAACGACCCGTAGGACACGCCTTCGATTGTCTGGATACGCGAGCCGATCGCCGTGCCAAACACGATGAAATAGAGCGACGTGGTGATGACCGGCGACAGCACGCTTTGCAGAAGCGTACGGCGCATGCGGGCCATCTCGAAATAGTAGATCGATTTGACGGCTTCGAAATTCATGCCCGTTCTCCTGCTTTTTCAGCCACCAGCGCCACGAAAATGTCCTCAAGCGAGCTCTGCCGGGTGGACAGATCACGGAAATGGATGTTTTCCCGCGCGAGCGTCGCCAGAAGCGAGGCGATACTGTCCTGCGCTTCCTCGCCCTGGTAGTCGTGGATCAGCGTCGTTCCATCATCGGACAGAGTGAGGTTTAAGGGGACAAGGCTTTCCGGCAGCGCGGAAAGCGGTGCTGCAAGCTCCAGCCGCAACTGTTTGCGGCCTAGCTTCGTCATCAGCTTTGCCTTTTCCTCCAGGAGCAGAAGGCTGCCGCCATCGATGACGCCGACGCGGTCGGCGATCTCCTCGGCTTCCTCGATATAGTGGGTGGTGAGAATGATCGTGACGCCGCTTTCGCGGAGCTTTTCCACCACCAGCCACATGTCACGGCGCAGGTTGACGTCGACGCCCGCGGTCGGCTCGTCGAGGAACAGCACTTTCGGCTCATGCGACAGCGCCTTGGCAATCAGCACGCGACGCTTCATGCCGCCGGAAAGCTCGCGCAGCATGCTGTCCTTTTTCGTCCAGAGCGAGAGGTCCTTCAGGATCCGCTCGATCAGCGCCGGATCCGGCTTGCACCCGTAAACGCCGCGCGAAAAGCAGACGGTGTTCCAGACGGTTTCGAACTGGTCCGTGGTGAGTTCCTGCGGCACCAGTCCGATCAGCGAACGGGTCTTGCGAAAGTCCTTCACGACGTCGTAGCCCCCGACTTTGACAGTTCCGGAACTCGGGTTGACGATCCCGCAGATGATCGAGATCAGCGTCGTCTTGCCGGCGCCGTTGGGGCCGAGAAGCGCTAGGATTTCGCCCTCCTCGATATCGAGATCGACGCCCTTCAGCGCCTGAAAACCATTACCGTAGGTCTTGGTCAGCTGGCGGATGGAAACGATAGAAGTCATTGTTACTCGCTGGGAGACTTGAATGGGGAACTGAATTTCTGAATTGGCATCAGATATAGGCTCAACCCATCGTGCAACCATCCCCAGGCAGTCGAATATTGCGTTCGGATTTCGCGACCAATGGTGTCAGGCAAACACGCTCAAGAAGAACTGGATCGAAATTCCCACCAGAAACAACGCAAAACCGAACTCCAGCTGCCGCTTCGACAGCGCGTGCGCCAGCCTTGCGCCATAGGGTGCCATCAACAGCGTCACCGGGATCAGCAAAGCCACCGCCATCCAGTTGATATAGCCGGTGGAAAACGGCGGCAGGCCGGGCTCACCCCATCCGCCCCAGACGTAGCCGATCAGACCCGGCAGCGAAATCAGCACGCCGACGCCGGACGATGTCGCGACGGCCTGATGGATTGAGCGGCCATAGAGGGTCATGAAGGTGTTGTTCATGACACCGCCGCCAATGCCCATCAGGCCCGAGAGAATACCGATCCCCGTGCCAACCAGGAATTTGACCGGGTTCTTGGGCAGATCGTCGCCCAGCTGCCAGCTTGCCCGGTTGAAGATCATGCGAAGCGCCAGAAGCAGCGAGATGACCGCAAAGATGATCCTGAGCTCGGTGCTGGACGACCATGCCGCGACAACGACGGCGATCATCGTGCCGAGCGGCACGGCAATGATCCAGCCCTTCAGGAGATCGATGTCGACAGCGTCGGCGTTTTTCTTTCGATGCGCCATGAACGAGCGGATCGACGTCGGCACGATGATCGCAAGCGAAGTTCCGAGCGCCAGATGCATGCGCACCGCATCGGAAATGCCCAACAGGCCGAACACGTGGAAAAAGATCGGCACCAGGATCGCCCCGCCACCGATCCCGAACAGACCGGCGAGAAGTCCCGCCAGCACACCGGCGGCCAGAAGTGCTGCGATGAAAGGCAAGAGGTCTGCCAGCGGCGGCATGAGAGGCTGCATCGTTCGTCTCCGAAGGCAGCGCTAGAAAATCGGATTCTGCATGCCGCTGTCATTTTCCCGTGACGTTCTGACAGCATGATTGCGCAGAGGCAAGCAATGGGCGCCCGGTTCCAGGTTTCTGGAGTGCCGCAACACCAAGCCGGTCGGCCGTTATCACCAGATCCTTTTCAGCATTTTCTTTCGCTTGCCGCATCACCCCGCCTCAGCCAAAGGCGGGTCTCCTACCGGGAGACAGGCTTCCCCCCGCGAGCCATCTCCATTTCGCCGGCCTCCGGGTGAAAACCCCGAGCCGGCTTTTTTTTGCTGCGTGAGCTTGGGCAACCGTAGCGTGGACGTCAGCTACAGTAGCGCCGACCGCCCTTGCGCGGGCGCAGGTCGAAGTGGAAGTGGTTCCAGTGCTCGGCATTGCTGCCGGGTCCAAGCACCGTGTTGAAATACTTGCAGCTGTCGGTCCGCACGGATTTGAGCAGCGCGCCCTCGCGGAAGGAAAACAGCCCCTTCTTGCGCACGTTGATATCGTGACCGTTCTTCAGCACGATGGCACCGATATCGATCGCATTGCCCTTGGCATGTTCCGACATCGGGTTGTAGCGCTGCCGCGAATTGTTCATGCGGCGGCAGGAATAGCCACCCATCGGCTGGATCTTCTGGATGCCCGAGAGGTAGCGCAGACGTGCCGATGGTGCGAGTTCGCTCTTCACCCACTTGGCGAAGGCAAGCGTCACCTGACAGTTCAGCGTCACCGCCGGCTTGACATCGATGCCGCCGGAAAGACCGGAAAGCTTCACGGGGTAGTCGACGCCGCAGCTCGGACCGTTGGAGATGCGCGGCTGATCCCGGAACTCGACGCCCATCCGGCGCAGTTCCGCCCGGCAGCTCACTTCCGATTGCGGCATGACGTTGCGCAGAAACGGCTTGTCCGGCTCGCTCATCGGACCCGACTGGATCGTTGGATTGTTCGGACGCAGCATCGCCACCTGCTGGCTGCGAACCGGCGCACGGCTCGGCGGCGTCACGGGCGAACGGTCGCCCCAGACCTGGCTACCGCCGGCCAATCCGTCATTCATCATTTCATCGCGCGCGCCCGCGCCGGAACGCTTCGGCGGCACAATGACACGATCATCTTCGACGTTGGAAATCGGCTGGCGTCTCGCACTCAGTGCACGCGGATTGTCCGTGCCGATGCCATCGACCACCGGCTGGTCGCCGACGCCTTCGGCGATATCGCTGTCCTGCTCTTCCGCAAGGCCCGTCACACCGCTCTCGTCCGGATCGAAGCCGAGCTCGCTATCCATGTTGACGCCCTCTTCAGGCGCAGCCGTGGGCATTCCGCCCTGCCCGAGCGGCGAGGAGGATACGGGTGGCGCCAGCGAGGCTGACTGCATCGGTTGCGGCGCGCGCAGATAATGTCCCCCGTCACCGGGAGGGCTGTTCGAGGCGACCGGAGCGTTCATCATGCCAACCGAAGCGGCTGGCGAAGGACCAGCCTGATAACCGGCGTTTGTCTGGTAGGGCGACTGGGCTATCGTGTCGGGCGGCAGCGGCGCGACAGGCTGGATCGCGCCGACGCGCGTCCCGCTATCGATCGACGCAGGCGGAACAAGGTCGCTGGAAGAACAGGCGGCAAGCATGGTGGAGACCATCAGCAGCGCCAAAGCTTTGCGCATAAAAGTCTTCGGGGCCATCCGTTGGGCCTGCTTCTCGAGAAGCGCATACGCCATACCAGTTGCCACCCTCTGGTGCCGAAATCACACAAGCGCAAATTGTAGGAAGATTCGGTAAACGAAGCCTTGCCCAATCGAGGCCGTTTCATGGTCATTTCATGCAGGCAGCGCGAGCTGCCACACACTACAACTGCACCTTTGTGAAGACCGTCGCATGTCCGCCGCGCGTAAAAACGCCCGCCCGCAAGCTGCGGACGGGCGCATCGACGTTAGTCACTCAGGCCGCGCGAACCCGGTCCGGTTGACGAGTGTCCCTTACGGCCTCGCCATTCAGTCGGAAGGTCGAAAGCAGATGCTGCAGATGATGGCTCTGTTCGGCCAGGGTCTGGCTGGCAGCCGTCGTCTCCTCGACCATGGCGGCATTCTGCTGGGTCATCTGGTCCATGTGGTTGACAGACGCGTTGATCTCCCGAAGCCCACCCGACTGTTCGTGCGCGGTCGTTGCGATTGTCTCGACATGGGCGTTGACCTTTTCGACCAGCACGGCAATCTCCACCAGCGCATCACCGGTTGACCGCACCAGCGCGACGCCGGTCTCGACTTCGTGCACCGAGGTGCTGATCAGCGTCTTGATCTCCTTGGCGGCGTTGGCCGAGCGCTGCGCCAGTTCGCGCACTTCCTGCGCAACGACTGCAAAGCCGCGACCCGCCTCACCTGCCCGTGCCGCCTCGACGCCGGCATTGAGCGCCAGAAGATTGGTCTGGAAGGCGATCTCGTCGATGACCCCGATGATCTGGCTGATGCGGCTGGACGATGCCTCGATACGGCCCATCGCATCCACCGCGCTGCGGACGATCTCGCCGGAACGGCCGGCACTTGCCTTGGTCTCGGCGACCATGACGCGTGCCTCGCGAGCCCGCTCCGCCGCAGTTCCGACTGTCGCGGTGATCTCGTCGAGTGCGGCTGCCGTCTCTTCCAGTGCCGCAGCCTGCTGCTCGGTCCGCTTGGCAAGGTTGCCGGTAGCGCCGGAAATGTCGGAAGCGCTGTCGCGCACCACATGGCCGGTTTCCGAAATCGCAGCGATGGCATTGTGAAGCGCTTCGACCGCCGCATTAAAATCGCGCCGCAGCTTCGCATAATCAGCACCAATATCACCGAGCGAAACGGAGAGATTGCCGGCGGCAAGTGCCTCCAGCGCCCATCCCAGCTCGCCGATCGCCCGCGCCTGTCTCTCGGCCGCAGCACCGCTGCTGCGCTCGCTTTCGGAACGCTCCGTCGCCATGGCACGCTGGTGATCGGCCTCGCGTGCCCGAAGTGCCGCACTTTCTTCAACGCTGTTGCGCAGCACTTCGACAGCACGTGCCATCTCGCCCACCTCGTTCGGATAGGCCGTGCAGGGAACCGCCATGCCGGTCTCGCCGTCCGCAATCGCGGTCAGCACGCCCTTTACCTGACGGATCGGTCGGGTCACGCTTCTGACCACAAACCAGGCGCCGGCGAGCAGCAGCACCGCACCACCCGCAAACATGGCGGCAAACTTCATCGCGTCCTGGCGGAACATCGCCTGAAGGTCGTCCGTATAAACACCGGTACCGACGATCCAGCCCCAGGGCGAAAAGCCGATGACATGCGAGTATTTCTCGACCGGTTCGGCGGCACCGGGCTTGGGCCAGTAATAGTCGACAAAGCCTTGACCGCCTGCCTTCACCACATTGGTGAATTCCACAAACAGGAATTTCCCGTTGGGGTCCTTGTTCTGGGTCAGGTCGGACCCGTTCAGTTCCGGCTTGATCGGATGCATCACCATGGTCGGGTGCATGTCGTTGATCCAGAAATACCCCGATCCGCCGCCATAGCGCATGGCGCTGATGATCGCCTTGGCGGCTGCCTGCGCCTCGTCACGGCTCATCGTGCCAGCAGCTTCGAGACCCTGGTACTTCTTCAGGATGGCAACAGCGTTGTCGTTCATCTGGGCAAGACCCGCCTTGCGCTCCTGCTCCGACGAACGATAGCTTTGAAACAGGCTGAACACCATCGCGCCACCGAGAATGACGAGCGACAGGACGACAAGGCTGTAGAGACGCCAAGAAATAGCGATACGCTGCATAGTTTCCCCCTCCAGTAAAACTGCGCGGAGCTTAAGTGAAGAGGGTTAGCAGGTCGTAAAGCATGTAAGCGGCGGAAACACTTACTCGGATTGGGTGCGCACGCACCAAAGCGGCATGTATCCAAGCCATGTTGCTGGAGCATTGCTCCAATCCAAAACAAGGGTGGGCCGGACCCGTCTTTCGCTCTAGTCTGGTCTCAACAGATACGAGACTCAGCAAGGACGTGACGAATGACCGAACAGCCGCAACCTGCCTCTCCGACCGGCGAACTGACACTGCGCACACTTGCGATGCCGGCCGACGCCAATCCAGCCGGGGATATCTTCGGCGGCTGGGTGATGGCCCAGATGGACCTTGCCAGCGGCATCCGCGCCACCGAGCGGGCGCATGGCCGCACGGTGACCGCAGCCGTAAAAGAGATGGCGTTCCAGCTTCCCGTCAAGATCGGCGACACGTTGAACGTCTACACCGAGATCACCCGCGTCGGCACGAGTTCGATCACGCTGAATGTCGAAGCCTGGGCCCAGCGCGCGCGCTACCGGATGCTGGAAAAGGTAACGGCCGGGACCTTCGTCATGGTGGCGCTGGGAGACGACGGCAAGCCAAGACCCGTTCCCGCAGAATAGTGGCCAGGTCGGACCGGCCCTAGTCGATCCCTGCAGATAGCCGGTCTATCGCTGTAGATAGCCAGTTACCCCTGAAGATAGATGGAGGACCTGTCGAAGGACAGCCCGGGAAAGACGCGCGACGTCAGCTTGTCCGGTGCAATGCCGAACTGCTTGTGCAGCATGGCCGCGGCGATCTCGCGCACATCGCCGGTCGGCATCAGATCCTGGCCATCCAGAAGCCTGTCCTCGGCAAGACCGGGCCACGTCCCCATCACCTTCCCACCCGACACCGCACCGCCGGCGAGAACGGCAACGCCGCCGGTGCCGTGATCGGTTCCGCCGGTGCCGTTCTCGCGCACGGAACGTCCGAATTCCGTGACTGCCAGCACCACCGTGCGGGCCCAGGCGTCGGCACCCAATGCGTCCTTGAGCGCCACGATGGCAGCGGCAAGCTCGCCAGCCACCGATCCGAACTGGCTAGCCTGTTCGCGATGCGTATCCCAGCCGTTGATCGAAAAGCTGGCAATCCGGTAGTCTTCCCGCAGCATGCCACCGGCAAGCCGCGCCATGTCGACGACGCTGCGGTTCCGCTTCTGGCGGTACCCGTCAGCCGAAAACCCCGTCCGCTTGACCTCCTCCATCGCCGCGGCAAACGGCGCGTCGGCTGCGTAGAGCCGATCGAGAAAGCCGATCTCGTCCTGCGCCATCTCCACGTCGCCCGTTCCCGCACGGTTGTCGGCCTTGTTCGGCCCGCTCAGGATCAGTTCCATCGACGTATGGATGTCGAGCGCCTTGCGGCCGTCGGTGCGCGGAATGACCGCCAGCGTCCGGTTGAGCCAGCCACTCTTCTGCGATGCGTCGGTACCACCGTTTTCCAGCATTGTCTGGCCGTCGAAATGACTGCGCCCGTCGCGGTAGGGCGTCGCGACCGCGTGCACGAAGGACAGCGCATTCTCCTGCCAGAGCGGCATCAATGCCGACGCCGCCGGGTTGAGACCGAAAAATCCGTCGAGATCAACAAGTCCGGTCCCGGGCGTCAGACCGAGCGTCGGTCGCAATCCGGCGAAAGCCGCATCGCCATAGGGCTGCACCAGATCCAGGCCGTCCATCCCTCCGCGCAATATGATCGTCACGAACCGGCTTTCGCCAGGAGCAGCCGCAACGCTGAACGGTGTCAGCACGGGTGAGGCAGCGGCGCAGCATGCGCCGGCCAGAAAGCCGCGGCGGGAGAGCGAAAAGCTTGGCTTGATCGTCATCGCTATCTCCTGTTGAACTCGGGCGACGCCAGAACCATCGCGATGGCGTGGTTGGTGTTGGGTGCCTGAGCAATCACGTCCCTGGTATTCTGGCCCGCCGCGTCCCCGAGCGCCGCATCGAGAAACGTGCCGGGATCGCGCCTCTGGCCGAAACGGCCGGCCATCAGCCGCGCCCAGGCGATCCGCTCGCTCAGCTGGCCCGGCGACAGCCAGACACTCGCCAGGTCGGCATAGCCGGCCGGGCTCGGTGGCTGCCAGATTGGCTGGTCCATCCGCTGGAGCGCGGCAAGCGTCAGGTCGTTGGCGCGCGCGGCACGCTGCTTGGCATCCGCGCGGGCAGCCGTGCTGCTGGCCATCTTCAGCGCCTTTCGCATCGGTCCGTCGTCTTCCTGCTCATCGTCGTCCATCTCTTCCAGCAACCGGGAGAGGTCCTTATCGGAAATGTCGACGGCTCGGAATCCGGACACGACGAATTCGAACGGACGCTTGATCTTCTGTCCAGGATCGCTCCAGGCACGGGGATGATCCAGCATGGCACGATAGACAGCCTTCAGATCGCCCTCGGTTTCAGCCCAGGCTGCCGTCATCGCGGCAACCAGATCCGCCGGGGGTTCGTCGGCAACGAAGTGGATCACCAGTTTTCGGCAGACATGTTCCGCCGTCATCGGGTTCAGCGCCAGATCCTCAAGCATCCGTAGATGGTCCTGGCTCCCCGCCTCGTCGTCCTCATAAACCTCTCCGAGCAAGCTGATCGAGCCGCCTTCGGAAATGCGTGGCCGGTAGACGACTTCGAGAGCGCGGCGATCGACCGACAGTCCCGTCAGGATCAGCGCGGCGGCCCGGACATCCTCCTGGGTATACCCGCTCCCCGCGCCCAGCGTGTGCAGTTCCAGCAGTTCGCGGCCAAGGCTTTCGTTCACGGCACGCCCGCCCGGCCGCCCCGCGGGGGCGTCCATGCCGGCACCATCACTCTGGTCGAGATAGATCAGCATCGCGGGATGCAGCATGGCGGCTTTCAGCAGGTTCGCGAACGACCCGGCCAGATTGGGACGGATCGCCTCTGCCTCGTACAAAGGCACGACCATCCGCATCGGCAGCGACTTGAGCGCGCTGGTGGAAAAATGGTCCGTCCAGAACGATGCCAGCCGTTCGTGAAACCCGAAGGGCGACAGGATCGCCTGCGCCAGCCGCGCCATCGCATCCTGCCGATAGATCTGCAGCGCTTCCTTCTGGGTTTCCTTGCGAATGCTTTCGTTCGGCTTGCCGTCCTTGGCCGCCTTCGCCTCGGCCGCCCGCAGCGACATCACGCGAGACGCAGTCTCGCGGCGGCCACCCGCTCCCTCGCGCGGAAAACGCGGCTTCCGCTTTGCGGCCTGGTCGAGCTGGGCCAGCAGAGCCTCGGCATCGCGCGGCGGCTCCTCGCCGGGACGCAATCCGTACCCGTAGCGAATCGCTGCCAATGTCGGTCTCGAAATCGCCATCCGGCCACTCCTGTTTCAGTCCCCCAGAGTCGGAGACGAATGTGTCCGAAACGAAAGACAATTACGGCCATTTCGCGACCCGGACGATTTGCCGCCAGCCAACCGCGGTCTGGGACCGAAGAACCTCGGAAGTGGCTCCTCTAAACGATTGCCATATGCCTCGGCAAGAATGCCATCAGCTGCGATATCGCCAACGACGGCTCGCCTGTCCAGCCACGGTCGGTACAACATTCTGTCATCCGGTTACTTTACGGCGTGGGGATGTGAGAGACGCAGCCCACGCTATGCATCGTAGAACTGTGGACAATGGTAGCCTTCGGGATCTGCTGGAGACCGCGCCAAAAGCACAAACCACCCCGTTGCCCTTTTGTACTCATTTTCCCGCCATCCCCCTCTTCACTTTCCGCCATCCCGCCTCCATATTCGCGGCATGGCCAGATCTCCGAAAAAATCCCCCTCCTCCAAGCCCAGCGGTTTCGAGGAATCCCCGCAATCGTCGTTTGAAGGCGCGCCGCTGGAGGGGAATGTTTCGGACTGGGTGAGGCAGCTGGAAGCCGAGGCGGAAATGTCCGGCGTCGAGACCCAGCGCGAGATCGCCTCCAAGGCCGGCAAGCACCGCAAGAAGATCGAGATCGCCGCCCGCGAGGAGGCCATCAAGGCCGCCGCGAAAGACACGCCGAAAACCGCCACGCACACGACCTCGTCGAAATCGTCTCGCGGCACGTCGATGGGCGGCTCGTCCGATCCGAAAACCCGCGCCGCCGCCGGCCTCAATCCGGTCGCCGGCATGGACGTGTCGCTGGAAGAAGCCGAACACCTCGCCACCGGCGCCGTCACCGCCACGGTGGAGGCCCTGTCGGCGCTGATCGAAAGCGGCAACCCGCTGTTCAAGGACGGCAAGATGTGGACGCCGCACCGTCCACACCGTCCGGAAAAGTCCGAAGGCGGCGTCACCATCCGCATGGCCTCGGACTACCAGCCCGCCGGCGACCAGCCGACCGCCATCAAGGACCTCGTCGAGGGCATCAACAACAACGAACGCTCGCAGGTCCTGCTCGGCGTCACCGGCTCCGGCAAGACGTTCACGATGGCCAAGGTCATCGAGGCCACGCAGCGCCCGGCCGTCATCCTGGCGCCCAACAAGACGCTGGCGGCGCAGCTCTATTCGGAATTCAAGAACTTCTTCCCCGACAACGCGGTGGAATATTTCGTTTCCTACTACGATTATTACCAGCCGGAAGCCTATGTGCCGCGCTCCGATACGTTCATCGAGAAGGAATCCTCGATCAACGAACAGATCGACCGCATGCGCCACTCCGCCACCCGCTCGCTGCTGGAACGCGACGACTGCATCATCGTCGCCTCGGTCTCCTGCATCTATGGTATCGGCTCCGTCGAAACCTACACCGCCATGACCTTCCAGATGGCCGTGGGCGACAAGCTCGACCAGCGCCAGCTTCTCGCCGACCTCGTGGCCCAGCAATACAAGCGCCAGGACATCAACTTCATCCGCGGATCGTTTCGCGTGCGCGGCGATACGATCGAGATCTTCCCCGCCCACCTTGAGGATGCCGCCTGGCGCATCTCGATGTTCGGCGACGAGATCGACTCAATCACCGAATTCGACCCGCTGACCGGCCACAAGACCGGCGACCTGAAGTCGGTCAAGATCTACGCCAACTCCCACTATGTGACGCCGCGCCCCACCCTCAACGGCGCCATCAAGTCGATCAAGGAGGAGCTGAAGCTCCGCCTCGCCGAGCTCGAAAAGGGCGGCCGCCTGCTGGAAGCGCAGCGTCTGGAACAGCGCACCCGCTACGATATCGAAATGCTCGAGGCGACCGGCTCCTGCGCCGGCATCGAGAACTATTCGCGCTATCTCACCGGCCGCACGCCCGGCGAGCCGCCACCGACGCTGTTCGAATATATCCCCGACAACGCGCTGCTGTTCATCGATGAAAGCCACGTCTCCGTCAGCCAGATCGGCGGCATGTACCGGGGCGACTTCCGCCGAAAAGCGACGCTCGCCGAATACGGTTTCCGGCTGCCGTCGTGCATGGATAACCGGCCGCTGCGCTTCGAGGAATGGGATGCGATGCGCCCCCTCACCGTCGCCGTGTCGGCAACGCCCGGCAACTGGGAAATGGAACAGGCCGGCGGCGTGTTTGCCGAACAGGTCATCCGCCCGACCGGCCTCATCGACCCTCCGGTCGAAGTCCGCTCCGCCCGCAGCCAGGTCGACGACGTGCTCGGCGAGATCCGCGAGACCGCCGAAAAGGGCTACCGCACCCTGGTCACCGTGCTCACCAAGCGCATGGCCGAAGACCTCACCGAATACCTGCATGAACAGGGCGTGCGCGTGCGCTACATGCACTCGGATATCGACACGCTGGAACGCATCGAGATCATCCGCGACCTGCGCCTCGGCGCCTTCGACGTGCTGATCGGCATCAACCTTTTGCGCGAAGGTCTAGACATTCCCGAATGCGGCTTCGTCGCCATTCTCGATGCCGACAAGGAAGGTTTCCTGCGCTCGGAAACCTCGCTCGTCCAGACCATCGGCCGCGCCGCGCGTAACGTCGATGGCAAGGTCATCCTCTACGCCGACAAGATCACCGGCTCGATGCAGCGCGCCATGGACGAAACCGCCCGCCGCCGCGAAAAGCAGGTCGCTTACAACACCGAACACGGCATCACGCCTGAATCGGTCAAGGCCCGCATTTCCGACATTCTCGACAGCGTCTATGAGCGCGACCACGTCCGCGCCGATATCTCCGGCGCCTCGGGCAAGGGTTTCGCAGACGGCGGCCACCTCGTCGGCAACAACCTGCAGAGCCATCTCAACGCCATGGAGAAATCCATGCGCGACGCCGCAGCCGATCTCGACTTCGAAAAGGCGGCCCGCCTGCGCGACGAGATCAAACGCCTCAAGGCCTCCGAACTCGCCACGATGGACGACCCGATCGCCCGCGAGGAATCCAAGGCCCAGGAAGGCGTGCGCCGCAGCGCCGAAGCCACCCGCACCTCGCTGGGCGGTGGCAAAGGCAAAGGCGCCAAGGCCGGAGACGAGGCGTCTCCCTCCTACTTCGCCAAACCCTCGCTCGACGACATGGGCCCGGGCACCGACACGGCCACCCCGCTGTTCCGCCGCAACTCCCTCGACGAGATGACCGTCGGCCGCACCGAAAAACCCGCGCCCGGCACCCTGCCGG
Organism: Rhizobium sp. CFBP 8752; assembly: GCF_014842035.1. Classification (NCBI taxonomy): domain Bacteria; kingdom Pseudomonadati; phylum Pseudomonadota; class Alphaproteobacteria; order Hyphomicrobiales; family Rhizobiaceae; genus Rhizobium; species Rhizobium sp. CFBP 8752. The sequence continues at coordinate 1,352,859 of NZ_JACYUZ010000001.1, read as the reverse complement.
AACGCCCGCCGCAAACGATCAGCACCAAGAAACGCTTCTCGCCGCTGCTGGAAGGCCAGCCGGAACGCGGCGAAGGCAAGGACGACCCCCGCCCCATCGTCCGCGGCAAGGTCGGCGCCGGGAGCTACGAGGACGCGACCGATGCCAAGCAGCAGAAGCGCAGAACGAAGGGCAAGACGGGCCGGCCGGGGCGGTGAAGCAGCGGCAGTCCACTTCTCTCCCTTGTGGGAGAGTATAGTTCGGCCCAAGAGGCGCAGCCGATTGGCGAGGCGAACTTGGTGAGTAGGGCTGGCTAACACATATATGAGTCAACGACGGATTCTAGTGCCGCTTGCTTGAAGCCTGTGCGCGCACCCACTGCTCGAGAAATTGTTCGCCCGCACTAGTGATGAAATAGCTCGCGTCTCGCGCCTGGTGAACAAGGCGCTTTCCTGTCAGTTCCTTTAGAGCCTTGCTTACGGAGGGTTGGCTGCATTTAGCTGAAATGCCAATTTCTAAGCGACTCATCCCGAGCGGCTTAGCGTGGGCCAAAAGAAGGAGCACCTCGTTCTTTGTCGGAACTGTCTGCCCAACGAAGATTTCACCATTGATCGCTTCGATCATAGGAATGGAGGCTCTAGTGAGCGCGAGCATTGCGTCGGCAACCACCATATCGTCACTGCAATGATAAAGGCGCAACAACTCCGCAAGAATCCAGCCTGCCGTGGCTACTGCTAACGATACATCGATTGGAGTCGGATCGATTTCCTTTACATGGATCGCATTACGTTTGCTTCTAATGTTGTAAACCACATAAGCAGCTTTAGGGATCAAGACACGGAGCGATTCTGGCAGTGTGACATCTTTCTCGATGTCACGAATCGTGACAGAAAATTGCTTGATCTCCGATGGCGCGCACCCAGTTCTGACGAATTCGATCACTCTGAGAACATGTTCCACAAAGCGTCCGCCTTTTAACAGAGCAGCTTCCAGATCTCCTTTACGATGCTTGGCTACTAATTCCTGATAGGCGTCTACAAGTTCCGTCGCGAGCACGAGAGGAATGGCCTTCGAGAGATCGTGGATGACTGTGTCACGCATAGTTAAGCCGCACGATAACTCCACATTTCCTTATTGTTTTCCTTAATTTTTTTCCTCTGCAGGCTACCCTCGCGTACCAGTTCGGCGATAGGCCCCGACAACGACGTGGCCTTGGTGATTACGGCCATCTCGTGTAATCGTGCGACAACCTGAGCAAGCGTGCGCGGCTCCTTAAAAAATCCAATTTCAAGAAGCCTACGGAGAGACCCTCGCGCTGGAGTTCCCGCGCTACGTCGGCTTTTTCTCGCACCATCAACCTCCTTTTCATCGCCACTCTGTTGCCTTTCGCTCGACGTCGAACGAGACATTTTTTTGGTACGCCTTCGCGCCGTCAAAGGCTGCTCGCCTTTTACGATGGAACCAATGGCTTCCAAGTTTGCTGGCCGTATTGAATAATTCCCCCCAATGGAGGTAAGCAAATGTGCTTCCTTTAACCTCTTAAGGATGGGGCGAAGGGTGCCACCGGGTATTCCAGTCAGTGCTTCCAGCGTTGCCGGACGAGAATCAATCTCATGTTCGTGGTCTATCACGTATCTCCATCCTAGCATTGCAACGAGTATCACTAGTATCTTTTGATCATTGCCGAGATCCGCCCCTCTTGGCGTCAATACTACTTCAAAGCGCTCGGGGTCGTATCGAATGTAGTCTGCAATTACTCGTTCGATCGCCTCTTCTGTCATTTTACCGCGATCGGCTACAAGATCTTTAAGCGCCACAATCGCTCTCCTACTTTTTGCTCAGGTCAAAACGGCTTTCTATGGCCCGAAGCCCGCTCTTCGTAATGTAATATTGTCCAGGCACCTTGTGATCTTCAGCTATGAGCCCGGCATTAAGAGCAGTTCCAAAATCGCGAGGCAGGTTCGCAGGCATCGGTTCGCGAGCGACTTTGAAGCGTTCTTTCACTTGCTCGCGTGTGAAACTGGCTTCCCCCTCGTGAAGCGACATGTAATGACCTATTGCCACAATCTGGTCTGACTTCTTATTCGCACCAACCTCGTCTAAAAATTCTCGAAGTGAGAGCCTTACGACAGGCCCCGCGCTTGCAACGCTTGAATTAGATGCAAGCCCCACAGTGGGAAAAAGATCTCCACCCATAATAATGCTTAGTATGGAAGCCGCTTGCTGTGGCGTCACTGACCGTTGCACCTCCAGACCATCACCACTCAATGTCAGCTTGAACTCCTCAGATACCGAATCTCCCGTCACCATTCACCTCCTGAATGTTACAAAGTAAATATATATCTATATATGAAAATAATATTCGTCAACGTTGATACTTTGAATCTGCTAGATTCGTACGTTCTCCTGTGGATAAGACGTCATAAGAGAGGCCTATTTTCAGAACTTTTTGCTGCAATAACCTCTCTGTCATTCACAACGATACATACTCCTAAAAATTTTGTATAACTCTCACAAGATTTTTTCATCCTATATGATTGATATATATATATCTTTTTTATGCTCCGTATCCATGCATACAGAATCTACTTCCAGACGTATGTTTCACGGGCAGAAACTTCAACATGAAGACCCCCGCTTGCATGCAGACCGTGCGATCCCGGTACCCGAACAATCGCACCCACCCAGCAAATATTAACAACTTACGTCCCTCCACCCAAACCTCACCCACGCTTCCCACATCCGCCCTCGGATACACCAGGAGGCGTCCTGGCGGTCCGAAAGACGCGGCGACGCTGGTGATGAAGGGACGACGTGAACCTTCATCACCAGCGTCAGCGGAGAGATGGTACCCTCCTAACCCCTCTCGGACGGCAAGAAGCCATCACCACAGCCACTGTTTTCGCTTCGCATATGTTCTAGTAAGCTCTACACGCTCCCCACCCATTCACCCCGGATCCCCCACCCCAATGCGCCCCCTCACCACCCTCCTCGCCCTCCTCCTCCTCACCCTCTCCGTCCTCCCCGCCAGCGCCGAGGTCTTCAAAACACCGCAAGCCCTCATCCGCGCCCTTTATGCCTACGACATCGCCGCCACCGCCGACGATGCGCCGTCGCCCTACCAGCCATTCCTCTCGCGCAGCCTCAACCGCCTGTTCCAAAAGGACCGCGACGGCACGGCGGAGGGTGAGGTCGGGGCGGTGGATTTCGATCCGGTGATTGCCGGCCAGGATGGCGAGGCGAAAGGGGTCAAACTCTCGCCGCCGATCCTCATCGACGACCAAGCCGAGCTGGAGGTTAGCTTTCTCAACGGCTCGGAAAAGGTGACGCTCTACTACACGCTGAAGCGCGAAAATGGCGGCTGGAAGGTGGACGACATCGCCAACCAACAGGGCGAATATTCGTGGAGCTTGCGAGACCTGCTAGGAGGCCAATAGATCTGCACGGGCTCCCTTCGCCCACCCTTGCACCGCGTCTCAGTTCGGGTCGGGCGATCGTCCTACCCAATCTCCCGCTCAATCGCCTTCGCTGCCTGCCAAAGCGCCTCCATCCCCTCCAGCGTCGCGGCCTCCAACGTCTCGCCTGATGTCTCAAGCTCCGTCTCGATATGGCTCAATCGTCTCCGGAATGTCGCACCGTGCCTCGCAGCGCCTGTTTCTCAACTGCGAAGGCAACCTTCCAACGACGGCGACGCAATCGAGTGGCTCCAGAAGAAATACATCCGTATGCAAAACCTCTCGCCTCAAGAGCTCCCCGCCCGCCCATACACCATCACCACCCGCATTCACCCTCCATCAACCCCTTCCATGCGATACCTTCTTCACAACGAAGATGGAGCACAGCCACGATGATTGGCTTCAAGAACACCCACAACCAGCCCGTTTACGTCAATCAGGCTCAGGTCCTCTACGTCACCACCTATGAGGAAGACGTCTCGGTGATTGCGCTCGCGGTCACGGGTGCCGGTGGCAAACCGGTGACGATCCATGTTCGCGGCAGCGTCGATCTCGTGCAGTCAAGACTGGCCGGCACAGCGCCGCGCTGAGCGCCAGCTTTTCGCGCCGGGGGCGCGACGCCCCGCTTTCCGGTCCTTAGATGCGCCTCGGTAACAGCGCTTCTGTTTGCGCTGCGGCGATTTTTGACGCACCGACCCACTAAATTTCAATGACTTAACGCATGTTACATCCTCACGGATTTTTTCCGTGCCTATAATGCTGCGTTCCGTCGCGGATACACCGGGAGGCGTCCCGGCGAGGCGGAACCGGCGCGGGTCATGGGGAAAGGACGCAAAAACCCATGCTCCGGGTCCGCGGAAAATGGTCTCCCTCCGGCGACACGGGGGAAACAGGCGGGTCACGGACCGACCGCCGGTTTCCGATGCCCGAAAGAGCGCGCCGGATGTGCCTGTGCGGCACACAAGGTGGCCCGCCGGGTGGTTTCGCCGGATTCCTGATCCGTCGGAAGCACCGGGAAGCCGGCGGCGAACAACCGCCCGGCCGGGTCATTGCAGAGAGACCGGAGTCGCGGGCAAAAACCGCCGAACGGGGTGCCGAAAGGTGTCACCACTACTTTCTATATCGAGGCAGCTTCCGGCGCCCCGTCCGAATTTTTCATCCCTCGATCGCCAAGGCACACGTCTGCCCGGCGAGGCGGATCATCCGAAACCGGACAGGAGAAGCACCATGTCTGTCGAAATCACGGAAATCGAGACCCATCTGGCATGCTGCACGGCCGAGATCCTGGCCTTTCCGCAGGCCTGCCTCCGGCGCGAATGCCGTCGCGCCAACCGATGCTTGCATGTCAATATAGACACCGGCGCCCCTGCCTGTCTGATCAATTTCGGCCCCGACTACCCCGAAAGCTTTACCCTGATCTACCTCATCGCGCTTGCCGCCCGCGCCGATCTCGGCCGGCAGGGCATGATGTTCGCATCGCCCTCCGCCATCGAGCGTGAATTGCAGGATGCCTGTGTCGAGGTCGCCCGAAACGCGCTACCGGACGACGATGCCAAGCGATGGATGGCGGCCTACCGGGCCCGCGAAAAACTGTCCCCGCCATCCCGGCCGTAACGCAGACCGCGGATGGAAACAGCCCCGCCGGGCCGAGATAGGCGGCACGAAGCCGAGCGGCTTACAGCGCCCGCTCGATCGCCTTCGCCGCCTGCCAAAGCCCCTCCATCCGCTCGAGCGTCGCCTCCTCCAGAGTCTCGCCTGATTTCTGAAGTTCCGTCTCGATATGGCTGAAACGTCGACGGAATTTGGCATTGGTGCCCCGCAGCGCCGCCTCCGGATCGGCGTCCACATGGCGGCCGATGTTGACGAGGGCAAAGATGAGGTCGCCGAGTTCGTCGGACACTTTTTCGGGCTGCCCGGCCGCCAGGGCCTCGCGCAGTTCGGCAACTTCCTCCTCGATCTTGTCGAGGATCGGGCCGGGTTCCGACCAGTCGAAGCCGACGCGGGCGGCCTGCTGCTGCAGCTTCACGGCCTCGCTCAGCGCCGGCTGGGCCCGATGGACGCCGCCGAGAAAGCCGGATTTGGAAGGCTCGGTCGTGCCGCGCAGCGCCCGCCGCTCGGCCCGCTCGCGCTTCTCCTCGGCCTTGATCGCATCCCACTGCAGCTTCACGGCGCCGGGCGTATCCGCATCGGAGCGCGCAAACACATGCGGATGCCGGCGGATCATTTTGGTGGTGACGGCCTCGACCACGTCGCCGAATGCAAACCCACCGGCCTCCTCGGCCATCCGCGCATGAAACACGACCTGTAGCAGCAGGTCGCCCAGTTCCTCTCGCAGATCGTCCATGTCATGCCGCTCGACCGCATCGGCCACTTCGTAGGCCTCCTCGATCGTATAGGGAATGATCGTCTCGAAACTCTGTTCGAGATCCCACGGGCAACCGGTCACCGGTGTCCTCAGCGCCGCCATGATCTCGATCAGGCGGGAAATATCCTTCGAAGCATGCATGCCGAAATCCTTGGCCTTCAATTGAGCGGTATCGTGTTGTCAGCCTTGCCGGCCTGATAGCTCTGCGACAGCAACTGGTAACGCTGCCGGATCCGTTCCGCCCGGGCCTTCAGGTCCTGCCTGATGGCGTCGTCCTCTTCGGCCTCGACCAGATCGCTGATGAAGTAGGAGTTCCAGAAGGCGTTGGCGCGCCGGTAGCCGCCGGGCTCCAGCCCGAACACCTCCTTCAGGATCTTCAGGTCGTGCGGAATGGCAAACGCATCGCGGCTGTCCTCGTGGCTGAAGAACGAGTAGAAATTGTCAAACCCGGCCCAGGTAATCGCCGACATGCACATCGTGCACGGTTCGTGAGTCGAGAAGAAAATCAGATCCTTGGCGGAAAGTCCGGAATCAATCTCGTAGAAGCGCTTCAGCGTGTGCACCTCGCCATGCCAGAGCGGATTTTCCAGCTCGTTATTGGTCTCGGCGATCACCAGCGACAGATCAGACTTGCGCAGGATTGCCGCCCCGAACACCTTGTTGCCGGCGGCAACGCCCGTTTGGGTCAGAGGCAGGATATCGTGCTCGATGACATCGAGAAGGCGGGAAGCAATGGTCATGGTGCACTCATCTCCAGGTCTGCCGCAGAGCGAAATTGGACGGTTGTAGGGTTATGGTCGTGTGGGGCTGCTCACAGAGAACGGAAGGTTGGCGGTGGCTTTTGCTCAAGAAGCGAGCGAACGGGAAACAGAAATACCGGGCGCCCCGGCCTTTTGCACATCCATTTCTTCAATTATGCCACCGTATTGTGGATATTCGGGTTCACATGATGCAGGATAATCGCATGTCTCAGAGCCTTCAACGCCTGTCGGTCTTCCCGGCGTTTTTTCGCGTGCGCGGAAAAAACGTTGCCGTGTTCGGCAACGGCGACGAGGCCTATGCCAAGGCGCGGCTGATCGCCAATACGGACGCGCTGATCATCGCCTATGCGGATGATCCGCAGGCCGATTATGCCGCATGGCTAGCCCAGCACGGAATAGAACCGATCCGCAAGACCTTCGCCGCCGGTCAAGTGGCTGGCGCCACGCTCGTGTTTGCCGCCACCGGCGATCAGGCTCTCGACCAGACCATCGTCACCGCGGCCCGCGCGCACGGAATTCCGTCCAACGCCGTGGACCAGCCGGATCACTGCGATTTCTTCACGCCGGCACTGGTCAACCGCGCTCCACTCGCCATCGCCATCGGCACGGAAGGTGCAGGTCCTGTTCTCGCCCAGATGATCCGCGCCCGCATCGATCAGATGCTGTCGCCATCGCTCGGCAGACTGGCCTCGCTTGCGACCGATTACCGCGATGCCGTCGAACGCGCAGTCCCGCGCGGCGTCTCCCGTCGCATCTTCTGGCGCCGGTTCTTCTCCGGCGATGTTGCCGATGCCGTCGACGCCAACGATCATACCGCGGCCCGCCGTGCCGCAGATGCCCTGCTCTCGGTCACCGGCAAGGCCGAAGGCAAGATCTGGCTGGTCGGTGCAGGTCCAGGCGCCGAGGATCTCCTGACACTGCGGGCCCAGCGCGTGCTGATGGAAGCGGACGCGATCGTCTATGATGCGCTGGTTCCGCAAGCGATCGTCGATATGGGCCGCCGCGATGCGGAACGCCTTTCGGTCGGCAAGCGCAAGAACTGCCATTCCAAGAGCCAGGACGAGATCAATCGCCTGCTGGTCGATCTCGGTCGCCAGGGCAAGCGCGTCGTCCGCCTGAAAAGCGGCGATCCACTGGTCTATGGCCGCGCCGGCGAAGAGATGGCAGCCTTGCGCGAAGCCGGCATCGCTTATGAGATCGTGCCCGGCATCACCTCGGCCTTTGCCGCGGCTGCCGATTTCGAGCTGCCGCTGACGCTCCGCGGTGTCGCCTCGTCGCTGATCTTCACCACCGGCCATGACCTTGCCGGCAAAGCCCTGCCCGATTGGGCAAGCCTTGCGATCTCAGGCGCCACCATCGCCGTCTATATGGGCCGTACAGTCGCAGCATCCGTTGCCGAACGGCTGATGCAGGCCGGCGTCTCGCCGCTCACCACCGTCGCTGTCATCGAGAATGCCAGCCGCACCGACCGCAAGCTGTTCCACGGGGTCCTCCAGGAACTGCCGGCGCTGGAGACCAGGGACGATCTCGATGGCCCGGTCATGGTGATCATCGGCGAAGCCGTCGCCGGTGCGAATTTTGAGAAGTCCGAACCGCTTTCCGCCTTTGCAAGGACGGTTGAGCGGGCAAGCATTGGAGTGGAATAATGGCCGACAAGGTTCTGACTGCCAACCGCCTGTCCGATGGCATCGCCGTCTGGCTCGATGCCGCCGGTCGCTGGACGGAAAACCTGCAGGACGCGCTCGTGGCGCGCCACGCGGAAGCCGTCTCCTCTCTGGAAGCGATCGGCAAGCGTGACTTTGCCGAAAACAAGGTCGTTGACGTCAATGTCATCGATGTCGAGGAAACCGAAGGCAAGTTGTGGCCCACGCGTCTTCGCGAACGCATTCGTGCACAGGGCCCGACAATGGATTATGCCGCAGGCTACAGCCACGCCGATCCGGCATTCATCGCAGTCTGATACCGAGAGTTCAGGAACAACATGTATCGTTACGACGAATTCGACCACGCATTTGTATCAGGCCGCGTGGAGCAGTTCCGCGATCAGGTGGAGCGCCGCCTCTCCGGCGCGCTTGCCGAGGATGCGTTCAAGCCGCTGCGCCTGATGAACGGCGTCTATCTCCAGCTGCATGCCTATATGCTGCGCGTCGCCATCCCCTATGGCACGCTGAATGCAAAGCAGATGCGGATGCTGGCCCATATCGCCCGCAAGTATGACCGCGGCTACGGCCATTTCACCACACGGCAGAACATCCAGTACAACTGGCCGAAACTGTCCGATACGCCGGATATCCTGGCCGAACTCGCAACCGTCGAGATGCACGCGCTACAGACCTCGGGCAACTGTATCCGCAACGTCACGGCCGATCATTTCGCCGGCGCTGCAGCCGATGAAGTTGCCGATCCGCGCCCTTACGCGGAAATCCTGCGTCAGTGGTCGTCGGTCCATCCGGAATTCTCGTTCCTGCCCCGCAAGTTCAAGATCGCCGTGACCGGCGCCGAGCGCGACCGCGCCGCGATCCAGGTGCACGACATCGGCCTGCATCTGAAGAAGAACGACAAGGGCGAGATCGGCTTTGCCGTCTATGTCGGCGGCGGACAGGGCCGAACCCCGCTGATCGCCAAGAAGATCCGCGACTTCCTGCCCGAAGAGGATCTCCTCTCCTACACGACCGCGATCATGCGCGTTTACAATCTCAACGGTCGCCGCGACAACAAGTACAAGGCCCGCATCAAGATCCTCGTGCACGAAACCGGCGTCGAGGAACTGACCCGTCAGGTGGAAGAAGAATTCCAGCACCTGCAGGGCACCGAGCTGAAACTGCCGGAACAGGATATCGAGGCGATCACCGCCTATTTCGCACCGCCCGCGTTGGCGAACCGCGCCGAGGGCTGGAAGGAACTCGCCAGCTGGAAGCGGCAGGACGAGAACTTTGCCCGCTGGGTGGATCAGAACGTTCAGCCGCACAAGCATCCGGACTACGGCATGGTCACCATCTCGCTGAAGCCCATCGGCGGCATTCCGGGCGATGCGTCCGACGTGCAGATGGATGCGATGGCCGATCTGGCCGAAGAATTCGGCCATGACGAAATCCGCATCAGCCACGAGCAGAACGTCATCCTGCCGCATGTGGCGCTGGCCGATCTCGAGCCGCTTTATCGCGCCCTCGCCGCACACAATCTGGCAACGGCAAATTCCAACCTGATCACGGACATAATCGTCTGTCCCGGCTTGGATTACTGTGCGCTGGCGAACGCCCGTTCGATCCCGGTCGCGCAGGAAATCTCCACGCGCTTCGGCTCCCCGGAGCGGCAGGCGGAAATCGGTGAGCTGAAGATCAAGATCTCCGGCTGCATCAACGCCTGCGGCCACCACCATGTGGGCCATATCGGCCTTCTGGGCGTCGAGAAGAAGGGCACCGAGCTCTATCAGATCACGCTTGGCGGTTCTGCCGACGAGAACACGTCGATCGGCGAAATCATCGGCCGCGGCTTCGAGCCGTCGAAGGTGACGGACGCGATCGAAACTATCGTCAACACCTATCTCGGGCTTCGGCAGGGCCAGGAGGAAACCTTCCTCGCCGCCTATCGCCGTGTCGGACCGCAGCCCTTCAAGGATGCGCTCTACGGTGACGCGAAGGCGGAGGCGGCGTGATGGCGAAGATCTGGAGAGAGACCGGCTTCGTCGCCAACGACCCCTGGGTCATCGAGACGGAAGAGGTAAAGGCCGAGGGCGAGCAAAAGCCTCTGCTTCCGCTGGCCGAATTCATCGAGAAGGCGGAAGGCAGCAACGATGTCGGTCTCGGAGTTCTGATCAAGCCCGCCGACGACGTCCGGAAGCTTGAGCCCTATCTCTACCGCATCGAGCTTGTGGCGGTGGAGTTTCCGGCCTTCAGCGATGGCCGCGCTTTCAGCCACGCCTCGCTGCTGCGCGATCGTCTGGCCTACAAGAACGAGTTGCGCGCCGTGGGCGATGTCCTTATCGACCAGGTCCCGCTGATGCTGCGGTGTGGCATCGACAGCTTCGCGGTCACCAACGCAACGGCGCTGCAGCGTCTGGAGGAAGGCCGCCTGCCCGGCATTGACGTTCACTACCAGCCGACGGCGCGTCCTGCGGAGCCAGGCGAAGGCTATAGCTGGCGCCGCCGCTCGGTGCCGGCTTGAAAAGCTGACCTCAGAAGACATATTTTCTAAGCGATCGGCCAGAAAGCGCGGCCGATTGCTTCATAAGCGCGGCTCGATAGTGTATTTCGCTGCTGCGAGACCAATCTGACCGAGTAACGGACGAGACTATGAACGCACCTGCCAAGACCGAAGAGTTTGCCGTGAAGATCCCGGATGGAGTCTACGCCGAGACCGTGCTTTCGGTGGAGCATTTCACGGATCATCTGTTTCGCTTCCGCATGACACGTCCGGCAGGCTTCCGCTTCCGGTCCGGCGAGTTCGCCATGATCGGCCTGATGGTCGGCGACAAGCCGATCTACCGCGCCTATTCGATTGCCAGCCCCTCCTGGGACGAAGAGATCGAGATCTTCTCGATCAAGGTTCCGGATGGCCCGCTGACATCGCATCTGCAGGCGATCAAGCCGGGCGATACGGTTCTGATGCGCAAGAAGCCGACGGGAACGCTGGTGCTCGATGCGCTGACGCCGGGCAAGCGTCTCTACATGTTCTCGACCGGCACAGGCATCGCTCCGTTCGCAAGCCTGATCCGCGATCCGGAAACCTATGAGAAGTTCGACGAGGTGATCCTCACCCATACCTGCCGCGAAGTGGCGGAGCTGAAATACGGTTTTGACCTGATGGAAGAGATCCGCAATCACGAGTTCCTCTCCGAAGTCGTCGGCACCAAGCTGAAGCATTATCCGACCGTCACCCGCGACGCGGCATTCCCCTATCAGGGCCGCATCACGGACCTGATCGACAACGGCAAGCTGTTCACCGATCTCGGCGTGCCGCCGCTCGACCCCGAGGTCGACCGCGGCATGATCTGCGGCTCGGCTGCGATGCTGAAAGACACCAAGGAACGTCTGGAGAATGCAGGCCTCACCGAAGGTGCCAACAACAAGCCGAGCGAGTTCGTTATCGAACGCGCGTTCGTCGGCTGACTTCTGAGATATTGGTTTAAAAGACCGACCTAATGATTTGAATATAAATGCCGCGATCCCCGAACTGAGCCGGGATCGCGGCATTCATTTTTCAGCCAATCGACTTTTGCGATGGCGCGATTTCCTTGTGGTAGATCGCGAAGACGGCCACGGCGATCAGCGCGACGCCGCCCCCGACGAGATGCGAGACCGCATAGCCTCCCTGGCTGACCACATAGCCGGCAACGACGTTGCTGAGCGATGCGCCGAGGCCCTGGACCGTCATCAAGCTCGCAAAGCCGACATTGAAACGGCCTGTACCCTTCAGGATGCGTTCCACTGCAACCGGTGTGACGATGCCAAGCAGCCCGGCACCGACGCCGTCGAGGATCTGGACGGGCCACACGACCCAGAAACCGTCGAAGCTGCCGGCGATCAACCCGCGGATCGGCAGCGCTGCAAGCCCGATCGCAAGCGTCGCGGCAAGGCCAAGCCTTCGGATCAGGAACGGCGTCACGACCGCGACAGCCACCATCGAAAGCTGGGCGATGCCTGTGATGATCGCCGTGGTCCGGAATGGTGTTCCGAGTTCGATGGCGAACTGCTGGGCGATCAACCGGCTCATCGGCGCGTTGCCAAAATGGAAGATCATCAGGATCAGTGCAAGCAGAATAAGTCCCCGGCTTTTCAGAAGCACACTGAACCCGGATGGCGCCTCCGCCGCGCTAGCGTCTGCTCCGCTGCCGTCGTCCGCCGCAAGGCCGCGGGCGACCTTGTGATCGATGCGATCAGGATCGATCATTGCGACAGCCGCAAGAGCACCGAACGCCGTCGCGATCATCAGCCAGATCATGCCACCCTGGCCGAACAGCGAGATGATGACGTAGACGGCAAACAGCGAGGCGAAATTGCCTGTGTGGTTCCAGAACTCGTTGCGAGCAATCTGTTGCGAAAACAGCTTCTCGCCGACAAGACCCAGCGTCAGGCCGGCCAGTGCCGGACCGATCACGGCGCCGACGACGGCGGTCCCGATCTGACCGATCCAGACAATTGCCGGATTGGGGGAAAGAAGCGTCACCAGCGCCGCAGCGGTGACCACCACGACCGGAATGGCAACGAGCGCCCGTTTCCACGACGTTCCATCGACCAGCGCCCCACAAAGCGGCGTTGCGGCAAGCCCGATCAAACCCCCGACCGTGGCGATCAGGCCGAGTGACATCGATGACCAGCCTTGCGTCGCAAGGAAAGCATCAAGAAACGGCCCGAGCCCATCACGCGCATCGGCTAGAAAGAAATTGAGGAGGCAGAGCGCCGCCAGAGATCGGTCGGAGAAGATGCGCGGTGGATTGCCACCCGCAGATTTGTGAAGAACGGATGATGTCATCAGGAGCGAACCTTAGCTGGAGAGCGCAGCCTAAATGCATCCGCCAAGCTTTGGTTGCTTCCGCCGCCCGTGAATTACGCGTAAACCCTATTTAATACTCAAATATTGTCAGTGTGTTAGCTTCGCGCCACGAAGATGAATACGTATCACAATGGAGCGTTACTGGACTGGCGTTTTCCGACATAGGTTCACAAAGCGAATTACCATCCGTATGGAGGGAAATACGCTCCCGCGAACCTTCGCAGCAGCTACAGGGAATGAAGAAGGAGCGTCTTACCGCTCCCACTCTTCCTTGTCCGGCTTTGCGCCGTTCCCGAGCCTGCGCTCCAGTTCAGAAGCCTGCCGATCCGTGAGTTTGACGACCAGCGTCACCGAGCCGTCCTCATTGTCCTCACGCTCGCTCACCACGGCATTGCCGTAGACCCAGGAGACGAGTGCCAGCTTATCGGCCGGGATCACGATCTCGGCCTCGGTCAGCACGCCGGACAGCCTGTTCGAGACTTCATCGAGCAGCGCGTCGACGCCTTCGCCCGTAATCGCCGAGACGGCCATGATATTGGCGCGGCCCTGGGCACGCTCGAACAGCGCGTCGTGGCGTTCCGGGTCGAGCCGGTCGATCTTGTTCCAGACCTCGATGATGCGCTTCTCGCTCTCCTTCTCGTCGATCCCGAGATCGGCGAGGATGCGCAGCACGTCAGCCGACTGGGCGGCGTTATCAGGATCGGACATATCGCGCACATGGAGCACGAGATCGGCTTCCAGCACCTCTTCCAACGTCGCGCGGAAGGCGGCCACAAGGTGGGTCGGAAGATCGGAGATGAAACCGACCGTATCGGACATGATGACGGTGCGGCCATGCGGCAGCTTCATCCGGCGCAGCGTCGGGTCGAGCGTCGCAAACAGCATGTCCTCGGCGAGAACGCCGGCTCCGGTAATGCGGTTGAACAGCGTCGACTTGCCGGCATTGGTATAGCCGACCAGCGCCACGATCGGGTGTGGCACCTTGCGGCGTTTGGCGCGGTGCAGCTGGCGGGTCCGGACGACCTGTTCAAGCTCCCTCTCGAGCTTGATGATCTTGTCCTGCAACTGCCGTCTGTCGGCCTCGATCTGGGTTTCACCGGGACCACCCATGAAGCCCGCACCACCGCGCTGGCGTTCAAGGTGGGTCCAGGACCGAACGAGGCGACCCTTCTGGTAGTTCAGGTGGGCCAGATCGACCTGCAGCGTGCCTTCCTTGGTGGAGGCACGGCGGCCGAAGATTTCCAGAATGAGGCCGGTGCGGTCGATGACCTTGGCGCCCCATTCCTTCTCGAGATTGCGTTGCTGAACAGGTGTCAGCGGATGGTCGACGATGACGAGCCCGGCATCCTTCTCGTCGAGAAGCGCCTTGATCTCTTCGATCTTGCCGGTTCCCATCAGCGTGGCCGGACGCGGCTGACCGACGGTCACGATCATGCCTTCGGCGATCTCGAGATCGATCGCGCGCGCAAGGCCGGTCGCTTCTTCCAGCCGGGCTTCGTTGGATCGCTGCGGTGCGGCAGGTCTTGAGGGCACAGGCGTGGCTGTCGCCTCACCCTGCCCGCTGCGCGTCCGGCCCTGTTTCAGCACCGGCACGATGACGACCGCGCGCATGTCGTCCCGGTGCTTTTCGGCTTCCGGGACTATTGATTCGTTCGAGGTATCACGATTGGAGATTCTATCGATCCTTAAGCAGCGTTTTCTTCGGTCTCGAACATCTGCATCGGCTGGCCCGGCATGATGGTGGAGATAGCGTGCTTATACACGAGCTGCGAGTGTCCGTCACGGCGTAGAAGCACACAGAAATTGTCGAACGAGGTCACGACGCCCGTGAGCTTCACCCCATTGATCAAAAATATCGTCAGGGAAATCTTCTGTTTGCGGACTGTGTTGAGAAACAAATCCTGCAGGTTCTGAGAACGTTCCGCCATAGCGTCGCTTCTTTCTTTCTTGCCGGTCATTGCCGGAAGCTGATCAAAATTTCTAGAGTTGAGCGGGAAACGCCCTCGTGTTTCCCTTCCCCTGACAGTGTGGTTATCAAATCGCCGTCTTCTCCGCAATCGCGAAAAAAGCGTCCCTTATATCGCTTGAGACGGTGCCTGGATGGCCGTTCGCGACAGGCTTACCATCCACCTCGACGACCGGAACGCAAATGCCGGTTGCGGATGTCATGAAGGCCTCGCGGGCGCCATGCATTTCGTCCACGGAGAACTCCCGCTCGACAAAAACCAGGCCGAGCTTCGCCGCAACGTCGATCGCCGTGGTGCGGGTAATGCCCTTCAGGATCCCATGCTCCGCCGGCCGCGTGACGAGCTTGCCATCCGGCGTGACGATCCAGGCATTGGCGGACGCACCTTCCAGCACCATGCCGTCACGCGTCACGAAGATCGCGTCATGGGCACCCGCATCACGGGCCTGCTGCTTGGCCAGAACGTTGGGCAACAGACCGACGGTCTTGATGTCGACGCGATCCCAGCGGTTTTCGAGAAGCGTGATCACCTTGATGCCATTGGCGTACTTCTTCGCAAGCAGCGACGGGTCGGTGCTCTTGGCGGTGATCGTGATGGTCGGAGCCGTCCCTTCCGGTGGGAAGAAATGGTCGCGCTTGGCCGCACCGCGTGTCACCTGCATGTAGAAGATGCCGTTGCGAACCCGGTTGCGGCGCAGCACCTCCCGGATGACGAGGGTGAGCGCCGCGCGGCTCATCGGCTGGACCATGCGCAACTCGGACAGCGACCGGTCAAGCCGGTTCAGATGCCGCGTCAGGTCAACGATCAGCCCGTCCCGGACCTCGCAGACTTCGTAGACACCATCGGCGAACTGGAAACCGCGGTCCTCGATGTGAACCGCAGCCTCGGAGTGCCTGACATACTGACCGTTGACGTAAGCGATACGCATGGTGACCCCTTACACGCCCAGCGACTTCAGTTTGCGGTGCAGCGCCGAGCGCTCCATGCCGACGAATTCCGCTGTGCGCGAAATGTTGCCGCCGAAGCGGTTGATCTGCGCGACGAGATAGTCGCGTTCGAACATTTCACGCGCCTCGCGCAGAGGCAGCGTCATGATGTGGACATCGCCCTTGGATGAGACTTTCGGCAGCATGTCGCCGAGATCCGGCGGCAGCATATCCGCTGAAATCGCCGTATCCGGACCGTCGGTGCGGGCAAGGATCATCAGCCGTTCGATATTGTTGCGCAGCTGACGGATATTGCCCGGCCAGTCATGCGCCTGCAGAACCGCCATGGCATCGTCACCGATCTTGCGAGCGCGGATGCCCGCCTGCTCGGAAATCTGGCGCATGAACATGTCGACGAGAAACGGAATATCCTCCCGCCGTTCGGCAAGCGCCGGCACCTTGACCGGCACGACCGCGAGGCGGTGGTAAAGATCCTCGCGAAACGCCCCTTCGGCAATCAGGCTCTCGAGATTGAGAGCGGTCGACGAGATGATGCGCACATCCACCTTGACCCGCTTGGAGCCGCCGACGCGCTCGAACTGCTGATCAACAAGCACGCGCAGGATCTTGTTCTGCGTCTCGCGCGGCATTTCACCGATCTCGTCGAGATAGAGAATGCCGCGATGCGCCTCTTCCAGCGCACCGATCTTGCGCGGCTGGCCGGGGCCGCCCTCGGTCCCGAACAGCGCGATCTCCATGCGGTCAGGCGTGATCGTTGCGGCATTCAGTGCAACGAACGGCCCCGTTACCCGCGAGGACTTCTTGTGGATCATCCGTGCCACCAGCTCCTTGCCGGAACCGGAAGGGCCAAGGATCATGATGCGGCTGTTGGTGGGCGAGACCTTCTCGATCGTCTGGCGAAGCTGCGACACGGCAACCGACGTGCCAACCAGTTCGGCGGCGTCACCGGTGCGGCGCTTCAGCTCTGTCACTTCGCGCTTCAGCTTGGAGTTTTCGAGCGCCCGCTCCGCAATCAGGATCAGCCGATCGGCCTTGAACGGCTTTTCGATGAAGTCGAAGGCACCGCGCTTGATGGCTGATACCGCCGTCTCGACATTGCCGTGACCGGAAATCATGACGACAGGGAGGTCCGGATGACGGGACTTGATCTCCTCGAGGAGCGCGAGCCCATCGAGCCGTGATCCCTGCATCCAGATATCGAGAAAGACGAGCCGTGGCACACGGTCGGATATCGTCGCAAGCGCGCTGTCCGCATCGTGGGCCGTTCGCGTTTCATGGCCCTCGTCGGACAGGATCCCGGAAACGATGTCGCGAATGTCGGCCTCGTCATCGACGACAAGAATATCAGATGCCATATGCCAGTTCCTTATCGTTATTATCTGTGTTGGGCTTTGCCACCCGCTCGACATGCGGCAGCAGCACCCGGATCATGGCGCCCTTGCCATGATCGAAATCGTGAGGGGCATCGTGCAGCTCCAGCTGTCCGCCATGCTCCTCGATGATCTTCTTGACGATCGCGAGGCCAAGGCCCGTGCCCTTTTCGCGCATCGTCATGTATGGCTCGAGAATACGGTGCCGGTTCTCGGTCGGCAGTCCGTTGCCGTTGTCGATGATATCGACGACGAACGTGTCCCGGCCTTTTTCAAGCGCTGCGCGGACCATGATCTTGCGGCCGTCGCGCTGCTGATCGCTCGGCACCGCCTCGATCGCCTCGACAGCATTCTTGACGAGGTTTCCGAAAGCCTGGCCCAGCATGCGCGCATCGAAAAGACCTTTCAGCGGTTGGTCTCCGAGCTCGCGAATGAAGTCCACATGTGTCTCACCCATTTCGCGCAGGAAGATGGCATCGCGCAGGATATCGCGCAGGTCCGCATCTTCCTTGGCCGGCTTCGGCATCCGGGCAAACGATGAGAATTCATCGACCATGCGGCCGATATCGCCCACCTGGCGCACGATCGTATCGGTGCACTGGTCGAACACAGCCCGGTCGCTGGCGTCGATTTGCTTCCCATAGCGGCGCTTCAGGCGCTCGGCTGAAAGCTGGATCGGGGTGAGCGGGTTCTTGATCTCGTGCGCGATACGTCGCGCCACATCCGCCCATGCGGTGGAGCGCTGCGCGATCACGAGGTCGGTAATGTCATCGAGCGTGATGACGTAGGCATCCTGCGGCGAACGCTGCTCCTCACGGGTGACCTGCACGGATAGCGTCCGCTCGGTGCCGTTGCGCATCAGATTGACCTGCTTGCGGAAATCCCCACGCGAGCGGGCGGTCGCCTCGGTCAGCACATGGTCGATTTCAGGCGCCACGTCATCAAGCGTCTTGCCCATCAGCTCCTCGGCAGGCGCGCCGAGGAAGTCTTCCGCGGTGGGATTGACGATGGTGATGCGGCGGTCGGCCTCGACGCCGATGACGGCAGCGGTCACGCCCGATAGCACGGCTTCGATAAACCGGCGGCGATCGTCGACCTCGTCCTTGGCCTCGAGAATTTCATCGCGCTGGCTGCGGATCTCGGAAATCATCTTGTTGAAGGTGCGCGAAAGGCTGCCCACATCGCCGTCAACAGTGCGAACCGGGACGACGACGTTGAGATTGCCGGTGGCGACGCTGTCTGCCGCACTGATCAGAAGCCGGATCGGCCGTACGATACGGTCGGCGACAGCGATGGCGGCCCAGATGGCGGCCAGAAGCACGATCAGCGCAAAGCCGAGATAGAGCACGGCGAAGGCGACCTGAAGCGACATGCGGCCGGCTTCCATCGCCTTGTATTCGGCGGTGTTCTCCTCCATCAGCCGCATCGCGTTCATCACGCGCGGATCGACGGCCCGGATCGTGTAGAGAAAGGCGCCCGGGATCGTGTCGATCTTGATGACGGCGCCGACCAGGTTGGTAATGCCGGGCGGGATCAGCGTCGGTTGGCCGGACGCGGCGCTTTTGAGGGCATCCTGCGGAATGGCCGGGAGCGGCTTTTCTGTCTTGATGTCGGCCTGTGCGACTGCCTGGCCATCCTCCTGCACCAGGAAGGCGCCGAGCAGACCACGGCCCCGTGCCTGACGGGTCAGCAGATCGATGAAACCGGTGCGGTCGAGATAATACATCGCGCGGTTCCGCTCGAGGTCGTTCGACATCGAGACGGTCTGGCCCTGAAGGTAACTTGCGTTCTCCATCATATAGGCTCGTGCAACGTCCTGCGACGACTGCACGATCGACTGCGTGCGAAGCGAAAACCAGCGATCGAGACCGACGCTCAGCGTCAGGCTGGCGAAAATCGCAACCAGCACGGCGGGCGTGATCGCCACGAACGAGAACAGCACGACGATGCGCACATGCAGACGGGCCGCGGCACGGCCACGACGCCTTGCCTTTACCAGTCGTCCGACCTCTCTGCCGATCAGGTAGACGAGGCCGAGAATGAACAGCGAGTTGATCGCGGCGGACGCGATCACGACATTGGTCGTCGGCGCGACCGGCGTCACGCCCAGCAGCACGAACAGCGTCAGTGTGGCGCAGATCAGTGCACCACCGGCAAGAAGCAGGCCCGGCAGCGCGAAGGATGCACGCCGATCGTGGACTACAGCTGCCGGCTCCGTTTCGGCCGACTGCGTTGCAGCGCCATCCGTCATCGTTAAAACCCCGGCCTTCGTGGCGTGGCCGGTGCGGATATCTCATCCGGACGCAGACGCCAGTCATTCATTTGCAACGAAAACTCGCGCTGCTCGGGCCAAGCCTGGATGCTCAGCCTGAAGCGTAAATCTGCGTGATGTTTAAGCAACGCTTTGTGGCGAAAATGCAACGATGAAGCAGAAGTGTCAAGCGATTGTGGCGAACGGAAATGACAGGACTATGCGCCGCGGGAGCTGCGATAGACCGAAACGCCCAGTTCGCGGATCTTCTTGCGCAGAGTATTGCGGTTGAGGCCGAGGAGATCTGCTGCCTTGATCTGGTTGCCACGGGTGGCCGTCAGCGCGGCAAGGATCAATGGATACTCCATTTCCGTCAAAACCCGGTCGTAAAGACCTGGCGGCGGCAGGTTTTCGCCGAAACCGGCAAAGTATGACCGCATGTTCTCTTCGACCGCCTGGGCAATGGTGAGAGACCCTGAACGGGCCGTCATCTTGTCGATCGGGCTATCCGGCACATCGGAGCGAAGCTCCGTTTCGATGATCTCGCGGGTGATCACATCCTGTGGATAAAGCGCCATCAGGCGGCGCACGAGGTTTTCCAGCTCGCGGACGTTGCCCGGCCAGGCATAGGCCTTCATCGCATCCAGCGCTTCCGTTTCGAAACGCTTGCCGTCGAGGCCCTCCTTCTCCGCCATCTGCATGAAATGCCGGACGAGATCGGGAATATCTTCGGCGCGATCTCTGAGAGGTGGCAGGCGCAAAGGAACGACGTTGAGGCGATAATAAAGGTCCTCGCGGAACAGACCCTGGTTGATGAGTTGCTTCAGATCCTTGTTGGTCGCGGCAACGATGCGCACGTCGGTGCGGATCGGCGTGCGACCGCCAACGGTCGTGTATTCGCCCTGCTGCAGAACGCGGAGAAGCCGCGTCTGGGCATCCATCGGCATGTCGCCGATTTCGTCGAGAAACAGCGTGCCGCCTTCTGCCTGTTCGAAACGGCCGGTCGAACGGTTCTGGGCGCCGGTGAAGGCTCCCTTTTCGTGGCCGAACAGTTCCGACTCGATCAGATCGCGCGGAATTGCCGCCATGTTGATCGCGACGAAGGGGCCGTTGCGGCGCTTGCCGTAGTCGTGCAGCGCGCGGGCGACCAGCTCCTTGCCGGTGCCCGACTCGCCGGTAATCATCAGCGTCAGGTCGGTCTGCATCAGACGCGCCAGAACGCGGTAGATTTCCTGCATCGCCGTCGAACGGCCGACCAGCGGCATGCCGTCCTGCGTATCGTCGTCGAGGCGGGCCGGCTTGCGCTTCGGCTCGGCCAGCGCCCGGCCGATGATGGCGATCAGCTCGGTGAGGTCGAACGGCTTCGGCAGATAGTCGTAAGCGCCCTTTTCCGAGGCCTTGATGGCGGTCATGAACGTGTTCTGGGCGCTCATGACCAGTACCGGAAGATCCGGCCTCGCCTTCTTGATGCGCGGCAGGAGGTCGAACGCGTTCTCGTCCGGCATGATCACGTCGGTGACGACAAGATCGCCCTCGCCGGCGGAAATCCAGCGCCATAGCGTTGCGGCATTCGATGTGATGCGGACGTCATAACCGGCGCGGGTCAGCGCCTGGTTAAGAACCGTGCGGATGGCTGCGTCGTCGTCTGCGACAAGGATCGTGGCAGTCATTAATCGCTTCCTGTGAAGTTCAAGGCGCGGCCATCGCCGCCTTCTTCCTTGTGCATGGGCATAAGAACGCGGAATATCGTCCGGCGCGGCTGGCTGTCGCATTCGATGATGCCGCCATGGGCACCGATGATTTTAGCAACCAGCGCCAGACCGAGGCCGGAACCGTTCGTCTTGGTGGTGATGAAAGGGTCAAACAGATGCGGCAGGATATCGGCCGGCACGCCCGGACCGTTGTCGATGACGCAAAATTCCAGTGGCAGCGAGATCTTCTCCCGCGTGCCGGCAACCGACAGGCGGATGCCCGGACGGTAGGCGGTGGTCAGCATGATCTCCGCATCCGGCTGATCACCCACCGCTTCGGCGGCATTCTTGATGAGGTTCAAAAACACCTGCACCAGCTGGTCGCGGTTCGCATAGACCGGCGGCAGCGACGGATCGTACATTTCCGCGATTTTGATGTCGCGTCCGAACCCCGCCTTGGCGATGGCCTTCACATGATCGAGCACGGAGTGGATGTTGAGCGGCATCCGGTCGATCGGACGCTCGTCGGAGAACACTTCCATGCGGTCGACCAGCGACACGATCCGGTCGGTCTCGTCGCAGATCAGCCGGGTCAGCGAGCGGTCTTCGTCCGGCACGACCGACTCAAGCAGCTGGGCTGCTCCGCGGATGCCCGAGAGCGGGTTCTTGATTTCATGCGCCAGCATTGACGCAAGGCCGGTGACGGAGCGTGCCGCAGCCCGGTGGGTCAGCTGACGGTCGATCTTGTCGGCCATCGAGCGCTCCTGGAACACCACGACGACAGACCCAGGCTCGCTGACGACAGGAGCCACATAGAGATCGACCAGCTTTTCCTGGCCGAGGCGCGGTGACGACAGGTCGACGCGGTACTCGTTGACCGGCGCCTTACGCTCGCGAACCTGATCGATCAGCGCGAGAAGTGGGCTTCCGAACGGAATGAAACTCGAGATCGTGTTCTTGGCCAGATGCGAGGCGCTGGAGCCGAAGAACGACTCGGCTTCCCAGTTGGCGAAAGCGACCCTGCCTTCGGCATCCACCAGTATGACGGGGTTCTGAACGGAATTGAGAACCGCCATGGCCAGCGCTTGCCCCTGCGCGGAATCGGGTGCGGGAGACTTGGTCATGCTGCCTTCCTTCGCGACTCATCGAACGCACCGTCGAGCAGTGCCGACGACATTCTTTTCGAAACGTCGGTCGCGTCCTTCGATATCATGATTGCGCCCTTCTGATCTGCTGGCAGGTTCGGCGCGAACCGGTCGAGATACCAGCCGAGATGTTTCCTTGCGTGTCGAAGCCCGGCCTCGCGGCCGTAAAGCTCCAGCATCGCTTCGTAATGTTCAACGACGATGACAGCCATCTCCTCGCGGCCCGGTGCAGAAGCGCCGGCAAGCCATCCGATATGCCAGGGACGACCCTGCGCACCGCGTCCGACCATGACCGCATCGGCGCCCGAGCGCCGGATGATCTCGGCCGCATCTTCCGGCGTTTCGACATCGCCATTGGCGATCAGAGGGATCGAGATTTCATCGCGCACGGCACGAATGGCATCCCAGTCCGCCTTGCCCTCATAGAACTGCATGCGGGTGCGGCCATGGATGGTGATCATCCGGGCACCTGCCTGTTCGGCACGGCGTGAAATTTCGGGTGCGTTGATGGTATTCTCGTCCCAGCCGAGCCGCATCTTGACGGTGACGGGTACGTTGACCGCCTTGACGGTCGCCTCGATCATCGACAGCGCGTGATCGGGATCGCGCATCAGCGCCGAACCGGAATAGCCACCGGTCACCTTTTTGGCCGGACAGCCCATGTTGATGTCGATGATATCGGCACCGTTGGCTTCGGCGATCTTTGCCGCTTCCGCCATCCAGTGCGCTTCGCGACCGGCGAGCTGCACCATATGCGGGGTGATCCCCGTTCCCTGCAGACGCGACCAGGATTCCTCCCGGTTCATGACCAGTTCGCGGCTCGCCACCATTTCGGTCACGACGAGGCCTGCTCCGTGGCGCCAGGCAAGCGTGCGGAACGGCAGATCGGTCACGCCGGACATCGGCGCCAACACCACCCGGTTACGGATGGCGACTGGCCCGATATGAAAAGGTGAGGCAAGGTCGGGAAACGACAAATGATGATCTTTCGGGCAGATAATTCTTCTGCACTATTTTTATTCAGGAGTCATGCGTTTGCCAAGGGCAATTCACGAGCTGCGTTATTTTTAAGCGACGTGCTGGAATTAAGGCTTTTGGTCCTATAGTTCTGCGGCTGTCAACCTCCCACCAATTTCCGAGGGCTCATGGACGGCGAGATCTTCAAGATAGCCATCGTCATCGTGGCCGCTGGCCGCGGAGAGCGTGCGGGTGCGCCGGGAGACGGGCCAAAACAATATCGCCGTATCGGTGGCTTGCCAGTCATTCATCATACGCTGCAGAAATTTCTGACCTGGCCAAAGAGCGGCCCGATCGTCGTGGTCATCCACCCGGAAGACGAGGCGCTCTACGCCGCCTCGACGGACGGACTTGGCGGAGCCGAGAACATCATTGTCACCTTCGGCGGCGATACAAGGCAGCGCTCCGTCTACGAGGGCCTGCGGGCGATTGCGGCAACGGAGGCGACCCACGTGATGATCCATGACGCGGCCCGCCCTTTCGTCGACCACGCACTGCTGGATCGCATTGCAGAGGGCTTTGCCGCGGGCAATGACGGAATCTTGCCGGCGATGGCGGTGTCCGATACGCTGAAGCGTGGCGGATCGGACGGGCTGGTGCACGAAACGGTTTCGCGGGCGGGGCTCTATGCGGCCCAGACACCGCAGAGCTTCCGTCTCTCGGAAATCCGCACCGCGCATGAAAAGGCCGCAGCCCTTCGCCACGACGACTTCACCGACGATGCCTCGATCGCCGAATGGGCGGGCCTTGCCGTGACGATTGTGGAAGGCTCCGTCGACAATATCAAACTGACGCTGAAGCGGGATATCGACATGGCTGACGAGAAACTCACGCAGGACAACCCTGCCGCACACTATCTGCCGGATGTTCGCACCGGCAATGGCTACGACGTCCACCAGCTTGTGGCCGGCGACGGCGTGACGCTGTGCGGGATCTTCATTCCGCACGATCAGAAGCTGAGCGGCCATTCGGATGCCGACGTGGCGCTGCATGCCCTCACCGACGCGCTGCTCGCCACTTGCGGCGCCGGCGACATCGGCGACCACTTCCCGCCCTCCGATATGCAGTGGAAGGGCGCGGCCTCAAGGATCTTTCTTGAGCACGCCGCGAAGATCGTGCGCGAACACGGCGGAACCATCATGAATGCCGATGTGTCGCTGATCGCGGAAGCCCCCAAGGTCGGTCCGCATCGTCAGGAAATGCGCGAAAAGCTCGCCGAAATCCTCGGCATCTCGCTCGACCGCTGCTCGGTCAAGGCGACGACCAACGAGAAGATCGGATTTGTCGGCCGTGGCGAGGGGATCGCGGCGATTGCCACAGCCACCGTCGTGTTCGGCTCGGTGAAGGCATGAGCCTGTTTCCGGACGATATCGAGGCACAGGCCCGCCGCATCATCGAGACGCTTTCAAAGCGCAAGCTGATGGTCTCGACGGCAGAATCCTGCACAGGCGGCCTGATCGCCGGAGCGCTGACCGAGATCGCCGGGTCGTCGGCGGTCGTTGATCGCGGCTTTGTCACTTATACCAATGACGCGAAGACAGACATGCTGGGAGTGCCCTCGTCGGTGCTTGCAACACACGGCGCCGTCTCAAGGGAAACTGCCCTGTTGATGGCAACTGGCGCCCTGTTCCGCTCCCGCGCCGATCTCGCTGTTGCCGTAACAGGCATAGCAGGCCCCGGCGGCGGCTCGGCCGAAAAGCCAGTCGGGCTGGTCCATCTCGCAGCGCGCGGCCGGACCGGGAAGATCCTGCACCGGGAGATGCGCTATGGCGACATCGGCCGAACCGAGATCCGGCTTGCGACCGTCAGGACTGCGCTGGAGATGCTGCTGGAGGCGGCGGACTGAACTGACCCCAATTAGGCGTAGATCTTGTCCGCGCGTGCTTCGAACGCTTCGGCAAACATGCGGAAGGCGCGGTCGAACATCGAGCCCATCAAAGCGCCGAGAATCATGCTCTTGAATTCGTAGTCGATGAAGAAGGCAACGGTGCAACCGTCGGAACCGTCCGTCGCCGGCTCGAACCGCCAGCGATTATCGAGATACTTGAACGGACCTTCGATATATTTGACATCGATCGCCTCTTCGGCGGGATGCAGCAGAACCTGCGTCGTGAAGGTCTCGCGGATCGCCTTGTAGCCGACGGTCATGTCGGCAAGCAGCAACTCCTTGCCATCACGTTCCTTGCGGGAACGGATCGACAGCGCTTCACAAAGCGGCAGGAATTCCGGATATTTCTCGATGTCGGCGACCAGCGCGTACATCTTCTCGGGACTATGCTTGACGGGGCGGCGTATTTCGAACTTGGGCATGTCGTGGAGTTAATCGCGCACAGGCAGAAGATCAAGAAGCTGACGCCTCTGTCGGTGCGATTTCAACATCAGGCGCGCCCAAATCCTGCGCTCTCGCTGTCGTCCAAAGAAATGGCCCCGCCCTCTGGCGGGTTGTTGCTTCAAGGCATATCTGGGACGTCGCCGCTCGGCTCGATAACGGGAGGCCCAAAGATTAAATAATTTTAATGTCTCAGCAATGAAGTTGTAATGATCCGCGGGATCAATCCTGCGTATAACGCTTCACGGGAGATGACTGGCCTTTACCTGTCGGAAAGACGCATTCCATGGATGACTTTACGCAAATGATCAAGCTGCTCGAATCCGCCAAGCAACTGGCCGATATGAACCAGCTCCCCATGCTCGCCTATTTTGTGGAAATGGCGAAAGCCGAGACACGCGGACATCGCACGACGCTGCGCGAGCGCCGCCGCGGGCAGGACAAGAACCAGGATAAGATCGAGAAGATTCAAGCGGCCGAGTGATCGGCCGCCAGACCGCAGAAGTGCGGATTACACCGCTGCTGCGAGCAGCTTGCGGGCGCGATTGGCGCGCAGACGGGCGAAATCATCGCCTGCGTGATGCGACGACCGCGTCAGCGGGCTGGACGCCACCATCAGGAAGCCCTTCGTATAGGCCACGGTCTCGTAGGACTTGAACTCCTCCGGCGTCACGAAACTCATCACCGCGTGATGCTTGCGGGTCGGCTGCAGGTACTGGCCGATCGTCAGGAAGTCGACGTCGGCGGTCCGCAGGTCGTCCATCAGCTGCAGCACTTCGTTGCGCTCTTCGCCGAGGCCGACCATGATGCCCGACTTGGTAAACATCGTCGGATCCAGTTCCTTCACCCGCTGCAGCAGACGAACCGAGTGGAAATACCGCGCACCGGGGCGAACCGTCAGGTAGTTGCCAGGAACCGTCTCCATATTGTGGTTGAAGACGTCAGGCTTTGCGGCAACAACGCGCTCGAGCGCGCCCGGCTTCTTGAGGAAGTCCGGTGTCAGGATTTCGATCGTCGTCAACGGTGACGCCGCACGGATCGCCCAGATTACCTTTTCGAAATGCTCGGCACCGCCATCGGCCAGATCGTCACGATCGACCGAGGTGATGACGACGTGGCTGAGGCCCATCTCCTTGACGGCCTTTGCGACGTTTTCAGGCTCTGACAGGTCGAGCGCGTTCGGCTTTCCTGTCGAGACGTTGCAGAACGCGCAGGCGCGGGTGCAGATCTCGCCCATGATCATGAACGTGGCGTGCTTCTTGTCCCAGCACTCGCCGATGTTGGGGCAACCCGCTTCTTCACAAACAGTGACGAGCTTGTGCTCCTTCACGATCGAGCGGGTTTCCTGATAGCCCTTGGAAACCGGCGCCTTGACACGGATCCATTCGGGCTTGCGCAGCACCTCGGTATCTGGCCGATGCGCCTTTTCCGGATGGCGGACACGCTTCTCATCGCCCGTAGCAGGGGTGATGAAGTTTATCCTGTCGAGAATGGTGACCATAAATTACTGTCCTCAACCGCCTTGAATGCGGGTACCGTCAACGCCTGACGAGTTTTGCGACAAATAGCAAAATGCACGAGCCGACGAAACCCTGCACGAGGTAACCCAGCCAACCGCTGGCAACATGGATGTTGGCCGCATTGAAGATCGCGTTGGCAATCACAGCGCCGACGATGCCGATCACGATATTCATGAAGATGCCGAAGCGCATATCCATCAGTTTGCCGGCAAGCCAGCCTGCCAGGCCTCCGATGATGATTGCTGCAAACCAGCCCACGCCCATGTCTTACTCCGTTCAAACCTCTTCAGCAAATATGGGCGGCGAGCCGCCCATATGCAATCGGCGCTGAGACTTAAGCGTTCAGGACGCGACCATAGGCATCGAGAACGCTTTCCTTCATCGATTCCGAAATCGTGGGATGCGGGAAGATGGTGTGCATCAGGTCTTCTTCCGTCGTCTCGAGGTTCATGGCGACAACGAAGCCCTGGATCAGTTCGGTCACTTCCGCCCCGACCATATGCGCACCGATGAGCTCGCCGGTCTTCTTGTCGAAGATCGTCTTGACCATGCCCTGGTCCTCGCCGAGGGCCACAGCCTTGCCATTGGCTGCAAACGAGAAGCGGCCGACGCGGATCTCGCGGCCCTGCTCCTTGGCTTTCGCTTCCGTCAGACCAACCGACGCGACCTGCGGGTTGCAATAGGTGCAGCCCGGGATCTTGCTCTTGTCCATCGCGTGCACGTTCGGCAGACCGGCGATCTTCTCGATGCAGACGACGGCTTCATGCTCGGCCTTGTGCGCCAGCAGCGGACCGCCGGCCACATCGCCGATCGCGTAGATACCCTCGACATTGGTCTTGCCGTAGCCGTCGATGACGATGAAGCCACGGTCGGTCTTCACGCCGACAGCCTCAAGGCCGATATTCTCGATATTGGCCTGCACGCCGACAGCCGAGATCATCCGGTCTGCGGTGATCTTCTCCGACGTGCCGTCCTTCTTCTGGATCGTGGCCGTGATCGAGTTTGCACCCTTCTCGACCTTCGAGACCTTGGCTTCGAGGTGGATCTTGATGCCCTGCTTGTCGAACTGCTTCTTGGCGAAGGCCGAGATTTCGGCATCCTCGACCGGCATGACCTGGCTCATGATTTCGACCACGGTCACGTCGACGCCCATGGTGCGGTAGAAGGACGCGAACTCGATGCCGATCGCGCCAGATCCCATGACCAGCAGCGACTTCGGCAGCTCCTCGGGCTTCATCGCCTCGAAGTAGGTCCAGATCAGCTTGCCATCCGGCTCGATGCCCGGCAGCGCACGGGGACGGGCGCCCGTGGCGACGATGACGTGCTTGGCGTTGTATGTGCCCTCGCCCAGCGTGTTCTTGGGAACAGGACCCTGCGGCTGGACGATCTCCTTGGTGATCTTGCCGACGACGATCTCGGCCATCTGCGAACCGGATGCCGGCTTGGTGACCTTGGCCTCGCCCCAGATGATATCGATCTTGTTCTTCTTGAACAGGAAGCCGACGCCGCTGTTCATGCGGTTGGCAATGCCGCGCGACCGCGCAACGACCGCCTTGACGTCGGGAGTGATCGTGCCTTCCAGCGTCAGGCCGTAATCCTTGGCATGCTGGGCTGTGTGCAGCACGTCGGCGGTTCGCAACAGCGCCTTGGTCGGGATGCAGCCCCAGTTGGAGCAGATGCCGGCCAGATGCTCGCGCTCGACGACGGCAACCTTCATGCCCAGCTGGGATGCACGGATCGCGGCGATATAGCCGCCCGGGCCGGCGCCGATAACGATGAGATCGTAGGACTGAGCCATTGTTTCCTGCCTTTGTCTTTTTAAGTCTGTGCCTGCGGCGACCATCGATACGCGGCCTGCCGATGTGAATTCTTGGGTCAGATGCCGAGCATCATCCGGACGATCGGCTCAAGGCCGCGGCCGATGGCGCGGGTGTCTTCAGCGGTCAGGTGCACACCGTCGAGCGGGCTGGTCTTTGCGACCGATCCCGCATCGAAGAAGCCGCACCCGAGCTCGTCGGCGAGATCGCGATAGAGCGAGGCGAGCATCGACGACTGCTCGATCCCGCCCTGGAACATCGCCGAAAAGATCGGGTCCCCGGTCTCGCAAAGCGGCGGCGGCGAAACGATCAGCACGTCAGGTGCATCATAGTCGAACGACCATTCGTGATGGCGGATCAGTGCGACCAGCCGCTGGATGCCGGCCCGCGCCGCATGCGCCGTGCCGGCGATCACTGGCTTCATGTCGTTGGTGCCGAGCATGATGACGACCAGATCAAGCGGCATGTGGGTGTGGAGGACGGTCGGAAAATTTCTGACGCCGTTGCGATCGCAATCGGCGAGGTTATCATCATAGCCTGTCGTGCGCCCGTTCAGGCCCTCGGCAATCACCGTGACCTCGTCTCCGAGTGCGGCGCCGAGCACGCTCGTCCAGCGACCCTCGAACGCGTGACGGCCGGGACCGATGGGGTCATATCCCCAGGTGAGACTGTCGCCGAAGCAGAGAACGGTTTTCATAGTGTCCATACGCCCAGTCATTCCCTGCCGACCTGTCTCTGTCGAGCTCAGGTCCCCTTCATCAGCGTCTCGACCTTGCTTTCCAACTCGGATATCCGCTCCTCGAAATCACCGGTCATGAATTTCGAGAGCATCGTATCGGCGGTCAGCGCATTGCGAATACTCTTCTGGCCGATCTCAAGCTTGTGCAATTGCTGTTTTACGGCACCGAGTTCACCGCGTATTTCAAGCATTTCACCGCGTATTTCACGCAGCATGGGCATGATCATATCTACCGGTTCATTCGCCATCGACGTGCTCCTGAGCGGGCCGTATTCCGCTCCATCAAATATGGTGGAGCAGCTTACAAATGTCACGCATCAAGCGCATTCGCGGATGGGAACGGCCGCGACATAGGCCGCGGCCGAGAGTTTTTTTAAACCAGCATGCCCATCGGGCTTTCGATGTAGCGCTTGAAGGCCGAGGCCAGCTCTGCGCCGAGCGCGCCGTCGATGACGCGGTGGTCGAAGGCGAAGGTTGCCGTCATCACCGTGCCGACTTCGAGCTTGCCGCCACGCACGACCGGCTTCTCGACACCCGCGCCGATAGAGACGATCGAGGCCTGCGGCAGGTTGATGATCGACGTGAAGTTGGAGACACCGAACATGCCGAGGTTGGACACAGACGTCGTGCCGCCCTGGTATTCTTCCGGCTTCAGCTTCTTGTCGCGGGCCCGCTTGGCGAGATCCTTGACCTCGTTGGAGATGACCGAAAGCGTCTTCGTCTCGGCCTTGCGGACGATCGGAGTGATCAGACCGTCCGGGATCGAGACGGCAACGCCGACATCCGCATGCTTGTGCAGGACGCGGGCAGAAGACGTCCAGGAGGCGTTCGCCATCGGAACATCCCGAAGCGCCAGCGCCATCGCCTTGATGATGAAGTCGTTGACGGAAAGCTTGAAGGCCGGAACCTCACCCTTTTCCGTCTTCTTCACCGGCGCGGACGCATTGATCTCGGCGCGCAGCTTGAGCATGGCATCGAGTTCGCAGTCCATCGAAACGAAATACGATGGAACCGTCTGGGTCGACTCGGTCAGGCGCGAGGCGATCGTCTTGCGCATGCCGTCATGCGGCAGAAGCTCGTATGAGCCTTCCGCAAACAGCTTCATGATGTTGTCGTCCGACGGACCCTTTGCCATTGGCGCGGCTGGAGCCTGAGCGGCACCGGCGGTTGCCGGCGTCGTCGCGGACGGAGCAGACTTTGCACCGCCGGAAGCGGCTGCCTTCTCTATATCGGCCTTGACGACACGGCCATGTGGGCCGGTGCCGGTAACGCCGGTGAGATCGAGACCGGCTTCCTTGGCCATACGACGGGCGAGCGGCGACGAAAACACACGCTTGCCGTCTTCTGCCTTCGGAGCAGGCGTCGACGGTGCCGGAGCGGCATCCGTCAGCGGCTTGTCGGAACTGGCTTCGGACTTCGGCGCTTCGGACGCCTTCTCCGCAGGAGCTGCTTCAGCCTTCGGAGCATCTGCCTTCGGGGCTTCAGCCTTCGGAGCCTCGCCGCCGGAAGCGGCAGCCGAAACATCTTCGCCGTCGACCGCAAGGATGGCGATCAGGGCGTTGACCTTGACGCCTTCGGTGCCGGCCGGAACCACCAGCTTGGCGACAACGCCTTCGTCGACGGCTTCGACTTCCATCGTCGCCTTGTCGGTCTCGATTTCGGCGATCACGTCGCCGGACTTGACCGTATCGCCTTCCTTGACCAGCCACTTGGCGAGGTTGCCCTCCTCCATGGTCGGCGACAGGGCAGGCATGGTGATGTTGATAGGCATGTTAATCCTCCGCCCACACAAGTTCAAACTGGGCAAGTTCGTCAGGATGTTCCGTCAGCCGGGTGACGTCCTCAGGCGTCACTTCGATGTAACCGGCAACGTCTTCAAGCCAGCCGTCTACGGCACCAATCACGCCAATCTCTTCGCGCGGGACACCGACGATCACCTCGGTGTCTTCGGTCTTGACCAAGGCCCAGAACACAATTCTTTCAAAGACCGGGTTGTTCTTGGTGCCGATCACTCGGAACCAAGAACCGGAAACCGGCAGAATCTGCTTCACAGAAGATTTCGGCATAACCGGATCCTTACTTGTAGCAGACGGTCTTCACCGCCTGAACGACTTCACCGACATTCGGCAGCGCCAGCTTTTCAAGGTTGGCGGCGTAAGGCATCGGCACGTCCTTGCCGGCGATCGTCAGGATCGGCGCATCGAGATAGTCGAAGGCCTGCTGCATCACGCGGGTGGCAATCTCGGTGCCAACCGACGACTGCGGATAGCCTTCCTCGACGGTGACCAGACGACCCGTCTTCTTCACCGATTCGATCACGGTCGGCAGGTCCATCGGACGGATGGTGCGAAGATCGATCAGTTCGACATCGATGCCGTCCTTCTCGAGTTCGGCAACCGCCTTCGTGGCATAGGCCATGCCGATGCCAAAGGACACGACGGTGACGTCCTTGCCCGTCTTGTGGATACGCGCCTTGCCGATCGGCAGTACGAAATCGTCCAGCTTCGGCACTTCGAACTGCTGTCCGTAGAGGATCTCGTTTTCCAGGAAGATGACCGGGTTCGGATCGCGAATCGCAGCCTTCAAAAGACCCTTCGCATCGGCAGCCGTATAGGGCATGACGACCTTGAGGCCGGGGATCTGGCTGTACCAGGCGGCGTAATCCTGGCTGTGCTGCGCGCCAACGCGGGCAGCGGCACCGTTCGGACCACGGAACACGATCGGCGCACCCATCTGACCGCCGGACATGTAGAGCGTCTTGGCAGCCGAGTTGATGATGTGGTCGATCGCCTGCATGGCGAAGTTGAACGTCATGAACTCGACGATCGGCTTCAGGCCCGCCATGGCAGCACCGACGCCGACGCCGGCAAAGCCGTGTTCGGTGATCGGCGTATCAACGACGCGACGCGCGCCGAATTCCTGCAGCAGCCCTTGCGTGATCTTGTAGGCGCCCTGGTATTCGGCGACTTCCTCACCCATCACGAACACATCGCCATCGCGACGCATTTCTTCGGCCATGGCATCGCGAAGTGCTTCGCGAACCGTGGTCATCACCATTTCCGTGCCGGCTGGAATGTCCGGATCGGCAGCAATTTCGATCTTCGGCTGGGCCGGAACCTTGGCGTCAGCAGGTGTCTCGTCCTTGGCTTCGCGGGCCTTGCCGCCGGCAGCATCGGAGGTCGCAGCCGGAGTGTCGGCATCAGCCTTCGGAGCATCTCCCTGGGGCGCGCTTTCCTGTGCAGGCTTGTCAGCCTTCATGTCGTCGGCGGTTTCACCTTCGGCAAGCAGGATTGCGATCTTGGTGTTGACCTTGACGTTTTCGGTGCCGGCCTCGATCAGCAGCTTGCCGATCACGCCTTCATCGACGGCTTCCACTTCCATGGTCGCCTTGTCGGTCTCGATTTCGGCGATCACGTCGCCGGAGGTGACCTTGTCACCTTCTTTTTTCAGCCACTTGCTGAGCGTGCCTTCTTCCATTGTGGGAGAAAGCGCGGGCATCAGGATATCGATTGGCATTGAGGTTCCCTCCCCGCGATCACAGCAGAATGTCGGTGTAGAGCTCGGATACATCCGGCTCCGGATCGTTCTGGGCAAAATCTGCAGAATCCGAGACGACGTCACGGATGTCCTTGTCGATCGTCTTCAGTTCGTCCTCGGTCGCCCAGCCGCCGTCGAGGATGCGCAGACGCACCTGTTCGATCGGATCCTGCTCGGAGCGCATCTTCTGCACTTCTTCCTTGGAACGATACTTCGCCGGGTCGGACATCGAGTGACCACGGTAGCGGTAGGTCAGCATTTCGAGAATGATCGGACCCTTGCCGGAACGGCAGTGAGCGAGCGCCTCGTCGCCGGCGGCCTTAACGGCGCGAACATCCATACCATCCACCTGGATGCCGGGAATGCCGAAGCCGGAGCCACGCAGCGAATAGTTCGACTGCGCCGTCGCGCGGGCGGTCGATGTGCCCATCGCATAACGGTTGTTCTCGACGATGTAGACGATCGGGAGCTTCCAGAGAGCAGCCATGTTGAAGCTCTCGTACACCTGGCCCTGGTTGGCAGCGCCATCGCCGAAATAGGCGACCGATACGCTGTCATTGCCGCGATAGGCATTGGCGAAGGCAAGACCGGTGCCGAGAGACACCTGTGCGCCGACGATGCCGTGGCCGCCGTAGAACTGCTTTTCCTTGGAGAACATGTGCATCGAGCCGCCCTTCCCCTTGGAATAGCCGCCGCGACGCCCCGTCAGTTCCGCCATCACACCACGGGCACTCATGCCGGTTGCCAGCATATGGCCGTGGTCCCGATAGGCGGTGATGACCTGATCGCCCTCTTTCTGCGCCATCTGCATGCCGACGACGACAGCTTCCTGGCCGATATAGAGGTGACAGAAACCACCGATGAAGCCCATGCCGTAAAGCTGGCCGGCCTTTTCCTCGAAGCGGCGGATGAGCAGCATTTCGCGATACGCGTGCAGCTCGTCATCCTTGCCGAAGTCCGACATATTCTTGCCGGTAAAATCCTTTGAAACGTTCTGGGTTGCAGACTTTGCCGCCGTTTTGCGGCCGGACGTAGACGCGGTTTTAGCTTGCGCCATCGATCCCTCCCTGTGTGCTGCTCTTTATAAAGGGGACATCATGTCAAAATGACGCACCCTGGTTTCGGAGCGTAACATAGGGAAGAAAGCACGGACCAGCAATGCCATAATTGCATGGCTCACATCCAAATTAAATCACTGATATCGTTGCTGAATTGTGAAATTAACCAGCTTGTGGTTAATTTAGAAGTAGTTGTTGAAGATCACGATTTCGTCGCGCTTGGAGACGTTGAGCTGGTAACGGGCGATCTCGTCGAGCATGTCCTTCTCGAGAGACCCGTCGCTCATCAACTGGACCTGACGCTCCAACGCCCTGCGACCGTCGGTCAGCCTTGTCAGTTCGGCAACCCGCTCGATCCGCCGCTTCTCGAATTTCTCCGTCGCGATCAGCCCGAGTTCGCCATGCACGGAATGATATCCGAAATAGGAAACGAATGCGATCGTGATGGCAGGCAGGACGAAACGACCGAATTTTCTTTTCTTGTGATGCTTGGTCCACATGCTCACGAGACGCCTACCCATTACGCTAAACTGGATCAGGATCGATCCGAACTGCGAGAGAATCGCAGAACTTGCTTAAGCAATGGTTGACCGGGGAGCCTCGACCGGCGACTTCACCCGCTCGACGTCACCCAGAAATGCGAAAGGCCGGAGCTTTCGGCTCCGGCCTCCGTTTCAATCTGCAAAAATCGCTTAGTTGACGGCCTTGTCGACCAGCTTGTTCTTGCCGATCCATGGCATCATGGCGCGAAGCTTGGTGCCGACTTCCTCGATCTGGTGCTTGTCGTTCATGCGGCGAATGCCCTTGAAGCGGGCGCCACCGGCACGATATTCCTGCATCCAGTCGGACGTGAACTTGCCGGTCTGGATATCGGTCAGAACCCGCTTCATCTCGGCCTTTGTCTCGGCGGTAATGATGCGCGGACCGGTGACGTATTCGCCCCACTCGGCCGTGTTGGAGATCGAGTAGTTCATGTTGGCGATACCGCCTTCATAGATCAGGTCGACGATCAGCTTCACTTCGTGCAGGCATTCGAAATAGGCCATCTCAGGCGCATAACCGCCTTCGACCAGCGTTTCGAAACCGGCGCGGATCAGTTCGACGAGACCGCCGCAGAGAACGGCCTGTTCGCCGAACAGATCGGTTTCGCACTCTTCCTTGAACGTGGTCTCGATAATGCCGGACCGGCCGCCGCCAACGCCACAAGCGTAGGAGAGAGCGATCTCAAGCGCATTGCCGGACGCGTTCTGGTCGATGGCAACGAGGCAAGGAACGCCGCCGCCCTTCTGATATTCGCCGCGAACCGTATGGCCTGGGCCCTTTGGTGCGATCATGACGACGTCGACGGAAGCCTTCGGCTCGATCAGGCCGAAATGGACGTTGAGACCGTGGGCGAAAGCAATCGCAGCGCCGTCGCGAATGTTGCCGGCGATGTCGGCCTTGTAGATGTCTGCCTGCAGCTCGTCGGGAGCCGCCATCATCATCAGATCTGCCCAGGCGGCAGCTTCGGCAACGGTCATGACCTTGAAGCCATCGGCTTCGGCCTTTTTGACGGTCGGCGAATCGGCACGCAGTGCGATGACGACGTTGCCGGCACCGCTGTCCTTCAGGTTCAACGCGTGGGCGCGACCCTGGGAACCGTAGCCGATGATGGCAACCTTCTTGGACTTGATGAGATTGAGATCAGCATCCCGATCGTAATAAACGCGCATCGTATGTTCCTTCCCTATGAACGTAACTGTTGTTGATGATTAGCGGGCCGAGGAGGTGCGCAACACCTCCAGCGGCTGTTTCTCGGTGCGATACAGCGACAGAAAGGCATCGATGGCTCTTTCCGCCTGGCGTGCAGTATCCTTCAGCCCCGGTTCGCCGAGCAGCATGCGAACATGCAGATCAGAGACGATCAGGCCGTAAAGCGTATGATAAGCGGCATCCGCGTTGTCGAACCGCAGGAGACCTACCCGTTTGCCCGCATCGATCAGCGCCATGGCGCGACGATCGATCTGGCGGCGGCCGTGCTCGACCAGCAGTTTGCCGAGCTTGGATCCGTTCGGTCCGGCACCCGGTCCCGACTGGCCGATCGCCAGCCGGTTGAGCGCCAGCGACACGTCGCCGGAGAGAACCTCCAGCAGATCGCGTGCGAAAAGTTCGAGATGCTCGCGCAGAAGCTCGGCGCTCAGCCGCTCGCCGGAGCGCTCGAAAGTGCGGACCTTGGCGGCCTGGTGGGCGATCATCGCCGCCAGCAGGCCTTCACGGTCGCCGAACCACTTGTAGAGGCTTTCCTTCGAGCAGCTTGCGGCGCGCGCAAGCCCGGATGTGGTGAGCGCCTTCTCCCCGCCTTCGACGAGCAGACGCAGCGCCTGCTCCAGAACCTCGTTCTGGCGCGGCGAAAAGTCGGGCATATCTGCGGTTTCGGTTCTCACGGCTCACCTCTGAAGTACCGTACGGTACGGTTCTGCCGGTAT
Organism: Rhizobium sp. CFBP 8752; assembly: GCF_014842035.1. Lineage (NCBI taxonomy): Bacteria > Pseudomonadati > Pseudomonadota > Alphaproteobacteria > Hyphomicrobiales > Rhizobiaceae > Rhizobium > Rhizobium sp. CFBP 8752. The sequence goes on along the minus strand of NZ_JACYUZ010000001.1, from coordinate 1,315,954 downwards.
AAATGATTTCAAATGCCCGTCAAGTGCTTCTGGCGGGTCCTGTGAATAAGATGCGGGAAGAGTTTGGTCGGCCAAGCCGGGAGAGAACTCTCGCTAATCCGCGTCAGCCGGCGGACGGCTCACGCACTGCGCTGATGTCACGGCTCGGCGACATGCCGTAGAGACGGCCATATTCGCGGCTGAACTGGGACGGGCTCTGGTAACCGACACGGTGGCCGGCATTGCCTGCATCCAGCCCGTCGACCAGCATCAACCGGCGCGCCTCGTGAAGGCGGAGATGCTTCTGGAACTGGACAGGCGTGAGAGCCGTCACGGCCTTAAAGTGATGGTGGAACGAGGACGGGCTCATTCCCACGTGATCCGACAGATCCTCGATCTTGAGCGGACGATGGAAATTTGATCGCAACCAACTGACGGCTCGTGCGATTCTGGAACTCTGCGTTTCCGACATGGCCATATGGACAAGCCTTGGCCCATCGGGCGAGGTCAGCAGGCGGTAGAAGATCTCCTGTTCGATAAGCGGCACCATCGCAGCGATATCGGATGGCGTATCAAGCAACCGCACCAGTCTGGTTGTCGCATCGATCAGATCAGGCGACGCATGGTTGACCGTCAACCCGCGGTATCCCTCACTTGCAAGAGAGTCTGGCTGGAAGTTGATACGGTCGAACAATTCGTGGAGCCGCTCCATCTTCAGATCAAGGCAGAGGCAGTAGTAGGGAATATCGCCGCTGGCCTCCACCACCCAGGACGCGACGGGCAGATCGAGCGAGGTCAGCAGATACTGGCCGACGCCATAGCGATACGTCTCACGGCCAAGCGTCAGGCTCTTGGAGCCCTGTAGCACCAGCGTGTAACTGGGAGAATAGGCCGTATGAAGCGGCGCTGTTGGAGCCGAACATCGGTGCAGCCGCAACCCTTCGATCGCAGTCGTGCCATCATTGCCTTCGACTGCATGCCGGGCAGCGAGTGCCGTCAGTTCCTGATAGGGCATGAAGGAAATTGTCATGAAGTCTTACCACCGTCGCGCGTTCCGGCACTGACATGGCAAATCCATATCAGGCACAAGACAGAGGTAGTATCCGAAAACGGAATTTGTAGGATCGTGCAAGAAGCTTGCAGGATCGATCTAACGCTTGTGACGACGGATCGGCATAGTCCGGCAGTTGATTTCAACTGAAAATGAATGGAGTTTTCCATGGCTATTGCACGAGGCTATGCCGCGACCGACGCCACCAAGCCGCTCACACCGTTTACCTTCGAGCGCCGCGAGCCGAACGAAGATGACGTGGTGATCGATATCAAATTTGCCGGCATCTGCCATTCCGACATCCATACCGTCCGCAACGAATGGAAGAACGCCGTCTACCCGATCGTTCCCGGTCACGAGATCGCCGGCATCGTTACCGCCGTCGGTTCGGCCGTCACCAAATTCAAGGTCGGCGACCGCGTCGGCGTCGGCTGCTTCGTCGATAGCTGCGTCGGCTGCGCGGCGCGTGATGTCGACAACGAACAGTATATGCCAGGCCTCGTCCAGACCTATAACGACGTGGATACGTTGAACGGCAATGCGGCCACCCAGGGCGGCTATTCCGATCACATCGTCGTCAAGGAAGGCTATGTCCTGTCGATCCCGGACAATCTTCCGCTCGACGCTGCCGCTCCGCTGCTGTGCGCCGGTATCACGCTCTATTCGCCGCTCCACCATTGGCAGGCTGGCCCTGGCAAGAAGGTCGCGATCGTCGGCATGGGCGGTCTCGGCCATATGGGTGTCAAGATCGGTTCCGCGATGGGCGCTGATATCACCGTCCTCTCGCAGGGCCTCTCCAAGAAGGAAGACGGCCTGAAGCTCGGCGCCAAGGAATATTACGCGACGAGCGACGCGGAAACCTTCACCAAGCTTGCCGGCACATTCGATCTGATCATCTGCACGGCCGGCGTGGCGATCGACTGGAACGCCTATCTCGGCCTGCTCAAGGTCAACGGCTCGATGGTCATTGTTGGTGCACCGGAGCATGCGATCCCGGTTCATGCCTTCTCGCTGATCCCGGGCCGCAAGAGCCTGTCGGGTTCGATGATCGGCTCGATCAAGGAAACCCAGGACATGCTGGATTTCTGCGGCAAGCACGACATCGTTTCGGAAATCGAGATGATCAAGATCCAGGACGTCAACGAAGCCTATGAGCGCGTGCTGAAGAGCGACGTGCGCTACCGCTTCGTCATCGACATGGCGTCGCTCGACGCCTGATCCATGTGACATAGTGGAATGACAGGGGCGGTCTTCGGGCCGCCCTTTGTTTTAGCGAAGATCGCCCGCGTCGAACTTCGACCGTGCCGCCCTGACGTTGGCGTGGTTGCTTGCCGCCCACGCAAGCACTGCCGAGAGTGGTTCAAACAGCGAGTAGCCTAGCGGCGTCATCCGGTATTCGACGCTTGGCGGCTTGGTCGGAAACACCTGCCGATCGATGTAACCGTCGCGCTGCAGATCCCGCAGCGTCTGCGTCAGCATCCGCTGGGAAATATCGGGCACAAGCCGCCGCAGCTCGCCGAACCGGTACGGCTTTTCCGAAAGCGCCTGAAGAATGAGCGTCGACCACTTGCCTGCGATCTGGTTCATCACGTCCCGGACCGGACAGTTCCCGTCATCCCACGTCGACGTGTCACAGGGTCGCTCAGCCAGCGTCGGCTTGCGTGCGTTAACGGCCATTGCGGTGGTTCCCTTTTGGTAACGATCTCCCTCAAAACTGCCTCCTTTACAGGAGGTCGTCAATTCCTATTCTAGTGTTAGTCTCTTTTTGAGACTTACAAAGATAGGAAACGCAGTATGACCAAACTTCTCGTCACCGGTGCCGCCGGTCAGCTCGGCCGCGCCGTTCTTCATCACCTCCTAGAGACATCGAAGGTTTCGGCCGGCGATATCGTTGCCGCCAGCCGTGATCCATCCAAACTGTCGGAGCTTGCGGCCAAGGGTATCGAAACCCGCAAGGCGGATTTCACTAACGAAGCCGGGCTGGTAGAGGCGTTCAAAGGGATCGATCGCGTGCTGATCATCTCGACCGATGATCTCGCCACGCCGGGCGGTCGCCTCAAGCAGCACAAGGCTGCCGTTGCCGCTGCTGAAAAGGCCGGCGTCAAGCACATCCTCTACACATCTATGCCGAACCCGGACAGATCGCTGGTGAGCTTCGCGCCGGATCATCTCGGGACCGAGGAGGCCATCAAGGCGACGGGGCTGTCCTACACGATCCTGCGCAACGCCTGGTACGGCGACAATTACCTGATGTCGATGCCGCATAACCTCGCGACCGGCACCTGGTACACGGCCATGGGCGACGGCAAGCTTTCCAACATCGCGCGCGATGACTGCGCCCGCGCCGCCGCAGCAGCGCTCGCCAATCCCCCGGCCGGCAACAGGACGGTGACATTGACGGGCTCGGAAAGCCTCAGCGCGGACGAGATCGCATCACTGGTTTCGAAGGTCACGGGAAAGCCGCTTGCGGTCGTCAAGGTCACCGAGGAGCAACTTGCAGGCGGAATGGCCAATGCGGGGCTTCCCGACTTCCTGATCAAGATGCTCGTATCCGCCGACGCCAATATCAAGGCGGGCAACTTTGATCTGGTGACCGACGATTACGAGACGCTGACAGGTGCAAAGCCCCAATCGCTTGCGTCCTATTTCGACAGCCGCAAGGCCGACCTCACCGCGTAAGACAACAGGCGACGCAGTTCCGGTATTTAGTTGACTCAGTCAACTAAATACCGGAACATCTTTCCTCCTGAATGGGAAGATCATCATGTCTAGAGCAGAGACCTTCGAGGCAATCCGCGCCTTCAACCGTTTCTACACCAACAAGCTCGGCGTGCTGTCGAAAGGGTACCTCGATACCGACCACACGCTGACGGAAGCGCGTATCCTCTACGAGATCGGTGCGCGCCAAAGGATTTCGGCCACCGAGCTCAACCGTGAACTCGGGCTCGATCCTGCCTATCTCAGCCGCATCCTGAAGAAATTCCGCGAAGCAGGCTTTCTCGAGAGCGAACCCGACCCGTTGGACCGGCGCAGTCAAATCCTGACGATTACCGCGCCGGGGAAAGCGGAATACGAAATGCTCGGCACGCGATCGAGAGCGCAGATCGCCCGCGAGCTTTCCGGCGTCAGCGACGGTGATCGAGACAGATTGGTCACCGCGATGGCTACTATCCACGGCATCCTGGCAACCACAGAGCGCTCCACGGCACCGGTCGTGATCCGTGAACACCGAACCGGCGACATGGGCTGGCTGATTGAGGCGCAGGCGGTTGCCTATACGCGGGAATACGGGTGGAACGACCGGTTCGAAGGTCTCGTTGCCGAGGTGGCGGGACGGTTCATCCAAAACTTCAATCCGGACAGGGAGCGGTGCTGGATTGCCGAGACAGACGGACGCCGCATCGGCTCGGTTCTGGTCGCCGACGCCGGCCAGAACATCGCCAAGCTGCGCGTCCTTTATGTCGATCCTGCAGGCCGTGGCCTCGGCCTTGGCAGGACCCTTGTCGAGCACTGCATCGCCTTCGCGAAGGCGGCAGGCTATACCAAGCTTTCGCTGTGGACCAATGACGTGCTGAAGGCTGCCCTTCACATCTACGAGGCCACCGGCTTCACGCTTGTCGCCGAGGAGAGACATGCGATGTTCGGCCCGGAATGCATCGGCCAGACCTGGGAACTCGATCTAACGGACGTTCCACGGGCCGATGTCTGAGATCGTGCTTGGATCCCCGGATCACGCCCGAGGATCCATACCCTGCCAGACGATCAGGACTCGTCCTTCAGCGTTTCCTTCTGGGTGATCAGCCGCGCGCTATGCTGGCCGGACAGATAAATCCACAGCCAGCTCCAGGCAACGGCGGCGCGTGATCTCGTGCCGATCAGGAAGTAGATATGGGCAAGCCCCCAGATCCACCAGGCAAGTCCACCCGTCAGCTTGAACTTGCCGAAATCGATCACTGCCGCACGTTTGCCGATCGTCGCGAGACTGCCCTGGTGACGGTAGTGGAACGCCGCCGGCGCAGGCTTGCCGGCGAGCCGGGTCTTGATGACTTTCGAGACGTACTCACCCTGCTGCTTGGCGGCCGGCGCGATGCCGGGCACCGGCTTGCCGTCGTCCTGCGAGACCAGCGCGGTATCGCCGATGACAAAGATCTCGGGCTGCTCGGGGACTGACAGATCCGGACCGACGACGGCGCGCCCTGCCCGGTCCGCCGACGCGCCGATCCAGCGCGCTGCGGGCGATGCCTGAACACCGGCTGCCCAGATCACCGTCTTGCAGGGAATGAACGCGTCGCCAACGGTGACGCCTTCCTCGGTGATCGCGGTGACGGGCTTGCCGGTATGAACCTCGACGCCGAGCTTTTCGAGCGCCGTCTTCGTATAGGCCGACAGATCCTCGGTGAAAGCCGGCAGCACGCGGGGACCTGCCTCGATCAGCATCACCCGTGTGCGGGTCGTGTCGATCTTGCGGAATTCCTTCGGCAGCACCTTGTTCGCGAGTTCCGCGATCATGCCGGCCATTTCCACGCCTGTCGGACCGGCGCCGATGATCGCGAATGTCAGCTCGGAATCCAGCTCCGACGTCTTTTCCGCCATCTCTGCCCGCTCGAATGCGAGCAGGATGCGGCGGCGCAATGTCGTCGCATCCTCCAACGTCTTCAGGCCGGGCGCGACACTTTCCCATTCGTCGCGGCCGAAATAGGCGTGGCGTGCGCCGGTTGCGAGAACCAGCGTATCATAGGGCACCATACGGCCGGACGCGAGCTTCACCGTCTTCGCACCCTTGTCGATCCCGAGAACTTCATCGAGCACCGTCGTGACATCGCGGCGATCGCGGAACAGCCTGCGGATCGGCCATGCGATTTCCGACGTGGCGAGCACCGTCGTCGCGACCTGATAGAGGAGCGGCTGGAACAGATGATGGTTGCGACGATCGATCAGCGTGATGTCGGCATCGGCACCTTTCAGCCCATGCACCGTCTGCAATCCCCCGAAACCTCCCCCGACGACGACAACTCTATGCTTGATCACGATGGATGCTTCCCCGAATGACGAATGACAATGAAATGCTGCAGCGCAATATGATGCAGGTCTTAATCAAGTTCTCAGTCAACGGAACTGCGGCACTTTGTCCATCTGCCTTTTGTGCAAGGCAGGGAGCCGCCTGATGCAAGGCATTCAGGCGCTCGATAGCGCCGCTTGGGGGCAGCATCCGACCCGTCGCCTTCACGCGGTTACAAGCCTGCCGTGACGGCACCAGACGTTGACAGCCTCATGGTCGAAGAGAGAGCCGCGGCTGCGGGTTCAGTTAGATCGTCTGACCGCAGGCGCGGCAGAAACGACGCACCGTCTCGGCCATTCCGTATTCCAGCGCATCGGCCGTCAGCCCGTGGCCGATCGAGACTTCGGCAAGCGCCGGAATGCGCTTCACCAGCGCGGGGAGATTGTCGACCGTCAGGTCGTGCCCGGCATTGACGCCAAGGCCGTGCGCCAATGCAGCATCCGCAGTCCTTCCCAACAGCTCGAGAAATTCGATGCCGCGTTCCGGATTGTCGAAACAGCCGCCATAGGGACCGGTATAAAGTTCGATCCGATCGGCACCGGTCGCCTTGGCAAGCGCCACCGCTTCGACATCGCCGTCACCATCGGCAAACAGCGAAACCCGCATGCCGCCCTTTTTCAAGCGCGCCACAATCGGCTTCAACATTTCGCCTGTCGCACGGAAATCGAAACCGTGGTCGGACGTCGCCTGGGCCGGATCGTCAGGCACCAATGTCACCTGCTCCGGCTGGATACGTTCGCACAGCGCCAGGAAATCCTCGCTCGGATAGCCTTCGATGTTGAATTCTGCGTCCGGGAATTCGTCGTCGATCAGGGCTCGAAGAACCGGCAGGTCGGAAAAGCGGATGTGGCGCTGGTCGGGACGCGGATGAACCGTCAGTCCGGATGCCCCGGCCTGCAACGCAATCCGCCCCAAAGCTTCAACGCTCGGCCACGGAAGATCGCGGCGATTGCGGAGCATGGCGACAGCATTGAGATTGACGGAGAGCGTAGTGGTCATGGCAGCGTCCGAAGCGAGAAATGTCAGCCTGCTTTTAGGACATGCGCAGCGTGTTGACCACCGTTTGGGAACATTACGTAGAAAATAGATCTTTCCGATACGTAAGCATATTATAATCTACAAAAATCCGGAGTAGTAATCGTTAAAACTTTACGTACGTTGTCTTCATGCAGAATTCGCCAAGTCGGCAAGATGCGGCACATGAGGCCGGCGAGGCGAATTCTGCTGTCACGATCAATCGGGTCCGCATTCCTTTTACCGAAGATCATCCGCTCATCATGACGCATAAAGCGGCCTGTGGATGCAATCGAGCAGGACCAGGTAGCGACCGAAGGATCCGATGCGAAGCGACTTGTTTGATGCAACGAGCCAGAGTTCCCAGCCCTCCTGCCTGTTGTCGCCGGAATTCCTGGCGATCAGATTTTTCCCGCAAATCCAGTTGCCGTTCGAGCTGCCGGATCAGCCTGTGCCGATTGCCGACGTGGCGGACCTGTTCGGCGTAACGCACCGGACACTGCATTTCTACGAGGAAAAAGGGCTGCTGGTCGCAGGCCGTGCAACGGGACGCGGAACGGCCCCGATGCGGGTTTACGCATCAGATCAGATCCGTCGCATGGCAGTTATCACGGCCTGCCGCGAGGTCGGCATCGGCATCGTGATGATCCAGGACCTCCTGTCGGAGCTGGCAGGAGCCGCCAGCCAGGCCAAGGCCGACGACATCTTCAGTATCGCACTTCAACAACGCAAACGGGAGATGACCGCAGAGATCTCCCAGATCCGGCGGCAGATGCAGCAGATCGAGACCCTAGTGTCGCAGGACACCGACGACCTTGCCGAGACCAGCCGGCGTGCAGCCTGTCCGCCGCTTGCCGATATCGAACGCCGATGCCTGTCGTTGATGAGCGATGGATATTCCGCATCAAGGATAGCCCGCGAGCTTGAGATTGATCTCGACGAAATGCGCCGAATCGAGATCGCGCTGATCGACAAGTTCGAGGCGAGCAACCGTTTTCAGGCAATCGCCAAGGCACTGGTGGCCGGTGTCGTCCTCAACTGAACCGCTCTAGCGGACGATCGTCAGCGTTTCGGCAGCGCGGGTGATCGCCGTGTAGAGCCAGCGCTCCCGCGTATCGCGAAAGGCAAAACTCTCGTCGAACAGAACGACGTTCTGCCACTGAGAACCCTGCGCCTTGTGGACGGTCAGCGCATAGCCGTAATCGAATTCGTCATAGCGTTTGCGTGTCGACCACGGAATTTCCTCGTCGCTCTCAAACGCGGTCTTCAGCAGCTTGATCTTGGCTGCACCGCGATCCATGTCGTCGTCTTCCGGGCGGATCATCAGGTTGATACCGGGCTTGACGGTTTCTCGCGACGAACTCATCACCTGCCACAGCGACCCGTTCAACAGGCCCTTGACCTGATCGTTGCGAAGGCAGACCAGCTTGTCGCCGGACTGTGGGTAATCGGCGGTAAAGCCCTTCAGTTCGCGAAGGCGCTGGTTGTAGCGCTTGCGGGTCCGGTTGGTTCCGACCAGAACCTGATCGGCCTCCATCACCAGTTCCTGCGTCACCTCGTTGCGGGAAATTACCTTCGCCTTGCCGTAATCGCCACGCATGATCTCCTTGCCTTCGCGCACGGTCATGGCGAGCTGGATGATCGGGTTGTCCTGCGCCTGGCGATGGATATCGGTCAGCAGATAATCCGGTTCCTGTTCGGTAAAGAACCCGCCGCCTGTGACCGGCGGCAGCTGGCCGGGATCACCCAGAACCAGAACAGGCGTGCCGAAGCTTAACAAGTCACGGCCCAGCTGTTCGTCTACCATCGAGCATTCGTCGATGACGATCAAAGCGGCCTTGGTGAGCGGGCTCTGGCGGTTGATCGAAAACATCGGCGACACGGAGGTCTTGCCGGTTTCCTCGTTTTCAACCTCTTCCTCGCCCCGGGGGCGATAGATCAGCGAGTGAATGGTTTTGGCGTTGCGCGCGCCGCGCGACCGCAGCACCTGCGCCGCCTTGCCGGTAAAAGCGGCAAACAGCACGTCGCCATCGACGTGCTCAGCGAAATGCTTGGCAAGCGTCGTCTTGCCCGTGCCCGCATACCCGAACAAACGGAAAACCTGGCTACGGCCTTCCTTCAGCCATTTCGAAACGGCCTTCAAGGCCTCGTCTTGTTGCGGCGCAAATTGCATGGCCGCGACTTGGCAGGATTCTGCCTGCCAGCGCAACTGAAAAGAACGAAAGATGAATGGAAGCCTGGGATGAAGGAAGCTGGTTCAGACGGCCAGCGCTCGCTTCCGGCCATTGCCCGAATGAGCTGACTCCATCTCATGCTTGGCCGCACGGGCGAGAAAGCCGGATCGGGTAAATCCATTCGCCTCGGCGAAAGCGTCGATCGAGGCGAGCATGTCTTCGGGAAGCGTGATGTTGATGCGAACAGCCTTTTTGCCCTCGGTCTTTAGAGAAACAAGAATCGCAACACCGTCCCTGTTGTCCTGGTTTTCCATCACTGCATCAAGCGAAGCCGGTTCAGGAATGGCATCGCCATCTTCCAGCAATCCTTCGACATGCAACGCCAGCGCTTCCTCAGCCATGCGCCGCGCCTCATCCAGATCCCGACCAGCAGTGACAACACCGGGGAAATCCGGGAAGGAAACGCCGAAATCGCTGTCGGCATCCTTATGAATCAGTGCGATATAATTGCGCATGGCTTACCTCAAATTTAGTCCGGCTTGCTTCTCGATGCTCTTGAGCGTTCCGACTGGAATATCTCGCTTAGGGTGAGGGACAGTTACCCGACCAAGCTTCCTTGGATGCTTGAACTCGACATGACTGCCCTTCCTGGCGACCTCGTACCAGCCATCAGCCTTCAACGCAGAGATGATGTCGCCACTCTTCATGGGCTATCTATACACACTTGATGTGTATTTTCAAGATGCCTGTTTTCAACTCTGTCGGTGCGGATCGTTCCTCAGCTCGATCGGCATGCCATGCGGCGTGGCTTCCGCCGCGCGCTGCCAGCTTTGCTGTAGGTTAAGGATCGTCGCTTCGTCGGCGACACGTTTCTCTTCGAGGAGGTCGCATAGCGCTGCCACCCAGCAGTCGAAATAATCGCTTCCATCGTCTGCCCTGCCGGGCTGATGGACCTGGCGCGACAATGCCGCTGCCCATTCCGGCCAAGTAAACACGCCGCGCTCGTGCAGGTGCACGGTCATCGCGAAGGCTTCGGCCGCCCAGGGCTCGGGAAATACCGGATCACCCTCCGGTGACGCCGGCAAGCCCGGCGAATCCGCAAGGTCGGTTTTGCTATCGCATCTATGTTCAGAAGCGCTCAAGATAGCTCTCCCACGCGTCGACGGAAACCGTCAGCGTCGGATCGGCGCCCTCGCCCCAGATTTCTGACGCATCGAAAACGACGGTATAGACCCATTGCGGGTTTTCGCCCTTGCCATGGGCATTGTCATCCGGGAACACGAAAGCGCCCTGCACCGCCTCGACCACGCCGGTCTTGGCGCGTGCGTAACGCGGCAATCGCGTGTGGGTCTCCGGGTTGAAGTTTTTCGTGCGGACACGATCGCCCGCGGCAAAGGCTGGCCTTGTCTCCAGCGGCCGGTCGCACGGCCCGCCTTTGGAAAGCACGCCCGCAACCATCTCGGCTTTCAAGATGCGTTTGGGCACCGCCGGTTCGACCTGTTTTGTGCCCGAGGCAATTTCCGCGCTGGTCGCAAAACCGTGCCGTTCCAGAAGCACTTCCAGCGCCCGGGTCCAGATCTCGTAATAGCTGGCCGAGAGATAGCTCGCCGGTGGGATATTCTCGCGCGCATGCCGGCTTTCATCGATGTTCCATGCGCCAAATGCACCGCAGGACAGCGTCAGGCCCAGCGCGCGGCGCTCCCAGTCCGCATGGAAATAGGGTTCGCTGCTTTGAGGCGCCACCGGGCCGAAACCCATCTGGCCGCCAAGGTCGTGCGGGCCGTTCATGATGGCACCCCTGCGACCGCCGTGCCGATCATCGCGTCTCGGCTGACCAGTGCGGCAAGCGCTTGCTCGTCCAGCCCGTCCGTCCCGTCAGGTCGTTCCGGAATGACGAGGTAGCGCAGCTCGGCTGTCGAATCCCAAACGCGGATCTTCGTCTCTTTGGGAAGAGCCAAGCCGAATTCGGCCAGCACGCCGCGTGGATCGATCACCGCACGGGAGCGATAGGCCGGCGCCTTGTACCAGGTCGGCGGCAGGCCAAGCACGGCCCACGGGTAACAGGAGCAGAGCGTGCAGACGATGAGGTTATGGGTATCCACGGTGTTGAACACGGCGCGCATATGCTCGCCCTGACGACCGGCATAGCCGAGGCTGGCGATCGCCGCCGTCGCATCTGCCTTCAGCCAGTCTGCAAATGCCGGATCGCTCCACGCTTTCGCTACCACGCGGGCGCCGTTCTTCGGCCCGATCTTCGTCTCGTAGGTCTCGACGATCGCATCGACTGCTTTCGGATCAATCAGGCCCTTTTCGACCAGCACCGTCTCAAGCGCCCTCACCCGCGCCTGCATGTCGGTGTATCGGTTGTCGTGCCCGTGGTCATGGTGGCGACCATGGTGGTGAGAGTGGTCGTGCCCGTGGTCGGGAGAGTGGCCATGGTGGTGTTCGTGATCGTCGTGCATGGCCGGACCTCATGATCGCTGCGGGGTACTTTTGCCAACGTCCGCATCGCGGAGATGCAAACGTTGTCGTCGTCGGTTCAGCGTATGCGCCTTCATCATGCCCGGCAAGCCTTTGCCGCCACCGGACGAACCGGAGGCTTGGCATCACGACGGAGCGCCTTATCTGACATCAGATCACTCACCAGCGAGGTCGAAGATGACCGATATTCCAACCGTCACCCTGCCCTCCGGCATCTCGGTTCCAGCGCTTGGCCTTGGAACCTGGAAAATGGGCGAGGCTCCGAACGACGCCAAGGCCGAAATCGAAAGTCTGCGGCGCGGGCTCGACCTTGGCATGGCGCTGATCGACACAGCGGAGATGTATGGCGAAGGCGCTTCGGAAGAGCTCACAGGAAAAGCCATCGAAAGCCGGCGCGACGAGGTGTTTCTGGTCAGCAAGGTCTATCCCTGGAATGCCAGCCGCCGCGGTGTCATCGAGGCCTGTGAGGCCAGTCTCGAACGCCTGAAAACTGATCGGCTCGACCTTTACCTTCTGCACTGGCGCGGCGAGCATCCGCTCGAAGAAACGGTCGCCGGGTTCGAGGAACTGCGCCGCAGCGGCAAGATCGGCGCCTGGGGTGTCTCCAATTTCGACGTCGCGGACATGGAGGAATTGATGGAGGTGCCGGATGGACGCAACTGCGCGACCAATCAGGTTCTCTACAATCTGTCGCGCCGCGGCATCGAGTTCGACCTCTTGCCCTGGTGCCAGGATCACGACATCCCGGTCATGGCCTATTCCCCGATCGAGCAGGGCCGGATCCTGCGCAATGCCGAGCTGATCCGCATCGCCAAGGCCTATCAGGCAACACCGGCGCAGGTGGCTCTCGCCTTCCTGCTGGAGCGGGACAAGGTGATCGCCATTCCGAAATCCTCGACTGCGTCCCGCGTCGAGGAGAATGCCGGTGCAGTCGACCTCGACATCAGCGACGAGGACTGGGAGGCTCTCGACGCCGCCTTCCCGCCGCCGGAACGCAAGCAGCCGCTGGAAATGCTCTAGTCGAGATTCAGCCGTCGGCGCTCGTCCGCGAGCGTCTCGATCGCCTTGAAGACGTCGATTTCGGCAAAGCTCTTCGTGTCGCGATAGACCGGGTATAGGCCGAAGGCTGCCGCTGCCAGCTGATCGATGGTGGGACGGGCGGTCCGACGAGACAGAGTGGCCTGCGCGCCCCCACCGAGGTGATCTTCGGTCAGGTCCCAGCCCGCATAGAACGGACCGGCATAACACCGCACCGGCTTTTCGCGCAGGAGCGCGTCCAGCCCGAACTGGCTGGAGACCGTCCAGACTTCATCCACCACATCGAGAATGGAGGCAACCGAGACTGCATCCGACAGGAGAATCACGCCGGACGCTTTCGCTGCCTGTTCGGTCAGATAGCCCTTGCGGAAGCCGGCCATCACATCCGGATGGGTGCGCACCACGCATTGAGCACCGCTCGCGATCGCATCCTTGAGCATCCGAGAAAAGCTGTCCGGCGAGCCGCCCGCCATCGGCACCGAAACATCGCCGAGCACCTGGTCAACCAGAAGGATGCGCTTTCGCAGCGATCTCTCGAGTTTCAGCTCCCGATGCGGCAGGTTGTTGTATTTCGACAGCTTTTCAGACACCAGCGCAGTGCGGATATCACTGCCAAGGGATGCAGCATCCCAATCGTCGGCAGATGCCGCGATCACCTTTTCCAGGCGCGAGGGAACGGCGGCCCTTACCGGCATGCCAAGGTCGTCGATCTGGATCGAAATCGGCAGCGCGTTCTGCTTGCCGAGACCCACCGAGCGTAAAAACCCGTCTTCCAGATACCAGCTCGGCAGGCCGCGCAGTGCGGCAATCAGTCGGGCCGCCTTTGCGGGAATGCGACCGCCCCACAGAACGACCCCGCCGATCCCCGGCCGAAGCGTCGGTTCAAGCGCCTCGACGCCGAAGTAATGCCGCAGGAAGGGCTGCGACTGCCGGACATAGAAGGTCGCACCGATGCGCGTTCCAGGTTTCGGCAGCCAGCCCTTTTGCAATGGAATATCCCCGGCGCCGCGGCCCGACACTTACATGCCCTGCGAGCCGCGGTTCATCGCGGCGATGCCCGTGCGGCAGATCTCAATCAAGCCGAGCGGCCTGATGACCGCAACGAACTGATCGATCTTCGACGACTTGCCGGTGATCTCGAAGATGAAGTGCTCGATCGTCGCGTCCACGACCTTCGCCTGGAACGCGTCGGCGAGACGCAAGGCCTCGGCCCGCTGGTCGCCGTGGCCGACGACCTTGAGCAATGCCACTTCCCGTTCGATCGGCCGGTCCTGGCCAAGATCGCGCGCTCGGACCGTCAGGTCGAGAACCCGGTGGACAGGCACGATGCGCTCGAGCTGCGCTTTGATCTGCTCAAGCACGGTCGGCGTTCCGTTGGTGACGATCGTGATGCGCGATAGGTGCGCTTCGTGCTCGGTTTCCGAAACCGTCAGGCTTTCGATATTGTAGCCGCGGCCGGAGAAAAGCCCGATGACGCGGGCAAGAACACCCGGCTCGTTGCTGACGAGAACCGAAAGCGTGTGGCTCTCGACCTTTGCCGTCTCCGGCTGGAAGAAGTAGGCAGAACCGGTCGGCTGCTGATGTGCATTCATGGTCTCAGGTCCGTTTCCTCAGAGATACGTTCAGGACGCCAGCCCTCCGCTGACGTCCCAGATGCGCCGATCAAACCAGCTGACGGCCCTTGGCGTCGATGGCGGTTGCAACAACTTCGTCGGTCGCCTCGTCCGGCAGCAGCATCTCATTATGGGCTTTGCCTGACGGGATCATCGGGAAGCAGTTGGCAAGGTTCGCCACGCGGCAATCGAAGATGACCGGCTGCCGGATTGCGATCATCTCGGCGATCTTGTCGTCCAGCTCCTTCGGATCGTCGCAATACATGCCGACAGCACCGTAAGCTTCCGCGAGCTTGACGAAGTCAGGCATCGCTTCCGTATAGGAGTTCGACAGGCGGTTGCCGTGGAGCAGCTGCTGCCACTGGCGCACCATGCCCATATACTGGTTGTTCAGAATAAAGATCTTGACCGGCAGATCGTGCTGGATGGCGCAGGACATTTCCTGGATGCACATCTGGATCGACGCGTCGCCGGCAATGTCGATGACGAGCGCATCGGGATGCGCGACCTGAACGCCGAGAGCTGCCGGCAGGCCGTAACCCATCGTGCCGAGACCACCCGATGTCATCCAGCGGTTCGGCTCTTCGAAACCGAAGAACTGTGCCGCCCACATCTGGTGCTGGCCGACCTCGGTCGTGATGAAGGTCTTGTGACCCTTCGTCGCCTCGTAGAGACGCTCGACCGCGTATTGCGGCATGATGACGTCGGTCGAGTTCTTGTAGGAAAACGACTTGCGACCCCGCCAGCTCTGGATTTCGCTCCACCAGTCGGAGATCTGCGCCTTGTCCTGCTTTTGCGGCAGGGCGCGCCACAGGCGGACCATCTCCTCCAGAACATGGCCGACATCACCGATGATCGGGATCTCGACACGAACGTTCTTGTTGATCGACGACGGGTCGATATCGATGTGGATCTTGCGCGAGTTCGGCGCGAACGCGTTCAGGCGACCGGTGATGCGGTCGTCGAAACGCGCACCGACGCAAACCATGACGTCGCAGTCATGCATCGCCATGTTGGCTTCATAGGAACCGTGCATGCCCAGCATGCCGAGCCAGTTCTTGCCCGATGCCGGATAGGCGCCGAGCCCCATCAGCGTCGAGGTGATCGGGAAATCCGTCAGCTCAATCAGCTCGCGCAGCAAACGCGACGCTTCCGGACCGGAATTGATGACGCCACCGCCGGTATAGAGGATCGGCCGACGGGCCGAGGCCATCAGCTGGACGGCTGCCTCGATTGCCTGCATATCGCCGGCAAGCTTGGGCGCGTAACTCTTGTTGGCAGGCGTCGCGCCCGGTGGCGTATAGGTGCCGGTCGCAAACTGGATGTCCTTCGGGATATCGACGACAACAGGTCCCGGACGGCCGGACTGGGCGATACGGAACGCCTCGTGGATGACACCGGCCAGCTGGTCAACGTCTTTGACGAGCCAGTTGTGCTTGGTGCAGGGGCGCGTGATGCCGACCGTATCGGCTTCCTGGAAGGCATCCGAGCCGATCAGGTTGGTCGGAACCTGGCCGGTCAGACATACGAGCGGGATCGAATCCATCAGCGCGTCCTGCAGCGGCGTAACCGCGTTGGTGGCGCCTGGACCTGACGTGACGAGCATGACACCGACCTTACCGGTCGAACGGGCATAGCCTTCGGCAGCATGGCCGGCGCCCTGTTCGTGGCGGACGAGGATGTGCTTGATGTCATCCTGCTGGAAGATTTCGTCATAGATCGGCAGGATCGCGCCGCCGGGATAGCCGAAAATATGCTCGACGCCGTTGTCCTTGAGCGCCTTCAGGACGATCTCTGCGCCCGTCATCCTGTTATTCGTATCCGTCATCATCGTCATCCGTTCACTTCTGGATTTACCGGCGGCTCCTCCGAGCCGGTTTGAAGACATAAAAAAAGGCCCCTTGAGGAGCCTGTCTTTCCGCGCATGGGTGGCTATCGCCGGACGGTTACACCGTCCTGCCCATGCGCGTTCCCACCACGATAAGTGCGTTCGAAATATTCATGGCCGTGAGTGTTAGCCGGATATGCCCCATTCGTCAACGCAGACCGTCAGCAAAAACGTCATCTCATTGAGATCGCTCGCAGTTCACGCCGAAAGTCACGAGGTCCTACACAAGTTGTTAAGCCGGCAAGGCTACAGTCGCGAGATTGGAGGAACCTGATCTCCATATCACCTTTCGATTGCCACCCCATTTGCAGGGCCGTTACTGTTGTTGAACAACGACCTTCACCGTTCGATCTCTGCCGGGGAGCAAGAGCGTCGCGATGCCCAGAAAATCGGTAACCGGATGCTGGGCCGTGTCGTCGCCTGCAACGGCTCGCATGCGACGATCGCAGCTGTCGCCGAGCATGGCGACACCGATCTCACCGAACTCTGGTCCGTCGGCCGGCTGATCTCCATTTCCGTCGGCAGCAACCGCGTCGTCGCGCTTGCCTATTCGATGCAATCTGGCGAACGCCAGTGGGCGGAAGGTGAAGACACGAAATTCCACATCGAAGTCGAGCTGCTCGGCGAGGTCCGTGTCGGGCATGATGGTCGCGAAGAGTTTTCGAGCGGCATTTCCGCCTACCCCTATCTCGGCGCCATTGCCCATCGTATCCGCTCGGCCGACCTTCTGCGCATCTACGATGCCGGCAAGAACGATACGTGCACGATCGGCAAGCTCAGCCAGGATGAAAGCATCGATGCGGCAATCCATGTGCCTTCAATGCTGTCGAAGCATTTCGCCATCGTCGGCTCCACCGGCGTCGGCAAGTCGACAGCCGTTTCGCTTCTCCTGCACAAGGCGATCGAAGCTGACCATCGGCTCCGCGTTCTGATCCTCGATCCGCACAACGAATTTGCGGCAGCCTTTCCCGATCATGCGGTCGTTATCGATACCGACACGCTCGACCTGCCTTTCTGGCTGATGCGCCTTGAGGAATTCTCGGAAGTCATTTTCCGTGGCCGCCCGGCTATCCCCGAAGAGCTCGACATCATGCGCGACCTCATCCCGGAAGCAAAACGCGCTTTCAAGGGAAGCGATTCGGGCCTGATGCGCCGCTCGGCTTCGGAAAAAAGTTCACTGACCGCCGATACGCCCGTCCCTTACCGCATGGCCGATCTGCTGGCCCTGATCGACGAACGGCTCGGCAGGCTGGAGGGTCGCTCCGACAAGCCGTTCCTGCGCGCTCTGAAAATGCGCATCACGTCGGCGATCAACGATCCGCGCTACCATTTCATGTTCTCCAACAACACGATCCAAGACACGATCATGGAGACGATCGCGCATATCTTCCGCATTCCCGGCGACGACCGGCCGATCTCGACGTTCCAGCTTGCCGGCATCCCATCGGAAGTCGTGAACTCTGTCGCCTCTATCCTCTGCCGTATGGCGTTCGAGCTTGCGCTCTGGAGCAATGGCGCAATTCACATGCTCGTTGTCTGCGAGGAAGCGCACCGCTACGTACCGGCGGACCGGGAGCTCGGGTTTGCGCCGACCGTGCAGGCCATCTCCCGCATCGCAAAGGAAGGCCGGAAATACGGCGTTTCCCTTGGCATCATCACGCAGCGCCCCGGCGAGCTTGACCAGACGATCCTGTCCCAGTGCTCGACACTGTTTGCCATGCGCCTGTCGAATGAACGGGATCAGGTCATCATCAAGTCGGCGATCCCGAATTCGTCGATTTCGACGACGAGCTTCCTGTCGTCGATCGGCAATGGCGAGGCAATCGCGTTCGGCGAGGCCATCTCGGTTCCCATGCGCATGCGCTTCTCACGCGTCGAGAAACGCTATCTTCCAAAGACCAACAGTCTTGCAAACAAGGGCAGCGAAGAAACGCCCGACACGGTTGATTTGCGTTCGATCGTGTCCCGCATGCGCTCGGTCACAGCGCCGGAAATCTCATCGTTCCAGCAGAGCTATTCCGCCAATCCACCCGCCCCGGAGGCAGGTCTGCCGATCCCGCCCGAAGACAGGCAGGCTGTGCCGTCCGCCGATGACGCGGAACTGAATGACTGGCGGCGTGAAATCGGCAGCGGTATACCGCCGCTCGATGCGCCTGCCCCGCGCTCGCCGGAACCGCCCTCGTTGGCACCCTACAGATCCGACATGCTGCCGACCCCGCGTGCAGCGGAGCGGCTTGCACCGCGCTTCCCGGAACGCGACAGGCCGGTTGAGCGCTTTGCCGAGCGTCCCGTGGAGCGTCAGACCGACCGGCTCACGGATCGCCCGCCCGCCATTCACGACCGTTTCGCCGATCTTCGTCGGCAGGTTTCGTCCGAGACCCCGCGACCGGGCTCGCCGTCACTGGAACCGCGTCCGAACGCATTCCTGCGGCGCGAAGCTCCGCCAAGGGAAGGTTCGTTGCGCGATGGCCTTCTCAAGAAGCCGCTCAGCAGTCTCTACGACAAGGACTGATCGCGAGCGAGCGCCCTCACGTCGCGAGGCGCTCCCAGCTTTCGTCCATCTGGTTGCGGAACCAGGTCATCTGACGCTTGGCATATTGCCGCGTCAGCGCGGAGCCACGCTCGATGACCGCGTCGCGGGTCATCCGTCCCGCGAGCATTTCGCCGATCTCCCGCACGCCGATCGCCTTCATGATCGGCAGGTCCGGGGCAGGATTAGAGGCCAGCAGCGATTCGACCTCCTCGACGGCGCCCCCATCCAGCATCTTGACGAAGCGGGCATTGATACGATCGTGCAGGATTATTCGATCCGGCAGAACGACGATTTTGCGCGCTCGCAACGGATCGATGATGACCGGGCCTGCCTTGCCCTGAAACTCGGTGATGGATCGGCCTGTTTCTTCCAGCACCTCCAGTGCCCGCAGGATTCGCTGTCCGTCCATCGGCTTCAGATTGGCGGCAACCGCCGCGTCACGTGCCGATAACTCCGAGTGAAGCGCCTGCGGTCCCTCCTCCTTGAGCCGCAAGCGCACACGGCACCGAATATCCTGCGAAATCTCCGGCATGTCCGACAGACCGCCCGTGAGCGCTTTGAAATAAAGCCCCGTGCCGCCGACGAAGACCGGGATCCGCCGCTGTTCTTTCAAGACCGGCAGGAGTGCGGATACGTCCCGCTGCCATTCGCCCGTCGAATAGGCGTGCGTCGCCGGCAAATGCCCATAGAGGTAATGGGCGATGTCCGCGGTCTCCTCCTCTGACGGACGCGCGGTGATGATCCTGAGCGTGTCGTAAACCTGCATGCTATCGGCGTTGACGACGACGCCGCCGCATTCGCGTGCCATGCGAATGGCAAGCGCCGACTTGCCGCTGGCAGTTGGCCCGGTTATCAGGATCGCATCAGTATTTTGCATAAGGTCGGTCATATGGCTTTCGTTGCCACGCTCATTGCCCATCCGTCAAACCCCGTTCTCACTCCGGCCATCGCCGAACGGACCGCCGAGGCGGTCAACGCCTCCGGTCTCTACTGGCTGGCAGACGGCATCGCCTGCGATATCGCCCTTCGCGACGGCACCGATCCGTCGGCTGCGGAAGAAACACTTCGCGGCTTGATCGGCGAGGAGCGGATCGATGTCGTGGTGCAGGAGGCGGAAACCCGGCGCAAGACATTCCTGATCGCAGACATGGATTCCACCATGATCGGCCAGGAATGCATCGATGAACTCGCGGACGTCGTCGGTTTGAAGGACAAGGTGGCGACGATCACCGCGCGCGCCATGAACGGCGAGATCGCGTTCGAACCTGCCCTGAGGGAACGGGTAGCGCTCCTGAAGGGCCTGCCGATCGGCGTCGTCGATGAGGTCATCGAAAAGCGGATCACGCTGACATCGGGTGGACCGGAACTGATCGCGACGATGAAGGCGAAGGGTGGGTACACGGCGCTCGTGTCCGGTGGCTTTACCGTCTTCACAAGCCGCATCGCCGCAATGCTCGACTTCGACATCAACCGCGCCAACATCCTTCTCGAAGAAGACGGCATCCTGACCGGCGAAGTCGCCGAACCCATCCTCGGCAAACAGGCCAAGGTGGATGCACTGGAAGAGGTCGCCCGCGAACTCGGCATCACCCCTGATGATACGATTGCTGTCGGCGATGGCGCAAACGACCTTGGCATGCTCGGCATCGCAGGCTCCGGCGTTGCCCTCCATGCCAAGCCCACCGTTGCGGCCCAGGCCAAGATCCGAATCGACCACGGCGACCTGACCGCGCTCCTCTATATCCAGGGCTACCGGAAGACGGATTTCGTCATTCCCGGCTGAGGCTCCACAGAGGGATGAGCATCACGATGCAACCGCAGCCTGTCGCAACCACGCTCCTCGAAACTTCACGCCTCGTCCTGCGCCGCTGGCTCCCCACGGACCGGGACCTGTTCCGCGAAATCAACGCGGACCCTGACGTGATGGCGTTCTTCCCGTTCCGTCGCAGCCACGACGAATCGGATGCGTTCCTCGGGAAGCTGAACGACATGTTTTCCGAAAACGGGCTTGGCTTTTACGCGCTCGAACTCAGGGAAACCGGCGAGCCGCTCGGGTTTTGCGGGCCGACCTATGCCAATATGCCGGGGATTTTTCCGGCCGAAACGGTGGAGATCGGCTGGCGTCTGGCTGCCCGTTACTGGGGCAATGGCTATGTGACGGAAGCGGCAGAAGCGCTTCTCGATTTCGCCTTCGTGGAGAAGGACATCAAGGCCGTCGTCTCGTTCGCCGTAGCGGACAATAACCGCTCGACGGCTGTCATGAAGCGCCTTGGAATGCATCGGGCGGCCGGCATGGATTTCGACCATCCGCGCGTGCCGGAGACGCATCCCCACCTCAAGCGCCATGTCGTCTATGCAATGACACCGGAGGAATGGACAAGGCGGAACGCCCGCCTTGTCGAGGAAGCCTGAACTCTCAGGCTATTCCAGCGGAAGTGCCACGAACCGCAGGTTTCCGGTCTTGTCGGCCACCATGACATGCGCGTTGCGGCGGCCTTCCTTCTTCAGCACGTCGAAGCGCTTGGCGACCTCACCCGGGTTCTCGACGAAGTCCTGGGCGATTTCGACCACCACGTCGCCGGCCTTGAAGCCCTTGGCAGCGGCAACCGAACCAGCCTTCACCTCGGACACCACCACGCCCTCGACGCTTTCGGCGATCCCGAACGTCTTTCGGTGCGCCTCATCCAGCACGCTCAGCGTCATGCCGTAAACCGTGACGGGCTCGCTGCTTTTGTCGCCGGCGTCCGGGGAGCCGCTGTCATTCTTGCCCTGGTCATCCGGGGACTGATCGTCAGGGCTTTGTGCGTCTGGCGACTGTCCTTCGGGTGCTGCCGGCTCATCGCCATCTGCGGCATCGGCCGTATCATCGAGTTGCCCGAGCGTGATGCGGACGGTCTGCTCCTTGCCGTCGCGCAGCAAACGCACCTCGACATCCTTGCCCACAGGGCTTTCGGCAACAATCCGCGGCAGATCGCGCATCGAACTGACCGACTGTCCGTCGAAGGCGAGCACGACATCGCCCGACTTGATTTCACCGTTCTTGATCGGACCGTTTTCAACGACGCCGGAAACCAGTGCTCCACGGGCCTTGTCGAGCCCCAGGCTCGCCGCGATATCGTCAGTCACGGGCTGAATGCGGACACCGAGCCAGCCGCGGCGCGTTTCGCCGAACTCGATCAGCTGATGGACGATGTTTTCCGCAAGTTCTGTCGGGACGGCAAAGCCGATCCCGATCGAGCCGCCGGAGGGCGAAATGATCGCCGTGTTGATCCCGATCACCTCGCCGCGCATATTGAACAGCGGTCCGCCGGAATTGCCCTTGTTGATCGCCGCATCCGTCTGAATGAAGTTGTCGTAGGGCCCTGCATTGATGTTTCTGCCGCGTGCGGACACGATGCCGAGCGTCACCGACCCGCCAAGACCAAACGGATTGCCGATCGCCATGACCCAGTCGCCGATCCGGATCTTTTTGGAATCACCGAAGGGAACGGCCTTGAGCGGCGTCTTGGACTCGACCTTCAGCACGGAGAGGTCGGTTTTTGTGTCGGTGCCGACCAGGCGAGCCTTCAGCTTACGGCCATCCGGGAAAATCACCTCGATATCGTCGGCGCCTTCGATAACGTGGTTGTTCGTCACCACATAGCCGGAGGAATCAATCACGAAGCCGGAGCCGAGCGAAGACACCTTCTGGTTTCCGCCCTGATTGTCCTTGTCGTCGAAAAAGTCGTCGAAGAATTCCTGGAAGGGTGAGCCCTCCTGGATCTGCGGCTGCGGGCCGGCACCCTGGTCCTTGACGCTCTGCGACGTCGAGATGTTGACGACGGCGTCGAGCAGGCCTTCCGCCAGATCGGAGATAGGCGCTGGACCTGCGGGCACCGCGGACGGGCTGACCGGAGGTGGCGGATTGAACTTGTTGCCGACTGGCGCTGGTGGCGCGGGCAGCATGCCGCCGGGCTGAGTGGCCGGCTGGCTATTAGCCTGTGGAGCCGGCGCTTGTCCCGGAAGTGCCGGGGCTTCCCCCTGCGGAGCGGGCGCCTGTCCCTGAGGCGCTGGCGCCTGTGGACGAGGGGCCGGGGCCTGGACCTGCTGCGGCTGGGCCGGGCCTTGCGCCAGTGCCTGAAGCGGACTGACCATGACGGCAACCACTAGACCGAGGCTCACGGAACCCTTCAAGGACGATAGTTTCGAATGGCCCATTGGCATCCTCGTTTTCTGTCACGGTGTCTGCCGCGGCAGAAAAGCATCCGTGCAACCCACAACGTTACGCATTGATAACTCGCGCCCCGTTCTGAAGAAAGCATAGGGCGGAATAACGGCCGGGAAAATTACCTTTTCGTGAAACCGCGACCATCAGCGCACATGGATGTGGATGACGGGTGAAAAGGGCAGTTGCGAAAAGGGCGGCCATGACAGGCCGCCCTTTTCTTAAGTGCTTAGTTCGTCGGTTGCGCCGGTGCCGGCTGGGCTGGCGTCGGCTGGGCCGGTGCAGGCCGTCCCGCTGCAGGCGGCGTTACCACGCCGTCCGACGAGTTGAAGAACCGGAAGAACTGTGAATCAGGCGAAAGCACCAGGGTCGTGTCCTTCCCGGCCATCGAGGCGACATAGGCGCGCATCGACCGGTAGAACTGGAAGAACGACGGATCACGCTGGAACGCTTCCCCAAAGATGCGGTTACGCTCGGCATCGCCCTGACCTCGGATGATTTCCGAATCGCGCTGCGCTTCCGAGACGAACTCGACAACCTGGCGGTCGGCGATAGCACGGCGGCGCTGGCCTTCTTCGCTACCACGGGCGCGGATGAGTTCCGCTTCCGCCAGACGCTCTGCCCGCATGCGAGCAAACGTCTGCTGCGAGACTTCCTGCGTCAGATCGGTGCGACGGATGCGGACATCCTGGATCTTGACGCCAAGCGTTTCGGCGGCAACGTCGAGATCACGCTTGACCTCGGTCATCATCGACGCACGCTCTTCGGAGAGTGCTTCAGTAAAGCTGCGCAGACCGTAGACGCGGCGCAGACCGGCGTCGAGACGCGTGCTGATACGCGATTCGGCAGACACGCGATCGCCCGAAACCGCTTCCCGGAAACGCTGCGGGTTTTCGATCCGGTAGATCACGAACGCGTCGACTTCATAGAACGCGCCGCCGCGGACCTGAACGCGGATATTGTCGAGATCCAGGCGAAGTGCGCGGTCCTCGATATACTGAACGCGATCCGCATCGGCAAAGGCGAAGGGAAGCTTGAAATAGATCCCCGGCTCGTTCTTCACGCTCTGGATTTCACCGAAGCGAAGCACGAGCGCCTGCTGCCGTTCGTTGACGACGAAGACCGACGAGTAGACGAGGAACAGGAGAACGGCGAGACCGATCAGGAAAGCGGGCAATTTGTTCGAGATCATCAGTTGCCCCCCTGTGCGGCTGCCGGCCGGTTGATTTCATTGAGCGGCAGATAAGGGACGACGTTCTGACCCTGCTCGATGATGACCTTGTTGGAGTTCTTCAGAACGTTCTCCATGGTCTCGATGAAGATGCGTTCGCGCGTCACGTCCGGTGCGTTCACATACTGGTCGTAGATCGACACGAAGCGCTGCGCTTCACCCTGAGCCTCGTTGACCGTCTGGTCACGATAGGCGGACGCCTCTTCGCGGACCTGCGCGGCCTGACCACGGGCGCCACCAAGCTTCTGGTTGGCGTAGCGATTGGCTTCCTCGACGATACGGTCTTCGTCCTGCTCGGCGCGCTGGACCTCTTCGAACGCGTCTGCCACTTCACGCGGCGGCGCTGCATCTTCGATCGGCACGGCGTTGATGGCAATGCCTGCGCCGTAACGGTCCATCGTGCCCTGAATGATGTCGCGCACCTGGGTCGACATGCCTTCACGAGCGTCGCGGAAAATATCCTGAGCCGGACGGCGTCCGACGACTTCGCGCATGGCGCTGTCTGCAACCTGCTGCAGCGTCTGGGCCGGGGCCTCGACGTTGAAGAGATAGGCGCGTGGATCGGTGACGGTGAAGAGGACCGAAAACTGGACGTTGACGATATTCTGGTCGCCGGTCAGCATCCATCCGGCATTCGAATTGGTGGCACTGCTGCGCGCACCGATATTCTGCTGCTGCTCGGTGACCTTGACGATCTCCACCGTTTCGAACGGCCAGAGATGGAAGTGAAGGCCCGGCATGGACAGTTCTTCCTTGGGCTTTCCAAACCGAAGTTCGACGCCCCGCTCGTCCGGCTGAACCGTATAGATCGATTCGAATGCCAGGAATGCGAGAACGGCCAGAAAGACGACCGCGACTGCTCCGCCGTTGAAACCACCAGGCATAAAACCCTTCAGCCGGTCTTGGCTGCGCCGCAGGATGTCTTCGAGGTCAGGCGGTCCGCCATTTCCCCCTCCGCCACCACCGCCGCCGCGCGGACGGTTCGGGCCTTGTCCCCAAGGTCCTTGATTGTTACCGCCGCCGCCGCCGCCGCCCCATGGGCCGCCGCCGCCATTCTGATTGCTCCAGGGCATCAAAACCTCTTTGTTAGTGCTACTCCCTAACCGGTCGCCTGTCCGAGCCGCCTGAAATGCAGCAGCTCGCGGTCCGTGCCCCCGGTCATGCCGTTATAAGTATCGGAAGAGCCGCTTTCAACGCAGCTTCAATAACTTCCCGGTGTTCGGTAACGAATTATGTCACTTTGGCATCGATCGGCGGCTGTAGACAGCAAAACGGGTGGCAAAGCTGTCGCGCTCGCCGGCCGGGACGAGGATCTCCTCGATCTTTTCGTACACGGTTGGATCGATTGCTGGAAACATCGTATCACCGTCTGCAATATCCGCTTCCACATGGGTCACGTAAAGTCGGTCTGCCAGATCGATTGCTTTCGCGTAGATTTCGCCGCCTCCGAGAATGCCGACCTCTCCGGCACCGGTCGCTGCAGCGATCTCCCTCGCCCTAGATATCGCCTGCTCGAGGGACGCCGCCGTCTCCACACCCTCGACCGAGAGATCGCGATTGCGGGTGACCACGACATGCGGGCGGCCGGGCAGCGGCTTGCCGCCGAAGCTGTCGAGCGTCTTTCGTCCCACCACCATCGGCTTGCCGAGCGTCATCGCCTTGAAACGCTTGAGGTCGGTCGACAGCCGCCAGGGCATGTCGCCATCTCTGCCGATGACATTGTTGCGCGACACCGCGACGAAGATTGCGACCGGAACCGCCATCAGACTGCGATCGGTGCTTTGATGCTAGGATCAGCGACGTAATTCTCCAGCGCAAAATCCTCAAAGCGGAAGGAGAAGATGTCCTTCACATCAGCATTGATACGCAGTGTCGGCAGCGGCTTCGGCTCGCGCGTCATCTGCAGCCGCGCCTGTTCGAAATGATCCGAATAGATATGCGCGTCGCCAAGCGTATGCACGAAATCGCCAAGCTTCAGCCCGGTCACCTGCGCCACCATCATGGTCAGGAGCGCGTAAGAGGCGATGTTGAACGGAACTCCCAAAAATATGTCCGCCGACCGCTGGTAGAGCTGACACGACAGCCGCCCCTCCGACACGTAGAACTGGAACAGGCAATGGCAGGGCGGCAGCGCCATGTCGTCAACCTGTGCAGGATTCCAGGCTGTGACGATGTGCCGGCGCGAGTTCGGGTTGACCTTCAGGTTCTCGATCAGGTTGGCGATCTGATCCACATGACCGCCATCAGGCGTCGGCCATGAGCGCCACTGATATCCGTAAACCGGACCGAGATCGCCTTTTTCGTCCGCCCATTCATCCCAGATGGAGACACCATTCTCCTTGAGATAGGCAATGTTCGTGTCGCCCTTCAGAAACCACAAGAGCTCATGGATGATCGAGCGCAGATGCAGCTTCTTGGTGGTGAGGACCGGAAAACCCTCGTTCAGATCGAATCGCATCTGATAGCCGAAGACCGAGCGGGTACCGGTCCCGGTGCGGTCGCCGCGGTCGGCGCCAGTCTCCATCACGTGCCGGAGAAGGTCGAGATACTGCTTCATAGGTCTTCCGCCGATTGGTCGAGATCGTCCTACATAATAGCACGAAGCCTACTCACCAATCACCTCCTCGTCACCGGCGCGGCTTTTCCAAGCTTTTCACGTTGATGATAGGAATATGACGAGACCTCTTTTCATCCGGTTCGCAAACCCCTATATCACTCGTGCCGGACTTCGGTTCGGATATGGCGATAAACGGTCGATGAAATAAGCCTATTGGACCCGGGGGCGGTACCCGGCGCCTCCACCACAAACCGGTCGGTCAATCTGGACCGGCTTGTGATGGGGGCGAAATAGGATCGACAAGGGTGTAAAGATCGAACTTTTGCTCGGCATGATACCGCCGTTATCGGGTCACAAGTGTAGTTGCAAATGACAACAACGCTAAGGGTTACGCTCTCGCTGCCTAATGGCGGTGCGGGAAACCCGAACTAAGTCCTTACGGTTAGCCCCGTAAGGCGGGGTCCGGAGGCACCTGGCAACAGAAGCCTTCACCTTCGCTCCCCGGTGGAATATCATGACATGACTCGACGCCGAAGCGGACTTCCCCGCGGGCGCGTCTCGTGACATAAGCGGCGTTTGAAGAGCAATAGAAAGACAGGATCGCATGGGGCAGGATCACATCCGCTACGATATTCTGGCACAGGACGCCCTCCGCGGCGTTATCCGCAAGGTTTTGTCCGAGGTCGCGGCAACCGGCAGACTGCCGGGTGACCACCACTTCTTCATCACATTCCTGACCGGCGCACCCGGGGTACGAATCTCTCCGGCGCTGAAGTCGAAATATCCGGAACAGATGACGATCGTCGTCCAGCACCAGTTCTGGGACCTCAAGATCACCGATACGCTTTTTGAAATCGGCCTGTCGTTTAACGATACGCCGGAACGCCTGGTCATCCCGTTCAACACGATCCGCGGCTTCTACGACCCGTCCGTGAATTTCGAACTCGAGTTCGAAGTGCCGATGGTCGAGGAAGGCGAAGTTTCCGCCGAGATCACCGCGATCCCGGTCGATACCACGCCAAAGGTTGTGGATGCGGATGCCGCCACCGGCGAGGACAAGAAGGAAGGCTCCGTCGTCTCCCTCGATTCGTTCCGCAAGAAGCAGTAGGCAGACACGATGTGCGCCGAGATCGTCAACCTTCGGCAGTTTCGCAAAGGCAAGGCGCGTTCGCAAAAGGACGCGGCTGCCGAACAGAACCGCATCAGCTTTGGCCGCACCAAGATTGAAAAGCAGCTGACGACGGCCCTCAACGAAAAAGCGGGGAAAACCCTCGATCAGGGCAAGCTCGAAAAGCCTTCTCCGGAAACGGACGAACGGCGTTAAGGCTTCGTTAGGCTGACTCATGGCAACGGCTTGACCGTGCGCATGCGACATCCTCAATTGCGCTCCATCAATCACCATGAGGGTGACGGGGCCTACACTTGATCCGAAAACATTCTGCGACCCTGCACGGTCATCGAACGAGTTTTTCGCTGGAAGATGAATTCTGGCATGAACTGAAATCCATTGCTGCCAAACGCGGCATCAGTCTGGCCGCCTTGATCGCCGAGGTCGACGACGGTCGTTCGGAAGACAACAATCTTTCCTCCGCACTCCGCCTGCATGTGCTGCGCTGGTTCAAAACCTCGCTGGCAGACTGTCTTGCCGGGCTGCCAGCCAGGCGCTGACGGTCAGCGTCCTCCCGCCCCCCATTTGCTCAGATCAGCGTGCCGCCGCATTCACGGCTGCACGCCCGGCAAACTGGGGTTTGAGGAGCGACCCGTACCCGAAGGCTGCTCCTGGAAAAGGTCGCCGGCGGGTGGCATCGTGAACGGCGCCGATGGCTGCTGGTTCTGCCTTTGGATTTCCCGTTGCCGCTCCTGCTGGAGCCGGGCTGCTTCAGCGCGCCGTGCCGCCTCCTGCCGTTCGGCTTCCTGGCTTCTGCGTTCTGCCTCCGCCGCCTCCTGGCGTGCCCGCTCCTCGGCCTCTGCCTTGACGCGTGCCGCCTCCCGTTCCACGCCACGGAACGTGTAGAGTGCGACTTCGCGGCGCAGCCGCTGCTTCTCGAGCACGCTGGCCTGCAGCGTCTCGACGCGGCGGCGTTCCTGTTCGAATGCCCGCAGTGACAGGAAGTTTGCCATTGCGGCCATATCGATCCGCCGGTCCGGCTGCTCGAGCGATCCGGAATAACCGAGCGTGACAGTCGGTTCTCCGCCCGCCACAGCCTCTTCACCCGCATCGTAACGGATCGACAGCCCGGCATCGATGCGGCCATCGACAAAGTCGAGCACGCCCTCAGCCGAGACCTGTGCGGGGCCGGCCGTTGCCGTAAAATTCTGAACCCGTGCCGCGCCGCCGGTAATCGTCATCGGAATGGTGACGGACCCGAGCCGGGTTGTCCCTTTCAGGACCTCAGTTGTCACGATCGGTTGAACCGCTGCCTCGTTGACCTCGCCCTGCAGCCTGTCGGCACCGGCAAGAATTGGCGAGAGCGCATCCGGATTGATCCCGGCAATCTCGAAATTCTTTAGGCGAATCTCGCCGGAGCCGCTGACGCCATGCATGAGTTCGTCCATGCTCTTGCCCGTCGCCTCGATGCTGACAGTGCTGTCCAGCTTGCCCGTCGCGACCGGTGTGCCGCCCTTTTGCCAGACGAGCGGTGCGAGATCGGCGTTTTCGACCTGCAGCTTTGCCTGGACGATGCCGGTCGCATCGCCGTTCGACATCATCAGCCGTCCGGACAGCTTCCCGCCCTGCCAGGTTCCGGACGCGTTGTCGAGCGTCAGACCACCGGCTTTGCTGTTCACCTTGCCCGAAAAACCGGTGATTGTTCCAAGCCCATCCGCCCGGAGCGTTTTTGCCGACAGATTGATGCCGACATCCGTCGATCCAATCAGCGGCGTGGCGAACGGCGTCTTTGATGGGGCGCCTGTCACGCCATTCTCCATCGGCCCGAATACCGCCTCGCCCATCCAGGCAAGATCGATCGTGTCGACAGACATGTCGCCGGTAACAGGCAGGCCGGGAGCGCGGCGATCGGCGGATAGCGATCCACCGACAGTGTTTCCGGCAAGATCGCCACGCAGGCCAGAGACTTTCACGGCATCTGCCGAAAGCTCGACATCAGCCGCGAGATTGACAGGCAGTCCGCTGCCGAACTGCGGCAGGCTGACACCGGTGACCAGCAGATAGGGCTCGATATCGGCGCTCTTGAGCGACACCCGCGCCCGCCCTTCGCCAAATCCGGCATTCTGGATATTCACGTCGCCGGCCATCAGCAGCGACGTCTTGGGCGTCGTGAAGCTCAGTTCGGTGGTGGCCGCGTGCTGTTCCTTTTGCTGCAATGTCAGCGCCAACCGTCCCGCGCCGTCACCATCGAAAGGCAAGGGATCGAGACCGGCTTGACCCAGCAGGACCGTCGCCTTCGGGTTGGCAAGCGATGCAGACAGCGTCATCGCGTTGCCGGCCGTGAGATCGAAGATGCCGGGCAGCTTCAGATCTGCATCGACAGTGCTGCCATTCGCCTTGCCGCGCAGCTTGATATTCGCACCGCCAAGACCGCTACCGCCGAGTGAAATATCGGCGATCAGATCTGAATCCGCATACCAGCTGCCGTTTCGGGCCAACCGGTCGAGCAACGGATGATGCGGCAGCCGATCCCGCAGCATGGTGATGAAAGACGTAGGGTCCGGTGAACGGAAACTCACCGACCCGGTCCCGCCGTAGGAAACCAGCGAGCCCTCTACCCTGCCCTTGGCGGACAAGGTGGCGCCCTCGATATCTCCGACAGTCAGCCGCTCCAGCGACAACACGCCCTCGGCCACGCTGAAAGCGGTATCGACCTTGGTTGCGACGACCCCGAGAGCCGTCAGCCGGTCGGCTTTGAGGCTTGCTGCGACCCGGTGATCCAGCACGTCCTGACCGGCATCGTCGCCGGTGACCAGCGAAGCGAGCGCGCGCATCGCGTCGATATCGATTTCGTTGCCGGCAAGCGCCATGGAAAGGCTTGGCGCCTGGCCATTCGGCGACTGGCGCTCCAGCCGACCCTTAAGCGTTGCAGGCCCTATCCCAAGTTCCAGAGCTTCGAACCTCTGAAGTTCCGGCGTGAGGTTCACCTTGGCCGAGAAGCCGGCGTTTTTCAGCTGCCTTATCGCAGGATCAACGCTGCCGGACAGCCAGTCGGCGAGACCTGACGGCTGTGTCGAGGCAACCAGCATGTCGCCGACAAAGGCGGTTCGGTTTGCAAGGTTGAGATTGCCCTTGGCCTCCAGCTGGGTGCGGCCCGGCAGGGTGGCAGTCACATTGTCGACGGCCCAGCCGCGCCCGGCCGGTCTAACGTCGAGATGGATGTCGCGGATCGTTGTGTCGTTGAAGACGATCGCCGGCAGCTTGAGGTTGACCCTTCCTGGCACCTGCGGGATCGGGATCGATGCCACCATCTGCACGAAGGCATTCAGGCGGCGCTGCGCGGACGCGGCCGGATTGCGACCGGTCTTAGCCTGGGGACCGTCGCTCAGCCGGTTGACGTCGATCTGCTGGCCATCGGCCGTCAGCAGG
Source organism: Rhizobium sp. CFBP 8752 (assembly GCF_014842035.1). Classification (NCBI taxonomy): domain Bacteria; kingdom Pseudomonadati; phylum Pseudomonadota; class Alphaproteobacteria; order Hyphomicrobiales; family Rhizobiaceae; genus Rhizobium; species Rhizobium sp. CFBP 8752. The sequence continues at coordinate 1,284,595 of NZ_JACYUZ010000001.1, read as the reverse complement.
AATTCCGGCTTCGGCCCGGTATCGAGCGTTGCCTCGCCGGTGACGATGTAAGGGTTTTCCTTCGGACCGACTTCGACCCGGTATTGCGGAATGCGGGCGCGCTCGCCGGTCAGCTCGAAATCGCCCGAGACACGCGGACCGGGCGGCGGCGCCTTGACCGGCTCGGACTCGTCTTCTTCCTGCAGGAAGGCAAGGTTGAACTTGCCGTTGTAGCTGGGCTTGTTGTCCACTGCGGCAAGTTCGCCATCGAAATCGACCACGACCGGATGGGCATCCGGCCAGACGCGAAGCCGCAATGGAATCTGCCGTCCCTCGGCGGCGGCTTCACCGCTTGTCAGGCTGAAGCGGGCCTCCTGGCCATCCAGCACCGCATTGCCCTCGCCCCGCCATGGCCCGGCAAGCGTCCCCGCCGACAGGTCGGTGGACAGTCCGGTCATGTGGCGGACCTGGCCGTTGCGATCGTCGATGATCTCGATTTCGCCACCCATGATATGGACGTCTTCGAGAATGACGCTGCGGGCCGCAATCGTCGGGCGACTGCCGCGCAGCCATTCGAACGTGCCGTCCTTCAGGATGCGGAAACGCACCTTCGGCTTGTCGATGCGCATATCGAAAATGCGTGCCTCGCCGGAGAGAAACGGCGCGAGTTCCATATCCATCGAGAATTGCGCCACCTGCACGAGCGGCTGGCCATCGACGTCCTGGCCGACGCGCACGTCGTGCAGCGTGACCGACGGAAACGGCAGGATCCGCGCATCGACCGAGCCGTGGACGGCGACCTTCTTGCCGAGCAGACGGCTGGCCTGATCCTCGAAAGCGACGCGGAAGCTCGACCAATCGACAAAGAACGGCACCAGCAGCGCCGCAAAAAGCGCCGCCACGACCAATCCGCCCAAAGCCAACATGATGCGTCCGAGCACCGGCCTATCTCCCTGTTTCTACGGCAAGAGTAGTTCCACGCGCCGGACTGGCAAGTCAATCATTGGGGAGTGTTATTCCGCAATGCGGAAGATCTTTCCTGGATTGAAGAGGTTTTGCGGATCAAAGCCTTTCTTGATCGACCGCATCAGCTCGACGGCGCCGCCCAGTTCCTCGTCGAGATAGGACATCTTGCCCTGCCCGACGCCGTGTTCGCCGGTGCAGGTTCCATCCATTGCCAGCGCCCGGCGGCTGAGGCGTCCCGTAAAAGCCTCGACATTGGCAACGGAAGCCGGATCCTTGTCGTCGAACAGCACGAGAACATGGAAATTGCCATCGCCCGCATGGCCGACGATCGGGGCCAGAAGCCCCGTTTCACGAATATCGGCCTGGGTCTCGGCCACGCACTCTGCCAGTCGCGAGATCGGCACGCAGACATCGGTGGACAGACCGTTGAGTGAAGGATCGAGCGCGCGGCCGGCCCAGTAGGCATTGTGGCGGGCGTTCCACAGCTTCGTGCGCTCCTCGGCGTTGGCAGTCCAATGGAACTCGTCGCCACCACAATCGGACGCGACCTCGGCGAACTGTTCCGACTGGATGCGAACCGTCTCCTCGGTGCCGTGGAATTCGAGAAACAATGTCGGCTTTTCCGCGTAGGATAAGCCCGAATAGGCATTGCAGGCGCGGATCTGCACGTCGTCCAAGAGTTCGATACGGGCAACCGGAATGCCCATCTGAATGGTCATGATGACGGCATCGCAGGCAGCCTCGACGCTCGGGAAGGCGCAGACGCCACCGCCGATCTTCTCCGGAATGCCCTGAAGCTTCAGCGTCACCGACGTGATCACGCCGAGCGTCCCTTCGGAGCCCACGAAAAGCCGGGTCAGATCGTAGCCGGCCGAGGATTTGCGGGCACGACGCGCGGTGCGGATCTCTTCGCCATCGGCGGTCACCACGGTCAGTGCCAGGACATTGTCCTTCATCGTGCCATAACGTACGGCGTTGGTTCCGGACGCACGCGTCGACGCCATGCCGCCGATCGTTGCGTTGGCGCCGGGATCGATCGGGAAGAACAGGCCGGTATCGCGCAATTCGCGGTTCAGCTCCTCACGTGTCATCCCCGGCTCCACGGTGACGTCGAGATCTTCAGGGCTGATGCGAAGGACCTTGTTCATGCGGCTGAAATCGATCGAAATGCCGCCGGACGGCGCATTGACCTGACCTTCGAGCGAGGAACCAACGCCAAACGGGATCATCGGAACCCGGTGTTCGGAGCAAGCCTTCACCACGGTCTTCACATCGTCGCTCGTCTCGACGAACACGACGCCATCGGGAAGCTGGCCCGGAAGATAGGTGGTCGTGTGTGCATGCTGTTCGCGGAACGACTGGCCGGTCTGGAACCGCTCGCCGAAGGCCTGTTTCAAGATCCCGAGGACCGCGGCAATGCCCTCCTCGTTCCGTTGGCCTGCCTTCACGTCGCGAATTGCCATGCTACGTCTCCTCAAGATGCTACGGCTTGGTTAGGAGACACGGCAAGGTTTGTCCAGAACGAACAACCCCCCATCGGTACGGTGGGCCTATCGCGCGAAGCGGCGAGCCCCGGCGACACAGAGGATGACGGCCAGCGTCACAACGATCATCATCGGGCTGATGCTTTCACCGAGCAGCAGGGCGGCAAGCACGAGGCCGAAGAATGGCTGCGTCAGTTGCAGCTGCCCCACTGCAGCAATGCCGCCCTGCGCCAGCCCGCGGTACCAGAAGATGAAACCGATCAGCATGCTGAAGAGTGAGACATAGCCGAGGCCAAGCCATGCCGGCATGCGGATTGCTGAGAAATCCGGCGGCAGCTGCGTAAGCGTGATGACGACCATCACCGGCAGAGATAGAACAAGCGCCCAGCAGATCACCTGCCACCCCCCGAGCGTCCGCGACAGGCGGCCACCCTCCGCATAACCGAGGCCGCAGACAAGAACCGCGGCAAGCATCATGCCGTCGCCATAGGGTGACGCCATCACACCCTGCGACAGCGCAAAACCGGCAACGCAAGCGCTCCCGGCAATCGCGAAGATCCAGAATGCCCGCCTGGGTCTCTCGCCACCGCGCAGAACAGCAAAGCATGCCGTCGCGAGCGGCAACAGAGCGATGAAGACGATGGAATGGGCCGATGTCACGTGCTGGAGTGCCAGCGCAGTGAGAAGCGGAAAACCCACCACGACGCCGAGCGCGATGACCACAAGAGACACGAGGTCGCGGCGCGACGGCCATTTCTCCCGGAAAACAAGGAGAATGCAGAGCGCGAGGATGCCGGCAATCGCGGCACGGGCAACGGTTAGAAAAACCGGATCGAACTGCGTGACGGCAACCCTTGTCGCCGGCAGCGAGCCGCTGAAGATGATCACGCCGATCATGCCGTTGATCCAACCTGAAAGAGAACGATCCATAAGCCTTTAAACCCCCTGCCGAAATCCTTCGACGCTTATGCGCGCAAGCCTCTGGCAGAGACAGCTACACTCAGGTACGATTTGACAAAACTGTAATGGTGCATGAGGCAGTACGGATGGATCTGGGGACGCAAGGTGGGCAGAAGGTCGCCATGGTCGTTTCGACCATCCGGCAACGGATTTCCGGGCGCAGCCTCGTGCCCGGAGCAAAGCTTCCCTCCGTGCGAAGCCTCGCGGCAACTCTTAAAGTCTCCACCTCCACCGTCGTCGATGCCTACGACCGGCTGACGGCAGAGGGCGTGATCACCTCCCGCCCCGGCTCCGGTTTCTACGTTGCCAGCCAGACGGCACCGTTGTCGCTCGCGCAGATCGGTCCGAAGCTCGACCGCGCCGTTGATCCCCTGTGGGTGTCACGGCAATCGCTCGATGTCCGGCGCGATGGCCTGACGCCGGGTTGCGGATGGCTACCGCCATCCTGGTTGCCGGACGAGACCTTGCGGCGATCGCTTCGCACGCTTTCCCGCGGCGATACGGCAACGCTCACGGACTATGGTTCACCGCTCGGCCTGATGCCGCTTCGAAGCCTAATTGCGCGGCGAATGGGAGAGCGCGGGATCGAGACGTCACCCGACCAGATCGTGCTGACCGATTCCGGCACCCAGGCGATCGACCTTCTCTGCCGGTTCCTGATCGAGCCCGGAGACACCGTCCTCGTGGACGACCCCTGCTACTTCAATTTCCAGGCGATCCTGCGCGCCCATCGCGCCCGGATCGTCGGCGTGCCCTATACGCCGAACGGGCCGGATCTAGAGGCGCTGGCAAACGTCCTCACTGAGCACCGCCCTCGCCTCTACATCACCAATTCGGCGGTCCACAATCCGACCGGGGCAACGCTTAGTCCCGTCACCGCGCATCGCGTCCTGAAGCTTGCCGAACAGTTCGGCCTGACGATCGTCGAGGACGATATCTTTGCGGATTTCGAGCATACGCCGGCCCCAAGGCTGGCAGCCTTCGACGGTCTGGAACGGGTCATTCATATCGGCAGCTTTTCGAAAACGCTGTCCGCTTCGGTCCGCTGCGGGTTCATTGCCACGAAGCGGGACTGGATCGAGGGTCTGACGGACCTGAAGATTGCGACCTCGTTCGGCGGGCCGTCGCTTGCGTCCGAACTGGTCTATCAGGCACTGAGCGATGCCAGCTACCGCAAGCATCTGGACACGATCAGGGGGCGGCTTGCCGGCGCAAGGGTCGAGGTATCGGGACGGCTGAAGGCGATCGGAATCGTTCCGTGGATCGAGCCGCAGGCCGGCATGTTTCTGTGGTGCCGATTGCCCGACGGTCTCGATTCCGCCGACGTCGCGCGGGCGGCATTGAAGAACAACATCGTGCTCGCCCCGGGCAATGTCTTCAGCCCGTCGCAATCAGCGACGAGTTCCATGCGCTTCAACGTGTCGCAATCGCTCGATGGACGGATCTACGACGTCCTGAAGCAGATTTTCGCCGACATGCGGAACCCCGAAACCGTTGCCTGAAGGCAAGCCCTTACTCGGCTGCCATCAGCTGCTGCTCTTTCGTATCGTTGGCGCGTCCCTTGCGGGCGCTTTCCAGCTCGTCCTGCAGCCGCTGTTCCTCGTGCACCTGTGGCTTGGAGAAGCGGGCGATCAACAAGTATGCGACGGGGGTGATGTAGAGCGTCACCATGGTTGCCATGCCGAGGCCACCGACGATCACCCAGCCGAGCGCGATACGGGCTTCGGCACCGGCGCCCTTGGCAAGAACCAGAGGCACGCCGCCGATCACGGTGGCGATCATCGTCATCATCACCGGTCGAAGACGGATCGCGCACGCCCGCTCGATCGCCTCGCGGCAGGACGCGCCCTCGTTGCGCAGATGGTTGGCGAACTCGACAATCAGAATGCCGTTTTTCGCCATGACCCCGACAAGCAGCACAAGCCCGATCTGGCTGTAGACGTTGAGACTGGAGCCGGTCAGAACCAAGGCGAAGGCAGCGCAGGCAAGTCCCAGCGGCACCGTGGACATGATGATGATCGAGGACAGGACACTTTCGAACTGCGCCGCAAGCACCAGGAAGATGATGGCGATCGCAAAGCCGAATGTCAGCGCCATGCCGCTCGAGTTTTCCTTGAGTGTCGCAGCCTCTGCCAACGGTATCAGACGTGATCCAGCTGGCAGGAGCGGCTGCGCAAGCTCGGTCGCCGCCTGGACCGCCTGACCGAGCGAGACACCGTCCTTGAGGCTGGCCGAGAAGGAGACTGCCGCAAGCCGCTGTTCGCGGTTGAGCCTCGGCGCCACGGCCCGTTCCTCGAGCGTCGCGACGGTGGAGAGCGGCACCATGCGGCCATCCTTGGCCTTCAGAAAAATGTTCTCGAGATCCGTCGGGTCATCGATCGGACGCGTCGTCGATGTCAGCTTGACCGGCGTCGCCTCGCCGTCGACAAACACGTCCACCACAGATCGGCCTTCGAGAAGAGACTGCAGCGACGTGCCGAGATTGGTGATGTCGATTCCGAGATCCGATGCCCGCTCACGGTTCACCGACACGAAGATCTGGGCCTGCGTCGGCTCGTTGTTGAGACGCGGCGTATCGAACAATCCGCTCGCGCGAAGCTGGTCCACCAGTTTCAGTGCGGCGGCCGTCAGCTCTTCATGATTGGTGCCGACCATCGCCATCTGCAACCCGTTGCCGGCACCGCGGATACGCAGACTGTTCTGCTGCGTCGCGAAGGCGCGAAGCGAGGGCACGGTCGCGGTGGCCGCGTTGATATCGCGCACGATATCGGCCTGGCTGCGCTCCCGCTCGGACCAAGGTGCAAGCGTCAGAACCATGAAACCGTTATTGGTGGCGCCACCCTGCCCCGAGATCGAATAGATGTTCTGGATCTCGCCGGACGCCACGAGCGGCTGCAGTTTTTCTTCGATCTGCTGCAGCTTGTCGCGCATATATTGCAGGCTGATGCCTTCGGGCGCCGTCGCCCGCAGCATGACCATGGCCCGGTCTTCCGGCGGGGTCAGTTCGCTCTTGACCGTCTTGAAGGCCATATAGCCGGCACCGCCGAACAGCAGCGCGAAGACGATGACGATCGCCGGCGCGCCAAGGCAGGCATGCAGCGTCACCCGGTAGAAATTGGCAAACAGCGTTCCGAACCGGCCAAGCAGGCCGTCGTTCTTTTCCTGTATCGGCTTGGTCAGCATGCGCGACGCAAGCATCGGGCAAAGCGTCAGCGCCGTGACCGAAGACAGCGCGACGGCAAACGCCAGAACGAAACCGAACTCGCGGAACAGGCCACCCATCTGGCCGGGCAGAAACGACAGCGGAATAAATACGGCGGCAAGCGTCGCGGTCGTCGCCAGCACTGCGAAGAAAACCTCCTGGGTGCCGATCACGGCTGCCGCGCGCGGACCCATGCCTTCCGATCGTCGTCGCACGATGTTTTCAAGAACGACGATCGCGTCATCCACCACAAGGCCGGTCGCAAGAACGATTGCAAGAAGCGTCAGAATATTGATCGAGAACCCGACGGCATAGATTGCGACCAGCGTACCGATCAGCGCCACCGGCATGGTGAGCGCCGGGATCAGCGTCGCCTTCCAGTCGCGCAGGAAGAGATAGATGACGGCAATGACGATCGTGCCCGAGAGCGCCAGCGCGATCTCGACCTCGTGCAGCGCGCCTTCGATGAAGACCGCATCGTCACTGGTGATGGCAATGCGCGTGCCCTCGGGCAACGTCTTCTGGAGATCGGCGACGGCGGCCCGCACACCTTCCGAAATGCTGAGCGTGTTCGATTGCGCCTGGCGCAGCACGCCGAGACCAACGCCCGGAACGCCGTTCGATCGCAGCGCAGTCGTGCCGTCGTCCGGCCCAAGCATCACTGTCGCGACATCGCGCAGCCGGACATTGTTGCCCAGCATGACGTTTTCGAAGTCTTCGGGCTTGGTCAGGCTCGCCGTCGCGCGCACGACAATGTCCTGCGTCGAGGATTCCAGCGAACCGGCGGGCACGTCGAGCGCAGCCGTCGATAGCGCCTCGGAGAGATCTGCAATCGTCAGCCCACGACTGGCAAGCGCCGTCTGGTTCACGTCGACGCGGAAGACCTTTTCCTGATCGCCGTAGAGTTCCACGTCAGCGACGCCGTCAACCGACGCAAGCCGGTCGGACACCTCGTTATCGACGAGAAGCGTCAGGTCTTCCATGGAGAGCGTGTTCGAGGTGACCGCAAGCCGCATGATCGGCTGACTGTCGGAATCGGCCTTGATGATGCGCGGTTCGTCCACGTCGTCAGGCAACTGGCCGGTGACACGACCAAGCGCATCGCGCACGTCGTTGGCGGCCACCGCAAGATCGGCGGTGTCGTTGAATTCCAGCGTGACACGGCTCTGGCCGAACTGCGATTCCGACGAAACGGCCTTGAGGCCGGCGACCCGGGCAACCGCGCCCTCGATGATATCGGTCACTTCCTGGTCCATGGTTTGGGCAGAAGCGCCGTCATAGGTGGTGCGGATGGTGATGACCGGCTGGTCCACATCCGGCAACTCGCGCACCTCGACGCCGGCAAGAGCGGCAAGGCCTGCGACGACAAGAAGCGTGTTGAGAACCGCGGCAAGGACCGGCCGCCGCACAAAGAGCGCGGTAAAGCTGTTCTGCTTTCCGGAAGACTGGCCGGCCGACCCGTTGTTATTGGCGTTACCGCTGTGGCTGCTGCTCATCGGCTGGCGACCTCCGGCGGCTTTTCACCGGCAATGCGGACGGCACCATTTTCCCGGACCCGTTGCAACCCTTCGGTTGCCACGACATCGCCATCCTTCAGATTGGCCGAGACGAGGATCGCATCGGGATTGCGCTGGATGACCCTTACCCGCTCCTTGACCGATTTGTGATCGACGATATGCCAGACGAACGAGCCTTTCGCATCCCACTGGACTGCAAGCGGATCGACGCTTGGAAATGTCTCGCCCGGAAACCGCATCGTCACGCCGAAAGACATGCCGGCGCGGAGTTCGTCATCAACATTGGGAATTCTGGCACGAATGCGGATCGTACGGCTTGCCGGATCGACCCTGTTGTCGACGGCCTCGACCGAACCCTCGAAGGTGCGGCCTGGACGCGAGACGGAGGCGGCCTCGACCGGCATGCCAGGCTTGACCTGGACCGCGAAACGCTCTGGCGCCCAGAAATCCACCAGCAGCTCGGTACGGTTGTCGATCGTCACGATATTGCTCGCGGTCGTGACGTTGTCACCGATATTGACCGCGACGATGCCGACGATCCCATCGATTGGCGCAACGACCGAGCGACGCTTCAGCGCCAATTCGGCGTTGGTGACCGTCAGCTGCGCCGTTTCGGACGCAATCTGCGCGTCGAGCACGTCGAGACGGGAAAAGCTCTTGAGGTTCCGGTAAGTATCGGATTTCTCACGCGCACTGCGCAACACCACCTGCGCCTGATCGCGCAGGATGATCTGCTCGTCGTCATCGAGCTGCGCAAGAATCTGGCCCTTTATGACCATGTCGCCGGATTTGACGAGGATCTCGTTTACGGTGCCCGTCGCCTGCGGCATCACGATAACCGACTGGATCGCCTCGCCGTCACCGATCGCCGACAGTCTGTCATTGACCACACCGGTTCCGACGGGTCTGGTTGCAACCAACACCACCTGGCTCTCACCGCCGCCCCGCTGCCCGCCGCGCGATGACGAAGCCGGTGCGCCCGCAACCGTTGCGGCCGCCGGCTCGGCGACATCAGGATTGATGGAAGTCACCATGCCTGCGGGAACGCCCATCGAAATCAGTGACCGCCCGGCATCTGCCGACAGGTAGACCCAGAGACAGAGCCCTCCGAGCAGTACCGCAACCGACATCAGAAGCTGGTTCCAGATCCGCATTCATTCCTCGCAAGTCTATCGATAAGTGGTGCAAGTATCCCCGTTTCGCGCCCAACTGGCAAGGTCGAGGAACCTACCTTACTGTTTTGTAACATCACGCGATTTCACGGATGTGTCAGAGCTTCAACGACACGGATCCGGACGATTCCTAGGGGAAACATAGGAATGAAAAGAGAACATCGGCTGGTCTTTCGAGCCCGAATCACTACATTGGCCGGATGAGTAACAGTTACGACGACATCCCTTTCTTCGATGAGGAGCCGGAGCCCGCCCCCCGCAAGGCGCGAGGCGAAGACCAATCGGACCAGCGCCCGGTGCCGGCATCGGCTGGCAACCAAGGTTCTGCTCCTGTTCCTGCTGGTGGTTCCGGTGGTTTGGGGATCGCGGCGCGGGCCATGGCGGCGCGCGGTGGCAACCGGCCCTCACCCGACTATATGACGGGCCTTAACCCGGAACAGCGCGAAGCGGTCGAGACCTTGGATGGTCCCGTTCTGGTTCTGGCCGGCGCCGGAACCGGCAAGACCCGCGTGCTGACCACCCGCATCGCCCACCTGCTGGAGACCGGCCGCGCCTATCCGAGCCAGATTCTCGCCGTGACCTTTACCAACAAGGCTGCGCGCGAGATGAAGGAGCGCATCGGCGTTCTCGTCGGCGGCGCCGTCGAAGGCATGCCGTGGCTCGGCACGTTTCACTCGATCGGCGTCAAACTGCTGCGGCGCCATTCGGAGCTGGTCGGCCTGCGATCCGATTTCACCATCTTAGACACCGACGACGTCGTGCGCCTGATCAAGCAGCTCATCCAGGCGGAAGGTCTGGACGACAAGCGCTGGCCGGCCAAGCAGTTCGCCGGCATGATCGATGGCTGGAAGAACAAGGGCCTGTTGCCGCCCGACATTCCGGAAGGCGACGCCCGAGCTTTTGCCAACGGCAAGGGCCGCGAACTCTATGCCGCCTATCAGGCCCGCCTGCGCACGCTCAACGCCTGCGATTTCGGCGACCTTTTGCTGCACCCGATCGCCCTGTTCCGCAAGGCACCGGATCTGCTCAAGGAGTATCACCAGCGGTTCCGCTATATCCTCGTCGACGAGTATCAGGACACCAATACGGCCCAGTATATGTGGCTGCGTCTCCTCGCCCAGCGTCCGAAGGATGTGCCGCAGAACGTCTGCTGCGTCGGCGACGACGACCAGTCGATCTATGGTTGGCGCGGTGCCGAAGTGGAAAACATTCTTCGCTTCGACAAGGATTTCCCGGGCGCCAAGGTCATCAAGCTTGAGCGCAACTACCGCTCGACAGAGCACATCCTCGGCGCTGCCGGCCATCTGATCGCCCATAACGAAGGACGCCTCGGCAAGACGCTGTTCACCGACCGGGTCGATCCCGAAGATGAAAAGGTCATCGTCCACGCCGCCTGGGATAGCGAAGAGGAAGCCCGTGCCGTCGGTGAGGAGATCGAGCGGCTGCAGCGCGGCGATGGTCGCAGCGATGCCAAGAAACACGCGCTGAACGACATGGCGATCCTGGTGCGCGCCTCGTTTCAGATGCGCGAGTTCGAAGACCGGTTCGTGACGCTCGGGCTCAACTACCGCGTCATCGGCGGCCCGCGCTTTTACGAGCGGCTCGAGATCCGCGATGCGATGGCCTATTTCCGCATGGTCTGCCAGCCGGCCGACGACCTTGCCTTTGAGCGCATCGTCAACACACCAAAGCGCGGCCTCGGCGACACGACCATACGCTACCTGCATGACAGCGCCCGCGCCCGCGATGTGCCCATGCTTCAGGCCGCAAGCGAAATGATCGAGACCGACGAGCTGAAGCCGAAGGCCCGCAAGGCCCTGTTCGATGTCGTGCAGAATTTCCGCAACTGGCAGGCACGTCTCGAAACCGTGCCGCATACGGAACTGGCCGAGCAGATCCTCGAAGAGTCGGGCTATACCGACATGTGGAAGAACGACAAGACCGCCGAAGCGCCGGGGCGGCTGGAAAACCTCAAGGAACTGATCCGCTCGATGGAGCAGTTCGAGAGCATGCGCGGCTTCCTAGAGCACGTCTCGCTCGTCATGGATGCCGAGACCAACGAGAACCTCGATGCCGTCTCGATCATGACGCTCCACTCGGCCAAGGGTCTGGAATTCGAGACCGTGTTCCTGCCCGGCTGGGAGGAAGGCCTGTTCCCGCACCAGCGCGCGCTGGACGAAGGCGGCCGCTCCGGGCTGGAGGAGGAACGCCGCCTCGCCTATGTCGGCATCACCCGCGCGAAACGCCGCTGCCATATCTGGTTCGTCTCGAACCGGCGTATTCACGGCCTGTGGCAATCCACAATGCCCTCGCGCTTTCTTGATGAACTGCCGCCGAGCCATGTCGATGTCGCGGCATCGGAATCCTCAAGCTTCGGTGGCTATGGCGGCCGCGGCGGCTACGGCCAGTCGCGCTTCGACAAGGCGGATGCCTTCGCCGGCAACTCCTATTCGACGCCCGGCTGGAAACGCGCCCAGGCCAACAAGACAGATGCCACCCGCGACAACTGGGGCAGCCGCTCCGGCCACGCCGTGGAACGCATCGGCTACGGCGAAAGCGGCCCCCGCGGCCGCACGATCGACGGCGAGCTGGTCGCCAAATCGACAACCGACACGCCGTCGAAATTCACCACCGGTGACCGGGTCTTCCACATCAAGTTCGGCAACGGCAATATCACCGCGATCGAAGGCAACAAGCTGACGATCGAGTTCGACAAGGCAGGGCAAAAGCGGGTGCTGGACGGGTTCGTGGAGAAGGCGGGCTGACGAGACGTCTACTCACTCGCAAACGAGGGTCGTGACCATGATGAGGGCTTTAGAATTCGATGAATGACATCTCCCTCAGCAACAGCGACGTCGTCGAACTCACCGCATGGCGCCGCCGGCTTCACACCATGCCGGAAGTGTCCGGGGAGGAAGTGCAGACGGCGCGCGAGGTTGTACGGTTCCTGTCGGAGACCGGTCCGGACGAGATCGTCGAAGGTATTGGCGGCACCGGCGTCGCGGTCGTCTACGACAGTGGCGGGCCCGGAATAACGGTGATGCTGCGCGCGGAACTCGATGCTCTTCCGATCGAGGAACTCGGCGACCCCGAGCACAAGTCGAAGGTATCGGGAAAAAGCCATATGTGCGGCCATGACGGGCATATGGCAACGCTTGCTGCGGTCGGCCGTGCGCTCGGACGTCGACGTCCCGCCAAGGGTCGTGTCGTTCTCCTGTTCCAGCCGGCGGAGGAAACCGGCGCCGGGGCGGCAGCGGTCCTTGCCGACGACAAGTTTCGGGACCTGACGCCCGATATCAGCCTGTCCCTGCACAACATGCCGGGCATCCCGCTCGGCCACGTTCATCTGAAGGACGGCCCGACCAATTGCGCGTCGCGCGGCATGAAGATCATCCTGACCGGCAAGACTGCCCACGCGGCATGGCCAGAGACCGGGATCTCGCCGGTTTCGGCCGTGGCCAGGCTGCTGCCAGCCCTGAGCGGTATTTTGGCAGGCTCTGTCGAAAACGACGACCTCGTGCGAGCGACCGTGACCCACGTGACGATCGGTGAACCCGCGGCGGGCATTTCACCGGCGCATGGCGAGATCTGGGTGACGTTGCGCACCTCGACGGATGATCAAATGTCCGCTCTTGTCGAACAGGCGGAGACAATGGCGAGAGACGCGGCTGCGGCGGATGGGTTGGCCCTGACCGTGTCCTATCAGGATGTGTTCGGCCACTGCATCAACGATCCCGCTGCAGCCGACATCCTGAGGGCCGCCATGGATGCCGAGGGCGTGCCGCATGTCGCTGGGCAAGCCTATCGCGCCTCGGAGGATTTCGGTCGCTTCGCTAAGGTCTCGAAATCGGCCATGCTGTTTCTCGGCGCCGGCGAAAGCCACCCTGCCCTGCACAACCCGACTTATGATTATCCCGACGATCTGATTGCGATCGGCGCGCGCATCTTCCTGGCCGCAACGCGGCAGGTGCTGGGCTGACAACGAAAAACGGAGCCTAAAAGGCTCCGTTTGTTTTGAGTTTGATCAGGCGTCCTTGTTGCCGAACAGCTTTGCTATGATGCCGCCGCCGCTTGGGCCGGCGCCGGGGCGCTTGCCATCCCACTTCGGCACGATGATCATGTGGGTGATTTCGCCGCGCTGGAAGGCCTTCAGGAACTTGTCGTAGTCGGCGAACGCTACGCAACCGTGGCTGTCGCCGCGAACGCGAAGCAGGAAGCTGTGGGCGAGAAGACCCGTGCGGCCCTGAGGCGCCTTGCCGTCGGTCGGTGTCAGTCGGATTGCCGCAACACCGTGAAACAGCGATTCGCGCATCGAGAGCTTGTAGGTGCCCGGAGGTGTCGGGCCGCGCATCTTCACATGCGTGAACTTCGGGTTGTCGCGCATGCTGCCGATGCCGGAATGGGCTTCGAGCTTGCTGCCATTCGGCATGATGACCACGCCGTTGGTGATGTCGTAGATCGCAACCTTGGTCCCGATACCAGGCCACTTCGGCGAACCCTGCGACGGAGCGAGAGGCTCTTCGCGCATCGGGTTGTTCGGCTTGGCAAAGGCAAGCACGGTTGGCTTGTCGTTATCGTTGTCGCCACGGCCAGGCTTTTGCGGTGCGACGGCTGCGATTGCGGCAAGTGCATTCGGCTTTTCAGGCTTGACGGAAGCGACGGCCATGGAAGCGCTGGTGGTGGCCGCACCGGGACGCAGGACGGGCAGTGGTCCGGCTTTCGGCAGCGCCTGGGCGAGAGATGTCGGCGCAGGTGAAGGCAGCGGCGTCGCCTGTTCGGCAATCGCCACCGTATCCTCCGACGTGCTTTCCGGCAGATCGCTTTCGAGCGACGCCAGTTCCACCGGCTTCATCGTGTCGAGTTCCGCCACCTCTGTCGCCGGCTGAACTTCCTGGAGAATGTCGGGCATTGCGCCCAGAGCTTCGCTACCGCGTGGCGCTACGACCACAAGACTTTCCATGGCAGAACCGAGGGCGGACTTGATCTGGTCGGAACCGGGCCGCAGCTTGCCAAGGGCCGCAAACTGCTGTTCGGTTTCGGCGTGACGGGCAGCCTTTGCCATCGCGAGATGCATCGACTGACGAACGCTTGCGTCATCCGGACGCTGGGACGAGAGAGCAGCAAGCTGCGCTCCTTCCAGACGACCGCGCTTCGGCTCGGCCGGCGCGCTGCCTGGAAGGCGGGAGAATTTCGAAACATCGAGATTGCGGTCCGCAGTGCGCGCCGATGCAGCCACGAGATGCTCGCGCGCCGTTGGTGGCGCAAGCAGGGCCGTTTCGAACCTGATGCTGGGGGCAGACTTGACCGAGGTCGCGACCGTGACCATCGAGGCACCAACCAGCGCCGCCACGGTAAAGCCGACGCCAAGCGCCATATTCGTCATGAGTGAGCGGGACTTCTTGCGGCGCGCCTGCGCCGAGGATGCTTTTGATGCCGCTTTGCGACCGTTCTGCTTCGAAGCTTTGGATTCCAACTGACGCGCCATTACTCGTTACCCGAACCGTTACTCACACCGGCAAGGCCTGCTTTCGCAGTCTTGCCCGCAAGATCAAAGCGGACTGAGAAAGCAGACAGGATCTGCTCATCGCCGCCAATCGACTGCATATGAGAATGAACGATTATGGTAACCAATGTCTTTACGCCGCCCCGATTTGGTTTCGGTGGTGCACTTAAAAGCGCATACCGCCGGAAGTTAAGCAGAAATGCGGCAAAGGGGTGTTCGACCCTGCCCGCAAGTCCGGTGTCTAGCTCGTCGACTGTTGCTGTTTAGCGACAAAAGTTAACAAACTCAAGGCTTACACCGGTTTTTAACTGGTGCGACATTTGAGGTACGAAATCGCACCCGCAATTTTGAGGGGGTGAGACGCGGCAAGCCAGAGCCAAAGTGTGGCGACACTCTGTCTGAACCCACATGCGAAAATGGGCGCCTCTGTGGAGGCGCCCATGGATCGTGGAGTTTTGAAGGGATGCGGTGAACGGCTCAACCGTCGGCCCGGCGAATGGACCGACCTTCCATGAAGAAGAAGGGCCGCAATTTCACACCCAGCACATTTCCGGCAAACGCCGCGACTGCCCAGAGATAACCATGCAGGCTGCCGGACGCGATGCCGGAGAAATAGGCTCCGATATTGCAGCCATAGGCAATTCGCGCACCGTAGCCGAGCAGCAGACCGCCGACGACGGCCGCAAGGATCGAACGCAGCGGAATGTCGAGGCTGGGAGCAAACTTTCCGGCCAGCGCCGCCGCCAGCATGGCGCCCGCGATGAGGCCGAAATCCATGACGGATGTGACATCGGCAAACACGCTTCCGGCCAGTGCCTTGGCATTCCCCGGCTGCTGCCAGTAGGCCCAGGCTGTCGGATCAAAGCCGATCGCCTGCGCGCCCTTCGCACCCCAGAGCGCGAAGGCGGACGTGATCCCCCAGGGACGGCCGGCGATTGCGAGCGTCGCGAAATTGAGGATGACGAGTGCAATCGCGCCAGCCACCAGCGGCCACGGACCACGCAGATAGCGGGCAAGACCATGCCGTGGCGAAGGTGGTGCCTGTTCAAGTGCGCCGTTGCGCCGCTTCTCGACGACCACAGTGATCGCTGCGATCGCCGCGAATATGGCAAGCGATACCGCAATGCCGCCAAATGCACCGAACGTCTGAAACAGAGACGTCGGCGGCAGCGAAGGAAGACTGACCCACCAGTCGAAGTGGATGGTGGCGAGAACCGAACCGACGATGAAGAAGAACAGGGTCACCAGCATGCGCGCATTGCCGCCACCGGCGGTAAACAGCGTGCCGGATGCACAACCGCCGCCAAGCTGCATCCCGATGCCGAACATGAAGGCGCCGACGATCACGCCGATACCGGCCGGCGAAATATTGCCACGCACCTCGGTGCCGAACAGCACGCCACTGGATAGAGCCGGGAAAAACAGGATGACGGCAAGTGCCAGAAGAATCATCTGAACGCGAAGACCCCGGCCCCGGCCCTCCGCAATGAAGACACGCCAGGCAGACGTGAACCCGAAGGCCGCGTGATAGAGCGCGATGCCAAGCCCGCCTCCGATGAGGAAGAGCGCACCTTGGGCTGGACCATAAGCGAGGCCGAGCGCAACGGTGCCGACAACAAGCACGATGAGAGCGCCGAGACCGGGAAAACCGATCGGCGGCAGGCCTTCAGCCCGCGTTTCTAGCGAAGACGACAGTGACATGGGAGAAACTCCGTGAAGATGACCCCTAGATAGGGTCGTGGTCCGCATCCGACGAGGAATCACGTTTCAACATTCGGCTCGAAACCGGATTGAGATTTCAGATCGGTCAGCAAAAGCGATCGAGTCATCTTCAGACATCCTAGAAACCGCGGAGATCAGATGACCGCAGAACCTGCCACCAAGGCCGACCGTTTCGTCACAAATGATTTGGAGCGACGATCGTGTTGGGCAGAAGAGGCTTGATCGATGCCGCCATGCTTGGCATCTTCGTGTGACAAGGAAGAACCACTCTTGAGGACGATCTATGAAAGCGCTGCTCCTGATCGACATCCAGAATGGCTTCTGCCCGGGCGGCAACCTTGCCGTTGCCCACGGTGACGACATCGTGCCGATCGCAAACAGCCTCATTTCCGACGGCGGTTACGATGTGATCGTCGCCTCGCAGGACTGGCATCCCGTCAATCACGGCAGCTTCGCCTCCCAGCATCCGGGCAAGAAACCATTCGACATGGGCGAGCTCTCCGGCCAGCCGCAGGTCATGTGGCCAGATCACTGCGTGCAGGAAACACCGGATGCGGAATTCCATCCGGATCTCGATATCGGCGCAGTCGATTATATCCAGCAGAAGGGCGAAAACCCTGCGGTCGACAGCTATTCCGCCTTTCGCGACAACGACCAGGCCGCCCTTACCGGCCTTGCCGGTTACCTCCGGGCACAGCAGATTACGGAGCTTGACGTTTGCGGTCTCGCCACGGACTACTGCGTGAAGTTTTCAGCCTTGGACGCTGTCGAAATGCTGCCGGACGTCAAAGTGCGCTTCATCGAGGATGCGAGCCGCGGCATAACACCCGAGGGTGTCAGGGCTGCCATCGAGGAGATGCGCGCCAACGGCGTCGGCATTATCAAGAGCAGCGAGATTCTCGCGGACTGACGCACTCCGCGCCGCCGATCGTTCAGCAAAATCGATACACGCATCAACGCAATTCGATTGTCACCGGGCGCTCACGTGCATAAACGAAGCATTGCACGCGCACGCATCGGAAGACTCATGAGTTTCAGCGAACCGATCACCACAAGCGGCCAGATCAGGAACGGATTGAAGAAGGGCTTCGTTATCGTCCTCTCCTCAGCCCCGTTCGGCATCCTGTTCGGAGCGATCGCCATCGACAACGGTTTCAGCATGGCGGAAGCGGCGCTGATGAGCGCGTTTGTCTTCGGCGGTGCGAGCCAGTTGGTCGGGATCGAACTGTTCGGCCACCATGTCGCGGCCTGGATGATCGTGCTCTCGGTGCTCGCCGTCAATTTCCGCCACGTTCTCTATTCCGCGGCAGTATCGCCGATCCTCGGGCGCTTCCCGCTCCTCAAGCGCTGTCTTTCGTTTTTCCTGCTGACCGATCCGCAATTTGCCGAGACGGAGAAACGTGAAGAACAGACCCCGGTCACCTTCGCCTGGTACATCGCCATGGGCGGCGTGGTCTGGATTGGATGGGTCGGCAATACCATTGTCGGCGCGCTGTTCGGCAGCCTGATCGGCGACCCGAAGGCGATCGGCATCGATGTCCTCCTGCCCGTCTACTTTCTCGGTCTGGTGATGGGCTTTCGCAAGCGGCACAATTTTCTACCCGTCCTCGTCGCCGGAGCAGTCGGATCGGTTGTCGCCTACTGGGTCGTCGGGTCACCCTGGCATAGCAGTGTGGGGGCAGCGCTCGGGATCGTCGTCGCGGCCATCCTGCCTCCTCCCGGAGCCTCGGATCACGACGTGAAAGACCCGGCCCTTGAAACGGAGGCTGCGTGATGGAAACCGGCATGAGCGCCTTCTCCGTCGATAGCCAGACCGTCACCCTGATCCTGATGGCGGCAATTGCGACATACGCCACGCGGCTCGGCGGCTACATCCTTGTCAACAGCCTGAAACGCATACCGCCACGGGTGGAATCGGCCCTCAACGCCGTGCCGGCCGCCGTTCTGGTGACACTCGTCGCTCCACCCTTCGTCAACAGCGGCTGGGACGTGCGCATTGCGATGATCGCGGCGCTGGTGTTCGGCCTGCGTTTTCCGGGCCTCATGGTCCTCGTCGTCGGCTGGGCGGCAGTCATGGCCGCCCGGCACGGTTTCGGTATCGGCATGTAATCCGACTCAGCCGGAGATCGGCGCCGTCGCTGCAGTGAGCCAGGCCTTGACCGAATCCTTGTCGATCAGCGGCATCAGTTTTTCGCGCACCTGTGTGTGATAGTCGTTCAGCCACTGCAGTTCTTCCGAGGTCATCAGCGAGGCGACGACGAGGCGGCGATCGATCGGGCACCAGGTCAGCGTCTCGAACGACAGAACCGGCATGTCGCCACCCTCGATGGGCTGCGCATCCTTCACGAAGATCAGGTTTTCGATGCGGATCCCGAAGGCGCCGGGGCGATAATAGCCGGGCTCGTTCGACAGGATCATGCCGGGCAGAAGCTCCTGCGTCGACATCCGCGAAATGCGCTGCGGTCCCTCATGCACGGAGAGATAGGACCCGACGCCGTGTCCCGTGCCATGCGCGAAATCAGCCCCCGCCTTCCACAGCGCGATCCGAGCGAGCGGATCGAGATCGCAGCCGCGCGTTCCCTTCGGAAACTTCGCCATGCTGATGGCGATCATGCCCTTCAGAACCAGCGTGAAGAAGCGCTTGCGATCCTCGGAAACCGAGCCGACCGCAACCGTGCGGGTGATATCCGTCGTTCCGTTGACATACTGCGCGCCCGAATCGATCAGGAACAGTTCGCCGGGCAGGATCTGCCGGTTGCTTTCGGACGTCACCCGGTAATGCATGATCGCGGCATGCTCTCCGGCACCGGAAATCGTATCGAAGGAAACGTCCTTCAGCGAGTTCTGCATGCTCTGGCCGACGCGGGCGCGCGTCGCTTCCAGCGCCGTTACCGCATCGATCTCGGTGATTGAGCCCGGCGTCTGGCCATCCAACCAGCACAGAAACTCGACGACAGCCGCGCCATCCTGCAGATGCGCCTTGGCAGATCCATCGAGTTCCGCCGAATTCTTGCAGGCGCGCGGCAGCTTCGCCGGATCGATCCCCTCGACCACCTCGCCGCCGGCTGCGACGATTGCAGCCGTCAGCGCGAGCGGTGTCAGATCCGGATCGATCAGGATGCGGGCGCCGTTTTTGGAGACCTCGGCAAGACGGCCTAGGAACGCGGAAGGGTCGCGCCGGAGAGCGAGAGCGTCCAGGTAAGCCGCCTCTTCGCTCCCGAGCTTTGCCGCATCGATGAAGAGTTCTGCCTTGCCATTTGCAAAGACGATCGCGCGTGCCAGCGGGTGTGGCGTGTGCGGCACGTCAGCCCCGCGAACATTGAAGATCCAGGCGACGGATGACGGATCCGTGATCAGCACCGCCGACAGTCCCTTCGCTTCGGTCTGCCGCGCGATCTCGCTCAGCTTGTCGCCGGCCGGCTTCCCGGCAAACTCTTCTCTCTGGATGGTCAACGCGCCAACCGGTTCCGCAGGGCGATCGCTCCAGATCGCATCGAGCGGATTGTGGGCCAGCGAAACCAGCGCGCCGCCGATCTCCGCAAGCGCCTTTTCCAGCCTGCGCACTTCCGCACCGGCATGCAGCCAAGGGTCGATGCCGAGGCGGAACCCTTTCGGCGCATGTTTCGCAATCCAGGCATGCGGCGGCTCGCCGACCAGATCGCCGCCGGAAAACACAGTTCCGTCAACCTGTTCGGCCAGTTGCGTCACGTAACGTCCATCGACGAACACGATCGCCTCACGCTGCGTGATGAGCGCCATGCCGGCAGATCCGGTAAAGCCTGTCAACCATGACAGGCGCTCGGCCGACTCAGGCACATACTCGCCCTGATACTCGTCGGCGCGGGGCACGAGAAACCCGTCGATGCCGAGTTCGGCAAAGCCGTCGCGCAGGGCAGTCACCCTTTCGCGGCCGAACTGCGGGGCGGACTTGGTCTCGAACGATTGAAACATGAGTGAATTCCGGCTGGTTTGATTCCGACTGATGGCCGCCATGTTAGAACATTTCCCCGCGCCGCCGCCAGTATCCTATGCAGATACGTGACAGGGCAGTCAGTGTCAGGAACCTATCCATGCAGCCGACGCATGCCACACATGATGCAGACCCACTGCCTGCCTCATTTTTTATCATCTAAGGTGTCGTCAATGTTCGATGACTTCTGGGGTCATCACTTTGAAAAGGACGAACACGATGGCCAACTCATTTCTCCGCAATGCAATGAACCGCGTGGTCGAAGCCCGTCAGCGTCAGGTCTCCCGTTACGTCAACGGCGCAATGCTTGGCCTTGATGATGCGACGCTGAAGAGCCTCGGCACGACGCGCGAAGAACTTCAGCGCCAGGGCGCGACCCGTTACATCTTCTGATCTGAGGACGACGCGATACCCGGCACGCAACTCGGTGTGCCGGCAAGCCTACAAAACCTGACAGGCCAGCCCATGGCCCGTCACATGCCTCGCACGAAATGCATGGTCACCCAGCCGTTGCGCCAGATCGTGCGCACATGCCGGCAGCGGGCTCCTGCATAAGCGGAAATCACCTTCCAGCGCTGCTCGGCTAGAATACCGGACAGGATCACCGATCCGCCCGGTGTCAGATGCGTCACCAGCTGCGGCGCCATCTTGATCAACGGCCGCGCCAGAATATTGGCGATGATGAGGTCGAACGGACCGTCCTGGCGAAAGGCCGAGGAGTGGAAACCCGGTGCCGTCTCCAGCCGCAGTCCGCTGGCAATGCCGTTGCGGCGAACATTCTCCTTGGCAACCCGAACGGCGACCGGATCGATATCCGTTGCCAGAACCGGGATGTTGCGCAACTTGCGCACCGCAATCGCCAGAACGCCGCTGCCCGTTCCCAGATCGAGCGCATTTCTCGGCTCGGTTGCTCGAACGACCGTGTCGATCACCTCGAGGCACCCCGCCGTTGTCCCATGATGGCCGGTCCCGAACGCCTGTCCAGCATCGATCTCTATGGCAATGTCGTTGATCTTGACCTTGTCGCGGTCATGCGAGCCATGAACCAGAAACCGCCCTGCCCTGACAGGCTTGAGCCCTTCGAGCGATTTGGCAATCCAGTCGACATCCGGGATAACCTCCATCGCAATCGAAAGATCGGGAAAATCCTCGCTGATCGCCTTTGCAATCCGTTCCCTGAAGACCTCCTCGTCGTCCGCCATCATGTAGACGGAGGCTTCCCAGATATCCTTCTTCTCGTCCACCTCGGTCGTGGCAATCGCCACGTCCTCTTCGCCGAACTCCAGCGACAGGAGGTCGAGGATCTCGGCCGAACCGATTTCGGTGGATGTCACGTAAAGCCGGATTTCACTCAAAGGAAGTCGCCTTTCATAATCTTCGCGGCAAGCTTTGCCACAGATAAGGCATCCGCCTCAAGCGACTTATCCCTTGGTCAGGTTCTCGAGCTTCTTCGCCGCCGCTGCAGGATCCTCGCCGTAAGCGATCGTCCCGGCAAAACGGCCGCCGTCCTTCAGGAGGAAAATCGATGCCGTATGGTCCATCGTGTAATCGCCGCCAGGGTTTTTCTCATCCACCGGCACCTTGCGGGCAAGCACGCGAAACCCTTTGACCATCTCCATCACCTTGGCAGGCGGACCTGAAATACCGCGAATACGGTCGGAGACATTCGAGACATATTGCCCCATCAGCTCAGGCGTATCGCGCTCCGGGTCGACGCTCACAAAGTAAGCGTTGAGCTTTGTGCCATCGGGATCGACCTGATGCAGCCAGGTGTTCAGCTCGAACAGCGTTGTCGGGCAGACTTCCGGGCAATGGGTAAAGCCGAAGAACACGGCCGTCGGTTTGTCGCGGAACGCTGCTTCGGTGATCGGGCTGCCATCCTGCGCCACAAGCTCGAACGGCACACCGAACGGCCCTTCGGCAACCTGCTGCTTCGAACGCGTGACCTCCAGGGTCAGCCAGGCCAGAACACCGGCCAGAATGACGACGGCGAGCCAAAGTACAATTCGGAAAGTCTTCATCGTAGTTTGCCTGCTGCATCATCAGTTGAGATCGTGACCGCTGATAGCCGCAGACGACGATTGTTGCAAATCACCACCACGTTTTCACAGACGTGGCCGTCACATGCACCAGGAGAGCGTTCCCTCGGCCATCGCGAGGAAGATGGAAGAACCGTGCTGCGCCCAACCAACAAAAGCGAGGACGCCGATCAGCATCGCGGCAAGCGCGGCGATCAGAAAAACCGGAAGTCGAAGCGATGGAGCGATCGGTTGCATGACCCACTATAGCATCGTCGACCGGCCTGGAAATAGAACAAAAAGCGCGTTGTGGCGGCAAAGATTAGGGGAAGTTTAACGGGGACGTGAGACCTTCAAAAAAACGACATCAGGATGATCGACATGAGTAACGCCATCAAGCAGTCGGGAGCCTATCTCGAAATCGTCTCCTTCCATCTGGGAGACCAGGAATTCTGCATCGACATCATGGCGATCCGCGAAATTCGCGGTTGGGCGCCGGTCACTCCGATGCCGCATACTCCGCCTTACGTGCTTGGCCTCATCAACCTGCGCGGCGCGGTGATCCCGGTCATCGACATGGCCTGCCGCCTCGGCATGAAGATGACCGAACCGTCCGAGCGTTCGGCGATCATCGTCACCGACATCGCCGGCAAGCTGGTCGGCCTTCTGGTCGAACAGGTCTCCGACATGATGACGATCAGAAGCGAAGATCTGCAGCCGGCACCGGAAATCATTCCGGAAGCCCAGCGCGATTTCTGCCGCGGCATCGTTGCCCTGGAAAAGACCATGGTCTGCTTCCTGAACCTCGACACCGTCATTGCAGACGAACTGTCGCGCGAAGCCGCCTGATCGTAAGCCTTAGAGCTGTCCTAGTTAAAACCGGGTTCCGAAAGGAGCCCGGTTTTCTTACGTCAGGACGTAGAGCGGATCAGGGTTTGCCCTTTTCCCAGGTCACCGGCTGGTTGAACAGCGGCACGCTGGAGATCGCCATCTTCGCCGATCCTTCGACAACCTGTCGCGAATGGGCAAGGTAGATCAGCGTATCGTTCGGCTTGTCGTAGATCCGCTTGACCAGAAGGTCTTTCCAGATCAGCGAACGTCCCTGGCGAAACACTTCCTCGCCACCGTCGTCCAGCTCGATATCACCGATCTCGATCGGCCCGGTCTGACGGCAGGAGATGGAATTGTTGGACGGGTCCTCGAACCACTTGCCGTTCTTCAGCCTGTCGATGACGCTGCGATCGAAATACGTGACGTGGCAGGTGACACCCTTCACCTTCGGGTCCTGCACCGCCTCGACGATGATGTCGTTGCCGATCCAGTCGACGCCGACCTTGCCGACCACCTGGGCAAGAGCGGGAACGGCAAGACCGCCGAGGATAGCGGCGGTCGCGAGAATGGCAAGGCGGCGGCTCGAACGGGTCATAGGGGCAAAATCTCCAGTCAACGATACGTGATCAGAGATAAGCTTCGGCGGCGGGGTTACAAGTGATCACTCCTTGCGCAATGTGCAGGCATCGTAGCCGCCGGAAAACAGGCGCCCTGCGCGCATGCCGATCGCGGTCGGGATATCGTGGATATGCATGACCTCAAGCGACCGCGCAATCGCGATCGAGGCTTCGGCACAGACCGCGGCATCTTCGGCTGCATTGTGGTGCAGGAAGCTCAGCCCCAGGTGCTGCGCGAGGATATTCAGCTTGTGCGAGATCAGATGCGGCCAGACTTTTTGGGCCATCTTGACGCTGCAGAGATAGGATAGTTCCGGATAGGACTGGCGGTACTGGTCGAGACAGGCGCGCCAGACGCTGAAATCGAATGCGGCATTATGGGCGATCATCGTCGCGCCGCGAAAGTCGTCGATGAACTCGTCCATCACTTCGGGAAACTCGCCGGCATCCTCGACATGGTCGGGCCGGATCCCATGAATGGCGATGTTGAAAGACGAAAACCGCATATCCCGCGGCCGGATCAGCCGTTCCTCGACCCGCACGACACGCCCATCCTCGATCCACGCGAGGCCCACGGAGCAGGCGCTGCCGCGCTGTTCGTTGGCGGTTTCGAAATCGATCGCAATGGTCTTCAAGGTCGCGTCCCAATCTTCGGTCGTCGGACTTTTATGCCGGATGGAGCGATTCGGCAAAGCACATACCCGCCTGCATCTTGACCTCCACATTATTGTCAGGCCCAATGTGATCCATGATCAACGCTATCGCCCTTACCCATCTTACCGTGACCACAAGCCTTGCAGGGCGTGTGGCGGGTTTGGCGCGTTAGTCGATCCTCCGTCCACCACCCTGCCGAAAATGGCAGGGATCGGCTGGTCCGCTCTGCCTCGGTTATACCTGAAGGAGAGCAAAGATGTCTTCAAGCGACGAAATCCAGGAAAAACCACCCCGAGCCGAACGGCTGAACGGTTACGTCATCAGGTCGTCGACACCTGACGATGCGGTATCCATCACGGCTCTCGCCAATCTTCCCGGTTATCGCTACGGCACGCTGAGGCTGCCCTTCCAGACCGTAGCGGAAACCCGCCAATACCTGGAAAACCCCGCGCCCGGCGCAAAGAAGCTCGTGGCGGACATGGACGGCGTTATTATCGGCGACATCTTCCTCGGTCCGCTACAGGGCCGCCGCCGGCATGTGGGGACGATCGGCATGGGCGTGCACGACGACTTTGTCGGCCGCGGCGTGGGCTCGGCACTGATGAAGGCCGCGATCGACCTCGCCGACAATTGGCTGAACCTGCACCGCCTGGAACTCGACGTCTTCACCGACAACCACGACGCCATCAGGCTCTATGAGCGATACGGCTTTGTCATCGAAGGGCACCTCAAGGACGACGCCTTTCGAGACGGGCACTATGTTGACGCCTATGCGATGGCGCGGCTGAGGACCTGATGCTCAGCCACCGATAAGCGTCAGCCACTTGTCTTCCGTCATCACCTCGACGCCGAGATCCCTGGCCTTGTCGAGCTTGGAACCGGCGCCGGGGCCGGCAACGACGTAGTCGGTCTTTTTGGACACCGAACCGGCCACCTTGGCACCAAGCCCCTCGGCACGCGCCTTGGCCTCATCGCGGGTAAAGCGCTCCAGCGAGCCGGTGAAGACGACGGTCTTGCCGGCGACCGGGCTGTTCGATGCCGCGATCTGTTCTGCCGGCTGCGGCGTCACCTCCGTGAGGAGACGCGTCACGACATCGAGATTGCGAGGCTCCTTGAAGAACTCGACGATGGCGCGGGCGACGATCTCGCCGATGCCCTCGATATTGTTGAGGTCAGCCCAGGCATCCCCGGAGAGACTGGCCGCTTCCTTCATGGCCTCGGCAAAGGCCTCGTAGGTGCCGTAGTGACGCGCCAGAAGCTTTGCCGTCGTCTCGCCCACATGGCGGATGCCGAGCGCGTAGATGAAGCGGTTGAGTGCTATCGAGCGCCGCTCGTCGATCGCGTCGAACAGCTTCCGGACGCTGATCCTGCCGAACCCGTCGATGTTTTCAAGCTTCAGCAGTTGTGATGTTTCCTGACGTTTCTTCAGCGTGAAAATGTCGGGCGCTGTGCGGATCTGCAAAGCCGGATCTTCCGCCTCGAAGAAGAAGTCGACCTGCTTTGCGCCCAGCCCTTCGATGTCATAGGCACTGCGCGAGACGAAATGCTTCAGGTGTTCGGTTGCCTGCGCACGGCAGACGAAGCCGCCGGTGCAGCGGGTGACCGAATCGAGCTTGCCGGTCTTCTCGTTCTTCTCGCGCACCGCATGACTGCCGCAGACCGGGCATTTCTTCGGAAACTCATAGGCCTTGGCATCCGCCGGCCGCTTTTCCATGACCACGTCGAGAACCTGCGGAATGACGTCGCCGGCACGCTGCACGATCACGGTGTCGCCGATGCGGATGTCGTGATCGTCCTCGCGGATCCGCTCGCCGGAATTGCCGATACCCTTGATATAATCCTCGTTATGCAGCGTCGCGTTGGTAACGACCACGCCGCCGACGGTGATCGGGGTCAATCGCGCCACCGGTGTCAGCGCGCCGGTGCGGCCGACCTGGATGTCGATATTCTCGACCGTCGTGAACGCCTGCTCGGCGGGGAATTTGTGGGCCGTCGCCCAGCGCGGAGAGCGCGAGCGGAAACCGAGGCGCGCCTGCAGATCGAGCCGGTCGACCTTGTAGACGACACCGTCGATATCATAGTCGAGTTCGGGACGCTCAAGGCCGATCTCGCGGTAATGGCCGAGAATATCCTCGAGCGAATTCAGCCGCTTCATCAGCGGATTGACCGGGAAACCCCAGTCCTTGAAGGTCTGCACCATCTCGTATTGCGTGCCCGGCAACTCGTTCGGCTCGGAAATCTCGCCCCAGGCATAGGCAAAGAATTTCAACTTGCGGCTGGCCGTCACCTTGGCATCGAGCTGGCGCAGCGACCCTGCCGCCGTGTTGCGCGGATTGACGTAAAGCTGCTTGCCCTTCGCTTCCATCTCAGCATTGAGCGCCAAGAAATCGCTCTTGCCCATATAGACTTCGCCGCGAACCTCGACGACGGCAGGAACGCCCTTGGGCAGCCGGTTCGGGATTTCCTTGATCGTCTTGATATTGGCGGTGACGTTTTCGCCCGTCGTGCCATCGCCGCGCGTGGCGGCGTTGACGAGGATCCCGTTCTCGTAGCGGATCGACATCGACAACCCATCAATCTTCGGCTCGGCCGTGAACGCAATCGAACCATCCGGCAACTGACCCAAAAAGCGGTAGACGGAGTTCACGAAGTCGCGGACGTCGTCGTCGGCAAAGGCATTGTCGAGCGACAGCATCGGTCGCGAATGGGTGATCTGTGCGAAGGTCGGCAGAGGTGCTGCACCAACCTTGATGGACGGCGAATCGGCCCGGATCAGCTGCGGGTAACGCTCTTCGATCGCCGCATTACGCTTCTTCAGCGCGTCGTAATCGGCATCGGAAATCTCCGGCGCGTCCTTGGCGTGGTAGAGCTCGTCGTGATGGGAGAGCTCCTTCGCCAAACGCTCCAGCTCGTCGGCCGCGGCCTGTTCTGTCAGATCGTCAACAGCGGTCTCGGTCGTGGTCTGGTCGGCGGCCATGCGGGAATCTCCATCTTCAACGGCATTTCTAGTGCAATTTGAGAAGATTGGAAGAAGCAGCGGCCATCACGGCTGTGACTGAACGCTACGAGATGCAGCATCCCTGGCGGGATACGGGATTGCATTACGCATTGTCCGGGCGACTTCGCCAGCACGCTCCCGCGACTGCCGGATAACCGTCTAGCCGTTGCCCGCAAGCAGGCTTCTGGCGGCCGCCCTCGCCTCGTCCGTTACCGAAGCGCCGGCCAGCATGCGGGCAATTTCCTCGGTGCGGTTTTCAGGCGCCATAGTCGCCACCCGTGTGGCAATCTTGTCGGAACCGTCGCCGGCCGGACCCTTAGAGATCAGAAGATGCGTCGCAGCACGGGCCGCCACCTGCGGCGCGTGGGTCACCGACAGCACCTGCACGGTGCCCGACAGACGCTTCAGCCGCTGGCCGATCGCATCCGCCACCGCACCACCGACACCGGTGTCGATTTCGTCGAAGACGAGCGTTGGTGCCGAGCCGCGATCGGCAAGCGCGACCTTAAGCGCCAGCAGGAAGCGCGAGAGCTCGCCGCCGGACGCGACCTTCATGATCGGCCCTGGGCGTGTGCCCGGATTGGTCTGGACGTGGAACTCGACCGTATCGATACCTTCGGCGGCTGCAGCCTCCGGATTGGCGGTCACCTCGACCATGAAGCGCGCCCGTTCCAGCTTCAGCGCGGGCAATTCCTGCATCACCGCTTCGGCCAGCGTCTCCGCACCCGCTTTGCGTTTGCCCGAGAGAACGAGAGCGGCGCGATCGAATTCCTCTTTCGCGGCGGCCGCGAGCTTTTCCAGCTCGCCCAACCGTTCCTCGCCGGCATCGAGATCGGCAAGGTCAGCCACCATCTTCTCGGCAAGCGCTGGAAGATCGACGACGGCGACCGAATATTTGCGGCCGGCCGCACGCAGGGCAAACAGCCGTTCCTCGACCCGTTCCAATTCACGCGGATCGAACTCGGTCCGGCGAAGCGCCGTTTCGACTTCCATCTGTGCGTTCGACAGATGGTTGAGCGCCTGATCCAGCAGTTCGACAGTCTCTTCCAGCAGCCCAGGCGCCTCGTGGCTCTTGCGCTCGAGGCGCCGCACCATGGAGGCGATCAGCGGTACAGGCGAACCGTTGCCGTTGAGAAATTCCGACGCTTCCGAAATATCACCGGCAATGCGCTCGGACTTCTGCATCTTCGAGCGCTGCTCGGCCAGTTCCTCCTCCTCGCCGTCGCGGGGAGAGAGGGCTTCCAGTTCCTCGACCGAGGCCCTGATGTAATCGGCTTCGCGCGCAGCGGCCTCCACCTTGGCGCGATGCGTCTTCAAGCTCCGGTCGGCATCCCGCCAGGATTTGTAGAGGTGGGAAACCGCGAGAACCTCATCGTTGAGGCCTGCAAACGCATCGACGAGCGTGCGGTGGGCGCCGGTATCGATCAGCGCGCGATCGTCGTGCTGGCCGTGGATCTCAACCAGTACCTGTCCCGCCTGGCGCATCATCTGCACGCTGACCGGCTGGTCGTTGATCGAAGCGCGGGTGCGGCCGTCGGCCGACTGGATACGCCGGAAGATCAGATCGCCTTCGTCGTCTATGCCGTTGTCGCGCAGAAGCTTGCGGGCGGAATGGTTCATCGGCACGTCGAAGACCGCCGTCACCTGCCCCTTATCCTCGCCATGGCGCACAAGACCGCCGTCGCCGCGGCCGCCCAGCGCCAGAGAAAGACTGTCGAGAAGGATAGATTTGCCTGCACCGGTCTCGCCGGTCAGCACGGATAGGCCCGCTTCGAAGGCAAGGTCCAGCTTCTCGATCAGAACGATGTCGCGGATCGAAAGCTGGATCAGCATGCGGCCTCGCCTATCCTGTCAGGCACTTGGTTGAAAGGTCTCAGGCGCCGACGAGCTTTGCGCCGGCACGCGCAATCCACGAGCCCTTGTTCTCGCGCGGCTGAACGCCGCCAGATTGAAGCAGCTTGTAGGAGTCTGCGTACCACTGGCTGTCCGGATAGTTGCGGCCAAGCACGGCTGCGGCGGTCTGCGCCTCTTCGACGATGCCCATCGCGTAATAGGTTTCCGTCAGACGCGCGAGGGCTTCTTCAACCTGGTTGGTATTGGAAAAGGTCTCGACGACCCTGCGGAAGCGCGAGATGGCGGCAAGATATTCCTTGCGCTCGAGATAGTATCGCCCGACCTGCATTTCCTTGCCGGCAAGCTGGTCACGCGCAAAGCGGATCTTGGCCTGCGCATCCTCGACATATTCCGAATCGGGATAATCACGGACGACCTTGGTCATCGCATCGATCGTGTTGTTGGCGGCCTTCTGGTCCTGCGTGACGTCGGCGACCTGCTTGGAATAGGCAAGGCCGACCAGATACTGCACGTAGGCCGAATCTGCGGAGCGCGGGTACTGGTTGAGATAGCGGTTACCGACGGTGATGGCTTCGTCGTTGCGGCCCATGCGATACTTGCTGAACGTGCTCATGACGAGCGCCTTGCGGCCCCATTCGGTGAACGGGTTCTGCTTCTCGATGGCGTCGAACTTGCGGCTCGCTTCGACGATATTGCCCGCCTTCATGTTGGCAAGGCCCTGATTGTAGAGGGCCTCGGGCGACTCGCTTTCGAAACCGAGCTTGGTGATGTCGATGTCTTTGTCCGACTGGCATGCGGTAAGGCCGAGACCGGCACCCGCAAACACCAACGATACAAGTGCGATCCTTGCCGCTCTACGCATTTCTACAGCCTTCGCATACGCCATTCGACAATTCCCGATGTCCCGCCCGTTTTGCCCTGCTGCCCGAAAGCAGGTCGTTCTAGCCATAAAAGTATTGGCAGAGCAACGCAATGCTCACCCATTAACGCATTTTTGTGGCACCGACCGCAGCACACATGGCTATTCAAAAGAAAAGCCGCTTCCAACGGAAGCGGCCAAGTCGACTGGAGTTGTTATTCAAGCAAAAGACGGCGCCAGTTCACTGACGCTGACCGGAACGAAATCTCCGGCCCTCACGCGCGCAACCCGCGACGATGGCGCTTCGACGATCTCATAAGCCGTCGGATCGTTGAGCAGAGCTTTCAGCGCATTGGCGTTCATCTTGTGGCCGCCGCGATAGGAGCGGTAGCAGCCGATGAACTGAGCGCCGGCAAGCGCAAGATCGCCAACCGCGTCCAGCGTCTTGTGGCGCACGAATTCGTCCTGGTAACGAAGACCCTCGACGTTCACGACCGTTTCGTCATCGGAAATGACGACGGAATTCTCAAGCGACGAACCGAGAGCGTAGCCAGCAGCCCAAAGGCGCTCGACGTCACGCATGAAGCCGAATGTACGAGCCCGTGAAAGATCCTGCTTGAACCGCGCTGCGGTCAGTTCACCGATCCAGCTCTGACGGCCGATCAGCGGAGATGCGAAATCGATCTCGACTTCAAAGCGGGTACCATCATGCGGCCGGAACTCGGACCAGGACGCGCCCGATTCGATTCGGACCGGCTTGATGACACGGATGTAGCGACGCTTCACATTGAGATTGACGATGCCGACCTGTTCGATCGCATCGATGAAAGGGTAGGAGCTGCCGTCCATGATCGGCATTTCGGCGCCATCGACATCGACAGTCACGTTGTCGATCCCGAGCGCGTAGAGTGCTGCCATCACGTGTTCGA
Source organism: Rhizobium sp. CFBP 8752 (assembly GCF_014842035.1). Lineage (NCBI taxonomy): Bacteria > Pseudomonadati > Pseudomonadota > Alphaproteobacteria > Hyphomicrobiales > Rhizobiaceae > Rhizobium > Rhizobium sp. CFBP 8752. The sequence continues at coordinate 1,253,360 of NZ_JACYUZ010000001.1, read as the reverse complement.
TCGTGGCAACCCAGGTGGCCGGCGATGAACCGAGGATCGTGCAGAGATCGGTCGGACCAACCTGAGAGGAAACGGCGCGGTATTCGGCAGAAGATCCGTCATCAAACTGACGCGCGAAGATGATACCGGAATTGGCTTCAGCAGGCTGGAATGTGATGCTGACCGGAGACCCCGAATGCACGCCAATACCGGTCAAAGAAACCGGGGCCGCGATGGTGGTCTGGAAACCGAGCAATCCGATGGTCATTCCTAATGCCTTCTCTCAAGACCCCTAGTCTGGGATCGAGCTTGGTTAGATACCGGCGACAACGCCTCTCAAACGTTCATGTCAGCATCACTTATCGTCTTACATACGCAGGCGTCTTTAACATTCCAAATCACTGTTCGTATCGGATTGTTACGCCACTAACCCGCAGAATGCCGCGGTGTTAGGACTCAAGGCACAAACGCGGACGTCTACCGGTTAACAACTTGAATTAAGGCAGCTTTTCCAGAGGTTCAGGACAAAATCCTTAACGCCTCAGGCGTGCGGATACACAAAGCCCGGGTGCAACGACCCGGGCTCTGCAGACATTTGTTGAACGCCGCGCGCTGACGCTGCGACGCTCCCACAAATCAGTTCGACTGACGTCGAAGGAATGCCGGAATTTCGAGCTGATCGTCGTCATGCTGCGAGCTCTGCGGAACCGAACGACCGTGATCGTCGAGGTTGCCACGACGCGGTGCGTAGAGGCTTGCCTCAGGCGACAGCGGACGGCGCTGCTGCTGAGCCGGCGCCGGAGCGGCGGCCGGTTCGACATGCTCTTCTTCATCACGACGGCCAAGCGAGTTGGTGATTCGCTTCAGAAGACCCATCGGGCCGCGCTCTTCCTGCACATGGCTGGCAGGCTGCGTGCGGTGATCCATCTCGGCCTTTACGACCGGCGGAAAATCCTCGACCTTCGGCATGCGGACCGGTTCCATGACGGGTTCGCGGTAGACAGGTTCCTGCTGAACCGGCTGTGTCATGCGCGGTGCTGGCTGCTGCGTCATCTGCGGAGCCGGGCGCGAAACCTGCGGAGCGGCTTCAACCGGTGCAGACTGTGCGAACAGACGGCTCTGCGGACGGAAAGCCTCTTCGGCCGGCGGCTGCTGCTGCATGACAGGCTGCGGCGCGGGCGCTGCAGGCTGCTGCAAGACCGGCTGTGGGATAGCCAGTTCGCGTTCCATGTCGGCTTCGGCCTGGCGGATGGTCTCGGCGATCGGATCGACTGCCTTCGGAGCCATTGGCGCAGGCGCTGCGGCCTGAACCGGTGCCTGCATCATGACAGGCTGCTGTGCGGCCGGAGCCGGAGCAACGGCCGCCGAAGGACGGATAATCGGCTTCTGGGCTGCGCGCATTTCAGCGGCACGCAGGTCGACTTCGCCATGGGCGCGGTCGATGCCGGTGGCAACGACGGAGACGCGGATGATGCCTTCCAGCGCTTCGTCGAAGGTTGCGCCGAGGATGATGTTGGCGTCCGGATCGACTTCCTCGCGGATGCGGGTTGCCGCTTCGTCGACTTCGAACAGCGTCAGGTCGCGACCACCGGTGATGGAGATCAGCAGGCCCTGTGCACCCTTCATCGAGGTTTCGTCGAGCAGCGGGTTGGCGATAGCAGCTTCAGCTGCCTGCATCGCACGGCCCGAACCGGAAGCTTCGCCGGTGCCCATCATCGCACGGCCCATTTCGCGCATCACGGAACGAACGTCCGCGAAGTCGAGGTTGATGAGGCCTTCCTTGACCATCAGGTCGGTGATGCAGGCAACGCCCGAATAGAGAACCTGGTCGGCCATGGCGAAGGCGTCGGCAAACGTCGTCTTGTCGTTGGCGATGCGGAATAGGTTCTGGTTCGGAATGACGATCAGCGTGTCGACCGACTTCTGCAGTTCCTGGATGCCCTGTTCGGCAAGCCGCATGCGGCGACCGCCTTCGAAGTGGAACGGCTTGGTAACAACGCCAACCGTGAGGATACCCTTGTTGCGGGCAGCCTGTGCAACGACTGGAGCAGCACCGGTGCCGGTGCCGCCGCCCATGCCGGCGGTGACGAAGCACATATGAGTTCCGTTAAGATGATCGATGATCTCGTCGAGGCATTCCTCAGCGGCAGCGCGACCGACTTCCGGCTGCGAACCTGCGCCGAGACCTTCGGTGACCTGCACACCCATCTGGATGATCCGCTCGGCCTTGGTCATGGTCAGCGCCTGGGCATCGGTATTGGCAACGACGAAATCGACGCCTTCCAGCCCTGCGGTGATCATGTTGTTGACGGCATTGCCGCCGCCGCCGCCGACGCCGAAAACGGTGATCCGAGGCTTCAGCTCGGTAATATCAGGCTTTTGAAGCTTGATCGTCATTGTACCTGTCCTTCTTCTCGTGGCCGCATTGCCGAGCTGGCCAATTCATTGCAACTTCTCTGATCCGGGAGCAGAGCCCGGGTCAAAAACTTTCCTTGAGCCATTGCCCGACGCGGGCGAGACGGCCGTTTCCATTTCCGAGCGAGCCGATCAGGCCGCTCTGGGATGCATGTGTTTCGAGGTCCGCGACCTGCGGGTAGATCATCAGTCCGACGGCCGTCGAAAAGGCCGGGCCCTTGGCGGCAGCCGGCAAGCCGGAAATGCCCATCGGACGACCAATACGAACATTGCGGGCCAGAATGTGACGGGCCGTCTCCGACAGGCCGGTCAACTGGCTGGCACCGCCCGTCAGAACCACGCGCTTGCCGACGATCGGGCTGAAACCCGATTTCTGGATCCGGTCACGAATCAGTTCCAGCGTTTCTTCGATGCGGGCCTTGACGATTCGGGTGACGAGCGAGCGTGGAACCTGGGTCGGCTGGTCGCGGTCGTCCTCGCCGATCGGTGGAACCGAAATCATGTCGCGGTCGTCTGCACCGTTGGAGACGGCCGAGCCATGCACGACCTTCATCCGCTCGGCATCCTCGATCCGGGTCGAAAGACCGCGGGCAAGGTCCGTGGTGACGTGATGGCCACCGAGACCGATCGCATCCGTATGAACGAGCTTGCCTTCGGCAAACACCGAAATTGTTGTCGTGCCGCCGCCCATGTCGATCGCTGCACAGCCCAGTTCGACTTCGTCGTCGACAAGGGCTGCAAGGCCGCTGGCATAAGGCGTTGCCACCATACCCTCGACGGACAGATGCGCCCGGTTGATGCAGAGCTCAAGGTTACGCAGCATCACGCGCTCGGCGGTGACGACATGCATATCGACGCCCAGCATATCGCCGTACATCGCCAGCGGATCGCGGATCCCGACTTCGCCATCCAGCGTGAAGCCGGTCGGCAGCGAGTGAAGGATTGCGCGGTCCTGGCGAGCCGACTTCTGGCTGGCGGCGACGAGAACACGCTTCAGATCGGCCGATTCGACTTCCTGTCCACCGAGGTCGATCGATGCCGTATAGACGTCGCTGGTCAGACGACCGGCAGAAACATTGACGATGAGGCTGTCGACCGTGAGGCCGGCCATGCGCTCTGCAGCGTCAACCGCGAGACGGACGACGCTTTCCGCCGCATCGAGATCGCCGATGACGCCGGACTTGACGCCGCGCGAACGCTGGTGGCCGATGCCGATGATCTCGACATGATGGGTCCGACCCGGCAGGATCTGGCTTTCCTGCTTTGGCGTCAGCCGCGCAATCATGCACACGACCTTGGTCGAGCCGATGTCGAGCACCGAAACGATGTGGCTGCGCTTGGAAGACAGTGGCTTCATGTGCGGAAGCCCGTAATTGGAAGAACCGAATACACTCACGTCTCTCCTGCCTTCTTCAACGCCTTCGTGCGTGCCTCGACTGCCTCGTTGCGGCGTTCGGTGGCGGCAGAAGTAAGTTCAACGGTTGTGCGGTCGTGCAGGCGAAGATCGACGGCAGCGATGTCACGCTCCAGGATCCGTTCTTCCTTTTCCAGACGAGCCAGCACGCTGAGCGCGGTCTCGACCTGGGTTTCCGGCAGCTTCAGGACAACGCCGTTGTCGATGTGCAAATCCCAGCGACGACCGGCGACGCGGACGTACGCCTTTACCCGCGAGCGAAGCTCCGGCCACGCAGCCATCTGATCGACAAAAGCGGATGCGGCCTTGTCTGCTTCACGACCCACGAACAGCGGCAGGGAAGCGAACTTGCTGTCCCGCAGCGGCGCGATGATGGAACCGTTCTTTTCGATCAGAGCGAGATCCGAACCGTTCTGCCAGATCCCGAAAGCTTCGCGCTCCTTGAGCATGACTTCGATCGTGCGCGGATAGACTTTGCGGACTTCGGCATAGCGAACCCAGGGAAGCTCGGACAGCTTGCGGCGCGCCTGATCGACATCGAGAGCGACCAGCGAGGTCGTGCCATCGAGACCGAGAAGCTGCAGGATGTCGATTTCCGACGTCTGGTCATTGCCCGAGACGCGAACGTCTTCGATGGCGAAACCGACGGCCGCTGTCGTCGCCTGGGCAACCGTCTGGGCATGGCCGCCGAGCGACATTCCGTAGAGGCCGACAACCGCGAAGAAACCGAAAGTCGCGAACGTGCCGGTATGATCAGGGATATGGATGCGGCCCGTCGCAAGGCTCAAGCCGAAGCGGACGACGCGGCGCAGTGGACGCGGCAGTACACGACGCTCTTCAGCGCCGAGATAGTTTGCCCGGCCGTGATCGTCAGCTTTTTTGCTATTCAACGCAAACACGACGCGTCCTCCACCATCCAACGGACGAGACCACCAAAAGTATGACCAGCATGAACAGCCATCTCAGGCACAAGCGAGGTCGGCGTCATCCCGGGCTGGGTGTTGATTTCGAGCCAGATGACTTCGCCGTCTTCGGAAAACCGGTCGTCGAAGCGAAAGTCCGAACGACTGACGCCACGGCACCCCATTGCCCGATGCGCCTCAAGCGCCAAGGATTGAATTTTTTGGTAAATATTTGGTGAAATTTGTGCGGGAATGACGTGGCTCGAACCACCGACGGCATATTTCGCATCGTAGTCGTAGAACGCATCACCGTTCGGGATGACTTCCGTCACACCCAGCGCCACGTCGCCCATGACGCCGCAGGTCAGCTCGCGGCCATAGACATAACGCTCGACCATCACCTGGCTGCCGTATTTCCATTCCGGCGAGGTAATGATCTGCGGCGGGTGAGACTGGCCTTCCTTGACGATGACGACGCCGAAGGACGAGCCTTCGCGCACCGGCTTGACGACGTAAGGCGTGGCGATCGGATGCTCATTGGTAAACTCATGGCGATCCATGACCTTGGCTTCAGCAACAGGAATACCGGCAGCCTTAGCCACGTGCTTTGCCTGCTGCTTGTCCATCGCGAGAGCGGAGGCCAGAACGCCGGAATGCGTATAGGGGATCTCGAGATATTCGAGCACGCCCTGGATGGTGCCATCTTCACCGAAGGGACCATGCAGCGCATTGAAGGCGACATCCGGGCGCAGGCTGGCAAGAACCGCTGCGACATCACGATCGACATCAACCCGCGTCACCTTGTAACCCTCGCCTTCCAAAGCCTCAGCACAGGCGTTGCCGGAAGACAGGCTGACCGGCCGCTCGGAGGAAAACCCTCCCATCAATACAGCCACATGCATGTCGTTCATCAACCACTCCCGGAAAAGGGCTTTAGGCTTAAGCGACATCGCTTGCGCCAAACTTGTACGACCAACGATTCTTTCTCAGATCTGATCGCCAGGCTATTGGTGCACCAAAATGGTTAACAAATCGTTTACTTTCCTTAATGGGAGAACCCAACAGGCTGAAATTGAAGCACAAATTAGATTTTGAAATGGTTAATGCAGGACTTGAGGTCGCATGGTACCGCACGGGACATGGAGCTCGAACAGCTGCTCGAGCGCGGTAAGATCGCAATGGATCAGGGGTAAAAACGTGCCGTTTATTGCGCGTTTTTTGTTTTACTCGTCAGAAAACTGCTGTATGTCGCAGCCGGTACTCCTAGAGAGCCGCATATTTAAATCTCCTGAATTGGAATCAGTATGACAAACGCGACGCCTCCCGCTTCGCCGTCAGCTGAGCCGTTAGCGCATGTTGCAATGAATTCTCCTGCACGCGTCCTGACGGCCAGCCTGGTCGGCACGACGATCGAGTTCTTCGATTTCTACGTTTACGCGACGGCTGCGGTCCTCGTCTTCCCGGCGCTGTTCTTCCCCAACAGCGATCCGACGACCGCACTGCTTGCCTCGTTCGCAACCTTCTCGATCGCATTTTTTGCCCGCCCGCTCGGTGCCGTCGTGTTCGGCCATTTCGGTGACCGGATCGGACGCAAGACAACGCTGGTTGCCGCACTTTTGACCATGGGCATTTCCACCGTGATCATCGGCCTGCTGCCGACCTATGAGACGATCGGCGTGGCAGCACCGCTGCTTCTGGCGCTTTGCCGTTTCGGCCAGGGCTTTGGCCTCGGCGGCGAATGGGGCGGTGCTGTTCTGCTCGCGACCGAAAACGCACCTCCGGGTAAGCGCACCTGGTACGGCATGTTCCCGCAGCTTGGCGCTCCTGTCGGCCTGTTCCTGTCTTCGGGCGTGTTCTGGATCCTGCTGCACTTCATGTCGCAGGAAGCGCTTCTATCCTGGGGCTGGCGCATTCCGTTCATTGCATCGATCCTGCTGATTGCCGTTGGCCTTTGGGTACGCCTCTCGATCACCGAGACGCCAGCCTTCCAGAAGACGATCGACAAGCAGGAGCGGGTCGAGATCCCGGTCGTGGAACTGTTCCGCACGCACAAGCGCAGCCTGGCGCTTGGCACTTTCGTGGCGCTTGCAACCTTCGTGCTGTTCTACATCGGCTCGGCCTATCTTCTGTCCTACAACGTCAAGATCCTGAAGATGCCGTTCCTCGATGCGCTCGAGGTGCAGTTGCTCGGCTCGATCGTGTTCGGCATTTTCATTCCGATCGTTGGCAAGCTGGGTGACCGCTACGGACGCCGCGAGATGCTGATCGTGACGACGGTGCTGATCGGGCTGTTCTCGTTTGTCCTGCCGGCACTGATGACCAATGGCGAAGGCATGATCTTCCTGTTCGTCGTACTGGCGATGGTGCTGATGGGCATGACCTATGGCCTGATCGGAACGGCACTGGCCGCTCCCTTCCCGACCGCGGTCCGCTATACGGGCTCGTCGATCACCTTCAACCTCGCCGGCATCTTCGGCGCGTCGCTCGCGCCCTATATCGCAACCTACCTCCAGGCCAATTACGGCATGGCCTATGTCGGCTACTATCTCGGCATCGCTGCCGTGATCACGCTGGTCTGCATCCTCCTGNTCGCTGGCTTTTTCTTGTGTGAACTGTCACTCTCCTGGATGTAGCCGGTGCTTGCGACGGCTGCTTCGCTCCGCAAGCAAGACGGCAACCCAACCCGCTCCAGCGATCACAAAGGGCAGGACATACAGGAAGAAGAAAGTGGGTGCGTTCATGAGATCAACTCTCCAAGAGCACGTCTTGCACCCCAATGTAGTAGCAAACCGCCGGAAATCCAAGCCAGCGTCGAAAGGGCGATAGACAGCGAGATACCAGCCGACGCTGCTCCGTTGGAAAGCGAGACAGCCGGAGCTATGAAACCCGCGGCCACACAGGCCGTCGAAAGCCTGTCCAGCGAATTTGCCAGAAGTTTGGTTCGCTCGTTGTGTATCAGCGTCATTCGCCCATCCTTGAAGAAGGACTAGTTATAGCTACTCCGTCGTCGCACCCTGGAAGGGCCGCACTTCCCGGCCCGGCATGAAGATACCGAGGCGCTTGATCTCCCACTCCAGCTTGGTGCCCGATTTGTCGAACACGCGCTGGCGCACCATCTCGCCGAGATATTCGAGATCATAGCCGGTGGCATGGCCGATATTGATCATGAAATTGCAATGCAGCGACGACATCTGGGCGCCGCCGTTCATCAGGCCGCGGCCGCCGGCCTCGTCGATAAGGCTCCAGGCGGAATGGCCTTCCGGGTTCTTGAAGGTAGAGCCGCCGGTCTTTTCCTTGACCGGCTGCACGGTCTCGCGGTGCTGGCGCACAGCGTCCATGTCGGCGCGGATCTTGGCACGGTCCTCCGGGTACCCTTCGAACACCGCATGGGTGAAGATCAGGTCCTTGGAAGCCGATGAATGGCGGTAGCTGTATCCCATGTCCTCGTTGGAAAGCACATGCTCGTTGCCCTCGCGATCGACGGCATGGACTTCGACCAGCCGCTCGGCAGTCTCCCCGCCATTGGCGCCGGCGTTCATCCGCAGCGCCCCGCCAATCGAACCCGGTATGCCGTAGTAGAAGGCAAACCCGCCGATACCATTGTCCATCGCCATCGCAGCGAGGTGCTTGTCCGGGCAGATCGCACCGGCCTTGATCCGGTTGTCACCCATGAGATCGAGCTGGCCGAACCCCTTGGCAGAGAGACGGACCACAACGCCCGGAATACCACCATCACGCACCAACAGATTGGAGCCGACGCCGACAACGGTCAAAGGGACCTCTTGCGGCAGCATCTTGAGGAAAGTCGCGAGATCCTCGGCGTCATGCGGCTGGAACATCAGCTCGGCAAGTCCGCCCGCTTGAAACCACGTGACCCGATCCATCGGTGCATTCGGCGTCAGACGACCACGCAGGTTCTTGACGCCGTCCCCGAGTGACGTCAGCAGCTTTTCCCCATTCACTTGTTTCATTCTACTGTCCCGAAAATCTCTCAAGTTCCTTCGGCAACGACGCAGCCCATTGCGTGATGTTGCCTGCCCCCAGAAGCACCACGAAATCCCCCGGCTTCGCAATGCCGGAGACGATCGAAGCCAGTTCGCTCGGAGAGGTCATGTAACGCGCGTCGCGGTGGCCGCTCGATTTGATCCGCGACACCAGCGATTCTGAATTGACCCCTTCGATCGGATCTTCCCCCGCGGCATACACCGGCGCAAGGATGATACTGTCGGCATCGTTAAAACAATTCGCAAAATCGTCAAACAGGCTCGACAACCGGGAGAAACGGTGCGGCTGGTGGACGGCGATGACACGCCCCTGGCATGCCTCGCGCGCTGCCTTCAGCACGGCCTTGATCTCGACCGGATGGTGACCGTAATCGTCGAAGATGGAAACGCCGTCGACAGTGCCGGTCAGGGTGAAGCGGCGCTTGACGCCGGAGAAATTCGCAAGACCCTTGCGGATATTCTCTTCCGATATCCCGAGCCGGTTTGCGACGGCAATCGCAGCCGTTGCGTTGGAGATGTTGTGGCGGCCTGGCATCGGCAACACGAGATCCTTGAAGGTGAAGATCCGGCCGGTGCGACGGCGACGGATTTCCACGTCGAAGATCGACTTGGTGCCCTCCATGCGGATGTTCGAAAACCGCGCATCGGCCTGCGGGTTCTCGCCATAGGTGACGACCTTGCGGTCCTCGATCTTGCCGACCAGCGCCTGCACTTCCGGGTGATCGAGGCAGAGAATGCCGAAGCCGTAGAACGGCACGTTCTCGACGAATTGCCGGAAGGCCGCCCGCACCGCGTCGAAATTGCCGTAGTGGTCGAGATGCTCCGGATCGATATTGGTCACAACCGCGACGTCAGCGGGCAGTTTTAGGAAGGTACCGTCCGATTCGTCGGCTTCCACCACCATCCACTCGCCCTCGCCCATGCGGGCGTTGGTGCCGTAGGCATTGATGATGCCGCCGTTGATGACCGTCGGATCGAGATTGCCGGCTTCGAGCAACGCCGCGACCATCGAGGTCGTGGTGGTCTTGCCATGCGTGCCGCCGATCGCAATCGCGTTGCGGAAGCGCATCAGCTCCGCCAGCATTTCCGCGCGCCGGACGATCGGCAGCGATTTTTCTCGCGCAGCAACCAGTTCCGGATTGTTCTTCTTGATCGCTGTCGAAACGACCACGACTTCCGCATCGCCGAGGTTTTCGGCGGTATGGCCGACGAACACCGGAATGCCCTTGTCGCGCAGACGCTGCACGTTGGCGCTATCGGCCTGGTCGGAGCCCTGAACGTTGTGGCCGAGATTGTGCAGCACTTCGGCGATACCGCTCATGCCGATCCCGCCGATGCCGATGAAATGAACGAGGCCAATAGCCTTCGGCATCTTCATGCCCGTACTCCCTTGAATTCTGCAATATTTTTACGTTCAGCAACCGCGGTGACGAGGTCTGCGAGTGCGATCGCCGCATTGGGCCGACCTGCCCGCTTGGCGGCTGCCGCCGTCTTTTCCAGCCGCTCCGGCTCATTCATGGCAGACGATATCATCGCCGAGAGGCGTTCCGGCGAAAGCTCGGACTGCGCCACGACCTCGGCTCCGCCGGTCGCAACGAGCGCCGCCGCATTGGCCGCCTGGTCGTGATCCAGAGCATAGGGATAGGGCACCAGAATGGACGGTCGCCCGATCACCGAGATCTCCGATACCGTCGATGCACCCGAGCGGCACACCACGAGATGCGCCGCCGCAAGACGCTCGGCCATGTCGGGGAAGAACGGCGAGATTTCTACCTTCGAATTCAGCTTGCCGAAGCACGAGCCGACACGGCCCTGATCCTCGGGGCGTGCCTGCTGTGTCACAACCAGCCTGTCCCGCTCGGATTGATCGAGAAGGCTCAAGGCCGTGGGCACGGCAGACGAGAAGAACTGAGCGCCCTGGCTACCACCGAACACGACGAGCCGGAACGGATCAGTTCCCCGCGACGCGACATAGGGCACGTTTGCGGCTTCCAGAACCGCGGGGCGCACGGGATTGCCGGTCGTTACGGTCTTTGCCGCGTATGTGCCGGTCGTTTCGGGAAGAAACCCGCCAGCGATCGCCTGCACCCTCGAAGCCAGCGCCTTGTTGGCCCGGCCCATCACTGCATTCTGCTCATGGATGATCGTCGGCACGCCCATGCCGGTCGAGGCCATCAATGGCGGGACTGTTGGATAGCCACCGAAGCCGACGACCGCGATCGGCCGCAAACGCGATATCAGCTTGCGCGCGGCGCGAAGACCGGTCCAGAGCTTCCAGGCAGTCCGCGCCATCGCGATCGGATTTTTCGATCCGAACGTCGCCGACGGTACGACATGAATCTCATCAGCCGGAAACTTGCCAGCAAAACGCTCGGCGCGGCTGTCGGTCACCAGATGCACGGAAAAGCCCCGTGCTTTCAGCTCGTGACCCAATGCTTCCGCAGGAAAAAGATGACCGCCGGTTCCCCCGGCGGCTAACAGAATAATGCCCTTGCTCATATACCTACTCCGCGGGAACTCCGGACGCGACGCGGAACAAGCTGCGTTCCTGCGCGCGCCGTTCCGGCCGGTGACGTGTGAGTGCCAGAATAAAACCAGCTGTCACACATATGGCGATCATCGACGATCCGCCATAGGAGATCAACGGAAGCGTCATTCCCTTGGCCGGCATCAACTCGAGATTGACGCCGATATTGATCATCGACTGTATGCCGATCTGCAGCACAAGGCCGGCGACGGCAAAGCGGTTGAAGTCGTTGCGCTCGTTGAAGGCATGCTTGAGGCCGCGCAGCACGATGAAGGCGAAGATTGCAACAAGCGCCATGCAGAAGATGATGCCGAATTCCTCGGCCGCGACGGAGAACACAAAGTCGGTGTGACTGTCGGGCAGGATCCGCTTGACGATGCCCTCGCCCGGGCCCTGGCCAAACCAGTTGCCGCGCACGATCGCCTCATGCGCTGTCTCCACCTGGAAGCGGTCGCCTTCGCCGGTCAGGAACTTGTCGAAACGGGCCGTCACGTGCGGCAGCATGTAATAGGCCGCAAGAAGACCGCCGACACCGACACCGCCGAGCAGAACGATCCAGAGCCACGGCATGCCGGCCATGAAGAACATGCCGCCCCACACGATGCTGGTCAGGATCGTCTGCCCAAGGTCGGGCTGCGCGACAAGAAGGGCCGCGACGATGCCGAACAGGATGATGGCGAAGAGATTGCCCGGAATTTCAGGCTGCCGTGCGTGCTCTGAAAACAGCCAGGCGCAGACCACCACGAAGGCGGGCTTCATGAATTCGGACGGCTGGATGGACAGCGCGCCAACACCGATCCAGCGCCGCGCCCCCTTGACCTCGACGCCGAAGAACAACGCCAGAACCATCGCGGCCAGCGAAAGAGCAAGAAGCACGATTGCGGTCCTTCGTACCTGACGCGGGGTCAGGAACGACAGGCCAATCATGATGGCGAGTGACGGAATGAGGAAAACCGCATGGCGTTCGACGAAGTGGAAGTCTGAGAGACCGATGCGCTGGGCAACGGCTGGCGATGCCGCAAACGACAACATGAACCCGATGCCCATCAGCATGATAAAGGCCGCCAGGAAAAAACGGTCGATCGTCCAGAACCAGTCTGCGAGCGGTCCACGGTCTGCGCGGCTTACCATATTCAGTTTCCTTTTCCGGTATCGACCAGCATGTCCACACTGTCGAGAGCTGCGACGAGTGCGACAAACGCATCGCCGCGCACTTCGAAATTCTTAAACTGATCAAAGCTGGCGCATGCCGGCGACAACATCACTGCCGACGAAACAGTGTCGGCTGCCGCATCTGCGGCTGCATGGGTAACGGCCCGTTCGAGCGTGCCCGAAATTTCGTAAGGGACCGTGTCTCCAAGAGTTGCTGCGAATGCCGGTGCTGCTTCTCCGATCAAATAGACTTTTGTTATATTCTGGAAGAGTGGTGCGAGGCTTGCGATGCCGCCTTCCTTGGGAAGACCGCCCGCAATCCAGTAGATCCGCTCATAGCTGGAAAGCGCAGGGGCCGCGGCTTCGGCGTTCGTTGCCTTCGAATCATTGACGAAAACAACATGGTCCCGTCTCCCGACCGGCTGCATGCGGTGCTTGAGGCCCGGGAATGACCGCAGACCGGCGCGGATGTCATCCGCAGAGACGCCGACCGCCAGGCAGGCAGCAATCGCCGCCGCCGCATTCTGAGCGTTGTGGCTGCCCTTCAACGTCGGGATGCCATCGAGGTCGACGAGCGCAGACGAAACGCCGCCATTCATCTCGATGAGGCGGGTTGTCTCGGCATAGATACCATCGGCGACCGCATTACGCTTGGAAATGCGCCGAACCTTGACGCCTGTGCGCTCGACCCGGTCGGCGATCAGTGTCGAATAGCTGTCGTCGACGCCGATGACGGCGGTCTTCGCCCCAGCAACCAGTCGCTCCTTGATGTCGGCATAGTGCTGCATCGTGCCGTGACGATCGAGATGGTCAGGTGTGAGGTTGAGCAATATGCCGGCCGTGGGATTGAGCGTCGGGGCCAGATCGATCTGGTAGGACGAGCATTCGACGACGAAATAGCGTTCGGCCTTCGGCGGATCGAGCGTCAGGATCGCCGTCCCGATATTGCCGCCCAGCTGCGTGTCGCGCCCGCTTGAGCGCAGGATATGCGCAATCAGCGCCGTCGTGGTCGACTTGCCGTTGGTGCCGGTGATGGCGATGAACGGGCAGTCCGGTGCATGCGCCCGGCGCTCGCGCACGAAAAGCTCCACATCACCGATGATCTCGACGCCGGCAGCACGCGCCAGATCGGCGCTCCAATGCGGCTTTGGATGGGTCAGCGGAACGCCCGGAGACAGAACGAAGGCCGCCTGCGCGCTCCAGTCGATGGTTCGCAAGTCCGCCGTCTCGATGCCGGCAACGTTTGCCTTGGCGACGCTGTCAGGATTGTCGTCCCAGGCCAGAACCGTGGCACCGCCGGCAACCAGCGCCTGCGCGGTCGCCAGTCCCGAACCACCGAGACCGAAAAGCGCGACACGTTTTCCGTTGAATGTCGTGACCGGAATCATCGGATCACCGCAGCTTGAGGGTCGAGAGGCCGAGCATCGCGAGGCCGACGGCGATGATCCAGAACCGGATCACGACCTGGCTTTCGGTCCAGCCAAGCTTTTCGAAATGGTGATGGATCGGCGCCATCAGGAACACACGCCGGCCGGTCATCTTGAAGAAGCCGACCTGAATGATCACGGACATCGTTTCCATCACGAACAGGCCGCCGATGATCGCCATGACGATCTCGTGCTTGGTGGCGACGGCAACCGAACCGATCAGGCCGCCGAGTGCCAGCGAACCGGTATCGCCCATGAAGATCGCAGCCGGCGGGGCGTTGAACCAGAGAAAGCCGAGGCCAGCCCCGATCACCGCGCCCATGATGACGGCGAGCTCACCGGTTCCGGGGACAAAATTGATCTGCAGATAGCCTGCAAAGACGGCGTTACCGACGAGATAGGCAATCACCCCGAACGACGCGGCGGCAATCATGACCGGCACAATCGCCAACCCGTCGAGACCGTCAGTCAGGTTGACCGCATTGCCGGCGCCGACGATGACGAAGCCACCGAACAGGATGAAGAAATAGCCGATATTGATCAGGAAATCCTTGGCGAAGGGAAAGGCGACCGAGGTTGCCAGATGCGGGTTTCCCGCAGGCTCCGTCACCATCGCAAGTCGCATCATGAAGAACACGGCGATGCCGGCGATGAGGAACTCGATGCCGAGGCGCGCCTTGCCGGAAAATCCCTTGTCGGTCTGCTTGGTGACCTTGAGATAGTCGTCGTAAAAACCGATTGCGCCGAAGCCAAGCGTCACGAGCAGCGTGGCGACCACATAGATGTTGGAAAGATCGGCCCAGAGCAACGATCCGCCGACGATGCCGGCGAGAATCATCAGCCCGCCCATGGTCGGCGTACCGGCCTTCTTGAAATGGGTCTGCGGTCCGTCGGCGCGGATCGGCTGACCCTTGCCCTGGCGGATTCGGAGCGAATTGATCATCCGTGGCCCGAACATGAAGACGATGAACGCCGAGGTGAAGAGCGCTGCTCCCGTCCTGAACGTGATGTATCGGAACAGGTTGAAGAACTGAATCTTGTCTGCCAGTTCCACGAGCCAGATCAGCATAAAGGGCCCTTTCAAAAAAGCCGCGTCGTCTTAAGGTTGGCGGTCCGTGTCGGAAAAAGCCGGGTAGTTGTCAAGCAGCGCGGCAACGATCTTGCCGAAACCAAGCCCAAGTGACGACTTCACCATCAGCACGTCGCCGGGAATGACGGAGCGCACGACGTATTCAGTCAGTGCGTCCGTCGTTTCGAAATACTGTACGTCGACACTATCAGGCAGCGCATCCCGCAGAGCGGCCATTTCCTTGCCGGCGAGCCAGACGTGCTCGATCCCGGAGGCGAGCAATGGCCCGCCCAGCTCTTCGTGCACCTGGGCAGAGAACTCGCCCATTTCCAGCATGTCGCCGAGGACGGCAATACGGCGACCGGTGAGTTCCGGTGCTGTCGCTGCGAGCAGGGAGATCGCGGCCCGAACCGAGGCCGGATTAGCGTTGTAGCTCTCGTCGATCAGCGTCAAATGGCCTTCGCCAATACCGAGACGATGGCGCTGTCCCCTGCCCTTGACGGCCTTGAGTTCGGCCAGCGCCTGCCCCACCGAGCCCATGTCGGCACCGAGGAGGAGCGCCGCTCCTAAAACTGCCATGGCATTTTCGGCGATGTGGCGGCCAGGTGCGCCGATCACAAACTCCTTCGTCTCGCCATTGAGAACGGCCCAGATAACGGAGCTCTCGGCATTGCCCTCGAAATCGGCAAGGCGATAGTCGGCCTTTGCATGCTGGCCAAACGTCATGACGTGGCTGACGCCCAACTCGTGGGCTTTCTGTTCCAGCAGCGCAAACTGTGCATTGTCGTGGTTGAGGATGGCAGCTCCGCCGGGCTCGATACCCTCAAGGATCTCGGCTTTGGCAGCCGCGATCTCTTCGAGACTGTTGAAATGCCCGAGATGGGCAGCCGCGATCGTCGTGATGATCGCCACATGCGGGCGCACCATCTTGACCAGCGGCCGGATTTCGTCGGCATGATTCATGCCGATCTCGAACACGCCGAAATCCGTATCGGACGGCATGCGTGCGAGCGTCAGCGGGACGCCCCAGTGATTGTTGAACGAGGCGACGGCCGCATGCACCTTGCCGGACGGGGCAAGCGCATGGCGCAGCATTTCCTTGGTCGTGGTCTTGCCGACCGAACCGGTCACGGCAACGATACGGGCGCGACTGCGGTCACGCGCCGCGATCCCGAGCTTGACGAGTGCGGCCAGCACGTCCTCGACGACGATCATCGGGATCGTCAGACGGCCCATTGCCGGCAGCTTCGCTTCTGAAACGACGATCAGAGATGCACCGTTGGCGATCGCCATGCTGGCATAGTCATGCCCGTCGACCCGGTCACCCTTGATGGCGAAAAACGCTTCACCCTCGGTGATTCCGCGGCTGTCGATCGAAAGACCGGTGACGCCTTCCGGCATCTGCCCGATCGGCCGGCCGTCCATGACGGTGGCCATTTCCTGCGAGGTCCAAAGAAAGCTCACGATGCTACGCCCTCCGCCAGGTCCTGCAATGCCTTGCGCACTTCGACATGATCGGAGAACGGCAATGTCGTTGCCCCAACCGTCTGTCCTTCCTCATGCCCCTTGCCGGCAACGATCAGCGTATCGCCAGTTTTGAGCAGTCCGACCGCGTGACGGATTGCCTTTGCCCTGTCGGCGATCTCTTCCGCGCCCGGCGCTGCCGCCATGATCTCGGAGCGGATCGTGGCCGGCTCCTCGGAGCGAGGATTGTCGTCGGTGACGATCACCACGTCCGCAAGGCGGGTGGCAATCTCTCCCATGATCGGACGCTTGCCCTTGTCGCGATCTCCGCCGCAGCCGAACACAACGACCACGCGGCCGGTGGTGAACGGACGCACGGAGCTCAGAACGTTCTCGAGCGCATCGGGCTTGTGGGCGTAATCCACATAGGCAAGCGCGCCATCCTTCGTCTGGCCGACAAGCTCGAGCCGGCCGGATGCGCCGACGAGCTTTTCAAGCGCTGCCATGGCAACAGCGGCCGGAACGCCGGTCGACATCGCAAGTCCTGCGGCAACCAGCGCATTGGCCACCTGGAAGTCGCCCGCGAGCGGGATATCGACCTCATAGATCTTGCCGTCCGCATGGATCTCCGCGGTCTGCTTGTGACGGAAGTGTTCGACACGCTTCAGGCAGAGATAGCCGCCCTTGCGCCCGACGGTCCGGATGCTGAGGCCTGAAGCAAGTGCCACCTCGATCGCAGTTTCAGTCCAGCGGTCGTCGGCAAAGATCACGGCCGGAGCGCCCGCAGGTGCCAGCGTATCGAACAGCCGCATCTTGGCGGCCATGTAGCTCTCGACGGTCGGATGGTAGTCCATATGGTCGCGGCCAAGATTGGTGAAACCGACAGCCGACAGCTTGACGCCGTCGAGACGGCTCTGGTCGAGACCGTGGCTGGACGCTTCCATCGCCGCGTGGGTGACGCCTTCGGACGCGAGTTCCGCCAGCAGCTTCTGAAGCTCGACGGGATCAGGCGTGGTCAGCGAGCCGTAGTCGTTGCGATCAGGCGAGACGACGCCCGTGGTGCCGATCTGTGCAGCCGCATGGCCGGCATAGGCCCAGATCTGCCGGGTGAAAGAGGCAACCGAAGTCTTGCCGGCAGTGCCTGTTACCGCAACCATCGTCTCCGGCTGAGCGCCATACAGCCGAGCGGCAGCGATTGCTAGAAAGCGGCGTGGATTGTCCACGACCACAACCGGGATGCTGCTGTCTGCCGGATGGGACGCGATGGCGACAACCGCGCCCTTGGCGGCGGCATCGTCGACAAAGCGCGACCCGTCAGCCTTGGATCCAGCAAGAGCTGCGAACAGCATGCCCTCGGCGATTTGCCGACTGTCCGAGGAAAGACCGAGAATATCCACATCACCGGCTGGTCCAGCCAGGATATCGGCCGCTTCCGGAAAATCGTCTCCGGCAAGATCGCGCAGTTTCATCGGTAATCTTTCCATCTAACAGCAGGCTCCCTCACGAATCGAGGGCCCGTTCTTGATCCTCAATAAGACACAAGCAGGGCAGAACCGTCATTGCCGAATTTTGGCTTTACACCGAGAATGGGAGCAGACCGCGCGATGATCTCCTTGACCATGGGTGCTGCGGACATCGCAGCAAGCGCGGCGCCATTGCCTTTGTCGGTCTTCGGCTCGTCGCTGAAGGACAGGACGACATAGCGCGGATTGTCCATCGGGAAGGCCGACAGAAACGCGTTGAAGTTCTTGTCGTGGGCGTAGCGGCCGTTGACGACCTTGTCCGCCGTTCCGGTCTTGCCGCCCACATTGAAGCCGGCCACGCGCGCATTGCGGCCCGATCCGTTGATGCCGTTCCATTCGAACAGGAAGCGCATGTCCTTGCTGGTTGTGGGCTTCATGACCTGGGTGGCGATCTCGTCGGCCTGCGCCTGGGTGCGGGGCAGGAATGTCGGCGGAACGAGCTTGCCGCCGTTGACCAGTGCCGCACCGGCAACAGCCGTCTGCAGCGGCGTCGTCGACACGCCGTGACCGAACGAGATGGTGATGGAGTTGATCTTCTTCCATTCGCGCGGCTGACTTGGCATCGCGATTTCCGGCAGTTCGGTCTTCATCCGGCTGAGAAGTCCAAGCCGCGTCAAAAAGTCCTTGTGTCCTGCAATGCCGACCATGTCGGCGATCTTCGCCGTGCCGATGTTCGAAGAATACTGGAAGATTTCCGGAACGCTCAACACGCGCCCCTTGCCATGGAAGTCCTTGATGGTGAAACCGCCGATGCGGATCGGGAAGCGAGCATCGAACGAGCTTTGCAGGTTCATCTTGCCGTCATCGAGACCCATGGCGAGCGTGAAGGATTTGAAGGTGGAGCCCATTTCGAACGTGCTGTTCGACATGCGGTTCATCCAGCCCTTTTCAGCGTCCACGCCGTTCGGGTCGTTCGGATCGAAATCCGGTGCGGATGCCATACCGAGGATTTCACCGGTGTGAACGTCGATGACGACGGCGCCTGCACCGATCGCCGAGTATTTGCCGATCGATTCGGCAACGACCTGCTGAACGATTGCCTGCACGCGCAGATCGATCGACAACTTGACCGGCTCAAGCGGCTGATCGGAGGTCATGCCGACGGCCGCAAGGTCCGCGAGACCCTGGGAATCGATGTAGCGTTCCATTCCAGCGACGCCGCGGTTGTCAATATTGACGTAACCGACGAGATGCGCAGCAGTTCTGCCACCGGGATAGAAACGGCGCTTCTCAGGCCGGAAACCGATACCCGGGATGCCGAGTGCCAGAATCTGGCTCTGCTGCTTCGGGGTCAGCTGGCGGCGCAGCCACTGGAAATGCGAATTGGAGCGAAGCTTCGTATAGGTGCCCTTCACGTCGAGATCGTTCAGCACGGTCGCGAGCTTTTCGATCACCTCGTCGGCGTCGACGATCTTGTGCGGCTCGGCAAACAGCGAGACGGTGCGGATGTCGGTGGCCAGCACCTCGCCGTTGCGGTCGACAATATCCGGGCGCGACGCCATGAACCGGTCTGCCGGCAGAATGCTCGACGTTACCTCAGGCATCGCAAAGCCGTATTGCACGAGACGTCCGCCGATGACGCCGTAGAACGCGACAAAGCCGGCGATCAGGAGACCGACGCGGTTCTTGGCCTGAGCGGATTTGCGCTTGCGGGTGCCTTCGAACGACGCACCGCGCATCGTTGGGCGCCCACGGCCCCCGGCCGAAAAATGCGCCCTGCTCTTCAAAACCATGATTCGTGACAGGAAGGACATCAGCGTCTCACCGATCCGGTTGAATGAACATCAAGAGAAGAAGCACCACGGTTTTTGGGTACCGGTATTTTGGACGGAGGCCTGGACTTTGCAGCCTCGACGCCCTTCAGCGCCGCTGCGACTTCACTGTCCTTGCCGGAAATGATGTCCTCGATGGTGGTCTCGGGCTGCGGCAGACGCGACTTCATCATCGGCAATTCCTTGGGCATGGCGAGTTGCGTCGTATCGGTCGCGCCAAGGCCGAGCTCGGTGCCATAGACGCCGATCAGCCGGTGAAGACGGTTCGGCTGGGTTAGAAGCGCCCAGTCGGCCCTCAAGAGATCGATCGTATCTTTCTCGAGCCTGATCTCGGTTTCGAGACGCCGGACCTCTTCAAGTTTCTCATCGGCGCGATGCTTGATCGAATAGGTCACGACAGCCGTTGCCGTCATGACGCCGATCAGCACGAGATCGAAGCTTCTCAACATCCGTCAGACCCCCAATGTCGAAAGGCTTGCGAGGCTCGGCAGGTCGAAGATCGACATGTCGGAACCACGCGATTTTGCTTCGGTGCGGATACCGGCGCGCAGCTTGGCGGAACGGGCGCGCGGATTGATCTCCGCCTCCTCCTCGCTTGCCGCCACCATCGCCTTGCCGAGCGGATCGAAGATCGCTTCCTTCACCGCAACCATCGGCAGATGCCTTGAGCCGGAGGTCTTGGACGAGCGATCCGCGAAGAACTGCTTGACGATCCGGTCTTCCAGCGAATGGAAGGTGACAACCACGAGCCGGCCACCGGGCTTCAACGCCTGCTCGGCGGCAAACAGCGCCTGCGCCAGCTCGCCGAGTTCGTCGTTCACGAAAATGCGCAGCGCCTGGAAAACACGCGTCGACGGATGGATCTTGTCCTTGGCTTTACGCGGATTGACGCTCTCGATGAGATTGACGAGATCGCGCGTCGTGCGGAAGGGCTCGGTCACGCGGCGCTTTTCGATGGCACGTGCGATACGGCCGGAATGTTTTTCCTCGCCGAGAAAGCCGAAGATGCGGATGAGATCGCCGACCTTCGCGCGATTGACGACATCAGCCGCCGATACGCCATTGCTCGACATGCGCATGTCGAGGGGACCGTTGCGCTGGAACGAGAAGCCGCGCTCGGCCTCATCGATCTGCATCGAGGACACGCCGATATCGAGCACGACGCCATCGAGCCCGCCTTCCGGCGCATGATCGGCAAGCTGCGAGAACTGTGAATGAATGAGAGAGAGGCGACCGGCATGCGCGGCGACGAGCGCCTGTCCATTGGCGATTGCGGAAGGATCGCGATCAAGGCCAATGACGTCAGCACCGGCTGCCAGCAGGGCGGACGAATAACCGCCCGCCCCGAAGGTGCCATCAAGGATGACCTTGCCAGGAAGAGGCTGAAGCGCCTCCACCACTTGGTGCAGAAGAACTGGAATATGGCGAACCGGTCCGCCTTCGGGCTCAGTTTGACCTTCGCCTGGATTCGCCGACATCCCGCTCTCCTGTACTATGCGGGACGTGAACTCAAACGTCCCTCCCGTGCTGCCGCCTGCGCCTCGTGAAATGCTTGCGGCTGCCAAAGCTGAAAATGATCCGAACGCCCGACGAAAGTGACTTCCGAGCTGATACCCGTGAAATCCCGGATGAAATCCGAGACCATCAGCCGGCCTTCCGCATCGAGCCTCATGAAGACACCGCCGCCGTGAATCAGCAGCGACATCCTGTTGGCGTCCGGTGAAAACGGATCGACGGACGCAATCTGCCGCTCGTAGCGATCGAGCAGATCCGGACCGCCGACGCTGATCGCCGGATAGATGAAATCCTGGAGGCAGTAGAGCTCCTGAATTCCGCGCTCGGAAAGAACCGCGCGAAAGCCGGCAGGCACAGAGACCCGCCCCTTCGTATCGATCCTGTTCGTCGCATTCGACAGGAAGCGGCTCATCGCAACAAACACCCGCCCCGTTCGCAAAAGACACGGGAAACTTCCCGCCAGACTGCTTAGATTCAAACAAGGGCGATCCGTGCGGATAAGCAGATGCTTGCCCGATTGTGAGATCGAAACTCTTGATTTGATGGGCAAAAAGCCCTTGTGCAGTGCGAATTTGGGATACCATGGGACCATATGGGCGTCAATGGGAGAGGCCCTGCAAGCTCCTCCATGTTCGGATTTATTTATAAGCTGTTAAGTTTAACAAAGGGTTATTGAGCGCTTTGGAGAAACTGCCTCTGCGACCCTTCGCAAGTGATATTTTGACAGTTGCTAAGAGCCGGAAACGCAAGGCGCTTTCCGGCCTGCTCATATAAAAAGCGGCACCGGAATCGGGCAATTTGCATGTCAGATTGCCCCGTCGGGGACGGGCACAATTGACGAATCAGAAGAGAGTAGTGACCAGTTGGCCTGTAAGCCGGGTTCTGTATGGCCCCGGTGCGAACACCGGAACGTGGCAGCCATTCATCTGGGACGCCGTTTACACGTCGCCTCGCGCAACCCACCCGGATGACTGGCCCGGAAACAGGCTGTAGACGTACTTTCGCACGTCCCGCGTCATCCCTATTCGGTCTTGCTCCCGGTGGGGTTTACC
This sequence comes from Rhizobium sp. CFBP 8752, assembly GCF_014842035.1. NCBI lineage: Bacteria > Pseudomonadati > Pseudomonadota > Alphaproteobacteria > Hyphomicrobiales > Rhizobiaceae > Rhizobium > Rhizobium sp. CFBP 8752. Next base: position 1,231,145 of record NZ_JACYUZ010000001.1, on the reverse strand, counting down.
ATGCCGCTTCCGTTACCGGTCGCGCGGTGGGCTCTTACCCCACCCTTTCACCCTTACCCCGCTATCTCATCGACCCTTGCCGCAATGCGTCATCCGGTCGATCAGAAAGCGGGGCGGTTTCCTTTCTGTGGCACTGTCCCTAGGGTCGCCCCCGCCGGACGTTATCCGGCACCGTGTTTCCGTGGAGCCCGGACTTTCCTCACCCTACCGCCTTTCGGCATTGGTAAAGTGCGGCTGCCCGGCCAACTGGTCGCGCGGCTCTTAGCCGAGATGCGCGGATAAGGCCATAGGCCTACCGGTATTCCGCATGGAAATCGACAGGATAGCCATCGTCAATGATCGACCCGTTAAAGATCAGTTCGGCGCCGAGCCGGCCTATCTCGTCGGAACTCTTGGCGGCAGCGCCACAACCGCCGGTCAGAACACCGATCCGGTCGGACGCCGTCATGGCGATGGCCGGATAGTTGTTCGGCGTGAAAGACGTGACGCAGGCTGCCATGGAAGATCGCGACAGATCGAGCTTCGGCATCAGCCGTTCCATCACGTCGGTCAGGTGGCGCCGGGTCGTCTCGCGTCCGCCGGTCTTGAACCAGTCACGGATTTCGGGCTCTGACGGCAGCAGTAGATCATCCGGATCGCCGCCGATCTTCACATAGGTTTTGCCATCAGGATAACGGACCGGAGGCAGAAGGTAGATCCCGTCATCCTCCTCGTTCCATTTCCAGATCAGCGATGGCATGGCCTTCAGCTCCTCCATCGCCCCCTCGCCGACCTCGTAGAACGCGATGGTCCTTGCATAGACTGAGAGATCGAGACGAGCGCCGACAAGTGCTTCGTTGATGGAAAAGCCGCCCGCCGCCACAAGCACCTTGTCGGCCGTGTAACTGCGCCCTTCCGCCGTCGTCACGGTCACGATCGCCCCGTCCTGACGAACAGCCGAAACGGTCTCGGCAATCAGCGTGGCACCCTGGCGCTCCGCAAGCAGGCATTGCGCCTTCACCAGCCGGCGCGGATTGATGTGCCCCGCCCGCTTCTCCTCCCAGACGCCTTCGGCGCCATCCTGAAAGGCGAAATATGAAAACCGGCTCGAAAGAGCATCATGCCCCAGCGTTTCGGTCTCGACCCCGAGCCGCCCGGCGGCATCGAGCACGCGACCGACATAGGATGGCTGCCCGGTACGCCCGGGCGCATAGGACTGCAGTCCGGCGCGCCCAGGCCCGACCATCAGACAGCCCACTTCCGAGTAAAAATCGATACCGCTTTCGGACGAGATCTCGCCGTAGCGCTCGATCGAACGATTGGCGAGGCGGGCCCAGACTGGATCCTGATCGATCGTCCGGGTGATGCGCGCCTCGTCGTAATGGCTTGCGAACACGCCGTCATGCCGCTGGTAATCGTCAGGTTCGCCCGGCCCGATCAACGCCACACCATCGGTCCATTTGGAAAGATGCCGGGCCGCTGCCGCCCCCATCATGCCGCTTCCGATGATGATGTATTTGAACCGCGCCGCCATGCCCTGTCCTTTCGATTCCCTAGCTCGAATTGCCGCTCTTTTCAGGCAGTTCTAACCGTTTCCGGAATCAGAATACCAGAGGCGCCAGAACGGCATACCCCTTCGGCGGAAAATCGAACGCGAAGGTCTTTTCGATCACATCGTCCTTGTTGTCTTCAAGAACCGCTTCGACCCGCTGACAGTAGCGCTTGGACGTCGGGTTCATACGCTTGGCGGCGTGGCCCGCATTGTATTTAAGGATCGTGCCGCAAATCTTGCCGCCACCCAGATCATGGGCGCCCGCCAGATACTTCATGCCGTAGCGAATGTTGGTTTCCGGATCGTAGAGGCCATAATCAGGGCCCTTGTAGCCCATCAGCCTTGCGGTCGCCGGCTTCACCTGCATCAGGCCGATCTCGCCAGCACTGCCCTTCACGGTCGGGCGAAAATTGCTTTCGATCTGCACGACAGCCTCAGCAAGGTCGAACGGCACATCGTATTGATCGGCATATTTGGCGATCAGCGTCGTATAATGCATCCGGCGAACCATCTGCCTCTCGGTGGCCGTCGGGGCAGCAAACCCGGTTTCGCGTGTCTCCCAGGGAATGGTCAGCGGTTTGACATAAACCCGAACCACGTCTCCGCCGTCTTCGGCACGCACAGATCCACATCCCGCGAAAAGCATGGCAATGCCTGCCGCGACCGCACAAGTCATCTTAGTCAATTCTAAAGTATCTCCGGAACAACAGGCTCGCGGGATATCGTGATACGCAAACATCCCTCGTCGCGACGCCGGACGACGACGCGAGGTTTTACAAGACCTGTAGGTTTATCTTGGCAGCCCCCGTCTGGGGACGCTGCGTTAGCAACTCTTTAGAAAGCCGCATTAAGGAGATCATGTGGCAATGCAAAAAAGCCCTGTCCGCAAACGCTTCCGACAGTTTCGCGAAGCTTGCGCCTAGCTGTATTTCGGCAGTGCCTTGAGCAGCCGATGCAGCGTGTCGATCGTCGAAAAATCGGCAATCCCATCGACCAGCGCGGGCCTGAAATGCCGTTGGAAAGCCTCGACGACGCCCTTCGTGCGATCGCAGAATGTGCCCGTGATTTCAATATCGTATCCGTAGAGCGACAGCATCGACTGCAGGGCCTCGATCGGCTGGCCACTTTCGCCGTGCTGGAAAAACCGGCCGCCGCTGATCTGACCGGGCTCGACCCAGTGACCGATCCCCGCCAAATACAATTTCTGCCAGGGGAAATTTTCGCCCGGGTCGAGCTTGCGGATGGGGGCGACATCCGAGTGTCCGACGACCCGTTCCCGAGATATTCCCCAGCGATTGCCGCAGTCTCGACACAATTCGACGACCGCATCGATCTGGATATCCGGAAAATGGGGAAGTCCGCCGGGATGTCCGGGATTGGCGATTTCTATCCCGATGGAGCAGGAATTGATGTCCGTTTCGCCGGCCCAGCTGCTTTTGCCCGCATGCCAAGCGCGCCGCGCCTCGGGAACAAGCTGCACGATCCGGCCGTCTTCATGGATGAAATAGTGACTGGAGACCTGGCTCGCCTCGTTGCGAAGCCATGCCAGCGCCTGGTCGGCATCAGGCATGCCGGTATAATGCAGAAGGATCATGTCCGGCTGGCGCCCGCCTGCCCTTTCCCCATGATTAGGAGAAGGCTCGACCGTGGCGCGGGCATGATCGGCGGCAAAGGAAGCCGGAATTGTCATGCCGCGCGGCGCTCTTTCTCGATCGCTTCATAAGCCGCGTTGAGCGCTGCCATCCGTTCGGTCGCAGCCGCATGCAGTGTTGCCGGCACGCCGCGTGCGATCAGCCGGTCGGGATGATGCTCCGAAACCAGCAGACGGTACTGTTTGCGAATTGCCGAGAAATCGTCGTCACGCGAAACGCCGAGCACCAGATACGGGTCACGACCGTCGAGATGCACGTGGCGGGCCATGATGCGGCGGAAATGTTCCTCGTCGATCCGGAAGATTTCGGCGATGCGCGCCAGAAACGCCAGCTCGCTCTCATGCACGAGACCATCCGCCTTGGCGATATGAAACAGACCATCGACGACGCTCTCAAGCATCGGGCAGTTTTCCATGTCACCGCTGCTGCACAGCCCCGAAAGCTTCGTGGCATACGCCTCGTAGCCGGCAATGTCCTGGCGTGCGAGGTTATAGAGACGTGCAACGTTGCGGGCTTCCTCATCCGGAAAATCGAAGATCTGCTGGAAGGCACTCACTTCAGCAGTGGTCACGATACCATCAGCCTTCGCCATCTTCGCAGACAGGGCAATGATCGCCACCGAGAAGGAAACCTGGCGCCGTGTTTCCGGATCGCCCTCGAACATGGTGCGGATCGCATCGACGACTCGGTTGAGCACACCGCCCGCGGCATCGCCGACGGCACCGAGCAACCTTTCCCAGAGGGAGGACAATTGAAGGCAACTGAAATCGAAAATCATCCCTTAAATGACCAGATAACCGACGTTTTGGCAAGCTGACGACGGTCCGCTGTAGATTAAACTATGTTCATGTTTTTCGAACAATCGCGCTGGAAGCCCGGTCTGCCCAGAAACGGCACAAAGTCGTGGACGACCAATGGGTCGAAACGCTGATGCAAACGACCCGCCGTATCGTACCCCGGCAGCCCGCATGGCCCGTGATTTCTTTGAAACGATTAGATCGGGGAAAGGACAACAGAAACCTCGAAGCGACGGAATTTTCTTGAGAAATTCACTTTACAGGCTCCGGCTGGTGTCGCATCCATTTATCCCGTTTTGTCAGTTTCTGCGCTCGGAGCGCATCAAGGAGGATCGATGTCCAAACAGAAAGTCGCACTGCTGACCGCTGGTGGCCTTGCCCCCTGCCTCTCGTCTGCCGTCGGCGGATTGATCGAGCGCTACTCGGATGTTGCGCCTGACCTCGACATCATTGCCTACCGCTCCGGCTACCAGGGCGTGCTTTTGGGCGACAGCATCGCTGTTACGTCAGAGATGCGTGAAAAGGCGCCTCTCCTTCATCGTTACGGCGGCTCGCCGATCGGCAACAGCCGCGTCAAGCTCACCAACGCCGCCGATTGCGTCAAGCGTGGCCTCGTCAAGGAAGGCGACAACCCACTGCAGGTCGCAGCCGAACGACTCGCCAAGGACGGCGTTACGATCCTTCACACGATCGGCGGCGACGACACCAACACGACGGCAGCCGATCTCGCAGCCTACCTCGGCGCAAATGGCTATGATCTCACCGTCGTCGGTCTTCCGAAGACCGTCGATAACGACGTCGTGCCAATCCGCCAGTCGCTCGGCGCATGGACGGCCGCCGAAGTCGGCGCGCGTTTCTTCGACAATGTCAGCAACGAGCAGACCGCCGCCCCCCGCACTTTCGTGATCCACGAAGTCATGGGTCGCCACTGCGGCTGGCTGACGGCCGCAACGGCGCGCGCCTATATCGAGCAGAGCCGCGGCAACGAGTATGTCGACGGCCTCATGATGAACGCCGAGCTGAAAAGCATCGATGGCCTCTATTTGCCGGAACTGGAGTTCGACCTCGAACAAGAGTCTGCACGCCTGAAGCGCGTGATGGAAGAACGCGGCACCGTGACGATCTTCGTCTCGGAAGGTGCCGGCATGAATACGATCATCGCGGAACGGGAAGCCGCCGGCGACACCGTCAAGCGCGATGCGTTCGGCCATGTGAAGCTCGACACGATCAATGTCGGCGGCTGGTTCCAGAACCAGTTTGCGGGCCTGATCGGCGCCGAACGCTCGATGGTCCAGAAGTCAGGCTATTTCGCCCGCTCGGCCCCGGCCAATGGTGATGATCTTCGCCTCATCCAGGGCATGGTCGATCTTGCGGTCGAAAGCGCTCTCAACAAGGTGTCCGGCGTCACCGGCCATGATGAAGACCAGGGCGGAAAACTGAGAACCATCGAATTTCCCCGAATCAAGGGTGGAAAACATTTCGATCTGACGGCAAAATGGTTCGGCGAGGTGATGGACCATATCGGCCAGCCCTACGAAACCGTATAACGCGTCGCGCTGAGCGACAAACGAGAGCCGTGGGCTCCGGAGGAATGTGATGACGATCGAAACATGGTTCGCATTTGCCGCGACCGCTGTGGCCCTCGTCATCCTTCCCAACCCGCTGACGAGGACAGTCGCGCTCTATTCCAAGCAGCGCGGCCGTCTAAGCGCAGTCGTGACGGTCCCCGCATTGGCCTTGGGACTGGGTCTCGCCTTCACCGCGGGCCTCGCGCCGCTACTGCTTGTCTGTTTTTACGCGCCATCGGCCATGACCGCGATCGGCTGGGTCGGCATCGCCTACGCCATGGTCTATGTACTCTGGTGCTTCCAGGACCCACAGGTCCGCGCGCCGCTCGCCGACAATGACAATCTGCCGACGCGGCGGTTTGACCGGATCTTCGCAGACGTCTTCGTTCGATGCGTTCGCACCCCCAGATACGCGATCATTCTTGCCGCGCTGACTGCACAGTTTCTGCGCCCTTCGCTGTCGCTCTCGCTCCAGGCCGAAGTGCTGACGGCGATTTTTCTCGCCTCCATCGCTGGCAGTGCGTTGGCGCAGGCACTCATCCCCAGCCTTGCGCTGCGGGGCACAAAGCGATTTTCGAGGCGCAATCCAGCCTTGAACAAGCCCGGCACGGTATTCATCGCCAGGCGTGCCGTGACGGCTGGTTTCCGGCGAATCGCTGCTTGAGGAAACAGAAAGCGTCCTTCGACTTGCCGGGCGCCGCCTTATACGTTAATGGAAATCCACAATCGGTGACTTTTTGGCGGGTACGGTAACCATTTCAAATGAGAGCAACCTGATGACGGTGGTCAGATTCGTCAGCCGTAGAGCTGCTGTGGCGCTTGCGATGTCTTCCGTTCTGGCTGGATGCTCCAGCGTTGAGCGCGATACAAAAGTCGCTTCCGGTCAGCCGTCTCAGACCACGTCAGCTGACGGTCAGCTCGTCATCCAGTACAATTCTTCCGCCGCCGATCAATCTCAACAAATGGCGCCCGGGCAGACAATGGCGCAGATCGCCAAGAGCGGTCGCATTGCCGTTCCGGTTCCGCCGACCGTAGAAACCGTATCGGCTCAGAATGCCGCCATGGCGTCTCCGACCATGGCGCCGATCGTTGCCTTCGCGCCGCCGCCGATCGCAACCGCGGTCCAGCCTGTGAGCCTTGCTTCCGCGCAGCCGCTCAAGCCGGCAGCCGGTTCGGTCATGACCCAGAAGTCGAGCCGTCTCGTCTCTCCGCCGGTCGCGACCGCCGTTGCGTCTGGCCAGATCCAGCCGGCAGCAGCGCAGGCCATCGCGCTCGACGAGGAAGAACTGACGCCGGATATGGTGGCGCTGCAATCGGTCGTGCCGACACCGCGTCCAGCCACGCTTACATCGAGCGCTATTGCTGGTGCTGCAACGCCGGCTGCCGCAAGCTCCACGCTTGCCTATGCAGCCGCACCCCGCGCTGTGGCTGCGGTCTCGGCCATGGGCAATATCAAGGACTTTCCGCCGGCTCCCGGCGAGCCGATGCCGGATACCGCGTCGAACGCGCCCGCAGACCTCAAGAAGCTCATCAAGCGCTATGCCGGTCTCTACGGCGTGCCGGAATCGCTGGTGCACCGCGTCGTCCATCGCGAAAGCAAATACAATCCAAAGGCCTACCACAAGAATGGCTACTGGGGCCTGATGCAGATCAAGTACTCGACCGCGAAGTCGATGGGCTATCAGGGCAAGCCGGAAGGCCTGCTGGACGCCGAGACCAATCTTAAATACGCGATCCGATATCTCCGCGGCGCCTGGCTCGTTGCCGACAACAAGAACGACAACGCCATCCGCCTCTATGCCCGCGGTTATTACTACGACGCCAAGCGTCGCGACATGCTGCATGTGCTGAAGGCCGATCAGAGCCCTGCGACACCTGTCGCCTTCGCAACAGCGCCGAACAGCAAGCCCGGTTCGTAACCCAGCGACCGGGGCGTCAGCCCAAGCCGCACCACCACGAGATCAGACGACGGCATGACCGCGATGGTCTGCCCGTCATGGCCCTGCAGGTAAAACGTATCTGCCGGTAGAGGCATGTTATCATTGGCCTTCGGCAGCCACGTCTGCATCTCCGAAAACCGTCCGCCCGAATGGGCATTCGGCTCCTGCATCAGGTGCACGAAACCGTCCGGCAGCAGCCGCATCCCGTTCCACACCCCGTCGCGCGCCAGAAATAGGCCGAACCGTGCCCAGTCGCGCCCGGTCGCATAGAGATAGGAACTGCCGGCAAACGTCCCCGCCGCATCCGGCTCCATGACGGCGCTTGTCATGCCGAGCGGATCGAACAAGGCCCTGGATGGATAGCCAAGAGCCGTCGCGCGATCACCGATCCTGTCCATCCAGATCTTCGACAGCAATACGCTGGAGCCCGACGAGTAACGGAAACGCGCGCCCGGATCTGCCTCGAGCGGGATCGTGGCCGTGAACGCGGCCATGTCAGGTTCGAGGTAGAGCATCCGTGTGACATCGGCGACGGCACCGTAATTCTCGTTGAAACCAAGCCCGCTTTCCATGGCGAGAAGGTTGGCAAGCGTGATTTCGCGTCGTTTGTCGTTGCTCCACGCGGGCAGAAGATCACGATCTCCGAGCGACATCCGGCCGCTGATCATCAATGTGCCGATCAGCGCCGCATTGACGGTTTTCGTCATCGACCATCCCAGCAACGGCGTGTCCTTCGAGAAGCCCTCTCCATAAGCCTCGCCGACGATGCGCCCGTTTTTGACGACCACCACCGCCCGCATGCCAGGCCCGGTCAGTGCCTTATCCTCTAGAACCGCCATCACGCGCGGATCGCGTTCGACCCCCTGCCCCACCGGCCAGGCCGGAGCTTCATCGACGGAAGGTGATGATCGCGGCGGCAGCGCGACTTGCGGCAACGCCGAACCATCCGGCGAAACGGTGCAGCCGAGGCCAGGCCTGTAGGTTGCCTGATTGGTTCCGATGAAGCCAAGCAGCCCGGCGTCGACCCGGCCGGAATCGCGATCGACGGTGACCCACATCATCAGGAGCAGCGGATTGCCGGGCGCCTGCACATCCGTCGCCAGCACCTCTTGCGGATCGCGTCCGGCCAGAAACACATTGGAGCAGACGATCTTTGCCGCATAGCCGCTTCCGACCCGAAGCAGTTGCGGCGGCGCGATCGTGATCCACGCCAGTCCCCCGACGATACCAAGCGCCAATGCCCCGGCAATTCCCGTCACGATCCGCTTCATCAGGCGCATATGTCAAATGTCCTTGTTCACCAACAGCCCTCGTCATCCAGCTGTAGCATGCCGGGTTTAGGCCTGCGTTCTACAGATCGCGAAATAATTCACGCAGCGAGAGACGCAATGGCCGACGTCGTCAGGGAAACCGGTTTCACCAGCAATCAGAAGCTCAAGGATGCGCTGCTCCAGCACAAACTATTTTCGCGCGAAGGGCTGTCGGAACGGCTGTTCGGGCTCCTGTTTTCCGGTCTCGTCTATCCGCAGATCTGGGAAGATCCAGACGTCGACATGGAAGCAATGAAGCTCTCATCGGAGCATGCGATCGTCACCATCGGCTCCGGTGGCTGCAACATGCTGGCCTACCTCTCCCGCAATCCGCGCAGCATCGATGTCGTGGATCTTAACCCCCACCATGTCGCGCTGAATCGGCTGAAGCTCGCGGCATTCCGTCATCTGCCGAGCCATATGGATGTCGTCAGGTTTCTCTCGGCGCAGGGTACACGATCGAACAGCGTCACCTTCGACAGACTGATCGCGTCGCATCTGGATCGCGCAACCCGCAGTTACTGGCAGAAGCGGTCTATCACCGGCCGTCGCCGCATCTCAGTGTTCGACCGCAACATCTACCGCACCGGTCTTCTCGGCCGGTTTATCGGCGCGGGACACCTTCTGGCGCGCCTGCATGGCGTCGATCTGACGAAGATGGCGCAGACCAAATCGGTCCGAGATCAGCGCCGCTTCTTCGACGAAGAGATCGCGCCCCTGTTCGACAGAAAACTTGTCCGCTGGATTACCTCGAACAAGAGCTCGCTGTTCGGACTTGGCATTCCGCCGCAGCAATATGACGAGCTGGCCGGCATGGCGACCGGCGGCAGCGATAACGGCTCAATCGCGACCGTGCTGCGGGAGCGTCTCGAAAAGCTCGCCTGTCATTTTCCTCTGAAGGACAATTATTTCGCATGGCAGGCGTTTGTCCGCCGCTATCCCGCCGCCCACGAAGGCACGCTGCCCACCTATCTCAAGGCAGGCAACTACAAGGCGATCCGGGCCGCCACAGACCGGGTCGCGGTTCACCACGAGAGTTTCACCGCTCTCCTCAAGCGCAAGACGGCGGGCTCCGTCGATCGCTACGTCTTGCTGGACGCGCAGGACTGGATGAACGACCAGCAGATCAACGACCTCTGGTCGGAGATCGACCGGACGGCCGCTGTCGGCGCAAGGGTGATCTTCCGGACGGCCGCCGAGCGCAGTGTCATCGAAGGGCGCCTCTCGCCCTCGCTTGCCGCGCGCTGGACCTATCTCGACGAGCGCTCGCAGGCCCTCAACCTGCAGGACCGCTCCGCCATCTACGGCGGCTTCCATGTCTACGCAAAGGCCGACTGATGGCAGAGACCGACGCAGGCAACCTCGGACCGGCCAATCGTGAAGAGATCGGCCATGCCGGCAGGATGGACCGGATGTACCGCTACCAGCGGCATATCTACGACCTCACCCGCAAATACTATCTCCTGGGACGCGATGGCACGATCGCAGGCCTTGCCCCGCCAGTCGGAGGAAGCGTGCTGGAAGTCGGCTGCGGAACCGGCCGTAACCTGCTGCTCGCCCACAAGCTTTTCTCGAACGCGAAACTCTACGGCCTCGATATCTCCGCGCAGATGCTCCAGACGGCAGACGCGAATTTCCGCGGCACAGGAATAAAGCCTATTCTGAAGGTCGCAGATGCCACGACATTCACGGCGGAGGAGTTCGGCGTCAACGGTTTCGACCGGATCCTCATTTCCTATGCCCTGTCGATGATCCCAGACTGGGAGAAGGCGATCGACGCCGCCCTTGCGGCGCTGTCGCCTCAAGGGTCGCTGCATATCATCGACTTCGGACAGCAGGAAAACCTGCCGAACGTCATGGGATCTGCGCTTAAGTCCTGGCTCGCCCGCTTTCATGTGACCCCGCGCGACACCCTCGAACAGGCGCTGGAAAAGCGTCTCGCACCGGCAAAGGCCGACATGATGTTCGAGGTGATCGGTAGCGGCTATGCCTGGCGGGCGATCCTTCGCCGCCGCGGATAATCACTCAGCGGATTCCAGATCTTGCTTTCTAACTGAATTTTTACGAGCTTATGGTAAACGGGACGCTATGCCTCCCTTTTGCCCACTCGATCGCGGACAAGGCTCTTTGTCTCTGCCCTAACACGGAACCTTCATGCCCCGGCTTCCAACCGTTCTTTCTGCTGCCGTCCTGTCTGCCGCGCTTCTGATGTCCGGTTGTACGTCCACGAGCTACGATCTGGTCGATACTGGCTCTGTCCGGCAGATGAAGTTCAAGGACACGGATCCGCAGGATTTCGGCGCCAACCATCCGGGTCGCCACGAGGTTCACGGCATCGACCTGTCGAAATGGAACGGCACCGACATCGACTGGCAGACGGTGAAGAAATCCGGCGTCGCCTTCGTCTTCATCAAGGGCACCGAGGGCAAGGACCGCATCGATTCCGCCTTCACCACCCATTGGCGCAACGCGGCCAATGCCGGCATTCCGCACGCGGCCTATCACTTCTACTACTTCTGCTCGACACCGGAAGATCAGGCAGACTGGTTCATCGCCAATGTTCCCAAGGAAGCAAACATGCTGCCGCCGGTGCTGGACATGGAATGGAACCACGCCTCGCCCACCTGCAAGCTGAAGCCGGATCCGCAGACCGTGCGGGCCAGCATGAAACGCTTCATGGACAGGATCGAGGCCCACTACGGCAAGCGGCCGATCATCTACACGTCGGTCGATTTCCACCGCGACAACCTCGTCGGCGCCTTCCCCAACTACCATTTCTGGGTTCGCTCGGTCGCCGCCCATCCGACCAAGATCTATACGGACCGCAAGTGGGCGTTCTGGCAATACACGGCAACCGGCGTTGTCCCGGGCGTCAAGGGCGCAACCGATATCAATGTCTTTGCCGGAAACAGCAAAGCGTGGAAGACGTTTATTGCGTCGGCCGACTGATGTGCTAACCCGCACAAGCTCTCTGGCAATGTATCTGACGTTACGCTAAAACCGGCGCGACCTGAGGGTCTGCGCCCATGTCCACCAGTGACCATGTCGCGCGGAAGAAATCGATTTTAGGAAACCGCTGATGTCTTCGACACTTGTCCGCCGCGCAGCTTTGGCTTGTGCTCTCGCCGCCTGCCTCTCTTCCACCGCCCTTGCCCAGACAGCCACTCAGCCGACCGCTCCGCCAATTCCGGCAGCACCTTGCGGCGGCGATCTTGCGACCTTCCTCGACGGCGTCAAGGCCGATGCGATCAAGGCCGGCGCCACCGCTGCGGCCGCGGATCAGGCTTTTGCAGGCGCCGAGATCGACCAGAAGGTTCTGTCGCGCGACCGCGCGCAGGGCGTCTTCCGCCAGACCTTCCTCGAATTCTCGCAGCGCACCGTCAGCCAGGGCCGCCTCGATATCGGTCGTCAGAAGATGAAGCAGCTTTCGGACGTGTTCGGCCGCGCCCAGAGCGAATTCGGTGTTGCGCCGGGAGTCATCACCGCATTCTGGGCGATGGAAACCGATTTCGGTGCCGTTCAGGGCGATTTCAACACCCGCAACGCGCTTGTCACGCTGTCGCATGACTGCCGCCGTCCGGGCCTGTTCCGGCCGCAGCTGATCGCGCTGATCGAAATGGTCCAGCATGGCGATCTCGACCCGGCCACCAACACCGGCGCATGGGCCGGCGAAATCGGCCAGGTGCAGATGCTGCCGGAAGACATCATCGCGCACGGCGTCGATGGCGACAACAGCGGCCATATCAACGTCAAGACGAGCGGTCCCGACGCCATCCTGACAGCGGCGAAGTTCATTCAGAGCATGGGCTTCACGCCCGGCCAGCCGTGGATCCAGGAAGTGACGCTTCCGGAAAGCCTGCCCTTCGAAAAGAGCGGCCTCGGCAACGAGATTCCGGCCAGCGAATGGTTTTCCTATGGCGTCACGCCGCGCGATGGCGTCACGTCCTTCGGCAATCTGCCGGCAGCACTCGTTCTGCCGCAGGGCCGCAAGGGACCCGCGTTCCTGACCTATCCGAACTTCGGCATCTACCTGCAGTGGAACCAGTCGTTCATCTACACGACGTCTGCCGCCTATTTCGCCACCCGCCTCTCCGGCGCCCCGCCTTACCTGAAGGGCAACCCGGAACCGGGTCTCGACGATACGGGCATGAAGGCACTGCAGACCAAGCTTCAGGCGCATGGCTATGACGTCGGCAAGATCGATGGCATTCTGGGCTCCGGCACGCGCGTTGCCGTCCAGAAGGAACAGGCACGCCTCGGCATGCCGGCCGACGGCTGGCCGACCCAGGCGCTTCTGTCTGCTCTCTAAGCAGCAGACCTTGCATCACATGACATGAAACGGGTGGCGGGATAACCGCCGCCCGTTTTACCTTCGAGCAGCATCAACAAAGGCATTCCATGTCATCCGCCGCAGCCAGACTGACCCCCGTCGCCTGGGCATTGCTGTTCGTACTCGGCCTTCTGTGGGGCGGCTCGTTCTTCTTCGCCCGCATCGCCGTCCAGGAAGTACCGCCGTTCACGCTGGTGTTTCTGCGCCTCGGTCTTGCGGCGCTCGCTCTCCACATCTACCTGCACGGCCGCAACGGAGCCTACTCCATCCTTGCCACTCACTGGCGCGCCTTTCTCGTCATGGGCTTCCTCAACAACGCTCTGCCGCACACGCTGATCTTCTTCGGCCAGACGGAGATCGGCGCGGGCATGGCCTCGATCCTCAACGCGACGACGCCGATCTGGACCGTCATCATCGCCAACCAGTGGACGTCGGACGAAAAGCTGACCGGGGCAAAGCTCGCAGGATGCGCTGCAGGCCTTGTCGGCACCTTTATCCTGATCGGCCCGAGCACGATTACAGATACGGCAGCACCGCTCTGGGCGCTGCTCCTGCCGATCGGCGCCGCGATCTCCTATGGTATCGCCGGCACCTACGGAAAACGCTTCCGCGGCATACCGGCCCCGGTGACGGCCACGGGACAGCTCACGGCGTCGAGCCTGATGATACTGCCGGTCTCGCTGGTCGCGGACCAACCCTGGACGCTTGCTGCACCCTCCGCTCACGTCGTCATGGCTATCGTGGCGTTGGCGTTACTCTCGACCGCGCTCGCCTACCTGATCTTCTTCAGGGTCCTGGCACTGGCCGGCGCAACCAACGCTTCCCTCGTCACGCTGCTCATCCCTCCGAGCGCCATTCTTCTGGGAGTATTCTTCCTCGGCGAACGACTGGAATGGACTGATATTGCCGGCATGGCGGTCATCTGTGCAGGGCTCCTTCTGTTGGATGGGCGAATCTTTCGCACCCGCACAACGGCGACGTAGTCCTCGCTGGAAACGGTACTGTTAACCGTCTGATCGCGATATTTAACACTTTGAAAACTTCCGTTAACGGGGCTTTCTTTTGTCAAATCAATAAGATGGAAAATAATTGGTCGGTTTCGGCCGCATCTTGATGCGCCGCAGCACAGTTTCCCTCTTCCCATTTGCCATGAAACAGACATAAACTCTGTCAGTCAACGCAAGGAGGCAGACATGGGAAGAACCTACCCTCTCAATGTCCTGGTGGTTGGTATTGCGTTTGTGTTCGTCGCTTCGATGTTGTTCATCTAGACGCATTCCAAAACAACGCATGCAACCGGTGACCGGTGATACCTCGGACTGACCGTTTGATAATCGGCAGCATTACAAAAGCGCATGTTCCCGCATGGAACATGCGCTTTTTCATTGTCGGCGCTACGCAGCGTTACCGACGTTTGCATCCTTGTCAGGGTGCCGGCCAAGCAGTTCCAGCACACCTGAGACCAGCGGGACGCGGTTCATCGTGTAGAGATGGAAGTGATCGTGACCGCGGTTTATCAGGTCTGCGATCTGCTCGGCTGCAACATCGGCCGCCACCTTGGCACGATCATCAGGCTTGTCGTCCAACCCTTCGAAACGGGCATCGAGAAACGCCGGAACGGTGGCGCCGCAGCGGCCCGCAAAACGCTTCAGCTGAGTCAGGTTCTGGATCGGCATGATACCGGGCACGATCGGGATGGTGATGCCCGCCGCATGAACGGCCTCGAGATAGCGCTCGAACACTTCGTTGTCGAAGAAGAACTGCGTCAGGGCACGGTTGGCACCTGCATCTGCCTTGCGCTTGAGCGTATCGATATCGGCGGCCATGCTCGGGCTTTCCGGATGCATTTCCGGATAGGCAGAGACGGAAATATCCATGTCGCCATACTCGACCAGCATGCGCACAAGATCGGCCGTGTCCGAGAAACCGTCGGGATGCGGCGTATAGGCCGCGCCGACGCCTGCGCTCGAATCCCCACGCAGCGCAACGATGCGACGAACGCCCGCTGCCCGGTACTCCTCGACAACAGACTTGACCTCCTCGCGCGCGGCATCGACGCAGGTCAGATGCGCAGCGGTCTGGAGTTTGGCATCGTTGATCATACGCTGAACCGCTGCGAGCGTCGGCTCGCGCGTGGAGCCTCCGGCGCCATAGGTCATCGTGACGAATTCCGGCTTGAAGGCTGCAAGCGCATCGACCGTTTCCCAGAGCTGCGTCTGCATCTCATCGGACTTCGGCGGAAAGAACTCGTAGGAGAGCTTGAACGGGGCCTTGGCTGCGGGTGTATCCATGATCAGGCTCCTAGATAACGGTTTCGGCGAGAGCGGGTGTGTCGGCTTTCGCCATCAGCAGGCGACGGTCGCCGGCAAGCCACACGGTCACCGTGAGGGCGCCTTCGCGGCCGGGGCTGAGGTCGATCACCTTTTGAACGTCCAGGCCCACTCTGTTCAGCCACTCGTTCATCGCCTGATGGGAAAAACCGAGGCGCAGATGCGCGTGCTCGTCACGCAGATGCTCCAGCGCATGCGGCGCAAAATCGACGATCAGCAATCGCCCGCCGGGCCGCAGCATGCGGGCAGCTTCGGCAATCGCAAGATCAGGCCGGTCGAGAAAATGCAGCACCTGGTGAATGGTGATGAGATCGAAATCCTGGCCTTCGACAGGCGGATTGAGAATGTCGCCGTGCCGGACCGATGCCTTGACGATGCCTGCGTCGTCGAGATTGGACCGGGCGACAGACAGCATGTCGCGGCTGGCGTCGACACCGATCGCGCGGCGATAGCGGCTTGCCAGCAAACGCAGGATCCAGCCCGTTCCCGTGCCGAGATCGAGCAGCGAATCAACTGGCGATGGGCCGATCAGCCGCAGCAGCGCCTCTTCGACCGTCTCGTCGCTCGCATGCAGACGACGAAGCTCGTCCCACTGCGAAGCGTTGCGGCTGAAATACTCCTGCGCCTTCGCCGAGCGCTGGTTTTTCACAGTTGTCAGACGCTCGCGGTCGCGCACGAGCACCGGATCATCCTGCGATGCGGAGGCGAGCAAAGTCTGGACCAGTGCGGCGCCGTTCCCTTCCTGGCGCAGCCGAAAGTAAGCCCAGGCGCCTTCCTGGTAGCGCTCGATCAGCGCTTCTTCGGTCAACAGCTTGAGATGACGCGAGATCCGAGGCTGGGACTGACCTAGAATTTCGGTCAGATCCGTGACGGTCAGATCGCCCGCGGCCAGTAGCACAAGCAGGCGAAACCGTGTGGGCTCCCCTGCCGTCTTCAACACATCTACCAGTTCATCGAGGACCAACCCCATACAACACGCCTTCACAATCAACATATAAAGATATGTTTATGTGATTTCAAATTGTCATGCAAGACGCAACGGGATTTCAGCCTGCATTCCTACAAAAAAAACCCGGGGACGACCCCGGGTTTTTGTAAGCTTCAAACCGCGTTTGTCGCAGTTAGCGCGTCAGGCGCTTGTGGGCCTGGCTGCCGGGATTGAGAGCATCAGGGCCGAGACGACGGATCTTGTCCTCTTCGTAATCCTCGAAGTTGCCTTCGAACCATTCCACATGGCCATCGCCTTCGAATGCGAGGATATGCGTCGCCAACCGGTCGAGGAACATGCGATCATGGCTGATGATGATCGCGCAGCCGGCAAACGCTTCGAGCGCGCTTTCGAGAGCGCCCAGTGTTTCCGTATCAAGGTCGTTGGTCGGTTCGTCGAGCAGCAGAACGTTGCCGCCGGCCTTCAGCATCTTGGCAAGGTGAACGCGGTTACGCTGACCACCCGACAGGTTGCCGACCTTCTGCTGCTGATCGCCGCCCTTGAAGTTGAAGGCGCCGCAATAGGCGCGGGAGTTCATGTCGAACTTGCCGAGCTTGATGACTTCGGCACCGCCCGAGATTTCTTCCCACACCGTCTTGTTGCCGTCGAGAGCGTCGCGGCTCTGGTCGACATAGCCGAGATGTACGGTTTCACCGATGCGGACAGAACCGGCATCCGGCTTTTCCTGTCCGGTGATCATCTTGAACAGGGTCGTCTTGCCGGCGCCGTTCGGGCCGATAATGCCGACGATACCGCCCGGTGGCAGCTTGATCGACAGGTCGTTGATCAGCGTGCGGCCTTCAAAGCCCTTGTTGATGCCTTCCATCTCGATCACCACCTGGCCGAGACGCTCGGACACGGGGATGATGATCTGCGCATCGCCGGGACGGATGCCGTCGGCAGCATCGACCAGCTGTTCGTAGGCCTTGATACGGGCCTTCGACTTGGCCTGACGGGCCTTCGGGCTGGAGGCGATCCATTCCTGTTCACGGCTGATCGCCTTCTGGCGGCCGGCATCTTCGCGGGACTCCTGCTGCATGCGCTTGGCCTTCGCAAGCAGGTAAGCCGAGTAGTTGCCTTCGTATGGAATCCCGCGGCCGCGGTCGAGCTCGAGGATCCAGCCGGTGACGTTGTCGAGGAAGTAGCGATCGTGGGTGATCATCATCACGGCGCCGGGATAGTCGCGCAGGTGCTTTTCGAGCCAGGCGATGGTCTCGGCGTCAAGATGGTTGGTCGGTTCGTCGAGCAGCAGCAGGTCCGGCTGCGACAGAAGCAGACGGCAGAGCGCGATACGGCGACGCTCACCACCTGAAAGCAGCGTGACGTCCGAATCCTTCGGCGGGCAGCGCAGCGCTTCCATCGCCATTTCGACCTGCTTGTCGAGATCCCAGAGGTTCTGTGCGTCGATGACGTCCTGGAGCTTGGCGCCTTCGTCGGCGGTCTCGTCGGAATAGTTCATCATCAGTTCGTTGTAGCGCTCAAGCACCGCGGTCTTGGCAGCGACGCCGACCATGACGTTCTCGAAAGCGGTCTTTGTCGGGTCGAGATGCGGTTCCTGCTCAAGATAGCCGACGGTCGCACCTTCAGCGAGCCAGGCCTCACCGGTGAACTCCTTGTCCTGTCCGGCGATGATGCGCAGAACCGTCGACTTACCCGCACCGTTCGGACCGAGGATACCGATCTTGGCATCCGGATAGAAGGACAGGTTGACGTTCTCGAGGATCTTCTTGGCGCCGTAGGACTTGTTCAGCCCCGACATGTGATAGATGAACTGACGTGCCATGGATAAATGTGCTCCGGGGAATTTGTTTGCCCGCTATGTAGGCGAAGACAGGCCTGGGAGCAACGCATACGAGGCGCAAACCATGCGCTTTCCGAACGGAATCGTGGGACCGGAGGCTTTCTAGCGCAGGTTTGCGTGGTCGATCCGGAAAAGCTGAAACGGATTTGCGCGACCGGTCTCGAGCCGTACGAGGCCGGGCCAGTCCTTGCCCGCGGACAATGCATAGTAGAGCGGCGCCGATCCAGGCTCAGCCTGCGCAGGGAAACGGCATACCGCCACGTAATCGAACGGTGCAAGCGCTTCGCGACGCGTCCCTGGGTCGGTTGTGATGAAGGCTGTATAGGCGTTCTCCATCCCGTGTGAGGCCCGGTGAAACGGAATCGGCCCGACCGTCAGCCCCGAAGGCATCGGGTTCCTCAGCACCGACATGGCAAGTGTCGGGGGTGCTAGAAGATGCCCTTGGCCGAGATTTGAGAGAGCGGACATGTCGCCGGCCTTGCAGTCGTCGATGGTCATCGCCTGAACGGCATCGCCGTGTATCGTTTGTGGCCGCGAAAGGCTCCAGAGACCGACCATGAGCAGAAAGACGCCGGTCCCGACGCTGAACAAGGTCCTTGACGCTCGGCCGGGCTGCCTTGATGTCTGATCGATATGGCGGAGCGCCAGTGGCACGAAAAGTGCGGCGAAGACGAATGGAAAGCGGATATAGCGAAGCAGACCGGTTGCCAGAAGCACACTGACGAGTGCGGTGACGAACAGGATCGCAAGGGCAGGATTACCGGCGCGAACCTCACTCAAGACCCGTGGCGCCGCAAGAGCGAGTATGGTGAGGAAAATACCGATCAACAACATGCCCGGCAACGGCGAGCCGCCTGCATAATGGAGCAGTCCCTGCTCCTGCGGCACCCGGTCAAACCATAGCTGCTTTGCAAGCGGATCCATCCCGGCATAGGGGCCCGCAAGGCATTCAGGAAAAGAGATTCCGGTTGCAACGATGACGCCGATCGAGGCAGCGGCAAGAACGGCGAGTTTTACCCAGCCGGATGCATCCGCGAAACATCTGCAGGCAATCCAGGATGTGCCGGACAGACCGACAAGAAGACCGATATAGGGTGCAGAAAACGCATCGCACTGCGTCGACATCGTACCCGAGGCACCAAGCAGTGCCAAAGCTGTTGGAACAGTGGTGATACAAATTGTGGCCGACGCCGCCGAGAGCGTTTCGGCCGCCCTGGTCGCCCCTGCGACGAATGCCACAACAAGTCCGCCGAACATGATGACCAGGAACGGCAGACCTTCGAGTGCGATGGCGACCGACATGACGGTGCCTACCCCGACAACGCTACCGCCGATACGATCGAAGCGGACAAGACCGTAGGCGACGGCCATCAACGCAACGATCTGGAGATTGTGATGGTCGATCCGACCGGGCACAAATTCGAAGACCGCATACAGCATCGCAAACGTCCCAGCCGCCAGCCGGAGATAATGAATACCCTCGGTGATCGGAGCAATGCGTTTCCAGATCATGGCAACAAACAGCCCATAGACCGAAAGAAGCATCGGAGGCCAGATCAACAGGGACGCGGAGATGGCGCCGTCGCGGCCGAGCAGCGGCGTCAGCAGAAGCGAAAGGCCGGCATAGGGAAGGTCGACGAGACGAGACCAGGCCGAGACGTAGATCCCTGGGCTGTCGATCATCGGCAATGTCAGGTCCCAGAAGGACCCGGATGCGGATAACAGATGGCGAATCTGAACGCCCCGGAGAACATCATCCACATCCGCGAAGAACAGCCGTCCATCGGAAAGGTCGAGTAGCAGCAAAAGGATAGCCGTCAGATAGACAACGAAAAAGATCCGCAGAAGCGATCCTTTCTGCCGCGTCGATGACACGCATGCCTCGCCTCTCCTCGCGCCAGCCATCCTCGAAGCCACCTGCGTTTTGCCCTTCAGCACCGGCTTACCTAGCTTGAATTAACATTGCGCTACCGGATTGCCTCTGCGAAAGATCGAACGGGAGAAGCGGCCGGGCAGGACAAGCGACTGACAGCGTCGGTGCCGCAGGAATAGCGATGTTTGACACAACCAACTGGCTCGATAGTTCGACGGGCGCACGCATAGCATTTCATCATCAACCCGCGACATCGGACGGCCGTGGCGTCATCCTCGTCTTGCACGGTCTCGCCGACCATTCCCGCCGTTACCGGCGGTTTGCCGAGGCGATGGCGACGCACGGTTTCCATGTCTATGCACCCGACCATCGCGGCCATGGCGAGACCACGGCGCCCGGCATACCAATCGGCCGATTTGCCTTGCGGGACGGTGCAAGCATCGTGACCGCGGATGTGAAAGCGGTTCGCGATCTTGCCGCCAAGGGGCATCCGGGCCTGCCGGTCATTCTCTTGGGGCATTCGATGGGCGGCCTCATCGCCCTCAATGCCGCGATCGATTATCCGCAGGCCTTCGACGGGATTGCCGTCTGGAACTCCAACTTCAATCCAGGCCTTGCCGGGCGCGGTGCCCAAGCAATTCTGCTTGTCGAGCGCGCGCTGAAAGGGTCTGATGTTCCAAGCACGCATCTGCCGAAACTCACTTTCGGGGCATGGGGAAAATCGATCCCCGGCCATCGCACGGATTTCGACTGGCTGAGCCACGACCAAACCGAAGTCGATGCCTATGTTGCCGACCCGCTCTGCGGTTTCGATGCCAGCGTCTCGCTCTGGCTCGACATCTTCGAGATGTCCTACCGGGGACCCGCGCTTCTGGACCGCCTGCCCGCCGAGTTGCCGGTCAATCTGGTCGGTGGCACGGACGATCCGGCGACGGATGGAGGGCGCGCCATCCGCTGGCTCGCGGACAGGTTCCAGAAACGCGGCATGCACAATGTCGAGACGATCATCTACCCACAAACCCGCCACGAGACCCTGAACGATCGCGTCCGGGACCGCGCGACCAACGCCTTCGCCGAATGGGCGAAAACGCTCACCTCGCGTCGCTCAGATCCGTCGCGCGATACCCGCACGCAAACGGAATGAGTTCATGACATTTCCTCAAGTGCGCTCGGAGAATGCCGAAGGTATAGCTTTGCCATGACGTCACCGCATGCGCATACGAGACCTGCTCTGCAAGCGTCCGGCATTTCCGCCGGCATGGGCCTGATGCTGCTTGCCATGCTGATCACGCCGCTGATCGACGTGTTTTGCAAGCTTGCAACTGCCAACGCCTCCCCGACGCTCATCACGATGGTGCGCTTCATCGTCCAGGGCCTTTGCATGCTGCCGATCGTGCTGTGGACCGGGTCATGGCGCAATTTCTCCTGGGAGCTCAGTTTCTATCACGCCATCCGCGCGGCCGTGATCACGCTCTCGATGATCTGCTTCGTCGCAACGCTTGCCGTGATGGAAGTCGCAGACGCCGTCGCGATCTTCTTCGTCGAGCCGATCATCCTCACCGTCATGTCGTCGATCTTCCTCAAGGAAGTCATCGGCTGGCGGCGCTACACGGCCTGCGGCGTCGGCTTTCTGGGCGCGATGATCGTCATCCGCCCAAGCTTTCAGGAAATCGGCTATATCGCGGTTCTGCCCGTGGTCACCGCCTTCGGCGTCGCCGTCTTCGCCCTGATGACGCGAGCGCTCGCGCACCGCGAAAACCCATGGTCGATGCAGTTTCAGATGTCGCTCTGGGGAATTCCGATCTCGGGTGCCCTCCTCCTCATCGGTCATGTCGGCGGCATCGAATTCATGGCCCCCTCGATCCCCGACTTGACGACGACGACATGGATGATCGGCGTCGGCGCGGTCGCCGCCCTGTCGGGCCTTCTTGCCGTCTATGCCTATCGCGCAGCACCCGCCTCGGTCATTGCGCCGCTTCAGTATTTCGAGATCGTCTCGGCCACTTTGCTGGGCTGGCTGGTGTTCGGCGACTTCCCGGATCCGGTCAAATGGCTCGGCATCTCCATCATCATCGGGTCAGGCCTCTACATCATCTGGCGCGAACGCCGCGCCGCCTCGCTTAAGCCCGTCACCAACAGCGAAAACACAGTGGTAAGCCCCTGATCATGGATGAGCCCAAGAAAAAGCCGCCGCTTGCCGGCATTCGCGTTCTCGAACTGGCCCGCGTGCTCGCAGGCCCCTGGGCCGGCCAGATGCTGGCCGATATGGGTGCCGATGTGGTCAAGGTCGAAAACCCTGACGGCGGCGACGATACCCGCGCTTGGGGCCCTCCCTTCGTCGAAAGCGTCGACGGCGAAAACCTCTCTGCCGCCTATTACCATTCGACCAACCGGGGAAAGCGGTCGATCGCGGTCGATCTCAAGACCGAAGAAGGCCAGGACATCGTCCGCCGCCTCGCCGCGCAGTCGGACGTCCTGATCGAGAACTTCAAGGTCGGCGGCCTCAACAAATACGGGCTCGACTACGAGAGCCTGAAGGCGATCAATCCGAAACTGGTCTATTGCTCGATTACCGGTTTCGGCCAGGACGGGCCCTATGCGAGCCTTGCCGGCTACGACTATATCGTCCAGGGCATGTCCGGCTTCATGTCGATCACTGGCGAACCCGACGGCCAGCCGATGAAGTCGGGCGTCGCCATCGCCGACATCTTTACCGGCATCTATTCCGTCACCGCCATCCAGAGCGCGCTGATCCACGTCATGAGGACGGGCGAAGGCCAGCATATCGACATGGCGCTGCTGGATGTCATGTCGGCGGTCCTTGCCAACCAGAACATGAACTACCTGATATCAGGCATCTCGCCGGTCCGCCTCGGCAACGCCCATCCGAACATCTCTCCTTATGAGGTGATCAACGTGCAGGATGGCTACATCATTCTCGCCGTTGGCAATGACGGCCAGTTCCGCCGCTTCTGCCGAATTCTCGGGATAGAGCATGCGGCAGACGACGAACGGTTTTCCACCAACAAGGCGCGTGTGGCGCACCGGATCGAGGTTCGCGCTCTGCTGATCGCCGAGACGATCAAGTGGACCAAGGCTGAACTCCTGTCCGCCTGCGGCGAAAATGCTGTGCCGGTCGGACCGATCAATTCGATCGGCGAAATGTTCGAGGATCCCCAGGTCAAGGCGCGCGGCCTGCGTGTCGATCTAGAAGCCGCCGACGGCACCGTCATTCCCGGCGTCCGCAGCCCAATCGTGCTATCGGAGACGCCGCTTGTCTATCACCGGCCAAGCCCGAATGTGGGCGAACACACGGCCGAAATTCTTGCCGAACTGAATATGATCGAGAAGGAACGCAATCGATGAAAACGGGTGGAGAACTGATCGTCGAGGCACTGAAGGCAAACGGGGTGCGCAGAGTGTCCTGCGTTCCGGGCGAGAGCTATCTTGCCGTGCTCGACGCGCTCTATGAAAGCGGTATCGAGGTTCTCGTCTGCCGCCAGGAAGGCGGCGCGGCGATGATGGCCGATAGTTGGGGTCGTCTGACCGGCGAACCCGGCATCTGCATGGTCACCCGCGGCCCCGGCGCCACCAACGCGTCGGCCGGTCTACACATCGCCAAGCAGGATTCGATCCCGATGATCCTGTTCATCGGCCAGATCGGCCGCGACATGAAGGAACGCGAAGCCTTCCAGGAAGTCGAATACCGCCGCGCCTTTACCGAGTTCGCAAAATGGGTCGGCGAGATCGACGATGCCCGCCGCATTCCGGAATTCGTCACCCGCGCCTTTGCCGTCGCCACCTCCGGTCGCCCCGGCCCGGTCGTGCTGACACTGCCCGAGGACATGCTGACGGAAGCCGTCGAGGCGGTTCAGGCCCGCCCCTATACCCCGGTCGAAAGCCATCCCGGCAAGAGCCAGATCGCGACCCTCGACGAGATGCTGCGCAATGCCCGCCGGCCGATGGTGATCCTTGGCGGCACCCGCTGGGACGAGAAAACGGTCTCGGATTTCCAGGATTTTGCGAGCCGCTTCAAGCTGCCGGTCGGCTGCTCGTTCCGTCGCCAGATGCTGTTTGATCACCTCCACCCATCCTATGCCGGCGATGTCGGCATCGGCATCAACCCGGCGCTTGCCTATGAAATCAAGGATAGCGATCTGCTGATCCTCATCGGCGCCCGCATGTCGGAAATGCCGTCCTCCTCCTATACGCTCCTCGACATTCCCTACCCCAAGCAGACACTGGTCCACGTCTACCCGGATCCGGAAGAGCTTGGACGGATGTACCGCCCGGATCTGGCGATCTGCGCGGCACCGGCAGAATTCGTCGCAGCCATCAAGGATCTTCAGCCGCCGGCACTGCCGCTCTGGACCGAGCGCAAGTCGTCGATGCACGATTCCTATCTGAAGTGGTCGACGCCCCCGAAAAGCGGCCCCGGCAACGTCCACATGGGACCGATCATGGCCTGGATCGAGGAAAACGTTCCGATTGACGCGATCTTCACCAACGGCGCCGGCAACTACGCCACCTGGGTGCACCGGTACCACCGGTTCCGGAAATACAACACGCAGTCGGCACCGACATCAGGATCGATGGGCTACGGCCTTCCGGCAGCAGTCGCCGCCAAGCAGCTGTTTCCGGATCGTGAAGTCGTCTGCTTTGCCGGCGATGGCTGCTTCATGATGCACGGGCAGGAATTCATCACCGCCGTCCGCTACGGATTGCCGATCATCACTGTCCTCGTCAACAACGGCATCTACGGCACGATCCGCATGCATCAGGAGCGCGAATACCCCGGCCGCGTCTCGGCAACGGATCTCGTCAATCCGGATTTCGTCGCCTATGCGCAAGCCTTCGGCGGGCATGGCGAACTGGTAGAGAAGACGGAGGATTTCGGTCCCGCTTACCTTCGGGCCCGCGCAAGCGGCAAGCCGGCCATCATCGAAATCAGGCTCGATCCGGAAGCGATCACGCCGGCCAAAACGCTGACGCAGATCCGCAACAGGAACTGAAACGGCGGCATCTGCGCAATCACCCGGCGGAACATTCCGCCGGCCATGCCGTTGATGGCGCATGGCAAATGACACAAAACGCAAAGCACTGGGTGGCATGACGACCTTCGTCGCCGTCATCTTTTTTATCGGTCTCGCACTCGCGGCTTACTACTTCATCGGCATGACGCCGGGCGAGCCGTGATCGCAACGGATCAACGATACAAAAAGGGGGCCGGTTTTCACCGGCCCCCTTTTTCATGTCCGTATGAACCGAGCGATCAGATCGCCGCGGTCACGATGAACTCGACCTTGTACTTTGGCGCAGCGAGCTTGGCTTCGCTGGTGGCGCGGGCCGGCGTATTGGCCGGATCGACCCATGCTTCCCAAGCCGCGTTCATTTCAGCGAAATCCGCGATGTCGGAGAGATAGATCAGGGTCTGCAGGATCTTCGACTTGTCGGAACCGACAGCAGCCAGCAGACGATCGACTTCGGCAAGCGCGTCCTTGCACTGGTCGGTGACGCTGTCGCCTTCGCCAACCTGGCCGGCCAGATAGACGGTGTTGCCATGGACGACGGCGCCGCTCATGCGGGCGCCGGGCTCGATACGCTGAATGCTCATAAAATGCTCCTGAATGCTGAGCTTCGGAAATTAAGGGCGTGGCATACCGCGCCCTTGCGTGGAAAAGCTTTCGAACCGATCAGCCGCGCAGGCGCAGGCTCTGTTCATAGATCGCCGTGGAGCGTGCGCCCGAGCGGCAATAGCCAAGCAGCGGCTTGGGAAAATCTTCGAGCACGTCGACCATCTCGGTCACGCCTTCCGGTGTCAGGCCCATGCGGCCGACCGGGATATGGCGGATGTCGAGACCGAGCTCCTTGGCGCGTGCCTCGATCGCGGCGAAATCCGGCTGGCCGGGCTCTTCCTCGTCGGGGCGGTTGCAGACGATGGACTTGAAGCCGAGCGCCTTGATCTGGTCGAGGTCTTCGACCGTGATCTGGCCTGAGACCGAGTATTCGTCGTTAATCTCGCGGATATCCATGGCAGAGCCTCCATTCTCGATAGGGGGCAAGCTTTACGATGCACCCCGGGGAGCGTCAATCGCCAAGCGGCCTTTTACGCAAACACGAAGCGCAGGCCGTAGTCGACGCTTTCGCCGGGTTGAAGCCATTTCAGCTCGCCTGACGCCTCCAGTTCGCCGCGGTTGGCCAGCCGGTGCGAGACCGGCTCTATCCCCAACACATGCGCCGGCTGCTTCTGGTTGCGCCACATCTGCAGGTATGGAAGCGTGTCGGTCTTGAAGCGCACTTTGAGCGTGAGACCACCGAGCGCCGCGATCGGTCCCAAGGCCAGTTCCGCCCAGGGATCGCCGCCCGCTGCCGGCACGCAGAACACGCTCCCTGGCTCGGGCCCGAAATTCCAGGGCATCTCTTTTTGCTCGAACATCGCGCTCGAGAGACGGACGTTGTCGTCCAGCAGCCAGGCCCCGATATTCATATGGTACATATGCACCCGGGCGATGGCTTTCGTTCCGATGTTCGTCACCCTGTCGGACAGGCAGACTTCTCCGGTCACACCATCAATCCGCCAGTGGCGTTCCAGAAGCGCCGATCCGCCCTCGGCTGTCGTGACCGGAACGCGCGCCCGGCATTCGGCATCCTCCTGCATATCCCAGAACACGATCTCGGCCGGGTGCGACGAGTAGGAGCCGTGCAGCGGAAACTTCGCGCCATCGGGACGACCGGGTATGGGTTCGGGATGACGGATGTGGTCGGGACCGCAGGTAAACAAAAACCCTTCCAGCGAATGGTCGATTCGCGGATCGCCGTCGTCAGGAATGGCCCGGCCGGGCGCGATGTCGATGCCGCCGACGAAACACGCGCCGATATCCAGCACCGATCCCTCGTCCAGAGTGAGCTTCGGCCCGTTTCCTGCTGAAAATGCTTTCATAAAACCTCCCTCACGGTGCCTCTCGCCGGATCGTGATCGAATTTAACCATCGGTTCATAACGAATTCACTTTTCTCACGGTAAAGTCGAAATTACGTTGTCTATGGCACCAGATACGGAGTCGGGAACCATATGCGCATTTCCCCGCTTACCGTAGACGGAATAATTTCTTTCGGTGGAAACGTGAAGCGTCTCATTCTCGCAAGTATCGGCCTAATGGCAATATCAGCAGCCTTCGGGCCATCGTCGGCGCAGGCTCAGAGCGGATATAGCTATCAGCAGCAGACGACCCTCGTGGCACCTGACGGCGCCATACTCGACTACATGCCGGATCCGCGCGACGTGGTGATCAGCCGCGACGGTATGGGCCGCCGCGTCTATCTCGATCGCCGCGGAAACATCGTTGCGACCGAAACGCGCCAGGATGCCTACCGTCCCCAGGAGGCGGAATATCCGCCGGCACCGAGTGGCTACCGCAACCGTCGCGACACTGTCTATCAGCCGCAGGATCAGTATCCGCAAGACCAGGGCGGATATCAGGATTACCGCCAGTATCGTCCCGGTGAAGAACCGGGTGCCGTGACCGGGTCGATTGCCGGCCCCGGTTCGATTACCCGCGAGCCACTTACCAACGATGCACTTCCCGGCATCGACGAGAACTATTCCGAGCCCGAAGAAGCCTCGATCGACCCGAATGCGGGCTCGCAGCTTCCGGCACCGCAGCATGATGCCAAACCGGTCATCACCGTCACTAAGAAGCCGCAGGCCGAGATCGCCGCACTCCAGGTGTTTCTTGACCGCGAGGGCATTTCGCCGGGTGTGATCGACGGCCATCTTGGCGACAACGTCAACAAGGCGATCGCCGCCTGGCAGGAAATGACCGGCGAGACGCTTGATCCGAACAATTCCGAAGACATCATGCAGCGCCTGACCTATTCGGGCGGCCTGCCGATCATCGATTATACGATCACGGCCGCGGACGCTGCCGGACCATATGTTGCGTCTATCCCGGAAGACTACGCTCACAAGGCCACTCTGCCGGCGATGTCCTACACATCCGTGACCGAAAAGCTCGCCGAGCAGTTCCACATGGATGAGAACTACCTGAAGTCGCTCAACCCGAACGTCGACTTCACCATTCCCGGCATGACCATCAAGGTGATCAACCCCGGCACGCCGAAGACCGGACAGGTGACGCGGATCGTTGCCGACAAGTATCGCAAGCAGGTCTTCGCCTACGGTGAAGACGGCGTTCTGATTTCGGCTTATCCGGCCACGATCGGTTCGAGCGATACGCCATCGCCGTCGGGCAACCATACGGTCCAGCGCATCGCGCTCGATCCGGGCTACACCTACAATCCGAAGATCAACTTCACACAGGGCAACAACACCCAGATCCTGCAGATCCCTCCGGGTCCGAACGGCCCGGTTGGCACGGTCTGGATCGCCTTGTCGAAACCCACCTACGGCATTCACGGCACGCCGGAGCCTTCCAAGATCGGCAAGACCAACAGCCACGGCTGCGTGCGCCTCACCAATTGGGATGCGACGGAACTTGCCAAGATGGTCAAACCCGGCACGACCGTCGAATTCCTCGAGTAGGTTTTGCCAGACTTAACAACGCAAAAAGCCTCTCCGGCAAACCGGAGAGGCTTTTTTTTGGCTACGTTAAATTGGCTTCAGGCGGCGTTGCGGCGAAACGGAAACAGTTTCGATCCCATCGAGCGCACGACGCGGACCGGCATCATGCGCATCACTTCCTGAGCGAAACTGCGCGCATTGTCTTTTGCCTTGTCGACATTGCTGACCTTTGTCGCGTCGAGCGTGTGCAGGGTTCCGCCGGTCTCGAACAATTCCTTGAACGCGACCCGTTCGCCGATCGACGTCTCCAGCACATTGACGCCCTTGGCCGCCAGCAACCCCTTGATCGCCAGCATGGCTCGCGTCGTCACCATCGAGGTGACACGGGTAAGGACGACGGAATGCGGAATGTCGAGCTTGGCCTTGTCCTTCATCTGCGCGAGCAGATCGAGGATCTGTGCTGCGCCCTTCGCATCCATCGCCGAGCCCTGGACCGGAATGATGACGTGGTTGGAAAGCCCGATTGCAGTGGTTACCAGCGCGTCTCGCGCGCCGGCAAGATCGATGATGAAGTAGTCGGTCGAAGATGCCATCTCGCGCAGGTGGCATGGAAGCGACGCCGTCGTGACTTCTGAAATAACCGAGAGGTTGGGCACGGGGCCCGAGATCTCGCACCACTGGCTGATCCACTTCTGCGGATCGGCATCGATGATCGTGATGCGAAATCCCTGGTGGGCGAGTTCCGTGGCAAGCAGCAGGGCTGCAGTCGTCTTGCCGGCACCGCCCTTGGCATTGGCAAATGAAATTACGGGCATTCTCGGTCCTTGATGAAATAGAGCCGCATCGCTCACCACCACGCCGCTTCATGCGCAGTTAACGTATTCTTCATGAACTTGGTTAACGAGACGTAAATTAAGGGTTAACGCATATTGCCTGTCACATTTCAGCATGCCGACCTAAAAAGGCTGAGAACGCAAATGTGGCCCGCGAAGCGATCGCGGGCCACATGTTGATCACGGATGTCTAGGGATCAGACCAGCGCTGCCGCCTGCTTGTGCTCCATCGCGAACTCTTCTTCCGGCGAAAGGATCAGACGATGGCGGCCAACAAGCGCGAAATAGGCGATCGCGACTGCAAACCAGATCACCACCCAGACGACGCCCTTGAAGAAGTTGGGATCCTGAACCTGATAGAGAAGCGTCACCACTGCGATGACGATCGTCAGGACGGCACCCGGGATGCCCAGTGGAGACCGGAACGGCCGCTCGATATTGGGCAGTTTTTTGCGCAGGATGATGAACGAGATCGCCTGCATGATGTAGGAGAACATCGCGCCGAACACCGCCATGTTGAGCAACACGCTGCCGATGGCGCTGCCACCTGCTTCTGCACCGAGCGAAAACCAGATGACCAGCATCACGGCAAGACCGACCAGCGCTCCAGCCAGCATCGCAACGTAGGGCGTCTTGTAGGTCGGATGCGTGACCGAGAGCGCCGTCGGGAAATAGCCGGCCCTCGAGAGCGAGTAGATCTGGCGACCCTGTGCATAGAGGATCGTATGGAAGCTGGCGATCAGACCCGTCAGCGCCACCAGACCGAGGATAACGACGCCGCTGTCGCCGTAAACGGACTTGAACCCGTCGAGAAGCGGCTCGAGCGCCGTACTCAGATGGAAGGCGCCGACGCCCGGAAGCGACGGGTTGAGCAGCACGATCATGAAGGCCGACAGCATCAGCGTCATCATGCCAAGGATGATCCCCTTCGGCATGTCACGCTTTGGATCGACCGATTCTTCTGCTGCGAGCGGCAACTGTTCAATCGCAAGGAACAGCCAGACCGCAAAAGGAAGCGTTGCCAGCACGCCTGTGATCCCGAAGGGGAACCAGTCGCCATTGCCTTCAGGCAGTTCGATCGCTGCGCCATCAGGTCCGACGCCGATATTCAGCGCCCAGCGGGAGAAGTCCATGTTGGGGATGGCGCTCACCCAGAAGAACACCAGCACGGCCAACGAAATGACCGTGATGACCAGCGTCACCTTGAACGACAGTTCGAGGCCGAACACGTTGAGTGCGAGGAAGATGATGTAGAACAGGATCCACAGGATCGGCGAATAGACCGGATCGAGCCCTAGAATAGAATTCACATAGGCGGTGATGAAGGTCACGATGACGGCCGGCGTAAGAACGTACTCGACGTTCTCGCAAAGCCCGGTGATAAACCCGCCCCAGGGACCCATCGCCGTTCGCGCAAAGGAATAGGCCGCCCCGGTATGCGGCAGCGCCGGGCTCATCTCGGCGATCGAGAACGTCAGGCCGAGATACATGACGGCGATGATGATGCCGGCAACCAGCATCCCTCCCCATCCGCCGGTCGCGAAACCGAAATTCCAGCCCGAGAAATGCCCTGAGATAACGGCGCCGACGCCGAGCGCCCAAAGCGACCAGACCCCTGCATAGCGCGAAAGCCCGCGCTTTTCGAAATAGGCAGCATCCGCCTTCTTGTAGCTGACGCCCGCTGATGAACTTTCCATGCCTTCTCTCCTGATCAAAGAAATAGGCAGCGAGGCCGTCCGGCCCGCCGTCCCCGTCCATTCGGATCCGCCCGCTTTTGTCGGTGTCGGTATCCCGCAGCTCTGGCTGTTCCCCTGGTCTCTCAGTAAACCGGCTGGAGAGTTCCCACACCGGCCCGTCGAAAGCCTGCCTCGACCGTAGGCGGCTTCGTTTCGAATAAACTCGTTCATAGTCTAGGTCGTGAAGTCAGTGCCGGACGCGATGACTGTCCTTTGATCCCGCCGACATCGGTCTTGAAGCGATTTCGTGAAGTATGAACACGCATTAACCACGACGAGAATTCTTCACTTCCGCCGCGTCGTCAACGGTAATCTCAAATCTCCTCCATAGGCCCCGTTGACTCGGTCCTGGAAACGAATGTTAATCCTGTCACAAACCGGCGCAGACCGGAGGGAACGGCTTTCGTATGACCGGCAGGATTGACCAGTGATGACAGGGCAAACACGATTGCCGTGTCCGAGCGCAGTTCCCTCCGGACAAACGGATTCAATTGGTGAGGGATATCTTCTAAATTCCTGAAATACAGGCCTGATTTCTAGCATGCGCTTGGAATGCGCGCTGTCACATACGATACACACAATGGCTCTACGAGTCGCGCCGAGACGCTCAACCCCAGGAGGACACCCGTGCTCAAGAACGCCCATCGACTGCTTTCTCTGACGACAGCAGTCCTCATCGCTTCCACCAGCCTTGCAGCAGCCGAGCCGAGCGCGGAACTGATCGCCGCCGCCAAGAAGGAAGGCGCGCTGACCACCATCGCCCTGCCCCACAGCTGGTGCGGCTACGGCGACGTGATCGCCGGCTTCAAGGCAAAGTACGGAATCGAAGTCAACGAACTGAACCCGGACGCGAGCTCGGGCGACGAAATCGAAGCCATCAAGGCCAACAAGGGCAACAAGGGCCCGCAGGCTCCTGACGTGATCGACGTTGGTCTGTCCTTCGGCCCGTCCGCCAAGGCCGAAGGCCTGATCCAGCCTTACAAGGTTTCCACCTGGGACTCGATCCCGGCCGAAGCCAAGGATGCTGAAGGCTACTGGTACGGCGACTATTACGGCGTTCTCGCGTTCATGGTGAACAAGGATCTCGTCAAGGAGTCGCCGAAGGACTGGAAGGATCTTCTGAAGTCCGACTACGCGAACGCCGTCGCACTCGCCGGCGACCCGCGCGCTGCCAACCAGGCTGTCCAGGGCGTCTATGCTGCCGGTCTCTCCGCCGCTAAGGGCGATGCCGCCAAGGCTGGCGAAGAAGGCCTGAAGTTCTTCGCAGAACTCAACAAGGCCGGCAACTTCGTTCCGGTCATCGGCAAGGCTGCCCCGTTCGCACAGGGCTCCACCCCGATCATCATCGCCTGGGACTACAACGCTCTGTCCTGGGGCGAAAGCCTGAAGGGCAACCCGCCTTACGAAGTCGTCGTTCCGCAGTCGGGCGTCGTCGCGGGCGTCTATGTGCAGGCGATCTCCGCTTTCGCACCGCATCCGAACGCTGCCAAGCTGTGGATGGAATACCTCTATTCCGACGAAGGTCAGCTCGGTTGGCTGAAGGGCTATTGCCACCCGATCCGGTTCAACGATCTTGCCAAGAACAACAAGATCCCGAAGGCACTGCTCGACGCCCTGCCGCCGGCCGCGTCCTATGAGAAGGCCGTATTCCCGACACTCGAAGAGCAGGCTGCCGGCAAGACCGCGATCACCACGAAGTGGGATTCCGTGGTCGGCGCCAACGTCAAGTAATCTAGCCTAGACGGCCTTCCCGCTCCGCTTTTATGGGCGCGGGGAGGCCTTTTTCCTCCTCCGACAGAAACACCGGATTCATGTCCACCGCATCATCGTCCTTCATCGACCGCCGTACCGTCGTCGATTGGCTCGGCATTGCGCCGTTCATGATCTTCGCGTTGATGTTTCTGATCGTCCCGACCTTCTATCTCGTCGTCGGCGCCTTCTTCACGCCGGACGGGGCATTCAC
This sequence comes from Rhizobium sp. CFBP 8752, assembly GCF_014842035.1. Taxonomy (NCBI): domain Bacteria; kingdom Pseudomonadati; phylum Pseudomonadota; class Alphaproteobacteria; order Hyphomicrobiales; family Rhizobiaceae; genus Rhizobium; species Rhizobium sp. CFBP 8752. The sequence goes on along the minus strand of NZ_JACYUZ010000001.1, from coordinate 1,197,973 downwards.
CTTCAAGAATATTGCAGACCTGTTCACGCCGACCATTCTTTCGGCCTACTGGATCTCGATCAAGGTGTCGTTCGCCTCCTCGCTCGGTGGCGCGATCATCGGCTTTGCACTTGCCTGGGCGATCGTCCTCGGCGGCCTGCCGTCCTGGATCCGCTCCAGCCTCCTGACCTTCTCCGGCGTCGCCTCGAATTTTGCTGGCGTGCCCCTCGCCTTCGCCTTTATCGCCACGCTTGGCCGCACAGGCCTTGTCACCGTCTTCATGCGCGACTGGTTCGGCTTCAACCTCTATTCGACAGGCTTCAATCTCCTCTCCTTCGTGGGCTTGACCCTCACCTACATGTTCTTCCAGATCCCGTTGATGGTGCTGATCCTGACCCCGGCACTCGACGGTCTGAAGAAGGAGTGGCGTGAAGCCTCCGAGATCCTCGGTGCCTCCACCTGGCAATATTGGCGCATGGTGGCGATGCCGATCCTGTGGCCAAGCCTCCTCGGCACCAGCCTGCTTCTCTTCGCCAACGCCTTCGGCGCGATCGCCACGGCCTATGCGCTGACCGGCTCCTCGCTCAACATCGTGCCGATCCTGCTTTATGCGCAGATCCGCGGCGACGTGCTGCACAATCCGAACCTCGGCTATGCGCTGGCACTCGGCATGATCGTCATCACCGGCGCCTCCAACGTCTTGTACATCTGGCTGCGCATGCGCGCCGAACGCTGGCAGAAGTGAGGATGCGCGAGATGAAGATGACAAAATTCTTCGCCTGGCTCGCCATCGCCATCGGCGTCATCTACTTTTTCGTGCCGCTGATCGGCACGTTTGAATTCTCGTTGCGCATGCGGCGCGGCGAATACTCATTCGATGCCTACGACTCGGTGTTTTCGGATGCCGCCTTCCGGGCGACCTTCGGCTTCTCCATGCTGATGGCGCTGCTCACCATCATCTTCGGCATGCTGCTGATCGTGCCGACGGCCTACTGGGTCAGGCTCCGCGTTCCGCAGATGCGTCCGGTGATGGAGTTCATCACCTTGATGCCGCTGGTCATCCCGGCGATCGTCATCGTCTTCGGCTACCTCCGGCTCTACAATTCGTCGTCCTACATTCCCTTCACCGGCTCGACCTTCGGCACCAACATACTTCTGGTCATGTCCTACATCACCCTGTCGCTGCCCTACATGTATCGCTCGGTCGATACGGCGATGCGCACCATCGACGTTCGAACCCTCACGGAAGCGGCGGAAATCCTTGGTGCCAAATGGCCGACGATCCTGTTTCGCTGCATCTTCCCGAACGTGATGTCGGGCGTGCTGTCGGGTGCCTTCATCACCTTCGCGATCGTGATGGGCGAGTTCACCATGGCCGCCCTCCTCAACCGACCCGCATTCGGTCCCTATCTCCAGCTCGTGGGCGCCAATAAGGCCTATGAGCCGTCGGCGCTCGCCGTGATCGCCTTTGCAATCACCTGGCTTTCGATGGGCCTGCTCCAGCTCGTTTCCCGTTTCAGCAAGATGGCACCCTCCCGGGCTTAGGGACTACGCCTCAAGGATTTTCACCTCATGTCGTTTCTCGTTCTCGACGGTATCAAGAAAAGCTTCGGCCAGACGCAGGTCGTCAAGGACTTCCATATGGCGATCGAGAAAGGGGAATTTGTCTCCTTTCTCGGACCGTCCGGTTGCGGCAAGACCACGGTGCTCAGGATGATCGCCGGCTTCGAGAACCCGAGCGACGGCACGATCGTCATCAACGGGAAGAATCAGTCGGGCCTGAAGACCAGCCAGCGCAATATCGGCATGGTGTTCCAAGCCTATGCCCTGTTCCCCAACATGAACGTGTTCGACAACGTCGCCTTCGGCCTCAAGGTCGCCGGCATGTCGAAGGCGGATATCGACGCGCGCGTGAAGGAAATGCTGAAGCTGATCGGCCTCGAACATCTAGCCGACCGTTACCCGTACCAGATGTCCGGCGGCCAGCAGCAACGCGTCGCGCTCGCCCGGGCGCTTGCGCCGAAACCGCAGGTCCTGCTGCTCGACGAACCGTTGTCTGCGCTCGATGCGAAGATCCGCGTATCGCTGCGTGAGGAAATCCGTCAGATCCAGAGGAAGCTCGGTATCACCACGGTGTTCGTCACGCACGATCAGGAGGAAGCGCTGTCCATCTCGGATCGGATCGTCGTCATGAACGCCGGTCGCGCCGACCAGATCGGCACGCCGTCGGAGATCTACAACCGCCCGGCCACCCGCTTCGTCGCCTCGTTCGTCGGCACGCTCAACATCATCGACGCGATCGTCGTAGATCCGGCCGCCAACACCATCCGCATCGGCGACAACATCATCACGCTGCGCGAACCAATCGGCGCCTTGAACCAGGGCGACAGCGTTTCGATCGCGCTACGCCCCGAAGCTGGCTCGCTGTCTGAGAGCGCCGCGGGCGATACGGCGTTGACCGGCACCGTCGTCTCGACACATTTCCTAGGGTCCGTCGTGCGCACCCGGTTCACTGTGGGCGGAAACCAGATCTCGTTCGACATGTTCAACGCACCAGACAAGGTCCTGCCGCAGCCCGGCGAAACCGTGACCCTGCGCTTTGCCGCAAGCGACCTGCTGGTGATCAAGGAATAGGCGCTGCGCGCCGCGACTGGCAAATGCTTGATCGCTAACAACGCAGCAATATCAAACGGAAGAAGCCGGCAAGTGATTCAACTTGCCGGCTTCTTGATTCAATCTGTGAACTTCGCAATGAACGCTCTACGCGGCGGCGTCGTTGACCGCTGCCACATTGGTCGGGATATAGTTGAGCACAGGTCCGAGCCAGCGTTCGACCTCCTCGATCGCCATGCCCTTGCGGGATGCATAATCCTCGACCTGGTCCCGTTCCACCTTGGCAACGCCGAAATAGTAGCTGGCGGGATGGCCGATATAGAAGCCTGAGACGGATGATCCCGGCCACATCGCGTAGCTTTCGGTCAGCGTCACGCCTGTCGCCTTGGTGGCATCGAGCAACCGGAACAGCGTTTCCTTTTCCGTGTGGTCGGGTTGAGCCGGATAGCCGGGCGCCGGACGGATGCCGGCATACTGCTCGTGGATCAACTCGTCGCTGGTGAGCGTCTCATCCGGCGCATAGCCCCAGTACTCCTGACGCACGCGCTGGTGCATGCGTTCGGCAAACGCTTCCGCAAACCGGTCGGCGAGCGCCTTGACCAGGATCGACGAGTAATCGTCGTTCGCCCGCTCGAACCGTTCCGCAATCGCCACTTCCTCGATACCGGCCGTGACCACGAAGCCGCCGACATAATCGGCCTTGCCGCTCGAAACCGGCGCGACGAAATCCGACAGCGCCACGTTCGGACGCCCGTCGCGCTTGGAAAGCTGCTGGCGCAGCGTGAACAGCGTCTCAAGCTCCGTGCTGCGTGTCTCGTCGGTATACAGCTTGATGTCGTCGCCAACAGCGTTGGCCGGCCAGAAGCCGATCACGGCCTGGGGCCGGAACCACTTTTCCGCAATGATTTTTTGAAGCATCGCCTGCGCATCTGCAAACAGATGCCGCGCGGCATCGCCCTGCTTCTCGTCCTCGAGAATGGCCGGGTAGCGACCCTTCAATTCCCAGGTCTGGAAAAACGGCGTCCAGTCGATATAGGTCGCAAGCTCCGCCAGATCGTAGCCTTCGAACACTTTCGTGCCGAAGAACTGCGGCTTCTTGGGCTCATAGGATGTCCAGTCGACCGTCTCGGCATTGGCGCGGGCACGCTCGATCGGCAGCCGCTTCTTGTCCGCTTCCGAACGGGCATGCGCGGCTGCGACCTTGGCATATTCGCCGCGGATCGTCTCGACATAGCCATCCTTGGCGTCCGGCGACAAAAGCGCCGAGACGACGCCGACGGCGCGCGAGGCATCCGTGACATAGACGGCCTGGCCCCGCTCATAGCGCGGATGGATCTTGACGGCCGTGTGCACCCGGCTGGTCGTCGCGCCGCCGATCAGCAGCGGCACGTTGAAACCCTGCCTCTCCATTTCGGCCGCCACATGCACCATTTCATCGAGCGATGGCGTGATCAGGCCCGACAGGCCGATGATATCGACCTGCTCGGCAATTGCCGTTTCGAGGATCTTCGTGGCCGGCACCATCACGCCGAGATCGACGATCTCGTAATTGTTGCAGGCGAGTACGACACCGACGATGTTCTTGCCGATATCGTGGACGTCGCCCTTGACGGTCGCCATCAGGATCTTGCCGGCGGTCTTGCGCTGGTCGCCGCCGTTGAGGCGCTTTTCCTCTTCCATGTAAGGCAGCAGCACCGCAACCGCCTGCTTCATCACGCGGGCGGATTTCACCACCTGCGGCAGGAACATCTTGCCGGAGCCAAACAGATCGCCGACGACATTCATGCCGGCCATCAGCGGCCCCTCGATCACGTGCAGCGGACGCGCGGCCTGCAGCCGCGCCTCTTCCGTATCGGCGTCGATAAATTCGGTAATGCCATTGACCAGCGCATGCGACAGCCGCTCTTCGACCGAGCGTTCGCGCCAGGCTAGATCCTGAACCCTTGCTTCCTTGCCGGGGCCGCCACGATATTTTTCGGCCACTTCCAGAAGCCGCTCGGTCCCGTCGGCGCGGCGGTTCAGCACCACGTCCTCGCAGGCTTCGCGCAGTTCCGGATCGATGTTCTCGTAGATCGCCAGCTGGCCGGCATTGACGATGCCCATGTCCATGCCCGCCTGGATGGCGTGGTAGAGGAACACGGCATGCATCGCCTCGCGCACGGGCTCGTTGCCGCGGAACGAGAAGGACAGGTTCGAAACGCCGCCCGAAATATGCACCAGCGGCATGCGTTCGCGGATGGTGCGCGTCGCCTCGATGAAATCGACGCCGTAATTGTTGTGTTCCTCGATCCCGGTCGCCACCGCAAACACGTTCGGATCGAAGATGATATCCTCGGGCGGGAAGCCCGCCTGCTCGGTCAGGATCTTGTAGGCGCGGCTGCAGATCTCGACCTTTCGGTCATAGGTATCCGCCTGCCCCGTCTCGTCGAACGCCATGACCACGACGGCTGCGCCGTAATTGCGGATCAGCTTGGCCTGCGCCAGGAACTTTTCCTCGCCTTCCTTGAGCGAGATCGAGTTGACGATCGGCTTGCCCTGAACGCATTTCAGTCCACCTTCGATGATCTCGAACTTCGAGCTGTCGATCATGACGGGAACGCGCGCGATATCCGGCTCGGCAGCGATCAGGTTGAGAAACTCGATCATCGCCTGGCCCGAATCGATCAGGCCCTCGTCCATGTTGATGTCGATGACCTGCGCGCCGTTCTCGACCTGGTCGCGGGCAACAACCAGCGCTGCCGCATAATCGCCGGCGGTGATCAGCTTGCGGAATTTGGCCGAACCGGTGACGTTGGTGCGTTCGCCGACATTCACGAACGGAATGTCCTTGGTCAGCGTGAAGGGCTCGAGGCCCGACAGCGACATGAACGGCGAATGCTCCGGGATCTCACGCGGCTTGTGCTTGGAGACGGCATCGGCAATCGCGCGGATATGCTCCGGCGTCGAGCCGCAGCAGCCGCCGACGACGTTGACCAGACCTTCGCGGGCGAATTCCTCGACCTGCTTCGCCATCATCTCAGGCGTCTCGTCATACTGGCCAAACTCGTTGGGCAGGCCGGCATTAGGATAGGCGCAGATGAACGTGTCGGAAACGCCCGACAGTTCCTGCAGGTGCGGACGCATCGCATCTGCCCCGAGCGCGCAGTTGAGGCCGATCGTGAACGGGTTCGAATGGCGCACAGAGTTCCAGAACGCAGACGGCGTCTGGCCGGACAGCGTGCGTCCGGAAAGGTCGGTGATCGTGCCCGATATCATGACCGGCAGGCGAATGCCCTTTGCCTCGAAGCGCTCCTCACAGGCAAAGATCGCGGCCTTGGCGTTGAGCGTATCGAAGATCGTCTCGATCAGGATGATATCGGCACCGCCGTCGATCAGACCGTCGATCTGCTCGCCATAGGCAATCCGCAGGTCGTCGAAAGAGACAGCGCGGTAGCCCGGATTGTTGACATCGGGGGAAATCGAGGCCGTCCGGTTGGTCGGGCCGATGGCGCCGGCCACGAAACGGCGGCGGCCGTCTTCCTTTTCGGCGCGGATCGCGGCGCGGCGGGCAAGCCGTGCCCCATCGCGGTTGAGATCGTAGACAGCGCCTTCCATCTCGTAATCCGCCTGGGCGATACGGGTAGAGGAAAACGTGTTGGTTTCGAGAATATCGGCGCCGGCCTTGGCGTAACGATAGTGGATATCCTCGATCGCCTGGGGCTGCGAGAGAATCAGAAGGTCGTTATTGCCCTGCTGGTGACAGGCGCAACCAATGAAGCGTTCTCCACGAAAATGGTCTTCGTTGAAGCCGAGCCCCTGGATCTGGGTGCCCATGGCGCCATCTATCACGAGAATGCGTTCGCGTGCGGCGGCCTTTAGCGCTGCAAGGATTTCCGCACCGTCGCGGCGATCGCCTTCGGGACCGAAGAGTTCATCAAACAAGGGACACACTCCTGAACAGCATCAAACGGTATTCATAATCATATAAAGATGCGTTTATATGATGTCCAGCCGTCGTGCTGTGAGTAATAAACGAATTGTCGATGACAGGCCATACTCCTGACGGTATAGCCTTGAAGCAGAATGCAAAAGGGAGAGAAGCATGAGCGAAGCGGGCCAGGTATCGAAATTCTGGAGCGATCTGCCCTACCACCGGCGCTGGCTCCTGCAACAGGCTGACGGCCTGTTCGATTTCTTCCAGCACAGGGCCATCAACCCCAAGGGCGGCTTCTTCGATCTCGATCCTACCGGCAACCCGCTCCCTGGCGGCAATGCCGTTCGCGGCATTCACGCGTCTGCCCGCATGGTGCACTGCTATTCGATCGCCTATCTGCTCGGTCGTCCGGGGTCAGGCGACCTGATCGATCACGGCATGAATTTTCTCTGGAACGGTCACCGCGACCAAACACATGGCGGCTATGCCTGGTCGATGAACGACGATGGCCCGGCGGATGGCAACAAGCAGGGTTACGGCCACGCTTTCGTGCTTCTCGCCGCATCCTCCGCAAAAGTCGTTGGCCATCCGCTCGCCGACGCGATGCTCGCCGACGTCACCGACGTGCTGGAGACCCGGTTCTGGAATATCGAACACGGCGCCATTGCCGAAGAATTCGCGCCCGACTGGTCCCCCATCGACGGCGGCAGCTACCGTGGCCAGAACTCTAACATGCACCTGACTGAAGCGCTGATGGCGGCCTTTGAGGCAACCGGCGAACGGCATTATCTGGACAAGGCCGAAAGCATTGCAGACCTCGTCATCCGGCGCCTCGCCGGCAGCGTCGGCTTCCGCGTCGCCGAGCATTTCGATAGCGACTGGCAGATCGACAAGAACTATTATCACCAGGACGAGATGTTCCGCCCGGCCGGCACGACGCCCGGCCACTGGCTGGAATGGGCAAGACTGACGCTGCAACTGTGGACGCTCGGCGACAAGAAGCACGCCTGGATGCCGGATGCGGCAAAGAACCTGTTCGTGCAGGCCATGTCACTCGGCTGGGACAAGGAAAAAGGCGGCTTCTTCTACACGCTGGATTGGGACGACACGCCGGCCAAGACCAACAAGCTCTGGTGGCCGATGTGCGAGGGCGCTGGCGCTGCCCACTTCATCAACCAGCATCTGCCGGCCGACAGCTTCTACGAAGACAGCTACAGGCTGATCTGGGGCACAATCGCCAACAAGTTCGTCGACCACAAGAACGGCGGCTGGCACGAGGAACTGACGGAAGATCTGGTCCCGGCTCACACCCTGTTTCCCGGCAAGGGCGACATCTATCACGCGCTGCAGGCATGCCTCATCCCGCTGTTTCCCGCGGATGGCAGCCTGACGAAGATGATCGTGGAGGCGGACGGCCGGATCTGACGGCCGGTTCCGCCGGTCAGCCGGCCGAGACCATGGAGCGGATCAGCGAGACAAGGCTGTCGTAGTCATAAGGCTTGGTCACCAGGCCCGAACGCGACAGGCCTTCGGCGCCTTCGACATTGCGATCGCCCGTCGCGAAGATGACCGGGAGATCCGGAAATTGGGCGCGGAGTTTGATGGTCAGTTGCAGGCCTGTCATGTCAGGCAGATGCACGTCGGTAACCAGGATATCGACCGGCTGCTCGGAGGCAAGGCCCAGCGCCTCACCGGCCGTGCCGGCTTCGACGACGCCCATGCCGGCGTCCTGCAGGAAATCGGCTGTAGAGATGCGGATCAGGGCTTCGTCTTCTACGAACAAAACCTTGATCGGTGCGGCGCGCCCTTCATTTGCTTCGGCGGCTACGGTCGACATATCGAATTCTCCGGCAGCAGCCATGGCTGCGTGTGTGTTACCAGTCTGATTCTGGTTGATAACCTAGCGGAATGTTTAGGCCAAGGCCCAGCCTTATCGGGTTTGCCGATCAATTGCACGCCGGGATGAACAGGGTTCCGGAGCGAATGCGTGGTTTCTCTGACATATGGTGAAAAGCATGTGTATGAAGACCCCTCCCCGATTTGCCCGTTGGACGCTGCATTTAAGCCTGTGCTACAACGCGTTCAAGACATCCGCGCCCGTCTCTCCGCGCGCCTGTGTCGATCGCCTTTTCAGTAGGATGAGCGATGATCCTAAGCGAAATGACCGGGCGCACCGAACGCTTCGTACAGTTCATTCAGAAACGTGATTTCACCCGCGGTGAGGTCTATCTCCTTGCTGTGGTCGGCTTCCTGGTCGGCTTTGCAATTCGTCTGGCTCTGTCCGTTCCCATGAACGGCAAGGGGATCTACTTCTTTTTCGTGCCGTCGATCATCTTCGCCTCCGTCATCGGAGGCCTGAGACCGGGTGTGGTCGCTGCAGTCCTCTCCGTAATCGGTGTCTGGGCGTTGAAGGAACTGTCACCCGTCAGCGCGACCTCGGCGGAACTGAGAGTGGTCGCTCTGACCAGCCTGGCAATCGCCGTCACCGGCAAGGTCCTGCATATCGCCCGTATCATCATCGCAAAGACCCAGGCCAAGGCCGAGGTTCGCGAGGCGCATCTGCGATCGATCCTCGACACCGTGCTCGATGCCACTATCGTCATTACCAAGGAAGGCATCATCGTCTCCTTCAATTCCGCGGCCGTTCGCCAGTTCGGATATACGGAAGACGAGGTCGTCGGACGCAACCTGCGTATCCTCATGCCGGAGCCCTACCACAGGGAGCATGACGGCTATCTCGAGCGCTACGCGCGCACCGGCGAGAAGCGGATTATCGGCCGGGATCGCGTCGTGGTCGGCCGTCGCAAGGATGGCTCCACCTTCCCGATGAAGCTTGCCGTTGGCGAAACCCGGTCGGGTGGCGAGACCTTCTATACCGGCTTCGTGCGAGATCTTACCGAACGCGCCGAATCGGCGGCACGATTGCAGGAAATGCAGGGTGAAGTCGCCCGTCTCGCGCGACTGAACGAGATGGGTGAAATGGCCTCGACCCTTGCCCATGAACTGAACCAACCGCTTTCGGCCATCGCGAACTATGTCCACGGCTGCGCAAGACTCCTGCGGGACATGGACGACGACATGGCGTCGCGATTGCGAGACGCACTGAAGGAAGCCGGCAACCAATCGCTCCGCGCCGGGCAGATCATCAAGCACCTGCGCGAATTCGTGACGAAGGGCGAAACGGAAAAAGCACCCCACAACATCCGCCGGCTGATTGAAGAAGCCGCCGCTCTGGCCTTGGTCGGTTCTCGCGAAAATGGCGTGCGGACGATGTTCGAATTCAACGACGGCCCGGAAATCGTCGTCGCTGACAAGATCCAGATCCAGCAAGTCCTGACCAATCTGATGCGAAACGCAATCGAAGCGATGCGCGACAGTGAGCGGAGAGAGCTCACGATCCGCACGCTGGTCCAGGACGACGAGCACGTGGCCGTGGTCGTCGAAGACACAGGCCCCGGGATTGCGGAGGAGATCGAGGCCCAATTGTTCAAGCCATTCGTGACGACCAAGGCGGGTGGTATGGGAATCGGACTTTCGATATGCAAACGTATTATCGAAGCCCATGACGGTGAGATGGTGGTCACCCGAAATGTCGCCGGAGGTGCCACGTTCCGGTTCACGCTGCCGTTGTACAAGGAGGACGAAGAGAATGCCGACCGCTGACTACGTGGTGCATATCGTCGACGATGAGGAGCCGGTGCGCAAGTCGCTCGCCTTCATGCTGACGATGAACGGATTTGCCGTGCGCGTGCATGAAAGCGCGACGGCCTTCCTGAAATTTGCGCCCGGAACTCGCAACGCACTGCTCATCAGCGACCTCAGGATGCCCGATATCGGAGGACTCGAGCTGATCAGGTCGCTCGCCGCCCAGAAGATACGGATGCCTGTGATCTTCATAACCGGCCACGGCGACGTGGCGATGGCAGTGGAAGCAATGAAGGCTGGCGCTGTCGATTTCATCGAAAAACCGTTCGACGATACGACCATCATCGAAGCAATCGAGCGGGCTGCCAAGCTTCTCGTCGAAAAGCCGACGGAAGTGACCGAGGTGCAGGAAGTGTTGAGCCGCCTCCAGTCGCTTAGCGATCGCGAGCGCCAGGTCCTTCTGGCAGTCGTTGCCGGCTTGCCGAACAAGTCGATCGCCTACGATCTCGACATCAGCCCCCGGACGGTTGAAGTCCACCGCGCCAACGTGATGGCCAAGATGCGGGCGCGCAGCCTGCCGCAGTTGGTTCGGATGACCATGGCGGCCGGATTCGACCAGGAGTGACGCCGAACCTGAACAAACGGACAATCCGCGATTTAATTGCAACTTCTTGATCTAACGCAAAGTCCGCTTGGGGCGTGGCGCGCATATTACAATCGGCGTCCAATGTCGCCCTAGCGCCCCCCGGATCCTGGATAGTCCACGTGTTGTCACCCTCGACCACTATTGCAGTGATCGCTCCGGATGCCGGGCTTAGACAGTCGCTGGCGTTCGCGCTGGAGGTCGAAGGTTTTCAGGTTCTTTCCTATGAAAGCTGGTGCGCGGGCCACGCCTCGGCAGCCTCGTCCGCGTGCACGATCATCGACTCCCACGAGGTCCACGGCAACCTCGACGCCCAGCACAAGCTTCTCGACTCTCCCAGCCGTTTCATCATGCTGGCAGACGGAATGACGCCGATCCCATCCAAAAACACGGCGCGCATCCTGATAAAGCCATTCGATGGCGCCGAACTGCTGCGGATGGTGAGGGATTTCGCCCATCTGAGCCACGCCACGCCGGCACCGGTTGCTACGTAGAACTCCGTAGGGAGACACCTCAATATCGCCGACGAGTGGCTTGCGGCATCCTAGCTCTGATCACTTGGAGGAAGAGCCGTGAACGCTCCGGTCGCGAACGCCCAGGCAAAGATGCTAAACGCAACGCCGATCGCGTTTCCGTGTTCCTCCGCACCAGTCACCCGGGTTACCCAGGTCCAGACCTATGCCGGCGGCAAGGAAATCTACACGCCCGGCGAGAAATCCGGGACGTTCTACGAGGTCGAATTCGGCGCCGTCCGCCTCCATCGGCTCCTGTCCGATGGCCGCCGTCAGGTCATCGGCTTCTACCTTGCCGGCGAGACCTTTGGGTTTGAAGCCGACCGCACGCATGCCTTTTTCGCGGAAGCGATCGTTCCGACGGGACTGCGCAGCTTTTCCCAACCCGGCAATGGCGACGACATTCTAAAGCTCGCCTTGCGCGGCATGCTGCGCGCCCAGGAGCACCTGGCGGTCATCGGTCGCCAGACCGCGGTGGAGCGCATCGCCGGCTTCCTGCTGGACATGGCCAACCGCCAGGGCAATCTCGACCATTTCGACCTGCCGATGTCGAGACTCGACATCGCGGATTATCTCGGCCTGACGATTGAAACCGTTTCGCGTGTGTTCGCAAAGCTGCGCGCATCCAACCTGATCAAACTGCAAAGCGTCCGCTGCGTGCAGATCCAGGACTTCAAGGCCCTCGCCAGCCTCTGCGCCTGAGGCTGAGCGAACCCTCAGCCGCCGACACCATCCAAGATCGTCCGCATCTCGCGCACGATGACTTCGCTTGTCCGGTATGATTGGTTAGCTTCAAAACCGAACTCGACAGCTCTGCCGTCACCGCGCTTGAGAACAGCGCGGCAGGAGCCGTGGACCTCGCGGGCACCGGTGCAGTTCAACAATTCGACAACGTTTGCCGGCGTGACCCCGCTGCCCGGCATGATCGACAACCGTGTCCCGGCTTGATCGACCAGTTGCTTCAACAGGTTCACGCCGTCTATGGCGCGCGGAACCAGCCCGGACGTCAGGATGCGCTCAACGCCGAGCGTCATCGCCACGTCGAGGGCCTCAACCGGATCCGGCACCAGATCGAAGGCACGGTGCAGCGTCACACCGAGACCGTCAGCATGTCGCATCAGGCGTTCGAGCAGCGCCACATCGAGACGGCCATCGGCCAGATTCGCACCGATCACCACACCCGCCAACCCGGCGGACCGCACAGCGTCGATATCGCCGAGCATGGCGGCCTCGTCACCGAGACCGAACACGAAATCCCCTGCCCTCGGTCGGATCATCGCATAGACCGGGGTCGACGCTTTCGCCGCCAGTGCCATCAGCCCCGCCGACGGCGTCAGTCCGCCCAGATCGAGCGCCGCGCAGAGTTCGATCCGGTCGGCCCCGCCTGCCACAGCCGCCTCGAACCCGTCAGGCGTATCGACACAGACTTCGAGCGTGATCCGCATCGCCATCAGCCCTCCTGCCGTCCGAGCACCGCTGCCCCGACCAGCCCACCATCCGCCTGCCGAAGCGCCGGGATCACCAATGGGTGACTTATCCGGTTGAGGATGCGTTTGCGCACTGCTCTGTCCAGCAGGTCGATCAGTGCCGGAACGGAGGCCAGTCCCCCTCCGACGGGCACGACCGACGCCCCTGTCGTGTTGACCGCAAGCGCCAGCGGATCGGCAATCAGTTCTAGCCAGACGGCGACCGTCTTTTCCCCCAACACGTCGCCGGCCTGCCAGTCCGCGATGATCGTGTGGCTGGTCTCGGCTCTCTCATGGAGCAGGCCGTCGATACGCTCTATCCCGCGTGCGCCGCCGACCGTATCGGCACAGCCGGACTGGCCGCAACCGCAGGCCAGGCGCGGAATGTGGATCGTCTCGCCGGCGATCTCGACGGTCGTATTGACGATCGGCCCGTGGCCCCATTCGCCGGTCACGCCGCCCGCACCGCGCACCAGCTTGCCACCAATCGCCAGACCACCGCCGATCCCGGTGCCGATGATGGCGCAGAACACGACGTCATGGCCCTTGCCGGCACCTTCACTGGCTTCGGCAAGAGTCAGGCAATCGGCGTCGTTGGCCGCAATCACCGGCCTTCCGAGCCGCGCGGAAAGTTCCGCCGCCACGGGACGTCCTGTGATGCAGGGAATGTTGGCGGCAATCGACACGCCGGTCTTGGGATCAACGATCCCCGTGATCGACAAGGCCAGTGGCGTCGAGCCATTGTCTTCGACCAGATGGGCATGCCGCGCGATCAGGTCAGACAGCGCGCGCACGAACGCATCCCAGTCGGAAGCGGGCGTAGCGACCCGTTCCAGAGGCTCGACGATGCCAGGCGCCGGCGACACCGCGAACTTGATGAACGAACCGCCGATATCGGCACAGAATACCGGCTTGTCGTTTCCGGTCGTGAACGCGTTACCTGTCAACCAATCCGCTCCTTGAGCCATGCATGCACGATGACCTCGTCTTCCGCGCCGAGGCCGTGATCCGCGTCGAGTACCCGGACCGTCACGTCCGCCCCGGCCGTCCGTAGCCTGTCCTCGATCTCGCCGGCAAGTGGGCCATAGAAATCGTTGGTGGCGCTGAGTGACAGGACCTCTGCCCCGGAAAGATCAACGACGGGTCGGTCTTCCAGCACGTTCATTGAGCGCAGCAGCACTGCCTTGCGGATCAGCTCAGGGTAAAGCTGCATCGTCGCTCCGATCATGTTGCCGCCGTTGGAATAACCGAGGAACGCGGTGCGCGCCGGATCCGCGCCATAGGCGGGACCGATATCCTCGACGAACCCGACGAAAGCCTCCACTTCCGAGGCGATCTCCTTCTGGTCGAACGTCGTCTGGCTGAGCCTGCGGAAAAACCGCGGATAGCCCTCGTCCACGGAGCGGCCGCGCAAACCGATCAGCATCGCATTGGGTGCCGCCTTTCGGCCGAGCGGCAGCAGCGCCGTTTCGTTGGCGCCGGTTCCGTGCATCAGCACCAGCGTCGTGCCGTCCCAGTTGTCAGGCATGTGGACCCGATGCACGAACGGCAGGTCGCGGTAGATGACGCGTTCCTCGCCCGGCAGACCGAACTGCGGCAGCATCACCTTCAGCGCCTCGCGATCCCCCTTGAAATGGTTCGGAATGAACAGCTGGCGTCCCAGCGTCTCGACAGTTTCATCGGTGGCAAAACCCGGCCCGTCCGAGGCAAATTCGATCAGCGAACCTCCGGGCTCGCGCATGTAGAGCGAATGGAAATACTGCCGGTCGTGGATGTTCATCTCGCCCGCATCGGCAGCAGCAAGCTCTGCATGCACCGCTTCGACCGCCGCGCGATCGGTGGCGCGAAACGCGATATGATCGATCGCGCCCGTGCCCGGCGCCGACGTCCAGAAACCCGATGCATCGCGGACATCGACGATATCATGCGCATCCGAGACCAGACGCTGGATGTTGCCTTCCCGGCTTCCGACAGCCAACCCCATATGCCTCACAAGGAATTTAGCAGTCTCCTGGGGCTTCTCGGAAAGAATCGTCGCGCCGTAAAGCCTGCGGACTGCGTTTTCTTCGGCGATACCGCCATCCGGCCACCAGACCCAGGGTCCCGTCTCCTCGACGCCGACGAGCTTGACGATGATACCGTCCGGATCCGTCAGCCGCAGCAAGGGCTGGCCGAATTCCTGCGCAGGCCCGGATAGCTTGATGTTATATTGGAGGGCCCTCGTCAGCCAGAAGCCGATCGCTTCCGGCGAAATCTCCAGGCTGATCTCGCTCGGCGCCCCATGCCCGACCCGACCGAGCGATCCATCTTCCCAGGCGAGAAACGTCACGATCGATCCGGGCGATGCGGCACCGTCGCCGTAAAACAGATGCAACTGCTGCGCATCCTCGAAACCGGCGGTGCGTTTCACCAGCCGCAATCCGAGGAAGCCGACATAGAAGTCGACATTCGCCTGTATCTTGCGGGTGATGGCGGTGATGTGGTGCAGGCCGCTGGTCATGTCGGAATTCCCGATTGGTCTTCGATATCAGCCATATGGACGCAATTTCTGGACGATGAAAAGATGCCGTGATGGGTGCGGCCGGTGCCGCACCGTTCACAAAGCGGCACCCGTCAGGCTTCGGGCTCGAGCGACATCATCAGGTTGGCCAAGAGGGCCGTCCGCGGCGCAACGCTCGACAGCAAAATATACTCTTCGAACGTATGCGCTCCTGCGCCATCAGCGCCCAAGCCATCGAGCGTGGGCACGCCAAGCGCTGCGGTGAAATTGCCGTCGGAACCGCCGCCGGTCGTGACGCCCTCCAGCGCGATGCCCAGATCCGTTGCGACCTTCGCTGCGCTATCGAACAGTCTCCGCCCCGCATCCGACTGCGCGAATGGCGGCCGGTTCATCTGTCCATTGATCTCAAACGTAATATCCGGATCGACCGGCTGCATGGCGGCGATCTTCGCCGTGACTTCCGTGGCTGCCGCATCGTCGGGGACGCGCACATCCACCTGCATGCGGCATTCCGCCGGCACCGTATTGCGGCCGGTGCCGCCGCTGATCGTTCCGACCGTGACGGTGATGCCGCGCCCTGCGTCGTTCAGCGCCTCCAGATCGAGCACAAGCCTTGCTGCCGCCCGCACGGCGCTTCGTCCGTCCTGTGGCCGTGTGCCCGCATGCGAGGCCCGGCCACGCACGACGATATCGTACATCGCCACACCCTTGCGAGCGATGACGATCTTGCCGCCGTCGCGCGCCGGTTCCACCACCAGCGTATAACCGGCGCTGCGCGCGCATTCCTCCATGAAGGCCCGCGACGAAAAGCTTCCGACCTCTTCGTCCGGCACGAAAACGAGATCGACCGGCATTCTGCTGCCCTTCGCAACCGCGATCTTCAACGCCTCCAGCGCCATCAGTGCACCGGACTTCATGTCGTAGATGCCGGGACCGTAAAGCTTGTCGCCCTCCTGGCGGAGCGGAAGCTGGTTATCGATCACGCCGATCGCATGCACCGTATCGAGATGCGCAAGCACCAGAACCGATTTCTCGTTGCTCCCCGCCTGCCGTGGCGATCGGACCGCGAGGATATCGCCGAACCCGAGCGTGCCCGGCAGCCGTTCGACGGAAAGGCCGGCCTTAGCCGCACTGGCCTCCACCCGATCGGCCAGGAAGTTTACCGCCGCCGCATTGCCGGAGGGCGTCTCGATCCGCACCCACTCTTTCAGCTCTTCGATCAGAGCCTCGGCATCGACATCACCAGCGGAAATAACCTGCGTCATTGAAAGCTTCCTTTGAAAAATTCGCCTGTCTCTAGCGCTCGTTGACGAGCTGGAGGATCAGCTGCTGCACATTGCCGCCATCGCCGAGTTCTACCTTGTCGAAATCCCGGTTGCGTTGCTGATGGGCGGGAAAGATGACGGCGATCTTGCTCTGGAGTTCAGCCCGTACCTTGGTGCATTTCGGATCGTTAGGCACCGAAAGCCCGATACTGGCCGCCTCGATCTGGCGCACGAGATCCTCGATCATCGCGCCGTGGACCCGCTCATGCCGGCGCACGCCGTCAGTAAACGCGTCCCATTTCTGTTGAAGCGCGGGCGACAGCTTCGAGACAAGCTTTGGCAGTGTGTAGATGATGATGATGTTGGGGCGTGCCGAAACCAGCGTGCAGGCGCCGTCGGGCTGCGGTTCGTATTTGCGCGACCAGGTCAGCTTGAAATCCGTATGAGCAATCGCCCGAACCTGGCTGCCGACCTTGGGGCCGTTTTCGCCGATCGAGGAGTAGAGCTCGATGCCGGACGTGCCTTTGACCGGATAGGTCTTCACCTGCTCCACCGGCTTCCACTGCGCCTGCGTCGCCGCCGGCCAGAGACTAAGAGCACACAACAGACCGATACACCGAACTCTCTCGCGCACTCATCACCCGAAATCTGAAATCAATGCCGCAACCTAGAGACAAGTGCGGCCGCTTTCAACTGCCGCAAAGGCTCCATAAGCAAAAACCGTGACAACGAAGCCGACTTATCATACAGGTTAAGGGGAGCAGATAACGAGAGCACAAGGAGAGACGAATGGCTGGAGAGACGCGGCTGGAGCCGGCAAAGGGTGCAGGAACGCTGGTGTCTCAGCTGACGGATACATTGCGCCAGGCGATCGCCGCCGGTCAGTTCACGGCCGGTGCGCGGTTGCCAAGCGAGGCGCAGCTGACGGAGACCCACGGCGTCAGCCGCACCGTTGTGCGCGAGGCGATCGCCGCACTCCGCGCCGACCGTCTTGTGGAAGCGCGCCAGGGTGCCGGCGTCTTTGTGCTGGAACCACGGCAAAACACCCAGCCCACGATGCTCTCGCTCAACAATATCGATCTTGCTCAGGTGTCCTCGATGATCGAGCTCCTGGAGCTCAGAACCGCCGTCGAAGTCGAGGCTGCAGGCCTTGCAGCGGTGCGCCGCTCACCGGCACAGGAAGAAAGCATCTTCGAGCACCACCATGCCGTCCGCGCCTGTCTCGAGGCAGACAAGCCGACCAGCGAGGCGGACTTTGCACTCCATCTCGCCATCGCCGAAGCGACCAACAACCCGCGCTTCCGCGAGTTCCTGACCATGATCGGCAAGCGGCTGATCCCCCGTGCTGCCCTGCGGCCGGACGATTCCGAATCCGATCAGGCGGCCTATATCGCCCTTCTCGACAAGGAGCATGACGCGATCGTCGTGGCAATTTCGGAAGGCGACGAAGAAGGCGCAAGGCAGGCCATGCGCAGCCATCTGCGCGGCGCGCAACTGCGCTACCGGACGCTCCTGCGCGAAGTTCGCCAATCTGTCAGATGACGTGTTGACACAAATTCATCATACATGTACGACAACATTGTCTGGAGGAGACACTGAGAGGATAACACTACATGACGCCTGAAGAGATCAAGGCAGCGCTCGGCGCTGGCCTGCTGTCGTTCCCTGTGACCCATTTCGATGCCGAGGGCCAGTTTCAGCCTGAAAGTTATCAGCGTCATATCGAGTGGCTTTCCGGCTTCGAGGCGCCCGTTCTCTTTGCCGCCGGCGGCACCGGAGAATTCTTCTCGCTGGCCCCCGACGAAATTCCCGCCATCGTGAAATCCGCCAAGGAAGCGTCCGGCAAGACCGCGATCGTGTCGGGCTGCGGCTTCGGCACCCATGTCGGCGTCGACCTTGCAAAGAAGGTCGAGAAAGCAGGCGCGGACGGAATTCTGCTTCTGCCACACTACATGATCGATGCACCGCAGGAAGGCCTGTACAAGCATGTGAAGGCGATCTGCCAGTCGGTCGGCATCGGCGTCATGGTCTATAACCGCGACAACTCCGTGCTTCAGGTCGACACGCTGCAGCGGCTCTGCGACGAATGCCCGAACCTGATCGGCTTCAAGGACGGCACCGGCGATATCGGCCTCGTGCGCCAGATCACGGCCACGATGGGCGACCGGCTGATGTATCTCGGCGGTATGCCGACGGCGGAACTGTTCGCCGAAGCCTATCTCGGCGCCGGCTTCACCACCTATTCGTCGGCCGTCTTCAACTTCGTGCCGGGTCTTGCTGTCGAGTTCTACAAGGCACTGCGTGCCGGCAATCGCACCCGCTGCGAACAGATCCTCACCGAATTCTTCTACCCCTTCATGGCGCTTCGCGGCCGCCGCAAGGGTTATGCCGTCTCGGCCATCAAGGCCGGCGTGCGCCTGCAGGGCTTTGATGCAGGCAAGGTCCGCCCGCCGCTCGATGACCTGACGGAAGAAGAAGAGCAGATCCTGCTGAAGCTCATCGGCGATCAGAAGCGGTGAACCCATGAAGATCGCTGCGGTCCGCACTCACCTTCTCGAACACCGGCTGGATGTCGCCTTCGAAAGCGCCTCGATGCGCTTCGACCGCCGCGCCCATATCCTGGTCGAGATCGAGTGCGACGACGGAACCATCGGCTGGGGAGAATGCCTCGGCCCGGCCCGACCCAACGCGGCCGTGGTGGCGGCCTATGCGAACTGGCTGATCGGCGAAAATCCGCTGGAAACCGAAAAGATCTGGGCGAAGCTCTATAACGCCCTGCGTGACCAGGGCCAGCGCGGCCTTGCGGTCACGGCTCTCTCAGGCATCGACATCGCGCTCTGGGACATCAAGGGCAAGCATTTCGGCGTGCCGGTCTCGATCCTGCTCGGCGGCCGGTTTCGCGAGAGCGTCAAGGCCTATGCCACCGGCAGCTTCAAGCGCGATGGCGTCGACCGCGTCGAAGACAATGCCCGCGATGTCGCCCGCTACCGCGACGAGGGTTTCCACGCGACGAAGATCAAGATCGGCTTCGGCGTCGAGGAAGACCTTCGCGTCATCCGCGCCGTGCGGGAAGCAGCCGGTCCCGATATGCGCCTCATGATCGACGCCAACCATGGCTATGACACCATCGAAGCCGTCAAACTCGGCAACGCGGCCGCTCAATACGATATCGACTGGTTCGAAGAGCCCGTCGTGCCGGAACAGCTTGGCGCCTATCGCGAAGTCCGCGCCCGCCAGCCTATCCCTGTTGCGGGCGGCGAAACGTGGCACAGCCGATGGGGCATGCGCGAGCCGGTGGAATCCCGCGCCGTCGACATTCTCCAGCCGGATCTTGCCGGCGTTGGCGGGTTTACCGAGGCCAAGCGCGTCGCCGATCTTGCAGCGCTCCATGGTATCCGCGTTGTGCCGCATGTCTGGGGAACGGCCGTTCATATCGCCGCCGCCCTGCAATTCATGGCGGCGATGATCCCGAGCCCTGTCCGCGTCAATCCGATCGAACCCATCCTCGAATTCGACCGCACCGACAACCCTTTCCGCCAGGCGGTGATCAAAACACCGATCGAACATCGGCACGGCGTGGTGCAGATCCCCGATGGCCCCGGCCTTGGGATCGAGATCAACCGCGACGCGCTGAAGGAGTTCAAAATGCCTGAACCGAAGTCGGGAGACGTCTGATGCTTGTTCGTCCGCTCTCCGGAGACGCGCCAACGACCAAACTGCCGGCGGGCGCAGTCGACTCGCAGATGCATATGTACCTGCCGGGTTTCCCATCGCAGCCCGGTGGTCCGGGCCTGCCGGTCGGCACTCTTCCGGATGCGGAGCAGTACCGCCAGTTCATGGCATGGCTCGGCATCGATCGTGTCGTGATCACGCAGGGCAATGCCCACCAGCGCGACAATACCAACCTGGTCGCCTGCCTGAAGGAAATGGGCGATGTTGCCCGTGGCGTCGCTGCAGTCGCGGGTGATGTCTCCGATGGCGAACTCGACCAACTCGCCGAAGCCGGTATCGTCGGCCTGCGCATCATGGATCTGCCCGGCGGTGCCGTGGACCTTTCGGCGCTCGAAGCACTCGACGCCAAGGCTGCCGCCCGCGGCTGGATGCTCGCAGTCCAGTTCGACGGCAGCAATATCCTCGAGCATGAGCCACGCCTTGCCAAACTCGAGAGCCGCTGGGTGTTCGACCATCACGGCAAGTTCTTCTCAGGCGCAACGCCAGAGGGCCCGGAGATCGCAGCCGTCAAGCGACTGATGGATATCGGCAGATGCTGGTTCAAGTTTGCAGGCGTCTACGAGTCCTCGAAGTCCGGCGCACCTGATTATGCCGATGTCGCGGCCTTCTCGCGCGACATCGCCGCCTATGCGCCTGAACGCATCGTCTGGGGCAGCAACTGGCCGCACAACCTTGCACGCGAGCAGAAGGACTATCCGGACGACGTCGCGTTGACCGACACGGTTCTAAGCTGGCTGGCGGACGAAGAAGCGCTTGAGCTGGCGCTCGTGAAGA
The DNA here is from genome assembly GCF_014842035.1 of Rhizobium sp. CFBP 8752. Lineage (NCBI taxonomy): Bacteria > Pseudomonadati > Pseudomonadota > Alphaproteobacteria > Hyphomicrobiales > Rhizobiaceae > Rhizobium > Rhizobium sp. CFBP 8752. Next base: position 1,176,931 of record NZ_JACYUZ010000001.1, on the reverse strand, counting down.
ACCCGGAACAGCTGTTTGGCCTTCCGGACTGGAGTGCATCGACCAAATAAATTTAATCACCGCCGGCGCGTGGAGGCGACGGCTTTTTGGAGGAGGAAGACATGAAACTGACGAAAGCCCTCGGGCTCGCATTTTGCCTGGCGCTGGCCACCACCACGGCCCATACCAGCGTCCGCGCGCAGGAGATCACCCTGCGCTCTGCCGATATCCATCCTGATGGCTATCCGACTGTCGAAGCAGTCAAATACATGGGCGACCTCGTCAAGGAACGCACCAGCGGCCGCATCGGCGTGCAGGTGATGAACAACTCGGTTCTCGGCGGCGAGAAGGACACGATCGAGCAGACCCGTTTCGGCGTCATCGACATGAACCGCGTCAATGCCGCGCCGTTCAACAACCTCATCCCCGAGACGGTCGTTCTTGGCCTGCCCTTCCTGTTCCGCTCGACCGACCACATGCATAAGGTCGTAGACGGCCCGATCGGCGACAAGATCCTTGCCGCCTTCGAACCGCACGGCCTGATCGGTCTGGCCTACTACGACAGCGGCGCGCGCTCCTTCTACACTACCAAGAAGCCGGTCGAAAAACTGGCCGACCTCAAGGGCATGAAGATCCGTGTCCAGCAGTCCGACCTCTGGATCGCGATGATGCAGGCCTTCGGTGCCAACCCGACGCCGATGCCGATGGGCGAAGTCTACTCGTCGCTGGAAACCGGAGTTGTCGACGGCGCTGAAAACAACTGGCCGTCCTACGAATCGGCCCGTCATTACGAGGTCGCCAAGAACTATTCGCTGACCCAGCATTCGATGAACCCGGAAATTCTGGTCATGTCGAAAGTCTCCTGGGACAAGCTGACGCCCGATGACCAGAAAGTCATCCGCCAGGCCGCGAAGGACAGCGTCGTCAAGATGCGCGAACTGTGGGCTGCCCGCGAAAAGTCTTCGGAAGAAAAGGTCCGCGCCGGCGGCGTCAAGGTCATTACCGTCAACAAGGACGAGTTCTCGGCCGCGATGAAGCCGGTCTACGACAAGTTCGTGACCGACGCGAAGATGAAGAGCCTGTTGGAAGAAATCCAGGCCGTCAACTGACAGCCCTGATCGGCCGGCCCCGCCACACCGGGGTCGGCTGTGCTTTTCCGACATCGGGGAACGTGTCGGGCTTTGGAGGACGGGACAATGCGAAATTTCATGCAGGCGATAAGACCTGTTCTTAGCATGATCAGCCGATCATCATTGTGGATCGCCGGTATCGGCATGGTCTCGATGACCCTGATCGTCGGCTGGCAGGTTTTCAGCCGTTATATTCTCAACGATAGTCCCAGCTGGTCGGAGCCGTTGTCGCTCTATCTGATGTCCTGGTTCATCATGCTTGGCGCTGCGGTCGGTGTGCGCGAAAGCGTCCATCTCGGGCTCGACGTTGTTCGCTACATCATGCCGCCAGCCATCCAGCGGGCCATGGACCTGCTCAGCCTCGGACTGATCGTGCTGTTTGGCATCGGCATGGCCTATTACTCATCGCTTCTGGCGATCGGGACCTGGACGGCGCGCATCCCCGTTCTCGGATGGCCTGGCGGTACGGATTTCTTTCCGATGATCGTCGGTGGCGCAATGATATCGATCTTTTCACTCGAACGTTTCATCGACGTCGCGATCGGCGAGGAAATCGCAGCGGACGTACTTGTGCAGGAGGCCGCATAATGGCCTATACCATTCTTTTCGGCGCCTTCACCTTTCTGATGATCATCGGGATGCCGATCGCATTTTGCCTCGGCATCGCATCCTTCGCGACGGTGCTCTATATCGGCCTGCCCCCGATCGTCGTTTTCCAGCAGATGAATTCCGGCATGAACGTGTTTGCCATGATGGCGATCCCGTTCTTCATCTTCGCAGGCGACCTGATGGTACGCGGCGGTATCGCAACTCGGCTGATCCGCTTTGCGGCCGGCCTGGTTGGCCACATGCGGGGTGGCCTCGGCCAGGTCAACGTGGTCGCTTCGACCCTGTTCGGTGGCATTTCCGGTTCTGCGGTGGCCGACGCTTCGGCGGTCGGCGGCCTGATGATCCCGCAGATGGCAGCTCGCGGCTATGACCGGGATTATGCTGTCAACGTGACGGCAAATGCTGCGATCATCGCGCTGATGATCCCGCCGTCGCACAACATGATCCTTTATTCGATCGCAGCTGGCGGCAATGTCTCCGTCGCCGATCTCTTCACCGCGGGCATCATTCCCGGACTGCTTCTCGCCGCCGCATTGATGGTCACGGCCTGGTGGGTTGCCGTCAAGCGCGGTTACCCGGCGGACCCGTTCCCCGGCTTCAGGCGTGTGGGTTACTATTTCCTGGCGTCGCTCCCGGGCATCCTCCTGATCGCCATCATTTTCGGCGGTGTCCGCTCGGGCGTGTTCACGGCAACGGAAAGCTCCTGTATCGCGGTACTCTACGCCTTCCTTGTCGCGATGATCGTCTATCGCGAACTGAACTGGGATGGTTTCGTCGAAGCGGTTATGGGTGCTGTCCGCACCACGGCAATGGTCTTGCTGGTGATCGGCATGGCTGCCTCGTTCGGCTGGCTGATGGCTTTCCTGCAGGTCCAGACGCTGATCATCGCCGCGATCTCCGCCATCTCGGACAATCCGATCATCGTGCTCTTGATGATCAATATCATCCTGCTGGTGCTCGGCACGTTCATGGACATGGCGCCGATGGTGATCATCGCAACGCCGATCCTGCTGCCGGTCGTCAAGGCGTTCGGCATCGATCCCGTCCATTTCGGCGTGGTAATGATCCTCAACGCCGGTATCGGACTGAACACGCCTCCGGTCGGAACCGTGCTCTTCGTCAGCTGCGCGGTGGGCGGGATCACCATCCGCGAAGCCATGAAGACCATCTGGCCGTTCTTCGGCGCCAGCATCTTCGTGCTGCTGATGGTCACCTATATCCCCGGCCTCTCGCTCTGGCTGCCGGCTCTGTTCAAGTAGGCCGAGGCTGTTCAAGTCGGATAGTCATCGCTCCTGAAATCAAAGGTCCCGTCCAGCACGGGACCTTTTGCATTTTGGAGATGTCAGGCTACAGTCCGGCTTTGATTTGATCCGGATATTTGCTCATGACCGATACCGTTACCGACCGCTTCCTCCGATACGTCGTCATCGATACCCAGTCGGATGCCTCCTCACCCACCCAGCCATCGACCTCGAAACAGCTGACGCTCGGCCGTGTTCTGGTCGCAGAACTGCTGGAGATCGGCCTCTCAGATGCGCATCTCGACGAACACAGCTATGTCTATGCGACGGTGCCATCCAATACGGGTAAGAACAACGTGCCCGTCGTCTGCTTCTGCGCGCATATGGATACGGCACCTGACTTCAGCGGCACCGATGTCAAGCCGCAGGTAATCCGTAACTACCAGGGCGGCGATATCGCACTTCCCGGCCACGCGGGTCGCGTGATCCGCGAGAGCGAGCACAGGGAACTGAAGAACCAGATCGGCCACGACATCATCACCTCCGACGGCACGACGCTTCTCGGCGCCGACGACAAGGCGGGGCTGGCCGAGATCGTCACGGCCGCGAAATACCTGATCGACAACCCCGACATCAAGCATGGCGCCATCCGCCTCCTGTTCACGCCGGACGAAGAGATCGCCCGCGGCGTGGAAAAGGTGGATATTCAAAAGCTCGGCGCCGATTTTGGCTATACGCTGGATGGCGAAACAGTCGGCACGATCGAGGATGAGACGTTTTCTGCCGACGCGGTCGAGATCGCCATCACTGGCGTCGCGATCCACCCCGGTTTCGCCTACGGAAAGATGGAAAACGCGATCCGCATCGCCGGCGCCATCGTCGATCGCCTGCCAAAACACATGGCGCCGGAAACGACGAAAGGCCGGGACGGCTTCATCCATCCGACGGATCTGAGCGGCAGCATGGAAAAGGCAAAGATCAGCCTGATCATCAGGGACTTCGCCGACGAGGGTTTGAAAACCAAGGAGACGTTGCTCGAGGATATCGTCAAGGACGTCATGCACGACTATCCCGGTTCGACCTACACGTTCACCGTCATCGAACAGTATCGCAACATGAAGCTGGTGCTCGACCGTCATCCTGAGATCGTCGAGAATGCGATCGATGCGATCAAGCGGGCCGGTCTGACGCCGAAGCGCGGCAGCATCCGCGGCGGCACTGACGGTTCAAGGCTATCCTTCATGGGCCTGCCCTGCCCCAACATCTTTGCCGGCGGCCATGCATTCCACTCCCCGCTGGAATGGGTCAGCAGCCAGGATATGGAAAAGGCGGTCGACACGATCGTTGAACTGGCCAAGCTCTGGGAAGAGCGCGCCTGAGCCTATGTACGCAACCGTACAGTCTTTGCCGACATGAACACGGATCTGGAACCTAAGCGAGCCTCGCGGGTATGAATAAAAAGCTCGCTAGGTACCCACATGCCCCGATTTTATTTCCACGTTCGTGACGGCAAAGATTTGATCGAAGACGAAGAAGGCAACGATCTTCCGGATCTTCCAAGCGCCCTGGCCGAGGCCGAGGCGTCTGCGCGCGAAATCATGGCCGACCGGTTGCGACAGGGTCGTCCTTCCGTCTCACCAATGATTGAAGTCCGTGACTACAAGGGAACGAAGGTTGGGGAGTTCTCCCTGCCGGCTGCGACAAACTGAGGTCGACTTCTACCTCAAGGGTCCGATCAGACGCTCGTATTCCCGCTCGCATTCCCCGTAGGCATCTTTGGCGAAATCCTCGAGTGCGCTACGGTCTCTGACGATGATCATGCCACGCTCGGAGTAGATCAGCTTGCGACCCTCGAGCAGATGCAGTGCCGTCGTCACGCTCGGTCGGCGGACAGCCAACATGATCGAGAGGAATTCGTGGGTAAGGCTGATCTCGTCGCCGTCGGTCCGATCGTGACACATCAGGATCCACCGGGCCAGACGTTCGTCGATGTGATGGACGGCGTTGGACAGTGACGTGTAGGCCCCCTGGACCGACAGGGCCTGGCTGTAGCGCGTCAGAAGGTTGAGACAGGCGCGATCCTTTAGAGCCAGCTTCAACTGATCTGAGGCCAGGCGGTAACCACGGCCCTCCACTTGCATAAAGATCGAATAGGGGTCCGATTCCGCGTCGAGAACCATCGCCGTGGGGGTCATTCCGTCGCGACCAAAAATTCCGATCTCCGCATGCTGCCCTTGCGGAGACCTCGCCACAATCGAGGCGATACCGGATTCCGGGAAATAGGCGTGCAGGGGCGTTTCGTTCGGAGCCGATAGCTCGGTTCCACGCGGAAGATCGACATGTTCGAGATGCGGCGCAATTGCTTCGAAGCTTTCTCGGGGCATCAGCCGGAGAAGCGAATTCCGGACCGTATCTTTCTGAATGTCACCCATCGCCAACCCTTGAAGGCAGAGACCAGCCTGCTCGGCCTATGGAGATATCTCCGCCTGAATAGAATGATTCCATCTATGTCCATAAAATAAGCGAGACAACCCGCTTCCCAACGTCGGTACGCTATCAGACCAACGGACAAAGTCCGAAGCAAATTGATTAGAACAATCCGCGCTTTCAACACAGTGACCCTTTGGAACTGGTTTGTCGAAACATATGATTTTATTGCTTGAAGATCAGCCGCTCATTTCGTTGGATATCGAGGACGCGCTCGGGGCTGCTGGGCTGAATAGCGTCATCAATTTACGCTCGAAACAAGCTGCGCTGGAATGGCTGCAGAAGAATGTTCCGAGCATTGTCATTCTCGATCTTCATCTGACCGATGGTGACTGCTACGCGGTCATCCAGGTGTTGCATGACGCTCGCATCCCATTCGTGGTCTACTCGGGCAGTGAAAAGCCGCAGGACTGGGAAAACGAGCTCTTCAGCGATGGCGTCTGGATTGACAAGCCGGCCGATCCAGCGTTCATCGTTTCCGTCGTCGAGCAGAAGCTCGCCGCGGTTTCAGCCAGAGCTTAGACTGACGCTGACATCTCCATCACGCGCTGATATTCAACCTCACCTCCGCCATAGCAGTCGGCTGCGAGTTTCTCCAGCGCCGGACGGTCTCGCACGACAATCGTTCCCCGATACGAATGGATCATTTGCCGACCTTCGAGCACATGCAGCGAGGTCGTTACACTCGGACGCCGGACGGCAAGCATGATTGCCAGGAATTCGTGTGTGAGGTTGACTTCGTCGCTGCCCGTGCGGTCGTGACACATCAGGATCCATCGGGCCAGACGCTGCTCGATCGTCTGGGTGGCATTGGTCAGCGCAGTCAGAGCAACCTGCACCGAAGAAACATGCGCCCACCGGAAAAAGACCCGGCGTATCTCCGGCCTGCTCCAGATGAGGTCAACCAGCTGCCCGACCTCAATGCGTGCGCCGTGCCCCGGAACCTGCATGATGACCTTGTACGGGTTGCGATCGGATCCCAGTATCGCCGACGCGGGAGACATGCCTTCCCGCCCGAACAGTCCGATCTCGGACTGCTTGCCGCGCGCAGAGATCGCGACGGTCGACCCAATCCCCGAATAGGGGAAATAGCAGTATCGGTCGACTTCGTCCGGTCCGGAAAGGAGCATGCCCTGCGGCAATTCGAGCTCCTCCATGCAGCGTTCCGCGTGCGAGTAGTCGTCCTCGGACAACAGGGATAGCAGCGTGTTGGGTGATCGCATTGGTTTTCACCCGTCCTCTGTGATCGTTACCCTGTTATATTTGGATCACGAAGTCGATCTTTGTAGCCCCCCGGGAGCACTTATCGTGCGGCTTCGAGATCCAGTCTTTCGAGAACCAGATCGGCGCCCTTCGATTTCTCCAGCACCAACCGAACATTCGGCATGTCGTTTCCGTGGATCTTGTCTTCGAACGCCTGGCCGGCCAGACCGTAGAACGTCCATCGCGCCTCCAGACGCCGTTGCAACTCCTCGATCGGCGGGGCGAGCAGGATCCGGTAGTCGAACAGCGGTGCAAGACGCTCCCAGCCACCCTCGCCCAGCAGAAGATAGTTGCCCTCGATCACGATGAACCGATGGCGTGGCGAGACGACCCGTGCCGCAGCGATCGCGAGTTCGCGCGACCTGTCGAACACGGGCACGAGCACTTCATCCTCGGCCGCTTTCACGGCCTGGACGACATCGATAAAACCGCGCAGGTCGAACGTATTGGGCGCCCCCTTGCGGGCGAGCAATCCGCGCTCCTCGAGAATGCCGTTGTCCATGTGGAAACCATCCATCGGCAGGACTTCGGCTGTTTCCCCCCGTCCGGAGAGCTTGGATGCCAGAATGTCGGCCAGTGTCGACTTCCCCGCTCCGGGCGGTCCTGCGACCGCGATGAGCGAGCGAGACTTTCCCTCCTCCGTCTTCAGGATAAAGTCGCACAGTTCGTCGAGTTGCATGTCCGCCATCGCTATTGCCTTTTCGTTTGCCCACTCATTCCCGACGCGGTCGTTTCATTCAAGATGCGCGTGACGAAATATACCGTCGCGCGACAATCCAGCAGCCGGCAGCCCAGGCTGCACCCGCACACCACCCCGCCATCACGTCTGTTGGATAGTGAACGCCGAGATAGAGGCGGCTGAGACCGACCAGCAGGGTCAGCAGGATGCCGGTCGCGAGGAAAAAGATGCGGGTCGAGCGATATTGTTCGGCACGGGACAGCAGCGCCGCAAGGGTGAGATAGGTCACCGCCGAAAGCATCGCATGCCCGCTCGGGAAGCTCAGGTCGTGGACATTGACGAGATGCGGTACGATGTCCGGCCTTGGCCGCGCCACGCCGAGCTTGAGAAGGTTGCTGAGCAGCCAACCGCCGAGAATGGATAGAAACATGAAGACGGCGATCGAGCGGCGGCCCGCGAGCAGAAGATAGATCGTGGCAAGCACGGTCATAAGCGATAGCACGGTAATGCCGCCAAGCGCGGTGATGTCACCGACGGCATGGGTCAGCCAGTAGGGCCCGATGGGCACCGAAGGGTCGCCTGCCTGGCGCAGAGCAAGCAGTATCCGTTCGTCGAATTCGTGCGTTTCGCCATCGATCACGATACCGGTCAGGCTGATGAACAGGAAGAGGCTACCGGCCAGGAGTGAGAACATGATCAGGCCAAGAGGCTCAAACGTCATGAACCGCTCGGCAATGATCGTTCTCAGGCGTTGCAGCACGGCATCGTCTCCGGGTTTGCATCATCAGCCGCGATGGCGACGACGTCGTTGTCGGTTTCATTGCTGCAACAGATAGGCAGAAGAGACGTGAAGGCAAAGAAGGTGCATGAAGAATGTGTTGTGGAGGCATCATCGCTCCTTTCGCGACACGGCCACAATTGATCCTGCTTTCGGCTGCCATAGGTATGGCTCAATCAATCGAGGCTCCGGGGCATTGCTGAAGACAGGAATTTTGGAACGCTGGAACCAACAGACGCTGGCGCGGCAATTTCTGTTTGCCGGCGGCATCGTGTCCATCGTTGCAATGCTGCTGGTCGGCGCCTTCGTGACGAACCTCATCGAGGACGCGGTCACACGCAATTCTGCGGCCACCACCGCACTCTATGTCGATAGCATCATTGCGCCGATCCTGCCGGATCTCAAGACAACGGACACGCTCGACGACGTGACCAACCGGGTTCTCGACGAAACCTTCGGTCAGGGCGCTCTCGGGAAGCAGGTCGTCTCCTTCAGGCTGTGGCGCGCAGACGGCACCGTTCTCTATGCAACGGACAAAACGATCCAGGGCAAACGTTTCCCGCCGGGCAAGGATCTGACCGCAGCCTTTTCCGGCAAGATGGTCGCACAGTTCGACTATGTCGATGATGCCGAAAGTTTCGATCAGCGCAGTTTCGGAAAGCCGCTTCTCGAAATCTACAATCCGATTCTGCAGCCGTGGTCCGGCGAGGTGATCGCGGTCACGGAATTCTACGAAATCGCCGATGATTTCCAGCAAAGCCTGTCGCAGGCGCGCCTTCAGAGCTGGCTGGCCGTCGCCGGGGTCACGACGACGTTCTTCCTGCTTTTGTCGGCGATCGTCTTCAAGGGCAGCCGGATGATCGAGGCGCAGCAGCGCAGCCTCACGGAGCGGGTGGTGGATCTGCAGAGCCTGCTGACCCAGAACAGGACCTTGCACAGCCGTGCACAGCGCGCGTCGCAACGCGCAACAGCGTTGAACGAAGGCTACCTGCGGCGGCTGGGTGCCGACCTGCACGACGGCCCGGCCCAGCTTGTCGCCTATGCGGCGCTGCGCGTCGACAGCGCGCTCCTGGTCGATCCGGAAGCTCCCCGCGATGTCCGGGAAGCGGAGATTGCTGCAATCAAGGCGCGCTTGCAGGAAGCGATGGATGAGATCCGCAGCATCTGCAGCGGGCTTGTCCTGCCGCAGATCGAGACGGCAGCTGTGCCGGAAATCCTCGAAAAGGTCGTTGGCGCTCACCGCGAGCGGACTGCGGCGACCGTTGACCTCAACGTCGCATCGCCCGCCAGACCGCTTCTTCCTTCCGCCAAGATCTGTATCTACCGGTTTGTCCAGGAAGCGTTGAACAACGGATACAGGCACGCCGCTGGCGCAAACCAGACAGTCACCCAAACCTACGAAGGCAACATGATCATTGTCGAGGTAAGCGACGATGGACCCGGCTTCGACAAATCCACTATGAGGCCGGAAGGATTAGGGATCGCTGGTCTCAGGGAGCGGATTGAAAGCCTCGGGGGAACCTTTGATCTCGCGACGTCTTCTCGTGGAACAACGGTCAGAATGTCGCTGAACGTTCATGAATCGGAGCATGTATGAAAGCCCCAACCAGAATAGCCGTCATCGACGACCATCCGCTGTTTCGCGAGGGAGTGATCCGCAGCCTCTCTGAAATGGAGGGTTTCGAGATCGTGGCGGAAGGTGGCTCTAAGGACGAGGCGCTTCATATCGCCGAGCATATACGCCCCGACGTGATGCTGATGGACATCTCGATGCCCGGAAACGGACTGCAAGCTGTCGCCGGCGCCGTCGAGGCCTGGCCCCCTATCAAGATCGTCATGCTGACCGTATCGGAAGCCAACGAGGACATTGCAGGTGCCCTGAAGCTTGGAGCCAAAGGCTATGTTCTGAAAGGCATCGGATCCCGCGAACTGGCCGATGTCGTCCGCACCGTTGCCTCTGGAGAACCCTACCTGGCCCCTAGCCTCTCCGCCCGGCTTCTCGCCGGCATGGCAAAGGAACGGGAAAATGCCGCCAAGCAGGATCTGATGGCGGAATTGACGGATCGCGAACAGGAAGTCCTCAACCTCGTGGCATCGGGTCTCAGCAACAAGCGGGTGGCGCAACTGCTCGATCTGCATGAGAAGACGGTCAAGCACCACATGACGCGCATTCTGTCGAAACTCAAAGTCTCCAACCGCACCGAAGCAGCGCTGGCCCTTCGCGATGCGACCGAAAGTCGGACGGGCGGAGCAGCCTAGTGCGGTATCCGTTAGCGGCTTAGCGTCTCAAGTCTCTTTCGGTCCGATCGTGTGGCCTCGCGGTTCACGATCGGTCTTTGCCGTGAATCCCGCATCTCGTACCGATCGCCTGAGATCCGCTCAGTGGTTCCGTTCGCATGACGAACAGACAGCGAGCGCGAATTCTTAGAGGTCTTCTTCCGTCCTTCGGCCGAGACGTCCGGTGTCTCGGGTGTCGTTCCGATCGCATTGTCCTTTTGGGTGCCGGTGTTCTGCGGTCCATCAGTCACGGCTCCATTCGCCGGAGCATCCGAGGGTGTCCCCGACGTTCCGGCATTTTGCGCGTCCCCGCGATTGCCCTCTCCCGGCGCACCGCTACCAGAGCCGCCCTTGCCCCCGTCACCCTTCGATCCGCCATCCGCGCCGTCACCCGCTGAGCCGCCGCTCTGCCCTGACCCGCCTTGGCCTGAACCACCTGGGCCAGAGCCACCGGGACCAGAGCCACCCGAGCCAGAACCACCTTGCCCCGAGCCACCCTGACCCGAGCCTCCCTTGCCACCATTACCGCCGGCTCCGCCCCCAGACCCTGCACCGCCATTGCCTTGCGCCTGTGCCTGGGCGATGCTGATCAGCATTCCATCCGACGCCACATCGAAACGAAGCTGCACAGGCAGAAACACCGTGACGAATGCTGCGGTGGTGACGGCGGTGAGTATGTCTCGGCGTGTGATCATCTGTTGGCTCTTCAAATGTGCCGTGACAAAGGGCGCATTGCCCGTCGTATCGGCCTCTTGCCACATGAGGTGTCAGCATCCCGCCTGCGCAGTGCACTGAGTATTTGAAATCCATCGGCCGCCGGAATTGTTCCGTCTTTTCCGTCTCTTCGGCAAGATCAGCGAAGTGTCAGCCTTTGGTCCCATACCGCACAGGACTGAAGCCCAATGGCTGGAACGAACCACCCGCTCGGCCATTGTCAGGTCGTATCAAGGCGCTGAACACATTATCCTTTTGGGTATCAGGACATCGCTATACTCATCCAGAACGGGGTCGAAAACGACCGTTGCATCTGGCGGAACATAAAACTGCCGGGCCGGTCCCGTCGCAGGCATCGAAAGGTAAACGTTATGAAAACGAAGATCCTCGTTCTTTCTACCCTTCTTAGCATCGGCATTGCGCCGGTCGCTATGGCGCAGCAGGGCACGGTTAATGGTGCAGCAGGCGGCGCGGTTACCGGCGCAATCGTCGGCGGACCTGTCGGCGCAGCCGTTGGTGGCGTCGCTGGCGCGATCGTCGGCAGCGCAATCGATCCGCCGCCGCAGCGCGTCGTCACCTATGTCGAGCAGCAGCCGATGCCAACCGAACGCGTCGTCGTCAAGGAGCGCATCGTGGTCGGCCAGGCGGTTCCTGAAACCGTCGTTCTCTCGCAGATCCCAGAAGCGCCGGAATATTCCTACACGGTCGTCAACGAGGAACGCGTGATCGTCGATCCGCAGACCCGTAAGGTCGTCCAGATCATCCGCTAATCGCGGTCGAAGGATTTCCCGTCAGCCTCGCCTTCCGAAAGGAATGCGGGGCTGATTTGCATTCAGACGCCGGTCATCGGCGACGAACCCAGACCGCGCAATGCGACTTCGATATCGTTACTCGATGCGCAACTTTTCGCCCCATCTCGCTCGCAATTTGGAACAAACGTGGTGGTATTCAGTGGGCCGACCGCTAATATCCAACGTGACCCAAAGGCGGCGCCCGACCGGGTATGTCGCCGTCAACGATCACAATGCGAAAAGCACTGGAGGACTTCATCATGAGCCTGCGTATCAACGACATTGCCCCGGACTTTACTGCCGAAACAACCCAAGGTACGATTGAATTCCACAACTGGATCGGCGATGGCTGGGCGGTTCTCTTTTCCCACCCCAAGAACTTCACGCCCGTCTGCACCACCGAACTCGGCACGATGGCGGGGCTCGAAGGTGAATTCACCAAGCGCGGCGTCAAGATTGTCGGCATCTCGGTCGATCCCGTCGAAAGCCACGGCAAGTGGAAGGACGATATTCGCACGGCAACCGGCTACGATGTCGATTATCCGTTGATCGGCGACAAGGATCTCAACGTCGCGAAACTCTACGACATGCTGCCGGCAAGCGCCGGGTCATCGTCTGAGGGCCGCACACCTGCAGACAACGCGACGGTACGTTCCGTCTACGTCATCGGTCCAGACAAGAAGATCAAACTGATCCTCACTTACCCGATGACAACAGGTCGCAATTTCAATGAAATCTTGAGGGCGATCGATTCGATCCAGCTGACGTCAAAGCATCAGGTCGCAACGCCTGCCAACTGGCAGCAGGGCGACGATGTGATCATTACGGCAGGGGTTTCGAATGAGGATGCGCTTGCTCGTTTTGGATCGTTCGACACGGTTCTTCCGTATCTGCGCAAGACGAAGCAGCCGTCGGCCTAAGCCCTACGGTCCACAATGTGAAACAGGCGCATGGAAAAAATCCATGCGCCTGTTTCAGGTCTAATTAGTCGCGCTCAGCGGCACTGTACAGAAGGAAGCCGATTGCGGCTCCAATCGCAAGCGCGCCGACGAGTGCGCCGGTTGCGGTACCCGGGTTGCGGCGTACGACCTCCGAAATGTCATGGCTGCCGTGCTGCAACTGCCGCGCCACCTGGCGGGCACGCGGCGCGAGATAGCTGGATGCCTCGCTTGCCGAAGAGCTGGCCTGTTTCATGAGAGCCGAACGCAGGTCGGCGAGCTGATCGGACAGACGATCGATGTCGGAGGAAATATCGCGAGCCATGGGGTATCCTTCTTGATAGGTGAATGACTATCAACGGGTACGTCGCGAGGTGGTTCCTGACTTATCTTTCTGAAGGTACAAAAGTTCCCAGAAAAGATGTCGAGACGAAACGATCTGGGAAAATAGTGGCGGAGAAGATGGGATTCGAACCCACGATACCCTTCCGGGTATACTCCCTTAGCAGGGGAGCGCCTTCGACCACTCGGCCACCTCTCCGCACTGTTCCCAAGAAGGGAACGATGGCGTCCTACCTGCTTCGCCATGCCGGCGTCAACCATGTTGCCGCTCACGCCTGACGATTAGGGCATTTGCCCCAATGCAATCTCAGTCAGTGCTTGTTCTCGCCCCAGTATCCGATCACGCACATGCGCTTCTTGTCGTGGCCGCGGGACTTCAGATGGTTGCGGATCGGCCGAGCTTCGGACTTCTCGCAGCCGATCCAGATAAAGGCTTCAGCCCCGGCCTGCTCGATGACGGGAAGAACGACCGGGCCAAGAATGCCGGCTTTGCCAGGCGCAATGCCCTCGCGATGCAGCCAGGTGATCTCGACAGATGCGCTGGAGCAGAGTGGCAACTGATCGGCAACGTCGTCGACCTCGATAAACACCTGCAGCCGTGCATCGGCTGGCGCTTCGGCGAGGATTCGGGAAATCGCCGGCAAGGCCGTATCGTCGCCGGCAAGGATCATGTGCCGGGCATCCGGCAAACCGCCGCCGCCCGGTCCCAGCAGACCTGCGACATCGCCCGGCTCGGCATGGCGGCCGAACTCGGCACCCGGCATGGGCCGGCCGTCGCTTTCGTGTAGAACGAAGTCGATATCCATCTCGCCGCGGACCACATCGACGCTGCGGATCGTGTAGATGCGGATCACCATTTCGTCTTCGCCGTTCAGCCAGCCGAGGCGACCATCCGCACGGGTAACCGGCCAGACGGGCTTGCGGCCCTTCTTCGGGATCAGCAGGCGAATGTGGTAGTCGGCGCCGACGAACCGGGCAACGTCGTCGCAGGCAAGCGTCAGGCGGCGCATATGCGGCGTTACATGCCGCGCGGCAACGACGCGAATTTCGGTAAGGCCCGGGATTGGAGTCAGGACCGCTTCGTCATGCCAGTTCAGTTCCAGCGGCTCTTCGCCGGCAAACATGAAAAGATGCTCGGCAATCGAGCTGCGCACCAGTTGCAGCAGCTGCGCCGACGGGCAGGAAATATCGATCGAAAGGCAGCCGCCCTGCTTGCGGATATTGGCTTCGCCAACCTCGCTTGCGAGATTGACGTGGTCGCCGTCGCGCTTGACCTCGCTATGCTCGACGAAATGTTCGCAGATTTCGCACAGCATGCGCTCCGGGTCGACCGGAATTGCCTGGCCGGAAAGCGTAAACCTGTCCATCAACATTCCCGTCGCGCTCCTCTGCGCTCACCCGTTCGTCAACAGTCTCATGAGCCGGTCAGTGTGAAAGGCCCCGTAGGGCCTTCCTGCTAAAGTTTACTCAGTTTGTCAAGTTACCAAACCTTACTGACTTTCAAGGTCAGCGTACGGGCTTCGCCGTAGCCGCAGAAATACATCGTGTTGCAGCCTGCGACGTATTCCTTGTCGAACAGGTTGGTCACGTTGAGAGCAGCTTTCCAGTCGTTCTTTTCATAGCGGATACCCGCATCGAACACGGTCGCATCCTTCACGCGAAGCGTATTGGCGTCGTCAGCCCAGGACTCGCCGCGGTAGCGCACGCCGGCCCCGAGACCCAGGCCTGCGAGCGGTCCGTCCGTGACCGTGTAGTCCAGCCAGAGCGAAGTCTGCGCGTTCGGCACCACCGCCGGCGTATTGCCCTCCAGCGAGGAATCGCCAGGGTTTTCGGTGAACTCGAGATCGGTGTAGGAGGCGGCAGCGATGAGCTTCCAGTTGCGATCGAGATTGAACTTGCCTTCGAGTTCAACACCGCGTGAGCGGACTTCGCCGAGCTGACGGTCACCGATGGCCGGGATACTGACCGTATAGTTCTGCTTGTCGATCTGGAATACAGACGCCGTCAGACTTCCGTCGAGCCAGGTCGGCTCGTACTTGACACCGGCCTCGTACTGCTCGCCTTCTTCGGGCTTCAGCGCGCCATCCGCACCGGTGCCGACAAGCGGGCTGAAGAAGGTGGAGACGCTGGCGTAGGGCGTGACACCGTTTTCGAATTCGTAGGCGATGCCTGCACGGCCGCTCCAGGCGGCATCGTTCAGCTTGGCATCACCGGTGCCAAGGCGGTCGTCAACCTCGCTTTCAAGATAATCGAAGCGACCGTTGAGGGTGGCGACCCAGCCTCCGCCAAACTTGATCTGGTCCTGAACATAGGCACCGACCTGATTGATCGTGTAGATCTGATGCGTCGAAGGCACGAGTGTTGGTGTTGGCAGGTCATTGCTCGGGTTGAGCGGATCGTATTGCGGCGGATAGGACCCGAACGGTGTCGCGAGCTGATCGTTGTCGAGACGGTAGTAGCGATAATCCACGCCAGCCATCACCTTGTGGGTCGCGCCGCCAAACTCGAACTCGTTCTCCAGCCGGTTGTCGACATTGAATGAGTCGGCCGAAGAGCGCACGTCGTCTGCGTAGGTCAGCACCAGACCATCGGTCTGCGAGAGGAAGTCGAACGCGTAGATCTGGCGTTCGCGCTTGTCGAGATGCGCGTAGCGCAGGTTCTGCGTGAACTTCCAGCCGCTATCGAATTCATGCTCGAACTCGTAGCCGACCATTGCCTGGGTCGAGCGACCGATATCGAAATCCGGATCGCCGACAAACACGTCACGGTCAAGTTTGCCGAACACGGGATTGCTTTCCACGGTGCCCGTATAGGGCAGCAGACCGTTGGACGTATGGGTCTGATCGAGCTTGCTGACGGAGCCCCAGACAATGAGGCTGGTCGTGTCGGTCGGCTGGAATGTGATCTGCGGCATGAACACGCCGCGGATGTCATCCTGCTCATCCGAATAGCCCTGGCCGCCGGAAAGCTTGCCCGTGAAGCGGTAGCTGACGACATCGCTGCCGAGCGCCTTGTCCGAGAAGTCGAAGCCGGCATAACCGCTGCCGTTGCTGTCCACTCCGAGCTCGGTGTAAAAATAGGGCTCGTCCGTCGGACGCTTGCGCACCAGGTTCACGACACCGCCGGCATTGGCGCCCCCGAGCAGAACCGATGCCGGGCCTTTGAGAACTTCCACGCGCTCCAGCAGGAACGGATCGATCTGGAAATTGCCGAAGGCGTGGCTGGTCAGAGCCAGATTGTCGTAGAAGAGACCGGTCTGCGACGCGTTGAAGCCGCGCACATAAATCCAGTCGGTATCGGGATCAGAACCATAAGGCTGCGCAAAGACGCCGGGCGTATATAGAAGCGCCTGATCGACCTTGTCGACGACGCCGCGATCCTCCAGCTCCTGCCGTCCGACGACGGATACGGACTGCGGAATTTCATTGATCGGCGTATCGGTCTTGGAACCCGTGGTCGTCTGCTTGGCAACGTAACCCTCAACAGGGCCGGTACCGCCGCCTTCCGTTCCTTGGCCCTCGATGACGATAGGTGCAAGCGTTGTCCCCTCGCTCTGCACCTGCGCCCGCGCGCTAAACGATGCGCTGAGCGCCATAAGGGCAACCCCTGCCCCAAGCGCCGCCTTCACCTTGTTCTTCCCCAACATTCCACTCATATTCGCCCCACTCACGCCGCCACACTACCTGGCACAATAGATGAGTGTTTAACTCAAATTAAACGCCGTCGCTTGCCCGCATCCGCGATATTTGAACGATCTTGGGCAAAGTTGCTGGACTGAACCCCATCGCAGCCGATTCAAACCGAGTGTGACTTTTTCCATTTCGACGGCGTGGTGCCGACATGCTTGCGGAACACGCGGCTGAAATGGGCGTGATCGGCAAAGCCGCTCTCGACCGCGATTTCGGTCAGCGGCCGGGCGCCGGAAATCAGCATATGCTTGGCACGGTCGAGACGGGCATTCATCTGCCACTCGTGCGGTGCAAACCCGGTCGACGCCTTGAACGAGTGGCTGAAATGCGATTGCGACAACCCCGTCAGGGTCGCGATCTCCTGCAGTCGAATGCTGCGAAGGCAATTGGCCTCGATGAATTCCACGGCGCGCCGCAACTGCCACGGGGCAAGCGTGCTGCGCTTGCGAGCGTCCGACAGCTTGACGATCTTCAGCACATCGACGAGCAGCGCGACCGTCAGGCCATCGCCGTAGAGATCATGGAGCGGGTCCGGACTGGCGACTTCCGTCGCAATCAGCTGCGCCAGCGACATCACGCGCTGATCGGCAAACAGGAGATGCGGCTCGGTCAGACGCCGCGGATCGAGCTCGTCCATCAGCCGGCGCCGCAAACCATCCGCATCGAAATGAATGTCGAGGTGCCGCACATACTGGACGTCTTCGATATCCACCCAGAGATCCATTTCGGCCGGAATATAGGAAATCGGGCTTTTGCAACTGTCCTGCGGCGAACCGCCTGCCCGGGGACTGCGTTTAACCAGCGGCCGTCCACCACCCCGGTGCTCCAGCAGGATGAAAAGTCGCGGATCCTGCGCCACGTAATAACCGCCCGCATGCGGGCCGCATTCCACATCCCACAGATCTACGGTGATCCCATTCCAGTGCCTTCGACGCATGCCGCCGATGACCGAAAAACCCTCGATCTGGTTTCGCATCCGAGGCTGGAAGGTCATCGATTCACCGTGGCACATTAAACTTGTTTGTGATTATCAAGTTTAAGCGCTTGCATCAATCCCCGCCAATTCCGGTTGCCCGTTGCAGAGGATCACGGTGATTGCACCCGGCGCAACATCTGCTACGCCGGGGCCAAATTCGGTTACGGCAGCGTATAGGCTGTCTTCACTACGGTGAAGAATTCCGCTGCATATTTGCCCTGTTCGCGTGAACCGAAGGACGACGCCTTGCGGCCGCCGAACGGAACGTGGAAATCGACGCCCGCCGTCGGCAGGTTGACCATCACCATCCCGGCTTCGGAGTTGCGCTTGAAATGCGTCGCATGCTTCAGGCTGGTCGTGGCGATGCCGGCGGAAAGGCCGAACGGCGTATCGTTGGCAACGGCGAGCGCCTCGTCATAATCCTTGACCCGGATAACCGACACGACAGGGCCAAAAATCTCTTCCTGGCTGATGCGCATCTGGTTGGTCGCTTCGGTAAACAGCGTCGGCTGCAGATAGAAGCCGGGCGTATCGCGAGACACGAACTCGCCGCCGAAGGCAAGCTTGGCGCCCTCGCTTTTGCCAATCTCGATGTAGTCGGTATCCTGCTTGAGCTGCCGTTCGTCGACGACGGGACCGATATGCGTGCCGGCCTTCAGTGCATTGTCAACGGTCAGTGACTTCAGCTTGTCGGTCATGGCAGCCACGAACTTGTCGTGGATGCCTTCCGTCACGATCAACCGCGACGAGGCCGTGCAGCGCTGGCCGGTCGAGAAGAAGCCGGAATTGGCAGCGGCTTCAACGGCGACGTTAAGGTCTGCATCGTCAAGCACCACCATCGGGTTCTTGCCGCCCATTTCCAGCTGGAACTTGCGGTTATGCTCGATCGAGGCGAGCGCCACCCGCTTGCCGGTGCCGGTCGAGCCTGTGAACGTGATGCCGCCGAGATCGCGGCTGTCGAGCATCGCCTGACCGACCACCGATCCGCTTCCCATCACCAGATTGAGCACACCCTTCGGCAGGCCTGCGCGGTGGAGAATATCGACGATCGCCCAGGCGCAGCCCGGCACGAGTTCGGCGGGCTTGAACACGACCGTGTTGCCGTAGCAAAGCGCCGGCGCGATCTTCCAAGCCGGAATGGCGATCGGAAAATTCCACGGCGTGATGATGCCGATGACGCCGAGCGGCTCGCGGGTAATCTCGACGGTGATGCCCGGCCGTGCCGACGGCACGATCTCGCCGGTCAGGCGCAGCGCTTCGCCCGCGAAGAAATCGAAGATCTGCGCCGCGCGCGTCACCTCGCCGATCGCCTCGGGCAGGATCTTCCCCTCTTCGCGCGCCAGCAGCTTGCCGAGCTCTTCCTTGCGGGCCAGGATCTCGTCCGCGGTCTTCTTCAGGATCGCGTGCCGCTCCAGGATGCCGGAGCGCGACCATGCGGGAAACGCAGCCTTCGCCGCCGCGATCGCGGTCTTGGTATCCTCGGCGCTTCCCCGTGCATAAAGCCCCACGACATCTTTTGTGTCGGACGGGCTGATATTCTCGGACGCGTCCGAGCCGACCCATTCGCCGGCAATCAGGTTCTGGTAGATCGTCATAGCAAAATTCCTATCTCAAATATCGTCGGGATGCCCGGCCGTGGTAAATGCACCGCCCTGATAGATCACAGCCGGATCGGCCGGATCGTCAACCGCAGCCGCCTCCACTTCCACGCGCCATTTGGCGGATGTGTCCTGCGGCCTCCAGCCAAGGAAGGACGCGTTGCCGTTGTCCCACCATTGTTCGTCGTTTGCCGAAGCGCCGTAGACCACCGTATGGCCAAGCCGTGGAGCGGAGAAGGCCCGCCCGCAAAGCGAAATGAAATCCTGGTAGCTCAGCCATGTCGC
The DNA here is from genome assembly GCF_014842035.1 of Rhizobium sp. CFBP 8752. Classification (NCBI taxonomy): domain Bacteria; kingdom Pseudomonadati; phylum Pseudomonadota; class Alphaproteobacteria; order Hyphomicrobiales; family Rhizobiaceae; genus Rhizobium; species Rhizobium sp. CFBP 8752. The sequence continues at coordinate 1,157,155 of NZ_JACYUZ010000001.1, read as the reverse complement.
GAGCATACGTCGGGTGAGCGGCTTGTCGAAGCAGGATCCGATCCGCATCGACAGCGTCTCCTGGGCGAACTTCTGCCAGTACATGCTGGCAACCGCCTCGCCGAACACTTTGGAAACACCATAGAGCGAGTCCGGCTTCGGTGCGACGCTGTTGTCGATGAATTCGTCGCGTCTGTAATAGCCGACGACATGGTTGGAACTGGCAAATACGATGCGCGGCTTGCCGCTGTGGCGGGCGGCTTCATACAGATTGTAGAGGCCGACGATATTGGCCTGCAGGATCATGTCGAACGGTTTTTCGATCGAAACACCGCCGAGATGGATGATACCGTCGACGCCTTCAACCAGTTTGGCGACGGCTGCGGCATCGGACAGATCGCAGCGCACGAAACGCTGGTTCGCACCGGGATCATCGATGTCGGTGAGATCCGACAGCACCACTTCTTCTGCAAGCTCGCTCAGCAGCGGACGAATTCCGCGCGCAAGCCCGCCGGCGGCGCCGGTCAGCAAAAGTCTCTTCAGCATTGATCCTCCCCAGGACAGCTTCCTATCACAATGTCATCATACATGATGACCTAACTCATACTATAAGATGCGCGAGGGAGGTCAAGCAGGCGGCGGCGGATTGCCGGCGATGAGTTGGCGCAGCAAGTCCATATCCTGACCCAGCGGGCGATCGTCCGCGTAGATGGCCACATGCTGCCGCACCAAATCATGCACGACGCGGGTGCCGTTTGCGGGAGAATTGGTTTCGGCGAGAATGTCCTGCGCCTGGACGCCCGCCATCAATTCGATCGCAAGCACCTGTTCGGCATTGTCGAGTATGGCGAGCAGCTTGTTGGCTGCCGCGGTCGGATGCGCCAGAAAATCCTCCTGAAGCCCCGATGTCAGACCGCCATCGGTCGCGGCGGGCGCGGCCAGCCGACGGTTGTCGTTGACGAGTGCGGCAGCGGTATACTGCGCGATCATGAAGCCGGAATGGCTGCCCGCATCGGTCGCAAGAAACGGCGGCAGGCCGCTTACCAGCGGATTGACCAGCCGGTCAATGCGACGTTCGCTCATGGCCGCAACCTGGGCAATGGCACTCGCAAGCGCATCGGCGGCATGCCCGAGCGCCGGCGCCACCGCATGGGCTTCGGACCAGACGAGCGGCGCACCCGGCGTGCCGGCAATTGCAGGGTTGTCGGTGACGGAGGCAAGCTCCTGATCGACAATTCCGCACGCGTGGGCAAACACGTCGCGGGCGGCGCCATGCGCATGCGGTATGGCGCGAAGACTGAGCGCATCCTGTGTTCGACGCCCGACCGCGGCCGCGATGATACCGCTTCCCTGAAGACGTGACCGCAACGCCGCTCCGACCATAGCGATGCCGGCCGAAGGTCTCAGCGCCAGCACATCCTCGCCGAAAGCCGACATCTGGCATCCGGCAGCCTCCAGCGTGACAGCAGCAATCGCATCGGCCCAGTTAAGCAGCCGTTCGGCCCGGGCAAGTGCCACGCAGGCAAGACCGGTCGAGCAGGCGGTGCCATTGACGAGGCTGAGCCCTTCCTTGGCGCCGAGCACCAACGGTTCGAGCCCGATTGCGGCAAGCGCCGCGCGGCAGGTCATCCGCTCCCGCGCCACGCAGGCATGTCCCTCGCCGATCAGCACCAGCGCCGTATGGGCGTTGTGAATGAGGTAGCCGGCCGAGCCTTTCGACGGCATATCCGGAATGCAATCGGCCTCGAGAAACCGGCACAGGTATCGAACGATATCAGGGCGTACCCCCGAATACCCATGCACGAAATTGCCGATCTGCGCTGCGATCACCGCCCGCACCTCGCGGCGGCCAAGCAGTGGCCCGACACCACAGGCATGGCTCATGACGATATTGCGCGAAAGCCGGCTCTGCGCCTCGCGATCGACGACCGTATCGGACAGCGCCCCGACGCCCGTCGTGATGCCGTAAGCCCTCGCGCCGTTTTCCACCAACGCCTCGACGATACGTCGGGCATAGGCGACGCGGTCCCAAGCCCCTTGCGAAAGCGCGAGATCCTCGCCTTCCGCAACGTGAGCGACATCACGCCACGTCAGTACCTTGTCGACAAGGATCGTCATGGGCAGCGTCCCTTGAAAGGCCGGGGTTGGCGAAGGCGCTACGATAGGCGTCTCAAGGGATAAGGCAAAGTCCCGGCAGCGGCGTCGATGTGTCAGGCGACGGCAGGATAGCCAAGCGCTGCGGCCTGCCGCTCAAGCTCGAGCAGCCTCTCGTAACGGGAATCGTCGAGAACCGCGAAACCGGACAGTGCCAGCACGTCACGCACATCCGCAAGCGACGGTTCGACAAGGGCGGCCTCAAGCGCTTCTCGCAAAAGCGCCACCTCGTCATCGGACGCAGATGCACGGGTGATCAACGGCAGGCCGGGGCCGGATGGGGTCTCTGCCACCACGACGATATCAGCCAGATCGTCAGGCGCGAACCGCGCCACATGACCGTACGTGATGCAGTCTATCGCAGCGCAATCCGCCCTGCCCTCGGCAACCGCAGCTATGCTGGCGGCATGCCCACCAGTCTCGATCACCTTACCGAAGAAGAGCGGTCCGCGCGCAATCAGGGCGATCACCGCGCGAAACAGGTTGGCGCCCGAATTGCTGTCGGGACTGTTGATCGCCGCCGTCCGCCCGCGCAGAACTTCAAGCGAGGATATCCCCGCATCCCTCCGAACGATCACGAAGCTGCACATATCCGGCCCGCTGCAACCGGGATAGTCATAGCAGGGCGTCGCCACCAGCCGCACGTTTCCGCGCAGACTGCTGACGTAAGGGTAGCCGCAGGTCTGCGACAACAGCAGATCCGGCAGCAGCCAGGCATCGTCATGGGAAATCGAACGGTCGAGCCTGTCGGGAACCCCTTCCATGCCCGCATCGGTCAGATAACGTGACAGAAACGCCCACAGCGCATCGGTCGCCTGTGCAACCGGTGGCGGCGCGACATACATCGCGAGACTGGCGATCCGCTGCTCAATGTCCATCAATTCAGGCCGCCGACACCGAGCAGACGGTCCACGGTCTGCTGATCCTTCGACAGGGCATCCGGCGTGCCGCTCCAGGCAATGCGCCCGCGCTCCAGAATGATGACATCTTCCGCGAAATCGAGCGCGCTCTGGATCCGCTGCTCCACCAGAAGGATGGTCATGTCGCCTGATGTCGCAAGTGCCGCGAAGGCAATCATCAGTTCCTCGCAGATGACCGGGGCGAGACCCTCCAGCGGTTCGTCGAGAAGCAGCACGGAGGGACGGCCGAGAATGGTGCGGGCCGTCGTCAGCATCTGCTGTTCGCCGCCGGAAAGCTGGTTGCCCAGATTGCTACGCCGCTCCTTCAGCCGCGGAAACATGGCATAGGCCTCCTCGATCGCATCCTTCGGGCGCGCCTTGAGGCCGACGAACAAGTTTTCCTCCACTGTCAGGCTCGGGAAGACGCAGCGTTCCTGCGGCACGTAACCCAGTCCCGCACGGGCCCGGTCGGCGCTCGCGGCAGTGCTGATATCGGCACCGTCAATCGCAATGCGGCCACCATAACGACGGGTCTGTCCGGCAAGGCTCGCAAGCAGCGTCGTTTTGCCCATTCCGTTGCGGCCGAGGACGGCGAGCCGCCGTCCGGCCGGAACCGTGATGGTAATGTCTTCCAGCACCCTGGTCGGGCCGTAGCCCGCCGACAGGTTTTCGATCTCAAGCGACGCGGCCGGCATCGGCATAGCTCCCCAGATAGGCTTCCCTGACGCGGGGATCGCGTGTGGCGTCGCCCGGCGCGCCGTCGAAAATGACAGCGCCGGCGGCAAGCACCACCACCTTTTTGGCAAACCGGAAAACGAGGTCCATGTCATGCTCGATCATCAGCACCGCCAGATCGGCCGGCAGCTCGTTGAGAGCCTGCTCGATCAGCCCGACATCGCTCTGCGGCACGCCGGCCGCCGGTTCGTCGAGGAGAAGCACTTTCGGCTTCAAGGCGAGCGCGATGGCGATTTCCAGAAGACGCTGCTGACCGTAGGCGATCTCGCGAACCTTGCGGTGCATGAGCGCGGTCAGCCGCAATGTCTCGAGACGGTGCTCCACCTCCTGCATCACGTCAGGCATGGTCAGGAAATTGCCGAAGATACGGCCGGACCGCCCTTCCCGCTGCAGGACCGCAAGGCCCAGATGTTCGGCCGCCGTCATATCCTGAAACAGCCGTGTCACCTGGAAGGACCGCACCAGCCCGCGTTTGACGCGAGCGCTTGCGTCGAGCCCGGTGATCACCTCGCCGCCCAGCCGCACCTCACCGGAACTGGGGGCCAGCGTTCCCGTCACCAGATTGACGAAGGTCGTCTTGCCGGCACCGTTCGGGCCGATCAACGCCACCCGATCGCCCGCCGCCATGGACAGCGACACATCGTTCGTGACCACCAGTCCGCCGAATGACTTGTTGAGGGCGACGACTTCGAACACGGGATTTCCGACAGCTGCGGTCATGGCCGTCCCTCCCGCCGTTTTTCAAGAAGCGCCGCCACCGTTCCGTAGATGCCCTTCGGCGCAAACAGAACCACGGCAATCAAAAGCGCGCCGACCATGGTGAGCCAGTGGAACGGATTGACTGACGAGACATAGTCCTGGAACATCATGAAGGCGACGGTGCCGGCAAGGGCGCCGAACAGCGATCCCGTGCCGCCGAGTGCCAGCATGACCAGCGCTTCCGCCGACTGGGTAAACGACAGCGTATCGAGCCCGACCACCTGCGTGGAGATGGCGTTTAGCGCGCCGCCCAGCCCCGCGACAGCGCCGGAAATGCCATACATCTTGACGATCGCCCGCTTCGGCGAGGCGCCCATCGCCCGGATCCGCAGCGGATCCTCCTTGAGACCGCGGCACAGCATGCCGAATGGAGACCGCACGAGAATACGCAGGAGAACGAACACGACGAGCAGCATCACGACCGCGAAAACATAGGCCGTATTGCCGAACAGATCGAATTCGTAACGGCCGAAGATCGGATCCGGCGCGATCCCCGAAAGACCGTCGCTGCCGCCGGTAAAGGACGACATCTTGTTGGCAAGCTCGTGAAACAGATGAATAAGCGCGATCGACAGAACCAGCTGCGGCAGCCCATGGGCACGCAGCATCACAAGCCCGGACAACAGCCCGGCAAGCGTTCCACCGACCAGACCTGCGAGCGTCATCAGCAGCGGATCGTTGATGCCGTAATGGGCAGAGAGGATGCCGGCCGCATAGGCGCCGCTGCCAAACAGCGCCGCATGACCAAGCGTTGCCACGCCGCAATAGCCGGTGACAAGATCGAGCGACAGCACGAGCAGCGCCACCGCGATGATGCGCGTCAGAAGCGCCAGATTGTCCGGAAAGGCAAAATAGCCGATTGCCGCGGCAAGGACGATCACGCCGAACCCCACGACATCGCGCATCAGCGAACGCCGCCGGCGCATCGCGCCCATATCCCTTAAACTCACATCGACCGCCATTCTATTTCGCCCCCTTCATGAGGCCGTTCGGAAACACGCAGATGATGGCGATCACCGCAAGGTAGAAGAAGAACTCGCCGAACTCGGGTAGCAGATAGCGGCCGGTCGTATCGACCGCGCCGAGCAGCAGGCAGGCGAGCAGCGTGCCCCCGATCGAGCCTGCCCCGCCGACGGAAACGACGACCAGGAATGTCACGAGATAGCGCAGCGCATAATAGGGCTCGACCGGCAGTAACTCGGCCCCGACCACGCCGCCGAAGGCCGCAAGCCCGACCGCGACCGCAAAGCTGACCGCATAGATGATTTCGGTGCGAACCCCGAGCGCTGAGGCCATCGCCGCATTGTCGACCGAGGCCCGCAGCCTGATGCCGAAACCGGTCTTCTCGATCGCAAGCCAAAGGCAAAGTGCCACGGCAAGACCGCAGAAGATCGCAAACAGACGATGCGCGGAAATGCTGCGGAAACCGAGATCGACCGGCTGCTGCAGCACATCCGAAAGCGGAATGGTCTTCAGCGTCGGCCCCATCAGGTAATTGGCAAGCCCGATGATGCAAAAGGTGATACCGATCGTCATCAGCACCTGCGTCAGCTCCGGCGCGCCATAGATGCGCCGATAGAGAAACCGCTCGATCGGCACCGCAATCACGATCGTCGCAACCACGGCGGCAAGGATAGCCGGCGCATAGCCAAGGCCGAGATCCCGCGAAACGTAGGAGGCGACGTAGCCGCCGATCATCGCGAAGGCACCATGGGCGAGATTGACTACCCGCATCAGCCCCATCGTCACCGAAAGCCCGATCGAAATCACGAACAGGATCATGCCATAGGCGAGCGCATCGATACCGATGCTCAAAATCGTCTGCAACCGTCTCGCCTCCCATGCGGTCCTGAACTGCAGGCTGCTTATAATTGAAGCCGAAGGTCAAGAAAATTGCTGGGGTGACAAAAGCCGGAATTCACCCGACATGGGGTTATCCACAGAGCGGGGCTACGGCATGGCGAACGAAGCGAACCGACCATGCACGAACGCCACCAGCTGCCTCGTGGCCGACCAGTCGCCAGCGAGTGGCCTAGAAGTTGCCGGCAACCGTGCTCCCGAATGACGCAACCGAACCGACGAAGCTGCCAATCATCAAAAACCCACGGCCCGCCCGCATGAAGATCTTTTGCTAATGTGAGGAAACCTTTTGCCCGCCATCGGGTTAAGTCACCGTAGGGAATACAAGGAAACACCATAATGATGAAGCTTCTCGCAGTAACGATCCTTTCCGCTGGTCTCGCAACGTCGGCTATGGCCCAGACGGCAACGTCCGGCACCGCCGCAGACCGCAGCAATGTACAGCAGAACACCGCAGGCGAAGGTGGCAACATCCCGCCGAAGCCAGCAGCTTCCGGCACCGTCGATTCGACAGCTACCAACAGCACCATGCCGAGCAGCAGCACGATGGGCGAAGGCAGCAAGAAGTGCAACAACGGCGGCCAGCCAGGTGACGCAGCCAACTCGGGCAACCTCCCGAACAACACCGGCACAACCGTCCAGGGCACCAACTGCTAATCAGCAGTTTTTCCCCAAAAGCGCTCTCCGCGATATCGCGGGGGGCGCTTTTTTTTGGGCAGGTGGCGGGGAGAATCTCGGACCAATGAGATGACTAGTTTCCAACCGCGAGGGGTTTGATCTGTCCGAGGAGATGGTGCAAGTTTTAGGTACGCTAGAAACCGCCTCCTCCTGTCCGCATACGCGGTTTACGGGTCTATGAGACGTTTTAATGTTTGCGATCGAAGAGGTCGATTGCAGCTATTCAATCGGAAGTGGCAGACGTGGCAAGGCGTTAAAGGAGCTTCTCGTGACGACCGGGGATAGCAAATTTCGGCAAATTCCCCTGTACAGATAAATAAACAGGCATAGTATAGGCGAATATTTAGCGAGGTTTAATTTAATGAGCCACGTAATAATTGCTTTCTTTTCTCTCTTTCTGCTTGCGGGCAATGCTTGGGCTGACCTGGAGCGGAGATCCTGCGGTAGTCTGTATGGCGGTCTATCGTTCATCTTCAAAAAATCTGTGACGCCAGAAAAGCTAGCCAAGCAATTCGAAAGTATGGATTGGGCCAGAGAGACATACGAAACGAACGTTCACGACAGGCGGCGTGTCGCATCGTTTTATGCTCGACTGAAAACCGCACCGTATTATAGCTATGTCTCAGGCGCCTCTGGAATAGATGTTCCGATCGGTTCTGAAGACTATCTTGCAAAGCAGCTCTCGCAGACGGGCCTAGTCTATGATGTCGCCCTTCCGTGGGGTGATTGCGGCGGCGCCGAGATCGCCTACTTTTCCCTCGGAAAGTTGAAGGACCAGATGTCCCTCCGACAACCCGCCAACTTCCAGAACGTCATCCAGAGTGCAGCGGTAAGCTATGTCGAAAGCCGCCGGGTGCCGGGACTTCAACGCGCAGGCATCACCGAGTTGAAGAGCTTCACCGTCTTTCCGATTGAACCGCACCTGCCCTTAGGTCGCGTCAGGTTCCGCCTCGCATCGGAGATATCCAGAGACCAATCGAGCAACAACACATGGGATCAGTTCGACGTCGTCTTCAACCTATGGAAACTTGACGAGGCAGACAGCCTCGTCACCGTCGTCATCGAAAAATACAAGACGGCACCGCGCGCAGGGCGAGACAACCCTCCGTCTGCCGAGTTCTTCAGGGATGACAGCGAGGATCATTGGGATCGTGAATACATCATCTCAGGCAGTATCGCCGCGCATTTCGCGAAATTCTTTAGAAGCTTTTGTGTCGTCGAGGGGGAGGGGTTTTACCCGGGGCAAGACGGGTATCCCGCCTCATGCACAGAAGCTCGAGTAGGAAAGACTCGATGAGAAAGGCGGTCCTCACGGGTTCGGTCGCACTGGTGATAATCTTCGGACATCTGGGCGTTTTCTTCACGGGCCTGCTGGTCGGCGTGTTCCGCTTGATGATTGGGTCGGATGCCCTGCAGACACTTCTGATGGCAAGTCCGGTTTTGGCGTCTACCGCCGTCGCAGCGCTGACCCATATGCTCACGAAAGACGCTCAATCGGCTGACCGGGCTAATGAGGATCCCTTCGTGGTGGTGCTATGCCTGTCGATCCCGTTGCTTCTCTTGTCCGCAATCTTCCTGATATTCATTCTGTTTTATTGGCAGGTCGATGGCTTCGGTCCGGATCAGTTGAAGCTGACGCTCGGGGCCCTGGAGTCAGCTTTCGGTGCATTCCTCGGCGCCATCTCCAAAAAGCTATTCGGGGGCGGGAAACCCCAAAGTGCGTAGCCAGATCGCGTCGAATAGCGTTGGTGGAGAGCCTGCATGAAACGTTGGGCAAGCCTCACCCAACCCTCACCAGAGCGTCGTCCGGCAGCGGCCGCTGTAGCGAATTGGCCTCCTCCCAGGTGGCCGTAAGCCCGGTCTCGATCTCCTGGATCATCAGGATCGCCGGCATCGCCTTTTTATGCACAGGCGCGACGCCGCGTCAGGCATCGAGCTACACAATCGCAAAGAAAAACAATGGTGGGCCCGGAGACGGCAGCATAGATAAGCAAAATCAATTACTTAACGCCCCGCACCTGCGGAAAAACAGGCATTGTATTCATTTCGTGATCTGATCTGCACCCCGCACCGCTCATCTTCAAGGATGAGTGGAAATGAACAAAATAATCCCTGCCAAAACCGTCAACTTCGACACTTCTACGGTGTTGAACCGATGCCCCGTGGCCGCATCTAAAAAAAGCTTCCCTAAGGAGTTTACCACTTCGCGGGCTCTTCAGGCGGCACCGGGTGAAAGCTCCTTCTCGACATTGGAGGCGGCCCGTTGACCCCGGTAGTGACCTTTCCAGAAATATATTGGAATCAGCGCAAACTTTCCCGTCGAGAACGGACGGCCCTGCGAGATACGGCAGCATATATCCTTCAACCCGAACAAGGTCGTGGACGTGCCGTTTGCGCATGTGGACATCTTGGGAAAGGATCAGAAACCGTAGCCTTAATCCTCAGGAAAGATGGAACCGCTGGAACTCTTGGGACCCTTCGATGTGGCTCACCTTGGCTGTGCGCAGTTTGCGCCCCGCTGAAAGCCCAGCAACGTCTCGAACGGCTTCAGAACCTTGCAGACGCCCTCGTCGCGGCGAAGGGTAAAATGGCCTCCATCACGATCACCGTCAGCCACGGGAGGGAATCCAGTTTGATGAACGTCAAGAACGCCATTGAAACGGCTTCGAGGAATGCTAGGCAGGGTGAGCCTTGGAACCGGCAAAAGAAGTTACACAAGGTCATTGGCGTTTTGTCAGCACCCGAGGTGACCTATTCGCATAGGAATGGCTGGCATTTCCATATCCATCATGGCTTCCTGACCGAAAACAGCGGAAACCCAGAGGCATTGGGCCATTGGTTTGTTCAGCGATACCTCAGGTACTTGGAAAAGGCTGGGTTTACTGCCGACATTCGTAGCCAAGAGGTTTCACTAATACGCGACCCGAGAAACTACATCCTCTATCTGCGAAAAGGGGTCGGGCGGATCACGAATGATGTTTGGAGCCCACAGAACGATGTTGCGAGGCAAGGCAAGCACCTACACCCCTTTGATATCTTACAGCGGGCTTCTGGCTCAGAGAGTATGAAAAAGCTCTGGCGCGAATACGCCACTGTTATGCCCGGGACGAGATCATGCGTTATAACCCGGTCAATAGCGGTTCGCCTGGATATTCGTCATGACGATGACTGTGTGAAGTTAGAGCATGGCTGCACAGCCGGTTATTTACCCGCATCAATCTGGGCCGCACTCGTCAATAGGAAAAAAACAAACGTCATCCTCAGCCTTCTTGAGGACCTGGGAGTGGAGGCCTGGGGCCAAATCAATTCGTTGGCACATGCCTTCGGTGCTGCAAATGTTGTTTTCAATACTGAATCAGAAGACGAGCAACAGAAGAAACAAATTCCTACGACGCCGTTCGAGCACCGGCCAAGTGCAGCACAGATCGCGAGGTTGGCTCTTCACCTCAAATGGCACCTCTCGGGAAAAGAACGCAACGGCGAAGCGATCAGAATGGCTCTAGACAGGGAGCGCGGATATGCTGTTGAAAAGGGCCTCGCATTCTTTCCACCAAAGATAAAAGACGTGCTTCAGGTTTATGGCAATGACGGCGTCAATCCCGCCGAATCTATTCCTGCGTTACATGGCAACCCTTGAGCGATCCAGAAGCCGCTTGACTGTCATCGCTGCCCATTCCCCACCGCGAGCAGTCCTGACGCCCCGCTGGTTGAGGGCGTCGGCTATTGCGCGGTATGTAGCTACGCCCTGATCCTGTAGTTGCTGCACCACAGGTAGAACGTTGGCAGCGAATGCATTGGCTTCCGCAGCGTTCTGAGCGGCACCAAGCATTTGGGCTTCAGCGAGATTTGTGCGGTTACCAAGGACGGCACCAGCGTTTTTCTTCACTTGAAGAGCTTCCCGGGTGCGCTTTGAGATCAGTGCACGTTCATTTTCAGCCAACGCGGCGTAGATATGCAGCATGAAGGGGTCGGCGTCAGCGCCTAGTTCGGCAACAACGAATGGTACGCGTTGCGCAATTAGACCTGCAACGAAGGCTACATCGCGGGAAAGCCTGTCGAGCTTGGCTACAACAACAGGAACCTTCGATTTCCGGGCTTTTCGCAACGCTTCAGTAAGGACTGGTCGACGATCCAAGGCATCTGCTCCCTTACCAGTCTCTACTTCCTCCAACCAATCCGTGATGACTATGCTTTCTGCCTCGGCAAATCGCGCTATGGCTCCCCGTTGAGCGTCCAGCCCCAAACCGCTTTTTCCTTGTGCAACGGTGGAAACGCGAAGATAGGCAATGGCAAATTTCATACCGGGCACGCTTGTAACAACTCTATATGCTCGTATTGTGTTGCTACGGGTTGCCTAGCGTCAAGCTGCAAAGGAAAAAGCCGCCTTAACGTCTTTTCTCGCGTGACGCCGTATCCGAAACTTTACTTGTTGACGCGGTCGTCGCCGTACCGCTTTCTTTCGGCCATCGAGAAGCGAAATAGAGAGGCTTGTGCAGCTTCGTCTGAACCTCTGATTTGGTCCTTTGGAAATTTAAATGGATATAAGTCTTGAGCAATTGAACGAGATAGACGGAATACTGCTAAAAAAGGGCTGGGGTGAATTAAAGAACAACAAGGGAGAGTCCTTAGATAGCCTAACATTTTCATTGTTCGAGCGCCTAAACGATGAGGAAGAATTTTTCCTCCTTAAAACATTGCTTGATAGGTATTTCCTATGCACAGACTACGATCAATACTGTTTCGATATTGCGAAACATATTGAGAGTATATTTCATGGTGAGAGCATAATCATCATTCCCGTGAGTGATGACAATCGCAAGATCAAAAGTGGTCACGCCATCAGTTACGACCTCACGCGTTTCCTTGATGAAGAGGTATTCTCCGAAATGCGAATACAGGAGTCGCTCGACTCAGTGAGCGGGCGCATATCGGAATTCAGTGTGATTGTGGTTGATGACTTCGTCGGAAGTGGTTCGCAGTTCCGTGCCTTTGCCAGAAAATGTGCAGCAAACTACGGGTTGCAGGCGTCCAACATCTACCTGTACTCCATAGCGATGATGGCGAAGGCCAGAGAACGCATCAGTGATTATTGTTATGCTGCGACTCCAATGGTCGAGTTTTCAAGGTCCCTGTCCGATCCGTTTCAGCTCGATCAACCACTAGACCCTATCACCGTCTACGGTCGAATCGAAGGTTTAGTGGACGTTGGCAAGAACTATCGTCGTGGTTTTTTGCGCTCTGAGGCACTTGTAACTATGAAAAAGACGCCGAACAACACGCTGCCAATATTCTGGTGCAGGCATGACCAGAATGGGGATGTATGGCCAGCGATCTTTCCGAGAGGTTGAATAATGGCGACCCCAATTGAAGATGCAGTTCTTATTGCCGTTGCCCGTGACGGCTCTCTCTCTTCAGTAGAGAAAATGGGCTTTGAAGCTGCGCAGATCGCGGGGGCGATCAGAAACCTACTCAGAGAAGGTCGCCTTGTTCGAAACGGATCGAAATTCGCTCTTGGACCTGGTGTAACGTTGCCGACTATTAAACGTCCGCCTCCGAAATTGCTAACGCCACTTGCGGAATATGCAGTTGAAAAAATAGATGAAAATGCTCATTATGTTATCGAGCATCAAACGTTCACTCAAATTAGAGAGCGAGTTAGAACCAAGCGGTAAAACCGCAGGATTGGCGAGTCGTCAATCTGGAGTGGATGGAACTTTAGGCCCATTCAATGGAAATGAATTTTTCACGGAGCGAAAAATAAGTAATTTCCATTGAAGCGCCTAACGGCGCATTACCTAAAGGTAATGGTTATTTGGTAACTGGAACGTTTGATGCTCAATTTCCGCTTTTCAGAAGAATATATTCAGCTCGATCTATTCCATGATTTTGGATTGGCAGATAGAGAATCAGTCGTTTCCGAATATATAGAACGTATATCAAGCAACCGCGCTAAACCGATCTTCGATACGCAGCATTTGTCCCATTTGGTCGGCTACTCGGAGCAGTTTCTCTTCTCCGTGTCGGCCTCTCCTGTTCATTTCTATCGTGAGTACAAAATTGCGAAAAAAAGCGGTGGCTTAAGGACCTTAAACGAACCGTTACCTACGCTAAAAGCAGTCCAAAAGGTTATTGTGCACGACATATTTCGGGACGTGGAACCCCACAAGGCAGCGAAGGCGTTCCGGAAAAATCATACCCTACGCGGTAACGCGGTTATTCATCGCCGTCGTCCGTTCATGTTGAAAGTCGACATCAAAGACTTCTTCTCAAACATCGACCAACACGCGATATACACGCTGTTTTATGAGACAGGCTATACAGAGCAGGTCGCTCGTCTACTGACAGGTCTTTGTACTCTGAATGGTTGTTTGCCGCAGGGGGCACCTACAAGCCCGATGCTCTCCAACCTGGCCATGCGAAGCTTCGACAACGCAGTATTTGAGCACTGCGTTCAAAACGAAATATTTTACACTCGTTACGCTGACGACATGACATTCAGCGCCGTTGATGAGCGAGTTAGGAATATAATCCCCTTTATTCGCAGCGAGCTTAAGAAGTGCAGACTTCAGATCAACGAAAAGAAGACGTCTTTCTCTGGGACTGGTGCCCGCAAGTATTTAACTGGTGTTGTCGTCAATGAACGTCTAAATATATTGAAAGAAGATCGAAAGAACCTTCGGCAGGAAATGTATTACATTCGGAAGTTCGGAATCAACGGACACCTTCGAAAAACTGAAAATCACAGCTCAAACTACATTGATCGTCTTGCTGGGCGTTTGAATTTTGCTTTCTTTATCACCAAAGAAGCTCACTTTCAGGAAGATATGCGCTATCTCCAGGAGCTGAAAAAAGTTCTATAGATAGCGCAGGCGGCAGGCTGATTTTAATGACGCAATTGCCGACCCACTTCGCCTGCATTAGCTTTGGGCCAGAAAGTCCTCAGCTAGGACGAAAATCGGGAAGGCCCTACCCAACCTGGATATTTCATATGGAAGAAGTGAAAAATAGTCTTCGGCAGGCACCACTTCGGATTGGCATATCGACACGAGCACTCTTCGACCTCGAAGAAGAGCACACTGTTTTCCTCAAGCACGGTGTTCAGGCATATTGTCAACTTCAGCTTGAGAGGGAGGATGTCATCGTTGGTAAGGGGGCTGGCTTCGAGGTTATCGAGCGCCTGCTTGGGTTAAACGAGGAAAGCCAGAAGCCGTACGTCGAGGTTGTTCTCCTATCAAAAAACTCTCCAGACCTGTCGATCCGAGCCTTCAAATCAATTGAGCATTATGGTCTTTCCGTCATCACTGGAAGCTTTACCAGCGGCAATTCGCTCGCCCCGTTCGTGTCGGCGTGGTCGATTGATCTCTTTCTTTCGAATGACAGCCATGACGTTCAGGCCGCAGTCGATGCCGGTGCGGCCGCAGCCCGTTTGGGACCGGTCTCGCCCGCATGGGAACGTGTTCCAGCTGAAGAGGTTCGGATTGCCTTCGATGGCGACGCCGTAGTCTTTAGCGCGAAATCCGATGAAATATACAAAGCGCAGGGACTAGACGGGTTTCGGAAGCATGAGCAAGAGCATGCGAACAGTCCAATGGACACTGGTCCGTTCGGTAATTTCCTGAAAAAACTGTCGATGTTGAGGGCTATCTATCTTCGAGAGGATGGCGTCAGCAAGGTCAGGATCGGTATTGTCACTGCACGCGACAGGCACGCCCATGCTCGTGTGATCAATACCCTCAGAGCATGGGGGACACCTGCTGATGAAGCCCACTTCGTCGGCACATGGTCTAAGGCTCCGCTACTCAAGGCGTTCGGTGCCCACATATTTTTCGATGACCAGGAAAAGCACGTCCTGAGCGCATCAGATGTTGTTCCTTCAGGCCACGTTCCCGGACCACACGACCCAAATGAACCCGTCATTCCGGCTCAGGGAGCTTGAGTTTCCCTGATCTCACGATAATCTCCTTCAACCACAGATGGAGGAGGTGGAAATTGACACTGACAAATAGGGATGCATCGCTGGTACTGGGGATGTCGGCAAGGGGCGACAAGAAACACGACATCGCCGCCTGGTTCGGCGAGAACCAGGCACGGATTGCCGAAGTTGAGCAGGGACAATTTGGGAGCGTCGCAGCCGCGCCTGCCAATGAGCTTCCTCCGAAGGGTGCGCCTGGTCCCAAAGGGCGACGTCTTCGGGGCAAGGTGACAAAAGCTGTCGAAGCGCTTGAGAAGAATGACGTTCCGGCTGCGATGGAGCTACTCAAGGATGGCCTTGCCGACTTCGCAAAAAATGAGGCCTAGAGATAGTCTCTAGGGCGCTCCAGTAGTTTGCGACAAGGCGGTATCCAGGCAAGCCGAGGACCGGTTCGGTCTTCGGCCTTATTCCAGACAAACCATGCGTATCCGGTCGCCGTGGAAGCTTTTTGATCTACGCGCCCTTTTACCATCGGAACACGCTCCGAAAACTGGGCGAAAACGGACGGCGGCTTATGCCGAAAGATCGTTTCATACCTCCCAATGCTTTCGAGAAAGACCGTCCTTGCGAGAATCGCCACTCCGATCCTCGCCACATCCAGAGCCTGGAGAACGAATTCTTCTGCCAAACGGAACGGCGGGTTGGTGATGACCCAGTCATAGGAGTTGCGCCGACAGGGCAAAGTCAAAAAGTCTTGGATCGGGGCAAAACCATAATCGTATGCATCCGCTGAATCCACCGATGAGAAATACTCTGCCAACGGACGGCTCATGTAACCCCTGCCACAGGCCGGTTCCAGACAAGATAGAGGTTTGACACCCTCTGTGCCGACAACGTGCTCAATGAGCGCCCTAGTGGCCCATGGCGGCGTTGGAAAGTCGTCTGGGCTGTCGGCGGCCTCGTGCCTTTGTGCCATCACAGCGTGGGATATGTTTTGCATTTCTGGTTCCTGTGAGGCTTGACCGCTGACAGCGGTGGCATGCCATAAATGCCTTTTACCCAAAATAACATCGCTACTTTGTTTGAACCTGATTGCTTCAGCTATTGCGGCCGATAAATTTCCGGACAATCCTTGGTGTAGGCACAAATCTACTAGGGGCCTACGGCTGCCAGCCATGCCTTCGTGAACACGAAGTCAGCAGGCCAGGGGGCTCTGCCCCCGTGGACCCCCAAAGAAGTTAACATTGACCAAGAGCGCAATTGTAAAAATTCGAATTTCAGATGTCGACAAAGTGCGGCTGGAGCGTTTTGCGGATGCAGCCGGGAAATCCGTCTCGGAGATCGTCCGTTCTGCCATTGACGAAACCACACAAGGACGGGTTGCCGGTCAACAGCGGCGCGAGAATATTGCGAAACTGCGCCGTTCAACGAACCAGATGCTTGATGCTTTCACAGGAAAGCCCATCGATATCCCGAGGCTGAGGGAAATCGCGGCGCAGGTTCGTAAAGACGCAGTCAGGGTTCTGGCATGATCTGCGACATGATTATCAAAGCTATTCGATTTCGGACTAAGTCGAGCGTTACCAGGCTGATCAGTCATCTTCAAAACGGCGACGACAACGAGGTTGTGAAGTTCCTCAGCGGGACGTCTACGGATATCACCGACATGCATCGGGATGCATTGGCGAAGCGCTCAACATACTCGATCCGACATTGGATTATCAGTCCACATGAGGCCACAACTAGGGTGCAGATGCGCGAAGTAGTGACAATGATCGCCAAAGAGTTTGATTTCGATCCAGCGCGAGCGGTCATAGTTGAACATGTGAAAGGGCGTGCAACGGCGGATGCCCACAACGTACATTGGCACTTCCTTGTTGGTGAGGTTGATCCCGTCACGCGCAAAACGCTCCGGTGTTCATTTGATCGTATCGTGCACGAGCTTATAGCTCGTTGGTCGGAATTCAAATTTGGGCACCGTTTTACTCAGGGAGCCCATACACGATCAGTTGTCGCTGGACTGCAACAACGCGGCGCTGTCGATGCCGCCAGAAGCGTTGCAGGCCAACTTTGTGGATCGGAGCCAACATCAAAAGAGGCCTTTACGAATGAGCAACATCAAGCCGCGAAGCGCGTCGGAAACGATGTCCCAGCCATTAGGCAGGCCGTGAAGCACGCCTTGGCCACGGCGTCCAAAAGAGCCGAGCTGGAAGCCACTTTGGCCGCGTCAGAGCTGCAGATCATGGCTGGAGATAAGCCTTCCACATGGATCGTGACCGACATGGACGGACAGTTCATTGGCTCGCTTGCACGACTAGCTGGAAAGAAAAAATCTGAAATCGATAAAATAATGAAAGGTGTGGACGATGAGCCAGCCAACGACAAACCCGACAATCGAACAGGCAATTCTCGCCGAAGCGAGGGCCATCCGCAGCCTCCTTCAACCAGCAAACGACCAGCAAATGCCCGGCCCGAACGTTCTGATACAGATACAAGTCAAAATCTTGGAAGCTCTCGAAAACGTACTGAGCCAGGTCGAACGGCTAAACCAGAGACTGAATTGCCCGACGCTGTCACCTCCAGCCCCATAGGCTGGCTCAGTTGTCTTAATGGCTACAATGATCAGCTTTCTCTGCTGATGGGCAAGGTCAACGTTTTGGCCATGACACCGGAGGAGCGCATTGCTGTGTCCCTTTGGGAGATTGAGGAACAGGCGAGAGCTGATCTCAATCGCCGAATTCCCGACTTCAAAGCTTCCGAAAAGACGACGCGCATGCGTGGCGAAGTTGCTGACCTGGAGAAGAGTCTCGGAAAAAAATGGGACATACTTTTCGATGCCGAGCGACGACTTGCGAAGGCCCCTCGTCCGCGATGGTGGCATTACCTATTAGGAATTTCTTTTATGGTTGAGCGGCAGCAGCGGCAATGCATGTCAGCGGTTCAGCAAGCCTCCAAGGCGATGGAGTCCTGTAACCGAGACCTGGAGGCGTTGAAGACAAAGCTGGTCCTTCAGGAGCTTAAGGACAAACAGAAGCATGAGAACCTTGTTCGGGATATAACAGAGCGTAGGCGAGCAGCCGGTCCAGCACTCGAACAGGTGGAGGCTGCCAATGATCTCATTCGCATCCATCCGGCAGTTGCAGTCTACGACCTAAGTTTCCTTTTAGCCCGTTCGATTAAAAAATTGGACGAAGACAAAAGGCTTAAAGCTCAGATCGATATATCCGTTCAGAACGAGGGGTTTGGCTACGGGAGATAGCCCTAACGACTGCCTCCAATCAGGTGTGGATTACCACACGAAAGGAATCCCCTAGTTTTCAAACGAGCTTCACTAACGATATTCCCTAACGCTAGTGAAGTTCGTTAGTGAACTGCGTTTGAGATTTAGTGAATTGAATCTATTTATGTTTTCGTTTCATTTTTTTGTTGCCACATCTTTTTTTTTGCATCAGCCTTTCTTCATCGAAACAGCGCGATCCAGATGCGCACGATGAACGATGACTAAACGAAACTCCATATCCAAGGCCGAGATTTGCCGAGCCGCAGACATAGCTAGAAAAGAACACGTAACAATCGAAATAGAATGTGGCGGCAGGATAATACGTGTCAGCCCACTAGCCCATCAGATCGGAAATTCGAGTGGCCTACCGATCTTACGAGGGGGAGTAGTGCTTTAATGCCTAGACCACTTCCGCTGTACGTCGTCAGAGAGATTTCCCGGCATGGCAAAATTGTCTTTTATTTCCGAGTAGACAAGGGGCCGCGAATTCGCCTGCCTGGAATTCCAGGCTCGAAGGAGTTCAAGGCAGCATACGCTTATGCTCTGCGCGGGCAAAAACTGGAATATGTGAAAACGGTCGAAAAACCGCTCTCAATTCGGTGGTTGGTGCATCAATATATGCACAGCGATACGTGGGCGCTACTAAGCGTCGCGACTAGAAAGCAACGCGGCCTTTTCTACGCTCAAATCGTAGAGGCCAGTGGCGACATCGACTACCGGCGAATCCAGACGAGCGACATCAGTAAAGCCGTGGAGCGCCGGGCAAGAACGCCAGCCCTGGCAAACAATTTCCTCAAGGCACTGAGAGCCTTGTTCAAATGGGCTGTAAAACAAGGCCACTTGGATAACAATCCGGCGTCAAGCGTTGAGCGCGTTAAACATACGTCCGAGGGATTTCCAATTTGGACGGACCACGAGATTCGCCTATTCACTCAACGATGGCCTATCGGTTCGCGTGAGCGTCTGGCTTTCGAACTTATCCTGGCATCTGGCCTAAGGCGCTCAGACATTGTTCGGCTTGGCAAACAACATATGGCAAATGAGACCGTTCGAATAAAAACGGTAAAAACCAACACGGCTGTTACGCTTGACTTCTCTAAGCGATTAATCGGCTTGATCGACGGTTCAGAAAAGGGCGATCTTGCTTTGATCGTTGGAAAAAGAGGGTTGCCGCTGACAAAAGAAAGCTTCGGCAACTATTTTCGCAGCGCTTGTCGCGCCGCAGGTGTCCATAAAAGCGCTCATGGTCTTCGAAAATACAGTGCAACGATGGCCGCAAACGCTGGTGCGACAGCCCATCAGTTGATGGCGATGTTTGGATGGGCAACCATCGATCAAGCGGAAGTTTACACCAAAAAGGCTGACCGTGAACGTCTCGGTAAGGCGACATCGCGTCTCGTCGCAGAACATTTCGAGACCGAGATAGCCCCGCACCTCGATATCGGTGCGGGCAAGAACCAAAAAAATACAACGAAATCATAAGGATAGAAATTGAGTGGTGGGCCCGGAGAGACTCGAACTCCCAACCAAGCGGTTATGAGCCGCCGGCTCTAACCATTGAGCTACAGGCCCTGCCCTTTGAAGGCATGACGACTGGCGCAATGGTTCGCCGGTCGCAAGGGTCCGTCTAGCTCAAATTGTGAGCGCTCACAAGGCCTCGCCGCAATAGGTTCACAATCACACGTCACCTAGAGGGTGTTCGGCTTTCAACTCAGGCATTTGGCCGGGATCGTCGAGGTCGGACAACCAGTATCAAAGGAGACACAATGCGCCGTTTGCCCACCGCCCCTTCTCTCGCGCCGGCTTTCCTAGCCCTTGCCCTCGGCACGGCCTTCCTCCCGCTGTCGCCGTTTTCGGCAACGGGCGCCTCTGCGCAGGAAGCCCGCACGCCGCGCGAACCGATCATCAGCGTGTCCGGTGAGGGCAAGGCCGCGGTCGCGCCCGATATGGCGATCCTGTCGCTTGCCGTCGTGAGGCAGGCAAAGACCGCCGATGCGGCCGTCTCCGCCAACAACACGGCAATGAGCGAAGTGCTCGCCGCCATCAAGGCTGAAGGCATTGCCGATCGCGACGTCCAGACCAGCAGCTTTGCGATCTACCCGCAATATCGCCAGGTAGCCCCGAAGGACGGCATCGAGCCGCCGCAGGAAATTATCGGTTACGAAGTGTCCAACACGCTGACGCTTAAGGTGCGCGATCTCGAAAAGCTCGGCGGACTGATCGACAAGACGGTCAAGCTCGGTGTCAACCAGGGCGGACAGATCGAGTTCACGAATACCAATACCGACGAAGTGATGACGCATGCGCGCAAGGCAGCCGTTGCCGAAGCGCTCGCCAAGGCAAAGACGCTGACGGAAGCTGCCGGCGTCAAGCTTGGCCGCATCATGGAGATCAGCGAGAATTCGGCACCGCCCATGGCCCCGCCGATGATGCGCATGACAATGGCAAAGGATTCCGGCAACGGCGTTCCGGTGGCGGCCGGCGAGACCAGCTACACGGTCAACGTCAACGTCGTGTTCTCCATCGATCCCTGATCGGATCGCTTCAACGACAAAACCCCGCCCGGCGAATGCTGGACGGGGCTGAAGATAGACTGGGACGCTTGAGATCCGTTAGCGACGGATGAGCGGGCAGCCGCGCACGTTGGCAAACACGACCCGGTCGCGTCCGCGGCGGTCGACGCCGACGACGGTCACGCTGCGGCGGGAGATGTCGACGACGCGGGTACGGCGCAGACCCATCGCTTCGGCGCGACGTTCAGCCAAGCGCGGCGAGCAGCCGACGGGACGCATGTGGCGCGGGCGCTCATAGCGCGGCGGGTGGTGCGGACGCCAGTCGCGCTCACGGTACTGTACGAATTCCGGGCCGGCGGCGGCGGCGATTGGCGCGGACGCCGAAATCCCTGTCAGGGCGATCAAGGCTGCAAGGCCGGCCTTCGCCATCAGGCGTGTGATTGTAGTCATCTTTTGCTTCTCCTGAACCTGTCACCGGTTGTCCGGCTGTCTCGCGCCGGCCTTTCGGGCCAACGGTCGATGCAACTCTATCCAACCCAGCTGAATGCCTGCAAAACCGATCATTCAGTATTTGTTCATTTGGAAAACAACGATCATCACGACGAAAGGTGCAGCACGATCTCTCGACGGTGCGGGCTGTCGCGGTGCTCGAAGAGATAGATCCCCTGCCACGTGCCAAGCACCAGCCTGCCGCCGGATACGGGAATGCCGATCGAGACTGCCGTCAGTGCCGCCTTGATATGTGCCGGCATATCATCTGGCCCTTCCATTGTATGGCTGACCCAGCCCATCGAAGGATCATCCGACGGCGGAACGAGGCGGGAAAAGAACGCATTCAGATCGCGCTTCACGTCCGGATCGGCATTTTCCTGAATGGTCAGCGAACAGGACGTGTGGCGAACGAAGACGGTCAGCAGGCCCTCGTCGCGCCCGGCCTGGCGCACGAAGCGTTCGGCTTCATCCGTGAACTCGTATAGCCCTTGGCCTCTGGTCGAAATCTGGATCGCGGTCTGCGGCATCGAAATTCTCTTGTCTGCTTGAAGATCAAAACTCGGGAAAACCGCGCTTGCGCCATTCCGAGCGCGGCACGAGGCCACCCACATTCATCGAAAACGAAATTATTTTCGTGGCATCGGCATCGACTTCGCAGCGGAAGCTGACATCATGCCAATGCCCTTTGGCGCGAAAGCCGATATTGCGCGCCTCGAGAACCGTCCCATTGGGCAGCTTCGGTGCGGGCAAGACATCGGGATTGTAGGCGGGCGAGCCGTTCTGAAGTTGCGCGCTGAGTTCCGACGAGCACAGCTGCCCTGCGCGAACGCCGCGCGGAATACCGGACATCGCGACGGTCGCCAGCGTCTCGCCGGTATCGCGCGCGGAAAACAACGTTCTGACGGGCTTGAGATCGCCGGCCGTATCGGATGGTTTCGGCGGCGCCGGCTTTTGCGTCGGCACGGGTGCGGAGGAAGGCGGCCCTGTAAAGAGCCCGGCCGTCATCGCATCAGGAGACGCACCGCCGGCAGGTCCGGGCATTCCCGACGGATCGGAGCCTGGAACACTGAGCTGCGGTGGCGTCATATTGCTCGGTACCGGCGCTTCTGCTGGCGCGCCCTCGCCCTGTCCGTCGGGACCCGCCGTCTGTGCAGGCTCCTCCGGCGCTGGCGGATCGGCATCGGTCGCAGCGGGCGCTGGCGTATCCTCCGCAGCATTGCCGTCAAGCGCCTGGCGCGGACCGCTATCCTTTTCGCCAAACTGGAACACAGGCCGCAGTGCGGACATCGGCGGAGCTGACGCCTGCTTCTCCTCCTCGGCCGGTGTCTGGCTTGCAGGCGGCGGCGGCGGTGCCGGCTGCTCGGCCTTCTGCGGTGCCTCGGGCTCTTTCACTTCTTCCGGCGCCTTTTCTTCGGGCGGCTTTTCTTGAGGCTGCGGCTCTTCGGGCTTTGGTTCTTCAGGCTTGGGAGGCTGAGGTTCCGGCGGCTTCGTCTCCTCCGGCTGTTCGTCCTGCGCAGGGGAAGGCGGCGGAGCAGCTTCCGGTGCAGAAGCCTTGCTCGCCGAAATCACGGGGTCCTCGAGCGGATCTTCCTGAGGCTTCTGCTCGGGCGGCTTTTCCGGTGGCGGCTCTTCGGCCTTCGCCTCTTCCTTGAGCTTCAACGCGTCGGGCTTCTTCGCCTCCTCGACCGGCTCCGGCTTTTCCTCTTCCGGTGGCGGCACGATCTCCACCTGAACAATCTCCTCCTCGGGAGCCGCTTCGCTCGGCACCGGCAATTTGACGAGAAGCGCACCGGCAACGATCAGATGCAGAGCCACGGACGCCCCGAGCGCCGTTGCGATCACCTTCTTATGCGACGGGGCGGGAGACAAATCCGGCATGGCTCCCATGTAGGATGGTTAACGGGCGGGATCGAGGCCGACCCGATCACAACATCAATAAAAAAGCCCGGCACGTCATAACGGCCGGGCTTTTAATGGGTCTGGTCCAGCGATCAGCTGTCGAGGAACGAGCGAAGCTTGCGGCTCCGGCTCGGGTGCTTCAGCTTGCGCAGCGCCTTCGCCTCGATCTGGCGGATACGTTCGCGGGTGACCGAGAACTGCTGGCCGACTTCTTCGAGCGTGTGGTCGGTGTTCATGCCGATGCCGAAGCGCATGCGAAGAACACGTTCTTCACGCGGCGTCAGCGATGCAAGAACCCGCGTCGTCGTTTCACGAAGGTTCGCCTGAATGGCGGCATCGATCGGCAGCAGCGCGTTCTTGTCCTCGATGAAGTCACCCAGATGCGAATCCTCTTCGTCACCCACAGGGGTTTCGAGCGAAATCGGCTCCTTGGCGATCTTCAGGACCTTGCGGACCTTTTCGAGCGGCATGGCAAGCTTTTCGGCCAGCTCTTCCGGGGTCGGCTCGCGGCCGATCTCGTGCAGCATCTGGCGCGATGTCCGGACGATCTTGTTGATCGTCTCGATCATGTGCACCGGAATACGGATCGTGCGGGCCTGGTCGGCGATCGAGCGGGTAATTGCCTGCCTGATCCACCAGGTCGCATAGGTCGAGAACTTGTAACCGCGACGGTATTCGAACTTATCGACGGCCTTCATCAGGCCGATATTGCCTTCCTGGATAAGATCCAGGAACTGCAGGCCGCGGTTGGTGTATTTCTTGGCGATGGAAATCACGAGACGAAGGTTCGCCTCGACCATTTCCTTCTTGGCGATCCGCGCTTCGCGCTCGCCCTTCTGCACCATAGACACGATCCGGCGGAATTCGGTGATCGAAATACCGGTTTCGGTGGCCAGGCTCTGGATCTCCTGACGGATATCGCGAATGGCGTTGAACTCCGCCTTGGCGAAATCCTTCCAGCCGCGTGCCGACAGATTGGCAATCGACTTCATCCAGTTCGGATCAAGCTCGGCACCCTGATACTGTTCCAGGAACGAGTCGCGCTTGACGCCGTAGGATTCAGCCAGACGCAGAAGACGACCTTCGTTCTGCATCAGACGCTTGGAGATGTCGTACAGCTGTTCGACAAGGCTTTCGACGCGGTTCTGGTTCAGTGACAGCGACTTCACTGCCGTGATCAGCTCGTCCTTCAGTTCCTTGTAGCGGCGCTCCTGAGCGGAAGACAGCGTGCCGGAGGCGGCAAGCCGCTGCTCGACCTGCTGGTCCTGAAGCTTGCGCAGCTTCTTGTAGGTATCCGCGATCGTGTCGAGCGTTTCCATGACCTGCGGGCGCAGTTCCGCTTCCATGGCGGCAAGCGAAAGGTTCGACTCGTCGTCGTCCTCTTCCTCTTCTTCCAAGCCCTGGTCACCGCCAACAGCGGTGATGTCGTCATCGTTGGCAGCAGAGAAACGAGCCTTGCGGGTCTTTTCCTTTTCCTCGGCAGCCTTGCGGTCCGCCTCGATCTTTTCCGGGCTCTGGAACTGTGGCGCAGCCTTCGCCTCGGGACCCGAATAGGTCGTCTCGAGATCGATAATCTCGCGCAGCAGCGTCGTGCCTTCGTTCAGTTCGTCGCGCCAGATGATCAGCGCCTGGAACGTCAGCGGGCTTTCGCACAGACCGGCGATCATCGTCTCGCGGCCGGCCTCGATGCGCTTGGCGATCGCGATTTCGCCTTCACGCGACAGAAGCTCGACCGAGCCCATTTCGCGCAGATACATGCGGACCGGATCGTCGGTACGATCGGTGGGTTCTTTCTTCTTCGCCGTGGCAAGAGCGGTGCTGGACGTCGGGGCAAGTTCGCCGCCTTCGCTCTCTTCGCTCTCGTTGGAGTCCTCCTCCTCGGTGGTGGCCTCCTCGGCTTCTTCATCTTCAACGACGTTGATGCCCATGTCGGACAACATCGCCATCGTGTCTTCGATCTGTTCGGAAGTGACCTCTTCGGACGGAAGGACCGAGTTGAGCTCGTCCATCGTCACGTAGCCGCGCTTTTTCGCGGCTTTGATCATCTTCTTGACCGCGTCGTCAGAAAGATCGAGAAGCGGACCGTCGACCGAGCCTTCGCGCTCGGTATCGGCTTCTTCGTTTTCTTTGACTTTAGTTGCCATGTATGTCGTCGCTTTCCCTGAACGCCACTGCGCAGCGCTTCGTGGCCTGCGGCGGAGGGCAAAAGCCACACCAGCCGCGAATCAATATCCAACTCGTAACGGAATGACCTTTAACTCCCGATTACCATCGGCGACCGCTACTCGCGGGGACCGCCAGAACGAAGATGCCGAACATCGCCGCGGCGCTAGACCCACTCCACCAATATTGCCCGAAATGGTGATTCCCACAAAATAACGCTTCGTCAAGTTCTTCCAAAGCTTGTGCCCAGGAAAAGTGGAAATTACCTTACGACCATGTCCCCGTTGGCGGTACTCCCGTCATATTGAAGCCATATGTAAGCGGTGCACAATGAAAGACAAGAGCCCGCCGCCCGGTAAAAACCCTTGGCTCTACCCGAAATGCGCGGGATTGACGCCATTTTCCGATGCGTTGCAACAATACAGTGATCAATCAAGAGCTGTATAGACCACTCCACTCGCGCTGTTAATCCATCAGGCGACCAATTCAACACGGTTTAGTATCTGCGCAGCTCTCCTTTATCCGTGACTGACGGCAGCGCCCTTGACGCGTCCTGACAGAACACCGAAGCCGTCGATGATCGCTTCCTGGTTTTCAAGCCTGGAAATTTCATTCTGTACCTCCAGAAGTGCACGCAGCAGGATCTCGGCACGCTCGGCCTCGTCCTCGGTCATCTCCGCGAGTTCACGCTCCAGCTCGATCTTCTGCCAGCGGAGCTCCTTGTTTCTGGAATGCAGTGCCCGGGTCTGACGGTAGGCTTGCAGCGAATCCTGCGGATCGGCCTCTTCCGTCGCGGTCCACAGCCGCGCATTGCGGATCTGCGTGTTCATCGACTTCAACAGTTCCTCAAAGCCATTCTCGCCGAGTTCCCGTTTCAGGTCCTGCACCGTCAAACCGGCACCGGCCTGCCCGACAATAGTCAGCACGCAAGACCACATCCGCTTCAGATCGCGGTTCTCGAATTCGATCGAGGCGATCTCGTCATACTCGTTGAGCAGAAGCTGCGGATGATGGACGATGGTCAGCGCCAGCACGCTTTCGCGCAGGGCCGGAAGGTCGAGATGTCCCCGCACCAGCCCCGATCGCGTCAGGCGGTCGGAAACACCCATTCCGCGCCCCTGCTGCTGGAACGACGATCCACCCCGTCCGCCGGCCGCACCGCCTCTGCCGGACCCGCCGCCTTCGCGCTGCTGGTAGCTTTGACGACGATCGCCACCGCCGCCATTGCGCTGCGGCTGGAACAAGCCGTTGAGACGATCGCGCACATTCTGCTGGTAGTGACGGCGCACACTTTCGTCGGCAATCACGGAAACGATCTGCTTGAGCCTTGCCTCGAGTTCCGCCCGCTTTTCCGGTGTCTCGAAGGCGGCACCATTGGTTTCCCGCTGCCAGACCATCTCCGCCAGCGGACGCGCCTGCGCGATCACGCCATCGAACGGCGCCCTGCCCTCGTGCTTGACGAGATCGTCCGGATCCTTGCCGTCCGGAAGCAGCGCGAACCGCACCGAGCGGCCGGGCTTGATAGAGGGAAGTGCCAGATCCGCAGCACGGTTCGCGGCACGGATACCGGCACCATCGCCATCGAAACACAGGATCGGTTCCGGCGTCATCCGCCAAAGCAGCTCCAGCTGGTTTTCGGTCAAGGCCGTACCGAGCGGCGCGACGGCATTCTCGACGCCCACCTGGCTGAGCGCGATCACATCCATATAGCCCTCGACGGCTATGATCGTGCCCGGCTCCTTGGATCCCGGCCCTGGCTGGGCCGCCCGCCTGGCGCGGGTAAAATTGTAGAGCACCTGACCCTTGTGGAAGAGTTCGGTATCCGGCGAGTTCATGTATTTGGCCGGCGCATCCGGCGCCATCGCGCGTCCACCAAAGGCAATCACCTTGTCGCGCGACGACAGGATCGGGAACATGATGCGGTCGCGGAAATAGTCGTAGGATACGGCAATCCCCTCGCCATGACGCACCAGCCCGCAGGCCTCGATCTGCTCCTTGGCCACACCCTTGCCGGCGAGGAACTCCTTGAGCGCATTGCGGCTGTCCAGCGCATAGCCGAGCCGGAAATTCTCGATCGTGCGAGCCGTCAGTCCGCGGTCGCGAAGATAGGCGCGTGCCTTGGCGCCGGTTGGGCTCTGCAACTGGTCCTGAAAGAAGCGCGTCGCCATTTCCATGACGTCGAGAAGCGACATCCGCTCCCGTTCACGCTTTTCCGCCTGCGGATCGGGTTGCGGCATGGCGATACCAGCCATATCGGCAACCTGCTGGACGGCTTCTGGAAAGTTCAGCCCTTCCAGATCGGTCATGAAGCGGAAATGATCGCCCGACACGCCACAGCCGAAGCAGTGATAGCGGCCCTTGCGGTCCTCGCAGTGAAAGCTCGGGCTTTTCTCGCCATGGAACGGGCAGCAGGCCCAGAAATCGCCGCGCGCGGCATTGGTCTTCCTGCGATCCCAGGTGACACGACGGCCGATCACCGTCGAAATCGGCACCCGATCCCGGATCTCATCAAGAAAACTGTTTGAAAAGCGCATGTCTACCTCGCGGGCCAGAGACCATATTAATGCTCAGTGCGCAGGAATGCCAGCCCGGCCGCAAATCATGCCCGCTATTCACAGGCCGCCGCTCCCGTGACCACCGACCCGATCAACCCACAGAAATTAACGAATTGTAACTTGCGATACGCAGGTTCCCTGCATAGCGTTGAATCCGACAAGACGTGCCGTCAGTCGCCTCGACAGGCGGGTACGGCATCTGAGATTGCTCTTCAGGACGGCTGCCTGCAATGACTGCGGTCGATCGTCCTCTCCCACCGGTGGCATGTCCGCGGTCGGCCGATGGGAGGCGTAGAAGAGCAAAAGGCGGGAACTCCATGAAGGACTTCCCGCCTTTCTCGTTTTATGCGTAGCGGCTAGACCTCAGCTCAGCTGCGCCTTGATCGTGCCGGACGCCTTGGCGAAATCCATCTGGCCGGCATAGCGTTCGCGCAGAATGGCCATCACCTTGCCCATGTCCTTCATTCCAGCAGCACCGATCTCGGCGATGACGGAAGCGACGATCTCGCTCGCCTTCTCGTCGGAAATCTGTTCCGGCATGAAGGATTTGATGACGGCGATCTCTTCGCGTTCCTGTGCTGCAAGTTCCGGGCGGGCGTTGTCTTCGTAGATCTTCGCCGACTCCTCGCGCTGCTTCACCATCTTCTGCAGGATCTGCAGGATTTCGTCGTCAGTGGCAGCGTCCTTGCCGGTGCCGCGATTGGCGATGTCACGGTCCTTGATGGCGGTCTGGATCAGCCGCACGGTCGAAAGCCTGCGGGTTTCCTTCGCCTTCATCGCTTCCTTCATCGCTTCGGAAAGCTTCTCGCGCAACATGGCCTGTCTCCTTGAACGTCACTCGATCCGCAGCGGACCGATCTTTTGCGACGTCATAGATCAAGCGTGAACGGCGATCAAACGTTTTGCCGACACGGCAAAACTCACCGATTGCCGGCCTTTGCGCCCAGCTTTCTCATAAACGGCAATTGACCCGCTGTTCTGCCTTGTTTATGTCGAGGACCTGCACAACAATTGGATAGTGGGCCGCAAGCGGGTTTCCGCGCGCCCTTTTCTGCGACGAGAGATGACCTCGACACCCTGTTTTCCGTTTCGGGAAACGGGCCGCTGGGGCAGAAGGATGGATATGACCGCGACCACCCCTTGGACCACGAAAAAACCCACCGCCGTTCTCGTGCTTGCCGACGGAACCGTGATTGAAGGAACAGGCATTGGCGCGACCGGCAAGGTCACCGCCGAAGTGGTGTTCAACACCGCCCTCACCGGCTACCAGGAAATTTTGACCGATCCGTCCTATCTCAGCCAGATCGTCACCTTCACCTTCCCGCATATCGGCAATATCGGCACCAATGACGAGGACATCGAGGACCTGACGCCCGCTGCCCGCCGCGGCGCCGTCGGCACGATCTTCAAGGCCGATATCACCCAACCGTCGAACTACCGCTCGGCAAAGGATCTCGACGCCTGGCTGAAGAGCCGCGGCGTCATTGGCCTCTCTGGTATCGACACACGCGCGCTGACCTCCTGGATCCGCCAGAACGGTGCCCCGAACGCCGTGATCGCCCATGATCCGAACGGCAATTTCGACATCGAAGCGCTGAAGGCGGAAGCCAAGGCCTGGAGTGGTCTCGAAGGTCTCGACCTCGCCAAGGAAGCGACCTCCGGCCAGTCGTCGCAGTGGACCGAAAAGCCCTGGGTCTGGAACGAAGGTTCCGAGGAAGTGAAGGCCGAGGATGCCAAGTATCACATCGTCTGCATCGACTACGGCGTGAAGCGCAACATCCTGCGCCTGTTCACCGGCCTCGACTGCAAGGTCACGGTCGTCCCGGCCCAGACCTCGTCGGAAGACATTCTGGCGCTGAAGCCGGATGGCATCTTCCTGTCGAACGGCCCGGGCGATCCGGCAGCCACCGGCGCTTACGCTGTCCCTGTCATCAAGGACATCGTCAAGACCGACATCCCGACCTTTGGCATCTGCCTCGGTCACCAGATCCTCGGCCTCGCACTCGGTGCCACGACCGAAAAGATGCACCAGGGTCATCACGGCGCCAACCACCCGGTCAAGGATCACACGACCGGCAAGGTGGAGATCGTGTCGATGAACCACGGCTTCGCGGTCGACTCGAAGTCGCTGCCGCAGGGTGTTGAGGAGACTCACATTTCGCTGTTCGACGGCACCAATTGCGGTCTGCGTCTGTCCGGCAAGCCGGTCTTCTCCGTCCAGCATCACCCGGAAGCATCGCCCGGTCCGCAGGACAGCCACTACCTGTTCCGCCGCTTCATCAACATGGTGCGCGAGAACAAGGGAGAGGCAGCGCTCGCCGAGCGCTAAAACCTTCTCAAGTCACGGTTTCAATCAGATGGCCCGCTGCTCTCAGCGGGCCATTTGCTTATGACGCTGCAAAAGAATCCAGAACCGTCCGCACAGGAAGAGAGCTGCGGCGGCAAGGCCGATCACGAAACCGAACCAGACACCCTCGCCGCGATAGCCGAGCGGAAATGCGAACACCCAGGCGCAGACGAAGCCGATCGGCCAGTAGGCGATCAGCGCCAGCAGCATCGGCACTTTCGTATCCTTCAATCCGCGCAAAAGCCCGGCCCCTACGGCCTGCAGCCCGTCGACCAGCTGGAAGATGCCGGCAATGACAATCAGCGGTGTGGCGAGCGCGAGCACCGCAGCGGCGTCCGGCTGGCTGGTGTCGAGGAAAAGCCCCGCCAGCGCGCCCGGCATCACGGCGTAAAGGACACCGCCGATCGCCGTGAAGATGATGCTGACGATCAGCACGGCCCCACCGGCCCTTCGAACACCGACCATGTCGCCACGACCGTTGGCAAGACCGACCCGAACCGTTGCGACCTGCGCCAGACCCAGCGGCACCATGAAGGCGATCGAGGCAAGCTGCAGCGCAATCCCATGGGCGGCAAGCTCGAGCTTGCCGATACTGCCCATCATCAGCGAAGCCGCCGCAAACAGGCTCGTTTCGGCAAGGATCGTGAAGCTGATCGGCAGTCCGAGCAGGAAGACTTCCCGAACCATCGACCAGTCAGGCTTCCAGAAGCGCACGAAGAGTTCGTAAGCGCGCATGGCGGGCTGCGCCTGCACATAGGCAATCGCGATCAGGAAGCCGACCAGGTTGGCGGACACAGCAGCGATCGCCGCGCCATGAAGACCCAGCTGCGGCGCTCCGTAATGGCCGAAGATCAGCAGATAGGCGACGATCGCGTTCATGATGAACATGCCGATCGTGATGTAGAGAACGATCCCGCCCTTCTCCAGCCCGGTCACGAAGCTGCGCAATGCCATCAGGCCGAGCGCCGGGAACATGCCCCACTGCGCAATGCGCAGATAGCTCTGGGCATTGGCCGCGACATCGGGCGCCTGACCGAGGCCGAGCAGCATCGGTTCGCTGAACCAGAGCAGCGGCGCGACAACCGTGCAATAGGCAATCACCACCCACAGCCCCATGCGCACCGACCGGCGCACGCCGATCCGGTCGCCGTGGCCGAGCGCCTGCGCAACCAGCGGCACGACGGCGCTGGTGAACCCGGTGCCAAAGATGAACACGACGAAAAACAGCTGCGTCGCAATGACCACGGAGGCAAGTTCGGTCGTCCCAAGCCAGCCGACCAGAATGACGTCGGTCGTATGGATCGCCATCTGCGCAAGCTGGGCTCCCACCAGCGGGATGCCGAGCGCAAACGTGCCGCGCAGATGCGACGACCAGGAACGATCCGTAATGACGGCGTCATGCGGCGCAGATGCACCGGCAGTGTTCGGCAAGCCCGACATCGATAAATCCTACAAATGGAAAAAGCCGCTTCCAGAAACGGTCAGCGGCACGGTACCCTGCCTATAAAGAAGGCATCGGGGTTCATCAAGGCTCGGCACCGATCCAGCAAAAATTGTAGGGCGAAGTTCACCAACGTTGATGGGTGACGTGACAGGTCTGACGGACCGATCGATGGGAGGATGGTGCGGCGAGGATTCTCGGCCTTGTCCATCGCCGCGGGCTGGTGCCGAATGCAGCCCGGCATAGGTCCCGGCTTTGCGGAGTCTAGCACGCCCAAACCGAGAAAGTGCGGGCGATCGGTTTCGCCGCCCACACGATTTTTCGAAGATTGATCTCTCAGTCACGGCTCTGCTGCTCGCCGGAGCAGCAGAGATCACTGCTCAGACATTGCCTGAGAACGTGTCGCAGGCCTTCATGTCGCCGGTGTCGAAGCCCTGCTTGAACCAGCGCATCCGCTGCTGCGAGGTGCCATGGTTGAAGCTTTCCGGGACGACATAACCCTGACTGCGCTTCTGCAGCGTGTCGTCGCCGATCTGCTGGGCGGCGTTCAAAGCCTCCTCCAGGTCGCCGCTTTCGAGAAAGCCCTTCTGCTGGGTCCGCTTGCCCCACACGCCGGCAAAGCAGTCCGCCTGAAGCTCGACGCGAACCGACATGCGGTTGGCCTCGGTCTCGCTCATATTCTGCCGCGCCTGGTTGAATTTCGGCAATACGCCGAGCAGGTTCTGGACGTGATGCCCGACTTCATGCGCGACCACATAGGCCTCGGCAAAATCGCCTCCAGCCCCAAGCCGCTGGCTGAGTTCCTTGAAGAACTCCGTATCCAGATAAACCTTGCGGTCACCCGGGCAGTAGAACGGGCCGCTTGCCGACGACGCAAAACCGCAGGCAGACCGGACCTGACCGCCGAAGAGAACCAGCGTCGGCTCTTCGTAGCGAGCGCCGTTGCTCTGGAAAATTTCGTTCCAGGTGTCTTCGGTATCAGCAAGGACGGTGCGGACGAAACCGGTCATCTCGTCTTCAGCCGGCGTACGCGGCGCCTGCTGTGTAGTGCTGGTGCCCGTATCCATGCCGGTATCGCCGCCCGACAGAAGCGTCAGCGGATTGATGCCCGTGACCCAGCAGATGATCAGCACGACGACGATGCCGCCGATGCTCAATCCACCACCGCCACGTCCGCCGCCACCGATCGGGATGCGGAAACCGCCACCGCGGCCACCCATCGAGGCACCCCGTTGATCCTCGACATTGTCGGATTGCCGACGCCCTTTCCATTCCATATCGCACCCCAGGTTCTAATAAGTTCGGTCGGAAATGATCCTTGACGACGATATAGAACAGGCCCGCCAAATATCCATGTCGGGATGTCAGGCTGTTGGCTCAGGCGACCCTGAGCTGCGCCTTGCTGGGCAGGAACACGGTGAGAAGGCCAAGCGCCGGCAGGAAGGCGCAGATGGAATAGACAAAACTGATGCCCCTGTGGTCGGCGATGATGCCGAGCACGGCGGCGGCGATGCCACCCATGCCGAAAGCGAGCCCGAAGAAGATGCCGGCGATCATTCCCACCCGGCCAGGGACCAGCTCCTGCGCCATGACGATGATGGCCGGGAAAGACGACGCCATCAGCAGCCCAACGATACCCGACAGCACGATCGTCATCGGTAAATTGGCGAACGGCATCGCCAGCGTGAACGGCAGCACGCCGAGAATGGAGATCCAGATCACCACCTTGGAGCCGAACCGGTCGCCGATCGGACCGCCGATCAACGTGCCCAGCGCCGTCGCGCCCAGAAAGACGAACAGCATGATCTGCGACGACTGCACGGTGACGCCAAAGCGCTCGATAACGAAGAACGTGTAATAGCTGCCGATTGCCGCCATGTAAATGTTCTTCGAAAACGTCAGGATCGCCAGCACGACCAGTGCCACCATCACCGTGCGACGCGGCAGGCTGTGAATACCGAGGCTCTTCTTGCGCCCCTTGTTGGCCAGCATATGCGCCTTGTACCAGCGCGCGACCCAGGAGAGGATCACGATGCCGAGCAGCGCGATTGCCGAAAACCAGGCGACGCTGCCCTGCCCCATCGGCACGATGATGAAGGCGGCCAGCAGCGGCCCGATCGCCTGTCCGAAATTGCCGCCCACCTGAAAGGTCGCCTGCGCAAAACCATAGCGCCCGCCGGACGCAAGCCTCGCCACCCGCGACGATTCCGGATGAAACACCGCTGAGCCGATGCCGATCAGCGCAGCCGCCACCACAAGCATCAGATAGACATGCGAACCGGCGAGCAGAAACAGCCCCACAAACGTCGCCCCCATGCCGATCGGCAGCGAGTACGGAAACGGCTTCTTATCGGTGATGATGCCGATCAGCGGCTGCAGCAGCGATGCGGTGCACTGGAAGGCCAGCGTCAGAATGCCGATCTGCCAGAAGTCGAGATTGTAGTCGGCCTTGAGCATCGGATAGATCGCCGAGATCATCGACTGCATGATGTCGTTGAGCATATGGCAGAAGCTGACCGCAAAAATGATCGGCATCACCGTCTTGTCCGCCTGGGCGGGTGCATCGGCGGCGGTCGCCGCTTGCGCTATAGCGGCTTTCGAAGTGGCATCGGCCATGGTTTCCTCCGCGCAAGCGGTCGCTATCGGAGGGCCGTTGCTGCAAGTATTTTTTCTAGTCTTGTAGCTAGTTCCGTAAGCCCTGTCTGTCCATGTCAGCCAGGCGCAGATCGGTACGGTTACCCGATTTTTTGGACCGAATTACAAACGGTGCCTGATCAGCCGATGCTGCAGGAAAAGCGCTGCGGCGATTGCCGCCAAGGTGACGAGCAGTATCCAGTTCGGTCCGCCGGAAAACACGACCGCGTTCATGATTCGGCCGGGAATGAAGGTGAACAGGCCGGCGATGACGATGCCGCCGAAATACATGCCTTTCACCGCCGCCTTGTGCAGGCGGATATTGCGAGCGCGCGCCGAGGCGATCGCCTGCCAGATGTTGAAGAGCACGAAGATCGAGAGGAGATGGATCGGGCCGAAACCGTAGACCAGATCGATACCGTGGATGAAGAAGCTCGACAGCGACGTCACGGCCATCAGCATCATCCAGATACGGCCGAGCAGCCGGTGTATCGGAGTGCCCTTGCGGTTCAGAAGGATGTAGGCGCCCAGCACGGCGGCCGGCAGGACGGCGGCGACGTGGATCTGCACGGCGATCGGGGCATCAAGAAGCGGCTGAAGGTTCATGACTGACACCTGTCGAAATCATCGGAAGATTGAAGTTGCGGCCTGTTTCGGCCATGACTGATGCGACCTCAATCCAAATGGCGCAGGCGACGGACAAACTTCGTGATTTACCCGTTTTTGAGTTCCACGCTTCGTGAATTGCAGCTCTTTGTCCGATCCTGGCGCTTCTGGACGACATTTGCGCTCGTCGTCCTGATCTTCGTTTTTACCGGCCCCTACGGCACTCTGGAGAGCATGACATTGGGCGTGCGGCTCGGCTACTGGCTGATCATCCACACCATCACCTGGGCGATCGCGATTTCGCTCTCCATCTCCGCCGAAGTGCTGTTGCGCAGACATCTCAGCCATACGCTCGCGCGCATGATGGTCGGCGCGCTCGTCGCTGCATTGCCGATCGGCTTTGCGCTCGGTGTGGTCAACTATGCGTTCCGTGGCTATTGGACCGAAACGGACGGCGGCCTGCAACGGGCGCTGATCGCCCTGCCGCTCTGCGCACTATTCTGTCTGCTCACCTACGTGGTCACGCACCGCCAGATCGCTGAGGTCTCGGTTCCTGCCGCCGCACCCCAGGCCTTGACGGGCTCACCGGCCTCCGAACCCCAAATCCTTAGCCGCCTGAAACCGTATAATCGTGGCGCATTGGTCAGGCTCTCGGTCGCGGATCATTACACGGACGTGGTGACGAGCCGTGGCCACGAACTCATTTTGCTGCGCTTCGCCGACGCGTTGAAGGAACTCGACGGCACGCCAGGTCTGCAGGTTCACCGTTCGTATTGGGTGGCTGATGCGCATGTGGAAAAGCTGAGACGCGACAAGGGCAGGCTTTTCGTGGTGATGAAGGATGGTCAGGAAATTCCCGTGAGCCGCCCCAACCTGGATGCGACACGAATGCGCTTCGGGCACCTTTGAGGAATCCTGTCGATTTGCTCAATTATGGGGTTCCGTTCCCCGGCACATTTCCCTATAAGCCGCGTCTAGCCAGAAAAAACATGCGCACGCCACCCGACCGGAGCTTCACGCCCCGTGCCGGTTTTTCGCGCAGAAAAAAGTGGATAGAGATCATGCCGAAGCGCCAAGACATCAAATCGATCCTCATCATCGGGGCGGGCCCGATCGTCATCGGCCAGGCATGCGAATTCGACTATTCCGGCACCCAGGCCTGCAAGGCGCTGCGCGAAGAAGGTTACCGGGTCATCCTGGTCAACTCCAACCCGGCAACGATCATGACCGATCCGGGCCTGGCCGACGCCACCTATATCGAGCCGATCACCCCGGAAGTGGTGGCCAAGATCATCGCCAAGGAACGCCCTGACGCGCTTTTGCCGACCATGGGCGGCCAGACGGCCTTGAACACGGCGCTTTCGCTGAAGAGGATGGGCGTGCTCGACCGCTACAATGTCGAGATGATCGGCGCCAAGCCCGCCGCCATCGACATGGCCGAGGACCGCGCCCTCTTCCGCGAAGCCATGAGCCGCATTGGCCTCGAAACCCCGAAGTCGATGCTGGCCAACGCCACCGACATCAAGGATGCCGACCGCAAGACCCACGAAGCCGAGCGCAACAAGGTCAAGGCCGAACTGTCAGGCGCCGAGCTCGACAAGGCGCTCGACGCGCTCGAAAACCAGTGGAACCTTGGCGAGACCGACCGCAAGCAGCGCTATATCAGCCACGCGATGGCGATTGCAGCCCAGGCGATCGACGTCGTCGGCCTACCCGCCATCATCCGCCCGTCCTTTACCATGGGCGGCACCGGCGGCGGCATTGCCTACAATCGCTCGGAATTCTTCGAGATCATCGGCGGCGGCCTCGATGCCTCGCCGACCACCGAAGTGCTGATCGAGGAATCGGTTCTCGGCTGGAAGGAATACGAGATGGAAGTGGTCCGCGACACCGCGGATAACTGCATCATCATCTGCTCGATCGAAAACATCGACCCGATGGGCGTCCACACCGGCGACTCGATCACCGTCGCACCGGCCCTGACGCTGACCGACAAAGAATACCAGATCATGCGCAACGCATCGATCGCGGTCCTGCGCGAGATCGGTGTCGAGACCGGCGGTTCCAACGTCCAGTTCGCGGTCAACCCGGCCGATGGTCGTCTTGTCGTCATCGAAATGAACCCGCGCGTATCGCGGTCTTCGGCGCTCGCCTCCAAGGCGACAGGCTTCCCGATCGCCAAGGTCGCGGCAAAGCTTGCGGTCGGATACACGCTCGACGAACTCGACAACGACATCACCGGCGGCGCGACCCCTGCCTCGTTCGAACCGTCGATCGACTACGTCGTCACCAAGATCCCGCGCTTTGCCTTTGAGAAATTCCCGGGCGCCTCGCCGGTCCTCACCACCGCCATGAAGTCGGTCGGTGAAGTCATGGCGATCGGCCGTACCTTTGCCGAATCGCTGCAGAAGGCGCTCCGCGGTCTTGAAACCGGCCTGACCGGTCTCGACGAGATCGAGATCCCCGGCATGGAAGAGGGCGAAGGCTCCAAGAACGCCATCCGCGCCGCGATCGGCACGCCGACGCCGGACCGTCTCCGCCAGGTCGCCCAGGCTCTCCGTCTCGGTCTCTCGGAAGCCGAAGTGCATGAAGCCTGCAAGATCGACCCGTGGTTCATCGCCCAGTTCAAGGCGATCGTCGACATGGAAGCGCGCGTTCGCGAACACGGCCTGCCGGCTGACGCCGAGAACCTGCGCATGCTAAAGGCCATGGGCTTCTCCGACGCCCGCCTCGCAAGCCTGACGAAGAAGCGCCCGAAGGAAGTCGCGGAACTGCGCAATGCGTTGAACGTGCGCCCGGTCTTCAAGCGCATCGACACCTGCGCTGCCGAATTCGCCTCGCCGACCGCCTACATGTACTCGACCTACGAGACGCCGTTCGTGGGCGAACTGCGCTCGGAAGCCGAAGTCTCGACTGCCAAGAAGGTCGTCATCCTCGGCGGCGGTCCGAACCGCATCGGCCAGGGCATCGAGTTCGACTATTGCTGCTGCCACGCCGCCTTCGCCCTGAAGGATGCCGGCTACGAAGCGATCATGATCAACTGCAACCCGGAAACCGTATCGACCGACTACGACACGTCCGACCGCCTCTATTTCGAGCCGCTGACCGCAGAAGACGTCATCGAGATTCTCCGCGCGGAACAGGAGAAGGGCGAAGTCGTCGGCGTGATCGTGCAGTTCGGCGGCCAGACGCCTCTGAAGCTTGCCGAGGCGCTCGAAAAGAACGGCATCCCGATCCTCGGCACGGCGCCCGACATGATCGACTTGGCCGAAGACCGCGACCGCTTCCAGAAGCTGCTGATGAAGCTTGACCTGACGCAGCCGAACAACGGCATTGCCTACTCGGTCGAGCAGGCCCGCCTCGTGGCGTCGGAAATCGGGTTCCCGCTGGTCGTTCGCCCATCCTACGTTCTGGGCGGCCGCGCCATGCAGATCCTGCATTCGGAAAGCCAGCTGCAGAGCTACCTGCTCGATACGGTGCCGGAACTGGTGCCTGAGGACATCAAGCAGCGCTACCCGAACGACAAGACCGGCCAGATCAACACCCTGCTCGGCAAGAACCCGCTCCTGTTCGACAGCTACCTCTCCAACGCCATCGAAGTCGATGTCGACTGCCTCTGCGACGGCACCGACGTCTATGTCGCCGGTATCATGGAGCATATCGAGGAAGCCGGCATTCACTCGGGCGATAGCGCCTGCTCGCTGCCGCCGCGCACACTCTCGAGCGAAATGATCGACGAACTGGAACGCCAGGCAACGTCGATGGCCAAGGCGCTCAACGTCGTCGGCCTGATGAACGTCCAGTTCGCCATCAAGGACGGCACCGTCTACGTGCTCGAAGTCAACCCGCGTGCCTCGCGCACCGTGCCCTTCGTGGCCAAGACCATCGGCGCGCCGATCGCAAAGATCGCCGCCCGTGCCATGGCCGGCGAAAAGCTCGACGCGATCTTTGCGGCCTACGGGACCAAGCCCGATCCGCGCAACCTCAAGCACATCGCCGTCAAGGAAGCGGTCTTCCCGTTTGCCCGCTTCCCCGGAGTCGACATCCTGCTCGGACCGGAAATGCGTTCGACCGGCGAAGTGATGGGGCTCGATACGGACTTCGCACTTGCCTTTGCCAAGAGCCAGCTCGGTGCAAGCGTCGAACTGCCCCGCGACGGTGCGGTCTTCGTGTCGGTCCGCGACGACGACAAGCCACGCGTGCTGCCGGCCATCCGCATGCTGAAGGAAATAGGCTTCAAGGTCATCGCCACCGGCGGTACCGCCCGCTTCCTCGCCGAAAACGGCATCGAGTCGACCAAGATCAACAAGGTCCTGGAAGGACGCCCGCATATCGAGGATGCCATCCGCAACCGCCAAGTCCAGCTCGTCATCAACACGACGGATAGTAACAAGGCGATCTCGGACTCGAAATCGCTGCGCCGTGCAACGCTGATGCAGAAGGTGCCGTATTACACGACGATATCAGGTGCCGAATCCGCTGCGATGGCGATCAAGGCGCTGAAGGCCGGCAATCTCGAAGTGCGGACGCTGCAAAGCTACTTCGCATAACACTCTCCAACGGGCGCCTCAGGCGCCCGTTTTCTTTGCTGGCCCCCGCGGTTGCCCGATCCTGAGACGTGCGGTAAATCCGCAAGCCGATATCTGGGAGAGGAACGATGCAGACGCCGTCGCAACATCCGGGCCACGAGCCTGCCGGTCGCCGGGAATGGATCGGTGCCTACGTCCTGTCGATCGCCTGCCTGATCTACTCGATGGACTTGTCCATCCTGTTTCTCGCCGTCCCCGCGATCGTCGTGGATCTCGATCCGTCCGCGTCCGAACTGCTCTGGATCAACGACATCTACGGCTTCATGGTCGCCGGTTTTCTCGTCACCATGGGCACGCTCGGAGACCGGATCGGCCGCCGCCGCGTGCTGCTGATCGGCGCATTCGCCTTCGGGATCGCCTCGGCACTTGCCGCCTTCTCATCGACAGCGCAGCAACTCATCGCCGCCCGTGCGCTTCTCGGCATTGCCGGCGCGACGATCGCGCCCTCGACCCTGTCGCTGATCGTCAACCTCTTCAAGAACGAAGCCGAGCGAAACCGGGCGATCGGCATCTGGGGAACAGCTTTCGCACTGGGCGGACTAATTGGCCCGCTCCTCGGCGGCTTTCTCCTGCAGTATTTTCACTGGGGCTCGGTGTTTCTCATCAACATTCCGATCATGCTGGTGCTTCTGGTCGTCGCCCCGTTCCTATTGCCGGAATACAAGAGCCCGGAAAGTGCCAAGCTCGATCTCGTCAGCGTCGTCCTGTCGCTCGCGACCGTGCTGCCGGTGATCTACGGCTTCAAGCACATGGCGGCAGATGGGTTCCAGAGCCAGCATCTGATCCCGATCGCGGTCGGCGTTGCGTTCGGCTACCTGTTCATCCGCCGTCAGAAGCGCCTGACGCAGCCTCTGATCGACCTCAAGCTGTTTGCCATCCCCGCCTTCACCGCCTCGCTTCTCGTCAATCTCGCGGGCATGTTCTTCGTCTTCGGGGTGTTTCTCTACCAGAACCTCTTCCTGCAGTTCGTGCTCGGCCTGTCGCCGCTCGAAGCCGCCCTCTGGTCGATCCCGTCATCGATCGTCTTCACCGTCATGTCGCTGCAGGCCTACCGGTTCACCAACCGGTTCGGCCCGGTCAACACCGTCCTCATCGGTCTCGTCATCAACGCGGCCGGCATGTTGTCCATGTCGATCGCTGCCTACTCGGAGAGCCTCTACGGCGTCCTCGGCTCGACCATGATCATCGCGATCGGCTTCGTGCCCGTCGTTCTGACGACGACTGGCCTGATCGTTGGCACGGCGCCACCGGAACGCTCCGGCTCGGCCTCGGCGATTTCCGAAACCAGCGCCGAATTCGGCGGCGCCCTCGGTGTCGCCCTTCTCGGCAGCTTCGGGACACTGGTCTATCGCATTCTAATGGATGGCGCGGATGTGGCCGGCCTCGACCCGGCCCAGGCGGCGACGGTCAGGGCGACCATCGGCGGCGCCGTCGAGACGGCCCGCGGGCTCGGCGGAAGCGCTCTTCAGGCAGGCGAAGGCCCGGTCTGGCTGGAGGCCGCCCGGCAATCCTTCTCGACGGGTTTTGCCAGCTGCTGCCTCCTCGCCTCACTGGTCCTGCTTATCCTCGCAGCGACCGCCCGCAGGATCTACGCCCGCGCCCATATCGACGAAAGCGCGATCGGCTCGGGACACTGAGCGCGCTCAGATATAGACGAGCCTCGTTTTGTTGAAGCAGAGGCGCAGCGTGCGGAAGACGTAGAACACGAGACCGATCCCAAGCGTCACGATGGAGATCAGGATCCAGATCAGGATGTGACCGATCATCTCCGCCAGATTGAGTTCGCATTCGAGCCGCGCGATCCGCTGGCCGTCCCGGCCGATCAGGTAGGTCTTGTTGATGATGCTCTTGTAGAAGTAGTAAACGGCGAAGAACGCACCGATCCCAAGTGTCAACACACTGATGATCACCCAGAGAATGATATACCCGACCGCCTCCATCAGCGAATATTCGCACCGAAGCGTGGATCCGAAAGGTTGCGTCTTGAATGGCGGTGTGACCGCAACGTCTGTATTCGACATATTCCCCAGCTATAGTCTTGAGAGACCCCGCCGAATACAGCTTTCATTTCAAGACGAAGTCAATTGAAACCTGGGCCTACCAATGAACCTGATGCCTCGCTTACGAAACCAGG
Source organism: Rhizobium sp. CFBP 8752 (assembly GCF_014842035.1). Taxonomy (NCBI): domain Bacteria; kingdom Pseudomonadati; phylum Pseudomonadota; class Alphaproteobacteria; order Hyphomicrobiales; family Rhizobiaceae; genus Rhizobium; species Rhizobium sp. CFBP 8752. The sequence goes on along the minus strand of NZ_JACYUZ010000001.1, from coordinate 1,115,526 downwards.
CGTCCGATCGCTACGATATCCTCTTTGAACCGCGCTACCTCCTCCGCCTTTCGCCCCTGATCGGGAATGCGAAGCAGGTAGGACGGATGCACGGTGACAAACAGCATCCGACCGTTCTGCATGGCAATCGGCCTGCCCCGGACGTCCTCCAGCTTGTGGCGCATCTCGGTCAGTGAAAACAGCGCGGTCGCACCCATCGCGACGACCAGCTTGGGCTGCACCAGATCGAGTTCTTGGACGAGCCACCAGCGACACTGCTGCACCTCGCCCATACTAGGCTTCTGGTGAATGCGCCGCTTGCCGCGTGGCTCGTATTTGAAATGCTTCACCGCATTGGTGATGTAGAATTGCGTCCGGTCGATCCCGGCAGCACTCACCGCCTCGTTGAACACTTTGCCCGCCGGCCCGACGAAGGGACGCCCGGCCAGATCCTCCTGATCGCCCGGCTGCTCGCCGACGATCATCACCTTGGCATTGACAGGCCCCTCGCCGAAAACCGTCTGGGTCGCCATGCAATGGAGGTCGCAGCGGGTGCAGCGACGTGCTTCATCCCGCAAGGCCTCGATTGTACCGGCGGTCGGCCCTTCTGGCGTGGGCACCCGTGCTGCGGCTTCCTGGATGCGATGGTGGAACGCCAGGGGTTCGCTCGCCGCCTTGCGTCCCATCTCGATCACACTTGCCTCGGCGCTGGCGATCATGCCCGGAATAAGCTCGGCCTCGGGCAGGTTCTTCCAGTACTTCTTCGGCATTTCCGACATCATCATCTTTACCTTCAGCCGCGCGGGGTTGAAGATGTTGGCATAGTACGTCCGCCACAGATCGTCCGTGTCGTCGCGAAGGTCGGGCTTTTCGGCGGGCTCATCGCTGGTCCGCAGGGTCTCGCCATCCCAGGACGCCGAACCCCTGGGCGTCACGATCAGCCAGTCCATGTCGTTGAAACGACGCTGGAAAAACGGGGCCACACGGTCGATGATGAAATGATCAGGCTCGAACCAGGAAACAAAGCGCCGGCGTCCGGCAACACCCTCCGGCAGCGGGATTTCCTTGAAACGGACAAAGGCGGTCATCTTGTGATAGTCGCGGCCGATCGATTTCGCCATCCGGTTTGCCGCAACCACATCCGGATCGGTCGCCATACCCAGAAAATTGCGCCCGTGCGCCATGCGAAACAGCATCCGGTAGAGAAGCGAGAACCGCGTCGGATCGGAATGGCAGATGACCGAGGCGGCAAGCTTCAGAAAGGCTGGAGGAACACCCTGCGTCACCGGCTTGTCGACAGGCGCAGGCAACTGGTTGCCGTCCAGCCCGAACAATCCGTCCGTGTCGTCCATCGTGCGCCACTCGACGCGATCAGGTGCGATGCCGGCCGCCAGATAGGCACGCGCAGCATCGCGCCACTCGGTCAGATCGCCTCTCCCCCGCAACAAGACTCGGTACATCATAGAAGCGACAGCTGCTCCGGCTTTGGCTGGAACATGGATCGCAGATCGGCCCGGTCGGCAAGCTTGCGCGGTGTCCACCCCTCGCAGGTGATAAAGGGCTGTACCTTCTTCAGAGACACGCTCAGCCGCTTTAAATCCTCCAGCCGCAGCTTGCGAAACCTGCGCGACGACAGGATCGCTCCGACGGTCTTGGTCCCGAAACCCGGCACCCGCAGCAGCGTCTCCTTGTCCGCCCTGTTCACATCGACCGGAAACTTGTCGCGGTTGCCGAGCGCCCAGGCAAGCTTCGGATCAAGGTCTAGATCCAGCATGCCGTTTTCCGTGGACGCCGTAATCTCGCCGATCTCGAACCCGTAGAACCGGTAAAGCCAGTCCGCCTGATAGAGCCGATGCTCGCGCATCAACGGCGGCTTGATCAGCGGCAGTGTCTTCGACGAGTCCGGGATCGGACTGAAGGCGGAGTAATAGACGCGTTTCAGGCTGTAGCTGCCATAAAGTCTGGCGCTCGTCCCAAGAATGGTCGCATCGTTGGCGCCGTCTGCCCCGACGATCATCTGCGTGCTCTGGCCGGCAGGCGCGAACCGCTTGCGACGCTTGGTCTGCAGCGTCGGATCGCGCATTTCCTCGATCTTCAGGCGCAGATCGCCCATCGAGCGACGAATATTGGCGGGCCGCTTTTCCGGCGCAAACTGGCTGATCCCGGCATCGGTCGGCAGTTCGATGTTGATCGACAGACGGTCGGCATAAAGCCCCGCCTCCTCGATCAGCTGCTGCGACGCTTCCGGGATCGTCTTCAAATGGATGTAGCCGCGAAAATTATGAACGGTCCGCAATTCCCGCGCGATCCGTACCATGTCGCCCATCGTGTGATCGGACGAGCGGATAATCCCCGACGACAGGAACAGACCCTCGATATAATTGCGCCGATAGAATTCCAGCGTCAGCCAGATAACCTCTTCGGGCGTGAACCGGGCGCGCTCGACATTGCTGGAGGAACGATTGATGCAGTAGGCGCAATCGTAGATGCAGAAATTCGTCATAAGGATTTTCAGAAGCGAGATGCAGCGGCCATCCGGGGCATAGGCATGGCAGATGCCGGACCCCTCGGTCGAACCCAATCCGCCGGATACCGACGAATCTCTCTTTGATGTCCCGCTGGAGGCGCAGGAGGCGTCGTACTTGGCAGCGTCCGACAGGATCGCCAACCGTTCTTTCAGCGACTTCTTCATTAGTGCGTTCTCTATATGTTCTTTACGACTGCGTCAACCCGTTGACAAATCGAGGGACGTTTGATTCATTCAACTCCAGCTGGCGCATCTGACAACATTTCGATTTTCCTAGCGGGAGCAGTCGAAATTCTGTTATGATGCCCTAAATTCAGATGCTGCAGATGGTTCCGAAGTTACCGCTCCGGAACCTGTTTCTTTTTGTGTCCGCGGCATCCGCGGACATGCGCCTTAAGGACAAGAAAATGGTTGAAAAGGTACCGATGACGCCGAAGGGGTTTACCCAGTTGCAGGAAGAACTGCGCTGGCGCCAGCAGGAGGAGCGTCCCCGCATCATCGAAGCGATTGCGGAAGCGCGCGCCCATGGTGACCTTTCGGAAAACGCCGAATACCACGCGGCCAAGGAAGCCCAGAGCCACAATGAAGGCCGCATCGGCGAGCTGGAAGATTTCACGGCCCGCGCCGAAGTGATCGACCTCTCCAAGATGTCCGGTTCCACGATCAAGTTCGGCGCAACCGTCAAGCTGATCGATGAAGATACCGAAGAGGAAAAGACCTATCAGATCGTCGGCGATCAGGAAGCCGACGTGAAGGCTGGCCGCATCTCGATCTCTTCACCCATCGCCCGTGCCATGATCGGCAAGGAGAAGGGTGACAGCATCGAAGTCGTCGCCCCTGGCGGCTCCAAGGCCTACGAGATCCTCGCCATCTCCTGGGGCTGATCGCTCGTGGAAACGTCTGGCGAAGTCGCCACGGAGATGGGCAGCGGTATCGCTCCCGGCTCCGTGGTCGATATATCCGATATCGAAGTGATCGCGCCGAACTTCAAGAAGCGGCTCTCCGGCGTGACGTCCACGATCGTCCAACTAATTCCGGTGCAAAGGGCAAAGGGTCAGAAGATCGCGGTCCTCGGGCCCGGCCTGCCCTCCCACCTTCCCCACATCCGCTATGCCGACCTTGCCGCGCTGTGGTCACCGCCATTAGGGCGGCGCGCCCGTGTCTGGCATGCCCGCCGCAATATCGAGATGCTGCCCGGCCTCTTCATGCGCGATGTGCTGCGGATGCCGCTGAAGCTCTTGTTTACCTCCGCCGCGCAGCGAACCCATTCCGCCTGGACGCGTTTTCTGATCAGCAAGATGGATGCGGTCGTCGCGACGTCTGCACGATCGGGTTCATACCTGAAAGTGCCCTATAAGGTGGTGCACCACGGCGTCGATCTCGATCTCTTCCGTCCCTCCGGCCCATCCGACCCTTCCTCCCCGGCAGATGGTTTCGGCAAGCATCTGATCGGCTGCTTCGGGCGCGTTCGGCATCAGAAGGGCACAGACCTTTTCGTGCGCGCCCTGATCGAACTGTTGCCGTCCTATCCCGAATGGACGGGCGTCGTCTGCGGACGTGTCACGCCGGACAACAAGGTTTTCGGCGATGCGTTGAAAGCCGATGTCGCCATGAGCGGTCTGACAGATCGCATCCTGTTCATGGGCGAAGTAGACGACATCAAACCTTGGTACCGTCGCCTGTCTCTGTATGTGGCGCCGTCCCGCAATGAGGGCTTCGGACTGACGCCGCTCGAGGCGATGGCATCGGGAACCGCAGTCGTTGCAAGCGATGCCGGCGCCTATTCCGAAATGATCGTCGAAGGTGAGACGGGATCGGTTGTTCCGGCCGGCGATTACACGGCGCTTCGCGATGCGCTGCGCACCTATTTCGAAAACCCTGCACTGGCCCGCCAGCAGGGCTGGAGCGGTCGCGAGCATGTGCGCGTCGCATTCGCCATCGAAAAGGAAGCCAACAGTCTGGCGGAAATCTACGAAACGCTTTTAGAGACCAGACCATGAAAACTTCAGAGGCATTCGGTGCCACGCAACCGGTCCGGCTCTGCCCGCATCTGCATGGAGGACGCTTCGAATGACGGAACTTTCTGCCGGGATGGCGCAGCACAGACCGACGACGAGCGGCCTTATGAGCGAGGAAGACTGGCAGCAGTTTTTCGCCGGCTATACCCACATCGTCCTTGTCGCCAACAGTGACGAGCAGAACTTCAACGAGATCCACGCCGCCTATCCGGAAACGACGCTGTTCGTCTTTTTCAACTACGTCAGCAAGGTGCTGAAAACGCCGTTCACGCGCAATTCGCTGCTGGTGGCACGCACGAGCCGCGTCGGGTCCGAACTGCTCTACGACAACGCTCTCGACAAGGTGCTGGCCCTGCTGCCGGGCCCCGGGTTTACCGGCGTCATGAGCATGCGCGCCGCCACGATGGAACAGGTGACGGAACCGGCCGAGTTCGGCGGCGTCGCAGCAGGTGCCATCGACCTTTGCAGCTACCTCGAAGATTTCTACCCGCGCGACCATACCGCCAGTTCCGGCTTCGCGCTTTCGGTCTGGCTCTGCGAGAAGGTGCCGCAGGCGAAGGTCGTGCTTTGCGGTTTCTCGGGACGCCGCAGCCGCAAGTGGCAGATGTTCCACATCCACGACTGGACGTTCGAACAGTCGGTGCTGCAACTGCTCGCCAACAGCGACAAGCTCGAAATGGCAGGAAGAACAGCTTTCAATCCCTACAAGGCGCTGTCGCGCCACTTCCCCGATATCGACAACAGCAACTTTGTGTTTGCCGCCATCCAGGTCCTTTCCGAACGGCTGGAAAACAGCAACCGCAACCTCGGCAAGCTGATCACGATCACCATGCCGCTTCGCGTCATCTACAATCTCGCAAGAGGTCTGCGGATCAGGTCCAAGAAGGACAGGCTGGTCAAGCAGCGCAAAAAGCAGCGAGCGAAGAATGGCGAGCCATCCTGAACCGGGACAGCTTAAGCGCCTGCTACCACCACCCGCTGCGATCGCGGTGGTGGAGCGCTCGTAACCGGCTGAATGCCGTGTCGTTCTCCTGCAGGCGGTCGTAGATCGCCTTCGCGATCTCGCCTGCAATCCCCTGTTTGAAAAACGGATCGAGCCGCCAGCGCATGTTTCGCAGCGTGTCGTCGGTCCCCACCTTGAACAGATACATCCCGTTGAACCTGTGCATCGGCGCACCTTGCGTCTGTTCGATCGCATCTTGTGAGACAGGACGCTCGTCGCCGCCATGGATAAAGCGGTCGGTCTCGTAGACCTTGATCGTGTTGGCAAGCGACGAGCCGATCATGGCGATCGCCCTTGCCGTCATGTCCTCGTCGAGATCGGCAATGCTGTCACTCGCGGAAATCAGCCAACGCAGATCGAGATGGGCGGTGAGGAACGGCGCTTCATTCTCCCACAGGGTCTTGAACTGCTGGTACGTCTCCCGGACATTATATTCGCGCCGCATGAGGACGATAAGCTGCGCATGATAGAACAGCAGTTCCGGCTGGCCTTTGAACTCCAGTCTCAGGTTCGCCATGTGATCGTCGAGCGACTTCTGCTTGCCCGACCGGTGCTCGCGATCCGAATCCTCGATCAGCCGCTGCTTCATGCCCGCGTAATCCTGGTCGAGCTTGGCGTATTTCGCAGCTCCCCAGCGCTTGCGGTAGCGGTTGAAGGACAGCAGTGCCTCAAGCTTACTCTTCTTGCGTACCACGCACGTTCTCCAAGTCTTGCTGCCGTAACCTCGGCAGTCCTGTCTACACCGGTAACCTCGTCAGTCTGCCGCCCGCAGGTGTTCGATAAGCCGGTGCGGCAGATGGGTGTGAAATTTCGTTATCATCACGTCAGTCAGCGCCTGGCGAAGCTCGATGCTGAGTTCGTCCTGGCTCTGGATACATCCGAACGGGGCGCTACCCTGTTCGATCATGGCGAGCACAGGTGCGGTCGCCCGCTTCTGCCGCGGCTTGATATAGGCCGTGCGGTGTTCGGGTAACGGGGTCGCGCCAAAGCGCTCCATCTCGAGATGATTGGCAAGCGCAACCGGCGAATGCTGGGCGATGTTGCGAAAGCGATGGGAGAGCTGCTGGCGAAGCACGTCGGGATGCGCTGCATAGTAATCGGCAAGCGTTGAGCGTCTGACCGCGTGAAAGTAATGGCCGACCTGCAGAAACCGGTTCTTCGCACCCGCCAGCTCTGCCCCCTTCTCCTGCGCGACGGTAAAGCTCGGAACAGCGTTGGAGGCTTCCGCCCGCTGCCGCTTGAACCACCGCAGGCACTGCTTGAGGCGGGATCGCAATCCGCTTTTCACGCGCCCGTAAAGCATCGGCTTGCCGTCGCGAAAGAACGCGGAGGCAGATGTCGGAGCGTTCAGAAAGAAGTCGTCATTACTGTAGACGAAATTCTCGCAAAGCCCCGGAATATTCCAGACCGCAGCCTCGATCGACAGCGAGTTGAACGTCGGCAGCACGGCCGGAAGCCCGTCGAAGACCACATTGTGATCAACAATGGCGATGAAATCTTCCGTGCAGAAACCCGCCTGCGCAAAACTGTCGACGAATTCCGGCTTCTGCCCGTCCGTGACGATGTGAATTTTTGTGATGAACGGCGCGTATTTCAGCACGGAGGCGATGAGATAGTAGATCTCGCCGTTATCGGCAAACCGCGTCGGGCTGGATGCCACCGCGTGCGAACTCGACGCAACGTCATCGTATTGCAGGCGCTTCGCGCGATGATCCGGGTCCGAACCATCAACCCAGGTGATCACAAGCTCGATGTCGTGGCTGGACATGCTCTGGTTCCTGCTCCCTGCCCCTCGGACGATCTCGATCGAGACGACCCTAGATCTGCACGACCGGCGCATCCTTGACCTGCCGGATCGTCAGCATGGTGCGAACCGTATCGACATTGTCGACCGCGGTCAGATCCTCGATGACGAAATCCTGGAAGACGGTGAGGTTCTCGGCCACGCATTGCAGCAGGAAATCGGTCTCGCCGGAGACCATCCAGGCCTGACGCACCAAGGTCCGCGTTTCCATATCCGCCGCGAAGGCCTTCAGCTTGCTGTCCGACTGCTGCTTCAGTCCCACCATGCAGAAGGCGACAAGATCGTATCCGAGCAGCGACGCCTGCAGCATGGCGCGATAACCCTTGATGATGCCGTTCTCTTCCAGCTTGCGAACGCGCCGCAGACAGGGCGGCGCCGATATGCCGACCCGTTCGGACAGCTCGACATTGGTCATGCGTCCGTCCTTCTGCAATTCGCGAAGGATCTTCAGGTCGATGGTATCGAGTTCGACTTTCACGACCATGTGTAGTGCCTGCCTTCAAAATTGACGGGAGCACGCAGGCTCCCGGGTATCCATCTTGGTGTCGCGAAGACATACAATAACATCGTTCCGACGCAAGAAAATTTCGCGCGCCGGTCCAGTTGTTGTCAACCGAGGTGCACGTGGAGACACATCCAATCGCAGTTGACCTGCCGTTTCTGCCGGGCGGTTCCAACTGTCTTGTTGTTATCGCAAGGCTGCCCTTGCAATGTTGCATGGATGGCCCTTACATGACGTGTCAAAAGCGGCAGACCGAATAATGGCTTCCTATATGAGGAAGCGGCGCCAGGCGCCCGACACGGTCTTGGAAAGGAAACGTCATCATGTCCGCCCGTCATACAGAGGTTCTGATCATCGGTTCCGGCCCCGCCGGCTATACAGCTGCGGTGTACGCAGCGCGTGCGATGCTGAAGCCGGTCTTGATTGCAGGCATGGAACAGGGTGGTCAGCTGATGATCACCACGGACGTTGAAAACTATCCGGGCTTTGCCGATCCGATCCAGGGTCCCTGGCTGATGGAGCAGATGCTGCAGCAGGCGGTCCATGTGGGCACCGAGATCGTCAACGATCTCGTGACCGAGGTCGAGATGAATCATCGCCCCTTCACGGTCCGCACCGATTCCGGCACCGTCTGGACCGCCGATACGATCATCATCGCCACCGGTGCGAAGGCCAAATGGCTCGGCATCGAAAGCGAGCAGCAGTTCCAGGGTTTTGGCGTTTCCGCCTGCGCCACATGCGACGGCTTCTTCTATCGCAACAAGGATGTGATCGTGGTCGGCGGCGGCAACTCCGCAGTCGAGGAAGCGCTCTATCTCTCCAATATCGCCAAGACCGTGACGGTCGTCCACCGGCGTGACTCGTTCCGTTCGGAAAAGATCCTGTCCGAGCGCCTGTTCCAGCGCCCCAACGTCAAGGTCATGTGGAACACCGAAATCGCCGAGGTCACCGGCAAGCCGGCCCGCGCGCCACTGCCGCCATCGGTCGAGGGTGTGCGCCTGCGTGATACCAGGACCGGCACGATCTCCGATCAGCCGATCGACGGCGTGTTCGTGGCGATTGGCCATGCGCCGGCGACCGAGCTCTTCAGGGACAAGCTGAAGATGAAGAACGGCGGCTATCTCTGGACGGCGCCTGATTCCACGATGACCGACGTTCCCGGTGTGTTTGCCGCGGGCGATGTCACCGACGACACCTTCCGACAGGCGATCACCGCCGCCGGCATGGGCTGCATGGCAGCGCTCGAAGCCGAACGTTACCTCGCCGGCATTCAGCCGGTTGCCATTGCTGCGGAGTAAGCATGGGCGTACCTCTCGACTGGGACAAGTTGCGCATCTTCCACGCTGCGGCGGAGGCGGGATCCTTCACCCATGCGGCAGACAAGCTGCATCTGTCCCAGTCGGCAATCAGCCGGCAGGTCAGCGCGCTGGAACAGGACGTCGGCGTCAAATTGTTCCACCGCCACGCCCGCGGCCTCATCCTTACCGAACAGGGCGAGCTTCTTTATCGCACCGCGCATGACGTGCTTCTGAAGCTCGAAACCGTGAAGATGCAGCTGACCGAGACGACGGAAAAGCCGTCGGGCAAGCTGCGCGTCACGACAACGGTCGGCCTTGGCCAGGGCTGGCTCACCGACAAGGTGCAGGAGTTCCTGCAGCTTTATCCGGAAATGTCGATCCAGCTCATCCTCGATAACGAGGAAGTCGACGTCAACATGCGCCATGCGGACTGCGCCATCCGCCTTCGCCAGCCGCAGCAGTCGGACCTGATCCAGCGCAAGCTGTTCACCGTGCACATGCACGTTTATGCAGCCCCCTCCTATATCAACCGCTATGGCGAACCGCAGTCGGTCGAAGATCTCGACACCCACCGCATCATTTCCTTCGGCGAGCCTGCCCCGAATTACCTTCTCGACGTCAACTGGCTCGAATCCGCCGGCCGTTCTTCGGACAATACCCGCACGCCCCACCTGCAGATAAACAGCCAGACCTCCATCAAACGAGCCTGCCTGCTTGGCATCGGCATCGCTTGCCTGCCCGACTATATCGTCGGCCGCGACCCTGGGTTGATCCAGCTGACGCTGAGCGCCGACATCCCTTCATTCGACACCTACTTCTGCTACCCGGATGAAATGAAGAACGCTGCCAAGCTGAAGGTCTTCCGCGATTTTATCGTCGCCAAGGCGCGTAACTGGAATTTCTGATCGCTGTCGAAGACGTTTCGCTCGGAATGGGCACCGGGATTCTCGCAGCGATTTCATACACGACTCACTGACTAGAGTAAGCTGTGCAGAACGTGCATGGCAGTACTGCGCAAAAAAGCGTTGCCGCTTGCCCAAAAAACCATCATATCGCACTCAGCTGATGCATATGGTGGCTTTCCTCCCAGTTCCACCGCAGCAGCTGTTCCCCTCTGGAGGTTGTTTTTAACCTTCATAACTATAAGGGCCCTGGAGTGATCCGGTGGCCCTCTTTTTTTGCCCTGCGGTTTGCCGGCCCGCCGCAATCCTCGGCTGCCTGCCAGAGTAATTGGACCGAAACGGTCAATATTTCGGCCACCCCCCTTGCTCTCACAAATCGCTGCGCCCATATAGGGATCAGCCGGAGCAATTTGATGACGTCCCCGTTATCAGCGCCGGCTGTTCCCCTCTGGAGGTTTTAGACCTTCACACCTGACGGGCCTCGGAGCAATCTGGAGGCCCTTTTTTTTGCCTTCCTCAAAAAAATGGGAACGTCATTCCTTTAAATCGTCTTCAGACGATCTATATATCGGTTAGAGACGATATGGAAAGACGATGGATCGCACCGAGATACTGAAAGCACTGTCCCATCCGACGAGGATTGAGTTCCTCGAATGGATGAAGCAGCCCGAGCAGCATTTTTCCGATCAGGATCATCCGCTCGAAATGGGCATCTGTGCCAAGCAGTTCGAAAGACGATGTGGTCTGTCGCAATCGACCGTCTCTGCGCACCTTTCGACCCTCGAAAAAGCCGGCCTCGTGAAAACGAGCCGGGTTGGTCAATGGGCGTTCTACAGCCGCGACGAGGAGAAGATCGCAGACTTCGTGACCAATCTTCGCTCCGCTCTCTGAATGCCACCCCTTAACTCAATCACTCCCAAAGCAGCATGGAAGGATATTCCTGTGACCTCACTCTTTGAACCGGTAAAGTTCGGCGACATCGAACTGAAGAACCGCGTCGTCATGGCGCCGCTCACCCGCAACCGTTCGCCGAAGGCCATCCCCAACGATCTCAACATCGCCTATTACGAACAGCGCGCCTCCGCGGGCCTCATCATCACCGAGGGCACCCCGGTCAGCCAGCAGGGACAGGGCTATGCCGACGTTCCGGGCCTTTACCTCGCTCCGGCCATCGACGGCTGGAAGAAGGTGACGGAAGCCGTTCACAAGAAGGGCGGCAAGATCGTTACCCAGATCTGGCACGTCGGTCGCGTTTCGCATACCTCGCTGCAGCCGAATGAAGGCGCACCCGTCGCGCCGTCCGCACTGGGCGCCAAGGGCAAGACCTACATCATCAATCCGGATGGCAGCGGCGCGTTTGCCGATACATCGGAGCCGCGCGCTCTCGAACTCTCCGAGATCCCGGGCGTCGTTGCCGATTTTGCTGCCGGTGCAAAGGCTGCGATCGAGGCCGGCTTTGACGGCGTCGAAATCCACGGCGCCAATGGCTACCTCATCGACCAGTTCCTGAAGACTGGCGCAAACCTCCGCGAAGACGAATACGGTGGCTCCGTCGAGAACCGCGCCCGGTTCGCGCTCGAAGTCGTTGACGCCGTTGCTGCAGCCATCGGCAGCGGCCGCGTCGGCATTCGCCTGTCGCCTGTTACGCCTGCCAACAACATCACCGAAGATGCGCCGCAGACGGTCTTCGACTATCTCGTCAAGGAACTCGCGACCCGCAACCTGTCCTTCATCCACGTCATCGAGGGTGCGACCGGTGGTGACCGCGGCTATGTCCAGGGCGGCAAGCCGTTCGATTACCAGGAACTGAAGGATACCTACCGCAACGCCGGCGGCACCGGCGCCTGGGTGGTCAACAATGGCTACGAAAAGGATACGGCTGAAAAGGCTGTGGCCAGCGGCTATGCGGATGGCGTCGCCTTCGGCAAGCTGTTCATTGCCAACCCGGATCTGGTCGAGCGGTTCAAGACAAACGCGCCGCTCAACGAGCCGGACAAGAACACATTCTACGGCGGCGGCGCAAAGGGTTATACCGACTACCCGTCGCTTGAATCAGCAGAAGCCTAAGCTTTAGGCCCGACTGTCTGAAATCGGCCATGCCTGGCACAAACCCCGGGCATGGCCTTCTTGTTGGTCGCAGTGAATGCTTAGCGCGCGTCCGCCTGATCGCCATCCACAACTTCGGCTTCGGGACGGTCACCGCCGTCGCTGTGCTCCGTGTGCCAGACGCCCTTTGCGTCCTGCCAGCTGATCTCTTCGGGCTCACCACCCACCTGCTGTTCGGCAGCCACAATCCGGGCCGCCTGCAGCGCGTCGTTGTGGTTCGGGAATGTTTCGGAATAAACGTCGCCCAGTCGATAGGCCCAGCCGCCATCATGTGGCACGATTGTGTAAACGACCTTGGTCATAGATCCTCCTGTATGTTTTTTCGTGGCTGCCCCGACCGGTCTCGGTCCAGAAGGCCGCGTAGAGCAAAAAAGCCGGAATACGCCGCGAAGTTCCTTCCACTGGCGAGGATAATGGCACCAAAGACCGATTATCGCAAACCGTCCTCTGTGCAGGTCGACCGACAACCCTAGTTTCTCCGAGATCGTTTCCAGGAGCTTCCAGTGCAAATCGCGACCCACCTCCGGCAGGAGAAATTCCTGCTGATCGCCTTCGTTGTCGCCATTCTCGGCTTCTTCATCGAACACTCAATTCTGGAGGCCGGAAAGACGGTGTCGCTGATCGCAGCAGCGCTCTTCGTCGGCGTGATCGTGCTTGCATCGACACGTGTCGCGCATCATGCGGAGGTTTTGGCGCACAAGGTTGGCGACCCCTATGGCACGATGATCCTCACCCTGTCCGCGGTGGCGGTCGAGGTCCTGATCCTCGCCATCATGATGGGTTCGAATTCCTCACCGACGCTGGTGCGCGACACGATCTATTCGGCGGTGATGCTGGATATCAACGGCATTCTTGGCCTCGCGGCCCTGCTCGGTGGCCTGCGCCATGGCGAGCAACCCTATAACGACGATTCAAGCCGCACCTACACTGTCATGATCATGACGGCGGTAGGCATTTCGATGATCGTGCCGGAATTCGTACCGCGTGAAAGCTGGCACTACTATTCCGCCTTTACCATCTGCGCGATGATCGCGCTCTACGGCGTCTTTCTCAAGATGCAGGTCGGGCCGCACAGCTACTTCTTCAGCTACACCTATCCGCGGACCCAGAAGGCGGCAGCCGCCGGGACAGCGTCCGCGCCTCAGGAGGAGGCCGCCGAGGATTCCGCGGCCGTATCGATCGGCATCATTCTTCTGGGCGTTCTGATCATCGGCTTCCTGGCGGAATTCATGTCGGTCTTCATGGGCGAAGGCCTGGAAGGCTCCGGCGCCCCGATCGCACTGACCGCCGTGGTTGTCGCCGCCATCTCCGCCGCGCCGGAAATCCTGACCGCCATGCGGGCGGCGCTCAAGAACAGGATGCAGTCGGTCGTCAACATCGCCATGGGCGCGTCGCTCTCGACGGTCATTCTCACCGTCCCGGTCATGGAAGGCATCGCGCTCTATACCGGCCAGCCCTTCATCATGGCGATGACGCCGGTCCAGACGGTGATGGTGGCGATCACGCTCGTGGTTGCGGCGATCAACCTCAACGACGGCCAGACCAATGCGATCGAGGGCATGACCCATTTTGTGCTGTTTGCGACCTTCATCATGCTGACGATGATCGGATTGTGACATCTGCAATAAAGAAGAGTTGAACACCCTGTGTTCGGTCTTCGGGACTGGCCGCCCTAGATGGGACAATGTCTGGCGAGCGATCGCCACTGAAAGGCATCAAGACAAAGTCCGGAGGTGACCCATGAAACGCACGAACATCTTCCTTGCAGGCACGGCCCTGGCTCTCGCACTGGTCGGCGCTCCCGCGATGGCGCAGACCAGTGGCAAACCGGTTGAAACAAGCGCTCCAAATGCGAAGGATCAAAAACCTGCCTTCACCGGTCAGACCCGCGCAGCGCAGCCGGCGGAAATGCCTAAGATCACCACCGAAGTCGTTGCCGAAGGGCTTCCGCACATCTGGTCTATGGAATTTCTCCCCGATGGCCGCATGCTGGTGACCGCCAAGGAAGGCGCGATGCATATCATCAAGGACGGCAAGCCCGGCCTTGCGATCGAAGGCGTTCCGAAAGTCCTGTCCGCTGGCCAGGGCGGTCTTCTCGACGTGGCGCTCGCACCGGACTACGAAACATCCGGAATGATCTTCTTCTCCTTCTCAGAAGAGCGTGAAGACGGCAACGGCACATCCGTCGCCTCCGCCAAGCTCGTCGCCAACGACGATGGCGGCGGCAAGCTGGAAAACGTCAAGGTGATCTTCCAGCAGATGCCAAGCTATGACGGCAACAAGCATTTCGGCTCGCGCCTCACCTTTGGCCCCAACAACGAGCTCTATGTCACGGTCGGCGAGCGGTCCGATCCGGAGCCGCGTGTCCAGGCACAGGATCTCAAAAGCGGTCTTGGAAAAGTCTTCCGCATCGACATGGACGGCAAGGCCCTGCCCGACAATCCATTCGTTGATCAGGCCGAAGCGCGGCCGGAAATCTGGTCCTACGGCCACCGCAATCTCCAGTCAGCAGCACTCGATGGCAACGGCCGCCTCTGGACGGTCGAACATGGCCCCAAGGGCGGCGACGAGTTGAACCGACCGGAAGCCGGCAAGAACTACGGCTGGCCGGAGGTCACCTACGGCGTCGAATATAGCGGCGGCAAGGTAGGCGACGGCATCACCGAGAAGGCTCAGACCGAACAGCCCGTCTATTACTGGGATCCGGTCATCGGCCCCTCCGGCATGGCCTTCTACGATGGCGATGCGATCCCCGAATGGAAGGACGCATTCCTGGTCGGCGGCCTGGTAACCCAGGGCGTGGTGGTCCTGCATATGGATGGCGACAAGGTGAGTCACGAAGAACACGTTCCGCTCAAGGCTCGCATCCGCGACGTCAAGGTCGGCCCCGATGGCGCCGTCTACGCCGTCACCGAAACCCGTTCCGGCTCCTCGACGATCGTCAAGCTAACCAAGGCTTAAACGCAGGATCCTCGAAAAGGGGCTCGGTCGGGGCTATAGCCGTGGCCCGCCCCGACCTTCCCTCCACTGGACCACCACTCACGAAAAAGCCCGGCGCTTGGCCGGGCTCTCCCATCAAACTCGTGTCTCGAAACTTACTTGCAGGCTGCGCAGAAGCGCTGGATGCGCTTGCAGGCTTCTTCGAGAATGTCTTCCGACGTCGCGTAGGAGATGCGGAAGTTCGGGCCGAGACCGAAGGCCGATCCGTGAACCACGGCGACACCTTCCGATTCCAGGAGCTCGGACACGAAATCCTCGTCCGTTTCGATGACTTTGCCGGTCGGAGCCGTCTTGCCGATCAGGCCGGCGCAGGACGGATAGACGTAGAATGCGCCTTCAGGCTTCGGGCAAACGATGCCGGATGCCTGGTTAAGCATCGACACGACGAGATCGCGGCGGCCTTCGAAGATCGCCTTGTTCTTGGTCACGAAATCCTGCGGACCGTTGAGCGCCTCGACAGCCGCCCACTGTGCGATAGACGATGCGCCCGAGGTCTGCTGGCCCTGGATCATGTCCATGGCCTTGATCAGTTCGATCGGACCGGCAGCATAGCCGATGCGCCAGCCGGTCATCGCATAGGCCTTGGAAACACCGTTCATCGTCAGCGTCCGGTCGTAGAGCTTCGGCTCCACTTCGACCGGCGTCGCGAACTTGAAGTCGCCGAAGGTCAGGTGCTCGTACATGTCGTCGGTCAGGATCCAAACATGGGGATGCTTCAGCAGCACGTCGGTCAGCGACTTCAATTCATCCGCGCTATAGGCAGCGCCCGTCGGGTTCGACGGCGAGTTGAAGATGAACCACTTGGTCTTCGGCGTGATCACGCTTTCCAGCTCTTCGGCCGTCAGCTTGAAGTTGTTTTCCTGCTTGGTCGAAATCGTGACCGGCGTGCCGCCGCAGATCGAGACCATTTCCGGGTAGGAAACCCAGTAAGGTGCTGGGATGATCACTTCATCCCCTGCATTCATCGTCGCCATGAAGGCATTGAACAGAATCTGCTTTCCGCCCGTGCCGACGATGGTCTGCTCGACCTTGTAGTCGAGGTTGTTTTCGCGCTTGAACTTGTCGACGATCGCTTTGCGCAGCTCTGGAATCCCCGAAACCGGCGTGTACTTGGTTTCACCGCGGTTGATCGCGTCGATCGCCGCCTGCTTGACATTGTCAGGCGTGTCGAAATCAGGCTCACCGGCACCGAGACCGATAATATCACGCCCTTTCGCCTTCAGTTCGCGAGCTTTCTGGGAAACAGCGATTGTCGCTGAAGGCTTTACACGGGAAAGGGCGTCGGCAAGAAAGGCCATGTCGTTTCGGTCCTGGGCTGATTGAACACTACGGCGGGGTGCGCTCATTCGCCGCCGAGCGGCCGCCTCAAGCTGTATGGAGAATGAACCGACGCCTTTCAAGAAAAAAGCATGAATGAATGCCATCAATGTCGCTGATTAAAACCTTCGGACGCGTATTTACGACCGCGTAACCCGTCTCGCCTACAATCTGCAAAATTGCGCAGGAGACGGTACGGGTATGGCATCGAGAAGCATTTTCGCCAACCTGGTTCGCGGCGACGACGGGGCATGGTCGACCGCGTACGGGCCTTTCATTCTCAGATCCGCGCTTCAGCCCATTTTCAGAACGTCGAAACCCGGCAATCGGCTGGCCATCGAAGCCTTTGTCGGGCTCGTGCGCGCCTATCGTGGCGAAGAGCCCGTTCCCCCACACGAATTCTTCAGCCTCGTTGATCCCGCCGAAGTTGCCGATATCGACAGCATGGTCCGGACGATCCATATTCTCAACACCGGCCGGCTCGACAGACGCCAGGCGAAGATCTTCGTCAAGTTCCAGCCGGGTCTGGTGCGCACGCCCGAAGACATGCGCCACGAAGTCGAACGCATCAAACTTGCGAGCCACGAAGCCGGACTTGCCGTCAACCGGATCGTCTGCGAAATCCGCCAGACCGCCGAGACCAACGCCGCCGTCATCGCCGACTTCACCAGCCACATGCGCGCCATCGGCTTCCAGGTGGCGATCGATGATTACGGTGCGGGCGAGTCCGATCTGGCGCTTCTCAAGCGGGTGAAGCCTGACTACGTCAAATTCGAACCCGGCTGGGTCCGCGACTTTCTCGACAATCCGGCAGGAGCAGCACTCCTGCGTGTCGTCCTGCAGCAGATGCTGGATGACGGGATCGAACCGATCATCGAAGGACTGGAGGAAATGTGGCAGGTGGAGGTGTGCGAGGAATTCGGCGCGTCTCTCGTGCAGGGATATGCACTCGCACGGCCTGAACTCGCCCCGACCACGTTCGACAGGACATTCCCGGAACACGGCCTGCCGCGCATCGGCGGCGACCTCGACATGAGCCCCTCGCCTGCATCCGCCATTCGCGTCTCTGCCGCCGCCCCGTTTCCGTCGGCCACCCCTCTCAAGCGGATGAAAACCTTCGGCCGCAGACATCAGGGCAGCTAGCCGTCCGTACTTTCACCGGTTCGCAGTGGACTTCCCGCAGAGAGTGTAGACGTTGGGAAACGGCTACAAACATGACGCGAACAGGCATAGAGCCGATCGGGCGAAGCATCGCCAGCGATCCGTTGCTAATCCAACTTCCTTCGGACCATGCGCAAAGCCCGCATTTCCAGCGCTTTTGGCCAAATGAGGCAGGCTGGAACGGGCCTGCCTTTCAAAAAACTTTTTCTTGCCAATTTTTGATAAACACAGCACTCTGTCCATGTTCGGGCAATTTACGAGCATGGGAAGACCTATAATGACGCGCTCCGAAGGCGCCAAGACTTCGGGCGGGAACTGGGGGCTTGGTTTTATACCTTATCTGCCAGTCGCCGCGGTAAACACAGGGACCCTTTCTTAAAGCTGCCTGCCGCCGCCCGTGAGGGCACACTCTGATGCTGTCCGCCGCTGAACACGGACAGAAGGAAAAGGACCTGCTGCATGGCCGAGACTGGCACTGTGAAATTCTTCAATACGGACAAGGGATTCGGCTTTATCAAACCAGACAACGGTGGCGCCGATATCTTCGTTCATATCTCCGCCGTACAGGCTTCCGGCCTGTCCGGGCTGACTGAAAACCAGAAAGTAAGCTTCGACACGGAACCGGATCGTCGCGGAAAAGGCCCCAAGGCCGTCAATCTGCAGATCTCCGGTTGAGCTTCAAAAGCTCGCTCATTCCAGTTGGAGCCCGGCAGTGATGCCGGGTTTTTTTATGCCCGTGATACCGGTTGCCGGTTACAGGCCCTTCAGGAATGGATTGCTGCGGCGCTCGTCGCCGATCCGGCTTCCCGGTCCGTGACCGCAGATAAAACCTACCTCGTCTCCCAGCGGCAGAACCTTGGTGCGGATCGAGTCCATCAGCGTCGCGTGATCGCCTCCGGGTAGATCAGTCCGTCCGACCGACCCGGCAAACAGGACGTCACCAAGATGTGCGAAGGCATGGTCTCTGTTGTAGAATATGATGTGACCGGGCGAATGTCCCGGACAATGAAAAACCTCGAACACATGCTCGCCGAACGAGACTGTTTCGCCTTCGTCAAGAAACCGATCAGGCACGACGTTGCGGACGTCGCCGTCGACACCGAACATCTGAGCCTGCTTTTCAAGATTTTCGAGAAGGGGAAGATCGTCGCGGTGGGGTCCGACGACAGGAATGCCGAGCACCTCGCGAAGTTCGTCGGCGCCTCCGGCATGATCGATATGCCCGTGGGTCAGCCAGATCTCGGAAAGGGTAATGCCACTTTTGCGCACGAGGTCTAGAATAACCCCGATGTCACCGCCTGGGTCGACAATGACGCCTGTCTTTGTATCGTCGTCAAAGAAGACGGTACAGTTTTGTTGAAATGGCGTCACCGGAATGACGCTTGCCTGCAATCGACCCATAATGCCTGTCCTGCCCTGAACGTTGTCGTTCTTCATAGCCGGAAGGCTTGCCGATTACAGCCTCAAAATCAGTTGATAGCGGCGGCCAGATACGTGCCTTCGGCAGCAACCGGCGGGGCCAGCGAAACGGTCGCCAGCAGAAATGCCGAGACGACGACTTTCAGCGCAATCACCGTGATGAAGACCGGGCGCAGCGGATGAGCTTCGGCCTTGGTCTGGTTCAGCTCGATCGGCGGCATTGCGGAATAAGTGTGCGCGTTCATTGAATAATCTCCAGTCGTTCGCTGGGAATAATGGCGCTTGGGGATAAAGGTTCCGCCGGACAAGTCATGCGCGCAAAAGAAAGTGCGTGTTCTCCCTGAAAGCAACACAACCGGTCGAATTTTGACCGCCAGAGCGATTTATCACGGGCGACAGCGCAAAAGGATTACGTTAAACAGCTTCACACGATGAAGACGTAGCGAGCGAAAGGAAACGGCGTGCCGCCTGCAGCGACGGGAAAAGCCGTCAAGAAAGTCCCGCCACAGATGCCCGTGGTCGACGAGGGCCAGATCGATTTCGAAGCGATCGAGCTGTTCTTCTTTGCCTATCGCGACTTCGTGTCCGATCCGGACGCTATCCTGGCGAAGATCGGCATGGGGCGCGCCCACCATCGGGTTGTCTATTTCGTCTGCCGCCAGCCGGGGATGATGGTGACGGATCTTCTCGATTTGTTGCAGATTACCAAGCAGAGCCTCGCCCGCGTCCTGAAGCAGTTGATCGAGACTGGCTATATCCGGCAGATGGCCGGGGCCAAGGATCGCAGACAGCGCCGCCTCTATCCGACCCTTGCCGGCCGCGAACTGGCGCTGGCCCTGTGCGAGCCGCAATCCAAGCGTATCGCACGCGCCATGGAAGACTTCACCCCCGGGATGCGGGAAAGCGTAACCCTTTTCCTTCAACGGATGCGTGGACGTGACCCGAACCTCGTGATTTCTGATATCGACATCAGTCAGGATATCTGACCGGGACAGACAGATGACCAATACACCGCTTTTGGACGACGCCCCTCACCTTCTCGTTGTCGACGACGACACCCGCATCCGCGATCTCCTCAACCGCTATCTGGTGGAGCAGGGTTTCCGCATCACGGTCGCCGGAGATGCCGCCGAAGCGCGGCGCAAGTTGGAAGGACTGCATTTCGACCTCATCATTCTCGACGTGATGATGCCGGGCGAAACAGGCCTGTCGCTCACCCAATCGCTTTATGAAAAGAAGACCACCCCGGTCATCCTGCTGACGGCACGGGTCGAGGCAGAATCGCGCATCGCCGGTCTTGAGGCAGGTGCCGACGATTACCTGTCAAAACCCTTCGATCCGCGCGAACTGGTCCTGCGCATCAACAACATCCTGCGCCGCAGCAGCTCGGCCGATGCACCGAAGATCGAGCAGATCATGTTTGGTCCGTTCACCTTCTCGATCCCGCGCAAGGAACTGCGCAAGGCTGCCGAGACGATCCGCCTGACCGACCGCGAACAGGAAATCATGATGCTGTTTGCCTTGCGCGCCGGCGAAACGATCCCCCGCCACGAACTGATCGGGGACGATACGGATGTCGGCGAGCGCACAATCGACGTGCAGATCAACCGGCTGCGTCGTAAGATCGAAGAAGACCCCGCCAACCCGGTCTATCTCCAGACCGTGCGTGGCATCGGGTACAGGCTGAGTATCGACTGATGCACAAGAGACCGACGACAGGACGATAACGGGCGGCGAATGGCAATTTTCAACACGCTGAAGCGAGAGACCAGCCGGTTGACCCTCCCCGGTTGGCGTCCGTTCACGCGCTGGCTGCGTCGCTGGCTGCCGACGGGCCTCTACACCCGTTCGCTGCTGATCGTCATTCTCCCCATGCTCCTGCTGCAGACGGTCGTCGCCGCGGTGTTCATGGAACGCCACTGGCGAATGGTGACGGAGCGCCTGTCTGAAGGCACCGTTCGCGACATCGCCGCCATTATCGAGATCATCCGCAGTTATCCGCAGGACAGCAACTACAACGAAGTCAGCCGTATCGCCGACAGCTCTCTCGGCCTGACGATTGCAATCGAGGAGAACGGCCAGCTCCCGCCGCCCCGCCAGCGCCCCTTCTTCGCGATCCTCGACAACATCCTTGCCGAACAGTTGAGCAGTCAGATCCGCATGCCGTTCTGGATCGATACGGTAGGCGACAGTCGGCTCGTCGAGATCCGCGTGAAAATGGACGAACGGGTGCTGCGGGTGTTTGCCAGACGCGGCTCTACCTACGCGTCCAACACCCACATCTTCCTGATCTGGATGATCGGCACCGCCTTCGTGCTGGTGGTGATTTCGATCCTGTTCCTGCGCGGCCAGATCCGCCCGATCCTGAGACTTGCCCAGGCGGCGGAAAGTTTCGGCAAGGGACAAAAGACCGAAGGCTTTTCGCCGCGCGGCGCAGACGAGGTAAGGCGCGCAGGCCTTGCCTTCATCCAGATGCGCGAACGGCTCGAACGGCAGATGGAGCAGCGCACCGCGATGCTGGCCGGCATCAGCCACGACCTTCGCACCATCCTCACCCGCTTCAAACTGCAGCTGGCGCTTGCCGGCAACAAGCCGGAACTCGCCGGCATGGAACAGGATGTCGAAGACATGCAGTCCATGCTGGAAGGCTACCTGGCGTTTGCCAAGGGCGAGGCCGAGGAGGATTTCGGTACGCTGTATCTGAGCGAGCTTCTCGAGAAATTCCGCGCGAGCTTCAGCCTGCACGGGCAGATCCTCACCTACCACATCGAGGGCGACGACGAGATCGCCGTCAGGCCGAACGCCTTCAACCGCCTGCTCGGAAACCTCGTCTCAAACAGCCAGCGCTACGCAGACAACCTGCATATCGATGCGCGCCACAGCGCCAAGTGGCTGACATTGACCCTCGATGACGACGGCCCGGGCGTTCCTGCGCAATCCCGCGAGGATGTGTTCAAGCCATTCCACAGGCTCGACGAGGCCCGCAATCTCGATGCGTCCGGAACCGGCCTCGGCCTCGCGATCGCCCGCGACATCGCCCGCTCGCATGGCGGCAATGTCACGCTGGACGACAGTCCGAGCGGTGGCTTGAGAGCTATCGTTCGCGTTCCGGCCTGAGCGGACCGCTATCGGCAACATGCTGGACTGGGGAGAAAACTAAGACGTTTAGTGAAGACGGGGTTGCCTGATCACATCATCTTCTTGCCGTTTGGAACGCCCTGCTCGACGGCAGCCAGAACGATCGCGCCGTTCTCGTCTTCAAAGCCAAGCGTCAGCACTTCGGAACGGACCGGCCCGATCTGGCGCGGCGGAAAATTGACGACGCCCAGCACCTGGCGTCCGAGCAGCGTTTCAGGCGTATAGTGGACGGTAATCTGCGCCGACGATTTCTTGACGCCGATCTCAGGCCCGAAATCGATCTTCAGCTTGAAGGCCGGCTTGCGGGCTTCCGGAAACGGCTCGACCTCGACGATCGTGCCAACCCGGATATCGACCTTCTCGAAGTCGGCAAAGCTTATCTCGTCAGACATGGCTGCTCAGCGTCCCAGTTCTTCCGCGCGGCTCCGCGCTGCCTCGATTGCCTTGTCGAACAGCGGCTGCATCCCATCGTCTGCCATTAGCACGGAGAGGGCAGCAGCCGTGGTGCCGCCCGGAGACGTCACGTTCTGGCGAAGCCTTGAGGCATCCTCGGTCGACTGGTGCAGAAGTTCTCCCGCACCCGACACGGTTTCGCGCGCAAGCCGCATGGCAAGATCGGCAGGCAGCCCGGCCTTGCGCCCGGCTTCGGCCATGCATTCCACCAGATAGAAGACATAGGCCGGGCCGCTGCCGGAAACGGCGGTGACGGAATCGATATCCGCCTCGCTCGAAACCCATTCCACCGGACCGCTGACCTTCAAGAGCGCATGCACCGCATCGCGCTGGGCGGCCGACACCTTGTCGTTGGCATAGGCACCGGTCACGCCGCGGCCGATCATGGCCGGCGTGTTCGGCATGGCGCGCACCATTGCACCGTCCCCGAGATGGCTCTGCATGGAGGACAGCGTCTTGCCGGCTGCGACCGAGACGACGACTGTCGAAGCGCCGACCGCAGGCTTCAGCGGCGGCAGAACGCCATCCATCAGCTGCGGCTTGACCGCGAGAAACAGGATATCTGCCGACGCACCGTCTGGAAGTGCAGTAACATGCGTCGCGCCGGCGTCGGACATCATCGCTCTCATCGCCTCGGACGGCGATGGGTCAACGACGGTGACGGAAGCGCCGGGAACGCCGTTCTTCAACCAGCCGGAAAGCATGGCGCCGCCCATATTGCCGGCACCGACGAGAACGATCGAACCCAGCTGCAACGCCATCAAGCCTCGCCGACCGTCTCGAACAGAACGCAATCCATGGCAGCCTTGGCTTCCATGCCGGACCAGACGACGAACTGGAACGCCTGATAATAGGCCTCGCAGGCATCAAGCGCGCTGGAAAACAGAACCTCGACCTGCTGGTTCGTGGGCTCGGCACCGCCGGCCAGCAGAAGCGACTGGCGGAAGATCACCACGTCTTCCTGACGCCACAGGTCGAAATGCCCCATCAGCGTCTGTCCATTCACGTAGGACAGAAGCCGGATGACCTCGTTCACGCGGATATCGGGGATCTTCAGATCGAAGGCGCAGGCGAGATGCAGCGCCTCGAACTCCTCCATCCAGGAGAAGGATACGTGGTAGTCCGTCCACCGACCCTCCACGGTCATGGCGATCTCGTCTTCGCCGGACCGTTCGAATGTCCAATCGTTGGAAGCTGCGACGAACTCGATCATGTCCACCGGGTTCGACTGTCGCTCAACGTTCAATTCCATGAGGCTCATGCGGCACCTTTTTGACCGGAATGAATGCGAATTCGAGCGGAACGCGCCAACACTTAACCGGAACTACATTTCGATGATCGCTCGTCGCCGCCAGAATAACTGAGTTACCCTGTCTGGAGCTTACCTTCAGCCTCGTCGGTAACCTATCGGTCACCACCGGAAGCTCACCGGCTCGTTTCGAATCATCGTGTAAAATCAGTGTAGCTAGACGGAGTCCGGCTGCCATCCCCTGAATGCCGATTTCCGTGGATTGAACCCCGAAACCGGTTCGCGCATGAGATCAGAACGGATGGTTAAATGACTCTGGACGCTGGCTTTTTTAAGAGTGTCCACAGGGCTTAATTTTTTGTAAATTCATGGGGATTTGGCGAGGCGAAACAGACGCCTGACTGTGCCGATTAGAGGCGATGACGCTCAATCGCGAATAGGCTGGGAAAGATCGCCGCGCAGGCTTTTGGCGCTGGACTTTGACGGCGATCTCAAACGGGGATTGGGAATCCCCTGAGGGGCCACAGTTTATGGCCGGATCTGAAGTGGCTTACTGACCTGACTGGCCCTGGTCGTGGCTCTGGCTCTGGCCGAATTTTGCCTCCAGCGCATCGAGACGGGCCTTTAGCGCAACATTCTCGTCGCGAGCGCGGGCAGCCATCTCGCGAACGGCTTCGAATTCTTCCCGCTTGACCAGATCCATGTTGTTAAGGAACCGTTCCGCCTGGGCATGGAAAGCCGTCTCCACTTCCTTGCGCACACCCTGTGCAGCGCCGGCAGCGTCCGTCATCAGCCGTGCGAAATCGTCGAATATGCGGTTCGTTCCGGTCGACATAAGGTTCCGTCTCCTTGCCATCGGCAGCGATATCGGCCCGATATCGGCCTGTGTTTGTCCTATCGGATCTGAAGTAGGGCTTGGGTCGCCGCGTTGCAAGCGTCATCCACTGTTGCGCGCGTCTCAGAATGAGATTCATCTTGACCGGCGATGTCCCCAAGTCCATCTTTTCATACGACTGTGAGTAAGCGAGACACCTGTAATTTGTACGAAGCGCTTCATTTTTTTGCTCTCATGCCATTTCCCGAGATAAACCCGGTCGCGTTCTCCTTGGGGCCGCTTGCGGTACACTGGTATGGCCTCGCCTATGTTGCCGGTATCATGCTGGGCTGGCTTTACGCCCGCAAGCTGACCGCAAACGCGTCACTGTGGCCCAACGGTCAGGCCCCGATGACCGCGGTCCATCTCGACGACTTCCTCGTCTGGATCGCGGCAGGCGTCGTCCTTGGCGGCCGCATCGGCTACATCCTGTTTTACGATCTCGGCCCGATCCTGGAAAACCCGATCCGCGCGATCGAGATCTGGAACGGCGGCATGTCCTTCCATGGCGGCTTCCTTGGCGCAACGATTGCGATGATCGTGTTTGCCCGCCGTCATGCCATTCCGGTCTGGAGCATGTTCGACATCGTCGCCGCCGTCGTGCCGTTCGGCCTGCTGTTCGGCCGCATCGCCAATTTCGTCAATGGCGAACTCTGGGGCCGGTTGAGCGATGCACCATGGGCTGTCGTCTTCCCGACCGGTGGCCCGTTCGCCCGCCATCCGA
This sequence comes from Rhizobium sp. CFBP 8752, assembly GCF_014842035.1. NCBI lineage: Bacteria > Pseudomonadati > Pseudomonadota > Alphaproteobacteria > Hyphomicrobiales > Rhizobiaceae > Rhizobium > Rhizobium sp. CFBP 8752. The sequence continues at coordinate 1,090,052 of NZ_JACYUZ010000001.1, read as the reverse complement.
GCCAACTCTATGAAGCAGGCCTGGAAGGCATCATCCTGCTTCTGGTGCTGGCACTCCTGATCTATCGTTTCAAGGCCCTTCGTGTACCCGGCACCATCTGCGGCGCGTTCGTCCTCGGCTACGGGCTCTGCCGAATTTTTGTCGAGTTCTTCCGCGAACCGGATGTGCAGCTCGGCTATTTGCTCGGCACCAATTGGCTAACGATGGGCATGGTGCTATCACTACCGATGGTTGCTGTTGGCATCTGGGCGATCACGCGGGCTCGCGTCGCCTCCGCGGCGAAAGTGTGAGGCACCCGTGAACAGCCCAGAAGTAACCACGCCCCTTGCCGAAAAGATCAAGACGCTGATCCGCGCCAGCGGACCGATCAGCGTCACCGACTATTTCGCGCTCTGCCTTGCAGATCCGGAATTCGGCTACTACCGCACCCGCGAACCTTTCGGCCGGCATGGCGATTTCGTCACCGCGCCGGAGATCAGCCAGCTGTTCGGCGAAATGGTCGGCATTTTCATGGTCCACGCCTGGCAGCGCCAGGGTAGCCCGGGCGATGTGCGCCTGGTCGAGATCGGTCCCGGCCGCGGCACGATGATGTCCGACATGCTGCGCGTCATCCAGCGCATCGCACCATCCCTGATGGACGGCCTGCGTGTCCATCTGGTCGAAACCAGCGAACGCCTTCGCGGCGTTCAGCGCGTCACGCTCGAGGCCTATTCGACCAAGATTTCGTGGCACGATAGTTTCGAAGACGTGCCGGAAGGGTTCACCCTGATCGCCGCCAACGAACTGTTCGACGCGATCCCGATCCGCCAGTTCGTTCGGACACCGACCGGTTTTCGCGAAAGGCTGGTGGGCCTCGGCCCGGAGGACGAGCTGTCCTTCGTCGCCGGCATCGCCACGCTCGATCCGGTCCTCCTGCCGGCCCCCGTCGCTTCCATCCCGGAAGGCACGATCTTCGAATTCGCCCCTGCCCGCCAGGCCGTCATGCAGACGCTCTGCGAAAGGCTAAGGCATTTCGGCGGCAGTGCGCTCGTCATCGACTACGGCCATATGGTCACCAGTTTCGGCGATACGCTGCAGGCCGTAAAGAACCACGACTATGACCCGCCGCTTGCCAGCCCCGGCGAGGCAGATCTGACCAGCCATGTCGATTTCGAAGATCTCGCCAAGGTCGCCTTGGCGTCCGGCATTCATCTGAACGGCGGCCTCCATCAGGGCGAATTCCTCTACGGCCTCGGCCTTGCCGAACGGGCTTCAGCCCTTGCGCGCGACAAGGAACCGTCCGAACAGCGGTTGATTGCAGCAGCCGTCGATCGTCTTGCCGGCGAAGGTGCGGGCAAGATGGGCGAGCTCTTCAAGGTCATCGCCGTCTCGGGCTCCGCGGTCAATCTGATGCCCTTCCGTCCGGTCGACTGAAAGAGCACGTCCGGGCGGATTGACACACGCTATCGGCTTGCGCCAATCTCGCGCCCAATCGAAGCAGCGAGTGCCGCCGACGGTGCATCACGCAAAAACCAACAAAATCAGCAGGGTGGATAAACCGATGCCGGAGAACGCCTCGCCGACGCCGATCGAAAGCGCAGTCTTGAACGCTAAAGCCGGCGCCAAAATCCGCCACGGCTTCTTCACGCGAAAGGGCGGCGTGTCGGACGGAATCTACGCCGGTCTCAATGTCGGTGTCGGGTCGAAAGACGATCAGACGCTCGTTCTCGAAAACCGCCGGCGGGTTGCGGCCTGGTTCGATCTGCCGCTCGAAAAGCTCGCAACCGTCCATCAGGTCCATTCGCCTGATGTGGTCGTGGTCGATGCCGCCTATTCAGGCGAGCGCCCGCAGGTCGATGCGATGGTCGCGGCCACACCCGGCGTCGTGATCGGCGTCCTGTCTGCCGATTGCGGCCCCATCCTGTTTGCCGATGGCGACAATGGCGTGATCGGCGCGGCTCACGCCGGCTGGAAGGGCGCGCTGACAGGCGTGCTCGAAAACACGATCGACGCGATGGTGTCGCTCGGTGCTGAAAGGGAAAAGATCGTGGCCGTCCTCGGCCCGTCGATCGGGCCTGACAGCTACGAGGTCGGGCCGGAATTCGTGGAACGCTTCCTTGGCGTGAACCCCGAATACGCAGCCTTCTTCACACCGTCTCCGAAGCCACAGCATGCCATGTTCGATCTGCCCGCTCTCACCATGTCGCGGCTGAAGGCGGCAGGCGTCACCGCTGAGAACCTCGGCCTCGACACCTACCCGGATCGGGAACGCTTCTTTTCCTATCGCCGCACGACGCATGACCAAGAGCCGGATTACGGCCGCCAGATTTCAGCCATCGCGCTTCAGCAATAAAAGTTCGGGAGGACTACCATGGCTCTGCACTTCGACAGATCGGAATTTGCCGATCGCCTCGCCCGCCTGACGACGAAGATGGCCGAGGAAAAGCTCGATGCCATCCTGCTGTTTGCGCAGGAAAGCATGTACTGGCTGACCGGCTACGACACGTTCGGCTACTGCTTCTTCCAGACGCTGGTCGTGAAGGCCGATGGCTCGATGACGCTGCTCACGCGCTCTGCCGACCTTCGCCAGGCCCGCCAGACCTCGATCATCGAAAACATCGTGGTCTGGGTCGACCGGGTGAATGCCGATCCGACGCTGGATCTCAAGAACCTCTTGAGCGAACTCGATCTGCTCGGCGCAAAGATCGGCGTCGAATACGACACGCATGGCATGACCGGCCGCATCGCGCGCCTGCTCGACAACCAGCTCACCAATTTCGGCCAGCTCAGTGACGCATCCTATCTGGTCAGCCGGCTGCGCCTCGTCAAAAGCGCGGCCGAGATCGCTCATGTGCAACGCGCCGCCGAACTGGCCGATGATGCGCTCGACGCCGCTCTGCCGCTGATCAAGGCCGGCGGCGACGAGGCCGATATCCTTGCGGCGATGCAGGGTGCCGTATTTTCCGGCGGCGGCGATTACCCCGCCAACGAATTCATCATCGGTTCCGGCGAGGATGCACTTTTGTGCCGGTACAAGGCCGGTCGCCGCAAGCTCGATGCCACCGACCAGCTGACGCTCGAATGGGCCGGCACGGCCGCCCACTATCACGTCGCGATGATGCGCACCGCGCTCGTCGGCGAGCCATCGCCGCGCCACAAGGAACTCTACAAGGCCTGCCTTGAGACGATCCGGGCGATCGAGGAGGTTCTGTCTCCAGGTCATACATTCGGGGACGTATTCGACACCCATGCCAGGATCCTCGACGAACGCGGCCTCTCCCGTCACCGGCTGAATGCCTGCGGCTATTCGCTGGGCGCCCGCTTCTCGCCGTCGTGGATGGAGCACCAGATGTTCCACTTCGGCAACCCGCAGGAGATCCTGCCCGGCATGACGCTGTTCGTGCACATGATCATCATGGACAGCGACAGCGGCGCGGCCATGACGCTCGGCCAGACCTATCTGACGACGGAAGGCGCTCCCCAGCCGCTTTCACGTCATGGTCTCGACCTTATCCAGGGCTGAGAAGCCCGCGATCATTGACAGGCCGGAAAATCCGACCTTAGCTTGTCGGGGGATGGGAACCGGCAAAGGGGCGAACGCATGCGGCTTATCGGAAAACTGCTTTCCGCCTGCATCGTTGCGCTGTCCGTCTCCGGCTGCAACACCAGCGAGGCCCTGACGCCGCGCGCCGAGATCGGCGGCGGCAGTCGCGCATCGACACCGGTCACCCAGGCCGATACGGAACGCATGGCACGATCCCCAAGGCCCGAGACCTACCAGAACCAGACCTACAGAAACGACACCTACCAGCCGCGCCCGCAAAATACGCTCGAGGCGCAGGCCCAGGCGATGCAGTCTGGCAACCAGACCTCGCCCGCCTCTTCAGGCCCGCCACCCGAGTGGCAGGGCCAAAGCCAGGCTGAAGCCCAGTCTACCGCTGCAGCGCCCCAGCAGGAGGCTTCCCTGCCCGCCGCCGCCGGCAACACCATCCGCTTCCTGCCGATCATCGGTGCCCCTGTCCAGGCCGTGACGCCGCTGTCGCGAAGGCTTGGCGCCGAGGCGCGCGCCGCCGGGCTGACGATCCGTCCCTCCAGCGATACGGGTACCGAGCAGATCCTCAAGGGCTATTTCTCGGCCTTCAGCGATGGCGAAAAGATCACCATCGTCTATGTCTGGGATGTTCTCGACAATACCGGCTCCAGGCTTCACCGCATGCAGGGGCAGGAAAATGTGCCCGGCAGCGGCCAGGATCCATGGGCCTCAGTGCCGTCCTCGACGATGGAACTCATCGCCGCAAAGACGATCCAGGACTATATGAGCTGGCGGCAATCGCATGGCGGTTAGGTAACCATGATGTGACACGGTCACTGTTTCTTCGCAAAAAACGGTGGCCTGAGGGAAAACGCTATTGCATTCGAAGGTGGCGCCGGTAAAAGGCCGCCATCCAGCTTCAATACAGGCGGACCGCAATGAAGGTTTTCGCAGGCAATTCGAACCGGCATCTGGCCGACGCGATCTGCAGCTATCTTAATGTACCAGTCGGAAAAGCCTCGGTAAGGCGATTTGCAGACCAGGAAATCTTCGTTGAAATACAGGAGAATGTCCGTGGGGAAGACGTGTTCGTCATCCAGTCCACGTCGTTTCCGACCAACGATCACCTGATGGAACTGCTGATCATGATCGATGCGTTCCGGCGGTCTTCCGCCAAGCGCATCACGGCTGTGCTTCCCTATTTCGGCTATGCCCGCCAGGACCGCAAGGCCGGGCCGCGCACGCCGATCTCGGCCAAGCTCGTCGCCAACCTCATCACCGAGGCCGGCGCCAACCGTGTCATGACGCTCGATCTGCACGCAGACCAGATCCAGGGCTTCTTCGATATCCCGACCGACAACCTCTACGCCGTGCCGATTCTTGCGCGCGACGTGAAGGAACACTACGACCTCAACAACGTCATGGTGGTCTCGCCGGATGTCGGCGGCGTGGTTCGCGCCCGTGCGCTTGCCAAGCGCCTGGGCTGCCAGCTCGCCATCGTCGACAAGCGGCGTGAACGCGCAGGCGAGTCGGAAGTCATGAACGTCATCGGTGACGTGACCGGCAAGGACTGTCTGCTGATCGACGATATCGTCGATTCCGGCGGCACGCTCTGCAACGCAGCCGAGGCGCTTCTGAAGAACGGCGCCACAAGCGTCACCGCCTACATCACCCACGGCGTGCTGTCGGGCGGTGCCGTTGCCCGCATCGCGGCGTCCAAGCTCAAGGAACTGGTGATCACGGATTCGATCCAGCCGACGACATCCGTTCAGTCGGCGCACAATATCCGCGTCATCACCACGGCAAACCTTCTCGGCGAGGCGATCAACCGTACCGCCATGGAAGAGTCCGTCTCGAGCCTGTTCGACTAGGATTGACGCATGACCGTGGGACGGGCTCGGCAGCAAAAACGCGGCGCCCCCTGTCCCACGGCTATGTAAGTCTGATAGAGGTCTGCCATCCATCTGCAGAGGGAGGACCTATCGCGATGTCGATCCTACGAAACAAGCCGAAATGGCTTGCACTTTTCATCCTGGCTCCAATGCTTTCCGCCTGCGTCGACGCAGGTCCAGGCCCCGGCTATCCGCCGGAACGTCCCGCCCCCGGCTGGAGCCGGCCCGATCGCCCCGATCCCCGTCCAGATTGGGATCGCCCATCCAGACCCGATCGCCCGGATCGTCCATCAAGGCCTGACCGCCCGGATTGGGATCGCCCCTCGAGGCCGGATCGTCCCGGCAGACCTGACCGTCCTGAAAATGGCGGCGGCATGTGCACCCGCGAATATCGCCCGGTCTGCGGCCAGCGTGGCGGTCGGCTCCAGACATTCCCGAATGCCTGCGAAGCCCGCAATGCCGGCTTCGGCGCGGTCTCTCCGGGCGAATGCCGCCGCTGATCGCGACGTGAGTTGAACGCCAAGAATATAAACGCCGGGATTTTCATCCCGGCGTTTTGCATTCGCGGCGTCTGTTGACTATGTAGGCGCGGTACCCAAGGAGTTCCGCATGGCCGCCCGCGACCGCTATTCCCGAAAACTCGAATGCTCGCAGTGCGGACATGCCGGTTATGCCGAAGTCTCCGAGTCCGACGACAAGCGCGCCAGCAATCGCGATTTTCGCATCGACGAACTCCCGAAAGGCTTTCAGACCGAGTTCGCCTCGAAAGATCCGCGCAAATACATGCTGCGCTGTAGCGACTGCGGCCACAAATTCCGGTTCGAGCAGAAAACGGCCTACGCCCCCGGCGGCGAACCTCGACGCTAGGTCAAACGTTTCCGCGATCTTCAGGCAGCGTTCTGGTTGGCCGAGCCCATTTCTGACCCAGACTGCGGGTTCGGCTGATCTTCCATCGGCATCGGCCGACCGAGAAGATAGCCCTGCACTTCGTGGCATCCTTCCCGCCGCAGAATGTCGAGCTGGTTCACCGTCTCGACACCCTCCGCGAGAACCGGGATCTGCAGGCCCTGCCCCAGAGCCAGAATTGCTCGCACCATGGCCGTTGCCTGCTCGCTGCGGTCCACTTCGGTCAGGAAGCTCCGGTCGAGCTTGATCTTGTCGAACGGGAAGGAGCGCAGCGTCTCCAGCGACGAATAGCCGGTCCCGAAATCGTCGATCGCAATCGATACGCCCAGCGCCTTGATGGAGCGAAGCGCATTCATCGCCCGCTGCTTGTCGCTGATGATCGAGCTTTCGGTGATTTCAAGCTCGAGACGGCTTGGTTTCAGACCGGTTTCCAGAAGCACGGTATGAACCAGCGCCGGCATGTCGGCATGGGCGATCTGCACCGGCGACAAATTGACCGCGACCTTGTAGTCATTCGGCCAGTTCGCCGCCTCCCGGCATGCTTCGCGCAGAACCCACGCGCCGATCGGCAGGATGGCGCCGCATTCCTCGGCAACCCCGATGAAATCGGCCGGCGAGACATTGCCCCGCTCCGGATGGCTCCAGCGCAGCAGGACCTCGTAACCGGTGATCTCATCGGTCGCGACCGACTTCTGCACCTGGTAGTGCAGCCTGAGCTGATCCTGCTCGATCGCCGTCCACAGATCCTCGGCCATCTTGGTGCGGTCGCGGGCGGCCTCGTCCATCTCGATGTCGTAGAAGCAGATGTCGCGCGAGAGCGATCCCTTGGCGCGGTACATGGCCAGGTCCGCGTTCGCGATCAGCGCATCGGGGGATGCCCCGTCATGCGGGTAGAGCGCGACACCCATGCTTGCGCCGGGACTGAGACGATGCACCTCGATCTGGATCGGCTGCCCGAACGCATCCGACAATCGGTCCAGAAACTCGGACACTTCGGCCAAATCCCCGTAGCGCTTCACGGCCACGAATTCGTCGCCGCCGAACCGGGCAAACATCTCGTGCGGCCGCACGATCGAATTCATCCGCTCGGCAATTTCCTTGAGCACGGCATCGCCGGCCGCGTGCCCGAACTGATCGTTGATCTGCTTGAACTTGTTGAGATCGATGCCGACGACCGCAACATGCCCGCCCTCGCTCTCCGCGTTACGCACCTCGGCTTCGAGATATTCCATCAGAGCCGGACGGTTCGGAAGCTGCGTCAGGCTGTCATGCTTCGCCATGAAGGCGATCTTTTCCTCCGACCGTATCCGCTCGCTGATATCCTCGAATGTCGACACCCAGCCGCCCTGATCGAGATAGCTGAAATCGATCCGGATCGTCCGATCGTCGCTCAGTCGGTGTAGAAGGGCTTCCTGCCTGGAATTGATGGCTGCGATGTTGCGCTTGTAATGCTGTTCTGCCCGTGCTTCCGCCTCCGCCGCGTCGGCAAACGAGGTCCTGTAGCCAAGAGCCACGATCTCGCGGTATGTCATACCCGGCTTCAGAGCGCCTTCCTCAAACCGAAAAATCTGGCCATAGCGCCGGTTCGTCAGCACCAACCGCTGCTCGCGATCGAACAGGCAGATCCCCTGCGCCATGTTCTCAAGCGCCAGATCCAGGTTCTGCGTCACGGAGGCGATCCGGTCGGTGTCCTGTCTCTGACGGGTGATGTCGCGCGTGATCTTGGCGTAGCCGGCAAGCACGCCATCGTCGTCGAGGACGGGCTGGATCACCACATGTGCCCAGAACCAGCTCCCATCCTTGCGGTAGCGCCGGCCTTCCGCCTCGAACAGACCGGTTGTGCGCGCTGTTGCGAGCGCCTGTTCCGGCAGACCCCGGGCTTGTTCTTCATCCGAATAGAAACGTGCAAAATGCTGACCAATGATCTCGTCGGCCCTGTACCCCTTGGCACGCTCTGCCCCTGCATTCCAGCTGGAGACGGCGCCCTCGGGTGAAAGCATGTAGATCGCGTAGTCGGTCACCCCGCGCACGAGCATCTGGAAATTGGCTTCGCTGGCCTTCGAGGACCGCGCCGCACGCCCGGTGATTGTGGCAACGGCCAGGCCCGACCCGATCAGCGACAGCGAGACGGCAATGATCGTTGCCAGCATCAGCGGCTTCGACAGCATCCCGTCTTCAGGCAGGATCCCGAAACCCGGGACAAGCGTTGCCGCGCCCATCGCGATGAAATGCATAAAGACGATGCCGAGCGACAGGAGACCTGCAGCAAGAATGTTGTTTGCAAGGCCTCCCTTCAAGATCATGAGGAAGGCTGTCGTCGACATGACGATCGCGGTGACGATGGCAGCGATGACGAGCGGCTGCGACCAGACGATCAGGCCGCCGAACTCGATTGCCGCCATGCCGGTAAAATGCATAGAGGAAACGCCGGTACCGAATACCAGGCCGGCGGCCACAGCGCCGGATTTGCCGGTAAACAGCACGGCAAGCAGTCCCGCCGCAAATGTCGCGAGAAATGCAATACCAAGCGACAGCAGCGTCAGTGACAGATTGAATGTGAAGAGCTGGCCCGGATCGTAGGCGAGCATGGCCACGAAATGTGTTGCCCAGATCCCGAAGCCCCCTGCTCCGCCGGAGACGATCACCCAGCCGTAGCGGCTGCGGTCGTTTGCCTGTCGTGCCCGGGCGGCAAAAACCACGGTCCCCGCATTCGCAATGAAGCAGAGCGCCCCCGCCACGACGACGAGGAAGAGATTGTGCTCATAGGCCAGACAGGACAGAACGGCGTACATGTTAGATCTTGGTCTCCGGAGTTAACACCGTCTTGACCCTCACAATTTAACAAATTCGGTCGCCCGGACCTCGCATTTATCGAATCTCGCTAATTTCGAATGAACGTCATTAATGGATGGCAAAACGGCACATACCGGAAGTTTCATATTGGCCACGCGGGTATCTGGCGGTAGGTAACGACGACGACCGGTTTGCAGAGCCAACCACGCCGCAGATCCCTTGCGTCTCCTGCCCTGATGGACTATAGGGACCCCGTCCGCGTAGACACCCTTGGAGGCAACGCGGATGGAGAGCGTCGGACGATGCCCTCCGGTTTGACGCGGCACTGTCCGCGAAGAACTCTCCAAACAACCTCGAAAGGAATTGCCATGAGCAAGGAAACTTACGTGCTCAAGGCCGAGGCGCGCGAACGGGTCGGTAAGGGGTCCTCCCGTGAACTTCGCCGCAACGGTTTTATCCCTGCAGTCATCTATGGTGACAAGCAGGCTCCTCTGTCGATCGTGCTCAACACGAACGAAGTCACGAAGCGCATTCACGCTGGCGGTTTCATGACCACCATCGCGACGATCGAATTCGACGGCAAGAAGATCCAGGTCCTCCCGAAGGACTACCAGCTGGATCCGGTCCGCGACTTCACCATGCATGTCGACTTCCTGCGCGTTTCGGCCAAGACTGAAGTCAACGTCGAAGTACCGGTACACTTCGAAAACGAAGACAAGTCGGCCATCAAGCAGGGCGCCGTTCTGAACATCGTCCGTCACACGGTCGAGTTCCATTGCCCGGCCGACCAGATCCCGGAATTCATCACGGTTGATCTGACCGACGCCAAGATCGGCGACAGCCTCCACATCTCGGCCGTTAAGCTGCCGAAGGGCGTGACACCTGTCATCACCGACCGCGACTTCACCATCGCGACGATCGTTGCACCTGCTGCAGGCGTCGAAGAAGAAGAAGCGACTGAGACTGCGGCTCCTGAAGCCGAATAAGACATTTTCGTCTTGTCTTTCTGAGAGCCCGCCTTCCACCGAAGGCGGGCTTTTACGTTTTCCGGTCAGGATTACGTAACCCTCTTTAAGATCCGCTTCGCTTTACTCTTCCCCGCTTCAGTAAAGCTTAATCAATGGCTGGAATTATCCGGCCAATTACTGTGTTGGGGAACACGCAGTCGGCGGCTAACACCGACTACAAGCAGGCGGGGAATACGGGTGGCTCATTCCGTTGAGAGTCGGTTCATAGCCATTATCTCGGGCGCGCTTCTGGCCGTCGTCGTGCCGTTGTTCACGCTGCTTTTGGCGTTGTCATCGCAGCAGGCGGTTCGGGCGCTCGAAGAGCATGTCGACATCGTTCTGGCGACGAACTCGCAGGCGCTTGCCAAGCCCCTCTGGGATCTCGATACCGAAAGCGTTCACCAGATCGCCGTCGCCATGGTGAAAGATCCGACCATCTACGCGGTTCGCGTCACCGACACGACGGGCAAACTGAATATATCGGAAGTCACGCCGCAAGAGATATCCCTGAGCGACCTGACGATCCGCTCACAGCCCATCACCTACATGTCGAACTACGGCGCTCGCGTTGTCGGTAAGGTCAGCGTCAGCATCCCGACAATCGGCTGGTTCTCGAAGCTTCACGAATTCGAGTTCGCCTTCATCTCGATCTTCATCATCGCCATCCTGACCGTGTTCGGCGCCGCCATTCTCGGCAACCGCGTGATGGTGATCAAACCTCTTCTGCGTTTGACCGCCGCAATCGAAGCGACCCGTCGCCTCGGTTCTCGTCACCATGTCGACTGGCGCTCCACCGATGAAATGGGACGACTGGCCAAGAGCTTTAACGAGATGCAGACCCTTCTCGAACACGAGGAGCGCGAGCTGAAACTGGCACATCGCAAGACGACGCAGACCTACAATCTCACGCCGGCCATGCTGTTTTCGCTCGACGCCGACGACAGGATCGCCGCCGTCAGCGACTACTGGCTCGTTGCGACCGGGTACAGCCGATCTGACATATTGAACCTGCCCTTCTGCGAACTGGTGATGCCGGAAGACCGCAGCCTCTACCACAACAGAAAATCGCAGGTGCGATCGCGCGGACCGGCGTTCGAAGTCACCGTGCGCTTCATCTGTCAGTCCGGCAAGACGATGAACGTCCTCATCGCGGAGACCGAACTCGGTTCCGCGGGCGACGGCGAGACCGGCTCACTGAGCGTGATGACCGACGTCACCGAGCTCAAGCAGTCAGAAATCCGCAACTACCAGCAGGCCATTTCCGACCACCTGACCGGCCTTCTCAACCGTCAGGGATTCGAGGCGGCGCTTGAGCAGAAAATCATCGAGGCGGATCGCAACGGAACCGACATCGCCTGTCTGTTCGTTGATCTCGATCGGTTCAAATCGATCAACGACAATCTCGGTCATGCGGCCGGCGATCTCGTGCTTGGCCAGTTCGTCGAGCGGATGCTGCCGCTTTTGGGCGACCACGACGCGGCATCGCGCCTGGGCGGCGACGAGTTTGCCATTCTTCTGTGTGGCGAGGGGTCGGAACGGCGCGGCACCGAGCTGTGCCAGAGAATCGTCGAGTTCTTTGACGTTCCATTCCGCATCGAGACCAACAGTGTGCGCCTTAGCGCCAGTATCGGCCTTGCCTTCTACCCTGCCCATGCCGCAAGCGGCGCCGAGCTTTTGCAGAAGTCGGATCTGGCCATGTATGCCCGCAAGCGCGACGGCAAGAACGGTGCGCAGGTCTATAATTCGGCCATCCTCGACAAGACGCGGGAACGTGCCGAAATCGAAACCGACATCGAAGCAGCGCTTGCCGCCAACTGGTTCGAAGCGCATCTCCAGCCGATCGTGGATATCAGGACCGGCGCCTGCAACGGCTTTGAAGCGCTCATGCGCATGCGCCATCCGCGCAAGGGGCTTGTCCCTCCGGGCGCAATCGTCAGCGTCGCCGAGGAAACCGGTACGATTGGCCAGATCGGCAATCTCATCCTTGAGGACGCCGTCGCCAATCTTGCCCGCATCTCCCGGATACCGGGCATGTCTGACACCTATGTCGCCGTCAACGTATCGCCGCTGCAATTCGATGCGAGCCTTCCCGTCAAGCTGTCAACCTTGCTCGGCCGCTACGCAATCCGCCCGTCCCGACTGGTCATCGAGATCACGGAGGCCGTGCTGATGCATGACAATCCGGAAATCCGCAGGCTGCTCGACGAGATCCGCAACATCGGTTGCCGCATCGCGCTTGACGACTTCGGAACCGGCTATTCCTCGCTCAGCTATCTCAGCCGTTTCCCGGTCGATATCGTCAAGATCGACCAATCCTTTATCCGGTCTCTCAACAATGGCGACGATGATATCGATCGTCGAAACAAGATGCTGATCGAAGGCATTGCCGCGATCTCGCACAAGATGAACTGCCATGTCGTCGCCGAAGGCGTCGAAACCGAATATCAGCGTTCGACACTCATCGACATGGGCATCGAATACGCTCAGGGTTACTACTTCGCACGACCGCAAGCGATCGGCGATGTCCTTACGATGTTGAACGCCGACCGAAGCGGCGACCGAATTGATTCTATTGCAAGCTGAAATCCCGGCCCTCGATGTGGAGCAGCAGATGTCCTCGATCAGGTGTGGCATGACAAGCGCAGCACTCGTCGTGCTTGCTCTCGCTGCAACAATCGGACCGTGGTCTTGCCTGCAGGCGCACGCCGCAGACAGGCTCCAGCTCAAGACAGAGCCCTATGCACCCTTCAGCTACCGTGATCAGAACGGGCGCTATGGCGGCGCGGGCATAGACCAGATCGATGTCATCATGCGGCAAGCGCAAATACCCTATGACGTTGAGATGATCCCTTGGGCGCGCGCCATCGCGCTCGCCGAGACCGAGCCAATGACCTGCGCCTTCTCGGCAGCGCAGACAGCGGACCGCAAGCCGCGGTTCAAATGGGTCATGACGATCTCCGTGAACCATACGATCCTGGTCAAGCGGGCGGGCTCGTCGATCCACGCCACGACGCTCGATGAGGCGAAGAGCTTTCTGATCGGAACCCATCGGCTCGATTTCACCGAAGACCTTCTGAAATCGATGGGATTTGCGAACCTCGATCTCAGCGCCGATTTCGACACGTCGCTGCGCAAGCTCGTCCGGGGCCGGATCGACATGATGCCCATGTCGGAAGGCGTCTATCAGAGGCTGAAGAACAATGGCACCGACGTCGAGAGGGTGGTTCCCCTCTCCGAGGAGAAGCTCGGCATTGCCTGTCAGAAAACAGTCCCGGACGCCTTGATCGCTAAAATGCAGGCCGCACTCGACAGCATGATCCTTGATGGCCGCCAGGACACGATCTACCGGCGCTACGGCCTCAAGGCCGAACACTGAGCAAGCGATCAGCGGTGCCAATCAGTCGGCAGGGACGAAACCGGGTTGACTTCCGTTCCGTTTCGGGGTGGTGAGACCACATCCTGTACGAAAATTCGGACGCACTTCATGTTGATCATTGCGGGTCTCGGCAATCCCGGCAGCAAGTACTCCGGCAATCGCCACAATATCGGCTTCATGGCGCTCGACGCCATCCAGCGGCGGCCGGGCTTTTCGCCATGGGCAAAGAAGTTCAAGGCCCTCATTTCCGAAGGCGAGCTCGCCGGCGACAAGGTTCTGCTGATCAAGCCGCAGACCTACATGAACCTGTCGGGCGAAGCGGTCGGCGAGGCCATGCGCTTCTACAAGCTCGGGCCTGAAAATATCATCGCGATCTACGATGAGCTGGATCTTGCGCCCGGCAAGGCGCGCATCAAGACGGCTGGCGGCCATGGCGGCCACAACGGCATCAAGTCGCTCGATGCCCATTGCGGCAAGGACTACCGCCGCCTGCGGCTCGGCATCGGCCATCCCGGGGCCAAGGAATTCGTCAACAACCACGTGCTCGGCGATTTCGACAAGCTGGATCAGGTCTGGTTGCCGCAGCTTCTCGATGCGCTCGCCGACAATGCCGAAATGCTGGTGAAGGGCGAGGATTCGCAGTTGATGAACAAACTGGCGCTTGCCGTCGGCAGCCAGCCGGACGAGGACGAAAAGCCGAAGCCCGCCCCGAAGGCACCAAAACCAGCGGGCAAGAGCCATATCCACCAGGCGCGCGGCGGCATGAAACCGAACATCCCGGCCACCGGCCCGATGGCCGACATGCTGAAGAAACTGTTCGGCGACAAGGACAAGTAAGATGACACCAGATATGACCGCTCTCACGACCGAACTCGTCACGCTGCGCGATTACTGGCGCTATGCAATCTCGCGCTTCAACGCCGCCAATCTTTCCTTTGGCCACGGCACCACGACTGCCGGCGACGACGCGGCCTTTCTGCTGCTCGATACGCTCGACCTGCCGATCGACGCACTCGATCCCTTCCTCGACGCGCGCCTCCTGCCGGCCGAGCGCCGACTTCTGGCAGAGCGTATCGAGGCCCGCGTCACGACCCGTAAACCGTCGTCCTATCTGACCGGCCGCGCCTATATCCAGGGCGTCCGGTTTCTGGTTGACGAGCGGGTCATCGTGCCACGCTCGCATATCGGCGAGATCCTGTTTCGCGAATATCTCGGTCCGAACGGATCGTCCTTCCTGCCCGACCAGATGATGGTCGAGAGCGCCGTGGACATCTGCACCGGCTCCGGCTGCCTTGCGGTGCTCGCCGCCAAATTCTTCCCCAATGCCGCCGTCGATGCGGTCGATCTGTCGGCCGATGCGCTGGAAGTGGCGAAACTGAACCTTCGGGAACACGAGGTCGAAGAGCAGGTAAGCCTGCATCAGGGCGATCTCTTCCAGCCGCTCGCAGGCCGGAAGTACGACCTGATCATCACCAACCCGCCCTATGTCGATCACGACGCGATGGATGGTTTCCCGGCGGAATTCCGTGCCGAGCCTTCGATGGCGTTCGATGGCGGTGTTGATGGTCTCGATCTGGTGCGGACATTGCTGGCAGACGCCGCAAGCCACCTCAACCCCGAAGGCGGGATGATCTGCGAGATCGGCTCCGGGCGCGAAATTCTCGAGGAGGAATTTCCGGGTCTAGACTTCGTCTGGCTGGAAACCGAGGAATCGCAGGACGCGGTGTTCTGGATCTCCGCCGAAGCACTCGGCGTCACCGCTTCCTGAGCGGACGACCGGCTATTCTTCAGGCTCGGTCGTGAACATCAGCGGAAAACCGGCTTCCTTGGCGAGATCGATCGCCTCGGTCGCCTTGGTCTCTGCAATATCCTTGGTGCAGACAACCACGACCGCCACACCCATCTGGTGGGCGGTCATCATCACCCGCCGGCCCGTATCCTCGCTCATCCGGAACACGGCTTTCAGAACCATGGTCACGAATTCGCGTGGCGTATAATCGTCGTTGACGAGCATAACCTTGTAGAGCTTCGGCCGCTCCAGCTTGGGCTTTGTCGTCGTCTTCGGCGTGAGGGTGGTGTCTCCGGCCATCCGCATCTCCTGATGACGTTCGCCATGCTCAAACAGCAATGATTGTATGCTGGCTATATCGCACCGACGGGTCGGAAATTCAAGCAACTGCGGTGATTTGCCCGATTGGGACCGGTGGGTCTGATTTGTGTTTGCATCGCAAGCCGACGTCTCGTTTCCGAATTCTGTTTTGCGTCGTTACCAGCGTCCCCGCCGCCTCCCCCAAGCCGCCAACCCTTGACCGCCCGGCCTGTTTCCCCCATAGCCACGGCAACGAACAATTCTAGTCAGACGGGGTCCGTCCCATGGGTTTCAAATGCGGTATCGTCGGCCTGCCGAATGTCGGCAAGTCCACGCTCTTTAACGCTCTCACCAAGACTGCAGCGGCGCAGGCTGCCAACTATCCGTTCTGCACGATCGAGCCGAACACCGGCGAAGTCGCGGTTCCGGATCCGCGCATGCAGCAGCTGGCCACCATCGCCGGCTCCAAGGAAATCATTCCGACCCGTATCTCCTTCGTCGATATCGCCGGCCTCGTGCGTGGCGCCTCGAAGGGTGAAGGTCTCGGCAACAAGTTCCTTGCCAATATCCGCGAAGTCGATGCCGTCGTGCACGTGCTGCGCTGCTTCGAAGACGACGACATCACCCATGTCGAAGGCCGCATCAATCCGGTCGGCGATGCCGAGACGATCGAGACCGAGCTCATGCTCGCCGACCTCGAGAGCCTGGAGCGTCGCGTCGAACAGACCCGCAAGCGCGCCAAGACCAACGACAAGGAATCCGTGGCTCAGCTGCCGGTCATGGAAGCGGTCATCAAGCTGCTCAACGAAGGCAAGCCGGCCCGTATTCTTCTGAAGACGCTGGCAGCCGACGACATCGAGATCCTCAAGGAACTCAACCTTCTGACCTCGCATCCGGTCCTCTACGTCTGCAACGTCGCCGAAGGCGATGCCGTCGATGGCAACGAGCACACAAAGGCCGTGGCCGCGATGGCCAGCGAACAGGGTGCCGAATGCGTCATCATCTCGGCCGCCATCGAGTCCGAAGTCGCGCAGCTGCCGGAAGACGAAGCCAAGGAATTCCTCTCGGCCCTCGGCCTTGAAGAAGCAGGCCTCGACCGCCTGATCCGCGCCGGTTACAATCTCCTTCACCTGATCACCTATTTCACGGTCGGCCCCAAGGAAACCCGCGCCTGGACCATCGTCCGCGGCACCAAGGCACCGGCTGCTGCCGGCGTCATCCACACGGATTTCGAACGCGGCTTCATCCGCGCCTTCACCATCGGCTTCGACGACTACGTCGCCTTCAAGGGCGAAGTCGGCGCCAAGGAAGCTGGCAAGGGCCGCGACGAAGGCAAGGAATATGTCGTAAACGACGGCGACGTGATCCACTTCCGCTTCAACACCTGATCGGGACACCACGGAGGCGCGAACGCGATGACGGAAATCGAATATCACTTCGAGGACTTCACCCCGGATAGCACCTTCCCGCTTGCGGATAAGCAGGTGACGGCCGAGGAAATCGTCGAGTTCGCCACCGAATTCGACCCTCAGCCCATGCATCTCGATGAAGCCGCCGGACGTGCCAGCATTCTTGGCGGTCTCTCGGCGTCCGGCTGGCATACATCGTCGATGTTCATGCGGATGATGTATGACGGCTGGCTGTCGCGCGCAGCGTCCGAAGGCTCGCCCGGCATCGAACTGATGGAATGGAAAAAGCCGGTCCTCGCTGGCGACACGCTGTCCGGCCGCTCCACCGTGGCCTCGACCCGCCTGCTCCGCTCCCGCCCGGGCATCGGCCTCGTCAACTTCCTGCACGAAGTCACCAATCAGCGAGGCCAGATCGTCATGCGCGGTGAAAACCCGATCATGATCCGGCTCCGAAACGCGGCCGAGGTCACGGCATGAGGCTGATCGAACTCTCTCCCCCCGGCACGCGGATCGAAACCGGCACGCTGCTCTTCACCCCTGAAGACATCATCCGGTTCGCCCGGAAATTCGATCCGCAACCCTTCCATGTGGATGCGGAAGCCGCAAAACACTACGTCTTCGGCGGGCTCTGCGCGTCCGGCTGGCACACATGCGCGGGCTGGATGAAGACGTTCATGGCCTATTGGACAGCGGAAGTCGTACGCCTCGAAGCCGCCGGCCTCGCCGCCCCGAAACTCGGCCCTTCCGCCGGCTTCAAGTCGCTGCAGTGGCTGAAACCCGTCTATGCCGGCGACAGCATCACCTATTCCGTGACCCTGATCGAATCGCGCCCGCTCGGAAGCCGCCCCGGCACCTTCATCAACCTGACGGAAAATGACGGCGTCAACCAACACGGCGAGACGGTGATGCGCTACGAAGGCACCGTTCTCGAATTCACCTGACACCACTATCGCACGGCAACAGCAGCAACGCCCGCCCCCACCATCACCGCTCCGCAGCCCCGGTTGACGCGCCGCAGAACCGCTGGGCGCTTCAGTGCTGCCCTCGCCCGCCCGGCAAGAACCACGTGGCCGCCGATCACCAGAACCTCGACGGCGACGATGACAAGCGCCAAAACGCCGGCCTGCTCCATCGTGAGATTGGGTCCAACGACGTTGGGCAGGAGCGCTATGTAAAAGAGCGGCATTTTCGGATTGCCGAGATTGAGAAGGACACCGGTCGCAAATGTCGCCACCAGCCCCGACCGGCCCGTTACCACGGCATGATCGGCCGGAACCGGCTCGGCAAACCACAACCGCACGCCCATCCAGACCAGATAGGCAGCCCCGGCATAGCGCAGCACCGTCATTGCCATGCCCAGCTCCTCCGCCACCAGCGACAGGCCGAACACGGCGAGGAACAGAAAGATCAGGATGCCGGTGACCGTTCCGGCTCCGTAGGCGATACCGGCGGCCGCACCGTGCGACACCGTACGGGCCATGATCGTCACATTGTCGGGTCCGGGACTTGCCGCGAAAACCAGAAACGCGGCGGCAAAGGCAGTCAAGCTTGCGATATCCATGGCCGTCTCCCCGAGGCTCCGGTCAAGTCCGGAACGGGTGAAGGATATCGCCTCCGCCGCCGGTCGCAATCCTCAAAACCGGCGGCATTTGGGAATTTTCTTCAGTGCCCTTCGAACTCGATCAGCGTACGCACTTCGACGCCGAGGGCTTCCAGCTTCTTGCGGCCGCCGAGTTCCGGCAGGTCGATGACGAAACAGGCGGATACGATCTCCGCACCCATCTGGCGCAGCAGCTTTACCGCTCCTTCGGCCGTGCCGCCGGTCGCGATCAGGTCGTCGGTCAGGATGACTTTCTCGCCGGGCTTGACCGCATCGACATGCATTTCCATCTCGTCGACGCCGTATTCGAGGCTGTAGGCCACGCGCACGGTCTCGTGCGGCAGCTTGCCCTTCTTGCGGATCGGCACGAACCCTGCCGAGAGCTGGTGCGCCAGTGCACCACCGAGAATAAAGCCACGCGCCTCGATACCGGCCACTTGGGCGATGGACATGTCGGCATAAGGTTTCACCAGATCGTCCACCGCCTGACGGAACGCCTTGGCATCGCCAAGCAGCGTCGTGATGTCGCGAAAGATGATACCTGGTTTCGGGTAATCACGGATGGCACGGATGGAGGCGGCGAGTGTGTCGTCACGGGAGGACATTGGGGCGGGAGCCTTGTTTGTTGTTCGTTGCTAAAGGAAAGCAATAGGCAGCTGCGGTCGACATTGTCCAGATCAAACCGCGCACTACCCGCCGACGCAACAGTGCCCCCAGCGACGCATTCTCGTCCGCCGTCTCTTCAACCAAAACCGATCTGAGTATTCACCGCAATCGATACCTGCACTCTCGACATTTCGCCCTCCTTTAAATCACGAATAGGTAACTTGTCGCCCGGCCCTCGCCTTAGGCGCTGGCTCGTTTGAATGCGGAAGATTGATTTTTCCGATTCATCATCACTTTATGTGATTTAGAGTAAATTAGTTACTTGTGAAAGAAACGGCATTAATGTTTCGTTAACAAATTGGACCGCAGTCTAGGGTTGGCAACATTGCCAATTTCTATCAAAGCGCGAATGATCGCGCCCATTGAGGTCCTTCATGACGAAGACAATACTCGCGACGATTTTCGCCGCTACAGCCCTTTCCCTGACGTCAAGCGCCGCATTTGCCCAGACACTGGATGCCAACATGGATGTTTCGATGACCGTGGCTGCCGAATGCACGCTGGCCACTGATCCGGTCGCCTTCGGCAATCAGGCCCTGATCGATGTAGCCGTCGAGGTCCCCGGAAACATGACCGTGCAATGCACGGCGAATGCGCCCTATCAGATACAGCTCGGTGTCGGCAATGGCGCCCTGGCAACCGTTGAAACCCGCTTTATGACAGGCGTAGCCAACGGTGGTCTGGCGACCTATACGGTTCACCAGGGCTTGGCGACCGGCCCGATCTGGGGGGCCACCCTCGGCACGAACACGCTTGACGGCACCGCGACTGGCGCAGCAGACGTCATTCCGTTCACGGCAGTGCTTGCAGCGAACCAGAGCGTCCAGGCTGATACCTACGGCGACGTCTTGATCGCAACGATCAACTACTAAGCACGAACCTTTCGGCAAGCTCGGCGGCGCGGCGTGTCGCTAACCTAAAATAAGGATGACAAGATGATCTCCATGCGCTTCATGGCAGCGAGCCTATTCGCGTGCCTGATAGCCGGCGGTGCCGGAGCAGCTGCGTTGAGGGTTTCTCCGATCACTTTGGATCTGAAAGCCTCTTCCCCCACGGGAACGGTTCGGGTGTGGGAAGACGGGTTGCGGCCGGTCAAGGTGCAGGTGCGGGTTTTTCGCTGGACGAAAGTCAATGGGAAGGATCGCCTCGATCCCACCACGGACGTGGTTGCCAGCCCCCCGGTCACCACGCTGAAGCCTGGTACTGAGAACTCGATCAGAGTTGTCCGTGTCAGCAAGAAGCCGATTGTCGGAACAGAGTCCTACCGGCTTCTGATCGATCAGCTGCCCGAGGCCGGGCGAAAGACCCCCGGTCAGGTCAGCGTCATGATCCGGCATTCGATCCCCGTGCGGTTTACCGACTAGGGGGTCGCATGGCGCGTCAGACAGCCCTGCTCCTGGCGCGCTTGTGCCTCGCCGTTCTCGTCCTGCCGATCGCAGGTCATGCGGCATCCGGGGATCCGTCTCCGGGTGCCGATCTGGCGGCCGACGCCGATCCCTTTGACGTCCCTGCGGCCACCGATACGGGCGGGCCGAGCGACCTCTACCTGTCCGTGTCGATCAACGGCGTAAAGACCAATCTCGTTGCCGCCTTCCAGCAGGCACCGGACGGGTCGCTCTCGATCGAGATCGAGCAGCTGCGCAATATCGGCATCAAGCCCGCCAAGACGGCAATCGGCGAAGATGGCCGCGTGACCATCGACCAGCTACCGTCCGTGACTTTCGTCTACGACGACCTGCAGCAAACGATCGATTTTACCGCATCGAACGGCGAACGCGCGCCAAAAATCATCGACGCCAAGGCGCCGCGCGGCGGTGCCCCGAAAAAACCGAGACTGAAGGCGCAGTCCTCGTCCGGTGCAGTCCTCAACTACAATCTGGTCGCGTCATCCGACAATTCCGAAACGGATACGCGGTTCGGCTTCACCGGAGTAAGCGGCGCTTTCGAAGCCCTGTATTTCAGCCCGCTGGGCGTCCTCAGCAATACATTCATCGCCAGCACCTCTGACGATACCTACTACGGTTCGACACGCCTGGATACGACCTGGCGCTATTCGGACCAGGACTCGATGGTCACCTACAGCGCCGGTGACGTCATCACCGGCGGCCTGAACTGGACGCGCCCGACCCGTCTTGGAGGCCTGCAGGTGCAACGCAGCTTCTCGCTGCGATCCGACCTGGTCACCTTTCCCGTGCCGGAACTGTCGGCAAGCGCTGCCGTGCCTTCCACCGTCGATGTCTATCTCAATGATGCCAAGCGCTTTTCCAGTTCGGTCGGCGCAGGTCCGTTCGACATCACCAACCTGCCCTTCGTCGACGGAAGCGGCAATGCCCGGGTTGTCGTCACCGACGCTCAAGGGCAGCAGGTGTCGACCGAAAGCAGCTTCATCGCCTCCAGTCAGATGCTCGCCCGCGGGCTTTACGATTTCTCCGCCGAGCTGGGCTTTGCGCGACACGGCTACGGGATCGACTCGAACGACTACGATTCCCGCCCTTACGGTTCGCTGACCCTGCGCACCGGCGTGACCAACTGGCTGACGATGGAAGGCCATGCCGAGGGCGGCGAGGATCTCGTCCACGGCGGCGTCGGCGCCGTGTTCGCCGCGCCTTGGAGTGGCGTCATCTCGCTCTCGGGCGCTGGCAGCTATCACGACGGTTCAATAGGTGAGCAGGTTGGCATGACCTGGGAGCGACAGATGCGAGGCTTTCACCTCAGAGCCCGCATGCAGCGCAGCTTCGGCAGTTTTCAGGACATTGCCTCGGTCACGGCCGACAAGCGCAGCTCCACCGACGGGATCTTGCTGGGATCAGCGGCGCCGCCCAAGGCGCTCGACCAGGTATCCCTGTCGGTCCCAATGCCTTTCGACCGATCGAACCTGAACTTCAGCTTCACCAATGCCGAGACCGCAGAAGGTGACCGGCAGCGTATCCTCGGCCTTTCCTACAGCCGCCCGGTGTTCAATGACAGCACGTTTTCCGTGTCCGCGATCAAGAGCCTGACCGACGGCACTGTCGGAATCTATGCGAGCCTCTTCGTCCCGATCGGCAAGCGGATCTCGGCCACCACATCGGTCGCATCGCAGTCAGACGAAACCAGCGTGACGCAGACGGTCAGCCGCACGCTGGGTCAGCAGATCGGCGACTACGGCTGGAGCGTTGGCCGGACGCAGTCGGAAAACGCGATCAACTCGGCAGCCGCCAGCTACCGCGCTTCGGCGGCAAAAGTGGCAGCGCGTGTCGACCAACGCGGCAGCAAGACAAGGGCCAGTGTGACCGTTGATGGAGCTCTGGTCGCGGCCGGAGGCGGCGTCTTCGCGTCCAACCGCATCAACGACGCGTTCGCCATCGTCGATGCAGGCGCGCCCGGCGTCGAGGTCCAGCATGAGAACAGACCAGCCGGCCGCACAAACAGCGGCGGCAAGCTGCTCCTTCCGAACCTGCGCTCCTATCAGGAAAACCACATTGCGATCGACCCCGAGGATCTGCCGCTCGACGCCGTCGTCAACACCACCCGCACCGTCGTGGTGCCGGCCGACCGATCGGGAATCGTCGTCAACTTCGAGGTCGACGTCGATGCGAACGCCGCACTGGTGACCTTCTCCGGACCGGACGGAAAACCCATCGCAGTCGGCGCCAGTGGCACGACGAAGACCGGATCGGAGCCCTTCGTCGTCGGCTATGACGGCCAGACGCTCGTGGAAAATCTGAAAGCCAGCAACCGCCTCACCCTGACGCTGCCGGATGAGACCACCTGCGTGGCAACCTTCCAATACAAGCCCCAGCGGGGCAAACAGGTGAGTATTACCGATGCGATATGCCAGCCTTAAGCGCCTCAGAACGCTTCTTCTCCAGGCCGGGATCGGCCTGCTCCTCTATGGAGCCGGCGCCGCCGACGCCGCGGCCGCAAGCTGCACGGTCGACATCGACTCCGCCAATTTCGGCAATGTCGATACGCTCTCGGGCGCATCCGCCGATGCGACGGCGCAGGTTTCGATCAGTTGCAGCGGCGTCAGCGCCAACGCAACGGCGGTCACGCTCTGCGGCAATCTCGGCAGCGGTAGCGGTGGCACATCCGGCGGGACCCGCACCATGCGGTCGGGCGCGAACGAAATCGGCTACCAGCTCTACGCCGACGCCGGCCGCGCGACCCGTTGGGGTTCGTATGACGATACGACACTCGGCCAGCCACGGACGATCCGCATCGCCGCATCTGATGGCGAGGCCAATGGCGCCGTGACGCTTTACGGCGGGCTATCTGCCGGCCAGACGAGCGCTGGCACCGGCACCTACCTCTCCTCGTTCAGCACCGGCGAGGTGCGGTTCTACTACGAAGAGGGAAGTACCCTCGACTGCACGGCACCGACGTCGGCGACACTGGCGCAGGCAAGTTTCACCGTTCAGGCAACAGTTGCGGCAAACTGCCTGATCGCCGTTTCAAACCTTGATTTCGGTCTTCACGGCCTGATCGATTCCGAAGTGACTGCGAGCGGTGGGGTCGACGTCACCTGCACGCCGAACTCGACCTATAGCATCGCCATGGATGGCGGCCTGGCTGCGGCCACCAACCCGGAACAACGGTTGATGCGCTCCGGTACCAACACGATCGCTTACGGCCTTTACGCCGATCAGGCCCATTCTCGACCCTGGGGTGCGACAGGTAGCGCACTGGTCTCCGGCACAGGGGCCGGCGCCGTGCAGTCGATACCTGTCTTTGGCCGCGTCGCTCCGCAACCGGCTGCCGCCGGCAACTACACCGACACGGTGATCGTCACCGTTACCTATTTTTGACCTCTGCCGAAGGACGGGGCTGCCCGGACCTCTGATCGGCTAATCGCAAGACATGAAAAAAGGCGGCCGAAGCCGCCTTTTTGGTCAAAACTTTGAAGCTCAGTGCGGCTTGCGGGCATAGACCGATTTCTTGGTCAGATAGATCAGCCCGGTAAAGATCACCAGGAAGATCATCACCATGAAACCGGTGCGCTTGCGCTCTTCCAGATGCGGCTCGGCAGTAAACATCAGGAACGCGGCGACGTCCTTCGAATACTGATCCACCGTCTGCGGCGTACCGTCGTCATAGCTCACCTGATCGTTGCTGATCGGCGGGGCCATGGCGAGCGCTGAGGCATTGGCAAAGTACGGATTGTAGTGCGTCCCCGGTGCGACTTCCACGCCCGGAGGCGGATCCTGGTAGCCGGTCAGCAGCGCGTGGATATAGTCCGGGCCGCCTTCCTGGTACTGGGTAAAGATGTCGAACACGAACTGCGGGAAGCCGCGGGTGATGCCGCGCGCCTTGGCAAGCAACGACATATCCGGCGGTGCAGCACCGTTGTTGGCCGCCGCCGCCGCCTGGGCGTTCGGATAGGGCGACGGAAAGTGGTCCGATGGTACCGCCTTGCGGGTAAACATCTCGCCGTCGTCGTTTGGACCGTCCTGCACCTCGTAATTGGCCGCAAGCGCCTTCACCTGACCGTCCGAATAGCCGAGATCCTCGAGCGTGCGGAACGACACGAGCCGCATCGAATGGCAGGCGGAACAGACTTCCGTATAGACCTTGAGGCCGCGCTGCAGCTGGCCCTTGTCGTAGTGGCCGAAGGGACCGGCAAAGGTCCAGTCCACAGGTTCCGGATGACGCAGCGGATAATGCGGCGTGCCGCCTTCCGCATGGTCACCGCCGCCGCCACCGGCTGTGCCGGCGCCGACGTCATGCTTTTCCTGCGCGCTCAACGATCCCATGGTGAGGCCAAGTGCCAGTGTGAGCGAAGCGAGGCCGAGTGTGATCTTCTTCATGTATGTCTCCTCCCGCCTGCGCTCAGGCATTTGCCTGAGCGGCCGCGACACCGGCATTGGCTGTTCTGCCCTGTTTCTCCAGCACCGCTTCCGTGATCGAATTCGGAATGCGGCGTGGTGTCTCGAACAGGCCGAGCAGCGGCATGATCACGAGGAAGAAGCCGAAATAGTAGGCCGTCCCGATCTGCGACAGCACGACGAAAATGCCTTCCGCCGGCTGTGATCCGAGCCAGCCGAGCAGGATCGCGTTGACGACGAAGATCCAGTAGAACGTCTTGTACCAGGGCCGGTACACGGCCGAGCGCACCTTCGACGTATCGAGCCATGGCACGAAGAACAGGATGATGATCGCACCGAACATCACCAGCACGCCGCCGAGCTTCGAGTCGATAAACAGGAAGTTGAAGGTGATCGCGCGCAGCATCGCGTAGAATGGCAGGTAGTACCATTCGGGCACGATATGTGCCGGGGTCTTCAATGCATCGGCCGGGATGTAGTTATCAGGATGGCCGAGATAGTTCGGCATGTAGAAGATGAACCAGGCATAGACGATCAGGAACACCGAAACGCCGAGCGCATCCTTGAGCGTCGCATAAGGCGTGAACGGCACCGTATCCGTCTTCGTCTTGATCTCGACTCCGGTCGGGTTGGTCTGGCCGGTCACATGCAGTGCCCAGATGTGCAGGATGACGACGCCCGTTATCATGAACGGCAGCAGGTAATGCAGCGAGAAGAAGCGGTTGAGCGTCGGCTGGTCGACGGCAAAGCCGCCGAGCAGGAACTGCTGTATCCATTCACCCACCAGCGGGAAGGCCGAGAAGAAGCCGGTGATGACGGTGGCACCCCAGAACGACATCTGTCCCCAGGGCAGAACGTAGCCCATGAAGCCGGTCGCCATCATCAGGAGATAGATGACGACGCCAAGGATCCAGAGGATTTCGCGCGGCGCCTTGTAGGAACCGTAGTAGAGACCGCGTCCGATATGCAGGTAGACGGCGATAAAGAAGAACGACGCGCCGTTGGCATGCATGTAGCGCAGCAGCCAACCATGGTTGACGTCGCGCATGATCTTCTCGACCGAGTCGAACGCGTCGACCGTCGATGCGGTGTAATGCATGGCCAGCACGACGCCGGTCAGGATCTGTACGATCAGCATGACCGCAAGCATGGCGCCGAACGTATAGGCGTAGTTGAGGTTTCTCGGCACCGGAAACGAGATGAAACTGTCGTGGATCAGACGCGGCAGCGGCAGCCGCTGGTCGACCCATTTTTCAATGCCGGTGGATGGCTGGTAGGACGAATGATCGCTCATGAGAATGCTCCCCTCACCCGATCCGGATCACGGTATCCGACGCAAATGCGAACGTCGGGATGGCCAGGTTTTGCGGAGCAGGTCCCTTACGGATACGGCCTGCCGTATCGTAGTGCGACCCATGACACGGACAGAACCACCCGCCGAAGTCCCCGGACTGGCCAAGCGGCACGCAACCCAGATGGGTGCAGGAGCCGATCATCACGATCCAGTTTTCCTTGCCGGCGCCGGCAGAACGATCGACGCCGGATGCTTGCGCATCGGCCGGCAAGTTGGCATTGCGCGCCACCGGATCCTTGAGCGCGGCAAGCTCAACCTTGTTGGCCTCTTCGAGTTCCTTCGGCGTCCGGTTGCGGATGAACACCGGCTTGCCCCGCCATTTGACGGTGAGCGACATACCCGGCTCAAGAGCTGCGACATTCACTTCGATCGATGCGAGCGCAAGCGTCGATGCATCAGGCCGCATCTGGTCGATGAACGGCCAGGCAACAGCCGCGACGCCCACGGCGCCAGCCATGCCGGTAGTCAAATATAGGAAATCGCGCCGCGTGGGTTCACCCGAATGGGGCTCCACGCGTGCACTATGCGTATCGTGCTCGCTCACGGTCAGTCATCCTCTCACGCTCCAGCGGATAAATCCGCATCGCTCCTCCGCGCGGCTCCCCCGACACACTCATGCCTTGGGAATCCCAGCAAATAGCGCCTCATGTGCTTGATCGCAGATAAAGTCCCAACTTGGCAAGTGCCTGCCCGCCACATTCTGGCCAGGATGCGGACCGTCCCCCTGTATTGCCGGATATGCGCCGCATTGGATCGAACTGCCCCACCCCGGGACGCGCGGGCGTGGCGAAGCGGCCACAACCCCAGATCGCCTGCCCTTCCTTGCCCCTGGCCGGGCCTGTTGCGTTGCCAGTGGCGGAACGGCATGCTAGGCGGCAGAAAGCTTCATGGCAGCCGGCTCGGAAATCCTGAATGAGAAAGACGTTATCGGTCGCCATCTGCGTCATCGTGTCGCTGGTCCTTCTCGCGATCTTGACACGCTATCTGCGGCCTCACTGGATCCTCGCAACGCTGCACAGCCTGCAATTTCATGCGGCCGCGGCCTGCGTCGTCGCCATGGCGGTCGCGCTTCTTATCCACCGCAACCTCGCAAGCTATGCCCTGCTTCTGGTCGCGCTGCTTTTGACCGCGCACCCTCTGTGGATGGCGCGCGAAATTGCGGCGGAGGTCACGCCTGCCGATCAGAGCGCACCGACCTTCCGGCTGATGTCCTTCAACATCCTCTCCGAAAACTACGAAAATGCCGAGGGCATCACCCGCGCCATCGTGTCATCGGGCGCCGATGTGGTGAACATCATGGAAGGCGAATCGCTTTACGAACATCTGACGCAGATCGCCACGGTCTATCCCTACCGCGTCGGCTGCGGCGTGCTCATGGAAGAGTGCGACCAGATGATGTTTTCAAAAACCCCGATCGAAAACGCTTCGGTTCGAAGCCTGAGCAATATCTTCGACAATCGCTTTATCATGGGCGAGGTCACGGTTTCCGGGCGCAAGATCCATGTCGTCGGCATCCATACGACGAAGCCGTATTTCGACAACTTCCACACGATGGAACTCATGAATGCAGCGCTCGCCATCACCGCCACCGATGGCCCGCTGGTTTTGTCAGGCGATTTCAACGCCTCAAGCCTGCCACCCAACATGCGGATGTTTTTGAACTCGACGGGGCTGAAGACCGCCGCCTTCGAGCCGCCCACCTGGCCAGTCCGGGCGCGGATGCTGGGTCTGGCGATCGACCACGTCTATGTGCGTGCCCCGCTCAAGATAAAGTCGCTCACCCGCATGCCGAACACCTACGGCTCCAACCACGCCGGGCTGATCGCCGACATCGCGATCACCGGACCTTGACCACGTCGCCTTCGTCTTCGATCCCCAGAAACCCGCCAGACTGGCGCGACCAGAGATCCGCGTAGAGACCGCCCGCCGCAATCAGCTCGTTATGGGTCCCCTGCTCGATGATGGCGCCCTTGTCCATCACGATCAGCCGGTCGAGCGTCGCGATCGTCGAAAGCCGGTGCGCGATCGCAAGCACGGTCTTGCCCTGCATCAGCCGCTCCAGATTGGACTGGATCGCCGCTTCCACTTCCGAATCGAGCGCCGATGTTGCCTCGTCCAGCACCAGGATTGGCGCGTCCTTCAGCATCACCCGGGCAATCGCCACCCGCTGTCGCTGTCCGCCCGACAGTTTCACGCCGCGCTCGCCCACATGCGCATCGAACCCTCGGCGGCCGCGCTGGTCGGTCAGCGTCTGGATAAACCCGTCTGCCTCGGCCTTCTTGGCCGCATCGAGAAGCTGTGCGTCGGTCGCATCGGGTCTCCCGAACAGGATGTTGTCGCGAAGCGAGCGATGCAGCAGCGACGTGTCCTGCGTCACCATGCCGAGATTGGCACGCAGCGACTCCTGGCTCACCTTCGAGATATCCTGCCCGTCGATCAGGATGCGCCCGCCCTCCAGATCGTAGAAGCGCAGCAGCAGGTTGACGAGCGTCGACTTGCCCGCCCCCGATCGTCCGACGATCCCGATCTTCTCTCCCGCCCGGATGGATAGCGACACGTTGTCGATCACGCCCTCGCCCTTGCCGTAGTGAAATCGGATGTTCTCAAACCGGATCTCCGGCTGCGCCACCTTCAGTTCCGTCGCACCGGGCACGTCCACCAACCCGATCGGCTTGGAGATAAGCTCGGCGGCATTCTGGACGGTGCCGAAATTGCGCATGATGCCGTTGAACTGGGTCATCAGACGGCCGAGCAGGAAATTGAGCCGCAGCACCAGCGCCAAGGTAAAGGCGACCGCGCCGGAACTGATCAGCCCGGACAGCCACAGATGGATCGACAGCGCCGCCATGCTGCTGATCATGATGCCCGACAGAAGCGCCATCGACGCCCGGACGCCGGTGATGAAACGGGTAAAGTGGATGAGCGTGGTCTGATAGGTCTCAAAGCCCTGCCGCATGTAGCGGTCATTGGCCTCGTCGCGCCCGAACAGTTTCAGCGTCTGGATATTGCTGTAGGCGTCGACCATGCGGCCGTTGAGCATCGAGGCGGCCTCCGCCGTCTCGCGCGAGTGATAGCGGATGCGCGGCACGAAATAGCGGGCGAGGAACCCGAATACCAGCACCCAGACGCAGACGAGTACCCCGAGCCGCAGGTCCAGCCCGCCGACCAGGACGAGCATGGAGACCGAGTAGATCGTGACGAACCAGACGCTTTCCATCAGCGAGGTGACGAGATCGCCCGCCGCCTGCCCGCCCGACCAGACCTTGGTGACGATCCGGCCGGAAAAGTCGTTCTGGAAAAACGACAGCGATTGGCGCGCAACATGCATGTAGGACTGCCAGCGCATCAGGTTGTAGAACCCGGGCGTAATGATCTGCTGGTCGATCAGCGCGGTCGACATCGTCACCAGGAAGCGCACGACACCGATCAGCACCAGCATGCCCAACAGCTCGCCGCCATGCTGGTCGAGCAGCACCGTCCAGCCGTCACCCGGCTTGATCGTCGACAGGATATCCACGAGCCGCCCGACGAACCAGAACAGCGCCGCCTCGATCGCCGCCGTCAGTCCGCCGAGAATAAGCATCCCGAAGAACGGCGCCTTGGCCTGCGAGATGTAGAACCAGATAAAGGCGAACACGTCTTCGGGCGGACGCAGATCGTCTTTGCGCGCAAACGGCTGAACATAATTTTCGAATGCGCGGAAGAGACGAATGATCATGCCGCAGGATATAGGCGGATTTCGAAAGGGGCAAAGGCTGGGATGCGGCTGTCGCCGGATAATTCCGCAATCGCCCGCTTTTCATAAGGCGGGCTTCAAAACGAAAACGGCCGCCGAAGCAGCCGTTTCCAGAACTCATCATTTTGGCTGAGGATCAGAACTCCGACCATTCCTGCTTGGCTACAGCCTGACCGCCGCCGAATGCCGAGGCAATCCGGTTGCCCATTGCACGCACGGGTGACTGTGCCGGTCGCGATGCAGGCGTGGCCGAGCGGACGGCACTGCGTCCCTCTTCCAGCTTGAACTGTGCCAAAAGCTCGATCAGCGATGCAGCCTGCGCGGCAAGGCTGTGGCTGGCAGCCGTCGTCTGCTCTACCATCGCCGCGTTCTGCTGGGTGCCCTGGTCCATATGATTGACCGAGGTGCTGATCTCCGACAGACCCGTCGACTGCTCACGCGAAGACACGACGATCGAGGCGACGTTGGTGTTGATCTGCTGCACTTCGGTCACGATCGATTGCAAGGCAGCACCTGTCTGGCCGACCAGCGCAACGCCGTGACGCACCTTTTCGCCCGAAGCACCGATCAGAACCTTGATCTCGCGCGCCGCTTTCGCGGACCGCTGGGCAAGTTCGCGGACTTCCTGGGCAACGACCGCAAAGCCTTTGCCTGCCTCGCCGGCCCTAGCTGCCTCGACACCGGCGTTCAGCGCCAGAAGATTGGTCTGGAAAGCGATGTCGTCGATCACGCCGATGATGTTGCCGATCTCGCCGGACGACTTTTCGATCGCTTCCATCGCAACAACGGCCTGGCGAACGATATCGCCGGACTTTTCGGCACCGTTGCGGGTGTGCTCGACGAGCTTGCCGGCTTCTCCGGCACGGGCTGCCGAATCCTTGACGGCCGTCGTTACCTCCTCGAGCGCCGCAGCGGTCTCTTCGACCGATGCCGCCTGCTGCTCGGTACGCTTCGACAGATCGTCTGCGGCAGAGCGGATCTCGTTGGCACCGGCATCGATCATCCGGGCATTGTCGCCGACCGACCGAAGGACAGTCTGCAGATTGTCCATCGAGGCGTTAAAGTTGACGCGCAGCTGATCGAGCTGTCCGGCGAACGGCTGTCCGATGCGGAAGGTCATATCGCCGTGCGAGAGGGAGTTCAGACCGTTGGCAAGACTATCGACGGCAAACGAAACCTCGGCCGCCTCATGCGCCTTCTGCTCCTCGCGAGCAATCCGCTCGCTCTCGCTCATCGAACGGTTGGCCTCGGTTTCCCGCTCCAGGCGCTCGCGCTCCAGGGCGTTGTTGCGGAACACGGAGACGGCTGCTGCCATCTCGCCGATTTCATCCTTCCGCCCCGCGTAAGGGATCGCAACCTGCGCATTACCGGAGGCAAGCGTGTTCATCGAACCGGTAATGTCGGCAATCGGGCGCGCAACGCGGAAGTAGGACAAAAGCCCTGCAGCAAGCGCGAGAAGTGTTGCGAAGACGACGACGACTATCGTCGAGATCGCTGCAAACCGTGCGGCGCTATCTGCGACCTTGCCGTATTCGAGGCTGTGCAGCCGGTTGTCGTTGATCATGTCCAGCATCACATCGCCGGCCTCGCCGCCTTTGGGCACCATCTGCGCGATGACGGCCTTGGCCTCATAGACGCGCGAGGCCCCCAGCAGGCTGACGAACTGAGCTCCCAGCTTGTCGTAATCGGCAACGATCGCCTCGAGCTTTTCGATCTTGTCCTTGGTCACATCGAGGCTGGCCGTGTCGGCGAATGTCTTGAAAGCCTCGGCACGCTCCTGCGTCTTGGCGCGGATCTGATCGAGCCACTGCTTCTGGTCAGCGGCATTGCTGGCCGAAAGCGCCATCAAATAAAGACGCCGGATATCGGACAGGATCCTGTCCATATTGGAGGTCATCACCGAGCGTTCCATGCGACGGCTGATATTGGACGTCTGAGCATCGAGCTGGTTGACGGAGCGCATGGCGAGTGCGCCCTGAAGGATCACCAGAAGAACGGTGATGCCGAAGAGAGCGGGCAGAAGAAACTTGATCTTTATCTTGCTGAACATCTGGGACCGGAGCCGAAATGAGAGGGAGTTTAATCCCTCGAGACTTGACAGCTTTAGATAAAGAAAAACTTACTGCGTCTCGGCCATAAAAAAATATTAGCGTCGTCGCAAATACCTGACATTGTTGAATGTTTCGCTGGCCGCGGCGTCGTTCCCTAGGGAGCCGCCGAGAGCGTGAGCGACCATCCCGGGGTGGCTCGGAACATGCGCAACAAGTTATGAATCGTTGGCGTCGCGCCCTCCCGCCGATCGGAAGCGTCCAGCGCCCATCGGACGCGTGACGACCGTTGTCGGCCGCCGGTTTCCCCGGCGACCGTGAGCCTCTTCCGTCAACGGTTTACTCGGCAGCCTGGCCCTCGTCCTCATGCCCGATGAAGCCGCCGGACTGACGGTTCCAGAGGTCCGCATAGATGCCGCCCTGATCCGCCAGTTCGCGATGCGTGCCGGTCTCGACGATGGCGCCCCGGTCGAGCACGATCACCCGGTCCATCTCCGTGAGTGTCGACAGCCGATGCGCGATGGCGATGACCGTCTTGCCCTGCATCAGGGCAAACAGGTTTTCCTGGATTGCCGCTTCGACTTCCGAATCCAGCGCCGAGGTCGCCTCGTCCAGCACCAGGATCGGCGCATCTTTCAGGAACACGCGGGCGATCGCGATCCGCTGACGCTGGCCACCCGAAAGCTTGACGCCGCGCTCGCCCACATGCGCGTCGAGCCCCTTGCGCCCCTGAAGATCGACAAGGCTTTCCACGAAGTCCCAGGCATTGGCCCGCTTGGTCGCCTCGATGATCTCGGCATCGGTCGCGTCCGGCCGGCCATAGGCGATATTGTCGCGGATCGAGCGATGCAGCAGCGATGTGTCCTGTGTCACCACGCCGACCAAGGACCGCAAACTGTCCTGCGTCACACCGGCAATGTCCTGCCCGTCGATGGTGATCCGCCCGCTTTCCAGATCGTAGAACCGCAGGAGCAGGTTCATCAGAGTCGTCTTGCCGGCCCCGGAGCGCCCGATCAGACCAACCTTCTCGCCGGCCTTGATATCCAGCGTCAGCCCGTCGATGACGCCCGCTGCCTTGCCGTAATGGAAGCGCACGTCGTCGTAGACGATATGGCCTTTCGCCGCCGAAAGCTTCGACGCATCCTCGACATCGGTGACGTCATGCGGCTTGGTCATCATCGACATGCCGTCATAGACCGTGCCGATATTCTCAAACAGCGCCGAGACTTCCCACATGATCCACTGCGACATGCCGTTGATGCGCATTGCAAGGCCGATCGCGATGGCAATGGCGCCGATCGAGATCGCGCTGTCCAGCCAGAACCAGATCGACAGCGTCGCGACGGCAAACAGGGCTGCACAGTTGTAGAAATAGACCAGCACCTGGAACGCGGTCACCTTGCGCATCTGCCCATGCACGGTCTTCAGGAACACGTCCATCGCATCCTTGGCGTAGTCTTCCTCACGGCCGGAATGTGAAAACAGCTTCACCGTCGCGATGTTGGTGTAGCTGTCGACGACACGCCCGGTCATCATCGAGCGCGCATCCGCCTGCGCCGCCGAAATCTTCCGGAGCTTGGGAACGTAGTAGGCGACGGTTGCCGAATAAAAGGCGATCCAGACAACCAGCGGCACCGCCAGACGGATATCCGCGACCGCAACCACCGCCACCATCGAGATGAAGTAGGTTGCCACATAGACGAAGACGTCGAGCACCTTCATCACCACTTCGCGGATCGCCAGCGACGTCTGCATGACCTTGGTCGAGACGCGACCCGCAAACTCGTTGGCAAAGAAGGTCATCGAGTGGTTGAGCAGGAACCGGTGCATCTGCCAGCGGGCGATCATCGGGAAATTGCCCATCAGGATCTGGTGCATGATGAGAGAATTGAGGCCGGCGACCAGCGGCAGCCCGACCAGCACCATCAACGCCATGGCAACCAGCGTCATTCCCTCGTTCTGAAGGAAAGTCGAACGCTCCGCATGCGTCAGCCAGTCGACGATATTGCCCAGAAACTGGAACAGCATCACTTCGCCGAGCGCGATGAACATCGTGCAGACCGACATGATCAGCACCCAGGGCCAGACAGGCTTGGTATAGTGCCAGAGGAAGGCGATCAGGCCGGCAGGCGGCAGGCCTGGGGTCTCCTCGGGATAAGGGTGAACCCGCCGTTCGAACCAGGAAAACATTGATAGCTCCGTCAATCGGACCCGCTTCACGCAACGCAAACGCGCCGACGGCGAACCGGTCAGTTATGTGGTGAGCGCTGCCGAATATCGGCCGCGCAAAATACAAAGGTGAAAAAGACTGCGTGAAACCGCGGACGCCTAAGCCTGTCGGACAAATACCGGGGGGCGGAGGCGCATAAGCACGGTCATATCCATGTAGGCCTCCATAGGCTGGCGTTAAAGATCGATGCCCTTTTACCCGTTCATTGCCATTTTGAAAAGTCCCAAATCTGCGGCAATCCGATCGAAACCGCCCTCAAACGCTTGAGCTCACAGGCCGGCTCGGCTTAAGGAAAACCATGACCAACCTGCGCATCGCCCTCTACCAGCCCGACATTCCCGGCAATACCGGCACGATCCTTCGCCTCGCCGCCTGCCTCGGCCTCGGCGTCGATATCATCGAACCGGCCGGCTTCGATATTTCGGATCGCAACCTGAAACGCTCAGGCATGGATTACCTGGCAAACGTCGAACTCACCCGCCACGTCAACTGGCAGCAGTTCGACGACTGGCGGAGATCCGAAAACCGGCGGCTGGTCCTCGCCTCCACAAAGGCCGCCCAACCCTACGTGGACTTCCAGTTTCAGCCCGGCGACATCCTGCTGTTCGGCCGCGAGAGCGCCGGCGTTCCGGACCTCGTCCACGAAACGGCGGATGCCCGCATACTGATCCCGATGCGCGAAGGACAGCGCTCCATCAACGTCGCCATGTCGGCCGCAATGATATCAGGAGAAGCGCTGCGGCAGACGGGTTTCACCGCATAAACGGCACGCGCATTTGGCGTCTTTTACACGCCTGAGTTTACTCTATGATGTTGCACGACTGCACTCCATAGAGTACATATTATGTACAAAATTCTATCCACGTCCGTATTCGATACCTGGATCGACGACCTCGTGGACAGACGTGCCGCGACGCGAATTTTGGCCCGCATCGGCAGATGCGAAGGAAGGAAATCTCGGCGATATCAAGCCCGTCGGTGAGGGCATAAGCGAGATGCGAATTCACCACGGCCCAGGCTACCGCGTGTATTTCGTGCGGCGCGATCGCACCATTTTGCTCCTGCTGTGTGGGGGAGACAAGGATAGTCAGGCGAGAGACATCGCTGAGGCCAGAAAATTGGCTGCGTTTTGGAAAGGATAGTTCGATGCCTCTGGAGACTCGTCCATTCGATATTTCCGAACACCTGAACTCTGAGGAAGACTGTCTCGAATTCATGGTCGCAGCCTTCGAGGAAGGCGACCCGGCCTTCATTGCCAAATGCCTCGGCACCGTCGCCAAGGCCCGCAACATGAGCAAGCTTGCCCGCAAGACAGGCATGAGCCGCGCGGCGCTCTACAAGGCCTTGAGCGGCGAAGGCAACCCGGAGTTTACCACCATCCTGAAGGTGATGAAGGCATTGGGTCTCGAACTCATGCCGGTCATGGTGAAAGAGCAAGCCATCGAAGACGCCGCCTGATCCGTGTTCCGGCCCCAGCGCCAAAACGCGTAAAAAACTGTCGCGAACAGTGATTTGCACATCGCTGCAATCGGCCTATATTCGTTAGCCGGCAATTCATTATCGCACTTCATTCGATAGGAACCGTCCCCGGGCGAAGACAATCTGATATGCAATCCACCATCGTCATCATCAATCTTTTCGGCGCCGTGGCCCTGCTTCTGTTTGGCCTTGCGCAGGTCAAGGATGGGGTCACGCGCGCCTTCGGGACACGCCTCAAGACGGGTCTAGCCCGCGGCACCAGCAGCAGCCTGCGCTCCTTCGTCTCCGGCCTTGTCGCCACGATCGCCCTGCAAAGTTCGACCGCCACCGCGCTGACGCTCGCCTCGTTTGCCGAACGCGGCATGGTGCGTCCACGCATGGCTCAGATCGTGCTCCTCGGCGCCAATGTCGGCACCGCCGTTACCGCCTGGCTGGTCGCGACCGGCATCGAGTGGCTGTCGCCCCTTCTCATCCTCATCGGTCTGGTTATCCTTCGCGGTGCATCGCCAGCCCGCAAAGGCGGCGGCACGGCCATGATAGGCGTCGGCCTGATGCTGCTGTCGCTGCATCTGCTTGGGCTCGCCACCGAACCGATGCGCCAGTCGCCGGCGCTCGCGGCCTTTATCGGCCTGCTCGATGACGCGTGGCCGGTGGCGCTGATCCTGTCGGCGGTTCTGGCTTTCGTCTCGTCGTCCAGCCTGGCGGTCGTGGTGCTGATCCTCTCGCTCGCCTCGACCGGAAATGTCTCCGCCGGCCTGGTAATCGTGCTCATCCTTGGTGCCAATCTCGGTGGCGCCATTCCGCCCGTCGTCGCCACTCTTTCTGCGCCGGCTGCCGCAAGACGCATCACGCTCGGCAACCTTGTCACCCGCGGCATCGGTTGCGCCATCGCGTTGCCGCTCGCGGGCCCTGTCGCCGATGCCGTTCAAGCCTTGCCGCTGTCGCCGGAAAAGCTCCCGGTCGATGCACACCTCGCCTTCAATATCCTGCTGGCGCTGGTCGTATTCCCGTTCTCAGCCCAAGTCTCGCGCCTTGCAGCTCGCCTTGTCCCTGATGATCCGCAGCGAGACGACGGCCCCCGCTTCCTCGATCAGGACGCGCTCGACAACCCGGTGATGGCGCTCGCCAATGCGACGCGCGAAGTGCTCGGCGTCGGCGACACCATCGAGCGCATGCTGATCCGCACCGAAAATGCCTTCAAACGTAACGATATCGCCCCACTTGCAGACATCGCCGGGCTCGAGTCACGGGTCGATCACCTTCATCAGGATGTGAAGCTCTACCTGTCGGAACTGGGCCGCACCGGTCTCGATGCGGAGAACGCCCGCCGCTCAATCGCCATCATCGATTACGCAATCAACCTCGAACATATCGGCGACATCATCGAAAAGGGCATCGCCGAACAGGTCCGCAAGAAGATTGCGCACGGCCTCAAGTTCTCGGACGACGGCTTCGATGAATTGCAGGTGCTGCTCAGCCTGACCGTCGACAACCTGAGAACCGCCCAGACGATCTTCCAGACCGGCGATCTGGCGCTGGCGCGGCAGTTGATGGAAATCAAGGTGGAAGTCCGCCGGCTCGAAAAGCGGTCCGCCGAAAAGCATCTGGAGCGGTTGCGCGACGGACGACTGGAAAGCCTGCAGACCAGCTCGCTGCATCTCGACATGCTGCGTGACCTGAAACGCATCAACGCGCACATCGTGTCGGTTGCGCATCCGATCCTCGATGACAGCGGCGCACTGATCGAAAGCCGCCTTCGCCTCGCCGAACCCGGCGCCTGAGGGACTTCCTTAGTCCGCCGTCGGAAGTCTCCGCATGGTGAATTCGATGCGGTCGCCCTCCAGCTGACGCCAGCTTTCCACTTCGGTCCAGTAGGCAGCCTTCGGAAATTCGTCGAACCATTGCCGCGCTTTTTCGCGGGCATCCTCGCGGGTCATCAGAAATGTCTCGCGCACGAACATACTGCCCGGTCCGCCGGCCTGTTCCTGCCGGTGGCGGTGAATTCTGCGCTTCAGCCCGTCGAGTGGCGGGGGTGTGAATTTCGCCATCAAACCCTCTTATCGGCACCTGGTGACATCAAGATAATATGGTCTCACACGCATTGCGAGTCTGTTTTCCCGTCTTAAAACGGGCGGCCTCACGCGCTTGGGAATGGCCGGCGCAAGTCTGAGATGCTAAGTGCCGCCGGCGAGGATACGGAAGCAGATCAAAGGCATAGCGGAAAAGGAAAAGACCATGGAACGGCCGGCATTGCCCAAGGAACTGCCCGAAAATCTCGAAGAGAAGAAGGCAGCCGCGCGAGCCTGGTTCGAGAGCCTCCGCGACACGATCTGTGCTTCCTTCGAGGCTTTGGAAGACGAGCTGACCGGCCCGCTCTCCGATCAGCCGCCCGGCCGCTTTACCCGGAAGAACTGGCTCCGCAACGAGGGTGAAGGCGGCGGCGGTACGATGTCGATGATGGAAGGCCGCGTCTTCGAGAAGGTCGGCGTCCACACGTCCACCGTCCACGGCGAGTTTTCCGAAGAATTCCGCAAGCAGATCCCCGGCGCCGACGAAGACCCCGCATTCTGGGCGTCGGGCATTTCGCTCATCGCCCATCCGGTTAATCCCAATGTGCCGGCAGTGCACATGAACACCCGCATGGTCGTCACCACCAGCCAGTGGTTCGGTGGCGGCGCCGACCTGACGCCGGTCCTCGACATCCGCCGCAGCCAGGAAGACCCCGATACCCAGCTTTTCCACCGGGTCATGGAAATCACGTGCAATCGGCACGCGGTCGCCGATTACCCCCGCTACAAGGCATGGTGCGAAGACTATTTCTTCCTGAAGCACCGCAACGAGCCCCGCGGCGTCGGCGGCATCTTTTTCGACTGGCTCCATTCGGATGCGGAAAAAGGCGGCTGGGATGCCGATTTCGCCTTCACGCAGGATGTCGGCCGCGCCTTCAACCTCCTCTATCCGAAGATCGTCCGCGGCAATTTCAACCGGCCCTGGACCGAAGAGAACCGCGACGAGCAACTGATCCGTCGCGGCCGCTACGTGGAGTTCAACCTTCTCTACGACCGCGGTACCATTTTCGGCCTGAAGACTGGCGGCAATGTGGAATCGATCTTGTCCTCAATGCCACCGGCAGTCCGCTGGCCCTGATCATTTTGGCACGCCCAGGCAGTCTGCTCTCAAGAAATTGATGACTGTAAGGCCACTGGTAGTTGTCATCTGCGAAAAATTCGATGTTCGAATCGGTGTGTTCGGTGCTAGCGTGCGTTCTGGTTGCACGGGAGAACAGCCATGACCCCATCAAACAGCCTGACAAAACCAAGTCCATACCCCGTTTCGAAGTTGATGAAGACGCCCGAATTGGTCGAGCGTCTGGCCGTCGAAATGCGAGCCAGAAGCGGTGGCGAACTGCCCCACGCTTTCTGTGTCGAGCAAGTGAAGCGGCAGCTTGCCGGTAAGTCGGCGGAATCCGGCGCGGCCAATGCCGCTCACATGATGATTCCCACGGAGCGGGCATCCGTATTCCACTCCTGGGCGATCTCCGAATAGGAGGATTGATCAGGAGCTCTGCTTCACGATCTCGTCCAGCCGGGCGGCCAGCGCTGCCCGGTCGGGGTTGAAGTTACGCTCCACCCAGAAGTCCTCGATCTGCTTCAGGATCTCACCGACCCTCTTGCCGGCAGGCACACCTGCCGAGAGAACGTCGGCGCCCGCGATCGGAAAGACCGGCTTGACGTAGCCCTCGGCCCGCTTCAGAAGAACCGACAGCCTTGCCGACTTGCGCATCGCCATTGGATCGCCCTCGGCCGCTGCTCTGGCCGACGACAGCGCCAGCTTGACGCGTGCAACCATGCCGGCCACGCCATTTCGGTAGAGCAGACGATCGAAGCCGACATCCGTCACCTCGTCGGGAATGGCGGGTGCGGACGCCCAGACGGCCAGCTTCGCCGCATCGGCATTCGAAAACCGCAGCCGCTTTGCCATCGCCGTAAGCCGTTCCGCATCGGGCGGCACGATCGCCGCAAGCCGCAGCAGCGGATCCGGCGTCCAGCCGAGTGCTGCTTCCGCAGCGACCAACGGATGAATGCCGTCGATGCCCCATTTTTCGGTTTCCGGCAGGATTTCCGTCAGCACGCCAGCCTGCCGCATCCACAAAAGTGCGCGCGACGGATCGGGGGCGGCCAGCAGTTTCTTAGTCT
The DNA here is from genome assembly GCF_014842035.1 of Rhizobium sp. CFBP 8752. Lineage (NCBI taxonomy): Bacteria > Pseudomonadati > Pseudomonadota > Alphaproteobacteria > Hyphomicrobiales > Rhizobiaceae > Rhizobium > Rhizobium sp. CFBP 8752. The sequence continues at coordinate 1,049,956 of NZ_JACYUZ010000001.1, read as the reverse complement.
CGCCCCAGACCCGCTCGCCAGACAGCGTCGAAAGCCTGTCCTTGGCGCGTGCCGATGCCCGCAATCCGTCCGCATCCGGCCGGCCGGATCCGTAATAGGCGAAAAACCGGAAGAACCGGAGAATGCGCAGATGATCCTCGGCAATCCGCTGCGAAGCGTCGCCGATGAAACGGATCGTCCGGCTCTCGATGTCGGGCAGACCTCCGACCGGATCGACCACGGCGCCCGATGCATCCGCGTAAAGTGCATTGATGGTGAGGTCGCGCCGTTCCGCGTCAGCCTGCCAGTCGGTGCCGAACGAAACCTTGGCATGGCGTCCGTCCGTCTCGATATCGCGCCGAAGCGTCGTCACCTCGAACGGCGTGCCGTCGATCACCAGCGTCACCGTCCCATGCTCGATGCCGGTCGGCACGGCCTTCATGCCGGCAGCCTCTGCCCGCTCCACCACATCCTGCGGCAGAAGCGTCGTCGCCACGTCGATATCGGCGACAGCAAGCCCCATCAGCGCGTTGCGCACGGCGCCGCCAGCCACCCGCGCCTCGCCGCCATCGGCGTTCAGAAGGAGAAGAAGCCGCTGCAGAGCGGCATCGTTGAACCATGCCTCACCGGCAACCGAGGGGGTAGCAATGGAGGTCATGCGTAAAGCCTTTCATACAGCGTGCGTAAAATTCCGGCGGTAATGCCCCAGATTTCCCTGTCCTCATAGGGCATGACATAGAAGTGCCGGGTCGCGCCATTCCAGTCGCGGGTGCCGCGCTGGTGGTTCGCCTCGTCCATAAGAAACGACAGCGGCACTTCAAACGCCGAATCCACCTCGTCCGGATTGAGCGTCAGATCGAAGCCGCGGGTCACCACGGCCAGCACCGGGGTGATGCGAAATCCGGTCGCTGCATAATAATCGGGAAGCCTGGCCAGCGGCTCGACGAAACGTCGGTCAAGACCGATCTCTTCCTCGGCCTCGCGCAGCGCCGCCACCTCAGGCGATCCGTCTTCGGGATCGATCGCACCGCCCGGAAACGCGATCTGTCCGGAATGCTTGCGCAGCTTTACGGTCCGCTGCGTCAGGATCACCTTGGCGCCATCGGCATCGTCGATGACAGGCACCAGCACCGCGGCATCCTTCAGCTTGGATTGAATGGTCGCGTTCACCCAAGCCGGGTTAAGCACATGATCGCCGTGATCGCGCCAGGCATCCTCGATCGGCCCGCCCTTCTGGGAACGCGCACGTCGGCGAAACTCTGACGCCGAATAAAAACCGAGACCACTCATCGGGACAACAATTCCAGCTCGGCCGCCGGCATCACCGGGAACACCGTATCGCCGGATCGGACCGCAAACATCGCGACACCATCGATCTCGATCGTCTCGCCAAGCTCCACCAGATCATACATCACCGCCCGCGAGACCAGTGCCTCGAGCCGTCCGCGGACATGCAGGTAGGGCTTCAGTTCCTGCCCCTCGCCCGCGATCGCAAACCGGATCGGATGGTCGCTGCCTGCCTCGACGACATCGCCAACATTGGTGCGAAACGTCAGCACCTGCTCTCCGTCACGCGCGCTCGTTTGCATCTCAACCGCCACGAACGGCGCATCGACGACGCGGATCGCAACCTTTTCCACAGGCGTAACAAGATAGGTTCGGCCGTCCTCGTCCTTGCGCAGCACGGTCGAAAACAGCCGGACCAGCGGCGCACGGCCAATCGGCGTACCCAGATAGAACCACGTTCCGTCGGCGCGGATTTCCATGTCTAGATCGCCGCAGAACGGCGGGTTCCACCGCTCGACCGGCGGCAGGCCCGGCATTTCGCCCCGCGGGCCACCACTCGCCTGCTCCGACGCATGGGCGATCATCGCCGCGAGACCAGCGGCATCGGCCGCCGTATTAATTGGTTCTACTGCCATTTTTCAGTCCCGGTTCGACCTTAAGCATCAGCCAAGGTGAATGTTCTCACGAGATAGTCATTCATCGCGTGCTTGTCAGCCTTATTTGGCGGAATAAGTTTCAAGGTCTAAGGTGGCCGCTGCGATGCAGCGATTCACGGTCGGACGGATAGGTTCGGCGAAGCCTGCTGGATCTGGATACCAATCAAAGGTGATGGTGAACGACATGGGCATGATGAATTCTACGCAAACAGTCCTCGACGAGAAAGCCATCATCGCCTCGGCCGAAAAGGCACTTGCCGATATCGCCGCCATCCGCGAGGAAGTCGCCAAGGTCATCTTCGGCCAGGAACGTGTCGTCGAAAACACCATGCTCGCGGTTCTCTCGGGCGGTCATGCGCTGCTGGTCGGTGTTCCCGGCCTCGCCAAGACCAAACTCGTCTCGACGCTCGGCACCGTCCTCGGGCTTGATTCTAACCGCATCCAGTTCACGCCCGACCTGATGCCGTCAGATATTCTGGGCTCCGAAGTGATGGATACGGATGAGACCGGACGCCGCTCCTTCCGCTTCGTCAAGGGACCCGTCTTCGGACAGCTGCTGATGGCCGACGAAATCAACCGCGCTTCGCCGCGCACCCAGTCTGCGCTGCTGCAGGCCATGCAGGAATATCACATCACCGTGGCCGGCCAGCGCTATGACCTGCCGGCACCATTCCACGTCCTTGCCACGCAGAACCCGCTGGAACAGGAAGGCACCTATCCGCTTCCCGAAGCGCAGCTCGACCGGTTCCTGCTGCAGGTGGACGTTCTCTACCCGGAGCTTGCCGCCGAACGCCAGATCCTGCTCGATACGACCGGCAGCGCCGAAGCCAAGGCGCGCAGCGTCATCGACGCGACGCGGCTGAAGGATATCCAGGCGCTGATCCGCCAGATGCCGGTCTCCGACACGGTGGTCGATGCGATCCTGTCGCTCGTTCGCTCGGCCCGCCCGGGCCACGGCAACGCTTCGACCGACAAGCATGTCGCCTGGGGTCCGGGTCCGCGTGCCGGCCAGTCGCTGATGCTGACGGCCCGTGCCCGTGCGCTTTACGAAGGCCGCCTCGCTCCGTCGCTCGACGATATCCACGCGCTTGCCGAACCGGTCCTGCAGCACCGCATGGCGCTGACATTTGCCGCCCGCGCCGAAGGCATGTCGGTCCGCGATGTCATCGCCGGCCTGGTCAAACAGGCCCGCGGCTGAAGATCGCCGGTTCAGGCTAGAAAGGAACCTCCGTGGCATCCATCGGCCAGATCGTCGATCAAACCGCCAGCAGCGATGTCCTCCATCGCGCCCAGCAGCGCGCCATGCTGGTACCCGACTGCATGGTCGAGGCAAAGCGCATCGCCAATACGGTGATTGCCGGCTGGCACGGCCGCCGCAAGCGCGGCATGGGCGAGAATTTCTGGCAGTTCAGGCCCTATGCCGAAGGCGAAAGCCTGTCTCGCATCGATTGGCGCCGCTCGGCCCGTGACGACCATACCTATGTCCGCGACCGGGAATGGGAAGCCGCCCACACGATCTGGCTCTGGGCCGACATGTCGCCCTCGATGATGTACAAGTCGACATTCGGATCCGTATCGAAGGAAAGCCGCGCGCTGGTCATCATGCTGGCGCTTGCCGAAATCCTGGCCCGCTCGGGCGAACGGATCGGATGCCCCGGCATCATGGAGCCGGTCTCTGCCCGCAACGCTGCCGAACGGCTGGCGACCGCCATCATGCACGCGCCGCAGGCGACCGGCCTGCCGGATACGGGCATGATCCGCGGCCAGAGCGATATCGTCCTGATCGGCGATTTCCTCGATGACGCCGACAAGGTCATGGACCGCATCACCCCGCTCGGCCGCCGCGGCCTGCGCGGCCATGTGATCGAGGTTGCCGATCCCGCCGAAGAGACCTTCCCCTATACCGGCCGCACCGAATTCACCGATCCCGAGACCGGCGAAAAGCTCGTCTCCGGCCGCGCCGAAAATATTCGCGAGGAATACCAGCGCGCCTATCTCGCCCGCCGCGATGCGCTCGGTGAGGGCCTTCGCCGTCTCGGCTGGAGTTTCGTTTTCCACCGCACCGACCGTCTCGCCTCCGAAGCTCTGGTTGCCGTCCACGGCTACCTCTCCGGCATGCCGGCGCCTCGACGTGTTGAAACCGGACGTATGGAGGAGAGGTCATGAGCGCGCTCGCTTTCGCCTATCCCGCCATCCTGTTCGGCCTGATCGCCCTGCCCGCCATCTGGTGGCTGCTGCGGCTGACCCCGCCGAGACCGAAATCCGAAGTCTTCCCGCCTCTGCGCATTCTCGCAAGTGTCCTGAAGCGCGAGGAGACGCCATCCCAGAGCCCGTGGTGGCTGACGCTTCTGCGCATGGCTCTCGCCGCCGCGATCATTCTGGCCATCGCCGATCCGGTCATCAACCCGCGCACGAGTTCGCTCAACACAGATGGCCCGCTGGCGCTGGTCATCGACAACGGCTGGGCAACATCGACCGACTGGGAACGCCGCGTCGAGACGGCCAATCTCCTGATCGACGACGCCGAAAGCGCCGATCTTCCGGTCGCGATCGCCTTCACCGCCGATCAAAACCAGGAAGCAACACCCGGCAGTGCCGCCACAGCGCGTGACAAGCTTGCCGCCGCAAGCCCGAGGCCGCTGGTGCCCGACCGCACTCGCGCCGTGACAGCGCTTCGGGAAGCTCTCAACGGCACCCGCCCCGGCACGCTGGCGCTTGTCTCCGACGGCATCGCCGCCACGACCGACGCCGAAACGATGACCGCCCTTGCCGGCCTCTCGGCAGGCGACATGCGCGTCCTCGAAGGCGATGGACAATCGGCCGTCGCGATCACAGGTGCCACCAACACTTCGACCGCGATGAATGTCAGCGCCACCCGCCTTTCCACGGCTGGCACCCAGCAGTTCACCGTCAACGCGCTTGATCCACAGGGTCGCTCGCTTGCCGCAGGCACGCTGGAATTTGCCGACGGCGCCAACACGGCGACGACGGAGATTTCCGCGCCGTTCGAACTGCGCAACGATTTCGCCCGCCTCTCCGTCGAAGGCATCGCGACAGCCGGTGCAGCCCACCTTCTCGACGACGGTTTCCGTCGCCGTCGCGTGGCGCTGATTGCCGGCGAAAGCGGCAGCGATTTCCAGCCGCTGCTGCAGCCGCTCTACTATATCAGCCGGGCGCTCCAGCCCTATGCAGACGTGATTCAGCCCAACACCGCCGATCTGTCGGTGTCGATCCCGCAGATCCTCGAGGACAACCCGTCGGCAATCATCATGGCCGATGTCGGCCGCCTGCCGCCCGAAATCTCCCAGCCGCTGCAGCGCTGGATCGCGCGCGGCGGCACGCTGGTCCGCTTTGCCGGCCCGCGGCTTGCCGCAGCACCGGCCGACGATCCGCTGGTACCGGTCACCCTGCGCCAGGGCGAACGCGCGCTCGGCGGCGCCATGTCCTGGTCTGAGCCGCAGGCACTCGCAGATTTCCCGAATTTCGGCCCCTTCGCGGGCCTGCCGCGCGCAGCGGATATCACCGTGACCCGCCAGGTTCTCGCCGAACCGACGCCGGATCTTGCCGAGCGCACCTGGGCAAGCCTTGCCGACGGCACGCCGCTCGTCACCGAAAAGGAAGTCGAGGCCGGACGCATCGTGCTGTTCCATACCAGCGCCGAGGCGACGTGGTCGAACCTGCCGCTGTCTGGCAATTTCGTCGAGATGCTGCGCCGGCTGGTTCAAATGGCCCGCGTCGGCGGTGCTGCCGGTGGCAGCGCATCCGGAGCACCGGGCACCGAAGGCGCCGCCGCAGCCCTGCCGCCCTACCGCCTGCTGACCGCCGACGGCGTGATGACAACCGAGACCGGCGCTGCCCGCCCGATCACCATTCCCGCCAACGCCCGGCCTGTCGCGAGCTTCGATCATCCTCCGGGCCTCTACGGCACCGAAGACGGCTACTCCGCCGTCAATCTTCTAGCGCCCGCGACCGTGCTTGCCCCCTTCGATCCATCGGTCGGCGGAACGCAGGTGGCGCGCGAGCAACTGGCTGGCGGCGAGGCTCTCTCCCTGCGTCCGACTCTGTTTGCTCTCGCCTTCGCGCTCCTCGTCCTCGATAGCCTGGTAATGCTCTTCATGAACGGTGCCTTTTCCCGCCGCCCCGGACGCTCAAAGCCAACCTCCGCCCGGACGTCTGGCACCGCCGCGACCCTCATCCTCGGCTTCGCGTTGGGAATGGCGCTGCTCAACCCGAACCCGTCGCTCGCCCAGCAGCCACCCTCGCCGCCCGCTGCCGCGGCGCAACCGCAATCGGCCCAGCCGCAGCCGTTTCGCGAAATGCAGCCCGGCGAAGGCGTAAAGCCTGGCGACGACCAGATCCTCGACCGCCTCGACACGACCCACCTCGCCTACGTCCAGACCGGCGAAAGCGATGTCGACAGCATCTCCGAGCGCGGGCTCGACGGTCTCACCCAATACATGAGCTACCGCACGACGCTGGAACCCGGCGCCCCTGTTGGCCTCGATATCGCCAAGGACGATCTCTCCTTCTACCCGATCATCTACTGGCCGATTTCCGCGACAGCGCCGATGCCATCGCAGGCCTCGATCTCACGCATCGACGCCTATATGCGCAACGGCGGCACGGTTCTGTTCGACACCCGCGACCAAGTCTCGGCACTCGACGGCAGCTCCAGCCCCAACGGCCTGCGGCTGCAGGAAATCCTCGCCAGCATCGATATTCCGCCGCTCGAGCCGACACCGGAAAACCATGTGCTGACCCGCACCTTCTATCTGCTGAAGGACTTTCCCGGTCGCTACCGCGGCGGCCCTCTCTGGGTCGAAGCCCGCCAGGATGCGCGCAACTCCACCTCGCAGCTCTCCTCCGGCGGCGACGGCGTGACGCCGCTTCTGATCACCGGCAACGACTTCGCGGGCGCCTGGGCGGTCGATCAACAGGGGAATTCCATGCTCCCGACCGTGCCGCCGGATGACATGCAGCGCGAATACGCCTACCGCGCCGGCGTCAACATCATGATGTACATGCTGACCGGCAACTACAAAGCCGACCAGGTCCACGTGCCCGCACTCCTCGAACGGCTGGGGCAGTAACCGATGACCATCGAATTCGCCCCCTTCTTCTCGTGGCCTATCCTCGCAGCCCTCGGTGCACTGGCCCTCGTCCTTGCTGTGACCGCGCTGTTGCGCGGCGTCCGTGGTGCCACCCTTCGCACGCTGGCGCTTGCCGCCCTCCTGATGGCGCTTGCCAACCCGACGCTCAACCAGGAGGACCGGGAGCAGCTCTCCACCATCGTGCCAATCGTCGTCGACCGCTCCCAGAGCCAGGAGACGGCCGGCCGCGAGCAGCAGACGGATCAGGCGCTGGCGGAACTGCGCGACCGCTTCTCCCGCTATCCCCGCATCGAGACGCGCATCGTCGAGGCCGGAGACGATGTAGACAGCGACACACCATCGACGAAGCTGTTTACGGCACTCCGCTCCGCCATGTCGGACGTGCCGCCCGCCCGTGTCGGCGGCGCCGTGTTTCTTTCCGATGGCCAGATCCACGATCTTCCCGGCATCAACCAGGATCTCGGCTTCAACGCGCCCGTCCACGGGCTGATCACCGGCCAGCCAAACGAATTCGATCGCCGCATCGAAGTGCTGCGCGCGCCCCGCTTCGGCATCGTCGGTGAGGAGCAGGAACTGACGCTGCGCGTGTTCGACGACGGTCGCCAGGGCGGCGGCCCCGCCGAAGTCATCGTGCGCATGAACGGCCAGCAGATCGCCACGCTGCAGGCAACGCCCGGCGTCACCACCCCGTTCTCGTTCAACGTCCAGCGCGGCGGCAACAATGTCATGGAGTTCTCGGTTGCCGAGCTCCCTGGCGAAGTGACCACCGCCAACAACCGCGCCGTCCATGTCATCGATGGCATCAGGCAGAACCTGCGCGTGCTGCTGGTGTCCGGCGAACCCCATGCCGGTGAGCGCGCTTGGCGTAACCTTCTAAAGTCCGACGCCTCCGTCGACCTCGTGCATTTCACCATCCTTCGTCCGCCGGAAAAGCAGGATGGCACGCCGATCAACGAGTTGTCGCTGATCGCCTTCCCCACCCGCGAGCTGTTCGTCGAGAAGATCAAGGATTTCGATCTGATCATCTTCGATCGCTACAAGCATCGCGGCGTGCTGCCGATCCTCTATTACGACTACATCTCCCAATATGTGCAAAACGGCGGCGCGCTGCTGATCGCGGCAGGCCCCGAACACGCTGGCGAAGATTCGATCGCCGCGACACCGCTCGAACAGGTCCTGCCGGCCGCACCGACGGGCGAAGTCCACAATGCCGGCTTCTTCCCGCATCTATCGGAAGTCGGCACCAAGCACCCGGTCACCCGCGGCCTCGAAGGCTCCAACCAGACGCCGCCCGCCTGGGGTCGCTGGTTCCGCACCATCGATGTCGACCCGCCGCAGGGCCAGACGGTAATGGAAGGCGATGGCGACCGCCCTCTCCTCGTCCTCAACCGTCAGGGCGAAGGCCGCGTTGCCATGCTTCTGTCGGATCAGGGCTGGCTCTGGGCCCGCGGCTTTGAAGGCGGCGGCCCGCATGTGGCGCTCTATCGCCGCATCGCTCACTGGCTGATGAAGGAACCCGAACTGGAGGAAGAGGCGCTGACCGCCCGCTCCGTCGGCCGCACGCTCGCCGCCACCCGCCAGACGATCGGCGACGACCCCGGCCCCGCGACGATCCGCTATCCCTCGGGCCGCACCGAGACCGTGCAGATGACGCCCGCCGGCCCCGGCGAATACCGCTACGAGAGCCGCATGGACGAAACCGGCCTGTTCGAGGTGAGAAACGGCGACTTCCAGACGCTGGTCCATGTCGGCGCCGTCGACTCGCCCGAGTTCAAGGCGATGATCTCCACCGAGGCGACGCTGAAGCCCTATGCCGACAAGACCCGTGGCCTCGTGACCCGCGTCGCCTCAGGCGATGGCGTCACCATCCCCGACATCCTGCCGGTCCGCGGCGAAGTTCGTGTCAGTGATCCCAACCGCATGGTTATCCGCATGACCGACGAGACGGTGCTGCGCGGCATCAACACGCTGCCGCTGTTTGCAGGCTTTGCCGGCCTGTCTGTGCTGTTGTTCGCGATGGCGGCAATGTGGTGGCGCGAGGGTCGCTGATGGCGCACGAGCTTTATCTCACCGACGCGCCAAGCTCAGACGATCTTGCAATCGTCAGCGGCGGCCTCACCGCCTTCAACGAAGGCGAAGTCGGCCCCTCCGACAGGGAACTGCTCGCCGTACTGATCCGCGACGAGAGCGGCACAGTCATCGGCGGTCTGTCGGGTTACACGTCCTGGGGCTGGCTTTTCACGCAATTGCTGTTCATTCCGGAAACCCTGCGCGGCAAGGGCATGGCAGCAAAGCTCCTGACCGAGGCCGAAAATGAAGCCCGCACCCGCGGCTGCAAGGGCGCCTGGATCGATACGTTCAACCCACTCGCCCTCAAGGCCTACAAGAGCCACGGCTACCAAGTGTTTGGCGAGATTCCAAATTTCGTCGAAACCAGAACCCGCACCTTCCTTCAAAAAGCGCTTTAGTCTATCCATCTCGGCCGCAATCTGGGAGCATGGATATGGATCTGGAAATCGTCGAAGGCATCTCGCAGCAGGATGAAGACATCATCCTCGACAAGCTGAAAGCCTTCAATATCGAATGCTTCGGCGCGAGCGACCGCCGCGAACTGGCAATCCCGCTACGTGATACGGCCGGCGATATCGCAGGCGGCCTCGTCGGCTATACCGGCCGCGGCTGGCTTTACATCTCGATGCTGTTCATTCCGGAATTGATGCGCGCCAAGGGTCTCGCCACGCGGCTGCTCACGATGGCTGAAGCGGAGGCGGTCAAGCGCGGCTGTATCGGCGCCTATATCGATACGATGAACCCGGCCGCACTCGCGCTCTATCTGCAGCTCGGCTACCACCCGATCGGCAAGCTCGAAGGCCTCGCCGGCGGACATGATGTAACGTGGCTGGAAAAACGATTCTAGATCAAGGGTTTGGCGCGAAGTCCTGACGGATCACAGCTCCCGCCAGCCGATCACGCCCTTCAGCCCGTCATGCACACCGTCCTTGAGCGGCACGACCAGCACCCGGCCCGGATCGACCGGTCCCGGAAAATCGAGCGCGTCATAGGCCACCTTCTCGAAGCCGAGCGGCATGTAATAGGGCGGATCGCCGATCAGGATCACGGCTTCCGACCCATGCCGGCGCGCGGCATCGATGGCGATCCGCACCAGTTCGCGGCCAATCCCGAGGTTCTTGTGCGACGGCCGGACCGCCAGCGGGCCCAGCATATGGCCCTTCACGCTTCCCGCCAGAACCGGCGTCATCCTCACCGAAGCGATCGTCTCGCCATCGTTGGCGCAGACGAACGAGATCGACCGGTCATGCGGCCCCTGCTCGCGAATGCGGGACGCGGCGCGCACGTGCCGTCCGGGGCCGAAAGCCTCCTCGTTGATCACCTCGATGATGTCGTCGTGAGACGCATCCTCGGTCAGATAGACGAGGTCGTGTTTCGCCATGGACTTGGCGGTGTTTTCGGACGAAGAATTCTGGGATGTTGAGGATTGCGACGCAACAAGATGCAGGGACATGGAGAACCGAAGCCGTAAGGAGAGGGCAGACAGGACGAGCGATATCGCGACGCGTTTTCAGGCGTCGTGGTCGATCTTCAGCGTCGTCGCAGTGTCCGCACTTCGGTCATTCTCTGATGTTCCCGAACAATCGTGACAAGCGAGCTATCAGAAAATATTCTACCCGTCCAATCCAAAAACGCAGCGTTTACAAAATCGCACCTCGTCATTGTCAGGCTTTGTCGTATTTAACAGAAAGACAACCAAGGAGATTGCAATGGGCATGTTGGTAGACGGCAAGTGGCACGACGTCTGGTACGACACCAAGGCCAGCAAGGGTCATTTCAAGCGTTCCGAATCACAGTTCCGCAACTGGGTGACAGCTGACGGGTCCGCCGGACCGTCAGGCACCTCCGGCTTCAAGGCCGAGGCCGGACGCTATCATCTCTATGTCTCGCTCGCCTGCCCTTGGGCGCACCGGACGCTGATTTTCCGCAACCTCAAGAAGCTGCAGGATCTGATCTCGGTCTCCGTCGTCGATTACCTGATGCTGGAAAACGGCTGGGAATTCCGCAAACGCGACGGCGCAACCGGCGACGCCCTGTTCGGCTCCGACTATCTCTACCAGGTCTATCTGAAAGCCGATCCCGCCTATTCCGGCCGCGTCACGGTTCCGGTCCTTTGGGACAAGCAGCAGAACACGATTGTCTCGAACGAAAGCGCCGAAATCATCCGCATGATGAACAGCGCCTTCGACGGCATCACCGGTTCCGATGTCGATTTCTACCCTGAAGATCTGCGCACTGAGATCGACGCGATCAACGCGGTCATCTACGACACCGTCAACAACGGCGTCTACAAGGCCGGCTTCGCCACCACGCAAGACGCCTATGAAGAGGCCGTCTCAAAGCTGTTCGAAACGCTCGACAGTCTCGAGACCCGTCTCTCGAAAAACCGCTACCTGCTCGGAGACAAGCTGACCGAAGCCGACTGGCGGCTGTTCACGACACTCATCCGCTTCGATCCGGTCTATGTCGGCCACTTCAAATGCAACATCCGCCGCATCGCCGACTACCCGAACCTGTCAGCCTATCTGCGCGATCTCTACCAGCACGAGGGCGTGGCCAAGACCTGCAATCTCCTCCACATCAAGCACCACTACTACGAGAGCCACAAAACCATAAACCCGACCGGCATCGTCCCGACAGGACCAGAGCTCGATCTCGACGCACCGCATGGGCGGGGGTAGGAAAGCGGGTAACTCTCACCAGTACTCCCCCTTCTCGATCTTTCCCGAAAGCTCCTGCAATCGGCGCGCTGTTGCCTGGGTGACCTCAGGCGGTAGCGCGTCGAGGGCAAAGAAGCCGCTTTCCGCAATTTCGTAATCCGCGGCGCGCGGCGCCGTCTGGTTGACGTTGACCTTGTAGAACAGCACGTGGTCGCGCTTCGATGCGTTGCGGTTCAGGTAGACGTGGAAAAGCTCCGGCACTCCCAGGACTTCCAGATTGCCCTCTTCCCGCAGTTCCTTGTGCAGCGCCTGAAGCGCGGTTTCGCCGCGTTCCATTCCGCCGCCGGGCATATACCATCCGGGAACATAGGTGTGGCGCACCAGGAAAATCCGGCCTTCGTCATCGAAACAGGCGGCCCGGACACCCATCGTCATGCCGCGGGTGACGATGAACGCCTTGTGCATCAGCCAGACGAGAATGCGGGCGCGGCCGCCAGTAACTTCGGGAATGCCCTGCTCAACCATTCAGGCGTTCCACTTCATAACTTCGGGAGCGGCGATAAATTCGGTACCAATTGCTCTCTCATGCGTTATGTCTTCGCCATGTTCAAGTTCGCGCATATTTCCGATATCCACCTGGGGCCCCTTCCGCGGCTGACGATGCGCGAGCTTCTGTCAAAACGCATCACCGGTTTCGTCAATTGGCACCGCACCCGCCGAAAGCATCTTCTCGTCAACACGCTGGATCTGCTGTTGAGCGACATGAAGGACCGAGAGCCGGACCAGTTGCTCATCACAGGCGATCTGGTCAATTTGGCGACAAAGATCGAAACCCGGCTGGCCCGCGAATGGCTCGATACGATCGGCGAACCCGCCGATACGACCGTCGTGCCGGGCAATCACGACGCCTATGTGCCGGGCGCTCACGACAAGTCGGTTGCCGCTTGGTATCCCTTCGTGAAAAGCGACGACGATCCGGGCGAATGGCCGAAGGACGATCACATCTTCCCGACCTACCGGGAGCGTGGCCCGATCGCCATCATCGGCTGCTCCACATCCAACGCGACGCCGCCGTTTTCCGCATCCGGCTATTTCAGCCCGCGCCAGGCGCGCGAAACAGTGAACCTTCTTAAGAAAGCCGGCGAACGCGGACTGTTCCGCGTGGTGATGATTCACCACCCGCCGATCCACGGCGCGGCGTCATCGCACAAGCGTATGATCGGCATCCGTCGATTTGCTGCGGCCATCTCGACCGGCGGCGCCGAACTGGTGCTGCACGGCCATACGCATCTTAACACCGTCTACGAACTCAAGACCCATAACCGGCCCGTGCCGGTCGTCGGTATAGCGTCCGCCTCGCAGGGTCCGGGCGGCCACAAGCCACCTGCTTCCTACAACCTGTTTTCGCTGTCGGGCGAACCCGGCAACTGGAACCTGGTTTGTGAACGCTACGGGCTGACGCAGGCAGGTGACGGCATTGCGCTGGACAGCAGCCACGTCTTTTATGGCGATCAACCACTGCCTATGCCGGCGATCCAGCCCGAGACCGTCGAAATCTTGTAGATTAATTGCGTCGCCTGTTGCAAATGCATCACATTCGATTCATAGCTTAACGAGATGGCCGTAATCATAACGCATAGCCCCGTTAAGCTTGTTTCCGCATGAACAATCCGACCCAGACCATGGACATTCGCCGTGACCTCGTAGCCTTGCTGCCGAGGCTTCGTCGTTTCGCGTTGACGCTTGCAGGCACCGCCGAGGATGCTGACAGGCTGGTGCGCGAAGTCTGTTCGCGTGCAATCCAGAAAAGCCATCACTGGAAGGGCGAAGGCCGCATCGAAAGCTGGCTGTTCAGCCTGATGCGCACAGCCTGGTCCGACGAGATCAAGAAGCGCCGCAAGACCCAGCCGTCCTCCACCCCGAAGGCACAGGGCGTCGTATCGGCTACCGAAATTTCCACGATGGCCACATCGGATCAGATCCTGCTGTCCCTGCCCTCAGGCCTCGCCAGTGTCTTCCTTCTCGTGGACGTCGAGGCATTCGCCTATGGCGAGGCGGCTGCTATACTCGGCATTCCGGAACAGGCCTTCGCCGAACGCCTGTGTTCTGCACGGCTCAGACTGTCGGAAATCGCGCCGGAAGCATCGGAGCGCCGCGCATGAAAGCCAGTGCTTCCTCGTCCGCGCTCGAACAGCGCATTTCGGCCTTCCTGGATGGCGAAGCCAACGAACACGAACGGCAGGAGATCGAAGCGCTTCTGGTCAACGAGCCGCAGGCGCGGGCCCTGCATGACAACCTGAAACGCGGCACGGATTACGGCCGGCGCGTCTTCGACGATGCCATGAAGGAACCATTGCCGCTCGAACTCGTCCGCACCATCAAGAACGCACCGCTGCCGCGCCGCGCGATCAGGCTGCCTGATGACAAAAAGCGCCAGTCACTCTCGTTCAAGCCAAGCAGAACGCAGGCGCTTGTCGCATGCATTCTCAGTCTCTGCCTCGGCGGCGGCATCGGCTATGCGCTCGGCACCCAGCCGGGATCGACCCGTCTCGGCGGCTCGGAAGTGCAGCTCGATTCGCGGGACTGGCTTGACGACGTCGTCGCCCATTACCGGCTCTATACCCGCTTGCCCGATCGTCTGGTGGAAATCGGTGCCGACAGGCCGGGCGATATCCTCGCATGGCTGACCACAGGCACCGGCATCGCCTTTCGCATTCCGGACCTGTCGCAAAGCGGGCTCGCCTTCGCCGGCGCACGGCTTTTCACCGCCGACAACCGCCCCTCGGGCCTCCTCCTCTACCGCCGCGGCGATGAAGGAGAGATCATCGCGATCACCTTCTCCAAGACCCGTCCGGACACCAACAAACCGGTCGAGGACATCCGCGCCGATACGGGTCTTGTGTCCTGGAGCACGCCGCTCGCGACCTATGTCGTCGTCGGCCCCTCCTCCGCCGCCGATCTCGACGAGATCGCCGCCAAGGCCGCGGGACTGATCTGAGCGACGCGCGATCAGGTCCACCTGATCCCAGCAAAAAGCCGCATCGGCTGGCGATGCGGCTTGTGTCTTCTGATACCCTACAGGCCCCGGCTTACCGGCCGCGTTCTTCCAGCACCCGGTTAGCCGCCGACACGATCGCGTCGAGCGATGCCGTCACGATGTTGTTGTTGATGCCGGCGCCGAACAGCTTTCCACCGGGATGCTCAACCTCGACATAGGCGATCGCCGAGGCGTTCGAGCCATGCTGCAGCGAGTGTTCCGAATACTCGTTCACCGACAACTCGATCCCGAGATAGGCCGACAGCGCGTTGATGAACCCGTCGATCGGGCCCGTGCCGCGACCTTCGATCGTCTTCGTCTCACCACCATCGGTGATCTCGGCGGAAACGACGCGGATGCCCTTGTGCTCCATCCCGGCCGGGAAGGTCTGGTGATCGACGAATTTCAGCCGTGCTGAAGGCTGGTCGACATATCGCTCGATAAAGCGCTCATGGATGCGCTTGGAAGCGACTTCCTTGCCTTCCTCGTCGGTAATCCGCTGGATGTCCTCGCGGAACTCCACCTGCAGATTGCGCGGCAGGTTGATGCCGTAATCCTGCTGCAGGATATAGGCGATGCCGCCCTTGCCCGATTGCGAGTTGATGCGGATGATAGCCTCGTAGGACCGGCCGACGTCGCGCGGGTCGATCGGCAGGTAAGGCACTTCCCACACCGGATGGTTGGCCGTCTTGATCGCCTTCATGCCCTTGTTGATCGCATCCTGGTGCGAGCCGGAAAACGCCGTATAGACCAGTTCGCCGACGTAAGGATGGCGCTCGGGAATGACCATTTCGTTCGAATATTCGTAGACGTCCTTGATGCGCTCGATATCGGTGCAGTCCAGCCCAGGATCAACGCCCTGCGTGTACATGTTGAGCGCCAGCGTCACCACGTCGACATTGCCGGTGCGCTCGCCATTGCCGAACAGCGTGCCTTCGACGCGGTCGGCGCCAGCCATCAGCGCCAGCTCCGTCGCCGCAATCCCGGTGCCACGGTCGTTGTGCGGATGCAGCGAGATGATGACATTTTCTCTGGAGTCGATATTGCGGCACATCCATTCGATCTGGTCGGCGTAGATGTTGGGCGTCGCCATCTCGACGGTCGAGGGCAGGTTGAGGATCAGCTTGTTGTCGGCAGTCGGCTTTACGACCTCGATGACTGCGTTGCAGATCTCCAACGCCACTTCCAGCTCGGTGCCGGTAAAGCTTTCCGGCGAATATTCGAACCGGTAATCGCCGCCGGCCTTGGCAGCCATGTCGGTGATCATCTTCGCCGCGTCGACGGCGATCTGCTTGATGCCGCGGACATCCTTGCCGAACACCACACGGCGCTGCAGTTCCGATGTCGAGTTGTAGAAGTGGATGATCGGATGCTTGGCGCCTTCCAGCGATTCGAACGTGCGGGTGATCAGTTCCGGCCGGCACTGAACCAGTACCTGCATCGACACATCGTCGGGAACGCCACCCTCTTCGATGCACCAACGGGCAAAGTCGAAATCGGTCTGCGAAGCCGACGGGAAACCGATCTCGATTTCCTTGAAACCCATATCCAGGAGCAGCTTGAACATGCGGGCCTTGCGATCGTGGCCCATCGGGTTGACCAGCGACTGGTTGCCGTCACGCAGGTCCACCGAGCACCAGATCGGCGCCTTGTCGATCACCTTCGACGGCCAGGTCCGGTCGGGAATATTGATGGCGGGATAGGCACGGTATTTCACCGCCGCGTCGGCCATACCCTTAGCCTTGTTTGCAGTAGTCACGTTGGAATTCTTGGCGTCCATGGTCTTCAAGTCCTCGTCCTTTCCATCCGCCGCGCGCCGCACTTTTGGGGCCTGCTTGGTGAGGATGGCGACCTCTCAGGGTCTGTCTCAGCTATATCGGTAAATCTTGCGAGGAGCTCTTACGCCGGCGGGCTTTCGGCCGCCGGGCGCTCCTCAACGGACCCGGCAACCGAGTGTAAGGTCGAGGCTAAGAAGCGAGAGAGGCGCGAAAACCGTCGCCCCGGCAGCGAAGCTGCGGGTCGGCAAACGGTCGGACATGATCGCACCTGTCATGGTCATGGGAGAATCTATAGCGGGCGGGCAGAGAACGTGCAAGTGCACTTTCGAACGGCATTTGATGTTGCAACGACGGCCGCGGTTCCCTCTCAAGGCAATCTTTCGCGTCTGAGAGCCTTCTGCAAACCCATCATCACGCCACCGGCCAGCAGACCCCAGAACGCCCCCGAGATCCCGGCGAAGGCGATTCCGGAAGCGGTGACCATAAAGGTGATGGCCGCAGCCTCGCGGGTAGCGGGATTGTGGTAGGCGGCGTATGCCGCGTTCGAGAACGCGCCGATCAGCCCGAGCCCGGCGACGGCCTGCAACAGGATCGGCGGCGCGAGCGATACGAAGGCGATAATGCCGCCGGCCACCAGCCCCAGCGCCGCATAGCTGAAGCCGCCGATGATCGCCGCTACGTAACGCCGGGCGGGATCCGGATGAGCGTCGGTACTGGCGCACATCGCCGCCGTGATCGCCGCCATGTTGACCGGCACGCCGCCAAAAACGCCGACAAGCGAGGACAGGGCGCCGGTTGCCACGAACATCGGTCCGGGATGCGGCTCGTATCCGTGCGCCTTGAGGATCGCGATGCCGGGAATGTTCTGCGACGCCATGGTGACGATAAACAGTGGCACCGCCACGGAAATCGCGCCGTGCCAGGTAAACACCGGCTCGACGAACACGAATTGCGGATGGATCGCAGCGCCGATCTGGCTCAGCGTATCTGCCGGCAGGTCGACGCCGAAGATCAGCACCAGCATCATCGCGGCAAGCGAGGCCGGCACGGCCAGAAGCCGCCAGCGCGACACGACGACCGCCCAGGTCAGCACGATCGGCAGTCCCAGCATCGGGTCGAACGCCACCGCCTTCACGGGAGCAAGACACAGGCCGAGCAGGATACCGGCCAGCATCGCATTGGCAAGCGGCCCCGGGATCATCCGGATCGCGCGCCCGAGCGGCTGGAACAGGCCCGACAGCATGATCAGCCCGCCACAGATGACGAAGGCGCCGACGGCTGCGGGAAATCCGCCCTCGATCATCCCGATCCCCGAGAGAAGAGCGGCACCAGGCGTCGACCATGCAATGCTGATCGGCATCTTGAGAGCGGCCGAGAAACTCACGGCAAGAATGCCGAGCGCCAGGGAAAGCGCCAGGAGCGCGGAGGCGACCTGATCGCTATTGGCGCCCATTGCCTGCAAACCCTGGATGATCACGGCAAACGAACTGACGAAACCGACAAACGCGGTCAGCATCCCCATCGTCAGGGCGGAAAAAGAGAAGTCTTTGAACATGATGAGAACCCGACGCGGTGAAGGGTGCATGGAGCACGA
The DNA here is from genome assembly GCF_014842035.1 of Rhizobium sp. CFBP 8752. Classification (NCBI taxonomy): domain Bacteria; kingdom Pseudomonadati; phylum Pseudomonadota; class Alphaproteobacteria; order Hyphomicrobiales; family Rhizobiaceae; genus Rhizobium; species Rhizobium sp. CFBP 8752. The sequence continues at coordinate 1,031,784 of NZ_JACYUZ010000001.1, read as the reverse complement.
CCGGCCGCCGCGAGACAAGCCCAAGAGATGACCAGGCCGACTGATTTTTTCCGATTTTCAGTCATGTATAAAGGGCCCGATTTCTCGAAAATATTGGAGTGGAGACCAGTATTTCGGCTCGACGACCCGTCCGGCGCCGTTCCATCTCAGACTAAATTAAGCCTTGTCTGAAATGTTGGAAGGAGACCTGTTGGAACATTGCATGCTCTTCTCTTCCTCCATGATAAAGCCCGGCCGAAGCCGGGAACGGCGATTCTTCCGGTTCGGCTGGTATCTGCCCGCCTTCATTATGGTCGCCGCGGTCATTTTCGGAATTGTCCGGGCCGATCTGGAAGAGCGCGCCCAATACATGGCGCAGCAGCGGCTCGTCGCGTCGGAACAACTGGCGCGCGTGTCCTCAAGCCTCGAAACCAATATTCGCGGCAACGTCAATCTGGTCCAGGGTCTCGTTGCCGCGATCGCTGCAAACCCCTCCATCACGCAAACGCAGTTTGCGGCGCTCTCCGAGCGAGTTTTCGCTGTTCCCTCGCAGCTGAAGAACGTCGCCGTGGCGCCCGATCTTGTGATCCGGTACGTCTACCCTTACGACCAGAACAAGCAGCTTGTCGGACGAGATTACACGGCCGACCCCAAACGGTCAGTGTCCGTCATGGAGGCGATCAAGCGCCGGTCCACCACGATCGCCGGACCTGTCGAACTCGCTCAGGGCGGACTGGGACTGCTGGCCCGCTACCCGGTTTTTTCGCAAGCCAACGGACATTTCTGGGGCATCGTCTCGAGCGTGATCGACGTGGAGCGCCTGTTCCGCGACATCGACCTCGATACCGAACGGCAACCCCTCAGCATCGCGATCTCCAGGCGGCCGGCACCGGTTGCGAAGGACGTCTTTACCGGTGACCCGGCGATCTTCTCCGCCGATGCGGTTCGTGCCCGCATCGAGCTCGGATACGACACCTGGTATCTCGCAGCGGTCCCGAAAGCCGGCTGGCAGACGACCCCGCCGGATATCGGTTGGCTTTATGCCTACGCGACGCTGATCGCACTCTGTATCGTCGCCCCGATGATCTGGGTGGGGATCTTGATGAGGCAGCGCAATCGCCACATCGTCGATCTGCAACACCGGGAGGAGCAGTTCGAGACCATTCACCACCGGTTGACGCTGGCACTCGAAGCGTCGCAGATCGGCGTCTGGGAATACGAGGGCGCCACAGACCGCCTTTTCTGGGACGAGCGGCTCAAGGACCTGTATTCTGCGCCTCCGGGCAAGGACATCTTCACCTACGAGGACTGGCGTTCGACTGTCCATCCGGATGATATCGAGACGGCTGAAAATCGACTGAACGAGGTCATCGGTGCCACCGAGCCCTATATTACCCAGTTCCGGATTGTCCGACCTTCAGGCGAGATCCGTCACATCCGCGCGCATGGCAAGGCCTACAAAACGTCGGGAGGCGTCGAACGCGTCGTTGGCGCCAATTGGGATGTCACTGATGACGTCAATCTGCAGATCGAACTGCGGGAGGAGCGCGCCCGCGCGGAAGAACAGAACGAGCGGTTGCGCGCGACACGCCGCACGTTGCAGCACCAGTCTTTGCACGACGCCCTGACCGGCCTTCCCAACCGGCGCTTTCTCGACCAGTTCATGGAAGCCTCGAACGCGACGACGCACAGTCACCGCCTGGCCTTTATCCATTTCGATCTCGACCGCTTCAAGGAAGTCAACGACACGCTCGGCCACGCGGCCGGCGACGAGGTCCTGCGCCAGACGACGGCTCGGCTCCTGGAACTGATCGGCCATGACGAATTCGTCTCGCGGATCGGCGGCGACGAATTCGTGGTCGTCACCAGCGGCCCGGCCCCGGAAGAGCGGGCAAAACATCTCGGCCGCTCGATCGTCAAGGCGATCGCCAAACCGATGACGATCGACGGCCAGGAATGCCATGTCGGCTGCAGCGCCGGCATCGCCATGCAGACGCTTGCGTGCGAAGAACCGCGCCAGTTGCTGATCAATGCCGACGTCGCACTGTACGAGGCCAAGAAACGCGGCCGTAACCGCGCCGAGGTGTTTTCAGAGTCCCTGCTTCTGACGGCGATCCAGGTAAAACGCACGTCCGACGAGCTTCTCGCGGCAATCGAGAACGACCAGATCGTTCCCTTCTTCCAGCCGCAGTTCGATGCCGTCACCCTCGATATCGTCGGTGTCGAGGCGCTGGCCCGATGGGTCCACCCGACCCGCGGCCTGCTCGCGCCCGAAGCGTTTCTCGATATTGCCGAAGGTCTTCATCGCTCCGGTGAGATCGACGCGCTCATTCTCGAAAAAGCGCTGTTCCAGGCCACCCGCTGGCGTGCCCGCGGGCTTGCCGTCCCAAGGGTCTCTGTCAATGTCTCAGCCCAGCGCCTGAAGGACGAAAACCTTTTGGAGCAGCTGTCGCACCTGTCGTTTGCGCCGGGCAGCATTGCATTCGAACTTCTGGAATCGATCTCGTTTGAAGGAAACGACCGCGGCCTGCGCAAGATCATCGGCACGCTGAAGGATTTGGGTATCGATATCGAGCTGGATGATTTCGGCTCCGGACACGCTTCGATCGTCAGTCTGCTGGAACTCGGCCCCAAGCGGCTGAAGATCGACCGGCAGCTGATTTCTCCGCTTCAGGCGTCAGGTCCCCAGCACCGGCTTGTGGCTTCGATCATCGAGATCGGCCGTTCGCAAGGGATCGAGATCGTCGCCGAGGGCGTCGAAACGGAAGCCCATATGGATATCCTGCGTGGCCTTGGTTGCCAGGTGCTGCAGGGTTATGCCTTCGCGGAACCGATGTCGCCCGATGCGTTCATGGATTTTGCCGCCCACTGGCAGCAGGGCCGCGTCCCGGCAACCGCCGTACCCACCCGCAAGCTCGCCTGATATCGCGCGGTGGCCGAAAGGGTTCGGGTCATCCGGACCTGTCGGCCCCTACCCGCGCCTGAAACGATTGCCCTCAAACGCAAAAATTCCCCGCCGGCCTGAAGCCGACGAGGGATTTTGATTTGTCAGAACGACGTCTGGATCAGATTTCGCTCTGCGACGTCACGATCTTGGATGCAAGACCATAGGCGACGGCTTCCTGTGCCGACAGCCAGTAGTCGCGGTCCGTATCGGCTGCGATCTTTTCGATCGGCTGGCCGGTTGCTTCTGCCATGATCTTGTTCAGGCGTTCGTTCATCTTGATGATTTCACGGGCCTGGATCTCGATGTCGGAGACCATGCCGCGCGTACCGCCAGATGGTTGGTGAAGCAGGAAGCGGGTGTTCGGCAGCGCGATGCGGCGTTCCTTCGGAACCGACACGTAGATCAGGGCGCCTGCAGAAGCGACCCAGCCCGTGCCGATCATCCAGACCTTCGGCTTGATGAACTTGACCATATCATGAATCGAATCGCCCGACTCGACATGGCCGCCCGGGGAATTCACGTAGATGCGGATGTCTTCGTCGCTGGCTGCGGCAAGTGCCACGAGCTGCGTGTTGACCTTCTGCGCCAGTTCCTGGGTGATCGCTCCGTAGATGAAGATCGAACGCGACTTGAAAAGATTCGCCTCCGTTTCCTTACCGAGCGGCAGTTCCTTCGTCTTGTCTTCTGTGTCGTCTTCGTCGTTCAGCACGGTCAAAGTCTCCTGCATGAAATTCATATACGGGACATAATGTGTTCGCGGTCACAAAACAATGCACCCCGGCCTGAACATGGCAAGCTTCCAACGACTAAGGTGAATGACGTAGTCCGCATCGCCGGATCGTTACAATTGGCAATGGACGCGGTGACTGCTCTTGCCTATCGTTTTACGCTTCACGCATCATGTATTTCATCGGGGATCAAAATGTTGACCAGACCTTTCCAAACCGCCCTGAAGCATATTTCGCTCGCAACGGGCGCAGTCGTCGTTGCTGCCGCTCCCGCCTTTGCCCATCTCGATCCTGAAGCACATGGCTCGTTCATGGCCGGCATTTCGCACCCGATCTTCGGCCTCGACCACGTGCTTGCCATGCTCGCCGTCGGCCTCTGGGCAGCACAGATTGGCGGCAAGGCCATCTGGTCCGTGCCTGCCGCATTCGTCGGCACCATGGCGCTCGGCTTCGTGCTCGCGGTCTCCGGTCTCGATCTGCCTTTCGTTGAACCGGCAATCCTCGCCTCGGTCATCGCACTCGGTCTTCTGGTCGCCACCGCCGTCAAGCTTCCGACAGCCGCCTGCGGTGCAATCGTCGGCGTTTTTGCGCTGTTCCACGGCCATGCCCATGGCGGCGAACTCGGCAGTGCCGGCGCGCTTCAGTTCGGCCTCGGCTTTGTCATCGCGACAGCTCTTCTTCACGCAGCCGGCATCGCGCTCGGCCTCGGTATCGCGCGCTTTGCGCCAGCTGTAACCCGCATTCTCGGCGCAGCAACCGCAGTGCTCGGCCTGACGCTCGCATTCGGCTGATATTACAACAAGATAAGCTGCGCCGCCTGAATCATAGTGTCAGGCGCCGCATGTTCTACATGAACAAGATTTAACCCGTCAGCGGGTTTGAAATCCCGAAAATGCCGACTAACTCCTTGTCAGATGACGGCCGCTTGGGACGTCCACAAGGAGTGAGACCATGTCACCGGAAGAACGCCAGCTTCTGACCGCATTGTTCGATCGCGTGAAAACAGCCTCGACCACCCCGCGCGACCGTGATGCGGAGGCATTGATCGATGACGCGACCCGCCAGCAGCCCTATTCCGCCTATTACCTCGCCCAGGCGGTGATCGTTCAGGAAAAGGGCCTTGAGGCCGCATCCGCCCGCATCCGCGAGCTCGAAGAACAGGTCAAGCAGCTTCAGGCCGGCGAAAGCGACACCAGGCGCGACGAACAAGGCGGCGGTTTTCTGAGCTCGATCTTCGGCTCCGGTCAGGCGCCTCGCCCTCCGGCACCGCAAATGCCGTCCCAACAGGCCGGCCAGCAGCCATCCGGCCCCTGGGGTGCGCGACCGGGATATCAGCAGCCTCAGCCATACCGCGGCAACGACGACGGCTATCGCCCATCGGCCCCGTCAGGTCCCTGGTCATCACAGATGCAGGGGGCACAAGGCTATCAGCAGGGTCAGGCACCATCTGCTGGCGGCGGTTTTCTGCGCGGCGCACTTGGCACGGCCGCCGGCGTGGCGGGCGGCATGCTGCTTGCCAATTCGCTTTCGGGCCTGTTCGGCAACCACATGTCAGGCCTCGGCTTGGGCAATCCCGCAGCCGAAGCCAATCCGTTCACAGGGGGCCCGACCGAGGAAACCGTCATCAACAACACCTATATCGGCGACGACGCAATCCGTGAGGCATCCAATACGGACGCAGATAACGGCAACGACGTAACACCCGATCCCGGTGGCAATGACGGCGGCTGGCAACAGGCCGATTTCGGCAACGACGATCAGTCCGACTTCGGCGGCGGCGATTTCGGCGGCGACGACAACATGAATGTCTGAGGCGGAATGGCCCTCTCCCCGAACGGGTTGAGTGTCGCAATTAGCCCGGTGCGTGCCGGGCTAATTGCCAATAAATCTTACCCACGTCCCCGATAGGTCGCCACGCCCTGATCCGGCAACCACACGCCCTTCGGCGCTTCTCCGGTCTGCCAGAACACGTCGATCGGAATGCCGCCGCGCGGATACCAGTAAGCGCCGATCCGCAACCATTTCGGATTGAGCAGGTCGACGATCCGCTTGCCGATATAGACCGAGCAGTCCTCATGAAAGGCGCCGTGGTTGCGGAACGCATGCAGGAACAGCTTCAGCGACTTTGATTCGACCAGAAACCCGTCGGGAATATAGTCGATCACGATATGGGCAAAATCCGGCTGGCCGGTCATCGGGCAAAGCGATGTGAATTCCGGCGCCGTGAAGCGTACCACGTAATCCGTGCCCTGGTTACCGTTCGGCACCTTCTCCAGGACCGCCGTCTCGGGGCTCGTTGGGGCCTCGACCTGATTGCCGAGCTGCGACAGTCCGCTGACATCCGTCATCGTCATTTTAAATTCCCTTCAGATTCGCATGGCTTTCAATGGCAACACGCTTGCCATGCGCGTGTTCGCTTTCCGGCTCCACATGGATGGCCAGGGTGGCACCGGGAATAGCCTCCTTGATCGCATCTTCCAAGCGGTCGCAAATTTCGTGAGCTTCGCCGACCGACATTCGCGATGGCACCACCAGGTGGAAATCGATAAACGCAGCCGATCCCGCCCGTCGCGTCTTCAGATCGTGCACATCGAGAACCCCGTCGCAATGGGCGGTGATCGCCGCACGCACCGCCGCTTCCTCCTCCGGCTGCAGCGCCTTGTCCATCAGCCCGCCCAGCGAGTGGGTGATGACCTTGTAACCCTGCCAGAGAATGTTGAAGGCGACGAAGATCGCAAGCAGCGGATCAAGGATGAGGTAACCCGTCAGAACCGCGAGCACCAGACCGACGAATACGCCGGCTGACGTCACCACATCCGACATGATGTGCTGGCCGTCTGCCAGAAGCGCCGGAGACCGGTGCGACCGTCCGACCCTGATCAGCACGGTCGCCCAGACCGCATTGATTCCGCCTGCCGTAGCGTTGATGGCAAGCCCGAGCCATGGCGTTTCCGGCATGCTCGGGGCGCCCAGAGCGCCCCAGGCTTCCTGAATGATCAGGATCGCCGCCAGCACGATCAACGCGCCTTCCGCCACGGCGGATATGTATTCCGCCTTGTGATGGCCGAAGTGGTGGTCATCGTCTGCCGGCCGTTGCGCATAGCGGATAACGAAATAGGCAATAAATGCCGCCGCCACGTTGACCAGTGATTCCAGACCGTCCGACAGCAGCGCCACCGAGCCGGTTACCCACCACGCAGCAAGTTTGAGGAACAGCACGCCGATCGAGATCGGGATGCCCCACATCGCCAGTCTCTCGACCTTTTTGTCGTCCTTTGCCACTCTGTCCATATCGCCCATACCCGTCTTCACTAATCATCCTCCTGCATCTGCAAGCGATTTGCAGGAAGCTATGCCCAAAACGACGAAACCGCCGCGGCGAGAGCGTCTCGCAGCGGCGGTTTCGAATAATGGCCGGCTGTATGGCGCAAGCCTCGCGGTTTGTCAAAGCCGGTCTTGCGCGTCCAGTCGCCGGGTATGCTCGTCGTCAGACGTTATCAACAACGGGGCATCGTCGCAGGCGGGCATCGGGCGTCAGAGACCAGGCGTCAGGTAAAGATCAGCGCCATCCGCACGCTGTCCAGGTAGCATCCGTCGATCTTCAACGCATCGCGCGCCACGCCCTCCACCTGAAATCCCACCTTCCGGTAAAGCGCGATCGCCCGGTGATTGTCCGCATGCACGTCGAGTTCGACGCGGTGAATGCCGGACCGGTTGGCGGCCTCGACCGCGTTAACGATCAGCCGACGGCCCAGGCCTCTATCGCGAAACCCGGGAATGATGCCCATGCCGAGCAGGCCGCGATGAGCATGCACATCGCGCTCCAGCCTTCGGATATCGCACCAGCCGACGACCTCACCGTCAGCGACCGCGACGATGTGCGGATTGCCAGCAGCCACGCTCTCGCGCACGAAATCCCGCATCTCGTCGATCGGCGGGGCACGCAGAAACACCATGTAGCGCCGCTCCCGGCAGACGATATCGAGCGCCTTGTGAAAGCCCTCGATATGCTCGTCCTTGAGAGGTTCGATGGTGACGCCGTCAGCGCCACCTATCGCGTCGGCATCGTCCATCAGGCCGCTTTCGTTGCGCGCTTTCTCGAAAGGTTCGCCACCACGTTCTCGATCATCCGCATGCCGGCATCGCCGCCCAGCGTCATGATCGATTCCGGGTGGAACTGCACCGCCGCGACCGGTTCCTTGGCGTGTTCGATGCCCATGATCGTGCCATCCTCGCTTTCAGCGGTGATGATGAAATCGGAGGGCAGCGTCGACGGATCGGCAAAGATCGAGTGATAGCGCCCGACGGTGACATCCTTCGCCAGCCCCGAGAACACGATGCCGGGCTCCAGAACCCGGATGCGCGACGGCTTGCCGTGCATCGGCAGCGCCAGCTGCCGCAACTCGCCGCCATAGGCTTCGGCCAGCGCCTGCAGGCCAAGGCACACGCCGAAGATCGGCAGGTCTTTTGCCCGCGCCGCCTTGATCGTCGCCTTGCAGTCGAAATCCTTCGGATTGCCCGGCCCCGGCGACAGGACGACGAGATCCGGATCGATCCGGTTGAACACCTCTTCCGGCACCGGCGAGCGAACGGTCGAGACCGTCGCTCCCGTCTGGCGGAAGTAGTTGGCAAGCGTGTGGACGAAACTGTCCTCGTGGTCGACCAGCAGGATCTTCACCCCCTGGCCCACCTTGGCGACGTCGCGCGAAGCCTTGGCCGTGTTGCCGGCCCGCGCATCGCGGATCGCCGAAATCATCGCCGATGCCTTCAGCTCGGTCTCGGCCTCTTCCTCATGCGGATCCGAATCGTTGAGCAGCGTCGCACCGGCACGCACTTCGGCAATGCCGTCCTTGACGCGGATGGTGCGCAGCGTCAGCCCCGTATTCATGTCGCCGTTGAAGCCGACCATGCCGATCGCGCCGCCATACCAGGCGCGCGGGCTCTTTTCGTTGGCCTCGACAAACCGCATCGCCCACAGCTTTGGCGCACCGGTCACGGTCACCGCCCAGGCGTGGCTCAGAAACCCGTCGAATGCATCCATATCAGGACGCAGCCGGCCCTCGATATGGTCGACCGTGTGGATGAGGCGCGAATACATCTCGATCTGACGGCGGCCGATCACCTTGACCGAACCCGGCTCGCAGACGCGCGACTTGTCGTTACGATCGACGTCGGAGCACATGGTGAGCTCGGATTCGTCCTTCTTGGAATTGAGCAGCTTCAGGATCTGTTCGGAGTCGGAAATCGCATCCTCGCCGCGCTTGATCGTGCCCGAAATCGGGCAGGTCTCGATGCGACGGCCGGACACCCGCACGAACATTTCCGGCGATGCGCCGATCAGGTATTCCTGGTTGCCGAGATTGATGAAGAACGAATAGGGCGACGGGTTGATCGCCTTCAGCCGGTTGGAAATCTGCGACGGATTGCTGTCGCAGCGCTCCATGAACTTCTGGCCCGGAACCACTTCGAACAGGTCGCCGCGGCGAAAGCTTTCCTTGGCGCGGGTAACGAGGCTCGCGTATTCCCCCGGCTTGTGGTCGCCCTTCGGCGGCGTCACCGTGGTGCGCAGGAACGGCTCGGGCGCGATATCCTGCGCCTTGCCTTCCGTCGTCACGCCGTCCTTGGCAAAGTCGTAGCGATCGACCCAGGCCTTTGCAGCATGGTGATCGACGACCAGAATTTCGTCGGGCAGGTAGAGAACCATGTCGCGCTGGTCTTCCGGCCGCTGCATGGACAGCTTGATCGCATCGAACTGGAACGCAAGATCGTAGCCGAAAGCCCCGAACAGACCGATTGCCGAATCCGCATCCGAATGGAAGAGATCGACAATGGCTCTCAGCGCGGTAAACACCGTCGGCATCTTCGAGCGCTCTTCCTCGGTAAAGACGCGAGACGGCTGATTGACGGTCAGATCCAGACGGCGGTCGGTGCGCTCACCAAGCGTCAGGTCGGAAATTGTCGCAAGCTTGTCGGCGATAAACGACAGAAGCACTTCGCCGCGACCGTTATAGGCCTCGATCCACATCGCCCGGCCGTTGCAGGTAATGCCGAGCGGCGGATCGGCGATCGCCGTATCCCAGCGGGTATAGCGCCCCGGATATTCGTAGTTCGACGAGAACACCGCGCCGCGGCGCTCGTCCAGCCGGTCGACATAAGACGAGATCGCGGTAGCATATTCGGCCGGCCTGCGGGCGCGGCTGACGCTGATTCCGCCCTTGGTCTCGTAGGTCTCGGACCCGTCGTCGTGAATGATCGTCGCCATGTCTGCCTCTTGAAATCCCTGTTGATCTGCCCGGGTCTCAGGAGCGGCCAATAAAAAAGCCGCCTCGGTAATCGGGCGGCTTGGTCATAGTCTTGTCGATGGACATGACTGGTCAAGGCCGCGTCAGCGTGCCCACCACCAGTTACCGTTGTTGCCCATCGAAATCATCATGGAGCGAATTGTTAGCGCGGCGCCGGCAAACGCGCAAGTGGATTTATTTGGCCACAATGCGACCAAAACAGGGTCATCCGCGTTGCGTCTCGGAAACATGGGAAAGGACGACCGAAGGATGAAGCATACTCTATGCCTTCTCGCTTTAAGCACTTCGCTGGCAATGAGCGCACCACTGACACTGGGTGCAGCGCCTCTGCCCGCCCGCCCAGCACCGCAAGGCTCGACGCCGAACGTTGTCGAAATCAACATCATCGACCAGTTCATGCGCGATGCCGGACGCACCCGCAAACAGTCTACGCGCAAATCCTCGTCCGGCAAAAACCAGTCGACCCGCCCCGCACAGGGTGCCCAGAACCAGAGCCGAGCCGCGATCCCCGCCGCCCCCGCCCTCGCTATCGTTCCGCTTCCCATGGCAAAGCCGGGTGGTGAACCCGTGCCCGAGGCAACCGCGGCAACAGCCGCTGCTACACCTGAGGTCGCCGCAAAGCCCGTCGAAGCAACGCCCGAGAACCCGCCCGAAACCCCTGCGGAGAAGCCGGCAGAGCGCCCCGCAGAGCCACCCGTCCCGGCTCCCGAACAGACCCAGAGCCCGGAACAGACCGGTAAAGCTCCGGAAGAAACCATACCCACCCCCACTCCCAAGCCGGAAGAACCAGCAGAGCAAAAGCCCGCTGCAGCGAGCGACGACGGCAAGACTGATCCTGCCAAACCGGACACTGCCAAGCTAGACGACAAGGCACCGCAGGACAAGGCTGCTGATGACAAAACTCCGGCCGATAAGCCTGCGGACGAAAAGCAGGAACAGGCCGAGACCCCGCCGCCGCCTCCGCCTCTCGTCGAGGAAGACGCCGCAGAACTGAAAGCCTGCCTTGCAGACCTCGGTGCCATCGGCGCCAAGTTTGAATCCGTCAAACCGATCGACGACGGCAATGGCTGCGGCATCAAGCAGCCGATCGAGGTGGCGCAGGTTCTACCCGGCGTCGATCTCGGCGGCGCCACCATGCGCTGCAAGACGGCGCTGACAATGGCCCACTGGCTCAAGGATACGGTGCAGCCAGCGCTCAACATCGCCATGCCAGGCCGCAAGATTACCGGCCTCGTTCCCGGCTCCACCTACCAGTGCCGCCTCAGAAACAGCGCCTCGACCGGCAAGATCTCCGAGCACGGTCGCGGCAACGCCTTCGATGTCGCCGCCTTCAAGCTCGACAATGGCGAGAAGGTCGTGATGAAGCGCCGGGAGGACGATCATACGCTGGAGGGTGCCTTCCAGATGACCGCCACCGCCGGCGCCTGCCTGCATTTCACGACGGTCCTCGCACCCGGCAGCGATGCTGCGCACGAGGATCACCTTCACCTGGATATCATCGACAGGGATGGCGGCTACCGCATCTGCGAGTAGCCGTTGAGGGCCAGGGTCAGGCCGGCGAGGAGCCGGTCAGCCGGCTTTCCTGGGTGCCGATCGTCATGGCATTGCCGCGCCATTCGAACGATCCGGAAAGCCAGCTCCTGATCCAGATTGCCGGCAGCATCACGTCGCGCACCATCATCGCCGGCAGCGACAGGATCGACAGCCGCCAGCCCTTGGCCCGCGCAAGGGCCAGTTCCGGCAGGTAGGTTGCGGCAAACACCGTTGCGGCCACCGCTGCCGAATTGAGATCCAGCAGGACGGCAGCGATCAGCCCAAGCGCCAGAGGCGGCAGCGCTCCAAGCAGAATCTCCGGTGTGAAGAACAGCGGAAACGTCACCCGCCGCAGCCGGGCCCAACGCGTCTGGCGTGACCAGATTTCCTCCAGCCCTCGGCGCCCGAGCGGCTGCTCGAACGGCGCCGAGACCAGATGCACTTTCTTGCCACGCCGGTTGACGAGCTTGGTCGACGCCGCGTCCTCGGCAATCTCGGCCGCCAGCGCCTGGATGCCGCCGGCAGCATCCAGAAACGGCTTGTGCCACAGCATGCTCTTGCCCTGCGCAAAGCCGAGCCCCAGCGCCTCGCCCACATATTGCCAGCGCGCCTGCAGCGTATTCAGGAAAGCGCATTCCACTTCCGCCCAGAACCCGTCCGGACGCGATCCGATCGGCGTCGAGCATACGAGCCCGGTATCGGCCCGCCAACCGGAGACGAGGTTCTGAATATAGTCCTTGGGCATCAACACGTTGGAATCGGCAAGCACCACCCACTCGTGTCGTGCCGCATGCCAGCCCTTGGCGCAGTTGTTGAGCTTGGGATTGGCGCTGATCCGGTCATCGCCGATCAGCAGCCGCGCCGGCACCGCCGGATGCGCGGCAATCGCCGAGCGGATCTCGGCGATGATCGGATCACCCTCGTCCTGCACGCAGAAGATCAGCTCGTAATCCGGCCACTCGAGCTTGAATGCATGCGCGAGCGTCAGGCTGGAATAGGCCTCGATGCCGCGCACCGGAATGACGATCGATACACCGTCCGGCTTGATCACCGCCGGCTTGTCACTCGCTTTGTCCCGATGCGAAAGCCGCAGGCCGGCAACCGCGATGCTGAAGAGATTGATCGCCAGAAGGGCGATGGCGAGTGTCGCAAGAACAAGATCCATCCTGATGTTCCCGATGGCCGGCCCCGAATCGTCGGGTCACCGCCAGTGCCTGAAGAGTAAGGGCAAGCAGACCATTTCGGTGTGACAGACGCATGACGTTGCCCCTCACCCGCGAAGGCGAGAGGCCAAGACGATCCGGAGAAAACCCGCTGAGCAGCCTCCCTGCTTAGAACAGCCCCTCGATCAGCCCATCCGCGTTGAGATGGATCCGCTCGGCCGACGGCGCGCTGGGAAGACCCGGCATGGTCATGATCTCGCCGGTGATCGCCACGATAAAGCCGGCGCCGGCCGACAGTCGCACTTCGCGCACATGCACCACATGCCCTTCCGGAGCACCGCGCAGGTTGGGGTCGGTGGAGAACGAATACTGCGTCTTGGCGATGCAGACCGGCAGATGGCCGTAGCCAGCACTTTCCCAGGCCTTCAGCTGATCGCGCACCGGCTTTTCCGCCGTCACCTCGCCGGCATGATAGATCTTGGTGGCGACCGCCTCGATCTTTTCCATCAGCGGCATGTCGTCAGGATAGATCGGCTTGAAGGCGGCGGCACCGCTTTCGGCCAGTTCCACCACCTTGTAGGACAGTTCCTCGATCCCGGCCGAACCTTCCGCCCAGTGACGGCAAAGGATCGCCTCGGCGCCGTGATGCGAGACGTAGTCCTTGATCGCCGCCACTTCCGCATCGGTATCCGAGATGAAGTGATTGATCGCGACCACGACCGGCACACCGAACTTGCGCACGTTTGCGATGTGACGCCCAAGGTTCGAACAGCCGCGCGTCAGCGCCTCGACATTTTCGGCTCCGAGATCGTCCTTCTTCACGCCGCCATTCATCTTCAGCGCCCGGATGGTCGCGACGATCACGGCCGCATCGGGCTTCAGCCCCGCCTTGCGGCACTTGATGTCGAAGAACTTTTCGGCACCCAGATCCGCTCCGAAACCCGCTTCGGTCACCACATAGTCGCCAAGCTTCAGCGCCGTCTTCGTCGCGATCACGGAGTTGCAGCCATGGGCGATGTTGGCGAACGGCCCGCCATGCACCAGCGCCGGATTGTTTTCCAGCGTCTGCACCAGGTTCGGCTGCATCGCGTCCTTCAGAAGCACCGCCATCGCCTTGTCGGCCTTGATGTCTCTGGCATAGACCGGCGAGCGGTCGAACCGGTAGCCGATGACGATATCGCCGAGCCGCTTTTCGAGGTCGGCCAGATCCTGCGCCAGACAGAGGATCGCCATCACTTCGGATGCGACGGTAATGTCGAAGCCGCTTTCGCGGGCAAACCCGTTCGACACGCCGCCGAGCGAGGTCACGGTCTGGCGCAGCGCCCGGTCGTTCATGTCCATCACCCGCCGCCAGGTGATGCGGCGCGTGTCGATGTCGAGCGCGTTGCCCCAGTAGACATGGTTGTCGATCATCGCCGACAGGAGATTGTGCGCAGAGGTAATGGCGTGGAAGTCACCGGTGAAATGCAGGTTGATGTCTTCCATCGGCACGACCTGCGCATAGCCGCCGCCGGCAGCCCCGCCCTTGACGCCGAAACAGGGGCCGAGCGACGGCTCGCGCACGCAGATCACGGCCTTCTTGCCGATCCGGTTCAGCCCGTCGCCGAGGCCTACCGTGGTCGTCGTCTTGCCCTCGCCGGCAGGCGTCGGATTGATCGCCGTCACGAGGATCAGCTTGCCATCGGGGCGGCCCTGGAGCGAGCCGATGAAATCGGCCCCGATCTTCGCCTTGTCATGGCCGTAGGGCACCAACGCCTCGGGAGAGATGCCAAGCGCCGCGCCAATGTCCGCGATCGGTTTCTTTTTTGCCGCGCGGGCGATCTCGATGTCGGATGGAACGGGGGCCATGCTTGTCTCTCGCTTGTTGGTTTGCGTGAACCATGGCCACAGCCGCTTCCCCACGACAAGCCCGGAACGGGAACAGCGCCCTGATTATGCACACTACAACGCGCTCATCCACACACCAAAGTTGCAATTTAATTCGATGCAATCTTATATATCTCTGATCCATGGGGGATCGAGGGGGAACGACCAATGAACCTTATTCTCTGCTGCGACGGCACCTGGAACACGCCCGACGATATGGATGGCGGCCAGCCTAGCCCGACCAATGTTCGCAAGATTTACAATGCAGTCGCCGACAAGGATGCCGCTGGCATCAAACAGGATGCCTACTATCACCCCGGTGTCGGCACAGACGGAACCTGGTGGCGACGTGCGGTGGAAGGCGGTACCGGCAAGGGTCTCGCTGACAACATCAAGGGCGCTTACAAATGGCTTGCCAGCACCTACAAATCCGGAGATCAAATCTATCTGTTCGGCTTCAGCCGTGGCGCCTACACGGTCCGCAGCCTCGGCGGCATGATCTCCAAATGCGGCCTTCTGGATATCAAAGCCTCTAAGCTCGACGAAGAGGGAACCTGGAAGGCGATCGAGGCGATTTTCACGGAGTACCGCGCCAAGAGCGAAGCCGGCACCAAGCGCAAACAGTCCGGCAAGATCCACTTCCACAACGTCGCCCCAGGCGGCACCCGCAATGCCTCAACGCTCATCCAGTTCATCGGCGTCTGGGATACGGTCGGCGCGCTCGGCATTCCCGATGACATGGGGTTTCTCAACCTTCTCGACAACCCGGAGAACCATGAGTTTCACGATACGACACTCGGTTCCGCCGTCCTCAACGCCCGCCATGCAGTGGCGCTCGACGAGTTCCGCCAAAGTTTCATGCCGACGCTCTGGGTCAAGCCGGATGGCTGGACCGGAACGCTGAAACAGGTCTGGTTCCCAGGCGTGCATGGTGATGTCGGCGGTGGCTATGCCGCAACGGGCCTTTCGGACGGCGCTCTCCTGTGGATGATGAACGAGGCAAAAAGCTGCGGCCTCGTATTCCGCGAAGGGGCTGAAAACCAGCTGAGGCCGGATCCGCGCGGCGTGCTGCATGATTCCGCCAGTGGCATCTTCGCCAAGCTGAAAACGAGACCGCGCGCCGTACCGCACGTGACCGCAACGCCTTCAGAAGATTTGCACAGCTCCGCCTCCGAGCGGCACCGCACCCCGCCCTTGTCGCAGGGGCGCTACCGGCACGCCAACGCAGACCTGCCCGCAGAGGTCGACGTCTTCGCACGCGACCACTGGAACGACACCGGCATCTTTCTGCAAAAGGGCATTACCTACACGTTCGTCGCGAAAGGCGAGTGGACCGATGGCACGGTCCTGTGCAACGCCGATGGCCCGAAAGATGGAGGAAACTTCCAGGCCGGTGAGATTGCCCATATTGCCTCTAGCGGCCTTGGCCAGCTCGAGAAGGCGTGGAAATGGTCGACCGGAAACCAGCAGGTGGATTTCTGGTGGACCCGTCGCGAGGAGGAGCTTCCCTGGTTCAGCCTGATCGGCGTGATCGCCAACGACGTGCCGCCGCCCGCTCAGCAGCAGACGCCCAAGAACGGCATTCTCAAACTGCCCCACGAGGTGTTTCTCATCCGCAGCAAGGCGAAATTCACACCGAAGGGCGACGGCTATCTTTACTGCTTCGCCAACGATGCCTGGGGCGCCTACGGCAACAACCGCGGCAGCGTCAGGCTGACAGTCGCGCCTTCCCCGTCTTCCGCAAACCCACCACCGAGCCACTGACCAACCACGCCGTGACGACGACCAACACTCGTCACGGCGTGCTCTCACCACACGCCGCGCAAAAACATGAGTATTACACTCAGATTCAAACTTGACTCATTTAGTTTAGATTTCTAAGGCTTTTTGCGGGGCTTCTGCTTCGGCGGAAATCAAACAATCCGAACGTTACCCGGACGCAGGCTATCGCCGCGCCCGATGTCTCTGCATGTCTTTTTGAGGGGAACCACCATGCCTACCCGTTCGTCGCGGCATCGCCATCTCTACGCCGGAACTGCCGCACTTCTGCTGATCACGGCCGCGCCGCCGGCATGGGCGCAGGAGACTGCCCAGACCGCCGCTGGAACGACCGCCGCGACCCAGGTTGCCGATGGCCAGGATACGACCGCCCTGAAGCCGATCGTGTTGCGCGACGGGACTTCCGTCGGCAAGTCGGACTCGCCGCTGACCGAGACGACAGATCGTCAGGTCATCCAGGACCGGATGGTCACCGATTTCAAGGATTTCTCCCGCCGCGTCGATGCCGGCGTCACCTTCAACCGGCAGAGCCAGAGCATCAACATTCGCGGTCTGCAAAACGAGCGCGTCCTGACGACGATCGACGGGATCCGCCAGCCCTGGCTGACCGACCCGCGCGATAGCGCCCGTGGCGGCAACAACGCCTTCGATTTCGACACGCTTTCGACGATCGATATCACCAAGGGTGCCGATTCGAGCCGCGTCGGATCCGGCGCTCTTGGCGGCGCAGTCCAGCTCTACACGATCAATCCGGAAGACCTGATCGAGGACGGCCGTAATTTCGGCGCCCTGACCAAGAGCACCTATGACAGCGCCGACCGCAGCCTCGGCAACAATGCCGCCATCGCCGCACGACACAATGACAGCTGGTTCATGCTCCAGGGCGGCTACAAGCGCGGCAACGAGACCGATAACGAGGGCGACATCGGTGGTTACGGCACCACCCGCACGGAGGCCAATCCAGGCGATTACTGGCAGCGCAACCTGCTCGCCAAGTTCCACCAGTATATCGAGGGCGGCCATCGTTTCGGCCTGACCGGCGAACTCTTCAACAAGGAGATCGACAGCGACAACATGCGCGGCACGACAACGAGCTACCAGCAGGGCACGCTGAAGAGCGGCGAAGAGGTCGATCGCAAGCGGCTGTCGGCATCCTACGACTTTATCTCCCCCAGCGGCGGCGACATCGTCGATCAGGCGAGCATCATCGCCTACTGGCAAAAGCAGCGACTGAACAACACGACGGACGGGTTCCGCCTCACCGATCCACGCGGCTCAATCATTTCCGGCGACCCCTTCTTCTACGGCTCCCCAAGCGGTATCTACAGCCGAGACAACCAGCTGACACAGGATAGCTACGGCATCTCCGGCAGCGCCTCGAAGGAACTGACCATCGGCGGCGTCAGCCACGAATTCCGGTTCGGCGGCGAGCTCTCCTGGCAGAAGACCTATCAATACTCCTCCGGCGTCGACAATTGCCCTGATGTCGACTGGACGACCATCCCGCAACCCTTTGGTCCCCAGTCCTGCCGCATGCTCCATTCCAATTCGTCCGATATGCCTGACGTCGACGGGATGATCTTCGGCATGTATGCCGAAGACGACATCAAGTTCTTCGAGGACCGCCTGACGGTGACGCCCGGTGTGCGCTTCGACTGGTACGATTACGATCCGAAATCGACCGCAAGCTTCGAGGACAGCCCGAACTACGATCCGGCCTATCTCGAAAGCAACAACGACTTCGGCATCTCGCCGAAACTCCGCTTCGGCTGGAAGGCGACCCAGGAACTGGAACTGTTCGCCCAGTATGCCCGCGGCTTCCGCGCACCGACCGCGACCGAGCTTTACCAGAATTACGGCGCTCCGGGCTCCTATGCCCGCATCGGCAATCCTGATCTCGAAACCGAAACCAGCAACGGTTTTGAAATCGGCGCCAAATACGACGCGGCCGACTATTCGTTCAAGGCGACCGCCTTCAACAACTACTACAAGAACTTCATCGACACGGTCACCATCGCGCCTCCAGGCGGTGAGTACCCGGTCGGCGGCATCACCGGCTACGAAAACCTCAACCACGTCCGCATCTACGGCATCGAGCTGGGTGGCGAATGGCGCTTCGATCCACGCTGGCGCACCTGGGGCTCGTTTGCCTATTCGCACGGCAAGGATACCGATACCGGCGACTACCTGAACTCGGTCGCGCCGCTGCGCGCCATCATCGGCCTTGGCTATTCATCCGAGACCTGGGGCTCGGACGTCTCGCTGACGCTTGCGTCCTCCCGCAACAAGGTCAGCGGCACCGGCTTCGAGGCACCCGGTTACGGTCTCGTCGACACAACCGTCTGGTGGGCACCCGAAAAGGTTGGTACCGTCGATCTCTCCGGCCTCAAGGTTCAGGCCGGCGTCTTCAACGTGTTCGACAAGAAGTACTTTGACGCGGTCAGCGTCCCGGACGGCGTGTCGGCTTCGGCGCAGGACTTCTACAGCGAGCCCGGCCGCAGCTTCAAACTGTCCGTGACCAAGAAGTTCTGATCCCTCCCGACGATCGCCCTTTGATCCTGGACGCCGCATTCCCCGTAGGGGATGCGGCGTTTTCGTCAGGATAGGCATCTTGCACCGGTTTTCGGCCCGGCTTATGGGAATCTCCAGCGCCTGCAACGGAGAACGGCCCCCATGAAATCGCTGGAACTGCTTGTCGAGAAGATCATCCTCTCCAGTCGCTGGCTGCTCGTCGTCTTCTATCTGGGCCTGGTTGCCGCACTCGCCGTCTACGCGCTGTCTTTCATGTTCAAGTTCTGGAAAGTCGCCAAGGAAGTCTTCACGCTAAGCGAAGCCGAAATGATCCTCGCCATGCTGGGTCTCATTGATGCGGCACTCGTTGCGAGCCTGATCGTGATGGTGATGATCTCTGGTTACGAGAACTTCGTTAGCCGCTTCGACGAAACGGAAGCCGACGTTTCGTTCCTCGGCAAACTGGATGCCGGAAGCCTCAAGATCAAGGTCGCCTCCTCCATCGTTGCCATCTCGTCGATCCATCTCCTGCAGATCTTCCTCAACGCCAACCAGTACTCGGATACCACGCTGATGTGGTACACGATCATCCACCTCACCTTTGTGGTCTCGGCCGTCATGCTCGGCTGGCTGGAGAAGATCATGGCGACGACAAAGGCCCACAAACACGAAACCAAGCTTTGACCGACTCAGCGTCTAAATCATCCCGGAGCAGGCGGGACCGGTGATTGACGAACCGCAAAAGTGCTTGCGACTGAGCCCATCTCGGCGATACATGAGACAAATATAACAGTATCTCGGAAAATTACTCCACACGGGGGCTTTTGCTCACTTTTCCGCTGGATTTACAAAGCGATTAGTATATTTGTTGCGCTTAACATAATAACCATTCACTTTTTTCGAAGCTAATATGATCACGCTGGAGCGGCAATCGATCCTCAACGGCGAAATTTCTGCAGCCTACTCCCGTGCGGAGATTTCGACGGTCTTTGAACGGGCCACACGCGAATTTGGCTTGCGCCATTTCGCTCTGGTCAAGCTTCCGCCTGCAAGCGAGACGCTTCTGTCCCGCATCATCGTCGAGACCAATCTTCCCAAGGACTATATCCGCGAATTCGATCGACTGCGGCTGCTGCCACGCACCCGGATGGCGGATGCCACGAGCGGCTGGTCGCTCCCGGACTGTTGCTGTCTCGATGATCGCAACTCGCCTGGCCAGCTCCCGCCGGACCTGATCGCCCTGCGCCGTCAGTACGGCATGATCACCAGCGTAGCGATGGCGCTTCATTCGGTCGATGGTACCGGCTTCCGCATCCGCATGTCGGGAGATCGTCCGCGCCTGACCCAGGCGGAACTGAACGAAATCGGCATGGTTATTTTGCACGCCTTCGCGGTGTTCGATCGCATCCGCCGATCGGAGCAGGCATCGACCTTCGGGCCGCTGACCACGCGGGAACTTGAAGTCGTACGCTGGACGGCACAGGGCAAGACCTCGTCCGAAATCGGCAAGATCCTCTCCCTCTCCGATCACACGGTCAACGCTTACATGACCAACGCCATCAAGAAGCTCGATTGCGTCAACCGCACCCAGCTTGTGGCAAAAGCGCTGAGACTGCGGCTCATCAGCTAGCGCTGCTGCAGCCGCACCGTCTTACCGATCCAGTACGCCGCGCACTTCAACGAGGTTGGAGCGCACCATCAGCGTATGGAAGCCCATCACCGACAGATGGCTCGGCATGATCATCCCGTCTTCCGCCCCATTGGACACGATCGACGGCTGGATGCGAAGTGCTGCGCGGAAACGCGACAGCGTCTCGTTCCAAAGCTGCGTCAGGTTGCGCTCGCGGATGACCTGCGAGAAGTCGGCACCGGCGGCGGAAAGCACGGCGTAATAGCCGTAGAGCTGGCCATAGGCGAACCAGAAACGGTCGTCGGCACGGGTATCGAACCAGCCCGCCGCATGGTTTTCCGACCGGTCACGCAGGATCGCAGCCGTCGCACCAAGATCATTGGCGATCCGGTCGACGAACTGCACGAGATTGTCGGAGCGGCTGTCGAAGGTCGCGTTGCAGGAGGTGAGATCGGCGTTGAAGGCCCGCAGCTTTTCGATCGCGGTGCGATAGTAGCTCGGCGTCGGCGTTTTGAAGCCAAACGGATCGACACCGAAATACCAGGAATACTCATCAAACTGCAGGTTGCCGCGGGCATCCTGTAGGTTGGTGTTGACACCCGACGTGCCACGCACGCGGCCGAGCGTATCGACAAGTTCGCTGGACGTGCGCCGCACGGCCTGGTTCACGCCGCGTTGGAACGAAGCCTTGTTGTCGAGAAATGGCGTGTTGTCCCAGCTGATGCCGAAGAAGCCGAGCCGGTAGAGCAGCATGGACGAGATCCACGCATTCTGGTTCACGTTGGCGTCGGTCAGATCCGCCGCCGCATCGACGATCGCCGACGACTGGCACTGGCGGGCAGCCACAACAGGCGCGGCGGGCACGGGAGAAGACGCGGCCGTCCCGTTCGATGTTTCGGCAGCAGCCGCCGCCACGGGCGCCGTCGCAGGAAGGTCCTGGCCGGCCGGCACGGTGCGCTCATTCCAGCGATAGGCATCGACAAAGCTCGGGTTGAACCCGGTCCAGATCTGGGTCTGCACGAAGAAATAGCCGTAAAGACCAAACAGGATAACGAGGAATGCCAGGATCGGCGCCTTCACCATCAGGTGCCGCTCGCCATACCAGCCATGAGCGGCACGAAACGGCCAGACGATCCCGGCGACGAGCAGTCCGATGCCCCTTGCGATCGCCTTGCCCAGGGTCTGAAGTGAGGCCTTGAGCCGATCGAGCATCCTGTTCTCCTGTCTGTGGGGCCGATAGGTACGCCCGGTTGTTCCAACAGATATGGTTCCGCAAGCAGGCAAACAACCGCGCTGCACAAAAATCGGCAGCGGAGCACGGGTTTACGATCGCAGATAGCCGCCAAACGGCCAGTGCGGCATCCTCCAGCGCCCGTCACTGGCGCTCTTCACAGCCGTCACCTCTCCAGGCTCGCTCCCATCGGTCACGGACACCGGATCGGTCTCCGCCTTCGGCAGGAACCGGTCGGCAAAAGCCTGTTGCGCCGCCCGTTTTGCTTGCCCGGCACCGGAGGCCCGCCAGGCACTCTCGGCAAATACCCCTGCTACCGGAACACTGTAGGGGAGAAGACCCTGCAGCGGTGGATCGCGCTGCCAGAGCGCCTGATGAACCGCCAGCAGGTCGCCGGTGTCGAAAAGCACCTTGTGGCGCAAGATATTGAGCGTCATCACGCTGGCATTCATCCGGTCGGTTATACCGTTCATCAGCCGGAAAAGGCCTTCCGTCCGGCCCACCGCGTCGGGTTTGGACAGATCCTCGCCCATCAACCCGCGCACCAGCTCCCTGCGGTGGTCGGCAAGGTCGAGAAGCCCCCTCTCGAACCGGTAGCGTCCCATCATCAGCGCGACACGTTCCTTGTCGAGCAGCGTGTAGAACGCATTTCCGACATCGAGGAGCTGCTTCACGGGCTCGATGCCCGTCCTATTTTGCCCCGAACGTTGACCGGACCATTTCGTGGTCCAGCCGAGTATGCGCTTCAAACTGGTGGGCTCGACAGGATCGTCGAAGGTCTGCCGCAGCCTCGTCACCGCATCGCCGAACGCGCCGACCGCTTTGGCGAGATCCGCCTCCAGGCCGTCGCCCATCATCGTCACCCGTGCCTGCCGCTCGGCCTCGGCTTCGAGGTCTGCGACATCTGGAACGTGTCTGTCCTTCACCCCTCGCGAAAGCATCGCTTCGGATGTGGCGAGCTCGTCCCACATTGCCTGAAACGCCGTCGCGATCCGGGATATTTCCTCGTGAAATCGCCGGTAATCTCCCATGCCCTGCCCTCCCCAAAGCACTCCCGCGGCCATGCCACCGTCCGGGAGAATTTCAAGGTATCACAGGCTGGAAAAATCGCTACGTCGTTTCAACGCAAACGGGAACAATGCCAGTCTTCGCGTCGCCGCTTACCAGCAGCGCATCTTTTCTTCCCAGTGCCGACGGCAAAGCGAGACGTAGCGGTCGTTACCGCCCACTTCAACCTGTGCGCCTTCGCGAAGCGCCTCGCCATCGGCATCCACACGCACGACCATCGTTGCCTTGCGTCCGCAATGGCAGATCGTGCGGACTTCACGCAGTTCGTCGGCAATCGCCAGCAACTCCTGCGACCCCGGAAACAGCTTTCCGCGGAAATCAGTCCGCAGACCATAGGCCATGACCGGAATGCCGACGCGGTCGGTGATGCGGGCAAGCTGCCACACCTGCTCGGAGGTCAGGAACTGCGCCTCGTCGATAAAGACGCAGGTCAGCGGCTCTTGCCCATGCAGCTTTGAGATCTCCGCATAGAGATCGTCCTCTGGGCTGAACGGGATCGCGTCGGATGACAGGCCGATTCGCGATGCAACGCGCCCCTGGCCGCCCCGGAGGTCGAAGTCGGCGATGAAGATTGCCGTGCGCATGCCGCGTTCGCGGTAGTTGTAGGATGCCTGCAGCAGCATGGTCGATTTGCCGGCATTCATCGTTGCATAGTGGAAGTAAAGCTTGGCCATGCGGCTTTGTGATGCCGATCGGCATCGAAGAAAAGCGCTGCCACGCAAAACCCACAAAAAATACGCGAACGACCCATCAATCGGTGCCTTGTCGCAAATGGTGGCTTCAGACGCCGTGATGCACAAGCTTGCCTGTTTCGGAGAGATATTGATAAGGTTGGGCATGATTTTAATGGGGAGCATAAAAATGACCATGACCGTTTCGACCAAGACCATTCTGGCCGCCGCCGTCTCTATGATGGCGCTGAGCGGAGCTGCTTCGGCCGCCGAGCCGGCAAGCTGCGGCACCGTCCGTTTCTCCGATGTCGGCTGGACCGACATCACCGCCACGACCGCCACCGCCTCCGTCCTTTTGAAGGCGCTCGGCTATGAGACGGATGTGAAGGTGCTTTCGGTGCCGGTCACCTATTCGTCGCTGAAAAACAAGGATATTGACGTCTTTCTCGGCAACTGGATGCCGACCCAGGAAGCCGACGTCCGGCCCTTCCTCACCGACAAGTCGGTCGAATCCATCGGCCCCAACCTCGTCGGCGCCAAGTACACGCTGGCAACCAATTCCAAGGGCGCCGAACTCGGAATCAAGGACTTCAAGGATATCGCAGCCAAGGCCGATGCTTTGGGCGGCAAGATCTATGGCATCGAACCCGGCAATGACGGCAACCGCCTGATCCTCGGCATGATCGAGAAGGACACATTCGGCCTCAAGAAGCTGGAAGTGGTGGAATCTTCTGAACAGGGCATGCTGGCCCAGGTCGCCCGCGCCGACAAGGCCGGCGAACCCGTCGTCTTCCTCGGCTGGGAACCGCATCCGATGAACGCCAACTTCAAGCTGACCTACCTTACCGGCGGCGATGACGTGTTCGGCGCGAATTTCGGCGGCGCCGAAGTCTATACCAACGTCCGCGCCGGCTACACGCAGGAATGCCCCAATGTCGGCACCTTCATCAAGAACCTGAAGTTCTCGCTGCCGATGGAAAACCAGATCATGGGCGGCATCCTCAACGACGGTGAAGAGCCGGAAGCAGCGGCGACCACGTGGCTGAAGGCCAATGGCGCTGCGATCACCCCGTGGCTTGCCGGCGTCACCACCAAGGACGGCAAGCCCGCCGAGGCAGCGGTCAAGGCCGAACTCGGCCTGTAAGACGCGGCGCAAACCGGCGAATGCCGGCGGTGTGATCCTCGGGCCCGTCCCGAGGATCCGCTGACGTTGGTAGACCCTTGGGGGCGCCCTCGAGGGTAACGCTTTCGCTCCTTGTATTTCCTTCCAGACGAGGCAGGCACGCGACGTGAACTGGCTAACCAACTCGCTCCCGAACTGGCTTGTGGATTCCACCGGCAAGATCCGCCTTGGAAACTGGGCGAAAGATGCGGTCGACTGGCTGACCACCAATGCCGACTGGTTCTTCAACTGGCTCGCCACCGTGCTGTCGGCGGTCATCGATGCGATCCTGTACGTGCTGCAGGGGCCGAACCCCTTCGTGCTGATCGCCATCGTAACGGCGCTCGCCTTCTGGCTGAGACGATCCGTCTCGATATCAGCCTTCACCGCAATCGGTCTGTTGCTAATCTATAACCAGGGCTACTGGAAAGAGACGACGGAGACGCTGGCGCTAGTCCTTGCAGCCACCGCCGTCTGCATGGCGGTCGGCATTCCGATCGGAATCGCTGCCGCCCGTCGCCCCTGGCTCTACGAAATCCTGCGGCCGATCCTCGACCTGATGCAGACCATTCCCACCTTCGTCTATCTCATCCCGGCGCTCATTCTGTTCGGCCTTGGAATGGTGCCGGGCCTTATCGCAACCGTCATCTTCGCCATCCCCGCCCCGGTCCGACTCACCCGCCTCGGCATCATCTCGACGCCCGGATCTCTGACCGAAGCAGCCGTCGCCTTCGGCGCGACGCCGTCGCAGGTCCTGCGCAAGATCGAGCTCCCTTACGCGATGCCGCAGATCATGGCCGGTCTGACCCAGACGATCATGCTGTCGCTGTCGATGGTGGTAATCGCAGCGCTTGTCGGTGCCCCCGGTCTCGGCGTACCGGTCGTGCGCGCGCTCAACACCGTCAACATCGCCCGCGGCTTTGATGCCGGCTTCTGCATCGTCATCCTGGCGATCATTCTCGACCGCATGTTCAGAACGGCAGAACCGGGAGGCAAGTCATGACCGACGCGATGAACCGGACAGCGCCTGCCGCCGTCACCTTCTCGAAGGTCGATATCATCTTCGGCAACAACCCGGAGCGGGCTGTCAAACTGCTCGACCAAGGCATGACGCGCGACCAGATCTCGGAAGAAACCGGGATCGTGCTCGGAGTCGCCGATGCCACGCTGTCGGTGCGCGAAGGCGAAATCCTGGTGCTGATGGGCCTGTCCGGATCCGGCAAGTCGACGCTCCTGCGCGCCGTCAATGGTCTGGCGCCGGTCGTGCGCGGCGCGGTCAGCGTCGCCACCCCGTCCGGACCGGTCGATCCCTACAAGGCCGGCACCCGCACCTTGCGCGATCTTCGGATGCACACGGTTTCGATGGTCTTCCAGCAGTTCGCGCTGCTGCCGTGGCGCACCGTCGCCGACAATGTCGGCTTCGGGCTGGAGCTTGCCGGCGTCGCCGAACCGGAGCGGCGCAAGCGCGTCGACGAACAGCTGGAACTCGTCAACCTCAGCCAGTGGGCGGATCGCAAGGTGGGTGAACTCTCCGGCGGCATGCAGCAGCGTGTCGGCCTTGCCCGCGCCTTTGCCACCGGCGCACCGATCCTGCTGATGGACGAACCTTTTTCGGCGCTCGATCCGTTGATCCGCACCCGCCTTCAGGACGAGCTGCTGGAATTCCAGCGCCGCCTGAAAAAGACCATCCTGTTCGTCAGCCACGACCTCGACGAGGCTTTCCGCATCGGCAACCGCATTGCCATCATGGAAGGCGGCCGTATCGTCCAGTGCGGCACCCCGCAGCAGATCGTCCAGGCACCTGCAAACCAGTATGTCGCCGATTTCGTCCAGCACATGAACCCGATCAGCCTGCTCACCGCGGGCGACGTGATGCGGCAAGGCGTAACCGCCGATGCCGGGGCGCCGCCGGTGTCGGCAACAGCGAAGAGCACCACGCCGCTGGTCGACATCATGGATGCGCTGGCCCGACAGAGGGGATCGATCGCGGTCGTCGATAACGGCGCCGTCGTCGGCGCGATTACGGCTGACGACGTGATTGCAGGTCTGACACGCCACCGACGCCGGACTTGATGCAAATCAAGGCGGACTGACACTCGTTTGTTAATGATCTGCTGTTATAGAGATTTGAAATTTAGAACTGGTGAATATTTTGACCGACGAGCTGCAGGGCGCAATGACGGTGAGACAGGCTCTTCCACCGACCTCTGCGCAGGAACCTTCGAAAGATCAAAGCGTGTTGCGTGACACGGATGAGGAGGCACGCCACCTTGCGCGGATGCTGGTGCGCGGCGCCCGTCACATGGCGCTTGCGGTGCTTGATCCCACAAGCGGTTTTCCCTCCGCAAGCCGCGTGCTGACCGGAACCGATCTTGATGGCGTGCCGGTGATTCTCGTATCGGCGCTGTCGGGTCATACGAAGGGATTGGCAGGCGATCCCCGCTGTTCTCTACTCGCCGGCGAGACCGGCAAGGGCGATCCGCTCGCCCATCCGCGAATCACCGTTCAGTGCATTGCGGAAAAAGTGGAAAGAGATAGTCCCGTCCATCTGCGCATCCGCCAGCGGTTTCTGGACCGTCATCCGAAAGCAAAACTCTATATCGACTTTCCGGATTTCTACTTTTTTCGCCTTGTTCCGCAGTCGGCCTCGCTCAACGGCGGCTTTGGCAGGGCCTATGTCTTGGATGGCAGCGACCTTGTCATCGCGAACCCTGGAAGCGGCGAGGAATGGAGTAATTTCTCGCGCGATATCAGAGAGTTGACGGACGAAGCGAACAGCCTTGCCGCACGGCTCGGCGCAAAGAATGCTGGTCAATGGCGGTTCGTCGGTGCAGATAGCGCCGGGCTAGATCTGATCGCCGGAGACACATTGCTGAGACATGAGTTCAGGACGTTGCAATCGTCCCCCGAGCACGCGTCCCAGTATATTTTCAATATGTCTAAAACAGTGTAGTCGACTACCCAAAATCTAGGGATATACAACTTTGATGTCTGCTGGTTTAGTCAGTTCCAGGGACTACGGCATTACCGGAGCACGGCATGCTCAGGAAGAGGGGATAGAGATATGATGGAAACGATGCCACTTTCAGACCACTCGAATGCAGCAGCGAATTTGCTGTCTGCGATGGCAAATCCAAAGCGGCTGATGATTTTGTGCTGCCTGGTCAAGGGCGAAGTAGCTGTGGGGGCACTGGCTACTCAAGTTGGCCTGAGCCAGTCTGCACTGTCACAGCACTTGTCCAAGCTGCGCGCGCAGAAATTGGTGAAGACGCGCCGCGATGCGCAGACGATCTATTATTCGAGTTCCGCGGACTCGGTTCTCAAGGTCCTGTCGACGCTTGAAAACATCTACTGCATCCCGGCTGAGACGAAATCTGCAGCCGCCTGAAATCTTGTCCGCTGCATGACGCGGCGGGTCAGAACGCATCCACACAGCGTTGCCGGCATGGCTGGTAGCATTTTTTCTTTTTGAAATTTGCTTTGTAAGATTTTTTGAAACCGATGAAATCTCTGGAAATGGCTCGTCTCGCGACGAGCCATTTCTGTTTTGACTATGCCTTGAAGAACGCCAGCAGATCAGCGTTGATGAGATCGGCATGCGTCGTCGCCATGCCATGCGGCAGACCTTCGTAGACCTTGAGCGTGCCGTTCTTCAAAAGCTTGGATGACAGCATCGCCGAATCGGCGATCGGCACGATCTGGTCGTCGTCGCCATGCATGACGAGAACCGGCAGATCGATCGCCTTGAGGTCTTCCGTGAAGTCGGTTTCGGAGAATGCCTTGATGCAATCGTAATGCGACTTGGTGCCGCCCATCATGCCCTGACGCCACCAGTTGCGGATCACGCCTTCGGAGACCTCAGCACCGTCGCGGTTGTAGCCGTAGAACGGTCCGGTCGGGATATCGAGGAAGAACTGCGCCCGGTTGGCCGCCTGTGCGGTACGGAAACCGTCGAACACAGACAGCGGCAGGCCGCCGGGATTGCTGTCGCTCTGTACCATGACAGGCGGCACCGCACCGATCAGCACGGCCTTGGCAACGCGGCCCTGCGGCTGGCCGAATTTCGCGACATAGCGCGTGACCTCGCCGCCACCCGTCGAGTGACCGACATGGATGGCTTCCTTGAGGTCCAGATGCGCCGCCAGTTCGGCAACGTCTGCCGCGTATGTGTCCATCTCGTTGCCGGTATCGGTCTGACTGGAACGGCCGTGCCCGCGACGGTCATGCGCGATCACGCGGTAACCCTGGTCGAGGAAGAACAGCATCTGGGCGTCCCAATCATCGGATGAAAGCGGCCATCCATGATGGAAGACAATCGGCTGGGCGTCCTTGCTGCCCCAGTCCTTGAAGTAGATCTGCGTGCCGTCGCTGGTGGTGATGTAGCTGCTGCTCATGGCTTACCCTCGATTGATATGACAGGTGAGAGGTGAACGTCTGCATTTGGCTGACCGGTACATCGGGCAGCGCCTGCAGATTATGATTCCCTCTCGCTTTTGCAACTCTTGATAAAAGCTAGAACCAGACATTCAACAATATGGTTGACAATTGCGGCGGAGGTTCTAAGTTAAACCTTATGGTTGAATTAACGGAACATCAGATCGGTGCGGTTTTTCAGGCTCTGAGCGACACCACGCGCCGGCAGATGCTAACGGCTCTTGCAAGCGGTGGGCAGACTGTCGGACAACTGGCAGCCCCCTACGACATGTCGCTGGCAGCCGCGTCGAAACACATCAAGGTCTTGGAGGCAGCCGGGCTGGTCCGCCGGGAAATCCAGGGCCGTACGCATCTCTGCCGCCTTTCGCCAGGCCCGCTCGCCGCCGCCCACGAATGGCTGGCCTTCTACGAACGCTTCTGGACCGCCCGCCTCGACACGCTCGACCGGCTGTTGCGCGAGGACGATGCGATCAAGACCACCGGCCCGCAAGGCGAGGCCACCACCAAAGCCGAAGGAAAACCGCACAGCAAACCGGGAGACGATCAATGACCGACATGACATCGTTGAGCAGGCACGCCTTCATGACAGAACCCCTCGCCCTGACGATCCAGCGCAAGCTGCCAGGGCCGATCGAACGCATCTGGGACTATGTCACCGACAGCGATCTGCGCCGCCAGTGGCTCGCGTCCGGCACGATGCCGCGTCAGCCCGGCGGCACGTTCGAGCTCGTCTGGCGCAATGATGAACTCAGCGATGATCCCGCCGGCCGCCCGGAAGGCTTTCCCGAAGAACAGCGCATGGAGAGCGAGATGATCGCCTTCGAAGCACCCCACCGGGTGGTCTTCTCCTGGCCACCCTCAGGCGAGGTCTCGATCGAACTGCAGGCCGTCGGCAAGGATGTTCTTCTGACCCTCACCCACCGCCGCATTTCCGACCGTCGCAACATGGTCATGGTCGGCGCGGGCTGGCATGCCCACCTCGACATCCTCGAGGTCAAGGCAGCGGGCCAAAATCCTGCCGCCTTCTGGCCCGCATGGCTTCGTCTGCGCGAGGAATACGAAGCCATCGTTCCCGCCTGAGATCCTCTAGCGACCACACCCCGCCCCGGCGCGAGCCTCAGGCACCGGCAACCAGAAATGGAGCAGCGTCCATGCATGAACCCTTTACCGGCGGCTGCACCTGCGGCGCCGTCCGTTACACCGTCACCGGCAAACCCGTCGCCATGGTCGATTGTCAGTGCCGTCAGTGCCAGCGCGAAAGCGGCACCGGCCACACGTCCAATCTCGTCTTCGTCGGAGCGACGGTGACGATCGAGGGCCAGCCGAGTCACTGGGAAGCAACAGGCGATGGCGGCACCGTGAAAAGACGCGCCTTTTGCCCAACCTGCGGCGCGCCCGTCTCCATGACCTTTCCGGCCATGCCGGACATGTTTGTCATCCGCGCAGCAAGCCTCGACGCACCAGACCGATATCGGCCGCAGATGATCACGTGGACCGACGCGGCCCAGCCGTGGGACCACCTCGACCCGGCCCTCGCGCGCTTTGCGAAGATGCCGCCCGCAGCCTGACGCGAGGCAAACGGAACCGTCTCTGTCTCTGTCAAAGGGCTGCCAAACCGCGGCCCTTTCGACAATCTTGGCCCTCGGGTCTTGAAGATGACAGCCGCCTGAGGCAATAGGCGCCATACGCTTTCCCTAGACCGTCACGAGGCCGACCGCACGATATGCTCCAGACACCCTACTACCTCATCGACAAGTCGAAACTTCTCCGCAACATGGAGAGGATCGCCGCTGTTCGCGAGACGTCGGGCGCCAAAGCATTGCTGGCGCTGAAATGCTTTGCCACATGGTCGGTGTTCGATTTCATGCGCGACTATATGGACGGCACCACGTCCTCGTCGCTCAACGAAGTCCGCCTCGGCCATGAGCGCTTCGGCAAGGAAACCCACGCCTATTCAGTGGCCTATGCGGATTACGAGATCGACGAGGTCGTCTCGCATGCGGACAAAATCATCTTCAACTCGATCGGCCAGTTGCAGCGTTTCGAAAACCAGTCGTCGGGCATCACCCGCGGCTTGCGCCTCAACCCCGGCGTCTCCTCGTCCACCTTCGATCTCGCCGATCCCGCCCGCCCTTTCTCGCGGCTGGGCGAATGGGACCAGAAACAGGTCGAGCCGGTCATGGACCTGATCTCCGGCTTCATGATCCACAACAACTGCGAAAACGGCGACTTCTCGCTGTTTGATCGCATGCTCGGCGAAATCGAGCAGAAGTTCGGCCCCCTGCTGAAGAAGGCCGAATGGGTCAGCCTCGGCGGCGGCATCCATTTCACCGGCGACGATTACCCGGTCGACCTGTTTGCCGAGCGCCTCAAGCGCTTTTCCGGCGAGTACGGCGTCCAGGTCTATCTCGAACCCGGCGAAGCCTCGATCACCCGCTCGACGACGCTGGAAACCACCGTCCTCGATACCCTTTACAACGGCAAGAACCTTGTCGTGGTGGATAGCTCCATCGAAGCGCACCTGCTGGATCTCCTGATCTACCGTGAAAACGCAAAGGTTCATCCAAACCAGGGGCCTTATCGTGCCATGGTCTGCGGCAAGTCCTGTCTTGCCGGGGATATTTTCGGCGAGTTCGATTTTCCGAATGAACTGAAAGTTGGCGACCGCATTTCCTTCCAGGATGCCGCCGGCTACACGATGGTCAAGAAAAACTGGTTTAACGGCGTGCAAATGCCGGCAATCGCCATCCGTGAACTGGATGGCAGCCTCAGGACGGTCCGCGAGTTCGGCTACGCGGACTACGAACAAAGCCTATCCTGAGCACAAAGCTCAGCGGCTTCTGACGATTGGACTTGAAGGAACTCGTCCCCACCATGAAAAAGAACGTACTCATCATCGGCGCCGGTGGCGTCGCCCAGGTCGTGGCGCACAAATGCGCCCAGAACAACGACGTGCTCGGCGATATCCATATCGCCTCCCGCACCAAGTCGAAATGTGACGCCATCATCGCCTCGGTCCACGACAAGAAGGCGATGAAGGTAGAAGGCAAGCTCGAAGCCCACGCCCTCGACGCCCTCGACATCGAAGCCACCAAAGCCCTCATCAAGGCGACCGGCAGCCAGATCGTCATCAACGTCGGCACCGCCTTCCTCAACATGTCGGTGCTGCGCGCCTGCATGGATACCGGCGTCGCCTATATCGACACCGCCATCCACGAAGAGCCGAACAAGATCTGCGAAACCCCGCCGTGGTACGGAAACTACGAGTGGAAGCGTGCGCAGGAATGCGAGGAAAAGGGCATCACCGCCATCCTCGGCGCAGGCTTTGATCCGGGCGTCGTCAACGCCTATGCCCGCCTTGCCAAGGATGACTATCTCGACAAGGTCACCGATGTCGACATCGTCGACATCAATGCCGGCAGCCACGGCAAGTATTTCGCCACCAACTTCGATCCGGAAATCAACTTCCGCGAATTCACCGGTGTCGTCTACGCCTGGCAGGGCGGCGAATGGACCGTCAACAAGATGTTCGAAATCGGCAAGGACTACGACCTGCCGGTCGTCGGCACCCGCCGCGCCTATCTCTGCGGCCATGACGAAGTGCATTCGCTGGCAAAGAACATGGATGGCGCCGACGTGCGCTTCTGGATGGGCTTTGGCGATCACTACATCAACGTCTTCACCGTCCTGAAGTCGATCGGCCTTCTCTCGGAGCAGCCGGTCAAGCTTGCCGACGGTTCCGAAGTCGTGCCGCTCAAGGTCGTCAAGGCCTGCCTGCCCGACCCGTCGTCGCTCGCGCCGGAATACGAAGGCAAGACCTGCATCGGCGATTTCGTGAAGGGCATCAAGGACGGCAAGGAACGCACGGTGTTCATCTACAACGTCGCCGACCACAAGGAAGCCTATAACGAAGTGGGCTCCCAGGGCATCAGCTATACCGCGGGCGTTCCCCCGGTCGCCGCCGCCATGCTGGTGGCATCAGGTGAATGGGATGTGAAGAAGATGGCAAACGTCGAAGAACTGGCGCCAAAGCCTTTCCTCAACATCTTGAACAAGATCGGCCTGCAGACCTGCATCCGCGACGAAAACGGCGAACGCGAGCTGCATTTCGACTGAGATCGGAACATCAGCCCTTCAAGCATCAAAAAAGCCCGCGAGCGATCGCGGGCTTTTTTCTTTGTAACGATGTGAAAACGAGGCTGCCCTCACCATCCAGGCAAAGTCAGGCCCGTCCACTCAGCGCCAGGACGTCCCGTCGGCGCTCGCGCAGCCATAGGGCGGCGGCACCTCGCCGAACGTCGCATGCAGCTTGTCGCAGCCCCATTTGTTCAACGGTCCCGGCAGACGGCTGTTGATCTCGATACCGACCTCGTCATACGCCGAACTCGTGTTCGACACGTAGCTATACCAGCGCTGCACGATAAACCCGGTCGCTGCGATGAGAACAACCAAAACAACCAAAATAATTCTGCTCATGAAAATCCCTTACTTTTGAACCCCCTCCGTAAATAGTCAGGCCTGCCACCGCAAGGGTAAGCGCTTGTCTTTTCTAAGGAAAGTGTGACCAGCGGCGGGAAAAGCGAAGGGTGGCTTTAGTGGTTCCTGCTCAGCGCTGCACCGCGGCCCGGTCGAATGCGGTGCGATGGCCATCCGGATCGAACGGCGTCTTGAAGTCAAAAGCGAAGGAAGAGGACCCGTGGTCGTGCAGGTGCTCCAGACGTTCGCAGCCGTCCTGCCAGGTGGGAACATGACCTTCAGAGACCCACCACAAAACGTAAGGTGGCCATGTATGCCGGTCGAACCACTGCCGCGCATTCCGCATCGCCTCGATATGGATGGCCGAGTAGGTAAACGCGTAGAGCGCTGTCAGGTCGCGCCACAGGGAGAGGGTCGCCGGAGCCCACCCATCACCATTATCGATATAGTAGCGCGGAAACACCTGAGGACCCCAACTCTCAGGCCCCTCCTCCCCCTCATAACCCGACCGCGCCACAAACCCCTCGCTCGTTTCCGCCGCTTGGAAATTGAGGTCGTTCCTGTCGTGAAAACCCTGGTTTGCCGGCTCGTCCGCGCGAACCCGGAAATTGTTGAAATTGTAGACGGCCAGGTGATGCATGCGATCCTCGTCTGCTTCCCCTTTGATGGCTTGTCTCTTTTCAAGCTACGGGAGCCATCGCCAGGCAACAAGTGGCCTGAAATCGCAGTTCTCGAGACATCAGAGGCCTCAGCCAAGACAACGGTCAGAGCCACCGCGAGGCGGTCGTGCGTCTCTATGCTTTCGGCCCGCGTCCCCGGCCCTGTCGCGGCTCCTTCGGCGGAGCCGCATACCCCGGAGGTTTTGTTTTCACCCAGGCAACGAATGTCCGTATCGCCGGGTCTTCAAGGATAGCCTCGATCGTCGAGAACTTCTTGGCGAGCTGGGCATCCGTCAAATTCACATGGATCTGGTCGTGACAGATCCGGTGCAGGCAAACCGTTTCCTTGCCGCCCTTGCTCTTGGGGACAAGATAATGCTTTTCCTGCTGATCCTCCGGGATTACCCGCTCGCACATCGGACAATACACGGGCTCCGGCGCAGCCTCGTCCCATGAAGCCGGTTCGTCTCTGTTCTTGCGGGCCATCGGTCCATCACCTGTTGAGCGCTGCCGGCCCTGCATCTCCATCTGGCTGGATCGATGCAAAGCCCTTGCCCCAGCAGATATCGCGTCCCGCAACCCGGAGCAATGCCGTTCGAAACAGACCTTGGACCTGGCATCGCCCAAATCCCGCTTCCCACGCGGACCCGCCATCACCCTCACCCCGCCCGAAAACCGTTTTCCCTTTCGTCCGCCTGCCCTACATGATGCATCGACGGATGCGCTGTGACGCACCCGGTCGATCACCCCTGCAGCGAATGACGCCACCCCCATGACCTTTTTCGAAAGCCTGCTCATCCTGATGCTGGTCGCGATCGTGCTGTTGCAGGTGTCGCGGCGGCTCTCCGTGCCCTATCCGTCGATGCTGGCGCTGGCGGGCGTCGCGGTGGCGCTGGTTCCGGGCGCGCCTTACTTCGCGCTCGATCCGGAGATCGCGCTGGCGCTGTTTATCGCGCCGGCTTTGCTCGATGCCGCCTTCGATTTTCCGGTGAATACCGCCAGGCGCTTCTGGTTGCCGCTTGTGGTCTTTGCGCTGGGCGGCGTCGTCGTCACCACGGCGACGGTCGCGGTCGCCGGCTATGTGATGGCCGGCCTGCCGATTGCAGCCGCCATCGTGCTCGGCGCCATCGTCGCGCCGCCGGACGCCGCCGCCTCCACCGCAGTCCTCTCCACCATGTCGGTGCCGCGCACCACCGATGCCATCCTGCGCGGCGAAAGCCTGTTCAACGATGCGGCAGCACTTCTGATCTTCGGGGCAGCCCTTGCGGTCCAGTCGGCCGGCGGGCTTGATCGCGAGGTAACGACCCATCTCGTTCTTGCCGTTCCCGGCGGCATCCTGCTCGGCTGGGTCGCGGCGCTGGTAATCCGCCGCCTGTCGGCCTACGTCACAGGCACGCTTGGTGGCAATCTCCTGCAATTCGTCCAGACCTTCCTTCTGTGGATCCTCGCCGAACATCTGGAACTGTCTGCGGTGCTCGCCATCGTCACCTTCGCCATGACGATCGCCAGCACCAGCGAAAGCCTGTCGTCGGCGCGCATGCGGGTGCAGTCCTATGCGGTCTGGACCGTCGTCGTGTTCGTCCTCAACGTCGTCGCCTTTCTGCTGATGGGCATGCAGGTGCGCGACATCTACGCAGACATGGAGGTCGGCCATTTCGCCGAAGCTCTGCTGTTTTCCGCCGTGATCGTCGCCATCGTCATCGCCACCCGCTTCGCGCTCTGCCTTGCCTATAACCGCATCGAAGCCTGGCGGGCCCGTCGCGACGGCCGCGAGGAGCCGGCATCGACCAGACAGGCGATCCTCGCCTCCTGGTGCGGCATGCGCGGACTCGTCTCGCTTGCCACAGCCTATGCGCTCCCCGCCGATTTCCCGGAACGCGACATGGTGGTGCTGACCGCCTTCTCCGTGGTCATCGCCACGCTTGTCCTGCAGGGTCTGACGCTGTCGCCGCTCATCCGCTGGCTCGGCCTCGACCGGCGCCATACCAGTGCGCAAGAGCTGTCTGAGATGCGCCGCCGCGTCGTCAAAGCGGGCATCGGCCGCCTCGATGGCGAGACCGGGACTGAAGCCGAAAAACTGCGCGCTAAACTCACGATGGAACACCAGGCCTTCGACGACCCCGACCGCGCCGCCTCGATGGACACCTACCGCCGACTGGTACTTCTGTTCATCGCCGGACAACGCACCGAACTCGAAAACCTCCGCGCTTCCTACGAGTTGAACGTCGACGAATACAATCTCCTGCTCGAGGAAATCGACTGGCGCGAACTCTCGATCCTCCCCGAAGACGACCGACGGATCGAGGAGATCTGATCAGGGAAAGCGGTGCGGGATCAACGGGCGTTGAACCACCCAAGACGTCTTGCTCCCCGCACCAATCCACAGGCACCGGCGCCGATAGTTTTGCGCCAACAGTCCCCTACGCTCCCTCATTCCTGTGCTCGTCACAGGAACCCAGCCAGCCCAAGTCCTTGGGCTGAAAGAACCGTCGTCGCCCTACCGACGCGTCGGCAAAATTCCTGTGGCAATCACAGGAAAGAGGGGAAGATTGCCTCCCCCTCCCACTCACACCTACGCCATCACACCCGCGCGCAGAACACATCCAGCGCATCGAGCTTCACGGCACCCGCTTCCAGCTTCGACACAAACCCCGGAAGATCGACCGGCATCACGTCGCCCATCCGCTTGGGCAGCACGAAGTTTTGCGGCTCGCGGGTCAGGTTGAACACGAACAGCAGCTTCTCACCGCCCTTTTCGCGAACGAAGGCGAGCAGGTACTGGTTGGTCTCGATAAACGTCATGTCGCCGTCGATCAGCGCATGGTGGTTTTTGCGGAAGGCGAAGGTTTCGCGGTAGTGCTGCAATACCGAATCCGGCATTGCCTCCTGCGCATCCACCGAACGGCTGGCGTGATCGGCCGGAATGGGCAGCCAGGTCTTGGCGCCCTCGCTGAAGCCCGCATGGGCCTCGCCCGCTTCCCACACCATCGGCGTGCGGCATCCGTCGCGGCCCTTGAAGGCCGGCCAGAAGCGGATGCCGTAGGGGTCGCGCAGATCCTCGTAAGTCAGTTCCGCTTCGCTCAAGCCCAGCTCCTCGCCCTGGTAGAGGCAGATCGAACCGCGCAGCACCGAAATCAACGTTGCCGACAATTTGGCGACGCGGTCCTGCTCGGACGGATCCTCGGTAAAGCGGGTAACATGACGAACCACGTCGTGGTTGGAAAACGCCCAGCACACCCAGCCGTTCACCACCGTATCGAGCACGGTCTGCATCACCTTGCGGATATAGGCGGCAGAAAACGCCGGGCCCAGCAGGTCGAACGTGTAGCACATATGCAGCTTGTCGTCGCCGGTCGTATAGAGCGC
This sequence comes from Rhizobium sp. CFBP 8752, assembly GCF_014842035.1. Lineage (NCBI taxonomy): Bacteria > Pseudomonadati > Pseudomonadota > Alphaproteobacteria > Hyphomicrobiales > Rhizobiaceae > Rhizobium > Rhizobium sp. CFBP 8752. The sequence goes on along the minus strand of NZ_JACYUZ010000001.1, from coordinate 994,279 downwards.
CAACGTGTTCAGCGAACGCGGCCCGTCGCCCACTTCGCCCACCGAGGCGCGGTTGTCGTAGCTGTCGAGCAGCGCCCGCAACCGCTTCAGAAAGCCGATATTTTCCGGCTGCGTCTTGTCGTAGAGATGGTTCTGCATCGAATACGGATTGGTATCCGTCTCCATGCCGGCGCCGTCGGTGTCGTAGACCATCGGCGGGTTGCTGCGCAGTTGCTTGTCGTGGAAATAGTAGTTGACGGTATCGAGCCTGAAGCCGTCGACGCCGCGGTCGAGCCAGAAGCGCACCGTGTCCAGCATCGCGTCCTGGACATCGGGATTGTGGAAGTTAAGGTCCGGCTGCGATATCAGGAAGTTGTGCATGTAGTACTGCTTGCGCACACCGTCCCATTCCCAGCCCGGTCCGCCGAAAATCGACAGCCAGTTGGTCGGAGCCGTGCCGTCGGGCTTGGGGTCGGCCCAGACATACCAGTCGGCCTTGGGATTGGTGCGGCTGGAGCGGCTTTCGATAAACCACGGATGCCGGTCGGATGTATGCGAGATGACCTGGTCGATGATCACCTTGAGGCCGAGGCGATGCGCCTCTGTCATCATCTCGTCGAAATCGGCAAGCGTTCCGAACATCGGGTCGACATTGCAGTAATCGGAAACGTCATAGCCCATGTCGGCCATCGGCGAGGTGAAAAACGGCGACAGCCAGATCGCATCGACGCCGAGCGAAGCTACATGCGGCAGGCGCTGGGTAATCCCCTTGATATCGCCCAGTCCGTCGCCGGTCGTGTCCTGGAAGGACCGCGGATAGATCTGGTAGATCACCGCACCGCGCCACCAGTTGCCGTCAACCTTGCGAGTGGTGTCCCTCGTGGTCTCCAATACCATTCCACAATGCTCCTTCTTGAAAATCGCTCATCCCAACCTTGGTCCCAAACTAGAGCCATGCCATCAAAAGACAACGCGGAAACGAACCGCCACACACTCTTGTCATGGCGGACGCTTCAGCTTATTCGAGCGTCAAACCCATGGGAGGGATGACAATTGGGCGGAAAGCTTCTTTCGATCGGCGAATGCATGGTGGAACTGTCGCAGGCGGGTGAAGGCCTGCTGCGCAAGGGCTTTGCCGGCGATACGTTCAACACGGCCTGGTATGCCCGTGCCTGCCTCTCCAGAGACTGGTCGGTCGATTACCTGACCGCGGTCGGCGACGATCCGATGTCGTCGGATATGCTTGGGATGATGGAGAAAGCCGGCATCGGCACCGGCCTCATCCGCCGCATCCCCGGCAAGACGCCCGGCCTCTACCTGATCACCCTCAAAGATGGCGAGCGCACCTTCAGCTACTGGCGCGACAGCGCTGCCGCAAGAAAGCTCGCAGACGACGCCGATCATCTACGCTCGGCCATCGAGACCGCCGACATCATCTACTTCTCCGGCATCACGCTCGGCATTCTGGCGCCTGAAGCCGTCGAGACGCTTCTGTCGGAACTGCGCCGCGCCAAGGCCGCCGGCAAGACGGTCGCCTTCGATCCGAACCTTCGCCCGCGCCTGTGGGTGAGCCGGGACATCATGCTGAAGACGATCGAGGATGGCGCAAGAGCCGCCACCATCGTTCTCCCAAGCTTCGACGATGAAGCGACCTATTTCGGCGATGCCACGGTGGCCGATACGATCGCCCGCTACCATGGTCTCGGCGTCACGGATGTCGTGGTCAAGAACGGCGCAGAAGGCGCAACCTTCAGCCTGTCGGGCGTGACCGGTCATGCACCGGCCGTCACCACCGGCAAGGTGGTCGACACGACCAGCGCCGGCGACAGTTTCAACGCCGGCTTCCTGTCGAAGTACTTAAGCGGCGCCGCACCGCACGAAGCCGCAGCCTACGGCGCCGCAGTCGCCGCCACCGTCATCGGCCATCACGGCGCGCTGATCAGTCCGGAGCTTCTGCCCGGCTGAACCACCGCGACCGGATGTGTCGGCTTGAGCTGGCAGATCCCTTTCGGCTCGCCCACCTTCACGCCAGCCTCGCAACCGTGTTGCGCGGCATCCGTCAGCGCGTCGTAGAGATCGAGCGTCTTACCGAGATGGATCGACCCCAGATGCGAAAAATGCTCGTCGTCGAGGAACAGCGAAACGCCGTCATCCACAACCCGGCAGCTTTTCTCGTCGCAGAGATAATCTTCGAGCGACACGACCGGGAACCGCTTCGAAACGTCCGCCATCAGCCGCTCCACGAGGGCATCATGGGCGCGCTGTTCGTCCCGCTCCATCATGCAGGGCGTGTCTGCAACATCCAGCATGGCGCTTCGCACGACACAGCGGCCGATATCGCGACCATCGCGCGGCGGCGGCGCCATGAACACCGGCCGCAGACCGATCGAGCGCAGCCAGTCGGCAGTCGCCTCGACCTCGGCAAGCATCCGGCCGTAATCCGTCCGCATCGCCTGGCCTTGCGCCGTCATCACCCGGCGGTCAGATCGGAGATAGGTCAGGTACTGCGATCCGAGCACGACGGTGCGCAGCGAGGGTGTTTTTACAAGATAGGCCTTTACCGCCTCGTTGTGACGAATGCAGTCGAGCGGCCATGACGCGGAATCGTTGAGCGGGATGGGCGCGATGCCGGTTGGAAACGCGCAGCTGTCTTTGTGAAGCTGCACCAGTCCCTCGCCCTGATCGGACGGCGTATCGTGCATGGACGCCGCCAGTCCGTCGACCAGATGCATCGCCAGCGAATCGCCCCAGACCGCCATTTCCGGGCCCTGACCGATCGTGCAGACATCCGGCCGCACTTCGCCGTTGCAGATCTTGCCGATGCCGAGGCTCGGCTCCCCCATGGCTGTAAGCACGGGATCGCGGCCCGGAAAGCCCTGCGCGTTGGTGGTCACGATGCCGAGCACCACCAGCACCGCCGCTAAGGACCCGCTGAGGGAAAACACCAAGCGACGGCCGACCTGCGGCTTCCGGAACGGCTGTTCCACCAGAAAATAGCTTGCGATTGCCAGCGCAAACACGAGCGCCACCAGCAGCCCGTAGGACCAGCCCGGCAGCATGTCCATCGAGCGCAGACGGGCAAAGGCGAACACCGGCTGATGCCAGAGATAGAGGCTGTAGCTGATCAGCCCGATCGCCACCAGCGGCCGAAGCGAAAGCAGCCGTCCGGCAAGATTGCCCGGACCGGCAAAGGCGATCACCAGAAGCGTGCCGACGACCGGCGCCAGCGTCACCGGTCCCGGCCATTTCAGCTCGGATGTCAGGAACAGGCAACTGCCGACGATCAGGATAAGGCCAGCAAGCCCCAGGGCCGATCGGGTCCGCTCAGAGTAACGGGTCGGTATGCCGCCGATCGCCAAAAGCGCGCCTGCGGCAAGTTCCCAGAAACGGGTAAAAGGGAGATAGAAATTCGCGACCGGATCGACCCTTGAAACCGGCCATGCGAGAAACAGGCTGATCAGCGCCAAAACCGCCACGATGCGGAAGATCACCCGCCGCGTCTGCTTGCGCACCATCCACAGAAGCACCGGAAACACCAGATAGAACTGCTCTTCCACCGATAGCGACCACGTATGCAGCAGCGGCTTCAGTTCGGTACTGGGCGAAAAATATCCCGTATTGTCCCAGAGCTCGAAGTTGGAAACCATCAGCAGCGAGTGGAACAGGTCCTTGCCGAAATCGTCCAGTTCCGATGGCAGCATCCACAGCGCCGCAAAGGGCAGACAGGCAATGCACACCACAAGCAGCGCCGGCGCGATGCGCCGCACCCGCCGCTCGTAGAAATTGACGATGCTGAAACGGTCTTTCGCCAGGTCGTTGAGAATGATCGCGGTGATCAGGTAGCCGCTGATGACGAAGAACACGTCGACGCCGACAAAGCCACCCGGCATTAACCCGAGACCGGTGTGGAAGAGGATGACGGGAACGACGGCGATCGCGCGCAGCCCATCGATTTCTGGTCTGTACTGCATGCCGGGGCTCTACCAATCCCGGCCGCGGAAGTCCATTGCTGAGGGGTGCTGCGAGCAGCGTTCGGCTTTGACAATCAAACGTTGAGAGCGCGTCTTCATCGCCCTGTTACAATATTTTCCGATGAAGGAACGGAAAACATGGTCGGCAGCCGCGAGTCGGTTCCGACATGGCAACGGGGCCGGGTCAAACCATGACAAGGATTACCATTGTAACCGACGCCTGGTATCCGCAGGTCAATGGCGTCGTACGTTCGATCGAAAATACCAACCGCGAACTGGCAGGCATGGGCATCAATGTCTCGATGGTGACGCCCTTGGATTTCTCGAGCATCCCCTGCCCGACCTATCCGGAAATCCGCCTTTCGGTCGCAAGCTTCCGCAGCGTTGCCGCGGCCATCGAAGGGACTCAGCCATCCGCCGTGCATATTGCAACGGAAGGACCGCTCGGACTTGCTGCCCGCCGCTGGTGCCTGAAGAACGGCATGCCGTTCTCCACTAGTTATCACACGCGTTTTCCGGAATATGTGGCCGCCCGCTTTCCGGTGCCGATCCGGCTGCTCAACGGCTTCGTCCGCTGGTTCCACAATGCCGGCAACGGCTGCATGGTGGCAACCGCGAGCCTTGAGCGGGAACTGCACAAGCTCGGCGTGAAAAATCTTCTGCGCTGGAGCCGCGGCATCGACCAGACGGTGTTTCACCCGGTGGCACTCGAGGCAAAGCCCTTCGACCTGCCGCGCCCGATCTTCATGACGGTCGGCCGAGTAGCCGTGGAGAAAAACCTGCCCGCCTTTCTCGATCTCGATCTGCCGGGCTCCAAGGTCGTGATCGGCGACGGCCCCGCCCGCGCCGACCTTCAACGGCGCTACCCACATGTGCTTTTCACGGGAATGAAAACGGGAGAAGACCTGGCACGCGCCTACGCCCAGGCCGACGTGTTCGTCTTCCCGTCCAGAACCGATACGTTCGGCAACACCATTCTCGAGGCGCTGGCAAGCGGCGTCCCGGTCGCGGCCTATCCGGTCATGGGTCCGATCGATATCATCGAACAGGGCTCAGGCGCCGGTGCCCTCAACGAAGACCTGCGTCTTGCCTGCCTGGAAGCACTGACGTGTCGCCGCGAGGACGCAAGTCGCCTTGCCCGCCGCTACACCTGGGAAGCCGCCTCGAAACAGTTTCTCGGCAACGTGCTCAAGGTACAGGGCGTCAAGGCACTGACTGCGCGATAACGGATATTGCTGCTATGCCGGGGTTCGATGCGCTAGCCTGCGTGTCGAACCGGCACGTCCCGCTGATGCCTATCCGCGCCAGATGAAATAGCCGATACCACCAGCACCAAGACCCACGGCAGTCAGCAGACCGAGTACGATCATGAAAAACCTCCCAAAAGGCCGCCCAACGCCCTCCACAGCACCGGGTCGACAAGAAGGAGTGGATCATAAAGACGAACCGAATGCAAGCAGAGCGCGAAACGCCTGAGCGGTCGCTGCGTTCAGCCCGCGTTCCGGCTTATATTTCAACCATTTGGCGAAATCGCTCGTGCTGCTGATGATCGACGTTCTGCGGTAAACGCGATCACCGAGCAGGTTTATCGCTTCTTGCGGCGGTTTTCGAACGGGTTCTCGCCCGCCTTGAAGTGAATGCGGATCGGCACGCCCGGGATCTGGAAATCGGCGCGCAGGCCGTTGGTCAGATAGCGGATGTAGCTTTCCGGCAGGGCATCAGGACGCGTGCAGGAAATCATGAAGGCCGGCGGGCGGGCCTTGACCTGCGTCATGTACTTGAGCTTCAGGCGACGGCCCGAAACGGCCGGTGGCGGATGCTGCACCTGCGTGCCTTCCAGCCAGCGATTGAGCTTGGCCGTCGAGATGCGCTTGTTCCACACCATGTCGGTGTCGATGATGCTCTGCATCAGCTTGTCGAGCGAATAACCGGTCTGGCCGGAAATCGGCACGGCGCGGATGCCGCGCGCCTGCGGCAGCAGCCGCTCGGTCTTTTCGCGCAGCTCGGCCAGCACCGCCTGCGGCTCTTCGACAAGATCCCACTTGTTGAAGGCGAGCACGGCGGCGCGTCCTTCGCGCAGCACCAGATCGACCAGCTGCAGGTCCTGCTTTTCAAACGGAATGGTCGCATCGAAAACGATCACGACCGTCTCGGCAAAGCGGATCGACCGCAGCGCGTCGGCGACGGACAGTTTTTCGAGCTTCTCCTGTACGCGGGCCTTTTTGCGCATGCCGGCCGTGTCGAACATCTTGATCGTGCGGCCACGCCACTCCCAGTCGACGGAAATGCTGTCGCGGGTGATGCCGGCTTCCGGCCCGGTCAGCAGCCGATCCTCGCCGAGGAAGCGGTTGATCAGCGTCGACTTGCCGGCATTCGGACGGCCGATAATGGCTACCCGCAGCGGCTTGGTATCGTCATAGGCCGGCTCGAACTCGTCGTCGGCTTCTTCGCCCAGCACGCTGTCGCGCACGTCGATATCCGTCTCGGCCTCGTCGTCGTCGCCTTCCGGAAACGCCCGGTCTTCGCCGATTGCCTCGACGATCGCGTCGCGCAGATCGATCATGCCCTGGCCGTGTTCGGCAGAAATCGGCACCGGCTCGCCGAGACCCAGCGTATAGGCATCGTAGAAGCCGCCGTCGGAACCCTTGGCTTCGGATTTGTTGGCCACCAGCACGACCGGCTTGCCGCTGCGGCGCAACAGTTCGCCGAACGTCTTGTCGAGCGGTGTCAGACCGAATTTCGCATCGACCACGAACAGCGTCAGGTCGGCATCCTCGATGGCGAGCTCGGTCTGGGCCCGCATGCGGCCCTCGAGCGTATCGGGACCGACCTCTTCGAGACCGGCCGTATCGATGATGATGAACCGGAGGTCGATCAGCTTGGCATCGCCCGGGCGGCGGTCACGGGTAACGCCCGGCGTGTCATCGACGAGCGCGAGCTTCTTGCCGACCAGCCGGTTGAAGAGCGTGGACTTGCCGACATTCGGGCGTCCTACGATGGCGACGGTGAAGCTCATAGTCGTTCCTTGCTGCCCTGTGGCGAAAAATCAGGGCGCCTTGCCGGATGCGGCGATGTTGTCGAGCATGATCTGGGCGCGGTTGGCAACGTTGCGCGGCGCACTGGCATCCTCGGCGATCCGCTGGAACCAGGTCTTGGCTTCCGCCATGTTGCCGGCCTTGTAGGCGGCAAGACCGAGTGCCTCGCGGGCGGAATTGGCAAGCGTCTGGCCCTGGTTGGCCATCGCCTGCGCCTGTGCAGACACCTGATCGTAGGTGCCGGCGTCGATCAGCAGCCATGCGGCACGCAGTTTTGCGAGATCGCGGATCGCGGCCGGCGCTGAAGTGTCGCCGCCGATCGCGGTAAAGGTGGAGATGGCTGCCCCGGTATCGCCCTTGGCGGCCTGAACCGAGCCTGCACGCATCTTGGCGAGAACCGGATAGGCGCCGGAGCCATCCTTTTCGATCGCGGAGAGTGCCGCCAGCGCTTCGTCGTTCTTGCCCTTCGAGGCAAGATCAAGCGCCGCGATGAACCGGTCACCCGACTGCGACGAACCGTGGTTTTCCCAGTATTCGTACCCGCGCCAGCCCGCCGTGCCGAGGACGACAAGAACGGCAACGCCGATCAGGATACGGCTGTAGCGCTTCCACACATACTGCAACTGGTCGGAACGAAGTTCTTCGTTGACCTCACGGAAAAAGCTGTCGTCGTTCTGCGCCATGATCACTCCGGCCTTGCTGGGGCCCCATCCATCTAAAGAGCGCCTAATAGCTTATTTTGCTAAGGATGTAAGGCCCCTCACGCAATTCTCAAACAAGCTTGTTGATGCAAGGAGCCTTGGTCCCTTCTATCATATCCCAATTCAAAGCTTCGCCTTAATCCGGGCGCAGGGAAATTCGCCTCGATTCTCCCCTTTGGACACAGTACCGGGTTGCCATGCGTTTGCTCTTTTCCTCCATCGCCCTTTGCCTCTGCCTCGCCTCCCCGGCGCTGAGCGCAGACGAGCGGCCGAAACAGTTGCTGATCGTCTCCTTCGATGGCGCCGGTCCCAACCACCTGTGGCAGCGCAGCCGCGATTTCGCGAGGGCCAACAACGCCCACTTCACCTACTTCCTGTCCTGCACGCTGCTGATCCCCCGCGCCGAGCGGTCGACCTATCAGGGACCGGGCCACAAGCCCGGCCGCTCCAATATCGGCTTTGCCCAGACGAAAGACGAAGCGCGAGAACGGCTTTCCCATATCTGGCAGGCGCATCAGGAAGGCCACGACATTTCCAGCCACACCTGCGGCCACTTCGACGGCAAGGACTGGTCCGCGGCAGACTGGAGCGCCGAGATGACGACCTTCTCGCGCGTGCTCGGCAATGCCTGGACCGCGGTCGGTGCTGGCGACAGCGAACCCGACGGCTGGAAGGATTTCGTGGCGAACGACATCCGTGGTTTCCGCGCCCCCTATTTCGCCACCAGTGCCGGCATGACTGTCGCCGAGAAAAAAGCGGGCTTTACCTATGATGCAAGCCTTGTCACCAAGGGGCCGATGATGCCGGAAGAGGAGGACGGGCTGATCCGCTTCGGCCTGCCGCTCATTCCCGAAGGCCCGTCGCAGCGACCGATCATCGCCATGGACTACAACCTGTTCATCCGCCATTCCGGCGGCATCGACAATCCCAGCCAGTCGTCCACGTTCGAGGACCGCGCCTATTCCGCATTCCGCGCCGCCTTCGACCGCGAATACGACGGTGACCGCATTCCTGTTCAGCTCGGCTTTCATTTCGTCGAGATGAACGGCGGCGCCTATTGGCGGGCGATGGAACGGCTGGTCTCGGAAGTCTGCAACAGGGACGATGTCGCCTGCGTCAGCTACAAGCAGGCCATCCCCATGATCGCAGAACGTCGCAAGGCCAAGGCAACGTCCGGCCTGTAGCCGTCTGCTGGACGCCGTTAACCGCGGGCGACGATTCGATTTTCGCAATGCAGCATAGTTCGGTATGACACCCTGATGACAAACCGCCTTCTCGCAAATCCGGCCAGGACCCTGGCCTGGCTGGCGCTCGCCGCGATCGTCTTCGTGACGATCTCGCCGATCGACCTGCGGCCGCACGACCTCCTGCCCGTGGATGTCGACCGGGCGGCGGCCTTCGCCGTGATGGCCTTCCTCTTCGTCGCCGCCTATCCGCGCCAGTGGATTTTTTGCGCAGTTCTGCTCTTGATCGGGGCTGGCGGCATCGAGATGCTGCAGCTCCTGTCGCCCTCGCGCCATGCCCATATGGATGATGCACTGGTCAAGGCCGCAGGCGCCGCCATCGGCTGCCTTGCCGGCTGGGCGCTGAACCAAATGCGGTTCCGCCGCAAAGCTGTCGCCTAAAGGCGTCCGAAAAATCCGCTAATGCACGTTATCTCCGTTCGAAATCAACGGATTATCATTTTTCTGAAAACTGCTCGTCCTCACGCTGTCCGGCCGCGGGATAATGATTGCGTCATTGGGCGGGAAACCGGGTTCGCGAACCGGCATCACCAAAGGGTTCGAAAGAACCGGTTCCGATGATGGCCGTGACGGTTTTCGGCATCCCGAAAATCATCAGAAACGGTCCCGGCAGGCGGAAAGCCTGAACTCCAAAATACCCTTATTGCGCCGCCTGCCCTTCCCCTGAACGAGAAACCGCGCCGGACTAGTCACCCGGCGCGGCCAAAACTGCTGTCTGCTATCTGGAAACGACGATCAGGTCGGCTTGTTCGCCGCCATCTCCCCGCCTTCCGCTTCACGCACCAAGTAATTCCGGTCGATCTCCGGCAGCGGCTCGCCATCGATCGCCGCCTCGAAGGCCTTGAGGCGCTTGTGGATCGATAGAAGCTCGATGATCGTCGTCCAGGAGTTAACGAGATACTGGAACGAGTTCGACACCTGCCCGAAGGCCGTGGCGATCTGCTGGTAGATACCATAGGTAATCTTGCCGGCGACGATGGTTGGAACCAGCATGAACAGCAGGAAAAGCCCGTCCGCCTGGATGTAGAAATAGCGGGCGACGTTGAAATAGAGGTAATGCCAGTACATGCGGAAATAGTTCTTCCGCACATTCCCGTAGAGTTCTCTGACCGTCGCAGGCTGGGCGCGATCGGCATGGTCCTCGCCGTAAACAAGTTCCTTGCGGTAGGCGGCTTCAACGCGCTGGTTGCGGAAATTCAACCCCGGAAGCTTGACGCCGACAGTTGCCAGAAGAACGGTACCAAAGGTTGCCCAGAAGATCGCCAACCAGAACAGCGCATGCGGTATCTGCCCGATAATCGGCAGTTCCGTCACGTAGCTCGACAGTCCGAACAGGATCGGCAGGAAGACGATCAGGGTCATCACGGAATTGATCAGCGTGATGCCAAGGCCTTCCAGCGTCGCGGAGAACCGCATCGTATCTTCCTGGACACGCTGCGATGCGCCTTCGATATGGCGCAACTGCTCCCATTTCGACATGTAGAAGTCGTTCATCGCCGTGCGCCAGCGAAAGATGTAGTGGCTGGTGAAGAAATCCGTGAGGATCGATACGGCCATACTGAGGAAAGCCACCTGCGCGAAGATCAGCATCAGACTGTAGAAGTCCCATGCCGTCGTCCCCGGCTTGCCCTGCAGGGCGTTCATCAGCGTATCACCGAAAGGACGGCGCCAGTTGTTGATGACGACGGTCACCTGCACGCCGAAATAGGTGACGGCGACGATCAACAGGGATCCCCACACCGACCAGCCGATCCACGGATTGTAGCGATCGATGAAACTCCATGCGGCGCCGAACAACAGCATGCAGATTGCAAAATAGGCATAGAAAAAGACATTGGACGGCATCAGGAAGAAGGTGAGGTCGTAGGGTTCCACCGCCCCCTCCGGCGCGCCGAAGCCAAGACTGTCGCCGATACCGGCAAAAACAAAATACCAGGCGAGGACAGCGACAAACGCAAAAGCGATCGCCGAAAGGAAAAACAGTTTTGGTCGGGGAAAGAAGGAGTGGAACACGGAGCGCGCGCTTTCCTGAGTTCGATTCTAGGATGATGTCGGGGTGGACGATGTGGCCGGAAACTAAGGCAGTTCCAAGGGAGCGGCAATGGTTCCCCACCATTGTTACATAAATGTAAGCATCAGCCCTCAGGCGTCCCGTCGAGGCACATGCCGGATCAGCGGCAATGCCAGCCCGACGCACACGACAAGCGCGCCGGCTGCAATCAGCGACGGCAGGGTGAAGCTACCACTTCGCTCGGCTATAAACCCTGCCACCAGCGGCCCGACGATCTGGCCGGTGCCGAAGGCGGCGGTCATGAAGGCAAAGGCGCGGCGCGGGCTTTGCGGCGCAAGCTGGCGACCGAGCTGCAGCCCGTAGGCGGTAACGACCATGAACGTCGCCCCGAGCAGCAACCCGCCGAACAGCGCACCTGGAACCGCAGGCAGCATCACCGACCCCAGCACGCCGAGCCACAGCAGCGCGATGGCAGCGCAATAGGCCGCCCCGAGCCCGAGCCGCCTGACGAAGGGCTGCCAGGCAAACAGCGAAACCGCCGCCGCACATCCCGTGACGAACCAGGCCAGAAACTCGACCACCGACCCGGCATTGCCCATCCGCGCAATCGCGACAAGAAAGGTGGCGGTAATCACATAACCGAAGCCGAACAGGCCATAGGACATCGTTATCAGCACGAGCGGACGGTTCCAGACGAGCCTGGGCTCGACGGGTACCCGCGTCTCCCCGGCAGGCCGCGGCAATCCCCGCGACACGAGAAGGAAGACAAGGAGCGCGATCGCCGCACCCGCAAACCAGTTGATCCGCCACCCGTGCGCCGCATCACCCGCCACCGTGTTGACGATGAAGGCAAGCGCCGAAGACAGCGCGATGCCGGCGCCCACGCCACCGTAATGCAGCATGCCGACAGTCGGACGGCCCGCCGCATGCGGCAGCACCACGGCCGAGGTGAAGATCATCGAAAACGCACTCGCAAGCCCGGCGAGAAAACGGATCACCACAAACACCGTGACCGATGTCGAAAGACCCATGGCCGCCAGAAGAACCGCTGTCGCCAGCAATCCTCCGAGCGCCACCTGCCGCTCGCGACCTGACGCCCAGCCATAGGCCGAAAGCACGGCACCGGCCAGATAACCCGCAAAGTTACCGGCTGCAATCGTGCCCGCATCGGCAGCCGAGATCGGAATGCCCGCAATCATCCCCGGCAGCACCGGTGTATAGAAGAACCGCCCGAACCCCATCGCCGCCGCCATCGCAACGCCGCCGGACACGCCGATCATAAGGGGGGTTCGAACCTGAGGCGTAGAGATCTGCAACATGCCGCCTTATCCCAGCGGCGGTTGCGCTGCACAATGCAGAAATTGTCATCGCTGCGATGACGAGCGCTGATGGGTGGTCGGGCAGCCGCAAATTCGGGTCACCTGCAATCCCATTCCCGACACCACAAATCACGACTTCTGTCGCTTTGCTGACACGAATGACGGGCATTATATGAAGGTCGACAGGGGCTCCGGTGATTCGGATGTCCTGGCCGGCGTTCATTTTAGGAAATCTACGCATCGTACCCTTCGAATGCCGTTTCAGGTGTTCGGATCGATTTTGTAGGGATGATGGAGTTTATATTGATGAACCAGGATCTTACCCGTTCGGACGTGATGTCCGACCCTTTGATCTCGCAGCTGCGCGAGGCCGACCAGATCGGCAACGCGGCTTTTGCCCAGTTGCTCGAAAGCGCTGCCCGTCGCCAGACCAGCCTGATGATGGACAAGCTCAATCAGGAGCGCGCCGACGCTTTCTATCGCAGGCTGGATATCGTCTGCAGCAAACACAAGAAAAGCTGATCGGATCGACACGGCCGACTCTTCGGCCGGTCTGCTGACAGAGCTAGGATAGCCTAGTCTGCCAGCGTCAGGATCAGCGGCCCGTTGCGCGTCACCACGATCGTGTGCTCGAACTGCACGGTCGGCGCCTTGGGTTCGCTGTAGAGCGTCCACGGATCGCTCTTGTCGTCGGCGTCCTCGGCCCATTCGCCGCCGAGCGACAGGAACGGCTCGATGGTAAACACCAGCCCCTCCTCCATGATACGGCTTTCCTGCGGATCCGGCCATGTCGGCACTTCACCCGGCTCCTCGTGCAGCGAGCGGCCGATGCCGTGGCTCGAAAGATTGGTGATCAGCGTATAGCGGTTCTTCTTGGCAAACGCCCCGATCGCGTTGCCGATGCCGGCAATCGGCTTTCCCGTCTTCACCTGCTGCAACCCGGTCCACAGCGCCCGCTTGCCGTCGCGGCACAGCTTTTCGACCTCGCGCTTGACCGGCGGCACGCAGAATGACGCGCCTGTATCGCCGTAAAATCCGTCCTTGAGCGCCGAAACGTCGATATTGACGAGATCGCCCGCCGCAATCGCCCGGTCGCCGGGAATTCCGTGCGCCACTTCCTCGTTGACGGAAATGCAGGTCGCGCCGGGAAACTGGTAGTCATGCTCCGGGGCCGACTGCGCGCCGTTGTCTTCCAGAAGCTTGCGGCCGATCGCATCCAGTTCGCGGGTGGTGATCCCGGGCTCGAGCGCCTTGCCCATCAGATCCACCGCACGGGCGCAGAGCCTGCCGATCTCCTTGAGCTTTGCAAGCTCGTCTTCGTTCGAAATGATCATCCGTCCCGCACGTCCACTCTCTGTAAGGTCGCCGGTTTCGCGCCAACGACCCGGCCCGTCAAATGCTTTTTGGGCTCCCGATCTCTTTTCTGACGATCGGCGCCACTTTCGTGCCGTAGAGTTCAATGCCGCGCATGATCTGATCATGCGGCATCAGGCCGATCGCCATCTGCAGCATGAAACGGCTCATGCCGAACACCGTGTGGGCAGCGATGATCTTTTCCGCCACCAGCTCCGGCTCGCCGACAAAGAGATTGCCGATCGGACCACGGGCCTGGTCGAAATGCGCCCGGTTGGTCGGTCCCCAGCCGCGCTCGCGACCGATCCGGTCCATCACCGAAGCCTGCGGCCCGTAGAACTGCTGGGCAGCGATATCGGTCGTATCGGCGATGAACCCATGGACAGCGATGCTGGTTGGCAGCGCGGCGGCATCATGCCCGGCCCGCGTCGCCGCCTCGCGGTAAAGCTTGAAGAACGGCGCAAAGCGCGGATATTCCCCGCCGATGATGGCGACCGCAAGCGGCAGGCCCATGGCGCCGGCCCGCGCCACCGATTGCGGCGTGCCGCCAACCGCGATCCACACCGGCATCTGGTTCTGCAGCGGCCGCGGATAGACGCCTCGGGCATTGATCGGCGCCCGCTTTTCGCCCTGCCAGGTCACGATCTCATTGTCGCGTAGCGCGAGCAGCAGATCGAGCTTTTCCGAAAACAGGTCGTCGTAGTCGCCAAGGTCATAGCCGAACAGCGGGAAGGATTCGATGAACGAGCCGCGCCCGGCCATGATCTCGGCCCGGCCGCCGGAGATCAGGTCGACGGTCGCAAACTCCTGAAACACCCGCACCGGATCTTCCGAAGACAGAACCGTGACCGCACTCGTGAGCCGGATGTTTTTGGTGCGCACGGCCGCCGCCGCAAGCACCGTCGCCGGCGACGATATCACATAGTCGGCCCGGTGATGCTCTCCGAGCCCGAACACGTCGAGCCCTACCTGGTCGGCAAGCTCGATCTCTTCGAGAAGGTTCGCCAGCCGGCATGCCGCCTCCCTGCCCTTGTTAGGCGTGGTCGGGTCGAGATCACCGAAAGTGTAAAGGCCGAGTTCCATCGTCAGGAGATATCCGATTGCTGATGCCAGTCACATAGTCACCGGACAGACATCCCGCAAACCGGATTTTTTCGAACGGTTCGTTCGATTGAGTGGATAGGCAAAAAGGAATCCGTTTTCAGACAGTTGAAGGCAAACCCGGATTCACGTCGTCAGCCGCACCGTTGGCGGATTAAGGACACGAGCAATAGGGCCCAACAGCTTGAAAGGACTCGGTGAAACCTACATCGTCTTGGCAATCTCGGCCATCTGGTCCGCAACCACGCCCCAGCCTTGCTCGAACCCCATGTCCCGGTGGGCGATCATGTCTTCCTCGGCCCAGTGGACGGCCGTTGCCGTGTAGCGCGAGCGTCCGCCGCCGATATCCTCGAACGCGATGATGCCGGTCATGAACGGCTTGGCCGAGGGCACCCATCCGGCCGTATAGGCGTCGGTAAACACGAGCTTCCTGTTCGGCACGACTTCCAGATAGACTCCGGCATTCGGCACCGTTTCGCCTTCTGGCCCCTGCATCAGAACAAAACTCTCGCCGCCGGGGCGAAGGTCGGCGCGCGCCTGCGTCACTTTCCAGGGCAGCGGGCAGAACCACTCGCCGAACCGTTCCGGCGTCGTCCAGACCTTGTAGAGCTTCTCGGCCGGCACATCGAACTCGCGGACGATCTGCAGTGCGTAAGCGGCGTGTGTCATCCGTCTCTCTCCCGTGCGTGTTCAACGTGCTGAGGACATGAGCCTACAACGAATGCGTCGCAAGGGAAGCGCGAATCCGAGGTTTTCGGATCTATCGCAGATAGTGGATATGCGGCCGTCCGTGATGCGACGAGGTTTCCACCCGCGCATCGACCGAAAACACATCGCGCAGCAGCTCCTGCGTGATGATCTCCTCCGGTGTCCCTGATGCAACTATCCTGCCCTGCTGCAGGATGATCAGGCTGTCGCAGAACATCGCGGCGTGGTTGAGATCGTGCAGCGCGATCACGCTTGTGACCGGCAGGCTGGCGACCAGCCGCATCAGGCTGATCTGATGCTGGACGTCGAGGTGGTTGGTCGGCTCGTCGAGGATCAGTTCTTTCGGCGATTGCGCGAGCGCCCTGGCGATATGGACGCGCTGTCTCTCGCCGCCCGACAGGCTCTGCCAGCGGTCGTTTCGCTTTTCCACCATGCCGGATCGTTCCAGCGCTTCACTCACAGCCTCGTCGTCGGCCAGCGACCAGCCCGAAAACATCGACCGGTGCGGAAACCGCCCGAGCTTGACCACGTCGATGACGCGCAGACTGGAATTGGTCGTCGCATGCTGCTCCACGAACGCCACCCTCTGCGCGATCGCGCGGCGCCCGATCGTGCCGATATCCCGGCCATCGAGCGTCACTTTGCCCGCATGTGGCGTCTTCAGTCCGGCGATCAGGCGCAAAAGCGAGGTCTTGCCGGATCCGTTCGGCCCGAGCAGCCCGACCATCTTGCCCGGTTCGGCCGCGAAGGACACGCCGTCGAGAATGGTCTTGCGGCCGATCTTCCAGCTGAGATTTTCCGCTTCGATGCTCATGACGACTTCTGGAACCGGTAGAGAATGACGGAGAAGAACGGCACGCCGACCAAAGCCGTGACGACGCCGATCGGCAGAACCTGCTGCGGGATCAGCGCCCGCGAGGCGATATCGGCCAGCACCATGAAGATTGCACCGACGATGGCGCAGGCCGGCAGCAGCCGGATATGCAAAGGCCCGACGATGAACCGCGCCGCATGCGGCACGACGAGACCGACAAAGCCGATCGTTCCGACCATCGAGACGATCGTCGCCGTCATGATCGCCGTCAGCGCAAACAGCACGATGCGGGCCCGACCGACATTGACGCCGAGCGAGGCGGCCGCCTCGTCTCCGAAGGCAAACGCGTCGAGCACCCGCGCATAGAACAGGCAGACTATCAGGCACACGCCGACGATGACCGAGACGAGCATGAATTCCGGCCAGCGCACGCCGCCGAAACTGCCGAGCAGCCAGAACATCACGTCACGCGCCTGCTGCGCATTGCCGGATGTGGTAACGATATAGGAGGTTGCCGCGTTGAACAGCTGCGATGCCGCTACGCCCGCAAGAATGGTGCGATCCGCCCCGCCACGCGCGCCGTTCGACAGCAACGCTACGAAAAAGAACGCCGCAAAGGCGCCGGCAAAGGCACCGGCCGAAAGCGACACCGTGCCAGCGCCAAGCCCGAGAATGACGATTGCCACCGCCCCGGTGGAGGCGCCGGCGGAAATGCCGAGCACATAGGGCTCGGCCAGCGGATTGCGCAGCAGCGACTGCATGATGGCGCCAGACAGCGCAAGACCCGCACCGCAGAAGGATGCGACCAGCGCCCGGCTGAGGCGGTAGTCCCAGATGACCGTCTCGTGGATGCGGTTGAGCTCGATCGCGGTCCAGCCCAGCCGGTTGGTGATTGCGGCATAGGTCGTCGAAAGCGGGATCGGCAGGTCGCCGATACCGACGCTCACTCCGACCACGAGACCGATGGCGGCGAGCGACGCCAGCAGCAGTCCGAACAGGACGGCAAGCTGCCGCCCGTTCTGCCGGCCCGTACGCCGGCTTTGCTGCGGGATCGGTCGCTGCGTTTCGCTCACTTCAGGAGACCAAGCGCCTTGAGCTGCGAGGCCACCTGTTCGGCGCCGTAGATCGTGCGGATCGTCGGGTTCATCGCCTGACCGTCCATCACCACCATCGCCTTGTTCTTCACCGCCGTGATCTGGCTGACGGCCGGATCGGTGGTCAGGAACTTGATCTTGGCGTCCGGCTTGTCCAGCTCCCAACGGTTGCGGTCGAGATTGGCGACCACGATCACATCGGGATTGGCAGCGATGATGCTTTCCCATCCAAGCGTTGGCCATTCGGCTTCCGCCGTCACGGCATTCTTGCCGCCCAAGAGATCGGCGATAAAGCCGGAGGCCGCGTTCTTGCCGCCCAGATAGGCATCGGCGGTCGGCGACTGGCTGGAGAACCAGAACAGGTAGGAGAGTGTCTTGCCGTCCTTGGCAACGCTCGAACGAAGGGCTGCCTCACGCGCCTTGAAATCGGCGATGACCGCTTCGCCACGCTCGGAAACGTCGAAGATCTGCGAAAGCTCGGCGATCTCCTTATAGAGCAGGTCCATATTCCAAAGCTGGTCGCGGCTGCCGTATTCGTTCTTCACCTTTTCGGTGGAAAGGCAGGTGCTGGGCGAGATATAGGTGGGGACGCCGACTTTCTCGAAATCCTCGCGCTTGGCAACCTTGCTGGTCGGGCCGATCAGGCTCGGCAGCGCGGCGGCGGCAAAATCCGGGTTCTGCGCCAGAATGCTCTCGAATGTCGGGAATTCGACAGTCAGCAGCTTCACCTTGGCATTGGCTTCTTCCAGTTGCGGCAGGACCTTGCTCGGCCAGAAAGCGGTTCCGACCATCCTGTCCTCGAGCCCGAGCATCAGCAGGATTTCCGCGCTGTTCTGGCCAAGTCCGACGGCCCGTTCCGGAGCCTTCTGGAACGTGACGGAAGCGCCACAATTGTCGATCGTCAGCGGGTACTGGGTTGCCGCCTCGGCAAGATCGGCAGTCGCGAGACCAAGAGCGGCGCAGAGGCCGGAGACGGCCAGGAGAGACTTAATCGCTGTCACGAGAGTGGTTCCCTGTTGAAGGACGATGGGCGCACGCGCCCTATATCCACGCCGCCGGATCAAAACAAGATGAATTCAATCATCTTTTGAAGAACAGCCGCCGCGTCACGCTGTCCTACCGACAAAATGCCGCAACGGGGGCTTGTCGGTCTATGATAAATCCCTTAGAGACCGCCGCGGGAGGAGCGAAACACCAACAATTCCGAGGTGGCGATGCCTTCCAAGAACAATAAAATTTCGTCCTCCACAAGCGGCATGGCGGTCAGCCGTCGCCAGCTTCTCGGCTCCGCTGCGGGCGGCGCTGCTGCACTTGGCGCAACGACGCTTCCGAGCTGGGCGCAAACCACCTCTCCCGAAAAGACGGTCGACGTTCTCCTCGTCGGCGGCGGCATCATGAGCGCCACGCTCGGCGTTCTCATCTCGCAGCTCGAGCCGACCTGGACGATCGAAATGATCGAGCGCCTCGACAAGGTCGCGATGGAAAGCTCCAACGGCTGGAACAACGCCGGCACCGGCCACTCGGCGCTCGCCGAACTCAATTATTCGCCGATGGACAGCAACGGCAATGTCCAGATCAACCGCGCAATCGAAATCAACGAAGCGTTCCAGGTCACCCGTCAGTTCCTCGCCCACCAGGTGGATGTCGGCGTTCTGAAGGATCCGCGCTCGTTCATCAACTCGACGCCGCACATGAGCTTTGTCTGGGGCGAAGACAACACCGCGTTCCTGGCCAAGCGCTTCGAAGCGCTGAAGGCGAGCCCGCTCTTCTCCGGCATGGAATTCTCCAACGATCACGCCAAGATCGCCGAATGGGTTCCGCTGATGATGGAAGGCCGTGACGCGAACCAGAAGCTCGCCGTCACCTGGAGCCCGCTCGGCACCGACGTCGAGTGGGGCGAAATCACCCGCCAGTACGTGGCGCACCTGAAGGCCCAGCAGACGTTCACGCTGCGCACCTCGTCGGAAGTCGACGACATGCAGAAGAACGACGACGGCACCTGGACGGTCAGCTATTCCAACCGTGACACCGGCGCATCCGAAACGGTCCGGGCGAAATTCGTGTTTATCGGTGCCGGAGGCGGCGCATTGCCGCTTCTGCAGATGTCCGGCATTCCGGAAGGCGACGAATATGCCGGCTTCCCGGTCGGTGGCTCGTTCCTCGTCTGCGACAAGCCTGAGATCGTCGAACGTCACCTCGCCAAGGCCTATGGCCAGGCCGAGACCGGCGCTCCGCCGATGTCGGTGCCGCATCTCGACACGCGCGTGCTCGAAGGCAAGCGCCACATCCTGTTCGGACCCTTCGCCACCTTCTCGACGAAGTACCTCAAGGAAGGCTCGCTGTTCGATCTGCCGGCTTCGGTCACGCTCGACAACATCTGGCCGATGGTCAAGGTCGGCACCGACGAGTTCGCGCTCGTCCAGTATCTCGCCGGCCAGCTCATCATGTCCGACGAAGACCGCTTCGAAGCGCTCAAGGTCTACTTCCCCAATGCCAAGGCCGAGGACTGGCGCCTGTGGCAGGCCGGCCAGCGCGTGCAGATCATCAAGCGCGATACCGTCAAGGGCGGCGTGCTGAAGCTCGGCACCGAGATCGTCGCGGCCAAGGACGGCTCGATCGCAGCCCTTCTCGGCGCTTCGCCGGGCGCCTCGACCGCAGCCCCGATCATGCTCGATGTTCTGAAGAAGGTGTTCGCCGAAAAGCTGAAGACACCGGAATGGCAGGAACGCGTCCACACGATCGTTCCGAGCTACGGCCAGAAGCTGAACGACAACCCGGACATGCTGGCCAAGGCATGGGCCGCCACGGAAGCCCGCCTGCAGCTGGCCATCGCCTCCCCGGCGGTCAACGCAGCAGCCGCCAGCGCAACGGTAACGCCCGCTGGCGACGTCAAGAAAGTCCCGGACATCGCTTTGTAATCGCGAGGGTCTGGACGGAATGAATGGAGCCGGGTGTCCGCAAGGACGCCCGGCTTTTTTGTGGTGCAATTCGGGCTGACAGCCACGGAAACGTTTCCTCTTTTCCACGGGCAGTCACCGAACTAGGGTGTTCTGGATAGTTCAACCCGAGGATCCCCCATGGCCGATCTTTCCGCTTATCCGATCACCACCCGCTGGCCCGCCCAAAACCCTCAAATCCTTCAGCTCTATTCGACGCCCACGCCGAATGGCGTGAAGGTTTCGATCATGCTGGAGGAGACGGGCCTGGCTTACGAGCCGCATTTCATCAATATCGGGGCGAACGAGACCTGGGAGCCGGAGTACCTGTCGCTCAACCCGAACGGCAAGATCCCGGCAATCCTCGATCCGAATGGTCCCGGCGGCAAGCCTCTGGCGCTGTTCGAATCGGGTGCGATCCTGATCTATCTTGCCGAAAAGACGGGACAGTTTCTGCCCGCCGACCCGGCCGGCCGTTACGAGGCGATCCAATGGGTGATGTTCCAGATGGGCGGGCTCGGTCCGATGTTCGGCCAGCTCGGATTCTTCCACAAATTCGCCGGCAAGGATTTCGAGGACAAGCGCCCGCGCGACCGCTACGCCAAGGAGAGCGCACGGCTGATCCGAGTGCTGGAAACAAGGCTCGCCGGTCGCGACTGGGTGATGGGCGATGAATACACGATCGCCGACATTTCCATGCTCGGATGGGTTCGCAACCTGATCGGCTTTTACGGTGCCGGCGACCTCGTTGGATATGAAGAGCTTGTCCATGTGCCGGAATGGCTGGAACGCGGCCTAGCCCGTCCCGCCGTGCAGCGCGGACTGGACATCCCGAAACGCCCCGCCTGACATTGTCAGCATGATGCGCTATCTCCTCGGGATCACCTGAGGAGATTACCATGCCGATCCCGAAACTGCCGATCGTTGGGTCCTGCCGCTGCGGCGAAATCCGCTTCCAGATCAGTGCAGCGCCGCTGGTCACGATGGCCTGCCACTGCAAGGGGTGCCAGAAGATGAGCGCCAGCGCCTTCTCCTGCTCGGCCGCCATTCCTGCCGATGGTTTCGAGTTCACAGCGGGAGAGCCTGTCATCGGCGGCATGCATGGCGACGATGTCCATCACTACCACTGCTCGCGCTGCAAGAGCTGGCTCTACACGAAGGCGACAGGGATGGACGGGTTCGTCAACATCCGGCCGACCATGCTCGACGATGCCAGCTGGTTTGCGCCCTTCATCGAAACCTTCACTTCCACGAAATTCCCCTGGGCAAACACGGGTGCCACCCACAGCTTCGCGGAATTTCCGCCGATGGACGCTTACGAAGGGCTCGTCAGAGACTACAGGGCGCAGGCCGGGAGCGCCGACCGATAACCCCATCGTGAGTGCATCGTGTTCCCGTTGGTGACGTTGATTAACGCCCTGCTAACCACGACCGACTTGAATGCCGCAGCCGGCCTTAGCTGGCTGCAGCAACGATGGCGGGTTGATGAAAACAAACGGAAAAATCGGAACGCGCGCCAGAAGAGCCTTGCCCGCTCTCCTGGTCCTGATCGCCATCCTGGCACCGGTCGAAACGGGGGGCAGCGTGCCGCAGGCGCAAGCCGCGTTCAACGACGGCTGGAAGAAAGGCCGCTCGACCGGGTTTCCGATCCCCCGCTTTGTGTCGCTGAAATCACGAACGGCGCATATGCGGGTCGGGCCCTCGCTGGATCACCCGACATCCTTTGTCTATTCCGCCCGCGGCCTGCCGCTTGAGATCATCGAGGAATACGGAAACTGGCGGCGCGTGCGTGACCAGCAGGGCGCGAGCGGCTGGATGTTTGCAGCGCTTCTCTCCGGAAACCGCACCGCCGTGGTCGGCCCCTGGATCAAGGAGACGGTGCCGTTGCGCATCGCGCCCGCATCCGACGGGCGGCCGGTGGCGCAACTGCAAGCGGAGGTGAAACTCGATATCGTCAGGTGCGACGGCCGCTGGTGCCGCGCGCAATTGCAGAACCGGCGGCTTGCCGGCTTCGTCAGACAGGCGGACCTGTGGGGCGTCTATCCCGGCGAAACGATCGAGTAAGGCCTCAGCGCACCACGAAACAGGTCATCGACTTCGCCTGCAGCGAGGCGCAGGCGCTGGCGGCAACCTCACGGCTGGCAAATCCGACAAACCGTGCGCGAAAATACTCGCGGGCGCCGTCCTTGTAACCCTCGACGCTTGGTGCCGCAGGGCCGAACCCGCCTGCAAGAACCGGCAGCGCCCGCTCCAGCATCGCGGTGGCTGCCCTGCGGCTGCCGGCGGCGGCAACCTGGATGCTCCAGCCTGCGGCGTTCGACGCGGCATCCACCTGCGACGCAGCGCTCGACGCATCGGCGACCCGCGCGGAAGGCAAGGGAACCGGCGGTTCGATACCGGTGCGCGACTGGGTTCTGCCGCCGGCACTGGCAGCGACAGTCCTCTGGCTCGACGATGCCATGCCGGGAGAAATCTGACGGCGCGGCTGTTCGGCGTAGGAGAGGACCTGGCCCGCCGCCGGAGCTCCCGCCTGGCCCCCAGGCTGGACGCCGGGACGCTTTTGCGGCTCCGCCGTCGCCACAAGCGCACCGCCTGCCGGCCGCATCGGGTTGGTATACTGATCGAGCAGCGCCGCCATCTGGTCGTCGCGCTTGCGGGCGGACTTGCCGCCCATCACCACGCCAATATAGCGCTTGCCGTTGACGACAACGGCGCTTGCGAGATTGTAGCCGGACGCGTTCACGAAACCGGTCTTGATCCCGTCCATGCCGGGATAGCGGTACATGAGATTGTTGTGGCCGCGGATGGTCCGGCCGCGGAACACGAACGACCGCATCGAAAACAGCTGGTACTCGCTCGGATAGTCGCGGATCAGCGACAAAGCCAGGATCGCCATGTCGCGGGCGGTGGTGATCTGGGCCGGATCCGGCAGGCCCGACGCATTGCGGAACACCGTCTTCGACATGCCGAGCGCCCGGGCTTTTGCCGTCATCATCGTCGCGAACCGTTCTTCCGAACCGCCAAGACGATCGCCGAGCGCCGCCGCCGAGTCGTTGGCGGATCGGATGCCGGTGGCAAGCACCGCCTCGCGCACGGACAGCGTCTCGCCGGGCTTCAGCCCCAGCTTGAACGGGATCTTCGACGCCGCGTTCGGCGTCATGACGATCTGCTCGTCCCAGGTCATCCGGCCGCTCTTGATCGCCTCGAAGGTGAGATAAAGCGTCATCATCTTGGTGAGCGACGCCGGGTGGTTGAGCACGTCGCCATTTTCGGACGCAAGAATCTTGCCCGCGCTCACATCATAGATGAAATGCGCGTAACCTGCCTGCGCCTCGGTCCGGCCGGCAGCGACCGCCAAGCATGACACCAGAAAAAACGACAGAACACGCAGCAGCCGAACCATTCTACACCTTCTCGAATTTGCGGTGCGACCATAGGCGAGCGATACCGGCATGAAAATGGCGCTGCCGAATTTTACCCGGTATGATGTGTCTTTTTATGGGACACCGGTCGGACGGCGACCGCGGCCTGCGCTGATCCAATCGGAACGGATCGTCGTGCCAAGATGATAAATAAGCAACCTGTCCGTAAGATACGGCTCAAACTGCGGGCAGACGAAAGCGCGAGAAATAAATCCTGAGCGATTGTCGATGAATACATCGATCTGCTAAGAACAGTTACACAAACCGGAGGCGGTTGACGGGATTGGGGCAGCCATTGCAGACCTATAGAAAAAACAACGACGCCGACAGGCCGGCAAGCATAGTCTTGTTTGCCGCAACGCTTTTGAATACGGCCCTTGCTTTCTCCAACAGCCTACTGTTTCCGGTCAATTCGACTATCGCGTCCGTCGCTCAATTAGCGATTACTGCAGCAGCAATTGCTGTTGCTGTCCTGCGGCGGCCGCAGCTTCCGTTGAGCTTCTGGATCGCCTGCGCCTGCCTTGCTGTTTTTGCACTCTTGGCGTCGATCTGGAACGAGCTCAATTCGAAACATTACTACGACCTGATGGTCATCCCGATCTTCATCATCTTCGGAAGTGTCATCAGGCAATTTCCGTTCAAGGCCTTCAAGCTGATCATCGCTGCGGTCGGTGTCATCTGCTTTCTGGATGCGTTCCTGGTCGGCCTCTATACCACGCTGTTCAATCCCCTCTCGTTCTTCCGCAACACCCGCGTCTGGGTCTCCGACCAGCTCGCCAGCGGCTCGGACGAGATGGGGCTTTATCTCGGCGCCAACCGCGGCGGCGGAAGTTTCTTCGGCTTCCTGACCGATCACCGGATCGGTGGACCGTTTCTGGAACCTCTGTCGCTCGGATATTTCGCAGTCGTCGCCTGCATGTTCTTCGCCGTCTGGTTCCGGCACTACCCCTGGCAACGCGCGGGCGCATTTGCCGCCTGCCTGGTCCTGGCACTGCTGGCCGACTCGCGTGTGCCGTCCGCCATGATCATCCTCTTTTTCGGTCTGTCATGTCTCCAGTCGCATATCAGAATGGCATGGTCGGCTTGGGGTCCGGCCATCGTGCTGGTCGCGGCATTTTTCTTCTACATGATGAGTGATGGCCGGCTTGCCGAGTCCGAAACCCCTCGACGCATCGCCATCACATTCGATGTCGTCACCAGTACCAACATCTTCGAGTTGTTCTCGGGCGCCTTGAACGTGAGCCGGTTCGGCGACAGCGGCATCCTCTATCTCGTCTACGGTGCCACACTGCCAGGCATGTTGCTCTGCCTCTACCTCTTTTCAGGCGTCCTGAGTTCGACCCGCCTGACGCCGCCGATCCTGCCACTGATGGCATCGATCTACATCACCACGACGGCGCTGTTCGGCGGCGCGTTTCTCTCGATCAAGACGTCCGCACTTTTGGGAATCATGCTCGGAGCAGCATCGGTCGGCGCAGTTCGTTCCAAGTTGAAAGCACGATCGATGCGGAAACAGCCGGCTCCATTCAGTCAACCCGGCTACAAGCCCGACCTGGGAGCGGTCGGTCAACAAGCGACAAATTGACTGGTGCTAGATAAGCAAGAGGGCTGAGGCCAAAATTCCCCCTCACCCCTTCGTCAACGTCCGCCTTACCGCGTCCTTCCAGCCCTTGATCTTGGCAACCCGTGTCTTCGGGTCCATCTCCGGCTCAAACCGGCGTTCTCGCGCCCAGCTTTTGGCAAAAGCCTTGCGGTCTGGCCAGACGCCGGCCTTGGAGCCGGCGAGCCAGGCGGCGCCAAGGGCGGTGGTTTCGAGGATCTTGGGGCGATCGACCGGCGCGTCAAGGAGGTCGGAGAGGCGCTGCATCGTCCAGTCGGAAGCAACCATGCCGCCATCGACCCTCAGCACCGTGTCGCCGCTGCGGTTCTTCCAGTCGCGGCACATGGCATCCAAGAGGTCGCGGGTCTGGTAGCAGACGGCTTCGAGTGCCGCGCGGGCAATTTCCGCCGGTCCCGTCGCTCGTGTGAGGCCGAACATGGCGCCGCGCGCCTCCGCATCCCAGTGCGGCGCGCCCATGCCGGTAAAGGCGGGCACCAGATAGACGTCCTGCTGCGGATCCGCCTTTGCGGCAAGATCTCCCGATTTCGACGCCTTGTCGATGACGCCGATTCCGTCGCGCAGCCATTGCACGGCAGCGCCCGCGATAAAGATCGAGCCTTCCAGCGCATAGGTCGTCTCGCCGTCCAGCCGGTAGGCGATGGTGGTGAGCAGCCGGTTTTTCGAAGGCACCATGTCGCGTCCCGTGTTGAGAACGGCGAAACAACCGGTGCCATAGGTGGATTTCATCATGCCCGGTTCGAAACAGGCCTGGCCGATCGTTGCCGCCTGCTGATCGCCCGCAACGCCGAGGATCGGGATCTCGGCGCCGAACAGGGATTTTTCCGTCACGCCGAAATCGTCGGCGCAGTCCTTCACCTCGGGCAGCATGGCGGCCGGGATCTTGAGGATATCAAGCAGCGACTGGTCCCAGGCATTGTCGGCGATATTGTAGATCAATGTGCGCGAGGCATTGGTGGCGTCGGTGACGAAGCTCTTTCCCCCTGTCAGCCGCCAGATCAGAAACGTATCGATCGTGCCGAAGCAGAGTTCGCCCTTTGCGGCGCGCGCCCTCGCCCCCTTCACATTGGACAGCAGCCAGGCAAGCTTGGTGCCGGAGAAATACGGGTCGAGCAGCAGGCCGGTGCGCTTCGAGAATGTCTTTTCCAGACCCTCGCGTTTGAGCTTTTCGCAATAGGATGCAGTGCGGCGATCCTGCCAGACGATGGCGTTGTGGATCGGCTTGCCGGTCTGGCGGTCCCACACGACGACGGTCTCGCGCTGGTTGGTGATGCCGATTGCGGCGATCTGCGATGCCTCAAGGCCTGCGGCCTTCAGCGCCTGCTTGACCGTCACGAGCACGCTCTCCCAGATCGCTTCCGGATCGTGCTCCACCCAGCCCGATTTCGGAAAGATCTGCGGAAACTCGGTCTGGCCGACACCGGCGATCTGCATTGTTTCGTCAAACACGATTGACCGTGTCGACGTGGTTCCCTGATCGATCGCCAGGATGTAACCCGCCATGCTGCCCTCCCTCACCATTTGCGCGTTGATCACGGTTTGAGCAGATGCCGCCGTCGCCGTCAAACCGCAACTCCCCGCCATGGAGGCTGGAATCGAGCGGGTGCCGCACCGTTATCCACAGGATCAGCGGCGAAACTGCTAAATTTCGCATTTGCCTTTTTGAGCGAGCGCCCTCTTTTGGACGCACCCATAGCTTTATGCGGTCTTTGGACCCCGCAGGGGGACTTGTATCTTCAAAAGGAGCCGGGATGAATCCGACCCCCCCGATGGCGCTGCAGCCTTTCAGGAAATCACTGACGGCCAAGATCTTCATGATCTGCTTTTTGTCCATCCACGTGCCCTTGATCGCCGTGATCGCCTATCTCGCGATCGGTTTCGAAACCCAGCCGCTCACGCTTCTTCTGTTGCTGCTCGGCGCCACGCTGATCGGCACCGTGGCCTGCCTTTCGGGCCTTTGGCTGCTGCTGCGGCCGCTCCGCAGCCTGACGCGCGCGGTCAAAACCTATCGCGACGAAGGTCAGCCGGTGCGGATGTTTTCCAAAGCCGATGATGAGATCGGCGTGCTCGCGACGGCTGTGACCTCGATGGTCGCCGAAGTCGAAACGCTGATGCAGAAACTGCGCCACCAGGCGATGACCGACCCTTTGACCGGGCTTGGCAACCGCCGCTGGCTGAGCGAACGCGTTGCGCAGGAACTGGCACGCGCCGAGCGCCAGGCGGAACCGATCTCGGTCATCCTGTTCGATCTCGACAAGTTCAAGACCATCAACGACAGTCACGGACACGATGTCGGCGACCAGGTTCTGGTGGCAGCCGGCGAAATCGCCACCAATTATGTCCGCCCCTACGATCTCGCGGCGCGGATCGGCGGCGAGGAATTCTGCATCGTCTTGCCGAAGACAACCGAGACGGAGGCCGCTGATATCGCCGAGCGGTTGCGCGCAGCACTCGCAAAGACCACCGTCACGCCGCTCGCGCAAGGCCGTCTCACCGCAAGCTTCGGCGTCTACCAGGGGGAGGCCGGCGAGAGCTTCGCACAGATGCTGCGGGTGGCCGATACGCTGCTCTACGACGCAAAGCAAGGCGGGCGCAACCGCGTGCGCCAGGCCGCCAGAAACACGGCCGGCAACCCGGCGCGATCCCCGTCTCATGCGCAGGCGACCCATGCCGCAACCGGTGCGGGCAAGCCGGCAAACTGAAGCTTGCTGCAAGGGCAAGGCTGGCGCCTGGCCCTTGCTCGCTCCCCTTCTTTCGGCACTCCTTGGCAATTGCCAGGGCGCAAGGTTTGAGCGTACCTTTCCGGTCGAGGCACCGCTCAAGCGCGGGCGCTTTGGCCTAGGGAGGGTTTTATAAAAATGGCAAGAACCGTCGTCGTCACCGGCTCAACGTCCGGCATCGGTCTCGGCATCGCAAAGGGTTTTGCAGCCGCGGGCGATACGGTCGTGATCAACGGCTTTGGAGAAAAGGACGCAATCGAGGCCGCCTGCCGGATGCTCGACGAGGCGGGTGCCGCAACCGTCCTCTACCACCCGGCCGACATGACCAGGCCCGGCGAGATCGAGGATCTGATCCGGAGCACGGCGAAGACATTCGGAACGGTCGACGTCCTCGTCAACAATGCCGGCATCCAGCATGTGGCAAAGATCGAGGATTTTCCGCCGGAAAAATGGGACCAGCTGATCGCCATCCTCCTGTCATCCGCCTTCCACACGATGCGCCACGCGATCCCGCTAATGAAGGCGCAAGGCAAGGGCCGCATCATCAACGTCGCCTCCGCCCACGGCCTCGTCGCCTCGCCGTTCAAATCCGCCTATGTGGCCGCCAAGCACGGCATCATGGGCCTCACCAAAAGCGTGGCGCTCGAAGTGGCGCAATCCGGCATCACCGTCAATGCCATCTGCCCCGGCTTCGTGCTGACGCCTCTGGTCGAAAAACAGATCCCCGCCCAGGCCCGCGAAAAGGGCATCAGTGAAGCGCAGGTGCGAGACGAAGTGCTGCTGCGGCTACAGGCTACGAAGGAATTCGTCGCGGTCGAGGACGTGGCCGCCGCGGCGCTGTACCTCGCGAGCGATGCGGCAAGAAGTATCACGGGGACGCATCTCTCCATCGATGGCGGATGGACGGCGCAGTAGGTTGGGCGTGGGAGGCGATTGGGAGCGAGTGCAACTGAGGAAACGGCACGTCTCCGCTTCCCTCATTCCGTCTCCCTGCGCGTGCTCTCCGTGGCCGCGCGTTGTCCTCCCCACGACCCTCATCCCTGTGCTTGTCACAGGGATCGAGTCACGCGAAGTCTTTCGCGTTGAAAGGCTCTTCCGCGTCGCGGACGCGACGCTGCTGGATTCCTGTGACAAGCACAGGAATGAGGAGAGTTGGGCGGGTGTTGCAACGGAGACGCTAGGTAGTCGCTGCGGCAGAAAGATCCGGACAACGGTCTCGGCTGAAAGGTTGCCTCCCGCGTCCCCGCCCAAAATATCTCCATCGACGGCGACCGCACTGCGCAGTAGACTTGCACGAAGCAAGCGATGTGGGTGACGGCGCCCACCCCCGTTTCCCTCATTCCTGTGCTCGTCACAGGAATCCAGTCACGCGCAGTTTTTCGCGTGGAAAAAGCCCTCCCGCGTCGCCGACGCGACGCTGCTGGATTCCTGTGACGAGCACAGGAATGAGGAGAGTTGGGCGGGTGTCGCGGCGGAGACGTCGGGGCGTCGCGGCAGAGACTTTGAGCGGATGCCTCGGCATCCGCGCCAATGAAATTGACAGCAGAAGCCGGGAACGGCGGACGAAGGAGACAGATGAGTTCAGCGATCCGCTTCATTCTCAACACGGAAGAGTTGAGCCTTGGAGATTTCGGCCCCACGGAAACGCTTCTCGATTATCTGCGCCTCAGAAGGCGGCTGACGGGGACGAAGGAAGGGTGTGCCGAGGGCGATTGTGGTGCCTGCACGGTGCTGGTGGGGAGGCTGAGCGAACGCGGCCTGATCTATGAAAGCGTCAATGCCTGTATCCGCCTGCTCGGATCGCTGCACGGAACCCATATCGTCACGGTCGAACATCTGGCCGCAAAGGATGGCAAGCTGCATCCGGTGCAGCAGGCGATGGTCGATTGTCACGGCTCGCAATGCGGCTTCTGCACGCCGGGCTTCGTGATGTCGCTTTATGGGCTCTGGCTTTCCAACGAACAGCCGTCGCGCCAGGACATCGAAAGCGCCCTGCAGGGCAATCTCTGTCGCTGCACCGGTTACGAGCCGATCGTGAAGGCGGCCGAACAGGTGGCGGAAAGCCGCCCGAGCGCGCTGTTTGATCCGCTGGAACGCGACCGCACCGAAATCATGGGCAAGCTTTTCTCCATGCAGTCGGCGACCGACACAATCGTCGTGGAGAAAGACGGCGCCCGCTCCATCGTTCCGGCCTCGGTCGAGGCCTTTGCCGAAGTCTTTTCCCAAAACCCTGATGCAACCGTCGTGGCCGGTGCCACCGACGTCGGACTGTGGGTGACGAAGCAGTTGCGGCTGCTTGATCCTGTCATCTTCATCAACCACCTCAGCGAGTTGAAATCGATCACCATCGAGGATGGAGGGGTCTCCATCGGCGCCGGCGTCAGTTATGCGGATGCGCAAGGCGTGATGGATGCGGTGGTTCCCGCCTTCGGCCGGCTGATCGACCGGATCGGCGGCAGCCAGGTGCGCAACATGGGCACGATCGGCGGCAATATCGCCAACGGATCGCCGATCGGCGACACGCCGCCGCCCCTGATCGCGCTGGGTGCCGAACTGACGCTGCGTTCCCATTCCGGTCGCCGCACGATGCCGCTCGAGAATTACTTCATCGCCTATGGCAAGCAGGACCGGCAGCCCGGCGAGTTCGTCGAAAAGATCGTCGTGCCGCGCCCGGCAGAAGACAGCCATTTCGCCGTCTACAAGATTTCCAAGCGTCGTGACGAGGATATTTCGGCGCTGTGCGGCGCGTTTTACCTGATGCTCGATGCGGAAGGGCTGGTCGAGGAGATCCGCATCGCCTTCGGCGGCATGGCGGCAATCCCGAAACGGGCGACCCATGTGGAAGATATGCTGATAGGACAGCCCTGGAGCTGGGGCGTGGTATCGGCCGTGCGCGACGCGTTCGATGCGGATTTCCAGCCCCTGACCGACTGGCGGGCGACCGCTGAATACCGCAGCCTGACCGCCAAGAACCTGCTGACGCGGTTCTTCCTGGAGACCGCCGGAGCACCGAGCGAGCTGCACCGGTTCGAGCTGGAGGAAGCATGATGGACAACACAAGCTTTCCGATGAAACCCGTGATCGACGGCCCGATGCATGTGTCGCTGAAGCATGATTCGGCGCACAAGCATGTAACCGGACAAGCCGAATATATCGACGATATCCCCGAACCCGCGGGCACGCTGCATGGCGGGCTGGGCCTTGCCGATCGTGCCCATGCCCAGATCGTCTCGATCGACCTCGAAGCCGTCAAGGCCGCCCCCGGCGTCGTCTGGGTGATGACGCCAGACGATATTCCGGGGGCCAACGACGTCGGCTCGACCGGCCGCCATGACGAGCCGCTGCTGGCGACCGATCTGGTGCAGTTCCACGGCCAGCCGATCTTTGCGGTGTTTGCGGAAACGCGCGACCAGGCCCGCCGGGCAGCACTTCTGGCAAAGATCGAGTATAGCGACCTTCCCCACTGGAGCGACATCGCAGGCGCGCGCGACAATGGTGCGCCATTCGTGACCGAACCGATGACACTCAAGCGCGGCGAGCCGGAGACCGAGATCGGCAAGCCGCCGCTTCGGGTTCAGGCCTCGATGGAAATCGGAGGCCAGGAGCATTTCTACCTCGAAAGCCACATCGCCTTTGCCATTCCGGGCGAGGACGACGACGTCATCGTCTGGTCCTCCACCCAGCATCCGAGCGAGGTGCAGCATATGGTGGCGCATGTGCTGGGCGTGCCGAACCACGCGATCGAGGTGCGCACACGACGGATGGGCGGCGGCTTCGGCGGCAAGGAGACCCAGGGCAACCAGTTCGCAGCCCTTGCGGCCGTCGCGGCAAAGAAGCTCAACCGGGCGGTCAAATTCCGGCCGGACCGCGACGAGGACATGTCGATGACCGGAAAGCGCCATGATTTCCGCGTCGATTACGATATCGCCTTCGACCAGGACGGCCGCATTCATGCGGTGGACGCCACCTACGCGGCGCGTTGCGGCTTTTCCGCAGATCTCTCCGGCCCCGTCACCGACCGGGCGCTGTTTCATGCGGATTCGAGCTACTTCTACCCGCATGTGCACCTGACCTCGCAGCCGCTAAAGACCCACACGGTTTCCAACACGGCCTTTCGCGGGTTCGGCGGGCCGCAGGGCATGCTCGGCGCCGAACGGATGATCGAGGAAATCGCCTATGCGGTCGGCAAAGACCCGCTTGAGGTGCGCAAGCTCAATTTCTACGGACAGCCCGGCTCCGGCCGCACCTCGACACCCTATCATCAGGAGGTCGAGGACTGCGTCATCGCTCGCATCGTCGAGGAACTGGAACAGTCGAGCGACTATCAGGCGCGGCGTCAGGCGATCCTCGAGTTCAACGCGCAAAGTCCCGTCATCCGCAAGGGCATCGCGCTGACGCCGGTCAAGTTCGGCATCTCGTTCACGCTCACCGCCTACAATCAGGCGGGCGCGCTGGTGCATATCTATAACGACGGTTCGATCCACCTGAACCACGGCGGCACCGAGATGGGCCAAGGTCTCTATACCAAGGTGGCGCAGGTCGTGGCCGACGCCTTCCAGGTGGATATCGACCGGGTGAAGATCACGGCGACCACCACCGGCAAGGTGCCGAACACATCCGCGACGGCTGCCTCTTCCGGCTCCGATCTCAACGGCATGGCCGCCTACGATGCCTGCCGCCAGATCAAGGAGCGGCTGGTGGATTTCGCCTGCCGGCAGTGGAATGTGGACAAGTGGGAAGTGGAATTCCTGCCCAACCGCATCCGCATCGGCGGCGACACCGTGCCCTTCGATACATTCGTGAAGGCCGCCTATTACGACCGTGTCCAGCTTTCCGCCGCAGGTTTCTACAAGACGCCGAGGATCCATTGGGACCGGGCGGCCGGGAAAGGCCATCCGTTCTACTATTTCGCCTATGGCGCCTGCGTGTCAGAAGTCTCGATCGACACGCTGACCGGCGAATACATGATGGATCGCACCGACATTCTCCATGATGTCGGAAAGTCGCTCAATCCGGCGATCGATATCGGCCAGATCGAAGGCGCCTTTGTGCAGGGCATGGGGTGGCTGACCACCGAAGAACTGTGGTGGGATGCCAAGGGTCGCCTCAGAACGCACGCGCCCTCCACCTACAAGATCCCGCTCGCCTCCGACCGGCCGAAAATCTTCAACGTGCAGCTGGCGGAATGGTCGGAAAACGCCGAACCAACCATCGGCCGCTCGAAAGCCGTCGGCGAACCGCCCTTCATGCTGGCGATCTCAGTTCTCGAAGCGATCTCGATGGCAGTGGCAAGCGTTGCAGACTACACCGCCTGCCCGAGGCTCGATGCGCCCGCCACGCCGGAACGGGTGCTGATGGCGGTCGAGCGGATGAAGGCGTTGGAGTGAACCGCGATGCCGCTTGCCGCGTTTCTCGCCGCCAATCCCGCATCGATCTTCGTCGAGATTGCCGAGGCGAAGGGATCGACGCCGCGTGAGCGAGGTGCGTTCATGCTGGTCAGCAGCACTGCGATCTGGGGCACGATCGGCGGTGGCCAGTTCGAATATATGGCGATCGACAATGCTCGCGCGATGCTTTCGGGCTCGGGCGCAGCCGTGATGGATATTCCGCTGGGGCCTGAGATCGGCCAGTGCTGCGGCGGCCGCACGAAACTCGTGTTTACCGTCGTGACGTCTGATGTCGCCTCAGATCTGCAAACCCGCATCCGCCGCGAAGAGGACACCCGCCCCGAGATCTACCTGTTCGGCTGCGGCCATGTGGGTCTGGCGCTGGCACGCGCCCTTGCGCCCCTGCCCTTTGCCGTGACCGTCATCGAGACACGCGCGGAGGCGCTGGAGGGTCTGCCGCCGGAAGTGTCCGCAAGGCTGACCGCAATGCCGGAAGCGCATGTGGCGGAGATTGCGCCGGGCGGCGCGGCTGTCATCCTCACCCACGACCATGCGCTGGATTTCCTGATCGCCGAACGGGCGCTTTCGCGGGGAGACCTCGCCTATGTCGGCATGATCGGCTCTGCCACCAAGCGTGCGACATTCTCGAACTGGCTGCAGCGGCAGACGGAGGATCGCGAGACGAGTTCGGCGATGATATCTAGGCTGACGCTGCCGGTCGGCAATATTGCGGCCGATGGCAGCGTCAAGGACAAGCGCCCGGCCGTGATCGCAGCGCTGGTCTCCGTCGAACTGCTGCACTGCGTCCCGGCCCGGCAACCGGTCGAGGACGGGTTGCCGGCACGGTCTTCGGTCTGACACGCATCTCACGGAAAGCGCTGGTAGCGATCCACCTCGGCCCACGCCTCCGAACGGAACCGACGCTTGACGGTGCTGGGCGTGATCCTCTCGTCGAGCAGACCGAAGGCCCGCAGTTCGTCCTCGCTGACATTCTCCACGTCGCACTGCTGGCGGGCGCCCGAGATCATCGATGTCAAAAAACCCACGCGTGATTTCAGGCGCAGAAATGCAGCGCGCAAACCACTGAACATGGCCGCTTCTCCCTGGTTGAGTCATCACTAATTTGATGTTTGTGCTTGGAAGATGCGCGCAAAAATGCTCCATTTCCAATGGAACATCCGTCTGTATGGATGAAGAGGGCTTATCCATGAAAATGTCGACGAACTTTCCGCTGAACGCCCTTCGCGTCTTCGAAGCGGCAGCGCGGCACCTGAGTTTCACCAGGGCCGGCGAAGAGCTGGGCATGACGCAGACGGCGGTGAGCTATCAGATCAAGCTTCTCGAGGAGACGCTCGGCGACCAGCTGTTCCTGCGCCGGCCGCGACAGGTGTTGCTGACGACCGCCGGCGAACGGCTGGCACCGAAGATATCGGAAGCCTTCGGCATCATGGACGAGGCTGTGGCGGGATCAAAGGAACTGTCAGAGAGCACGCTGGTCATCCACACGACCGCGACATTCGCATACCGGTGGCTCGCCCCTCATCTCGGCACATTCCAGATGCAGAACCCAGACATCGCGGTACGGCTCGAAACCTCGCAGACCGTGGTGGACTTCACTCGGACCGAAGCCGACGTGGCGATCCGCAGCGGCACCGGCCGCTGGCCGGGACTGACCTCGCATTTCCTGATGAAGAGCGATTTTACGCCGATGCTGAGCCCGGTGCTGGCCGAAACGATCGGCGGCGTTCGCGAGCCGGCCGATATCCTGAAGTTGCGGATCATCGACGCGGGCGATGTCTGGTGGCGGCTGTGGCTTGAAGCGGCCGGCATTCCCGATGCGGATCTCGGGGGACGACCGAAC
This sequence comes from Rhizobium sp. CFBP 8752, assembly GCF_014842035.1. Taxonomy (NCBI): domain Bacteria; kingdom Pseudomonadati; phylum Pseudomonadota; class Alphaproteobacteria; order Hyphomicrobiales; family Rhizobiaceae; genus Rhizobium; species Rhizobium sp. CFBP 8752. Next base: position 959,005 of record NZ_JACYUZ010000001.1, on the reverse strand, counting down.
AGTCGTTTCGGGGCACAGGCTTTCGAGGCGGCGGCCGCGATCGCCGGACAGGGCGTGGCGATTCTGAAGCCTGAATTCTACGCCGACGACGTTGCACTCGGACGACTGATCCAGCCGTTCGAACTGAGGGCCTCGGACGGCAACGACTATTGGTTCGCCTATCAGGAGACGCGGCGGCATTCGAAGAAGATCCGCGCCTTCCGTGATTTCATGCGCCTTATGATGCCGAGTTTCAGAGACTGATCATGCTGCTCGTTCAAAAGCCCATGTCGGGCGCGTAGAAACAGCGCAGCGTGTCTTCCGTCGGATAGAGACAGATGTGATATTCGGAATCGGTGCTGCGACGGGCCTCGCTCTGCGGCAGCTGGAAATCATGGGTGCGGGTGACCAGACGGTGGTCACCGGGCTTCAGGATGATTTCGTAACCGCCGCTTGTGATCCTGACATTCCTGGTCGGGATCCTCTGGCAGTCGCCGGTATGATTGTTGCCGTTGCAGCAGTAGGACTCGTATTTGAAGCCGCTCACGGCCTCGTGCGCCCGCCCCTGTGGAATGGGAATGCCGCACGTGGATACACCGGATACAAACGCAATCACCGCGCCCGTTGGAAGGCACCGCCTGCTCGGCGTCATGTCGCTATGCATAAGCCTGTTCTCCGTTGATGAATGTCATCTCCGGCGACGCGCTCAACGCAATACCCGGCACCGCCGGAGAACTTGCAAAGCTTACAATACGCGAGTCGGCTGGTGCCGCTAAACAAAATAGTGCGGCGCACAACTTGCGTATTAGATTTTTCTTAAGGAACCTACACTCAGGCAGGCATTCAGAGGTGCGAGACCATCCGGTGCAGCTGAGCGGCGATCTTGGCGGCATCGTAGGGCTTGCTGTAGAACACGCTGCGGGCCGGCATATCGTCCTTGCCGAGCTTCACATGGCCGGACACGATGATGATCTCGATCGGCGGCCAGCGGTCGCGCACCATGGCGGCCAGCCGCATTCCGTTCATGCTGCCCGGCATATCGATGTCGGTAAAGACGATGCGGATATCCTTACGGTCCTGGAGAATTTCGACTGCCTGATCGGCACTTCGAGCCTCGACGGCTTCGAAACCGGCTTCTTCTACGAGGTCCGTCGCCATCATCAAGAGCAGCGGTTCGTCCTCAACTACGAGTACGACGTGCCTTGAAGGCGGGGTAAGTGATCCCATTCAGATATCTGCCTGCTGGAGCTGAGGGAGAGACGCGTGCATCTGGGCGACGAAGCCCGATGGTTCATAACGAACGTTAACGCCGCCTGTTCCGGCCAGTCCCATACGAATAAGTTTCGATCCAAACCCATTGGCCTGCGGTTCGGCAACCTGGGGCCCGCCGCTTTCCTGCCAGCTGAAGTTGAACGACGAAAGATCGCCCTCGCCTTCCACGTGCCAGTTAATGGCAACGCGGCCTGTCGTGTTGGAGAGACTGCCATACTTGATCGCGTTGGTGGCGAGCTCGTGCAGCACGAGCGACAGCGACAACGTACCCTTGGGTCCAAGCATGATCGGGTCGCCGACAATGTCGATCCGCTCGCGCACGGAGAGACGGTCAAGCGTCTTTTCAACGACGTTGGAAACGGGGGCACTACTCCAGTTGCGCTCGAGAAGGATTTCGTGCGCGGTGCTCAGCGCATGCAGGCGACGCTCGAAAGCATCCACGTGGTTGCGTTCCTTAACCGGACGCAGGGTCTGGGAGGCGATGGCCTGCACCATGGCAAGCGTGTTTTTCAGACGGTGCCCGAGCTCACGCTGCAGGACCATCTGTTCGGCCTCGGCATGCACGCGGGCAATCGCGGCCTGGATGCGATCGCCAAAGCTGCGCAGGAAAGCCAGTTCTTCGGTGCTCCACGCATAGGGATGCGTGTGATGGGCGAACACGACCAGATTGAAACGCCCCTGATCCATGATCGGCACATTGACGAGGACGCGGATATCCAGATCCAGCAGTGCCTGCGCATTGTCGCGGGTTCTCGGGTCCTGCGTGACATCGGGGATGACGACGGGGTTGCCAAGCCTCAGATCGTTGATGAACGAGCCGTAATCGCGGAAGTGATGCCGGCCGGAAAGAGACACGACACCGGGCGCCGTCCATTCCGGCTGCATCATCACCGTCTCGTCAGCAAGGTTGACGATGCCGAAACCGGCGCGGGTGGCATCCAGTGCCTTGGCCATCAGGTCGGCCGCCGCCATCGCCATGGACTCTGTGTCGGTCAGATGATTGAGACGGTCGCCAAGATCGAGCAGAGCCTGGACGCGGGCAGCCGCCCGCTTGATGACTGTGACGTCCTTCACGGCGCCGATCATCTTGATCGGCCGTCCGCTCTCGTCGTGAACGAAACTGGCGGTGCGCGAAATCCAGCGGATTCCGACATCCGTGTTGATGCGATACTCGACGTCGAGCGAATCCGTGGCCTCCCGCCGGCCGAGGTCACTCGACTGCAAGCCCCGGTCGCTCTCCACGACCATTCCCTCAAACAGGGAGGACGGATAGATCGGTGCGACGGGCAGATGGAAGATGCGGCAAAAGGCCGGCGACGTCTTGGCCTGACCGGTCTCGATATCCACTTCGAACGTGCCGACGCCGCCAGCCTCCTGGGCCGCCAGCGTCTCGTTTGCAGCGGCCCGCATATGCGATGTCAGGCTCTTCTGCCGGCGAAACAGATCGTCCTTGCGCTGCGACAGCCGGCGCGCTTCAAACAGCGCAATCACCTGGCCTGCAAGCGCGCGCAGTCCTTCGCGTTGTTCGTTGTCGAGACCGTGCGGCCGCGGCACACTGTCGATGACGCAGAGGCTGCCGATGGTGATATTGTCGGGTGTGATCAGCGGTGCGCCCGCGTAAAAGCGGATGAATGGCTCGCCGGTCACCAGCGTGTTGTAGCACGTGCGCGGATCGTCCTTGAGATCGGGAATGATCAGAAGATCGGAACTGGCGAGCGCATGGCGGCAGACCGACTGGGAGAGCGGCGTTTCAGACGGGCTGAACCCGACACGCGCCTTGAACCACTGGCGTTCCGCATCGACAAGACTGATCAGCGCCACCGGCGCCTTGCAAAGCGCGGTGGCGATCTGGACGATCCCGTCGAACTCCGGTTCAGACGGAGAATCCATGATGTCGTAGGCTTCGAGGGCCTCGAGACGATCGAGAAGGGCGGCGTGTTCGTCGAGATCGGCGATGAGCAAGGGAAACTCTGAAAATTGCAATTGACGCTAAGATAGGGCGCAAAAATGATTTGTCACCACTGCACGGTCACTGCTGCTGCTCAACCGCGTATACCGCGGGTTGAAACAAATTGCCTAACCGATCATTCATAAGTAACAGCTAAGAAATACGCAGACAGAGACTCACATTCTGGGACATCATGGCCTTGAACGACGACGCGACGCTGCGGCAGATGGCCGGGCTGATGGAAGTTGCAGGCGTCCTGATCGCGGTGTTCGATCAGGACGACAGGCTACGTTTCGCCAATCGTGCGTTCCGGGACGCCTGGTGCCTCGACGAGACCGATAGTCCGCTCTGGTCGGAGATGATGCGCCGCAATTTCCTGTCAGCGCGCGGCACGGTCATCAAGGCGACGGATTTCGAGACATGGCTGCGCTCCACCCTTTCGCGGCGCGGCAAGACCGGCTTTCGCGCCTACGAAACCGACCTTCACGACGGCCGCTGGCTCTGGATGACGGAAACCATGCAGCCGAACGGCTGGATGCTGTGCGTTGCAAGTGACATCACCTCGATGCGCCCTGACGAAAGAACGCTCCGGCAGGACCGCGACGACGCGATCAGGGTCTCCCAGATCGACGAACTGACCGGCATTCCAAGCCGGCGGTTTGCGATGGCAAAGATCGACGATCTGTTGCGCTCGCAAGGTGGCGCGCCGTCGCAGCCGGCCGGATGCCTGGCCGTACTCGACATCGACAATTTCAAATATATCAACGACCGTTTCGGCCATTCGGTCGGCGATGCGGTGCTGAAGGACTTTGCCAAGACACTGCACAGCCATGTGCGAAAGACCGACGTACTCGGCCGTGTCGGCGGCGAGGAATTCGTGCTGATCCTGCCCAATGCATCACCGGAAAACGCGCTGACGATCGTCGGCAAGATGCTGGAGGCGGTGCGTCACTCGCGGCCCGTCGCGGAACAGCAGAGCTTCCGCTACACGTTTTCTGCAGGCATCGCGTCCGGCGACAGCGGCGATAGCGCCGCCGACCTCTACCGGCGCGCCGACTTGGCCCTTTATGCCGCCAAGATGCGGGGCCGCAACCAGGTCTGCCTCGATCCGGAAACACGCCTGGGACGGATTACTGCCGCTGTCTGACAGCCTCAGGTTGTCGAGTATCTGAGGACACCTGCTATCCCCGAATTTGGATCGGCACCCGTATCGGCCGGATGACGGACGCCGTCCATGACCGTCACTTCGGGGAAATCGAACGGACTGACACCTTCGATGCAGGCGACATTGATGCCGAACTGCTCCGGATTTGAGCGTCGCTGGTGATGGGTATAGATGCCGCAGGTCTTGCAGAAATAGTGTTTCGCAGTCCCCGTATTGAACTGATAGAGCGTCAGGCTGTCCTCGCCTTCAAGGATGGTGAGATCGCTCAGCAGCGCGGAGGCAACGACGGCTCCCCGCATGCGGCAAAACGAGCAGTCACAGCGCCGGATCGTGTTGAACCCATCCGACAACTTGACCCGCAAGCGCACCGCGCCGCAGTGGCACGAGGCATGATGGGGTTCTGCGGTTTCGCTCATGGTTAGCTCCTCGATCCTGATACGCCCGAAAGCTAGTCCGGATGGACGGGCACGGCAACCTCGCCCGCTCCTCTCATTGGCATATGATCTATATCGGAATGACGGTGGCGTCCGCCCCTCTTCCCTCTCCGCGATTTTTTCCCCAAAGTGCGCTGCAGGGGAACTGAATCGGGAACACACGGAATGTACGAATACGCGATCGCCTGGGAATGGCTGAGCTTTGCAGCGCGCTGGTTTCACGTCATCACTGCGATCGCCTGGATCGGCTCGTCCTTCTACTTCATCGCGCTTGATCTTGGGCTGGTGAAGCGGGCACATCTTCCCGTCGGCGCCTATGGCGAGGAATGGCAGGTGCATGGCGGCGGGTTCTATCACGTCCAGAAATACCTGGTGGCGCCGGCGCAGATGCCGGAGCACCTGACCTGGTTCAAGTGGGAAAGCTACGCCACCTGGCTCTCCGGCTTCGTGATGCTGTGCATCGTCTATTATGGCGGCGCAGACCTGTTCCTGATCGACCGCACGGTGATGGACCTGTCGTCCCTGCAGGCGATCGGTCTGTCGCTGGCCTCGCTCGGGATCGGCTGGGTCATCTATGACCAGCTGTGCAAATCGCCTGTTGGCAAAAACACCTGGGCGCTGATGGGCATTCTCTACGTGGTTCTGGTTGCGATGGCCTGGGGCTACACGCAGATCTTTTCCGGCCGCGCCGCCTTCCTGCATCTCGGCGCCTTCACCGCCACGATCATGTCGGCCAACGTGTTCATGATCATCATGCCCAACCAGCGCATCGTCGTCGCCGACCTGATCGCCGGACGCACGCCCGATCCGAAATACGGCGCGATTGCCAAGCAGCGTTCTCTGCACAACAACTACCTGACCCTGCCCGTCATCTTCTTCATGCTGTCGAACCATTATCCGCTGGCGTTTGCCACCCATTTCAACTGGGTGATCGCGGCGCTGATCTTCCTGATGGGCGTGACGATCCGGCACTGGTTCAACACCACCCATGCGCGCAAGGGCAAGCCGACCTGGACCTGGCTGGTGACGGTGCTCCTGTTCATCACCATCATGTGGCTTTCGACGGTGCCGAAAGTGCTGACCGGCGAGACCGAGATATCGAGCGCATCGGCCATGACGCCGATCCAGCAGACATTCGCATCCGACACGCATTTCGTCGCGGCGCGCAATGTCGTTCAGGGGCGCTGTTCGATGTGCCATGCAGCAGAGCCGGCCTGGGAGGGCATCACCTTCACGCCAAAATCGGTGAAGCTGGAAACCGATGCGGAGATTGCTGCCCACGCCCGCGAGATCTATATCCAGGCCGGCCGGAGCCACGCCATGCCGCCAGGCAACGTGTCCGCCATCACCCCCGAGGAGCGCCGTCTTCTCGTTGCGTGGTATGAAAGTGCAATAGCGTCGAAATAGAGTTTTAGATGACCGATTCCCTGATCCGCGGCCGCCTTCTTTCATTCAAGCGTGCGCCCCTCGCGATGACCGATACCGACAGCTATTCGTACGAGCACGACGGCGCCCTCCTCGTGTCCGGCGGCCGGATCACCGCAACCGGCGACTACGCGCAGGTCAAGGCGCAGGCGCCAGCCGATATCGAGGAGATCGATCACCGGCCGCACCTCATCCTGCCTGGGATGATCGACACCCATGTGCATTTTCCGCAGATGCAGGTGATTGCGTCCTATGCCGGCAACCTTCTGGAATGGCTCAACACCTACACATTCCCCGAGGAATGCCGCTTCGTCGAGAGCGATCACGCGACGCGCATCGCCACGCATTTCTACGACGAGTTCCTGCGCCACGGCACGACGACGGCGGTTGCCTATTGCTCCGTCCACAAGACTTCCGCCGACGCCTTTTTCGCCGAGGCGATGAAGCGCAACATGTGCATGGTCGGCGGCAAGGTGATGATGGATCGCAATGCGCCGCAGGGCCTGCTCGATACCGCCGAGATGGGCTATGACGAAACCAGAGCCGTGATTGCCGAATGGCACGGAAAGGGCCGCAACCACGTCGCCATCACGCCCCGCTTTGCGATCACCTCGACGCCGGGCCAGATGAAGGCGGCGGAAGCGTTGGCGCAGGAATTCCCCGACCTGTTCATCCAGACGCACCTCTCGGAAAACCACGAGGAAATCAAGTATACTGCCGAGCTCTATCCGGAAGCGACGGACTATACCGATATCTATGCCCGTTACGGCCTGCTGGGGAAAAAGACGCTGCTCGGCCACGCCATCCATCTCTCCGAGCGTGAGGCAGATGCGCTGTCGGAAGCCGGCAGCATTGCCGTGCATTGCCCGACCTCCAACCTGTTCCTCGGTTCCGGCCTGTTTCCGCTGAAAGCCTTGAGGAGGCGCGAAAAGCCCGTCCGTGTTTCCGTCGCGACCGATATCGGCGGCGGTTCCAGCTATTCGATGCTGAAGACCATGGACGAGGCCTACAAGATACAGCAACTGCTGGGCGAACGTCTCAATCCGCTCGAAAGCTACTACCTGATGACCCGCGGCAATGCCGAGGCGCTGGGCATGGAGGCCGACATCGGCACGCTCGACATCGGATCGATGGCCGACCTCGTCATCCTCGACGCCGGATCGACACCCGCAATGCGGCTTCGGATGGAAACGGTGAAGACCCTGCCCGAAGAGCTGTTCCTGCTGCAGACCATGGGCGACGACCGCGCGGTGGTGGAAACCTATGTTGCGGGCAAGGCGATGAAGACGGGGCTGGGCGGCGATGAAATGCAGACTGGTGCCGTGGAGGCCTGACGTCTCGAAGTAGCCGGGCTGTCGGGACAGGATACCCCATCCCTCCGGGCGCAACCGGCGAACGAAACACCAAGTCTAGAATCCAGTCGTGATGCATTTTCACTGTAATATCAGCGCTTAATTATATTTAAACTATAAGTTATTACGCCTGTCTGCGACAGAATATCCCCTGGCAGCCATGAAGGCAGAGCGCAGCTGTCATGCCACACAAGTTTGCCTGACCAATCGATCAGTTTGCATGCGCTCCAGCGATCCCGGCTGGCGCCAGCAACGCTGATGGAATGGAGGCTTCTCCGCTACTCCACGAGGGGTTCTATGTCGTTTTTGAAAAATGCGAGTATTCGCACCAAAATACTGTCTGTCCTTATCCCGCTCTGCGTCGTTGGCCTGGGCGCTACAAGCTTCGTTGCAAGCCGCTACAAGGCTGCCGATACCAGCTACTCCGATTTTATTTCGACAGACACCGTTGCGGCTGTGGAAATGGCCCGCGCCAACCGCAATCTTGCGGCGACGGGCTATGCCGCCTACCAGACCCTTGCCTATCCCAGGGGCAGCGAGGGGATGACGGCTGCCACTGCTTTCTACAAGGAAAGCAAAACCAACCTGATGGTGCGTCTCGAGCATATCCGTACACTCGTGCCAACCAGAGCGGCAGACCTCGACCCGCTCGTGACCCGCGTCAAGGCAGTCCTCACGCTGACTGACGAGGCTGTTGCCCTCGGTGAAAACGACCAGGACGAAATCGCCAAGGCAGCTCTTGTGAAGGTCGATCAGCAGGTTCTGCCGCTGGCGAAGGACCTCGCGGCATTCCTCGAGCGGTTGAGCGCAGATGTGAATACCAAGAGCAACGCGATCACCGACGAAACGAACTCGACGATCTTCAACGCACTGCTCGTTCTCGCAGTCGTGTTTTCGGCCGGTATCGTCGGAGCGCTCCTCGTCTCCGCCAAGGGCATCACCAAGCCGATTGCCAACCTGCGCGAACGCATGGCGTCATTGGCACGGGGTGAAACAGAGGCACCGATCGAAGGTCAGGATCGCCGCGACGAGCTTGGCGCCATGGCGGCAGCCGTTGCCGTGTTCCGCGACAACGCGCTGGAGCGCATCCGTCTCGAACGCGAAGCCGATGCCAACCGCAGCCTGTCCGATCGCGAACGCATCGAACGCGACGCGCAGAAGGCAAAGGACGCAGCTGACACACAGTTCGCGGTGGACCAGCTTGCCGGCGGACTGGCAAAGCTTGCGCAGGGTGATGTCGCCTACCGCCTCGACACGCCGTTCGTCGCGCATCTTGATGCGCTGCGCAACAACTTCAACGATTCGGTTGCCAACCTTCAGGAAACCCTGCAGGCCGTCGGCAACAACGCTCGCGGCATCGACGGCGGCGCCAATGAGATCCGTGCGGCCGCCGATGATTTGTCCAAGCGCACCGAACAGCAGGCAGCTTCGGTCGAAGAAACCGCAGCCGCCCTGGAGCAGATCACAACCACGGTGAAGGATTCCAGCAAGCGCGCCGAAGAAGTCGGCAACCTCGTCACCAAGGCTCGTGCCGGTGCCGAGCGTTCCGGCGCAGTCGTGCGCGATGCGGTCACCGCCATGCAGGGGATCGAAAAGTCCTCGGGCGAGATCTCCAGCATCATCGGCGTCATCGACGAAATCGCCTTCCAGACCAACCTTCTCGCCCTGAACGCCGGTGTCGAAGCCGCGCGTGCCGGTGAAGCGGGCAAGGGTTTCGCCGTCGTCGCACAGGAAGTCCGCGAACTCGCACAGCGGTCTGCCAAGGCCGCCAAGGAGATCAAGGAACTGATCACCGCATCGAGCGAGCATGTCCGCTCCGGCGTCCACCTCGTCGGCGAGACCGGCAAGGCGCTGGAAGTCATCGTCGCCGAAGTTCAGGAGATCAACCGCCACGTCAACGCGATCGTCGACTCCGCGCGCGAACAGGCGGTCGGACTGCAGGAGATCAACACGGCGGTCAACACGATGGACCAGGGCACCCAGCAGAACGCCGCCATGGTGGAAGAATCGACTGCGGCCAGCCACTCGCTTGCCAAGGAAGCAGCCTCGCTGAACGACCTCCTGTCGCGCTTCAACCTCGGCCAGAGCGAAAACCGCTCCGCATCGAACGGTCGTCGCGGCCATGCTCCGTCGGCTCCGATGGCCGTATCGCCGGCCTCGCGCCAGACACCATCGCCGGCACGAGCGCTCGGCAACCGCATCGCTTCAGCCTTCGGCGGCGGTTCGTCATCGGCCGCGGCACAGGCCCAGTCCTGGGAAGAATTCTGAGGCCCATCCACAAAACCCGGCCACAGATTGAGTAAACTACGACGGGCGGCCTTGGCCGCCCGTTTTCCGTTGTGGCGCGACACCTGCGGTGCAGTTGAGAAAACTGCTCCCCCAAACCGACGTTTCCGCTGGCAAGGTCGCCCGGATATGGTAGTTGTCGGACAACCGTCGAGGAGGAAGTTTTGCGCATGTCCAAGCCGCTGACCATTGCCGATCTGAAGACCATGGCTCGCCGTCGGGTGCCCAAGATGTTCTTCGATTATGCCGATAGCGGCGCCTGGACCGAAGGCACCTACCGTGCCAACGAGGATGACTTTTCCAAGATCAAGCTGCGCCAGCGGGTGCTGGTCGACATGACCAACCGATCGCTGGCAACGACGATGGCGGGGCAGGCAGCGGCGATGCCCGTGGCGCTCGCGCCGACCGGAATGACCGGCATGCAGCATGCCGATGGCGAGATGCTGGCAGCCCAGGCGGCCGAAGAATTTGGCGTTCCCTTCACGCTGTCCACCATGAGCATCTGCTCGATCGAGGATGTGCGCTCGGTCACCACCAAGCCGTTCTGGTTCCAGCTCTACGTGCTCAAAGACCGCGGCTTTATCGAACGCCTGATCGGACGCGCGAAACAGGCGGGCTGCTCGGCGCTGGTCGTCACCGCCGATCTGCAGATCCTCGGCCAGCGCCACAAGGACATCAGAAACGGCCTGTCGGCGCCGCCGAAGTGGACGCTCAACAGCGCGCTGCAACTGGCGACGAGGCCGCAATGGTGCCTGGAAATGCTGCGCACCAAGCGTCGCGGTTTTGGCAATATCGTCGGACATGCCAGCAACGTCTCGGACCTGTCGTCGCTTGGTGCCTGGACCGCCGAACAGTTCGACCCGCGCCTCTCCTGGGACGATATCCGCTGGATCAAGGACCTGTGGGGCGGCAAGCTGATCATCAAGGGCATTCTCGACGAGGAAGACGCGCGGGCCGCAGCCGACACCGGCGCCGATGCGATCATCGTTTCCAACCACGGCGGCCGCCAGCTGGATGGCGCCCCCTCCTCGATCAGCATGCTGCCGAAGATCGTCGAAGCCGTCGGTGACCGTATCGAGGTGCATTTCGACGGCGGTATCCGCTCCGGTCAGGATGTGCTGAAAGCCGTGGCGCTGGGGGCCAAGGGCACCTATATCGGCCGCCCCTTCCTCTATGGCCTCGGCGCGATGGGAAAGCCGGGCGTGACTGCAGCGCTCGACATCATCCGCAAGGAAATGGACATCTCGATGGCCTTGTGCGGAAAGCGCGATATCGAAACCTGCGGCCGCGACATCATTGCCGACGTGAGGTTCTGATTTCTTCTTCTGAGCCTAGGCCCACAGTCTGCCGCAGGGCCAGGCCTGGGACGACCGGGTCGATGCCTGGGCAATCCGTGCCGCGAGCATGTCGAGCATTTTCGGCAGGTCATAGGGTTTGGGAATGAACGCGCAGCCGGGTTGAAGCTCGGCTTCGCACAGGACATGACCGCCTGACGTGACGATGACGGCGGTATCCCGGTAGCAGCTGCAGATCAGCTTCATCAGGTCGAAACCGTCGAGGGCGCCGGGCATGTCGATATCGGTAATGACCGCGTCAACGGTTCGGGACTGCCCAAGGACGGCCACCGCCTCGAGCACGTTGGATGCCTCGAGAACCGTATAGCCGGCATCCTCCAAAGTGTCTGCCAGATGCAGCCGGATTAGGGGCTCATCTTCTACGACAAGCACGGTACGCTGATACAAAGCCATGTTCGCCTCCGATGTAGTTCGCTCCCTCAACGCCTGCCATCTGATTTCGATGTGTCCCGTCCGTCAGTCTTTGCTAACAATATTAATAAAATGCGAACAATCGCATATTCGCCGCGTCTGCCGGTGGAACCGCGCCCCGTTCCTGCCCGTTCGAAGCCTTGGAGGATGGCCCTAACAGCATCGCTTACAAGGAGAATTTCATGCAGCGCTTCAGCGAAAAAGTCGTCATCGTCACGGGCGCGGGATCGGGCATAGGCAAGGCCACCGCGGAACGGTTTCTCGATGAAGGCGCCTTCGTCGTGATCGCCGGCCGCACCCGGGAAAAACTTGAGGCGGTTGCAGCGCCCTACCCCAAGGACCGCGTTCTCGTGCAGGCCTGCGACATGGCGGACGAGGACCAGGTGAACGCTCTCGTCGAGGCCGCGGTCAAGACGTTCGGTCGCGTGGACACGCTCGTCAACAATGCAGGCGTGGCGGTGCAGGGCGATGTATCATCGCTATCGACCAGCGACTGGCGCAAAGTGATGGCGACCAATCTCGACGGCGTGTTCTTCGCCAGCCGCGCGGCAATCCCGCATCTGAAGTCGAGCAAGGGCTCGATCGTCAACGTCGCGTCTGTCTCCGGCACCGGCGGCGACTGGGGCATGGCCGCTTACAACGCCGCCAAGGGTGGTGTCGTCAATCTCACCCGGGCGATGGCGCTGGATCACGGCAAGGACGGCATTCGCGTCAACGCGGTCTGCCCAAGCCTGACGCGCTCCGGCATGACGGATAGCATCATGGACAATCAGGAGCGGCTCGCCCAGTTCAACGCGCGCTTCGCGCTGGAAGGTCCCTGCGAGCCGGCCGATATCGCCGCCGTGATCACGTTTCTGGCGAGCGACGATGCGCGCTTCGTAACGGGCGTCAACCTGCCTGTTGATGGCGGGATCTCTGCGTCCAACGGCCAGCCTTCGAAGTAAGGTGGAGGCCACGGCGAAAAGCGGCTGAGGCTCAGGAGCACCAGCCGGATTTGCCGGCACCCGGGCGTTTCGCCAATCCTTCGTTGACGAGGATATCGGCAAGCGAGCGGCCGTTGCGGGTGACTTCGCGCAACTGGTGACCATCGACCGCCGCATCGTTGCCTCGCCAGCTCGCCAGGTCGAACGGGCCGGAATCGAGAAACGCGCGGACCCGGAGCTTGGCATCGCTTGCCTTGATCCGCTCAGCCTCGCACCGGGGCTTGGCCATATTGGGAACTTCGACGCCAACCAGCCGGATCTTCTGACCATGGAAGACGAAGCGGTCGGCGGACACGACGCAGTCGTCCTGCTTGGCGGTGCCGCAAAGAAAGAACTTTGCCTCATAGGCGCCGGCAAGCTTTTCGCCCACTCTCGGCGCCCCCGGCTGAGCAGCTGTCTGCGCGGCAACCGCGTCCAGCCCCGGCTTGCCGATCGGCGCCGGCGGAATGATCGCGGCCGTCTGGCTCTGGTCGAGCCCTGCGGCCGGCCGCGGCGTGATCGGGCGCTGCAGAGGTGCAGCAGCAACGACCGGTTTCGGCGGCACCGGATTGTCATCGCGCTGCACCGGCTTCGAGGCTGTCTGAACCGGCTTCGAAGAGGTGAGGCTGCTCACGAAGCGGCGCGCAGCAGTCGAATGATCGTAGAGCGCGATCGAGCCGCCGACCACAACAAGGGCAGCCCCCCAGAGCCAGAGCGAACCGCCCGAACGCGAGGAAGAGCGTTTGGTCCCGGCGCTGCGCTTGCGTTTCGCAGCCGGTTTTGCGCGTGATTGAGCCATCGAATCATCCCCTGTCTCGTCGCAGGGGAGTATCTGGAAGAAGCCTTGCGGAATGGTTTCCGTCGGAATTTTAGCGGTGGATAGAGAATTGAAGGGGCATGGGCGCGGGCCGACTGGCGCTCACACCCTGCCGGTCGCCAATGCGCTTGCCCAGTCGGGACGGTCGTTTTTGGCGGCGAGCCGCGACATTGCCATGTGATCGTAGGCCACGGTGCGCAGTGTCGGCACGAAGCCTTTGTCGGTCTTTTCGATCACCGCGTAGGACGCCAGTGCATGGCCTGTTTCGACCTTGTGATAGACGGGGGCATCGTCGTCATAGGCGGGCTGGCCGACGCTGCCGGGATTGACGATCAGCCGGCCATCCGAAAACTGCACGATCCGGGCGACATGGCTGTGGCCGCAAAGGATCAGCGATTGCGCGATGCCTTCGGCCAGCGCTTCGATCTCGGCTTGCGGCCGTAGCGTCACGTGGCCGTCCGAGGACACCGTTTCGAGCCAGTAGAGATTGTCGTTCTCAGGCGTCGCGTGGCAGAGGTAAACATCGTCGCGCCAGACCTTGGTGAATGGCAGTTTGCGCAGCCATTCGAAATGCCGCGATGCCAGCTGCCCGTGCGCGTGCCGATCCGAGGCCGCCAAGGAGTCGGGTGGCGTTTCCAGGAGGTAGCGATCGTGGTTGCCGCGCACGGTCTGCGCTGCAGCCTCATCGAGAAGCAGCAGCAGGTCACCGGTCCTGTCAGCCTCCAGCGGACCGCTGAAACAATCGCCGAGATTGACGATGTCGCGGATGCCGAGGCTGGCGATATCGTCAAGCACCGCCTGGAGTGCGGCGCAGTTTCCGTGAATATCGGCGATCGCTGCAAAGCGCATCAGCTTCCCCTGTAGGTGGAATAGCCATAGGGCGAGATCAGCAGCGGCACATGATAGTGCGCCGAGACATCGGACATGCCAAAGCGGATCGGGATGACGTCGAGAAAGGCCGGCTCGGTCAGCGCGACGCCGCGAGCACGCAGATAGTCGCCGGCATGGAAGACGAGCTCGTAGGTTCCTACAATGAAGGTGTCGCCGGACAGGATCGGTCCGCCATCAATGCGGCCATCGGCATTGGTCGTGACCGTCATGAGTTTTTCGCGAACGTCGCCGTCGATCCGGTAGAGGTCGATGACGAGCCCGGAGGCAGGCGTACCGCTTGCGGTATCGAGCACATGGGTGGTGAGGCCGGTCATAGGCTGGGCTCCGTGATGCGATAGGGTGTTTCGAAGAAGAATTCCTCGAGATTGGCGGCCGTGTTGTCGCGATCGACGACGAGAAAATCGCTGATCTCACCCAGCGCCATCAGCGGATGATGCCAGGTGTTGGCGAAATAGTTTACGCCCTGATGCGGCTGCGCTAGAAAGATTTTCGGACGCCCCGGCCGGCCGTCCTCGTCGTCGGAAACGCCCACCAGAAACGGCCGCCCGGAGAGTGGCATGAAACTCTGGCTGCCGAACGGATGCCGCTCCATCATCCCAACCTCGTGCGGAAAACTCCGCGGCTGGCCGCGAAAAATGTTGAAGATCAGCCGCTCCGGCGCCCCGACCACGACCGGTGAGGCCAGCCCATGATAGCGCTCCGTCGTGCCGTTGTTGATCAGCCGCATCGTCGCCGGATCGGCCTCGATCACATCGCCATAGGCTGCGAAGGCGGCTTTAGTGAGCGGGAGGATGCGGAGGGTTTCATGGTCGGTCAAATCATTCGCCTTGGGCATGGAAGTTGCGCAGAGATTGGAGTTTGTCGAGAAGGTCGGGAAGATCGATCGTCACCGTGCGCCACACCGTATCGACGTCGATATCGAAATACTGATGCGCGACCCGATTGCGCATGGTCCTTATATCCTGCCACGGCACCTCCGGGTGAGCGGCGGCGAATTCGGGAAACCTGTCCATGATTTTCGTCACGCATTCGCCGATCGCAGCGATGTTGGCGATTACCGCATCCTGCGTCCGCTGGTCCGCTCCGAATGATGCGCGGTCCGCACCGTCGACATAAGCAATAGCGCGTGATCCCGCGACTGACATACGCTCTAGGTAGACCTCCAGCCGACCGCCCGTCATATGGCGAGCGCTTCAGAAACGATGCGCTCGCGCAAATTGGGCGGGAAGTCGCCGGGCACCTTGATATCGACGGGCACGCCGAGTGCTTCTTCGAGCTCCCATTGCAGCCCGCCAAGGGTAAAAAGCGATGTATCCGGCGACGGGTCGACCAGAATATCCAGATCGCTTCCGGCATGATCCTCGCCCCGCAGGACGGAACCGTATACCCTCGCGTTGAAGACCTGCCGACGGGCGACAATCTCCCGGATCACTCCCCTGTTTTTCTCCAGCGCTTCCGACGGTCTCATGTGGCCACCACTCGTTATCCATCCAATATAGGCCACAAGCGACGGCGAAGAAAGCAAACGCCTCACTTCTCCGGCAAAAGCGCCAGCAGCCGCAGATGCGCGATCCTTTCCACCTGGGCGCAAGCGGTCGCAAACTCCTGATCGGCGTCGTTGCCGACGCGGGTCTCGAAGGCGGCGAGGATGTCGTCCCGGGTCAGGCCTTTCACGGCGATGATGAAGGGGAAGCCGAATTTTGCGACATAGGCGGCGTTGAGTTCAGTGAAACGTGCGTGCTCATCAGGGCTCAGACGATCGAGGCCGGCGCCGGCCTGTTCGCTTTTGCTCTCTTGCGTCAGTCCGCCGGCGATCGCGAGCTTGCCGGCGAGGTCCGGATGGGCGTTGAGGATGCCGAGTTTCTCCTGCGGGTCCGCGGCGCGAAACACCGCCACCATCGCCTCATGCACGCCCTTCGCCGTCAGCGGCACGAAAATCATGCCGCCGTCATAGGCGCGCTCGGCAATAAAGGGCGAATGTTCGAACACGCCACCGAAGGTCGCGACGAAATCGTTGCGGGCGGTCATCGGGCAGCCACCGTGCTGGTCATAGACGCATCTGAGGGCTTGTGGTGAGCGTGCCAGTGGCGGGCGATCTCGATGCGTTGCGGCAGCCAGACCTTGTCGTGGGAAAGCACGTATTCCATGAACCGGCGCAGTGCCGCTATGCGACCCGGACGCCCGACGAGGCGGCAGTGGAGACCGACCGACAGCATCTTTGCCGCCCCCTCCTCGCCTTCCCGGTAAAGCGTGTCGAACGCATCCTTGAGATAGGTGAAGAACTGATCGCCGGTGTTGAAACCCTGCGGCGTGGCAAAGCGCATGTCGTTGGTTTCCAGCGTATAGGGGATGATCAGGAATGGCTTGCCATCCAGCCCCTGAAGCCAATAGGGCAGATCGTCGGCATAGCTGTCGGACGAGTAGAGAAAACCGCCCTCTTCCATCACGAGCCTCAGCGTGTTGTCGGATGGCTTGCCCTGATACATGCCGTAGGGACGCTCGCCGGTAAGCTCCGTATGCAGGCGCACCGCCTCATGGATGTGTTCGCGTTCCCGTGCTTCGTCGAAATCCTTGTATTCGAGCCAGCGATAACCGTGGCTGGCGATTTCCCAACCGGCTTCCTTCATGGCAGCGACGGCCTCGGGGTTACGGGCCATGGCAAGCGTGACGCCATAGACGGTGGTCTGCACCTTCAGTTCGGTAAACAGCCGGTGCAGCCGCCAGAAGCCGGCGCGCGAACCGTATTCGTAGATCGATTCCATGTTGAGATTGCGCTGGCCCGGCCATGCGGCGGCTCCGACGATCTCCGACAGCAAGTTTTCCGACGCCGGATCATCATCCAGGATCGAGCTTTCGCCGCCCTCTTCGTAATTGATCACGAATTGCACGGCGATATTGGCGCCGCCGGGCCATTTCGGATCAGGCGTGTGGCGGCCGTAGCCGACGAGGTCGCGGGGATAGTCTTTTATGGTTATGGGCATGGTCCACCTCGATTATCTCTTGTGGAAGGTAGCCCAGCCTTTCCGCCGATGTCGAGACTGAACGTGATCGCTCAGGCGATCTTGCGGGCGGAAACGCGCCCCATCGGATGCAGAGAATGCACATGGAACGGCGCACCGGGCTCATTCTCGACGAACAGCGCGATATTGGCGATTTCCAGGGGACGCAGCAGATACGGATTGAAATGGGCGCGCAAGGCCGTTTCGAAACGCGGCATCTCGGCCGGTGTCATCGGGCCCGTCAGCGTCATGTGAAAGCGGTATTCTTCCATCACGTAAGGGTTGCCCCAGCGATGAAGATTGGAAAACTGCGGTGCCGAGAGATCGCCGGGATCGGCGCGTTCCAGTTCGCCTTCCGAGAGAGGCGCCCGAAACGCATCGAATTCCTGCACGACGGCGCAGGCGAGAAACCGCATCCGCTCGCAGGGAAGCGCCGGCACGAGCCCGAAATAATTGCCGAGCCGCGCCACTTCGAGAGGCGGCAGTTCGAACGGATCATGGGCACCGGCAAAGCGCATCAGATGGCGCAGCAGCATCTGTTCGGTAATATCGGGCGCCAGCCGGAACGGCGCCTTCAGCGTGGCGTGAAAACCGCAGCGGCGTGGCAGCGCGGTATGATAGGCGATCTCGTGCAAACCAAGGTTGCAGATCTCGGGCGGCTCCATCGCCTCGCCGGAATAGGCACTGCGGCCGAGCCATTGCGCCGCAGCAAGCGTCAGCGGATCATGCGCAGGTGGCGTAAAATAGAGTGCGTAGCGCATGCGTCACCTTTTCTGCCCCTGTTCGTTTATTCACGCATGCTCATCAACCCCACGAATTGGGTTACGCGATTTGCGTGACAGATTAACGACGAGAAAGGGCCGAAACGCGCGTTTAACGCGCAGCAACCGAAAGATGATCCGAAAGTATAAAACTCTCGGGAAGCGAGTGCTCTTGGCAGATGACGAAACCGAGCGCGGCATCCGCAAGCCTGTGGGCAAGCCCGAAGCTGACCTTGAAGCCGCCGGTGAGAGCAATGACGCGTGGATGGTCGGGATGCGGACCGACCATCGGCTCCCGACCGATCGCCTTGGGCCTCAAGCCGGCCCAGCGCTCGACCACTTCCGCACCGGAAAGTGCCGGCACGAGCGCGCGGGCGCGGGCCACGAGATCGTCCAGCTTTGCGTCGGTGGCAAACGGTGCGTCGAATTCCTCCTCGCTGGTGCTCCCGACCGCCACGTGGCCATCGTCATGGGCGATGACATAGAGCCCGTTGAGAAACAGGATCGGCAGCGACGGATCGATATCGGCCTTCAACAGCGCCGCCTGCCCCTTCACCGGCTGTCCCAGCGGAACCGAGATGGATGGAGACAGGGGCCCGAGCAGCGGAAACGACTGCGGACCGGCCGCAATCATGCAATGGCCGAAACCGATCGAGCGTCCATCGGCAAATTCGACGCGGTTTGCGACAGGGTCGATCCGCTCCGCCGGCAGTCCTTCGATCACGCTGACATGCCGGGCGTTGCCAAGGACGGCGGCGAGCGCTGCCATCAGATGGCGGGGGGAAACGCGGGCGGCAAACGTGTCGTGCACGATGCCGGCTTCGGTAAAGGCCGGATCCGGCCATCCCTCGAAGGGCGACGCATCGAGCACATGCCAGTGGAAAGGATCGCCGTCGTGCCGCCAGTTGATCTCGGCTTCCTGCTGGTGGCGAAGGGCGATGGGTCTGAGATGCGGTTTCGGCAGCGGGATCAACCTGCCGGAGCGGCGATAGCCGCAGGACAGCCCCGTCTCGGCTTCCAGCCGCGAAACTTCGTCTTCGAGGGCGACGAGCGAGTCGAACTGGGCCTGTTTCTTGTCGTTCCAGCGGTCGGGCACATGCGACATCAGCGCGCCCAAAATGCCGCCGCTGGCACCCTGCCCCAACCGTCCCGCTTCGACCAAAAGGGTGCGGATGCCAAGCCGTTCCGCCTTGACCGCGGCCCAGAGGCCCATGATGCCGCCGCCGATGATCAGGAGATCGACATGATCATCGGGGAGATGAGGCATTGCTGGCGATTGACCCCGGGGACCTCGAGGATTATCCGCATCTTCCATGAGCAATCACGATCCCGAAATTGTAAAAGACGACGCCACGCCTGAAGCACCGGCGCTTGATTGGCATGACGGCGATATGCCGTATTCGACGGAATTTGGCGACCACTTTTATTGCCGCACCGATGGCCGCCTGGAATGCGGCCATGTGTTTCTGGCGGGAAACGGCCTGCCGGAGCGCTGGAACGACATGTCACCGACCGAAGACACGTTCCGGATCGGCGAACTCGGTTTCGGCACCGGCCTCAACGCCTGCGAGACCTGGCGCCAGTGGGCGCTTTTCCGCAAACCCGGCACACGGCTGCATTTCACATCGTTCGAACTCTATCCGATGCAACGCGACGAGATCGGGCGGGCACTGGCGCGATGGCCGGAAATCGACGCGCAACGGCAGGCACTGACGGCTGCATGGCCGGATCAGCCGAGCGGCCGGATCACCATCGACCTCGACGAGCAGACGACGCTGACGGTTGTCTGCGGCCAGGCGCTCGATGGCGTCACGGCTGCGGAGGCCAATTTCGACGCCTGGTTCCTTGATGGCTTTGCGCCGTCGCGCAATCCGGACATGTGGTCGCCGGATCTCATGAAGGCACTGTTCGACCGCACCCGCCCGGGCGGCACGTTCGGAACCTATGCGGCGGCAGGCTTCGTCCGCCGCAATCTGGCGGCCGCGGGTTTCACCGTGGAGCGCCAGCCCGGCTTTGCGGGCAAACGCGAGATGTTGAGCGGACGCAAGGACTGAAGCTCCAAGGCCTCAGTTGCCGTCCAGCGCCGAAACGACGATTGCCCCATCCAGCCAGTGGCGGATCTTGTTTTCCAGCGCTTCGGGACTGATCGGCTTCGACAGATAATCGTCCATGCCGACCTGGAAGCAGAGTTCGCGGTCGCTTTCGAGCGCATGGGCGGTGACGCCGATGATCGGGACATGCGTGCCGGTCGCGTTTTCGAGTTCGCGGATCTTGCGGGTTGCCTGGTGACCGTTCATCACCGGCATCGACACGTCCATGATGATCACCGCCGGATCATACTTCTGCCAGGCCTCGACCGCTTCCGCCCCGTTCTTGACGATCTGGAACAGCCAGCCGGTCATCTGGAGGATCTGGGTGAAGACGATCTGGTTGACCTCGTTGTCCTCAGCGACGAGAACATCGAGCGTTGGTTTGATCACAGGAGCGACGGTGTTTTCCTGCGCCACCGGTTCTACAGGCTTTGAGCCAGCTGTGTCGACGGCTGGAGTAGACGACGCAATGAGCGGCACCGCCTGCCCGGATGCGCGGCGCCGGGTGCGGATGACGCGGACGACGTCGATGATCGTGCTGCGCAAAAGGGCTGCGCGGGCGGGCTTCATCAGATGCGCCTGAACATTGAGCTCGGCAAACATCGTCTCGTCGTTTGCCATGTCCATCGACGTCAGGAAGACGATGCCGGTGAAATCGAAGCGCCTGTCGCGCCGGATCGCCTTGGCGCAGTCGAACCCGTTCATCTCCGGCATGTGATAATCCAGCACGACCACATCGATGACGATGCCGAGCCTGGTTGCTTCGTGGAGGAAGGCAAGACCCTCCGCCCCGTTTTCAGCGGCAACGGTCTCGAAGCCCCACATGCTCAGCTGCTCGGTGAGGATGCGGCGGTTCACAGCGTTGTCGTCGATCACGAGCACCCGGGCACCGCTGGTGCTGACCGGCAGCGTCACTTCCATCTTGCGTTCGGCAACCACGGCAAACGGCAGGTTGACGGTAAAGACCGAACCGCGGCCAAGCTCGCTCTCGACCTCGACGGAACCGCCGAACAGCTCGACCAGACCGGACGTAATCGCAAGACCAAGCCCGGTGCCTTCATGACGGCGGGTGGACGACGTATCCACCTGGCTGAACTTTTCAAACACCGACCGAAGCTTTTCTTCGGGAATGCCAAGGCCGGTATCCTCGATGCGGATCGACAGCATCAGCTGGTCACCATCGATCGGCCGCGACTTCAAGTCGATGAAGACATGGCCCTTTTCGGTAAACTTGACGGCATTGCCGACCAGATTGGTGACGATCTGGCGGAAGCGGCCGGCATCGCCGAGGACCGTTTCGCGCACCGAAACCTCGCCGCGGACAATCAGTTCGATATCCTTGTCGGCGGCGGCCGACGACAGAAGCGTCGCCACGTCCTCGATTGCCTCAACAGGATCGAACGGCGCCTTGCGCAGCTTCATCTGGCCGGCATCGATCTTGGAAAAATCGAGAATGTCGTTGATGATCGTCAAAAGCGCATTGCCGGATTTGACGATGATGTCGACGAAGGTCTTCTGGCGGGTATCGAGGCTGGACTTGGCGAGCAGTTCGGCCATGCCGAGCACGCCGTTCATCGGCGTGCGGATCTCGTGGCTCATGTTGGCGAGGAATTCCGACTTCGCCCGGTCGGCCGCTTCCGCCCGGTTGAGCAGGCGCGTCAGGTCCGCCTCGCGTTCCTTGCTCTCGGTGACGTCCGTGAAGACCGCAAGCCAGTGGTCGTCCCCGGTCGGACGGGCCTCGAGCTGGATCCAGCGGCGGTCCTCGACGCGGAACGAGGTAAATACCGGTTCTCCAGAGGCAACGCTTGCTTCCCATTCGCGCAACGCCGCGGTCGAGGTGCGCGCATCGCCAAGATCGCCGCGTTTTGCGCAGTAGCCAAAGACGTTGCGCCAGCTTTTGCCGATCGACAGCATGTCGGCCGGCATCTCCAGCATGGCGGCAAGCGCATCGTTTGAAAAGATAATCGCGCCGTCATGCAGGATGAGCAGCCCTTGAGACATTGCGCTGGTTGCGTCGCGCATCAGCGCGCCGTGTTTCTGCAGCGCTTCCTGCGCTTGCCGGATGTCCGCATCGCGTTGGCGCATCGCGGTGATATCGGTATGGCTGATGAGGATCTTGCCATCGGTCAGCTGCGTGCCCGAAATCAGCAGGTAATGGCCGCCATGCGTGCGGATCTCGATCGGCGGATGATCGTTGCTGGCTGTCAGTGCGGCGATGCGGGCATTGTAGATCGCATCGAAATCCAGGTCCGAGCCGGCATAGATACCGTTGTCGTAATTGACCTTCATGAAATCCCGGTAGGAACGGCCGGCCAGATCGAAGCGCTTGTCCGTATCCCAGGATGTATAGAAGGCGGGGTTGGCGTATTCGAAAACCAGATCCGCATCGAGAATACCGATGCCGACCGGCTGGGCCGACAGGATCGTCTGCAGATCCTGGCTGACCTTTTCCGCTTTTTGCTGCGCTTCCTTGATCAGCGACACGTCCGTGCGCGAGCAGACCAGATAGCGGCTGCCGTCGTCGACCTCGATCGAGCGCAGGCGTGTAAGAACCGGAATGACCGAACCGTCCGGGAAGGTCATATCCTCCGACTTGTCGATCGCCTCGCCGTCCAGCACGCGGGCGTTTTCGTTCCAGAACCGCTCCGCCGCCCAGGGAAACATCTGGGCTTCCGTCTTGCCGAGATAGTTTTCCCGTTCGCTGCCCAGCATTTGCTCGTAGGCGTGGTTGGCATAGGTCAGCTCGTGCTTTTCGTTGCGAACGAACACGGGGGCCGGCAGGTCTTCCAGGATGGCGCGGAAAAGCCCGGTTTCCGCCACCTGGCTGCGCAGCAACATCTCCTGGTCCTTGAAGTCGGTGACGTCGTGGCGGATGGCGATCAGCAGGCCGTTTTCCAGCCGTTTGTTGAGACTGCGCATCCAGCGCCCATCCGGCAGCTTGTCGATCCGCTCGTGATAGGGAACGAGGAAGGCACGGAGACGCTGTTCCACCCACTTCTCGCGCGGCGCAAGCGTTACGGACGCATTGCCGCTTGCCGCACGTTCCCGCTGATCATAGGCGCGGTGGATGATGTCCTCCAGCGCTATGCCCGGCTTGATGACAATGCCACAGGCGTCGAAATGGTCGACAAGCTGCGAATTGCAGTAAACGAGCACATTGTCGCGGTCGTAGATGCCGATGCCCATTTCGAGCATGTCGATCGCGTCGTCGAGAAGACCGTTCTCAAACAGCGAAAACGGCTTCGCTGTCGTTTCGAGCGGCGCGGGGACGCCATTACCCGTTGGGCGCGATGCAGCGCCGACCGGCAGGAAATGGCCGAAGACGTAGGATTGATCGTCTTCCGTCAGAAACCGTTCAATATGGATCTCGTGGGAAAAGATCCCGTCGGCGTTGAACGCCAGCGCCTTTTCTTCGGCACCGAACACCAGGGCGCGGCATTCCTTTTCCTTGCGCTCGTCCTTTTCGCCATCGCTGCCGAGGCTGCGGCTTGTCTGGCCGACGAGCTCCTCCGGGCGAGCGCCGACCATGGCCGCATAGGCGGGGTTGACGGCGACGTATGCGAGCCGGCAGTTCTTGATATAGGCGGGTTCGGGGAGATCCACGATGCGGGCGCAGGCCCGCTCCAGAAACTTGCTTTCCAGGCGTTCGCTCTTCGTGTGCACCCTGCCCCGCTCACTCCCGCGCATGCGGGATCCCACCATTTTTCGGAAACCGACCCGATAACACCATAGCGAGTATTAACAACACGTTGCCCGGAACACAGGGTTGTTTAATATTTGCGTTTTCGCAAGTTCGAATGGAGTGCGGCCGGGGGCGTTTCACGCATCGAGGATCAACGCACCGACACTAAATCGGCAGCATCAGGCAACCTTGGACGCCGACGCCGGTTAACCCTGACGTGAAGCGAACAAAGGAAATTCTTCGATGATGAAACTTGTGACGATTGCCACGCTGACGCTTGGCCTTGCAACATCGGCATTCGCTCAAGGTGCATCCGGTGGATCCGCAGGTTCCGGCGCGTCTGGCGCGTCTGGCGCAGGCGCTGCATCCGGAACGAGCAGCGGCACAACCGGCCAGACGCCGTCCAACACACCGTCCAAAACGCCGTCCAATAGCGCCAACGATGGGACGACCACGGGCAGCACGGACTCCAAGAGCATGACGACCGGAAACGGCACGAGCAAAGGCGGCTGCGACACGACGGGTGTCGGTGGCGCACCTTCGGCAACCAGCGGTTCGACCGACGGTTCCGGCACCACGACGAACAACTGCTGATCATCTCCGGCGCCGGGTTCAGACCCGGCGCTTTTTCTTGCCCGCCAAAACCGCCAGACAGCTCGAGCCACAATTCCTCCCGCAAATTGCCGGGTTTTCGCCGCAATTCAATCTCCGGGCAGACCCTGGGTTGCCGACACCTTTCGAAAAGCAATTTTTCCACGGTGGAGTCTGAATAGGCGTTCAGACTACGGCGATAAAACTTCCATCAATCCGCCGTGATTGAGAGCGACGCTCTGATCGTACCTCGAAACACCACGGGGAAAGGAACCAGGCATGTCGATCATGAAAAAGACCATTACTGCTGGCATTGCGGCTCTCTCAGTCGCCGGCGCACTTGCTGCGACGGCACCGGCAGCGCAGGCCCGCGATCACTACCGTCACCACGGCGACGATGTGCTGCTGGGTGCCGCGGCAGGGATTGCCGGCGGCCTGATCGGCGGCGCGATCGTGTCCGGATCACAGCGTCCGGTCTATGTGGAGCCGCAATACAAATATGCTCCGCCGCCACCGCCGCCGGTCGTCTATCGTCGCGCCTATTATGCCGCACCGCCACCACCACCGCGGTGCCACCACGAATGGGTGGAAAACGAGTATGGCGAAGCCTACCGCGCACGGGTCTGCTACTAGAGCGTCCAGGCGTCCATCAAGAGTTGCGGTACGGCGGTGCGATGCACCGCCGTTTTTCGTTTTGCGCCGCCACTCTGCGCGACCATTACCTTGGGGATCGCCGTCCGTGTGGCTGCCGCTCGGAGGGCTGACGACGCGAGAAAATCCCCTGTGACGTGAGTGCCTACCGGGTCGCCGCTAGCGGACAGCCTGCGTCGTTTTGCAGAAGAACCTTGACTTTCGGCGGCAAATCAACCAAATGCATGCCAGCTTTCACCTTCCGGCAGCCGCGTGAGCTGCCCCGCGTCCATACTGACAGCGCGAAGAAGGAACAAGGCGCACAGATAGATCGCCCTCGGGATGAGGGTTCAAGCGCTGGAAAGTAATTTCCAACACACAAGTTCCCAAATCACGCGGGGTTCTTGACGCCACAAGCAGCCCGGATGGCATGGTGCCAGTTCGGAGCGTCCGCTTTTGGCGCCCCGAAAGGTATTCGACTTGACGAATTTTGAATCTCTTGGCGTGTCCAAGCAGATCGTCGCCACGCTCACCGAGCTTGGTTTTGAAACCCCGACGCCGATCCAGGCCCAGGCAATTCCGCTTCTCCTCGAAGGCCGCGACCTGATCGGCCTTGCGCAGACCGGCACCGGCAAGACCGCAGCTTTCGGCCTCCCGCTGATCGAGCGCCTGATGGCCGACGCGACCCGCCCCGACAACCGCACCACCCGCGCGCTGATCCTTGCGCCGACCCGCGAACTGGTCAACCAGATCGCCGCCAACCTGAAGACCTTCATCAAGGGCCGCCCGCTCAAGATCAATCTCGTCGTCGGCGGTGTCTCGATCAACAAGCAGCAGCTGCAGCTGGAAAAGGGCACCGACATCCTGGTCGCCACCCCTGGCCGCCTGCTCGACCTGATCTCGCGCCGCGCTATCGGCCTGACGACGGTTCGCTTCCTCGTGCTCGACGAAGCCGACCAGATGCTCGACCTCGGCTTTGTGCATGACCTGCGCAAGATCTCCAAAATGGTGCCGAAGAAGCGCCAGACCATGCTGTTTTCGGCCACCATGCCGAAGGCGATCGCAGATCTCGCCGCCG
Organism: Rhizobium sp. CFBP 8752; assembly: GCF_014842035.1. Taxonomy (NCBI): domain Bacteria; kingdom Pseudomonadati; phylum Pseudomonadota; class Alphaproteobacteria; order Hyphomicrobiales; family Rhizobiaceae; genus Rhizobium; species Rhizobium sp. CFBP 8752. The sequence continues at coordinate 932,877 of NZ_JACYUZ010000001.1, read as the reverse complement.
ACTTCCTGACCGACCCGGTCAAGGTGGAAGTGACGCCTGCAGGCAAGGCTGCCGACAAGGTGGACCAGTTCGTCCACTTCGTTGCCGGCAAGGGTGACAAGACCGACCTTCTTCGCAAGTCGCTGATGGACAACCCGGATGGCCGCTCGATCGTCTTCATGCGCACCAAGCACACCGCTGAAAAGCTGATGAAGCACTTTGAAAACATCGGTTTCTCGGTCGCCTCGATCCACGGCAACAAAAGCCAGGGCCAGCGCGAACGGGCACTCAAGGGTTTCCGTGATGGGGAGATCAAGACGCTGATTGCGACCGACGTCGCGGCCCGCGGCATCGATATCCCGGCCGTCAGCCACGTCTACAACTACGATCTGCCTGATGTCGCGGAAGCTTATATTCACCGCATCGGCCGCACGGCCCGTGCCGGCCGCGAAGGCATCGCGATCGCCTTCTGCGCACCGGACGAAACGATGCTGCTGCGCGACATCGAAAAGCTGATGAACATCGAGATCAAGACGCTGACCGGCGAGCGCCCTGAGACGATGAACCGTCCGGTTCGCGCCAACGGCAACAACAACCGTGGCGGCGCCAATGCCCGCGGCGGCAACAAGGGCGGCCGTGGCGGCCAGCCACGCGGCAATGGCGGCGGCGGCGAAGGCCGCGGTGCCGGTGCTGCCGGCGAAGCCCGTGGCCCGCGCCGCGAACGTCCGGCGCGCAAGCCGTTCTTCGCTGGTGACGGTGCAGAAGCGCCAAGAAGCCAAGCTCCCCGTTCACAGGCTGCACGGCCGGCAGCGGCAAGCGTAGCGCCCGACAACGATCTGTCCTCGACTTCGGATTTCCGTCCGGTCAAGAAGCAGTTCGGCAACCCGGGCGCAAAGACTGGCGGTCGTCCTGACAACCGTGGCTCAGCCAAGCCAGCCGGTTCCGGCAACCGCGACCATGCAAGCCACGGCGCGCATGAAGCCGGCAGCCAGCGCAAGGCCCATCAGGGCGATGCGGCCGCCGCATCCGGCGAAGCCAAGCCAAACCGGCACACGCCGGCCGCAGCCCCCAAGGGCGACGGTCGCGGCCCGGTCCGCTTCGGCAACGACAACCGCGGCCAGGCCCCCATCGACCAGCGCACCGCCGGCCATCAGGGCCGCAAGCGCACCACGCGCGCTTAACGCGAGACGCGGTTGAGAGAGTTCAGACGGCCGGGAGAAATCTCGGCCGTTTTTGTGTGGGGTATTAGGGGTGGTTGGTGGGGCCGCTTTCACCCCGACACTCAGGATTTCTGCGACAACCGGATCGCTCGATCACAGTTCATTTCATCCGCGCAGAAACATGTATGCGGCAATCGCAACCAGCACCAAACCAGCCACCCGTCCTGCCCAGATCGTCAAAGTGGGTTTGGAGACAATGGCATCGCGTCCTCTCGCGGCGGCCAGAGCCAGTCCACCGTAGACGGTAAGCTGAACGAGCACGGTCATCAAACCCATCGCAAGTGTCTGGGGCCAGAGCGGCCCGAAAGCAGGCTTCAGGAACTGTGGATAGACGGCGAGAATGAACAGCCATGCCTTCGGATTGAGGAGGCAAGTGACGACGGCCTGAATGAAGACCCGCCCGGAAGATCGAGCCGCACCGCTGTCAACGGACCCGATCACGATCGAACTGCGGGCAAGACTGACTCCGATCCAGATCATATAGGCCGACCCGATGATGAGCATGGGGCCGGAAACAGCCGGGATCAACCTGGTAAGCCCGGCAACGGCGAAAGCGCCGAACAAGGTGTGGCAGGCTCCACCGGCCATCATCCCGAAAGTCGCTGCGAGACCGGCGCGTCTTCCACCCGCAAGAGTGTTCGCAAGGACAAACACCATGTCCATGCCCGGAACGGCGATAATGCCCGTCAGCAGAAGGAAGAAAAGCCATAGATTTTCAACGTAGGTCATGTCAGTTGCCGCCCGTTCCATTCGACTGACGGTCTCGATACCGCCTGTTTTTCAGCTTGTTGGGCATGCTATACAGGGGCTCAACTGACAGGGGTGTGTCAGCTGTGATGGGGTAATCAGCATGCGCAAAGCTTCCAGGCTCTTCGAGATCATCCAGATTTTGAGACTGGCAAAGACGCCTGTAACGGCGGCGAAGATGGCAGCCCGACTGGAAGTCAACATGCGCTCGATCTATCGGGACATTGCCGGCCTTCAGGCGATGCGCGTGCCGATCGAAGGCGAGCGCGGGATCGGCTATATTCTCCGACCCGGCTTTGATCTTCCGCCACTGATGTTTACGGCTGAGGAGACCGAGGCTGTCGTTCTCGGCATGGCGCTGATCGAGCGTACAGGCGACACTGACCTCAAAAAGGCATCCGAACGGGTCGTCGCCAAGATCGCAGCTGCCGTGCCCGCGCCGTTGCGCGAAGCACTGACATCGCGTGCCCTTCACGCCTGGGGCGCAAGCACTCCAGCTCCGGAAGGCATCGATTTCGGGATTGTCCGTCGTGCGATCCGCGACGAGGAAAAGCTGTTGCTCGACTACCGTGACCAGCAGAACAATCCAACGCGTCGCATCGTCTGGCCGCTGGCGTTGATCTACTATCTGGACAATGCCGTCATCGTCGGATGGTGCGAGCTGAGACAGGCAATTCGGAATTTCCGGATCGACCGCGTGGAAAGCTGCAGTTTGACAGGAAACCACTTCCCCAAAGAGGGAGATCGCCTGCGTAGCGTGTGGATTTCCGGCTGGCAGATCGAACAGAGAGACCCAGCATATCCGGCAATCCAATTGTGAACCAACGCCGCGTGTCGGGAAACTCACGATGAAAGCGACATTGGTGTTTCTGCTTTTTGCGACGTGGCAGACTAGGGAGTTCTACGATCGTCCGCAGTGTCGCGTGTAGGGGCAGGACTGCCGAGGTCGGCTGTTGGCCCAACGCGGACGCAGACCTCCAACCCAGTAGCAGCATCAGCAATCCATGATGTCGCGTTCGTTCAATGCGTCGTATTTCTTGAGTTCGCCTCGCATCTTACCGATCCAGCGGCTGACGAACGCGATCGTGTCGGCTGCCTGCAAGTGAGCGCTAAGCGCAGCCTGATCGACCCAACGTTCCGATATCAGCAATCGACCTGATTGTGGATCGTCCACGGCAGCATCATACGTGATGCTTCCCGGACGCTTTCGTGTTGTGGATGCCAGCGAATTCAGTTCCGTCATGCATTGCGCCAGATCGGCTGGATCGACGTGCATGTAGCCGGTGATAATCAGCATGGGGATAGCTCCTCCATCAGCGCCCCGACCACCTGTTCGCGGCGGCCTCGGCCTTGACTGGTCAAGTGGTGATCAGATGGCGACCAGAACGATCTTGCCCTGGATGCTCCCTTCGGCAGCACGACGATGCGCTGCCGCTGCCTCGGCCAGCGGATAGGTGCTGTCGATCACCACCCGTATGGAGCCGTCCTCAAGCAGACGGCCGGCCTCTGCCAGTTGCGCGCCGTTCGAGCGCACCTGCGTCGTCGAGACGGTGATCTTTCGCCGGGCGGCTTCGTCATGGCCTGAAAAGCCCAGCGGGTTGACGAGAAACAGGGCGCCAGACGGCTTAATGCTGGGGAGAAAGCGTTCCATAGTCGCGCCGCCGACGGCATCGAGCACCAGATCAACATCCTTCGCCACTCGTTCGGCAGCCGTCTTCGTGTGGTCGATGAAAATATCGGCACCAAGATCATTGAGAAGCGCCTCGTGTTTGCCGGAAGCAACGGCAACCACCCTCGCGCCTTGCCATTTCGCGATCTGGACTGCGAGATGGCCGACGCCGCCGCCGGCGCCGTTTACCAGCACGGTCTTGCCGTCGAGCGGAGCCGGTGCATGCGGGAAGGTCTGGAAAGGGTTCGGCGCATCGTGTCCCAGATCGACCAAAAATTGCCAGGCGGTCAGAAGCGACATCGGCGCGCCGGCGGCCTGGATGTGGTCGATCCCGACGGGCTTCAGCGCCAGGTCCGATGCGGGAACACGCACATATTCGGCATAGGCGCTGCTTCCCGTCATGAGGTCATGCGGGAACCGGACCATCGCATGGACCTCGTCGCCGACCTTGAACTGCGACACGTCTTCGCCGACGGCCGCAACCGTGCCGGAAACGTCGGTACCAAGGATCAGCGGAAAGCTTGGATTGGGCTGCCATTCCGGCGGGAGAGCTCGGTAACCGTCGCGCAGATAGAGATCCGGCGGGTTGAGGCTCGTGGCATGGACGCGAACAAGCACGTCGACAGCCGAGATTTCCGGTCGGGGCGCATCCTCGTAGAGGAGTACATCTGGTCCACCGAACTCGTGCAATCGCACGGCTTTCATCATGTCAGTCATCATGGCCTCGCTTGGATAGTCGTTTCGATGACTGAAGATACGATCAACTCCTTCGATTGATAATCATCAGATAATTCGCTTTAGTAGTGCCATGAAGGAACAAATGGGAATTGATAGGCTGACGGGGCTGATTGCATTCGCTCGCGCCGGCTCGCTCGGAAGTTACACTGCCGCCGCCCGCTCCTTGTCCATCTCACCCTCGGCGGTCAGCAAAAGCATTCAGCGGCTGGAAAAACAGCTCGGCGTTTCGCTTTTTGCGCGCACGACACGTTCTCTGACGCTGACGCCCGAAGGGCGCGATCTGCATGAGCGTGCGCTCAGGCTGCTGCACGACGCCGAAGAGATCGAGCAGGCGGCAAAAGCAGCGCGCACCGAGCCCGCCGGCACATTGCGGATCGCGGCATCTCTGCCGATCGGCCTGCACGTCATAGCGCCGGTGCTTCCTCAGTTTCGCAGGCTCCATCCGAAGGTTAACATAGACCTGCGTTTGAGCGATCACATGGTTGATCTTATCGAAGGCGGCTTCGATGTCGCGGTCCGCATTGGCGATCTGGCAGACTCGCGCCTGCTTTCACGCCGCCTCCTGCCGCATCGGCTATGCTGCTATGCCTCGCCCGAATATCTGGCCGGGCGCGGCCCGCCGACGCACCCGGACCAATTGGCAGAGCATGAGACTGTCAGCCTGCGCTACCAGAGTAGCGGCCAGCTATTCCGCTGGCCTTTCCGCGTTGGGGACAGGGAGATCGAGATCGTGCCGTCCTCGGGCATTATCGTGGACGCGAGCGAAGCCGTGCTTGCGACGATCGCAGCGGGTAGCGGCATCGGAATGGCAACCAGTTTCATGGCAAGCGCTTGGGTGAGGCGTGGAGCCCTTGTGCCGGTTCTGGCCGATTATGCGGTAGACCGGCACAATATCACGGCGCTGTGGCCCGAGAGCCGACGGTCGAACCCCGCCGTCCGCGCCTTCCTCAACACCCTGGCAGCGTTGTCGTAACATTGGCAGTGAATGACCGCAGTTGGGCCGGAAGCGGACACGTCCATTTAGCCATCAATCATAATGGGTGGTGGGGCAGTCTGGGGCTAACCTTATTGTTGCGTTCAATGCCGGATGCCGCTATTTCGCAATGGGTTATTTGAGACCTTTTATGATGGCCGTCGATGATGTTGGCGACCTCCGGCGGAGAGACATAAGCATGGCTATCGGTGATATTACGGGTCTCCCGACTGAGATCAGAGAAAACACGAAAGCGGGAACGGTCGTGGCGACCCTGGGGGTCGAGGGATACGATACGGCGGACCTGCAGTTCGATTTCAGCATGTATGCCATGGTCTGGTACGGCTCGGTCGGCAACGTAGATACATTCAGTGACCTCTTTGCTCTGGAAGGCAACCAGATCGTTGCCGTGAGGGACGTGCGCTACCAGGCTTACGACCTCAACTCTTTCCACTATGAGCTGGAAGTTTCCGCACACGACAAGGCGGGCAATCCTGTTGGCGCTCTCACGGGTTCTGCTCTGAACGTTGTGGATTATCTGGATGATATCAGGGGAACCGCACGTGCCGACACGCTGAAGGGCGACACAGGCATGAACAAGCTCATCAGTGGCGCCGGTGATGACAAGCTCTACGCTGGTCGCGGAGACGACGTGCTTTACGGTGGCGCCGGCAAGGACGTTTTGTCGGGTGGCTGGGGAGAGGACACGTTCCTTTTCAAGTCGATCAAGGAAAGCACCGTCAAAGCGGCAGACGTTATCACCGACTGGGAACATAATTCCGCTACGCGCGACCTGATCAACCTCACTGCCATCGATGCCGATACCAAGATCAGCGGAAACCAGGATTTTGACTGGATCGGAGCCAAGAAATTCACCGGCAGTGCTGGCGAGCTTCGCTACGAGAAAGAAAAGTCGCATACCTACGTCTATGCCGACGTCAACGGCGACAAGAAGGCCGATTTCATGATCGACCTGCATGGCTCTCACAAAATGTATGCGGACGACTTTCTGCTCTGATGCGGATCGACGCTGTTACGGCCCGTTCGTAGCGGCTGTAGAGAGAGCGGGATCGATAGTCTCCGAGCATTGATGTTCCTCATCTTGGAAAAGATGAGGAACAATCGTGGCCATGAAATATCACGATCACGGCGCACTCGCCCCGGTTCGCCTTTCTTGGTTGCCCCGCACGTGATGGTGCGGAAGCGGCGACCGGTTTCCGCCCGGAGCGGTCATAGCTCCGCTATGTAATTTTACCTTTTTCCTTCACTCAATTGATGCAGCAAAGTCGCTATCTTCGGCTGCGGGAGATTGACGAACATGAAGGATAAATTGCAGACGTGGTGCGTCATAATAGGCGTAGGGCTGTCGGGACCGATTTTCTTGGGCCTCGCAATAACGTGCCTCTTTATTGGTGAAATACCAGGTAGAAGAGGGCCTCTCGTAAGAGCCGTGGACAACCCCGTCATCTTCTACGCTGCCGCTATCGCATTCGTTATCATCGCCGCCAAGTTCACGCAGCTCACTTGCTATTCAGCACACTTTTTCTACAGCCAAGCAAAGCGGCGTGGAAGCTTATGAATGACTGCAAATGGCGCGACGCTGCCGAAGCGCATTCGTCCGCTAGCGGCTCAAAGCCACGTAGTCTCACTGCCCATACTTTCCAGAAATCGGACCGCTTGTACGAGGGCCAGCTTCGTACGCTCACCGTGCGGACATCCCGCTACTTCTTCTTCTCTTGATCCCTATGCCACTTGATGGCGAAGAACATGCCTGTGCCGAGCACGATGATCTTGAGCGGGAAGAAGACGATCGGGAACCAATCCCACATGTCGCTGATATCCAGGCTTTTGAGTGCATTAACGGGCGTGGCGGAGCAGTACATGAGAACGGCTGCGTACAACATCCGCCATGTTGACGCAGAGGAGGTCGGAGCGAGAGAGGTTCAGCCTCAAATGGCCCTCACCCCGCCCTCGTCTTGCGGTTCACCAGATACACGCCGAGAACCACGATCGCGGTGCCGGTGACCATGGGGAGGGTCAAGGGTTCGCCAAACAGGATCGCCGCTTCGATGGCAACAACGGGGGGCACGAGATAGATCAGCGAGGCTGCGCGTGAAACCTGCCCGCGGCGGATGAGGTAGAGGAGCAGTGCGACGGCACCGAGCGAGATGCCGATGACCGACCAGGCCATGGCGGCGAGTGCCTGGGTGGTCCAGTCGAAGCGCATGGGCTCGATCAGATAGGCGACCGGCAGCGTCACGATGAACGCTCCGACATATTGCAGCGTGCCGATGGCGACGAGGTTGCCCTGCTGCAGGTAGCGCTTCTGGTAGATCGTGCCGTAGGTGACCGACCCCATCGCCATGAGATTGAGGAGAAGCGGCAGGCCGAGCCCGGTCATGCCGGCCGACAGGCTTGCAAAAAGCTGCGGCGAGATGGCGATGAAGATACCGGCAAAGCCGAGCGCGAGGCCGAGCTTCTGCCGGCGGGAAAGCGTTTCGCTAAGCAGGAACGGCGCGACCGCCGCCGTCATCAGCGGCTGCAGCCCGGCAATGATGCCCGACAGCCCCGAGGGCACGCCCTGCCCGATCGCATACCAGACGCCGGCGAGATAAAGCCCGTGCAGAAAAATGCCTGAAAGCACCGCATGGCCGATCTCGCGTCCGGTCTTTGGCCACGTGACCCGCAGAGCAAGCCCGAGACAAAGGAAGACGACGGCCGCCAGTGCATGCCGGGCGGCCAGAAAAGTCACGGGGTCCGCATGGGCGGACGCATATTTGGCGACGATCCACCCGGTCGACCACAGGAAAACAAAAACGGCCGGAGCCAGGCGGTCGAGCATCGGAATGTTCCGGAGAGTGGCTTTGACAAGGCCAGTGGACGGGAAATGATCCGGCGTCTGATTAGGCTGTGGCGGCGACGCGGTCAAAGTAGAAATACTCACCGTTCCCATCAGCGCATCTAACGGTGTGCGACTAAGATCCGGTCTCCGGTGTGATCAGCGATGAGGCAGTTGCTGTTTTGACGAGCGGTCTTTCTACGACCGAAGATGAGCCGTCGCTAATTCCATCGGCAGTTGCCCTTTTTGATCGTCGTTCAGGCCCTATCTCACCGCATCAGGACGGGTCGTATATTTGTCATACGCAACTGAGCATGGTTCTTGCATTGCCAATGCCGTTGTATTCTTATGACCAAAAATGGGGAACATACCTTTGGCATTTGATGAAATGTTAACCGCGGACGACCAGCCGCGTCTGCCCTATAAGACCTACCACGATTGGTATGCCAGCCAGGATACGGCGCATCTGATCCGCAAGACGCAGGATGCCGAAAACATCTTCCGCAAGACCGGCATCACCTTCGCGGTCTATGGTCACGCCGACAGTTCCGAAAAACTCATCCCCTTCGACATCATTCCCCGCATCATTGCCGCCCGAGAGTGGCGCAAGCTCGCGCAAGGCATCGAGCAGCGCGTCGTGGCGCTCAATGCCTTTCTCGACGACATCTACCACAAGCAGGAAATCATCAAGGCCGGCCGCATTCCGCGCGAGCTGATCGAGAAGAACGTGGCCTTCCTGCCCGAAATGATCGGCTTCAAGCCGCCGGGCGGCGTCTATACGCACATTGTCGGCACCGATATCGTGCGCACCGGCGAGGACCAGTTCTACGTGCTGGAGGATAATGCCCGAACCCCGTCCGGCGTCTCCTACATGCTGGAGAACCGCGAAACGATGATGCAGATGTTCCCCGAGCTGTTCACCCTGAACAAGGTGCAGCGCGTCGAGGATTATCCGCGCCAGCTGCGCCAGTCGCTGGCCTCGCTCGCACCCCCCGGCTGCAAGGGACGGCCGCGTGTCGCGGTGCTGACCCCCGGCATCTACAATTCCGCCTATTACGAGCACTCGTTCCTGGCCGACCAGATGGGCGTCGAACTGGTCGAGGGATCGGACCTTCGTGTCATCGATGGCAAGGTGAAGATGCGCACGACGCGCGGCTATGAGGCGATCGACGTGCTCTACCGCCGCGTCGATGACGATTACCTCGATCCGCTGACATTCCGGCCGGATTCGGCGCTTGGCGTTCCCGGCATCATGGATGTCTACCGCTCCGGCAACATCACCATCGCCAACGCGCCGGGCACCGGCATCTGCGACGACAAGGCGATCTATTCCTACATGCCCGAGATCGTGGAATTTTATACCGGCCGCAAGGCGCTTCTGGAAAACGTGCCGACGTGGCGCTGCTCGGAAGCCGACAGCCTGAAATACGTGCTCGAGCATCTCGAAGAACTCGTGGTCAAGGAAGTGCATGGATCGGGCGGCTACGGCATGCTGGTCGGCCCGACGGCGACGAAAGCCGAGCGCGCCGAGTTTGCCGCAAAGCTCAAGGCGCGACCGACCAACTACATCGCCCAGCCGACGCTGGCTCTGTCCACCGTGCCGATCTTCGTCAACAAGGGCGTTGCCCCCCGCCACGTCGATCTGCGCCCTTATGTCCTCGTGTCCGACAAGGTGAAGATTATTCCCGGCGGATTGACACGCGTGGCCCTGAAACAGGGTTCGCTTGTGGTCAATTCCAGCCAGGGCGGCGGCACCAAGGACACATGGGTACTGGAAGATTGAGGGCGTAAACACATGCTGGGAAGAACTGCAAACGGCCTCTACTGGATGTTCCGCTACATCGAGCGTGCCGAAAACATCGCCCGCCTCGTCGATGCCGGTCTGCGCGTCTCGCTGACGCGGGCCGGATCCTCCGACGAGGACTGGCACGGCGTTCTGGAAAGTGCCGGCGTGCGCGATGCCTATAAGCAGGTGCATGCCAAGCTGACGGCAGCCGACGCGGTGGATTATCTCCTGCGCGACACGGCCAATTCGTCGAGCGTCCTGTCGTGCATCGAATCGGGCCGCAACAATGCCCGCATGGTCAGAACTGCCCTGACGCGCGAAACCTGGGAAGCCACCAACGAGGCCTGGCTCGATCTCAAGGCACGGCTTTCGCGCAACCTCAAGGCCACCGAACTGCCGGAACTGATCGACGTCATCAAGCACCGCTGCGCCCTCATCCGCGGTGCTTTTCACGGCTCCATGCTGCGAAACGATCTCTACAATTTTTCGCGCATCGGCACCTTTATCGAGCGCGCCGACAACACGAGCCGCATTCTCGACGTGAAATATTACGTGCTTCTGCCCTCCGTCAGCCAGGTCGGCGGCGCGCTTGATAATTTCCAGTGGGAATCGATCCTTCGCTCGGTTTCCGCTCACCGCTCCTATGGCTGGGTCTATGACGGCGACTATCAGGCCGGCAATATCGCCGACTTCCTGATCCTGAAAGTTCAGATGCCGCGCTCGCTTGCTTATTGCTACGAAAAGATCGTCAGCAATCTCGGCTACCTGCAGCGGGAATACGCAGAGCGGCACACGGCCCACGACACGGCCGACGCGATCCGCGCGACGCTGACGCGGGGATCGATCACCGAGATCATGGATCACGGCCTGCATGAGTTTCTCGAGGAATTCGTATCGCGCAACAACCAGTTGAGCGCCGAGATTTCGCAAGGCTATCGCTTTTACCAGTAGGACGGGCCGAGTGGCGTCCCTTGAGGATTTGAAACAATGCGCCTGAAGATTTCCCATACGACGGAATATACCTATGACGAACCGCTGCCCTATTCGCTGCAGCGGCTTCGCCTGACGCCGACCGCAGGATCCACCCAGAAGATCATCAACTGGACGGTGAGCGTGGACGGCGCCACGGTTGAGGCAGGCTATGCCGACCAATACGGCAACCGCGTCGAACTGGTGTCGTCGGAAGGCGGCGAGAACACGATCCGCATCGTCGCATCCGGCGAGGTGGAAACCGTGGACAAGGCCGGCGTTTTCGGCACCCATCAGGGGTTCTGCCCGCTCTGGCTGTTTCTCCGCGAAACCCCGCGCACGGCAGCCGGCCCGCTGGTAAAGGCGCTGGCAGAAGGCCTGACCGGCGACAGCGAACTTGCCCGCATGCATGCGCTGATGGAAACGATCCACGAGACCGTAGCCTATACGCCGGGCACCACGACGACGGAGACCACCGCCGAAGAGGCGCTTGCCGCAAAGACCGGCGTCTGCCAGGACCATACCCACATCTTCCTGGCCGCCGCACGGTTGCGCGATATCCCCGCCCGCTATGTTTCCGGTTATCTTCTGATGGAGGGCACGACCGAACAGGTGGCGACGCATGCTTGGGCGGAGGCGCATATTCCGGGCCTCGGTTGGGTCGGCTTCGATGCGGCCAACGACGTCTGCCCGGACGAGCGCTATGTGCGGCTCGCCACCGGCCTCGACTACCGCGACGCAGCCCCGATCTCCGGCATGCGCATCGGCCGGGTCTCCGAGACGTTCGGCGAAAACCTCAAGGTGTCGCTGACGGTGGAGGATGAGGGCCAGACTCAAGCTCAAGGCTCACAGACCCAGGGTTCTCAAAGCCAGAGCGGTGTACAGAGCCAAAGCCAAGGTGGACAGAGCCAGGTTCAGGGCGGGCAGAGCCAGACCACGCAAGGACAAAACCAGTCGTGACATCAGGATCGGCTGCCTAAGACAGCCGTCGTTGTTTACGTAAGTTTAACCGACTCTCGCGCAAGCCCGGCACCATCCAGGCATGATTGTCTGCGCCGATAGCAAGGGAGCGGAAATGCTGCTGGGACAATCGATCTTCCAGTCGGTGCTGACACGGCTGAAGCGCGAGCGCGACGACGACCAACCGACAGAGGCGGCAGCGGATTTCCGCGTCCGCGGCCTTGGAACGGGTTTCGTCGTCTCGACGACCGACGAGGAACCAGAGACAGGTGCGACTGGCGACACCAACGCCTATTTCGCAGACCTCGCCGACATCTCGGAACTGGAACCAGGAGCCGGCACGCAGCAAGAGATGGAGGCGCAAGCTCCGCCTTCGCCAGGTGATTTCACATCCGAAACCCCGCAGCCGCAGCCGGTCGATCCGGTAGAACCGTCCATACCTGTACACCTGACCCGGTTGACGACGGATGAGATTGCCGGCGAACTTGCTATTGTCGACGTCGACACGGAAGCCACGCTTAACGACAAGCGAAGACGGTTTGCCAAGACCAACCATCCGGACGGCGTGGCCGAGCGGTTCCGTCCGGCGGCGACCACGCGGATGCAGATCGCCAACCTGCTGATCGACCAGGCGATCAGGGCGCGGGAAATCCACGCGCGGATGTTCGGCTGATTTTAAAGTTCAGGTCTTGTCGAACGTCCTGTCGGCAGGCTGTTCAGGCGCATTGCGCAGCTGCGCATCGTCGGCCAGCGCATCCTGGTCCTGTGCAGGGTCGGCCATCGTAACCGGTGCAGCCGGCCGCTTTTCGAGGAACAGCTTGTAGGCCGCATAAAGGCCGAGACCCCCGGAAATGACCGCCCAGGTGACCGAACCGGCATAAAGCTCGAACACAGCCCAGCCGAAGCAGATCGCCGGAATGAGGATCCGCCGCCAGAGCGGCCCATAAAACGGGTGGTTCGGATCGATCATGCGTGCCTGCTCCCCTCGCGGCCAGATACGGCCCTTCCCCGACGATATCCCTGTCCCCAGCGAAAATTGCAAGGGATCACTCCCACTTTCCCTCTCCCCGACGCAGCCCCGCGGGACGCCCACGGCCGCTATCTTGCCCACAGGCTGCGATTTCCCGATTTTGCCAATTGATGCCGCAAGCATCCTGGGTTAAGAACCGTCTCATCGGACGAAGCGAGTCATCGCTTTTCGGCATGCACCCGTAGCTCAGCTGGATAGAGTGTTGGATTCCGATTCCAAAGGTCACAGGTTCGAATCCTGTCGGGTGCGCCATTTTCTCTTTGAGTTCCTCCACATGAGAAGCAATCGGTCACCACCAGCCTATGGTGAAAATCTCGTTTTGCTTTACAACCATTAACTTGACGTTAGTCAAGTTTGCGGCACATAGATACCTGAAGTGCTCGATCTAAGATTGTAATAACGACACTCGAGCAGCCCTAGCCTCTCCGGCATAGGGACGGTCTTGCCATGATGGCAGGCACCCTGAGGGGGTTAACCGTAAACGTGATCCGATCATTGCTAGTCTTTCATCGATCTGCGGCGCAGTTCGAAGCGCTAGCCCATGCTTGTGGGGCTCTACGTGACCAGTATTTTGACCAACATCGCTGCAACAAATGCGCTTCAGACCTTGCGCACACTAAATTCGAACATGGAGCGCACGCAGCAGCAAGTCAGTTCGGGCCTAAGGGTTCAGACCGCCGCCGACAATGTCGCGTACTGGTCGATTTCGACGACGATGCGATCCGACACCGACGCCATAGCAGCCGCCAGCGATGCGCTCGGGCTCGGCACCGCCAAGGTGGACACTGCCTATCAGGGCATGGAGGCTGTGATCGATGTTCTGGATGAGTTCAAAGCCAAACTCGTCACCGCAAAAGAGACCAGCGTCGACAGGGGGCAGATCCAGCTTGAATTGGACAAGTTGAAAGAGCAGGTCGTCTCCATCGCCAACGGCGCGAGTTTCAGCGGAGAAAACTGGCTGAACACCGACATTGCCGACATCTATGACAACACGATCAACAAGTCGTCCGTGGTGTCAGGCTTCACCCGGACTGCATCCGGGGTATCAGTTCAGAAAATGGAATCTGATCTCTCATCGATTTCTCTGTTCAACACCACCGGTGGCGGCCTGCTTCAAGCCGATGCGCGCGATGCCTATACGGTCGGCGGAATCCGCTATCCGACCTCCTATTTCAGCTACTCCGACGCGACGGTATACTATACCGATGACGGGTCTATGGATTGGATGAACCCGAGACGATCCACTGGCAGTGCCGGCCTCTTCGCTCTGAACGATTTCCCGGATGAAGCGCCTCTCGATTTCAACACGGCCGGTTCGAACATCAGCTTCACACTCCTGCTTGACAAGGAAGTGGAGGACCCAAGCCAGCTTCCCGGGCCCTACTTTGGAGGAGTGAGCACTACGATCACAATCACCAAGGCTGACGTGGACGCCTATGATGCCAGTCTTGGTGGAGTCATATCGACCAACACGCAGTTCGCAGGCGTCCTCAACAGGCAGTTAAATCCACTCGGCGCCTTGGTTTCAGCCGACTCCTTCATGTACGATCCCCCGGATTCAAAAAATCGCGTCCACGATCCCAAGAAAATGAGCATCATGACGCTCCAGAAAAATGGTGACGGATCCTATGTCGGCATCTCGAACCTGAGTAGCACTGGCGTCAGCAACGGTGGTTTGAAAGAGAATTCTGCCTATGGCTTACGTGGGTCGAGCTTAAGCCTCGAGTTCCGAGACTTCACTCTATACAATGACGGCGAGAACGAAGACGGTATCGAGATCAACTTCAATTTCGCGGTCAATGGTGCGTCCCAGAAATCCTATTCCTTTGATCGCACCTATGTGAATACGCTGCTGAACAAGACCGACGGTACGGTCGCGACCGCAGAGGAGATGGAAACTCTGCTGCACTCGCTGCTCGACGCCGATTGGCCAAACCTAGTCATCGAGGCGACGGATGCCACCCACGTCACCATCAAGTCAGATCCCGCAGTCGATCGGAAATGGGGAAGCGGAACAAGCATAACGTTCAGCCAAATCCGCGTCAGCAACGAGCCTCGTCCGGCGCTCGACTTTCTCGACATCGACATCGAAGAGAACCCCGACAATATCGACAATTATCTGAGCTACATCGAAACCGCGAAATCGAGGGTCGTCGACGGCGCCGCGTTCCTTGGTTCGCTCCAGCAGCGTCTCGACATGCAGACAAGCTTCAACTCAACCCTCATGGACAATATCGAAAGCGGTGTAAGCCGCCTTGTCGACACGGACATGGAGGAAGCCTCCGCCAGGCTGTCCGCAATCCAGACGCAGCAGCAACTTGCCGTTCAGGCGTTGCAGATCGCCAATAGCAGCAGCGAGACGATTATGCAGCTCTTCAACTCCTGAACGCACCTGGAGCGCTGGCCGAAGTTCTTTCACGGATCCAGCCCTCCTTTCATTCTCTGGTCGACATCGTCATGACCAGGCGTTCGGTGGTTCACCGCGCTTCCGCTGTGGCGCGTATCGAGACCACCCTGCCCGGCACCATTGCCACCATCTGGCCGCTCACGGCACCGGACGCCCTCTCGCCGTACGAGGCGATGCCTCAGGCTCCACATCCACCAGCATGTCGTCACACTCGAGACAGGTCATGCAGATCCCGCAGCAATCCTGATCGAACTCCTCAGCGGATCTTGGTTGTCGACAGCAGTCGCAAATGGGCGAGCCCGGGCCGGCGACCCGGGTGGGAGACAGAATTTCCATGACGTTGCCATCGCGTGCGTGCGCAGAGGTATCTGCCATCGCAACCTCCCTATTTCAGTTGATGATCATAAGATGGGAGCGACTAGCTCAAGAATCCAGAGAGGGCGTACAGACAGGAAGCACCTGAACCATCACGCGTTTGTTGCGTTCCTTCGGTAGATCTGGAGATGACCGCATGAAACGAACACTCATCGCCTTCGCCCTCTCGCTCGCAACCTCGCAGGTGTTTGCCATGGACAGCCTTTCACACCTCGAATGGAAAAAGCGTGTCCTCATCCTTTTTGGTGACAAGGGCGATGCATCGATTGCCCGACAGGTCGGCATCCTGACATCGCAAAAGGCGGAATTGGCGGAGCGCGACATGGTTGTGCTGCAGGTTTCCGGAGATGTCGTGGAAACGATCTATGGTGACGCCGACCGGATCGACGCGCGCAGGCTGCGCGCGGAGGCAAATATTGCGGACGGTGCGTTTCATGTCGTCCTTGTCGGC
The DNA here is from genome assembly GCF_014842035.1 of Rhizobium sp. CFBP 8752. Classification (NCBI taxonomy): domain Bacteria; kingdom Pseudomonadati; phylum Pseudomonadota; class Alphaproteobacteria; order Hyphomicrobiales; family Rhizobiaceae; genus Rhizobium; species Rhizobium sp. CFBP 8752. Next base: position 916,734 of record NZ_JACYUZ010000001.1, on the reverse strand, counting down.
AAGGATGGCGGCGTGAAGCTGAAAAGCGATACGGTCGTCAGCGACGTCGAGATGTTCGACCTGATCGATCGCATGCCGATGCGCCGCGGCGGAAAAGGCTGAATGACCTCAGACGACATTGGGATATCCGTGGCATGCAACGACTCCGATTCGTTCAACTTTTCGCGACCATTTCGGAAAACGCGGGCATATTCCCGATCGACATTTGCGTTGCGACGCGTTCACCCTACCTTAGGCGCCTAGGCCATGAATTGAAGGAGACGATGAAAGATGAGCGCCGAATTCGGTCCGTACGTGCAGATGGGTAAGCTTGCTCAGGTGATGGCCCACCAGTACCAGAAGGACACCAACCTCGCTTTGGCGCCCCTGCTGTCGCATTACATGGACGAGGTCGAGGTCAACGTGGCGGCCGACAGTTTCAACCACTCCGGTTTCATGAACAATATCCGCGGCCCCCTCAAGGTCACGGCTGACGCAACGACGGACGAGCGGCGCAAGGCGTTCCTGCAAGCCGTCGTGGATGCGCTTCAGGAGCGCATGCAGCGCGTATAGGCCCTGCCGCAGCAGGATTATTCCAAGACTGAACTGATGAGATCTGATGCAACTCGCCTTTTTGCGCACGTGCCGGCGTTGCGCTGTGCACGGCGCGGATGGTCGTGGAAGACGGAGGGGTTGCCATCAGAATACGGTCTCGGCACAGCTGTTAGGCGGACGATCGGCCTTAACAACCGCCCTGATCACCGCGTCAGTTCACGAATCGACATACTTGGACACGCAAAATGAGTTCCCATTTCGCGTTTTTATGGTGCACTAGGTCTCAAAGATATTCGAGGGATCGATTCCGGTCCTTTTTGAGAGAGTTTGCGCCATGGAAAATCCGATCCCCCTGAAACGCATTTCCCAAAATGTCGTCTTTCGCAAAGGTGACGTGTTTATTCTGTTCGGCGAGCTGTTCGGGCGCGGTTACGCGACCGGGCTGATCGAAGAGGCCAAGCGTGCGGGCATGAAGATCGTCGGCATCACCGTCGGGCGCCGCGACGAGAACAACGCGCTGCGTCCGCTGACTGATGACGAACTGCAGGCTGCGGAAGCGCAGCTCGGCGGCAAGATCATCAACGTTCCGCTGATGGCGGGCTTTGATCTCGACTCACCGGCCGGCACGCCGACCCCGACCGATCTTCTGGCCGACATGACGCTCGAAAGCTGGCAGACCGACAAACTGGACTGGGATCACATCGAAGCATGCCGCACAGTCGGCGTGGAGCGCTTCCGGAATTCGCTGACGAAAGTCATGGCGATCCTCGAAGACATGATCCCGGCCGGCAAGAATGTCTTCTTTGCTCATACGATGGCGGGTGGCATCCCCAAGGCGAAGGCGTTTCTCGTCATCGCCAACCGCATCTACAAGGGCCGCGGCGCCCGCCACATGTCCTCGCAGACACTGCTCGACAGCGACATGGGCAAGCTGATCCTTGCAAACTTCGACGAGGTTTCCGCCAATACCTATCACCACCTGATCGAACTCAGCACCGCCATCCGCACGCGGATCGAAGCAGCGGGCAACCAGGTGCGCTACACGGCCTATGGATATCACGGCACCGGCATCCTGATCGGTGACGAATATCGCTGGCAGACTTACACCAACTACACGCAGGGCTATGCCAAGATGCGCCTTGAGGATGTAGCGCGCAAGGCTTGGGCCGATGGCATCAAGGCGACCGTCTACAACTGCCCGGAAATCCGGACCAACTCTTCCGACGTGTTTGCCGGTATCGAACTGCCGCTCATCCCTCTCCTTCTCGCATTGAAGAAGGAAGGCGGCGGCGCCTGGGCTGAAGAACTGTGGCAGGCCTGCCAGGAGCGCCTGGCAGACGGCTACACGGTTGAAGACACGCTGCAGAAGATCATCGATCTTCAGGCAGACGAAGTCATGCAGCCCTTCTACGATTTCAAGCGTTGGCCGATGCCAAACAGCCAGGGCCAGTCCGATCTCACCATCGGCACCTCGGCCGAGATCACGCAGATGCACAAGGACAGCAAGGTTCTGATCAGCGATCTGCTGAGCACGCTGGTCGTTGAGGCAACCGGACAGCTGATCTTTGCGGAAACCTCGAACCCGACCGGTCCTGTCGTGTGGCTCAACCACGACATCGTCGCCCGCAAGCTCAATTCGACCCATGAGTCGAATGCGGATGCAGGCGTGACCGAAAAGGTCAGAATGCTCGCCTGAAAAAGGCCGCTGCACTCCATCGTGCCCGCCGACCCCGCGTCGGCGGCACCATCGATGCAGAGATACTCCCTGACAGTCGCCCGGCATCGCTCTGCGCCTCAGGCCCTAGTCCGGGTCTTGCCCTGACGGTTGCTCCGGCCTACCAAGCCTTGAACGATCAACCACCCTTGATCCGTCTAAGACGCCGGATGGGTGAGGCATGGAAACCGTGATGGCAGACGAGGACCGGCAGACCACATCCGGCGAAACGATTACTCTTTACGAGGCGATCGGGGGTGATGCGACGGTTCGGGCCCTCGCGGCGCGCTTCTACACCCTGATGGATACGCTGCCGGAAGCTGCCCGCTGCCGGGCCGTTCATCCGCAAAGTCTGACGGGAAGTGAAGCGAAGTTCTATGACTATCTGACCGGCTATCTCGGCGGCCCGCCCGTCTATGTGGAAAAACACGGGCACCCTCGCCTTCGCTCGCGCCATTTCGGGGCTGAGATCGGACCGGTGGAGCGCGACGAATGGTTGCTGTGCTTCCGCCGCGCCATGGACGAGACGATCGCAAGCCCGGCCCTGCGCGACATCATCTGGCCGCCGATCGAGCGGCTGGCTCATCACATGCAAAACAGGGAATAGAGCCTTGGCGAGACTCGATAAACTGCGGCCGTTCATTCTCTTTGCGAGCGGTCTGATGGGCGCCTGCGGCGTAGGCCTTGCGGCTGCCGCAAGTCATGGCGGCGATACGCTTTTGCTCGGGTCTGCCTCGATGATGTGCCTGGCGCACGCGCCGGTGCTGCTCGCTCTTTATCTCGGACATCAGCAGATCCGCACAGCGACGCTGGCCGGTCTCATTCTGGGCCTTGGGACGATCGTGTTTGCGGGTGATCTGGTGGCGCGTCATTATCTCGGAAGCCGACTGTTTCCGTTTGCCGCGCCACTCGGCGGCAATCTTATGATTCTCGGCTGGCTCGCAATCGCGATCGGAGCGTTTTTGCGCGCCGAGGACCGGCGCTAGAACGTCCGGGTTTGGCTCGAAGGTATCGATCTCGGCAAAGCCGTATCCTGCGAGCGGTCCATCGCGAGCCGGTAAAGCTCGGTCACCATGCCGTCGCCGCTCTGTTCGGCGAGCTTGTGCAGGACCGCCATCGCGTCGAGATCGCGCCCCTCGCGATCGAGAATAGGCTGATCAGGATAACCTGTTTTCATCATTGCGATCCTTGATGGTCTGCAGCGCCCGCTCAAGGCTTGACTTCGACCCGTTGCGCAAGGGGATGAAGGTGACGCCGAACTTCTTGCATCCGGTCTTTACCCGCAGACACGCATCGTGGCTGATACAGTCGATCGGGCAGAACACGCAGTCAACCGAGGGAAGCACCGTATCGATGCGGGAAACCGCCTCGCGCAACCCACCGTCGTGATGGATCAGTTCCGCGCCGTGGCGGGTGGCGATGGCGCGCAGATGGGCCACCTGGCAGTCCCGACCGCCGACATAGAGAAAGCTGCGGATGTCGACCACTTCCCCGCCGATCCCGGAGGCGCCATTGGCAGCGCTGCGGTTCGAGGATGCCGCAGCATCGGATGCGGCATTGCCGCCACTCGTGTTTTTCCGCTTCTGTTTCTTCGCCATGATGCTCTCCGTTTTGGGCCGGAATAATTCGGGGCAAACCCCGTCGTTGGCGCACCATATGAAACTTGAATTTGAGAGTAAAGATTAAAGTCGACTCGTTCACTCATATTAATATGGGGACGCAGCCCGCGTCGTTTTCGACCGACACGCGCGCCGAATGGCAGTTTTTCTGCTCACTTAGCGTATGTTAGCGGACCGTGGTTTTTAGGGCATCGATAGGAAAGGCCGACGTGGGCTTACAGCTCAATCAACGAAGCCTCGGGATTCACAGCAGTTTTAGCGTACCCTATACTGAGCATTTGCTCAAAACCGAGAATAAATTCAAACCCTAGCGTGTACTGTCAGTTTTCGCCCAAGTCCGGACAAATATTCGCCCGCTATTTTAACCAGCGATTAGCGCAATTACGGCAATAGGTTAGGTGGGCGTCCTCGCGCATGCCGAGAATTGGCGGGTTGGGATGTATTGTTGGGCAAGTTGAAGTGGTGTGCACTATGGCAATTCGGGATATGGCTATTTCGAAGAAACTCGGCCTCGTTACCGTCGTAATGGGCCTTTCTTCTCTTATTATTGCAGGCGTTGCGGGAAGCGGGCTCTATGGCCTGCAAAAGGCAATCATTTCAGTCGGCGCGCGTGAAGAAGTCGCTCGTGAAGCGATGGATCTGCGGGTCGACATTATCGCAATTAGCCGCATGACCTATCAGCTGGCCGCGGCGCCGGACAAAGCCAAGGATTTCCGCATCGACGCCGAAAAGCGCGCCGGCGAAATGCTGGCCCGCCTGCCGAAGATCGAAGCAACCGCAGACGCTGCGGAACAGGATCAGCTGAAGACGGTGAGAGCCGCCCTCGACAGCTATTTCGTCTCGATCCGCAGCATGGTGGACACCGCCGAAAAGAATGCAGCCGACACCGCCGCCATCTCGGCTGCGCTGAAAAAGGCGCTGGATGGCCAGAAGGTCGTCACCGACTCCGTCAAGGTCTACAGCACCTATTCCGGCAAGGAACTGGCTGTGGCCCGCGAAGAAGCCGTTGCGTCCTCGACCACCGCCATGCTGGTTTCGGCGCTGTCGGCCCTCGCCTTCATCATCATCGGCGCCACGATCAGCACGATCGTCGCACGCCGTGGCATCGTTCGCCCCATCCGCGAGCTGACCGAAGCCATGACCCGCCTTGCCAAGGGCGATATGAACATCGATGGCGTCGACGCAAGCCGCGGCGACGAAATCGGCGCGATGGCCCGCGCCGTCGAGGTATTCCATACCAACGCTGTCGCCATGACCGACCTCAAGGCACAGGAAGCAGCCCTTCACGAGCGTTCCAGCGACCTGCAGACGTCGATTTCGAAAGTTGTCGCATCTGCTGTCGCCGGCGATTTTTCCGGCCGCATCCGCAAGGACTACCAGAACGAAGACCTCAACCGCTTTGCATCGGGCGTCAACCAGCTGGTGGAAAGCGTCGACAATGCCGTCACGGAAGTTCGCCGCGTCATCGGAGCGCTTGCCGATGCCGACCTGACCCAGAGCATGAACGGCCAGTTCCAGGGTGCATTTGCCGAGCTTCAGACCAACGTCAACTCGACGATGGACCGGCTGAGCGCCACCATGAGCAACGTGCGCGGCGCAGCCGGCACGATCAATGACAACTCTGCCGAACTGTCTTCGGCGGCAAACGACCTTTCCAAGCGGACCGAACAGCAGGCTGCAGCGCTTGAAGAAACGGCAGCCGCCCTCGACGAGATCACCACGACGGTGCGTGCCGCCTCTGCCCGCGCCACCGAAGCCCGCGACATGGTCTATGAGACCAAGCAGAGTGCGGCAAAGTCGGGCGAAATCGTTCGCAGCGCCGTCACCGCCATGAGCCGCATTGAAGACAGCTCGACGAAGATCAGCCAGATCATCGGCGTCATCGACGAGATTGCCTTCCAGACCAACCTGTTGGCGCTGAACGCCGGCGTCGAAGCCGCCCGTGCTGGCGAAGCCGGTCGCGGCTTTGCCGTCGTCGCTCAGGAAGTGCGTGAGCTCGCCCAGCGCTCCGCCAATGCGGCAAAGGAAATCAAGACGCTAATCAGCGCCTCGGCTTCCGAAGTCGCAGGCGGCGTTTCGCTGGTGCGCTCGACAGGCACCGCGCTTGTCGAGATCGAAAGCCTGGTCAACAAGGTCAACGAACATGTGGAATCCATCGCCACGGCTGCCCGCGAGCAGTCGACGGCGCTGGCCGAGATCAACTCCTCGGTCAACCACATGGACCAGATGACCCAGAAAAACGCGGCGATGGTGGAAGAAACGACGGCAGCGAGCGAGACGCTTGCAGCCGAAAGCCGCCAGCTTCAGGCGCTTCTTTCCAACTTCAAGCTGGAAGGCGGCAGTGAGCTCGGCGGCATGGCACGCCGGATGCGCGCGGCCTGATAAAAGCCTGGACAGTCAGACAGTGAAATCCCGGGGGCAGCGATGCTCTCGGGATTTTTCAATTCGGATCGGCCATCCGGCGATGGCCCGCAACGCTCAGCAGGGTTTCGGTCCCTGTTCCGGCTTGGTGTCGACCAGCGCACTGCTCACTGCTTCTTCATGATACCAGCAGTGGTCCTGCACCGCGACCGGGTAGGTCCCGACCGGCACCGTGGCGCCGTTCTCAAGACGGATCCGTGGCGTCAATGGAAATTGCAGGATCTGCGCTGTCTCACGATGGATGCCAATAACCATCCTATCGCCTCCTCCTCAATGCGCACTCAAACGCATACCAACCAGAGATATGCACATTTTTTGTGCTTTCTGCACTATTTTACATCATTTGCCTGTTCGGCGCTAGGCACGAATGAAAGCAAACGAGCTCAGGGCGATATAGTTTCGTCGGCGGAACTCAGACGCGAAGCAGAATTCCTAGTTTCAAGACCCCCGGTGGGTGCGCGAAAAATCGATTGATTTTCAAACGGGCTGGGATGATGGCGTTACAGTCGTCACCCGCAGACATGTAAGCCCGGCCAATCATACGACTTTTTTATCGGGATTTTCAGGCGACGACAAAAACTGGCACGGTATGTGCGTCCTATGTCTCATGCCCGGGATGCAGCGCTTTCGCGTCGCAGTCTCTGGATGGCTCAACCATGAACACCACGGCCTGAGAGATAAAATATGACCAAGTTTAAGCTCGAGTACATCTGGCTCGACGGTTACACCCCCGTCCCGAACCTGCGTGGCAAGACGCAGATCAAGGAATTCGACACCTTCCCGACGCTGGAACAGCTGCCGCTGTGGGGCTTCGACGGTTCGTCGACCAATCAGGCCGAAGGCCGTTCGTCCGACTGCGTGCTGAAGCCGGTCGCCATCTATCCGGATCCGGCCCGCACCAACGGTGCGCTGGTCATGTGCGAAGTGATGATGCCCGATGGCGTTACCCCGCACGCGTCCAACAGCCGCGCAACCATCCTCGACGACGAAGATGCATGGTTCGGTTTCGAACAGGAATACTTCTTCTACGAAGACGGCCGTCCGCTCGGCTTCCCGGAAAGCGGCTACCCCGCTCCGCAGGGTCCGTACTACACGGGCGTCGGCTACAAGAACGTCGGTTCGGTTGCCCGCGAAATCGTTGAAGAGCATCTCGACCAGTGCCTCGCAGCCGGCATCAACCACGAAGGCATCAATGCCGAAGTGGCCAAGGGCCAGTGGGAATTCCAGATTTTCGGCAAGGGCTCCAAGCGCGCCGCCGACCAGATCTGGATGGCCCGCTACCTGCTTCTGCGTCTGACGGAACAGTACGGCATCGACATCGAGTTCCATTGCAAGCCGCTCGGAGATACCGACTGGAACGGCTCCGGCATGCACTGCAACTTCTCGACCAAGTACATGCGCGAAGTGGGCGGCAAGGAGTATTTCGAGGCGCTGATGGCGCAGTTCGACAAGAACCTGCAGGACCATATCGACGTGTATGGCCCGGACAACCATCTGCGTCTGACCGGCAAGCACGAAACCGCTCCGTGGAACAAGTTCTCCTACGGCGTTGCCGACCGTGGCGCCTCGATCCGCGTGCCGCACTCCTTCGTCAACAACGGCTACAAGGGCTACCTCGAAGACCGCCGTCCGAACAGCCAGGGCGACCCCTACGCGATCGCCTCGCAGGTTCTGAAGACGATCTCGGAAGTGCCGCTCGCGAAGTCGGCTGCCGCCTAAGACAAAGCGTCCTCCCAAGGACAACGAAGACGCCGGCCTCGCGCCGGCGTGTTTTTGTTTCGGGGGTCCTGCACGTGAGGCTTTCCCGGCACGCTCACCTGGATCGGTACCTCTCCGCCCTCAAGGCTCAGGGCTCACCCCTCTCCGCACACTGAACCCTCTCCACACCCTAATCCCTGTGACGAGCACAGGAATGAGGGAGTGTGGGAGGGCCGCTCGCGACGACGAGCTGCCGCTTGTGACGCCAAGTCGGCTGTCGCTTAGGACGCTGGAGCCATTGCCGCTTGAGGCGCAAAAGCTCTCTCCACCCTCATCCCTGTGCTCGTCACAGGGATCCAGCAGCGTCGCGTCTGCGGCGCGGGAAGGCTCTCCTTAGCCCAAGGACTTGGGCAGCCTGGATTCCTGTGACAGTCACAGGAATGAGGGAGTGTGTGAGGGACGCCTCGCCAAGACGGCTGCCGCCGGAGATGCAACATCGGCCGCCGCCTGTGACGCAAAGTCCTCCGGGAAGCCCTAGGGCTTCAGCCCTTCGAGAAACAGCCCCTCCAGAAACCTTGCCGCGTCCTCGAAACGGTCCTCGCCGTCCTGGTCGTGGCCGAGGACGGCGCGGACCTGGACGTCGAAATCGGCGTAATGTTGCGTGGTGGACCAGATCGAGAAGATCAGGTGGTAGGGATCGCAGGTGCGGATCTTGCCGGCTTTCGACCAGGCGCGGATGACGTCGGCCTTTTCATCGACCAGGTCTTTGAGCGGCCCTTTCAGCTCGTCCTCGATATGCGGGGCGCCCTGCAGGATCTCGTTGGCGAAAAGCCGGCTCTCGCGGGGGAAATCCCGCGCCATTTCGAGCTTGCGGCGGATGTAGGAGCGGATTTCCGAAGCCGGATTGCCTGTAGCGTCGAAAGCGCGCAGCGGCTCCAGCCAGGTGGAGAGAACCCGGTCGATCAGCTGGCGATGGATCGCCTCCTTGGTGCGGAAATAATAGAGCAGGTTCGGCTTCGACATGCCGGCCGCCTCGGCGATCTGGTCGATCGTCGTGCCGCGGAAACCGCTGACCGAAAACACCTCAAGAGCGGCCTCGAGAATGACCTCTTCCTTCTCCTCCTGGATGCGGGTGCGCCGCTGCGTTTTAGCCGCTCGTGGAATGGCCATCCGTATCCTGCCTTGCAGTCCCAAACGCTGATCCAGATTCGTATCACGAGGCCCATTTTCAGGGCATGTGGCGCGAAAATAGGCGAGTATTTTTCGTGATTTACGGCTTGAGTGGCGGTCGGGACATTGTATGTTTTACCAGTCGGTCAAATTATCGATCACAGACAAAACAAACGCAATGCCGATATTTCAGATCGTGCAAACGTCGGTCTGGAACGCGGCTCAAGCAGGCATAACGGGTGAGGACAGGATGATGGCGGCAGCACCGGGCGAGAACATGCGTGTGAACGGCGACCGGCTGTGGGACATGCTGGAGGAGATGGCAAAGATCGGCCCCGGTATTGCCGGCGGCAACAACCGCCAGACCCTGACCGACGAGGACGGCGAAGGGCGCCACCTGTTCAAGCGCTGGTGCGAAGACGCCGGCATGAGCGTCGGCACCGACAAGATGGGCACGATGTTTGCGACCCGCGCCGGAACCGATCCGGATGCGCTGCCGGTCTATATCGGCTCCCACCTCGATACCCAGCCGACCGGCGGCAAATATGACGGTGTGCTCGGCGTGCTGGCGGGGCTCGAAGTCGTGCGCTCGATGAACGATCTCGGGGTGAAGACGAAGCATCCTGTCGTCGTCACCAACTGGGCGAACGAGGAAGGTGCGCGGTTTGCGCCGGCCATGCTCGCCTCCGGTGTGTTTGCCGGTGTTCATTCGCTCGACTACGCCTATAGCCGCAAGGATCCGGACGGCAAGACCTATGGCGACGAGCTGAAGCGGATCGGATGGCTGGGCGACGAAGAGGTCGGCGCCCGCAAGATGCATGCCTATTTCGAATATCATATCGAGCAGGGCCCTATCCTCGAAGCCGAGCAAAAGCAGATCGGCGTCGTCACCCATTGCCAGGGCCTGTGGTGGCTGGAATTCACGCTGACGGGAAAGGAAGCGCATACCGGCTCCACCCCAATGGACCGGCGCGTCAATGCGGGGCTCGCTTTCGGCCGCATTCTGGAACTGGTGCAGGACGTGGCGATGGCGGAGCAGCCGGGCGCTGTCGCCGGCGTCGGCCAGGCGTTCTTCTCGCCCAATTCCCGCAACGTGCTGCCCGGCAAGGTCGTCTTTACCGTCGACATGCGCACGCCGACGCAGGAAAAGCTCGACCGCATGCGGGAAAAGATCGAGGCGGGCGCAATCGAGATCTGCGAAGCGCTCGGCGTCGGCTGCGCGGTGGAAGCCGTCGGTCATTTCGATCCGGTCACCTTCGATCCGGTTCTGGTCGGCCGGGTGCGCAATGCCGCGGTCAAGCTCGGCTACAGCCACCTGGACATCATCTCCGGCGCCGGCCACGATGCCTGTTGGGCGGCAAGACTGGCACCCTCGACGATGATCTTCTGCCCCTGCGTCGACGGCGTCTCGCACAACGAGGCCGAAGAGATTTCCAAGGACTGGGCGACAGCCGGCTGCGACGTGCTGCTGCATGCGGTGCTGGAAACGGCGGAGATTGTGGCATGAGCCGATCCGAGCTACACTCGAAGCCGGCAGCAAAAGCGGAGCCGGCCGCATGTCAACAGCACCGGAAATTCTTGTTTTCAAGCATCGCCGCGCCGTCAGCGCGACGGGCAAACGCGCGTGCGACGAGGTTCGAGCCATCGCATTGAGCTCGACCCGGAAAACTCGTCCATAGCGCGGCATCGCGCCATCAGTGACAGGAGGCAATGACATGGGCAGGCCACGCGAAGTCTCTGAAGAAGAACGCGCCGAGCTGATCCGCAAGGGCTACCGGCCGATCGAGGTTTGGGTGCCGGATCTCGACAATGAGACCGTCCGCGAGCAGCTACAGGAAGAGGCCCGGAAGATCGCCGAAGCGGACAAGGCCGAAGGGGTCATGGACTGGCTCGATGCTGTCGGCCCCACGAATTGGGATAAGCCGTGAAGCTCAAGCGTGGAGATATCGTTATCGCGGTTTTCCCCGGTGAGCTTGGAAAGCCAAGACCTGCCGTCATCCTCCAGCACGACGACCTCAATGAAATCCTCACGACGATCCTGGCATGCCCGATGACGACCCATGTCATCGAGACCCCCTGGCTTCGCCCGATCATCGTGCCCACCATCGACAATGGCTTGCAGGAACTGTCCCAGATCATGTCGGAGAAAATCTCACCTTTGCGCAGGGAGGTCATCCGGCAGCGGATCGGCCGATTAGACGAAGACGATCTGAACCGGCTGGAAATCGCGTTGCTGCACATTATCGGGCTGACGCACAAGATGCAGTTGCAGGCCCAGACATCAGAACAAGGGAGCGAGCCATGACCACCATCATCAAGAACGGCACTGTCGTGACAGCCGACCTCACCTACAAGGCGGATGTGAAGATCGAGGGTGGTCGTATCGTCGAGATCGGGCCGGATCTCCGGGGCGAAGAGGTTCTGGATGCGTCAGGCGCCTACGTGATGCCGGGCGGGATCGATCCGCATGTGCATCTGGAAATGCCGTTCATGGGCACCTATTCGGCCGATGATTTCGATAGCGGCACGCGGGCGGCGCTTTCGGGCGGCACCACGATGGTGGTCGATTTCTGCCTGCCGGAGCCGGGTCAGTCGCTGCTCGATGCCCTCAAACGCTGGGACAACAAGGCGACCCGCGCCCATTGCGACTATTCCTTCCACATGGCGATCACCTGGTGGAGCGAGCAGGTGTTTGATGAGATGAAGGCGGTTGTGCGCAACCATGGCATCAACACGTTCAAACACTTCATGGCCTACAAGGGCGCGCTGATGGTCAATGACGACGAGATGTTCGCCTCGTTCTCGCGCTGCGCCGAACTTGGCGCCCTGCCCCTCGTGCATGCGGAAAACGGCGATATCGTCGCCGCCATGCAGCAGAAGCTGATGGATGCGGGCAATGACGGGCCAGAGGCGCATGCCTATGCGCGCCCCGCCTCCGTTGAGGGCGAAGCGACCAACCGGGCCATCATCATCGCCGATACCGCGGGCGTGCCGCTCTATGTGGTGCACACGTCCTGCGAACAGGCGCATGAGGCGATCAGGCGCGCGCGCCAGTCGGGCATGCGGGTCTATGGCGAGCCGCTGATCCAGCATCTGACGCTCGACGAAAGCGAATACGCCCATCCGGACTGGGATCATTCCGCCCGCCGCGTGATGTCGCCGCCGTTCCGCGACAAGCGCCATCAGGATTCGCTTTGGGCGGGCCTGGCATCCGGTTCGCTGCAGGTGGTGGCGACCGACCACTGCGCCTTCACGACGGAACAGAAGCGCACTGGGCGCGGCGATTTCCGCAAGATCCCAAACGGCACCGGCGGCCTTGAAGACCGCCTGCCGATGCTCTGGACCCACGGCGTCGAGACCGGCCGCATCACCATGAACGAGTTCGTTGCGGTCACCTCCACCAACATCGCCAAGATCTTGAACATCTACCCGAAGAAGGGCGCGATCCTGGTTGGAGCCGACGCGGATATCGTGGTGCTCGACCCGAAGGCATCAAAGACGATTTCCGCCGCGACCCAGCAATCGGCGATCGATTACAACGTTTTCGAAGGCAAGCATGTGACCGGGCTGCCGCGCTTCACGCTGTCGCGCGGCAACGTCGCCTATGCCAATGGCGAGATCCGCACCAAGCCGGGCGACGGCAAGTTCGTGTCGCGGCCGCCCTTCCCGGCAGTCAGCAGGACGCTGTCGGCCTGGAAGGAGATCACCGCGCCGCGCAAGGTGGAACGCTCCGGCATCCCGGCATCAGGCGTATGAGCGGTTTGATGACAGCGATACCCGATGAGGCGGAGGCCCGTGGCTCAGTCCACCAGCGCGTCCAGTTCCGGCAGCAGGACCACGCTTTCCTGCTCGTTGGGATCCGTGCGCGCGATGATCGCGGTGCAGGGCGTGCCCGACCGGTTGGCCGGCAGATGCGGAACGCCGGCCGGGATGTACATCAGCTCGCCCGCATGCAGCACGACGTGGTTCTCCAGCCGGTCGCCGTACCAGGTGTCGGCGGAGCCGGAGAGCATGTAGATCGCGGTCTCGTGGGTCTCGTGCAGATGGGCCTTGGCTTTTGCCCCCGGCGGAATGGTCAGGAGATGCATGCAGATGCCCTTGGAGCCGACCGTTTCGGCGGAAATGCCCTGAACATAGGTGAGGCCCTGCTTGCCGTCATAGGCGGCATCGGGCCTGACGATACGGCAGGTCGGTCTTGATGACGTGTCCATTGAAATTCCCCCTCTCCAGCGGAGCCGCGGCCGCCTTCATGGCGCCGACGGCCGGATGTGCAGCGTGATGATACCAGAAAACCCGGCCCTTCAAACGATCAGCCACGCTTACGACGGAGCGCGCCCATGACCTACTCCGTCGTTTCCGCGCGAAAGCTTGGCCTCACCTTCGAGACCGGCGACGGGCCGGTTCATGCGCTGTCTGATGTCGATCTCGACGTGAAGAAGGGCGACTTCGTCTCCTTCATCGGCCCCTCCGGCTGCGGCAAGACAACGTTTCTGCGGGTGATCGCCGATCTGGAACGGGCAACCTCGGGCGAAATACTCGTCAACGGCATGACACCGGAGGAGGCGCGCAAGAGCCGCTCCTACGGTTACGTGTTTCAGGCGCCTGCCCTTTATCCCTGGCGGACGATTGAGAACAACATAGCCCTTCCGCTCGAAATCATGGGCTACTCGACGGCAGAACGCGCGAGCCGCATCGAGCGGACGCTCGATCTCGTCAATCTCTCGGGCTTCGGCAAGAAATATCCGTGGCAGCTTTCCGGCGGCATGCAGCAGCGCGCCTCGATCGCCCGCGCGCTCGCCTTCGATGCCGATCTCCTTCTGATGGACGAGCCCTTCGGCGCACTGGACGAGATCGTCCGCGACCATCTGAACGAGCAACTCCTGAAACTCTGGGAGCGGACGCAAAAGACCATCTGCTTCGTCACCCACTCGATCCCCGAGGCGGTCTATCTCTCCACCAAGATCGTGGTGATGTCGCCGCGACCCGGGCGGGTGACCGACGTGATCACCTCGACCCTGCCGAAGGAACGCCCGCTCGATATCCGCGAGACGCCGGAATTCCTGGCGATCGCTCACCGGGTCCGCGAAGGTCTCCGCGCGGGGCACAGCTATGAGGAATAAGACCTGCGTCAGCAAAAAGACCCCTCCCCACCCTCCCCACAAGGGGGAGGGCTTAACTTGCCGCGCCCTCACCAAAAACCGTCTCTGCAGTGGAATATGGACTGAGCGGTGCAGCGTAGTCTCTCCCCCCTTGTGGGGGAGATGGCCGGCAGGCCAGAGGGGGTCTTTCTTTTACCGATCACATCAGCATGTCGCCGGGGTCTTGTCGTTTTTCGAGAAAGGAATTCGCATGCCGCATTCCAACATCGATCCCAGGACACGACGAAGCGCCAAACGGCTTCGCCGCGAACTGACCAAAGCCGAATCCGCGATGTGGACTATGCTCCGCGACTTCCGGCAGTTTGGCGCGCGCTTCAGGCGCGAGACTCCAATCGGTCCTTATATTGCTGATTTCGCGTGGCTTTCCGCCAGAATCGTGATCGAGGTGGATGGCGACAGTCATGAAACCGATCATGGTCGGGCTCACGACGTGCGGCGCGATGCGTTCATGAAGGGACAGGGCTTCACTGTCATGCGTTTCGATAACCATCAGGTCATTGACGGACCGGATTACGTCTTCACGACCATCGAAGCTCTAATCGCGCCTTTTCTGGAAAGGCCGCCGACATGACCACCCAGGACACACTGAAATCCCGCATCCTGCCCGTCGCAACAGTCGTCCTCGTCATCGTCGCGATCTGGTATGTCGGCGCGTATTTCATGAACGCGCCATTCCAGCGCGATCTCGACCGGCGCGCCAGTGTGACCTCGACGCCGATGGAATTCCTCGGCAAGACGATGTCACAGCCGAAACCGATCCTGCCGGCGCCGCATCAGGTGGCGTCGAATGTTTTCGAGAACACGTTTCTGCGAAGCGTTTCCTCAAATCGCAGCCTCGTCTATCACGCCTGGGTGACGCTCTCCTCGACGCTTGCGGGCTTCGGTTTCGGAACGCTTCTCGGCATCCTGATCGCGGTCGGCATCGTCCACGTGCGCGCGCTCGACCGCAGCCTGATGCCGTGGATCATCGCCTCGCAGACCGTGCCGATCCTTGCCGTCGCGCCGATGGTGATCGTCACGCTCGGCGCGATCGGGATTTCCGGTCTGGTGCCCAAGGCAGTGATCTCCACCTACCTCTCGTTCTTCCCCGTCGCAGTCGGTATGGTGAAGGGCCTGCGCTCGCCGGAACTGATCCAGCTCGATCTGATGCGCACCTATCATGCCAGCGCCGCACAGACTTTCTGGAAGCTGCGTGTCCCCGCCTCGGTGCCGTTCCTGTTTACCTCGATGAAGGTGGCGATTGCCGCAAGCTTGGTCGGTGCCATCGTTGGCGAGCTGCCGACCGGTGCTGTCGCCGGCATCGGCTCGAAGCTTCTCGCCGGCGCCTATTACAGCCAGACGATCGATATCTGGGCGGCGCTGGTTGCGGGCTCGGTGCTGGCATCGCTTCTGGTCGCAGTCGTCGGGATCGCCGGAAAGATCGTCAACCGCAACATGGGAGGAAAGCCGACATGAGCGCGCTGATGCGAACCTCCCTCCTCACGTCATGGCAGGGCTGGCTGTCCCTGGCGCTGTCGCTCGCCGCACTTGCGACCCTTCCGCTCCTCGATCCCGATGCGGTGGCGCGTTTTGCACCGATGGCACTATTTGCGATCTTCGCTCTGTCGATTGCAGGCGCGGTCGTTTCGTTTCTGCCGCTCCCGCCCCTGTTTCTCGCGGCAGCGATCTTCGTCTTCTGCCACCTGTCGACCAGCATCCTGATTTCAGGCCTCTCCGGAAACGAAGGCAAGGCGGCAACGGCGTTTTTCCTGATGATCGCCGCCAACTGGCTGCTGGCATGGCGCTGCGTCAGCCTGTTGTCGGAGATCCGGACCCGTTCCAGGTTTGCGGATGGGCTTCTGGGTCTCGCGATCCCGGCGATCTTCGGCGCGTGGCTGCTGATCCTGTGGGAGGCGCTCACCCGCGGCTTCGGCGTGCCCTTCATCCTCCTGCCGCCGCCCTCCTCGATCGGGCTGCGGATTGCAGCCTCGCTGTCGATCCTCTGGGCGGACGTCCAGCAGACCATCTTCAAGGCGGTGCTGGCGGGGTACATCCTCGGCTGCAGCGCGGGCTTCGTGGTGGCGATCCTGGCCGACCGCTTCGCCTTCCTGCGCGCAGGACTGATGCCGATCGGCAATCTGATGTCGGCGCTGCCGATCATCGGCGTCGCACCGGTCATGGTCATGTGGTTCGGTTTCGACTGGCAGTCGAAGGCCGCCGTCGTCACGATCATGACCTTCTTCCCGATGCTGGTGAACACGGTGGCCGGGCTTTCCGCCTCCGGAACGATGGAGCGTGACCTGATGCGCTCCTATGCGTCGGATTACCGGCAGACGCTGATGAAGCTCAGGCTTCCGGCCGCCATGCCCTTCATCTTCAACGCGCTGAAGATCAATTCCACCCTGGCGCTGATCGGCGCCATCGTCGCGGAATTCTTCGGCACGCCGATCGTCGGCATGGGCTTTCGCATCTCCACCGAGATCGGGCGCATGAATGTCGACATGGTCTGGGCCGAAATCGCGGTTGCGGCGCTCGCCGGATCGCTCTTTTATGGCGTCGTCGCCCTTGCCGAGAGAGCAACGACATTCTGGCATCCGTCTAACCGTGGGGGTTAGTCGCTGACGATCCGCATCCCGAAAACGGGGGCGGCAACAAAAGAGGGAAACGACAATGAAAAAGATGATCATGGCACTGATGGCGGGAGCGTTCTCGCTTGCCGCATCCAATGCATTCGCCGCCGACAAGCTGACGCTGCAGCTGAAATGGGTCGCCCAGGGCCAGTTCGGCGGTTATTTCGTGGCCAAGGACAAGGGCTTCTACGAGGAGGAAGGCCTCGACGTGACGATCAAGCCGGGTGGTCCCGATATCGCTCCGGAACAGGTGATCGCCGGCGGCGGCGCCGACGTGATCGTCGACTGGATGGGCGGCGCGCTGGTTGCCCGCGAAAAGGGCGTACCGCTGACCAACATCGCCCAGCCTTTCGCCAAGTCCGGTCTCGAGCTGATTTGCCCGAAGGACGGCCCGGTCAAGACGGAAGCCGATTTCAAGGGCAAGACGCTCGGCGTCTGGTTCTTCGGCAACGAGTATCCGTTCTTTGCCTGGATGAACAAGATCGGCTTGAAGACCGAGGGCGGTACGGATGGCGTGACGGTTCTGAAGCAGAGCTTCGACGTCCAGCCGCTGATCCAGAAGCAGGCGGACTGCATCTCCGTCATGACCTATAACGAATACTGGCAGGCGATCGACGCCGGCTTCAAGGCCGAAGATCTGGTCGTCTTCAACTATACCAAGCTCGGCAACGACCTTCTGGAAGACGGGCTCTACGCTCTCGATACCAAGCTGGCCGATCCGAAGTTCAAGGAGAACATGGTCAAGTTCGTGCGCGCTTCGATGAAGGGCTGGAAATACGCGATCGAGAACCCGGAAGAAGCCGCAGAGATCGTCATGGACAATGGCGGCCAGGACGAGAACCACCAGAAGCGCATGATGGGCGAAGTGGCAAAGCTGATCGGCGACGGCAAGCTGGACATGGCGACCTACGAGCGCACGGTAAAGGCGCTGCTCGACCAGAAGATCATCACCAAGCAGCCGGATGGTGGCTACACGACCGATGTAACGACCGCCGCTCTTAAATAAGCAGGGCCTGATCGAGCCGATCTAACCTGCCGAAAACAGTATATGCCCGGCGCGCTGCCGGGCATATTTTATGGGGCGGTAACCATCACTGATCTTGGTCTTGGCATTTCCGCGAGCAGATTGATTTGCGGCGACGGAAGCCGTAAAAACACGGGACATGAATTTGTCGGGTGACGGACTTGTGGCGGCTTTGGGTCGTCACCACCTCATCAGGAACTGCGCAGGGAGGGGCGCGGATCCCGGACAGCGAAATAAAGACCCTCTGGTGCATCGGAAGTCGTCGCATGTTTCGCATTTCGTCAAAGCTCGCGTTGTTGGCGGCGTCCCTCGCCCCTGCCCTGATCACGCTCCTCGCCTTTCCGGCATTGGCGCAGCAAGCACAGCCGACCGCACCGCAGAAGAACCTTCCGTCGATCATCGTGACCGAGGCCAAAACCCGCCCGATGACCGATCGGGTCATCGCGACCGGTACGATCCGCCCGATCGAGGAAATCTACATCCAGCCTCTGGTCGACGGTCTCTCTATCCGCAGCGTCGATGCCGATGTCGGCGACGAGGTGAAGCAGGACGCGGTTCTCGCAACCCTCAACGACGACTCGCTCATTCTGCAAAAAAGCCAGCTTGAGGCAAACAGGGCCAAGGCCGAGGCCGGCGTCGCGCAATACAAGGCGCAGGTGATCGAGGCCGAAGCCAATCTTGCCGACGCCATCCGCCAGCGCGACCGCACCAGAAAACTCGGACAAAACGGCACGAGCAGCCAGAGCCAGGTCGAACAGACGCAGGCCCAGGTTGAAGTCGCCGAAGCACGGCTGAACGCGGCGAAACAGGCCGTTTCCGTCGGTGAGGCCGACGTCAAGGTCGTCGATGCGCAGATCAAGGACGTCGACCTCAACCTTGCCCGCACCGGCGTCAAAAGCCCGGTTGATGGCGTCGTCACGGCCAAGAATGCGCGGATCGGCGCGATTGCCGCCGGCGCCGGCGAACCGCTCTTCACCATCATCAAGGACGGCGCGATCGAACTCGTGGCCGATCTTTCGGAAACAGACATCCAGAAGGTGAAGCTCGGCCAGAAGGCGATCATCACCATTGCCGGCGGCACACGCAAGATCGAAGGCAAGGTGCGGATCGTTTCGCCCTCCGTCGATGCAACCACCCGTCTCGGTGCCGTGCATATCGTCGTCGACGACGAAAGCGGCGCCCGATCGGGCATGTATGGCAGCGCCGAGGTCGTCATCACGCAAACGACAGCGCTTGCCCTACCGCTCTCGGCCGTGACCACCGCGCCTTCGGGCTCGGTCACCCGCAAGGTGGAAGGCGACACCGTCACGCAGGTCAAGATAGAAACCGGCATTCAGGACGGCGGCTTCATCCAGATCGTCAGTGGCATTGCCGAGGGCGACCGGGTCGTCGCCAAGGCCGGCGCCTTTGTGCGCGACGGCGACAAGATCAACCCGGTCCTGCCGGGCTCAAAGGCTGGCGCCGACAAGGCCGAAGCTGACCGGGCCCCGCCCGCCGCCGTTTCAAATTGAGGACGCGAAGATGAACTTCTCCGCCTGGTCCATCCGCAACCCGATCGCGCCGCTTCTCGGCTTTGCCCTGTTGCTGTACGTCGGCATTCAGTCCTTCTATGCGCTGCCGATCACCCGCTTCCCGAATATCGACGTGCCCGTCGTCTCCGTCACCGTCGTCCAGTCCGGCGCATCGCCTGCCGAACTGGAAGTACAGGTGACCAAGGAGATCGAGGATGCCGTCGCCTCGATCAGCGGCATCGACGAGGTCCAGTCCACCATCACCGATGGCCAGTCGCAGACGGTCGTCGTCTTCCGCATCGAAAAGCCAACGCCCGAAGCGGTGCAGGATACCAAGGACGCGATCGACAAGATCCGCGGCGACCTGCCGGCCGGCATCGAGGAACCGATCGTCACCAAGGTCGATGTCGAAGGACAGGCGATCCAGACATTCGCCGTCTCGTCGCCGAACATGACGCTCGAAGAACTCTCCTGGTTCGTCGACGACACGGTGACGCGGGCGCTGGAAGGCCAGGCCGGGATCGGCCGGATCGACCGTTACGGCGGCTCCGATCGCGAAGTGCGCGTGTCGCTCAATCCCGCCAAGCTCGATGCCTATGGCATCACGGCAGCCGACGTGAACCAGCAGATCCGCGGCACCAACGTCAACCTCGGCTCCGGCCGCGGCCAGGTGGCCGGCAACGAACAGACAATCCGCACGCTCGGCGATGCCCGCGATGTGGCGCAGCTGGCCGAGACGTCGATCAGCCTTTCCAACAATCGCTTCGTGCGCCTGTCGGAACTCGGGACCGTCACCGATACCTTCGAGGAGCAGAAATCCTTCTCGCGCTTCAACGGCACGCCGGCCGTCACCTTCGCGGTCTTCCGCGCCAAGGGTGCGAGCGAAGTCTCGGTCGCCGAAACCGTGGCGGAAAGCCTCGACGGCGTGCGCAAGGCGCATCCCGACGTTGCGATCGCCATGGTCGACGACTCCGTCTATTTCACCTACGGCAATTACGAAGCGGCCCTGCACACGCTGGTCGAAGGCTCGATCCTTGCCATCATCGTCGTCATGCTGTTCCTGCGCAACTGGCGCGCAACGCTGATTGCGGCCGTCGCCCTGCCGCTGTCGGCAATCCCGACCTTCTGGGTCATGGACCTGATGGGGTTCTCGCTCAACCTTGTCTCGTTCCTGGCGCTGACGCTTGCGACCGGCATTCTGGTGGATGACGCGATCGTCGAGATCGAAAACATCGCCCGCCATATCAAGATGGGCAAGACGCCATACAAGGCCGCACTCGAGGCGGCCGACGAGATCGGGCTCGCGGTCATCGCAACAAGCTTCACGATCATTGCCGTGTTCGTGCCCGTCTCCTTCATGCCGGGCGTTCCCGGCCAGTATTTCATCCAGTTCGGTCTGACCGTTGCATTCTCGGTCTTCTTCTCGCTGGCAGTCGCGCGCCTGATCACGCCGCTGATGGCAGCCTATCTGATGCGCGCCGAAGACGGGATGGAAGACCATCACGACAATGACGGCTGGATCATGCGCGCCTATACGCGCCTCGTCACCGGCACGACCCGCAAATGGTACTGGCGCTATGCGACGCTTCTTGGCGCCATCGCCTTCCTCGCCGGCTCGCTCATGCTGCTGAGCAAGGTGCCCGGCAGCTTCCTGCCGCCCGACGATTCCTCGCGCGTCGTTCTCTCCGTCGAGCTGCCGCCCAATGCGACACTGGAAGAGACCGCCGAGACGTCTGAAAAGATCGACCGCGCGGTTCGCGATATCGACGGCGTCGAAAGCGTCTTCGTGCTCGGTGGCGCATCGCCCAAGGGCGATCTCGAACTGCGTCGTTCGACCGTTCGTGTCATCCTCGAAAACATCGACCATTCGCTGATCAAGACGCTGGTCAACAAGGGGCTGGGCAGCCTGCCGCTGATCGGCTCTTCTTTGCCGAAAATGGAAGAACATGGCCGTACCCGTCCGCAATGGGACGTGGAAAAGGACATTTTTGCCGCAATCCGCGATATCCCGGACGTGCGTATCTCGAAGGTCAACGACCGTGCCGAGCGCGAACTAGCGTTCAACTTCCTCTCCGACAACGAGGCGGACCTGAACGATGCGATCGGGCTCCTGGAATCGCGCCTGCGCGCTTCGCCGATCCTTGCCAATGTTTCCTCCGACGGCGCCCTGCCCCGGCCGGAACTGCAGATCCGTCCGCGCATGGCGGAAGCCGCGCGCCTCGGCATTACGCCGCAGCAGATCTCCGAAACGGTGCGCGTCGCGACCATCGGCGATATCGACGCCAATCTCGCCAAGATCAACCTGGATGACCGGCAGATCCCGATCCGTGTCCAGACCTCACTCGATGTGCGGCGTGATCTAGCAGCGATCAAGGCGTTGAAGCTGAGGACCGCAAGCGGTGCCACGGTGCCACTCACCAGTGTTGCCGACGTGGATTATTCGGAAGGCCCGAGCTCGATCACGCGCAACGACCGCAACCGCGTCGTGGCGATCGGCTCGGATGTGCCCTTCGGCACGGCACTCGACACGTCGTCGGCCGAGTTCAAACGCATCGTCGACGAAACCAACCTTCCGCCATCCGTTCGGCTGGCCGAAAGCGGCGACGCCAAGGTGCAGGCGGAAATGACCCAGAGCTTCGGCAATGCCATGCTGATGGGCCTGCTTCTGGTTCTGGTCGTGCTGATCCTGCTGTTCAAGGACGTCATCCAGCCGCTGACCATCCTGTTCTCGCTGCCGCTTGCGATCGGCGGCGTGGCGGTGGCCCTGATCGTCACCCAGAACGCGCTGTCGATGCCGGTTCTGATCGGTATCCTGATGCTGATGGGGATTGTCACGAAGAACGCCATCCTGCTCGTGGATTTCGCCATCGAGATGAAACGCCACGGACTGGAGCGTGTTCACGCCATGGTCGAAGCCGGCCGCAAGCGCGCCCGCCCGATCATCATGACGTCTATCGCCATGTCGGCCGGCATGCTGCCCTCGGCGATGGGTATCGGCGAAGGCGGATCGTTCCGCGCCCCGATGGCAATCGCCGTGATCGGCGGCATCATCGTTTCCACCGTCCTGTCGCTCCTCGTTGTCCCCGCCTTCTTCCTCATCATGGACGATCTTTCCGGCCTGCTCGGGCGGATCTTCGGTCGCTTGGTCGGCAAGAAAGAAGAGGAGGATTTCGGCCTTTCCAACGAGGAACTGACCCAGGAGAACCGTGACCTCGGCGAGCGGCTTCGCCGGCTGGAACGCGAAAACGGCATCGACCACGATATGCTCAGCGCCTCTGGCGGCGCCAAGGTCCTGCGGCTTCCGCCTATGGCTGCGGAGTAAAATCACCGGTCCGAGCAAGCGATTCCGGGTGGGGCAGAAGACGTCGAAGGGTGCGGAAATGCAAAAGCGCATCCCGATCGCAAAGAATCTTGGACGATTTGATCGACGTCAAAACGCGCTTCGGAGCACGTGTTAATTTAGAATAATTACATTCTAGGAAGCTCCCCGCCAGAAAAGAAGAACGGACATGGGCAACGGCGACATCAAACTCAACAATCGCGACCGCGCGGTTCTCATGAAAACGCCTTTCATGCACGGCCTGACCGGTAACTCGCTGGTCAAGATGCTGTCGGCGATGAGTGTCGAGACAGTGTCCGCCCGTGACCTCATCGTGCGAGAGGGCCAACGTGCCGAAGCGTTTTACTGTGTGCTGAATGGCTATGTCCGCCTCTACCGGCTGAGCCGAGACGGGCGCGATGCGGATATCCGCATTTCCGCACCGGGAGATACGTTCGGCGAGTGCATGCTTTATGCGGACCGGAAGTATCCCTTTTTCGCCCAGGCCGCAGAGACCTGCACGCTGGTGCGTTTCGACCTGCAGACGGTCAAGGATCTGGCTGAAGAGGATCCCGGTATCTCCCGCGCCGTGATGACGACCCTGTCGCGTCATCTGATCAG
This sequence comes from Rhizobium sp. CFBP 8752, assembly GCF_014842035.1. NCBI lineage: Bacteria > Pseudomonadati > Pseudomonadota > Alphaproteobacteria > Hyphomicrobiales > Rhizobiaceae > Rhizobium > Rhizobium sp. CFBP 8752. The sequence goes on along the minus strand of NZ_JACYUZ010000001.1, from coordinate 893,335 downwards.
CACGATGGACTGTGTTGCCAACGACCGGCTGTTCACGGCGCCGCAACGGGTGGCAAACTACATCCTCAGCCGCTGCCCGGTTGACGGTGGACCGGCAGCCATCCGCCTGCCGTTCCAGAAAAGCCTGCTCGCCGGCATGCTGGGACTGGCTCCCGAAGCCCTGTCGCGCGCCTTTTCGTCCCTGCGCAAGACAGGCGTCACGGTTCGCGGCCGCATCATCCAGGTGGTGGACGTGCAGGCGCTGCGGGAAATCTGAACCGTCGAAGCAAGTAACCCGGGAGGCCGGCCTAAGCAGGCCGGCCACTCGCGTCAGCATGGCTTGCCTCAACGGATCAGGAAACCGCAGACCTCGTCATTGCGATCTCACAGCCCGCCCTGCGTCTCCAGGAACCGCACCACATGCTCGACGCCCTCGCCGCGCTTGAGGTCGGTAAAGACATGTGGCTTCATCTCGCGCATCCGTGAAGCATCCCTGTCCATCACGTCGATATCGACATCGACGTAAGGCGCCAGGTCCTTCTTGTTGATGATCAGGAGATCGGAGCGGGTGATACCCGGTCCGCCCTTGCGGGGAATTTCCTCTCCCTGGCACGTCGAGATCACGTAGATGGTGATGTCGGCAAGGTCAGGAGAAAACGTCGCCGCCAGATTGTCGCCGCCGGATTCGATGAACACGACATCGAGATCCGGAATGCGCTCGTTGAGACCGGCGATCGCCTGAAGATTGATCGTCGCATCCTCGCGGATCGCCGTATGCGGACATCCGCCCGTCTCAACGCCGACGATCCGGTCAGACGACAGCGCCTGCATCCGCACCAGCGCTTCGGCATCCTCTTTCGTGTAGATATCGTTGGTGACGACGGCGACCGAATATTTGTCGCGCATCGCCTTGCAGAGCTTTTCGGTGAGCGCCGTCTTGCCGGAGCCGACCGGCCCGCCGATCCCGACGCGAAGCGGTCCGTTTGCCGATTTCATGAGGACATTCCTTTCGATTGCTGCAACAGCTTATCCCGGTCGCTAGGACCGGAACAGCCGCGAATGCTGTGTTTCGTGGCGAAGCGAGGCGATCTCCGCCTGCACGGCGGCACCGCCGAGATCATCGAGCGTTGCGCCTTGTGCCTTGGTCGCAATCTCGCCGACCAGAGCCTCGAGACCGGCCAGAATGCCGACGCCGTGGGCCTGACCGCACACACCAAGGCGGATGCCGGCCGAGACCGATTGCGAGACAGCCGCATGCAGATAGGCGGCGATTGCGCTCGTCTTCGGCACGCCATGGGCCGCCGAGATGGCGCCGACCGCGACCGGAAAGGGCACCTGTTTCGGCAAAAGCTGCAGCACAGCGTGCGGCCAGGCGATGGCCGCCGTGACGAAGGCCTGGCCGAGCGATAACGTTTCCGCATGACGCTCTGCCGAGCCTACCAGCGCCAGACCGAGTTCGGAGAGGTCCTTCAACGCGTCGGGTTGATCGACAGCCTCGAAAGCGCTCGAAAACAGAACCGCATCGTTCCAGAGCGAACCGTGAAGCAGGATGGTTTCGAGCCAGGATGCGAGATCCGAGGCCGATGTCACCAGCCGATCCGCCACCGCGCGTTCCAGCCCGCCCGACCAGGCAAAGCCGCCGATCGGAAAAGCCGGAGACAGCCATGCCATCAGACGGAGCAAGGCGTGCGTATCTAGCCCCTGCCCAAGCTTACCCTGCAGACCCACGTCTTGCATCATACCGATTCAGTCATGGGCATGATGACCGTGACTGCCGTGATCATGGCCGCCATGCACGTGATAGGCGCCGCGGGCCGGCTGGAAGGGTTCGTCAATGTCGGTGACGGTTGCGCCGAGGCCCTGCAGCATGGAACGGATGACGTGATCGCGCAGGATGAGGATACGGCCGTCCTCGATCTGCGCCGACAGGTGCCGGTTGCCGAGATGCCAGGCAAGCTCGATCAGGTGCAGCGTATCGCGCGCCTTGACCTCGAACAGCTTTTCCGGCGCCGCCTGCACTTCCACCGTATCACCGTTCTCAAGCACCAGCCGGTCACCATGGTGAAACAGCACCGCTTCCTTGAGATCGAGCATCACCATGTCGCCGTTCGACAAATGCAGCAGCTTGCGGCGCAGGTGCCGCAGATCATGCGGCAAGGTGACGACATCCACCGGCGGATCGCTGATTTCACCGGCGGGACGATAGGAATGGATATGCTGCATGAAAGTCTCCTTGAAGGCGGCATAATCACCAAGCGCGATGCTCGGCACAAGGCCTAGTTACGCCCCGGCTGCAAAATCCGTGGCCGGGAAAAGCATGGGCCGTCAATTGAAAATCCGGAGCGACAGCGCCAGCAATTGCGGCAGGGGGTTCCACAGTCCCGTGCGCAGTCCCGCGGCCCTCAGCGCCCCTGCTGTCCAGGTGTTGCAGCCGGCAAGCGCGTTGAAAGAACCGTGTGCTTCAAAGAAGCGGTCGTAGACGCCGTAGCCTGCGCCGGGGATGGGCACGACCTTGTTATCCACCTCCACGAAACTCGCACGAATGAAGTCGGACATGGCTTGGAATTCATCAGCATCGAGATCGAACGCCTGCACTGCCGGATGCGTGTCGTCTATGCCGCCGGCGACATCGACATGCATGACCGAGGAATCGATGGTCAGCGCGCGGAAGGCCGGCATGGGTTTGAGATCGGCCCAGGTCGGCGTTTCCAGATAGAAGGACCGCCCTCCCCAGCCGATCACCAGCCATTCTGCCGCGGGATCGGCGACGGGAATGCCTGATGCTTCCAGAAACGAATAGGACGCCCGCGTTTCCGCATCGAGCGGGATGACGAGATCCGTATGGATCGGGTTCGAAAGAACCAGAATCCGGCGCGTGTTTTCGGAAGCGTGGGGCCGATCCGGCGCAAACAATGGCCGCGGCACGAATGTGCCAACGGCGACGGCGAGAACGATCAGGATAGCGATTGCCGGGATCGCCAGCAGCAACCGCCTTGCAAGCCTCTTCATGCGCCGTGTCCGGGAAGGTATTGCATCAGAAGAGGAAGTACCGCTGTGCCATCGGCAGAACCGTTGCCGGCTTGCAGGTCAGGAGCTCTCCATCGGCGCGCACTTCGTAGGTTTCCGGATCGACCTCCACATGCGGCGTCAGCGAATTGTGAATCATCGACGCCTTGGAGATGCCGCCACGGGTATTGCGCACAGCGAGAAGCTTTTTAGCGACCCCCAGCCTGCCGACGATGCCCGCGTCGAGCGACGCCTGGGAGACGAAGGTGACGGAGGAATTGGTGCGCAGCTTGCCATAGGCTGCAAACATCGGGCGATAGTGCATCGGCTGCGGCGTCGGGATCGATGCGTTTGGATCACCCATCGGTGCTGCCGCAATCGAGCCGCCGAGCAGCACCATTTCCGGCTTTACGCCGAAAAAGGCAGGGCTCCAGAGCACCAGATCGGCGCGCTTGCCGACTTCGACCGAGCCGATTTCATGGCTGATGCCGTGCGCGACCGCGGGGTTGATCGTGTATTTGGCGATATAGCGTTTGACGCGGAAATTGTCGTTATCACCGGTTTCGTCGGGCAGATGACCGCGCTGGCGTTTCATCTTGTCGGCCGTCTGCCAGGTGCGGATGGCAACTTCGCCGACGCGGCCCATCGCCTGACTGTCCGACGAGATGATCGAGAAGGCGCCGATATCGTGCAGGATGTCTTCGGCTGCGATCGTCTCCTTGCGGATACGGCTTTCGGCAAAGGCGATGTCTTCCGGGATCGACGGCGACAGGTGGTGGCAGACCATCAGCATATCGAGATGTTCGGCCAGCGTGTTGATCGTGTAGGGCCGCGTCGGATTGGTCGAGGACGGAATGACGTTAGGATTGCCGCAGATCTTGATGATGTCAGGCGCGTGACCGCCGCCGGCCCCTTCCGTGTGGAAGGCATGAATGGTGCGGCCCTTGATGGCGCCGATCGTGTCTTCCACGAAGCCGCTTTCGTTGAGCGTATCGGTGTGGATCATCACCTGCACGTCAAAGGCGTCGGCGACTGTCAGGCAGTTGTCGATGGCAGCGGGCGTCGTGCCCCAGTCCTCGTGCAGCTTCAGCGATGACGCGCCGGCGAGGATCATTTCCTCGAGCGGCGCCGGCAGCGAGGCATTGCCCTTCCCGGCCAGCGCGAGGTTCATCGGAAACGCATCAAAGCTTTCGATCATCCGCTCGATATGCCAGGCGCCGGTGCAGGTGGTGGCAAGCGTACCGTGCGCCGGTCCCGACCCGCCACCAAGCATCGTCGTGATGCCCGACATCAGCGCTTCCTCGATCTGCTGCGGGCAGATGAAATGGATATGCGCATCCATGCCGCCGGCGGTCAGGATCTTGCCTTCGCCGGCAATCGCCTCGGTGGATGGTCCGACGATGATCGTCACGCCCGGTTGCGTATCCGGATTGCCCGCCTTGCCGATCGCATGGATCCGGCCGTCCTTCAGACCGACATCGGCCTTGTAGATGCCGGAGTGATCGACGATCAGCGCATTGGTGATGACAGTATCGACAGCGCCCTCGGCCCGCGTTGCCTGGCTCTGTCCCATGCCGTCACGAATGACCTTGCCGCCGCCGAACTTGACCTCCTCGCCATAGACGGTGAAATCCTTCTCGACTTCGATGATGAGTTCGGTATCGGCAAGCCGCACCTTGTCACCGGTGGTCGGGCCGAACATGGAAGCATAGGACGCGCGGGACATTTTGTAGGGCATGGATCAGACTTCCTGAGAAAGCAGAATGAAAGGCATGTTCTTGGCGGCGGCGTGGTCGAGTGTCACGGTTGGTGACGCGCCGGCAGCCGTGTTGAGTTCGGCAATAAAGTAATCCGCAAAACCGGCAGTTCCCGTCCTGAACGACGCAAGCGCTCTGACCACCGCATCAGCGTCGCCGATGACAAGACGATCGGACGAGATAAGTCCTTCGATAAGGCTGGCCAGTCGTTCGCGATCGTAACCGGTTTTGCGACGAAGTACCCAGACGAGTTCAACCAGCGTGATGGGATTGATGAACCCCGGCCGGCTCGTGGAAAGTCTTTCGTGAAAAAATTGCGCCACCCGTGGCGACCAAAGAGGGTCATCGTCCAGAAAATATCGAGCAAGAATATTGGTATCGAGACCGATCAAGGATCATCCTCCGAGCGACTGGGAGACGTTCGGCGGGCGACCGTCTCTGTGATCGCCTCCTCGATATCCATTGGCGGGCCGTCGTGCTTGCCGAAGATGCCGCGCAAATGCGCGAGATCGCTCTTCTTCGCCTCGACGGTGACCTTGCCCTCGTCATCAACGATGAACTGCAGCGAGCCCCCAGGCTTCAGGCCGAGCGCCTGACGCACCTCGACCGGGATCGTTGCTTCTCCATCCGTCGATGTTTTGGCTTCGAACCTGCCCATTATCGTGCTCCGGCGCTATCGAAAGCGCCTAGTTTACCGCAAAAATTCCTGCCTAACCAATGTCGCTTCTGGCGCAAAAAAGGCTCAGTTCCCCTCTTCCGTCAGCTCCTTCAGCTCGTCCGTCCGCTTCGCAGTCAGCCCCGCCTGGCAGCCATAGATCAGCATCGGTTCCATCGAGCCGCCGCGGGCCTGGAAGCCGTAGGAGGCGCATTGGGCGTCGCGGTAGGCGACCCAGGCGCGTTGCGCTGCGACGAGGGCTTTCTCCGCACCTGCCGTGGAGGGATCGGCATCCGCATCACGGGCCCGCATCAGGTCGCGGGTCTTCTTGTACTGCGTGTTGAGAAGCTTGTCGGCGGCGATGAATTCCTGCTCGGCGCAGTAGGTCAGTTCCATCTGGACCTGGGCGTTGTCGCAGTCCACATCAGGCCTGTCCTCGCCGGACGCCGGGGCATCGATCAGCAGCACGCAGCCACAGGCGGCTAGAAGCGCCAGCGATTTCATAGGGCACCCATGATCTTCTGCTGGAACCCGTAGACCTTGCGGGCGCCGGACAGCGGGATCAGCGTGATTGACCGGGTCTGACCCGGTTCGAAGCGAACGGCGGTGCCGGCCGGGATATCGAGCCGCATGCCGCGCGCCTTGTCGCGATCGAACGCAAGGCCGTTATTGGTCTCGAAGAAATGGTAGTGGCTGCCCACCTGCACCGGCCGGTCGCCGGTATTGGAAACCTCGATCGAGATCGTCGGAGCGCCGACATTGAGTTCTATCTCGCCTGCAACGGTAAAGACTTCACCGGGTATCATGGTCCACCTCCTCAGGCGCTCAATAAGAGTTTTGGCTGGCAGCCTTCGGCCTTTAGAACACGCACCGTCGAGGCCGGATTGTTGACGAGTGCAGCAGCCGGGCGCACCGGACGACGCACCAGTTCACCATTGCAATTCGGGCATGTACCGGCAAGCACGCCGGTGGCGCAATCGATGCAATAGGTGCATTCGAACGTGCAGATCATCGCCTCGCGGCTGTCGGGCGCGAGGTCCTTGTCGCAGCATTCGCAGTTGGGGCGCAGTTCGAGAGCCATGACCAACTCCTCAGCGGATCGGTTCGTGCACGGTGACGAGCTTGGTTCCGTCCGGGAACGTCGCTTCCACCTGCACGTCGTGGATCATTTCGGGAATGCCATCCATCACCTGGTCGCGGGTGATGACATGCGCGCCCTCTTCCATCAAAGCGGCCACGGAGCGCCCATCGCGGGCACCTTCCACCACATAATCGGTGATCAGCGCGATCGCTTCCGGATAGTTCAGCTTGACGCCCCGCTCCAGGCGACGACGGGCGACGACCGCGGCCATGGAAATCAAGAGCTTGTCTTTTTCGCGTGGGGTGAGGTTCATGGGCTTCCCGCAATCGGCGTCATCAATGACAAATCAGATGTTCCAGACTTTCGGCACTGGCGCGCCGTTACGCAATACGGAAATTGCCGGTACCAGGATTTTTCTGAGCTCGAACCCGGTCGGTGCCGTGAGACGCGCAACGATCTTGCCGTTGAAGAAGCTGGCCCCGCCGGATGTAGGCCCGAGACAGTCCCGCAGCTTCGGAAAGAGAGCTTCTGCCAGCGGTCCGGAATAAAACAGCGTCGCGAAGGCAACCTGGCCCGAAAGGACGGCCGCTGCTTCCGCAAGCCTCGCGATCTCGCCGTCGAAACGCATTTCTTCTGCATGAATGAGCGAGCCCGCGCGCCGGACACGCCAGCGATCCCGGAAGAAGCCGAGATTGACCGCTTCCCCCATCATCTTGCGACCGAGGATGACGGCTTCGACCGCCAGAAATTCGGCGGTTTCGGCCAGATCCACATCGAGCCTTCGCGTCAGCGACGAACGGTCGAACAGGATGGTTTCCTGCGGCAGCCAATGCACGGAAGCGTTTTCGCCGACGGTGATGTGGGTGGAGACGGAAGCGGTGTCTGCGGCCGCCTTGTAGATTTTCTCGTTGGCCTGCGTGGTGACCGAGAGGCGGGTGGAATCGGATGCGGCGACGGACCAATCGATCACGTCGCCGCCCGTCAGTCCCCCTGACGTGTTGATGAGGATCGCCTCCATTTCAGGCGAAAAGGTTTCCGGAAGGCGTATTTTTGCGCAGCCTTCCTGGAAGAACTGGTCAAGCCGTGTGCGCCCGGCAAACGCCTTGGTTACAAGGCGTCCCGAACCCCTTGCCCGCTGCGGCGGGGTGTCGTCGGCTGAATGCTGCTGCACGTCGTGTCCTGCATGTTGATCTGTGTCGAGCAGTCAGACGCAACAGTCGTGCCAGACTTCGAACCACCGGAGGATTTCGCCGGTGCTGCCGTCGCAACCATATCCGTCGTGTCGGCCTTCGAGAAGAAATCCCACATCCGGAAAGCCGGATCGACATTGGCGTCGAAGGCAGGCTTGGCTGGTACGACGCTCGAAACCTTGGTCACGCCGGCAACGCCATCCTTGGCGGCAGCCATCACCGCTTCCCGGGCTTCTGAAGGCTTCGGCCAGTCATGCGTGCCCTTTTCGAACACGTAGGTGGCGATGCGGGCGCCGTTGGTGCAGGTGCCGTACATCGTGTAGGTCACGCCTTCGACAGTCTTTGCGTTACCGTTGCCCTTGCAGCCGTCGAGATCGGTCCAGCGCTTGATCGCGGTCTTGAAACCATACTGCCAATAGGCGCTGCCGCCGCCCGCATAGGGGTTCTGCGCATCCTTTTCGCCGGCAAAGGCCACGATCGAGATCGGCTTGGCCGGATTGCAGTTGGCGGCATCGGGCCCCCACTTGCCATCGGTCTCGACGGGACGACCGGCGCGCAGCGAATTCACAAAACCTGCCGCGACGAAATCGTCCTGACCGGAGCAGACATAGGCCGACAGCATGCGGCCGCCACCGGAATAACCCGAGGCAAAGATCCGGTTCGGATCGACGCAGAGGTCATCCTTCACCTCTTCGACGGCATCCTCGATAAAGGCGATCTCGTCCTGGCCGCCCTGGGCGCCATTGGGAAGAATAGCCTGGCTCACCTGCACATGCGGAACGTTCCAGCCATAGGTGCCCGGCGCCTTGCCGGACAGGCTGCCTTGCAGCGCCACGGCGATAAACCCGTTCTTTTCGGCAACCTTGTCCCAGGAAGAGCGCTTCAACTGGCCGACCGGATTGGAGTTGCTGCCGTGAAAATCGAACACGACGGGCAGTTTGTCCTTGCCTGTATAGGACGACGGCACGAAGTAGACGGCCTGGCGTTCGATACCGTCGGTCTCGATGGTGACCGGGTGGAGACCCGGCGTCATAGGCTGGCCACAGCCGGCAAAAGCGGCACCTGCGGCCAAGAAAAACGCTCCGGTCGCGGTAGCGCGAAGGGCGGAGCGGGAACGAGAACCAACAATGCGTTCAAAGACCATCAGCGCCTCATCATGGGGTGCGGGGGTTATCTACGATGTTCGGAAGATGCGTTCATCTGCTGTTCATCTAGCACACAGGCCCAGGCTTTGAAACCGCGTTAACGAATAGAAGCCATGCAAACATTGACCCCTAAACAGTTAGGTGTCGCCTTGCTTCTGCCGTATCCAGTGTCTCAGAGGCGCCTTCGTGCACGATCTCGCCACGATCCATAATATAGACATGATCTGCCAGCTCCCGGCAGAAGTCGAGATACTGTTCGACCAGCAGGATCGCCATGCCGGTACTGTCGCGCAGGTAACGGATAGCCCGGCCGATATCCTTGATGATCGACGGCTGGATGCCTTCGGTCGGCTCGTCCAGCACCAGGATTTTCGGCCGCGTGACCATGGCGCGTCCGATCGCCAGCTGCTGCTGCTGGCCGCCGGACAGATCGCCGCCGCGGCGCCCGAGCATGGATTTGAGCACCGGGAACAGCGCGAAGATGTCGTCCGGGATGAACTTGTCCTTGCGCTCCAGCGGTGCGTAACCGCTTTGCAGGTTTTCCTGAACGGTGAGCAGCGGGAAGATTTCGCGCCCCTGCGGCACATAGCCGATGCCGTGCCTGGCGCGGTGATAGGGTGCAAGCCCGTTCAACGTCTCGCCCTGAAAGCTGATCGTCCCCGCTGACACCGGATGCTGCCCGGTGACGGCGCGGAGCAGCGACGACTTGCCGACGCCGTTGCGACCGAGAACGCAGGTGATCTTGCCCATATCGGCCTTGATCGACACGCCGCGCAGGGCCTGTGCCGCACCGTAATGGAGATTGACGTTTTCGACTGTCAGCATGGTTGGTCTCTTTTCTCTTTGTGTCGGCCGTTGGAGGATCGACAAGCTTGCGGCATCCTTCCACCTCGCCCTTAAGGGGGAGGTCGCAGCGAAGCTGCGGGTGACCGCCGGGATCCCAAAGATCACCCCACCCCGGCGCTTTGCGCCGACCCTCCCCCTCAAGGGGAGGGTAATCCCTCACCGTCCGAGATAATTCTCGATCACCTTCGGATCGTTCGACACGAAATCGATCGACCCTTCGGCCAGCACCGACCCTTCCGCAAGACACGTCACCTTGACGCCGAGATCGCGGATGAAGCCCATGTCGTGTTCCACCACCACGACCGAGCGGGTCTTGGCGATTTCCTTCAGCAGCAATGCGGTCTCGGATGTCTCGGCATCCGTCATGCCGGCGACCGGCTCGTCGACAAGAAGCAGTTTCGGTTCCTGCGCGAGCAGCATGCCGATCTCGAGCCACTGTTTCTGGCCGTGCGAAAGATTGGCGGCATATTCGTTTTTGCGGTAGGACATGCGGATCGTCTCGAGGATTTCCTCGATGCGAGCCTTGTCGTCTGCAGACAGCGTATAGAACAGCGTGCCGAACACGCTGCGCGACCGGTTGAGCGCCAGTTCGAGATTGTCCCACACGGTGTGGCTTTCGAACACGGTCGGCTTCTGGAATTTGCGGCCGATGCCGAGCTGGGCGATATCGGCCTCGTCCTTCTTGGTGAGGTCGATCGTGTCCTCGAAGATCACCCGGCCGGTGTCGGGACGCGTCTTGCCCGTGATGATGTCCATCATCGTCGTCTTGCCGGCACCGTTCGGGCCGATGATGGCGCGAAGCTCTCCCGGTTCGACCACGAGCGACAGCGAATTGATCGCCTTGAACCCGTCGAAGGAGACGGAGACGTCTTCGAGATAGAGCAGGCTTTTCGTGCGTGTTTCGGCAATCGTGTTCATCGTCTCACTCCGCTGCCTGAACCTGTCGCGCAACCGGGACCGCCCCGGCATCCCTGCCCTTTTCCGCCTCGACCGCCGCCTTCAGCGCCTTGCGGCCAGCAAAGCCGTGCTGGATGGTGCCGACGATGCCCCGCGGCAGGAACAGCGTGACGGCAATGAACAGGCCGCCCAGCGCAAACAGCCAGATCTCCGGAAAGGCGCCGGTGAAATAGCTTTTGCCGGCATTGACGAGGATAGCGCCGATGATCGGGCCGATCAGCGTGCCGCGGCCGCCGACCGCCGTCCAGACGACGACTTCGATCGAGTTGGCGGGGGCAAATTCGCCCGGATTGATGATGCCGACCTGCGGCACGAACAGCGCACCGGCAATGCCGGCAAACATGGCCGAAACGACGAATGTGAAGAGCTTGATATTCTCCACCCGGAAGCCGAGGAAGCGGACGCGGCTTTCCGCATCGCGCACGCCAACCAGCACCTTGCCGAATTTCGAGCGGGTGATGGCCGAGGCGACCAGCAGGCAGAGCGCCAGCATGATGGCCGAAATCGCAAACAGCCCCGCACGGGTGCCGCCGGCCTGCACGTTGAAGCCGAGGATTTCCTTGAAATCTGTCAGGCCGTTATTGCCGCCGAACCCCATGTCGTTGCGGAAGAAGGCAAGCAGAAGCGCATAGGTCATCGCCTGGGTGATGATCGACAGGTAGACGCCGTTGACGCGGCTGCGGAAGGCGAACCAGCCGAACACGAAGGCAAGCAGGCCCGGCACGACCAGAACCATCAGCATCGCAAAGGCGAAGTGATCGAACCCGTACCAGAACCAGGGCAGTTCCTTCCAGTTGAGGAAGACCATGAAATCGGGCAGCAGCGGATTGCCGTAGGTGCCGCGCGAGCCGATCTGGCGCATCAGATACATACCCATCGCATAGCCGCCGAGCGCAAAGAACGCGCCGTGGCCGAGCGAGAGGATGCCGCAATAGCCCCAGACCAGATCCAGCGCCAGCGCCAACAGCGCATAGCAGAGATACTTGCCCATCAGCGCCATCGCATAGGTCGGGATGTGGAGCGCGCTGTCGGGCGACGTCAGGAGATTGAGCGCCGGGACGAGAATGGCGACGCCGAGCAGGATGGCGATGGCCACGACGATCTTGCCTTCGAGTGCACGCAGAATGAAGCCGGTAATCATGCTTCGATCGCCCTTCCCTTGAGCGCGAAAAGACCGCGCGGACGTTTCTGGATGAAGAGGATGATGAGAACCAGAACCAGGATCTTGCCGAGAACGGCACCGACCGAGGGTTCGAGGAACTTGTTGAGCACCCCGAGCGAAAGTGCCCCGACCAGCGTGCCCCAGAGATTGCCGACGCCGCCGAACACCACGACCATGAAACTGTCGATAATGTAGCTCTGGCCGAGATTGGGCGAGACGTTGTCGATTTGGCTGAGCGCGACGCCCGCGATACCGGCAATGCCGGAGCCGAGCGCGAAGGTCAGCGCATCGACCCATGGCGTGCGGATGCCCATGGAGGATGCCATGCGGCGGTTCTGGGTGACGGCGCGCATGTTGAGGCCGAAGGCGGATTTCTTCATTACCACCAGCAGCGCGAAGAAGATCGACAGCGAGAAGATCACGATCCACATGCGGTTCCAGGTGATCGTCATGCCGCCGAGCGGAAACGAACCGGACATCCAGGACGGATTGCCGACTTCCTTGTTGGTGGGGCCGAAGATGGAGCGGATCGTCTGCTGCAGGATCAGCGACACGCCCCAGGTGGCGAGCAGGGTTTCCAGCGGCCGGCCATAGAGAAAGCGGATGATGCCGCGCTCCACGACGAAGCCAACGGCACCGGTCACGAGAAAGGCGACCGGCAGCGCAATCGTCAGCGACCAGTCGAACAGGCCGGGCGCGTGACTGCGGATCACCTCCTGCACCACATAGGTGGAATAGGCGCCGAGCATGACCATTTCGCCATGCGCCATGTTGATGATGCCCATCACGCCGAAGGTGATGGCAAGCCCGATGGCGGCCAAGAGCAGCACGGAACCGAGCGACACGCCGTACCAGACGTTCTGGGCCAGATCCCACAGCTGCTGCTCGTTCTGGATGGCTTTGATCGCCGCATCGAGATCGCCCTTCAGGCTCGGATCGATCGTTGACGAGACCGAACTGAGGATGCCGAGCGCGCTTCGCCCGCCAAGATTGCCCATGGTCTGGATCGCGGCACGCTTTTCGTCGAGCGAGCGGTCGGAGGAGAGCACCGAGACGGCGCGCGCCTCTTCCATGCGGAACTTGACGTCGCGGTCGGTTTCCTTGGCAATGGCAGCCTCGACCAGATCGAGCGCCTCCGCACTCGGCGACAAAAGGATCGCATCGGCTGCGGCAAGACGGACACCGCGATCCGGGCTCATCAGCGTCAGACCGCCAAGCGCTGCACGAATGGCGCGCCGCAGCGTATTGTTGACGCGGATCTTGGTGACGGCGCCCTTGGCGACCTGGCCGGCGCTTTCCGCCGTCACGGGATCGATCAGATCCAGCTGCGCGCCGGCGGGTTTTACCACGAACACGGTCTTGTCGGCCTTGCGGAAATAGAGATCGCCCTCGGCAAACGCCTCGAGCGCCGGCACGACGCGGATATCGCCGCTGTTGGCGATCTGTGCGACGATCGATTCAGCCTGGCCGAAATCGGCATCGGCGAGCTGGTTAAACAGCGGCTTCGGATCAGCCCCTTGCGAAAAGGCCGGTGCTGCAAACGAAAAGATCAGAAAAATCAGCGTGAAAAAACGGATAGGCATATCTTTGTCCCCCGGATGGCCGCGTGGGGCGGAGGGCTCGATCGCCCCTCATCCGCCTGCCGGCACCTTCTCCCCGCAAGCGGGGAGAAGGATGATCGTCACGCCCTCACCGACCCCCGGTCACGCTCAAGCGTGGCACGTCCCCTCGCCCCGCTTGCGGGGAGAGGGTTAGGGTGAGGGGCAACCTTAACTATGGCCGCGACAGAATCAGCTACCCTTGCCGCCGCACTTGCCGGTTGCAACGTTGAAGTTGCCGCAGGACATCGGCTTGCGCCAGTCGGAGATCAGGTCCTTGGAGTCCGGCAGGTAATCCGACCATTCGTCACCGACAACGGCAGGTGTTTCCTGGACGATTTCGAACTGGCCATCGGCCTGAATTTCACCGATCAGCACCGGCTTGGTGATGTGATGGTTCGGCATGACAGTGGAATAGCCGCCCGACAGGTTCGGCACCGAGACGCCGATGATCGAGTCCAGAACCGCGTTCGTGTCGGTCGTCCCGGCGGATTCGACGGCCTTAACCCAGGCCTGGAAACCGATATAGGCGGCTTCCATCGGATCGTTGGTCACGCGCTTTTCGTTCTTGGTAAAGGCGTGCCATTCCTTGATGAAGGACGCATTGACCTCGGCATCGACGGACTGGAAGTAGTTCCAGGCGGCGAGATGGCCGACCAGCGGCTTGGTGTCGAGACCGGCTAGCTCTTCTTCGCCGACCGAGAAGGCCACGACCGGAATGTCTTCGGCCTTGATGCCCTGGTTGCCCAGTTCCTTGTAGAACGGCACGTTGGCATCGCCGTTGATGGTGGAAACGACGGCAGTCTTCTTGCCGGCAGAGCCGAACTTCTTGATGTCGGAAACAATGGTCTGCCAGTCGGAATGACCGAACGGCGTGTAGTTGACCATGATATCGGCCTCGGCGACGCCCTTCGACATCAGGTAGGCCTTGAGGATCTTGTTGGTCGTCTGCGGATAGACATAGTCGGTGCCGGCGAGAACCCAGCGCTGCACGCCTTCTTCCTTGGCAAGATAATCGACCGCAGGAATGGCCTGCTGGTTCGGCGCGGCACCGGTGTAGAAGATGTTGCGCGAGGATTCTTCACCCTCGTACTGGACCGGGTAGAACAGGATCGAGTTCAGTTCTTCGAAGACAGGAAGAACCGACTTGCGCGACGACGAGGTCCAGCAACCGAACACGGCTGCAACCTTGTCCTGGCTGATCAGCTGGCGGGCCTTTTCGGCAAACAGCGGCCAGTCGGAGGCCGGATCGACGACGACGGCCTCGAGCTTCTTGCCGAGAACGCCGCCCTTCTTGTTCTGCTCTTCCACCATCATCAGCATGGCGTCTTTCAGCGTCGTCTCGGAAATCGCCATCGTACCGGACAGCGAATGCAGAACGCCGATCTTGATCGTATCGTCGGCAGCGAATGCGCCCGAAAGCGCCGTGGCGGACATGGCAGCGGCAAGCAGCGCGCCGGTAAGTTTCACCCTGAATGTCATTGGTCGAACCCCTCTTCTTGTTCGTTCAAGCAACCGGAGATTTAACCGTTGCTTAACCGGACTATCGGCTGCTGCACCGCAAAAACGTATACGTCGAATGACGTATCGAGAGGGGTGAACCGGCCCGTTGGAGGGCAAGCCCTCGCCAGTCTGACAGTTTGCTGACAGCGGCACTCAGTAGCCTGTCAGGGCCCCGATGGCATTCTGCACTCGTCAACCAAATACGAGAGGAAACATGCCATGAAAACGAAACTTGCTCTGACGACCTTCGCCGCCGCACTCGCCCTCACCGCTTCGCTGCCACTGTTCCAGGCAGCCGTTCCCTTTGCCGGCACATCCGCAGCCTTTGCCCGCCAGGGTGCGGACGATGGTCCGAACCATGATGCCAATGACGACAAGGGTGGCAAGCGCGGCGGCAAGAGCCGCGACGACGCTGCAACCCATGACAAGAACGACGACAAGGGCGGAAAGCGCGGCGGCAAAAGCAGCGATGACGCCGCAACTCACGACAAGAACGACGACAAGGGCGGAAAGCGCGGCGGCAAAAGCAGCGATGACGCCGCGACTCACGACAAGAACGACGACAAGGGCGGAAAGCGCGGCGGCAAAAGCAGCGACGACTCTGCAAACCACAACAAGAACGACCACAAGGGCGGAAAGCGCGGCGGCCACAAATAGGCTTTGTCCGACCACTGGCCGCACCCCCGCCGGATGCCGGCGGGGGTGCGGCCGTTTGCAGCAACATCGCCATCATGGCAGAGTAGTGTTTCGCGGCTCAAAAGCGCTGCCACACAGTCCTATCCGGAGTATCAATGGGCGTGACCCGTCGTATCTGTCTTGCTGCGCTGCTCGCGGCCACACTCGGGTCGGCGATTGTCGCACCCGTTGCGCCCGCATTCGCCAAGGACGGCGATGGCGGCAGCGATGGCGGCGGATCTTCCGGTTCGGGCGGTAGCGGCTCGGGCAATGACGGCGGTGGCGATGATGGCGATAACCACGGCGGTGATGACGATGGCGGTGATGACCACGGCAAGGACGGTGCGGGAGGCCATGACGCTTCGGGGGGCGGCTATGGCCCAAACGATTCCGATCGGGCCCGCGATGCGGTCCGCAGCGGTCAGATCATGCCGCTAAAGACGATGCTGAGAAAGATCGACGCCACCAGGTATGGTCGCATCATCGACATCCGTCTCAGCCGCTCGCCGCAGCGCGACGTCTACCAACTGAAACTGCGCGACAACACCGGTGCCATCCGCACCCTGCGGGTCGATGCGAGAAGCGGCTCGCTTCTGGGAGGCGGTTGATATCATGAAGATCCTGCTTGCCGAAGACGATCCCCAGATCGCAGCGCTCGTTGTCGAGAAGCTCAGTCGCGAGGGCTATTTTGTCGAAACTCTGTCGAACGGACCAGACATTTGGGAACGGGGCGAGACAGGCGACCATGCAGCCATCATTCTTGATCTCGGCCTGCCGGGGATGGATGGGCTTTCAATTCTCAAGCGCTGGCGGGCAAGCGGCGTCGAAACGCCCGTCCTCGTGCTGACGGCGCGCGGTTCCTGGATGGAACGCGTCGATGGCTTCGACGCCGGCGCCGACGACTACCTGCCGAAACCGTTTCGCAGCGAGGAGCTGCTCGCCCGGCTGAAGGCGCTGCTTCGCCGAACCGGCAAGGTTCAGGCCCGCGTCAAATCGGCCGACCGGTTCACGCTGGACGAGCAGGCCCGCCGCGTGACGTTCGACGGACGCGAGCTGGATCTGAGCCCTCTGGAATACCGGATGATTTCCCTGTTCATTGACCGTCCGGGTGCCGTCCTGACGCCGGCGGAGCTTGCAAGCCAGGTTCAGGGCCGCGACGACGACGCCGCCAAGAACGCCGTCGAGGCGATGGTTGCCCGCTTGCGCAAGAAAACCGACAGCGACGCGATCGAGACCCGCCGTGGCTTTGGATACGTTCTGCCGGAGAAACGCCCGTGATCCGCTCCTTACGTTTCCGTCTGGCAATCGGTGCCCTGATATCGATCGGCGTGGCCCTGTGGCTCGCCTGGTTCGTGCTCGGTCACCTGTTCGAGGACTATGTCGCCGACCAGTATTCCGCGGAGATGACGGCCGTCTCGGACGCGCTCGGCGCCCGGCTGACCATTCAGCAGAACGGTCTCTCCCTGGCCAGCGAGCCGTCCGATGCACGCTTCCAGATCCCGGCCGGTGGCCTCTACTGGCAGATATCGCCGGCCGACGGGAAACCGCCGCTGCGCTCGCGCTCGCTTTGGGACCAGGAACTTTCGCGGCAGTTGTTTTCTCCCGATCTCTATTGCGGCTTCTACCAGACCGAGGGACCCGATGGTGGCCCGATCCTGATCACGGTCAGGGAGATGTCGATCGGCGAAGGCGATGCCCTGCAGCGCTTTACCCTCTACACAGCCTTCTCCAAGAACGACATGGAGGAAGCGCTCGCCACCTATCACCGGCCGCTGGTCATGATGCTGGTTGCCATCGGCGCCCTGCTTTTCCTTGCCGCACTCCTGCAGAGCCTCGTCGGTCTGAGGCCGCTTTCCCGCCTGCGCCAGGATGTAGCCGATATCCGGGCGGGTCGCCTGCCGAGCATCGGTGCGCAGGGGCCAAGCGAAGTCACGCCGCTCGTCAACGAGATCAACCTTCTTCTGTCGGAGCGGGAAAATGCCGTCGAGCGGGCGCGCGCCCGGGCAAGCGATCTTGCACACGGCCTGAAAACGCCACTGACCGTCCTGTCCCATCTCGTCGAGGATCTGCCGGGCGCCCGTCGCGAAACGGCCCTGCAGCAGATCGAGCTGGTGCGCCAGCGCGCCGACCGGCAGCTGCAGGCCGCACGAATGGGCGTCGAACAGATGGCGACGACATCGCTTCTCGGTATTTCGGGAAAGCTTGTGAGCGTGCTTTCGCCGGTCACCGAAAACCGCGGGATCGACTGGGAGCTCGACATCGATCCGGATCTCACCGTCCAGGCGGATCCGGCCGATGCGGCCGAAGCCATCGGCAACATTCTCGACAACGCTGTCCGTTTTGCAAGACGGCGCATCGAGCTGACGGCATCGAGAGGCGATGGCGGGATGGTGTTGCTGCGTATCGCGGACGATGGCCCGGGCGTCACGCCGGAGCGTTACGCCTCCATGCTGAAGCGCGGTGTCCGCGGCCAGCAGGAGAAAGACAACGATGGCGCCGGAACAGGCCTTGGCCTGGCGATTTCCGGCGACATCGCAAATGCTTACGGCGGGAAGCTGAGCCTCTCCCGATCGCATATGGGAGGTCTTGAAGCCGTCCTGTGTCTGCCGGCGACCAAGGAGATCGCGGCATGACGACGGAGCAGACTACTTCTTTTTGGTGTTGCTTTCGGCCGACTTGACCTGCGAACCCAAAGTCGGCGCAGCCGCTGGAGCGGCCTTGTCCTTCTTGGGTTTGCGCGTTTCCTTGTTGCCGCGTACCTGACCCTTGGCCATGACCTATCTCCTCATGTTGATGGTGAAGCATAGCCTCTGATCCGGGTAAAATAGCAAGCGTTATTACACCGGTTTGATAGGGCATTTTCCGACGCTTGATCGCAAACTCACACTCGGACGGGAACAATTCAACGTCTGATGCAATTGCCCCGGATCGATCGAAGCCGTGGAGCATCCCGTGATCAACGACCTCTGGTACAAAAATGCCGTCTTCTATTGCCTCAATGTCGAAACCTTCATGGATTCCAACGGCGACGGGGTCGGTGATTTTCAAGGGGTGCAGCGGCGCCTGGACTACCTCGCCGGCCTCGGCGTGACCGCGATCTGGCTGATGCCGTTCCAGGCGTCTCCCGGCCGCGACGACGGATATGATGTCTCAGACTATTACAATGTCGATCCCCGCTACGGCACGCTCGGCGATTTCGTCGAGTTCACCCACAGTGCCAAGCAACGCGGCATCCGCGTCCTGATCGATCTCGTCGTCAACCACACATCGGACGAACACCCCTGGTTCAAGGAAGCCCGTGCCGACAAGAATTCGCGCTACCGCGACTGGTATGTCTGGTCGAAGACGAAACCGGCCAATGCCGATGAAGGCATGGTGTTTCCGGGCATCCAGAAGACGACATGGACGCGCGACAAGGCTTCCGGCGAGTACTACTTCCACCGCTTCTACGAATTCCAGCCGGATCTCAACACCGCCAACCCGCATGTGCAGGCCGAGATCCTGAAGATCATGGGCTTTTGGCTGCAGCTCGGCGTCTCCGGCTTCCGCATGGATGCGGTTCCCTTCGTGATTGCCGAAAAGGGCGCCGACGTCACAAAGCCGAAGGAGCAGTTCGACATGCTGCGGTCCTTCCGCGAATTCCTGCAATGGCGCCAGGGTGACAGCATCATTCTGGCCGAAGCGAATGTCGTTCCGAAGGAGAACCTGCAATATTTCGGCGACGACGGCGACCGGATGCAGATGATGTTCAACTTCCACGTCAACCAGTCGCTGTTTTACGCGATGGCCAGCGCCGACGTGAGGCCGCTCGCAAAGGCGATGAACGACACCAAGGAACGCCCGGCGACCGGCCAGTGGGGCATTTTCCTGCGCAACCACGACGAACTCGACCTCGGCCGCCTGACCGACAAGCAGCGCCAGACGGTGTTCGACAAGATGGGTCCGGACAAGGACATGCAGCTCTACGACCGCGGCATCCGCCGTCGTCTGGCGCCGATGCTCGGTGGCGATCCGCGCCGGTTGAAGCTGGCCTACAGCCTGATGTATTCCCTGCCCGGCACGCCGGTTCTGCGCTACGGCGACGAAATCGGCATGGGCGACGACCTGTCGCTGCCCGAGCGCAACTGCGCTCGCACGCCGATGCAGTGGTCGAACGAGCCGCAGGGCGGCTTCACCAAGAGCGACAAACCGATCCTGCCCGTCATCCACGAGGGCCCCTACGGCTTCGACCACGTCAACGTCGCCATCCAGCGTCGCGATCCGGATTCCATGCTCAACTGGACGGAGCGGATGATCCGCATGCGCAAGGAGGCGCCGGAGATCGGCTGGGGCACGTTCGAATGCCTCGATACCGGCGATGACGGCGTACTCGCCATGCGCTACGACTGGCGCGACAACGCGCTGGTGATCCTCCACAATTTCCACGACCGGCCGGTGGAGATCACCTTCGACGTGGGCCTCAAAGATGCGGGCAAGAACCTGATTGACATCGCCGATGACTCGGACAGCACAGCGGACGAAAAAGGCAAGCATCACATCGTGATCGAGCCCTATGGCTATCGCTGGTATCGCGCCGGCGGGCTGGATTACCTGCTGAAGCGCAGCGAGGTGTGAGCGGCGGTAAAACCGCCCTTGCAAAACCCCGTACCAAAGTCGAAACTGCCTAAATATCAGTCTCTCCGATAAAGGCGATCGTTTTTAGGCATGGCAGCACGCCAACGCATCATACCGGTTCGCCGTGAGTACAATCGCTGGGTCGCGAACCAGACGCTGGAAGACTATGCGCTGCGCTTCACCGCAAAGAGCGCCCGCCGGTTTTCATCCAGCCGTATTTCGCAGACGGCAATCGGCGCGATCTCGTTTCTGGCGTTGGAAGCGATCGGCGGGGCGATCACGCTGTCCTACGGCACGACCAACGCGTTTTTCGCCATTCTGGTGGCCGCACTCGTCATGCTGGTCGTGGGATTGCCGATCAGCCGCTATGCGATCCGCCACGGGGTCGATATCGATCTCCTCACCCGCGGCGCCTCGTTCGGTTATATCGGCTCCACCATCACCTCGCTGATCTATGCGAGCTTTACCTTCATGCTGTTTGCGATCGAAGCGTCCATCATGACCGGCGCGCTGGATCTCGCCTTCGGGATACCGCCCTGGATCGGCTATATCATTTCGGCGGCCGTGGTGATCCCGCTCGTCATCTACGGCGTGCAGCTGATCTCGCGGTTCCAGCTTCTGACCCAGCCGTTCTGGATCATCCTCAACATCCTGCCCTTCGTCTTTATCGCTTTCATGGACTGGCAGAAATTCGACCTCTGGCGCGCCTTTGCCGGCATCGGCCATTCGAACGGAGAAGTCGGCGGGGCGGCGCCGTTTGATCTGGTGGAATTTGGGGCAGCGTCTGCCGTCATTCTGGCGCTGATGCCGCAGATCGGTGAGCAGGTCGATTTCCTGCGCTTCCTGCCGCCGGAAGGGCAGCGCAAATGGCGCCACCGGTTCGCGGTGTTTCTGGCTGGACCCGGCTGGGTTCTGGTCGGCGTGCCAAAACTTCTCGCGGGCTCCTTCCTCGCAGTGCTGACGCTCTCGAGCGCTGTGCCGGTCGAGGACGCGGCCGATCCCGCCCATATGTATCTCGCCGCCTTCGGCTACATGATCCCCAACGAGACCGCGGCGCTGATGCTGATGGCGGCTTTCGTGGTCGTGTCGCAGCTGAAGATCAACGTGATGAACGCCTATGCGGGGTCGCTTGCCTGGTCGAACTTTTTCTCGCGCCTGACCCACAGCCATCCCGGCCGCGTCGTCTGGCTGGTGTTCAACGTCATCATCGCGCTGCTTCTGATGGAGCTTGGCATCTACCGGCTGCTGGAGGAAACGCTCGGCATTTTCTCGATCGTCGCGATGAGCTGGCTCTGCACGATTTCGGCGGATCTCTTCATCAACAAGCCGCTCGGTCTGTCGCCGCCCGGCATCGAGTTCAAGCGCGCCCATCTCTATGACGTCAATCCGGTCGGTCTCGGCGCCATGTTCGGTGCGACAGGCATTGCGCTGACCGCCCATTTCGGCCTGTTCGGCCCGCTGATGGCGTCGCTCGCCACCTATCTGACGCTCAGCGCCTTCGTGGTGTCGCCGGCGATCGCCTTTGCCACCAAGGGCAAATACTATCTCGCCCGAAAACCGCGCCAGAGCTGGAAGACATTGGGCTCGATCACCTGCTCGATCTGCGAACACCCGTTCGAGCATGAGGACATGGCCTGGTGCCCGGCCTATGCGGCGCCGATCTGTTCTCTGTGCTGTTCGCTCGACAGCCGCTGCCACGACATGTGCAAGCCGCATGCGCGGCTGAACACACAGATCGGCACCGTGGCGCGCACATTCCTCACCGAAAGCGTCATTGCAAAGCTCACGACCCGGCTAGGCCGCTACGGGATGACGGCGGTGATCTCCATCTCGGCAATCGGTGCCATCCTGTCGCTGATCGCCTATCAGGTAGGCCAGGCAGCGCCTGCCAATGCCGATGTCATCTACGGCACGATCCTGATCGTTTTCTTCGTGTTTGCCATCATTACCGGCATCTTCTCCTGGTTCTACGTGCTGGCGCATGACAGCCGGATGGTGGCCGAAGAGGAATCCTCGCGACAGAACACGCTTCTGCTCAAGGAAATCTCGGCGCACAAAAAGACCGATGCGGCGCTTCAGGATGCCAAGGAAACCGCCGAAGCCGCCAACCGCGCCAAGAGCCGGTATGTCGTCGGCCTCAGCCACGAGCTGCGCACGCCCCTCAACGCCGTGTTGGGCTATGCCCAGATCCTGGAGCGCGACGACACCATCCCTGCCCCGCGGCAGTCGGCAATCAAGGTCATCAAGCGCAGCGCGGATCATCTTTCCGGCCTGATCGACGGGCTGCTGGACATTTCCAAGATCGAGGCCGGGCGGCTGCAGGTCTATTCCAACGAGATCAACATCCAGGATTTCCTCGACCAGATCGTCGAGATGTTCAGCCTCCAGGCGCAGGCCAAGGGCCTTGCCTTCGAACACGTGCGCGCCCGCACGCTTCCGCAATATGTCCGCACCGACGAAAAGCGGCTTCGCCAGATCCTCGTCAACATCCTTTCCAACGCGGTCAAATTCACCGACGAGGGAACTGTTCGTTTCGAGATCGCCTATCGCAGTCAGGTCGCGACTTTCACCGTGACCGATACCGGCCGTGGCATCGCGGAAAAGGATCTCGGCCGCATCTACGAACCGTTCCAGCGCGGCGAAGCGGAAAGCATCCGGCCGATGCCGGGGCTTGGGCTTGGGCTGACGATCACCCAGCTTCTGACCAACACGCTCGGCGGCGAAATCTCGGTTGCCAGTACGAAGGGTGAAGGCTCGACCTTCAAGGTGCGTCTCATGCTCTCGGCCATCGAACGGCCGAACACGACGCCGGAGGCCGAGCGCAAGATCGTCTCCTATACCGGGCCGCGCCGCACCATCGTCGTGGTGGACGACAACCAGGATCACCGCGACCTGATGCGCGAAGTGCTGGCGCCGATGGATTTCGTCATCCTGACGGCCGTCGACGGGCCGGAATGCCTGACGCTGATCGAAGGTGTGCGGCCGGATCTGTTTCTGGTCGACATCTCCATGCCTGGCATGAGCGGCTGGCAGCTTGTTTCGAGGTTGCGCGAGGAAGGACAGACGGCGCCCATGATCATGCTCTCGGCCAATATCGGCGATGGCACGACTGCCGATGCCGGTGGCGAAGGGCATGACGACACGCTGTCAAAGCCCGTCAACCTGCGCCGCCTTGCCGACAAGCTCGCCTCGCATCTCTCCCTCAAATGGGTCTACGAGGACGAAGCGCCGGCACTGGCGCTTTCGGCACTGATCAAGCAGCCGGTCATCAGTCCCGGGACGGGCCATCTTCAGGATCTCCTGCGGCTCGGTGAAATCGGCTACGTCCGCGGCATCGAAGCCAAGCTCGCGGATCTCGCCACGGACCAATCCCACCGTCCGTTCGCGGAAGAGCTCGGAACCTATGTAAAGGCCTTCGACATGGCCGGTTACATGAAATATCTGGAACGCATGGAGACACAGGAACTCGAAAAACAGGAAAACAGCGATGGCTGACGCGACGACACCGCGCGATATCGTCCTCCTGGTGGACGACAGTCCCGACACGCTCGGCTTCCTGACCGAGGCGCTGGAGCAATCCGGCTTTTCGGTGCTGATCGCCACGTCGGGTCAGGCAGCGCTTTCGATCGTCGAGCGCATCACGCCCGATCTGATCCTGCTCGACGCCGTGATGCCCGGCATGGACGGGTTCGAGACCTGCCGCAGACTGAAGGCGCATGCGGCAGCTCAAGTGCCAGTGATCTTCATGACGGGCCTGACCGAAACCGAACACGTCGTCAACGCGCTCGACAGCGGCGGCGTCGACTATCTGAGCAAGCCGATCAATATCGACGAGCTGCGGGCGAGAATACGGGTGCATCTTTCCAACGCCCGCTCCGCCCAGAGCGCCCGCGTCGCGCTCGATGCCGCCGGCCGGCATCTGCTTGCGGTCAGAAACGACGGCTCGATCCGCTGGTCGACACCGCAGGCAACGCGGCTGATGAATGCCGCAACGGAAAGCGACGACGGCATTGCGATCGTCGCAGGCCGCATCGGCGCCTGGATGGCAGAGCGCGATACGGCAGGCTTTGCCCGCAACGCCGCCTTCTCGCTGTCCGAAAACCTGCAGACCAGCCTGCAGTTTGCGTTTCTCGGCGCGATCGGCGCCGACGAATTCCTGTTCCGGCTGTCGGCCGCTGTCATCAAGCGGCCGGACGACGAAATCCTGCGCCAGCACTTTCCGCTGACGCAACGGGAGTCGGAAGTGCTCTTATGGATCGCCAAGGGCAAGGCGAACAAGGATATCGGCGATATCCTCGGTCTGTCGGCCCGCACCGTGAACAAGCATCTCGAGCAGATCTACATCAAGCTCGGCGTCGAAAACCGCGCCTCGGCAGCGGTTATGGCGGCGAACGTCCTGCACACAGGCGACCGGCCGGACTAGACGCAAACGGACCGACCGGGGCCAGACACTTGCAGTCGGCGATGCCAAGGGATAGATCCGCGCGCACCCTCAACGGCTTAGACAAGCCGCATCCGGAACTCCGCAGTCATGACTACTCAATCGCCTTTGACGGCACAGACGCCCCACGACGCAGATAACTCCCCGACGGCGGAACGGGTGAGGAAACGCGTCGTCCTGCATTTCCCGGGCTTCGAGCCGCTCGACGCCGGCATGCACCATGCCCGCTATGTGCGCGCGGCGGCACAGAGCGCCAAGACATGGAACCTGGATCTCCAGACAGGTGAGCTGCAGCGGACCGCAAAGACGGCGTATTTCGACATAACCTGTCGGGTGCGGGATGCGGGCGACGGCGTCACGCAAAGCCGGTTCTACATCTTCGACCACTGCGCGCTGGTCAACAGCCTGAACGGCAAGCCGCTGCCGCGCCGTATCCTCGACGGTTATCGAAGCGCCTTGCGTATCGTCACCCAGGGCGGCATGGCCGGCTATCTCAGGCATGCGTGGCGGTTCGGCCTGTTCTTCCTGTTTCCGTTCCTGCTGGTGGCTGTAGTCCTTGGGCTCACCGCCGTGATCGCTGCCCTGCCCGCGCTGCTCGGGCTCAATATGTTGCATCTGTTGTGGAGCATCCCGCTTGGTCTTGCGCTGTTCCGCTACGCCTTCCTCCCCTTCATGGCACGGTTTCACACGCTGCACCTGTTTGCCGACTGGGAGATGGCCGACGCGATGGGCAATCTCGACAGGCCCGATGTCAACGCCTGGCTGGCGAGCTGCATGGAGGGTGTCCGCGAGGCACTGACTGAGGATGCGGACGAATATCTCATCACGTCGCACAGCATGGGATCGGCTGTCGCGACCCACGTGATCGGCATGCTGCTTGCGGAAAGTCCTGATGCGTTCAGGCGGGGCCCCGCTCGGAGCGAACGCAAGGTGAGCTTCGTGACGCTCGGTGGCGCGATCCTGCAATGCTCGCTGCTGCGGCCCGCTACGACATTGCGCGAATGTGTCGGCCGCATTGCCCGATCGCCACAGATCTTCTGGCTGGAGGTTCAGTGCCTCACCGACAGCATTCATTTCTACAAGAGCCGCATCGTGGCGCTGGCAGGACATGAAGATGCACCCCAGGCGACGCTTGCCTTCATCAGGGTCAAGCGGATGATGGCGCCCGAGCGCTACAACAGGATCAAGCGCGATTTCCTGCGCGTGCACCGTCAATACGTTCTTGGATCGGAAGCAAAGTCGAATTTCGATTTCACACTGATGACCGCCGGCCCTCTTCCCGCGGCGCGGTTTGCCAGTTTCACCCCCGAAAGTTTCTGATGGGATTTTCAGGGTTTGAGCTCGGGAAACTTCCAGCTCGATATCTGAACCCTGCAGGCATCAATGCAAAAAGCCCGGTCAATGGCCGGGCTTCCTGTCAATCGATGGTTCAAGCCTTGAAGGCTCAGCCCTGCGGGAAGTAGCTGTACTTGCCGTCCGGACCCTTCTTCCACTCGTACATGACGTAGCCTGGGAGCTTCGGGTCGCCCTTGGCGTCGAAAGCCATGTCGCCGAGAACGGTCTTGAACGGACCCTTTTCCTTGAGAGCCTTGGCAACGACTTCTGCGTCATCAGGGCTGCCAGCTAGCTTGATGCCTTCGGCGATGACCTGAACGGCTGCGTAGGAATAGAGCGTGTAGGCTTCAGGGTTGAAGCCGGCAGCCTTGAACTTGGCAACCAGTTCCTTGTTCTCAGGACGCAGTGTCGGATCGGGGCCGAACGTGTTCAGCGTGCCTTCGACTGCATCGCCAGCGATCGAGGCCAGTTCGTTGGAGACGATACCGTCACCCGATACGAGCGTTGCCTTGAGGCCAGCATCCTTCGCCTGACGGATGATCAGGCCGGCTTCCGTGTGGAGACCACCCCAGTAGATGATCGAAACGCCGGCTTCCTTCATCTTGGAAATCAGCGCCGAGAAGTCCTTGTCGCCGACGTTGACGCCTTCGCGGATGACCTGCTTCTTGCCGGCCGCGTTGTAGGCTTTCATGGTTTCTTCAGCGAGACCCTGGCCGTAAGGTGTCTTGTCGTCGATGATCGCGATCTTTGCATCGGCGAACTTCTCGGCAAGATACTTGCCGGCGACGCCGCCCTGCTGGTCGTCACGGCCGCAGGTGCGGAACGTGTTCCACAGGCCGCGCTCGGTGAAGACAGGGTTGGTTGCTGCAGGGGTGACTTCGAGCATGCCGTTTTCGGCATAGACTTCCTGCGAAGCCGGGATCGAAACGCCCGAGTTGAAGTGACCGACAACATACTTCACGCCATCGGACGCGAACTTGTTGGCGACGGAAATGCCCTGCTTCGGATCGGAAACGTCGTCGCCGAGCGCGATGACCAGCTTTTCGCCGTTGATGCCGCCGGCGGCATTGATATCGGCGATAGCCTGTTCAGCACCCTTCTGCAGCTGCGCGCCGAATGCAGCATTCGGGCCGGTCAGCGGGCCGCCAACGCCGATGATGATATCGGCCCAGGCGTTGCCGCTGAATGCGACCATCGCCGTCAGCGCGACGGCGGAAAGAAGAGACTTCTTCATTGATTTACTCCCAGTTTTTAGGTGAGCGGTTTTTTGGGACCCGGACGCAATACCCACCATCATTGCGCCGGAGAAATGTTCCACCCTCTGGTGTATTCTTATTTGACCCAACCCAATCTGAAGTCAGAAATGAGCGACTGTCAATCTTTCTTCTTCCATGAGAAAGCGGAGACAGGCTGATAGAGCCAGTAGTAGTTCTGAACCATCTGACGGGTGCGGCGAATGCGGAATCCGGAGATGGAAAACGCCATCAGCAGCACCACATCGATGATGTAATGGAACGGGCTGATGAACGGTCCCTGGAACAGCGCGTAGTGCATGAACTGCATCGCGACGGCCAGAAGCAGCGTGTAGGCGATGACATGGCCATAGCCGTTCCAGCCTTCTGCGACCGCCTTGCCGGCGCGCCACGCCGTCCAGAAGCCGAGGACCATGACGAGTGCGCGCAGGAAATAACGCACGCCAGTATCGGTTTCGAAAAACAGGCCCTGCATCTCAGTGTCCCCCGGTCGCCGGAATGATGATCATGGTGCTCAATGCCGGCCCCCCTCGAGATAGGCGGCGCGGACTTCGGGATTTGCGAGCAGTTCCTTGCCGGAGCCGGACATCGTCACCTTGCCATTGACCATCACATAGGCGCGATCGGACAGTTTGAGTGCCGCAAACGCGTTCTGCTCGACGAGGAAGACGGTGAGCCCCTCTTCCTTGTTCAGCTTCTTGATCGCCTCGAAAATGCCCTTGACGATCAGTGGTGCGAGGCCGAGCGACGGCTCGTCCAGGAGAAGCAGTTTCGGACGCGCCATCAGCGCACGGCCGATCGACAGCATCTGCTGCTCGCCGCCCGACAGCGTGCCGCCGCGTTGGGCCTGGCGTTCCTTGAGGCGCGGAAACAGGGTGAAGATCTTTTCGACGTCCTCTTTGAAATACTTGAGGTTGTCGAGACCGGCGCCCATCTGCAGGTTTTCGTGCACGGTCATGCGCGGAAAGATGCGGCGGCCTTCCGGCGACTGGGCGATACGCCGACGCGCAATCAAATGCGTCGGCACCTGCGTGATGTCTTCGCCGTCGAAGATGACCTGACCCTTGCGGGCCTGCGGGCTGCCGCAGATCGTCATCATCAGCGTCGACTTGCCGGCACCGTTGGCGCCGATCAGACTGACAATCTCGCCCTTGTTGACTTCGACATTGACGCCGTCGAGGGCCCGGATGTTGCCGTAGTAGGTTTCGACGCCCTGGACTTTCAGAAGGGGTTCACCGGCCATCAGACGGACCCCTCTTCAATAATGCCCTTGTCGAGCTTTTCCTCGATTTCTTCAACTTCATCATCCTCGACGCCGAGATAGGCTGCGATCACCCTCGGGTCGTTCTTCACGTGATCAGGCGTTCCGTCGGAAATCTTCTGGCCGTATTCCAGAACCACGACGTGATCCGAAATCTCCATGACGACGGACATGTCGTGCTCGATCAGGAGCAGAGACGTGCCTTCGTCGCGGATGCCGCGCAACAGCGCGTTGAGCGTGAGCGATTCCTTCGGGTTGAGGCCGGCGGCGGGCTCGTCCAGGCACAGAAGCTCCGGCCCGGTGCACATGGCGCGGGCGATTTCCAGCCGGCGCTGGGCACCATAGGAAAGGTCGCCGGCCGGGTCGTCGGCGCGGTCCGTCAGATCCGCCTTGTCCAACCAGTATTCAGCCTTTTCGATCGCGGCTTTGGCAGCGTTCTTGTAGGTCGGCAGACCCAAGAGGCCGAGGATCGTGTAACCCGAAGCCTTCATCAGCACGTTGTGCTGCGCGACCAGCAGGTTTTCGAGAACCGTCAGGCCGGAAAACAGCCGGATGTTCTGGAAGGTACGGGCAACACCCGCGACCTTGTTGATCTCGAAATCGCGAAGGCGTTCCAAAAGGAACTCGCGGCCGTTGCTGCGATGCAGGGTCAGCATGCCCATCGTCGGCTTGTAAAAGCCGGTGATGCAGTTGAACACCGTCGTCTTGCCGGCGCCGTTCGGGCCGATCAGCGCGGTGATTTCGCCGCGCTTGGCTTCGAACGAGAAGTCGTCGATCGCCATCAGGCCACCAAACCGCATCGACAGATGCTCGACCCTCAGGATCGTGTCTTTCGTCATAGTCGTCATATCCGTCGCCATCAGCCGTGGCCTTCCTTGGTGAAGCTGCCGGAGATGGCCTTGCGCTCCTTCAGGAAGGCTGTCGGCTCACGCGAGCCCACGAAGCCACGCGGCTTGAACAGCATGACGATGATCATCGCCAGCCCGAACAGCAGCATGCGGTAGAGTTCCGGGGTGAAGTCGGGGCCGAAGATGATCTTCAGGAACGACATCTCGCGCAGGATTTCGGTGCCGCCGACCATGATGACAGCGGCGATCGCGATACCGGTCAGCGAACCCATGCCGCCGAGAACCACGATGGCCAGGATGACCGCCGATTCCAGGAAGACGAAGCTTTCCGGAGACACGAAACCCTGGCGGGTCGCAAAGAACGAGCCTGCAAAACCGCCGAACATCGCGCCCGTGGCAAATGCCGTGAGCTTGGTGGTGACGGTGTTGATGCCGAGCGAGCGGCAGGCGATTTCATCTTCGCGCAACGCTTCCCATGCGCGACCGATCGGCATGCGACGCAGGCGAATGGTGACG
This sequence comes from Rhizobium sp. CFBP 8752, assembly GCF_014842035.1. Classification (NCBI taxonomy): domain Bacteria; kingdom Pseudomonadati; phylum Pseudomonadota; class Alphaproteobacteria; order Hyphomicrobiales; family Rhizobiaceae; genus Rhizobium; species Rhizobium sp. CFBP 8752. Next base: position 863,513 of record NZ_JACYUZ010000001.1, on the reverse strand, counting down.
TAGGCCGTCAGCATGCAGAGCGCGAGGATGATGTAGAACAGGAAGATCTTGTAATAGACCGACGAAGCCGAGAGGCCCCAGGCCTTGACGAAGTTGTTCGGGGAGCCCGTATCGAACGACCATATGCCGAAGAACGACGCTTTGGCGATGCCCGAGATACCGAACGTGCCCTTGGTGACGTCAGTCCAGTTGATCAGAACAAGCCGGATAATTTCCCCGAAGGCGAGCGTCACGATGGCAAGGTAGTCACCCCGCAATCTCAACACCGGGAAGCCGAGGATGACGCCCCAGAGCGCGGCGAGAATGCCGGACATCGGCAGCAGCAGCCAGAACGAGAAGCCGAAATAGGATGACAGAAGCGCGTAGGAATAGGCGCCGACCGCATAGAAGGCGACATAGCCAAGATCGAGCAGACCGGCGAGACCGACGACGATGTTGAGGCCCCAGGCGAGCATCACATAGATGAGGATCTGGATGCCGAAGTTGTCGACATATTTCAGCGAGCCCTGCTTGCCAACGATCAGCAGCGACAGGAATGGATAGATGAGCAGGAAGACCAGCGCGAACTTGAGGAAGTGGCGATGGAAGAAGCTCTTCTCGTCCGAGATCTCGAGAATGCCGGCCTTTGCCTTGGCAAGCTTGCGGCGGTCGAGATGCGGCTTGATAAAGGCGACTGTCAGGAAGCGACCGATGGCAGCGACCGCGACGAACACCGCAAGCAGGCCCCAGCGGGTGCGCCAGACGAGCTGGTTGTTGATATCCTGATAGGTCTCGATGCCGACGAACAGGGAGAACATCAGCAAGGCGATGACGCCTGCAAAGATGCCTTCCTTGATCGCCTTGGCCATGACGTTGTTGGGAACGGTTTCCGATACGGTCGCCATGTTACACCTTCTCCACTTCAGGACGACCGAGGATGCCGGTCGGCTTGAAGATCAGCACGAAGGCGAGGATCGCAAAGGTCGCGACATCCTTGTAGGCGATCGAGAAATACGCCGACCACAGGCTTTCGATGAGGCCGATCAGCAACCCGCCGAGAACAGCGCCCGGCAGCGAGCCGATGCCGCCGAGAACGGCTGCGGTGAATGCCTTCACACCCGGAATGAAGCCGTCGTTGAACGAGGCGACACCGTAATACATCAGGTACATGGCACCGGCGACGGCAGCGAGAGCCGCGCCCATGATGAAGGTGATCGAGATCGTCTTGTCGACGTCGACGCCGAGCAGAGCCGCCATCTTGCGATCCTGTTCGGTGGCGCGCTGGGCACGGCCGAGCGGCGTCTTGTTGACGATGTACCAGAACGCAAACAGCAGGATCGAGGTGATCACGACGATCAGGATCTGCTTCAGCGACACCGTGATCGCACCGAAATGATAGGTGTCGGTGACCAGCGGCGGGATCGGCTTGTTGCGCGGACCCTGCGTCACCTGGATGAAGTTCGACAGGAAGATCGACATGCCGATCGCGGTGATCAGCGGCGCCAGGCGGAACGAGCCGCGCAGCGGACGGTAGGCGATCCGCTCGATCGTCCAGTTCCACAGGCCTGTCATCAGCATGCCGACGAGCAGCATCAGCAAAAGCAGCAGCGCCACCGGAATGCCGGCGAAGAAGGATGTGGCAAGCAGGAACACGATCAGGGCGGCAAAGCCGCCGAGCATGAAGATGTCACCATGGGCAAAGTTGATCATGCCGATGATGCCGTAAACCATCGTATAGCCGATTGCCACGAGCCCATAGATGGATCCGAGAGTCAGCCCGTTTATGAGCTGCTGGATAAAATATTCCATATATTTTCCCCTGCGGATGCGATCCTTGGCGGCCGCATCTTTCGCTTGAATGTCCCTGATAGGATCTTCAATTTTTTTGATTCCTACCGGTTTCGATCGAAATGTGAAGTGCAAAAGAAAGAGGCAGACATAATTTCAGTGGCTTTTGCAGCACGTGACGCAAATCCGCTTGGCATTGTTGAAAAAACGGCACGATTTCCACACGAATGGCAAAAACTATAGAGAAATAACCTCTGGTCTGCTTCGGTCTTGGCTTATCCGCTTCTTCAGCTTTCGACGGTCAGGACCGCATGCGCGACCCGTTGGCGTCAAAGATCGGATGCGGCTGAAGCCGGGCGATGAGCATCTCGCCGAGCACCTCGATCTGCCACCCCTCCTCCGTTCGGGAGACCTCTTTCGGCACATAGCCCATGGCGACCGACACGCCGGCGGCATGGGCGTATCCACCCGAGGTCACCCAGCCGCAGACCTGGCCATCAAGCGAGATCGGCTCGTCGCCGAGCACGTCCGCATCTTTTGCATCGACGACGAAGGTGACGAGACGCAGCGCGCCGCCCTCCGCCTTTTCCTCGATCGCCGCGGCCTTTCCGATGAAATCGGCCTCCTTGCCATAGGCGATGAAGCGACCGAGCCCCGCTTCCACGGGACCGTAAAGCGGCCGGTATTCGCGAGACCAGCTGCCGAAGGATTTTTCGACGCGTAGCGCATTCAAGGCGCGGAGGCCGAACAGGGTGATCCCGAACTCCGCACCGGCCTCCATGATGAGATCGAACAGATAGCGCTGATATTCCGGCTTCATCCAAAGCTCGAAGCCGAGATCGCCGGTATAGCTGACACGGCCGAGGATGACCGGCGCCATGCCGAGATCGATCTCGACGATGCCCATGAACGGCAGAGCCTGATCCGAAAGGTCGAGATGGGTAAGCTTCTGCAGCACATCGCGTGACCGGGGGCCAGCAATCGACAGGCCGACGAGACCGAGATTGAGGCAATCGAACGAAACCGAATCGTCATCCGGCAGATGTGTTTCGAACCATCGCATATGATAGTCTTCGGCAATGCCGGAGCCGATCAGCAGGAACGCATCGTCGCCGAGATTGGCGAGCGTGAAATCGCCGATCAGCTTGCCGGCCTCGTTCAGCATCGGCGAAAGCGCCATGCGGCCGACGGGCGGAACCTTGCCCGCAAGAATATGGTCGAGCCAGGCATGCGCCCCCTCGCCCCCGATCGAATATTTGGCGAACCCCGAGGTCTCCATCAACCCGACACTGTCGCGGACCGCCTTCGCCTCGCGGCCGACATGCTCGAAATCGGTGGATCGGCTCCAGGAAAACGCATCCTCGATGCCTTCAGGCGCAAACCACAGCGGCGTTTCCAGCCCGTAAGATGCGCCGAACACGGCACCCCTCGCCTTCAGCGCGTCGTAGATCGGCGTCGTCAGCAGCGGCCGCGCCGCCGGCAGTTCCTCGTTAGGATAGCGGATCGAGAAGCGGCGGGAATAGTTTTCGCGCACCTTCGCATTGGTATAGGCAAGCGACGCATAATCGCCGTAGCGGGTGACATCCATGGCGAACACGTCGAAGCCGGGATCGCCCTCGACGATCCAGTTGGCAAGCGCGAGCCCGACGCCGCCGCCCTGGCTGAACCCGGCCATGACAGCGCAGGCCGACCAGAAATTCGTCATGCCGCGCACGGGCCCGACAAGCGGGTTGCCGTCTGGCGAAAAGGTGAAGGGCCCGTTGATGATCGTCTTGATGCCGGCATTGTTGAAGGCCGGGAAATGCCGGAAGCCAACCTCCAGCTCGTTCGTGATGCGCTCAAGGTCCTCGGCCAAGAGTTCATGGCCGAACGTCCAGGGCGTCTCGATTGGCGACCACGGCCGGCAGTCCTTTTCATAGGTGCCCATCAGCATGCCGTTGCGTTCCTGGCGAATGTAGATCTCGCCGTCGAAATCGACGCAGTGCATCAGTTCGCGGCCGGACGTCTTGTTGAAGTCGATGACCTCAGGCATGTCCTCGGTGATCAGATACATGTGCTCCATGGCCAGCACTGGCAGCTCCAGCCCGACCATGCGCCCCACTTCGCGGGCCCAGAGACCGGCCGCATTCACCACATGTTCGCAGCGGATCTCGCCCTTGTCCGTGATCACCCGCCAGGTTCCGTCGGGAAGCTGCACCAGATCCTCGACCTTGGTATGCAGGTAGATCTCGGCACCGTTCTTCTTAGCCGATTTCGCATAGGCATGGGTGGTGCCGTAGGGGTCGAGATGGCCCTCATGCGGATCGAACACGGCGCCCACGAACTGCGTCGGGTCGAGCAACGGCATCATCGCATGCGCTTCCTCGACCGAGACGAGCCGCGCTTCGCCGTTTGCGTATTTACCTTTGGCGAGCAGCGACTTGAACCAGTCGAAGCGCTCGGGCGTCGCCGCCAGCATCAGGCCGGAGGTCATGTGCAGGCCGATATCCTGGCCGGAATAGGCCTCGATCTCCTTGTAGAGTTCGACCGTGTATTTCTGCAGCTTGGCAACGTTCGGATCGCCGTTGATCGTATGCATGCCCCCCGCTGCATGCCAGGTGGAGCCGGAGGTAAGTTCCGAACGCTCGAGCAACACGACATCGCTCCAGCCGAGCTTGGTCAGATGGTAGAGGACCGAACATCCGACGACACCGCCACCGATGACGACAACTCGAGCATGGCTTTTCATGGATCCCGTTCCCCTAACTTGATGCCTGTTTGGGGTGAGCCTAGAACCTCCCGAGAATTGCCAATAGGCTGTTCTGCGAACCCGGATTTGTCGTTTCCGACATAGTCGCTGTTCGTTTCGCGCCATCTTGCGACCGGAGCCTGAAACTAATTTTTCAATCGCCGCGTATGCCTTGTCATGAACGCCACGCAACAGGGAATAGCGCCATGACAAACGTGCTGAGCTTCGATGAACTGGTAGGCAGCGTACTGACCACGATGCGCGATGCGACACCGCGCAAGACAATCGAGTTCGGCGTGATCCAGGGCTTCTGCCGCGATTTCGCCGAGGACCTCGCCCCCGAATTCGTCGACCTCCTGAACCGCGTCGAAGGCCTTTCCAGTCTCGTCCCGGCGCTCGAAAAGCGGCCGGACCTCGTCATGGCAGCATCGCAGGAAAAGGGCCTCTGGAGCTTCGTTCGCGAGAAGCACTAAGCGCTTCGATGCTCAGACCGCTTACAACCCTAAAGAAGCTCATTTGACGAGAGCGACACCCTATCCTCCCTCATCCTCGCCCTTGTGGCGGGGATCCAGTCAGCTCAAGTCCTTGAGCTGAAGGAGTCTTTGACCCGACAGACGTCGTGTCGCTGGATCCCCGCCACAAGGGCGAGGATGAGGGGAGTTTGGGCAACCGCCCACCACCGTCACCCGCCCGAAAACGATGCCGTCAGGGCGAATGCGCGGCCCATTTCCATCAGGTCCTCGTAGACCGAGCCGGCGAACGACCGGGGCGTGATGATCTCGAAGGCATCGGGGCCGGTGCGCGCCAAATTCACTGCGACGTGGCCGAACAGCATGTTTGCGGAATGCCCCTGCGCAAGCGCCTGCGGATGCAGATCGACGCCGACGCATTTTGCAAGGATCTGCCGCACGCTGGGTCCCGAAATCGCCATCAGCACCTTGCCGTCGCTCTGATCAACGACGGAGGCGCCGGATATTTCGGATAAGTGACCGGCAACGGTCTCTGAGCCTGCGGTGAGCGACACCGCCAGCCATTCCGCCGGGCCGCAGAAGCGCGGCGCGATATCCGGGGCAGCCTCGAGTGCTAGGCCCACGGCCTGCTCCTGGCCCGCATGGGCAAGCACCGAAAAGATCACCGGCCGCCGCGCGACGGACAGGTGGTTGGGGTTGGCGCTCGTCTCGAAGCCCAGGATGTGATCTTCGAGCGCATGGCGGTGGAGAAGTGTCAAAGCCATCGTCATGCCCTCAAAGATGTTGTTTTGTGTTTTGTGGATCGACAAAGACCGGCAGGCAGACTTCCGCCGCGACTTCGGTGCCGCGAAGTCCATCCCAGACAGTGATCTTCTCGCCGATCCGCTCGCGGCCGGATTTGAGAAGGCCGAGACCGATCGTGTGTCCGAGCGTCGGCGAATAGCAGGCTGATGATACGAACCCCTGGTCGCCCGCAAGCGTCGCGGCCGCGCCATCTTTCAACAGATGGGCGCCCGCCATGAACTCCTTGTCGGTTTCCACAGGCTTCAGGCCGACGAGTTGAAGGCGATCGGCGGCGGTGAGGCCGAAACGGGTCGAGAGGCGCTTGCCGATGAAATCCGGCTTGGTCATCGCCATCATCTTCCCGTAACCGAGATCGTCGGGTGTCGTGCGGCCTTCCAGTTCGGCATGGGTGACAAAGCCTTTTTCGATGCGCAGGACGTTGAGCGCCTCGACGCCGTAGGCGCAGATCCCGTCCTCGCGGCCCGCTTGCATGATCGCATCGGCCACGGCTTCGCCATAGCCTGCGGGTACCGCCAGTTCGTAGGCGAGTTCGCCCGAAAACGAGATGCGGAACAGGCGCGCCTTCAGCCCGCCCTTGAGCGTGACGACCTTCGCACCGAGAAACGGTATTGCCGCATCGGAAATGTCGTCTTCCACGATCCGGGCAAGGATGATCCGCGCCTTCGGTCCGGCCAGCGACATCTGCGCCCACTGGTCGGAGGAGGACACGAAGCGCACGTCGAGATGAGGCCAGAAGGTCTGGCTTGCAAATTTCAGATGCGCCATCACCTCTGTCGCGTAAGCCGTCGTGGTGGTCATCACATAGTGGTTTTCCGACAGGCGGCTGGTCGTGCCGTCGTCGAACACCATCCCATCCTCGCGCAGCATCAGGCCGTAACGCGCCTTGCCGACCGGCAGCTTCAGGAAGGCGTTGGAATAGACCCGGTTCAGGAATTCAGCAGCACCTGTGCCAAAAATCTCGATCTTGCCGAGCGTCGAGACATCGCAGAGACCGGCGTTTTCGCGCACATTGCGCACTTCACGGTCAACGCTGTCGCGCCAGGTCTTTTCTCCGTCGCGCGCGAACCAGGATGAGCGGTACCAGAGGCCGCTTTCCACGAAGGTCGCGCCGTTCTTCTTCGCCCAGCCATGCAGCGGCGAGGTCCTGACGGGCGCTGCATGCTCGGCCCGCGACGTGCCGGCAAGCGCACCCATCGAGACCGGCGTGTAGAACGGCCGGAAGGTCGTGGTGCCGATTTCGGCCGGCGACACGCCGCGCATGGCAGCGACAATCCCGATCGTCGCGACATTGCCGAGCTTGCCCTGATCGGTCGCCATGCCGGTCGTGGTATAGCGCTTGGTATGCTCGATATGCCGGAAACCCTCGCGCTGCGCGAGACCGAGATCGCTGACATGCACGTCGTTCTGAAAGTCGACGAAGGCCTTGTCCTTGGCCCCCGGCACATACCAGAGCGGCGCGAAATCAGGATCGTATTCGCCTTCCACCTCGGGAATCTTTGCTTCATAGGCGGCAAAGCCGAGTTCGGTCGAAAACGCAGCTGCCTTCGATGCCCCGTCACGAAGGCAGGCGGCGATGCTGTCGGCACCGGCAGCCGAGCCGGCAGCGACAAAGCTTGCTCCCACATCCGGCGCCAGAAACGCCTTCGCCGCCTCCGACCAGACGGGTTTGGCGCCACGCTGGCACATCAGATGCACGATCGGCGACCAGCCGCCGGCCATGGCGAGCGCATCGCAGGCGATCTCCTCCTCGAAACCCATACGCTCTGCAATCAGCGCATCGATGCGGTTGCGGCCTTTGGTGGCGACGACGGCACCGCCATGGATGACACGAACGCCGTAGGGTGCCGGATCGGTGGAGGCGGCGCGCGCATCGATGATCGCGGAGACCTCGACGCCACGGGCGGAAAGATCACCCGCCGTACGATAACCGGAGCCACCATTGGTAAAGACGGCCACTTTGGAGCCGACAGCCACGCCATAGCGATTGAGATAGGTGCGCGCCGCATTGGCGGTCATCACGCCCGGCCGGTCGTTGCCGCCGAACACGAGAGGCCGCTCTTCGGCACCGGAGGCAAGGATCGCCCGTTTGGCGACGATGCGCCAGACACACTCGACCGGCAGATCCGGCGACGGCGTTTCCACGTGCTTCTGAACCCGCTCGACGGCGCCGAACACCATATCGTCATACCAGCCGAACACGGTCGTGCGCGGCATCATCGTCACGTTCGGAAAGGACGCGAGTTCCTCGACCAGAGTTGCCGCGTAGTCGCTCGCCGCCTGCCCGCCAATCACGACGTTTTCAGACAGAAGCGAGCCTCCCAAGCGGGCGCTTTCATCGGCAATCAGCACGCGCGCACCGGCCCGGGCGGCAGAAAGTGCTGCCATCAGTCCCGCAGGCCCTGAGCCGACGACGAGCAGGTCGCAATGCGCCCAGGCTTTCTCGTAGCGATCCGGATCCGCCTCCATGGTCAGCTTGCCGAGACCGGCGGCACGACGGATGACAGGCTCGTAGAGCTTTTCCCAAAGCATCGCCGGCCACATGAATGTCTTGTAGTAGAAGCCGGCGCCAAGAAACGGCGACAGCAAGCCGTTGACGGCCCCCATATCGAAGGCGAGCGACGGCCAGCGGTTCTGGCTGACGGCGGTGAGGCCGTTGTAGAGCTCGGCGACCGTCGCGCGCACGTTCGGCTCGGAACGGGCGCCGCTACCGATCGTCATCAATGCATTCGGCTCCGCGGAACCGGCCGTCACCGGTCCACGGGGGCGGTGATACTTGAAGCTGCGGCCCATCAGCATCTGGTCGTTGGCAATCAGCGCCGAGGCGAGCGTATCGCCGTCGAACCCGGTATAGCTCTTGCCGTCGAATGTGAATGTCAGGGGATTGGCCCGGTTGACGAGACCGCCGGCATCAAGACGATAGGCGCTCATCGGCTCCCCTCCTGAGATGCTTGCGCATCCGTCACACCGAAGACCTCATGCGTGAGGTTGTCGCGATCGACCACCAGCCAGCGGCGGCAGCCGGCCGCGTGATGCCAGTATTCCTGATATCGACCCTTCGGATTGTCGCGGACATAGACATAGCGGTGCCAGGCCTCGTCCTTTTCGGACGCCGACGGGCGGGCAATCACGGCACCGCGCACCGAAAACTCTTCCTTCGGCCGCGTTCCGCAATGGGGGCAGGTAATCAGGCTTGCCATGTCTTAATCTCGGTCTTTGTGTCAGGCTCAGTCTTGGGTCTTCGTCTCGGTGCGGATACGGCTCAGTGCATGTTCGGTTGCGGGCCTTTGCCGCCCTCGTCGAGCACATAGCCTCGCTCGAACCGGTCGAGCCGCATGAAGCGCGAGACGTGATGGGTTTCGTTCTTGGCAATCAGATGCGCGAAGCAGAATCCTGAGGCCGGCGTGGCCTTGAAGCCGCCGTAGCACCAGCCGGCGTTGAGATAGAGATTGTCGATCGGCGTGCGGTCGATGATCGGTGATCCGTCCATCGACATGTCCATCACGCCACCCCAGGCCCGCAGCGCCTTGGCGCGCGAAAGTCCGGGGATCAGCGACACGCCCTCCTGCATCGTCTCCTCGACGGTCGCAAGATTGCCGCGCTGAGCATAGGAGGAATAGTAGTCGATATTGGCACCGAACACGAGACCGCCCTTGTCCGACTGCGAGATGTAGAAATGTCCCGCGCCATAGGTGATGACGTTGTCGATGACAGGCTTCAGCCCCTCCGACACGAAAGCCTGCAGCACATGCGTCTCGATGGGCAAAGCCAGATCCGCCATCCGCCCGACCGTCGTCGTGTTGCCGGCAGCGGCCAGCGCCAGCCGGTTGCAGCCGATAAAGCCCTTGGTCGTCTCGACGCCCTCGACTTCGCCGCCCGGTCCACGGCGAATGCCCGTCACCTCGCAATGCTGGATGATATCGACACCTCTCGCATCGGCACCCCGTGCGTAGCCCCAGGCGACCGCATCGTGACGCACCGTGCCGCCGCGCTTTTGCAGGAGACCGCCCATGACGGGAAAGCGGCCGTGGTCGAAATTAAGATAGGGCGCGAGCCTTCGCACCTGTTCGCGGTCGAGCAGATCCGCATCGACGCCGTGAAGCCGCATCGCATTGCCGCGACGCGCGTATTCATCGCGCTGGCCGTCGGAATGGAAAAGATTCAGCACGCCACGCTGCGACACCATGGCATTGTAGTTGAAGTCCCGCTCCAGCCCTTCCCACAACTTCAAGGACATCTCGTAGAACGGATTATTGCCTTCCAGCAGGTAGTTGGACCGGATGATCGTGGTGTTGCGGCCGACATTGCCCGACCCGATATAGCCCTTCTCGATCACAGCGACATTGGTGATGCCGAATTCCTTGGCAAGGTAGTAGGCCGTCGCCAGACCATGCCCGCCACCGCCGACGATGATCACATCGTAATGCGGTTTCGGCTCCGGCTCGCGCCATGCCGGCGTCCAGCGACGATTGCCCGAAAGCGCCTGCTTGATGATCGATAAGGCGGAATATCGCATGCCGTGTTCCCGTGCTCGTTGCGCCCACATTCGCACATGCGGACGAAGAAACAAGGGCAATCGGGACATCAGAACGCCTGTTTGAAGCCATGGCGAGACAAGCCCCCACACCGTTGCCGTCCCGCCACGCCGGACGTTGCGGGCGCCGATTTTGGCGCAGGCACGTATTATGTTTCAGTCACTTAACACGAGTTACATCCTCACGCGCGGGCACGGCCGTAAAATCCACGCGACCAACACTGGCCAACCTTTGGGAGCGCGACATGCCCGATACGACCACCCAACTCGACATGCCCTTCATCCTGCCGTCCCAGGCGCAAAAACACATCACTCACAACGAGGCGCTGCTTGTTCTGGACACGCTGGTGCATCTGACAATCCTCTCCGAACTGTCGGCTCCGCCGACGACGCCGGCCGAGGGCAATCGCCATCTGGTCGGCGCTGGCGCAACCGGTGAATGGACGGGCAAGACCGGGTGCGTCGCCGCCTGGCAGGACGGCGCCTGGACCTTCCTGACCGTGAAGACGGGATGGCGGGCATGGTTTGCGGAAACTTCTCGCCTGCGTGTGTTTGATGGCGCTGCATGGCGGGATGTTCCGCTGCCGGATCAGGGCACCCTGAGCCTGCTCGGCATAAACGCTGTCGCCGATGCCACCAACCGATTGTCGCTGTCGTCTCCTGCAAGCCTCTTCAACCACGCCGGCAACGGCCACCAGATCAAGGTCAACAAGGCGGCCGCAACCGACACCGCATCGCTGCTGTTCCAGTCCAACTGGACCGGGTTCGCAGAAATGGGGCTTGCCGGAAACACCGAATTCTCCATCAAGATCAGCGACGGCACCACCTGGCGCACGGCTCTCGCCATCAGCCCGACAGGTCGTGTCAGCCGACCCAACCAGCCGGCAGCGCGCGCCTATCGCACCGGCACCACATTCACGCCGACATCAGGCCAGCAGAGCGGCTTTACCACCTACGCCCTCAACCAGGGCAGTTTCGGACTTGGCGCTTCGGCAGCCGGCGGCGGCAACGCGATGACGGTTCCAGCAGCCGGCATCTACCTCGTTACCCTCAATCTCGTCGTCACCACATCGTCTGGGCATGGGGCGGTGCTGCTGCGCAACGGTACGGAGACACTGATGACACTCAACGGCATAACGGGTGGCGCGCAGTCGCAAGGCGCAAGCGGCGTGTTTTCGCTGAGCGCAGGCGATAGCCTGACGCTTCAGCACTCCGGCACCGCACAGGTGACACTGGGTGCCGGCAAGACGGAGCTCTCGCTGACCCTGCTCTGACTAAAATCGACGTGGCCGATTATCGCAATTCCAGTTGCAAAGATCGGCCATTTTACCCGCGCGGTGGCGACAATGTGTCCTCTTCCGGAGCAGCCATGAAATAAAACAAGAAATTCATCACTTAAGACAACTCTAACAATGCCTTGTTTTAAAAGGTTTTTGTCGGCTCGAATCAAGTGAATTGCGACCAATGCGGGTTTGGCCACAAATGGCGCGTCTCGTTTAGTCAAATGTTAAAACTGCCCCGGTAGGCTCTCGTTTGTGGTCTTGCGTTGTGTAGAGAGTCCAATGACCGAAATGATACGTCCCCGAGTTAAATATGTCATCGGTCCCGATGGCAGCCCGCTTACGATTGCGGATCTTCCGCCGGCCAATACGCGCCGCTGGGTTATCCGTCGTAAGGCAGAGGTTGTCGCCGCGGTTCGCGGCGGCCTGTTGAGCTTGGAAGAAGCCTGCGAGCGTTATACGCTCACCGTCGAAGAATTCCTGTCCTGGCAAGCGTCTATCAACGACCACGGCCTAGCCGGTCTTCGGACCACCCGCATTCAGCAGTACCGCCATTAGGCGAAGTCAGCAGACCACTGTTCATCGGTAAAATCGAAGTGCCGTTGCCTCACCGCAGCGGCACTTTTTATTTGCCCTGGTTTGAATCTTAACGGGACAAGGACGGTTCTCGCCGGGCCAGTTGCGGCAATATGCCCGCGATGATCGCCGAGGCCGCATAGAACCACAGGCCGGGTTGCGTCACCGCCTGCGCGAGGCCGGATGTCTTCGCCGCAAACACCACGAGTGCCACCAGCATCACATCCATCATCGACCATTTCGCAAGATGCGGCATCACGCGCGCGAAAAATCCCGGCTGAGGATCGCCGCGAAAGGCTTGGACACCGAGCGCCATAAGCTTCGTGATGGGAAAGACAATCGAGAACAGTCCGACGATGAGCGCAAGCGCGACATCGCCCTGCCCCCATAGAGCAGAAACGAGTTCGACCAGCGACGGCGTCTCGCGAAAGAAATACAGCCGCTCGAAGCGAATGATCGGCAGGGAAAGTCCCAGGACCAGAAAAACGCAAGCGGCCGCATAAAGCGAAAACCAGATAAGCCTTCTCATCCGGCACCCATAGCAAAGCTTGGGCCACACGTCTGCCCTGCCGCTCCGTGGGAAACGTCGAAAAAGCAAAAACGGGGGCACCGTTATGCGGTCCCCTCGTCAGAGTCCTCTCGCTATCGTGTGATGCGCTCGGCTGGCAACCAGCCGTAAGGCATCAGGCGCGGGCGCGCATACCGGTGTCGCGCTCTTCGAGCGCCGACGCCTTTGCAAATTCGGCTTCCGCCTCTTCCAGCGCAAGCTCGGCGGCATCCTGCTGGATCCGAAGTTCCCGGATCGAGACTTGCAGATTGTCGGCCCGCTGGCGGGCAGCCTTGGCAAAAGTTGGATAGGCGAAGTGATTCGGGTCGGAAATTCCCGATTTCTTCTCCTCGACGGTGATCTGGTGCTCCAGTTCCTTCGCCATTCTTTCGAATTCGGCCATCATCGTCTGCAACTGCTGCAGTTGACGACGCTTTTCGTTAACCTGAAAGTTCTTCAGGCGAACAAGATTGTCACGCGATTTCATACGCAATACTCCGTGGATAGCGAGACCCAGGCCGGTAAACCCCTGTTCAATACAGTGCGAGGCTCAAAAAATTTCCGAGGCGTTAACAAATTTGGCGCCGCGTTAACCTTTCATTTACAGGCATCATTAACAATAAGCCTGATCATTTAAGGGTCGGTAAATGCCAAGGCCGGTTTTCGGTCACGACAATGTCGGAGTCGTTTGAATCACTTAGCGGGGTTTCCTCCTCCGCTGAATCAAGCTGGCGATGGCCAATCCTTAAAGTAAAACAGGCTGCTACTAATTTTGCTTAACAAAATGATGCACCTTGCCAGGACCGCTCATAATTTGTTAACCAGTTTCTGGCAGCTTCCAAATCAGGCTCAGTCTGGATCCGTATCGAGTAAGGGGGCATCGGTAACCTTACGCGGCGGTAAAGGGGAAAATTATGCGGGTTCTACTCATCGAAGATGACAGCGCGACGGCCCAGTCGATCGAGCTGATGCTGAAATCGGAAAGCTTCAACTGCTATACGACCGACCTTGGCGAAGAAGGCGTCGACCTTGGTAAGTTGTATGACTACGATATCATTCTTCTTGACCTCAATCTCCCCGACATGTCGGGTTATGAAGTGCTTCGCACTCTGAGATTGTCAAAGGTCAAGACGCCAATCCTGATCCTGTCGGGCATGGCGGGCATCGAAGACAAGGTACGAGGCCTTGGTTTCGGCGCAGACGACTACATGACCAAGCCGTTCCACAAGGACGAACTGGTTGCACGCATCCACGCCATCGTTCGACGTTCGAAGGGCCATGCCCAGTCGATCATCATCACCGGCGAACTGATCGTGAACCTCGACGCCAAGACCGTCGAAGTCGGCGGCCAGCGTGTGCACCTGACGGGCAAGGAATACCAGATGCTGGAGCTTCTTTCGCTCCGCAAGGGGACCACGCTCACCAAGGAAATGTTCCTCAACCACCTTTATGGCGGTATGGACGAGCCGGAACTGAAGATCATCGACGTCTTCATCTGCAAGCTGCGCAAGAAGCTCGCAAATGCGGCCGGTGGCGCGAACTACATCGAAACAGTCTGGGGCCGCGGCTACGTGCTGCGCGAACCTGACAATGTCGAGCTCGCAGAAACCGCCTGAGCCTGAAAACTTTCCCTATCCCGGATTGAAGAGCACCCGCGCAAGCGGGTGTTTTTGCGTTTGAGGATTGCCGAGGTGGAAGCGCTGAGGATCGACGCCTTAGCGCGGTGTCCGGATCAAGTTTCCATAAACACGGTTCGAGCTTGTTGCCACTCAACCCAGCAGTTCTCAGGATCGATGTCGAGATAGCCGCGCTGCTCGTCCATTCGCTGAGCAACATCACGGGAAACTGCGATGACCTCACACGTGTCGGTGATCTCGAGGACCTCGTTTTCCGTCAGAGGGCTCCCCTTCGCTCTCTCGCTTTGAAGTAGCGTCGCGATGAGACTGGGTACGGGGTAGAGAACGAGAAGTTCTTCTTCGCTCACAGGACACCTCCGAGACGCGGCTTCACTCAGCGCACGCCGCAAACGCTGAAACTATCAAGCCGCAACAGCAAAGCCGCCGAACACCGATGTCAGGATCTTGCGGTCGAAAGGTTTGAGGAGAAAATCGCTGGCGCCGGCGCGTTTGCCGGCCATCATCTTCTTCAGGTCCGTCTCGATGACGCAGTAGAAGATCTTGACGTCCTTGCCGCGGTCCATTGCCCGGACGGAAGCGATCAGACCGAGCGCGTCGTCGAGGCCTGCATCGACGATCAGGAAGTTCGGCAAGGTTGCACGGCAGCCGGTCAGTGCTTCCTGCGCAGTGCCCGCTTCGGAAACCAGGAAGCCGATCTCCGAGAGAATGCGCTTGCCCACTTTGCGCACGATGTCCGAACTGTCTGCAATCATCATTCGCTGCATCGTGTTTCCCCTGATGCTGTGCCCGTCCCTAGGCAACATCCACCATGACCCGAATGAAGCTAAGAAAGAGTTACGCGTCAGGCGCAGCGCGAAAAGCGCGGGCCGCCTCAGGGCAACCCGCGCTTTTCACATGTCAGAGCGCTTGATCGGGTCTCAGACCTCTTCGGAAACGGCCGGCACTTCGGCAGGGACGGTTTCCGCGATGAATGTGATCTTGTCTTCAGACACCACGTATTTCAAATCCATGCCGCATTCGTCGGCCAGCAGAACCGTGTAATAGGGCTGGATCGTGTGGGCATCGACCGCCTCTTCCATGGCACCCGACAGCACTTCGACGAATTTCGCCGGCACGCGCATCATCCGGCCTTTGATGGTGATGATGAACTTCGCGTCGAATTCCGGGTTTTCGAGTGTCACATCGAGAGAGCCGCCGCGCGGAATGCCGCCGTAAGCGACAGTGAAGAGGTTGAGGAGCAGCTTGACCCGGTTCTTCGGGATGATGGCGCGCGGGCCGTTCCAGGAGACTTCCGTCTTCTTTTCGGCGACCGCGAACTCCTTGGCAGCCTTTTCGGCCTCGCCCGTATCGATCGAGGCACCAACAGAGCCGGAGGCGCCGAAAGCAAGCCGCGCGAATTTCAGACGCACCGAGGCGTTCATGGCCGATGTACGGATCAGGTCGAGCGCATCCGCGTCGGCGGCTCCCTCATCGAGAAGCTCCAGGCCATTGTTGATGGCTCCGACCGGCGAGATGATATCGTGGCAGACCCGGCTGCAGAGGAGAGCTGCCAGATCCGGACCGCCGAGGGTTAGATTGGGATTTTTAGGCATGCGTGTCTCCGGCTGGATGAAAATATTCCCTCGCGCATGTGCCACAGCAACATTGCGCGGGGATTGTCGACGGTCAATGTGTATAGGTGCCGCCATAATGACACCATTTGTGGTAAACCGATTGTTAACGTCATGCCGCCAAGATAGAGGCGGCTTAAGCATGACGCTTGATAACGGAAGATTTAACAAACGGACTTCAATATGCGCCGCCAGAACCTTTCCGCCTTCGCTCGCTTTGCCACCGCTTTCGTGGTCATGGCAACCGCTTTCTGTGTCACAATCGAAAGGGCATCCGCCCAGCAGAATGCTTCGCAGTATTCGATGCAGGAAATTGTCGATGCCGGCCACGGCTTTTTCGGCTCCACCAGCGGCGGTCTCGCCAAGGTGGTGGAAAACGCTTTCTCGAAATACGGCCTGCCCAACGGTTACATTCTCGGCCAGGAAGGCTCCGGCGCCTTCATCGCCGGCCTGACCTATGGCGAAGGCCAGCTATACACGAAAAACGCCGGACAGCATCCGACCTACTGGCAGGGCCCATCGCTCGGCATCGATTACGGCGGCCAGGGCACCCGCGCTATGATGCTGGTCTATGACCTGCCGACGGTCGATTCGCTCTATGCCCGCTTCGGCGGCGTTTCCGGCTCGGCCTTCGTAGTCGCCGGCGTCGGGATGACTGTCCTGCGCAACAACAACGTGATCCTGGTGCCGATCCGCACCGGCCTTGGCGCCCGTCTCGGCATCAATGTCGGCTATCTGAAGATGACCCGCGAAGCCACCTGGAACCCCTTCTGAGCGGCAGGCAGACGCCTCCACCGGGCGAGCCCACTTGCCGGGTGCAGGCGCCCGTGCTTAAAAAGAGCCTGTCCGCTCCAGACACAAAGAACGGCTTTCCGTGATCCAATACGCACTCCTGTTTGGCCTGGGTTTCCTCAGCGCGGCGCTGCTTGCCATCCTGATTTCGCCGGCGATCCACAGGCGGATCGTGCGCTACACGGAAAACCGCATCCGCGCGACACTGCCGATCAGCCCTGAGGAAGTGCGTGCCCAGCGTGATATGGCACGTGCCGTCTATGCGGCGGAAAACGCCCGGACCTCTCAGGAACTGATCCAGGCGCGCGAGAAAAACACCCGCCTGATGCTCGATATCGAGGCGCTGAACGCGACCATCCGCACGCTTGAAGACGACCGGCAGGACCTGAAGATGCAGGCCGACACGCTGGATGTCGAGGCTGCCGCCACCCGCTCGCGTCTTCGCCAGGAAGACAGCTATATCCAGGAGCTGAAGGTGGCGCTGGAACAGTCCCACGACGACCTGCGGATGCGCGATGTCGAGATCGGCGAACGCCAGCAGCACGTTGCCCGGCTGATTGCCGATACGGACAATTTCCGCATCGACCTCTCGTCTCATGCGGCAGAGATGGAAGGGCTCAAGGCCCGGATCGGCAATCTTCGCGACGAACGCGAGACGCTGCGCACGGAAATTCGCGACATGACCACCCGCGCCAAAGAAGCCGAGAGCAAGGTCAAGCTGGAAGAGCAACGCCGGATAGCGCTGCAGGAAAGGCTGGACCGGGAGATCGCAAAGGGTGCCGACAGGGCAGAGGCGCTGGACCGCCGTCAGCAGGAAATCGAACGGCTGCGCGAAAAACTGAAAACTGCCAATGCGGAAGCCCGTGACGCGAGCCGGGCCCTGCGCAAGACCGGGTCGCCAGCCGGATCAAAACCGAAGTCGAATTCAGGCAAGATCAACACGCCCGGTCCCGAAGACATCCAGGAGGCGCATCTCCTCGAGGAGGGTGTGTTAGCCGTCGCCCGCCCGACGGGCATGGACCCAGAGCCCACCATGATGACAGCTGCGATGATGACACCGGCCATGATCGATCTCGCAGACGATGCGCGCAACCGGGCGACCGCCGTGTCGGAACGGCTTTTAAAGAGGCGCGATGGCGCTAACGATGCAGCGCTTCGGCAGGAGCTTGCAACCATCGCCGCAAGCCTTGTGGCGCTGACGGCCGCGCGCGAAGGCAAGGCCTCGCCGATCAATACGATTTTGTCGGGCAAATCCGGCAACAGCGATCGCGAAAGCCTGGCTACCAAGGCCAAGAAGGCCATGGCGAAACTGAACGAGCAGTCGTCGTAACCCTCACGGAAACGCTTTAGAGCCGGCCCTGCCGCATGGCGATCTCGTAGAGCGCGATACCGGTCGCGGTTGCGGCGTTGAGACTATCCAGTCCCGGCATCTGGGCGATGCGGGCGGTCTTGACCGCCGACAGGATATGCGCTGGAAGCCCCTCGCCCTCGGTCCCGGTGATCAGCGCCATCAGCGGATGCGCCGGTACGTCGCGGATTTCGGCATGTCCGGCAGGCGACAAGCCCCAGATCGCGAAGTCGCGCGACATCAGCGCGTCCAGAAGCTCCGTCATCGTCCCGGTGCGGGCATAGGGCACCGAGAGCACGGAGCCGACAGAAACCCGCAGCGACTTTCGATAGAGCGGATCGCAGCAGGCGGCATCCAGCAGCACCGCATCGGCGCCGAAAGCGGCCGCATTGCGGAAGATCGAGCCGATATTGTCGTGGTTGGAAATGCCGAAGGCCGCAACGACCAATGCCTTTTCCGGCAGGTTCTGCAGGAGGTCCGCAATCGACGGCTCCTCAGCCCTGCGACCGATCGCCAGCACGCCGCGGTGGAGGTGGAAGCCGACAATCCGGTCGAGAACGGCAGAGGATGCGACATAGACCGAAACATCGTCAGGGAAACGGCCAAGGATGTCTTCCAGCCCGGACACCCGATTTTCCAGAAGCAGAAGCTTCTCCGCGACGAAGCCGGACTTGGCCCGGTGTGCCTGCGCCAGCATGCGCAGCACGACAGTGCCCTCGGCGATAAACCGCCCGCCCCTGCCCGTCAGGTCGCGATCGCGGACCGCCTGAAATTCGGCGATCCGCGGGTCGTCCGCATCCTCGATGCGGATAGGCTCCATCACGGACCGGTGGCGATCGTCACATCGGCGACGATGCGGCCGAGCACGATATCGAACACGAACACCTTGCGGGCGCCGTTCAGCTGGCCGAGGAAGACGAGCTGGCTGCCGGACATCGACACATTGTCGATTTGGAAACCGGTCGGCAGTGCGGCGGTGGCCTTCAGCGGCTGGTCGGACGGGACGGTGAAACTTCCGGACGTCGCGACCGTTGCGGGGCCGTCTGCGGGACGCTGGGAGATCTTATAGACAATCGCGGCGAGGACCGCCATAAAGCAGACAAACAGGATCCCGCCCGAAACGAGCTGCAGAAGCACCATCTTCCGGCGGATTCTCTCCATCGCCGGATCAAGCGGCTCTTCCTTTTCCTCGACTTCTGGTTGGGGCATGAATTGTCCTTATGCGTGCAAGATTGCGAATTGACGGAAACCGGAATGAACGACCCCTTTAAACAAGCCGAAGCCCCGAGGAAAGTCCTGACTGCCGATGAGGCAGCAGAAGGGCGGTTGGATGCGTGGCTGACACAGGTTCTGGACGGCGAATTCTCCAGAAACCGCATCAAGGCGCTGATCGAACAGGGTGTCGTACTGCTGAACGGCAAGGCCTGCACCGAGCCGAAGAAGAAAGTGTCCCCCGGCGATCAAATCGAGATCACATTGCCGGAACCGGAGGATCCCGAACCCAAGGGCGAGGATATTCCGCTTGATGTTCTCTATGAGGACGAGGACCTGATCGTCATCGCCAAACCGCCGGGTCTCGTCGTGCATCCGGGCGCCGGCAACTGGACGGGGACCCTCGTCAACGCTCTGATCCACCATTGCGGCGACACTCTTTCCGGCATCGGTGGCGTCAAGCGGCCGGGTATCGTGCACAGGCTCGACAAGGATACGTCGGGCGTGATGGTTGCCGCCAAGAACGATCTGGCGCATCGCCACCTCGCCGACCAGTTCGCCGACCATGGCCGTTCGGGTCCTCTGGAACGCGCCTATATGGCCGTCGTCTGGGGTCGCCCGAAAGGTTTGAAGGGCACGATCGACGCGCCGCTCGGCCGCGCCGGTGGCGACCGCACCAAGCGCGCCGTCACCCGCGAGAATGCCGTGGACGCGCGCGAGGCGGTGACCCATTATGAGGTGATCGAGCGTTTTCACGAGACGCCCGAGGCAACCTCGCTGGCGGCCCTGATCGAATGCCGTCTGGAAACCGGCCGCACGCACCAGATCCGAGTCCACATGGCTCATATCGGCCATCCGCTGATCGGCGACCTCGATTATGCCGGCGGCTTCAAGACCAAGGTCAACAAGATCCCCGAGCCCGCCCGCACCGTCGTCAGCGCCTTCCCGCGCCAGGCGCTGCACGCCTATCTGCTTGTGTTCGAACATCCCCGCACCGGCGAGGTGATGGAATTCGAGGCTCCGATCCCCGACGACCTGGAACAGTTGATCGAAGCCCTGCGGCAATGACGGCCTGACCGTCGCCGGAAGTCCGGCCGATCATTACGCAATTGTAATGTCATAACGTTGGTGTGAACGCTTGAATCGCTGTTCCGCCACACTTACCTGACACTTGCATTGGTGCGGGGTCGGGAACGATCCGCGCCATAATCGGTTCGCCGTAAGGGCAGATGAAATCTGCCGGGAACCGACAACGATCGGAAAGGGGTGCTTCATGGCCCGTAACAATCTGCCTTCGATTACCGCCGGCGAAGCCGGTCTCAATCGCTATCTCGACGAAATCCGCAAGTTCCCGATGCTGGAGCCACAGCAGGAATACATGCTCGCGAAGCGTTACGCCGAGCATGGTGATCGCGCGGCCGCCCACAAGATGGTGACGAGCCACCTGCGTCTCGTCGCAAAGATCGCCATGGGCTATCGCGGCTACGGCCTGCCGATCGGCGAAGTCGTGTCGGAAGGCAATGTCGGTCTGATGCAGGCCGTCAAGAAATTCGACCCGGAACGCGGCTTCCGTCTGGCGACCTATGCAATGTGGTGGATCAAGGCCTCGATCCAGGAATACATCCTGCGCTCCTGGTCGTTGGTCAAGATGGGCACGACCGCCAACCAGAAGCGGCTGTTCTTCAACCTGCGCCGCCTCAAGGGCAAGATCCAGGCGATCGAGGAAGGCGATCTGAAGCCGCACCAGGTGACCGAGATCGCCACCAAGCTGAACGTATCCGAGGAAGAAGTGATCTCGATGAACCGCCGCCTCTCCGGCGACGCTTCGCTCAACGCCCCGATCCGGGCGGCTGAAGGCGAAGCCGGCCAGTGGCAGGATTGGCTGGTCGACGATCACGAGAGCCAGGAAGCGGTCCTGATCCAGCAGGACGAACTCGACACGCGCCGCCGCATGCTCGGCAAGGCACTCGCCGTGCTGAACGAACGCGAACGCCGCATCTTCGAAGCCCGCCGTCTGTCGGAAGACCCGGTGACGCTCGAAGAACTCTCGACCGAGTTCGACATCAGCCGCGAACGCGTTCGCCAGATCGAGGTTCGCGCCTTCGAAAAGGTGCAGGATGCGGTGCGCAAGGAAGCGCTCGCCCAGGCTCAGGCCCTGCGCGTCGTCGACGCGTAACGAGAGACACCAGCACTCGCAGACCGAAGGCCGCATCTTGCGGCCTTTTTCTTTGGCCGAAGCCATGGGAGTTCGCAACGGGAGGCTGGAAATGGAAAAGGGCCGCTCTCGCGACCCTTCTCGAATGACCTATGTCCTGCGACCGGTCGATTACTGGCCCGTCTGGCCGCCGCCGGCCTGGCCCCATTCGCGGATGGCCTCGTTGAACGCCTTCTCGCCTTCAGGCCCCTTCTGGAGCGTGAACAGCGCGCGGCGTCCGTTGCGATAGGCGACCGGGATGTCGATCCAGTTGCGGGTGCGCAGCAGCTCCATATTGGTGTTGCGGGCATCCGGGAAATCGTTGAGCGCGATCATGTGGAAGTCGTCGGTGATCTTGGCCGGAACCGCGATCAGGGCGTTGCCGCGATCCTGCTCGGATGTCTTCATCGCAATGCGCTGGACGCTGTCGATGGCACCGCCCTCGAAGTCCGGCGGGACGGCAAAGACGATCTCGATCAGATGGCTCGCGGGCAGCGACGGATCCGAGTTGCGCTTGAACGTCACAAGCGCGGTCAGACCACGACCGGGTATGGTGATGCGGGCCTGGACTTCAGCCTGAGGCGGACCGCCGTTGGAACCCGGTTCGCGCTGCAGAGACCAGGAAACGCTTCCGTCGATCGCGGTCGGCGCGGTCTGGCCAAGACGCTCTTCATAGAGGAACATCTTTTCGCCGGAGACCGCAGGGGTCGCTGCCGGGTTGGCGTCGGGGGCAGGCGCTGCAGGTGCGCCGGGCGCGGTTGCAGCCGTCGCGGCAGCACCAGGCGCCGCAGGCGGCGTGGTCGGCGGGGCGTTGAGCTGCGCCACCGACTGCCCTTCGGCGTTCTGGGCAAGGCTTCCGGCCGAACCCGGACCTTCATCCACCTCTGTGCCATCCGGCATCAGACGCTGGGTGAATTTCGGGCTGGCGGTCGAACCGTCCGCGGCTGGCGGCGGGCTCGTCTGACCGGCGGGCTGGCCATTTGCCTGCTGCGTCGAAGGCGTCGGGTTGGCCGGCGCTGTTGCCGGAGCCGTAGTTGCGTTCCCGGAGGCCGGTTGCGAGGTCGCGGGCGAGACCGCCGTGTCCGTCGAGGAAGACGGCATGAAGCCTTCGACCATCTCGCTCAGCGCGTCGCGGTTCATCCAGGCGGCATAACCAGCGCCACCCAGCAGCAGAAGGCCGACCAGTCCGAGTGCGAGGCCACCGTAATTGCGCTTGCGCGTCGTCGTCACCCGGTATGGCTTAGCCGGGGTCGGCATCAGGTCTTCGAGATTGTCATCCGACTGGGCCTGTCTCGGGCTCGAGGCGGCAGCGCCGGCGCCGGCAACTGCCGCGCCCTTGCTGTACCCGATCAGGTCATCCAGATCGCTCCAGGGATCCTTCTCGTGATCCTTGCCGGCAGGTTTTTGTGCCTGCTCATCCGCTTTTGCGTCAAGCTGGTAGCCTGCGAAGAAATCGTCGCTGTCGTCTTTGCGCCCGGTCTCCGTCCCGGTCTGGCCGAAACTTGGGAGCTCAGCGACCGATGGCATGCGAACTGCATCGGCAGAAACATGGGTTTCCTGGTCGAAATGCGCGTCGACGCGATCACCACTGTGTAGATCGGCCTGCGGCTGGTGCTGATGGACCGGCTCGACGGGACCGGCCGGCACCAGTTCCGGGACGTCGTCCCAAGCGGCTGCGGCGGTGTTTTCGGAATGCGCCGGCTCCTGCCAGGTGGGCTCTTCGAAAAGCGGCGCATGTTCCGTGCGCGCTGGCTCCGCACTGGTCTGCGGTGGCCACTGGACGTGGGCGACGTCATCGTCCTGACGGGCAGCCGAGTAGGGAAGATCATCATCCCGCTCGTTTGCAACAGGCTCGTCGACAGTCCCGGGATACTGCTCGATCGGCGCGTCGACGGAATGTGCCCGGCCGTCATCGGCCACAGGTTCGTTGTGGACCTGCTCATCGCGTTCACCGACGGCAGCGACATCGCCGACCGGCCATCCACCTTGATGAACAGTGTCCTGCTCCTCGGACGGCACAGGCTCTTCGTAAAGCGGACGCTCTTCGTAGGCCGTGCGTGCCTCATACGTCTCCGGCTCTACAGCCGGTTCGTAATGGGCAACGTCAGGTTCGCGTTCTTCGGCTGCAACAGAAGCAACAGGCTCGTGCCGTTCATCATAGCGCGGCGGCTCGTCATACGAATAGCCAGCCGGCTCAGTAGCGGCGAGCGGTGCTGCCTGTTCGGGCTCTTCGCCCGGAGCGGGTGCCGGTTCCTGCTCGGGCTCCGCTGGAGCCGGCAGCACCGTCTCTTCAGCGGGCGCAGGCTGGCCGGCGGCAAATTCGTCGTCGGCGAAACCAGCCTCGTTCTCGAACGGCGCCAGCGCCTCCGCGTGCTCGCTCTCGACTTCGACGATCGCCGTTTCGAGCTTGTCCATCTGCCGCCGAAGCATTTCTTCCGGCGGCCGCGGCTTCATGTTCTCGAGCTGCCGTTGAACGGCACCACGCGCTTTTTCATACACTTTCGCGCGGGCTTCAGGCGAGTTTGTCGCCAGACCATCAACAGCGCGGCGGATCACCGCTACAAAATCTGCCATCAGCACTTCTCATTGTCGCCGGGCTCAAGCCGGCTGAATGGATAATCAATAGTTGACATTAATCTTCAAACGGGTCCGTCACAAGTATGGTGTCGTCGCGTTCCGGACTTGTGGAAAGTAGCGCAACTGGCGCGCCAATCAATTCCTCAACCTGACGAACGTATTTGATCGCCTGTGCCGGCAGGTCCGCCCAGGACCTTGCACCAACGGTGGATTCCTTCCAGCCTTCCAGCGTCACGTAGATCGGCTCGACCCGAGCCTGCGCCGCCTGGCTTGCGGGAAGATGGTCGATCCGCTGGCCGTCGAGCATGTAGCCGACGCAGATCTTCAGTTCTTCCAGACCGTCGAGAACGTCGAGTTTCGTCAGCGCGATCCCGGTGATGCCGTTGGTCGCGACCGACTGGCGCACCAGCGCCGCGTCGAACCAGCCACAGCGACGCTTGCGACCCGTGACGGTGCCGAACTCATGGCCCTTTTCACCGAGGAACTGGCCAATTTCGTCATGGAGTTCGGTCGGGAACGGGCCTTCGCCGACGCGCGTCGTGTAGGCCTTGGTGATGCCGAGGATGTAGCCCAGCGAGCCCGGGCCCATGCCGGAACCGGCAGCAGCCTGGCCGGCAACCGTGTTCGACGACGTCACGAACGGATAGGTGCCGTGGTCGATGTCGAGCAGCGAGCCCTGCGCGCCTTCAAACAGGATGCGCGAACCCTTGCGGCGCTCCTTGTCCAGCAGTTCCCAGACGGTTTCGCGGAACGGCAGAACCTGTTCGGCGACCGAGGTCAGTTCCTGCATGATCGTCTCATGGCTGACTTCCGGCTCGCCCAGACCGCGGCGCAGCGCGTTGTGATGGGTGAGGATGCGATCGACCTTGGCCGACAGCGTATCGAGGTCGGCAAGATCCATGACGCGGATGGCGCGGCGGCCGACCTTGTCTTCATAGGCCGGGCCGATGCCGCGGCGAGTGGTGCCGATCTTGGTGCCGGTGTTGGACGCCGCATCTTCGCGCAGGCCGTCCAGCTCGCGGTGCAGCGACAGGATCAGCGTCGCGTTGTCGGCGATGCGCAGCACGTCCGGGGTGACCTTGACGCCCTGCCCGTCGAGCTTTGCGATTTCAGCGACCAGCGCGTGCGGATCGACGACGACGCCGTTGCCGATAACCGAAAGCTTGCCGCGGACGATACCGGAGGGCAGCAGCGACAGCTTGTAGCTGACACCGTCGATGACGAGCGTATGGCCGGCATTGTGGCCGCCCTGGAACCGAACGACGATATCCGCCCGTTCAGAGAGCCAGTCGACGATCTTGCCCTTGCCCTCGTCACCCCACTGCGAACCAACCACGACTACATTCGTCATCTTTGCTTTCCTGCGTTTCGGGCCTGCCCTTCAAGCACGCCACAGCGCCGCGACAGCACCGCTGCTCTGAGACAGCGGCGTTGCGAGCGCCAGATAGAGTTCTCTCCCACAAGGGCGCTCGTCCGAAACCGCGCCGGACCCGCCCCTGCAAACGCGCGCATCTATAATGCCTTGGCCCGAGGAAAGCGACCTGTTTGTGAATGCTGGACGGTTTTTGCGTGACAATTTGCAAATTCCCACGCTATGGCCCACGCCAAGCGTTCCGGCCAAGGTCGGCGCTGACGAAAGACGATAGGGCAAGGACGGGCCGTCGACACGGCACGCGGAGGAGATTATCGTGTACCGCAGAGCCTATATCTTCCTGATCGTCGCGACGCTGTGCTGGGGAGGCAATGCGGTCGCGGGCAAGCTTGCCATCGGTCATATCAGCCCGATGCTCCTGACCTTCTGGCGATGGGCGTTCGCGACCGTCATCATTTTCGCGATCTCCATACCCGATCTTCGCCGCGATTGGCCGGTGATCCGGTCGAACCTGCCGCTTCTCGCCTTTCTCGGCCTCGTCGGCTACGTCGTCTTCAATGCGGCGCTCTACACCGCGGTCAATTACACCACGGCGATCAACGTCACCGTCGAGCAGACGCTTATTCCGGTGCTGATCTTCCTGTTCAATTTCGTGCTGTTCCGGATGAAAGTATCCTGGCTGCAGATCGTCGGCTTCGCGCTGACCCTGATGGGCGGGCTTTTGACGGCAGCCCATGGCGACCTGTCGACCATCGTCACGCTCAGCGTCAATTTCGGCGATGCGGTCATGATGATCGCGATCGTCGCCTATGCGGTCTATACGGTGACGCTGCGTTTTCGCCCGGCCATCAGCTGGCGCAGCCTGATGGCAATGCCGGCGCTGTTCGCCCTGCTCGGCAGCATTCCCGCCGCCGCGTGGGAATATTCGGCTGACCGAATGATCTGGCCGGACGCCAACGGCTGGATCATCGCAGTCTACACCGCCGTCTTCGCATCGCTGATCGCGCAGGTGCTCTATATCCGCGGCGTCGAGGAGATCGGTGCCAACCGGGCCGGCCTGTTCATCAATCTCGTGCCTGTTTTTGGCACCCTGCTTTCGGTGATCGTTCTTGGCGAAAACCTGCAGGCATTCCACATCGTGGCGCTGGTTCTGGCGCTTGGCGGCATTGCCATCGCAGAATGGGGAAAGCCCGCACAGCGATAGACGCGAACGGGCGACAACTTGGAAAAAAAGGGCCGGCAGCGTCAGGGCACGTCGACGCCACCGGCCAGCAGGGTCAGTGAGCTTTAGATATCGTAATGGTCGGCAGTGGCAGCTGGCGAAGGCAGAGCATCGCTAGCCTTCGTGGTCTCGGTCATCGTCTGGGCAGTCCTGTCGACCGTCAGGCCGCCATGCGAGAGCACGATGTCGCCGCGCGGCGTTGCAACAACCAGGACCCGTTCGATCCGGCCCTCGTCGTTGAGAGCGTAGCCGATCGTCAGGTTGCGGCTATCCCAGCCGATGGAAACGAGATGGTCGCGCTTGAGATCGGCGCAATCGAGGCAGAGATCCTGATCGGCAGCAAGGTCGTCGGCGAACGTGTCGAGATAGCCGTCGACGGCTGCAAGCGTGCCGTCGACCGCGTCGTTGACGCGCTTCAGCTCAACGGCCTGGTCGATGGTAAATTCGGAAATCGTGTTGGAGCCTTCAGCGCCATGGGTACGGTTCTGGGCGACCTGCATGTGGAGAGCGGAAACGCCTGAGAGCGAGCGGGCAAACGAGCCCGGACCTGCAGCATTGGCTTCCTTGCCTGCAACCAGCGCGGTCAGTACGATCGCGGAAATGATGAGCTTCTTGATCATGGCCCGTACCCTGTTTGGCGGATGGCTCTGTTGCCATCTCGTTTCGTTATGGGACGACCATACGCAGCCAGGTTTGCGGCGCGCTTAAACGAATAGATGCAATTTTATTGAAATCCATTTTTTTCCCGCGCTGGCACACAAAAGGAATTGGCGCGCAATAGCTGGAACCAACTGCACCTGGGGCGGTTTGGTAACTGTGAGGACAACAAGAAGGAAACATTCCCATGAGCATTAAACTAATCACCGTCGCAGCCCTTTCGCTCGGTCTCGCAACCTCGGCTTTTGCACAGACCAGCGGCTCCGGTTCGGGCGGCAATGACGGATCCGGAAGCACCGGCAAGTCGATGCCGATGTCCGGTGTCGAACAGACCGCGCCGACAACGTCGCTGCCGGGCGTGGATTCGTCCTCGACCAACAGCACATCCGGCACAACGCCATCGACCAACTGCCAGGCAGGCACGATGAAGGATCCGGGCGTGGCTTCCGGCAACAACTCCAATCCGGGCGCCAGCACCAACACTGGTACCGCCGGTGGAGCCATGATGACCATGGAAACCAATCCAACTTGCTGATCGCCCTCTGGCGTATCGCAGACATGATCAAGGCCGCTTCATTGAGCGGCCTTTTTCTTTCGATATCGGGGCTTCAGCGAACGCCCCTGCGACTGCGCTATAAAACTTTTCTGCGCAGCTCGTGTATGTGAAAACATACTCATGAATTGGAGAGATCTTCGTGCTATGTGTGCGGGCCGAGGCAACCGATCGGGCAACCTGGATGAAGCCGATGATCAACCGCATTCTATGGGCGCTGGCCGCCCTCGCCTACGGTGTCGCCACCGTGGTCGCGTTTATCGTGCTTTTGCCCGCAGCGCTGATCCAGTCAGCCTTCTCCAAAAAAGTGATGGTCGAGGACCGCGAACGATACCTCGACGATTAGTCCGAGTCTCCGCAACCCCTTCAATGTCGACGATCGCAAACCATCGCGCCGAGGCGAGCGCGTGGAGCCTTTCGGCTGCTTTCTGGGCCGTTAAACTTTTCGTTAAGTTTTAGTGGCATTGTTCCAGTCTGAAACCTCAGAGATAGAGCCTTAAGTCCAAGCCTGAAAGAACGCGCGATGCGTAATGCGTTTTACATCGCCCTTCTGATGATGTCCCTCACGGCTTGCGCCTCCGCGCCGAGCCGGATCGGAGATGCCTGCGCGATTTTCGAGCAGAGAGACGGGCTTTTCAACAACTGGGCCCGCCAGGCGCGCGCAGCAAGCCGCGAATACGGCGTGCCGGTCCCGATCCTGATGGCGACGATCTACGTCGAGTCGAGTTTCCGCGCCCGCGCCCGCCCGCCGCGCAAATATGTGCTCGGCATCATTCCCTGGGGCCGTATCTCTTCGGCCTATGGCTACGCACAGGCGCTGGACGGAACCTGGGACGGTTACCGCAAATCGACGGGTCGCTGGGCCGCCAGCCGCAGTGACTTCGGCGATGCCATCCGCTTTGTCGGCTGGTATCACCACCAGAGCCATATCCGGAACAACATCCCCCTCAGCGATACCTACAACCTCTACCTCGCCTACTATACCGGCCACGGCGGCTATGAGCGCGGCCAGTTCGGCGGCGGGGTTCGCCAGACCGCAAAGAAATCTGCCGCCATGGCAGCCAGATACGAGGCGCAACTGCGCCGTTGCGGATACTGAACCTTGGTTCCCGTGCAGGCTAAGCTGCACACGGCCTAGTAGCCGACGACGATGCGGGTGTTAGCGGTTCCATACCGGCTCGTCAGCGCGAAAAAGGTTGCGGCATTTTCCGGATGCAGCCTGATACAGCCATGGGAGGCTGGTCGACCGAGGCGCTTGGTATCGAACGTCGCATGCACGGCATAGCCGCCATTGTAGAACACGGCGAACGGCATTGGCGCGTTGTCGTACTTGCGCGACCTGTGGCTCCTCGACAGCCATTTTGCGCTCCAGCTGCCGAGCGGCGTGCTGTAGCCTTTCCGAGCGGTCGATACCGGCCAGCGGTAGACATCAACACCGTCTTCGCTCACCGTCATCGTCTGGGACGACAGGCTGACGCTGGCGACCAGGCCGGCGGACAGTGCCGACGACGCAAAGACAAGCGCGCACGAAAACAGTGCAGCTCCAACCATGTAGTGGCGCATGAAATGTCCCCCGGAAAGCCCCTTACCCTGAAAAGACATCATCACTTTGCGAGAAACGTTTCAATATAGTCTAGCGTGCCCGTCGTTGATTATTTTGAATTTTGTTTAATCGGCACAGTAAATTTCGAAAAAAAGCCATCAACTGACAAGACTATTGCCATTTGAACCTGATAGTATCGTGGCAAAGCGAGATCTGCCCTAAAGTACCTTTGCAGCCGTCACCTCGACCTCGACCAGAAATTCCGCGCGGGTGAATCCGCCGACGATGATCAGCGTCGAGACTGGCTTTGGGTCGAGCGTGAAACGATCGCGCACCGCCATGTAGGCCTGGAAGTCCTCGCGCCTCGTCACGAAGCCGGAAATGCGGATGACGTCGGCATAGGTCATCTTGGCCTCGTCAAGGATCGCCCCAATCGCCTTAAAGCAGAGTTCTGCCTGGGCGGTAACATCGGCCGGGATTGCATCGTCGAGGCCAATGCCGAGCTGGCCTGAGGTGACCAGCAGACTGGCTCCTGGCGGCACGAGCAGACCGTGATTGTAGGCGCCGAACGGCTGACGGACGGATGGCGGATTGAATGTCGTCTTCATCGAGGAATGCTACTCTCTTCAAAGCATGGCAATGGCGCACTAGACCTCTCAACGGCCGACGCTGCAAGCCAACCCTCCCCTGAAAACGAGCCTGGGACGGGGCAAAGAGCAGGCGACCTGATCCCTTGCGGCCTCAATGCCTGATGGTATGATCGCAGCGACGAAGATACGGGGTTGGGTATGGCGCAGCAAACAATTCAATGGTGGCGCTATCCGCGGCTGGCGCTTGGCATTCTTGGCAGCGACAAGTCGTTTCGCAAAAACCCGCTGATCGGCCATCCGCACCTGAACGAGCTTGGCCTGCATCGGGAGCGGGTGCGGATAGCCGCTCGGATGGCAGACTACCGTCGCCGCATCCTGGGGTCACAGGTCAGACCGGAGGAACGCAGCGCGTTTGATCGCGACGGGTTCGTGATCCGGCAAAACGCATTGCCGCAGGACGTCTTCCTGCGCATCCGCGATTTCCTCAAGAGCGAGCCTCTGCCGGCACGCGAGATGCGGCAGGGACAGGCGGTGACGCGGATGATTCCGATCGGCCCGACAGCGCTGAAGCGCCTGCCGGATCTGGCTCGCTTCAGCCACAACCAGTCGATCGCCGGCCTCCTGCGCTATGTCGGCGGTGCCGGCGGCGATCCGATCCACTTCATCCAGACGGTGATTGCCGAACCGGCGCTGGCCAAGGCCGATCCGCAGACCGCACTGCACGCGGACACGTTTCACTCGACCTCCAAGGCCTGGCTGTTTCTCGATGATGTGGAGGCGGACAACGGTCCCTTCGTATTCGTGCCGGGCAGCCACAAGCTGACGGAAAAGCGGATCGAATGGGAATATCGGCAAAGCCTGATCGCCAGCACGGACAACCGCGCCCATCACGCGGACGGATCATTCCGCATCACGCCTGAAGAGCTGACCACGCTTGGTGATTTCGAGCCGAAGAAGGTGACTGTGCCGGCCAATACGCTTGTCGTTGCCGATACCTATGCGTTCCATTCGCGCGCGGTCAGCTTCAAGCACACGATGCGGGTGGAACTACATGCCTATCACCGCACCAATCCGTTCTCGCCGCTGCCCTTCTCACCGCTGAGCCTGGTTCCCGGCCTGCACGACCGCCGCCTCGATCTCTATCTCGGCCATTCCGACCGCAAGGCAAAGCGCGCCGGCAGAAAGCCGACATGGCAGGATGTCGGCGAGTGCACGGCCTATTCCGAGCCGCATATCTGACGGTTCCGCCAAACTCGCGGATCTGCGGGCTCGGCGGACTTGTTTATTCGCTTCGGGCGCCGTAGGGCGCCAGGAACGTCTTGATCGCTTCGATCTCGTTCGGGCGGATCTCGTGACCGCTGGCATGCCATTCCAGCGTGACCTCGTCACCGGCCGCGCGGAGATAATCCGCAAGTGCCTGCGTCTGCGGGACCGGGCAGATCGGATCCCGCTCGCCGGCGGTGATCAGCGCATGCGCCTTTTCGCCCGTCGTCCGCTTAGGCGGCGTGAACGGGATGAGCGGATGCATCAGCACGCCCGCCTCGAACAGGCCGGGCTTTTCGATCATCACATTGGCGAGGATGTTGGCGCCGTTCGAAAACCCGAGGCCCAGCACGGTCGAGGATTCGTAGCGGTCGCGATTGGCCTCCACGAATTCCGACATCCGCTTGGTGGCGCGGGCGAGATCGTCGAGATCGTAGACCCCTTCCGCCTTGCGTCGGAAAAAGCGCGCAGCCCCATGCTCGGCGACGTCGCCGCGCGGAGAGACGATCGTAGCACCCGGCACGAGCCGGCTCGCAAAATCGAAGAACTGGTTCTCGTCGCCGCCGGTGCCATGAAAGGTGAACAGGATCGGCGCTCCTGGAGCACCGGGCCGCGCCCGGTGCTCATAACTGTCGAAACTCATCGTATCTCTCCTTAGGCCAGCGGTTCCAAGTGCTCCTCCAGCGTCGAGCGCAGATGCTCGTGCTGGGTCGGCAGCTTCAGGGCCTCGCCCAGATGCGCGGTATCCTCGTCGCGGTCGAAACCGGGTTCATTGGTCGCGATCTCAAACAGTACGCCGCCGGGGGTGCGGAAGTAGATGGCCCAGAAGTAATCGCGGTCGATCACCGGCGTGACCTGGTACCCCGTATCCATCAACGCCTTGCGGACTTCGAGCTGCTTTTCACGGTTTTCGACCGCAAAGGCCAGGTGATGCACGGAGCCGGCACCGAGACGGGCGCCCGCAATGTTCGGCATCGTCTCGACGTCGATGAAGTCGGCGCCGTTGCCGCCGGGCATGCCGAAGCGGGTGACACCGTCTCTGGCATCAACCTGCTCGTAGCCCATGAACTTCAAGAGCTCGGCATTGGCACCGTCGTCGCGCAGTCGGAGCGACGCGGAGTGAAAGCCGCGGATCGCTTCGTCGGCACCGACGCCATTGCCGGTCCACTGGGCACGGTCGTCATCCTTGACTTCGACCAGCGCAAACCCGTCGCCGTCTGGACCTGCAAACTGCAGGCGCTTTTCGCCAAAGGCTTCGTCGGCCTTCAAACCATCGGCACCGGCTTTCGTCAGACGATCCGTCCAGTAGCCGAGCGAGCCCTGCGGCACAGAGAATACGGTCGTGCCCACTTCGCCTGAGCCGGGGCGGCCCCTGGCGATATGCGGGAACGGGAAATAGGTCATGACCGAGCCGGGCGTGCCGATTTCGTCGCCGTAATAGAGATGGTAGACGTCAGGCGCATCGAAGTTGACGGTCTTCTTGACCCGGCGCAGGCCGAGCGTATCGGTGAAGAACTTGTTGTTTGTGGACGCGCTGGCCGCCATCGACGTGACGTGGTGGAGGCCCTTGATCTGGTTAATCATGTCAAACCCCTTTTCAATTTGTCGGCTCGGGAGCGAGCCGTTGTCTGGGGTGATAATTGGTGATCGCATGCGAATTGGATAGAGGATCACATCCGAACGGATTGTTCATTTTTCGTTGACGAGGTGACCGAAGCGTTCACCGCTCAGACAGTTTCCGGCAGCTCCCAGTCGACGGGATCCTTGCCGATGGACTGCAGATACTCATTCGCCTTGGAAAACGGCTTGGAGCCCAGAAACCCGTTATGGGCCGAGAGCGGCGACGGGTGGGCGGACTTGATGACGAGATGCCGTTCCTCATCGACAAAAGCCGCCTTCTTCTGGGCATAGGCTCCCCAGAGAATGAATACGACGCCGTCGCATTCCTCGTTGACGGTGCGGATGACAGCGTCCGTGAAGCGTTCCCAACCCTTGCCCTGATGCGCGGCGGCCTTGCCCTCTTCCACGGTCAGCACGCTGTTCAAAAGCAGCACGCCCTGTTCGGCCCAGTGTTCGAGAAAACCGTGCTTTGCCGGCGCGATGCCGAGATCTGCTTCCATTTCCTTGTAGATGTTGACGAGTGACGGCGGGATACGAACACCGGGACGGACGGAGAAGCAGAGGCCATGCGCCTGGCCTTCGCCGTGATAGGGGTCCTGTCCGAGGATCACCACCTTCACCTCATCGAGCGGCGTCAGGTCAAGTGCACGGAAATACTCCGAACCCTTTGGAAAGATGAGCTTTCCCGCCTTCTTCTCGGACACAAGGAAGCTCTTGAGATCGGCCATATAAGGATCCTCGAACTCTGTTTCGAGCGCGAATTTCCAGGTTTCCTCGAGCTTGATATCGCCGTCCGCCATACAGGTGTCCTTTAGGTGAAACGTCCGCCGCGCTGGATGACTTCGGTCCTGTAGCCATCCGGATCGGTGACGAAGAAGAATTTTGCAAACGGCCGGCCCTCATGCGGCATGTCCGCAAGCTTGCCCACCGTCAGGCCCAGTTCGGAGAAGCGCTTGTGTTCCGCCTCGACATCCTCGACCGTCACCGCCAGATGGCCGTAACCGTCTCCAAGGTTGTAGGGTTCAGAACGATTGCCGTTGACCGTCAGTTCCAGCTCGAAACCGGTTTCGAGATTGGAGAGGTAGATCAGCGTGAACCCGTCGAACGGCCGGCGATCGGCGACCTTCAGGCCGAACGCCTTGTCGTAGAACTCGACCGAGCGCGCTTCGTCCAGCACGCGGATCATCGAATGCACCATCTTTGCCATCGGAGCGCTCCTTAACGAAGGATGTGGTTGGACTTGGAATGCCAGTCCCAGGCTGAGCGGATGATGTCTTGCAGGGAATATTGGGGCTCCCAGCCGAGCACGGCCTTGGCCTTGTCGTTGTTGGCGACGAGCGAGGTGGAATCGCCTTCGCGGCGGCCGACATATTCGACCGGGAAGGGCTTGCCCGACACGTCGGAAATGGCGTCCAGAAGTTCCTTCACCGTGGTGCCGGTGCCGGTGCCGAGATTGAGCTCGACCGTATCGCCGCCCGCGAGCAGGTAATCGACGGCGCGGACATGCGCGTCGGCCAGATCGAGAACATGGATATAGTCGCGGACGCAGGTACCATCACGGGTATCGTAATCGTCGCCGAACACCTTGAAGCCCTGGCGACGGCCAAGCGCTGCCTCGATGGCGAGCGGGATCGCATGGGTTTCGGGCGTATGCCATTCGCCGATCCGGCCTTCGAAATCGGCACCGGCGGCGTTGAAATAGCGCAGCATGACCGATTTCAGGTCCTTGTAGGTGCCGTAGTCCTTCAGCGCCTGCTCGATGATGAATTTGGTGCGGCCGTAAGGGTTGATCGGCGCCTGCTTGTGAGTCTCGTCCATCGGCACCCGGTCTGGAAGACCGTAAGTTGCGCAGGTCGAGGAGAACACGAAGGCCTTCACGCCAGCGTCGATCGCGGCCGACAGAAGCGTCAGCGCACCGATGACATTGTTGTCGTAGAAACCGACCGGGTTCTTGACGGATTCGCCGACTTCGATCAGCGCAGCGAAATGCAGGATGGCGTCCGGCTTGTGCTTGGCGAGCACTTCGTCGAGCCGTGCACGGTCGCGGATATCGCCCTGTTCGAGCTCGCCCCAACGGACAAATTCCGCATGGCCGTTGGAGAGATTGTCGAAGACGACGGGCTCGTAACCCCGGTCCGCCAGAACGAGGCACGTATGGGACCCGATATACCCTGCCCCACCAACGACAAGCACCTTTTTCTTAGACATCATCGCTCCTGCTTCTTCGAAATCGGCGGCACTATACCGACAGGGTTTCAAATGGGAAGGGTAGAGGCCATATCAGGGGTCCCGCTCCCCATGGCAGAACACCAGACAGCATCCGCGTGCAGTTGATTCTTTACATGAAGACGGGCGCCGCGAACTTGTCTATCCTCGTCAGCAGATTCCCGTAGGTCCTTTGATGCGTTACATCTTTCTCAGTCTCGGCTGGCTGTTCGTGGGTCTCGGCGTGATCGGCGCCTTCCTGCCGATCCTGCCGACGACGCCGTTCCTGCTGCTGGCCGTCGCCTGCTTTGCGCGCTCGTCGCCAAAGCTGGAGGCATGGCTGATGGACCATGAGACGCTGGGCCCGCCGCTCAGGAACTGGCGCGAGCGCGGCGCTATTTCGCGAAGGGCAAAGGTCACGGCGATCTCGCTGATGGCCGTCAGCTATACCGGCTTCTGGTTCGGCTCGCACCCGGCAGCCTGGCTCGCCATTCTGGTCGCCGCGCTGATGATCGGCCCGGCCATCTTCATGCTGACGCGACCGGACGCCTGAGCTAGCGATGCCGCGACTGCGGCAGAACGTAAGGCACATGCGCTGCCGGCACGCGACCGACGGCACCGGCGATGCCATAGACGGAAGCAATCATCTCGTCGCTCACGGTGTCATGGCACGGACCTTCCGCCACCACGCAGCCGTGGTTCAAAACCACCAAATGGTCGGCAAATTCCGCAGCAAGGTTGAGGTCGTGCAGGATGGCGAGAACCATGCCACCGGCAGCCGCAAAATCGCGGGCGGTTTCCAGCACCGAGATCTGGTGGCCCAGATCGAGACTGGCGGTCGGCTCGTCGAGAAACAGCGCGCACGGCACGCCGTCGACCACCGCCCTTGGCACCTGCGCCAGCGCGCGGGCAAACTGGACGCGCTGCTGCTCGCCGCCGGACATCGACGGATAGGGCCGGCTTTCGAAACCGCGCAGGCCCACCCGTGCCAGAGCCTTGCGCGCTTCCTCTCCCGGATTGAGCGAACCGTTGGCAACCGCACCCATGCGGGCGATCTCCAGCGCCGAGAAGGGAAAGGCCAGCTGCGTCGCCTGCGGTAGCACCGCTCGGCGCCTCGCCAGATCGACCGGCTTGCAGGCCGCCACATCGGCACCGTAATAGGAAACATGCCCGCTATCCGGCACCATCTCGCCGGACAGGACCTTCATCAGCGTCGATTTTCCGGCACCGTTCGGGCCAATCACCACGCTGAAACGGCCGGGCTCCAGCGTTAGGCTGACTTGTTCGATCAGCTTGCGACCGGCGCGGCTGACGGTGACGTTTTCTGCCCTGATCATGCCCGTCCTCCTCGTATGCCCCTCATGGCAGGTCCCGCATGCCGATGCCGTTGCGTCCGATCAGCAGGAACAGAAAGACCGGCGCGCCGAACAGCGCCGTAATCACCCCGATCGGCAGTTCCGCGGGTGCCGCAACGGTACGAGCCACGGCATCGGCGATCAGCAGAAGCGCGCCGCCGCCGAGCGCCGAGCCCGGCAGCAGAAACCGGTGCGACGGCCCCATCGCAAGCCGCAGCAGATGCGGCACCACGATCCCGACAAAACCGATCGAGCCGGCGACGGCGACCGTGGAGCCGCAGGCCGCTGCAACCGCGACGATGACGATCCGCTTCAGCCGCTGCACCGGCACGCCCATGTGGAAGGCCGCCGCATCGCCAAGCACAAGCGCATCGAGACCGCGCGCGACGAAGGGGATGATCGCCATCACAAAGACGATGAACGGAAGGATCGACAGCACCCGCCCGTAGGTGGCACCGCCGAGGGAACCGAGGCTCCAGAACGTGATGTCGCGCAACTGCCGGTCATCGGCCATGACGATCAGAAGCCCCATGAAGGCGCCCGACAGGGCACCGATCGCGATGCCGCAAAGGATCAGCGCCGTGGTCGAGGTTCGGCCGTCGCGGGTGGCGATAACATAGAGCATCCAGGTGTTGATCAGGCCGCCGAAAAACGCCATCAGCGGCAGGAACTGGTTTCCAAGCAGCATCGAGACCGGGGCAAGCACCGTGCCGCCAAGCACGATCGCCAGCACCGCCGCAAGCCCGGCGCCGGATGTGACGCCGACGATGCCGGGATCGGCGAGCGGATTGCGAAACAGGCCCTGCATCATCGCACCCGATACAGCGAGCCCCGCGCCGACCAAGAGGCCGAGCGCCGTGCGCGGCAGGCGGACGGCTTCGAGGATGACCCGTTCCTGGGTGGTGAGGCTGTCGCCGTTTCCGGTCAGGTAGGCGAAGAGATCGCGAAGGCCAACGCCGGTCGGGCCGACGCCGAGCGACAGTAGGCAGGCGGCGATCAGGAGCACCACGAGAAGCACGATGACGACAACGCCCTGCGACGTACGATCGCCCTCGCCCGTGTTGCGAAACGGCATGGCCAGCGTCTTCATCATCAGTGCATCGCATCTGGATAGAGTTTTGCAGCAAGTGCCCGGCCGGCCTCGGGCGTGCGCGGACCAAAGCCCAAGAGCAGCAACCCGTCCATGGAGATCAGCGCCTTGGATGCGGCAGCCGGGGTCGTCTGCATCGACGGCAGCGCGAACATCTCATCCGGCGTGGTCGAATGGTCGCCGCGTGACATGGAGAGGATCACGTCAGGAGCCGCGGCAATCACCGCCTCGTCGGACAGCGGCTTGTAGCCTTTGATCGAGGGCGCGGCATTGACGCCACCCGCCATTTCGATGATCGCGCCGGCTTCCGTATCGGCACCGCCCGCCATCAGCCGCCCGTTGGCAACGGAGAGAACGAACAGCACCTTCTTCTTTTCGCCGGCAATCTTCACCACATCGTCAGCGAGCGCCTTCAGCCCATCCTCGGTCTTTGCGGCGAGTACCCCCGCCTTGTCGCCAAGGCCGACGGCCGCACCGACGTCGCGGATCTTCTGGCCGATCTTGTCCGCAGCCGGCGGCGTCGGGATGACCACGACAGGGATCTCGCTGGCCGTAAGGATTTCCAGCACCGGTGGCGGACCGGACCCCTCTTCCATCAGAATGAGATCCGGTTTCTGGCCCAGAATGCCCTCGGCAGAGAGTGCCCTGATATAGCCGACGTCAGGCTTGGAATTTGCGGCGGCAGGATAGGAACTGGTGGAATCTCGCGCTACAATACGGTCCTCGGCGCCCAGATCGTAGAGGATTTCGGTGATCGTGCCGCCGATCGAAACGATGCGCCGGGCGTCCGGATTGCCCGTTTCCGATGCCGCCGCGCCACCGAATGCGACCGCGGAAGAGACGACGGCAAGCGCAAGCAGATGTGCAAACCTTGGTGAGGAAACCCGGAGAGAGAAAACCATGAGACCCGCCCTTGTGATACCAGAGGGCAAACTCGGTTGCGATGCGATCCGCCCCAGCCGCCCTATAACTTGAGTTGACTAGACAAGTTTTTTCCGGTTTTCAAGACAGGCATCAAGAGATAACTTGAGTGCGAAGTGAAACTTATGTGAGGATTGATTCCATGTACATCGCCATGAACCGTTTCCGCGTCGTGCCGGGCTTCGAGCAAGCATTTGAAGACATGTGGAAAAGCCGCCAGGGCCGGCTTGCCGAAGTGCCAGGCTACGTCGAGTTTCACATGCTGAAGGGACCGAAGGCCGACGATCACACGCTCTATGCCTCCCACACGATCTGGGAAACCGTTGAGCATTTTCAGGCCTGGACAAAGTCCGAACAGTTCCGTGCAGCCCATGCCAATGCCGGCCAGAACCGCGGCAAGGTCGAATACCTCTCCGGCCCGCAGTTTGAAGGTTTCGAAGTCATCATCAGTGAAGACAAGAACGGCGTCCGCGCCGCCGACGCAGCCTGAGGTCCGCAATGGACACCCACTCGGAGATCGCGCCCGACCGCCGCGAACGCGCGCTCAAAGCCCTCTCAGAAAAGCCCGACGGCGTCGTTGAATCGATTGCAGCAGGCGCCGATGTGACGGCGGCAGAAATCCTGGCAGTCCTGCCGGAGGGGTCGGCCGTCATTGCCGGCAAGGAACGCTTCGACGAAATCTGGTCGGAGCTGACCACCTGGGGCGTCGTGCTGTTTCTCGTTCACACGGAGGACGTGGTGGCCGAGATCGACGGCATCCTTCCGGCCGGATCGGAAAGCCACGGCTGGTTCAACATCCACGGCGACAGCCCGATCGGTGGCCACATCCGCAAGGACAACTGCGCCTCTATCACCTTCGTCGACCGTGCGTTCCATGGTCGCCGTTCCTGCTCGGTCTGGTTCATGAACCAGAAGGGCGCCGCCATGTGCAAGGTTTTCGTCAAGCGCGACGCTGGCCGCGAACTGATGGCGGATCAGCTGGTGAAATTCGAGGCTTTGCGCGATCGTTACGCGAGCCTGTAAGTGATGTAGGTTCGGATTGGATAATTTCCGAACCTACACGATTTGCGCAGCAGCGCGGATCAGCGGACAACAGGCTCCTTAAAGAGCCGGCACCCATTTCCAGAACACGCCTTCCAATCTTTCCGGGTAATATTTGAACTCGCACTCGAGTTTTCGGCCGTAGGTTTCGGCCTGCGACAACGCCTCGGCACTGACAGGGCTCATGCCCGTGCCTGGCGCAAACCAGTCTTCCAGAAGATCTTCCGGCACATAGATGCCGGTCCTCAGAGGCAACGCCGTTAAGGCAGCATCGAGTTCTGCGGGTATCGTCCGTGGCGCCATTGTTTCATCCCTTCGATCGTTGATTGGAATCGAGCTCGATCTGTGAGCTTTCAGGAGGTTGTCCGTTTACAAGAATGCCCCACTGACACCGTTGCGTCGAGAAGAAATGGCGCCCGCGGTTCCCGCTCGCCCGCTGCCGACGGCATGAGCGCACAGGCAGAATGGTTCAATCTAGCCAAAAGCGCTCTGGACCCTAAGTTGGATAGAGGTGGGTGCAGCGTGTGCTAACCAATGAGGATAATGTCATGAAAATCGTCGCCTTCTCTGCCGGCCTTCTGGGACTTGCCCTGGCGCTCAGCAGTTGCACGACCGCCGGCGCCAGTGGTGGCGGATCTGACATTGCCCCGATCAAGGGGAGCATCACCTATGGCGGCCAGCCGCGTTCGAAGCTGACCAAATCCCCCATCGGCAGCACGTTTCCGCATGAGTTCATCGACCAGTTCGGCGACCGGGTGAGCGAGACCTATGTGATCGAGCCGGACCGCAGCCTGCGCATCATCGATCGGCACGTGATTTCAGAGTCTTTCTCCGACTAGAGGGCGCCCCCCGATCGACTTTCGTCGGGCGAGGCAGATTGACGCGCCTCACGCGCGCCTCTTGTGGGTTGCAGCCGTTGCACTTATTCCGTGTCGGGTAGATCGACATGGCATGATTGGGAGGCAACATGGCAGACGACGGGAACTGGGCGCCGCTTTCGCCTTACGCAACGGGCGTGCAAGGGCGCTGCCCGCGCTGCGGCCAGGGCCATCTCTTCAAGGGCTTTCTGACGATCAGGCCGCGATGCGAAGCGTGCGGGCTTGATTACGCCTTTGCGGATCCCGCAGACGGTCCGGCCTTCTTCGTGATCTGCTTTGCCTGCGTGCCCTCGGTGGCACTCGCAGTGTGGATCGAAACGGTGTTTTCGCCGCCGTTCTGGGTGCATCTTCTCATCTCTCTCCCCTTCCTGCTTCTGACCTGCATCCTGCCGCTGCGACCGCTGAAAGGCTGGCTCGTCGCCAGCCAATATATCTACCGGGCGCGGGAGGGCAGATTGCAAGGAAGCCCGAACGACGTCTGATTCTGGTGCGACCGGGTGGTCTCCGACTGCCGCTCGTCGCGCGAGTACCGGAACAATTTCCCGCGCCAACCATTCGACATGACAAGCAAGGAGCCTGTCATGCCGGAAATGCAAGAGACTGAGACGGAAGCACAGCGGCGGTCGCTGGCGCTTGAGGGCGCAATGCTGCTGATGATCGACGGCCTTGCCGCAAGAGGCACCATTTCGGTGGATGAGGCAGAAGACATGCTTCGCATCCTGTCCACAAGCTCCGACGGATCGGCCCTCCGAGCCAACAATTCCCTGCGCGTCGTCAACCAGCTGAAGCGGTTGCGACGGGGCGATGGCAGTGCAGCACCCGGCGCCTGAGGCGGACTCACATCTGTCGACGCAGAGATCACGTTTTCAGGAACCTTTTTTACGCCTCACCGTTCACCTCCCAACAGCAAAAGGAGACACTATCATGAATAGCATCGTATGGTTGGTAGGCGCAGTCGTCATCGTAATCGCGGTTCTGAACCTCGTTGGATTTGCTTGATTTTATTGCCCTTTTCCACTGAACTTCACGTTCAGGTGGAGAAACAAAAAGGCGCCGGTTCTGATCGAACCGGCGCCTTTTTCGTATTGGTGACGTCCCGCCTGGGTGGGTTACTGCCCGCCGTCACTTCGGCGAGCAGTGTGATTAGATGAGGGCTCGCCTATTCGGCAGTCAGCAGTGCAAACGGATGATCGGCAAAGGCGAGGTTGACGGCGATGCTGTCCTTGGCCTCGACGTCCTTGCCGGTGGAGAGATCGCGGTAGCGACGGTTGGCGAGCTGTGTAGGCAGCTCCACTTCCGTCTCAGCCCAGCGCTCGCCCCGTGACGGATAGACGTCGCCGTTGAGCGCGCCGAAGACCAGCCGCGGTACGATCACGATCACGGCTTGATCGCCATCGGTGCGGGCGAAGGCCAGGATGTTTTCGGCCCGGTTTCCGGTCGCCTTGAGCGGCATGTAGTCGCCCTTGCGGAACAGGTCCGGCGCGTCGCGACGCTGGTGCAGCAGACGCTGGATCAGGTGCTGTTTCAGCCGTCCGCTCAACCATCCGTCCTCTGTCGAGGAGTCCGGATTGTCGTTCTCCGCAGGGAGGTCCTGCAGCATGGCGAAATCCGGTTCGCGCCGGTTGTCGGGGTCGACAAGGCTGAAATCGAGGGCTTCACTGCCCTGATAGATGTCAGGCACGCCCGGTGCCGTCAGCTTGACGATCGTCTGGGTCAGGCTGTTGACCAGACCGGCCCGGATGAAGGGCTGGAGCGCCGAGGAGAAGTCCGCCAGGAATTCCTGGTTTTTCGGCGACAGCATGTAACGGGCGTAGTCGAGCACAGCTTTCTCGTACGCCTCGTTGCTGTCGCCCCAGTTGGTGCGCAGCTTGGCTTCCTTGATCGACTTCTCGACATAGGCAAGGAAACGCTCCTCGAGTGCCTTGAGGCCGGTCTCGTCCTTCGGCTGCAGCATCGTCGGCCAGACGCCTGCGAGCGCCTGATAGAGCATCCATTCGACCGCAGGCTCCGGTGCCGGGCCATCATCCAGCGAGACAACCTTCGTCTCGTTCATCTTGCGCCAGCGGGCAATGCATTCCGACCAGAGTTCCGGCGCCTCGGTCAGCACGTAGAGACGGGCACGGGCATCTTCGCCGCGCTTGGTGTCGTGCGTGGATGTCCCAGACAGCGCATCCGGCTGACGCTGCAGCCTTGTTTCCATGTCGTGGTGGAAACGCTCGATCGAGAAATCGCGCGGCAGCGGTTCGGCGCCGACTTCGTTGAGTGCGAGCGCCATATGCTGACGGAAGAACAGCGTGTCCTCGACGGACTTTGCCATCAGCGGGCCGGTCAGCTGCTGGAAGCGGGTGCGGAAATTCGCCGCATCATGAGAGGCTTTCTCGGACACGTCGTTGCCGAGGATGCGGGTGATCAGATCGAGGCCTGCCTGATCCGGCGCATTCGGGCCCTGCCTGACCTTGTCGACGACGCTCTTCAGCATCTCATGGCCCTCCGGCGGCAGACCTGTTTCCGTCCCATAGGTCCGGTAGACCGGGAATGCGACCAGCAGTTCGCGCAGTGCCGACCTCGTGGTTTTCTCGTCCACGCTGAAGCCATCCGTGTTGGCGATCGCGACAGCAAGTTTCAGCAGCGTCGTGAACTCGCCCTCGAAGTTCTTGTCGGCCATCAGAAGCTTGGCAGCGCGCAGTTCGGCCGGCATGTCGACCGGCTTGCCGACGACGTCGTCATAGGCTTTGCGCAGACCGGCGATCTTTGCGCCGTCCACAAGAGCGTCGGACAGCGAGGCGATGAACTCGTAACCCGTCGTGCCTGAGATCGGCCAGTCACTCGGGATGTGCTCACCTTCGCCGAGGATCTTTTCAACGGTGATGTAGCAATCGGGACCAGCTTCCTGGCGCAGAAGCTCGATATAGGCCTTCGGATCGGCGAGACCGTCCACGTGGTCCACGCGCAGACCGTCGACGGCGCCGGAGTGAACCAGTTCGAGGATCAGGCGGTGGGTGTCGTCAAATACCTGTCTGTCTTCGACGCGGACGCCGGCAAGGCCGGTGATCTCGAAGAAGCGGCGGTAGGAGAGATCGCGCGGCGCTTCCCGCCACGACATCAGCCGGTAGGGCTGGCGCTCGTGCAGCTCTAGAAGAGATGTCTTGTCGGTGAGCTTGGTCACCTCGGTCTCGCGGCCCTGATAAGTTTCCGGCGCGAGCGGATAGTAGCTGTCGTAATAGGCGAAAGCCGGCTTGCCGGTCTTCGGGTCGAGCTTCACCGAGATATCGCCATTGGAAAGTGCGGTCTCGAACGAGTCGCCGAGGAAAGGCAGCGTCAGCGGGCGCGACCAGTTGATGTCGAAATGCTTTGCGAACCGGCTGTTCTGGCCATTTTCGATAACATCGCGCCACCACGTGTTTTCAAGCGACGCGGCCATGTGGTTGGGCACGATATCGAGGATCAGGCCAAGACCTACGTCCTTCAACGTTTTCACCATGCGATCGAAGCCTTCGCGACCACCGATCGAGGGTTCGATCTCGTTGGCGTCGGTCACGTCATAGCCATGGGTTGACTCCGACGTGGCCGTGAAGATCGGCGATGCGTAGAGGTGGCTGATGCCGAGGCGCTTCATGTAAGGCACGAGCTCGCTCGCGCGATCGAAGGTCATGCCGTTGCGAAACTGGATACGGTAGGTCGATGTGGGGATTTTCACTTGGTGTCTCCGGCGGGCGCGAGGCGGACGATGATGGAGTTCTGGGGCAGATCCGGCGTTTCGGACGGCCAGGCAAAGAGCGTCTCACCCGGCAGATCGGGAAGCGGCTGCACCTTTTCGCCGATGTTGAGCGCGATCGACAACGTGCCTTTCGGGAAAGTCCAGGTGACGGCCAGGAAGCCCTCGTCGGTCTTCAGAACCTTGCCGGAATTGCCGGTGGCCGTTGCAAGCATCGGCACGATGTGCTGCTGACGAAGGGAAAGCAGCTCCTTCGTCAGCGCAAGCCACTCCTTGCCGTCGCGGCTATCGTGCTTCTTCCAGTCGAGCTTGGAGGCGTCGAAGGTCGTCTTGGCATTCGGATCGGGGACGACATCGCCCTCGTGGCCGGCATGGCCCTGGAATTCCTTCGCACGGCCCTCGCGCACGGCCTTGGCAAGGTCGCCGTGGAAATCGGTGAAGAAGAGGAACGGATTCGTCTCACCATATTCCTCGCCCATGAACAGAAGCGGAATATGCGGCGAGAACAGAAGCGAGGCGTAAAGGACCTTGGTGCGATCGGCACCGGCAAGCTCGATCAGACGTTCGCCCTCGGCGCGGTTGCCGACCTGGTCGTGGTTCTGGATGAAATCCACGAAAGCGACGGGCGGCTGGCCTGCGCTTTTCACGCCGCGCTTTTCGCCGGCATGCGGCGAGACTTCGCCCTGATAGGCAAACCCTTCGGCCAGAACCCGGGCGACGAGCTTTTCCGGCTGCTTGGCGAAATCCTCGTAATAGGCGTGCGTTTCGCCGGTCGCGAAAACATGGACGGCATTGTGAAAGTCGTCGTTCCACTCCGCGGTAAACAGAGGTGCGTTGC
Organism: Rhizobium sp. CFBP 8752; assembly: GCF_014842035.1. NCBI lineage: Bacteria > Pseudomonadati > Pseudomonadota > Alphaproteobacteria > Hyphomicrobiales > Rhizobiaceae > Rhizobium > Rhizobium sp. CFBP 8752. The sequence continues at coordinate 818,577 of NZ_JACYUZ010000001.1, read as the reverse complement.
CGTCTTCGTCGCGCGGATGCAGGTCGATGATGTTGCGGGCGTCCTCGGTCGTCAGGTGGATCGGCCGGTCGGTAATCTCGGCGCGGATGCGCTCGGCGATCTCGTTCAACACGTGGCTGTCGGAAATATCCTCGATCTGGTCGATCGCATCGAAGCGAAGGCCGTCGAAATTGTATTCATGCAGCCAGTAGAGCGCGGCCTCAACGATGTAGCGGCGGGTCGCATCGACGTCATAGGCGATGGCCGCACCCCACGGTGTCTGACGCTCCTTGTGGAAGAAGTCGGGCGCCAGAAGCGGCAGATAATTGCCCTCGGGGCCGAAATGATTGAGCACGAGGTCAAGCACGATGGAGATGCCATGCGCGTGAGCGGCATCGACGAAGGCTTTGACATCATCTGGTGAGCCATAAGCGGCATGCGGCGCATAAAGAAGAACGCCGTCGTAACCCCAGCCACGGTTGCCGCCGAACTGCGCAATCGGCAGGATCTCGACCATGGTGATGCCGAGTTCGGCGAGATAGGGCAGCTTCTCGATCGCGGCGCGGAACGTGCCGTCAGGGGTGAAGGTGCCGACATGCATCTCGTAAACGACGGTTTCTTCCCAGGGGCGCCCAGTCCACTCCGTTGTCTGCCAGTCGTAGCTGGTCGGATCGATGACAAGCGAAGCGCCATTGACCTCGGACTTCTGGGCACGGGATGCGGGATCGGCGACAACGGTACCATCGGCCAGCACGTAGTTGTATTCCGCGCCTGGTTCGACGCCGGTTGCCAGGATCTCGAACCATCCGTCGCTGCGGCTCATCTCGGCATCCTTGCCGTCGAGACGGAGCACGACCGTTTCCTGGCCCGGAGCCCAGAGACGGAACCTTACCTCGCCAGCAGCGACATATTCCGCTCCCCAGGTTTTCGGAAAGCTTCGGAGTTCGGCGACGGCATTGACGTCCGACATGGGGTCCCTTTCATCAGGTTGAGAGCGACCGGCAAACGAGTGAAAGGCGTGACAGTTCCATCATGGAACAGGCAAACCTTTCACGATCAGTGATTTTCGCAGGCTGATGTTTTTCAGCCTGGAAAGCGCTCAGAGATCGAGCAGCGCATAAGGCCGACCTGTCGGCTTTTCGATATGCGAAGCAACGTTATAGACCGGCGCGCCCCCTGGCGTCCTGCCTTCGTAGCGGCCGCGGTGGGCATGGCCGTGGACAACGGCCTTGACCGGGAAGCGGTCGATCGTTTCGGCCAGACGCGACGAGCCGAGGAAGGGGAAGATTTCCTCCGGTTCGCCTTCCACCGTCTCGCGGATCGGAGCGTAGTGGAGCACGACCATGGCGCGTTCGGAGCGAACCTGACGCAGCGCGTTTTCGAGCCGCATCGTTTCCTCGACGCTTTCGGCCACCATCGCCTTGATCGCCGGCTCGCCGAAGGAACCCAGCATGTGACGCCCGAAGCCACCGGCAAAACCCTTGGCTCCGGCGAAACCGACGCCGTTGATTTCGACTGCCTGACCTTCGAGAAGGTGGACGCCGGCGTCCTTCAGTATGTGGGTGACTTCCTCGACGCAGCCACATTCATAATCGTGGTTGCCGAGTACGGCGACCATCGGGATCGAGCATGAGCGCAGATCGGCGGCCAGCAGTTCGGCTTCCTTGACCTTGCCGAGGTCGGTCAGGTCGCCGGTCAGGACCAGAATGTCCGCCTCCAGCGAGATCTCGGCAAACAGGTCCTTGTAGGATTCCGAGCCGTGTTCCTTGACGTGGAGATCGCCCATGGCAGCGATGCGCTGCAGGCCCGCAGGCTTCTTGCGATCGCTCTTCTGTTTTTCGGCAGCCTTGTCAGACTTGCTCATACCGGGCCTCCTTCCAAAGTTTTTTCATCGACGCCCGCGCGCAGTTCTCCTTCGCCACCGACGTCGGCGAAACCCCATTCCTTGACATCGATCTCGAAATCGATGCGGCTGAACATGCGGCCACGGCAGACCTTCATCTGCGGCAGGGGCAGTTCGCGCTGCGCCTTCAGGCGGTCGAGAAGCTCGTCGAGCAGCCAATCAGGAACCTTGTCGCGCTCGGTCGGGTAGATCCAGCGGAAATTGAGAAGGTGGATCAGCAGCACTTCCCAATGCACTTCCATATGGTTGAGCAGCCGCTCCCAGTCGATCTGGTCATGGGCGCGCAGGATCGTGTGGACGATGTCGCCGCCGTCGTAGCGGTGACGAAGCTGGACGAAGCATTTCGACCAGATCAGCTCCGTCGGGGCGATAATACGGACCTTGTGGCCGTTCATCTCGATCTGTCTGGCATTCTCGAACCAGCTGTCGCTGATCGGCATCGTGCCGTTGGAGGCTGCAAAGATCACATCGAAGAAGTGCTTGCCCTTCTTCACCTTGCCCAGCCAGCGGTCGTCTTCGACCTCGATCTCATATCCCTTCTGCTTGAAATGCGAGAGGATCCGGGCGTAGTCGCCGGCCTTGCAGAAGATATCGAGATCCTTGGTCTGACGGGTAATGCCGGTATAGGCGCTGAGCGCGAACGTGCCGGCCAGAAGGAACGGGATGTGGCAATCGACCAGATCCTCCAGCGCCACGGCAACGAAGGCCTCCGCATCGGCATCGGCCAGAAACGGTGCCGCCTTGACCTCGAGATCGGGCATTGCCTGGAGCGGATGGGGCGGCGTTTCTCGCGCCGCCGTCGGTGCGGGGGCGAGCCCATGGCGCTTTTCTACATCGGCATTCATCGGTTTTCTCCGAATGTCAGTGGGTAGCGGGAACAGCGCGTTTTCTCGCTGTTTCCCGCCTGAGCGTCAGGCTCAGCCTCACGGCTTTTCCTGGTTGTCCGCATTGGCCATCGGGCTTGGGCGTCCGTCCGGCTGGTCGCCGTCTTCGCGCTGGTCGATGTCTTCAAGATCGGTCTTGACCATGAAACGGTCGATTTCGCCGCGACGCGCGGCTTCGCGCACGGCTGCCGGGTTGGTCGTTTCCATCTGCTCGCTCAATTCGTCACGAACCGGTTCGCGCGCCTTGTCGTCTTCGTGCTTTTCGTTTTCCATCAGGGTCTCCTTTTACGTCGTCAGGCCAGCAATGTGGCGAGCCGGTGGGGAAACCGCCGAGACGCTGCAGAGGTTCCGTGCTGTCGGGAACCGGGACACGGTTTGCCAAGTTTTAAGCGGAAACGAAGGAGGACGACATGCCGGCAAAATCAAGTGCGCAGCAAAAGGCAGCAGGCGCCGCGCTTTCCGCAAAGCGCGGCGAGACCAAGAAATCGGAACTGAAGGGTGCTTCCAAAAGCATGGAGAAGTCGATGAGCGAAAAGCAGCTCGACGAACTGGCCTCCACGAAACGCAAGGGAAAGCCGGAACACGCTTCCTGAAGCTGGAGCGGCAACGTCTTCTCCTTTTGCACGAATCCGTTACACCTCTGATCCCAGGTGAACGGATAAAGGATGAGCACTGTGACCAAGTCTTACGGATCGATGTCGATTGCCGAGCTTTCGACGCTTTTGCAGCTCGGCAAGGTTGATGCGGTTGAAGTGACTGAATCGGTCCTGTCGACGATTGAATCCTATTCCGACAAGGCCGTGTTCGTGACGCTTCTGCGGGACCGTGCGCTTTCCGAAGCCCAAGCTGCGTCAAAGCGCCTGCGCGAAAACCGCTCGCTCGGAATTCTCGATGGTATCCCGATCGCCTGGAAGGACTTATTCGACATCGAAGGCCTTTCGACCACGGCAGGCTCGAGCGTGATGGCCAAAGATCCGGCGGCGACCAAGGATGCAGCGGTCGTCGATCTCCTGAAACAGGCCGGCATGGTCGCGATGGGCCGCACCAACATGAGCGAATTCGCATTTTCGGGCATCGGCATCAATCCGACCTACGGCACGCCGGAAAACCCGCGCTCGACAGACATGCCCCGCGTGCCGGGCGGATCCTCGTCAGGTGCTGGCGTGGCCGTGGCCGCTGGCCTCGTGCCGGTTGCCATGGGGACCGACACGGGCGGCTCGGTCCGCATCCCGGCTGCCTTCAACGGCGTCGTCGGCTACAAGGCAACCCGTGGCCGATATGCCATGGACGGCGTCTTCCCGCTGGCGAGAAGCCTCGATTCGCTGGGACCGCTTTGCAATACCGTACAGGACGCCGTGTGGATCGACGCGGCAATGCGGGGTCTCGGCACACCGCTGACACCACGAAAGCCCACGCAGCCGCTCGATATCGTCATCCCCACCAATGGCGTGTTCGACGGCGCCGAGCCGGGTGTGGTCGAGGCGTTCGAGGCAGCGATCGAGAGGCTGGCAGCAGGCGGTGCCCGCATCACCCGCCTCGCCTTCCCGTCCTTCGACGAACTGCCGCAACTGATGGCGAAATACGGACCGATGGTGACGGCGGAAGCCTTTGCGCTCCATCGAGAACGACTGGCGGGTGCGGATGCTGGCGGAATGGACCCGCGCGTCGTTGCCCGCACCAGACTTGGCGAAAAGACCACGACCGCCGACTATCTCGCAATCATCGATGCTCGCGCCCGGATGACGGCAGAGACCGAGGCACTGATCGCCGGTCGCCTCGTCGCCTTCCCCTCCGTCGCCCATGTAGCACCAGCCATTGCGCCATTGAAGGCCGACGACGAGGCGTTTTTCGCGGCCAACGGCAGGACGCTCCGCAATACCGGCTACGGCAATTTCCTCGACTGGTGCGGCGTGTCGATCCCCTGCGGAACCGGCGAAGCCGGCATGCCGGTCGGATTCCTCCTGTCGGCGGTTGCTCACGACGACGAGATGCTCCTCGCCGCCGCGATGGGAGCGGAAGAGGTGATCCGGGGCTGACCCCGGATCATTGTTTCGCAGGCCTCAGAACCCTTCGAGCACGATCTTGCCGCGGGCCTTGCCGCTTTCCAGCGTGGCATGCGCCTTCTTCAGGTTTTCCGCATTGATCGGGCTCATCACATCGGTGACGGTGGTGCGGATCCGGCCGGCATCGATCAGTGCGGCGACTTCGTTCAGAAGCTCTCCCTGCTCGTCCATGTCGGCCGTTTCATAGATCGACCGGGTGAACATCAGCTCCCAATGCACAGAAAGAGCCTTGCGCTTGAAACCGGTGATGTCGAAGGTTTCCGGATCGTCGATCAGCCCGAATCGACCCTGCGGCGCGATCAGTTCGATGATCTCCTTCGTATGACGTGGCGTTTCGGTCGTCGAGAAGACGAAACCGGGCGCGCCGATCCCGAGCGCCTTCACCCGTTCGGCGATCGGCCTGGAATGATCGATGACGTGATGGGCGCCCAGTTCCTTGACCCAGGCCTGGGTCTCCGGCCGTGACGCCGTCGCAATCACGGTGAGGTCGGTCAGAGCCCGGACAAGCTGGATGGCGATCGATCCGACACCGCCGGCACCACCGATGATGACGATCGCATTGGCTGCACCCGGGACCGGCTTTTCGACATCGAGCCGGTCGAACAGCATTTCCCACGCGGTGATCGCCGTCAGCGGCAAGGCGGCCGCCTGCGCATTCGAGAGCGACTTCGGCTTGTGGCCGACGATCCGCTCATCGACCAGATGGAACTCGCTGTTAGCACCTTGCCGGATCAGCGAACCCGAATAGAACACTTCGTCGCCCGGCTTGAAGGCGGACACGTCATCGCCGACTTCGACCACCTCGCCCGCCACATCCCAGCCCAGCACCTTCCACTGGCCGTCTTCAGCCGAGACGTTCTTGCGGATCTTGTAATCGACCGGATTGACCGAAATCGCTTTCACCGCAACGAGAATATCCCGCCCCGTCGCCTTCGGCCGGTCCAGTTCGACATTTTCAAGCGCGTCGTCCCGATCGAGCGATCCGGCAGTTCTGTAGGCTATGGCTTTCATGGCGTTCTCCTTTGCTTGCAGAATTGATGTAAGCCTCATATGGCGCTATGATCATCCAAAGCCAATACGCACAAAAACAGCCTATAGTGTCAAAAAGGATACCGTGATGGCCAAGGCCCACCATACCAGGTTCGACTGCAGCCCCGGCTGCTCGGTGGAAGCGGCGATCGGCCTGATCGACGGCAAGTGGAAGTCCGTCATCCTGTTTCATCTGTTGGACGGCACGCTGCGCTTCAACGAAATCCGCCGCCAGATTCCCGCCGTGACCCAGCGCATGCTGACCAACCAGCTACGCGAGCTGGAGGCGGACGGGTTGATCACTCGCAAGGTCTATGCCCAGGTGCCGCCCAAGGTGGAATACAGCCTCTCGCCGCTCGGCCTCACCATCAAACCGATCCTGACCGCGTTAAAGGCATGGGGCGACGAGAATATCGGGCTCTACGGCAAGCCGAAACAGACCACGACCGATCTGCAGGCGGCGTCGATTCCGGCCTGAAAGAGGGCCTGACCTGCTCCGCACCAGCTACGGGGACTATCGCAGAGAGACAGGATCGGCGGGGGCAAGACGTTGATCAGCGACTGCGATAATCGTTTCCATAGGGGGCAACGTTGAGACTTTCCGTACTGATCCGGGGCAACAATTACATCGAGAAGGACCGTTTCGGCCTGCCGATGGATGCGCGCAAGAACATCGACTCGATCATCGAGAACATTGTCGCGCCGGTGCGTGAAAGCAATCCCGATGCGAAAATCTACCTCGCCACCTATGACAGCCCGGCCCTGGCCGAGCTTCAGGATAAGCTTGGACCGTGCGAGCTGATCAAGCTGGATGCGCAGGGCAGCTCGCAGATCGAGACCTACAAGGAAGGCCTGAAGCACGTCTTCGCCCAAGACGAATACGATGCGCTCGCCGTGATCCGCTTCGACCTGCAGTTCAGGAAGAAGATCACGGACTGGAATGTCGATATCAGCCGCGACAGCATCTACTTTCCTTTCAAGGAATACAAATCCTACTGGCGTGACCACTGGCGCGTCGGCGACGCCGTGCATGTGATCGGCAAGAGCGCTATTTCACATTTCTACAATGCCATGATCATGAACCAGCTTTCGGGCCGCGCTCACCTGCATCTGATGTATTATTTCCTGCGCACCATGCACGCAAACCTGCGCTTCATCGAAGACGGCTACTTCGATTCCAACACGCTGTTTGCCAATCCGGAATGCGACAACCCGCTCTACAAGATCTTCAACCGACCGCGACTGACCACGCCGTCCCCGTCGATGGGCATGCAGCTCGGCGAAATCCAGGCCGAATAGGCGTTTCGACCTTGCCCGCGGTCGGGCGCGGGCGCTGGAAATTGACCTGTTTGACAGCTTGGCACCAGCTTCAAGCCTTAAGGTTTCAGGCACTAGATCAACTGCAAACTTTTATTTTGGATACCGCCGCAGATGCTCAATATCGTCGTGCCGATGGCAGGTCATGGAAGCCGCTTTGCAAAAGCCGGCTACACGCTTCCAAAACCGCTCCTGCCCGTGCATGACGTCGCGATGATCCGCCTCGTGATCGAGAACCTGAAGCCTGATGTCGAGCACCGCTTCATCTTCATCTGCCAGGCATCGCATGTGAGGGACTACGGTCTCGACGCGCATCTCCGCCAGTGGGCGCCGGGTTGCGATATCTATCTGGTCGAAACCGTCACCGAGGGCGCCGCCTGCACCGTGCTTCTGGCGCGCGACGCCATCGACAACGGCAACCCGATGATGATCGCCAACTGCGATCAGTATGTCGATGTCGACATCAACGCCTACCTTGCCGCCGCAGACGGTCTCGATGGCCTGATCATGACCATGTCGGCGGACGATCCGAAGTGGAGCTTTGTCTCCTTCGGCGACAACGGCTTTATCGACAACGTCGTCGAAAAACAGGTGATCTCCAACCATGCCACCGTCGGCATCTACAATTTCGGCAAGGGATCGGATTTCGTCGCCCATGCCGACCGGATGATCGAGCGCGACTTCCGCGTCAACGGTGAGTTCTACGTGGCTCCCGTCTACAATTTCATGATCGAGGACGGCATGAAGATCGGCGCCTACTCGATCGGCTCCGTCGACAAGGGCATGCACGGCCTCGGCGTTCCCGAAGATCTTGAGAGCTTCCGCAATCTGCCGCTGTCTCTGAGAGTGACACAGTCCATCAAGGAACCGGCATGATCCAGATCCTCAGTCATCGGGGATACTGGAAATTCCCCGAAGAAAAGAACACGGTCGAGGCCTTCGTCCGGTCGTTCTCGCTCGGCTACGGCACCGAGACCGATGTGCGCGACTGCCTCGTTGGCGGCAAGCCGCGGCTGGTCATCTCGCACGACATTCCGAACGGTACCGAAATCTCCTTCGCTTATCTTCTGAGCCTCGCCAGACAGCACGGGTCTCCGACGCTGGCACTCAATATCAAGGCCGACGGGCTGCATGACATGCTGGCCGAGGTGCTGACCGCCGAAGGCTACGACAACTATTTCCTGTTCGACAGCTCGGTTCCGGACCTGATCCAGGGTGTGAAGCGCGGCATGACCTCGTTCACCCGGCTGAGCGAATACGAGCGCGTGCCATCGCTTTACAGCGAGCCCGGCATCACCGGCGTCTGGCTGGACAATTTCCTGCCCGGCCGCTGGTACGAAGCGCCGCTGGTCGAAAAGCTGCTGGATGACGGCAAGCTGGTCGCGCTGGTCGCGCCCGACCTGCACCGCCGCCACGACGAATACGAACCCTTCCTGCACTGGCTGGTCTCGTCCGGCCTGCGCGATCGCGAAGGGCTGATGATCTGCACCGATTTTCCCGAGAAAGCCAAGGAACTGCTGCGCGTATAGCGCAAGGTCTGGCGCACGAGGTTTGATGACGATGATTAAGGCTGTAATTTTCGACATGGATGGTGTGCTGATCGATGCCCGCGAGTGGCATTACGAAGCGCTCAACCGCGCGCTGGAACTGTTCGGCTTCACCATTCCGCTGCACGAGCACCTGACCACGTTCGACGGCCTGCCGACCCGCACCAAGCTGCAGATGCTGACCGCCACCCGCGGACTTCCGGAATCCCTGCACGGCTTCGTCAACGAGATGAAGCAGCGCTACACGACCGAGCTGATCCATACCAAGTGCAAGCCGGTGTTTCGCCAGCAGTATGCCCTGGCTCGCCTGCGCGGCGAAGGCTACCGCCTCGGCGTCGCCTCGAACTCCATCCGCAGCACCGTCAACCTGATGATGGCAAAGGCCGGCCTCGAGGATTATCTCGAATTCCAGCTCAGCAACGAAGACGTGAGCGTCGGCAAGCCCAGCCCTGAAATCTACCTGAAGGCCATCGGCATCCTCGGCCTTGCGCCTGAAGAATGCCTGATCGTCGAGGACAACGACCACGGGATCCGGGCAGCGCGCGCCTCCGGTGCCCATGTCATGGTCGTCAACGACGTGTCCGAGGTGAACTATCAGTCGATCTGCAAGTCCATCGACAAACTGCAGGCATCGTTCGAGCTTCCGGCCCTGCAGGTGGTCGCATGAACATCCTGATCCTGATGGCGGGCGAGCCCCGCATCTTTTCCTCCGAAAGTTTCCCGACCCCGCTGGTCGAGGTAGACGGTATGCCGCTGGTGCAGCGTCTGCTCGAACAATGCGCTCGCATCACCGGTCACCGGGTGATCATCGCGCTGCAGGAAAAGGAATTGCGCCGCTATCATCTCGACGACGTCGTGCGGCTGATCGATCCGACCGCCGAGATCGTTGCCGTCAAGGACAAGACCCACGGTGCTGCCTGCACCGCCCTGCTTGCCGCCGGCAGCATCGACAACGACACACCGCTTCTGATCCTCAACGGCGACGAATTCCTGACCGTTCCGATGGAAACCATCATCGCCGATTTCAGCCGGCGCGAGCTCGATGGCGGCACCGTCACCTTCCGGTCGGTGCATCCGCGCTATTCCTTCGTCCGGCTCGACGAGCGCCAGATGGTGGTCGAAGCGGCCGAAAAGCACCCGATCAGCGACAATGCGACGGCGGGCTTTTACTACTTCCGCAAAGGGTCCGATTTCGTCAAGGCAGCCAAGGCGGCGATCCGCAAGGATGCCCGGCACAACGACATGTTCTATGTCTGCCCGGTCTATAACGAGCTCGTTCTCGAGGACAAGAAGATCGGCGTCTACCCGATCGACGCGAAAGACTATCATCCGATCAAATCGGACCGCCAGCTGAGCGAACTGTCGATCTGAGAGGTTAAGATGAGCGAACCGTCCTATAATCTCGACAACATGATCGGCGGCTGGTTCGTCGGCGATTTCGATCCGAGCGTCGTCAAGACCGACGCGTTCGAAGTGGGCGTCAAGAGCTACAAGGCGGGCGATCGCGATGCCCGCCACTACCACAAGATCGCCCGGGAAATCACGCTCGTCGTCTCCGGCCGTGTCCGCATGCTGGACAGGGAATGGGGCGAAGGCAGCCTGATCGTCATCGAACCCGGCACGGTCAACGCGTTCGAAGCGCTGACGGACGCTACGCTGACAGTGGTGAAGATACCGAGCGCCAAGAACGACAAGTATCTCGTCGACTGACCAAGAATCCTGTCCTCTCAACGAACGATATCAGCAGGTTAAGTCGGCCTGCTGAACAGATCCATGCGCGTCGGGCCGGGATATTGCCCGCAAAGCCTTGACGGACGGCTCTGCGTTCGCGACGATCTCCACCCCGCTGAACCACAGCGAAACGTTGGCACGAGCCCCACAAAGCTCAGCCGCAAATCATTCGATCGGAGACATTCATGGCCGAACTCTCAACCCAGGCGTTCAACCCCGAAACGCTGGCCGAGAGCCTGATCACGCTGCGCAACGAAGGCCGCAAGGCGCCGTCCGCAAGCTTTGCCCTGCCCCAGGATTTGAGCGCCGGCATGGCGGCACAGAACGCCGTGACACAGAGGATCGGCGCCAGCGCGAAGATGATCAAGGTCGCGATGTCGACGGACAAGCAGCCAGTCATGGCGCCGCTGTTCCCTTATGTGGAGACCACCAGCGAAGCGAAGCTTCCCTACTCCCCCGGCACACGGTTCGAAGTCGAGATCGCCGTTAAGCTCGGCGCGGATCTACCGGTGAGGTCCGAAGCCTATACAAGGGCGGAAGTGCTGGACGCGGTGGCGGATGCCTATCTCGGCTCGGAACTGCTTGTCACCGCAGTTGAGGAAGGTGGCAGCGTTTCCTTCCCGCTCTACCTCGCCGACCGCATCGGCAATGGCGGCTATGCGCTCGGCCCGAAGGTCCCGAAGACGCTGATCGACACGGTTGGTGGGCTTACACTCAAGGTCACCCATGACAGCAGCCCGGTCTATGACGGACCAGTGGCCCATCCGGTCGGAGACGTGCTCGCCTGGCTGGTTGCCTATGCCAATGACGCCAAGCGCCCTGCCACGTCCCTCACCTCAGGCATGGCGGTCACGACGGGCGCGCTCTCGGGCGCAATGCCGCTGCCCGGCGCCGGTCGCGTCGTGGTGGAACTCGAAGGCGGCTATCAGATGAGCGTCCTGCTCTCCGCTTAACCGGAAATCTGCAGCACGCGACCCCAAGGCTCGCGTGCTGCCTTCACGCCATGAGGATCAGGGGCAAGTGTTGACCGGTGCCGCCTTGACGATCGGGAAGCAACCCTTCCACTGCTCAGTACGGGCCGGCCAAGGGGTCAGCGTCTTCGGGCTTTCCTCGAGCTGAAGCACGCCGAGCGCCTGCAGATCCTTCACCCTTCCGTCGAGATATTCCTTGATCACCGAAATCTTGCCGTCCTTCACATGGGCGATCCAGACATCGTTGACGACCTGACGGTTGCCGCGCTGGAACGTGCGGAACTGCAGCTCGACCGCGATGCGGCCGGTCGTCGTATCGATGAAGAACGCGTCTTCCGGAAGGTAGATGCTGGTATCCTTGGCCGCCTTGCAGAACGTGTCGAGGTCAGCCAGCATCTTGTCACGGCCGGTAACGCTGCTGGTCGGATAGGAGAAGGCGACGTCTTCGGTGACCGCATTCTTCAGGAGGTCGGCGTTGCAGGAGGCCCAGGCGGAGGCGAGGTCGAAGACCAGGTTCTCCATGGCGGCACGCGCGGGATCGGTGGAGGGCGTGCCCGCGTAGGTCACACCGGGACGGATGTCTGCCGCCTGAGCCGAGCCGACGGAGGCGACGACGAGAGCGGCGGAAAGCGTTTTGAGCACGAAAGCGCGAAGATGGAAGGTCATTATGAGTTCCCCGTTATTGTTCGTTTATCGAACTTGTGTTCGGATATAAGTAGAAAAGCGCAAATTCTGGTGCAGCGCAATATCACCGTACTGATTTCTGTCAGGAAGATCTCAACGCCGCATCCGCGACATTGCGCATCAGGCAAGCCGTCGTGATTGGTCCGATGCCATCCGGCACATGCGTCACCGTCACGTTGCGACCCGCAACCGCATCGAGATCGACATCGCCGACAAGTCCACCTGGGCCGCGATTGATGGAGACATCAAGCACGATCGCGCCATCGCGAAGATGGTCGGAACCGATCAGCCCGGCAACACCCGCCGCGGTGACGACGATATCGGCGCGTCGCGTATGAGCCGCCAGATCCCGTGTCGCCGCATGCGCGATCGTCACGGTCGCCTCCGCGTCCAGCAGCATATTAGCGAGCGGTCGACCGACGATGCGCGATGCGCCGACCAGCACGATCTCGCGCCCTTTGAGCGAACCGGCCAGCGCCTGCGCCATCAGGAGACAGGCCTTCGCCGTCGCCGGCGGACGTGTTACGGCGCCGAGCGCGAGATCACCCGCATTGAGGGGGTGCAGCCCGTCCACATCCTTGTCCGGCCCGATCAGAAGCGCAGCCGTGCGGGCATCCATGCCGGCCGGCAACGGGTAAAGCGTCGCAACCGCATCGATTTCGTCCCGAGCGGCCAGTTCTTCCAGTCGAGCCGTGAGCCTCACTACGTCTGACGGATAAGCTTCGAGCTGCAGGTCTATGCCGACCTCCTGCGCACTGGCCTTCTGGCGACGCGCATAGGCGGCCATGCCGGGGTTGCCATCATCGAGCAGCACGACGCAGCGAACCGCGCGGCCGCTTGCCGAAATGCGCCGGCGTGTTTCGGAATTGATCCCGGCTGCAATTTCGAACCCTGTTACGATCTCAAGCATGTGACTTCCCTAGAGTGTGGAGCCGATCTGCCCGGCGCAGACCTTCAGCCGTGAAGCCATTTCGGAAAGCGCCGCCTCGTCATACTGTCCATGCTCGAAGATGATCGACACGGCACCGACGACCTCGCCGATGCCGGGGTGAAACACGGGGGCCGCCAGCGATGCGACGCCGCTCACATATTCGCTATCGGTCAGCGCATAGCCGCGCTCGCGGATCTGTTTCAGCGCGTCCTCCAGGCGATCCCGGTGGGTCTCGGTCTGGTCGGTATGGGCAGAGTAGGCGGCACTGTCGAGGATCGCATCCAGCCGGACGGTATCGAGGAATGCGAGGATCGCCCGCCCCGAAGCTGTCGGCAGCAACGGCACCCGCGTGCCTGTCGTGACCCGGTTGAGCGTGAATTTCGACGGTAGGAAAGCATGGGCGACATAAACGGCATCCGTCTCGTCCAGCATCGCATAAGACACGGACTCGCCGACTTCCTGCGCCGCATTGCGCAGCACCGGCTGGATGATCTGCGGAATGCCCCGGCCCTCGATAAAACCCTGGCTCAGCCGCAGCACATGGGGGGTCAGCTCATAGCGGCCGCGATCGCAGGCGAGATAGCCAAGCTGCTCCAGCGTCCGCACCAGCCGCCGTGCAACGGCGCGGTTGAGCTGGACCTTGTCGGCAATCTCGCTGATCGTGATGGCGCGATCCTTTGCGTCGAAGGCAAGCAGGACGGCCAGCCCCTTGGCGAAGGTCAGCGAGACTTCCTTGTCGTTTTCATCCAGCACCGGCGCTCCTTCCAGATCAGAGCGCCAGCCCCGATCTGCCTATCTTTTCCGCACCGCAACATTTTTCACCTTGACGAACCGGCGACTTCCGTTACGATTTAGCGAACAATTGCTCGATAAGCGAACAGACCATGTCGTTTCAGTTTTGGCAAGACCTCAGGACCACCGATTTCGCAGCCATCGACAAAGGTCGCGCTGTCGCGGTCCTGCCTGTCGGCGCAACGGAGCAGCACGGCCCGCACCTGCCGCTGGCGACCGACAGCATCCTTGCCGAACGTATGGCGATGGAGGCAGCCCAGCGTGTCGAGGATGCTGATGTCTACATCCTCCCGACCATCACTTACGCGAAATCCGACGAGCATCTGTCGTTCCCCGGAACCCTCACGCTCGATGCCGCGACGCTTCTGGCAAGCCTCACCCAGATCGGTCACAGTGTCGCCCGCGCAGGCTTCCGCAAGATGGTATTTCTCAATGCCCATGGCGGCAACGTTCCGGTCCTCCAGATCGCGGCGAGAAGCCTGCGGCTGGAAACGGAGCTGTTCGTGGTATCGGCCGGCTGGATCTCGATGGGCTTTCCGCCGGGCCTCGTCTCACCGCTCGAACAGCGCGACGGCATCCATGGCGGATTGGTCGAGACCGCGGCCATGCTGCATTTCCGGCCCGATCTGGTCGATATGAACGAAGCCCGCAATTTCGTGCCGGCCTCGGCAGCCGTCGCCGAGAACAACGAGGTCCTTCGCCTGCTCGGCCCGATTAGCGCCGGCTGGGTCGCGGAGGATCTGCACCCGGCAGGCGTCGCCGGCGATGCGGCATCCGCAACGCCTGCGATCGGCGCCGCCATCGTTGCCCATGCAGCAACCCGTTACGCCAAGTTATTGGACGAGGTCGCCGCCCATCCGGGCATGCCTGCCATCGGGACACCGCCGCTATGAACGCCGTTACCCCCCCATTCGGCGACGCGCCGCTCACCGTCCGCAATATGCGTGCACCGGCAGCGCTGGTCGATGGCCTTCCCCACCACGCAGCAGACAGCCGCAGCGGCCTCGTCACCTTCGACGTCACGATCCGCGACGGTCGTTTTCATGCGCCAAGCTCAAGCGAGCGCGAGTGGGATGCACAGGGACGCCTCGCTTTGCCCGGCTTCATCGACATGCACGTCCATCTCGACAAGGCTTTCACGTCCGAGCGAACCGGGTTTTCCGACAACGGCCTTGCCGGAGCTGTCGAACTGGCGATGGCCGATGCGCCCAACCGGACCGTCGAGGATATCGTGCAGCGTATGGACCGCGCACTCACTAGGGCCGAACAGCATGGCACGGTCGCGCTGCGCACCCATCTCGATACGTTTGAGGAACCGGATGCCAGCCCCGCCTGGATCGCCTTTGGCGAAATCCAGTCCGCCTGGAAGCACCGTCTGACCCTGCAGGCGGTCGCCCTGATGGCTCTGTTTCGGGTGGAGCAGGACGGTTTCGATCGACGCTGCGCGCAAATCGCGAAGCGCGACGGCACGCTCGGCGCCTTTATCGGACCGGGCAGCGCCACGCCTGAGCGGATCGACAGGCTGTTTCTGGCAGCCGCAAGACACGGGCTCGACCTCGATCTTCACGTGGACGAAACGACGGACGCATCCGCTGACGGCCTTTCGCTCGTCGTCGAAACGGCCCTGCGGCACAAGTTTGCCGGACGCATCGTCGCCGGACATTGTTGCGCGCTTGCTCAAAAGAACGAGATCGAAGCGCAAGCCCTGATCGCCGGCATTGCCGAAGCCGGCATCCATGTCGTGGCGCTGCCGCTCACCAACGGCTTCCTGCAGGACCGCAAAACCGGCCGCACGCCGCGTCTGCGCGGCCTTGCGCCGGTCACCGAACTGCGCGCCGCCGGCGTCAACGTCGCCTTCGCGTCGGACAACGTGCAGGACGCATTCTACCCCTACGGCGATTTCGACATGCTGGATGTGATGCGCCAGGCGCAGTTCCTGGGCCAGCTCGAAGGCGATCCCGCCGGCTGGGCCACCGCCTGCAATGCAGGACCGGCGGCCGCCATGGGGCTCGACGGCGCCGGCATGATCCGCGCCGGCGGACCGGCGGATGCTATCCTCTTCGAGGCAACCAGCTGGACCGACCTTTTCTCCCGAACGAACACCGCCCGCACGGTTTTGCGCAACGGCAAAGCCTTGGGTGCTGCCACTGCCGAGGCAGTCGGGATCGAACGGAGGCGCGCGTGAGTGCAGATCTCGAAGCCTGCCGGACAGCGCTCGCCCGGTTCGATATCGACGACAATCCGCGCACGGTTCAGCAGAAAAGCCGGGACTTCTACTGGTATAGCCCAATCCTGAAGGATCTCCTGAAAGACGTCTGCGGCGATCTGGTTGTTGCGCCCCGCAGCGAGGCCGAGGTGATCGAGATCCTTTCGATCTGCCACCGCTGCAACGTGCCCGTCACCGTCAGGGGTGCCGGAACCGGCAATTACGGCCAGTCCATGCCGCTGCAGGGCGGCGTCGTTCTGCATATGAAACACATGAACGAGGTCGTTCGCATCGGTGAAGATCATCTCGTTGCCCAAGCCGGCGCCGTCATGGCGGATCTTGAACAGGCGGCGCGTGAAAAGGGCCTGGAAATCCGCCTGTTTCCGTCCACCACGGCAACTGCGACGCTCGGCGGTTTCATCGCCGGCGGATCGAGCGGTGTCGGCGCCATCCGCTGGGGCGGCCTGCGCAATCCCGCCAATATCCGCCGCCTGCGTCTCGTGACGATGGAGGCAGAGCCCCGCGTCATCGACCTTGTCGGCGACGACATTGCCAAGGCGGCGCACGCCTACGGCGTCAACGGCGTCATCATCGAGATCGAGATCCCGGTCGACCCGGCCGGAGACTGGGTCGACGTGCTGATCGGCGCACCCGATTTTGCCTCCGCGAACCGTCTTGCCTTTCGTCTCGGTGAAGATGACGCGATCACGCTGCGCATGCTTTCGACCTTCGAAAGCGCCATCCCCGATCGCTTTTTTACCCGGCATGCACCGTTCCTGAAATCCGGCGAAGCCCTGGTTGCGGTCATGGTTGCAAGACAGGATCTCGATAGGCTGGTGACCGCAGTCGAGGAAGACGCCGGCGCCGCCATCCGCTTCCGCGCCGACCGCGATGGTGCCGGCATGCGCCTGCCTCCGGCCTATGAGCTGGCCTGGAACCACACGACGCTTCGGGCAATCAAGATCGATCCGTCGATCACCTACCTGCAGATGATGCTGCCGCAGGACGATCTCTACGGCGCGATCGACCGCATCGCTGAAACCTTCGGCGATGAGCTGATCCTGCATTTCGAATTCACACGGTTTTCCGGCAAGGTCGCCGCCGTCGCCATGCCGCTGCTGCGCTATGAGAGCCCCGAGCGGCTCGAAGAGGTGATCGAGATCCTTGAAGTCACGCTGGGCGTCACCGTGTTCAACCCGCATCGGGTAACGCTCGAAGAAGGCGGCATGAAACGCACAGATCCGGCCCAGCTCGAATTCAAGCGCCAGACGGATCCGAAAGGCCTTCTCAACCCCGGCAAGATGATCGCATGGACGCATCCTGACTGGGTCCCTGCCCCCGGCCGCATCTTCCTTTTCAACCGATAACGAGAATTATGGACCGATGAAGGTACATGTCATTTACGCCCACCCGCTGAAGGGAAGCCTCGCCTCGCGTCTGCACGATACGGTCGTCGCGAGCCTGCTCGAGGCCGGGCATACGGTGGACGATCTGGATCTTTACGCCGAAGGGTTCGATCCGGTTCTGTCGGCGGAGGATCGGCGCGATTATCACGACCTTTCCATCAATCGCAGCCGCGTCGCGCCCTATGTCGACCGGCTGATGTCCTGCGATGCGCTGGTTCTTTGCCATCCCGTGTGGAATTTCGGCTGGCCGGCGATCCTCAAGGGCTATTTCGACCGGGTGTTTCTGCCCGACGTGTCGTTCAAGCTGCAGGACGGCCAGCTTTCGCCGGGCCTCACCAATATCCGCAAGCTCGCGACCGTCACCACCTACGGCTCGAAACGCTGGCGTGCGATGGTTCTCGGCGATCCGCCACGACGCAATGCCACCCGCTTCCTGCGCGTCGTCTGCAATCCGCGGGTCAAGGTGAAATATCACGCGCTCTACGATATCAACAACGTCACCAATGAGCGCACGGAGGCCTTCATCGAGCAGGTCCGCACGTCCATGCTGCGGTTTTGAGAGACGGGTCTGAGATGAGAAAAGGGGATTTGTCATGACGGGATCGCCGACAGTCGCTGCGACCGATATTGGTGCACGTCCCCACCCGCCCCTGCCCGGCGGCAATGCCGTCGTGTTCGAAAAGGTCTCGATGACGTTCCCGGATGGAACGGAAGCGCTGTCCGATGTCGATCTTGCCATCGGCCATGGCGAGTTCGTGTCGATCGTCGGCCCGTCCGGCTGCGGGAAATCGACGCTGCTGCGGATCGCGAGCGGCCTGTCGAGCCACAGTTCCGGCGATGTCTGGGTCGATCGGCAACAGCTCGGCTACACGTTCCAGGATGCGACCCTTCTGCCATGGCGCCGGGTGCAGGGGAATGTCGAACTGCTGATGGAGCTGCGCGGTTACCCGGCCGCGAAGCGCCGCGAAATCGCCAAGGAAAAGATCGAGCTCGTCGGCCTTTCCGGCTTCGAGGCCCATTATCCGCGAAGGCTTTCCGGCGGTATGCGGATGCGCGCATCGCTGGCGCGGTCCTTGGCGCTCAATCCCAACGTCTTCATGTTCGACGAACCGTTCGGCGCGCTCGACGAAATCACCCGCGAACGGTTAAACGACGAGGTGATCGACCTTCATTGCCGCGAAGGTTTCACCGGCATTTTCGTCACCCACTCCATTCCCGAGGCCGTCTACATGTCGAGCAAGGTCGTGGTGATGTCGCGCCGTCCGGGCCGGATCATCGATACGTTCGACATCGGCCTTCCCTTCCCGCGCCAGCCGGACCTGCGTTACGAGCCGGAATTCTCGAAACTGTGCGGAGCGGTATCGCGTGCCCTTCGCAATGCCATGGAGGCCTGAGCGCCATGTCCGAGCCTATTGCCGCAGCTTACAAATCGACGCCGCTGAAGGCCCAGGTGGAGCGCTACCGCCCCGTCCCGCTTGCACCGGCGCCAAGCGTCGGTCGCCGCCTCGTCTTAAGCTTCGCGCCGCCTCTGCTCCTCGGCATCCTGATCGTTGCCGCCTACGCGCTGATACGTGCCGACCTTCCGGCACATCGCCAGTTCCTGATGCCGAGTGCGGAGGGCCTGTGGAGCCAGGCATTCGGCATTGCAGCCTTCCGCTCTGAGCTGCTGATGCGGGCGCTGACCACGATCTCCATCGCCATCACGGGACTTGCCGTCTCGATTCCCGTCGGCATCATGCTCGGCATCGTCATGTTCCGCGTCTATGCGCTGGAAAAAGCCGTCTTCCCCTATCTCGTGGCGCTGCAGTCGATCCCGATCATGGCGATCATTCCGCTGATCCAGAGCGCCCTCGGCTTCGGCTTTCTGCCCAAGGTGCTGATCGTCGCGCTCTTCACCTTCTTCGCCATTCCAACGACGCTGCTGCTCGGCCTCAAAAGCGTCGACCGCAACATTCTCGAACTTTTCAAGCTGCAGAATGCCTCCTGGTGGGTGATGCTGCGCAAGGCGGCGCTGCCATCTGCCGCGCCGACCCTGTTTGCGGGCCTGCGGATTTCCGGAAGTCTCGCCGTCATCGCCGCGATCGTCTCGGAACTGTTCTTCCTGTCCGGCAAGGGAGGTCTCGGTCAGCTGCTGATGAACGCCAAGATCGATTTCAAATACGAGCAGATGTATGCCGCACTGATCGTCGCCTCCGCCCTGTCGATCACCGTCTACCTGACCTTCAACTGGCTCGGGAACCGGCTGTTTGCGCATTGGCACGAATCGAGCGACAGGCAACGCTGACACCGCCGCTGAAATGACCTAGAAAAAAAGCAATCAGGGGAACGAAAATGACAAATAAACTGACTGCCACACTGACCACCGCAGTGGTGATCGCCACGTTCGCAACGGCCTTGTCTACAAATGGCGCGACCGCCGGCGAGTTCGCCAAGAGCCGCTACAAGACGCCGCTCGCCGATGTCTGCCCCAGCCCGTTCATCATCCAGAAAGACTGGCTGGCCCAGGCCGAGCAAGGTCCGCTCTATCAGCTGATCGGCTCGGGAGGGGAGATGACGTCCGGCCAATATACCGGTCCCCTCGGCTCGACCGGCATCGAGCTGACCATCCTCGAAGGTGGCGGCGGGCTTGGCATGGGCGATGGCGAGACCGCCTATTCGGCGCTCTACATGGGCAACTCCAAGGCCGGCGTCACGCCGCATCTCGGCTATCAGGAACTGGACAACGCCTTTATCTTCTCCAAGCGCTTCCCCGTTGTCGGCGTCATGGCGCCGCTCGATATCGCGCCGACTGTTCTCCTGTGGGACAAGGCCACCTATCCTGACGGCTTCAAGTCGATCGCCGATCTCAAGACCTTTGCGGAGAGCGGCAAGGGCAAGATCTACGTCTCGACCATCAAGCGCACCTTCGGTCTCTATCTCGTCGAGCAGGGCGTCCCCGCGGATGTGTTCGTCGAGGGATATCGCGGCGACGGCGAGAATTTCGTCACCAACAACGGCACATGGCTGAACCAGGGCTTTGTCACCAGCGAAGTCTACAAGTTCGAGCACGGCAACAACTGGGGCAAGCCGATCGGCTACCTCAACATGAACGACCTCGGCTATCGCAACTACACCGGCATGCTCTCCGTCGCCACAGCGAGGATGGAAGAGCTCGCACCGTGCCTGGCAAAGCTCGTTCCGCTTCTGCAGCAGGCGACCGCCGACTACGCCAAGGATCCGGCCGAGGCAAACAAGGTGATCGTTGACTTCAACGCTGCCGGCCATGCGGCCAGCTGGTGGAAGACGGCGCCCGAGCTGATGGCCTATGCCGCAAAGACGATGGTCGAGACCGGCATTATCGGCAACGGCCCCAACGCGACGATCGGCGATTT
Organism: Rhizobium sp. CFBP 8752; assembly: GCF_014842035.1. Taxonomy (NCBI): domain Bacteria; kingdom Pseudomonadati; phylum Pseudomonadota; class Alphaproteobacteria; order Hyphomicrobiales; family Rhizobiaceae; genus Rhizobium; species Rhizobium sp. CFBP 8752. The sequence goes on along the minus strand of NZ_JACYUZ010000001.1, from coordinate 797,763 downwards.
CGATATGGACCGCGTCGCCGAGATGCTGAAACTGGTGAAGCCCCGTTTCGACGAGCGCGCCGATCCGGATGTGAAGCCGGATCAGGTCGTGACCAACCGCTTCATCGATCCCTCGATCGGCCTGAAATGAGCGTGACAACGCCAAGAACGCCCGCAACACTGCTGGACGGCGAAGCCCTCGCCGCTCGGCTGCGGCGCGAAATGGCAGCGCAGGTTGCCGATCTCCGCGCGCGCGGCATTGCGCCGAAGATGGTGACGGTGCTGGTGGGAGACGATCCGGCCAGCGCCACCTATATCGGCCGAAAGCATGCGGACTGTGTCGAGGTCGGTATCGAGGCCGTCGACCTGCGCCTGCCCTCGGATACGACCACCGAAGCCCTGCTCGAACGGATTGCCACTGTCAATGCCGATCCAGCCATCCACGGCCAGATGGTGCAACTGCCGCTGCCGCCTCAGATCGACGAGACACGCGTCATGACCGCCGTGTCGCCGGCCAAGGATATCGACGGCCTGCACCCGCAGAATCTCGGGCTGCTGCTGTCGGGTAAACCGGGCCTCCTGCCCTGCACCCCGGCCGCCATCCTCGCGCTTCTGCAGGACAATGCCGTTCCGCTTACGGGACGCCGGGTGGCCATCATCGGCCGCGGCCAGCTCGTCGGTCGCCCGCTTGCCATGCTTCTTTCGGCTCGGGGAATCGATGCGACGGTGACCCTGCTGCATAGCGGCTCTCGGGATATCGCCGAGGACGTCAGGCGCGCCGATATCGTCATCGCCGCCCTTGGCCAACCCGGTTTCGTCACCGCAGACATGGTCAAACCCGGTGCCGCCGTCGTCGGCGTCGGCATCAGCTACGGCGCAGAAGGTTCGATGGTCTCGGACGTGGCCGCCGATGTCGCTGAGGTCGCAGGTTGGGTAACGCCGCCGCAGGGTTCGGTCGGCGCGCTCACCCGTGCGATGCTGCTGCGCAACCTGCTACAGATCGCCGCCGCCTAGACCGGTTCACATCAGGAACTGGATATGCAGCCGGCCGTGATGCGGCGAGGTCGAAACATGGGCTTCAACGCCGAACACGTCGGCGATCGTCTTCTCGGTCAGAATATCGGTGGGCGGACCGAAGGCGACAAGGCGTCCTTCGGAAAGCACGGCGATCACATCGCAGAACCGGGCGGCGAGGTTGAGATCGTGGATCGCAACGACCGTCGTCAGCGGCAGCTCCGAGACGAGCCGCAGGATGTCGATCTGATGCTGGATGTCGAGATGGTTGGTCGGTTCGTCGAGGATCAGCACCGACGGCGACTGCGCCAGAGCCCTGGCAAGCTGCACGCGCTGACGCTCTCCCCCCGACAGCGTATGCCAGAACTGCTCGCGGCGATCGTCCAGCCCGACGCGAACCAGTGCCTCGGTCACGATCCGGTCGTCCTCTTGCGTCCAGGGAGACAGAGCCGACCGGTATGGTGTGCGTCCAAGCCGGACCACGTCGATGACGGTGACATTCGCCTCGGTTGCCGAATGCTGTTCGACGACTGAAACCCGCTTGGCAAGCTCGCGCCGCGCGAAACCGCTCATCGGCTTGCCGTCGAGCGTGACATTGCCGGCGGCGGGTGGCCGCAGACCGGCCAGCAGCCGGATCAGCGTCGACTTGCCGGAACCGTTGGGTCCGATCAGGCCGAGCGTCCGGCCCTTACCGACCGAAATCGTGACGCCATCGACGATCACCTTGCGCCCGGCAAGCCAGCGCACGGCGGTTGCGGTCAAGACCGGGGTAGAGATGGGATCGGTTGTCATGCGACCCTCCTTGCCCGGTAAAGAATGACGCAGAAGAAGGGAACGCCGACCAGCGCCGTCACCACCCCGATCGGCAGGATCTGCGGTGCGATGACGATGCGCGAGACGATATCGGCGAGCACCATGAACAACGCACCGATCAGCGCACAGGCAGGCAGAAGCCGGATATGGCCGGGACCGACGATAAACCGGGCCGCATGCGGAATGACGAGCCCGACAAAGCCGATCGCACCCACCATGCTGACGATCGTCGCTGTCATCAGCGCCGTGACGAGCAGCAGCACCACGCGGACCCGTCGGACCGCGATGCCGAGCGACCGCGCCGCATCCTCGCCGAAGGTAAACGCGTCGAGCGCCCGCGCATGCCAGATGCAGACGATGAGCCCGACGGTCACCACCGATGCGGCGAGCGTCACCTCCGGCCAGCGGACGCCGGCAAGGCTGCCGAGCAGCCAGAACATCACGCTGCGCGCCTGTTCGGCATTGGCAGACGTCGAGACGATGTAGGAGGTGAGCGCGTTGAACAATTGCGAGGCGGCAACGCCCGCAAGAATCGTCCGGTCCGCCGTCTGGCGTCCGCTCGACAGCATCACCACGAAGACAAAGGCGATCAGCGCGCCGGCAAAGGCCCCGGCGGAAAGCGAGATCGCGCCTGCACCAAAGCCGAGCAGCATGACACTGACCGCACCGGTTGATGCTCCCGCAGAAATGCCGAGCACATAGGGTTCGGCCAGCGAGTTCCGCAGCAGCGACTGCAGGATCGCCCCCGACAGCGCCAGTCCGGCGCCGCAAAACGCCGCGACCAGCGACCGTGACAGGCGATAATCCCAGATCACCGCTTCCTGGATGCGCGGCAGTGCCATGGCGGTCAGACCGAGCCGGTTCGTCACCGCCGCAATCGTCGTCTCCATGGGAATGGTCATCTCACCGATCGCCACACCGGCGACGATGGCGACGAGAAGCGCTGAGAGCACCAGGAACACGCCTGCGGCACCTAGCGCCCAACGTCCGATACGGGATCGCGTCACTTGGGGCGCCTGGGCAGGTCGGGCAAATTCGCCTCATCGACGATGGCGGAAAAAGGGAAAGATATCATCTCCCGCCGCACCCTAGTTCGCAAGGCCGAAGGACTGGATGCCCCGGGCGAGTGTCTCGATGCCCTCGATCGTGCGGATCGTCGGGTTCATCGACTGGGCGTCCATCATCACGAAACGCTTCTTTCTCACCGCATCCAGCTGGCTGACGACGGGATCAGTCTCGAGGAACTTGATCTTCACGGCAGGATCATCCGCGGCATAGCGGCGACGGTCCATGGTGGCGACGACGATGACGGAGGGGTTGGCCTCAGCAATCGTTTCCCAGCCGACCAGCGGCCATTCTTCTTCCGTCGTCACCACATTGCGGGCGCCGATCGTCTCAAGGATATAAGCCGGTGCGCTGTTCTTGCCGGCTATAAAGGCATCGCCCTTGGTTTCCTTGCTGGAATACCAGAAGACGATCGGCAGGTTCTTTAGCTCAACGCCCTTGATCGATGCGACGGCTGCGGCTTCGCGCTGTTTCAGGTCTGCGATGAGGGCGGCACCCTTGTCCTCGACATCGAAGATCTTCGAAAGCTCGGTAATCTCGCGGTAGATCAGGTCCATCTTGAACAGTTCGTTGCGAACGCCATCGCCGCCGTCGGCATTGGTCTTCGCGACGCAATCGGCGGGCGAGACGTAGGTGTTGATGCCGAGATCGGAAAACTGCTCACGCTTGCCGACGGATCCCATCGGCCCGACATGCCACTCGAACTCGGCAGCGACCAGATCCGGTTCGAGACTAACGACCGATTCAAAGCTTGGGTCGTTGTCGGCAAGCCGTTTGATCTTCGCATCCACCCCGGCATAGGGCGAAAGCACCGGCCCGACCCAGACCGCGGTGCCCGCCACCTTGTCGGCCAACCCGAGCGAATAAAGCACTTCGGTCATGCCCTGACCGATCGAGACGATCTTCTCGGGCGCCTTGTCGAACGTGACGGGGCGACCGCAATTCTCGATCGTCAGCGGGTAGCTGGTCGGTGCGGCAAAGGCGAATGTGGGAAGTGCCGCAACTAAGGCGGCGATAAGCCCTGATTTCATGTCCTGTCCTTCAATGATCGGAAAAAAGGGCAGGACGACCTGAAGCCGCATCGCGGCTCGACGTCAAAATGGCGCACGAGCGCATTGCTTGCGTCATAATCATCTCCCTGCCGGAACCCCTCGTCCGGTGTTGGTTGTCCATGCCACGGCAGGTCTCCTGACTTGCGGCTCGAACGCCTTCCATCGCCTTCCCGATCGGATGATCAGTGGTATCGATGGCTGGCTCGCCGCTTACAGTTGCGAGGGCAGTCGCGGAGTGGGCCCGAAAGCTTCACCGCATTCCCTTTTCATCTGCGATTGCAGAACCGTAGCGCCCCAACTGATAGGGAACACGCCGGTGCTTGTCCAGAGCGATCCCCGCGCGATCTCTGCCGTTGCCGAGTGTAATAGTATAACATACCAATCTACGCAACGGTCTATTTTGTATTGGTCACGACCTTCGTGAGTCGCTCAATTCAGGGATGCTGTACATTAAATTGCGATGACATCGCCCTCACCCTACTCCTGCCTCTTTGGCCTGACAGCGCTCTGGTCTATGACCTTGCGGACAGATAGCCTGCGGGGCGATTCGCCGTCCTTCTGGTATGGGACGACCGGAAGGAGCTGAAGGAGACGAAGATGACGGATATTAAGAGCGGCTTGACCGAATTGAAACCGCAGATAACCGTGATCGGTGTCGGAGGCGGTGGCGGTAACGCGATCAACAACATGATCACGGAAAATCTCCACGGCGTGGAATTCATCGCCGCCAATACGGATGCCCAGGTTCTGGCGACATCCAAGGCGTCGCGCCGCATCCAGCTGGGTGCGCAGGTGACCGAAGGTCTCGGTGCTGGCTCGCTGCCGGATATCGGCCGCGCGGCCGCCGAAGAATCGATCGACGAGATCATGGATCATCTCGCCGGCTCGCACATGTGTTTCGTCACCGCCGGCATGGGTGGTGGAACCGGAACCGGTGCCGCGCCAGCGATTGCACGCGCAGCGCGCTCTGCCGGAATCCTGACGGTTGCGGTCGTCACAAAACCCTTCTCGTTTGAAGGGCACCGCCGCATGAAGACGGCCAACGAGGGTATCGAAGCCCTGCGTGAAGCCGCCGATACGGTCATCGTCATTCCGAACCAGAACCTGTTTCGAATTGCCGACGCCAAGACCAGCTTCGCCGACGCCTTCATGATCGCGGACCGCGTGCTGTTTTCGGGCGTCAGCTGCATCACCGACCTGATCGTCAAGGAAGGCCTGATCAACCTCGACTTCGCCGACGTGAAATCGGTGATGAAGGGCATGGGTCGTGCGATGATGGGAACCGGCGAAGCATCCGGCGATGGCCGCGCGCTGATCGCTGCCGAAGCCGCAATCGCCAATCCGCTGCTCGACGACATCTCGATGAAGGGCGCCAAGGGCGTGCTGATCTCGATCTCAGGCGGTACCGACATGACACTGTTCGAAGTCGATGAAGCTGCGAGCCGCATCCGTGACGAAGTCGAAGCCGAGGCCGACATCGTCGTCGGCGCGATCTTCGACAAGAACCTCGACGGCAAGTTCCGCGTGTCGGTCGTCGCAACCGGCCTCAACGGCAACCAGCAGGGCTCTTCGTCCCCGACTGCGCAGTACTAAGACCAGACTCAGCCAATAAAAAAACGCTCCGTGGATATCCGCGGAGCGTTTTTTGTTTGTCGGACCCGAAGCCGGTCAGCTTCTCGGCTTGAGGTTCTCAGGATCATAGAGCGGCTTGTAACCGACCGCTGCGACTTCCACCGGGAAGGCCTCGTTGAAATAATCCACCGTCAGTTTCCGGCCGACCTGGCAATGCGACCAGGGCAGATAGGCGAGCGCGATGTTCCGGCCGATGGTCGGGCCGTAGGCGATCGAGGTCGTATAGGAACGCCGTCCAAGGTCGTCGATTAGAACCTCGCCCGTGTCCGGATCCATCACCGGCAGCGAGCCGACCGGATAGCGGGCGACACCGGACGCATCGACATTGTCGGTCATCACGAGCGTGCAGAGCATCGCCGGCTGATGGTCGCGGGCCTTGTATTCGAGATGTTTCGCCTTGCCGCAGAAATCCGCTTCCTTGACCTTCGGACGGGCAAGATCGGCCTCGATCAGGTTGTACTGGGTCAGGAGATCGCCGTTCTGCAGGCGCAGGCTCTTTTCCAGGCGGCGTGAGTTGGCATAGGTCTCGACGCCGAAGGCCATCACGCCGGTGGCGCGCAGCGCGTCCCAGACGGCAACGCCGTCTTCGTATTTCATATGCAGTTCCCAGCCCTGCTCGCCCACATAGGAGATGCGGAATGCCGTGACATGCTTGCCGGCGATCTCGATAGGCTTGATCGCGGCGAAGGCGAAGTTCTCGACATTAAGACCATCGGGGTCGGCCACGACCTTCTTCAGCGTCTCGCGCGCGTTCGGGCCCCAGATGCCGATGGTGATGTACTTTTCCGAGACATCGGTAATCGTGACGTCGAGCCCGCGATCCTGCGCGACACGCTTCATGTAGAGCAGGTCACGCGGCCCTGCATCCGCGCCGTTGACGAGACGGCCGCGATCAGCCAGGCGGAACACGGTGAAATCGGCCCGCACCATGCCCTCGTCGTCGAGGAAGTGGGTATAGATGCCCTTGCCGATATTGCCATCGCCGCCGATCTTGGCCGCACACAGCCATTCGAGCAGCTCGACATGATCGGGCCCCTCGATATCGACCATGTGGAAATGCGAGAGGTTGACGATGCCGCAATCCTCGCTCATCGCCAGATGCTCGGCGTTCGACACGCGCCAGAAGTGGCGGCTGTCCCACTCGTTTTCGCGCTTCGGCACCCGGTCGCCGTATTTCTCCAGAAGATGCTCGTTGGCGGCGTAACCGTGGGCACGCTCCCACCCCCCCAGCTCCATGAAGTAACCGCCGAGTTCCTTTTCGCGGTCGTGGAACGGCGAGCGCTTGGCGCCGCGACCGGTCGCATAGGGTTCGCGCGGGTGGACGGCCGGGAAATAGATCTTCTGGGCAGCCTCGAAGGTGCGGCCCTCGATGAACTCTTCCGTCAGCTGATGCGGATAGAAGCGCGCGTAATCAATCGAGTTGTGGTCGATCTCGGTGCGGCCGTCGGTCATCCAGTCGGCGATCAGCTTGCCATAGGCCGGGCCGTCCTTGACCCAGATGGCAACGCAGTACCAGAGCCCGCGCACCTTCTGGCTTTCGCCGCAGGAGGCACCGCCGCCGGCCGACACCTGCAAGAGGCCGTTGAACGAATGCCCTTCGTTATAGCCGAGCTCGCCAAGGATCGGCGTCAGCTCGATCGCCTTTTCGAGCGGCTCGATGATCTGTTCCATGTCGAGATCGCGCTGCGATGGCGACAGGCGCGCCTCGTGCTTTTCGAGAATGTCGCGCGGGTGACAGAGGCGCGGATGGGTGGTCTCGTAATAACCCCACTCGATCTGCCCGCCTTCGGTCGTCTTCGGATCGCCGGTGTCGCGCATATAGGCCGAATTGCCCTGGTCGCGCAAAAGCGGATAGCCGATTTCCTTGCCGGTGCCTTCGAACTCGTTATAGGGCCCGAAGAAGGTCAGCGGATGATCGACCGGCATGACCGGCAGATCCTCGCCCGCCATTTCCGCAATCAGGCGGCCCCATATGCCGGCACAGACGACGACATGGTCGGCCATGATCGTGCCGCGGTGGGTGACGACGCCCTTGATGCGGCCACCCTCGATGATCAGCGACTGTGCCGCCGTATTGCCGAACACACTGAGCTTTCCGGCCTTCTCGGCAGCGTCCACCAGCTTGCCGGCAACCGTCTGCGAACGCGGAATGACCAGACCTGCATCCGGATCGAACAGACCGCCCTGCACCTGATCCTCCTCGATCAGCGGGAACATCGCCTTGATTTCGGCCGGCGACACGTAATGTGCACGGGTGCCGAAGGCCTTGGCCGAGGTCAGCTTGCGCTTGATCTCTTCCATCCAGGCATCGTCGCCGGTGCGGGCGACTTCGAGACCGCCGATGCGGGCGTAGTGGCCCATCTTCTCGTAGAAATCGATCGAATATTGCGTGGTCCAGACCGACAGGTAGTCGTGGCTGGTCGTGTAGCAGAAATCGGAGGCATGGGCGGTCGAGCCGATATCGGTCGGGATGCCTGACTTGTCGATGCCGACGATATCGTCCCAGCCGCGCTCGACGAGGTGGTGCGCGATGGACGCACCGACGATGCCACCGAGCCCGATGATGACGACCTTAGCCTTTTGCGGAAATTCTGCCATTGCATGCCCCAACCGAGTGAAGCCGCGATACTAGAGGGACAGACGCGACAGGTCACCTCAGATTACGACATCAAAAACTGTTGCAGCGCCACGCACGCCCGAAGAGGTATATGAGGAACTTCTTGGCCCCTTCTCCTGTTTAGCACTCGATAAAATGGTAACAGGGGCAATCACATGAAATTCAGAGCATTGAAGGCGGTGACCGCTGTCGGTCTTGCCTGCCTGATGCTGGCGGGCTGCGTCAGTGAAGGCGGCACCTACACCGAGTACCGCAGTTCCGATCGATACGACCGGTTCAACCGTTACGACGGTCCGAACTACCGTTACCGGCATAACCGCGACCGCGATCGCCACCACGGCCGTCACGACGGACGCCGGCCCGACCGCGACAACGATCGCCCGCACCGTGACTGGAACCGCGGCGACCGCCCGGAGCGCCCCGGCTACATCCGCAACGACCGCGACGGCCGCAATGATCGAGGTGGTCGCGATGGCCGTGACCGTTCCAGCGGTCGTGGCGGACCGGACCGTTCAGACCGCGGCTCACGCGGCGATCGCGTCGTTGTCCCGCAGAACTAAAGTGATCCGTCATCGACGTGATCTCGTACCATGTATGGCATAAACCAACGGAGGAACTATCCATGAGCATATTCAGCAAGATCAAGGACGCCATCTTCGGCCATCCTGCCGCGGCTGCACCGGCTTCGCCAACAGGCGCCGAGCCGACACCGACGTCCATGGCAACGCCAGAACCTGCTGCGACCACAGCCCCGCCGGTCGGCGGAACAGCCCAGGCTGCGCCGAAGACTGCAGGCGCACCGCCAGTCGCAACTCCAGGCTCGACCTCTGCCACGATGCAGACCGTCGATATCGCACCGGTCCTCGACGCAGCCGTCAAGAAGAGCGGCCAGAAGCTCGACTGGAAGCATTCGATCGTCGACCTGATGAAGGCGCTCGGCATGGACGCGAGCCTTTCGGAGCGCAAGGAACTGGCCGAAGAACTCGGCTACACCGGCGACCAGAGCGATTCCGCCACGATGAACATGTGGCTGCACAAGGCGCTGCTGAAGAAGCTGTCCGAAAACGGCGGCAAGGTGCCTGCCGAACTTCTCGATTAATGGTTTCGGGCGCTCCACTGCGGGCGCCCGAACTTCTATCTGATGAAAACTGCTTGCGATTCCCGTCATCCGGACGGTTGAGACATGACGAAGGCCCGGCTGAGACCGGCTTCCGCGTCATGTCTCAGTAGGCGAGAGACGTACTCCAGAGAAAAATGTCCTGCTGGTCGGTATCCGTCAGTCGATCGGCATCAGTCTCCTCGACCTTCTGCGTCTCGAGCCGTGGCAATGCCGCGGCTTCTTCTTTTCGGTCACCGGCCAACTGCCTTGTCGATCCGAACAGATCGATCCCAAATATCGAAAAGCCGCCACCATTCATCACGCTCTCCATTCCTTCCCGATCTTTCATGTGTAATGTCGCGTCAGAGGGAGTCGTGAACAATATTGCCTGCGAGAACCCTGGACTAAATTTTGCCGCGCGAAGGGATAAACGTGCTCCGTTTCCGATGCATTGGAAAAAGCCCGTTTTTGCAAGCGCAGCGCCTATCGATTTTTGATTCAACGACGTGCCGTGCGAATTTAAGAGAGCGACCGCGTCTAACCGAAGTGACTGACAGTGACAGCATCGAAGACGTCTGAACGGCCTGAACAAACACGATCTTCAATCGCCATTATCGGCGGCGGCGTGACCGGGGCAGCGGTCGCTTTCCATCTCGCGACGGGCCACTCGGACGCCGTCGACATCACCATTTTCGAGCCGCGTGCCGAAATCGGCAGGGGCCTCGCGTACGATACGCGGGACCCGGTGCACCGGATCAACGTCCCGGCAACGCGAATGAGCATACTTCCTGGCGATCCCGAGCATTTTTCGAGATGGATGGAAACGACCGGCTCCGTTGCGGACGATGAGGCGGCATTTCGCGCCGATGGCAACGTGTTTCCGCGCCGGGGCATCTTCGGAAACTATGTCCTGTCCAACCTTCAACCTCTTTTGGCATCAGGAGCCGTCCGCCATATCTGCGCCGCGGTGAACGGCGTCGAAAAGCGGCACGACCAATGGCATGTCACCGATACCACCGGGCAGACGCTGGTTGCCGATATCCTGGTGATCGCTGCCACCCACCCTGCTCCCGTTGCCCCACGCTCCTTGAGACGACTGGCCGAGCATCCGCGCTATGTCGCGGACCCGACAGCGCCGAACGCATTGGCGCCGATCCGGGCCGACGATCGGGTCCTCGTCGTCGGCAACGGGCTGACCTCCGCAGATGTCATCGCTTCGTTGAAGCGTTGCGGGCATAGCGGCAGCATTACCGCCCTCTCGCGCCGTGGCCTCCGCTCGCGCGGACACGCCACCTTCGCGCAGGAACCGTTCGGCGACTTTCTCGACCATCCCGCCACTAGCGCATCCGAGATCCTACACCGCGTGCGGGCCGCGATCAGGGAAGCACAGGCAGATGGTCAGACCTGGCATGCGGTTCTCGACCAGTTGCGCTCGCAAGGCGGCGGCATCTGGAAGCATCTGCCGCTCGAGGCACGCCGCCGGATCGTGCGACACCTGCGTCCCTATTGGGACGTCCACCGCTTCCGGATTGCGCCGCAGGTGGAAGACGTGCTCGACGCGGAAGCGGCAGCCGGCAGGCTCGACATCCTCGCCGCAGGCATCGTCGACGTCAGCACCGACGGAGACATCATCGATGTCACCATCAAGCGGCGCGGGCAGGATGGTGTCGAAGTCCACCAGTTCGATGCCGTCGCGGTCACGACCGGCCCCGCCCACGGCAACGTGCTGCAGAGCCAGCAATGGCTGCGGCAACTCGGCGATCACGGCTTTCTGCACCTTGATCCGACGGGGCTTGGTCTTTCCTGCAACGAGCAGTCCAACGCGATAGACGCGGATGGCAAGCCCGAACCAAAGCTTTTCATCGCCGGCCCGCTGGCACGCGGACATTTTGGCGAGCTGATGGGCTTTCCGCAGGTTGCGGAACATGCGCTGCTCGTCGCCGATTCGATTGCGGCAAACCTCTGAGCTCGCCGCCATACGGAGCCGGCTGCGTGCCGGCCCCCTGGTCGGCTCGAATCAGCGACCGGTTACGCGTATCGCGCCGGCTTCGCCAAAACTCTTCTGAACCGCCGCCATCTTGCTCTCAGTGATATCGGCGGAAACCTCGATCTCGCCCTCCAGCGGGCCATCGGTGCGCTCTCCGCCATCATGCGACGCATCGCCACCCGACGGAGCGGATCCGACCGTGTTGTCGGCACCGACGGACTGGATGAAGATATCCGGACGCGAGATACCGTGCTGCTGAACCAGATGTTCGACCGCAAGGTCTGCCGCCGCACGGGTGTCGAAAGTCGCTCGAATGGTTGTCGTGCTGTCGTCAGCCATGAAACTGTCTCCTGTTGCTAGATCACCAGAAGCAAACGCCTTCAAAGCCCGCTTGTTTCCCTCATGCACAGGAAGCTGGTCAGAGAGCTTGGATATTTGTCGGAAGACTGCTATGTTCTCTTTTTGTTTCCATACGATCCAGCAAACCGCACGCCCGCATGAATGTCACGGTCCCCATATCCACCCGCAAGATCATCCATGTCGACATGGATGCGTTCTACGCCTCCGTCGAGCAGCGCGACAATCCTGACCTGCGCGGCAAGCCGCTGGCGGTCGGCGGATCTGCGGCGCGCGGTGTGGTGGCGGCCGCAAGCTACGAGGCGCGCGCCTTCGGCGTTCACTCCGCCATGCCCTCCGTCACGGCCAAGCGCAAATGTCCGGACCTGATCTTCGTGCCGCCGCGATTCGAGGTCTACAAATCGGTATCCCAGCAGATCCGGGAGATCTTTGCGGAATATACGCCGCTGATCGAACCGCTGTCGCTTGATGAGGCCTATCTCGACGTCACCGAGAACCTGAAGGGCATGGAGATCGCCACCGAGATTGCGCTGGAGATCCGGGCCAAGATCAAGCAGGTGACGGGCCTCAACGCATCGGCCGGCATTTCCTACAACAAGTTCCTCGCCAAGATGGCAAGCGATCTCAACAAGCCGAACGGTCAGGCCGTGATCACGCCAAAGAACGGTCCGGGCTTCGTGGAATCGCTGCCGGTCAAGAAATTCCACGGCGTCGGGCCGGCGACTGCCGAGCGGATGAAAAAATACGGCATCGAGACCGGCGCTGACCTCAAGTCGAAGTCGCTGCAGTTTCTCGCCGAGAGCTTTGGCAAATCCGGACCCTATTTCTACGGCATCGCCCGCGGCATCGACGAGCGCCAGGTGCGTCCCGACCGGATCCGCAAATCCGTCGGCGCCGAGGATACGTTCGTCGAGGATATCGACGCCCTCGACCTTGCGACCGCCGAACTGAGGCCACTTGCCGAAAAGGTCTGGCGCCACTGCGAAGCGCATCGCATTTCGGGCAAGACGGTCACCGTGAAGATCAAATATTCCGACTTCACCCAGGCGACACGCAGCCGCACGGCGTCCCTCCCCTATGCAAGCGTCGCGGAAGTGCTGGCGGCGGCATCGGGGCTCCTGGCAACCGTCTATCCGTTCCGGCGTTCGGTAAGGCTGCTGGGTGTGTCCCTCTCGTCGCTGGTCGGCGCCGGGCCGGATGATGTGGAACAACCGCAGCTCGGTCTCGATTTATAATCGACAAGCACATCAAGAGCGCCGGGTAAGGACTTCGACATGAGCAATCCCACCATCCGCGTCATCGACCTCGAGACCGGCGGCAACGGACCGAACGACGTCTGCGAGATCGGCTGGCAGGATGTCACCCAAGGGGCAGACGGAAGATGGCAGGTCAACGAGGACCGCGGTGCGCTTCTGGTCAATCCCGGCCGTCCGATGTCGCCCGACACGATCGCGATCCATCACATCCTTGACAGCCATGTCGCCGACGCGCCGTTCTGGAAAGATATCGCACCGACTGTCCTGCGTCCCCCGCACCGGATCGAAGCGCTTGCCGCCCATCGCGCCGCCTTCGAACAGCGATACTGTACACCGCGGCTGACGGGTGGCCTGCCCTGGATCTGCACCTGGAAATGCAGCCTGCGGGTCTGGCCCGAACTGCCGCGCTTCTCCAACCAGATGCTGCGCTACCTGCGCATGCCCGAAGGTCTGGTCCACGAGATCGGCCTGCCGGCGCATCGCGCCATGCCTGATGCCTATGTCACGGCGCACCACCTGCGCGACCTCCTCAACGAGGCATCACTCGGAGACCTCCTGGCCTGGAGCAGCGAGCCGGGTCTGCTGCCGCGCGTGCCATCAGGCGCGGATCGCGGCAAGACCTGGGACCGAATCAGCGAAGATGCGCTTCGGGACCTCGCGGAAGACCGGGATATCGATATCCGCTTCAGCGCCCGCACCGAACTGACGCGCCGCGGTGAACAACCACAGCCCGCCGCCGTTGACCCGCCACAGGGGACGCTCCTGTAATCGGTATGGCGAAAACCGGGGTTGGACGATGAGCGAGACGTATCCTGACACACCCGACGGCAAATACTTCGTCGTCCGCGGCAGGCTCTGGCGTCGAAGCAACCCGGCGCTGGACGCGGAGACGCGTCAACGCCTGGTCTCGGACCTGATGTCGGCACGCCGGGCCGTCCGCGATGCGAAAGGCAAACCCGACGCGATGGCCGAAGCGCGCCGGCGGGTCGACGATGCCAAGGTTCAGCTTGGCGAACGCGGCCCTGTCTGGTGGGATGACGGCGAGCCCGATCTCAACCGGCATATGGCCAAGAACACGCCCTATGCGGACTGGTTCGCGAAACTGAAGGATTGATATCGCGGGCCCGGATCCCAGATCTCGGCTTCAAAGACCCGTTCGAAACCTGGCCCGGAAGGTTCAATCCCAGTGAAGACGCTTCAGCCGCTGATCCTGACAGCCCGTATTGCGGAAGGCGACAGAGCGCCTTTCGATCTGTTGCGGAAAACCCATTTCCCGCCGGACCGGAATTTCCTCGATGCGCATCTGACGATGTTTCATCGGCTACCCGGCGAATATACGGAGCGGATCGTCGAGCACCTCAAACGGGTCGCCGAGGCAGGGTCATCGATCAAAGCCGAGGTCAGCGGCGTCCGCCATCTCGGTGCGGGCGTCGCCTTCACGATCGACAGTGCCGCGCTTCAGGATGTGCGAGCCCAGTTGAAGGAGGCCTTCCTACCATGGCTCGGTCCGCAGGATATGCAGAAATGGCAGCCGCATATCACGATCCAGAACAAGGTATCGAAGGACCGGGCCGACCGGCTGTATCAGCAGCTCCGCGCGACGTTTCAGCCTCACACCATCGAGATTACAGGTGTTGATCTGTGGAAATACCTCAATGGACCCTGGCAGCATGAATCCTCCGCGATATTTGCGGAAGATCGAGACGCCGTTGTTTTCGGTCGCGATCAGAGCGAGTGTGCCGGCGTCCAAAGCCATATCAAGGAATGAAAACTGATGCCCGGAGCGTTCAAATCTATCTTCGTCCTCGCCTTCGATCTCGATGAGAGAGGGCAGACCGTTCCGGCGTTCGCGGTAAGGGAAGCACAAGACGAGACGGCTGCGATCGATGAGGCCCGCAAACTCGGCGATCGACATGCCGGCGTGGTGGTCTGGAAGCGCGAGGCATCGCCAGCTATTGGTGAGGAAGGCGAACCGGTGATTATCTTTCAAACCGGAACGATCGGCGATTTCAACTGAGACGCCGGCCCGTCTATGCGGGCCGCAGAAGAATGGCGGACGGTTGCCCGTCCGCCATGAAGGTCACATCTGAACCTTGGCATTGTCGCCCATGTCGGGCTTCGAACTGGAAACGGCGGCTGCTGCCATCTTGATGTAGCTGATGACGGTGCCAGGGCTATCCCAGTATTCCGCTGCTGACGGCGTGATCTTCAGGACGCGGATCGAAGGATCCTCGGGGCTGTCCCACCAAGCCTTTGCCGGTGTCGCCCAGAGGTCGCGGATCTTCTCGCGATCGTTCTGCACTTCTGCCGTCGCCGAAATGGACACGTATTTCTGGCCCTTGGAATCGGCAAACGCCAGGCAAACGTTCGGGTAGCGCGCGATTTCCTCGTCCTTGTGGCTTGCCACATCCGTCAGAAAGTAGAACGCATTCTCAAGACGCTCGGCATAGGCCGCCATCGGCCGAGCCCGCAGATCCGTACCCGACTGGGTCGTGAGCATGCAAAATCCGATCTTCTCCGCAAGGTCCCAGACCTTCTCGTGTTCGTCTTCGATGTGAGCCATGCGATTTCTCCTTTTGATGACGCGGGTCAACTGGCGAGCTTGGCTTCTGTTCCAGACCCGCCGATATCTTGCACCGGAAACGTGCAGCGGCAGGAACAGGATGACCGGGGCGCCGTTAATCTAACTCAAGGTCCGATCTTACGAGCGCTTGCGACAGCGCTTGAGCGGGGTCGAGGCGACTTGGCACACGATTGACGCAACGGAAGGAACCGGTTCATGACCGATCAGGAAACCTCGACCAAGAAACTCGCGATGAAGTATCTCGAACTCGGCGGCACACGCCGCGCGAAGCTCGATGACAACATCGCCGACGTCCGCAAGTGGGATGACGAACCGGCCGAGGCAGACGAGTTCTGGAAGACGCAGATCGAGCCGCTGGAAGCCGCGCGCCTGCGCGAAGTCGAGACGCATCTTCCGACCATCAACTCCGACTAACGACGCCTACCCAATACCGTGGAGTTCGGGCATAGTGCGATGAAGAAGCGACCTACACGCGCGTATCTCGGATATGTCAGACATGGCCGGCACTGAAACCAGTCTTCTCGCATCGCTGCCGAACGGGTTCCGGGCGGCAGTGATCGGGGCAAGAGGCGGTATCGGTTCCGCGATCTGCGAGTGTCTCCAAAACGAGCCGCATCTCGGCGAACTGATCGCCTTTTCCCGCAGCCGCGACGGTCTGGACTTCGCCGACGAGGCGAGCGTGGCGGACGCTGCAGGCTCAATCTCGGCAAAGCCGATCCACCTCCTCATTTGCGCCACCGGCATCCTGACGACCGATGGCCGCGGCCCGGAAAAGTCTCTGCGGCAGCTCGATCCCGAAACGATGATGGCCCAGTTCCGCACCAACGCCGTCGGCCCCGCCCTTGTCGCGAAACACTTTCTCCCACTGTTTGATCGCGAAACCCGCTCGATCGCCGCATTCCTGTCAGCCCGTGTCGGATCGATCGGCGACAACAGGCTCGGCGGCTGGGTGTCCTACAGATCCGCCAAGGCGGCGCTCAACCAGATTGTCCGCACCGTTTCGATCGAATATGGCCGCACCCATCCGGCAGCGGTCATCACCGCCATTCATCCGGGGACGGTTCGCACGGGTCTATCAGACCCCTATTCACGCGGTCACAACACGGTCAGCCCGGAACAGGCGGCAGCGTCGATCCTCTCAACGCTCAACAGCCTCGCCCCGGAGAATTCCGGCTCTTTCGTCGCCTATGATGGAAGCAGTATTCCCTGGTAAGATAGAGCGGTCAGGGTTTAGCTGATGCCGTGCGCTCCGCGACGCGCTGCCGGATTCTCGCGGCCATCGCCGGATCGACCGGGTTGTAGACCATCATGCCGAGATCCGGCCGACCGTCGACGGAGAATGCGGAATATTCCAGCTCGACCGTGCCGAGATCCGGATGTTCGATCCGCTTCAGGCCATCGCTTTGAAGCCTCACGTCGTTCTCACCCCAGAATGCCGCAAATTCCGGACTGGACTTCGAGAGCTCGTCGACGAGATCCGAAACCTCCGACATTGCGCCAGCCCGCGCGGCATCGGCGCGAAAGGCGCCGACGACAAACCGGGCGAGCCCTTCCCAGTCATGTTGCTTGGCGCGGAGCGACGGGCTCGAGAAAATCTGTCGCAGGAGGTTTCGCTGGCCTTCGGGCAGTTTCCCGTAGTCGGTCAGAACCACGGCCGCCGCCGCATTCCACGCCACCACGTCCCATGTCGCGGTCTTGACGAAAGCGGGGCTCGCATCGAGCGTATCCAGCAAACGCTGGAGCCGTGGCGTAATCCCGTCCGTAGACTTGTAGCGAACCTCCGGCGGCCGTCCGAGACCGAGCATGAAAAGGTGTTCGCGTTCCGGCTCCGTCAGCATCAACCCAGAAGCGATCCGGTTCAGAACGTCCGCCGAGGGCGCGCCGCCGCGGCCCTGCTCCAGCCACGTGTACCAAGTCGGGCTGATATTGGCGCGTTGAGCAACCTCCTCCCTGCGCAGCCCAGGCGTCCGTCGTCGTCCCGAAAACCCGAAGGCAGCAGGGTCGAGCCTCGTGCGGCGATCTTTCAGAAACGCTGCCAATGAATTCGGCGTGATGTCCGGCATCGATACCCTGTTAGCAATTATACCCTGATACGGTCACTACTTTAACGGAATAACAAGAGCGCAGATAGTCCCGGTGTGAAAGCAACTGGAGAATGACAATGCGTGTGTTTCTCACCGGAGCCACGGGCTTCATCGGCTCGGCACTGGTTCCTGAACTTCTCGACGCGGGCCACGAAGTCATCGGCATGACCCGCTCGCAGGCAGGCGCCGAAAAGCTGATCGCATCAGGGGTCGAGCCACATCTGGCGACGCTCGAAGACCTCGAAAGCATCGAACGCGGCGCCCGGAATGCGGATGCCGTCATCCATACGGCGTTCGACCACAACTTCGAACGGTTCGCCGAGAATTGCGAAAAGGACCGGCGGGTCATCGAAGCGCTGGGATCAGCCCTTACCGGCTCCGACCGCCCGCTGCTGATCACCTCGAGCATCGCGATGGGCGCGCGCGGCAAAGGCGAGCTCGCTGTCGAAGACGTCTTCGATACGGATCACCCAAACCCGCGCATTGCTTCTGAGCGCGCTGGAAACCGGCTTCTGGACGGAGGGATCAACGTCTCCGTGCTCCGTCTGCCGCAGGTGCACAACACGTTCAAGCAGGGCCTCATCTCGCCGCTCCTCGACATTGCCAGAGCAAAAGGCGTTTCAGCTTACGTGGGGGACGGAACGAACCGCTGGTCGGCCGGTCACCTTGGCGATGTTGCGCGCCTCTACCGCCTTGCCATCGAGAAAGCGGAACCAGGTGCGCGCTATCACGCGGTCGGCCAAGAGGGCGTGGAGATGCGCCTTATCGCCGAAGCGTTGGGTCGCGGCTTGAATGCCCCTGTTGTTTCCCTCTCAGCCGACGAGGCTTCGGAGCATTTTGGCGCGATGGCGCGGTTCGTCGGTCTGGACATGAGGGCGTCGAGCGCGAAGACACAAGCAAAGCTCGACTGGCACCCGACCGGCCCGACGCTGATCTCCGACCTCGATGCGATGGTTTATTGATGGGCTAGCGAGCAATGCGCGCCGGCGCCTCACTGGATGAGGAGGACTGCAAGCGACAGGGCGAGCGCCGGAAGCATGACGACGGCGCCCAGCTTGAGAAAGCTCAGGGCGCCGATGTGCAACCCTTCGCGCTTCAGCGCCGTCAGCCACAGAATGGTCGCGAGCGACCCCGTGACCGAGAGGTTGGGGCCGAGATCGACGCCGATCAGCACCGCGCCGGCAATCTTGTCGGACACATGCGCCAGCTCCACGGCGCTTCCGGCAACAAGGCCGGCCGGCAGATTGTTGACGAGATTGGAGCCGAGCGCCACAACCGTGCCGGCGAACGCTGCCGTCTGGGCGGGATAAAGCGAGGCATTCTGGGTCAGCTGATGCGCCAATGCATCGATCAGGCCCGTCCGGTTCAGGGCTTCAACCACGACGAACAGGCCGGCGACGAGCGGCAGCACGCTCCAGGACACGCCCTTCAGCGTTTCGACAGGGCTCTGCCGCGTGATCGCGAGAACAGCCGCCGTCGCGATGCAGCCAGCCACAAAGGTGGGCAACCCGAGATCGAAATGCAGCGCCGACGCGCCGAGCAGCAGGACCGCCGTCGCGCACAACGCAATCCCCGTCAGCCTTGCGCTATGCGACAGCGGCACGCTTTCAACCACGGGTGACACGCTGTCGGCCGCGATGGTCGAGCGCTGCGTCCAATAAAGCGTGATAAACGTCACGACGATTGAGACGATCGAGGGAAGACCGAACGTGGCGAGCCAGCGCGACAGAGGCGGCATCGTTCCGCCGCCGAAAATCACCAGATTGGCCGGGTTGGAGATGGGCAGCACGAAGCTTGCGGCATTGGCGATGAAGGCGCAAATGAGAAGATAGGGCATCGGATCCTTCACCTTTGCCGTGCGGCACGCCGCATAAACGGCAGGCGTCAGCACGACCGCTGTCGCATCGTTCGACAGGAACGCGGTGACGACGATGCCGACCCCATAGATCAGGACGAACAATCGCTTCGGCGAGCCTTTTGCATAGGCGGTCGCAATCGATGCCAGCCAGTCGAACAGCCCTTCCCGTCTGGCAAGTTCCGACAGCAGCATCATGCCGATCAGGAACAAGTAGACGTCGAGCCCCTTGGCGACCCCGGCCCACGCATCCCAAGGCGCGATCAGGCCAAAAGCCAGGAGCAGCGATGCGCCAAGCACCGCCCATATCGCTTCCGGCCAGGCAAACGGCCGGGTAATGACGCCGAGCGCTGTCAGGCCGGCGATGCTCCAGGTCAGGGTCAATGCGTTCATGAATGGTCCAACCGAAACGATTATGGTGCGACAGGGATCTTGCGATCGTCTCCTGCCTTGTTCGCGTCTTTTTGGGAAGGGGCAATGCTCTTGCGCCCGGCGAGAAAGGCAGCAACGGCCAGCGCTGCGACACCGCCATGCACCCAGTAGGCGAGCGCATAGCCGCCGACATCCGTCAGCCAGCCGGCGACGACGTTGCTCAGCGATGCGCCGATGCCCTGAACGGTCATGACCGCAGCCAGTCCGACATTGAAACGACCGGTCCCCGCGAGGATCCGTTCCGCAGCAATCGGGGTCGCGATACCGATCAGGCCTGCGCCAACTCCATCGAGGATCTGCACCGGATAGATCACAGCGAAATTGCTGAAGGAGCCCGCAATCGCACCGCGGATCGGCAATGCAAGCAGCGCGATGAGGAACACCGTCGCCAGCCCGAACCGCCGGATAAGGAAAGGCGCCGCTAAAGCCATGACGATCATCGACAGCTGCGACACGCCGGTCGTCACCGCCGTCGTTTGGAACGGCGTCCCGAGATGGATCGAGAAGTCCTGGGCAATGAGGCGGCTGATCGGCGCGTTGCCGAAGTGGAAGATCATCAGCGTCACGGCGAGCAGGATCAGCCCCTTGCTGCCCACGAGGACGGAATAGCCGGAGGGACCCGGCGCTCCATCGTCATGCGCCAGACCGCGCGCCGCGTTGTGATTGATCCGCTCCGGGTCGATCGCAAGCGCTGCCAGAATGGCGGCGACCGCCGTGACGATCATCAATCCGATGACACCGCTGACGCCGAAGTAGACCGTCGCTAAATAGATGCCGGCGAGCGAGACAACGTTGCCGAGATGGTTCCAGAATTCGTTTCGCGACACCTGACGGGAAAACGCCTTTTCGCCGACAAGGCCAAGCGTCAGCCCCATCAGCGCCGGACCGACGACGGCGCCAACGATGGCGGTTGCCGACTGGCCGCCGAACACCGATGCGTTTCCGGGGCTGGCAAGCGTCCACAAGGCTGCCGCCGTCACCAGGATCACCGGGATGATGATGAGCGTGCGTTTACGCTTGGAGGCATCCACCCACGCCCCAAACAGCGGCGTGGCGATCATTCCGAGTACACCGCCAAGCGTGGCGATGAAGCCGAGCGTCATCGGCGACCACCCGTGGGTGGCGAGAAACCCGTCGAGAAACGGTCCAAGCCCGTCGCGGGCGTCGGCGAGAAAGAAGTTGAGGACGGCAAGTGCCACCAGGGATCGATCAGTCAGGCCTGTCTGTAGGGTGGATCGCATGCCAGCCTCGCTTCATCATGCTACATGCTTGAAAATTGTGGCGTCCAACGCCGGTGGCGGACGCGGGGTTCCAGCGTGCCCGAAAGAAGATCGGGCAACGCTTTCCCGTTACAACCCTGCCGTCAGGGCTCCGCCACCAGGTTTTGCAACCAGGGCTTTACCCTTTTGGCGCAGGGGGTGTCGGCATATCACCGCGCGGACCGTCATACGGAGGGCCGCCGGCCGGGCCATGAGGCGGAGGGCCACCAGCTGGTCCGTGACGCGGAGGGCCGCCGGCCGGGCCGAGCGCTTCCATGCTGCCGTCCTGGCGAACGATATAGGTCGCGTGCAGGAAGCCGTTGTCGAAGCGACCCTGGACACTGACGGCTTCGTTGAGATCGACAAGCTTGCCGTCGTCACCCGATGGCCCGGTTTCAACCAGTGCCCGTCCGCTGTCGTCCTGAACGACGAACTTGTTGCCGAATACCTCGGCTACCGTCCCCTTAACCGTCACCAGGCTGTCCTCCTTGACGGCGGAGATGGCGACCGGGTTCATGGGCGCAAGCTCGACGCTCGGCCCGGTCAGCTTCATTGCGCCGGCTCCGGCCGCGGCCCCGATGGCAAGGATCGCCAAGGCCGTGACGCCGAAGGTTGCCATACGCCGGTTGCCGGTCTTGTGCGGGGGCTTGGGTGCATGCGGCTTGTCGGCCGAACCATCCTTCTGATCGACGGTCGTGTTGTTGTCCGAAATTGACATGGTCTTCTCCTGTTTTTGTATGCCAGGAGAGATTTATCAGCCGACGACCGATAACAGCCTGAACCTTGTGGTTCAGTTTGAGTTAAGCCTTGCCGCCATAGGACAGCGTCTCTCCACCACGGCAAACGGGTTGCACATGCGCGTACTTCTGGTCGAAGACGACACCGATCTTTCCAAACGCATCGCAGCCAGCCTGCGGGCCGAAAGTTTTGTCGTGGACATTGCAAAGAACGGCGAGGATGCCGAGCACGCAGGCCTGACCGAACTCTACGACGTTGCCATTCTCGATCTGGGCCTACCGAAGATTGATGGCGTTTCGGTTCTGAAATCGTGGCGGGCCGCGGGGCGCACCCTCCCCGTCCTGATCCTGACGGCCCGCGACGGATGGCCGGACAAGGTCGAGAGCTTCAAGGCGGGCGCCGACGATTTCCTCACCAAGCCGTTCAAGATCGAGGAACTAGTACTGCGCATGCGCGCCCTCGTCCGGCGCGCGACCGGCCATGCGTCCTCGAAAATCCTCTGCGGACCGTTGGAGTTCGACGCCCAGCTCGGCACGTTCGAGTTCAACGGCCTGTCGCTGAAACTGACCGCGCTGGAATGGCGCGTGCTCTCCTGCCTGATCCTGCGCAAGGACGTCATCGTCGATCGGCGCGAGCTGATCGAGCGCGTCTACGAAGGCGATGCCGAGGTCGATTCCAATTCGATCGAGGTGATCGTCGCGCGCCTGCGCCGCAAGATCGGCGCGGAACTGATCGAAACGGTTCGCGGCCGCGGCTACATGCTGACGGCAGCGCCATGACCGGGCTCAACCTATCCGGCCAGGCGTCGATCGCCCGGCGGCTCGCCGGCTTTTCCATCATCTTCGTAACGGCGACAGTGATCGTCGCATCCGTCATTCTCTACCTGATCGTGGCGGGCGTGGTGAGGGAGCAGATCGATCAGCGGCTCGACACCCAGATCGAGGGATTGCGAAATGCACTGACCACCGACAGTGCCGGCGACGTCGTCCTCTCTGCAGACCTCGACGGCCCGCCATTCGATCGTCCGCGCTCCGGATGGTACTGGCAGGTGTCCGACGATCGGACCCGCATAACCTCCCGCTCGCTGGCCGAGGAAACCCTGGAAAGCCCGCCTCGCCCTTTCGACTGGCGCCACGCGGCGAAGCCCAAGCCACTTCCGGCCGATCGTGTCGCCTTCCGCGAAGAGACACTGTATCTGCGAACGCTGGAAACCATGGTCGGAGATCGGACGGTCGAGATCATTGCATCGGCGCCGCAATCTTCCCTGAGCGCACCCGCCGGGCGGGCATTGTTGTGGCTGGTTCCTGCGATGCTTCTTTTGGGTGGCGTTCTCGTCGGCGGCATCCTGCTGCAGGTCCGCTACGGGCTTCGACCGCTGAGACAACTGACGTCAGACATCGCATCCATTTCCGCAGGCGCGCTGCCGCGGTTGCCGGATCAGGACGTCGAGGAGTTGCAGCCCGCATCCCGCGAGATCAACCGCCTCGTGGACAAGAATGCCGAGAGGCTCGCCGAAACACGCCTGCATTTCGCAAACCTCGCGCACGGCCTGAAGACACCCGTCGCAAGCCTGCAATTAGCCTTGAACGGCGCCAACGACCCCACCAACGAGATGCGCGATCTGGTCGACAGGATCGACCAGCGCATCCGCCATCATCTCGCCCGTGCCCGCAAGACTGCCTCCAGCGGCACCGTTTCAGCAACGCAGGTGAACCCCCGCATAGACGATCTCGTGCTTGTCATGTCGCGCATCCACGCTGACCGGGGCATCTCGGTGCAATGCACGATCGAGCCGCAAATTTCGGTTGCCTGTGCGGCCGAGGATTTCGACGAGATCGTCGGCAATCTCCTCGACAACGCGTTCAAATGGGCTGGCAGCCTTGTCGCGATCGATGCCCGCACGGACGGACGCTCGATCGTCATCACGCTCGAAGACGATGGCCCCGGCATCTCCGACGATACGATCGAGAAGGCATTTCTGCCGGGTGTGCGGATGGATGAGACGGTCGCTGGAGATGGGTTCGGCCTGACGATCGCCAATGAACTCGCACAGCTCTATGGCGGAAAAATTGCGCTTCGCAATCAAGACGATAAGGGACTGCGCCAAACCATCACATTGCCGAAAACGGCCGCAGGATCGTCACCCGTTCCAGCTTGAACCGTCCTCTCCCCAACCCCTGGAACAACAATGGCCGCCCCGTTCCCGGAGCGGCCATTGTTTTAAACGTCTCGACATTCACCCGGCCTGCTGAGACGCAGGCTCCAGATGCTGCCCGCCTCAGTGAGCCGCGACGAGCTTCGTCACGTGCATCTTATGCATTTCAAGCTTCGGCAGAGTCTTGGCCGCGAACTCCTTGACCGCCGCATCGTCACCGCCCTTGGCATAGGTCGCAAACAAGCTGACCGCTTCCATATGCGCTGTTGCCTGCATGTCGATATAGAGCGGCTCGAAGTCCTGGTCAGATGCACCCTTCAGCATTTCAAGCATGGCCGCGTGCTTTGGCGACATAACTGGTGCCTCGTCTCCGAGCTTGGCCGCCTTTTTGAGTTCTTCGCCCGCCATCGTATGATCCTTGATCATCTCTGACGCGAACTTCTTCACGTCGGCATCCTTGGCGTTTTGTTCGGCGAGCTTGCTCGACTCGATCTCGAAGGCGTTGGAGCTGGTGACGGCTTTGACGAAGGAAGCCTTGTCGACGTTGAACGCGGCAGCGGCTTTGTCGGCGCTGGCGGGCTGTGCCGCAAAGCTTGCCGAGGACATCAGAAGCGAGAGCGATACGAGCGAGGCTGAAATCATCTTGTTCATAGGGGCTCTCCTTACTTGGCTTTGTCGAAGGCTGCGGTGAGATCGGCGACGGCGAGATCCAGTGCCTGCTTGGCTTCCGGAACCACCTTGCCCATGCCGAAGAACTCGTGTGTCACGCCGTTATAGGTCTTGGTATTTACCGCAACGCCGGCGTCCTTGAGCTTGGACGCATAGGTTTCACCGTCGGACCGCAGCGGATCGATCTGCGCGAGGATCACGGTTGCCGGAGCAACTCCTGCAAGGTCCGAGCGACCGTTGAGGTTGATGCGCGGGTCCTTGGTCTCATCCATGGACGTGACCGTGTTCTTCACGAACCATTCCATATCGGCCTTGCCGAGCGGCTTGGCATTGGCGTTTTCCTTGTAGGACGCCGTTTCCATGTCGTTGCCGGCGACCGGGTAGACGAGAAGCTGGTGAACCGGCTGCTTCGCCTTCATCTCCTTGGCCATCAGGGCGACGTTGGCCGCCAGGTTGCCGCCGGCGCTTTCGCCCGCAACCGCGATCTTGTCGGAGTTGCCGTTCATGTCGTGGATGTTCTCGACAACCCACTTATACGCCGTCCAGGCATCGTTATGAGCAGCCGGGAACTTGTGCTCCGGCGCATGACGGTACTCGACGGAGACGACGATGGCTTTGGCGCCGAGCGAGAGGGCACGCGGTGCGCCGTCATAGACGTTGAGGTCGGCAACCACCCAGCCACCGCCGTGATAGTAGACGACGACGGGGAACGGACCCTTGCCGGCCGGCATGTAGACGCGCGCGGCGATACCGCCTTCAGCCGTCGGAATGGTGATGTCCTTGGTGGTCACCTGGGCTTCGGGATTGGACGACAGGCGCTTTTCCCACTGGACAGCCTTCGCAGCATCGGCAGGGCTTGCCTGTGTGCGGGCTTCCGGAACGCTCAAGCTCGAAAACGGCTTGGCGTCTAGCGCACCAAGCTTGTCGAGCACCGCCTGCATATCTGTGGTGGGTTTTGCCATCTCCTGCGCAAACGACGGGGCGGCAAGCGGGGCGGCCATTACCAGTGCGAGAGGAAGTGCTTTCGCAAACATTGAGGACTTCATGTTGGGTCTCCGGTTTAGATGGCTAGCTAACCGGGACGATGGCCTTATGTTCCAGATAATGCTGTTTTTTCAGATGCTAATCTAAAGATGCTGATTTTCGGCGGACACCGCTTGCGGGGTGCGGCGACGGCGAGTAGCGGCCAAAACCGACAGGCGACCGTTGCCGGCCGCCTGCGATAGTTGTCAGACAGAATTACTATTGGGCGGCGTTATTCCAGAGCCGTCCATCACATTTTCCCAATCGAACGACTTCCGTTTTCGATCAGGTGCGGATCGTAAAATCGACGTCGACGCTTGCCTTGATCGCGTTGGAATACGGGCAGATGTCGTGGGTTACCTCGACGAGCTTCTGTGCGTCGGCTTCCGACATACCCGGCAGATAAACATCCAGGGCAGCGGTGATGCCAAAGCCACCTTCCGAGCGCGGGCCAATGCCGACGGTTGCATCAACGGTCGAACCATCCGGAACCTTGGTCTTCAGCTGCGTAGCGCCGACGCGCAGGGCGCCGAGGAAGCAGGCCGAATATCCAAGTGCAAACAGCTTCTCCGGATTGGCGCCATCACCACCGGGGCCACCGAGTTCCTTCGGCACGACCAGCTGCAGTTCTAGCGTCCCGTCGGAAAGCGCCGTCTTGCCGTCACGGCCACCGCCGGATGCAGTTGCGCTGGTCTTGTACTTCGCGTCGACAGACATAGTCTTCTCCTGGGTTGGGGCGGATCAATTTTCTTAATTCGCAACTCAATTGCACGCCATTGATATCGCGCTCGGCAGTGCATGTCAATTGCTTGCAATTACCTTGCGCACAATATAGATTGCGCTAATGACAGATATCCCTGAAAAACCGGCATCGGTCGAACTCGACCAAATGCTGTGCTTCGCCGTCTATAGAGCCGAACAGGCCTTCAACCGGGTCTACCGGACTGCGCTGGCGCCGACGGGGCTGACCTATCCGCAGTTTCTCACGATGAAGCTTCTGTGGAGCGAGGGCAGCCTTTCCGTGGGCGAGATCTCGCTAAGGCTCGGCGTCGATTCCGGCACGACCACGCCATTGATCAAGCGGCTTTCGCTGATGGGTCTCGTGACAAAGATGCGCAGGGACGACGACGAGCGCCGCGTCGATATCTACCTGACGGAAAAAGGCCGCGCCCTGCAGGAGAAGTCGGACGCCGTGACGAAGTGCATCGTTGATGCCGTCGGCATGGATCAGCCTCAAGTCAACGCGACCTTGGCGACAATAAACGCTCTCAGCGCGAAACTGAGTGGAACCACGTCGGACCTCTAAGGACGCAGTCCCACGACACCCTCCTCAAAACAGGCTCACGGGATCGTGCCCTTCCCGGATCCGTCAACTGTCTCATTTACGTCCTCGCCGGACACGATCGACAGGAGGATGTCATGTCGGACACCAATGCACTGCCGCCACCGCCCGACCTTTGCGAGACGGTCTTTTCTGCCTGCGAGGACAAAGCCGGCCTTCCCCTCAGTAAGATGATCATTCTCGGCATGCTTGCCGGCATTTACATCGGCTTCGGTGGACTGTTTGCGACAGTGGCACTGGCTGGCGCCGACAGCCTTCCCTTCGGCGTCGCGCAGATCCTCGCCGGCACGGTGTTTTCGCTTGGTCTCGCACTGGTGATGGTCGCCGGCGCAGAATTGTTCACCGGCAACACACTGATGATCGGTCCGGTGGTTGCCGGACGGATCCCCGCTGGCCGGGCGGCGGGGGCGTTGACGACTGTCTATCTGGCCAACTTCGCCGGTTCGATTGCGCTTGCTGTCGTCGCGGTTTTCGCCGGCTTGCATGAGGCCGGCGACGGAGCGGTCGGTCGCGCGGCATTCGAGCTTGCTGAAACGAAGACTGCCAAGGGGTTCGCAACGACGCTTGCAAGCGGCATCCTTGCCAACACGCTTGTCTGTCTCGGTGTCTGGCTGGCCTATGCGGGCCACACGGTCACGCAGAAGATTTTCGGTCTGCTTCTGCCGGTCACAGCATTTGTCGCGGCAGGCTTCGAGCACTCCATCGCCAACATGTATCTGCTGACCTATGCCACTCTCGTCCAGGGCATGCTTGAACCCTCGACGGCGCTGTTGGGCATCAGCGACATCTTCGGCAACTTGCTGCCGGCAACGATCGGGAATGTGATCGGCGGAGCCTTCGTGGCCCTCGCCTATTCTGCGGCTTACGGAAAGCCGGCTAAGAAGTGACCTCGGCTCAGAGCGTCTTGAGCAGTCTCAAAAGAGCAAGCATTTCCAGAGGGCTGCGACGCTTGAAGGCGATGTAGGTCGGCTCTTCGGCGCCATGGAACCGGCGCTTGAATGCCGCCTGTCCCTGCAGGTTGAAGATCCTCTTGTTGATGGCCGGCGACTTGTAGGCATATTCGAACCTGCCGCGCCAGAATGCGCTTTCCGCAAACCCGCTTGTCGTGATCGCCGCAAGGGGCGAAAGCCCAAGCGTCACCAGCGACCTGCCCTCTTCCCTGAAGCGGTCCGTCGCAAACTTCGTCAGACCGATCTCGGCATGCGGGGTCGTCCCTGTCTTCTTCCGCTTGAACGTGGACGTGTATCCCGTCACCTGCCCCGCATCGAAAATCGGATCGAAATCGAGCACGGCGATGGTTTCGCCTTGCGGATCGAGGATGAGGAACCGGCGCATATGCGCCGACAGCTCGGCTTTGAACGGCCTGTTCAGGAAACACATTTCCCGCCGACGGACGATGCGGCCAGCGCGCCATTCTTCGGAAACGGCCTTGATCTGGTCGGGCCTGGCCAGACTGCCGTCACACTCGACAATCCGGTAGCCGTTCTTCAGCAGCCACCGCTCTGAATAGCGGACCGTCTCGTTCTTCTTTCCCGCAAACGAATGCTCGTTGAGCACGAGACGGGTATCGACGCCCATCTGATTGATCCGGTAGCCGAGCCGAGACAGTGTCTCTGCCGTCTGCCGGCCGATCTGCACGAAACAGGGACGTTCGGCCGCTGCGACGAAATCGGACACGTACCGGGCACGATCGGCCTTGTCGGCGACAGGATCGCCCAAGGCAAACATGTGCCCCATCTTCGTCGCGTAGGCGATATATCCCTTGTCGTCGCCGAAGTGGCTGAGGTTCTTCTGAACCGCCGTCGAATACGCCAGCGAGAAGTCGCCGTGTTGCCGGCAAAGCTCCATCCTGCGTTCATCTGACAACTGAGCGGACGCGAGATGCGGAAGGCCACGGTCAAGAACCGAGTCGATATACCCGCGGAGGCCTGCCATACGATTTTCCTCAAAGTCGATGTCCGCACTTTTGGCACGCGCGTCTTACGGTACATAGAGATATTCTAAACTGGGAGGGCATCTCCCCGCTGTTTCAGGATTGGGTGTTGCAGCAGCGCATGTTTTTCAGCATTGTCTGGCCATGAATCTGCCCGCTGAGCCTCTCCAAATCGAAGATGTCGTGGTCATTGGTGCCGGGCTTTCTGGAATGACCGCCGCCTATGAGCTGGGAAGGCGCGGCATCCGCGCCCGAATCATTGCCCGTGAAGAGCAGGTCGGATCGACCTGGCGCAAGCGCCATCCGCAGCTCTCTCTCAACACGCATCGCGACATTTCCCACATGCCGGGGCTGCAATACCCGAGCGGAACCTCGGCTTTTCCAAAACGCGACGTGGTGGCCGAGCATCTGGCGCAGTTTGCCCGTGACAACGCCCTTGATATTGAACACTGCGTTTCGGTTGAGGCGTTGAGCAGACGCGACGGCGTCTTCCATCTTGCAACATCCGCCGGTCCGGTTTTGTGCCGCAACGTCGTGGTCGCCACAGGACGCGATGGCGATCCGTGGCAACCTCTGTTCAAGGGTGCGGAAAACTTCGGCGGACAAAGCATACACGCTTGCGACTTCGGGGATGCGAAGCAGTACCGGGGAAAGCGGGTGCTGATCGTCGGCGCCGGCAATTCGGGGTTCGACATTGCCAATCACCTGGCGAAGGTCGATCTGGCCGACTGCTGGTTTTCCGTTCGCACCGGTTCATCGGTTCTTCCCAAGCGATTGTTCGGCGTGGCCGTCCATAAATTCTCGCCATGGCTGGCACGTCTTCCCACGCCTTTGGTCGATATCGCGATCTCGCTGACGGAACGCATGGCCTTCGGGGATCTGACCAAGCTCGGGTTTCCCAGATCATCGCACAAGGCCGCAACGCGGCTTGCCCGCGATCATGTGGCGATCCCGGTGGATGACGGCGCTATCAAGGCCGTACGTGAAGGCCGCATCAAGGTTGTCGGCGAAGTTGTCGAATTCACGCAAGCCGGCACCGTTCTGCACAAGAACGGCGTGGTGACAGCCCCGGATGTGATCATCTACGCGACCGGTTACGGCGCGCACCATCAATCGCTTCTTGGCGAGCTGGCCATCGAGAACGGTCAAGTCCCATCCCCGAGCGGTCCTGATATTCCAGGCCTCTGGTTCATCGGCATGACGCCGGGCCTTATCAGCTATTTTCACAATGCCAGAGAAGAAGCAGTCGAGATGGCCGCCGCGATGCGATCGCGCCTGGACACGGACGCGCGCTCAGGCCGTTGACACAGAGTTTTGCCAACCGGTGATGCGGCGGACAACGGCCCCATGGAACATTTTGCCGTGCCCACCCATTCCTGACTGAGCCTCTACAGTCTTGTAGCAGCCGAATGGGAGATATCATGGACGATAACAAGAACGCTCAGGAAGCCGTCGAAGAAACTGGCAAGAAAGCGCCGGCGACATCGGATAGCCCCGCCGCCGGTCCGCACGCCAAGCCTGAACTGATGGATGAGAGCAAGACGCCTGGCACAGGCTCGTTGCCGGATACGGATGACGAGAGCGTTTCGCCGGGCGGCGGCTGAGGACCGCGAAAATAATGACAAAAAGCCCAGCGCAGGCATTGCAGGATGAAAGCGCCGAGTGGTTCGCGTCCCTTGAGCCGGTCAGGCCACAGGACATGGTCGGCCTGTGGAGAGGCCGCGGCCACCCGTCCGGCCATCCGCTCGATGGCGTCCTTGAAAACCTGCGCTGGTTCGGAAAGCGCTTCCATCCGGACGGGCGGGCTGATGCGCTGCTGTTTGAGGGCGCACCGGGCAGGTTGGTTGCAGTCGACCCGAAAGTGTTTCCCATCCGGTGGGCGATCCGGCTTGCAAGGTTCGGCCGCACCTCGAGCGCCGTAAACCTGTTTTCCCACATACGCCCGCGCGTGCGCGCAAAATCCACCACCGCATCCCTGGAAAACAGGATGGATCGCGACGTGTTGACTGCTGCGATGGTCTACGACCAGCAACCGATTACCGACATGTTCCGGCGGATCTCCGATACAGAGATCGCGGGCAAGATGATCGTCGAAGGCGACCCACGCCGGTATTATTTCCGTCTCGAGAAAGTCGTCGATTGACCGCTGCGCAAACGGTCCTCGCCGCTTGCGATCACAACCACATTGGTCGGGCGGAACAAGGTGAACAACACAGGGTTATCTCTGCACTTCAACCCTGATGTGGAACGCCTCATGAAATCTCTCGCCATTGCCTATGTGGCTACTCTCGTTTCCTTTCTCGCAATCGACGCTGTGTGGCTCGGCCTTGTTGCCGGCAAGATGTACCGGGAAAAACTCGGCGACCTCATGCTTCCCTCTCCCAATCTCGGGATCGCTGCGATCTTCTACCTCTTCTTCGCGGTTGCGATCGTCATCCTGGCGGTAAAACCGGGTCTCGATGGAGGGTCCTTGTGGGTTGCGATCGGATGTGGCGCATTGCTCGGTCTGGCCGCCTACGGCACCTATGACATCACCAATCTCTCGACTTTGAAAAACTGGCCGGCTTCGCTTGTCGTCATCGACATGATCTGGGGAACAGTCCTGACGGGCATCGCCAGCGCCTGCGGTTACATCGCAGCCCGCTCCATGAGCTGAGCTTGATCCGCTAAGTCCGCCCCCGTACGAAGCAGCTCCGTCGTTGCTCCCTGCTTCCCAGCCATTGGAAGCAGGGGAAAGTTATGATTTATGAGCGGCCGTAGAAGACTCTTCTAGCACCTGGAACAAACGACCGGTAACCGCGTTCCTGTGCGCGCGCTGATGAAGGACGGTAAGGAATTGACGCTGGAAACCAATCCAGAGTGTCGAAATCTATTCGACGTATATGACTGGGAATCCTCAGATATCGGCCCGAAGGATCGCTGGGCCGTGGAGTTGCGGACTCTGGTGAACGTCATGCTCGGGTCGCTGCAACCGATGCTGATCGTGTGGGGCCCTTCACAGACCACGCTCTACAACGACGGCTACGCCGAAATGTGCGGCAAGCGGCACCCGGCCGCATTTGGAAAACCCTTCGGCGAACTGTGGCACGACATCTGGGATCAGGTGGAGCCGATCATTTCTGCAGCCTATGCCGGACAAGGTACGTCGATGGACGATATCGAGTTCGTCATGCATCGCAACGGCGTTCCCGAAGAAACGCATTTCGCCTTTTCCTACACGCCGGTCCGAGACCCCTGGGGAACGGTGCTGGGAATGTTCTGCGCCTGCACCGAGCAGACATCGACCGTGGCGGCACGAAACGCCGAACGGACCCTGCGGGAGCGCTTCGAGCAGGTCTTCGAGCTCAGCCCCGGCGGTATCGCCATGCTGACCGGACCCAATCACGTCTTTGAATACGCCAACGAAGTCTACTATTCGATGATCGGCAGCGGCCGCGACATCATCGGCAAGACGGTCGCCGAGGCCGTGTCGGAAGTGGTCCGCCAGGGTTACATCGACATCCTCGACAGAGTTTACCAGACGGGCGAACCCTTCGTTGCGAAAAACCTTCGGATCGAATTGAACAGAGGAACCGCCGGCGAAAAGCAAGACCGGGTCATCGATCTCGCCTATCAGCCCATGGTGGAGGACGACGGCAAGGTCATCGGCATTCTCGTTCAGGCAATCGATGTCACGGAGCTTCGAGCGGAGGAGGAAAAACAGGCACAGCTGTCGCATGAACTGGGGCACCGCCTGAAAAACCAGCTTGCAATGGTGCAGGCGATCGCATCGCAAACGCTTAGAAATTCGACAGACCTCGCCAGCGCCAGAGTCCGCCTTTCGGACCGGATCGCCGTCCTCAGCGCCGCCCACGATACCATTCTGCTAGGCGGTATGGGCGCCTCGACTGTCACGCAGCTCGTCGACAAGATGACGTCCCTTCATGACGACCCTGCAAATCCCCGCATCACCGTTACAGGCACGAATATCAAGGTCGGCTCGCGCCCTTCCCTCTCTCTCTCGTTGATCCTGCACGAGCTGGCGACGAATGCGGTCAAATACGGAGCCCTTTCGCTTCCGGACGGGCGGGTCAATATCCAGTGGAAGATCGCCGGCCCGAAATCGGATCGCTTCGAACTCATCTGGACCGAGACAGGCGGACCGCCGGTGCAACAACCCGAAGGCCCCGGTTCCGGTTTGCGTCTGATCAATGCCGGGCTCAACGGGACCGCAGACAGTACCGTCGCCTTCACATTCCAGCCTTCAGGTCTCACCTTCCGGATTGACGCAGACCTCCAGGGTTTCCAGCAGGAACATTGATGAAACATCATCCCATCCTCGTGGTCGAAGACGACGGCCTGATCCGCATGGATCTGGCGGACGTCCTCAGCGACAGCGGCTTCGATGTGGTCGAAGCCGCCAATGCCGATCAGGCGCTTGCGCTTCTGGAGGCCGGCATTCCGGTCAAGGCGATGCTGACGGATATCGACATGCCGGGATCGATGAACGGCATCAAACTCGCAAACCTGACGGCTTCGCGGTGGCCGGAATGCAGAATCATCGTCATCTCTGGACGTTTCTCGCCCGATCAGGGTAGTTTGCCGCAGGGAGCACGCTTCCTGTCGAAACCGATCTCGGAACGCCAGCTAAGCGTCGCGCTCTTCGAATTGGGATTATCTTCAACGATCTGAATGAGGTACATCGAGATCGCCCACCGCGAAAGAACCATGACATGACAAGACCTCTGTCCAATATTGGCAACGGCCGCATGGCGAGGCTGACGGCCGAGTACGACTGGTCGCCAACATCGCTGGGACCGATTTCGTCATGGTCCGAAGCGCTGACCTCTGTCATCGAAATGATGCTGGGCCAAAAGCATGCGATCTGCGTGTTCTGGGGTGAGCAACTCAACATGCTCTATAACGATGCCTACGCACCGCTTCTGGGCGCAAAGGAAGCCGGCGCCCTCGGTCAGCCTGCCAAACAGGTCTGGTCGGAAATCTGGCCGGATATCGAGCCTTTCGTCAACCAGGCGCTGTCGGGCGACGGAACCTGGGCCGAGGAACTTCCTCTGACGATGCGGCGCAACGGATACGACGAAGAGACCTTCTGGACCTTTTCCTACAGCCCGCTCTACGAGAAGGGCGAGATCAAGGGCATGATCAACATCGCCCTCGACGCAACGCCGGGAGTGCTAGCCCGCAGGAACCAGCGCGCATTGCAGCGCGAGCTGGTACACCGCGTCAAGAATACGCTTGCGGTAACAGCCGCGGTCGTTTCCTCGACGCTGCGTCAGGCAAGCAGCCTCGACCAGGCAAGGGCCACCGTCTCGGACCGGATCGCCGCGCTTGGGAGCGCGCAGGAACTTCTGCACGATTCTGCCGACAACACCCCCGTCCGGGGGATCGTCGAGGCAGCCCTTACAGCGCATCTCGATCGGCCCGATCGTGCGGTGATCTCCGGACCGGACCTCTACGTGGCATCGCAACAGGCGATCGGACTCTCGCTCGCGGTGTACGAACTTGCCACAAACGCCGTGAAATACGGCGCCTTATCCACAGAGACCGGGCGGATCGGAATTTCGTGGGAAGTCACAGCGGACGGGACGTTCCATCTCGTCTGGCAGGAAACCGGGGGCCCACCCGTGATGGCTCCGGCCAGGACGGGATTTGGATCACGGCTGACCAACAAGATCGTGCCCGCGTATTTTGAAGGCGAAGGCAAGACCCTCTACAATTTCGACGGCGTGCGGTTCGAGCTTCATGGCAAGATCCAGACCGGGCGCCTGAACAGCGCCCGGGAGAACGTTGCCGCCCTGGTCTGACGGGGCTTCGGCAGACGGGATTTGGCAGCGATGACGATCTCGACATAAAGTCAGGCGGGCTCAACGTCGCTCGGCGTTGCATCCACCGCACGGGTATCGACTTTGGCGACAAGCTCGCGAGGATCGAAATAGGCCCGGAACGACTTGATCTTTTCGCCATCGCTTTCGAGAACGCTGACGCCTGAATAGGCC
The DNA here is from genome assembly GCF_014842035.1 of Rhizobium sp. CFBP 8752. Taxonomy (NCBI): domain Bacteria; kingdom Pseudomonadati; phylum Pseudomonadota; class Alphaproteobacteria; order Hyphomicrobiales; family Rhizobiaceae; genus Rhizobium; species Rhizobium sp. CFBP 8752. The sequence continues at coordinate 762,822 of NZ_JACYUZ010000001.1, read as the reverse complement.
ACGGACTGCCCCTCGACAACAGCGTCACTGCGCCATTCGAGTATCGCGACGCCATCGGTTTCGACGACGTTGATGAATTCGGACTCGATCGTCGAAAACGCGGCGCGATAGGCCGTCCAGAATGTCTGTGCGGCTCCCGACTCGGCTGAATCATGGATCGACAACGGGTTGGACAGGACAGCATCGTCGCGGAACACGCCGGCGATGGCATCGACCTCGCTGGACTTTTCCGGGCGATGAAGTGCAGCGATGAAATTGTCGGTCAGTTGGGTCATATCGGTTCCTTCTTGGATCTTGCAATTTGAACCAGCACCGGACGATGATGTTCCGGACAAAGACGAAGCGCATTCCGGAGGAGGTCGTCATGACGGTCGTGCTAATGGGTGGTTGCCTCTGCGGCAAGGTGACATTCAGTGTGGCGGGCGAACCCACGCGGGTTGGGCTCTGTCACTGTACCGACTGCCGTCAGGAGAGCGGATCGGCTTTCACCTATTTCGGCATCTGGCCTGCTCATGCTTTCTTGAGTGAAGGAACGACGGCCGAACATGGGGGACGGCGCTTCTGTCCGTCGTGCGGTTCACGGCTTTTCGTCTGCGACGAGCACGAGGCCGAGGTCAAGCTCGGAAGCCTGCACGACGCGCCTTCGGGTATCGTGCCGACCTACGAACTCTGGATCAAACGACGGGAGCCATGGCTTGTCGCGTTGCCGGACGCGGAACAGTTTGACGAGGACCGACCTTAGCTCCCGGGCGGTGCCCCGCGCCTGTTGCTAACGATCAAACCGGTCGCGCAGAAAAAGCACGGCTTGCCTCGCCTCTTCGGACGAGATCGTGTGCCCGACCTGGGGATAGAGTTTCAAAGTAACGTCGTAACCCGCGCCCCGCAGCTGGCCGGCGGCGGCAACGGATGCCACGGACGGTATCGTCTGATCCGCCTCGCCATGCATCAGAAGAACCGGTATCTTCGAGGCCGAGGCCGAGGCCTTGGGCGGCAGCGGCAACAGGCCGGCGATACTGACGACTGCGCCGACCTTCCAGCGCCCGGAGGACACGGCGTCCAGCGCCATGATTGCACCCTGAGACACGCCGACAAAGGCGACACTTTCCAGATCACCTTTGAAACCTTCGCGTTCGACGACGCCGGCCATCAGCTTGTCGAAAGCCTTTCTCGCGCCCTCAATACGGTCCGGCCGCAGCACCTGATCGTCGACCGCAAACCACTGACGACCGCCGGACCGATGCGCAAACGGCGCATCCGGCGCGACGAACCGCGTGTCCGTCAGGATCGACTGCCAGGAAGTGCCGATGGCCGCCATGACCGAACCGGAGCCTCTGATGCCGTGCAGGAAGATCACCAGACGACGCGGTTTCGTTTGAGAGGTTTTGATGGCAACGGCTCCTTTCGCCTGATCGACAAGAGGGACGCCCGCCTCGATCGGCCCTGCAACCGGTTTTGGCGCGCGCAGGTCAGCGCGCGTTCCCGAGGCATCCACGGCATGAGCCGGGCTGGACAGAAGCGTCATCAAGAAGATGGAAGCAGATGTGAACGGGACGGCGAAGTTCAGGCGCGGCATGGGTATTCCTGATTGATCCCACCCGAAACCACAGCCATCCCAAATCGTTCCGGAAACCCGCGGCAACGATTGCCCGTCGGCGATTACACTTTCGTGTGCAGTCCGGCGGCGGTTCGGCCAGAGCCGGTGCGAACCGCGTCCCTCATCGCCTGAGGTGGCGTCAAAACAAGACGGGCAGCGATGGAGGGGGAAGATACCCAAGCCCTAAAACGACAAAACCCGCCGTGGTGAACGACGGGTCTGATCAATGGTCTGGTAGCTCGTTTACTTCTTGGCAGGGCCGCCGCGGGGCGACGCCTTGCGGCCCTGGCTGTGCGCGCCGGTCGTCTTGGCATCATAGCCTTGGCCGTGATTTGTGCCACCGAGATGACCACCGCCGCTGGTATTTGCAATCTGTCGCTCAGCCTTCTTGAGAAGCAGCGCCGCATCGGTCTTTTTCATGATTGTCTTTCGGTATGTTTAGAATGAAAAAAGGCCGGGCAAAATTGCACCGACCTTCCTCATCGTCGCTTCATTCACCGGTGCCAGTACATCCGTGGTCAAAGGTAGGAAGCGAAAGCGGCAGTTGCGAACATCGAATAGCCCGACGCTCATCAGCAATGCCGATGCGCAGACCATGTCATGAGAATGTGTTCCTAACAAGTTGAAGGCACAGTCTTTGCCGACACAGCCAAATGAGAGCGTTTCGTCTGTGTTTCATACAACGCACAGCATCGGCCAAGTCTCAGCCAACAACGGCATTGACGCTAGTGACCCCGCGGACCATTTATCCTTGATGCCAAAACAAAAGACGAATGAGGGGCCGGAACTGTTTAAACAGTGGCCCCTGCCTCCCAAGGCAACGCTCGGCTCGGCGGTCCGCGCCAAGGGGATCCTGCTGGAGATCCGCGCGCGCCTGCCTGCCGCTTCGCGCAAGTTGCTGGATCTCGATGGAGGCAGCCTTGTGCTTGCGATGCCCGAGACGTCGAAGACCGAATTCCGTTTTGTGTCGGGCGTTGTAAGCCAAGCGCTCGTCGGCATCGAAGGCCTCGCCGTGATACCGCGCGAAATCCAGGATATCCTGACGATTTCCGCGACCGAAAGACTTCGCTGGCTCACCGATGGCCGCTTGCCCAGCGCCGGAACTCGCACCGTGCGGCTGGCGGGACGCGCAAAGAAGATCACCTTCCATGTCTTCGATCCACGCTTCGTCGAAGAACTCCTCGACGGTGGCACCGTCGACGAGTGGCGGGAGGACGACAAGGCGATGGCGGCGGAAAACAGACGGCGGGCCGCGCTCAAGACGAAGCTGACCCGCTCGCTGAAGACCGCCGCCAAACGCCAATCGACGGCTGGAAAAACGGCTGATGACAACGAGGGCGCGGGCCTGTCGGGCTGGGAAGAATTCGGGCGCGACGGGTTGCTCGGATAGTCCCACAGCCTTCGATCTCGCCGCGCACGGACGGCCGCTACGAGGTCCTCACAGATTCGTGTCCTGGAAAGACGGGTACACGGCTCCATTTACGCACGCTTGCACCACATCCGTCATGCATTGGGCCGGTATTGATCATCGCATTTCTGAAATTCGTTCACATCACCACGATTGCCATCTGGGCAGCCGGGTTGATCAGCTTACCGGGCCTCTACGTGCAACGTGCCCATGTGAAGGATAAGGATGCGCTTTACCGTCTTCAGATGATCGTACGCTACGCCTATGTGGCGATCATTTCGCCCGCGGCTTTCGTGGCGGTGGCCAGCGGCACGGCTCTGATTTTTGGACAGCAGACGTTTGCCGGGTGGTTTTCGATCAAGCTGCTGTTCGTTGGCCTGCTCGCCATCTTGCATGTCCTGACCGGCCTGATCATCATCCGGCTTTTCAAGGAGGGAGAGACGTATCCCGTCTGGCGCTTTGTTGCGGCAACCATCGTCACCACCGCGGTCGTTGGAGCAATCGTTTTCGTCGCCCTCGCCAAACCGTTTATCGGACTGGAATTGCCCGGCGAATTCATGCGCCCGGGCGGCCTGCGCACGCTTGCCGAGCGCATCAGTCCTTGGCCGATACCATGAGGCCGACACCATGATCGAAAATCAGCTTGCCGCCATGCCATCCAGCCATGCCCGTCATGATGCAGGTGAGCAGAGACACAAGAATTCCATGCGGCAACACTTCGCCGGCGCCAGTGACCCGCAGACCCCAGTTGAGGCCGGCGCAGGCGATCAGCGTCACCGCGGCGATCGCATGTGCCCAGCTGGCGACGCGGCCGCGAATGCCCGGCACCGACAAAAGCTCGATCGTGCCGACAGCACCGGCTGCGAGACCGAAGAAGAAGACGCCGCCGGAACTCCAGAGGCCGGCCCGCAGCCAGAACGGATCGGCGGACCACCAGAACAGCGCATCGACCGCAAGCGTTATGAAGGCAAGGGCGATCGGGAAGTGCACGCTTATCGCATGCAGCGGGTGCCCGGCGACGGCAATTGCCGAGCTGGCATCCTTGTCCCTGACATCGGCCACGACCGGGTTCGTCGTTTCGGTATCGTCTTTCATTACGTCCCTCCGTTCGCAGGGCAAATCCATCAGGTCCGCACTTGGTTCCGCGTCCTCGCGCTGGCCTCTGTTTCTGCAGCGCTCAGCAGTTGCACCGGCGACCTCTCCGCGCTCGACCCCGCCGGACCATCCGCGGGTTCGATTGCCCAGCTGTGGTGGGTGATGCTGTGGGGGTCTGTCGTCCTCTTTTCCCTCGTCGTCGGGCTCTTTGCCGCCACCCTGTTTCGCCCGCGCTTTGGCCGCGGCCTCTCCCAGAGCGGCTGGATTGTATGGGGCGGCCTCGTTCTTCCCCTGCCCGTCCTCACCGCACTGACCTTCTATGCGTTTTCTCATGGCGAATTTCTGTTGAGCGGCGGCAGCGCGAAGACAGAGGATGTGCTCGAGGTCAGGGCTGTCGGCAGCATGTGGCAATGGCAGTTCTCCTACCCGTCCCTGCCGGGCAGCCGGACCGCAACCGACCTCCTGCATATCCCGGCGGGCAGAACCATCGAAATCATCGCCGAAAGCGAGGACGTCATTCACAGTTTCTGGGTTCCCCGCCTTGGCGGCAAGATTGATGCCGTTCCCGGCCATGCCAACCGGCTGCGCATCCGCGCCGACCAACCCGGACGATATGGCGGCGTCTGCTCGGAATATTGCGGCACCGGACATGCCGGCATGCGTTTCGAGGTACAGGCGCACACGGCTGACGATTTCGAAAAGGCAATCATCGGGGAACTCGCCCGATGACCGAACCCACGTCACCCGGGCACGACCCGATTGCGCTGCATCGCGCGCTGGACCGCTTATGGGCTGGAAAGCCGGGCTGGGGTCGTCTCGCTGCCGTCAACCACAATGTGGTTGGCGTCCGTTTCATGCTGACCGCTCTCGTGTTCTTTGCGATCGGCGGCATCCTGGCAATGTTGATCCGCACCCAGCTTGCCTCCGCCAACAGCGTGTTCATGGACGCCGAGACCTACGGTCAGGTGTTCACGATGCATGGCACCATCATGATGTTCCTGTTCGCGATCCCCTTCTTCGAGGGCATGGCGATCTACCTCTTGCCGAAACTGCTCGGCACCCGCGACCTCGCCTTTCCCCGTCTCGGGGCCTACGGCTACTGGTGCTACCTGTTCGGCGGCATGATCCTGATCGGCGCGCTGATCGGCGGCGTTGCGCCCTCCGGCGGCTGGTTCATGTACACGCCGCTATCTTCATCGGTCTATTCTCGCGGAATCAATTCCGACGTCTGGCTGCTCGGCATCACCTTCGTGGAGATCTCTGCCCTCTCCGCTGCCGTCGAGATCATCGTGACGATCGTGAAGATCCGCGCCGCCGGCATGTCGCTTGACCGGATGCCGATCTTCGCCTGGTACATGCTCGTGGTCGCAACCATGATGCTGGTCGGATTTCCGCCGCTCATCCTCGGATCGATCCTGCTCGAGGTGGAACGCGCCTTCGACCTGCCGTTCTTCGACCCCACGCGAGGCGGCGATCCGCTTTTGTGGCAGCATCTGTTCTGGCTGTTCGGTCACCCGGAAGTCTACATCATCTTTCTGCCCGCAGCCGGCGCGATCTCGACCATTCTCCCCGTGCTCTCAGGCACGCCGCTCGCGGGTTACCGGGTGATTGTCGCGGCCATCGTCTCGATGGCGTTTCTGTCCTTCGGCCTCTGGGTGCATCACATGTATACGGTCGGCATACCGCATGTGGCGCTCTCCTTCTTCTCGGCGGCGAGTGCGCTGGTCGCCGTGCCGACGGCGGTCCAGATCTTCGCCTGGCTCGCCACCATGGCGCATGGACGCCCGCGCTTTTCCATTCCGATGCTGCATATTTTCGGGTTCTTCTTCGTCTTTGTCATCGGGGGCCTGACGGGGGTTATGCTGGCCATGGTGCCGTTCGACTGGCAGGCCCACGATACCCATTTCGTCGTTGCCCACCTGCATTACGTTCTCGTCGGCGGCTTTATCTTCCCGATGCTGGCGATGGCCTATTACTGGCTGCCGCATTTGACCGGAAAACAACCCGTTCAACACCTGTCGAATGCGGCGTTCTGGATGATCTTCGTCGGGTTCAACGTCACCTTCTTCTTCATGCACCTGACGGGTCTGCTCGGCATGCCGCGGCGCGTCTTCGAATATCCGACCGAGTTCGGATGGGAGACCCTGAATTTCATCTCGTCGATGGGAAGCTTCATCATGGCGATGGGGTTTGCGCTGGTGGCGCTCGATTTCATCCTTCTGTTCAAGTTCGGTCGGCCGTTCAGACGAAATCCGTGGAAGGCCGGGACGCTGGAATGGGCGATGCCGACACCGCCCCCGTCCTACAACTTCGCTTCCATTCCGAGGGTGAACAAACGCGCGGACCTGCTCGATCCGGATACGCTCGGCCCCTACCTTGCGGCTGGACGCGGCTACCTCGGCATGCCGCGCAATGATCGTATGGAAGTGCTGGGCGTGGATCCGGTAACGGGAGAGCCGGACCAGGTGGTGATGCTTCCGCGCCAGACATACCTGCCGCTCTGGACCGCGATCGCCACAGGCGCATTCTTCCTGATGATGCTGTTCAAGCTCTATTGGGCAACGCCCCTGGCGCTGATCTCCATCATCGTTTGCTTCTGGCTTTGGACACGCCGCGACCCCCTCCCCGTGGAAAACGATCTCGTTCCGATCGGCCACGGCCTGAGCGTGCCGGTTCACCTCCATGCGAGCACGCCGCCATCCTATCTGGCGATGGTTCTCACGCTTGTCGCTGATGCGACGCTCTACATATCCCTGTTGTTCGGCTGCCTTTTCCTGTGGGTTTCCGCCCCCAACTGGCCGCCGGCCGGCTTTGTCGTCGACGTGAAGCTGCTGGCGCTCGCCGTCGGCGGGGTGATCATGAGCTGTGTTGGAGCTCGTCTCGCCGCAGGTCGCAACGGGGCAGTGACGGTGGGCAGCGCGCTGGCGCTGCTCGGACACCTGATTTCGACCGGGCTGTTCCTCGCCATCGCGTTGCTGGTCCTTCCCGCCCCGTCAGGCCACGCCGCGATCGCCTCCGTGTTCGTGATCTTCATCTATGCCGCCCTGCACGGGACGATCGGCGCCGTGTTTGCGGCCCACGCTCTGTGGACGAGCATCGGAAACAGCAAGGCTATTCTCTCCCTTGATCTCCGGATTGGCAGGCTCTGGCATGACTATACGGCAGCAGCAGGCATCAGTGCCGCGGCATTCTATCTGGCTCTGCAAAGCCTGATCGGCGAAGGAGGCCTCTAGATGCGCCACCCGCTTCTGCTTGCTATCTCGGCGTTCGTGGTCTGGAGTGGTGCATTCCTGACGATCTACGCGGTTCAGGCGACCGGCTGCAGCCTGGACTGGCAGAGTGGCAACCTTGAAGCCTGGACATCGCCGCTCCGGCTGCTGTTGATAACGATGATGATCGCCAGCGTTGCGGCGGTTGTCGTCATCCTGCTGCGCCAGTTACGACCGCGCCTGAAGGAACCGGTTTCCGAGACCTCCAGCTTCATCAACGGCGTCGCGATCTACGTGTCGATCGCCGCCCTGTTCTCGACTGCCTTCTGCTTCACCGGCGTCGTTTGGCTGACACTCTGTTCAGCCTGACGCGATCCGGTCATCTGGCATTCAGATCGATGCCACGGTGGAAACAGTCTCGCCCATCTGGGCGGCGAGGAAATGCCGTGCCCGGCTGATCCGGCTCTTAACCGTACCGACGGCGACATTGCATTTATCAGCTGCAACGTCATAGGACTGACCGTCCTCGATCACCAGCTTGTAGGCATCCCGGTACGTCTCCGGCATCGCCATCAGTGCCCGGTCGAACTCGCTCTTGCGGATGGCCCACTCCTGGGGCGAAGACGCTGCAGGCATGAGGTGCTCGAGATTTTCGGTTCCGATGCTCATGCGCTTTGCCCGCTGAAAGGCGGTATGATGAGTATTGCGCATGATCGTGAACAACCATGATTTGAGGTTGGTCCCGGTGGCGAACGAAGGCAGCGCCGCGAGGCCCCGGAGCAAGGTTTCCTGGACAAGGTCGTCAGCATCGGTCGCGTTTCGATGGAAGCGCATCGCAAAGCGCCTCAGCGCTGGAATAAGTGCTACGACTTCGTGGTGCAATCTGAGATCGGCATCCATTCTCGTCTCCTCCTACTAGAGGTAACTCAAGTCGCAGTTGCGCTCATCGTTCCGTTCGATGAAGCCCAATCCGGGAAGGGTACGTTAACGTACGTAGGTAGGCGACCGGATGCCGGTCTATGGCGCCCGAGACTGGCGCACCGGAACCAACAAGAGAACCGCCAGTTCCTACTCCATTCGAGCAACACCTGGAGCAACCATGTCCGAACTTACGCTGCACGACCTGTCGAAGAAGATGGCAAAGCTGGACTTTGCCATGCTGACCACCACGACATCATCCGGCAATCTCACTTCGCGGCCGATGAGCAACAACGGCGACGTCGAGTACGACGGCGACAGCTATTTCTTCGCCTACGAGCAGTCGAGAAAGATTGCGGAAATCCGCGCCGACAGCGCAGTCGGCCTTACCTATACGGGCGCAGTCGGCATGCTGGGTGGTTCGCCGCTCTTTGTCGGCGTTGAAGGCTCGGCAACGCTCATCACCGACAAAGCGACATTCAAGGATCACTGGACCAAGGACCTCGACCGGTATTTCCCGGAGGGGATCGACACCCCCGGTGTCGTGATGATCCGCGTGACGGCTAAGACGATCCGCTATTGGGACGGCAGCGACGAAGGCCAGATCTCGCTGTAAGCTGATCTGTCCCCAAGTGGGATGGCATTACGACTTGGGCCCGGTGTTTCCACCGGGCCCAAGTGCGTTTCGGGATAATGTTATCGGGCGACCCGTTACGCTGCACGCTTCGGCAGCCGCCAGTTGGGCCGCGGGAAGTGGCAGGTATAGCCATTGGGGATTCGCACCAGATAATCCTGATGCTCAGGCTCCGCCTCCCAGAATTCTGCCTCAGGCACGACTTCCGTCACGACCTTGCCCGGCCAGATACCGGACGCATCCACATCGGCGATCGTGTCAGCGGCAACATTCTTCTGTTCGTCACTGGTGAAGAAGATCGCGGAGCGATAGCTCGAGCCGACGTCGTTACCCTGCCGATTGCGGGTGCTTGGATCGTGGATCTGGAAGAAGAACTCCAGCAGGTCGCGGTAGGTCGTCTTGGTCGGATCGAAATTGATCTCGATCGCCTCCGCGTGGCCCTCGTGATTGCGATAGGTCGCGTTTGCAACACTTCCGCCCGTATAGCCCACGCGTGTGGATTGGACACCGGGAAGCTTGCGGATCAGATCCTGCATTCCCCAAAAGCAGCCGCCTGCTAAAACTGCGCGTTCGGTTGTCATGATGTATCTCCTGTTCGTCCGTCTCGCCAATATATGGTGTCGCCTTCCGCATTTAACCAGACGGCTCGAACGACCGATCGCAACACTTGTCGGTAAACGAGCAGAGCAGTGGAACTGTGCAACCCGCCGTCAGTTCGGGAACCTTGCAGGAGAAAACGCAATGTCTGATATCGACGACATCCACGGTGACAAATTCTCGGACACCTCGATCAGCGAGACAAGGGTTGGGCAATCGGTCGAAAGCCAGGCCCAGATCAGAGACGCGTCGGTGACGACCACGCCCGGCGAAACGCTCAACATCTACAGGCTCGAACCGACCGCCCGTAGCGACGATCCGCGGTGGCAGAATGCTCCCATGCAGGGCGCAGTCACGGTTGCCGCAAGGACTGCCGGCGATGCAAGGATTGTCGCGACCAGCCAGGAAGTTGACTTCCAGCAAGTTGACGCAGCGCCTGCCGAAGGCGTCAGCACCGACTTCGCCAGCGCGTTCCGGGACGAAAAGCTCTACACCGTCATTGAAATTGCGCGTGGCCGAACCGATCTCTCTCGCGGCGTCATCGACGCCGGTGGTGTGATCGAGACGATCAAGCCGCTTCAGGACTAAAAACCAAAAACCTTTGCCGGGAGATTGCAATCATGGGCCTTTTTGACGCATTTCTGGGCCATGGATCGACGGTCGACCCGGCGGACCTGAACAAGCGCCTCGATGGCGTGCTGATCGATGGAGAACAGCCGCAACTCGCCTTCAAACTCATCCGCGATTTCTTCGTCTTCACCCAGTATCGCATCATTATGGTCGACATCCAGGGCATGACGGGAAGTAAGGTCGACTACATGTCTATTCCCTACCGGTCGATCACCCGGTTTTCGGTCGAGACTGCGGGAACGTTCGATCTGGATTCGGAGCTGAAAATCTGGGTATCGGGTAGCGACAGCCCGATTGCGAAAACGCTGAAAAAGGGCACCGATGTGCGCGGCATACAGCGCGCGCTCGCGACCGGCATCTTCCGTTAAAATCAAGGTATCAAAACGACAATGCGGTTGAATGCACGGTACGTGCCCGGTGCTTCGCCGCATCCTCTCATGCTTACAAGGGAATGGCCTGCGGCAGATGCCGCAGGCCATTCGATCTGTTTAGCCGTTCGGGCGTATCACGACCTTGACGCAGCCGTCCTGCTTATCGCGGAACGTCTTGTAGGCCTCCGGACCTTCCTCAAGTCCGATGCGGTGCGTGATCAGGAATGACGGATCGATCTTGCCATCCTGGATCAGCTTCATCAGCGGCTCGAGATAACGCTGAACGTGGGTCTGACCGGTCTTGAGGGTCAGGCCCTTGCCCATGAAGGCGCCCAGCGACGTCGGAACGGCCGGACCGACAAACACGCCGGGAAGAGAGACCGTACCACCGGGCCGGCAGGCGAGGATTGCCTGGTTGAGCGCGTAAGGACGCTCGGTTGCCGACAGCTTGGTCTGAAGCGTTTCCATCACGCCACCGGCGCCATGGCTCTCAAGACCCACCGCCTCGATGACCGCATCCGGCCCAAGACCGTTCGTCATGTCGAGAATGCGCTGCTGCAGATCCTCATCCGCATAGTCAAGCGTTTCGGCACCGGACTGTTGAGCAAGCGCCAAGCGCTCCGGCACGGTGTCGATCGCAATCACGCGCTCTGCACCGAGCAAGAACGCCGACTTGATCGCAAACAGGCCGACTGGACCACAACCGAACACGGCAACCGTCTGGCCCTGCTTGATGTCGCAGTTTTCGGCCGCCATGTAGCCTGTCGGGAAGATGTCGGAGAGGAACAGGACCTGTTCGTCGGTCAATCCATCCGGCACCACGATCGGCCCGACATCGGCGTAGGGAATGCGCAGGTACTGGGCCTGGCCGCCCGGGATCTGGCCGTACATTTCCGAGAAGCCGAACAGGCCGGCCGTCGGATAACCGATCTGCTTGGCCTGCATCGCGCCGTTGGGGTTGGATCGTTCGCAAAGCGAGAACTGACCCCATTTGCACTGACGGCACTCGCCGCAGGAAATCGTGAACGGCACGACGACGCGGTCGCCGACCTTGAGCTTCGAGTTTCCGCGGCCGACTTCGACCACCTCACCCATCGTTTCATGGCCCATCACGTCGCCTGCGTGCATGCCGGGAACGAAACCACCATAAAGGTGAAGATCCGAGCCGCAGATGGCGCAGCTCGTGACCTTGATGATCGCATCGCGGTCATGCTGAATGATTGGATCGTCTACTTCTTCGCAGCGGATATCACCGCTGCCGTGCCATGTAAGAGCTTTCACGTTCTAACCTCCGGTCGTGTTGCATTCGCGTTGGTGTTCATGCGCATGTTCATGTTCAAGGTTGCCCGCTGCCACCGGCAGCACCGTAGATCTGTCCCGTCGAGAAGCTTGCGCCGTTGTCGGCAAGCTGGACGTAGATCGACGCAAGCTCGGCAGGCTGACCCGGTCGGCCGAGCGGCGTATCGCCACCAAACTCGACCAGCTTTTCCATCGTCGCGCCGCCCGACACCTGCAGCGGCGTCCAGACCGGGCCCGGCGCAACGCCGTTGACGCGTATGCCCTTCGGGCCGAGCTGCTTGGCCATCGACTTCGTGAAGCTCATGCCGGCCGCCTTGGTGATGGCATAGTCGACCAGGTTCTCGGACGGATCGTAGGCCTGTTCGGACGTCGTCTGGATGATCGACGATCCCGGCTGCAGATGCTTGAGCGCCGCCTTGGTCAGCCAGAACATCGCGTAGATGTTCGTCTTCATCGTCGCGTCGAAGGCTTCGGTGGTGATATCCGACAGCGACTGGGACTGCTGCTGACGGCCCGCATTGTTGACCAAAATGTCGAGACCACCCAGAGCCTTTGCGGCATCTTCGACGAGCTTCACGCAGAATGCCTCGTCGCGCAGATCGCCGGGAAGTGCGATGCCCTTGCGACCTTCCTTTTCGATCAGGGCGATGACTTCTTTGGCATCCGGCTCTTCATCGGGCAGATAGTTGATCGCGACATCGGCACCCTCGCGGGCATAGGCAATGGCAGCCGCACGGCCCATCCCGGAATCGCCGCCGGTGATCAGAGCTTTGCGTCCAGCCAGCCGGCCCGAGCCCTTATACGAGGTCTCGCCGTGATCCGGCTTCGGCGTCATCTTGCCGGCCAAGCCTGGGAATGGCTGGGTCTGCTCCTGAAACGGAGGCTGCGGGTACTTGGTCGTCGGGTCTTCCATAATGGATGCCTTTACAGTCGTATCTTGAGAAAATGCCGGCAACGCCGAAGCGGCGAGCGCCGCTGTGGTGGACGCAAGCATGTGTCGGCGGGAAAGAATGAACGATGGGAATGTCGGCACGATAATGTTCCTGGATTATAACCCAAGAACTAAGGTGGACGGGGAGTGTTCCCAGATTCGCCTGTCTATCTTCACGGGAGGCTTCGTTCAGCCACCAGACCAAGCGTAATCCATGCAAAGAATGCACCGGCCGCAGCTCTGCCGCCGGTGCAATATGTCAGTGGTTCAGCGGATACGGCTGAGAAGCTGTCCGGCGATCAGCGGAACGGCAGCCGTCCCCACGGGTCCAAGCCGCAACCGTTGTGCAAGCCGACCAAGAACGAAGGTTGCCGTGGCGGTTCCGATCAGCTTCACCCACGAATTTTCTGGGGTCTGGGAGGACGGCGATGCACGCCGGGTCTGGCCCTCCCCTTCGATCTCGGCAATCCGTTGGCGCAGATAGACGACTTCCCGACGCAGCCGTTCGATTTCGGCTTCGCTGCCGGACATGGCCCCGGCCGATGCGCCGCGATCGCCATAGGCGACGTCGTCCAACTCGTCGAGATGTTCATTAAGAAGAGCGGTGCTTTCGAACCCGCGTGCTTTGATATTGGTCATGGTTGTCCCTCAGATCGCGCTTGGAGCATAGATACGGTTGTCGACGTCGAACCGGTTCTGCTGAAGCCAGCCGTCGATATAGGCGGCGACCTCTTCCCAGCCGGGTTCGCCGCAGATGTAGTGGCCACGGTTGGGAAACTCGCGGAAGTCGGTCACGCTGCCCGTATTCTCGTAGGCCTTGAAATTCTTCTCGTTGAGATCGGCCGGAATGATTTCATCCTTCTCGCCGGCAACCAGAAGCAGAGGTTCATGCGGGCGGCTGAGATCGATCTTGCCAGACGATCCCATGCAGTCGCGCAGAACGTTGCGGCTGTCGTGGGTCGCCGTCTTCTCGAACTCGACAGCCGCCTGCTCTTCCGACAGCGTGTTGGCGAAGGAGCCATGAAACGTCTTTGCATCCATGTAGACCGGCTCGTCGCCCTTCAGCGGATTGGTGATGATGGCGCTGTTCTTGATGAAGCCCCAGTCGAAATCGAGCATGGCATTCGGCGCAACCGACGAGATCGCCACTGCACCCGAGACGTGGCCATCCGCGAGCAGCTTCTGCGCGATGAGACCGCCGACAGAGTGACCGATGACGACAGGCTTATCGAGGCCTGCGACCGCCGATGTGATGGATGCATAGATGGCATCGAGGCTCAGCTCACCGAGCCCGGCTGGCGGGTTGTCTCGCAATGCCTTCGGATCGCCATCGTGGAGAGGCCATGCCGGGGCGCTGCAGTCGTAGCCTTTGTCGCTGAAGTAGCGAACCCAGTTGTCCCAGCTTTTGGGATTTTGAAACATGCCATGCACGAAAACGATCTGCGTCATCGATAATCCTCTCTTTTCTGAGAGAGAGGAACCGAAAACCCGCGCCGTTGTTCCCACGCGCTGAAAGACTTGGGCAAGCAGATCGCAGATTGCTGAATCCAGAGCTGTAAGGCCAGTCGTGCGACTGGCCTTATGCGATGTCGCCACGGATGGGGTATGCCGGGATTACGCTCCGAACGCACCGTCGATCGTGTGCATTGCCCCCGTCACGAACCCCGCCTCCGGCCCCGCGAGCCAAGCGACCATTCCGGCAACCTCCTCCGGTCGACCATGGCGCTTGATTGCCATGAAGCTGTGCATCAGGTCTTTCATCGGTCCGTTTTCCGGATTGGCATCCGTATCGATCGGCCCCGGCTGGACGACGTTGATGGTGATGCCGAGCGGCCCGAAATCGCGCGCCAGCCCGCGGGCCAGTCCCTGCAGGGCGGATTTGCTCACCGCATAAGACGCCATGCCCGGAATGGGCATCCGGTCCCCATTGACGGAACCGATGACGATGATCCGCCCGCCGTCCGGCATCTGACGCGCCGCTTCGACCGAGGCGTGATAGGGCGCATGGATATTGATCTGGAAAAGCCGGTCGATCGCGTCCGGATCCTGTTCAAGCGCATCGCCGAAGACAGCAATTCCGGCATTGACCACCAGCACGTCCAGCGGGCCGCTTTCTCGCACCCGGGCAATCACGGCATCGCGGCTGGAGCTGTCGGTCTGAACAGCCGTAGTCTTGGTCTCTGCCGCCAGCTCATCCGCCGCCGCGCGAGAGCCGGCATAGGTGAAGGTCACGTTGGCACCGTCGTTTGCAAACCGCCGCACGATGGCGGCGCCGATACCCCGGCTACCGCCGAGAACCAGAACGGATTTTCCCTGAAAAGTCGTCATCTGAGATCCTTGAGAAATACAGTAATGACTGCTACATAAATCATCAGGGTTCATCGTCAAGGTATTTTGTAATAATGACTACAGATATTCCGCGTACCCGCGGTCGCCCACGTCGTTTTGATGCCGACCAAGGTGTGGAGATCGCCCAGAAGCTGTTCCATGCGCGCGGCTATGATGCCGTGGGGGTTGCCGATGTCACGCAGGCACTCGGCATCAACCCGCCGAGCTTCTATGCCGCCTTCGGCAACAAGGCCGGGCTCTACGCGCGCGTTCTTGAACGCTACTCGCTAACGGCGGCGATTCCGCTTGCTGATATCCTGAGGCCCGACCGCCCGGTTGCCGAATGCCTTGCGGCCGTGCTGGAAGACGCCTGCCGGCGCTATGCGTCCGACCCGGCTACCGCTGGCTGTCTCGTTCTGGAGGGAACCCATTGCGATGATCCGGAGGCACGCGCGGCGACCCGTGCATTGCAGGCAGCAGCGGAGGATGTGATCCGCGGCTTTATCGCAGCGCGGCATCCGGAAAAGGCGGAAAGCGTGACCGATTTCGTCTCGACCACAATGACCGGCCTCTCCGCCAAGGCCCGCAGCGGATTGGAACTGGACCGCCTCATGGCCATTGCCCGCCTTGCCGGACGGATCCTGACGCAAGAGCTTGCGGATTGATCATCGCCGCTTCGGTCGGGCCTGCAGCGACGGAACGCGATTGCTGCGCACCCATCGGGTGGCACGCAGCAATCAACTCAAATGTTCTACGTCGCGCGATCAAGCGCCGGTGACGCGCCAGATGACATCGCCCACATCGTCCGCCATCAGCACGGCACCGTCGGCGGCGAGAGCCACTCCGACCGGACGGCCGAAGGAGTGCTTTTCGTCCTTGGACAGGAAGTCGGTGAGGATTTCGCGCGGCATTCCCACGGGCTTGCCGTTCTCAAAAGCGACGAAGGCGAGCTTGTAGCCGGAAAGCTTGGACCGGTTCCACGACCCGTGCTGGCCGATGGCCATCCCCGCCGGAAAGCCCGGCAGCGTGCCCGCCGGCAACCAGCAGAGCCCGAGCGACGCCGTATGGCCGCCCAGCGCATAGTCGGGCTGCTGCGCGGATGCCACCTTTGCGGCATCCTGCGGAACCCGGTCGTCCACGACCCGGTTCCAGTAGCAGTAGGGCCAGCCGTAGAACCCGCCGTCGCGAACCGATGTCAGATAATCCGGCGGCGTTTCATCGCCCAGCCCGTCACGTTCGTTCACAACCGTCCACAGCATGCCGCCTTCGGGCTCGAAGGCCATGCCGACGGGATTGCGAAGACCGCCGGCAAAGATGCGCGACTGGCCCGTCTGAAGGTCGTATTCGTGAATGCAGGCGCGGTTTTCTTCCACGCCCATGCCTTCGTCGGCAATATTGCTGAGCGATCCGACGGCCACATAAAGCTTGGTGCCGTCCTTGCTGACGATCAGGTTGCGCGTCCAGTGTCCGCCGGGAACCAGATCCATCAGCTTCTTCGGCTGCGCGGTAATCTTCGTCGCGCCGGCCTCGTAGGGATAGGCCAGAAGCGCATCGCTCGCTCCCACATAGAGCGTGTCACCGACAAGCGCGATGCCATAGGGCTGGCGCACGTTTTCGATATAGGCGAAACTTTGCTCGGCCACGCCGTCGCCATCGGCGTCGCGCAGAAGCGTCACACGGTTGGGGCTGTCGCCGGAAGCGCGCGCCCGCTGCATCGTCGCCGACATGGCATGGTCGAAGAGACTGCGCGGATTGCCGCGCTCGCCCATCGATTCCGCCACCAGCACATCGCCATTCGGCAGAACATGCATGTTGCGCGGATGCACGAGCCCGCGTGCGAATGCATTGACCTTGAGCCCCGCCGCTGCCGTCGGCTTGTGATCGCCCTCCCAGCCCTTGGCTGTCGGCATCTTCAAGGTCGGGATCTTGCCCTGCGGCTTTGCGGCCGGAATGGCCGGCGTCGTGCCAAACACCGGCTGTCGCGGGCCATCCCCCGAATGACGAATAAGAACAGCGCCCTGGCCGATAAAGGCGACGACGCGGGCAAACAGAGAAGGCTCAGTCATGGGGGAACTCTGACATTGAGGAATCCGAAAAGCAGAACGCTAAAGCCTTTATGCAACAGACACTAGAGGGCAAAGGCACAATTTATCAGAGCATCCACCACCACTCGGGTTGCCGCCCGGGTGACCCTTCGGCCACCGGATGCGGCCGCCTTCAGCCTATGGCTGAAGACCCGCGCAGCGTGCCGTGTTGCGGATATGCGTTTCCATTTCGCTCCTCGCCAACGCCGCGTCGTTCAATCTCAGGGCCGCAATGATGCGCCGGTGCTCGGCGATCGATTGTCGCATCCGTTCGGGATCGGTCATCGGGATCGGCTGCCGCTGGGTCTCGGTGACCTGGTCGCGCACCGTCTGGTAGAGCGCCTTGAGCATCGTGTTTGCGCAGGCCGAAACGATCGTGCCGTGGAAATCGAGATCCGCCTCGACGTTTGCGAGCAGGTCCTGGCGCGCCCAGCAATCCTCCATCGTCTGCGTTGCCATTTCCATCTTCTCGAGTTGCGCCTGCGACAGGCGGCCCGCGGACAGACGCGCGATCTCGCCTTCCAGAAGGATGCGTGTCTGGAACACGTCGAACACAGAATAGCTGTCGGAGTAACGCCATGGCGCCATGTGACCCGACTGGCTCATGCCTCCGTCCGAGGCCGAGCTCGAACCCGCCGTCACGAACGTGCCGCGACCGGCTTCGGTCTTCAGCAATCCTAGCGTTTCCAAAGTCAGCAGCGCCTCGCGCAACGACGCCCGGCTGATCCCGAATTTCTGGGAAAACTCCCGTTGCGACGGGATTTTTTCGCCGGCCTTCAACTGGCCGGCCTGGATCATCGTCTGGATTTCGCGGGCCACCGACTGCGGAACGAGCGTTTTGTTGAGCATGCGAACCTATTCCAGCTGGGCCCCTGCGGCCTGTCAGATATATTTTTCCCCGAGCTATCTTGCAAAGCCCAAAGTGCCGTGCTTGTTTGGTCGGACTGGTCTGACCAGTTAGACCAACATAGATTGCGTCTCATCATAAAAACAAGGGGTTCTCTCAATGCTACACGCGTCACGCATCAAAACCACAGTTCTCGCCGGCCTGTTTACAGCGCTCGGCGCAATCGGCGTTCACGCTGCCGATCTTACCGTCGGCGCCAATATCGGCAATGTGCCCTGGGAATTCGAAGATGCCAGCGGCAAGGTGACCGGTTTCGAGATCGATCTCGTCAACGAGATCGCCAAGCGGCTCGGCAAGACCGTCGAATTCGTCAACACGCCGTTCAACGGCCTGTTCCCGGCCGTCCAGTCGGGCCGCATCAACATGGCGGTGTCGTCGATCACCATCACTGAGAAGCGCCTGCAGTCGGTGTCATTCGCGCAGCCCTATTACGATAGCGACCAGTCGCTGACCGTCACGGCCGCTTCCGGCATCACCGGCCTCAAGGGCATGAGCGGCAAGGTCGTCGGCGTCGATACCGGCTCAACCGGCGACATGTGGGCAGACAGCCACAAGGGCGAATACAAGCTCGGCGAAATCCGCCGCTTCGAAGGCCTGCAGCCGGCCATGCTCGATCTCGTTGCCGGCCGCGTCGATGGCTACATCTCCGACATCCCGGCCCTGCTCTACTACGCCAAGGACAAGCCGGAACTGAAGGTCGTCGAGCGCATTCCGACCGGCGAAAAATACTCGATCATGTTCAACAAGGGCGATCCGCTGGCAACCGAAGTCAACGCCGTCATCACCACGCTCAAGGGCGAAGGCTTTATCGCCAAGCTGCACCAGACATGGTTCGGCGCCAAGGCCGAAGACACGACCTCGACCGTCGCAGTCCTCGACATGCCGAAGGCCAAGTAAGGCTCACCCGAGCAAGCTTGAATTGCATCCGACGGAGCGCCAAACGCTCCGTCGGCTTGCCAAGGGAGCCGATCCGGCATGAACCTTCTCAATACATTTTTCAACATACCGGTCTTCCTGAACAGCCTGCCGCAGCTGCTCTGGGGCCTGGTCGTGACGCTGCAGATCGGTATTACCAGCATTCTGGTCGGCCTGGCCGGCGGACTGTTTCTGGCGGTGGCAAGGCTTTATGCGCCGGCATTCTTTCAGGTCCTGATCCGCATCTATATCGACATTTTTCGCTCGATACCGCTGCTGGTTCTGCTGATCGTCGTCTACTACGCCCTCCCCTTCGTCGGCATCCGCCTGTCGCCGTTCCTGTCGGCGGTGACCGCGCTGTCGCTCGTCTCTGCCGCCTATACCGCCGAGATCTTTCGCGCCGGCATCGAGGCCATTCCGAGCGGACAGTTCGAGGCATCATCAGCGCTTGGCCTTTCGGGCCGCAGCACGATGATGGATATCATCCTGCCGCAGGCGATCCGCATCGTCATTCCGCCACTTACCAACAATTGCATCAACGTCATGAAGGATACGGCGCTCGCCTCCGTCGTCGCCATGCCGGATCTGCTCAAGCAGGCAACCCAGGCGCAGGCGCTCAACGCCAACCCGACGCCGCTGATCGGGGCAGCTCTCATCTATATCGCGCTGCTCTGGCCGATGGTGGCCGTCGTCGCGCGTCTCGAAAAGCACTACAGCCGGGGGAAACGCTGATGGCGAAGACAACCGGCCCCCTGATCTCGATCCGCCGCCTGAAAAAGGCCTATGGCACATTCACCGTTCTCCACGATATCGATCTCGATGTGGCCGAAGGCGAAGTGGTCTGCATCATCGGCCCCTCCGGCTCCGGCAAATCGACGCTGATCCGCTGCATCAACCACCTAGAAGCCTTCTCGCCCGAAAGTACCATCACCGTCGACGGCATCCGTGTCGCGCCGGGACCTGCGCTTGCGAAAGTGCGCGCCGAGGTCGGCATGGTATTCCAGTCGTTCAACCTCTTCCCGCATATGACGGTGCTGAGAAACGTCATGCTGGCACCGATGCGCGTCAGGAAGGCATCGCCCGAAGACGCCGAGCGCAAGGCCCGCGAACTGCTGGCACGCGTCGGTATTTCCGAACAGGCGGAAAAGTTTCCGGGCCAGCTTTCCGGCGGCCAGCAGCAGCGCGTGGCAATTGCCCGGGCGCTCGCCATGGAACCCGGCGTGCTGCTGTTCGACGAGCCGACCTCTTCGCTGGATCCCGAAATGGTCGGCGAAGTTCTGGACGTGATGCGCAAGCTTGCCGGCACCGGCGTCACCATGATCATCGTCACCCACGAGATGGGCTTTGCCCGCCAGGTCGCCGACCGGGTGATCTTCATGGATGCGGGACGCCTTGTCGAGGCGGGCACGCCGGCCGAGATCTTCGACAATCCTCGGGAAGAACGGACACGCAGTTTCCTGCGCGCCGTGCTCAATCATTGACAAGAACAACAAACGCAGGACCACAGGGATGAACACCACCTCTCCACTCGATCTCGATTACGTGCGCAGCCAGTTTCCAGGCCTCTCGCGCGGCTGGACGCTGTTCGACAACGCCGGCGGATCGCAGATCCTCAAAGGTGCCGTCGAGCGCATCAACACATTCCTCATCGAGAAGAACGTCCAGATCGGCGGCTCCTACGCCGTATCGCAGGCGGCAGCCGCAGCTCTCTACGAATCGCGCACCGCGGCCATGCATCTGCTCAACGCCTCGCGTCCGGAAGAAATCGTCTTCGGCGCTTCCACCACTCAGCTGCTGCAAAACCTTGCCCGCGCCATGCAGAGCCAGCTCTCGCCCGGCGACGAGATCATCGTCACCGTCAGCGATCACGAATCCAATATCGGCCCCTGGGACCGGCTGCAGGAGCGCGGCATTACACTTAAGTTCTGGCCGCTCAACAAGGACACGCTGACGCTCGATCTCGCCGACCTTGCGCCGCTGATGAGCGATCGCACCAAGCTCGTCTGTGTCACACACGTGTCCAACATTCTCGGATCAATTAACCCGATCAGAGATATCGCCGATTTCGTCCATGCCCGCGGCGCGAAAATCTGCGTCGATGCCGTGGCCTATGCCCCGCACCGCGCCGTCGACGTGCAGGCGCTGGATGTCGATTACTACGTCTTCAGCCTCTACAAGACCTATGGTCCACACTACGCGCTGATGTATGGCAAATACGATCTGCTGGCCGAGCTCGATACGCTCTATCATTACTTCTACGGCAAGGACAAAGTGCCGGGCAAGCTCGAGCCGGGTAACCCGAACTACGAGCTTGCCTATTCGACCTGCGGCATCGTCGACTACCTGACGGCGCTCGGCGAACAGGCCGGCGAGACCGGCACGGTGCGCCAGAAGATCGAAGCGGCTTTCGCGGCAATCACGGCCCAGGAAAACCTCTTGGCGGAACGCCTTCTCGCGTACCTCCGCTCGCGCAACGACTGCCGCATCGTCGGCCAGACGACGAACAGCGGCAGCACGAGGGTCCCGACGATCGCCTTCCGCTTCGATGGCCGCGACGCCGGCGAAATCTGCAAGGCGATGGACGGCGAAAAGATCGCCATCCGCTTCGGCGATTTCCACTCGCGCCGGCTTGCCGAATATCTCGACCTGACAGACCACGGCGGCATGGTTCGCGTGTCGATGGTCCACTACAACACGCTGGACGAGATCGATCGCTTTACCGAAGCACTCGACCGGATCCTCGCAACCGACGCCGGTCGCGCGGCCGCTGCCGCTTAAGAAGGGAACGGATCATGCGCTTCGATACGGTCATCAGACACGGCACGGTGGTCACAGCGAGCGACACGTTCGTGAGCGATGTGGGCATCAAGGACGGCCGCATCGCTGCCCTTGCGGCAGAGCTTACCGAAGCCGATGAGGTGATCGACGCGACAGGACTGTTCGTCCTGCCGGGTGGTATCGACAGCCATGTCCATCTCGACCAGCCGTCCGGCGACGGCATCGTCATGGCCGACGACTTCGACTCGGGCACCCGGTCGGCGGCGATTGGCGGCAACAGCACCGTTCTCGCCTTCTGCATGCAGGAGAAGGGCCAGAGCCTGCGTGAGGCGCTGAAGATCTATCACGCCAAGGCAGACGGCAAATGCCATGTCGATGTCGCCTTCCATCTTGTTATCACCGATCCGACGCCTGACGTCCTCGGCCAGGAACTTCCGGCACTTGTCGAGGACGGCTACACCTCGCTCAAGGTGTTCATGACCTATGAGGGTCTGCGGCTGCGCGACGACGAGATCCTGGCGACGCTCGATACCGCACGGCGCACCGGCGCGCTGGTCATGGTCCATTGCGAGAACGAGGATGCGATCCGCTACCTGATCGGCCGGCATGAGGAAGAGGGCAAGTTCGCGCCAAAATTCCATGCCACGACCAGACCAATCGCCGCCGAGCGCGAAGCCACCCACCGGGCGCTGTCACTGGCCGAAATCGTCGATGTGCCTGTTGTCATCGTGCATGTCTCCAACCGCGAGGCGATGGAGGAGATCCGCCGCGCCCGTCAGCGGGGCCAGAAGATTGCCGGCGAGACCTGCCCGCAATATCTGATGCTGACCGCCGATGATCTCGACCAGACGGAGATGGAGGGCGCCAAATTCGTCTGCTCGCCGCCGCCGCGCGACAAGGCGAGCCAGGATGCCTGCTGGGAGGGACTGGAACAGGGCGTCTTCGACCTGTTCTCCTCCGACCACTGCCCTTTCCGCTTCGACGATCCCGAAGGCAAGCTGAACGAAAAGGGCAAGCGCAATTTCCGCTGGATCCCGAACGGCATACCGGGCGTCGCCACCCGTCTGCCGATCCTGTTTTCAGAGGGCGTCATGAAGGGCCGCATCGACATCAACACGTTCGTTGCTGTGACCTCGACCAATCATGCCAAACTATACGGTCTCTATCCCCGCAAGGGCACGATCGCGATCGGCGCCGATGCAGACATCGCGCTTTGGGATCCGGACAAGCGCGTCACCGTCACGAACGACCTCCTGAAACACGGCGCGGACTATACGCCCTATGAAGGGCTCGATATCCGCGGCTGGCCGGTGCAAATGCTGCTGGGCGGCAGGACCATCGTCAAGGACGGAGAGCTGACCGGGCCCGAAAGCCGCGGCCGCTATCTCCCGCGAAACCGCTCGTCCCTGACATCGAGCCGCGGTCCAACCTGAGGCGTTGCACAAGCTGCAACGCCTTTCGCTGGCCACCACGTCTGCCTGACGATGCGAGCGTGACTTGGCCGCCGCTATGAGGCGGCGGAGCCCACAAGCAAGCGGTGATTACTTCGTCACCGTGAGGGTCGCATGCATGCCGGCTTCGTAATGGCCCTTGATGTTGCAAAAGAGCATATACGTTCCGGGGACAAGCTTGGCCTTCAACTGGCCATCGGCACCGGGCTTCAGATCGGCAACTTCACCAAGGCTTTTCAGCGTCTTCTCATCGACGCGATGTTTGGCCTTGACCACCGTGAGTGTCTGATCTGGCGACTTCAACTTGACGAGCACCATTTCATGCTCCTCGGTCGTCGCGTCGTTGTGGACCATAAACGTGGTGTCGCCTGCCGGAACGGTCGTCTGATCCATCGTCAACGTCATCGGCTCACCCGCTTCGCCGGACTCGACAACCTTGACCATAGAGCCGGCCAGTGCAGGCGTTGCAGCAACGAAAAGGGCAAGTGCAATAGCGGTGTTTCGGATTGTGAGCATGGGTTTACCTCCGGTTGTCATCACCGGATGGGTATGACGGCAAGCTGACAGCGGCCTGAACGAATTGGAGCGTGTTCTCGCCGCCTACCGGACAGGCCGTTACATCGTGGCCACCTTATGGGCGTCGAGAATGACCGCGATGTCGTTGCTGTGCACGACACAATTGCGCCCGGACGCCTTGGCAACGAACAGCGCCTTGTCGGAGGCCTGGTAGAGAGCCTCGAACGTAGGGTAGTCCTCCTGGTCCGCAACGCCACCGGACACCGTGATATCGACCTGCCTTTTGCCCGCTTGTATGGGCCGCGCAGCAATCAGGGCCCTGCAGCGGTGCGCGAGCGAGAGACGCTCCGTCGGCGAAAGCGCTGACACGAGGACTGCGAACTCCTCACCACCGATCCGGGCGACGGCACGACTTTGCGAAAAGATCTCGGCGAGCTGATGCGCAACTGCAATGATGGCCTGGTCCCCGATATCGTGGCCAAAGCGGTCGTTGATCGCCTTGAACTTATCAATATCGAACAGGATGAGAGAAGATGCGGCGGGAGCGCGCGTCACCTCATCCAGGAACGCTCGCCGATTCATCAGCCCCGACAACATGTCCGTCCGGCTCAAATGCTCGAAAGCCGCCCGGGAGATCGTGAGGTGATGGATTGCTAGACCAACGATATAGACGATCGAAAATGTCAGCGCCGATGCAACGACAGTCGAGATGATAACCCCAACTGTTGCCGCGGGCACGACGTCATACGGCAGCCATCCCAAGGCATGAAGCGTGTAGTGGGCCGCAACGTTGAGAATGTCGGCAACAACTGTGACGCAAATGGTCATGAGCAATGCGAATGCGAGGACTTTGCGTCGTGTCTCGAACCGGTCCGACGCACAGGCCTGCTTGATGTAGCGGTCGATCAAAGCAAGCATGCGGTAATTCCAATACGGTTCGAAACGACCACGCGGACGCGCCTGGCGGCTTTCAGCTCGCCACACTGAACTACAAACGCATTGAGACTTCGTGAATCCGAACACAAGTTAATTTGCGATTAAGTGTCGCAAATAATTCTCGTATTTCCTCGTCAAATTGATGCAGCCATGGAACATTGGTGTAATCGTGGGAGCCCCTGCCCGTAATCAAACGTCAGAAGGGCGGGGATCAGTCTGAGGCCATCTCTCCAATGCCTCACGGCCAGCGTCGGTGAGGCCGTAGACGCCTCTGTCGAGCCGCTCGAACCATCCATAGACGTTGGAAAGCAGGATCTTGCCGGCATCCGGGGCAACCGCCCTGATATCGCGCACGCGGGACGGCCCGCCGGAGACAACGGCGGCGCAGCTAAGCGCCTGCTGGCGATAGGCGGTCATGACGGGAACCCGCGTACTCCCGCCCAGCACGGGATCGCCGCGTCTCTTCTGGTGTTCGCGCATCAGCCTCGAACGCCGTTTCGGATTGGTCCGCGGCATGGGCGACACGGAGCCGACGATGACGCTCACATCTCCTGCGGCCGAAACGCCGAGAATACCGATGCCAAGCCGGCGGCAGAGGTCGCGGTACCGCTTGTCCGTTTCGCGGCCCTTGCCCTTGAGCGAAAGCTTTGCCGCAATCCAGACCTCGTCCGCAACAGCCGCCCTGTCGACCGCCTGGAGAATAAGCTCCAGATTGAAGCTCAGCTTGAGCTCGCAGATGACGACGACGGTGGGATCGCCCTCGCTCAGACCAACGAGATCACAGCCGCCGACTT
Organism: Rhizobium sp. CFBP 8752; assembly: GCF_014842035.1. NCBI lineage: Bacteria > Pseudomonadati > Pseudomonadota > Alphaproteobacteria > Hyphomicrobiales > Rhizobiaceae > Rhizobium > Rhizobium sp. CFBP 8752. Next base: position 737,427 of record NZ_JACYUZ010000001.1, on the reverse strand, counting down.
CGCCCTTCACCACATAGCCTGCAGTCTCGAGGAAGGATTTGACCGGTAGATAGAGGGAGGTTTCCATGGATGCGCATCACAGTCGGGAATCAGGCTGCAGACATACACCGATCAACCGGCCAGATCACCCCGCGGCCGGATTTCAGCTTTCGGCCAGCCGGTAGCCGACGCCCGTTTCGGTCAGGATGTATCGCGGCTGGTCGGGCATTTCCTCGATCTTCTGGCGGATCTGGCGCACGTAGATGCGCAGATACTGGATGTCGGTGACCTCCCCCCAGACCTGATCGATCAGGTACCGGTGGGTCAGCACGCGCCCCGCATGCTGCACGAGGATTCGCAGGATGTCGTATTCCTTGCGGGAGAACTTCACCTCCTCGCCCTTCACCTTGACCACGCGCCGGACGAGATCGACACTGAGATCACCCGTCTGGAAGATCGGCTTTTCGCCCTGGGTCTGCAGCCGGTGGCGCAACGCAACCCGGATCCGCGCAATCAGCTCGTTCATGTTGAACGGCTTGGTGAGATAGTCGTCGGCACCCATTTCCAGCGCCTTGACGATCCCCTCCTCATCCGTCCGGCTCGACAGGATCACGATCGGCAGCGTCAGCCCCTCGGCCCGCCATTTCGCCAGAAGATCGTGCCCGGCCATATCGGGCAGGCCGAGATCCAGCAGAACGAGGTCGGGCTGATCGGCAGCCACGAGCTCCATCGCGGTCCTCGCGTTCGGTGCTTCGATGATGACGAAATCCTGCGTCGAAAGCCCGACCCGCAATAGCTTGCGGATCGGCGGCTCGTCATCGACGACCAGAATTCTCGTGGCGGCCTGGTTCATCGCATGTCTCCGTCAATCTGCAGCTGGGCCGGAATTGGCATACGGATCGTAAAGATCGCTCCCTCACCTGCTGGTCTGTTTCCGGCCGTCAGACGCCCGCCCATCGCTTCGATGAAACCACGGCTGATGGACAGTCCAAGGCCGGTGCCGGCCTTGACATGATCGATCTTGCGCACCCGGTAGAAGGTGTCGAACACCCGTTCCAGGTCGGCATCGGGGATCCCCGGCCCCTCGTCCAGAACGGCGAGGGTGACGTATTTCGCATCTGACCAGCCCAGAACTTCGATCGTTGTGCCCTCTGGCGCATATTTGGCCGCATTGTCGATGAGATTGAAGAGTGCCTGCTCCAGAAGGACCGGATCGCTTCTGATCATCGGCATTTCGGATGGAATAGCCACCTTCAGCCTGTGATCGGCGGTGATTTTCTGTGCCCGCTTCAAGGCCGTCCCGACGATATCGCCGACATAATGAAGCGCAAAGTTTGGCTCCATGGCGCCCGAACCGATGCGCGTCATGTCGAGCAGGTTGACGATGAACCGGTTGAGCCGCTCCGACTCTTCGATCACGGTGGTCAGAAGTTCATCTCGCGAGTGATCGGTCAGGTTCGCCCCGAAATCCTTGAGCGTGCTCGCCGACCCGAGCACGGCCGAAAGCGGCGTCTTCAGATCATGCGAAAGCGAGGTCAGCAGTGCGGTGCGCAGTTTGTCCGTTTCGGCGGCAAGCTTTGCCTTGTCGACGTCAGCGACGAGCTGGATCCGCTCGATCGCGAGTGCGGCCTGATCGGCCAGCGCATCGAACAGACGCTGCTGGTCCGGGGTGAGCAACGGTCCCTGCCTGTCGTTGTCGAGGCCGACAACGCCGATCGCCCCGCGTCCCGTGCGCAACGGCAGGTACAATCGCTTGGCGCCGGGTAACGTATCGGCCGCGCGGCCGGCCGGACGATTGTGTTCCCATGTCCACTTCGCCGCCGCGATGTCGGCATCGACAAGCGTGTCATCAGGCGGATAGCCGGCCCGGACGGCGAGGGTGTCGTTCTCGGGCAACAGAATGACAACCCGAACCTTCAGCATGGAGGCAATCTGGAACGCGGTTGCCCAGAGCACGTCGTCAAGCGTCCCGGTTCCAGCAAGCTTCTTCGAGAACAGGTAGAGATCCTCGGTCGTGCGCGCTCTCTGCCGGGCGGCGATCGCCTGCCGTTGAACCGAAGCGGCCAAATTGCTCGCGACAACGGCTGTTCCGAGAAACGAGAGAAGCGCAACGACGCTTTCCGGATCACGGATCGTGAACGTGTAGCGCGGCTCGAGAAAGAAGAAATTGAAGGCGAGAGCGCCGATGAAGGACGCATAGAGACCCGGCCCCAGCCCTCCCCGGATTGCCGAAGCGAGCACGCCCATCAGAAAGACGAGCGCCAGGTTCTGCACGTCGAGCGCCCGGTCGAGCAGCGTGCCGATCGCAACCGCCGCCGTCATGAACAGCGATGCGCGGATATAGTGTTTCGGATTGAGCCTTCTCGTCGGCGGCGCTGTCCTGACGCCCGTCGAGACAGCCTCCTCGCTGCCGCCGGACATGACATGAACGCTGATTGCCCCGGAATAGCGGATGAGATCGTGCGTGATCGACCCATCCCACAGCTCTCGCCAGCGCGGCTTGGTCGACTTGCCGATGATCAGGTGATTGAAGTTGTGAGCATTGGCGTAAGCGATGATTTCCCGCGACACCCGCGACGCGGGCAGCGTCACGGTTTCGGCGCCGAGCTGTTCGGCGAGCCGCATCGCAGCCGATAGCCGGTCCTTGTCGGCCTCGCCCAGATTGGCAGATCCGGGCGTCTCCAGATGCAGCGCCGTCAAGGGCGCGCGCAGCCTGTCGGCCTGGCGTCTGGCGTAGCGCACCAGCGCCGCGCCGTTTCGGCCATGATCGAGGCAAACGAGAATGCGTTCGCCCGCAGCCCAGGGACCCGCAATGGCATGCGCCTGCATGTGATTGAGGAGCTGATCATCGACCCGCTGCGCCGTGCGACGCAGCGCCAGCTCGCGCAGAGCCGTCAGGTTGCCCGGAGAAAAATAGTTCTCGACCGCACGCCGCGCCGTCGTCGGCAGATAGACCTTGCCGTCATGCAGGCGCTTGATCAGATCCTGCGGGGTAATATCGATGATCTCGATATCGTCGGCGCGGTCGATCACCGAGTCCGGCACCGTTTCCCGAACGCGGATACGGGTGATCTGCGCGACGATGTCGTTCAGGCTCTCGACATGCTGGATATTGAGCGTCGAAAAGACGTCGATGCCACTGGCAAGGATTTCGAGGACATCGAGATATCGCTTCGGGTGGCGGCTGCCGGGGGCGTTGGTATGGGCCAGTTCATCGACCAGCACCAGACGGGGCTTCCTGGCAAGGATCGCATCGAGATCCATCTCGTCGAGCTGCTGGCCGCGATAGTCGAACACGCGGCGGGGGATCATTTCGAAACCCTCGACCAGCGCTTCGGTTTCCTTCCGCCCGTGTGTTTCAACCACGCCGATCGCCACATCGATGCCGTCGGCCTTTCGGCTGCGGCCGGACATCAACATTTCATAGGTCTTGCCGACGCCGGGTGCGGCCCCGAGAAAGATCTTCAGCCGGCCACGCCCCTCCTGCCGGGCGTACTCGAGAAGAGCGTCCGGTGATGGTCTGCTAGCGCCTTCGTGTTTTGCTTCCGGCATGGAGGTCTTTCGTTCCGCAAACGAGCGGCGGCCAAACTGACCGCCGCTCGTTCAACTACGACTTCTCGGCGTCGAGCGCCATATTGAGCGCCAACACATTCACCACGGGCTCACCCAGAAAGCCGAGTTCTCGCTGTTCGATATGACGCTCGACCAGGGCGCGAACCGCGGCTTCATCCATGCTGCGTGCCCTTGCAACACGCTGCACCTGAAACAGCGCCGCTTCCGGCGAGATATGCGGATCGAGACCACTGCCCGATGCGGTGACGAGGTCGATCGGCACATCCGCGCCCGGGTTGGTCGCTTTCGCAGCCTCCGTGTCGGCCTTCACGCGATCGATCAGCTTCTGGCTGGTCGGGCCGAGGTTGGAGCCGGACGACGAGGCCGCGTTATAGCCATCGCCAGCAGCGGACGGGCGACCATGGAAATACTGCTCGCCGGTGAACGCCTGGCCGATCAGCGACGAGCCGACGACCTTGCCGTTCTGTTCGATCAGGCTGCCATTCGCCTGGACGGGGAAGATCGCCTGGGCAATGCCGGTCATGGCAAACGGATAGATGAGGCCGGTGATGACAGTAACGGCAACGATCATGACGATTGCCGGACGGATCTGTTTCAACATGACGAATGCTCCTTAGGCAAGACCGATGGTCGTGATGACCATGTCGATCGCCTTGATGGCAAAGAAGGGAAGGATGATGCCGCCGAGGCCGTAAATCAGAAGGTTTCGCGACAGCAGAGCGCCTGCACCGACGGCGCGGTATTTGACGCCGCGCAGCGACAGCGGGATCAGGGCAACGATGATCAGCGCGTTGAAGATGATCGCCGACAGGATGGCGCTTTGCGGTGTCGCCAGTCCCATCACGTTGAGAACGCCGAGCTGCGGATAGAAGGCCAGGAACATGGCCGGGATGATCGCGAAATACTTGGCGATGTCGTTGGCGATGGAAAACGTCGTCAGCGCGCCGCGGGTCATCAGCAACTGTTTGCCGATCTCGACGATCTCGATGAGCTTGGTCGGATCGCTGTCGAGATCGACCATGTTGCCGGCTTCGCGCGCCGCCACCGTGCCGGTGTTCATGGCGACGCCGACATCGGCCTGGGCGAGCGCCGGCGCATCGTTGGTGCCGTCGCCGCACATGGCGACCAGTTTGCCCTTGGCCTGCTCCTCGCGGATCAGCGACAGCTTGTTTTCGGGCGTGGCCTGGGCAAGGAAGTCGTCGACCCCCGCCTCGGCCGCAATCGCTGCCGCCGTCATCGGATTGTCGCCGGTGATCATCACGGTACGGATACCCATGCGGCGCAATTCGGCAAACCGCTCGCGGATGCCGCCCTTGACGATATCCTTGAGCTGGATGACGCCGAGCAGCCTCCCGCCGCGGGCAACGGCCAGCGGCGTGCCGCCGGCCTTGGCGATCTCGTCGGCGATCGCCTGGCATTCCACCAGAACGGCGTCCTGCGTGACGGGCCCACCGGCCACGGCATTCTGGCGGATATAGGAAAGGATGGAATCGACCGCACCCTTGCGGATCTGCTCTCCGTCCAGATCGACACCGCTCATGCGGGTCTGTGCGGTGAACGGGACGAAGGTTGCCTTGAGGCTCGCCATGTCGCGGCTGCGGATCGCGTACTTTTCCTTGGCAAGCACGACGACGGAACGTCCCTCAGGCGTTTCGTCGGCAAGCGAGGCCAGTTGGGCTGCATCGGCAAGGTCCTGTTCCGACACGCCCTTGACCGGACGGAAGGACGTCGCCTGGCGGTTGCCGAGCGTGATCGTGCCGGTCTTGTCGAGGAGAAGCGTATCCACATCGCCGGCAGCCTCAACTGCGCGGCCGGACATGGCGAGCACGTTGAAGCGCACCAGACGGTCCATGCCGGCAATGCCGATCGCCGACAACAGGGCGCCGATCGTCGTCGGGATCAGTGTCACGAACAGCGCGACCAGCACGATGACCGGGATGGAGCCGCCCGCATAGGAGGCAAACGCCGGAATGGTCGCAGTTGCCAGAACGAAGATCAGCGTCATGCCGGCGAGAAGGATGTTGAGCGCGATCTCGTTCGGCGTCTTCTGACGTTCCGCGCCTTCGACGAGCGAAATCATCCGGTCGATAAAGGTCGAACCGGCGGCTGCCGTGATGCGCACGCGGATCCAGTCGGACAGGACCTGCGTGCCGCCTGTGACGGCCGAGCGGTCACCACCGGATTCGCGGATGACCGGAGCAGATTCACCCGTGATCGCGGCTTCGTTGACGGAGGCGACGCCCTCGATCACTTCCCCATCCGAGGGAATGATGTCCCCGGCTTCGACGAGAACGATGTCGTTCAGCTTGAGAGTGGTGCCGGCGACCATCTGGAAATCGGTCCGCTCTTTGCCGGTGAGAAGTTTTGCCTGGACCTCGGTGCGGGCCTTGCGCAGCGATTCCGCCTGCGCCTTGCCACGTCCTTCGGCAACGGCTTCCGCGAAATTGGCGAACAGGACGGTGAACCAGAGCCAGATGTTGAGCTGCAGGGAGAAGCCCAGGTCGTCGCTGCCGGCGGCAAGATCGCGCAGGAACAGAACGGTGGTCAGCACAGACACCGTGGCCACGACGAACATGACCGGGTTTTTGACGAGGGTTTTCGGGTTCAGCTTGGTAAAAGCACCGCCGATTGCCGGAACGAGGATGCGCTTGTCCAGGATACTTGCGGATCTTGGTGCGCTATCGGATTTTGCCTGGCTCATATGAGGCTCCAGCCTTGGAAAGGGAGGCGACCGGGGAAAGGTCAGCCACGAAGGATTTCTAGTGTTGCGACGATGGCGAGCACGGCCGTCATCATCACGAGAATGGCGTTCGATCCGCACCACCAGCGGGGGACCGTCCCGCCACGCTTTGGCGTGACGGGAGGAGACAGTGCGGGGTGCGTCTGACGGTGACCCATGGTGCGACCTCAGAACGTCTGGCCGGCGATCATCATCAGGTGCTCGACGACAGGACCGAGCGCCAGTGACGGCAGGAAAGTCAGGCCACCGACGATCATGATCGTGCCAACCAGCAGACCGACAAACAGCGGGCCGTCGGTCGGGAACGTGCCGGCCGATGCCGGAACGGTCTTCTTCGCGACCAGCGAACCGGCAATTGCAAGCGCCGGAATGATGACCAGGAAGCGGCCCATCAGCATGCCGATGCCGAGAGTGATGTTGAACCAGGGCGTGTTGGCCGATAGTCCCCCGAACGCGGAGCCGTTATTGGCGGCAGCCGAGGTATAGGCATAGAGGATCTCGGAGAAGCCGTGCGGACCGGCAGTCCCGATCGAGGCGACCGCCGACGGCAACACGCTGGCGACAGCCGTGAAGATCAGCATGGCGAGCGGCAGGCAGAGAATGGCGAGAAGCGCCATCTTCATGTCCTTGCCCTCGATCTTCTTGCCCAGATATTCCGGCGTGCGGCCAACCATCAGACCCGCCACGAACACGGCGACGATGATGAACAGCACGATACCGTAGAAGCCTGCGCCGACACCGCCGACGATGACTTCGCCAAGCTGCATGTTGATGAGCGGGATAAGTCCGCCGAGTGCCGTGAACGAGCCGTGCATGGCATTGACCGCACCGCATGAGGCCGCCGTGGTGATGACCGCAAACAGCGACGACATGACGACGCCGAAGCGGACTTCCTTGCCCTCCATGTTGCCGCCCGAAAGGCCGAGCGTATGCATGATCGGGTTTCCGGACGCTTCTGCCCAGTAGACAACGGTGACGCCTGCCAGAAACAGGATGCCCATCGAGGCGAGGATCGCCCAGCCCTGGCGCTGATTGCCGACCATCCGGCCGAACACGTTGGTAAAGGCGGCACCGATCGCAAAGATCGACAGCATCTGGATCATGTTGGAAATGCTGTCGGGGTTTTCGAAAGGATGCGCCGAGTTGGCGTTGAAGAAACCGCCGCCATTCGTGCCGAGCATCTTGATGGCAAGCTGCGACGCGACAGGGCCGACGGCGATCGTCTGCTGGACGCCTTCAAGCGTCGTGGCATTGACGTATGCCGAAAACGTCTGGGGAACGCCGAGCGAGACATAGATGAGCGTCAGCACGACGCAGAGCGGCAAGAGGATGTAGAGCGTGGCGCGGGTCGTATCGACCCAGAAATTGCCGGTCGCCTTGCCCGATGCCCGCGAAAACGCGCGAATGAGGCCGATGGCGATCGCCATGCCTGTCGCAGCAGACGCGAAGTTCTGCACCGCGAGACCAGTCATCTGGCTGAAATAGGACATGGTGCTTTCGCCGCCGTAACTCTGCCAGTTGGTGTTGGCGACAAAGCTGACAGCGGTGTTGAACGACAATTCCGGTCCGGGCGATGCGAGACCTGCCGGGTTCATCGGCAGAACGTCCTGGAGGCGCAGGATACCGTAGAGCAGCAGGAAACCGGCAAGATTGAACATCAGCACGGAAAACGCATAGGCGGTCCAATGCTGCTCTTCACGCTCGCTGGTGCCGGCCAGCGCGTAAAGCCCGCGTTCGATCGGACCGAACACGGGGGAGAGAAAGGTGCGCCCGCCGGAAAACACAAGGGTCATATAGGCCCCGAGCGGTTTGACGAGCAGAAGGAGGATCCCGCAATAGACGAGGATCTGTAGCCATCCGTTGAAGGTCATGGGAAGAGACTTTCGGGCAAGCTGAAGCTTTGGTCAGAAGCGTTCGGGGCGAATGAGAGCATAGGTGAGGTAGAGGGCGAGGAAGACGGTCACACCGCCGCCGAGGATATAATCGAGGGTCATGGCATCCCCTCCTCAAAGCCTGTCGCAGGCGCGGGTATAGACCAGGCAGAGACCGAAGAAGCCAACGGTCGCCGCGACGAGAATAAGGTCCATCATTGTTCTGGAATCCTGGTTGTTCGTGGATGAAGCCAGGAAAGGCGCCATTCTGCTGACGCCTCATTCTCTCTGGCTGGAGACGATCACGATCCGTCTCCAACCCTATATGCGGCCGATCCCCATAGGGATTCGAGATGGCTCGGAAGGCTAAGAAATATAAACCGCATAGGAATTTGCAGGCGGGACCCCGTGACGAGATCGTGCCGGCCGCCACTTGGAAGAGCTCGGTTGCGGAGTTCCGTTTGCGGTTTAACCTCCAAATCCTTACATATACGGAGTTGATATCACTCCGGAAAAGATAGGTGCGCGATGATTTGGGTAATAGGCGCAGCAGCCGTCGTGGTTCTCTTCCTGTACTCGCGACGGGCGGGCATCGCGGCGGTCGCCGTTCTGGCGGTGCTTTATGTCGGGCTCTTGCTGATGTCGGGCCAGATCAATTCGCACGTCCCGACCAACCAATCCGTCGCCGTGGTCGCAAGCTCCTCAGGCGAGACATGCAAGGCACCTGGCGCGCCCGTATCCGTTACCTTCACCAACAACGCGGACAGACAGCTGCTCGCGACATCCTTCACGCTGAGTGCACGCCAGGCGGGTCACAGCTCGCTGATCTACAGGGCAACGCTTCGAAGCGACAAGATCATCGAGCCGGGCGGCAGCTGGACCGAGTGCTACGGCCTCAATCCGCTGTCGTTCTCGGAACGAGACGTCCACTACAACCCCAGCGACCTCGAATGGTCGGCCGAGGTCTCGCTCTCGCGATTTGCGTCCAGCTAATCGTTTCTGGGACAAACCGTGCCGCAACGACTTGCGGTTTTGCTCGGCTTGAATGCTTCCACTTTCCCCGTCAGCGTTACCCGCAAGCGGCTGTCGCGAATTATTTTTGCGTCACCGCTCGATAAGTTTTGTTCCAAGCGCATTTACACTGTCATGCCTGGGTTCTGGCAGCAGCGCATTCAATCGGGGACGGCTATGAGCGACATGAGTAAAGGGGCTATCGCAGCGGCGGGGATCGCGAACAAGCCTGTCGGGCTGAGCGCGCCGACCCTTTCGGGCCGAACGATCCTTATTCTCATCGGCGTGGCGGTGATCCTCTATGTCGGCCAGGAAGTGTTTGTGCCGCTTGCGCTCGCACTCCTTCTTACCTTCACGCTCGCACCCATCGTCAGTTTCCTGCGCAAGCGCTACGTCCCGAGGATCGCCGCCGTCCTCCTCGCCGTCGCCACCGCGTTTTTTGTCATTGCAGCCTTCGGTTTCATCGTGGCCGGACAGGTCGCCAATCTCGCGGACAATATTCCGACCTATCAGCGCAACATCGTCGCGAAGGTGCACTCTCTCAGCCAGGCGGGCTCCGGCAACGGCGTTTTCGAACATCTCAGTAAGGTCGTCGAGCGCATAGGCTCGGAACTGCAGGACAACGCCGAAGAAAGCAAGGAAGACGCGCCGCCACAGATCAAGCGTCGCGATCCGATGCCTGTCGAGATCGTAACCCGCGCCAACCCGATCGAAACGCTCGGCAATTTCATTCTGCCACTCATCAGTCCCTTTGCAACCGCGGGTCTGGTTATCGTCCTCGTGATTTTCATGCTGCTTGAGCGGGAGGAACTGCGCGACCGGTTCATACGCCTTGTCGGCCTCGGCGATCTCCACAGGACAACGGCGGCTCTTCAGGACGCGGGAAAACGCGTCGGCAAATATCTGCTGATGCAGTTGGTCGTCAACGCGCTGTATGCCTTGCCGATCTCGATCGGCCTCTGGCTGCTCGGCATCCCGAACGCCATCCTGTGGGGACTGTTGACGCTCGTCCTGCGCTTTGTCCCCTACATCGGTCCGGTCATCGGCATGATCCTGCCGCTGTTTCTGGCACTGGCGATTGCCCCCGGATGGTCGCTGGTTGCCTGGGTCGCCGCACTGTTTATCGTCACCGAACTCGTCAGCAACAACGTCGTCGAACCGTGGCTCTATGGAAGCCATACGGGCCTTTCGCCGCTCGCCATCATCGTCTCGGCCATCTTCTGGTCGTGGCTCTGGGGGCCTGTCGGACTGATGCTGTCGACCCCCCTCACCGTCTGTCTCGTCGTTCTCGGTCGCTACGTCCCGCAGTTCAGCTTTCTCGACGTGCTGCTCGGCAACGAGCCGGTTCTGCAGCCGCAGGAAAAACTCTACCAGAGGCTGCTTGCCGGCGATCCCAACGAGGCGACCGACAACGCGGAGGATTTTCTCGAGGAGGAGTATCTCGTCGACTATTATGAAAAAGTCGGACTGCCTGCACTCAGGCTGGGTGAACTGGACCGGCAGCGCGGCGTGATGAGCGAGGCCCAGATCGCCCTGTTTGCCTCCACCACCCAGACGCTGATTGGCAATCTGGCGGAGATCGCGATCGAGGAAGAAGCGGAAGACGATCCGGTCGAAGGGGAAGCCGCTGTCACAGAGCAGATCACCGGTGAAATCGACCTGCCCAGCGGCGAAGGGAAATCCGTTCTCTGCCTCGGCGGCAGAGGCGCGATCGACGATGCCGCGGCCGCCATGTTGTCGCAGGTTCTCGCCATTCAGGGCGCCACCGTGTCTCAGGCCGACCACACGGCCGTGAGCGGCAAGACGGTAAGCCTGATGAACCTGACCGACGTCGACACGGTCCTCATCGCTTTCCTCAATGGCGGCTCCAAAGCCCACGCCCGCCAGGCCGTCCGCCGGTTCAAGCGACAGAAGCCGTCGGTTCGGGTGGGGATCATGATCACCGGCGTCGACGGTCAGCGGGAAAGCCCCCTTGCGACAGAGGACATCGATGCAGACTTTGTCGTCACCACCATTTCCGATGCGGTTCGTGGCGCGCTGACCACCGCCCAGGCGGTCGAGATCAAGGCGCCGAAGCGGATCGGCCGGCCTCGCGAGCGCAAGACCACGCTGCTCGTCGCGTGATCGGAGCACCCCGCAGGCAGGCCTAACCTGTGGGGTCCTCGATACCGACGCGCCTGAGTGCATCGAGATCTGGATAGACAAGGATCAACTCGTCAAGACCTGAAGAGCCCGGGAGGCATGGACATGACCGAGACATTTACCGCCATGGTGATCGATACCGTCGACGGCAAGCCGAAAGGCGCCTTCCGAAAAATCTCCCTCGCCGATCTGCCTGACAATGACGTTCTGGTCGAGATTGCCTATTCGACGGTCAACTACAAGGACGGTCTGGCCATCACCGGCAAGGGCCGGATCGCCCGCCGGATGCCGATGGTCGGCGGCATCGATCTTGCCGGAACCGTGGTCGAATCACGCTCCCCGGATTGGGAGCCGGGCGACAAGGTGGTCGTGAACGGCTGGGGCCTGTCAGAAACGGAATGGGGCGCCTATACCCGCTACCAGCGGGTCAAACCGGAATGGCTGATCCCGCTGCCCGACGCCTTCACGATGGAACAGGCGATGGCAATCGGCACGGCCGGCTATACCGCGGCGCTCTGCGTCGACGCGCTTGAAAAATGGGGCTCGATCAAACCCGGCGCGGGCGAAGTCCTGGTGACCGGCGCCGCCGGTGGCGTCGGCTCGGTGGCGATCGCGCTTCTGGCGGCGCGCGGCTACGTCGTCACAGCCTCGACCGGGCGTCCGGAAACCCACGACTATCTGGCCTCGCTCGGTGCCACCAGCTTCATCGATCGCGCGACGCTTGCCGAAAAGGGCGGCCCGCTGCAGACGGAGCGCTGGACCGGCGGCATCGACAGCGTCGGCTCGACGACGCTTGCCAACGCCCTGTCGCAGACCATGCGGGGCTGCGCAATCGCAGCCTGCGGCCTTGCCGGCGGACCCGACCTGCCAGCGACGGTCCTTCCCCATATCCTGCGCGCCGTCACGTTGATCGGGGTCGATTCGGTCATGGCCTCGCGCCAACAACGCCTCACCGCCTGGTCGCGCCTTGCCCGCGATCTCGACAGCCGAAAACTTGCCGCCATGACCAGAACGGAACCGATGTCCAACCTGCCGCAACTGGCAGAAGAGATCATCGCCGGCAAGGTGCGCGGCCGGATCGTGATCGACGTCACGAGGTAACCCCGCGCGCCGTACGCAATGGCCGGCCTCCCTCTTCAGCCGCGTTCGCGCTAGAACGGATAGTGCTGGTGCGGATCCTCGATGGTGATCCAGCGCAGATCGGTGAATTCGTTGATCGCAGCCCTGCCGCCGAAGCGGCCATAGCCGGAGCCCTTGACGCCGCCGAACGGCATCTGTGCCTCATCCGCGACAGAGGGGCCGTTGATGTGGCAGATCCCCGATTGGACCCTTCCGGCGACGGCGAGCGCGCGCTGGATATCGCGGCTGTAGACCGAACCCGAGAGACCATATTGCGTATCATTGGCGATCCGGATCGCCTCCTCCTCGTCCTTGACCCGGATGATCGGCTTGACCGGACCGAAGCACTCCTCGTCATAGATGCGCATGCCGGGCTTGACGTGATCGAGCACCGTAGCCTCCACGACGCTGCCGGTGCGCTTGCCGCCCGCGGTGAGACTGGCCCCCTTGGCGATCGCGTCGGCAATGATCTCTTCCATCTTCTCCGCGGCACCGATCGTCACCAGCGAACCGAGCACGACGTGACCGCGGGGATCGCCCGCCGGAAGCTTGGCTGCGCGCTCGGACAGTTTAGCCACGAATTCGTCGGCGATCTTGTCGTGGACGATCAGCTTTTCGGTCGCCATGCAGACCTGGCCCATGTTGATGAACGAGCCGAAGATCGCGCCGTTGACGGCCGCATCGATATCGGCGTCCTCAAGCACGAGCATCGGTGCCTTGCCGCCCAGTTCGAGAAGCGCCGGCTTCAGATGGCGGCCGCAGAGTTCGCCGATGATGCGGCCGACCTTGGTGGAACCGGTAAAGTTGACGCGGCGGACTTCGGGTGCCGAAACCAGCGCCTCGACAACGACGGCGGCATCCTCGGGTGCATTGGTGATGACGTTGACGACTCCATCCGGGAAACCGGCCTCGATAAACACCTTGCCGATCGCGACATGCAGTCCGGGGCATGCTTCGGAGGCCTTGAGGATGACCGTGTTACCGCAGGCAAGCGCCATGGCGATGGCCCGCACGCCGAGAATGATCGGTGCATTCCACGGCGCGATGCCAAGGCAGACGCCGACCGGTTGGCGCATCGCCATCGACAGGTTTCCGGGCTTGTCCGACGGGATGATCTCACCCTGGATCTGGGTCGTCATGGCCGCCGCCTCGCGCAGCATGTTGGCCGCAAGATGGGCGTTGAAGCCAGCCCACCCGCCAGTCGCCCCGGTTTCGGCGGTCATCAGCTCCGTGAGTTCGCCACCCTTGGAGGCAAGCACGTCGGCCGCCTTGTTGAGAAGCGCGCGACGTGCGCCGGGACCGGTCGTCGACCATGCCGGAAAGGCGGTCTGCGCTGCGGCGACGGCTGCCTTGGCATCCTCGATGCCGGACGCCGGCGATCGGCTCGCGACATCACCCGTAAAGGGATTGATCCGTTCGAACGTCTGGCCCGAAATGGCGTCGGCCAACTGGCCGCCGATGATCTGTTTGATGTCCAAGGTCGCATCCTTTCTTCGAGAAACCAGATAGCCAGCTTCGAGGGATGCGCCACAGCCGTAAACGACGGCATCACACGTCCGCTTCCTCGACCGATCGCGCGAACACACAGTCAGCCTGCGCATGACTTCGCACAGCTGGACCGTCAGTCTCCGCGGTTTCCATCGAGAAGCGAAGCCCCTCCTCCAACAGGCATGTTAACGAACTCCAGCCGCGACTCAAGGGGAGGATCAAACAGCCGCAGCCACGAACATGGCACTTGCCTCAAGCCATCAAACGGAAAGATACGGGACTGATCTGCGCTACTTCGAGTAGACACGGCCCGCTCGGCTCTTTCACACCCTATCGACGAGGGATAGGTAGGATTGCGGAACCGGCGCCGCAGTCGACATGCGCAACTGAAAGTACCCAATGTTTCATCTCATCTTTGGACTGCCCTGGCTGATTGTCGTCCTCCGCTTCATTCAGCCGCTGCCCTGGCACTGGTCGGCGAAGGTGGTAGTGGCGGTGCTTCTGCTGATCGCCTCGCAATACCATTTCTTCAGCCGGCTCTCGTCCGGCTCGGTCTTTTCGCCGGAGTTTCCGCGACCGCTGATCATTGCGTTCAACCTCCTGTTTGGCGCGATCGTTTTCGTGGCCGTCTTCCAGATCGCGCTCGATGTCGCCTCGCTCCTGATCATGCCCTTCAACGGACACTTCCCCGCCGTACCCGCCGGGCTCCGTTATGCCATGGGTGGCGTCGCGCTCTGCCTTTCCGCCTATGGTGTCAGCCAGGCAATCCGTGTGCCGCCACTCAACGACATCGAGATTGCAATCGCAAACCTGCCGCCGGAATTCGAGGGCTATCGCCTCGTCCAGCTGACCGATCTCCACATCAGCCGGCTGTTCCCAGCGAAATGGGCCGAGGCGGTCGTATCGAAAACCAACGCGCTCGATGCGGACCTCATCGTCATCACGGGAGACTTTATCGACGGCAGCGTCGCACACCGCCGCAGCGACGTCGCATCGCTGGCAAGCCTGCGGGCGCGCGATGGGGTCTATGCCATCCCTGGCAACCACGAATACTTCTTCGATTACCGGGACTGGATGCGCCACCTCGCAACCTTGAACATGACGATGCTTCAGAATGCCCACGTTGTGCTGACGCGAGGGAACGGCAGGCTCGTGCTGGCCGGTGTCACGGACCTTTCGGCACGCGGACACGGAGCGCCGGCCCCGGACCTCGATACGGCTATTGCGGGCGCCCCCGCCGACGCGCCGATCATTCTTCTCGACCATCAGCCCAGGTTGGCACAGAAAGTCGCCGCATCGGGGATCGCCCTCCAACTGTCGGGACATACCCATGGCGGCATGGTTGTCGGCCTTGATCGCGTGGTCGCACGCGCCAACAACGGCTTTGTTTCGGGCCGCTATCAGATCGGTGGGATGACCCTCTACGTCAACAACGGCACGGGCATTTGGCCCGGTTTCGCGCTGCGGACCGGTGTTCCCTCCGAACTGACCAGGATCACGCTTCGGGCCGGTCAGCCGCTTTGAAGGCTGAAGTGACACCGCTTAATCTGCTTTCTCTATCCACAACCATCGGCTCGCCGCGAACGACAGGTGTTGACGTGGGCGCTCTCGCCAACACATAGTCGCCGCCAATGCGCCGTCATCGACACGGTGCGTCGATCGGGATTGGAGGATCTCGACCGGTATTCATGCCAAGGGAGGAATTTTCATGAAAGTCATTACAGGCTCGGCAATTCTGGCGACCGCATCGTTTCTGATGGGATCAACCGCCATGGCCGCAACGGAAATCTCGTGGTGGCACGCCATGACCGGCGCCAACAATGAGGTTGTCGACCAGCTCGCCAAGGAATTCAACGAAAGCCAGTCGGACTTCAAGGTCATGCCTGTCTTCAAGGGCACCTACCCGGAAACGCTGAACGCCGGCATCGCCGCCTTCCGCGCCAAGCAGCCGCCGGCCATCATGCAGGTCTTCGATGCCGGCAGCGGCGTCATGATGGGCGCCCAAGGCGCCATCGTGCCGGTTGCGGACGTTCTGGAAAAGGGCGGCTTCAAATTCGACAAGAGCCAGTACCTGCCGGGGATCGTTGCCTACTATTCGAAGCCTGACGGCACGATGCTGTCCTTCCCCTACAATTCGTCCTCGCCAATCCTCTATTATAACAAGGATATCTTCGAGAAGGCCGGGCTCAACCCCGACACGCCGCCGAAGACCTGGGGCGAAGTGTTTGACGCCGCCAAGAAGATCAAGACCAGCGGTGCCGCTCCCTGCGGCTTTACCTCGACATGGCTCACATGGATCCAGACGGAAAATTTTGCGGCCTGGAACAACCTTTCCTACGGCAGCAATGAAAACGGCCTTGGCGGCACCGACGTCAAGCTTGCCTTCAACGCCGAACCCTTCGTCAAGCATTTTCAGGCAATCGCCGATCTCGCCAAGGACGGCACGTTCCGTTACGGCGGCCGCACGTCTGAAGCCAAGCAGCTGTTCACTTCAGGAGAATGCGCCATCCTGACCGAATCCTCCGGCGGTCTGGGCGACATCGTCAAGTCCGGCCTGAAATACGGCATCGGCCAGCTGCCCTATGCAGAAGGTCCGGGACGCCCGCAGAACACCATCCCCGGCGGCGCCAGCCTCTGGGTCTTCGGCGGAAAGAGCGATGCCGAATACAAGGGGGTCGCGACCTTCTTCAACTTCCTGTCGCAGACCAAGATCCAGTCGCGACTGCACCAGGTCTCCGGCTACATGCCGGTCACGATGGCAGCCTACGAGGATACCAAGAAATCCGGCTTCTACGAGAAGAACCCGGCGCGCGAAACGCCGTTGCTGCAGATGATGGGCAAGGCTCCGACCGAGAACTCCAAGGGCGTTCGCCTCGTCAACCTGCCGCAGGTCCGCGACATCATGAACGAAGAGTTCGAATCGATGCTCGCCGGCAAGCAGGATGCCAAGGCCGCCCTCGACAAGGCTGTCCAGCGGGGCAATGCCGCCATTCAGCAAGCCATCGGCAAGTAAGCGGTAAGCATAAGGGCCGCCCCGGCGACTGTCGCGGGCGGCCTGCAGCATTTCAACGGAGCCTGCCCGTGCAAAGCGTCGTATTTCCCAACAAGGTGCTGCCGTATTTTCTGGTGGCGCCGCAGATTGTCCTGACCGTCGTGTTCTTCTTCTGGCCAGCCAGCCAGGCGCTCTACCAGTCGGCCATGCGCGAAGATCCGTTCGGGCTGCAGAGCAGCTTTGTCGGCTTCGCCAACTTTTCCGCCATCCTGGCCGACGAGAGCTATCTTCACGCGCTCCGCGTCACCGTCGTCTTCAGCGTGGCAACCGCGCTGCTTTCCATGGGTGTCGCGCTTCTGCTGGCGACAGCTGCCGATACCGTCGTGCGTGGTAAGGGTTTCTACCGCACGATGATGATCATCCCCTATGCGGTGGCGCCGGCGGTTGCCGGCATGCTGTGGCTGTTCATGTTCAACCCGGCCATGGGCACGTTCGCCTATATCCTGCGGCGCAACGGCATTGCATGGGACCCGCTGCTGAACGGCGATCAAGCCATGTCCCTCGTCGTAGTGGCAGCCGCCTGGAAACAGATCAGCTACAATTTCCTGTTCTTCGTCGCCGGCCTGCAGGCAATCCCGAAATCCCTGCTCGAAGCCGCCGCGATCGATGGTGCGCGAGGCAGCCGAAGGTTCTGGACGATCGTCTTCCCGCTGCTTGCACCGACCACCTTCTTCCTTTTGGTCGTCAACACCGTCTACGCCTTCTTCGACACGTTCGGCATCATCCATTCGGTGACCGGCGGCGGACCGGCAAAGGCCACCGAAACGCTGGTCTACAAGGTCTACAACGACGGCTTCGTGAACCTCAACCTCGGTTCGTCTGCGGCCCAGTCGGTGATCCTGATGGTCATCGTCATCGCGCTGACCGCCTTCCAGTTCCGCTTCGTCGAGCGACGCGTCCATTACGGGTAAATTATCAGATGATCGAGAACCGTCCTGTCGCACGCCTGATGGCGCATCTGATGCTGATCCTTGGGATCATCATCGTCGCCTTCCCCATCTACTACACATTCATTGCCTCGACGGCGACGTCGAGCGCGATCATCCGACCACCGCTGTCGCTGCTGCCTGGCGGCCATATGGTCGAGAACTACAGCGAGTCCATCTCCGGCGGCGTCGAACGCGTCGTCGGCGTCAGTCTGGAAAGACTGCTGTTCAACAGCTTCGTGGTGGCGGTAGCAATCGCCGTCGGCAAGATCATCATCTCGTTCCTGTCGGCATTCGCGATCGTCTTCTTCCGCTTCCCGTTCCGCATGGGTTTCTTCTGGATGATCTTCATCACCCTGATGTTGCCGGTCGAAGTGCGCATCCTGCCGACCTACAAGGTGATCGTCGATCTCGGCCTGCTCAACACCTATGCCGGCCTCACCCTGCCGCTGATGGCATCGGCAACGGCGACCTTCCTGTTTCGCCAGTTTTTCCTCACCATTCCCGGCGAAATGGTCGAGGCGGCGCGGATCGACAATGCCGGCCCGTTCCGCTTCATGCGCGATATCCTGCTGCCGCTGTCGACGACCAATATCGCGGCGCTGTTCGTCATCCTGTTTATCTACGGCTGGACCCAGTATCTCTGGCCGCTGCTTGTCACCGACCGTGCGGAGATGAACACGATCATCATCGGCCTGCGCCGCATGGTCGATTTCACTGATGCATCAACTCCTTGGAACTACGTCATGGTCACGGCGATCCTGGCAATCATCCCTCCCGTCATCGTCGTGGTGCTCATGCAGCGCTGGTTCGTCAAAGGTTTGGTGGAGACCGAAAAGTAATGGCAACAATTGAACTGAAAGACGTCCGCAAGGTCTATGGCGGCAATATCGACGCCATCAAGGGCGTGTCACTGGACATCGCAGACGGCGAGATGATCGTTCTGGTCGGCCCATCCGGCTGCGGCAAGTCCACGCTGCTGCGCATGGTCGCCGGGCTCGAAAGCATCACCGGTGGCGACGTCATCATCAACGGCAAGCGCGTCAACGACATGGAACCGGCCGAGCGCGATATCGCGATGGTGTTCCAGAACTACGCGCTCTATCCGCACATGACGGTCAAGCAGAACCTTGCCTACGGTCTGAAGAACCGCGGAACCTCGAAGGACGAGATCGAACGGCGCATCACCGAGGCCGCGCGCGCACTCGAAATCGAGCCGTTCCTCGCCCGCAAGCCACGGCAGCTTTCCGGCGGCCAGCGGCAGCGTGTGGCGATGGGCCGCGCGATCGTGCGCAAGCCCGCAGCCTTCCTGTTCGACGAGCCGCTGTCGAACCTCGACGCGAAACTGCGCGTGCAGATGCGCGTCGAGATCCGCCGTCTGCAGCGGTCCTTGGCCACGACGTCGGTCTACGTCACCCACGACCAGATGGAAGCGATGACGCTCGCCGACCGCCTCGTCGTCCTCAATGCCGGCCGGATCGAGCAGGTCGGCACGCCGATCGAGCTCTACGAGAAACCCGCAACGACCTTCGTTGCAACCTTCATCGGATCGCCCTCGATGAACCTGATGACGCTCGGCAAGGCCGGCGGCTGGAGCGTGGCCGAAGGCCTTCCCTCCACTGTCGCCACCGTCGGCATTCGTCCGGAAGACATCGTGATTGCCGAGGGAGAGGTTTCCTCGCCTTTCAGAGCCGAGGTCGAGGTCATCGCCGTCGAACTGGTCGGAGCAGAAAGCTACGTCCATGGTGCGACGTCGGACGGAAGCCCTCTTGTCTTCCGGGTCCCCGGCCGCTCCCGCATCGCGATCGGCGAGAAACTGCCCGTGACGACAGCGCCCCACCATCTTCATCTTTTCGACAGCGCCGGAAAGCGCATCGAACGTACCGGTTGATCCGGGACGCGCAAAGATGCGCAGGAGTGCGCTCTCGACGGACGCCCGCGCACTCCTGCAACTTCGCGACATTGACCCTATCGGAAAGTGAGCTATTACTCATGCGAGCAAAAAGGTTCGCATCGCAATAATGGTCACCATTCTCGTAACAATGCTGGGTTTCCTGGTCCTTCTGATTGCAGCCGTGTTCTTCGCAGTTCGCGCGCGCGCGCTTGCGTACGACAAGCACTTCCGCGATCAGGTCCGCCTGCAGCGAAGACTGGAGAACCGGGAGGCCAAGCTCAAGATCAGAGCTCGCAAGCACCGCCGCAACCTCGCAAAGAAACGCCTCGCCAGGATGAAGCGCGCAAAGGCGCTGGCCGCGCGGGCGAAGTGATTTTCCGCAACAGCTGCTGCCTGTGAAAATGTGCGGGCTGCAGCACTTCGCACCGAGAAGCTGCGGGCGCAGAAGCATCCGGGCCAAGCCTCGGATATCACCCGCAGGATACAGCTGAGATCAGATAGAAATTTAGGGAAATTTGGTAGCGGAGGGCAGAATTGAACTGCCGACCTCAGGGTTATGAATCCTGCGCTCTCACCAACTGAGCTACCCCGCCACAGGGTGGATCGAGTGTCTCGATCCGTTTGGATGTGCGGCTTATAGAACCCGCGTCACTGAAGTGTCAAGCGCAGGATGGGAGAAAAACGGCGAGATTTGAACCGCTATTTTCCCGATCCCTCGTTCATTCTCCAGGCCGAATAAAACCGGTCTTTCAAGCGGCTACAGGGGTCGCCAGAAGCGCCCGCAACGATGCCTCGGCATCGGCCGCCCGTTCGGACCGTTCGACGAAGCCGCCGCCGTGGACGCGCGCATCGGCACCTTCGGCGGAATAGAGAACGCAGGCCTGACCGGGTGCCACGCCCTGCTCGCCGATCGCCAGATCGACATAGACGCCGCGCTCATCCGTATGCAGCGTGGCAGGTGACGGCGGGCGCGTCGAGCGTACCTTGGCAAAGCACGCAAAGCCGTTGCCCGCATCATCCTGCAGCGTCCCGTCGCCGATCCAGTTGACGTCGCGCAGATAGACCCGGTGCGTATCGAGCGCTTCCTTCGGCCCGACGATGACGCGGCGCGAGCGGGCATCGAGATAAACCACGTAGAGCGGCTCGCCGGTCGCAACGCCCAGACCCTTGCGCTGACCGATCGTGTAATGGACAATCCCCTCGTGGCGGCCCAGCACGCGGCCGTCCATGTGGACGATATCGCCCACCAAAGCCGAGTTCGGCTTCACCTTGGCGATAATATCGGCATATTTGCCGGCGGGGACGAAACAGATATCCTGGCTGTCGGCCTTCTTGGCAACCACCAGCCCCATGTCTTCGGCCAGCTCGCGCACCTGCGCCTTGCCCATGCCACCCAAAGGAAAGCGCAGGTAGTCGATCTGCTCCTGCGTTGTCGCAAACAGGAACCAGCTCTGGTCGCGGTCGGCATCGATCGGCCTGAACAGCGCACGCCGGCCCGGATTGTCGGCCGTGGGGTTCGGCGCCGAACGGATGTAATGGCCGGTTGCCAGCGCATCGGCGCCGAGCTCGCGCGCGGTCGCCAAAAGATCGGCAAACTTGACCGTCTGGTTGCAGGCAACACAGGGAACCGGCGTTTCGCCCATCGCATAGGCTTCGGCAAACGGATTGATCACCGTCTCGCGGAACCGCTTCTCATAGTCGAGAACGTAATGCGGAATGCCCAATGTCTCGCAGACCCGGCGGGCATCGTCGATATCCTGGCCGGCGCAGCAGGATCCTGCGCGGTGGACGGCAGCGCCGTGATCATAGAGCTGAAGCGTGATCCCGATCACGTCATAGCCTTCGCGCTTCAAAAGGCCGGCCACGACGGAGGAATCCACGCCGCCCGACATGGCGACCACGACGCGCGTATCTTCCGGCTTCTTGTCAAAATCCAGCGTATTCACGGGGTACTCTCTTAAAGTCTCTCAGGCCGCGGCAGCAAGCACGCCGGCAGAGTGGCACCAGATGTGCGGGATCGTCCGCGCAAAGGCTTTCAGAAAGAGGATATAGAAAGGAATGAGCTGGCGCGCAAGAGAAGCCCGTTCACCCCATCTGTGCCCTCAGTGTCAGAGAGCAGCAACATCAGGACTGGAAGTTCGCGTGACGCAGGGCCGTATCCGCGACGGCGCCGTTTGCGTGCCCGTTGCTGTTGCTCGCACCTTCGGCCCTTAGACGAGGCAGCGCTGCCGGATATTCCCGCTGAACGAAGTCGATGATCTTCTCGCGCATCTCGCAACGCATGTCGAACGTCTTCGGCGCGTTGTTGGCGGAGACCAGGATACGGATCTCCATCACGCTTTCCTTGAAATCCGTCACCTGAACATTGACCACGCGCCTGTCCCAGATCTTCGACTCGTTGGCGATTTCCTCGACCCTGCGCCTGATGGCGCTGACGGGAACGGAATAATCGAGATAGATCATCACAGTGCCAATCAGGGCCGAACCTTCGCGGGTCCAGTTCTGGAACGGATTCTCGATGAAATAGGAGAGCGGCAGAATCATGCGCCGCCAGTCCCACAGCTTCACCACCACATAAGTCGAGGTGATCTCCTCGACATTGCCCCACTCCCCTTCGACGATCAGCGCATCGTCGATGCGGATCGGCTGCGTAATGGCAAGCTGGATGCCGGCAAAGATGTTTTTCAGCATGGGCTGCAGGGCAAGACCCAGCACGATACCGGCGACACCGGCGGAGGCGAGCACGCTGACGCCGTATTGCTGGACGGCCGGGAAGGTCATCAGCATCGCGGCGACCGTGACGATGACGATCATCGCGCCGGCAATGCGCTCGGCAATCCGCGACTGGGTCACGTGGGTGCGGGCAAGAAGGTTGTCTTCCGCATCCAGCTTGAAGCGGCGCAGATAGACCGTCATCCAAATATGCAAAGCCGTCTTTGCGACCCAGCCGAGCACGAGGATGAAACCCAGCAGCAGCACATGCCGGATGATTTCGGCGGGTCGAGCCGCAAGCGGTGCGATAGATGATGCAAACGATACAGTGAATGTCAGAACCGTCAAACGCATCGGCCGGCGCCCGCGCGACACCAGCGATCGCCAGAACAGGTCCTTGTCTTCCACCAGCCGCTTGAAGATACCGAACGCGAAACGGTGGATCGCCAGACCAATCAGGACCGCGCCCACGAGAAGGCCGACGCTCACCATCCAGTTCGGCAGCCAGTCGGTATATTGACGAAACTCTGTAATCAAAAAATCCATCCAACCGATTTAGGGTGCAGTGCAGCATGAAACACCCCTGCCGCAAAAATTTCACAGTTGCGGTGTCTTCATGGCGGCCGTTGGGAGATGATGCGAGGAGCGCGGCATGACTGTCGATAACGGAAAATCCGACCTTACCCGGTTCGTGGATGCACAAGACCCGGTCTACGCGCAGGTCATGAGCGAACTGCGAAACGGCCGCAAAGAGTCGCACTGGATGTGGTACATTTTCCCGCAGATCGCCGGTCTTGGTCCCTCGATCATGTCACAACGCTTCGCACTTACCTCTCTGGAAGAAGCCCAGACCTATCTCGACCATCCGGTGCTTGGACCACGTCTCCTCGAATGCACGCACGCCATGCTTCCGCATGAAGGACTTACGGCGCGCACCATCCTCGGGTCCCCCGACGACATGAAGTTTCGCAGTTCGATGACGCTGTTCGATAAAGCCGCAACAGAAAAGGGCTCGCCTTTCGAGCGAGCCCTTGAGAAGTTCTTCGGCGGTCAGCGCGACGACAAGACGATCGCGCTGCTGGGAATTGGCTGATCAGGCAGCCGACTGGATGGCCGAGACCTTCCAGTCATTGGCCGGCTTGCGCACGAAGGTCCAGATCTCGACCGTTTCCGTCACGGCATTCGGATCACCTTCGGCGACAGCGCCGGTGTTGCGATCGCTGAGGAAGTCGACGCTCGAGTAGCGCATCGCAACCGTTGCGTATTCCTGGCCGTTTTCGCGCCAAGCTTCCGAAAGGTCGCCCTGCAACAGGGTCACGTCGCGGACTTCGTTCTTCACGCCATTGGTGGCGTTTTCACCAAGCTCTTCGGCCAGATAGGACATGGCTTCCGGCGTGGTGAGATTGCGAAGCTTCGCGTAGTCTTCCGCGCCATAGGCAGCCTGGACATCCGTCAGCATCTTTTCAAACAGGCCGAGATCGCGACCGGTGATACCGACTTCATCCGTGTCGGGACCCGCCTGACGCGGAGCAGACGCAGCCTGCGTGGCACCGAAGCCACCCATCGCACCGCCGCCAGAACCGATCTTAGGGATCTGGAAGCCGCCACCGTTGTTCTGCGGTGCCTGGTAGGCATGGTTGTTGTTGTCACGGCTGTTACCGCCGAAACCGTTATCGCGCGCGTTGCCGGCAGGACCCGCCGGGTGCTGCTGCTGGCGACGACGGGCGAAGAAGCGGAAGGCCAGCATGGCAAGACCCGCGATCAGCGCGATCTGCAACAGCATGCCGAACATGCCGGCCATACCGCCAAAACCGTTGCCCATCATCATGCCGAACAGGCCACCGAGAGCCAGACCGCCGAGAAGACCACCGGCCATGCCGCCGAACAGGCCACGACGCGGCTGAGCCGCCTGAGCGCCTGCGCCGTTAGCAGGAGACGCTGCGTTCTGCTGCGTGTTGGGCGTCATCGAACGATTGATGCCGGTTGCCGTGCCTGGTGCCGTGTTCGTGGTCGGCGGCGGTGCGAATGTGCGTGTACCGCGGCTGCCGAAGCTGGAACCGCCGCCGGCGCGGCGCGCCTCCGCCATATCGACGGCTGTTAGCGAAACTGCCATTCCGACCGCGAAGATCGCGAAGAGTTTCTGGAAACGCCGAAGCTTGGATAACATTGGTTTCTCCTCTGGCCGCCCGATGCGGTCGTGATCCTAGATATAGAGAGCGGTAGGCAAGAATTTTAGAGCTACCACCATCTTTTCCCGCCGAAGTAGATATCGGACGATGAAACGGGAGCCAAGCGATGCAAATACAACCAGCGGGAGATTTAGCGTATGGACCGATCACATCGGCTTGATCACAACGAAAAAGCCCGGCGCGCTGGCACCGGGCTTTGTCTTGGTCATCCGGGAGGATGGTTTATTCGACGTTGAAGACCAGCTGGCGGGCCTGACGGATCGCCGGGTTGGCGGTCAGGCGGGCGAGAACGTCGTTCGAAACAGGACCATCGACATAAAGCAGCGCGATCGCATCGCCGCCATCCTTCTCGCGGCCGAGATGGAAGTTGGCGATGTTGACGCCGGCATCACCGAGCGTGGTGCCCATGAAGCCGATCATGCCGGGTACGTCGGTATTGGAGATGTAGACCATGTTGGCGCCGACATCGGCGTCCATGTTGATGCCCTTGATCTGGATGAACCGCGGCTTGCCGTCGGAAAACACGGTGCCGGCGACGGAACGGCTCTGCTTGTCGGTGGTGACCGTCAGCTTGATGTAGCCGTCATAGACACCGGTCTTGTCGCGCTTGACCTCGGACAGGACGATGCCTTTTTCCTTGATCATGATCGGCGCGGAAACCATGTTCACGTCTGCCACCTGGTTACGGATCAAACCAGCCAGAAGCGCGGAGGTGAGCGCCTTGGTGTTCATTCCGGCCGTTGCGCCATCAAACAGGATCTCG
Source organism: Rhizobium sp. CFBP 8752 (assembly GCF_014842035.1). Lineage (NCBI taxonomy): Bacteria > Pseudomonadati > Pseudomonadota > Alphaproteobacteria > Hyphomicrobiales > Rhizobiaceae > Rhizobium > Rhizobium sp. CFBP 8752. The sequence continues at coordinate 711,968 of NZ_JACYUZ010000001.1, read as the reverse complement.
ATTTCCTTGATCGGATCTTCCGTGACCTGACCAACGAAGGCACCGAGAACATCGGCAAGACGGATGAACGGCTTCAGGATCGGTGCTTCTTCAGCGGTGATCGAGGGCATGTTGATGGCGTTGGAAACGGCACCCTTGACCAGGTAGTCCGACATTTGTTCAGCCACCTGCAGCGCAACGTTCTCCTGGGCTTCCGTGGTGGAGGCGCCCAGATGCGGCGTGCACACGACGTTGTCGAGGCCAAACAGCGGGCTTTCCGTCGCAGGCTCGACTTCGAACACGTCGAAACCGGCACCGGCGACATGGCCGGACTTGATGGCTTCTGCAAGCGCTGCCTCATCGACGAGACCGCCGCGGGCGCAGTTGATGATCCGCACGCCCTTCTTGGTCTTGGCAAGGTTTTCCTTGCCGAGAATGCCGCGGGTCTTGTCGGTCATCGGAACATGCAGGGTGATGAAGTCGGCGCGCGCCAGTAGATCGTCCAGCTCGACCTTCTCGACGCCCATGTCCAGCGCGCGTTCAGCCGAGAGGAAGGGGTCGTATGCGATGACATGCATGCCGATGCCGATCGCCTTCTTGCAGACGATGCCGCCGATATTGCCGGCGCCGATGACGCCAAGCGTCTTGCCGGTGATTTCGACACCCATGAACTTCGACTTTTCCCACTTGCCGGCCTGCGTCGAGGCATCGGCCTGCGGCAACTGCCGGGCAACGGCAAACATCAGCGCGATCGCGTGTTCAGCCGTCGTGATCGAGTTGCCGAACGGCGTGTTCATGACGATGATGCCGCGCTTCGAGGCAGCCGGGATGTCGACATTGTCGACGCCGATACCGGCGCGGCCGATGACCTTGAGGTTGGTCGCAGCAGCGATCAGCTTCTCGGTCGCCTTTGTGGCGGAACGGATGGCGAGGCCATCGTAGTTGCCGATGATTTCGGCAAGCTTGTCCTTGTCCTTGCCGAGCTTCGGCTGAAAATCGACTTCCACGCCGCGATCGCGAAAGATCTGGACGGCGGTTTCGGAGAGTTCGTCGGATACGAGAACGCGAGGTGCCATGGGTTGGGCTCCTGATAAGGGGTGTAATCTCTAAATGCGGATGAAACGGTGCCGCGTCCCTAGACGGGTGAGCGGCGGCACCGGAATTCGATCAGGCGGCGGCCTTGGACAGCGCGGCCTTCTGCGTTTCGAACGCATAGGTGAGCCACGGCATCAGCGCCTTCATGTCCGCCTCTTCGACGGTGGCGCCAGCCCAGATGCGCAAGCCCGACGGTGCGTCGCGGTAAGCGCCGACGTCGAGTGCGACGCCTTCCTTTTCGAGGATCGAGGTCACGCCCTTGGCAAAGGCTGCCTGTGCGTCAGCGTCGAGAGCGGCGACATCGGCATCGGCGATCTTCAGGCAGACCGAGGTGTTGGAGCGGGTCTCATCGACCTGCGCCAGATTGGCGATCCAGTCGTTCGCGGCCACGAAATCGAAGATGACCTTGGCATTGGCGTCGGCACGGGCAATCAGCGCCTTCAGGCCACCGAGCGACTTCGCCCATTTCAGCGCATCGATATAATCCTCGACGCAGAGCATCGACGGCGTGTTGATCGTCTCACCCTTAAAGATGCCTTCGGAAATCTTGCCGCCGGATGTCATGCGGAAGATCTTCGGCAGCGGCCAAGCCGGGACGTAGCTTTCAAGACGGGCGACAGCGCGCGGCGACAGGATGATCATGCCGTGGCCGCCCTCGCCGCCCAGCACCTTCTGCCAGGAGAAGGTGGTGACATCGAGCTTGGAGAAATCGAGGTCCTGCGCAAATGCGGCCGACGTTGCGTCGCAGATGGTGAGGCCCTTGCGGTCATCAGGGATGAAGTCGGCATTCGGAACGCGAACGCCCGAGGTCGTGCCGTTCCAGGTAAAGACCACGTCACGGTCGAAATCGATAGTGGAAAGATCGGGAAGAACGCCGTAATCGGCCTCGATCTTGCGCACATCCTTCAGCTTCAGCTGCTTGACCACGTCGGTGACCCAGCCGGCACCAAAGCTTTCCCAGGCGACCATGTCGACGCCACGTTCGCCAAGCAGCGACCACATCGCCATTTCAACGGCGCCGGTGTCGGACGCGGGAACGATGCCGATACGGTAATCGGCCGGAACGTTCAGAACTTCACGGGTGAGATCGATGGCCTGCTTGAGCTTGTCCTTGCCAACCTTGGCGCGGTGCGAACGACCGAGCGGGGCATCGGAGAGAGCGTCGAGCGACCAACCGGGGCGCTTCGAGCAAGGGCCAGAAGAAAAATGGGCGTTATTCGGACGCAGGTCCGGCTTTGCGGCATTGGCCATATGTATACCCTTCCAGGTAATTGGCTCCTCGTTGGGGAGGAGTGTCCCGCCGCCGTGGATAGTGGAAAGATGAGAAAAGCGCAAGTGAAAATGGATTTCTGGAGAGTGCGGCTAGCAAGATCGCGCTGATGGACGCGGAGTAGCACAAGACCAAGATCGGTCCGCTAGCATATGTATGATATGCCGATTCCCCGACTGATCACCCTTGCAAAGTCCAAAAGACTATCGCGCCGATAGTGTCGATATGGCTTGCAGCCCTGCAACGTCAGTGCGTCTCCAGCAATATGAGTCTGAAGCCCGCAGCCTATCGGGAAACTTTTCTCCGCCCAGGCTGTTTGACAGCTTACCTACAAATCCAGGAGCAGACCATGAAACGCTTTTTTGTACTGGCTGCAGCAGGCCTCCTCACGGCCTGCTCGACATCACAAGTCGACCTTTCCCCCATCCCCGGGAGCATCACATACAAAGGGCAGCCTCACACGCGGCTGAAAAACGCACCGGTGGGAAGCAGGATACCCCATGAATTTCGCAACCAGTTCGGTGAACGGATCAGCGAAACTTACGTCATCGAACCTGATCGTAGCCTGCGCATAATCGACAGACACAGGATCGACGGTCCGTTCGATGACTGACCGTCGGTGAGACTTCCCTGTTGTCAGTAACGTGGCCGACGTCTTGGATCACAATCCTGGCGATCAAGCCTGTCGATGTCGTCAATGACGCCTCTGCCTCCGTGCAACGCGAGGCAGGTTCGGCCATCAAACATCAGCGCGTAGCTGCCGCGCCGGTCCGAAATGCGCCCAACATCGCGAAAGCCCTGGTCGCGCAGGTCGTCTTTCACGGCATTGATGCGCCGTCCAACGTAGTCATCAAGGTATCTCTGGGCCGATGCCGAACCGGCAAACGCTGATAATGCAAGGCCAGCTACAACCGCCGAAACAAAATACTTCTTCATTCATCCTCTCCCACTGCGCGATCAAATCGCGTTTATCGACAATTTGGGCGGAGAGTGCGTTCGTCAAGAGTTCGTGAATGGCTGCCGATGCGGTTGGTGCTGTGACCGGGCTCTATCGTGCAGTCCCCGTAACGGTTCCGGTGTCCCAGTGAGATGACAGGGCGAAGCAGCGGGGCCAGACGGAAATTCGTCTTCGTCTGGGCCGCCAAACGACAAAAGGCCGCCCGGAAGGCGACCCTTTTTTCTCGAGGTCGAGATGAAGCTTACTTGTAGACCAGCGGAGCCGGTTCCGGCTCGTAGGCGACGGGTGTCGCGCAGCCGCCGAAGACGTAGCGAGCGCCAAGGCGTGCTTCGTGGCTGTAGAAGCCCTTGTCGCGGCCCGGACCACCATTCGAGGCGTAACCGAACATGTCGCCGCCGTCGACATAGCGGAAGCGGTAGCCGACATCGGCCTTGACGTTGCAGGTCACGTCGATGGTCGCGCCAGCCATCAGGGCACCGGTCGCGCGCCACGAGCCCTTGCCGCCGTGTTCAACCGAATCATCGCACAGCGCCGGGTTTCCGGTGGCGCAGGACGTGTTGCGCAGCTTGTCCCATTTCACGTAGGTCGCACCGATACCGGCGCCGACATAGGGCGTGAAATAGGCGTATGTGCCGAGATCGACATAAACGTTGGCGAGAAGGCTATAGGCCCTCATCGATGCACGATCCTTGGAGATGCAGTCCGCCGCCACGCCGCAGCTGCCGCTCGTCGACCCTTCAAAGTCGCTCTTCGTCAGGTAGTCGAAAGTCACGTCCGAGCGAAGGTAGTTGTTGATCTGGTAACCGACACCACCGCCGAACGTGAAGCTGTCGTCGATATCCGTCGACCGGAAATCCGTTTCGCTTGCCGAGCTGCCGCCCTGAAAGAACTTGGCGCCGCGCAGCTTGTTGAAGGAATAACCGACGTCGCCGCGCAGGTACCACCCGGTCGACTCCTGAACGGTCACTTCCGGTGCATCCTGAAAGGCTTCCGGCTGCGGCTGATAGACATCCGCGGAATAGGCAACGGTGGTCGTCAGCAAGAACGCCATCGTGGCTGCTAGGCACTTCTTCATGGCTCATCTCCAAGCTTGTCGCGTCAATGGCAGGCACGACGCCCGGCCACCTCTTTGACAATGAAGAATGAAGAAAAAAGGTTAAATGCTGATTAACTATAACCCCAGCAAGGTTATATTCGTGAAGATTTGCGGTTAACAGCACACTGCTCTTAACGACATGTTCACATTATATAAGTGAATTCTAAAAAATTATGTGCGAATTTTTCGTGAATGACGCCCTCGCCTGCCGCCCTCTCGCGTCGGTCAGCCTTCCCGGTCCGCTTTGGCTTTGCGTTTCAGCTCGGCCACGGATCGAAGATGGTCGGCGAGCGCAGTCCTCAGTTTTTCCTGCTCATGCCTTGCGACAAGTTTGACCGCTGCCCTGCGGACAGCTTCGATTTTAACGTGCTGCATCTCTTCCATCCCGTCCTTGCGGGAAAGAGAACGCACCATCTCGAAGTTCGATCCCTAAAAAATCAGGGGTAACTTCTTGGCGAGCCAAGACGTTATCGGCGAACCGATCTGCTGCTTCGGAGTTGTCCGTTCTGCATAGGAAAGGGTCAGGTTTTGACACAACTGAATACCGATACTGGGAAATCATTGGCGGTCCACGCCGACGTGCCGCGACCGATCGCCGAACATGGTGCGGTCGGCAATCTGAGAACCCTGGCGCTGGTTGCGCGCGATGGTGCGATCGATTTTCTCTGCTGGCCGGATCTGGACAGTCCCAGCATCTTCGCCGCACTCCTCGATCCGGTAAAGGGCGGCGCGTTCGAGCTTTCGCCTGACATCGACGATGCCCGTCGTCTGCAGATGTATATCCCCGAGACCAACGTCCTCCTCACCCGCTGGCTCGGACAGCACCAGAGCGCCGAAGTGGTCGATCTGATGCCGGTGCCAAAAACCGAGGACGGGGTGGAGAACCTGATCCGCCGGGTTGAAGTCACCCGCGGCGAGATGACGTTTTCGCTGCGTTGCTGGCCGCGCTTCGACTATGCGCGCAAGGTGCCCGAGGTCACGGTCGACGGCGGCGTGTCAACGTTCCGCTGCGGTGATTTCACCCTTCGCCTCTCGGGCCCGGTGACCTTCGAAAACGAAGACGGCGGCGTCAGCGCCAGGTTTTCGTTGAAAGCCGGAGAGACGGCCGACTTTGTTCTGGACGGAAATGACGGCGACGTCTGGGATAAGGACGCTGTCAGCGCTGCAATCGAGGACGCCATAGAATACTGGCAGGGCTGGGCAAAACGCTCGACCTATACCGGTCGCTGGCGCTCCTCCGTCACCCGCTCGGCACTGGCGCTCAAGCTTTTGACCTCGCAAAAGAACGGTTCCATCGCCGCAGCGGGCACATTCGGTTTGCCCGAAGCTCCGGGCGGCCCGCGAAACTGGGATTACCGTGCGACCTGGATCCGGGATGCCTCCTTCACGATCTACGCGCTGATGCGCCTTGGCTATCAGGACGAAGCGAACGCATTTTCCCATTGGCTCGTCGACAGGACGGACCGGTCGCCAGGTGGGGAAATACAGATCATGTACAATCTCGATGGCAGTCGCGTCGACACCGAACAGGAACTCGACCACCTCTCGGGCTATGGCGGTGCCAAACCCATCCGCGTCGGCAACAATGCCGCCGAACAGATCCAGCTCGACATCTACGGCGAGCTTCTCGATTCGGTCTATATCAGCAACAAATACGGCGAGGCGATCTCCCACGACAACTGGAATGCTGTCCGGCGCATCGTCGACCATGTCTGCGACATCTGGCAGGACGCCGATGCCGGCATCTGGGAAATCCGCAGCGAGCCGCAGGAACATCTGCATTCCCGGCTCATGTGCTGGGTCGCTGTCGATCGCGCCATCCGGCTGGCTCAGAAGCGGTCGCTAACAGCTCCGTTCGGACGCTGGGTCGAGGCACGCAATGCCATCAGCGACGACATCTGGGCAAACTTCTGGAATGCCGATCTCGGGCACTTCGTTCATGCCAAGGGCGGCAGTGATCTCGACGCGTCCATGCTGATGATGCCGCTCGTGCGCTTCATCAGTGCCACCGACCCGGCCTGGCTGGCGACGCTCGATGCTATTGGCAACGAACTTGCCGATGATGCGCTCGTCATGCGCTACAAGCGCAAGGACGGCCTGGACGGCGATGAAGGCTTCTTCGCCGCCTGTTCATTCTGGTATGTGGAATGCCTCGCCCGCGCCGGTCGTCTGGCCGAAGCCGAGATCAACATGGAAAAGCTGCTTCTGTTCGGCAATCACCTGCAGCTCTATGCGGAAGAATTCGATCCGCGCGGTGAGTTCCTCGGCAACTTCCCGCAGGCCTTTACCCACCTCGCCCTGATCAGCGCCGCCTTCTACCTCGACGGCGCTCTGGACGGCAAGTTCAGGCAGTGGCGGCCGTAACAGCGAACGGCCACGAGGTCGTGGCCCATCCCTCTCCCGTCATAGCCGGGAGAGGCTAGATCCGAACGATCCGTCAGGCCGCTTCCGGTCTGGCGTTGGCAATCACCGTGACGAGATCGCCGACGATGCGCTCCACCTGGGCCCGGTCATCGCCTTCAGCCATGACACGGATCAGCGGCTCGGTGCCCGACGGGCGGATGACGAGGCGGCCCTTGGTGGCAAGCTCGGCTTCCGCATCCGCGATCGCCTGCCGCACAATGGCGTTTTCCAGCGGCTTGCCACCGGCAAAGCGGACATTCTTCAACAGCTGCGGCACCGGCTCGAACCGGCGGCAGACTTCGCTCACCGGGCGATCGAGCCGCTTGACGCGGGCAAGGATCTGCAAGGCTGCGACAAGACCGTCACCGGTGGTGCCGAAATCCGACAGCACGATATGACCGGACTGTTCGCCACCCACGTTGAAATCGTGATTGCGCATGTGCTCGACCACATACCGGTCGCCGACCTTGGTGCGCGCAAGCGTCAGGCCCTTGGTCTCCATGAAGCGCTCGAGCCCGAGATTGGACATGACGGTCGCGACAATGCCGCCGCCGGTCAGCTTGTCGTCTTCCGCCCAGCTTTCGCCGATGACCGCCATCAGCTGGTCGCCATCGATGATATCGCCATTCTCGTCGACGATGATGACACGGTCCGCGTCGCCGTCGAGCGCAATGCCGATATCGGAGCGCGTCTCGTGGACCTTGCGCTGCAGCGCCGCCGGGCTGGTTGAGCCGCAATCGAGATTGATGTTGGTGCCGTTCGGCTCGTTGCCGATCGTGACCACTTCGGCGCCGAGCTCCCACAGAGCCAGCGGCGCGACCTTGTAGGCGGCACCATTGGCGCAATCGATCGCGACCCGAAGACCGTGCAGCGTCACGTCACGCGGGAGCGTGCGCTTGGCCTGTTCGATATAACGGTAGATATCGCCCTCGACGCGCTTGGCGCGACCGATATCGGCCGATTTTGCCAGCTGCGAATGGAGGTCGCTGTCGAGCAGATCCTCGATCCGCATTTCCAGCTCATCGGAAAGCTTGTAGCCGTCGGGGCCGAACAGCTTGATGCCGTTATCCTCGAACGGGTTGTGTGAAGCGGAAATCATCACGCCGACATCCGCACGCAGGGAGCGCGTCAGCATGGCAACCGCGGGCGTCGGGATCGGGCCAAGCAAAAACACGTCGAGGCCGGCTGCGGTAAAGCCTGCGACCATGGCATTTTCCAGCATGTAGCCGGAAAGACGGGTATCCTTGCCGATCACCACGCGGTGGCGGTGCGTTCCGTTGCGAAAAATTGTTCCGACGGCAATACCGACGCGCATCGCAAGATCTGGCGTCATCGGATAGACGTTGGAATGCCCGCGGATGCCATCAGTCCCAAAATAGCGGCGTGTCATGTAAGCTCCCTGGTACACGCGCTCTCAAAAGCGCGGTCTTCGCCCGGTTATGTCTGTATGTGCAACATGCCCGAGCGGATCGGCGGCACTGCCGTCCAAGATCGGCTCATGCCACAGTTCATCTGCGTTGGCACCTAAATTACCGTCAAAATCGCTTATATCCCGTTACCGAACCAGCCCCGCTAAGGTCGATAAGCAAAAGCCGCCGCGGATGTTTCCGCAGCGGCTTCGATAGGTTTGATGCAGCAGAGATCAGTGCGGCTGCGGTTCAAGACCGCCTTCGGGCGCATCGCCCTTCGGCTCGTCCTTCTTTGCACCGGCGCTCGGCACAGCCGAACCACGGCTTGGCGTCGAATCGTCGCCAAGGTCGCGCGACGGCTTCTGGCCGAGAATCAGCGCTCTGATTTCGTCACCCGAAAGGGTTTCGTACTCGAGAAGGCCCTCAGCGATGGCCACGAACTGATCGTGGTATTCGGTCAGGATATGGCGCGCTTCCGTATAGGCTTCGTCGATCAGACGGCGCACTTCGCTATCGATCTTCTGGGCCGTTGATTCGGAGACGTTCTTCGACTGCGAAACCGAGTGGCCGAGGAAGACTTCCTGCTGGTTTTCACCGTAGGCGACCTGACCGAGGATGTCGGAAAAGCCCCACTGGGTCACCATGGCACGGGCAAGCTTGGTTGCCTGCTCGATGTCGGAGGATGCACCGGACGTGATGTTTTCCTTGCCGAACGTCAGTTCTTCAGCAACGCGGCCACCCATCATGATGGTCAGGCGCGACACCATCCACTTGTAGCTCATCGAATAGCGGTCGCCTTCCGGCAACTGCATGACCATGCCGAGCGCACGGCCGCGCGGAATGATGGTCGCCTTGTGCAGCGGATCGGCAACGGCCACCTTGAGGGCAGTGATCGCATGACCGGCTTCGTGATAGGCGGTAAGCTTCTTTTCGGCTTCGGTCATGGCGGACGAGCGACGCTCGGCACCCATCATGATCTTGTCCTTGGCGTCTTCGAATTCCTGCATGGTGACGAGACGCTTGTTGCGGCGCGCTGCCATCAGGGCAGATTCGTTGACGAGGTTCATGAGGTCGGCACCGGAGAAACCAGGCGTACCACGGGCAAGAACCTTGAGATCCACGTTGGGAGCAAGCGGCACGTTGCGCGCGTGAACCTTGAGGATGCGTTCGCGACCGACAATGTCCGGGTTTGGCACGACGACCTGACGGTCGAAACGGCCTGGACGCAGAAGTGCGGGATCGAGAACGTCGGGACGGTTGGTTGCGGCGATGAGGATGATACCCTCGTTCGCCTCAAAGCCGTCCATCTCGACCAGGAGCTGGTTCAGCGTCTGCTCGCGTTCGTCGTTACCACCGCCGAGGCCTGCGCCACGGTGACGGCCGACGGCGTCGATTTCGTCGATGAAGATGATGCAGGGCGCATTCTTCTTGGCCTGCTCGAACATGTCGCGCACACGGGATGCACCGACACCGACGAACATTTCCACGAAGTCCGAACCGGAGATCGTGAAGAACGGCACGTTGGCTTCACCTGCCACCGAACGGGCGAGCAGCGTCTTACCGGTGCCCGGAGGGCCGACAAGCAGAACACCGCGCGGAATGCGGCCGCCCAGACGCTGGAACTTCTGCGGATCGCGCAGGAACTCGACGATTTCCTCGAGGTCAGCCTTGGCTTCATCGACGCCGGCAACGTCCTCAAACGTGACGCGGCCATGCGCTTCGGTCAGAAGCTTCGCCTTCGACTTGCCGAAGCCCATCGCACCGCGTGAGCCACCCTGCATCTGACGCATGAAGAACAGCCAGACACCGAGGATCAGCAGCATCGGCAGAAGCGTGCCGATATAGCTCAGGAAGCCAGACGATCCGTCTGTCTCGGGGCGAGCCATGATCGAGACGTTCTTCGACTGAAGACGCTCCATCAGGCTGTCATCGATGACCGGGGAGTATGTCTGGAAATTGGTGCCGTTCTCGGTATAGGTGCCGAGGACACGATTGCCGGTCACGACGACGTCGCGAACGCGGCCGGAATCCACGTCACGCAGGAACTGCGAATACGGAATTTCGCGCGAGGACGTCTGCGACGGCGCCGTCTGGAACATGCTGAACAAAGCGATCAGCAGCAGGGCTATAATGGCCCAGAGGGCAAAATTGCGAAAATTTGGGTTCATCGAACTCCCCAGTATGCCAACGGTCACATCATGGCGACCGCCCTTCTTGGAACCTAACATAGGGTTGAGCTTTGGCATTGCCAAGGCGAACCGGCACGGACGCCTAGCTTTTCCGCTGCGAAAGCTTAACCGGAAGCGGGGGTATATCGTCGCATCCGACCAAATCGGCGAACCGGGCTGCAATCTCGAGCTCGAACTGCGACAGGAAGCGTTCGAACGTCCCCAGGACCGGGTGCATGTCAATCGCGTGCAGCAGGCCAGTTTCGAGTGTTTGCACCTGTGGCATTGCCGCCATGGCCCGCATCGCGACCGACCCGGGCGCATTTGGGAAAAGCGAGCCCGCCAGCGTGCGATCGGGAATTGTCGGCCCGATCACGATTTCGCTATTGGTTGGGTTGTGGACGCGGTATCGGCCATCCCAGACCTTCAACGCCCCCGCCGCGATGCGAACAGGGTTCAGATTGCGGCTTTCCCGGTAAAGATACAGCCCATCCCGACGCAGATCGAAGATGACCCGCCCTGCAGACATTCGGCCGAGGTGCCGGCCATCCAAAAATGCCGCGACCCGTGTCATCGTCTCGGTCGAAGGAACGTGTTCCCGTCCGCCCAGGAGCGCGATGAGATGTCCGAGCAGATGGTCCCGAGCCAGTGGATCGCCGCCCAATGCTTCGACCCGCAGGTAGGAGAGAACCCCATGGCTGATGGTCAGCTGCTCGCGGGCCAGTTCCGCCGCTTGGCGGGACAGACGCGTTCGCGAAGCGCCGGCCGCAGCGATCTCGTCCATCGTCACCGTTTCGATGCCCGTGAGGGCATTTCGAGTTCTGACCCTCTCGTAATGGCTGTCGAGATTGCTCGGGTCGTCGATCCAGCCCTCGCCTCCCGCTGCAAGAAAATCCCGGATCGCTGAGCGACGCACAGACAGAAACGGTCGCAGCAGCCAGCGCCGTCTGTCGAGCAGGACTGCACCTGCCATGCCCGCCAGACCCAGCTTGCCCTTCGTGCCGTTGCGCACTGCGCGCATCGCCACCGTTTCGATCTGGTCGTCCAGCGTATGGCCCGTGAGGATGGCGGTGGCTGCGATCTCATCAGCGATCTCCATCAGCAGCCGGTAGCGAGCTTCTCGTGCAGCAGCCGGAATGCCGGTCGTTGGTTTGTCGCCGTCCCAGCGGCGGATCGTGTGGGGAATGCCCTTGCGTGCGCAAAGAGATGCCACCGCGCCGGCCTCCGCGCCTGATTCGGCCCGCAGCGCATGATCGATCGTGGCAGCGGCAAGTTCGATCCCGCCTTCCGGGTCAGTAGCCAGCGCCTCCTGAAGCGCGAGCAGAAGCCCGGTCGAATCACTGCCGCCGGATATCCCCACAAGCAGTTTCGCCGGCCTTGAAAGACCGGCGAGAAATTCACGAACCGCTGACTGCGGGGATGGATCCGGGGTGGTCACCGCCGCAGGATCAGCAGGACAGCCGCTTCTGCTCGGTCGTCACCTTGCCGAGCACGGCGCGCTGCGCATTTGGATAGCGCTTGGGTACCTCGCGAAGCGTCGCGCAGGCCGTATCCTTGTTGTCGAGAGCCGCAAGCGACATGCCGAGCTTCAGCAGCATTTCCGGCGCCTTGGCGGACTTGCCGTAGGTCTGGTGCGCGTTGAGAAAGGTCTTTGCCGCATCGGCATATTTCGCCTGCGAGAACTGCGCTTCGCCGAGCCAGAAATTGGCGTCTGCGGCCCTTGAGCTCTTCGGGTAGCTGGCGAGGTAGCTGGAGAATTCTTTCTCGGCGAGCGGGTAGTCGCCGGAAAGAACATGGTCATAGGCGATCTTGTAGCTGTCGCCCTCACTGCCAAGCGAGGCCGTCTGCTGCGGATCCTGCGACCCACCGCTGCGCGACGAGCCGGAAGCAACACCGGGAAGACCGGCCGAATTGCGGGCATTGTCGTTGCGGGACGCACCGACAGTATTTCCGCTCGTGTCGAGATTCATCGATCCAAGCGTTGTTGGCGCTGGTGCGGCGCGGTTGCCTGTGGTCGCGGATGGGCTGGATGGCTCACCGATGATGCGAGCCACGTCGTCGGCGCCTTGCGCAGCAGGTGGGGAGGTTTCGCCGGAGGAAGCCGAAGACGAAGGGCGGTTGGACGCCACGGCCGGTTGCCCGCCCGTGTCGCCCAAGTCGCTTCTCTTCTTCTTTTCCAGGTCCTGGAAACGGAATTCGTTATCTTCCTGCGTTTTGCGCAGTTGTTCCTGCATCTGCAGGAGCTGATAACTCATTTCCTCGATACGGCCGTTAAGCTGCCGTACCTCTTCCTGAAGCTGCTGCGTCCGGACGGCATCGCCGCCCTGCGCGAGGATCACAGGCCGTTGTTCGGCCTGCGGCTGTTGCGGAACGCTTTGCTCGCCCTGGAAGAGTTTCGGAAATGAGAAGGCCCCAGCAGGGCCCGCCATCGCCGCCAGCCCCAGCATCGCTGCCAAGACAATTTTCTTCATGTCGTCCGTCCTGCTTCCCGCGCTTCGGCCCTCAAGCCGGAATGGCTTTCGGAAAGAACGAAGCGCAACCTATGTTCTACAACGCGCTGTGCGCATCGGAAACCCGGTGCGCGGCGCTGTAGCTTGCGCCGGATTGGCGCAATACGGATTTTTCTGAACTGCCGTCAAAAAGCAACCAAGTCGACGTTCAAAATCAAGGGAAACGGGGCCAAACTAAGGAAAAACAAAAAAGGTGGCGCGAAGGCCACCTTTTCTCACCAAAATGTCATGTGTGGAACGGAGACTGGCCCCGCCCCTCACCGGCATTACATGCCAGCGCCACCGAGAACGGTAACCGCGCGGCGGTTCTGCGACCAGCAGGAGATGTCGTCGCAAACGGCGACCGGACGTTCCTTGCCGAAGGAGATGGTCTTGATGCGGTTGGCAGGAATGCCGCGCGAAGCAAGATATTCCTTGGTGGACGAAGCGCGACGGGCGCCGAGTGCCAGGTTGTATTCGCGGGTACCGCGTTCGTCGGCATGGCCTTCGACGGTGATCGCGTAGTTCGGGTAACGCTGCAGCCACTGAGCCTGACGATCGAGCGTCTGCTGGGCATCTGCACGGATCGAGGTCGAGTCCGTATCGAAGAAGATCCGGTCGCCGACATTGACCGTGAAGTCCTGGCTCGAGCCAGGTGTTGCCGAGCCGCCGGCACCACCACCGTTGAGGCCAAGGTCACCCGCGTTGTTCGGAAGGTTCTTCTTGTTGGCGCAGCCTGCGAGAGCGAGGGCCAGCGTCAGAGCGATGACGGCCGGGTTGCGAGCGAGGGTCTGCATACGGCTCATCGCCGGGGTATGAATGCGGCTCATGGCCGTTCTCTCCTTGATCATTTAATTTAAGAGTTGCCGAACTCTAACGGATTGAGGTTAACCATGATCAAACGCTTATGGTTAACGAATTCCTTCCGGTGCCCTATTTTTCAGTCGTTCGCTGCCGGTTGGAACGCAAGCGCGGCAGATCTGCCGCGCCTCAAACGTGCCTCCTATTCAAGAAGCGGCGACCAGGCCGGGTCGGACCCGAATGCCGGTGTCTTGACCATCTGCTCGTTATAGCCGCTGAGATCGATCGAATACAACTGCGGACCACCGGCGCCGGCGTTCTGGCGGAAGAACATCAGAACACGCCCGTTCGGTGCCCAGGTCGGACCCTCGTTATGGAAGCCCGATGTCAGAATGCGCTCGCCAGAACCGTCCGGACGCATCACGCCGATCGAGAACTTGCCGCCCGACTGCTTGGTGAACGCGATCAGATCGCCACGCGGCGACCAGACCGGCGTCGAATAGGAACCATCGCCGAACGAGACGCGGCTCTGGCCCGAACCGTCGGCCCCCATCACGTAGATCTGCTGGCGGCCGCCACGGTCGCTTTCGAACGTGATGCGCGCACCATCGGGCGAATAGGATGGCGCGGTATCGATCGCAGCCGTCGACGTCAGGCGCGTCGTCGTGCGCGAACGCAGGTCCATCGTGTAAATATTCGCGTTGCCTTCCTGCTGAAGGCTCATGATCACCTTCTGACCGTCAGGCGAGAAGCGCGGCGAGAACGTCATGCCGGGGAAATTGCCCACCACTTCGCGCTGTCCGGTTTCCAGCTGCAGCAGGTAGACCCGCGGCTGGTTGCCCTCGAACGACATGTAGGTGACTTCCTGACGGCTTGGCGAAAAGCGCGGCGTCAGCACGAGATCCTTGGTGCCGGTCAGCATGCGGACGTTGAAACCGTCCTGGTCCATGATTGCCAACTGACGCTGACGGGCAGTCTTCGGACCGCTTTCGGATACGAACACGACGCGGGTGTCAAAGTAGCCCTGCTCGCCGGTGATCTGCTTATAGATCGCGTCGGCGATGATGTGCGCCAGACGACGCCAGTTTTCCGGCTGAGTAAAGAACTGCTGGCCGGTCATCTGCTGGCCGGCAAACGTATCCCAGAGACGGAATTCGGCGCGCAGACGACCGTCGCCTTCACGGCTGACACGGCCGACGACCAGCGCCTGGGCGTTGATCGCCTTCCAGTCTTCGAAACGCGGCGCGCGGCCCGGATCGGTGATCTTTTCGATGAACGCCTGCTTGTTGACAGGCGCGAACAATCCCGAACGCTGAAGATCGGCGGCGATAACCTGCGAAATCTGCGGTCCAAGCTCGTTGTTGGACAGGAAATCGGTAATCGCGATCGGCAGCGGCTCGACATTGCCCTTGTTGATGTTGATCTCGACCACCGCGTTTGCGGGGTTGGAGATCGCGGCGGCACCGGCGGACGCCATCATGAGCCCGAGGAAGGAACGTCTGATCATGGTTTGGCCTTTCAAAGCATATCAAGATCGCTGGGGCTGAAGTTCACGATGACTTCGCTCCACGCATCGTATTTGTCTGCCGGCAGGTTCTTGAACGGCGACGAACGCAAGACAGCGCGGCGCGCGCTGGATTCGAGCGTCCGGCGGGCCGTATCTGAACCGCCGCTTGAGGAAACTTCGGGTTCGCCGACGATCATGCCCGACTGGTCGAGCCGCATATGGACGCGGATGACCACGCCTTCTGCACCTTCGATGCCGGCGATATAGGACCAGTTCTTGCCGATCTGCCCGCGCAACGCGTCCATTTCGCTGACGCTGAGCTTCGAACCGGTCGACGGCTTCGTGCTGCCCGTGGAGGCAGGCGACGTGGAACGCTTCGCACCGCCGCCGGACGCATCCTGCTTGTTGAGAAGCGCTGCAATCTGGTCGGCATTGAAGTCGCTGGCCTTGGAAGACGAGGACTTGGCCGTCTCCTGCTTCTTGCCTTCCTTCTTGTCGGTCGGCTTTGAAGCTTCCGTCGCCTTGGTATCCGCCTTGGCGGTTTCGGTCGGCTTCGGCGGGTCAGGCTTTTTCTCGACCGGCTTTTCGACGGGCTTTGCCTGCTCCCTCGGCGGTTCCTGCTTCGGCTTGGCAGCGGGCAGCGGAACGCTGTCTGGAAGCGGCGCTTCCTCGGTCTTGGCTTCGGTCGGAGTTGGGGTCGGTGGCGGTGTCTCGGCCTTGGGGGGCGTCGGCTCGGGCTTTGGCGGGGTCGGTTCCGGCTTCGGCTGCGGCAATGCTGCCACTTCCTGAGGCTTCGGTGCCGTCTCTTCCTTGACGATATCCTTGACCTGGTTGTCCTCGTCCGTCGGGGTCGGCGTCGGGCGCTCCACCGGCTTTGGCGCGGCGGCGGCTTCGGTCTTCAGGGGCTTCTTGGCCGGCGTCGGCGGGGACTTCAGGTCGATGTCGCTCTCGCCGGCATTCTCGGCGTTTTCGACGACCTTCTGGTTCTTAGTTTCCTTCACCGAAGGCTTTTCGGTGAGAGGCGCCTTCTTGTCACCCTGCTGCATCTGGGTGATCGATTCCACCGGGACAATGTCGACCGGAAGCGCCTCGACGTCGGCGACGTTGAGCTGCATCGGTGAACTCAGCGAGACAAGCGCCCAGCCGAGAAGCACCGAATGGAGAACCAGCGATGTGCCGATACTACCCTTCATGGCGTGGGATCACTGCTCCTGTTCCTGAAGGGTGACGAGGCCGAGGTTCTTGTAACCGGCAGACGAAATGCGAGCCATGACCTTCATCACCACGCCATAGGCAGCGGCAGTGTCGCCACGCACATAGATGCGCTCGTTATAGCCGGTCGTGGCGATCGCCTGCAGCTTCGGCAGGATTTCGTCGATCGTGATCGGGGTTTCCTGCAGGAAGATCTGCCCTTCCGGATTGACCGAAACGGTGATCGGCTGCGTATCGGAATTCATCGCTTTGGCCTGGGTTTCAGGCAGGTCGATCGGCACGCCGACGGTCATCATCGGCGCTGCCACCATGAAGATGATCAGAAGCACGAGCATGACGTCGACAAGCGGCGTGACGTTGATTTCGCTGATCGCGCCGCTACGGCTGCGCCCACCGCGACGTCCGCGACGACCGCCTCCCGACTTTGCTCCTCCGGCCGACATGCCCATGGTGCTTACTCCTGGCGTTGTGCCTGATTACTGAGCGGCCTGGCGTGGCTGCAGCTTCTCGTCGATCTGGCGCGAAAGGATGGCCGAGAATTCGTCGGCAAAACCTTCCATCCGCGATGAAAGCTTGCCGGCCTCACCCATGAAACGGTTGTAGGCGATAACTGCCGGGATAGCGGCAACAAGGCCGATGGCGGTTGCCAAGAGCGCTTCGGCGATACCCGGTGCAACGACCGCAAGGTTAGTGGACTTCGATCCGGCGATCGCCTGGAAGGAGGTCATGATACCGATGACGGTACCGAACAGACCGATGAACGGACCGGCCGAACCGATGGTTGCGAGCGACCCAAGACGCGCCTCGTAGGCCTCGCCTTCACGCGACATCGTCACGTCCATGGCGCGGTCGATACGCATCTGGAGACCGATCGGCGAACGGGCGCCGCGTTCAAAGCTCTTTTTCCACTCGCGCATGGCAGCGACGAAGATGGCGGCAAGGCCTGTATTCTGGCGCTCGCCAAGGGTGCGGTAGAGTTCTTCGAGCGACTGACCCGACCAGAACACCTGTTCGAACTGATCGAACTGACGCCGCGCCTTTGAAAAGGCCATATATTTGTCGATGACGATCGCCCAGGTCCAGACCGAGGCACCCATCAGCCCGATCATCACCATCTTGACGATCAGTCCGGCCTGCATGAACAGCGCCCAAAGGCTCACGTCATGCGTCGCAGCTTCCAGAGCTACCTGTTCCATCTGTCTTCAATCCCCGAATCCAAACGCCCGGCATTTCACAACCGGGCGGGTTCCAAAGCGCGCTCTCGCGAGAATGTTTCTGTCCGCCGAGATCGCCGCCTAACGCCCAAGATGTCCTGAGTTTTCAGCTTGGCTTCTCGCCTTCAAATTTGGTCAAAGGAAGGCGTGCGTTGCACAAATTCCTCACGGGTTAGTAAGACTACATTATCGTTAATAATGTGTTACGGCCGCAAGCTTGATCAGCGCTTTGGCTCTATTGTCTGAAGCTCAGATCGGCGCTGTTAGAAACTTCTCCGCGATCGCCTCCGGCAGTCGTCGTGGACGGCCGTATCTGTTGATGACGGCGATGACCACCTTCGCCGCAATCAGCAGCGTTTCGCCGCGGCGGATTTCCTGGGTGAGAACCATCTTGGCGCCACCGGCCTTTTCGGTGATCGTCCGGATCGTCAGGATATCGTCCATCCGGGCCGGTTGCTTGAAGTCGATCTCCATGCGGTGAACAACGAAGACCAGCCCCTCCTCATCCGCCGACAGAAGCGCACCCTGCTCGCAGCCGAGGCACCGCAGATAGTCTGTTCGGCCGCGCTCGAGAAAGTGTAGGTAGCGGGCGTGATAGACGAGGCCGGAGAAGTCCGTGTCCTCGTAATAGACCCGCTGGACGAGGCTGTGACCGCCCTCGATCAGTTCTCCGGATAACAAAAAATTCTGCTCTGTCATAAGCTTGCCTTGAAATTCCATCTTCATCCCCTGGATAAAGGCGGAATACCGATCCACTTTCGGTGTCCTGTCATACTTCCCGCCCGCATAAAATAGGGCACCCGCGAACGGAGAGAACATTCATGAAGATTGCAGTCCTTGGCGGCGATGGTTTCGTCGGCTGGCCGACATCGCTTCACCTGTCCGATGCCGGCCACGAGGTGCATATTCTCGATAACCTGTCGCGCCGCTGGATCGATACGGAACTCGGTGTTCAGTCGCTGACGCCGATGGACAGCATTCAGGAACGGACCCGCATCTGGCACGCCGAGACCGGCCGCCGCATCCACTTTCACCTTATCGACCTTGCCAAGGATTACGAGCTTCTGAAGGGTTGGCTGGCGGCGAACCGTCCAGACGCCATCATCCACTTCGCCGAACAGCGGGCAGCCCCCTATTCGATGAAGAGCGACCGCCACAAGAACTACACTGTCAACAACAACGTCAACGCCACGCACAATCTGTTGAACGCCATGGTCGAGCTCGACCTCGACGCGCATCTCATCCACCTGGGCACGATGGGTGTCTATGGCTACTCGACCGTCGGTGCGGCGATCCCGGAAGGCTACCTTCCTGTTGGCATCGAGACGATGGATGGGCGCACGGTCAGCCAGGAGATCCTCTATCCAAGCAATCCCGGCTCGATCTACCACATGACGAAATGCCTCGATCAGCAGCTGTTTGCCTTCTATGCTAAGAACGACGGCCTGCGGATCACCGACCTCCATCAGGGCATCGTCTGGGGAACCCACACGGAGCAGACACGCCGGCACGAGCAGCTGATCAACCGGTTCGACTACGACGGCGATTACGGCACGGTTCTCAACCGCTTCCTGATCCAGTCGGCGATCGGCTATCCGCTGACGGTACACGGAACCGGCGGCCAGACGCGGGCCTTCATCCACATCCAGGATTCGGTACGCTGCATCGAAATCGCGCTCAACACACCGCCCGCCCGCAACAACCGCGTCGAGATCTTCAACCAGATGACGGAAACCCACCGGGTGCGCGATCTGGCCGAAATGATCTCCAAGATGAGCGGCGCCCAGATTGCCTGGCTGCCCAACCCGCGCAAGGAAGCCCCGGAAAACGATCTCGTCGTGAAGAACGACAAGTTCCTGAGCCTCGGCCTGCAGCCGACGACGCTCGGCGAAGGCCTGCTCGCCGAGATCGTTGATGTCGCGAAGAAATATGCCTACCGCGTCGATCGCAGCCGTGTCCCCGCCGTTTCCGCCTGGACGCGCGATATCGCCGCCAAAGTGGAGCACGATCCGGAAGGCATGCGGCTGAAATCCGTCTCGTGATGGCGCAATGAAAAACGCCTTCGTCACCCTCGTCACCAATGCCGATTACGCGATGGGCGCCACGGCATTGGCCCGGTCGATCAGGTTGACCGGGACCACGGCCGAGATCGTCGTGCTGCATACGGCGGCGGTCTCAGCATCCGACCTTGGCCCCCTCGAAGCCCTGGGCTGCCGTATGGTGGAAGTCACACACCTTCCGCTGTCCGACGCGTTCAACGACCGTCACGCCCGAAAGAACCTGCATGGGGCGGCGCCCTTTACCAAAGGCAACAAGCCGGAGTTCCACACGCCGCTCGACAACTTCTGCAAGCTGCGCCTGTGGCAACTGACCGAGTACGACACAACAGTTTTCATCGATGCCGACGCGCTGGTGCTGAAGAACATCGACAAGCTGTTCGCCTATCCGGAGTTTTCCGCGGCACCGAACGTCTACGAGAGCATGGCCGACTTCCATCGGATGAACTCCGGCGTGTTTGTGGCCAAGCCATCGCTGCAGACCTTCGACGGTATGATGGCAGCGCTGGACGTTCCCGACGCCTTCTGGCGGCGCACCGACCAGACGTTTCTGGAACACTTCTTTCCGGACTGGCACGGCCTGCCGGTGACCATGAACATGCTGCAATATGTGTGGTTCGCAATGCCCGATCTCTGGAACTGGGAAAGCATCGGCATCCTCCACTACCAGTATGAAAAGCCCTGGGAGAAGGATCACCCGAAGGCGCAGCAGTTGAGACCTCTGATCGATCTCTGGTGGGACTTCTACGAAGGGCGCCTGCCCGACATCGCCGCGCTCCCCAATCCGGCGCGCCTCCCATGAAAGTCCTCGTCTCGGGCGGGACCGGGCTCGTTGGCCGCTATATCGTCGAAGCGCTGCTGGACGCTGGCTATGAGGTGACTGTCGGCGGCCGGACACGGCCGCAACCTTACCTGTTCTCGAAACCCTTCGAATTCGTCCCCCTCTCGCTCGATCCCGATCTCGACCAGGTTGATGTCTTCACCGGTGCCGATTTCTTCATCCACGCCGCCTTCGACCACGTCGCGGGGAAATACCGGGGCGGAGAAGGCGACGATCCCAAGCGGTTTGCCCGCATGAACCTCCATGGCACGATCAAACTGTTCGAGACCGCCAAACGAGCCGGTCTCCGCCGCGCAGTCTTCATCTCCAGTCGCGCCGTCTATGACGGCCTGCCGGAAGGCTTGCCCCTCACCGAAGACGCGGATCTGTCACCGACAAGTCTCTACGGCGAAATCAAGCATAAAGGCGAATTGGCAGTCGCCGGACTTTGCGGCCCGAGCTTTACGGCCGCAAGCCTGCGGTTGACTGGTGTCTACGGAGATCTGAGACCCAACAAATGGGATCAGATGTTTGAAACCTACCGTTCCGGCGGCGTCATCGAACCGCGTGCGGGAACGGAAGTACACGGCAGCGATGTCGGCTCCGCCGTTCGTCTGATGCTGGAAGCCGAAGCCTCCAGGATCGCCGGCGAAAGTTTCAACGTGTCAGGCATACTCACCGATCGAAGCGAGATCCTCAGTCACGTCGACAATGGCCGCCGCTTGCCCGAGAAGGCTGATCTGTCGCGAGTGCGCGTCATGCCGACGGCAAAGATCGAGGCGCTTGGCTGGAGGGGCGGTGGCAAACCGTTGCTTGCACAAACAATCCGCCGCCTCGCCTCCTCCTGATCTTATCCCCGCTACGATCCTAGTGGGACGAGGTGCGTTGCGTCTTGGCCTCTTGCTTCGTCTTGTCGATCTGCTTCATGTGCTCTTCGGCCCATTTCTGGCCGGCGTCGCCGCCCCACAAAAGCCAGGCAATGTAACCAGCAGATGGGTTGCCGTCGTCGCCGAAATTGTCGGAGCGCTTGTCGACATTGTGACGCTTGAAGTAGCTTACCATCCGCTTCACCGTCTGTTCCGACAGATGCTTGCGATGCTGAAGATCGCGAGCGCGTGCTATCCCGACCGTCGTGCCGCCACGGCGATATTCGGCGCGCAGCTTCAAGCCCTTCTCCGCCGCAGCCGCAACGTCGGCTGGCGGCTTGTGGTCAAGCTGCGATGGTTTGGACGGGCTGCGCGCGCGAGTCTTAGACTGCTCGTGCTGATGTTCGTGCGAAGATCTTTCAGCCATCGGTCTTCTTCAGCTCCGATTGGCTTTTCAAAACCTTGTCGCCGTCTTCCTGCTTGACGAGGAAGGCGGGCTTGTCGGCATCTGCCTTGCGCTTGATCGTCTTGCCCTTGATCTTGCGCTCGACATCCTTGGTGAACTTCTCGGCGACCTTACCTTCGGCCTTCGACTTTCCCCATTTCCATTCGACTTCGTTTCCGACGCTGATCTTCTGCATGGATCATCTCCTTCTACTCCTGAAAAAACTCAAGCGAGCAAAGGATGTTCCAACATCAGTCTTTCAGATCGAGATCGCCATCGCGCCAGACCACGTGTTTCGGGCTGATGGGCAGATCTTCGATCTCGTCCGCGATGAAATAGGGCGGGATATCCAGCGCCTTCAGCGAGTCCCTCGTCGCCTTCACCCACTTGAACTCGAGTTCGTGCGTGTCGACGATCCGATGGACGATATCGGTCGGATGAAACGGAAAGCTCTCCGGCAGCTCCATCAGGTAGTAGAAGCCGAGTTCGTGCCAGTCGCGGTCTTCGTAGTGGAAGAAGTTCTCGACCGCCCAGAGCAGCCGTCCGACCTTCACCTCGACCCCGAGTTCCTCGACCATCTCGCGTTTCAGGGTCTCCTCGGAGGTTTCGCCCACTTCCGCGCGTCCGCCGGGAAAGGTCCAGAACGTCTCATGCACGGCGCGGTGCACCAGCACATGGCCGTCGCGAAAACCAAGCCCCGCGATGCGCATCTGAAAAATGCGCTTCGGCTTGAACTTTATCCGGATGCGCAGATCCCGGGGTTCGTCGCTTTTACTCATCGTCGAAACTGATCCTGAACTGGGCCGCTTCCATATCCTTGGGCGGCTGCAGGCCGAGATGCTTCCAGGCGACTGCCGTCAGCACCCGTCCCCGCGGCGTGCGCTGGATAAAGCCCTGCTGGATCATGTAGGGCTCGATAATGTCCTCGATCGCGTCGCGCGGCTCGGAGAGCCCCGCCGCAATCGTCTCGATGCCCACGGGCCCGCCGCCGAAGTTGACGGCGATCATGTTGAGATACCGCTTGTCGAGCTGGTCGAAACCGGCGTGGTCGACATTGAGGCGGATCAGCGCCTCGTCGGCGATCTCCTTGGTCACGGCTTCCGCACGCGCCACTTCGGCGAAATCACGCACACGGCGCAACAGCCGTCCGGCGATACGCGGCGTGCCACGGGCGCGCCGTGCGATCTCGCGCGCGCCGCCATCGGTCATCGGCAGGTTCATCAGGCGCGCACCACGCCGGACGATGCCTTCCAGTTCCTCGACCGTGTAGAACGACAAGCGCACGGGAATGCCGAACCGGTCGCGCAGCGGCGTCGTCAAAAGCCCGATACGGGTCGTGGCAGCAACCAGCGTGAATTTCGACAGGTCGATCTTGACCGACCGGGCCGACGGCCCTTCGCCGATGATCAGATCGAGCTGGAAATCCTCCATCGCCGGATAGAGGATTTCCTCGACCGCCGGGTTGAGACGGTGGATTTCATCGATGAACAGCACGTCGCGGTCTTCGAGATTGGTCAGAAGCGCCGCAAGATCACCGGCCTTGGCAATGACAGGACCGGAGGTCGAGCGGAAATTCACGCCCAGTTCCTTGGCCATGATCTGCGCAAGCGTGGTCTTGCCGAGACCCGGCGGGCCGACGAACAGCACGTGATCCAGGGCCTCGCCCCGGTTCTTGGCGGCCTCGATGAAGATCTTGAGGTTGGCGCGAGCCTCTGCCTGCCCGGTAAACTCGTCGAGCGACTGCGGGCGCAGCGCCGTATCGAAATCTTCGCCCCGTTTTTCCGGCGAGATGAGGCGGTTTTCGTCGGTCATGCAAGAATTTCCATCTCGGGCGCGCAGGATGCGGCCTTTGTGTCTGATGTCATGGAGCAGTGGCACCGGCCATGTGGAGCAGCAACTCTCGCAACGTCGCGATCCTTGATCGCTATCGTGATCTGACCTTCAAGAGCCATGGTCGTGAACGCACCCAATCTGTTACTTCCCGTAATCGTCTGGCCCTATCGATATCCCAGTGCTTACCCCGGATATCACGACCTCGCCAGTTCCTTCAGACCCAGCCGGATCAGCTTGGCGCTGTCGGCATCCTCACCGGCTGCCTTCAAAGCTGCGGCGACGGCATTGGCCGCCTGGTCTCGGGAATAGCCAAGATTGGTGAGCGCCGAGACCGCATCGCTGACGGGCGCAGACGCCACGCCCTCGCCCAGTTCCTGCTTGAAGCCGATATTGGCGGATGCCTCGCCGGCAAAGGCGGGCGCCTTGTTCTTGAGTTCTGTGACAATGCGGACGGCGACCTTGGGGCCGACGCCGGGTGCCCGCGAAACTGCGGTCTTGTCCTGCAGCGCAATCGCATTGGCCAGTTCGCCCGGTGTCAGCGTTGAGAGCAAGGCCAGCGCCACCTTGGCGCCGACGCCCTGCACGCTCTGCAGGAGGTTGAACCACTCGCGCTCCAGTGCCGACAGGAAGCCGAACAGTTTCAGCTGGTCCTCGCGCACATAGGTCTCGATAAACAGCACTGCCGCTTCGCCCACATTGAGGCGGGCCAGCGTGCGGGCCGAACAGAAGGCTTCGTAGCAGACGCCGTGCACGTCAACGAGCGCGTAGTCCTCGCCGATCTCGTCGATAGTGCCTTTGAGCTTGCCGATCATGTCTTAGGTCCGCCGCTGAGGATGAAGGAGAATGGGTTCCGGAAATCATGATGCCGAGCATCGGGAAACAGGCACGATAGCGCGCTGCATCGCGCGTTAGAAGCCGATGCGAGCGTACGGCCTCTGCCGAAATACCTACTGAGGGCGTCAGAACAAGTCAAGAACAGAGGAGGCTGATGCGTCAGCCGGCCAAAGCTTGGCGCATGCGGTTTGCAACGCGGTTATGGGCGTGGCAGATGGCGATCGCCAGCGCGTCGGCGGCATCATTACCCTTGAACTCCGCCTTCGGCATCAGAATCTTCACCATCATGTGGATCTGCTGCTTCTCGCCGTGGCCAACGCCGATGACCGCTTTCTTGACAGCGTTTGGCGCATATTCCGAAACAGGCAACCCGGCACGCGCCGGCACCAGCATCACGACGCCACGCGCCTGACCAAGCTTCAGCGTCGCCACCGCATCCTTGTTGACGAACGTCTGCTCGACCGCCGCCTCGTCTGGCGTGTAGGTATGCACAACTTCGGCCAGACCATCGTGCAGCTGGCAGAGGCGCGAGGCGAGGTCGATGTCACCGTCGGACACGACCGTCCCCGATGCCACAAAGCGCAACGAGTTTCCCAGTGTCTCGATAACACCCCACCCTGTGCGGCGAAGCCCCGGATCGATGCCGATGATGCGAATCGGTTTTGTCATGGCAACTGTTGTGTCACGCCGGGAATCCTGCGCCAAGGCCGAAACGCGGAGTGACTCTGAAGGCCAACATGCGGACCGAAGCCGTCGGAAGCGTTCATATTTTGTTAACCATAACCGCATCGTTTTGGGCAGAAGTGGTGATCCAACCGCAACAACCTTTTCCTAATGGCGTTGGTTCGTCACAAAGGGTTTCTTAAGAATCACGAGGAGGCGCCCGAATGATACGGGACTATGATCGGAATGAGACCGAGCTGCGCGATCTTCGCAGAACCGCCGACATCCTGGACGGCGGTCTGCGCCGCTTTGCAAGCGGTGATATCCGCACCACACTTGATGAACCCATGCCCCTGCGTTTCGAGGGCATGCGCCGCGATTTCAATCGTGGACTCGCAACAATCGACCGGACCATCGGCACCGTCGTTTCGAGTGTCGAGACGATGCGGGCCGACACCGAAGCCATGGCCGCCATCCTGCGCAGCCAGGCTCAGGCCCGCCAGGATCAGGCAGACAGAATTACCCGCGCCAAGTCAAAGACCAGCGCGCATGAGAGAAGCGCCAAGCAGCGTCAGGCAATTACCCGTCATGTCGGCACGATCGCCCACAACACCAAGCTCGACATGCGCCGACCGCGCGAAGCGGTTGCTGCCGCGTTGAAGCTGATCGAGACTATGGAACTGTCGGCCGGCACGCCCAGTGCTACAGGCATGAGCGCAATCCGCGCCAAGACCGAAGAGATCGAGCGCGAACTGCGTGCGATCGGCCTTTACGTCGATGCATTGGCCCAGAATGTCGAGGAACTGACCGAATCCGCCGATGCTCAGGCGGCCGAGGCCGAGGCTATCCGTGGCGAACTCGACGAAATGGCCAAGGCAAAGGATGCCCAGGCCCCCGAAATCCTGACCACGCCGCTTGTTCTCGACAGCCTGAACCGCAGCATCGGCGAGATCGATCGCGCTGCCGCACGCTACTCCGACGTGACCATTTTGCCGGCGCCGCCAGTCTTTCCGCCTGAAGGATCGCCCCCGTCGTCGGGAGGTCGCAAGCCCTTCCTGCGCCTGATCAAGACCTGAGGCAGCGACCTCACTGTCGGACCTCCACCGACCCCGCCTAGCGACTTTCATCGCCGGCGGGGTCGTATTTGCAAGACCGGCTGCCTAGATAGGGAGAACACGTTTTCCTATCCATTTCAGGATATGCCGATGATCCCGTTTTCCATTCTCGACCTTTCGCTGATCGGCGAAGGGTATTCCGTCAGCCAGGCTCTCGACCAGTCCCGCAGGCTTGCGATCAAGGCCGAACAGCATGGCTATAACCGTCTCTGGCTTGCCGAACACCATGGCATGCCGGGCATTGCCAGCGCTGCTACGGCGCTCGTCATCGCCCATGTCGGGGCCGCGACCAAGACCATCCGGGTTGGCTCCGGTGGCATCATGCTGCCGAACCACTCTCCCCTCGTGATCGCCGAACAGTTCGGCACGCTGGAAGCGCTGCTCCCCGGCCGCGTCGATCTCGGCCTCGGCCGTGCGCCCGGAACCGACATGCGAACGGCAAATGCGCTGAGACGCAATCTCGATGCCGGCGCGGAGAACTTCCCGCAGGATATCGTCGAGCTCAAGCATCTGCTCGGAACGCCCGTCCCGAACCAGGCAATCCTTGCCGTGCCGGGAACCGAGGCGAATGTGCCGATCTGGCTGCTCGGCTCCTCGACCTACAGCGCCCACGTGGCGGCCGCTTTGGGTCTCCCCTACGCGTTTGCCTCGCACTTTGCGCCAGATATGCTGCTCGACGCGATCGCCATCTACCGCGATCGCTTCCAGCCCTCGGCGGATCTCGACAAACCGTATGTGATGGCCGGTGTCATGGGTGTGGCAGCAGATACGGATGAGGAAGCAAACAGGCTCTTCACCTCGTCGCAGCAGCAGTTTGTCAACCTGCGCAAGAACGTCCGCGGCCTTTTCCCGAAACCGCTCGATACGATGGACGGATTCTGGACGCCGATGGAGAAGATGAATGTGGAGCACACGTTGCGCTACGCAGCGGTCGGCTCGCCGCGAACCATCGAACGCAAGCTTGGTGAGTTCCTGGCCGAAACCCAGGCCGACGAGCTCATCATCTCGATGCCGATCCACGATATCGACAAGCGTCTCCGCTCGGTGGAATTGTTTTCGCAGCTGTCGCTGATGGATAGCCAGCTGCAGCGAGCCGCGTAAACGAATACGGGCCGGTCTCAACGACCGGCCCGCTTCATTTCAGGACTAGAGAGGCGATCAGGCCGACAACTTGGCCATGACCTCATCCGAGACTTCGAAGTTCGAATAGACGTTCTGCACGTCGTCGTCGTCTTCGAGATTGCCGATCAGCTTCATCAGCGACAGCGCGCGTTCCTCGTCGACTTCGATCGTGTTCTGCGGCTTCCAGATCGACTTGACGGTCTCGGCACCACCGAGCGTGGCGTCGAGCGCCTTGGAGACTTCACCGAGCGCCTCAAACCCGCAGATGATCGTGTGGCCTTCCTCGTCGGAAATCACATCGTCGGCACCCGCTTCGATCGCAGCTTCCATGACCGTATCCGCATCGCCGACCGACGCCTTGTAGGTGATCTCGCCGACATGGTCGAAGGAGAAGGACACCGAACCGGTTTCGCCAAGAGCGCCGCCGGCCTTGGTAAAGATCGAGCGGACGTTGGAGGCGGTACGATTGCGGTTATCGGTCAGCGCTTCGACGATCACGGCTGTGCCGCCGGGACCGTAGCCCTCGTAACGCACCGCGTCATAGTTCTCAGCATCGGCGCCCGACGCCTTCTTGATGGCGCGGTCGATATTGTCCTTCGGCATCGACTGCGCTTTGGCGTTTTGAACGGCAAGGCGCAGCGCCGCGTTCATATCCGGGTCGGGTAGACCGGATTTTGCCGCAACGGTGATTTCGCGTGCAAGCTTGGAGAACATCTTGGAACGGATACCGTCCTGCTTGCCCTTGCGGTGCATGATGTTCTTGAACTGTGAATGGCCAGCCATGGCACCCCTGTCTGCATCATTATCTGGAATTGTGCCGCCTTATAGTTTCGAAGCGGAGGCCGTTCAAGAGCCTTTCGGATGAGGAACAAACCCCGCCCCGCCTCCGTTCTTCAACCGCACGACAAAGAAGGAGAATTATAGATGGCGAGCCTTACCGAAGCACGCGAAGCCCCCGAACGTCAGATGTGGGACGAAATCAACGGAATCCATGCGGGCATGCTCGGCATCGAAGGTGCGCACATCCACTTCCAGCCGATGGCGCCGAATGTCGATTCCGAGACCAACACGATCTGGTTCTATACCAGGACCGATACGGATCTGGTGAAGGCGCTCGGCACAGCCTCCCGCGCCCACTTCAACGTGGTCGGCAAGGATCACGATTACCACGCCTGCCTCTCGGGCACCCTGGAAGTCCGCAAGGACGAGGCGAAGATCGATGAATACTGGAGCGCCGTGACGGCTGCCTGGTACGAACACGGTAAGTCCGATCCGCATCTGACCATGCTGGCCTTCCGCGTCGACGACGCCGAAATCTGGGCGTCGACCGACAGCACGCTCAAGTTCGGCTGGGAAATCGCCAAGGCGAACCTCAACGACGAGAAGATGCCGGAAGTCGGCGTCAACAAGCGCCTGACCTTCACGCGTCACGCCTGATCAAACGAAAGACAGGGGCTTAAACAGCCCCTGTCACAGCCCTCGCGGCACCATGATCGTCGGCTTCTTCGGCAGGCTGCGCATCGACACGGTGATCGTCTCGCTTGGCGCGTAGGCGATCTCGAACTTGCCGTCGAACATCGACAGGAACCGCTCGAGCGGCGGTCCGAAACGGTGCATCGGCAGGATCAGCGACGACCGCAGCCGTTGAACGACGCGGCTCATGCTGTCCGCCCCCATCGTCAAACCACCATCGACCGGCACCATCAGAATATCGAGCCGACCGATCTGCGTGTACTGCTGTTCGTTGAGTTCGAAATGCAGGTGGCCGAGATGCCCGATGCAGAGACCGGCGACTTCGAAGATGAAGATCGAGTTGCCGTCCGGCTCGATCCCGCCGCCCCAGTTGCGGATATCCGAGACGACATTGCGGATATAGACATCCCCGACCATTTCCCGATGCTCGGCCTTTTCACCCGGCACATCGCTCCATCCGCGCATCACGTGGGCGATCGCAGGATCCGGCATCATCGTGTAGTGGGTGGAATGCGCCTTGTTCATCGTCACCACGTCAGGCATCCGCGACGGCTGGTGAACGCCGCTGTAATCGGTGGCGATGCCGATACCGTCGGGGCTCTCGATAAAATAGGTCGAGTGGCCGACGAAGGTTATCTTCACCTCTTCCCGCGCCGACAGGTTTACCGGTTTGATGACTGGCGCAAGCGTGGGACCCGAGGGATTGAAGCTGGCATAGCGGACATGGGGGAAATTCTCGCCCGGCAGGTTCTGCGCAATCGCCTGGCATTGGCTGACCGGCAACCCGCCCTCCTGCGCCAGCGCCGATATGGCGGATAGAATGAGAGCCGAAAAACCGAATGCCAGCGTTCGCAGCTTCATGCCACACCCCGAACCGCGTTGCGAAAAATCGAGCCGATGCGTTCATGCCATTCCGGGGCTCAGGATGCGGCAAGCATGGCGAAGCGTCCAGCGACGAAGCGCCGTGGTCGTCTCACAATCATGTCATTGAGTGGTTAGCGCCTCAACGCGTCCGGCAGACGAAGGGCAGAAATGAGCTCGCTGTCCCAAAGTTCATCGCGGCCATGGTGAGGCGATTGGCAAGATCGATATCACCCTTGGACGACGGGCACACATCCGCACCGTTGGAGCAGCCGGCTGCAATAAAAGCATTGTTTCCATCGATAAAGGCGCGGGTAATGTCCCGATCTTTGGACATGGAAAGCAGGTCTTGCCAGGCTTTGGCGTAGAAACTGCACTTCTTCTGAGCCCACGTTGCGGCTGAAGGCTGGACGCTTTGCTGTGCCGATGCCCCGAAAACCGGAAGCATCAGAACCGCAAACAGAAGCAGCGCCCGAACCATTCTACCGCCAGAAGCTCGGAATGGTCTCCGCGAGCCGCGGCCCGATCCGGAGCGGCTCGATCTTCTCGGCCAGTCCCGTGGTGTCGGAAATCTCGATGCCGAGACCGCAGATCGTTGCGGGGCCGTTTGCCGCCTCGAAACGGCCTTTCGGCATTTTCGAGATGAACCGGTTGAGCGGCTCTTCCTTGTCCATGCCAAGCGACGAGTCGTAGTCGCCGCACATTCCGGCATCCGACATGTAGCCGGTGCCGCCGTTCAGGATCTGGCAGTCGGCGGTCGGCACATGCGTGTGCGTGCCGACGACGAGCGACGCACGACCATCGACGAAATGGCCGAAACACTGCTTTTCGCTGGTGGCTTCCGCATGGAAGTCGAAGATGATGGCATCCGCCTGTTCCTTCAGCGGGGCCGCGGCAAGGATCGCCTCGGCGGACTTGAAGGGATCGTCGAGTTCCGGATGCATGAAGACCCGGCCCATGATGTTGGCGACGAGGATGCGCGCGCCGTTGCGGCCGTAGAAGATGCCGGATCCCTTGCCGGGCGTGCCGGCCGGATAGTTGGCCGGGCGCAGGAACTGGTCGTGGCGACCGGCAAAGCCGACGGCTTCCTTCTGGTCCCAGACATGGTTGCCGGTGGTGACGACGTCGGCACCGGCATTGATCGTCTCGAGAAAGATCTCCTCGGTAATGCCGAAGCCACCAGCGGCATTCTCGCCGTTGACGATGACGAAGTCGAGTTTCAGGTCGGACACCAGCCCCGGCAACTTGTCCCAAACCGCCGTACGGCCGGTTTTGCCGACCATGTCACCCAGAAACAAAAGACGCATGCTTGTCCAATCTACGCGAGCATATCCGCGAACGGCCGATAGCCGCTTTCGGTCAAGACGGCATCGAGCTTCATATCATGAGGTTCTTCAGGCACTGATGCCACTTCCTGGCAGTCGAATGCAATGCCGATCAACCGCGGGTTCAAGCCTTTTTCGCGCAAACGGTGAATGGCCCGGTCATAATATCCGCCGCCATAGCCGATCCGGTGGCCCCGCGCATCGAATGCGGCTAATGGCACGAGCATGATCTCGGGCTCGAGTTCTTCCGCCTCGGGTCGAGGACCCGAGGTCCCGAACGTACCGGGCACAAGCACCGTCTCAGGCGTCAGTTCGCGAAACACGATCGTTTCCTTGTCGAGGACGACCGGCACGCAGATGCGCCCGCCGCGATCCCGCAGCAATGCCATCAGAGGATGGAGATCCACCTCGGATCGGATCGGCAGAAAGCCCGACACGATCGCTCCGGTATGCAACTCGATTGCCCCGGCGCCATGAACGGCAAGCGCCTGGTTCTTTCCGACCCTATCCGAAATAGACAGAGCGTCTCTCGCGGCGAGGCTCTGGCGCCGCAGTTCCGTCTTGCGCATGCGATTGTCGGAAAAAGCCTCGCTCATCGGTCCCGTACCGTCAGTCTGGTGCTCGGCTGAGCAGCAGCTTGTCGATACGACGTCCGTCGAGATCGATCACCTCGAAGGTCCAGCCTCGTGTTGTGAACTTCTCGCCCAGTTCCGGCAGATGCTTCAGCTCGTCGAGAACGAAGCCTGCAACGGTCTCGTAACCCGGGTCATCCTCGATCGGCACGCCCATCTGCGCGGAGAACTCGTCGACTGCCATCCAGCCGGCGACGAGATAGGATCCGTCGTCGCGCGCGACGATGGCGGGTTCTTCAACCTCGTCCTCCTGAAACACGCCGGTAATGGCTTCGAGCACGTCGCCGGAGGTGATGATACCTTCGAAATGGCCGTATTCGTCATAGACGAGAACCATGTGCGCCGGGGACTTGCGCAAAGCCTGAATGACGTCGAGCGCGCCGGTCAGGTCGGAAACGACAGGCGCTTCGCGCATCAGCGAGGCGGGATCGCCGCCCCTGCCGCCGGCCATGAATTCATAGGCGTCCTTGACGAAGAGCACGCCCTGGATCTCGTCCGACGAGCCCTTGCGTACAGGCAGACGCGAGCGTGTCGTCGCCCGCAGCTGGGCACGAAGCTCTTCCGGCTCATCTTCGGTATCGAGCACCTCCACATCGCGGCGTGGCGTCATGAGGCCGCGCGCGGTACGGTCGGCCAGTCGCATGACGCCGGAGATCATCGCCGATTCCTCGGTCTCGATCACGCCCGCGCTATGTGCCTCGGCAAGCACGGTGCGGATTTCCTCGTCGGTGACTTTCTCGTTCGATTCCCCGCTCTGGCCGAGAAGGGCCAGAAGAAACCGACCCGAGATGTCGAGAAACCACACGACCGGGGCACCGATTGTCGCGACCATCTTCATCGCCGGCGCCACTTTGGCGGCCACGAGCTCAGGCGCCCGCAATGCGATCTGCTTCGGCACGAGTTCGCCGACAATCAGCGACATATAGGTGATGACCACAACGACACCGCCGACGCCGAGCCAGTCGGCGAAGTTTTGCGGCATACCCTGCTCGGACAGCCAGTTGGTCAGACGGGTGCCGAGCGTTGCACCGGAAAACGCACCGGAGAGAACGCCGACAAGAGTGATGCCGATCTGAACGGAGGAAAGGAAGCGGCCTGGATCTTCAGCCAGCTTGATGGCGGCAGCTGCGCCACGATTTCCCTGCTCTGCCATGACCCGGAGGCGCACGGGACGCGAGGACACGACGGCAAGTTCCGACATTGCGAGGACACCATTGAGAATGGTGAGTGCAACGACGATGAATATTTCGGTTAACAAAAGGGGCTCTTAATCTGGAACAATATCCTGCCTGCAAAACTGACGCCACGGCCCACTTCAACGAGAACCGTTATCGAACGCACCCTATGGGAGCGTCGGCGCTGCTTCGCGCACAGTTCGGAAAACCGCCCGCAATCCTTGGGGGTTCTCGGAGCTATGCACCTTCGCTCGCGGTGGAAATCATAGGGTCAGCATGCGTCCAATGCAATGGCCGTCACTGTGGAACTTGCGAGCGTCCGGTCGGAAAGGGAGAAATCACGCCGTCAGGTCGATCAGCAGTTCGGCGCGAGTGCCGCTTTCGCGCGGCACATACTGGATGGAAGCACCAAGCGTTGCCGCCATCGACTTGACGATTCGACTGCCAAGACCCGTGCCCTTCGGCATGTCGCCTTCCTTCCAGCCGACGCCGTCGTCCTCCACCGCAAGCAGCGCCTTGTCATCATCCTGCCGCTTGAGAAGCACGCGAACCTCGCCCTCAGCGCCCGGCGGATAAGCATATTTCAGCGCATTGGTGAGAAGTTCGGTCACGATCATCCCGACGGAGACGGCCCGGTCGGACTTCAGCGAGAGTTCGTCGGCCTGCAAAAGGATCGTCGCGCTCTGGTGATCGTTGACCGTACCCTGGACTTCCTTGACCAGAGTGCCGAGATACTTGTCCATCTCCACCTGGCGCACGTCGTCGGACGTGTAGAGGCTGCGGTGCATGCCGGCGATCGCGGAGATGCGCGCCTGCGTCTCCGACAGGGCCGCCTTGACGTCGTCGTTCTTGCTGCTCGACACCTGGAGACGGATCAGCGCGGCGACCAGCGCCAGGCTGTTGGCGACGCGGTGGTTGACTTCCGTCAACAGCACCTCGGCGCGTTCCTTGCCAAGCCGGATCTCCTGATCGGCGCGCTCCTTTGCGCGGCGAAGCTCGGCGGTCGCAATCCCCTGGCCGATCGCGCTCTGCATCAGCGGCCAGAACTCGTCGCCCACCGTCTTGATGACGTAGTCGGACGCACCGTTCTTCAGCGCATCGATCGCAATCGTCGCATCGCTTGAACCGGTGACATAGATGACCGGGAGCCCCGCCCCCATCTCGTTCAGCCTGTGAAGGATTTCGAGGCCGGTACCGGTGCTGAGATAGTGGTCGAGAACCACTGCGTGTACGCCACCCTTCTCAACGGTCTCCATTGCCGCGGACAGATCCACGGCATGGACGACCTGATAGCCGAAGCGACCCAGATTGCGCACGGCAAGCCGCGCAAGGGCAAGGTCGTCATCGACGTAGAGAATGGTGTGCTGCATCACGTCTCGTCATTGTCCGGGAATCTGCATCACGGCAAAGAACAGACCGAGCTGTCTGATGGCGTGCGCGAAACTCTCATAATCCACTGGCTTCGTTATATAAACGTTGGCACCGAGATCGTAGCACCGCTGGATCTCTCGCTCGTCGTCGGTCGTGGTCAAGATGACCACAGGCAGTCGCTTCGAGTGAGGGTTGGACTTCACCTTCTCAAGTATGTCAATACCCGACATATCGGGGAGGTTGAGGTCGAGAAGGATCAGCAAATACCGATCCGCATTGGCCGCTCCCAGGCGGTCAGCGCCGAGAATATAATCGAGCGCTGCGTTTCCGTTCGTGAACGGTACGATCTCGTTGTTGACGCCTGCTCGACGGACATTCTTTTCGATGAGGCGCGCATGCCCCTCGTCGTCCTCGACCATAACGATGGTAACTTCTTTGCCGGCAGCATTCATGACCCATGACTCCTGACATATTGGGACAGATCGGTGGGCAGACGGATGATGAATGTCGCACCGCCGCCCAAGGTTGACGTGATCGTAATCTCGCCACCTAAATTTCTGACTAATGATCGCACATGCGCAAGGCCGATGCCCTCGCCGGGCTGGTTCTGCACGCCGGAACGGCGGAACAGCTCGAACACCCGTTCGTGGTCTTCCGGCGCAATGCCGCGCCCGTTATCGGCAACCTCGATCCGGACAAAGCTTCGCCCGAGCGGCGTTGACGTGATTGACAGCGCCAGCGGCCGGTCGGGATGCTGGTATTTGACCGCATTGTCGAACAGGTTACCGAAAACCTGCTCCAGCGAGAACCGGTCGGTGACGAGGGTCTTTGCGGCCGACGTGGAAATCGCCACTTCGCCGCCGCCCTCGTTGACCTGATGGTAGACACTCGCGGCAGTTGCCTCCAGGAGTTCGCTCAGGTCGATCCGCTCCGGCTTCAGCTCACGCCGACCGTCGCGGGAGATCTTCAGGATGGCGTTGATTAGGCCATCCATCTTCTTGGTCGACGAACGGATAAAACCGATTGCCTCTGGAAGATCTTCCTCGACTGCAAGCCGGGCGTCCCTCACCTGAAGTTCGCTCGGCTTGACGTCATCGGCCAGCACGTAGGCGGAGATCGATTTGAGCGAACTATCCAGCTCGCTGGTAAAGCCCATGATGTTGACAAGCGGCGCTCTCAGATCGTGCGAGACGATATAGGCGTATCGCTGGATCTCGCGGTTTGCCTGGATGAGGTCTTCGGTACGCTCGTTGACCCGCTCCTCCAACCCGGCATTCAAGGTTTCCACCTCGGCACGGGCCTTCTGAAGCTGGCGGACATGCTGGAAGACGATGGCAATCGCGCCGCCGAGAACGAGAATGATCAGAATACCGCCGCCGACGGTAAACCACTGCAGCTTTTCGGAACTTCCGCGAATCTCGCCAATGCCGGAAATCAGGTGTCCATCCAGTTCGCCGATCACGCCGCCAAGCAGGGCGCGCAATTTCTGCATAGCCTCAAGGCCCGACTGGTTGCGAACGATGGCGACTGCCTGCTCGACCTGACCCGAACTTGCGAGCGACAGCGTCTCCTGCATCTCATTGGTCTTTAGCGCGATCAGGCTGCGGATCTCGTCCAGCGGAACGCTGACTATGTCCTGATTGGCCGCCGTCCGCTCCACCTTCTGCAGCTGGAGCGGCAGCGCACCGATGGATGTCCGGTAGGGCTCGAGGAACAGCGGATCCTGCACCAGCAGGTAGCCGCGCTGTCCGGTCTCGGCGGTTTGCACAAGCAAAAGCAGATCGGCAGTGGTCGCCCGCAATGCTCTCAGCTTCGTAACGTCATCGAAATAGGTCCTGGTCATCTGCGCCAGGAAGAAAGAAGACATCACGATGCCGAGCAAGATGGCCGCGCCGATGACGAGCATCAGGAGCGACGAGCGGGCGAACGTGGCTTTTGCGTTGGGCATGAAGAAGTCCGCCGATTGAAAACACGCAGACTTACTCGGAAACGGCGCGGCCATTGTCAAGCGTCAGACAGGGGCGCCTGATGCCACATCAGGGGAAAACCGGACTGGCAATCTGACGAACTCGTGTACTGGAAAAAGAAATTAGAAAAAGCGCGGACACATTCGGAACATAAACGTAAGACAACAGTTCATTCATCAGACGTTCATGTTGGGAGTTTCGACAATGTTCTTGAGCAGCCTTCAGCCTACCGCTTCATTCGCCTTTGCCCATGACCACGGCATGATGATGGAAAAGACCGCTATCGAAACGGAACTGAGTTACCTCCCCAACTTCGACAGCAGCAACCTCACTGTCGACGTGACCGGCGACTTCATTGTTCTTGAAGGCGTTGTCAGCTCCAGTGGCGACCATGCCCGCGTTATGCGGATCGCTCGCGAAATCGTCGGCTATGAGCGCGTTCTTTCCCGCGTCCTGGTCTGCTCGATCGAAAAGCGCTCGTAAGCATCCCAATCGACTAGACGTGCAAAACCCCGCCTTGAGCGGGGTTTTTCGTTTTTGGGCGCGACCATTATGAATGATCGAGCCCGAATTCTGTAGGGTGCGATCCGCGGCGACCGATGGATTTTTACGATCCTGGGTGCCTACAAACGTAGGTGGGCGCCATATGTCCAAGCCCACGGGCCTGGCCAGGGACAGCTCCCTTTGGATCGAGTATGGCCCCAGGGATTGTGGTTCCTGTCGAGAAGCGCAGAACGCATTTTCAATATAAGGCTGAAGTCGATGGCGCGCCAGTGGCATCGCGAGGCATTTTTTTCTGCAGGCTTTTCAGCGACGCTGAACACCGGCGTGAGACGATCTTAGTTCGCCGGCACACGGCCGTTGAGCTTGGCGGTCAGGCCTTCGAGTCTGGATGAAAGCTCGCTCAGGGCGGAGACGACAAGCTCGTCGCTGCGGCTCTGGTTTTCAGCGGCACCGGCGCGGTTGGATTTCAGCGACTGCACCTCGCCTTCGAGCGCACCGACCTTGCGGGTCAGCTCGGAAAGCTCATCCATGATCATGATCCCGGCCATGACCGTGATGCGAAGATCACCGATCTCGCCGAACTGGCCCTTCAGATGTCCGACATAGCGGTCGAATTGGTCGGCGAGATCCGTCAGGTGCTGTTCCTGACCTTCTTCGCAAGCCATCCGATAGGCTTTGCCGTCGATCGTTACCGTTACCTGGGCCATCTCTTTTTCCTTACCGGTCCAGAACCGCGCGGATCGTCTCCATCGCCGTCACCAGACGGCGGGAAACCTCGCGGTTGACCTCTTCGAGACGATTGGCCCGAAACTGCGACTGGTCCAGTTCCTGCGCCAGGCGCGATCGATCGGCATGCACGCGCTTGACCTCGCCTTCCATCTCGCCCTGGTCTCTTTGCTGCTCGATGCGCACATCGACGGCATTCTCCAGCCCGCTTATCGCAGCCCGAAGTTCCGAAAGCGCCAGATCCACCGTCTTTTCTGCCGGCATGCATATATCCCGTGAGGTCGCGATCGGCGCCGAATCGTACGGCAGCGCCTCGCCAACAAGCGCCGTAGACTATTCACCGCTTGAAAGCCGGTCAATAAAACACGCAGACGATACCGCATCGAACTGTGGATCATCGCTGATCAAGGGCACTCGGCGGCCCTGCCGAAATAGCAGGCAGACTGTGCTAAACCCGATCATTATGTGCCACCGGTGGCCCGCCTTTTGTTGACTTGCGCGCCCCACCTGATATGGATCGGACGCTTCCTGACGAGGCCCGATCATAGGGCCTGACCGACACTCGGACGATAGTGGATTAGCCATGATTTCTCGCGAACAACACGACCGGATGGCCAATGCGATCCGTTTCCTTGCCATGGATGCCGTCGAAAAGGCGAATTCCGGACACCCGGGCATGCCCATGGGCATGGCTGACGTCGCAACGGTCCTGTTTACCAAATACCTGAAATTCGACCCGACCAAGCCGCATTGGCCCGACCGCGACCGCTTTGTGCTGTCGGCCGGCCACGGCTCGATGCTGCTGTACTCGGTACTGTATCTGACCGGCTACCCTGACATGTCCATCGACGACCTGAAGGGCTTCCGTCAGCTTGGTTCCAAGACTGCCGGACACCCGGAATATGGCCATGCGACCGGCATCGAGACCACCACTGGTCCGCTTGGCCAGGGCATCGGCAACGCCGTCGGCATGGCAATCGCCGAACGCAAGCTGCGCGAAGAATTCGGCGCCGACCTGCAGGATCACTACACATACGTGATCAACGGCGACGGCTGCCTGATGGAAGGCATCTCCCACGAGTCGATCGCGCTTGCCGGCCACCTGAAGCTGAACAAGCTGGTCCTGTTCTGGGACAACAACTCGATCACCATCGACGGCGCGGTGTCGCTGTCGGACTCGACGGACCAGATCGCCCGCTTCAAAGCCGTGCACTGGAACACGATCGAGATCGACGGTCACGACCAGGCCGCCATCGCAGACGCGATCGAGCAGGCCCACAAGTCCGACCGCCCGACCTTCATCGCCTGCAAGACCACGATCGGCTTCGGTTCGCCGAACAAGGCCGGCAGCCACAAGGTTCACGGCTCGCCACTCGGCGCCGAGGAAATTGCAGCGACCCGCAAGGCCCTGAACTGGGAATACGAACCCTTCGTCATCCCGAACGACGTTCTGTCCGACTGGCGCGAAGCCGGCATCCGCTCTTTGGAAGCCGTCAAGGCTTGGGAAGACCGCCTTGCAGCGTCTGCCCACAAGGCCGAGTTCGACCGCCGCTTTGCCGGTGACCTGCCTGCAGGTTTCGACACTGCCATCAACGACTACAAGAAGAAGCTTGCCGAAACCAAGCCGACCGTCGCCACCCGCAAGGCGTCCGAGGACGTGCTGGAAGTCATCAATGGCTTCCTGCCGGAAACGCTCGGCGGCTCCGCCGACCTGACGCCGTCGAACAACACCAAGACCAGCCAGATGATTTC
Organism: Rhizobium sp. CFBP 8752; assembly: GCF_014842035.1. Taxonomy (NCBI): domain Bacteria; kingdom Pseudomonadati; phylum Pseudomonadota; class Alphaproteobacteria; order Hyphomicrobiales; family Rhizobiaceae; genus Rhizobium; species Rhizobium sp. CFBP 8752. The sequence continues at coordinate 672,826 of NZ_JACYUZ010000001.1, read as the reverse complement.
GGTCACGCCGACCGACTTCTCCGGCCGCTACATGCACTGGGGCATCCGCGAACACGGCATGGCATCCGCCATGAACGGCGTCACCCTGCATGGCGGTCTGATCCCCTACGGCGGCGGCTTCATGATCTTCTCGGACTACTGCCGTCCGCCGATCCGCCTCGCGTCCCTGATGGGTATCCGCGTCATCCACGTGCTCACGCATGACTCGATCGGCGTTGGCGAAGATGGCCCGACCCACCAGCCGGTTGAACAAGTGGCAAGCCTTCGCGCCATCCCGAACCTGATGGTGTTCCGCCCGGCCGATGCGACCGAGACGGCAGAATGCTGGCAGATCGCGCTCGAAACCAAGGATCGTCCGTCGGCTCTCGCGCTGACGCGTCAGAACCTTGCACCGGCCCGCACCGAATATTCGGAAAAGAACCTCTGCACGCTCGGCGCCTACACGCTTTCGGGCAATGCGGATGCCAAGGTGACCATCTTCGCATCCGGTTCGGAAGTCGAACTGGCGATTGCGGCGGCAAAGACGCTTGAGGAAAAGGGCGTCAGCACACGCGTCGTTTCCGTGCCCTGCACCGAACTGTTCTTCGAACAGCCGGACGACTATCGCCGCGAGATCCTCGGCAACTCGCCGGTCAAGATCGCGGTTGAAGCAGCTGTCCGCGAAGGCTGGGATGCGTTCATCGGTCCGGAAGGCACGTTCGTCGGCATGAAGGGCTTTGGCGCTTCGGGTCCTGCCAAGGATGTCTTCAAGCACTTCGGCATCACGGCTGACGCCGTTGTCGCCGCAGCGCAAGCAAAGCTCGCTTGATATTTTCGATGACGGGGCGACGGTCAATCCGCCCGCCCCGTCCTGCTTGCCATAATTTTCTCGGGAGAACTCTATGACTGTAAAGGTTGCCATCAACGGCTTTGGCCGTATCGGCCGCAACGTCCTGCGCGCGATCGTCGAATCCGGCCGCACCGACATTGAAGTGGTCGCGATCAACGATCTCGGCCCGGTCGAGACCAATGCCCATCTGCTGCGCTACGACTCGATCCACGGCAAGTTCCCGGCGGACGTCAAGGTCGAAGGCGACACGATCATCGTTGCCGGCGGCAAGCCGATCAAGGTGACCGCAGTGCGTGACCCGGCCCAGCTGCCGCACGCTGAAATGGGCGTCGATATCGCGCTTGAGTGCACCGGCATCTTCACCGCCCGCGACAAGGCCGCCGCCCACCTGACGGCTGGCGCCAAGCGCGTCATCATCTCGGCGCCCGGCGACAATGCCGACCTCACGGTCGTGTTCGGCGTCAACGACGACCAGCTGACCAAGGACCACCTGGTCATCTCCAACGCATCCTGCACCACGAACTGCCTGGTTCCGGTCGTCAAGGTGCTGAACGACGCCGTCGGCATCGACCACGGCTTCATGACCACGATCCATTCCTACACCGGCGACCAGCCGACCCTCGACACGATGCACAAGGACCTCTACCGCGCCCGTGCAGCGGCTCTGTCGATGATCCCGACTTCGACCGGTGCAGCCAAGGCCGTCGGCCTCGTTCTGCCGGAACTGAAGGGCAAGCTCGACGGCACGTCGATCCGCGTTCCGACCCCGAACGTCTCGGTTGTCGACTTCAACTTTGTTGCGAAGCGCGCCACCACCGTTGCCGAAATCAACGATGCCATCAAGTCTGCCGCCGACGGCAAGCTGAAGGGCATCCTCGGCTACACAGACGAACCGCTGGTTTCCCGCGACTTCAACCACGACAGCCACTCCTCGATCTTCGCTTTCGACCAGACAAAGGTTCTCGAAGGCACGTTCGTGCGCATCCTGACCTGGTACGACAACGAGTGGGGCTTCTCCAACCGCATGTCGGACACCGCAGTTGCCATGGGCAAGCTGATCTAATCACTGAAACGTGCATGCCGGTCCTTGAGGACCGGTCCTCACGCTCAGGCTTTTGACCCCCTCCCCTTAAAAGGAGGGGGTTTTGCGTTTTGGGACATGGTCGGGAGAGGGGTCGCCCGCGCGTAAATCCCTCAGGACGCCGTAAACTTCACCGTCACGCCGCGCTGGCGAAAATAGGCCTGCATCAGCTTGCGGCCCTGACGATTGTTCTGCACGATCCGCGCCGGGTCGAACTCGGCTTCCTTCTGGCCAGCTTGGGTCAGCGCTGCCTTGAGGGTGGCGATATGCGTATCGAGATCGGCATTGTTGGCCTGAAGCGATTCATAAATGCGGTTTGTCGCTTCGGCTACGTTCGGTTCGCTCATGTCATGCTCCAGTCATTGTTTCGCCGGCGCTTAGCACACTTTCTGGCACGACCCAATTGCGATCATGACTGCCGGCGTCGGTACATACCCCATCCAAGGGATGTTATTTTCCGTGAGGGTGGAAACCACGCAGTATCATTGCACGTATTAGCTTTGGACAGACAAACGCCGGCACCACTTGGAGATACGCCATGTTTCTGCGACGCCAGTTGCTGATCGCCTCCGCTCTTGCCCTGACCAGCAATGCAAGGGCGCAATCAGATCCATGGGCCGAGCTTCGCACTGGTGCAGCTCTGGTGCTGCTTCGCCACGCGATTGCGCCCGGAACCGGCGATCCCGCGAACTTTGCGGTCAATGATTGCAGCACGCAGCGCAATCTCTCCGCGCAGGGCATCGCCCAGGCGAGCCGTATCGGCGAGCTCTTGCGAAAAAATGGCGTGACGCAGGCGCGGGTTTTTTCCAGCCAGTGGTGCCGCTGCCTCGATACCGCCAAGGGTCTTGGTCTTGGGTCGGTCGAGCCGCAGCCGCTGCTCAACTCTTTCTTTGGCAGTCCCGAAGATGGCAGGCCGCAGACGCAGGCCCTGCGCGCCTGGATGACGGGCCTGCCGCCGGGCCGGCCGGTTGTGCTGGTCACCCATCAGGTCAACATAACAGGCCTTACCAACATCGTTCCTGCCAGCGGCGAACTCCTGTTCGTCACGGCCGGTGCGGCCGATCCACTGACGGTGATCGGCAGGGTCGCCGCTGAGTAGTAGCAGCGACCGGCAACGTTTTCCGGCTCCTTGACTCGGTCCTGGGGTCAGCTCTTCGGCGTGTCCGCGACCACGCCTACCTTCACGACGTGCTGATCGACATCGACGCCATCGTGGCCGAGGTCGCCGCCGGGCGGGCCTGCGTCAGCTATTCACTTCGCACCGACGTGATTTTTCTTCACCACCGGCCCTTCTCTTGCCGGATTTGTTCCCGTCTATTTGAATATGCACATCGAATCGCCCGGCCACTGACCGGGATCTGCTCCATGGCTATCTTGCCGATCGCGGCAACGGCACAGGATCCGACAATCGCCGGGCCTGCTGATGGATGGATTTCCGTAAACGGCGGCGAGAGGAAGGACGGGGACATTGGAGGCTTTCTACATCATCCTGCTGGTCGGCACGGTTCTGGTGTTGGCTGCGGCCTTTTCCAGCCTGCTTGCCTTCCGGTTCGGCGCTCCCCTGCTTCTCGTCTTCCTGTCGATCGGCCTGCTGGCCGGTGTCGATGGTCTTGGCATACGTTTCGAGAACTACTCCTTCACCTTCATGCTGGGGTCGTTGGCGCTCGCCATCATCCTGTTCGACAGCGGCTTCGGCACCTCGCTCCACTCCTTCCGGATAGCCGCGGTTCCGGCGCTGACGCTCGCGTCCGTCGGCGTGCTGTTGACCGCCGGCGTCTTCGGCGTCGCGGCGAAGTATTTCCTAGGCTTCAGCTGGCTTGAAGGCTTTCTGCTCGGGTCGATCGTCGCCTCGACTGACGCAGCCGCGGTGTTCTTTCTGCTGCGCATCGGCGGCATCAACATCCGCGACAAGGTGCGCTCGACGCTCGAAGTGGAATCCGGCACCAACGACCCGATGGCGATCTTCCTGACGATCGCGCTGTCCGAGCTTCTGGCCACCGGCCAGGGCTTCGGCGGCCTCGACCTGCATTTCGCTGTCATGTTCCTCGAGGAAATGGGGCTCGGCGTCATCTTCGGCCTGCTCGGCGGCTTGATGATCGTCTGGGTGCTGAACCGCTTCACCTCCGATCGGGGTCTGGCGCCAATCCTCGTCCTGACGCTTGCTCTGCTCGTGTTCGCCTTCACCGGCGCGATGGGCGGCAGTGGGTTCCTCGCCGTCTATGTGGCCGGCATCTACTCGGGCAATCGCAAGATGTTTGCCAAGCACCAGATCACGCGCTTCAACGAAGGGCTGACCTGGCTTGCGCAGATCATCATGTTCCTGGTGCTCGGCCTGCTCGCGACGCCGTCCCAGTTTCCGATCCTGCTCGTGCCAGCGATCGGTCTGGCGCTGTTCCTGATTTTCGTCGCCCGCCCGATTGCCGTCTGGATCAGCCTGATGGCCTATGACTTCACGCAGCAGGAAATCGGCTTCCTGTCCTGGGTCGGCCTGCGCGGTGCGGTGTCCATCCTGCTCGCCATCACGCCGATCCTGTCGGGCGCCGAAAACGGGTCCGTCTTCTTCAACGTCACCTTCATCATCGTGCTCGTCTCGCTTCTTCTCCAGGGTTGGACGATCAAGCCGGTGGCGCGGTATCTCGGGTTAATCATTCCGCCGCGCATCGGCGCCGTCGACAAGCTGGAACTCGATCTTCCCGGCAAGGCGACGCACGAGCTGATCTCCTACCGTGTCCTCAAAGACAGCCCGATCCTGTCGGGCGAGCGCATTCCCCGCTGGGCCATGCCCTCGCTGGTGATCCGCGACGGCCGCAGCCTGCGCTACCAGTATGCCGGACGCCTGCGGGAGAACGATCAGGTCTACCTGTTCGTGACGCCGAACTACACGAAACTGCTCGATCGGCTATTTGCGAGCCGCATCCCCGTCGATGATGACGACGCGGAGTTCTTCGGCGCCTTCGCGATTTCGCCGACACGGCCTGCAACCGAGCTCGACCTTGCCTATGGCCCGGGCCTTCTCTCGGCAACCGAACAGGCACTGACGATCGGCGAACTCATGCATTCAAGGTTGGGCGGCAAGACGGAATATGCCGACCGCGTGCGCTTCGGCTCGATCGTGCTGATCGTCCGGGAAACCGACGAGCTCGACCATGTCACCAAGATCGGCGTCTCCCTGGAGCCGGTGGAGCCCGCCACCAAGCTGCCGATCTTCATCAACATGCGCGAAATCGCCCACCGCATCCGTGACCAGATCCGCAAGTATCGTGGCAAGCCGGTCCCGACCCGCCGGTCCGCCTGAAGGTCGGGCGGCCTCTCGGCAACGGGTACTCAGGTCATTTCATTGACCCGACAGCCTTGCGCCGTCGGACAAGAATAGTATGGTCCCGCCACCCTTTATCAAGCAACGGGATCAGTACCATGCCGGCCTTCAAGACCCTCGACGACCTCACCGATATCGCAGGTAAGCGCATTCTCGTCCGCGTCGACCTCAACGTTCCCGTGAGCGACGGCAAGGTGACGGACGCAACCCGTATCGAGCGCGTTGCCCCGACGATCACGGAACTGTCGAAGAAGGGCGCCAAGGTCATCCTTCTCGCCCATTTCGGCCGCCCCAAGGGTGAACCGGTCGCCGACATGTCGCTGTCCCAGATCGTCATGGCCGTCAATGAAGTGCTCGGTCAGAAGATCCTGTTTGCATCCGATTGCATCGGCCCGGAAGCCGATCAGGCTGTCGCCTCGATGAAGAACGGCGATATTCTGCTTCTCGAAAACACCCGCTTCCACAAGGGCGAGGAAAAGAACGACACCGGCTTTACCGAAGAACTGGCTAAGAACGGCGACATCTATGTCAACGACGCCTTCTCGGCCGCCCACCGTGCCCATGCCTCCACGGAAGGCCTTGCCCACCGCCTGCCCGCCTATGCCGGCCGCACCATGCAGGCTGAACTCGAAGCGCTGGAAAAGGGCCTCGGCGATCCTGCCCGCCCGGTCGTTGCCATCGTCGGCGGCGCCAAAGTGTCCAGCAAGATCGATCTGCTGCAGAACCTCGTGAAAAAGGTGGATGCGCTGGTGATCGGCGGCGGCATGGCCAACACGTTCATTGCCGCACAAGGCATCGATGTCGGCAAGTCGCTCTGCGAGCATGATCTCGCAGACACTGCCCGCGCCATCATGGCGGAAGCCGAAGCGTCCGGCTGCACGATCGTGTTGCCGACCGACGGCGTTGTGGCACGCGAATTCAAGGCGAATGCCGCAAACGAAACTGTCGCGATCGACGCCATCCCCTCCGACGCGATGATGCTCGACGTCGGCCCGAAATCCGTCGAAGCCGTCAACGAATGGATCGGCAAGGCCTCGACGCTGGTGTGGAACGGCCCGCTCGGCGCCTTCGAGATCACCCCGTTCGACACCGCGACGGTCTCCGCTGCAAAATTCGCAGCAAGTGAGACCAAGGCCGGCAAGCTGGTTTCGGTCGCCGGTGGCGGCGATACGGTGGCGGCGCTCAACCATGCGGGCGTTGCCGACGATTTCTCCTACGTCTCGACCGCAGGCGGCGCCTTCCTGGAATGGATGGAAGGCAAGGAACTGCCCGGCGTCTCGGTGCTGACCAAGGCCTGATCGACCGGCTTCCCAGAACGCAACCCTCGATGGGTTCAGTGGCGCGGGAAATAGGTTTCCGCGCCCGATCTGCAAGCTAAGTTTAAATAAATTCAATATTTTAAACGATTGAAACCATTTCAATCGTTTCAATGGCTTAGAGCATCATTTCCCTTTAAAAGAACTTCTGTTATCGGCGGGAGAGAACTTCGGATATTGCTTTTAATATCGGCTTTTCCGAAGATTGAATGGGCATAAGCGCGCAACGCGCCATTGTGAGGGATAGGAGCGATTATGGTAGACGCGAAGATGTTGGACAAAGTCAGGTCGGCGCCCGGTTTCATTGCGGCGCTTGATCAGAGCGGTGGTTCGACACCCAAAGCGCTGCTGCTCTACGGCATTGCCGAAACCGACTACGAGGGCGACGAAGAGATGTTCCGCCTGATGCACGCCATGCGCGCCCGCATCATGAAGGCACCGGCCTTCACAGGCGACAAGGTTGTCGGCGCAATTCTGTTCGAACGCACCATGGATGGTGATGTCGACGGCGAACCGGTTCCCTCCTACCTCTGGAACAAGCGCGGCGTCGTGCCTTTCCTGAAGATCGACAAGGGCCTCGCTGCCGAAGAAAACGGCGTTCAGCTGATGAAGCCGATGCCGGATCTCGACGCTCTCCTGATCCGCGGCCGCGAAAAGGGAATTTTCGGCACAAAGATGCGCTCGGTGATTGCCTCTGCCGACAAGGCCGGTATCGCTGATGTCGTGCAGCAGCAGTTCGAAGTCGCGCGCCAGATCATCGCACAGGGCCTCGTTCCGATCATCGAACCGGAGATCCTCATTAACAGCCCGACCAAGGCTGAAGCTGAGACTATCCTGCGCGACGAGATCGCCCAGCAGCTCGACACGCTCGGTCCGGGCGAAGACGTGATGCTGAAGGTAACGATCCCAACGGTCGCCGATTTCTATGCGGATCTCGCCGCTCACAAGTCGGTCGTTCGCCTCGTTGCCCTGTCCGGCGGCTACAGCCGCGTCGATGCCTGCGAAAAGCTGAGCCACAACCGCGACATGATCGCGAGCTTCTCGCGCGCGCTCACCGAAAACCTGCGCGTCTCAATGAGCGATGCAGATTTCGACGCGAGCCTGGCTGAAACCATCGACGGGATCTATTCCGCGAGCGTCAACAAGGCCTGATGCTCTAACCCTGATGCTGCGGCATCGGGAACACGAACCTGGAAAAGGCCGCCTCAGCTTTAATAGCTCTGGCCCTTTTCATGGGAGGAAGAGGCCGCACCGGGGGGTGCGGCCTTTCTCGTTTCCAGACCCTGCCCAGACAATCAGGATTGATGTCTTCCATCAAAACCATTGTCTGGTGATGGGAGATCGCAGGCTCTAGAAGTTACGTTCTCAACTGGGGAGCCCGTCCATGCCTGTCGTCGATTTCGTCACCGTCGATGTCTTTACCGACCAGCGCTTCTTCGGCAATCCGCTTGCGGTCATCACAGACGCCCGCGGCCTTTCGGGCGATGAGATGCAGGCGATCGCAACGGAGTTCGGCTATTCCGAAACCACGTTCGTGCTTCCACCGGACAATCCAGCCAACACGGCGCGCGTGCGTATCTTCACGCCGACGACAGAGGTTCCCTTTGCCGGCCATCCGAATGTCGGAACTGCCTTCGTCCTTGGCAATCTGCCCGACCTGTTCGGCAACGCTTTAGGCAAAATGCTCCGCTTCGAGGAAATCGCCGGACTGGTCGAGATCGACCTGATCCGGGAGGGCGGTGTGGTTGTCGGCGCAACCATCCGGGCACCGCGGCCACTTGAACTGGGCGCCGAGATCGAACCTGAACGTATCGCCGACTGCGCATCCATCGGCGTCGGGCATGTCGTCATGCACAATCACGCACCCGTCTTCGCATCGGTCGGCCTGCCATTCGCAATTGCTGAGTTGGACGGCCTGCAGGCGCTCGCCGCGGCCAGGCCGGATCTCACGTCATTCCATCGCGCAGCCGAGATCAGCCCGGGCGATCAGATGGAGTTTTCGCTGTTTCTCTATGTCCGTGATGCCAAGGATCCCCTGCATATCCGTGCCCGCATGTTCGCACCGCTCGACAATGTGCCGGAAGACCCGGCAACGGGTAGCGCGTCTGCAGCGCTCGGCGCGTTCCTCGCGACGCTTGCCCCTGAAACCGAAGCCGATATCCGCATGACCGTCGAACAGGGTGTGGAGATGGGCCGCCGCAGCGTGATCGAGCTCGCCATGGTCAAAAGACAGGGTCGCGTCACCGATGTGCGGATCAGCGGAAGCTGCGTGAAGGTGATGAGCGGCCGGATCGAGCTGTAATCAGCCGACGAACTCGCGCAGCAGCAGTGCCACGGACCAGAGCGCGAAGGCGACCAGCGCCAGCTTCCAGAAATCCATCCGGCGCCTGAGGCCCGGGAGGTTCAATGGCTTGATGATCTGCACGACCATGGCCAGCATCAACAGGACGGAGATTGTTTTTGTCATCTGTCTTTCGTCACTGTTTCAAAGGCTCGCCACAGGCTGGACATTTTTGCTCTCCACCACAGTTAGACCGGGAGGAGAATCGGGGTCTGTTGCGTCATGATCTCTGATCTGCCTTACCTTCGTTAACGTCCTGTGCCGGTCTGCGCAACATCGCTCCGGCACGGCAGGGCGGATCACCGACCACGAAGAGAGCTGACAGTATAGACGATGAGCCGTAATCTCCTTCCCGTTCTCGCCCTCCTCACTGGTACGCTCTTTCTGTTCCTCGGCAATGGCCTGCAGGGTCTTTTGTTGCCGGTGCGCGGTTCGATCGAAGGTTACTCGAACGAGGTTCTTGGCCTGCTCGGCACAACCTGGGCCTCAGGCTTCGTCATCGGTTGCTTCGTGGCACCGAATGTCGTGCGCCGCATCGGGCACGTTCGCGCTTTCTCCGGCTTCCTGGCCCTGATCTGCCTCAACGTGCTTATGACCGGCCTGCTGGTCGATGACGTCGCGTGGCTCATCCTGCGGGCAATCACCGGCTTTTGCACTGCCGGTACGTCGATGATCATCGAAAGCTGGCTCAACGAACGTGCCACACCGGAAAACCGGGGCACGATCTTTTCCTTCTATATCTCCATCACCCTGTTCGGCGTTGTCGGTGGCCAGTTGATGGTGCCGTTTGCCGATGTGACGCTGCCGACGCTGTTCATGGTCTGCGGCATCCTCTACTCGATCGCCGCCCTGCCGACGACGCTGTCCAAGGCTGCGTCACCACAACCGCTGAAACGCGCGCGGCTGGATCTCAAGGGACTGTTTCGAAACTCGCCGATCTCCTGCGTAGGCATTCTCTTGGTCGGCATCGCCAACGGGGCCTATGGCACGCTCGGCGCCGTGTTCGCGACCAAGGTCGGCCTCGACAAGGGATCGGTCGCCGCAATGGTATCGATCACCATCTTTGCCGGCGCGATCATGCAGTTTCCGGCGGGCCGGTTGTCGGACAGGCTGGACCGCCGTCATGTCCTTGCAGTCCTCTCCGGCGTCAGTGCGCTGGCAGGCCTTGCCGTTGTGCTGGTTGCGCCGACCAACGTCTACACGATCGTTATCCTCGTCGCGACCTACGGCGCCGCCGCGAACGCGCTCTACCCGATCGCCGTTGCCCATGCCAACGACTTCGCCCAGCCCGAGGACTTCGTAAAGGTCTCCGGCGGCCTGTTGCTTCTTTACGGCATCGGGACGATCATCGGCCCGACGCTCGGAGGTCCTGTCATGACCTGGGCCGGCCCGCACGCTTTGTTTGGCGTCACGGCTGTCGCCCATCTGATGATCACTGTCTATGCGATTGTCCGAAGCCGGCAGCGCGCACCCGTCCCTGCCGGCGAACGCGATGCCTACACGACGGTGACAGGAACCAACGGACCACTCGCGACACCCGAGGGCCTCTCGCTCGATCCGCGCGCAAGACCCAAGGATGCAGCCGCGTCTGAACAGCAGACGACGCCATAACGGCCAAGGAGGCTTGAAATGTCATTTCTCGACGACGACCGCCCGAAGAAACCCGCAGCTCACGAGATCGGCGCCGACCTATCGCTGCTCTCTGCGGACGAACTGCAGATGCGCATCACCATCCTGCAGGAAGAGATCGCGAGACTGGAAGCAGAGAAGGCGAGGAAGGCTGAGGGTCGCAAGGCCGCTGACAGCTTTTTCCGGACCTGATGTGCCGCACTAAGAATAAACCGCAAAACCACGACCAATCTTAAGCAAACATTAATCATTAACAGAGAATATAGCGATGTTCGGTTCTGCCGGACTCAGACAGTTTCACCGCTCGGCGAATGGTCTGATTTCTCCCTGTTTTACCTTGAGAGCCGCTTTTGCGGCTCTTTTTTTTGGCTGTCAGTCCGCACAAGCTCACGCAGCCATCAAAAACCCGTTCCAAAGGCCATTTTCAGGGGACTTGCGCTTTCGCAAGATCTGTTTCATTTCAAGAAGATCGAGGGCGTTTACCGGTTCCTGTGGGTATTAACCTTTCATTAAGAAACGCCTTGCGGATTTCCAGTATAAGGATCATGTTCACTTCATTCAGCGGGCCAGATGGAACTTTTTGAGCCACTTCGCCATTGCCTGAGTAAGAAAGCATTAGCAGGAATGAATTCGATGTCCGAGCAGGGATTGAACACAGTGAGTTTTGCGGGCCGCGCCGCAAGCTCTGCCCAGTTCAAGTCACTATACTCCGAAGGCATGGCTCTTGTTGAAGAGACAGCAAGCTATCTGGACGGTCAGGGTCGTGCTGCATCCAAGGTTCTGCCGCGCATGGCCTCGGTTCTGTATGCAGCTGAATCCATGCGTCTGACGACTCGCCTGATGCAGATGGCATCGTGGCTTCTGCTCCAGCGTGCCGTCAACAACGGCGAGATGAGCCGCGATCAGGTTCTTTCGGAAAAGAGCAAGGTGCGTCTCGACGGCTTCAATGTCGATCGCAATGCTCCGGGCTGGCTCGATCTGCCGGAAAGCTTCCGTGATCTTGTCGAACGCTCGCTTCGTTTGCAGAACCGCGTCGCTCTTCTGGACCGCGAAATCTATCGCGCCCCGGAAGCCGTTGTCATCTCCGACAACGAAAACAGCGTCCGCGCCCAGCAGAACCTGCTTCACACCGCATTTGGTGGCTGAGATCTGAACGTCGACGGTCCAAAGGCAGGCATTGGCCTGCCTTTTTGCGTTTGGGACTATAGAGATAGCGACGCCAGATAGGCGTTGACACTGTCACGACAGTCAAGCCGATGTTTCGGGCCCTCGAAGGCGCTGAACATCCGGTCATGCGCCTCGAATGAATTCCAGTTGTTGTGTCGGAAGCGATAGCCCGCCACCCAATGGAGTAGCTCTTCGAAGGACGCAACGCTTCCCCCGCCCTGAAGACCGCGATGGCGAATGTTTTCGAGGCAGACGTCGTCGGGCAAGTCGAGAAAGATCAGTGTCGTTGCCCGCGTGATCGCGAGACTGGCAAGCCTGCCATACACGCCTTCGATCAACCAAAAATCTCGTGCGGCGATGCTGCGCACGTCCTCGTCCACGACCTGCCTGTCGCGGCCGATGCCGTACCGTCCGGGCTCCCAACGGACATCGTCCAGGTGGACGGGAGCATGGCCGAGCACCTTTCCCAATCTGGTCGCAAGCCACGTCTTGCCCGATCCGCCATTGCCGAAGATCAGCACGCGACGAAGCGGATGGGGTAGCTTCGACAAAAGATCGACATTCTCCTCCATGCCTTCTAGAAAAACAAAAAAGCCCGGCTTTCGCCAGGCTTCTTTTGTCAAAATGCAAAAAGCGATTAGAGGCCGAGACCGCCGAAACGCTTGTTGAACTTGGAAACGCGGCCACCGCGGTCCAGCATCTGCTGGTTGCCGCCGGTCCAGGCCGGGTGCGACGTCGGGTCGATTTCGAGGTTCATCGTGGCGCCTTCGGTGCCCCAGGTCGAGAACGTCTCGTATTCGGTACCGTCGGTCATGACGACCTTGATCTTGTGGTAGTCGGGATGGATGCCAGCCTTCATGTCGATATTCCTGCTCTGCGAGGTCCATTCGTCGCATTGCGCGAGCAAGAACCGTCTTTAATGAATGAAGCCGCAAACCGGCGCGGTCACGGCTTCCCAATTGGATGCGGAGCCTATACAGGAAGGGCGCCGCAAGTACAAGTCCCCGAAAGGCTGAGATTCCGCTGCCCGGGGGCCATGGAGACGACATGGCCGAAAGCCGAGAAAATCAGAAGAAAAACCGCAGTCTCAAGCCGCTTTCCCGACTGCTCCCCTACCTTTCCCGCTATCGAGCCATGGTCGCCGGCGCGACTTTTTTTCTCGTCCTTGCCGCCTGCACCACACTAGCGCTGCCGCTGGCTGTCCGCCGCATGGTGGATCATGGATTCGCATCCTCCGACGGACATTTCATCAACAACTATTTTGTCATGCTGTTCGTTCTGGCGGTCCTTCTCGCGATCGCAAGCGGCATGCGCTACTATTATGTCATCACCATCGGCGAGCGCGTGGTGGCGGATCTTCGCCGCGAGGTCTTTTCGCATGTGACGCGGCTGTCCGCTTCCTTCTTCGACGTCAACCAGTCCGGCGAGATCGTTTCGCGGCTAACCGCCGATACGACCCAGATCAAGTCTGCCTTCGGCTCTGCCGCGTCCCAGGCCCTGCGCAACACCATCCTCTGTCTCGGAGCGATGGGCATGATGGTGTATACGAGCCCTAAACTCTCGGCTCTGGCGCTTGGCGCTATCCCGCTGATCGTGTTCCCCCTCGTTGGCTTCGGCCGCTCGGTGCGCCGCCGGTCGCGCGCTGCCCAGGACATGCTGGCAGCGACCTCCGCCTATGCAGCCGAGACGATCGGCGCCACACGCACCGTTCAGGCCTTCACCGGCGAGGCTGTCGCCACCTCGCGCTACAGCGACACGGTCGAGAATGCCTTTGAGGCCGCCCGCAAGTCGATCCGCGCCCGCGCGCTTCTGACCGGCTTCGGCATCGTGCTGATCTTCGGATCGATCGTCGGCGTCCTCTGGTACGGCGCCCAGAGCGTGCTTGCCGGCACGATGACACCGGGCACGCTCGGCCAGTTCGTGCTTTATTCGGTGATTGCGGCAAGCTCGCTCGGCACACTGTCGGAAGTCTGGGGCGAGCTGTCTTCTGCAGGCGGCGCCGCCGAACGGCTGTCCGAACTGCTTGATGAAGTTTCTGCCGTCCGTGATCCGGAACACCCGAAAGCCCTCCCCTCACCCCCGCGCGGCGATGTCACGTTCGACAGCGTCTCCTTCGCCTATCCGGCCCGCGTCAGCGCCATCACGCTCAATGCGCTTTCCCTGCATGTGGCACCGGGAGAAACCGTCGCCATCGTCGGTCCCTCGGGCGCCGGCAAGAGCACGATCTTTTCGCTGCTGCTGCGCTTTTACGATCCGACGGCCGGATCGATCCGGCTCGATGGCGTCGATCTGCGCCATGCGACGCTTCAGGATATCCGCTCACGGCTTGCGATCGTGCCACAGGACGTGACGATCTTTGCAGCCTCCATCCACGACAACATCGCCTTCGGCGTACCAGACGCGACACGCGAGGCCGTGCGTGCAGCAGCAATCGCCGCACAGGCGGACGAGTTCATCGCGAAGCTCGACAACGGCTATGACACGCTCGCCGGCGAACGCGGCATCACCCTGTCCGGCGGCCAGCGCCAGCGGATCGCCATCGCCCGCGCCATCCTGAAAGATGCTCCGGTCCTGCTGCTCGACGAAGCCACCTCGGCGCTCGATGCGGAAAGCGAAACACTGGTGCAAAAGGCGCTCGACGGATTGATGCGCAACCGCACCACGCTCGTCATCGCCCATCGCCTTGCGACCGTGTTGAAGGCAGACCGGATCCTCGTCCTGGAAAACGGTCGCGTCGTCGAGGAAGGCACGCACCAGAGCCTGGTGGCGGCTGGCGGTCTCTATGCGAAGCTCGCGCGGCTGCAATTCCATGATCTCGAGCAAACTTCCGTCAGCGCGATCTGATGGACGCTACCCCCATCATCTCCGCAGATCTGGATAGTCTGCTCGATGACGTTCAGCAGCGCACCTTCCGGTATTTCTGGGATGGTGCTCATCCGCAGAGCGGCCTCCCTTATGACAAATGCCTTCTCGACGGCACACCCGGCATCGATGCGATCTCGATCAGCGGCACCGGCTTCGGCCTGATGGCGATCCTGGTTGCCTGCGAACGCGGCTGGATCACCAGCGACGAGGCGCTGGTTCGCATCACCACGATTGTCGAGAGCCTCGAACTGGCACCGCGCTACCACGGCGCGTTCTCTCACTTCATCAATCCCGCTACCAGCGCAATGATTCCGTTTTCGGCGCTGGATGATGGGGGCGACATCGTCGAAACGACGCTTCTCCTACAGGGCCTGATCTGCGCCCGTGAATATTTCGCGGCAGAGACCATTTCCGAGAAATCGCTGCGCACCGCGATCACCCGGCTGTTCGACGAAGTCGAGTGGACCTGGTACACCCGCGGCAAGACCGACGGCCCGATCTACTGGCACTGGAGCCCGATCAACGAATGGGCGATGAACCTGCCGATCACCGGCTGGAACGAGGCGCTGTCAACCTATGTCTTTGCCGCCGGCTCGGACACGTTTCCGATCGATCCGCAGAACTATCACTGCGGATGGGCACGCAACGGCGCCATGAAGAACGGCGAGGAATATTTCGGCATACAGCTGCCGCTGGGCGAACCCATGGGCGGGCCGCTATTCCTGTCGCAATATTCCTTCTGTGCGCTCAATCCACGCGGCCTGTCCGATCGCTACGCCGATTACTGGCGCCAGGCGGTCGCGCATTCACGGATCAACCGCGCCTATTGCCTGACGGTGCCGGACTATGCTGCAGCCGGCGTCTGGGGCCTGACGGCATCGGAAGCCCAGGCCGGCTACGCCGCCAATTCGCCGCTGGTCGATTTCGGCGCGATTGCACCGTCTGCAGCACTGTCGAGCTTTCCCTTCGTTCCCGGCCATGCGGAAGAAGCCTTGCGCGCCCTCCTTGCCTATGAGAACGGACGGCTGGTCAACCGCTTCGGCTTCGCCGACGCCTTCGCGCCGAAGACCGGCTGGGTCGCATCGACCTACATCGCTATCGACCAGGGTCCGATCGTCGCGATGATCGAGAACCACCGCTCGGGTCTGTTGTGGAAACTGTTCATGGCCGCTCCGGAAGTTCGCCGCGGCCTCGACCGGCTGGGATTCCGCTATCCGGCCACTCCGCTCGAGCACAAAAACGCCGGCACCTGATCACTTCGCGCGTTTGAACGTCCATTTGACGACATGATCGCCATTGCGCTTGATCTTGGTCTTCATCTTCAGCTGGACCGATTGCTCCCCGAACGCAGCCTGCGCCTCCTCGAAAGCACGGCGCGCCTGCGCCATCGCCTCGTGATAGGCGGTATTGTCGCGGCGAGGCGTATCTGCCACCGCCTTG
This sequence comes from Rhizobium sp. CFBP 8752, assembly GCF_014842035.1. Lineage (NCBI taxonomy): Bacteria > Pseudomonadati > Pseudomonadota > Alphaproteobacteria > Hyphomicrobiales > Rhizobiaceae > Rhizobium > Rhizobium sp. CFBP 8752. The sequence goes on along the minus strand of NZ_JACYUZ010000001.1, from coordinate 656,842 downwards.
GCGATCGCGTCGATGTCGGGTTTGCTGTAGGTCATGTCAGCGTTCGGTAAGCTTCAGTTCGATGCGGCGGTTCTGGTTTCTGGCATCCGGCGTATCGCCAGCCGCGATCGGCTGGAACTCGCCAAAGCCCGCGGCCACCAGCCGGTTGGCCGGCACGCCCTTCGAGATCAGATACTTGACCACGGACGTCGCGCGCGCAGACGAAAGCTCCCAGTTGTCGCGGTAGCGTCCGGTGCCGGAAAGCGGCGCATTGTCCGTATGCCCATCGACCCGCAGCACCCAGTTGATCTCGGCCGGAATTTCCTTGGCGAGATCGAGAAGTGCGGCGGCAAGCTTGTCCATCTCCACGAGACCGGCCGCATCGAGTTCGTTGCCGCCGATCGGGAAGAGAACTTCCGACTGGAACACGAACCGATCGCCGACGATGCGGATGTTTTCGCGATCGGAGAGAATCTCACGCAGACGCCCGAAGAAGTCGGAGCGGTAGCGATTGAGCTCCTGCACGCGGGCCGCAAGCGCCACGTTGAGGCGACGACCAAGATCCGAAATCTGCGCCTGCGAGTTGGCGTCCTTCGTTTCCGACGCCTGCAGCGCCTGTTCGACGGCGGCGATCTGGGCCCGCAGCGCCGCGATCTGCTGGTTGAGAAGCTCGATCTGGCTCATCGCCCGGGCGCTGACCTGCCGCTCGTTGGAGAGTTCACCCGTCAGAGTGGTCACGCGGGAATTGGCCGCGTCGCTTGCACCACTGCCCTGGTTGAGAAGCTGCTGCAGTCGCGACCGGTCGCTTTCAGCAACCGCCAGCGACGATTGCAGGTTGGCGAGCTGGTCTTCGATATCCTGATTGTTGCCCTTTTCCAGCGCCAGAAGCTCTGTCAGTTCCGCGATCTGGCTGTTCAGCCGGTTCAGAACCTCGTCGCGACCGGAAATCTCGCGGGTAAGCAGAAACTGCGCCAGCACGAACACCGTCAGTAGGAACATGATCGCCATCAGAAGCGTGGTCAGCGCGTCGACGAAGCCCGGCCAGTAGTCCACGCCGTGCTGGCGGCGACGGTTCTTGCCCAGCGCCATGGTCTACTTGCTCCCGATCTTGTCGGACTGACCGATCTTGTCGGAGAGCCGGTCCAGCGTGCGCCGCAGGGCCTTGGCCTCCTCCTGCTGCGCCTCGATCCAGTCACGCAGCATCTGCTGCTCGTTGCGCATGTTCTTGACCAGCCCCTGAATGCCTTCGGCAAGGTTTGCCATGGCAGCAAGCGACTTCTCGTTCTGCTGGACATCACCGCTGCCGGTTCTGCCCTGAGCCGCCGCAATCTTGCGCAGCTCGTCGGCGAGCGTCTTGAATTCGCCGGAGGAACCAGCTGAAAGCCCTGCCGCCGCAACCGGCGCGTCCGATCCCGTATCGGTCACCGATGAGAGCCAATTTTCGAGTTCCGTATAGAACCGGTTCTGGGCACGTCCTGCCTGGAGATCGAGGAAGCCGAGGATCAGCGAGCCCGAGAGGCCGAGCAGCGACGAGGAGAACGCCGTGCCCATACCGGCAAGCGGCTGCGCAAGACCGGTCTTGATAGCCGACAGAATGTCGTTGGAGCCGCCGGCGCCCGGATCGAGCGCACCGATGACGTCGCTGATCGAGCCGATCGTGCCGATCAGGCCCCAGAACGTGCCAAGCAGGCCGAGAAACACCAGGAGCCCGATCAGGTAACGGGACGTATCCCGAGATTCGTCGAGGCGGGTGCCGATCGAATCGAGAATGGAGCGCAAGGTTGCGGTCGAAAGCGCCGTCTTGCGGCGACCACCGATCAGCGAGCGCATCGGCGCCAGAAGTTTCGGCTCGCGGCCCACCTTGTCGACGGTGCCGGCAGCGCGGAACGAGTTGAACCAGCGCACTTCCGGAATAAGGCCGATGACCTGCAGGAAAACCAGAACGATACCGATCAACAGGACGCCGAGGATTAGACCGTTCAGACCCGGATTGGTCTGGAACGCTTGTGCGGCCTGGCGGTACAGGATCGAGCAGACAAAACCGACGATGATCAGGAAGATCAGCATCGTCCAGAGGAAGGAAGCCGGGTTGGAAAGCTTTTCGGTAAAACGGCGGCGGTTAGCTTCAGTTTCGTCCAGATCGTCCACTGTCGCATTCGCCATAATAAGCCTCGCCTCTGGGTCGCGTCGCGCGGAGGCTAGAGCAAAATTGCGACGAATTGAAGTGTCGCCACGGTGCAAAGACCGGGACAAGCCGAAGTTTTTTCCTCGCCATTTCAAATGACAAGCAGCACTCGGGCCGTCACCGCATCAGCAATCAGCGCGACGGAACCGGACGATTGGAAACTTCCAGCAGCGCCTTCTGGATCAGCTCGTTGCCGGCAACAATGCTCTTGGTGCCGAACATATCGGTCGAGCCCTTGATGTCGCTGACAAAGCCGCCCGCTTCGCGGATGAGGACGAGGCCGGCAGCAATGTCCCACGGCGAAAGACCAATTTCCCAGTGACCGTCGAAGCGACCGGCAGCGACATAGGCAAGATCAAGCGACGCAGCGCCAAGGCGACGAACGCCCGCCACTTCGCCCATCACATGGCGCAGTTCGACCAGGAACTTGCCGTGATCGCCGCGGCCGAGATGCGGCACGCCGCAACCAACCACGCAATCGGACAGGACCCGGCGTGCGGCAACGCGAATGCGACGGTCGTTCAGGAACGCGCCGCCGCCCTTTTCTGCCGTATAGAGTTCGTCGGTGCCCGGGTTGAAGATCACGCCGGCGACGATTTCGCCATTGCGCTCCAGCGCGATCGACACCGCGAACTGCGGAATGCCGTGCAGGAAGTTGGTCGTGCCGTCGAGCGGATCGACGATCCAGCGATGGGCGCCGTCCGTGCCCTTCTCCTCCTGGCTTTCCTCACCGAGGAAGCCGTAGGTCGGGCGCGCCTTCATCAGCTCGTCATGGACGATCTTTTCCGCCTTGAGGTCCGCCTGGGTCACGAAATCGCCCGGTCCCTTGACCGAAACCTGCAGGTTCTGAACTTCGCCGAAATCCCTGGAGAGCGACTTGCCTGCCTTGAGGGCGGCCTGAACCATGACGTTGAGAAGGGCTGAGCGGGCCATGCGGGAAATCCTGATCGTATGGTCCCGAACATGCATCAGCCGGGACGTGTCTGTGGCGAATTGTCTTGATTGGCCGGTTCAAGACCACAAAACCAAGGGAAATTCAAGTCGAAGCCGACAAAGCCCGCGTGAACGGACAAAATGCGACATTGCCCGCCTGCCTGCGATCTGCCAGAACGCCGGCTATCGAGATTATAGGAGTATCGCCGTGAAGATCGCATTGCCATTCGGCATCAGCCTCGGACTTGTGGGCGTGATGACCATGCTGTCGCTGGGTCTGATCTCGGCGCTGCCGGCCGATACCCAGCTGCCGATCCACTTCACCCTGACCGGCACACCGACCAGCACGGCACCGGCCATGATCGCGCTGCTGCTTCTGCCGGCCTGCGCGCTCTTCGTGACAGCCATGTTCGCACTTGGCCCCCGCATGGGCGGCCGTATCAAGGCCTCGCCGGGCATCTACCTGATCGTCTGGCTGGTAACGCTGCTGATCCTGGCGCTTGCCCACGGCTTTATCATCCGCCACGCCCTGTTCACGCTGGCGGCGATGAAGGCAACCGCCTGATCACGTCAATTACTGGCGTCGGAAGCGGTTCGCCGCGTCTATCGCCTGGCGCTGCTGCTCGTCGTTGATGCCGAGGTAGAAATCCTCTAGCGCCGCGTCCTGAAGTCCGGCGCGACGGGAAAGCACATACCACTTGGCGGCCTCGACCGGGTTCGGTCGTGTCCCCAGCGCCTCGATATAGAGATGCGACAGCTTGTTCTGGGCAACCACATTGCCGCGATGGGCCGCAATCCGCAGCCATTCGAAGCCCTTGTCGTAGTTGCGTTCGCCGCCGACGCCGTTGACGAACCAGATGCCCATGTCGAGTTGCGCCGTGTCGAACCCGGCCTTCGCCGCGCGCTCCAGCCAACGGCGAGCCTCGGCCTTCTTCTCCTCGGGCACGCCCTTCATGTTCACGTAGAGCTGGGCCACCGCATATTGCGCATCCGCCACGCCCTGCTTTGCCGCCCGCTCGTAAAATGGCAACGCCAGCTTGAAACCTTTGTCGCCCGGATTGTCCGACACCAGGATCTGGCCCCAGTTGAACTGCGCCGACGAATTGCCGGCTTCCGCCGCCTTGCGCATATAGTCGTCGGCCTTCTTTTTGTCGGCGGGCACGTAACGGCCGCTCATCAAAAGAAGCGAATACTGGAACATGGCGGCAGGATCGCCGCGCTCGGCAGCCTGCCCGTACCAGAAGGCCGCGGTCTTTGCGTCGCGGTTGATGCCGAGCCCCTTGCTCATCATTTCGGCGACAAGCGTCTGCGACGCCGCATCGCCGGCCGACGCACGCTTCAGTGCGACATCGAGCGCCTTGACGTACAAGCCGCGCTGGAACGCACCATAGGCCTCGTCGATCGGGCCCGTATAGGGCTTCTCCGGCGGCAGTGGCGGCAAGGTCACGCCCATGCGCTGATAGAGTTCGACACCGGCGGACGGCACGATGCCATCGGGCTGTGCACCGCGTTCGACGCCCATTGCATCCGGCGCGACCGGTCTCGTCACCACTTGACGCGCCTGCGCCGCCGTCGGCCCCTCCTGCTCCACCGCACCGGGTTGCTGCACCTGCGCAATTGCCGAATGCGGCAAGACGGCCGACGCGGAAAGGCTGGCGGCAAGCATCAGGACGGTGGATGAGGCGCGACGAATCGATGGCATGGAGACCATCAAGCCTCAAACCGTGGCGCTTTTTCGTCCAGATCGGCGTTGACCAGTCGAACTGCTTCCTGCGGTCCTTCGGGATGATCGAAGACAGCCAGTCTCAAAGCCACGAATTCCGCTCCGTTTTCGGCAACCTCGAGCGCCGAGGAAATGTCCGTGCCGCCCATGGCGATGCAGGGAATTTCCACCATCGAAGCCCACCATTCCGCAAGCGCGAGGTTCTTGGGATGCGCCTCCGGCTTGATGTCGCCATCGAGCTTGCCGAAGAAAATATAGTCGGGGCGGCGCTCGCCCACTTCGAGCGCCGTGTGACGCTCGGATGCACCACCGGCACCGACGATCATCTTCGGGCTGAATTTCTCGATCGTTTCTTCCAGCTCTTCCATCGAACCGGCCATATGCAGGCCGTCGGCCTTGACGCGACCTGCGACGCGGCTGTCTCCAGCGATCAGCGCAGCGGCACCCGCGGCCTGGATCATCGGCACCATGAGTTCGGCGCGGTCCTGGAATGCAGTATCGTCTTCATCGTATTGCGGCAGGATCACCGAGGCGACATCGCCGCCCGCAAGCGCCTTCTCCAACCGGTCCGCCTGCGCTTTCGCATCCGCATTCTGCGGCACGATCAGCACCAGACGGCAACGCTCTTCCTGTTTCTTCATGTTTCTTCCCATGCAGCGAACCGCAACCCGGCGATCCGCACTCGTTTTCTCTTGAATGATTCGATAGACCGGAAGGATTGCGCAATCAACCGCTCATCCCATCTGCCCGCCTCAACGGTGCAAGCCTGAAGTGCCCATGCCAGACATATTTTCCTCCGATACGCTCAGCCTCGCCTTCTTTGCCGTAGCGGTGCCCGCCGTGATGCTGGTCGGGCTTTCCAAGGGCGGCATTGGCGGCGCGATCGGCCTGATGGGCATGCCGCTGATGTCGCTTGCAGTCGACCCGGTCAAAGCGGCGGCGATCTTCCTGCCGATCCTGATCCTGATGGATATCGTGGCACTCTGGTCCTGGCGCCATTTCAACGACAGAAAAACCCTGCTGATGATCCTGCCGGGCGGCGTCATCGGCATCGCGCTCGGCTGGGCAACATCGGCCTATGTCTCCGACGACGCATTGCGGATCGTCATTGCGGCAGCAACCATCTTCTTCGCCCTCCGCTACTTCTGGCAGGTCTACGGCCCGGATAAGAACCGTCCGGCCGCCGCACTGCCGCATCGTCCGGCGGCCGCCACGTTCTGGGGCGCGCTGTCGGGCTATGCCAGTTTCGTGGCGCATGCCGGCGGCCCGCCTTTCCAGATCTACGTTCTTCCGATGAAGCTGGATCCTAAGAAATACACCGGGGCCAGCATCCGCTTCTTCGCCATCGTCAACGCCGTCAAGATCATCCCCTATTTCCTTCTCGGCGCATTGGGGGCCGAAAACCTGACGATCTCGGCGACATTGCTGCCGGCAGCCCTGGTCTCGACCATGCTCGGTGCCGCGATCGTCAAGCATCTGAAGTCGGAAGTGTTCTATCCGATGACCTACGCGCTCGCGCTCGTTGCAGGCGTAAAGCTTCTGTGGGACGGCCTGCCGATCTGACCGGTCCGTCCGAACATCATAAAAAACCCAATTACAAAAAGGCCTTCCGCCGGTCGCGAGACACGAAAACGGTTGATGCTTCGTCAAGTTATGCTTAGCTTCAAAATATGACACTCGATCCGTTTTCAGCCATTGCCGACCCGAACCGGCGCCATCTCCTCGAAGAGCTGAGACGCGCGCCGAAAACCGTGAATGAACTTGCACAAGGACTGCCGATCAGCAGGCCGGCCGTCTCGCAGCATCTGAAAGCACTGCTGGACAGCGATCTCGTGACTGTCACACCAGAGGGAACGCGGCGCATCTATGCCGTGAACGGCAGCGGCTTCACCCGGCTCAACCTGTGGCTCGACCAGTTCTGGACGTAAATTCTGGCCGCGACTGTGACGTTACGACCAGAACTGTTGCTTTTAGTCTTGGAATTTATCGTGCCGCTGTGGGCACCCTCTCACGAATGTACGTGAGGCGCGTGGCGCTTTTGATCGCCTAATGACGGGTGTCGGTCTTTAACCGCTCCACCTCGTCTTTGATGCGCAGCTTGCGGCGCTTGAGCTCTGCGATCTCACGATCGTCGGCGGATGGAGATGCGAGAACTGACTGGAGTTCCTCTTCGAGGTCGCCGTGCTTCTTTTCAAGCGATGCGATATGCGCCTGGACGGTCATGTGGCATGTTCCTTCCTTAGGTACCTGCCTTGGCACTCCTCTGAGCCAAGGCTTCAGGTTTGCAACAGAAGTGTGACACGGTTGGTCCGCTTTGTCGAAGGAGAAATCATGGTCTCTCAGCGGCAAATTCGTGGCGTCGGCTAACTTCCAGTTAACGCGGTTTGATGGTAGGAGCTTGCGGATGAAGCCGGGGTTTGCAAAAAGCCGGCGTAAAGAATGGGGACTGAGCATGCGTGATCAGGAACAGGCGGATAACCGGCTGGTACTCGCGAAACTTCGCCAGGAACACGAAGATTACGACGCCGCGATCAATGCCATGATCAAGGTCGGCTGTGAGGCTCTTCGCATCCAGCGCATGAAGAAGAAGAAGCTGGCCATCAAGGACCGGATGACCCAGATCGAAGACCAGATCATTCCCGACATCATCGCTTGAGTTCACCTTAAAGGGCCTGGAATGTCAGAAAGACCCGCAGTCGCCATCATCATGGGCAGCCAGTCCGACTGGGAGACCATGAAGAACGCCGCCGACACGCTTGATACGCTCGACATCGGTTACGAAGCACGGATCGTCTCGGCACACCGCACGCCGGACCGGATGTACGAATTCGCCAAGAGCGCCCGCGACGAGGGCTTCAAGGTCATCATCGCCGGTGCCGGCGGCGCTGCCCACCTGCCGGGCATGACGGCGGCCCTGACGCCGCTTCCGGTGTTCGGCGTGCCCGTCCAGTCGAAAACGATGAGCGGCACCGACAGCCTCTACTCGATCGTCCAGATGCCGGCCGGAATTCCCGTCGGCACGCTGGCCATCGGCCGAGCCGGCGCGATCAATGCCGCCCTTCTTGCTGCAGCGGTGCTTGCCCTTTCCGACGATGACCTTGCCGACCGGCTCGACGCCTATCGCGCGCACCACACCGCATCGGTCGCCGAATATCCCATCGACGAAGCACCCTGAGAAACATCATGACGATCCGCACCATCGGCATAATCGGCGGCGGCCAGCTCGGCCGCATGCTGGCGATCGCTGCCGCACGCCTGAACTACCGCATCATCATCCTTGAGCCGCAGGCCGACTGCCCGGCCGCCCAGGTCGCGAACGAACAGATCACGGCGGCCTACGACGACAGGACGGCGCTGGCCGATCTCGCCAGCCGCTGCGACGTCGTGACCTACGAATTCGAAAACGTACCGGTCGAGGCAGCCGAGTTCCTGCAGCAGTCGGTTCCAGTCTACCCGCCGGCCAAGGCCCTGGAAGTGGCGCAGGACAGGATTGTTGAAAAGCAGTTCCTCAACGGCTGCGGCATCGAGACCGCAAGGTTTCATTCCGTCGACAGCCAGTCCGATCTCGAAGCAGCGCTTGCAGACTTCGGCGGCAAGGGTGTCTTGAAGACCCGCCGTATGGGCTACGACGGCAAGGGCCAGCGCGTGTTCCGCTCCAGCGACGACAAGGCCGATGGCGCCTATGCGGACCTCGGCTCGGTGCCGACGGTTCTTGAAAGCTTCGTGCCCTTCGAGCGCGAAATCTCGATCATCGCCGCGCGCGCCAAGGACGGCACGGTCTCCTGCTACGATCCGGCCGAGAACATCCACCGCAACGGCATCCTTCATACCTCCACCCTGCCCGCGACCATTCCAGACACGACCGCGCAGACCGCGCGCAGTGCCGCCGAAAAGCTCCTCGCTGCCCTCGACTATGTCGGCGTGATCGGCATGGAATTCTTCGTGATGGCCGATGGCACCCTGATTGCCAACGAGATCGCACCGCGCGTGCACAATTCCGGCCATTGGACAGAGGCTGCCTGCGTGGTCTCGCAGTTCGAGCAGCATATCCGCGCGGTGGCCGGCTCAAGGCTCGGCGATCCGCGCCGTCATTCCGATTGCGTGATGACCAACCTGATCGGCGACGACATCCTCGACGTGCCCGGCTGGCTCGCGAGGACCGACGTGCTGGTCCACCTCTACGGCAAGACGGAATCCCGTCCGGGCCGGAAAATGGGCCATGTCACGGAGCTGAAGGGGCGGAAAACCCGGTCATAAAGTGCGTCACAAGGTTGACACGCATCCAGCCACGGGTTATCTGCACGCCAACCTGAGCGCGCCCCTCGTCGACAGATAGGCGGCACGCTTTCGATTGATAGAGACAAGCGGCTCTTTGAGCCCACAGACTTCTGGACCAGTACAATGAAGATCAAGAACTCGCTCAAGGCGCTGAAGGCTCGTCATCGCGATAACCGTCTGGTTCGCCGCAAGGGCCGCGTTTACATCATCAACAAGCAGAACCCGCGCTTCAAGGCCCGCCAGGGCTGATTTGCGCTGATATCGACGGGTTGTCCGGGCACGCCTGAGACGATCAAATTGTCGGTAGCGTGAAATTTCGGGTTTGACCTTCGGCGCATGCGGATTACTTTATCCGCATGCGCTATTTTCGTTCAAGCTTCGTGATCCTTGCTGTGTGTGTTGCGGTGCCTGCCTTTGCGCAGACGCTGCCCCAGCCCATGCCGCCATCCCAACCGATGCCGCCCGCTTCGCCGCTGGAAAGTCCGCAGCAGGGAGGTCCGCAGGCAGCACCAAATGCCGGCCAGCCTCTCAACGCCAGGGTCGACCCGCTATTTGCGGCGCTGAAACGTGAGCGCAATCCGGAAAAGGCGCGCGGAATCGCCACGCAGATCGCCATGAACACGGGTGAGTCGGGCAGTCCCACAGTCAATCTTCTGATGGGCTGGGCGGCCACGGCCGCCAAGGAAAAGCGCAACGCCGCCGCCCTCGACTTCCTCGACCGCGTCACTCTCATCGACCCCGCCTATGTCGAAGGCTGGAACCGCCGCGCCACAATGCATTACGCGATGGGCGACCAGCGCAAGGCGATGGCCGATATTGCCGAAGTGCTGAAGCGTGAGCCTCGCCATTTCGGCGCGCTGGCCGGTCTTGCCGGAATCCTTACCGAAGCCGGACGGGACAGCCAGGCGCTGAATGCGTGGGAGCGTTATCTCGACATCTACCCCGCCGATCGCGAGGCGCAGGAGGCTGTGACCAAGCTATCCGAAAAGATCGCCGGCAACCGAACCTGATGGGCCGCCATGGGGATTGTACCTCTTATCTTGTCTCTCATCGCATTCGGCTTCGGCTTCACGGCCTGGAAGGCGAAAGCGATCGAGGCCAACCTTCCGAACGACGGTGAACTCACCGATCTCGGCGATATCCGTATCAACGCCCTTCATGTCGCAGCCCCAGCCGAGGGCGACCTTCCCCCCATCGTCTTCATCCACGGCGCCAGCGGCAATCTGAAGGACCAGGAAGCAGCGTTCCGCAGACCGCTAGAAGGGCGCGCCGAAATGCTGTTCGTCGACCGTCCCGGTCACGGCTATTCCGAGCGTGGCGGCGAAGAGAACGGCTTTCCGGATGGCCAGGCCGAAACGATCGCTCGCCTCATGGATCGCTACGGCATCGAGAAGGCGATCATCGTCGGCCATTCCTTCGGGGGTGCGATCGCCACATCCTTCGCGCTCTACCATCCGGAAAAGACGGCAGGCCTGCTTCTTCTCGCGCCCGCCACCCATCCCTGGCCGGGCGGCGTCGACTGGTACTACAATCTCGCAGCCCGCCCTTATCTCGGACGCCTGTTTACTCGCTTCCTGGCGCTGCCTGCCGGGCTGGTGCTGATGGAGAAGGCAACCCATGCCGTCTTCCATCCCAACCCCCGTCCGGACCGCTACCTCGACGGCGGCGCCACCGCACTGGTGTTGCGGCCTGAGAACTTCCGCAACAACGCGATCGACGTCGCCAATCTCAACGACTACGTCACCAGGGTCGCACCGCGCTACAGCGAGATCACCGCACCGACGCTGATCATCAACGGCGACAGCGACAAGATCGTCTCGATGGATATCCATGCGAAGGCGCTGACGGCCGCCGTCGCCGGCGCCGAACTGGTCGTCATCCGCGGCCTCGGCCACAAGCCGGATTACCTCGCGACCGATCTCGCCATCGCCGGGATCGAGAAGCTTGCGGGTCACCACCGCGACCTGCAGTCCGTTGCCCGCAGGGTCGAGGCGCGACTGGCGAAAGTGGTCGACGAGCCGATGCCGGACATGGATTTCTCGATCGAAAAGACCTGAAACGACAACGGCCGCCGGATCACTCCGACGGCCGTTTTCATTTCACGCTGTTGATAGCGGGTTTAAACCCCACTCTGCCCATCTGCACCGATATAGGCGATGCGCAGCATGTTGGTGGCGCCAGGTGTGCCCAGTGGCACGCCGGCCGAGATGATGATCCGGTCGCCCGGCTTACCAAAACCTTCGGAGGCGACGATGCGGCAGGCGTTGTTGACCATGTCGTCGAGGTCAGTCGCGTCGTGGGTGACGACGCAGTGCATGCCCCAGCCGATCGACAGTCGACGCGCGGTCTTGACGCTCGGCGACAGTGCCAGGATCGGAACGTTCGGACGCTCGCGCGAGGCGCGAAGGCCTGTTGTGCCCGACGATGTGTAGGTGACGATCACGGCGAGCCGCAGCGTCTCTGCAATCTGGCGGGCAGCAAGCGAGATCGCATCGGCACCGGTTGCTTCCGGTGTGGCGCGCTGCGCGTAGATGATGCTTGGATAAAGCGGATCGTCTTCCACCTTGCGGGCAATCGACGCCATCATCGAAACGGCTTCGACCGGATACTGACCGGACGCCGATTCGGCCGACAGCATGATCGCATCGGCGCCTTCGAATACGGCGATCGAGACGTCGGAGACTTCGGCGCGGGTCGGAACCGGCGCGCTGATCATCGATTCCAGCATCTGGGTCGCGACCACGACCGGCTTGCCGGCGCGGCGACATGCGCGTGTCAGCTGCTTCTGGATGCCGGGGACCGCCTCGATCGGCATTTCGACGCCAAGATCTCCACGGGCCACCATGACGGCGTCGGAGAGATCGATGATCTCGTCGATCCGCTCAAGTGCCTGCGGCTTTTCGATCTTAGACATGATGCCGACGCGGCCGCGGGCAATCTTGCGAACTTCTGCGAGATCTTCCGGCCGCTGAACGAAGGACAAAGCGACCCAGTCGACATCGTCGGTCTCAAGCACGGCGTCGAGATCGGCCCGGTCTTTGTCGGTGAGCACGCCAACGGCGAGCAACGTATCGGGAAGGCTCACACCTTTGCGGTCGGAAATGCCGGTGCCGGCAACGACAGTGCAGGTGATCGACGTGCCGTCGACCTTTTCGGCCCGCAGCGCCAGCTTGCCGTCATCGATCAGCAGGCGATCGCCGACCTTCACCGATTCGAGAATTTCGGGATGCGGCAGGAAGACTCGGTTCTCGTCGCCGGGAGCCTCGTTATTGTCGAGTGTAAATGTCTGGCCTGGGACCAGCGTCACCTTGGTATCGGCAAACTTGCCAACGCGCAGTTTCGGACCCTGGAGGTCGGCGAGGATGCCGATCGGGCGACCGGACTTCTTTTCGACAGAGCGAATACGCTCGATCAGCGTCCGCATCATCTCATGGCTCGAATGGCTCATGTTGATGCGGAAAAGATCCGCGCCTGCCTCGTGCAGCTTGGCAATCATTTCCTCGTCGGAGGATGCCGGGCCGAGTGTGGCAAGGATCTTAACTTTGCGGTATCGCCTCATCAATTCTGGCCTTCCTGGGATCCGGACGTGTCTGAAAGCTGGACCATCCAGCTGCCCTGACGGCCCGTGTCATATTCCTTGAAACCCATGCGCTGGAAGCCACGGGTGAAGCAGTCGTCGACGCCGACGACCTTGAACTCGTTCTCGGCGACGCACATGTTGACGCCGCCGGTCCAGCGGCCGCCGCGGGCCGCGTCCTCCGCATAGAGATAATAATAGCGGGACTGCAGCTCGCCTTCGATCAGCGTCGCGCAGGTTGATGCGGGTACCTGCCACCAGCCTTCGGTGTTCCACCCATCCTTGGCACGGTAGCCGATCGCCACGCCGACGAGGTTCTGGGTTCCGTTGCAGACGCGGAAATCCGCAAGTGCCGGAGACGCCATCAACAGCGGCGCACTGACGCAGAGCGCGGATGCCACGCCAGGCACTGAAAACAGGGCGGAAAGATATGTTCTAAGGGATTTTTTCGACACGGTTTCCGTCAGGACTCCATGGTTATTCGTGATGCACTTTCTCGCGCGGCAGGGTTTGAAAGTCAACGCAATCTAATCGATTATATTCTGAACGCCCGCCGGGGGCCGCTTGCCTTGTCCGCGGCGACCATGGCAGGAAACGGCCGAGATATCACCGGGACAGGCTGCGCAAAACAATGGTACAAGCCCCGATGGACACAGACGACTTCCAACCGTTCGAAATCATAGACGGCGATTATGACGGCGGGATGGTTCTTCTCGCCGACCACGCAATGAACCGCCTGCCCGCCCGCTACGGCGATCTTGGCCTGCCAGAAGACGCATTCCGGCGCCACATCGCCTTCGATATCGGCATCGAGGGATTGACCCGCCGGTTGGCCGACATTCTGAACGTGCCGGCCGTGCTCAGTTGCTTTTCCCGCCTGCTGATCGATCCGAACCGCGGCGAAGATGATCCGACGCTGATCATGAAGATCTCCGACGGCGCCATCGTTTCCGGCAACCACCCGATCACCCAGGAAGAATGGGATTTCAGGCTTGCCACCTACCACCGGCCCTATCACCGCGCCGTCGAGCAGACGATTTCAAGGGCCAGCGCGTCCGGCCGGGCACCGCTTGTTCTGTCGCTGCATTCCTTCACGCCGTTCTGGCGCGAAACGCCGCGGCCCTGGCATGCGGGCGTACTGTGGGATACCGACGATCGGGTCGTGGTGCCGCTGATCGAGCAGCTTCGCCTTCCCGGCGATATCGTCGTCGGCGACAACGAACCCTATGACGGCGCCCTGAAGGGTGACACCATGTACCGGCACTGCATGATCCCCGGTATTCCCCACACCCTGCTGGAAGTGCGCCAGGACCTGATCGGCGACGAGCAAGGCATCGAGGACTGGGCACAAAGATTGGCGCCGATCTTCACGACGCTCAATGCCGACCCCACATTGCACGCGTATCAAATCTTTCCGTCGCGCACCGGCCCCTACCCCGCGTGAGCGTTCAGACAAAGGAGGTCACGATGACCGAACTTTCCAAGGAACAGCAGACCGAGCTCGAGGCTGCAGCCTTCCGTCGCCTCGTGTCACATCTGCGCGAGCGGACCGACGTCCAGAACATCGACCTGATGAACATGGCCGGTTTCTGCCGCAACTGCCTGTCCAACTGGTTTAAGGACGCGGCCGACGAGGCAGGCCTTGCTCTCACGAAGGATGCATCCCGCGAGATCGTCTATGGCATGCCCTACGAGGACTGGAAAAATCTGCACCAGTCGGAATCCACAGGCGCTCAAAAAGCCGCATTCGAGGGCAACAAGCCGACCCATGGCTGACGCCCACGGACAAGGCCCGCGTATTTGGGCCTTGACCTTGCCGCCGCTTTTCGGCAGGTGACAGCCAATCAACACAGATCAAGATCAGGAGGCCCCGATGTCTGATGCTCATGGCGTCGCCCGCGACCAGCTCCGCGCATTTATCGAGCGTATCGAGCGACTGGAAGAAGAGAAGAAGACCATCGCCGACGACATCAAGGATGTCTACGGCGAGGCAAAGGGCATGGGCTACGATACCAAGATCATGAAAAAGGTCATCGCCCTTCGCAAGAAGGACGATCAGGAGCGGATGGAAGAGGACCTCATCCTCGACACCTATCTGGCCGCCCTCGGCATGATCGAAAGCCCGGCCGAACAGGACGCCGCTTAAACAATTTCGAAGACGACAAGGAACCCGCCGGCCACGGCGGGTTTTTTCATGGGCGCAAGCATCGCATCTTCCTCAGAGACGCTCGGAATCGGTCATGGATTATGATGTCATCGTCGTCGGCGCCGGCTTTACCGGTCTGACTGCTGCAACGCAGCTGATGAAAGCGGGCGTGAACGTTGTTCTGCTCGAAGCGCAGGAGCGCGTCGGCGGCCGCGTCGAGGCGCAGGTTTTTGAGGATGGCACGGCCGTCGATGCAGGCGGACAGTTCTTTTGCCGCGACATGCCGGAAGTGGTCTCATTGGCAAGAGAGTTCGGCAGGACCTTTGTGAAGACCTATGCCGAGGGCGACACCACATATCTTCCCGAAGTCCCCCGCGGGCGGGCAGAAGCAGTCTGGAACGGCGTCGATGCACTGCGCGAGACGATGATCGCGAGCGATCTTTCCGATCCGGCGCTCAGAACGCTGACGGCTTACGACTGGGCGCAGAGACAGCCGGTCGAGGACGATATACGGCAGGGGTTTTTGCGCATGGTGACCGGCCTCTGGTGCCGCGCGCCGGAGGAGATTGCCTTCACCTATCTCGCGGCAAATGACAGACGCATCACCAACACCACGTCCGAGCTCGAGCTGTTTCTCGCCGGAACGATGCATGCGCTGGCCGACGATCTGGCGGCAACTCTCGGCGATCGGCTAAGGCTTGGCATGCCTGTCACTGAGCTTGCCATTTCCGGTGACGGCGTCACGTTGATGACCGGCACGGGAAAAATGACGGCCGCGCAGGTCGTGCTCGCCGTGCCGCCCATCATGGCGCGCCGCCTGTCCTACGCCCCAGCACTCCCGCCGCATCTAACAAGAGCACTGGATGCGTGGATCCCCGGCATGGTCATCAAGCTCAACATCCGCTTTGAGCGACCCTTCTGGCGAGACCGGGATCTCAGCGGCATGACCATGTGGAATGATCCGCAAGGCCTGTTTGCCTGCGACGCCAGTCGCGACGGTTACGCCGGACTGATCGTCTTCGTTAGCGGACCTTTGGCGGCGACGTGGCACGACAAGCCCGCCCGTGAGCTTGAAACGTTCGTAATTGAGAAACTGGCGGAGGCGTTGGGCGAGGAGGCCAGACGCAGTCTGGGCATTCGCATGCGTGACTGGGTCGACGACCGCTGGAGCGACGGCGCCTATAGTGACGTGATCACCAGTCTCGACGCCACCGACGCGGAAGCGACCCTGACAACCGGAATGCCGCCGGTACATTTCGCATCGTCGGAACTGTCGCCGTCTTTCCCGGGCTATGTCGAGGGGGCAATCGTCGCCGGCAAACAGGTGGCGGCCAAAGTCCTGAAACTCAGTCCTGGCCGCTGAACCGGTTGGGATCGATGGCGACGGCAGCACTCACAGGCTTGAAGCCGCTGCTGGTGTAACCGGCCGAATAATCACGATCGAGCGTCCGGCTGACCACGCGAGGCGCCTTCATCGAAACCGGGTTCTGACCTTCGGCGCGATTGTTGTTCACCGCCCATTTCGCCACCATGTCACCGGTCAAGCCGTTCTTGCCAGCTTTGGCCTGCCCCTGTGCAGTCGCAGGCTTGCCAGCGCGGCCGCTCTTGGCGGTGCCGTAGCTCGGCATGGTACTCAGCGACGCCGTTGCAGGACGCGGCGCGTCAAACCCGTCGCCGAACTGCATCTGCTTGGTGGACGGCTGAATCACCTTGGGCGAAAGAGCCGCCATCTGGCGCTGCGCAGGCGCGGCCATCGGCACCGGTGCCGACACGGCGACCGCCTGGGCTGGCGCTCTTGCTGGCGCCGCCTGCGGTGCCGGAACAACCGGCGCTTCGACGCTTCGCGACAGCGCTGCCACCAGTTCCGGCGTGAGGCTCTGCTGATCGCTCTGCGGGCGCGATGCAACGAGCGGCGCTGCTGGAGCACCCGGGCGGTGGATCGGAACTGGCACGGAGCCAAGGTTTTCGAATGGCGCCGGCTCTATCGAGGCAGTCAAGACGCTGGTTTCCGCATCACCCTTCAGCCCGCGAGGGCCAAGGAGGGTCGGAACCGGAATGGCGTAACCGGACAGATCGGCGAAATTTTCAGCCCGCTGCACATCGGCTGCAGCAGCCGTCTGCATGGCAAGCGCGTCCTGCGCCGCATTGCGGGTCGGCTGATAGAGCGCCGTGGCAAGCCCACCCGGACCCGCGGTGCTGGAATCGGAACGGAAGGCCGGCCGTGACAGCGGCACAGGCGCTGCAATCGCCGGCTCGACCGGCTCAGCAGCAGCAACGAGTGTCGGTGCAGTCGGCGTCGGGGCAGTCGGCGTCGGCGCAACCCGTGCAGTCGCGACCGGTGCCTCTTCGCCATCGTCGGCAGCCGGCGCGGAGCGCGGTGCTCCACGGCTGGCGACCATTGGTGCCTTCATGTCTTCGTTGTCTTCGACCTCGTCGGCACCACCGCCGCCAAACAGTGCGGCAAGGAACCCGCGACGCTTGGGTGCTTCGCCGCGGATCGAGCCGCCGGCTGTGCTGGCAATCGCAATCGAATCAGAACCAACACGCTTCTTGTAATCGGCGAGAGCGACCTCGTAGCCCGGCAACGGATTGCCGTCAGCCGGGAGATGCAGCGTGTTGCCCTTCGGGAAGATCTGAACCAGTTCCTTGCGGGTCATGCGCGGCCAGGCACGAACGCCGCCAACATCGAGATGCACGAAAGGGGAACCGGAAGTCGGGTAGAAGCCGACGCCGCCCACCTGCATCTGCATGGCGAGCGCCCGCAGGGTCGAGAGCTTCACGCCCGGAATATAAAAGTCCATCGCCTTGCCGAGCATGTGCTGGCTGTTCTTCGCGACGCCGGTCTTGCGCGAGCGACCGCGCAGCATGCCGTTTGTGGTCGGCGAACGGAAAGCGGAGACGATGTGGATGGAATCGGTGGCGCCGGAGCGCTGGTAGACTTCCCAAACCAGGTCGAACAGGCGCGGATCCATCTTCGTCGGCTGGTTCTGGCGCCAGTCGCGGAGGAACTGGTTGAGCTGTGCCAGACCGCGCGGATCGAATCGGCCATTGCGCTTGTAGGTGATGGTGGCCTTCTCGCCGGTGTGGACGAAATAGAGCTTCAGGCTGCGGGTATCGCCAGCGGCCTCTGCCTCGTGCACCGAAGCTGGAAGAATCGTAAATGCGATTGCAGCAAGGGTCGACGCCACGACGAAACGCTTGGCGATCCGCTTGAAGATCGACGATCTGATCCCTGCAAGACGACCAGATCCGGCGCCAACGCGCGCCGCACGGTCATCGTCAGAGCGCACACCCGAAGGCGTTTTCTGAACTTTGAAATACGGCAAAGCGTTCCCCGTCCTGTCGACAACTACCCTCGTCGTCTCATCTGACTGCTAAATGCGGTGACAGCATGGCAAATGTGTCACACAAGCACAAGCACCTCTCGTATAGTCAATGAATTGCTAATGAGAGATTGACAAGGTTAGGGGAAGAGGCTTGCGCGAAGATTATCGTCATAAAAATCCCGATTTCGCGCCGATTCAGGCCGCTTCCTTCAGCGGATCGTCGGGATCGATGCCATAATCCTTGAGTTTTCTGTAGAGAGTCGAGCGCCCGATGCCGAGTTTGCGTGCCACCTGGCTCATCTGTCCGCGATAAAATTTCAGTGCAAAACGGATCAGCTCTTCTTCCACGTCGGCCAGTTTACGCACCTCGCCGGTGTCGTCCGTGCTGACGATGACGTTGTCGGAAGCCGGATAGGCGGCCGCCAGCAGCGCGCGCGGATCGGGCCGCATCGGCTGGGTATGCATGGCGGACCGTACCGGGATCGGGAAGCCACCATCGACAACGGCCTCGTGCCGCAGACGCGGACGCGGATCCGTCTCGAGCGATGAAGGCTGCACAGCAGCGCCGGTCGCGGCCAATTCTTCGCTGCGGAATTCCGGCAGCTGAGCTGCAATCTGCGGGAAATCTTCGTCCGTCAGCTTGTCGCCCTGGGTCAGAACCACGGCGCGGAAGATCGCGTTTTCCAGCTGGCGGATATTGCCCGGCCAGTCGTAGGCGGTCAGAAGTGCCATCGCGCTGGCGCTGATCCCGACACTGCGTTCGAGTTTCTGTTCCGCCGAAAAGCGCTCGGCGAAAACCCGGACCAGATGCGGAATGTCTTCCTTGCGGCGACGCAGCGCCGGGATGGTGATGGGGAAGACGTTGAGACGGTAATAGAGGTCCTCGCGGAACCGCCCTGCCCGGACTTCCTCGATCAGGTCCTTGTTGGTCGCCGAAATCAGCCGCACGTTGACCTTCTGGACCTTGCCGGCCCCAACCGTCTCGATTTCACCCTGCTGCACGGCGCGCAGAAGCTTCACCTGAACTTCAAGTGGAAGATCACCGATCTCGTCCAGGAACAGCGTGCCGCCGTCAGCCTCGACGAACTTGCCCGTGTGCCGCTCGGAGGCGCCGGTAAACGCGCCCTTCTCGTGACCGAACAGGATGCTCTCGACAAGATTGTGCGGGATGGCACCGCAATTGACGGTGATGAATGGCTTTCCTGCGCGGTCGCTGGCGGACTGGATGGCGCGGGCCACCATTTCCTTGCCAACGCCCGATTCGCCTTCGAGCACCACCGGAATGTTGGAATGCGCGGCGCGCTGGGCCAGATCGATGACGCGCAGCATGTCCGGGCTTGCCGAAACGATATCGTTGAAACCGACGATGCCGGCGCGACGTCGACCGGTGCGCGACTTGGTTTCCTTCTGGCCAACCTTCAAGGCATTGCCGATCGACGCACCGATCCGCTCCGGTGACACCGGTTTGACGACGAAATCGAAGGCACCGGCGCGCATGGCTTCCACCACCGTTTCGATGCCGCCCTGGCCGGTCTGCACGATGACGGGCGTATCGATGCCCATGCTGCGGATGGTTGAAAGAAAGCTCAGCCCGTCCATTTCCGGCATCATCAGGTCAAGCACGATGACATTGACCGGTCCGCTGAGGTTCTGGAGAAAGTCGAGAGCAACGAGGCCGTTCTCGGCGAGATGGGCGACATGTCCGAACCGTTCGACGGCATTCTTCAAGAGGCGGCGCTGGATCGGATCGTCATCTACGACTAGGACATGGGCAATCATGCTCGGCTCCTGCAACGTTCATCGTGCACCCTTGATGGGCTCTTATGCTGCAAGTTGTGTCAGAGAGGCTTGAACATCCCCTTTTGAGAAAAGCTTGCATTTTAACGGCCGAGGGGGAAAACAGTCGGTTCTGGCACAGGATCGCCGTCGACAGGAGAAAACCGTGAGAAATTTCCGTAACTGGCACACCATGACCGCCTCTCCTGCTTTTTCCGGCGCGTCGCCCGCTGCTTCGCCCGCCGACCCCGCGCTCGGTGTCCTGCCAGTCTGGAAATTGTCCGATCTCTACGCTGCCAAGGACCCCCCGGAATTTGTGGCCGATCTGGAAAAAGCGCGCACGCTGTCGCTGGCTTTCGAGGAAAAGTGGAAGGGCAAGCTTGCAGACGCTGCCGCAAAGACCGGTGCCGGCGGACTTGGCGAGGCCTTGTCGGAATATGACGCGCTCGACGACCTCCTCGGCAAGATCGGCTCGTTCGCCGGCCTCACCTATTTTTCAGACACGTCCAACCCGGCAAACGGCAAGTTCTACGGCGACATCCAGACAAAGCTGACGGATCTCTCCTCGCATCTCCTGTTTTTCGCGCTGGAACTGAACCGGATCGACGATGCGGTCATCAATGCGGCGATGGACCGCGATCCCGCAACCGGCCATTTCCGCCCCTGGCTGGTGGACTTGAGAATGGATAAGCCCTTCCAGCTGGACGACAAGCTCGAGCAGCTTTTCCTCGAAAAGTCGATGACGTCGGCCGCAGCCTTCAACCGCCTGTTCGACGAAACCATGTCGGAACTTCGCTTCGAGGTGGATGGCGAAAAACAACCGCTCGAAATCACGCTCAACATGCTGGTAGAGCCCGAGCCGGAAACCCGCGCCAAGGCGGCCGTAGCACTGTCAAAAACCTTTGGCGAGAACCTGCGCGTCTTCACGCTGATCACCAACACGCTCGCCAAGGACAAGGAAATTTCCGACCGCTGGCGCGGCTTTGAGGATATCGCCGACAGCCGTCACCTGGCGAACCGTGTCGAACGAGAGGTCGTCGACGCGCTTTCAGAAGCTGTCACGCAAGCCTATCCGCGCCTGTCGCACCGCTATTACGCGATGAAAGCGAAATGGCTCGGCGTCGACCAGCTGAACTACTGGGACCGCAACGCGCCGCTGCCGGAAACGCCGAAGGGCCTCATTTCCTGGCCGGAAGCAAAGGACACCGTATTATCCGCCTACGGCGCCTTCTCGCCCGAGATGGCCGCCATCGCCGGCCGCTTCTTCGACGAGGAATGGATCGACGCGCCGGCACGGCCCGGCAAGGCACCGGGCGCGTTCGCGCATCCGGTCGTGCCGTCTGCGCACCCTTACGTTCTCGTCAACTATATGGGTAAGCCGCGCGACGTGATGACGCTTGCCCATGAGCTTGGCCACGGCGTGCATCAGGTTCTCGCCGGCGGCCAGGGCGCGCTGATGTGCCAGACACCGCTGACGCTTGCCGAAACCGCCTCCGTGTTCGGCGAGATGCTGACGTTCCGGGCACTCTTGGAAAAGACCAGGGACAAGCGCGAACGCAAGGCGATGCTCGCCCAGAAGGTGGAGGATATGATCAATACGGTCGTCCGCCAGATCGCCTTCTACCAGTTCGAGCGCAAGATCCACACGGCCCGCAAGCAGGGCGAACTGACGTCGGAGCAGATCGGCGAACTGTGGCTGTCCGTCCAGAACGAGAGCCTCGGCCCGGCAATCCGGATCTCGGAAGGCTACGAGACGTGGTGGACCTATATCCCCCACTTCATCCATTCGCCTTTCTACGTCTATGCCTATGCCTTCGGCGACTGCCTGGTGAACTCGCTCTACGCGGTCTACCAGAACGCCGCACCCGGCTTCCAGGACAAGTATTTCGACCTCCTGAAGGCAGGCGGCACCAAGCATCATTCGGAATTGCTCAAGCCATTCGGCCTCGATGCCACCGACCCGTCCTTCTGGTCGAAGGGCCTGTCGATGATCGAGGGTCTGATCGACGAGTTGGAAGCTTTGGACAAGACTGTCTGATCAACGGACGGTCAAACGCAGGTCGGAGGGGTTGCGATGTCTGTGAAGGCCAAGGGTCGCGGTGCAAAACCGGTGGATCTTTCGCTGATCGAAACCATGCGCTGGGAGCCGGGTTCCGGTTTTACCCGGATCGACCAGCATTTGCGTCGGCTGAACCGTTCAGCCGACGCCCTGGGCTTTCGCCCGGCCCCGCCAGACCTGATGAAACAGCTCCAGGCCGCGGTCGAAGGCGAGACGCCGCTTCGCGTGCGGCTGGAGATGACGTTCCGCGGCAAGGTCGAGATCGTCGCCACGCCGTTCGCGCCCGTTGCCAAGGACGCGATCTGGCGGATCGGGATCGCGCAGACGCGCCTGCCCTCGGATGATCCGATGTATCGCCACAAGACATCGCGCCGCGAAGTCTATGACGCCGCCCGCGCCGAATTCTCTGAAGATGTGGACGAGGTGATCCTGCTCAACGAACGCGCAGAGGTCTGCGAAGGCACGCGCACCAATCTCTTCGTGGAGCAGGCCGACGGCACGCTGACGACACCGCCGATCTCATCCGGTCTGCTTGCGGGGATCCTGCGCGGCGATCTGATCCGCGAGGGCCGCGCGAAGTCTGGCCTTGTGAAACAGACCGACCTTGCCGGGAAACGCCTCTTCGTCGGCAATTCCCTGCGCGGCCTGATCCGGGCCGAATTGGTCTGAAGCGAAGCCCCTACTGTTCCCGGTAAAGCACCATGCCCGCATGATGCAGCACGCCGTCGATGAAGTCGCCATCGGCGGTGAACCCGGTATCGTCCCAATAATCGATGTGATCGCCGGTCACGAGATACCGGCCCTGATACGCGCTTTTGCGAGAGCCGCGTGCTTCATCATAGCGGTTATCTTGCTGCAGCTCGTGGCGGATATGTCCGTCTGCCGTTACCCACATTCCGACGTAGGGATGCCTCGCGGGTTGGATCTTGTTGTCCATGATGTCCTCTGCATGGGAAGGAAGCGCCGCGCCAAAAGACGCGGCGGCAACGAGGAGGAGATGGCGGCGGTTCATGGCAGCCGTACCCTTCACTGCGCCCGCGTCGGGCGAACGACAATCTCGTTCACATCGACATCGTCGGGCTGCTCGATCGCGAAGCGCACGGCGCGACCGATCGCATCCGGCTTCAGGGCAATGGCGCGGTAGGTCTTCATGGCCTGGGCAGCCACGGCATCGGTGATGGTATCGGCAAGCTCGCTTTCCACCACGCCCGGATGGATGCAGGTGACGCGCAGATTGTCATGCTCCTGCCGCAGACCGTCGGAGATCGCCCGAACCGCGTATTTGGTGGCGCAATATACTGCAGCCGTGGGTGAAACACTGAGAGCGCCGACCGATGCGATATTGATGATCTGGCCTGAGCCCTGCGCCGTCATCTGCGGCAGTACGGCGGCGATGCCGTAGAGCACGCCCTTGATATTCACGTCGATCATCCGGTCCCACTCGTCGACCTTGAGCGACGACATCAGCGATAGCGGCATGACGCCCGCATTGTTGACGATCACGTCGACCCGGCCGAATTCCGCCACCGCCGCCTGCGCGAACGCCGCCACATCGGCGCGATCGGTGACGTCAAGCCTGCGTGTCGCGACCTTGGCGCCCAAGTCCCGGAGTTCCCAGGCGAGCTCCTCCAGCCGGTCCGTGCGGCGGGCGCCCAGCATCAGTGTCGCCCCGGCTTTTGCCAGTTCGCGGGCGATACCTGCACCGATCCCGCTCGATGCGCCGGTGATGAGAACAACCTTGTCCATGTGATTAGCTCCTTCGCTCTCCGCTTGCCTGCGGATTGCAAGGACCCTATTCCTCCTCCATTGTCGCGATAAGCCGCCTAGTTGTTTCCACAGTGGCAAGGAATTCTAACCAATGCCGACTGATTACAATGCGCTCGCGGTCTTCACGCTGGTTGCAGAAGAAAAAAGCTTTCGTGCCGCCGCCGACCGCCTCGGCGTCACCCGCTCGGCCGTCAGCCAGACGATCCGCCGGCTGGAAGAGACGCTCGGCATCGCGCTCGTTGCACGCACCACCCGCAGCGTTGCCCTGACGGAGGCGGGTGAGCGGCTCTATTCCGAGGTCGCGCCAGCGCTGTCGGAGATGCGCAGCGCCACCGAAGCGGCAGCAAACCTGCACGGACGTCCGCGCGGCCGCCTGAACCTTGCGGTCTCCTCCATTGCCGAGAGCTTTCTATCCGGCCCCGTGCTCGCGTCCTTCGCCGAGGAACATCCGGAGGTGACATTGCATATCACTGTGACCGACGAAGAATTCGATATCGTTGCGGAGGGCTATGATGCGGGCGTGAGGCTCGGCGAAGTCATCGCGCAGGACATGATCGCCGTGCCGGTTTCCGGAAACCAGCGCCAGATCGCCGTCGCCTCGCCGGGCTACCTCAAAGGCTACGGCACCCCAGCTCACCCACGCGAACTTGGCGTTCACCGTTGCATCGGGTGGCGGGCTTCCGTCCATCAGGCGCCCTATCGCTGGGAGTTTTCGCAAGACGGCAAGGAATTCTCGGTCGCCGTTTCTGACACCATCACCACGACCGACATGGCGCTGATGGTTCGCCTGGCCATTGCCGGCGCGGGCATCAGCTTCGGCATGGAAGAGAGCTTCCGCCCGGCGATCGCCACGGGCGAGCTGGTGCCGGTGCTCGAAGAATTCAGCCCGTGGTTTCCGGGCTTCTATCTCTACTATCCGAGCAAGCGGAACATGGCGCCAAAACTGCGCGCTCTGGTGGATCACCTGCAAGGGACCAGATGAGTGATGTCAGGCGGGCGACCGGGCGACAGCCACCGCCATGGTGCACCCAAGCGCCAGCACCAACCAGAACACGACCCACAATCCCCACGCCGGAAAAGCACGTGCCATCGACACGTTGCCGCGACGGATCCTGCTAAGCTTCGACGGCACCAGGATCGCCCCGATGCCCCCGCGCCCTGACCTATTCGGCGACAAGCGCAAACCGAATTTCAACATGACATTCCCCTGGTCGTTCCCAGCAGATTTTAGGGTGCGCGAAAACGGATCCAAGGGACAGGTGCTAGATTTAGCATTATCCACGCAAAACGGACCAACCGAGCGGAAACCACATTTTGGGCGCCCGGCGCGCCGGTCGGGCGAAAACAACCTCGGGACCGTTATTCCAGCGTAGGCCTCAAACGCGACCCCTTTATTGTGACGAAATTTTGTGATCTAGGCCGGGCATCAGATGCATGTCACACGGGTCCGTTACGCCTGCAAAACGCAGGCTGCGGCGGTGGAAGAGCAGTCGACCCATAGGGAGAATACGATGAAAGACGAGACCTATCCGGTATATGGCGAAATCACCGGTCCGATCGTGATGATCGGTTTCGGATCGATCGGCCGCGGCACGCTGCCGTTGATCGAACGCCATTTCAAGTTCGACAAGAGCCGGATGGTGGTTATCGACCCGCGCGAAGAGCCCTCCGACATGGAGATCCTCAAGAAGCACGGCATCCGTCACATCAAGGACCATGTCACCAAGGAAAACTACAAGGAGCTGCTGAAGCCGCTTCTGACCGAAGGCGAAGGCCAGGGCTTCTGCGTCAACCTGTCGGTCGACACGGGCTCGCTCGATCTGATGAAGATGTGCCGCAAGCTTGACGTCCTTTATATCGACACCGTCGTCGAACCCTGGCTCGGCTTCTATTTCGACAAGAGCATGAAGAACTCCGAGCGCACCAACTATGCGCTGCGCGAGACCGTGCGCCACGAGAAGAAGAAGAACCCGGGCGGCACCACGGCCGTTTCCACCTGCGGCGCAAACCCGGGCATGGTTTCCTGGTTCGTCAAGCAGGCGCTGGTCAACCTTGCCAATGACACCGGCCTCAAATTCGACGAGCCGGACCAGCACGACCGCGAAGGCTGGGCGAAGCTGATGAAGAAGCTGGGCGTCAAGGGCGTCCACATTGCCGAGCGCGACACCCAGCGCACCAAGAACCCCAAGCCGCTCAACGTGTTCTGGAACACCTGGTCGGTCGAAGGCTTCATCTCGGAAGGTCTGCAGCCGGCCGAACTCGGTTGGGGCACCCACGAAAACTGGATGCCGAAGAACGCCAAGAAGCACAAGAAGGGCTGCCAGGCCGCGATCTATCTCGAACAGCCGGGCGCCAACACCCGCGTTCGCACCTGGTGCCCGACGCCGGGTCCGCAATACGGTTTCCTCGTCACCCACAACGAGTCGATCTCGATCGCCGACTATTTCACCGTCGAAAAGGACGGCGAAGTCGTCTACCGTCCGACCTGCCACTATGCCTATCACCCGGCCAATGACGCGGTTCTGTCGCTGCACGAAATGTTCGGCAATGGCGGCACTCAGCAGCCCGTCCTGCACGTGCTCGACGAGCATGAACTGGAAGACGGTGTCGATGAACTCGGCGTGCTGCTCTACGGTCACGAGAAGAACGCCTACTGGTACGGCTCGCGCCTGTCGCTGGAAGAAACCCGCCGCATCGCGCCTTACCAGAACGCAACCGGCCTGCAGGTAACTTCGGCGGTTCTCGCCGGCATGGTCTGGGCACTCGAAAACCCGAAGGCCGGCATCGTCGAAGCCGACGAGGTGGATTACAAGCGCTGCCTCGAAGTGCAGATGCCGTATCTCGGCCCGGTCGAAGGCCACTACACCGACTGGACCCCGCTCGAAGGTCGCCCGGGTCTGTTCCCGGAAGACATCGACGAAAAGGACGCCTGGCAGTTCAAGAACATCCTGGTTCGCTAGGAATCAATGAGGGGGCTCGCGTCAGCCGCGGGCCCCACCCCCTCTCCCGCTTGCGCGGAGCGGAACCCCGCCTCGATCGCGCCTTGCGGCGGCAACTTGCGGCCTCTCCCAGGCCATGACGGGAAGAACCGGCTGGAGCGTATAAAAGCCACACCCGCGCCCGTTCTTCACAAAGCGAAAACTCCTGCCTGTCCCCAGTCTTCCCAATCCGCAGTCTTGCTTTACATAGGCTCCAGAAGGCATGGTTGCAGACCACAAGCCGGACCGAATCGCGGGAGACAGATCATGAACTTCAAAACGGGCCTCGTGCTCATTGCGGCAGCCAGCCTCACGGCCTGCGTCTCTTCTCCGCCGCCACGCATGGTATCAGCACCAGTGCAGCCGCAGGGCGTCGAGGGCGCATGGGTCGATCCGAACGGTATCGTCTCCACCTTCCAGGCGGGCACGTTCAACACCCGTGCAAGCGACAGCAACGCGCTTCTCGCCTCCGGCACCTATAACAAGCTCTCGCCGACGCTGGTCGAGATCAACATGACCTCGCTCGTGCGCAAGACGCAGTCGCGCGTCAACTGCTCGTTGGTCACCCAGAGCCAGCTGAACTGCACGCAGGATAGCGGTGCGCAGTTTTCGCTCGCCCGCCGCAGCTGATCGCCCAGCTTCACAGTCATTCCAGAGTTAGGGAGGGCCTCGCTTGATGCGGGGCCTTTCGCGTTGTGCGCGAGGGCGAATAGCTCTGGCCTTGTCACATTTACCTTGAAACCAGTTTTGCTTGGTGAAAACATGCGCTGCACAACGATCGTCACCATGGCGTGATACAAAAATCGGGAACATGCACGCCCACACGCGCGCAATCATAAAAGGAGAGAGATGATGATGAGAACTATCGGATTGGGGATCGTGACCGCATCGGTCATTGCCCTTTCGAGCGGCGTCGCGATGGCCGACTTCGAACTCAACATTCTCCACATCAACGACCTGCATTCCCGTATCGAGCCGATCAACAAATACGATTCCACCTGCACGCCGGCCGAGACCGAAAAGAACGAATGCTTCGGTGGCATCGCGCGCGTGAAGTCGGCCATCGACGCCCGCCGCAGCGAATTGCAGGGCAAGAACGTTCTCGTTCTAGATGCCGGCGACCAGTTCCAGGGATCGCTGTTTTACAGCACCTACAAGAGCGCGCCCGTTGCCGAATTCATGAACGGCATCGGCTTCGATGCGATGGCGATCGGCAACCACGAGTTCGACGACGGCCCGCAGGAACTGCTGAAGTTCATTACCGCGCTGAAGTTTCCGATCATTTCCGGCAATACCATCGCCAAGGCTGGAACACCGCTGGCCGACAAGTACAAGGGTTACGTGATCAAGGATTTCGGCGGCCAGCGTGTTGCCATCGTCTCCGTTCTCGCGAAAGATACGAGCGAAACCTCTTCGCCTGGTCCCGACATCACCTTCGAGGAAGAGATCACCTATGTGAAGAATGCCGTGGCTGATCTCCAGTCGCAGGGCATCAACAAGATCGTGCTCCTGTCCCATGTCGGCTACGTCAAGGACAAGGAAATCGCGGCAGCCGTTGCCGGCATCGACGTGATCGTCGGCGGCCACAGCCACACCTTCCTGTCGAGTACCGACCCCAAGGCATCCGGCCCCTACCCGACCATTGTCAAAAGCCCTGCCGGCGTCGATATTCCGATCGTGACCTCCTACGCCTACTCCAAGTATCTCGGTGATCTCTCCGTCGTGTTTGATGACAACGGCGTCGTGAGGTCTTCAGCGGGGGCACCGAAGCTGCTCGATTCCAGCGTTCCGCAGGACGCGGCGTTTGTCGCCAAGGTCAAGGAACTCGGCGGCCCGCTCGAAGAGATCAAGAAGAAGGTCGTCGGCTCGACCGAAGGCGTCATCGATGGCGATCGCCTCAACTGCCGCGCCAAGGAATGCACGATGGGCAACCTGCTTGCCGATGCACAGCTTGACCGCGTCAAGGATCAGGGCATCACGCTCTCCATCCAGAACGGCGGCGGCCTGCGTGCCTCGATCGATTCCGGCGAAGTGACGATGGGCGAAATCCTTACCGTCCTGCCGTTCCAGAACACGATCGCAACCTTCCAGCTGAAAGGCTCGGATGTCGTCACCGCCCTTGAAAACGGCGTCAGCCAGATCGACGACGGCGCCGGTCGCTTCCCGCAGGTGGCAGGCATGAAGTTCTCCTTCGACCGGTCGAAGTCGAGCGGCAGCCGCATCAGCGACGTTCAGGTCAAGGAAGGCGAGGCCTTCGTTCCGATCGACCCGAACAAGACATACGGCGTCGTTACCAACAACTACGTCCGCACCGGCGGCGACGGCTACAAGATCTTCAACACCGCGGCCGTCAACGCCTACGACTTCGGACCCAACCTCGAAAACGCCGTTGCCGACTACATCTCGGCCAACAGCCCCTACAAGCCCTATACCGATGGCCGCATCACCGACCTGACACCGGCAGACTACAAGCCGTTACCGAAGGCAGCTGCCGCCCCGGCACCGGCACCGGCTGCAACGCCTGCTCCGGCGCCTGCTACAACTCCTGCACCGGCTGCACCGGCAACGACGGCCCAGGCTCCTGCCACTCCTGCCCCCGCTGCCCCGGCTACCCCTGCACCGGCCACTCCTGCTACTCCTGCTCCGGCCACTCCTGCGCCAGCGGCACCGGCAACCCCGGCACCTGCGACCCCCGCACCAGCAGCACCGGCTCCTGCACCAGCCGCTCCAACCGCTCCCGTGCCCATGACAACGGAACCGGCAGCACCTGCACCAGCCGCACCGGCACCGGCCACCCCTGCACCGGCCACGCCGGCTCCGGCAGCTACAACGGCGTCCCCGGCTCCTGCTGGCCCGAGCAAATACACCGTGGTCAAGGGTGACTCGCTGTGGAAGATCGCCGAAAGCACCTATGGCGACGGCGAGAAGTGGATGGACATCTCCAAGGCCAATAGCCTTCGCAACCCGGATGTCATCCAGATCGGCAAGGAGCTGGAACTGCCGGCCAGATAAAATCGAAAGCGGGACAATTTGTCCTGATGCAACCGACGGCTCGGGGCTTCCCCGGGCCGTTGATTGTTTCTAAATAGAGCCAGACAATCCTCCGGCCGCATCCT
Source organism: Rhizobium sp. CFBP 8752 (assembly GCF_014842035.1). Lineage (NCBI taxonomy): Bacteria > Pseudomonadati > Pseudomonadota > Alphaproteobacteria > Hyphomicrobiales > Rhizobiaceae > Rhizobium > Rhizobium sp. CFBP 8752. The sequence goes on along the minus strand of NZ_JACYUZ010000001.1, from coordinate 626,999 downwards.
GCGGTCGAACCCGATCGGAAGTGACCGCATGAATATCGTGCCCTCAAAACTGCCCACCGGTCATCCGAAGGTTACCTTCGGCAAAGTTGGCGTCCTGCTCGTCAATCTCGGCACGCCCGACGGCACGGACTACTGGTCGATGCGGCGTTATCTCGCCGAATTCCTGTCCGACAAGCGCGTGATCGAATGGTCGCGGCTGTTCTGGTATCCGATCCTCTACGGCATCGTCCTCAACAAGCGCCCGCAGAAGGTCGGCAAGGCCTATGAGGAGATCTGGAACAAGGATCTCGACGAGAGCTATCTGCGCACCTACACCCGCAGCCAGGGCGAGAAAATGGCCGAACGGCTGGCCGATCTGCCGAACGTCGTGGTCGACTGGGGCATGCGCTACGGCAAGCCCTCGATCGCCGAGCGCATGGATGCGCTGAAGGCGCAGGGCTGCGACCGGATCCTGCTGTTTCCGCTTTACCCGCAATACGCGGCTGCAACGACGGCGACCGTCAACGACAAGGCGTTCGAATACCTGATGAAGCAGCGCTGGCAGCCGGCCTTGCGCACGGTGCCAACCTATCACGATGACCCCGCCTATATCGTGGCGCTGGCCAATTCCGTTCGCCAGACGCTGTCGACGCTCGAGTGGGAACCGCAGCTGCTGATCACCTCGTTCCACGGCATTCCGCAGTCCTACTTCAAGGCGGGCGACCCCTATCACTGTTTCTGCTACAAGACCGCACGGTTGCTGCGCGAAGAGCTCGGCTATACCGAGAAGCAGTTGCGCCTGACCTTCCAGTCGCGCTTCGGACCCGAGGAATGGCTGCAGCCCTATACCGACAAGACGATGGAAACGCTTGCCGCCGAAGGCATCAAGCGCGTCGCCATCATGAACCCCGGCTTCGTCTCCGACTGCCTGGAAACGCTTGAGGAAATTGCCGGCGAGGCTGGCGAGATCTTCATGCATCACGGCGGCGAGAAATTCGTGCATATCCCCTGCCTCAACGACAGCGTCGACGGCATCAACGTGCTTGAGACGGTGGTTCGCCGCGAGTTGCAGGGCTGGGTCTGAGCTTTAGGGAGATCGCGATGAAGCGAGCCATCGTCACCGGCGGTGCCGGCCTGATCGGAAGCGGGATCTGCGCCGAACTGGCCGACCACGGTTTCGAGGTCGCCTCGTTCGACTTCAGCGAAACGGCTGATGTCCCGAAGGGCGTTCAGCCCGTCCTCTGCGATGTCTCCGACGAAGCCTCGGTCGAGGCAGCGTTCGCGCTGCTCGGCTGGGACAGTCTCGACCTGCTCGTCAACAATGCCGGCATCGCCAGCCCGAACCATGGCCCGATTGCGCAACTGTCGCTGGCCGACTGGCGCCGCGTGACCGATAGCCATCTCACCGGTGCCTTCCTGATGACCCGCGCTGCGGTGCCGCTGATGTCATCAGGTGGGTCCATCGTCAACATGGTGTCGACGCGCGCCTTCATGTCGGAACCGGATACGGAAGCCTATGCCGCGTCCAAGGGCGCATTGGTCGCCTTCACCCATGCACTTGCGATCAGCCTTGGCCCGAAAATCCGGGTCAATGCCATCGCGCCGGGCTGGATCACCAATGAGACGAAGCTGAGCGACGAGGACCACGCACAGCACCCTGTCGGCCGCGTCGGTCGCCCGAAGGACATTGCCGCCGCCGTCCTCTATCTGACGGGTGCCGGCTTCATGACCGGCCAGGTCCTGACCCTCGACGGCGGCATGACGAAAAAGATGATCTACGCCGAATAGCGCTTACCGCACTTCGTCGGCGCGAAACCCGTCCGTTGCAGCCTTCCAGAAATTGGCATCCTCATACTCGGTCGGATCCGCGACGCCAGCGAGATGAAACGCTTCGCGACGCTCGACGCAGGTGCCGCACCGGCCGCAATGGTTTTCGCCACCCTTGTAGCAGGACCAGGTGTCGCCGAACGGTGTGCCATGCTTCGCGCCGTCGGTGACGATATCGGCCTTCGACCCATTCACATAAGGCGCCAGCAGCCGCACCGAGGCGTATCCGTCGAGCGCGTGATCCTGCATCGTCTGGAACGCGTCGATAAAGCCCGGCCGGCAATCGGGATAGATGAAATGGTCGCCGCCATGGACGGCAATCGCCACCGCATCCGCGCTCTGGGCCGCCGCCACGCCGAACGCGACCGCGAGCATGATCGCGTTGCGGTTCGGCACGACGGTGACCCGCATCGTTTCCTCAGCGTAATGACCATCCGGCACGTCCAGATCGTCCGTCAGCGCCGATCCCGTCAGCTGGGCACCGATCGAGCGCATATCGATGATCTGGTGAGGTACGCCCAGCCGCAGCGCACAGGCCGCGGCATAGTCGAGTTCCTTCCTGTGTCGCTGGCCGTAATCGAACGAGACGAGCCCGATCAAATCCTGCTCGGCATCAATCTTGTGGGCAAGCGAAACGGAATCCAGTCCGCCGGAACAGACGACGATGGTCTTCATGGTTTTGGTCCTTGTTTTGTCGGGGTAGGCTGCGACCCGTGTGTCCGGCGGTTTCTAGTGCAAGAACATGCGCTTGTGAACACCTCCGCACATCTCTAGGGTTGTCGGGTATGAAACGAACGCAATTTATTGGGCAGGAGGCCTCTTCATGAGCCTGGACGGTTTCGACTATTTCGTCATCGGTATCGTAATCCTCGCGATACTGCTGCTCTTTGCCCTCGTGAAGACCGTGCCGCAGGGCTATAACTACACTGTCGAGCGGTTCGGCCGCTACACGCGCACGCTGGAGCCGGGCCTCAATATCCTGACACCGTTCATCGAGCGCATCGGCGCGCGGATGAACGTCATGGAACAGGTGCTCGACATTCCCACCCAGGAAGTCATCACCCGGGACAATGCCAGCGTTTCGGCCGATGCCGTCGCCTTCTATCAGGTGCTCAACGCCGCGCAGGCCGCCTACCAGATCACCAATCTCCAGCTCGCCATCCAGAACCTCACGATGACCAATATTCGCTCGGTCATGGGTTCGATGGACCTCGACGAGCTGTTGTCCAACCGCGAAGTCATCAACGAACGGCTGCTGCGCGTCGTCGACCAGGCGGTTCATCCCTGGGGCATCAAGGTCACCCGCGTCGAGATCAAGGACATCCAGCCGCCGGCAGACCTCGTGCAATCGATGGGCCGCCAGATGAAGGCGGAGCGCGAGAAGCGCGCCCAGATCCTCGAGGCCGAAGGCTCGCGCAATGCGCAGATCCTGCGGGCCGAGGGCGCGAAACAGGCAGCCGTGCTGCAGGCCGAAGGCGAGCGCGAAGCAGCGTTCCGCGATGCCGAGGCGCGCGAGCGTCTTGCAGAAGCCGAAGCGCGCGCGACGCAGGTCGTCTCCGAAGCAATCGCCTCCGGCAACGTGCAGGCGATCAACTACTTCGTGGCGCAGAAATATACCGAAGCTCTGGTCGAGATCGGCAAGGCGAACAATTCCAAGATCGTGCTGATGCCGCTTGAAGCCTCGTCGCTGATCGGTTCGCTCGGCGGCATCGGCGCCATCGCCAAGGAAGTCTTCGGAAATGGCGACGGCCCTGCCCCGGCAGCGCCCCGCACGCAACCCGGCCAGCCTTCGCGCACCACCCGCAGCACGCCCAGCGTGACCGCTGTCATCCCGCCCTATACGCCCTCCTCCGACAAATGAGGCTGCAATGATCATCGATCTGGTACGCAGCCTCGGCTCGTGGAGCTGGTGGCTCCTCGGCCTCGTCCTGCTCGCAGCAGAACTGGCCGTTCCCGGTGCCTTCCTGATCTGGATCGGGCTTGCTGCCATCATCATCGGCACGCTGTCTCTGGCACTCTGGGATACCGGCATCTGGACCTGGCAGGTGCAGCTTCTGCTGTTTGCCGTGCTAGCGGTCGGATTGGCGGTGGTTGGGCGTCGCTTCTATTCCGGCCGTGGCGGCGAGAGCGATCAGCCGAACCTCAACCGGCGTGGCGAAAGCCTCGTCGGGCGCACCGCAACGCTGCACGAGCCGATCGCGGAAGGTCGCGGACGGATCAGGCTTGATGATACGTGGTGGTCGATCATCGGGCCGGACCTGCCAGCCGGCACTCAGGTGGTGATCATCGAATCAAATGGCCGCGATCTTCGCGTCGAAGCAACCGCGACCGTCTTGCGTCCCACCTGAAACTCAGATGGGTTTCAGGCGACGCCGACGCGCAGCAGATCGTGGAAATGGACGATGCCGATCGGGCGCTGATCTTCGCCGACGACGAGAAGTGCACCGATACTGTACTGGTTGAGAAGCGCAAGAGCCGCAGTCGCCAGCGTATCCTTGCCGACAGTCTTCGGGCGCACGGTCATGACCTCGTCCACGGGCATCTTCGTCAGGTCGACATCGAGATGGCGCGCAATATCGCCATCGGTGACGACGCCGACAAGCCGGCCCTCATCATCGGTAACACCGACGCAACCGAACCGCTTGCGCGACAGTTCCTGCACCGCTTCCGGCATCAGAACGCCCTGGCGCACCAACGGAATGCTGTCGCCGACATGCATGAGGTCGCTGACATGCGACAGCATGGCGCCGAGCTTGCCGCCAGGATGATAGACGCGGAAATCGGTTGCCGAAAAACCGCGCGCTTCCAGCAGCGCAACAGCAAGCGCATCGCCCATCGCAAGCTGCATCAGCGTCGAGGTGGTTGGAGCCAGTCCGTGCGGACAGGCTTCCTGTTCCTTCGGCAGAAGCAGAACGACATCTGCCGCTCTGCCGAGCGCTGAGACCTCACCAGACGTGAGTGCGATCAAAGGAATAGAAAAACGACGGGTGAACGATACGATCCCCTGCAACTCGGCGGTCTCGCCGCTCCAGGACAGCGCCAGCACGACATCGCCGGGCGCAATCATGCCGAGATCGCCGTGGTTTGCTTCGACCGGATGCACGAAGAAGGCCGGCGTTCCTGTCGAGGCAAAGCTTGCAGCGATCTTCTTGCCGATATGGCCGCTCTTGCCGATGCCGGTCACGATGACACGACCGCTGATGCCGCCGATCAGCTCGGCCGCTGCGCGGAACGGGCCGCCAAGGCCATTCTGAAGGGCATGATCAAGGGCTACAAGGCCCTGTTTTCCAAAGGCAATCGTCCGCAGGGCGGAATCAATGACATCGACCTCTGCGGCCTGCAACGCTCTCTTTATCATGTCGCAGGCTTAGCGCTTTTTCCTGGTCAAGTCCATCGCATTAGCCGCTGAGCAAGTATTGCGGACTTCGAGAAAACAATGCGTCGATCTTCGAAACCGGTCGCTGGCTAGAGCGTCGCTGAGCAAGGAAAGGACCAGGCAACGGGAAATCGCACGGCTGTTGGCGTACATCACTGACGCGCTCAGCGTTCCAAGATATTCGCGGAATAAATACGTCCAACGGCCCCCAGCACACTGCAGCCTGATGACGAACGGAGCCCCCTCGAATGTCGAGACGGCTCCTTCTATGGCATTTCGCAGACTGCAATCAGCAAGTGGTGGCACTTCCGTCGCAGGTGAGCTTTCCTGCTATGTTGCTGAACTGGTTATTCAAAGCGCCGCCGAGCGTTGTTGCGCCGGCAATCAAAGCAACGGAAATAAGTGCGGCAATGAGGCCATATTCGATGGCAGTCGCGCCCGACTCATCCTTCATCATGCGTGCAAGAATTGACATATAACTCTTCCCTGACTCGCCCCCTCGGAACGGAATTGCTCCGATATCAAGTTTCTATACTTGAACTGTAGATACATTTTCTTAATGCGCTTCAACAAATCCAATGTGTGTAAATGTCACGTTTGACTTGGTTAAATCACCGTAAACGCGCGAATTCGCCAGCCTTGGGCAACCGGCGTTTGTGCCCTGCGACCATCCATGCGCGCTGGGAATGTTCATGCAAATGTAGTGGCATCTCCTGGCGAGTGGACGGATAGCGTGAAGGGCAGTCGCGCAGCCCCACGCGGCCGGTTTCACCAACTGTTAACCATAAACTAACCCTTTCGAGGCATACTTCGCGATAAATCCGACAAGGTGACATTCGTGTTTCAAAGCATACACTTAGCCAGGACGGACCTGTGGATGCGGAGCGACGCTGTACTTTGCCTTTGGATCAGCTTTTCCGATTTCCGGGCAGTCCGATGATTATCAGCAGGACAAAAGCCACGACGCTTTCGTTGCGCGGCCGTGCGTATGGACTGCTGCTTGCCGGCTCGGCGCTGATCCTCCCGACGGCTGCCGTTTCGCAGAGCCTTTTTCCAGACAGCGGCAGCGCGCTTCCAGCCATTCCCAGCAGCCAGGTCGGAACAGCCGGAACATCGACGATTACCCGCAACACCCCGACTGCACCGGTCGGCGGGACGATTCCCGGCGTAGTCGCCGTCGCCGGAGACGAACGGGCCGCCGATACGACGGCGCAACAGAGTGCGGCCGCGCGTGTTCAGGAGCCGGAAGTCGATCTCAACCAGCCGATCGGTCCGTCCGATCTCGAGCCGCTCGATGATGGTCCCGAGGCAATCGATCCGCAGGAGGCTCCGCGTCAAGAGGTGGATCCGACCGGCATCCGGCTCGGCACGTTCATGCTGCGCCCGTCGATCAATCAGAGCATCAACACAGAAATCACCCGCGAGAACGGATCGAAGGAAACGCGCAATTACGCGGCAACCGGGATTCGCGGAACGCTGACCTCCGACTGGTCACGGCATGCGCTGACAGTTACCGGCGAAACCACGATCGAGCACAATTTCACCAAGAGCAAGGAAGGCGAGGATCCGGAGGGCAAGATCAGCGCGGATCTGCGTCTCGATCTCGCAGACGATACCGTTGCGCATCTGACCAGCGGTTACAGCTTTACCCGTGAGGACAATGACGACCCGAACGCCGTCGGTGGCGCCGACGTCCAGTCCGGCGTGCACCTGTTCCAGACCGGGGCCTCGATCGGTCGCGACATCGGCAAGATCAGAGCACTCGCCGCCGTCAACGGCTCTCGATATGTCTATACCGAGGCAAAGCTTGCGGACGGCGGCACGCTCAACACGAAAGACCGCAATCGCAGCGGCATCGATGGTCGACTGCGCCTCGGCTATGAACTTTCGCCTGCCCTCATCCCGTTTGGGGAAATCGCATCGGGCCACACATTCTACGATCGCAAGCGCGATGCTTCTGGCTATCAGCGCTCATCGCAGACCTATGCCGCGCGCACCGGCGTCGAGTTCGATTTCGGCGAGAAACTGCGCGGCGAGTTGGGAACGGGCTATGAGGTCGTCGACTACGAGGATAACCGCCTCAAGAATGTCGGTGGCATCAGCTTTGATGGCGATGCGACCTGGTCACCACAGCGCGGCACCGACGTCAATCTCGGTCTGCGCACGACAGTCCAGGATTCCACAACGCCCGGCGAAGGCGGATGGGTGGAGTATGAGCTCACCGCAGCGCTTGCGCACGAGATGCGCGACAGCGTCGTGGCACGCCTGAGCGGCAGCACCGTGTTCCGCAACTTTGATTCCGGCAGCGAAGACGAGGTCACCTGGCTTGCCGGCGCGGGGATAACATGGGCGATCAACCGCTATCTCGATCTCACGAGCGACGTTGAATACGAGAAAACCACGGGCGGCACCGAACAGAACATCGTTCGCGCGGGCATGGGGCTGACTCTGAAGCGATAGCGTCCATCAGGCAATCACGTTTCCGTGATATCTAGCCCGGTACTGCCGCCACTCGGCGCCAATGCTTCGACATGTGTGCCTTCACAATAGGCATAAAGTACGAAGCCGCGCTAAACGGCCCGGGATCGGAATGGGTTCTGTCTCCAACATACCTTCCCGCGAACAATTATTTCCGCACTGCAGCAATCGTTGCTCGAGCTACTCCTCCAGCGCATGGCTTCTCCAGCCGATCACGCCGTCCATGCACGTTGTACAAAGCTTGCACCCGGGCTTCCGCCCACTTCCCCTCAGGACTGTGCGCAACATATAAGCGCTCACGACGAATTGTCGCAGTGCAGCATTAATGCACTCCATCGATACATCCTGATAGATTAGAGGCTCAACGTGGCTGGAATTCCAACAGACAGCGCGACCACACCGCGCACAGCAACAAGTTCGACGGCAGGTAACAATTACCGCTTCGCTCTCGTTGCCCTGACTTCCCTGTTTTTCATGTGGGGCTTTATCACCTGCCTGAACGACATTCTGATCCCGCACCTGAAGAACGTCTTCCAGCTCAACTACACCCAGTCGATGATGATCCAGCTGTGCTTCTTCGGCGCCTATTTCATCGTGTCGCTGCCGGCCGGCGCGCTTGTGAAGCGCATCAGCTACAAATGGGGCATCGTCGTCGGCCTGCTGATTGCAGCGATCGGCTGTGCGCTGTTCATCCCGGCTGCCAGCTACCGCGTCTATGCGCTGTTTCTCGGCGCGCTGTTTGTTCTGGCAAGCGGTGTCACCATTCTGCAGGTTGCCGCCAATCCCTATGTGACGGAGCTGGGCGCCCCTGAAACTGCCTCGAGCCGGCTGACGCTGACCCAGGCCTTCAACTCGCTCGGAACCACGATCGCACCGCTCTTCGGCGCCTTCCTCATCCTGTCGGCCGCGACCGGCGACATCCAGAACGCGAGCGGCGAACAACTCGAGGCCTTGCGCCTCGCAGAGGCCGATGCCGTCCGCTTCCCTTACATGCTTCTGGCAATCGCCTTCCTCGTGCTGGCCGCCGTCTTTGCAGCCCTGAAGCTGCCGCATGTCGAAACGGAAGACACGACGGTCGCTGAAGGCGGCGAACGTAGCTCCGCGTGGGCCTACCGTCACCTCGTTCTCGGCGCGATCGGCCTGTTCGTCTATGTCGGTGCCGAAGTGTCGATCGGCTCGTTCCTGGTCAATTACCTAGCAGAACCAAGCATCGCCGGCATGCCGGAATCGGAAGCCGCCCATTACGTCGCCTATTTCTGGGGCGGCGCCATGATCGGTCGTTTCGTCGGCGCCTATGTCATGCGCTTCGTCGACGACGGCAAGGCGCTGGCGTTCAATGCCGGTGTTGCGATCCTGCTCATCCTGCTCACGGTGTTTGCCGGCGGCTCGCTGGCAATGTGGTCGGTTCTCGCCATCGGCCTGTTCAACTCGATCATGTTCCCGACCATCTTCAGCCTGGCACTTAAGGGTCTTGGTCGCCACACCAGCCAGGGATCGGGCATCCTGTGCCTGGCGATCGTCGGCGGTGCCATCCTGCCGGTCGTGCAGGGCATGCTGGCCGATACGGTCGGCATCCACCTCGCCTTCCTGATGCCGGCGATCTGCTACCTCTACATCGCCTACTACGGCCTCAAGGGTCACAGGGCCGCCTGATCGAAGGCATGGATCCCTGAAACGAAAAACGCCCCCGCGATCGTCTCGCGGGGGCGTTTTCTTTTGCAGTAACGGATAGGCTTACATCAGCTTCGAGACGAGCGCCTTCAGCGGCTCTTCGATCGCCGGGCGAATGTCCGGGCGCTGCAGGGCAAAGGCGATATTGGCCATGATGAAGCCGTCCTTGGCGCCGCAGTCGTAGGTCTCGCCCTTGAAGTGGTAGCCGGCAAATTCCTGGCTCTTGGCCAGCGCCAGCATGCCGTCGGTCAACTGGATCTCGTTGCCGGCGCCACGTTCCTGGGTTTCCAGGATCTTGAAGATCTCCGGCTGCAGGATGTAGCGGCCGTTGATGAAGAAATTCGAAGGGGCCGTACCCTTGGCAGGCTTCTCGACCATCTCGGTGATCTTGAAACCGTCGCCGACGGTCTCACCCTTGCCGACGATACCGTATTTGTGGGCCTGGTCCGGATCGCATTCCTCGACCGCGAGAACGTTGCCGCCGGTCTGGTCGTAGAGTTCGACCATGCCCTTGAGGCAGCTCTTCTCCGACGACATGATCATATCCGGCAGCAGGACCGCGAAGGGTTCGTTGCCGACGATGTCGCGCGCACACCATACGGCGTGACCGAGACCGAGCGGAACCTGCTGGCGGGTGAAGCTCGCCGTACCGGCCTTCGGCAGGATATGCGAGAGCAGCGTCAGTTCGGCATTCTTGTTGCGCTCGCGCAGCATCTGCTCGAGTTCGAACTGAATATCGAAATAGTCTTCGATCACACCTTTGCCACGGCCGGTCACGAATACGAAATGTTCGATGCCGGCTTCCGCCGCTTCATCGACCACATACTGGATGACCGGCTTGTCGACGACCGTCAGCATTTCTTTTGGCACAGCCTTTGTGGCCGGCAGGAAGCGGGTGCCGAGGCCCGCAACAGGGAAGACTGCTTTACGAATTTTCCGTTCTTGTGACACTCATGCCTCCTGATGCATTTCGCTGTGCGGTTTCGGGTCTTTTGTCGGCTGTAATAAACATTTGCTACCTTTTAGCAAAGATCTGCCCCGGCCGCGCGTTTCATGGTAAAGAATTTGTTGACCCTATCCTGTTATCACATCGTTGAGCCGCATCCCGATCTCGCCATGATGGCCAGAATAAAAATGGACCGACTGCCGATGAAAAAAATCAGCCCCAATCGCTTCCGCGCAACGATCTTCTCGCTTGTCGCCGGCCTTGCCATATCGACCTGCGCGATAGATGCCCGCGCCGATGCCGGTTTCAAGACGTGGGTTGCAAATTTCTATTCGACTGCTGCCAAAAGCGGAATCAGTCGCTCGACCTATGATCGCGCCTTTGCAGGCATCAGCGGTCCCGATCAGGAAGTCCTGCGCAAGGCCGAGTACCAGCCGGAATTCAAGTCGAAAATCTGGGATTATCTCGACAGCCGCGTCAATCCCTACACGGTCAAGATCGGCCGCGAAATGGCTGCCCGCCATGGCGCGACGCTGAACGCCGTGGAGCGGCATTTCGGTGTCGACAGAAACATTCTCCTCGCCATCTGGTCGATGGAATCCAACTATGGCGCAGCTCTGGAAAACCCCGAACGTCTGCACCACGTGCCGCAGGCACTGGCGACGCTCGGCTGGGGCGATCCGAAGCGCGGCAAGTTCGCGCGCAACCAGCTGATCGCCGCCTTGAAGATTCTTCAGGCAGGCGACGTATCCCCCAAGCAGCTGACCGGTTCCTGGGCAGGCGCGATGGGCCATACCCAGTTCATCCCGACGAGCTACCTGCTCTATGCGGTCGACGCTGATGGCAACGGCAAGCGCGACATCTGGCATTCGGTTCCCGATGCGCTGGCGACCTCCGCCAACCTCCTGGCCAAGAACGGCTGGACTGCCGGCAAGACCTGGGGCTACGAATCCGTGCTTCCTGCAGGCGCCGCAAAATACGAAGGCCAGAGCAAGACCCTGGCACAGTGGGCGGCACTTGGCTTCCAGCGTCCGAACGGCAAGGGTTTTCCGCGCGGAGCAGACCGCGCGACATTGAAGCTGATGGCCGGCGCGAACGGTCCAGCCTACCTGATGCTCTCCAACTTCTTCACCATCAAGCGCTACAACGCAGCCGACAGCTACGCGCTCGCGGTCGGTCTTCTCGCCGACGAGATCGCCGGTTTCGGCGGTGTACAGCAGTCGTGGCCGCGCCCCAACGGCACGCTCGACATCAAGGAGAAGTTCGAGCTGCAGAGCCGCATGAAGGAACTCGGCTATTACGAAGGCGAAGTGGACGGCAATTTCGGCTCCGGCTCGAAGGCCGCGATCTCCGCCATCCAGAAGCGTCTCGGCATGCAGCCGGATGGTGAGCCGTCGCATTCTCTTCTCAAGGCGATCCGTTGAGGCTAGCATGCGATGCGCCGCATCGTGAACGGTGCGGCCAAAAGGCATGAAAACGATGAAGCTCTTGCGCCACAACAGGCCAAACCGACGCCTGGTCCGGACGGTATTCATGGTAGCGACCAGCCTCATGCTGTCGCTGCCATCAACCGTTTCGTTTGCCCAGGACGGCGGCGATCGGCGCAACCTGTTCAACATGCTGTTCGGTGCGCCGCGCACAGAGCGATATGAACGCTACGAACGTCCGACCCGGCGATATGACCGGCAGGATGGATCGATCATCGAGATGGCGCCACGCCGGCAAAGAAGCCGTGCCACTCCGCAGGCTGCGGTTCCCCGCGCGAGGACGGCGCCGATACCCTTTCAGCCCCAGGCCGAACCCGTCGCCAAACTGGAAACCGCCAAGAAAATACTCGTTATCGGCGATTTTCTCGCCGGCAATATCGGGGGTGAGCTGGAAACGACGTTTGCGACCTCCCCGGGGGTTTCGATCATCAGCCGCAGCGACGGATCCTCCGGCCTGGTGCGCGACGACCATTACGACTGGCTTGGCCAACTGCCGGCTATTCTCGACGAGGCCAAACCCGCGATCGTGGTCGTCATGCTGGGTGCCAACGACCGCCAGCAAATGGACACCGCCAGCGGCCGCGAGAAATTCCGCACGGATGCCTGGTTCAAACAATATGAAACCCGTGTCGCGGAGCTTGCCGGCATGATCGCGCAGCGCAAGCTGACGCTGCTTTGGGTCGGCCTGCCGGCGTTCCAGTCGCCATCGATGATGGCGGACGCGGTCACGCTCAACACGCTTTATCGGGGACAGGTGGAGAAGGTCGGCGGCGAATTCGTCGACATCTGGGACGGCTTCGTCGACGAGGACGGCAGGTTCGTCCTGACTGGCTCGGACGTCAACGGACAGCAGGTACGCCTGCGCAATTCCGACGGCATCACGCTCACCAAGCCCGGCAAGGAAAAGCTCGCCTTCTATGTCGACAAGGTCCTGCGCCGGCATCTGGGCGACATGGCAAGCCCCGATCTCGCAAAATTCGACAGCAGCACCCTCCCGCCGCTCCAGACGCTCGAATCTCCTGCCAACCCCGAAGTGCCCGTACGGCCGATCAGCCTGGTTGACCCGGAGCTGGACGGCGGCCAGGAGCTTCTGGGCGGCAATGCGCCACCGGCCCGTCTGACGGAAACGCCGCGCGACAAACTGGTCAAACGCGGCGAACTCGAGCCCGCCCCGGCCGGTCGGATCGACGACTACCGGCTCACGACCCAGTAGGTCTTTGACACGAGCGCGAGCTCTCGCCGGTAGCTTCGTGAAAAAACGTGCTACATAGTCATAAATTCCCAGTTCAGACGTGCATGGCCTAGCTGATCTCTTTTATCGGAGTGCCCGCATGAACCTGCTTTTTCGCGTTATCGTATCCACGATTCTGCTTGCGACGCCGGTCCTTGCAGACGTTCCGCCGTTTCCATCCACCTTCAGGACCCAAACTGTCCATGTCGGCAACGTAGACATCCATCTCCGGATTGGCGGCAAGGGACCTGCCGTCGTTCTGCTACATGGCTACGGCGAAACCGGCGACATGTGGGCGCCGCTCGCTGCAAAGCTCGAGATGGATCATCTGGTCATCGTTCCCGATCTTCGCGGCATGGGTCTGTCATCACACCCCGAAGGCGGCTTCGACAAGGCAAGCCAGGCCCGCGACCTGGCCACCATTCTGAACGGACTGCACATTGATCGTTTCTCGCTGGTCACGCACGATATCGGCAACATGGTGGGCTTCGCCCTCGCGACGCAGCAACCCGCCCGCGTGACCCGCTTCGCGCTGCTCGATGCGCCCGTTCCCGGCATCGGCCCATGGGACGAGATCCTGAAAAACCCGCTTCTCTGGCATTTCCGCTTCGGGGGGCCGGACATGGAGCGTCTCGTCGCCGGGCGCGAGCGGCTCTATCTGGACCGGTTCTGGAACGAATTTTCCGCCGACCCAAAGCGGTTCGACGAAGCATCACGCAAACACTATGCCGCCCTCTATGCCTTGCCCGGCGCCATGCACTCAGGCTTCGCCCAGTTCGCGGCCTTCGACCAGGATGCGATCGACAACCGCGCCTGGGCAGCCACGGGCGCAAAACTGGAAATGACCATTCTGGCCGTTGGCGGTGAAAAGTCCTTCGGGCCGGGCATGGCGGCAGTCATGCGCACCGCAGCCACGCAGGTCAGCGAAGGCGTAATCGCCGATGCCGGCCACTGGCTGATGGAAGAACAGCCGGATGCCACCGTCAAGATGATCGACGCGTTTCTCTCCAGCAGCGAGTGATGCGATCGTTAGACCAGACGCTTATCGTGGAACGCAAGTGTCCGCGTAGCAGTCGTTATGGTCGATCGTTCTGATGAACGTCTGCGCCCTTGGGATTGGATCGTGAAGATACTGATCCGGCCCCAGCATTTTGCGGAGGTTCAGTTCCAGCGTATCGAGCAGATCGAAATTGACCGCTACCATTTCGCAAGTCCAGCCAGCGCGATGACGGGACCATCCCTTTTTGTGATGGGCGAGCAGGCGTGCTCGCAAGCTGTAGCCATGGTAGTCGAAAGCGACAGTGCCATCCGTCACATAGACATGCGCCCCAGGAAATCCATCCGCCGGAACAATCCGTTCCGCATAAAAACCCGCGACGGGCGGGTGAAGCAGATAGGTACCGGCCAGAATATGGCATGCTCCATGCCCGAAGAAAATTCGGTCGGGCAGCATCCAACGACGCACGGGGTCTTTCTTGATGCCGCTTTTCAGGATGTACATTCGGCAAGCATGACCTGATTCTGCCGAAACAAAAACGCCCCTCCCCGCGAAACGGAGAGAGGCCGTTCATTTTGACATATCAGTTAGCGCGGCAGGACGCTCGATCCCATCAGCGCTTCGTCGATGGCTCTTGCTGCCTGACGGCCTTCGCGGATCGCCCACACCACCAACGACTGGCCGCGGCGAACGTCGCCGGCGGTCCACAGCTTGTCGACCGAGGTCTTGTAGTCGCGCTCGTTGGCGATGACGTTGGTCGAGCCGCGACGATCGACATTGAGCGCCAGCTTGCCGTCGAGTTCGGACAGCACGCTGTCGGTCGCGGGGCCCGAGAAGCCGATGGCGATGAAGGCGAGATCGGCCTTGATGATGAAGTCGGTGCCCGCGATCGGCTGGCGGCGATCATCCACTTCGCAGCAGCGAACGCCGGTCAGCTGGCCGTCTTCTCCGACGAATTCGAGCGTTGCTACCTGAAACTCGCGGATCGCGCCTTCGGCCTGGCTGGACGAGGTGCGCATCTTGGTGGCCCAGAATGGCCAGACGGCAAGCTTGTCTTCCTTTTCCGGCGGCTGCGGGCGGATGTCGAGTTGGGTCACCTTGACCGCACCCTGACGGAACGCGGTGCCGACGCAGTCAGACGCGGTATCGCCACCGCCGACAACGACGATATGCTTGCCACCGGCAAGGATCGGCTCGGCGGCCCAGGCGACGCTATCGATATTTTCGCGGCCGATGCGGCGGTTCTGCTGCACGAGATACGGCATCGCATCATAGACGCCGTGCAGTTCCGTGCCGGGAATGCCGGCCGGACGCGGGGTTTCGGAACCGCCGCAATAAAGCACGGCATCGAATTCCGCGGTCAGTTCTTCCACCTTCTTGTCGACACCGATATTGACGCCGTAGTGGAAGGTCACGCCTTCGCCGGTCATCTGCTCGACGCGGCGGTCGATGAAATTCTTCTCCATCTTGAAGTCAGGAATGCCGTAACGCAGCAGACCGCCGGCCTTCGATTCCCGCTCGAACAGATGCACGTCGTGACCGGCGCGCGAAAGCTGCTGGGCCGCCGCCATGCCGGCCGGACCCGAACCGATCACGGCAACCTTGCGGCCACTCTTCACCGTCGCCGGCTGCGGCACGATATAGCCGAGCTCATAGGCCTTGTCGGCAATCGCCTGCTCGACGGTCTTGATGGCGACCGGCGCATCTTCGAGATTGAGCGTGCAGGCTTCCTCGCACGGCGCGGGACAAACGCGACCCGTGAATTCCGGGAAGTTGTTGGTGGAATGAAGGTTGCGGATCGCCTCCTCCCACTTGTTGTTGTAGACGAGGTCGTTCCAGTCGGGGATCTGGTTATGAACAGGGCAGCCGGTCGGGCCGTGGCAATAGGGAATGCCACAGTCCATGCAGCGCGCCGCCTGTTTCGTCACTTCCGCATCCGACATCGGAATGGTGAATTCGCGGAAATGGCGGATACGATCGGACGCCGGCTGGTACTTGCCAACCTGCCGGTCGATTTCCATGAATCCCGTAACTTTGCCCATAGTCTTTCCCTCAGTTCACAGAGGCGGCCATTGCGGCCCCCAGTACCAGTAGGCGAAACCGATCACCGCCCCCAGCACCACAAATTCCAAAACTAGCGCACCATTGACCAGTGCGGCGACCGTTGGAACGGCCACGGCGATTGCCACGGCCACTCCGGCATGAACGATGCGTCCCTTGCGGTTCACTCCGCGGCCACGCCCATCCGCATCCGTTCCATTTCCACCAGTGCGCGGCGGTATTCGACCGGCATGACCTTGCGGAATTTCGGACGGAACTCGCTCCAGCGGTCGAGAATGTCCTTGGCGCGTGTCGAGCCGGTATAGTGCATGTGGTTGGAGATCAGCTGGTAGAGCCGTTCCTCGTCGTGACGCGTCATGTCTTCGGAAACGTCCACGCGTCCCTTGTGCATGATGTCGCCGCCGTGGTGGTGCAGCTTTTCCAGCATGTCGTCCTCTTCCGGAACCGGCTCCAGTTCCACCATCGCCATGTTGCAGCGCTTGGCGAAATCGCCCGTCTCGTCGAGCACGTAAGCAACACCGCCCGACATGCCGGCTGCGAAGTTGCGGCCGGTTTCGCCGAGCACGACGACGATACCGCCGGTCATGTATTCGCAGCCATGGTCGCCCACGCCCTCGACCACCGCGATGGCGCCCGAGTTGCGCACCGAGAAACGCTCGCCGGCGACGCCGCGGAAGTAGCACTCGCCGGTCGTTGCGCCGTAAAGCACGGTGTTTCCGACGATGATCGAGTTCTCGGCGACGATGTTGGAGTTTTCCGGCGGCCGCACGATGATGCGTCCACCCGACAGACCCTTGCCGACATAGTCGTTGCCGTCACCGATCAGGTCGAACGTGATGCCGCGCGCGAGGAACGCCGCGAACGACTGTCCGGCCGTGCCGCGCAGCGTCACATGGATCGTGTCGTCCTTCAGGCCCTTCTGGCCCCAGCGCTTGACGAGCGCACCGGAGAGCATGGCACCAACGGACCGGTCGACGTTCTTGATCGGCACTTCGAAGACAACAGGCTCCTTGCTATCAAGGGCCGCCTGCGACTTCTCGATCAGCTTGCGATCGAGAATGTCGTCGATCGGATGCTTCTGCCGCTCGGTCCAGTAGGTAGCAGACTTCGGAGCCTCAACCTTGTGGAACAGCTTGGTGAAGTCGAGGCCCTGCGACTTCCAATGCGCCAGCATGTCGTCCTTCTCGAGCAGCTCGGAAAGGCCGATGATCTCGTCGAACTTGGTAAAGCCAAGCGATGCGAGGATCTCGCGCACTTCCTCAGCCACGAAGAAGAAGTAGTTGATCACGTGTTCCGGCGTGCCCTTGAAGCGCTTGCGCAGAACCGGGTCCTGCGTCGCGACACCGACGGGGCAGGTGTTGAGATGGCACTTGCGCATCATGATGCAGCCGGCAGCAATGACAGGAGCCGTCGCAAAGCCGAACTCGTCGGCTCCAAGCAGGGCACCGATGATGACGTCGCGGCCGGTCTTCAGGCCACCATCGACCTGCAGCGCGATACGCGACCGCAAACCGTTCAGCACCAGCGTCTGCTGGGTCTCGGCAAGGCCGATTTCCCAAGGCGAACCCGCATGCTTCAGCGACGTCAGTGGCGAAGCACCCGTGCCGCCGTCGAAGCCTGCGACCGTGATATGGTCGGCGCGTGCCTTCGCAACGCCAGCCGCAACCGTGCCAACGCCCACTTCCGAGACCAGCTTGACGGAGATGTCGGAGGTCGGGTTGACGTTCTTCAGGTCATAGATCAGCTGCGCCAGATCTTCGATCGAATAGATATCGTGATGCGGCGGCGGCGAGATGAGGCCGACCCCCGGCGTCGAGTGACGGGTCTTGGCAACGGTCGCATCCACCTTGTGGCCGGGCAACTGACCGCCCTCGCCGGGCTTTGCACCCTGCGCCACCTTGATCTGCAGCATATCCGCATTGACCAGATACTCGGTCGTCACACCGAAGCGGCCGGATGCGATCTGCTTGATCGCCGAACGCTCCGGGTTCATCGAACCGTCGGCGAGCGGCAGATAACGATCGCTTTCCTCGCCGCCTTCACCGGTGTTCGACTTGCCGCCGATGCGGTTCATGGCAATCGCAAGCGTCGTATGCGCCTCACGGGAAATCGAGCCGAACGACATGGCGCCGGTCGAGAACCGCTTGACGATATCGACTGCGGGCTCCACCTCGTCGAGCGACACCGGCTTGCGGCCGGACCGTTCCGCCGACTTGATCTTGAACAGGCCGCGAATGGTGTTCATCCGCACCGCGCTCTCGTTCACCATTTCGGCGAATTCGCGGTAGCGATCCTGGCTGTTGCCGCGCACGGCATGCTGCAGGGTGGCGACCACATCCGGCGTCCAGGCATGGCTTTCGCCACGCATGCGGTAGGCATATTCGCCGCCGATATCGAGCGACGAGGCAAGAACCGGATCCTTGCCGAAGGCTGCACGGTGGCGGGTGACGGTTTCCTCGGCGATATGATCGAGGCCGATGCCTTCGATCGATGTCGCAGTGCCGAAGAAATACTGGTTGACCAGCTCCGTGTTCAGACCGACGGCATCGAAGATCTGGCCGCCGCAATAGGACTGGTAGGTCGAGATGCCCATCTTGGACATGACCTTGAGGATGCCCTTGCCGACCGCCTTGATGTAGCGCGAGACGATCTCGGAACTGTCCACTTCCTTCGGAAACTCGCCGCGCATATGCATGTCAGTCAGCGTGTCGAAGGCGAGATAAGGGTTGATGGCTTCGGCACCGTAACCGGCGAGAAGGCAGAAATGGTGGATCTCGCGCGGCTCGCCCGATTCGACGACGAGACCGACCGAGGTGCGAAGACCCTTGCGGATCAGATGGTGGTGCACGGCAGCTGTCGCGAGAAGCGCCGGGATGGCAATCCGGTCCGGTCCGATCTGGCGGTCGGAGAGGACGATGATGTTATAGCCGCCCTTGACCGCCGCTTCCGCACGCTCGCAGAGGCGATCGAGCATTTCCGGCATGCCTTCGGCGCCGCGCTCGATATCGTAGGTGAAATCGAGCGTCTTGGTGTCGAACCGGTCTTCCGTGTGACCGATCGAGCGGATTTTTTCGAGATCGCCATTGGTGAGGATCGGCTGGCGCACTTCCAGGCGCTTGGCGTTTGCAGCACCTTCATGGTCGAGAATGTTCGGCCGCGGCCCGATGAACGAGACGAGGCTCATGACGAGCTCTTCGCGGATCGGATCGATCGGCGGGTTCGTCACCTGCGCGAAATTCTGCTTGAAGTAGGTGTAGAGCAGCTTCGACTTTTGCGACATCGCCGAGATCGGCGTGTCGGTGCCCATCGAGCCCACGGCTTCCTGACCGGTCGTCGCCATCGGCGACATCAGGATCTTGGTGTCCTCGGATGTGTAGCCGAACGCCTGCTGGCGATCGAGCAGCGAGACGTCGCGGCGCAGCGCCCGCGGTTCGACCGGCTTCAGGTCCTCGAGGATCAGCTGCGTGCGATCCAGCCACTTTTCGTAAGGATGGCGGGTTGCAAGCGTGGTCTTCAACTCCTCGTCGGAGATGATCTGACCCTTTTCCATGTCGATCAGCAGCATCTTGCCCGGCTGCAGCCGCCACTTCTTGATGATGCTTTCTTCCGGCACCGGCAGCGTGCCGGCTTCGGACGCGAGAATAATGCGATCGTCGTCGGTGACGAGGTAACGCGCCGGGCGCAGACCGTTGCGGTCGAGCGTCGCGCCGATCTGGCGGCCATCGGTAAAGCAGACGGCAGCCGGACCATCCCATGGCTCCATCAGAGCCGCATGGTATTCGTAGAACGCCTTGCGCTCCTTCGACATTGACTGGTTGCCGGCCCAGGCTTCGGGGATCAGCATCATCATCGCATGCGCCAGCGAATAGCCGCCGCGCAGCAGGAATTCGAGCGCGTTGTCGAAGCAGGCGGTATCGGACTGACCCTCGTAGGAGATCGGCCAGAGCTTGGAAATGTCGTCGCCGAACAGCGGCGAGGACACCGATGCCTGACGCGCGGCCATCCAGTTGACGTTGGACCGCAGCGTGTTGATTTCGCCGTTATGGGCAACCATGCGGTATGGATGCGCGAGCTTCCAGGACGGGAACGTGTTGGTGGAGAACCGCTGGTGCACGAGGGCCACAGCACTTTCAAACCGCGGGTCGGCCAGATCCTTGTAATAGGCACCGACCTGATAGGCGAGGAACATGCCCTTGTAGACGATCGTCGTCGATGACAGCGACACCGGATAGAAGCCGGTTTCCTGACCACCGAACTGATCGTAGATACGGTTGGAGATGACCTTGCGAATGAGGAAGAGCTTGCGCTCGAAATCCTGATTGGTCGCGGCATCGCGGCCGGCGCCGATAAACACCTGCAGGTGATAGGGTTCGGTACCGGCAATATCCGGCGCCTTGGACAGCGAGGAGTTGTCGACGGGCACTTCGCGGAAGCCGATGAACTGCTGGCCCTCTTCGGCCGTCACATCGACGATGACCTTCTTGAAGTGCTCGATCTGATCCGGGTCGCGCGGCAGGAAGAAGTGACCGACGGCGTATTCGCCAGCCTTTGGCAGGGTGATGCCCTGCTTTGCCATTTCTTCGCGGAAGAACTTGTCGGGGATCTGCAGGAGGATGCCCGCACCATCGCCCATCAGCGGATCTGCACCGACGGCGCCGCGATGGGTGAGGTTTTCGAGAATGAACAGGCCATCCTTGATGATCTGGTGCGACTTCTGGCCCTTCATATGGGCGATGAAGCCGACGCCGCAGGCATCGTGCTCGTTGCGCGGGTTGTAAAGCCCCTGCGCTGCCGGAATACCGGAGGCAATGAATGGCAGACGCTGTTCGACGCCCGAGCCAGCTTCCGCCGCGGTTGCGGTGGCGGGCAGACAGTGCACTTCAGGAACATTCTTCGTCATTGCTATTCCTCCTGTTGGCCACTCACGATCGAGCTTGCAAACGGCGTATTCTTCATTTCACCCGAAGAAATGCCTCGTCCTTTCAGGTGGCAGACTGCGGAAGCAGGAAGCCCTTGAGAGCACGAAGCATACCCTTGAACACGTCGACGGTCACCGCTCGGAAACGAAAAACCGCCTTCATTTCAAAAATTAGGACAACAATTCTGTCCTAATTCTCGAATTTTATGACATAAGTGCCGCCTGTCTTCAATCCCCGGCCCACGAAAAAGTTAAGGCTAAACGACAGTTGATTACTGGTTGCGATGCCAGCTTGAAATAATCTTGCGCCGCAAATGACAAAACTCGGCTTTGATTACGCGGCACGAGCAGACACCGCTCATTCGGCATGTTTCCGGATTGATCAACGGTCCAAAAGGCTTATGGTCCGCCTCGCTCAAAGCCCCGCATCTTATCCCACATCGCTTGCAAGGTAACGTCATGTTCTTCGCCTCGGACAACTGGGCTGGCGCCCATCCCGCAATCAATGAACGCTTGTCGAAGGAATCCACCCGCTTTGCCGCGGCCTACGGCAACAGCGAGCTCGACCGCTCGATCGAGGCTCGCTTCAACGAGATGTTTGAACGCGACGTCGCCGTCTTCTTTGTCGCGACCGGCACGGCAGCCAATTCGCTAGCGCTTGCCAGCGTCGCCCGCCCCGGCGGCCTCACCTTTTGTCATTCCGAAGCGCATGTGATCGAGGACGAATGCGGAGCACCCGACTTCTTCTCGGGCATGCGCATGGTCGCGGTCGAGGGTCCGGCCGGCAAAATGCTGCCGGAAAACCTTGTGGAGCGCATCTCACGCTACCCGCAAGACGCCATTCACCACGGCCGCGCCGCCGCCATCACCATGACGCAGGCAACAGAAGTTGGCACGATCTATACGCTCGATGAAATCGACGCGATCGCAAAGATCGCCAAGGACAACGGTCTGCCGCTGCACATGGACGGCGCCCGCTTCGCCAATGCTCTGGTCGCGCTTGATTGCTCGCCCGCCGAGATGACCTGGAAGCGCGGCGTCGACGTGCTGTCCTTCGGCGGCACCAAGAACGGCTGCTGGTGCGCCGAGGCGATCGTGTTTTTCAATCCTGATCTCGCCAAGGATTTTGCATTCCTGCGCAAGCGCAGCGCACAGCTGTTTTCGAAATCGCGCTTTATCGCAGCCCAGTTCGACGCCTATCTGAAGGACGACCTGTGGATGGGTCTCGCCGGCCATGCCAACACCATGGCCGATCGCCTGCGCACCGGCTTCGGCGCGCTCAACAGCGCCCGGCTTGCCTGGCCGACGACATCGAACGAAGTGTTCGCGGTCCTACCGAAAGCCTCCGCCAAGGCCGCCGAAGAACAGGGCGCACGCTTCTACAACTGGCCGGCGCCCCGCGACATTCCGGAAAAGGTCAAGGCAGACGAAGTGCTCATCCGCATGGTCACATCGTTTGCGACCACGGAAGAAGACGTCGACCAGTTCCTGTCGATCTGCGCTTCCACCTAATCGTCAGCCCTGCTTTTGCGGCGCAATCTGCGCCGTAATCAGGCTGGACAGGGCCTCGACCAGCGCTGCATCTGCGCCGCGCCTGGAAATCAGCACGAACTCGACATCCTGCAGCGTTGGCAAACGGTCCCCGGTGATCTCCTTGAGGCCTTCGGGCGCCATGCTGCGCGGCTGCACGAGCACGCCCATTCCCGCCCGCGCCGCAGCCGTCAAACCGCTGAGACTGCCGCAGGTGCAGACGATCCGCCAGGACATACCGGCTCCATCCAGCGCCTCTTGCGCCACCCGCCGCGTGATCGAGGGCGACGGGAAGGCGATCAGCGGCAGAGCATCGGTCCGGTCGATCATGCGCTCCGGATCCCGCGCCAGCCACACAAGCGGCTCGCGGTAGAGCAGACGCCCATGGGTTTCCCCCACATGCCGTTTGGCGAGAACCAGATCGAGATCGCCCGCGTCCTGCATCTGATTGAGCACGGCCGACAGCGCCACGGTCAGCTCCAGATCGACGAGTGGATGCAAACGAATAAAATCTTCGAGAATGCCCGTCAGCCGGCTCGCAACCACATCCTCGGAAACGCCGAGCCGCAATCTGCCACGCAGCCGGCTTTCGCCGAACAGCGAGGACACCTTGCTGTTGAGATCCAGCATTCCGCGCGCATAGCCCAGCAGCGCCTCCCCTTCCGTCGTCAGCCGCACGTGGTGCGTATCCCGCGAAACGAGCTGACGCCCGAGCGACTTTTCCAACCGCTGGATATGCTGGGTAACGGTCGACTGCCCGAGCCCCAGCCGCGCTGCCGTATCGGTAAAACTTCCCGTCTGCTCCAGCACGAGAAAACTGTTCAGGTGATGCAGGTTGAGCATGGTTATCCGACTTCACGATAGCTGTTAGTGTTTGCATTCAAATTCATGATAAGCGAAGACAGCCTCGACAAACAATGAAATCGTCGAAGGATTTTCCATGCGCCGCTACCTGCCGGATCGCTTCACCGTCATGCTCGTCTGCACCGTCATCCTCGCCTCCTTCCTGCCGATCCAGGGCGTATGGGCGGAATGGTTCGGGGTGGCGACAGACATCGCCATCGGCCTCCTCTTCTTTCTGCATGGCGCTCGCCTGTCGCGGGATGTGGTGGTCGCAGGCGTCCTGCACTGGCGCCTGCATCTGACGATCCTTTTGACGACGTTCGCGATCTTCCCGATCCTTGGGCTCATGATCGGGTTCGTTCCAGAAGACATCCTGCCGGCACCGCTTTACATGGGCATCCTCTTCCTCTGTGTGCTGCCGTCCACCGTGCAGTCGTCGATCGCCTTTACCTCGATGGCGGGCGGCAACGTGCCGGCGGCGATCGTCGCGGCATCCGGCTCCAACATTCTCGGCATGTTCCTGACCCCGCTTCTGGTCGGCCTGCTTCTGTCGACGACCGGCGACGCCGGCGTTTCGACCGATGCCATCCAGAAGATTGGTCTTCAGCTTCTGGCACCGTTCATCGCCGGCCAGATCCTGCAGCCGTGGATCGGCAACTGGATCCGCTCCAAGAAGAAGATCCTCTCGCCCGTCGACCGCGGCTCGATCCTGATGGTCGTCTACCTCGCCTTCTCGGAAGCGGTCATCGAAGGAATCTGGAGCCGATTTTCGGTGAGCGACATCGCGGCAGTCGTCGTCATCGACATGCTGCTTCTGACCGTCGTCATCTGCATCACCATGTTCGGCAGCAGACTGCTCGGCTTCAAGAAGGAAGACGAGATCACCATCACCTTCTGCGGCTCGAAAAAATCGCTGGCAAGCGGCGTACCAATGGCCAACGCCATCTTCTCCGGCCAGTCGGCCTCGATCGGCGCCATCGTCCTGCCGATCATGCTGTTCCATCAGATCCAGCTGATGGCCTGCGCCGCGATCGCCCAGAAATACGCCGATCGCGCCAGGGCCAAGGAAGAAGCCCTCGCCAAGGTCGCCGCAGCCTGAAACCGGCGTACAGACCTTAAGGTCTGCCAATCAGGGCCGAAGCTTTGGCCCTGATTTCCTGAAGCTCAGAGGCTGAAACACGGCTCTTGCGTTCGGCGCGGCGTGAGCGCCAGTCGAGGCTTTTTACCTGATCTGCAAGGACGCATCCTTTGTCGTCCTTCAGAACGACCTCGAATGGATACCCTTTCACCTTCGTCGTCATCGGGCAGCAGAGCATCAGTCCGAAACGATTGTAGCTTGCGGGACTAAGGACGACTGCAGGCCGCCGCCCCGCTTGCTCGTGTCCGGACTGCGGCGAGAAATCAAGCCAGAGGATGTCGCCGGCATCGGGAACGTTGGACTGAGCGTTCACAACGCTTCTCTGCCGACCGGCGCACCAAAGTCGGCCTCGTCATGCAGATTGTCGGCGTTCATACCGGCAACAAGGTGGTCTAGCGTTGTGTCCAGTTCGGTAACAGCCTGGATAACGATACGGCCGTTTTCTTCGGATACTTCGACGACGGAATCCGGCTTGAGGTTTGCCGCTTCCATGACAGCTGCCGGAATGCGAACAGAAGCGCTGTCGCGCGATTTCTTGACAGTAACACGCATCGGCACTCCCTCACGTTGAAGATCAGGCTGAGATAATGTCGATACGGTAGGCCGCCCGGCAAACCCGGTCAATGCCAACCAAAAACGCCCCCTCCCGGCGTGGGAAGAGGCGTCTGTATGCTACCCGTGACTGGAGGTCATTGGGCTGTCATTACTCTCCGTGGCGGGTCAGTTGACCTGCTGCGGAGCGATCTGTGCTTCGATCGTCTTGACGCTGTCGGACGCATCGGCCGCAATCGAGATACGGCGTGGCTTGAGCGCTTCCGGAATGTTGCGCACCAGATCGATGTGCAAGAGACCATTCTTCAGCGAAGCGGTTTCGACTTCCACGTGATCGGCGAGCTGGAAGCGGCGCTCGAAGGCGCGCTTGGCGATGCCGCGGTAGAGATATTCGGTCTCGGCACCGGCTTCGTCATCGCTCTTCTCGCCCTTCACGGTCAGCGAATGGGCCTGGAATTCGATCGAGAGTTCCTTCTCGTCAAATCCCGCGACAGCCATCGTGATGCGATAGGTGTTGTCGCCGGTCCGCTCGATATTGTAGGGCGGATAGCTCTGCGCCTGATCGCCAAGGTTGCGATTGTCAAGCAGATTGAAGAGACGGTCGAAACCGACGGTGGAGCGGTACAGGGGGGAAAAATCGACGTGACGCATAAAGTCCTCCATTGAAGCGACGTTGCGGTTTAGGTTTGGCGTCTCACCCCGTTCTGGCGATGAAGACCCCGTTCTGCAGGCCCTTTCGGCGCCTGCAGAGGAAAGATGGGAATTGATTTTCCGTCATTCAAGAGGTTTTTTCATTGGGGGAATTCATCCCGTGACGGGCTCGGCTTCCTGGTTATAGGCCGACAGGTCAGAGTTCTCCGCTCCGGCCTCGCCTCTATCCGCATCCACCATTTCAGATGATTTCACTTGACGTGGCGGCCCGGATCGCTTGAGCCTGTCGGCATGACTGACACGCCCCACGCCTCACAGACCCTGTTGCGATCGACGCCGGAAAACCCGGCGCCGGCCGATTACACCGCTGGCCATTTCACCGGTCACCGCGGCACGAAGCTGCGTTACGCGCTTTTCCGCTCACCGGTCTCACCAGCCCGCGGCACGATCGTGCTGCTGCAGGGGCGCAATGAGTTCATCGAGAAATATTTCGAGACTATCCGCGAGCTCAACGCGATGGGCCTGTGGGTCGCGACCTACGATCTGCGCGGCCAGGGCGGTTCCGACCGCGAGACGCGGCATCCGAAAAAAGGCCATGTCAGACATTTCTCCGACTACCAGAAAGACCTCGACATCTTTCTCGAGCAGATCGTGCTTCCGGATGCGCGCCTGCCGTTTTTTCTGATCGCCCATTCCACCGGCGCGCTGATCGCCCTGTCGTCGGCGCCGAAACTCGCCAACCGGATCAGCCGCATGGCGCTGCTGTCGCCCTATATCGGCTTTCAGGGCCAGGCCCTGCCGGAACGCATCGTCTGGCCGCTTTCGACGGTCATGCGCTGGACCGGGTTCGGCAAGATCCAGCTTGGCGGAGACAAGCGCTTCATACCCTTCGAACGAAACGGCCTGACCGGCGATCGCACCCGCTTCGAGCGAAATCTCGGCCTCTACGCCGCCTATCCGGAACTGACGGTCGGCGCACCGACGGCCGGCTGGGTTCACGAGACCCTTCGCGCAGGCCGGCGCGTCTCGTCGCAGGCGCATCTGACACGGATCACCATTCCGACGCTGATCATCGCGCCTGTCCTCGATGGCGTCGTGCCCTATTCTGCGCAGGAGGAACTATCGCGAAATTTCCGCGCGGCACAGCTCATCACCATCACCGGCGGCCGCCATGAGCTGCTGCAGGAAAAGAATATCTACCGGGCCCAGGTGATGGCGGCGCTCGAGGCCTTCATGCCTGGGCTCGATGGCGGCATAGACCTCAGCGAAACCGCGGCCTGACCCGTCTTATCGGCGCGCCAGCAGCGCAAGCGCTTCGGCGTGCACGCTACGCGAACCGGCGGCGATGATATTGCCGCCGTTCTCCGGCCGGCCACCATCCCAATCGGTGATGATGCCGCCGGCCTGCTCGATGATCGGGATCAGCGCACCGACATCATAGGGCTGAAGATTGTTCTCAACCACGAGATCGATATGACCGCCCGCCAGAAGGCAATAGGCGTAGCAATCGCAGCCATAGCGGAACAACCGCACCTTTTCTTCGATCGAGCGGTAAAGGGCCAGATCCTCGCCCTCGAAAATATGCGGTGACGTGGTGAAGAGAACGGCGTCGGACAGCTGTCCGCAGTCACGCACCGAAAGCACGGCCTCGCCGCCCGGCCCGCGATAGGTCGCAACCTTGCCATCGGCAAAATAGCGTTCGCCGGTAAACGGCTGGTCCATCATGCCCATCGTGGCGCGACCATTCCACTGCAAGCCGATCAGCGTGCCCCACAGCGGCACGCCTGAGATAAAGGCCCGCGTCCCGTCGATCGGATCGATGACCCAGACATGCTCGCGGTCGAGCCCGACATTGCCATGCTCTTCGCCCAGGATGCCGTGTTCGGGGAAACGCGCCTCGATCAGGGTCCGGATCGCGGTTTCCGCCGCCCTGTCGCCCTCGGTCACCGGATCGAAACCGCCGGCCAGCTTGTTGACGACGGAGACACCGGTGCGGAAGCGCGGCAGCGTCTGCTCGCGGGCGGCATCGGCGAGCGTATCGAAAAAGGCGCGATCAGGCAGCATCAACAACTCCGTCCCAGAAAAGCTGCCCCCGTTCTAAAGCAGGTCTTGACGCTTAGAAAGGCCTGAACCGTTCTTCGAGTGACCAAAACGCGGTCACATCGCCAAATAATGATGCAATTTTCATCACACAAAATAATTGATTGACAAATGTGCATAACGGACGTAGCGTCTTCATACAGTCTTTGACTGTAAATACCCTCCTTGGGTGTTTCCTCCCTAGACTTAGCCGCGCTGTAAGCGCGGTTTTTTTTGTCCAAAATACAGGGGTGGAAGGGTATCGCGATGAGCACGCAGATTTCTGCGTCCAGCGGCATCGAATGCGTTCTGTCAGGGAAGTCGGCTACCTCGGCGATCGAAGTCAGCCTGATGCGGGGATACTATTCCGCGGCGAGCGCGGTATCGCCGGCCGAGAAATCAGCGACGAAGTCCGCCATCTGGCGCATGAAGAGCGAGAGTGCGGCGGCGATCGCATCAAATTCCGGCCGCTTCGAAAGCGTCCCCTCATCCACGTAAAGCCCGCGGTTGATCTCGATCTGCAGCGCGTGCAGGCCGCGCACGGGCCGGCCGTAGTGTTCGGTGATGAAGCCGCCAGCATAGGGCTTGTTGCGCACGGCGGCAAAACCCATCTCGCTCAGGAAGCTGAGCGCTGCGCGCGAAATTTCGGCAGACGCGCTTGTGCCGTAACGATCGCCGATGATGAAGTCGGGCTTCACGTTCGAACCCGAAAGCCGGATATTGCCAGGCATCGAATGACAATCAATCAACACGCAGATGCCGAACCGGGCATGCGTGGCCGCGATCAGCCGGCGCAGGCAGGCATGGTATGGCTTGTAGATTGCCTCGATCCGGGACAGGCCCTCCGCCACCGAAAGCTTGCGCCGGTAGATATCCATGTTCTCGGCGACGATGCGCGGAATGGTGCCGAGGCCACCGGCAACGCGCATCGATCCGATATTGGCGTAAGGCGGCAACGGACCATCGAACATACGCGGATCGAGTTCGAACGGCTCGCGATTGACGTCGAGATAGGCCCGGGGGAAATGGGCGGCCAGCAAGGGCGCGCCAAGTTCCGGCGCATCAGCGAAGAGATCGTCGACATAATGATCTGCCGAACGGCGAATCGCCATCGAGTCGAGATTGCTGTCGGCAAGAAAGCTTTCCGGGTAGCACCGGCCGCTATGGGGAGAGTTGTACACGAAGGGAATGGTTTGCCTGGCAGGTTCCCTTACCTCGAAATGCTCAGGATCGCCGGCGTTGAAATCCATTCCGTTTTTACCATGTCATGAACAAGTCGGATGAGGTATGTTGCCAGTTGCCCGGCGGGAAGTCCATACTATGTAATCCCACCAAGGCTGCTTCGGCTCTTATTAAACGGATGTTTACCGTCAATTGAGAGTGTAGACGGCCATACAGCCACGACTCATAGACAGATAGCGGTCCCCGAGATGCTTCCAAAAATCCTTCTCGCCGAAGATGACAACGACATGCGCCGGTTCCTGGTGAAAGCGTTGGAAAAGGCGGGCTACAAGGTCATTTCCTTCGACAACGGCGCCAGCGCCTACGACCGGCTCCGCGAAGAGCCTTTCTC
Source organism: Rhizobium sp. CFBP 8752 (assembly GCF_014842035.1). Taxonomy (NCBI): domain Bacteria; kingdom Pseudomonadati; phylum Pseudomonadota; class Alphaproteobacteria; order Hyphomicrobiales; family Rhizobiaceae; genus Rhizobium; species Rhizobium sp. CFBP 8752. The sequence continues at coordinate 597,662 of NZ_JACYUZ010000001.1, read as the reverse complement.
GCTGCTCCTGACCGACATCGTCATGCCCGAGATGGACGGCATCGAGCTTGCCCGCCGCGCGACCGAACTCGACCCCGATCTCAAGGTCATGTTCATCACAGGGTTTGCCGCCGTCGCTCTGAATTCTGATTCGAAGGCCCCGAAGGATGCAAAGGTTCTCTCCAAGCCCTTCCACCTGCGCGATCTTGTGGATGAAGTGAACAAGCTTCTGGCCGCGTAAGCCCGGTTTTCCGGCGGCTGTCAAAAAGACTTCACAAAACCGGAAAAAGCCTATTGACGGCACATCGGTTTCTGTGGTCTTAAGCCGCCCATCGGATGGGCGTATAGCTCAGCGGGAGAGCACTACGTTGACATCGTAGGGGTCACAGGTTCAATCCCTGTTACGCCCACCATCCTGATTAGCCGCAAGGCACGAAAGGCTTCCGGGAAACCGGAAGCCTTTTTCGTTTCAAGCCGTTAACCGACCGCATAACGTCTCGTCACCATTCTTCCATCCGTAACAATACCAATAGCGCGAGGCTTGCGGATGCGGGAGCTTGTGGGTCTGAGTTTGTGGCTGGCCTCTCGGCCAGTGGCACTCAGGCGGCCGGGGTCGTGTGGGGCTCCGGCCGCTTCAATAGCGCTTCACTTCCCGAATTTACCGCAAACAAAAGCCGCCCGTGGAAGCTCCAGGGCGGCTTTGCTGTTTTGATCCCTGGGGTCTTTCTTAGAAGACCACGGCGCCTGCCGTCAGTGCCAGAACCAAGAAGATCAGGAAGATCACGATAGCGATAAAGAACAGGATTTTCGCGATGCCCGCGGTGGCAGAGGAGACGCCGGAGAAGCCGAGGAAGCCTGAAATCACGGAGATGACGAGAAAGATGAGAGCCCATTTCAGCATGGTATTATTCCTTCATATTTGATGCGGGAACAACGTGACAAAAGGTTCCAGGTTCCAGCGCCGTGATGGCCGCGAAGAAATATTCCGGCAAAAATGTGAACTACGCGTCGGCAAGCAGATGCACTCGTCCCGAGATGCCGATCGACACCCGGTCGCCTGACGCAATCAGCTCGCGGCCGGGGATATCCAGGCGGAAGGAAATCTCGCCCTCGGCGATACCGTCTCCGGCGAGTGTTATCCTCGCATCAAGCGACGGGCCGCAGAAAACCACGTCGCTGACCATAGCCGAGACCCCGTTGTCCGGCGCGTATTCGATCCGGCTGACGGTAAACTGCTCAGGCCGGATCATGATCTGCGCCCGGCCGCGATAGGTGACGTCCGCAACCTCTAGCCGGCCGATCGGGCTGTCTGCTATCCCGTCGCTCACCATGGCCGGCAGCACGACCGCTTCTCCGAGGAAGGTGGCCGTCGCCCGGTCGACGGGTTTAAGATAGACCTCGCGCGGCGTGCCGACCTGGGCGAATTTTCCCGCCCGCATCACGACCAGCTCATCGGCGAAGGCAAGCGCTTCCGCCTGGTCATGGGTAACGAGAATGGTGGTGACGCCGGCAGCAGACAGTACGTCGGCCACAGCCTTTCGGGTGGCGGTCCTCAGGCCCATGTCGAGCGCCGAGAAGGGTTCGTCCAGCAGCATCAGCCGCGGCCTGCGGGCAAGCGCCCTTGCCAGCGCCACGCGCTGCTGCTGGCCGCCGGAAAGCTGATCCGGCTTGCGGGCAAGCATCGCCCCGTCAAGCCCGACCATCTCCATCAGTTCCGCAGCCCTTGTCTGTTTGGCGTCGCGATCCGCGTCCATGCCGAAACCGATATTGTCGAGCACCGAAAGATGCGGAAACAGGCAGCCGTCCTGCGCCACGATGCCGATATTACGTCGGTAGGCAGCAACATGCGCGTCCGCATTGGACATGATCTCGCCGCCAAGCGTGATCGAGCCGGCGTCAGGAACCTCGAACCCGGCAATCAGCCGCAAAAGCGTGGTCTTGCCGCAGCCGGAAGGGCCGACGATGGCCGTGCGGCTTCCGCTTTGGGCTGCAAGGTCGACACCGGCAACGGCTGCGACGGAACCGTAGCTCTTGGCAACGGAGGAAAGGGTAAGCAGCGTCATCGCCCGGCGATCTTTTTTGACTGGTGGTGAAGGAGAAGGGTGAGCGGCAGCGAAAACAGGATCATCAGCAGCGCATACGGTGCGGCTCCCGCATAGTCGATCTCGCTGGTCAGCGCCCAGAATGCCATGGCAAGCGTGCGCGTGCCGTTGGGCGCCAGCATCTGGGTCGCGGTCAGCTCGTTCATGATGCCGAGCGAGGAAAGCGCCATGGCAGATGCAGCGCCGGGCGCCGCCAGCCGCACTGTGGTGGACCAGAGCGCCCGCGCGGGCGAACGTCCGAGACTTTCGGCCGCCTGTTCCAGCTCTGCCGGCACCTGCGCGATGCTGGCGCGCAGGCTGACCAGCGCCCGCGGCAGAAACATGATGACGTAGGCGATGACGATCGTCGCCACCGTCTGGTAAAGCGGCAGCATCACCCGGATCGAGATCGTTACCAGAGCGAGCGCAACAACCACGCCCGGCATCGAGCTTGCGAGATAATAGCAGCCTTCGAGAAACCGACTGGAACGCGTCGGGCGGCGCACCGAAAGCCAGGCGATCGGCACGGCGGCAGCAGCCGTCGCCACACCGCCGATCACGCAGATCGTCAGCGTCTGGGAAAGGGCCAACCCGATCTCGCTGAATTGCCAGATATCAGCACCACCGGCGATCAGCCAGCGCCCGAGCGTCAGCACCGGCACGCCAAGCGAAACCGCAGTAGTCACGACCGGCAGCAGCAGGCAGGGATATCGCCAGACGCCAAGCGAGGCGCGCACCGGATGGCGGGCAACGCCCGAGCCCAGCCGGGCATAGCGACGGCGGCCCCGCACAGCGGCATCGACGCCGATCAGCACGAAGCAGCAGGCCACCAGCACCAGCGCCAGCATATGCGCTGCAACGCCGTTGTAGGTGGACTGGAACTGGTCAAGAATTGCCGTCGTGAATGTGTCGAACCGGATCATCGCATAGAGCCCGTATTCCGACAGGAGATGCAGGCTGATCAGCAGCGCCCCGCCACACAGTGACAGTCTGAGTTGCGGCAACACAACACGCCGCATGACAGCAGCGGGCGAAAGACCGAGAGAGGCCGCCTGATCCTCCAGTGCCGGATCGATCAGCCGAAGGGCCGCCGACACGGGAAGGTAGACGAAGGGAAAGTAGGTCACGACCGAGATCGCGACGCCCGCTCCAAGCCCGTTCAGCCGCGGCCACATACCGATCCAGGCATAGGACTGCACGAAAGCGGGAATGGCGAGCGGCACGATGGCAAGCCAGGCCCATAGCTTTGCACCCGGCAGGTCGGTGCGCTCCGTCAGCCATGCAAGCGCTGTTGCAAGAACCGTCGCGACCGGCACCGTGAAGACGATCAGCGCAACGGTATTGAACAGGAGGTCGCCGACACGGGAACGGAAGATCAGCTGCGATGCCGTTTCCCAGCCGGTCGCAACCGTTGCCCAGAACACGAACCCGAGCGGCGTCAGCGTCAGGGCGGCAATCGCAACGGCGATTGCCAGCGTCCAAGACGATCCGGCAAGGGGTTTCCCCGCAGGCTTCCGGCGCGGCCGGCTGGCAACCATGCTCTCGGTGGTAAACGTCATCGCGTGCTCAAGAAAGAAGAGACATCGCAGGTACGCCCTGCGATGTCCGTGCGCAACAGGATTCGATGGTGTTTAGAGAATGCCGGCGGCTGTCATCATGTCGGTGACCTTGGCATTGTTGAGGCTCGAAGGCTCGACCTTCGGCGCCTGAAGGTCGGCAATCGGAACGAGCGCCTTGTTGGAAGCCTCGTCCTTGCCGACGGCGTATTCGAACGAGGTGCCGTCACGCAGAATCTTCTGGCCGCCCTTGCCGGCAAGCCATTTCAGAAATGCCTGCGCCTGCTCCTTGTGCTTGGAAGAGGCCAGAATGCCACCGCCGGAGATCGACACGAAGGCGCCCGGATCCTGGTTCTTGAAGTAATGCAGCGCAACGTTCTTGCTGTTTTCGCCGGTCTTCGCCTGATCGCCGAAATAGTAGTAGTGATAGATCAGCGCGCCTTCGAACTGGCCCGCATTGACGGCCTTCATGGCGGTGGAATTGCCACGCACGGCAGTGAAGTTCTCTTTCATGCCCTTCAGCCAGGCAGCGGTTTCCGGCTCACCCTTCAGCTGCAGAAACGCGCCGACGATCGCCTGGAAATCGGCACCCGACGGAGATGCGGCCCAACGGCCCTTCCATTCGGGCTTGGCGAGATCGAGCATCGATTTCGGCAGCTTGTCCTCGGTGAGCTTGGTCTTGTCATAGGCAAACACGGTGGAGCGCGCGGCAATTCCGGTCCAGTGACCGTTGGCCGGGCGGAACTGCTCGGGAACGAGATCGAGCGTTGCCTTGTCGACAGGCTCAAACAGCCCCTTGCCATCGACAAGCGCCATGGCCGGCGAATTTTCCGTCAGAAACAGGTCGGCCGGCGAGTTGGCGCCTTCCTGCACAATCTGGTTTGCCATTTCGAGGTCGGATCCGTTGCGCACCGTAATGACGATGCCGGTCTCTTCCTTGAAGGCCTCGACCCATTCCTTGGTCAGGCCCTCGTGCTGGGCATTGTAGATCGTCAGGCTGTCGGCGACCTGCGCGTTGGCCGGCATGGACAGAGCAAGTAGCGAAACGGCGAGCGAAGCTCCGGCCGAAAGAGCAGACAGAATTTTCAAGTTTGCCTCCAATTTATAAGCGTCATCGCATCGATAGCCAAAGCCGACCTGCGTAGTCAAGTTTAAGAATCGAACGGGGATGGAGACCGATTGCGGCAAATGCCGGCGAATCAGGTAGAGCTGAAACGAACACATCAAGAACAAGCCGCGGAAGCTGAATGTCGGTTGCTTATCTGGAAAAATTGAACGAGGCCCAGCGCCGCGCGGTCGAGCATGGTTCGGACGTTCCGGATGGCGGCGCTGCGGGACCGCTTCTGGTGATTGCAGGCGCAGGCTCGGGCAAGACCAATACGCTTGCCCATCGCGTTGCCCACCTGATCGTGTCAGGTGCCGATCCTCGCCGCCTGCTGCTGATGACGTTTTCCCGCCGTGCGGCCTCCGAAATGGGCCGCCGCGTCCAGCGCATCTGCCGCGAAGTGATGGGGGCGAAGTCCGGCGTCATGACCGATGCGCTCGCCTGGGCCGGCACGTTTCACGGCATCGGCGCAAGGCTGTTGCGGATCTATGCCGAACAGATCGGCCTCGACCAGGAATTCACCATCCACGACCGTGAGGATTCCGCCGACCTGATGAACCTCGTTCGCCACGAGCTCGGCTTCTCCAAGACGGAGAGCCGGTTTCCGACCAAGGGCACCTGCCTTGCGATCTATTCGCGCGCCGTCAATTCCGAGACGCCGCTGGACGAGGTGCTGAAGACCTCCTTCCCATGGTGCCTCGCCTGGGAACCGCAGCTGCGCGACCTGTTCGCCTCCTATGTGGACGCCAAGCAGGCGCAGAACGTTCTCGATTACGACGATCTTCTGCTCTACTGGGCGCAGATGATGAGCGAGCCGCTGATTGCGCAGGATGTCGGCGAACGGTTCGATCACGTCATGGTCGACGAATACCAGGACACCAACCGGCTGCAATCCTCGATCCTGATGGCGATGAAACCCGGCGGCCGCGGCCTGACGGTGGTGGGCGACGACGCCCAGTCGATCTATTCGTTCCGCGCCGCCACGATCCGCAACATCCTCGATTTCCCCGCGACCTTCGATCCGCCGGCCAACATCGTCACGCTCGACCGCAACTACCGCTCGACCACCACCATTCTGGCAGCCGCCAATGGCGTCATCGAACTTGCCCGCGAGCGGTTCACGAAAAACCTGTGGACCGACCGGCAGTCGGAGGAGAGACCGCGTCTGGTCACCGTCAAGGACGAGACTGAACAGGCGAGCTATATCGTGGAAAAAATCCTCGAGAACCGCGAAACCGGCATGTTGCTGAAGCAGCAGGCCGTGCTGTTTCGCGCCTCGCACCATTCCGGTCCGCTGGAAGTGGAACTCACGCGCCGCAACATTCCCTTCGTCAAGTTCGGCGGCCTGAAATTCCTCGATAGCGCCCATGTGAAGGACATGCTGGCGGCTCTGCGCTTTGCCCAGAACCCGCGTGACCGGGTTGCGGGGTTCAGGCTTCTGCAGCTCATTCCGGGTATCGGCCCGCAAACGGCGGCAAAGATCCTCGATGCGATCGCAGCTGATCCGGAACCGCTGGCGGCACTCCAGGAAATCCCCTCGCCTCCGAGGTCCGGAGAAGACTGGCCGGCCTTTGTCGAGATGCTCGGCGCCGTCAGGAAAAGCGAAGGCTGGCCTTCCGAGATCGGGCTCGCCCGCCAATGGTACGAGCCGCATCTTAGCCGCATCCACGAAGATGCCGACACCCGCAAGGCCGACCTTCTGCAACTGGAGCAGATCGCCTCGGGCTACGCGTCGCGCGAACGCTTCCTCACCGAACTGACGCTCGATCCGCCGGATGCGACGAGCGATCAGGCCGGCGTTCCGCTGCTGGACGAGGATTACCTGATCCTTTCGACCATCCATTCCGCCAAGGGCCAGGAATGGCGCTCGGTTTTCCTGCTCAACTGTGTCGACGGCTGCATTCCCTCCGATCTCGGCACCGGCACGACAGCCGAAATCGAGGAGGAACGGCGGCTGCTCTACGTGGCGATGACGCGCGCGAAGGATCACCTTCACCTGATCACGCCGCAGCGTTTCTTTACCCACGGCCAGCATTCCCAAGGCGACAGGCACGTCTACGCCTCACGCTCCCGCTTTATCCCGGCAACGCTGCTGCAGTTCTTCGAAAGCACCGCCTGGCCGGTGGTGGCGCAAATGACCGAAGCCGAACGCCAAGCCCGCCACCAGATCCGCATCGACGTAACCGCAAGAATGCGCGGCATGTGGCGCTGACCGTCACAAGTTGCGCGAACGTATAGGCAAGCTGCCTGACAATGGAGATTGCGTGTTGGAAATATCGTCGCTTGAAACCGCATTCTCGATGAAGGAGCCGGTCATCGGCCTCCGATTTGCATCCGAAGACCTGTCCGATTTCATCACGTCCGAATCGAAATTTTCGGATTGCCGGTTCAACGATTGCATCTTCGATGGCGCGAAGATCAGAGAATGCGAATTCATCGGCTGCAGCTTTTCCAACTGCTCCTTCAAGGAAGCCGAGTTTTTCAACTGCATCTTCGTCGATCGCGAAACGCAGGCAGGATCTGCGTGGAATTACTGCGACCTCAACGAGGCGAAGTTTAAGGCCTGCAACCTTTCCAACAACCGCATCGTCAAATGCGAAGCCTTCCTGCTCGAGATCACCGATTCGTCGGCCGTCGGTCTGCAGTTCGACGCCGAGGTTCATCGCAAGATCAGCAAGCGCATGATGTTTGGCGGCGTCGTCTTACAGCGTTGCAAGCTGCAGTACGCGGTGTTTGCGGCCTCAAGCTACGAAGAGAGCCGGTTCGAGAGCTGCGATCTCAGAGACTGCTCGTTTGTCGAAAGCAATCTCAGCCGCGTCAGCCTGATGGGATCGAGCCTCAACAATATCGATTTCACCGGCGCGACGCTTGATTTCGCCAACCTCTCGCAGGCGACCTTCGACGAGATGGATCTTGCAGCCATGGCGTCGTTCAAGGGCATGACTGTCAGCCGCGACCAGCACGAAAACCTGCTCCGCTCGATGGGAATTCTGACGTCGGGATAAGCAGCAGACACAACCGGTGGGCGGAAAGGCTTTCCTTTCAAACCGAAAAAGCATTAGAGCGACCGTTCTGCGTCGAAGGAGACTGAAGTGGACAGCAATCAATCGGCAAGGGCCTCGCGGGCGACGTCGTCAGCCCAGCCGGCCCCGTCGACGAAGAAGGCTGCAGCGTGGATGCTGACGTCGATCAGCCTGCTGCTGCTGATGGCGATTTCCGGCCGGATCATCACCCGCGAGATCGACGTCTTCCAGGTGATGGAAATGCGCTCGATCATCGCCTTCTTCATGCTTTTGCCGCTGGTGTTTCGCGAGGGCGGCTTCAAAGCCATGCGGACCACCATCCTGCCGGCCCATATCGGCCGCAACGTCGCCCACTATATCGGCCAGTTCGCCTGGCTGATGGGCCTGACGCTCATCCCGCTCGCGCAGGTGATCGCCATCGAATTCACCGCCCCGATCTGGGCCGCGCTCATGGCAGCGGCGTTTCTCGGGGAGAAGCTGACATGGCGCAAGGGTGCGGCGATCGGCTTTGGGCTCGCCGGCGTGCTTTTGATCCTGCGGCCAGGCGCCGCCCCGCTCAACCCCGGCCACCTGATCGTGCTGGGCGCTGCCTTCTTCTTCGCCATCTCCTTCATCACCACCAAGCTCCTGACGCGCACCGACAGCGCCACCAAGATCATCTTCTGGATGCTGATCATCCAGTCGATCATCGGGCTGATCCCGGCAATCAGGGTATGGACCTGGCCGTCCGCGGGGATCTGGCCGTGGATCTTCCTGATCGCGTTCACCGGGACATTCGCGCATTACTGCATGGCAAAGGCGCTGTCTTATGCCGATGCGACGGTGGCGATGCCGATGGATTATCTCCGTGTGCCGGCCTCGGCCCTCATCGGCTACCTTCTCTACGCCGAAGCCATCGACGGCCTGACCGCCGCCGGCGCAATCCTCATCCTCGCCGGCAACCTCTTCAACCTGCGACGCCCGAACGCCGGAAGAATCCAACAGACGCCGCCGTGAGATCGGTTTAGTCTTGTTCCTTGAATGCTGCGGGGATATCGCGCGCGCCGTGCAGGATGCGCTCAATTCTCACACCATCCTGGGACACGGTGTAGAACATCACGTACCGTTTGAAGTGGATGCAACGAAGCCCGGTCGCGCATCAGGAGCGGCGTCCGCCATATCTGGCTTCAAGCCGATGGAAGACGTCATCCGCCGGAATGCCCGGCCCACTCTCGATCCCGGTGCGGATATCCGCCTTCAGTGCATCGAGCCCAGCCTTGCCGTGCTCCTCCATCTCTTCGAGCAGGCGAAGGCTATCGCGCATGACCTCGCTTTCGCTCGCATAGCGTCCGCTTTCCACCAGTTTGCGCACGAAGCTTTCGTAATGGGCTCCGAGTTCATAACTGGAAGGCATAAGATCCACCCTTGTTTCACCGAAATTATCAATCTTCGACATCCACGTAAAGCGTATCCCCTTGCGCAACTCGTCACCGCTTCTCCAGCAACTCGATCTGGATCTGCTGGAGTTCTGCGAGCCGTTCCCACTGCTTGGCCATCTGGTGATCGATCTTTTCATGCAGCTGGCGGATTTCGAGTTCGGCTCGAAGGTTGACCATGTAGTCGTTTTCGCTGCGCAGCCGGTCCTTGTCCTCCTGCCGCCTCTGACTCATCATGATGACGGGTGCCTGCAGGGCGGCAAGCGAGGACAGGACGAGATTGAGCAGGATGAACGGATAGGGGTCAAACGGATCGGCGGACAAACCAACCACGTTGAGCGCCATCCACAAAACCAGCACGGCTACAAAGGACAGGATGAAGGTCCAGGAGCCTCCGAAGGCGGCGACCCTGTCGGCGACCCTTTCCCCGAACGTTTCCGCCTGGTCGACTGCGGCGGGTGCGCCCGCCTGAACCGTGAGCGTTCCCTTTTCGAAACTGTCGAGCACGCGGGCGTCGAGCTCGGTGATCTCGCCCCGCTCCTCTTCCAGCAGTGCCTCCACGTAGCGCCGCCTGAAGCGCGCCAGATCCTCGTCGCAGATCAGACTGTCGGCGCTACAGGTCTTTACCTCCTCCGCGATCATCTCGAAGAGATGCGGCCTTAGAGTGCCCGCCTTGTGAAGCTTCGATACCGCAAACGTGCGACCGCAGATGAGGCATTGCCCGGTTCTCCCTGTCGTTTGAGAAGCATGCTTACCCATTGTCTCAAGCCTCGTTCTTCGTATCGACAGCCAGGAGCGGCGCCAGATGAAATACCTTTGGTGAAAATCTGTCCGAAAACGCGTCGGAGCGGCCGATATAGATCAGTGTCGAGCCGGTAAGCCCGGCCAGCACGTCGAGCAACAGCGCCTGCGTCTCCGGTTCGAGCCCTTCCAGGACGTCGTCCATGATCAGCCAGTCCGGCTTTCGAAGCACGGCATTGGCGATCTGCAGCGCCACTTCCTCGTCCTTGTCGAGCAGCCGGTCCCATCGCTCCACCTCGTCGAGTTTATCGACGAGCCGATGCAGACCGACTTTCTCCAACGCTTGCGCCAGCGCCGCGTCGGTCATGTCGGGAATGCCATCGCGCATGCCAGCAGGCCCAGTCGCCGGATAGGTCATGACCTCGCGCAGTGATGCGGTCGGCAGATAACCTTCCTGCGGCATCATGATCATCCGATCTGCGGCCGGCAGTCGGATCTCGCCCTTGCCCCAGGGCCAGATACCGGACAGTGCCTGGAACAGAAGATGCCGGTCTGTCCCCGGATTGCCGTTGATCAGCACCCGCTCGCCGGGCCGGATGGTGAAGGCGCCTTCCGCGACCCTGATGCCATGGCCGTCCCCACCCTTGTCGGGTTCGCCGAAGACCGCAAGGTCGGTCACGGACAGCACGTCCTCCCCATCGCTTTTCCGGTAGGTGAGGACGGAGCCTTCCATCGCCGGCGTATCCATCGAAACCAGGGCATTGCGGAACGAGGAGACACGGCCGAGCGTCGCCCGCCAGTCGGCGATGACGCTGAAATTCGCCACATACCAGCGCAGCGCCTGGTTGACCTGGTTGAAGGCGCCGACCGCCATCATCAGACCGCCGAACGAAAGATTGCCGGAAAAATACATCGGCGAGGCAATGATGATCGGCGCCACCAACGCCAGCCAGCCGAAACCGGCCGACACCCAGGTCAGGTTGGTAAGCGCCCAGGCAAGCTTGCGCAGCATGCCGAGCACACCATCGATTGCGGCGTGAACGCGAAAAAGCTCGCTTTCCTCGCCACGCGCAAGCGTGATCGGCTTCATGTTCTCGTTCGCTCGGACAAGAGTCGCGCGCAGATCAGCCTCGCGGGCATAGCGCTGCGCATTCAGCCGCGCCAGCCGGCTGCCGACGACGTTGCTCATGACGGATCCGAAAAGGGCGTAGAGGATCGTCGCCCACAGCATATAGCCGGGAATGACAATGGTACGACCGCCGATCTGCAGGCCGAAATCGGTCGAGATCGACCATAGCACGCCGATGAAACTTGCAAGAAGAATGGTCGAATTGACGAGACCGATCGACAGTGACGTCGTGTTTTCGGCCAGGATGCGGGTGTCCTCATGCAGTCTCTGGTCCGGATTGTCGGCGATCGCGCCGGCACCGGCAAGCTTCAGGGCCCGCCCCGGCGTCAGCCAGACATCGGCGAGATCGCGGGCCAGCCCCTCTCGCATCCGCATCGCGGCGATCTGGTTCAGCCATTGCTGGATGACGTTGAGCAGTGTCAGGAGCGAGGCGAGGACTCCGAACACCACAAGCTGGTGGAGGAATTCGGGCATGTCGCGCCGCGCCAAGGCATCGTAGAACGGTCCGTTCCACTCGTTCAGCCGATAGGTGGCGTAGGTGGTCGCAAAGATGACGCAGAGCAGCGCGGCCGTGAGCGCGAGAACGGGATTGCGCACCGGGGACGCCCAGAACGCCCCTGTCATCATTTTGAGCTGGCCAGACAGAGGAAGTTCATAGGGCTCCGCCTTATCTTGCGAATTCACCATCTGCCGCCGGCTCCTGCCTGTCTGTGTCGAGTCCTAACTACCACAAGGGAATTGCGAAGGTGCGAGAAAGGCGTGCCGTTCACGGCTGACCGGGAACAGCGTCGAGCGTCCCACGATCGAATGCGGACGTCCCCTCGTCACATCGCCTTGAACAGCACACTCGGATCGGTGAGGTATTTTGCAAAGATCGGCAGGCTGGCGCCGCCGATGGCGCGGGCGTGGCTGCCGACCTTGCCCTCGATGATATCGGGGATGATGACGCCTTGCAGGTCCAGCCGCTTGACGGCCTCGATCGTCTCGGTGACGATCCGCTTGCGCACCCATGACGGAAAGCCGCCATCGATCACGGCAGCCCCGAAATCGATGATCGAGGCGCTGGCAATGATGGCCTGGGCAAGCGCTGCCGCCGTCTCGCCGATCCACAGATCGAGCGGCGCGCCGAAATCGATCCATTCGTCGGCCGAATACCAGAGCGGCTCCGGATCGATCCCCTTTTCCTTCAGCATGTTCTCGAGAACGAAAATTGAAGCGACGTCGAGCAACTGCCGGGTTGAACCGTCCCTGCCGCGCACCGGAAGTGGCGCGACGGCGCCTGCCGTCCCGGTACGGCCGGAAAACACCGCGGAGTTCAGAACGATGCCGCCGCCGATAAATGACCCGATGAAGAAATAGACGAAGTCCGGATAGGACGGACCGATCCCAAACACCAGCTCCGCACCGCAGGCGCTGGTCGCGTCGTTCTGCAGGTAGACGGCATGCTTGGTCGAGGCGGAGACCTCCTGCTGCAGGTCGAAATCGCGCCAGAGGTCCATCGCGCCCGCAGGCGCGCCGACCTCGTCTGCCCAGTTCCACAGTTCGAACGGCGCCGAGATCCCGATGCCGGCGATCCGCTCACGCTCGACCATGCTGAGCTGGCCCTCGAGCCTGCCGATCCCCTTGCCGATGATCTCGATGATCTTCTGCGGCACTGGGTAGGCGTAGGTTTCGTGATGATGCATCCGGATCTGCCCGACGAAATCCATCAGCACCAGATCGGCGCTGCGCCGGCCGATTTTCACCCCGAAGGAAAACACGGCATCGGGATTGAGCCGCATCGGGACCGACGGCTGCCCCACCCGGCCGCGGATCGGTTCGCCGCGCAGCAGAAGCCCGTCCTTTTCGAGCGATCGCATGATCACCGACACAGTCTGCGCCGACAGTCCGCTGGCGCGGGTAATGTCCGCCTTCGACATTTCGCCGTGCATGCGAACAAGCGAAAGGACCAGCCTCTCGTTATAGGCACGCACGCGAACCTGGTTCGATCCGCCCGAAAAACTGCCGAGCGGCATCGACCCTGTCGCGGTACTTCCCGCGATCGACATTGGAACTCCTCCCGAAACTCGCCGTGGATCGTCGCTCCACGCATGCCGAATATGCCACCGTGGATAAATAATTCAATCGGAATTAATTATTGACAGCTCATGGAAAACTGGTCTTAATCCGGGCTGCAGAGGACATGGGAGGCTTGGAGACGGCGCTCGTCGAATTCGATGGCACCCGGTGTTTCTGAACATTTGCATCAATCGCCCCAGGCTTGGGGAAAAGATCTCTCGGGAGGAGATATCATGAAAAAGACTGTGCTTTCTGGCGCCTTTGCGGCGCTTGTCCTCGGCGTTGCGTTTTCCGCTCCGGCGCACGCAGCCGGCGTCTCCGCCTGCCTCATCACCAAGACAGATACCAATCCGTTCTTCGTGAAGATGAAGGACGGTGCGACTGCGAAAGCCAAGGAACTCGGCGTCACGCTGAAATCCTATGCCGGCAAGATCGATGGCGATTCCGAAAGCCAGGTTGCCGCGATCGAAACCTGCATCGCCGATGGCGCCAAAGGTATTCTGATCACCGCGTCCGACACCAAGGGCATCGTGCCGAACCTCAAGAAGGCCCGCGACGCCGGCATGCTGATCATCGCGCTCGACACGCCGCTGGAGCCGATCAATGCGGCCGATATGACGTTTGCGACGGACAACCTTCTGGCCGGCAAGCTGATTGGCCAGTGGGCCAAGGAAACGCTCGGCGACAAGGCCAAGGATGCCAAGGTGGCCTTCCTCGACCTTACCCCGTCGCAGCCTTCCGTCGACATCCTGCGCGACCAGGGCTTCATGATCGGTTTCGGCATCGATCCGAAGGATCCGAACAAGATCGGCGACGAGGACGATCCGCGCATCGTCGGCCATGACGTGACCAACGGCAATGAAGAAGGCGGCCGCACCGCGATGGAAAACCTTCTGCAGAAGGATCCGACCATCAACGTCGTCCACACGATCAACGAACCGGCAGCAGCCGGCGCCTATGAAGCGCTGAAGGCCGTCGGTCGCGAGAAGGACGTGCTTCTAGTCTCCGTCGACGGCGGCTGCCCAGGCGTCAAGAACGTTGCCGGCGGTGTCATCGGTGCAACCTCGCAGCAGTATCCGCTGCAGATGGCGTCGCTCGGCATCGAGGCGATCAAGAAGTTCGCCGATACCGGTGAAAAGCCGAAGCCGACTGCCGGCAAGGACTTCTTCGATACAGGCGTGACGCTCGTGACCGACAAGCCGGTTCCCGCGATCAAGTCGATCGACACCAAGGAAGGTCTGAACAAGTGCTGGGGCTGATCCCCACCTGCATTTGAAAGATCAAACCACTACCCTCCCCGCAACGGGGAGGGCTTGATCCGGCGGCAACCGCTCAGACAATCCCTGCGTCCGCCGCAAGTCTTCTCCCACCGGGGTGGGAGAGATGGCCGGCAGGCCGGAGAGGGTCTCTCACTGTCGAGCGACAACGGAATTTCTCGGAGGAACATCCATGACCGAGCCAACGGCGGCATCGCCGCATCATGACTACGAAAAGGTTCTGAAGGACAGTTCGACCGACGTCGCGTCCTTCGACGGCGACAAGAAAACGCCAGTCCAGAAATTTCAGCACTTCCTGCACACCAGTCCGTCGGCGGTTTCGCTGATCGTCCTCGTCGCAGCCCTGCTGGTGTTCGGCATCCTTCTCGGCGGAAAATTCTTCAACGCCTTCTCCCTGACGCTGATCCTGCAGCAGGTGGCAATCACCGGCATTATCGGCGCGGCACAGACGCTTGTCATCATGACCGCCGGCATCGATCTTTCGGTCGGCGCCATCATGGTCCTTTCCTCTGTCGTCATGGGCCAGATGGTCTTCCGCTACGGGGTTCCTGTTGAAATCGCCATTCCCTGCGGCTTCGCGGTCGGCGCGATTTGCGGCTTCATCAACGGCTTCCTGATCGCCCGCGTGAAACTGCCGCCCTTCATCGTCACGCTCGGCATGTGGCAGATCGTGCTTGCCACCAACTTCCTCTATTCCTCCAACGAGACGATCCGCTCGCAGGAAATCGAGGCGACGGCTCCGCTTCTGCAGTTCCTCGGCACGACGTTCAAGGTCGGCGGCGCCGTCTTCACCTTCGGCGTTGTCGCGATGGTGCTGCTGGTCGCCGTCCTCTGGTACGTGCTCAACCAGACCGCCTGGGGCAGACATCTTTACGCAGTCGGTGACGATCCCGAAGCGGCAGAGCTTTCCGGCGTCAACGTCAAGCGCATGCTGATTTCGGTCTACGTTCTGGCCGGCACCATCTGCGCGCTTGCCGGCTGGGTCTCGATCGGCCGCAACGGTTCGGTTTCCCCGACAGTGGGCCAGTTCGCCAACATCGAATCCATCACCGCCGTGGTGATCGGCGGCATATCGCTGTTCGGCGGCCGCGGCTCGATCCTCGGCATGGTGTTCGGCGCCCTCATCGTCGGCGTGTTCTCGTTCGGCCTTCGAATGCTCGGCACCGACGTCCAGTGGACCTACCTCCTGATCGGCGTGCTGATCATCGCCGCCGTCGCAATCGATCAATGGATCAGAAAGGCAGCCGGCTGATGGCACGCGATCCGAACACTCAACCCATCCTCGCCGCCCGCGGACTGGTCAAGCGCTACGGCCGCGTGACCGCCCTCGACAACGCGGATTTCGACCTCTATCCGGGTGAAATCCTCGCCGTCATCGGCGATAACGGCGCCGGCAAGTCGTCGCTGATCAAGGCGATCTCAGGCGCGATCCGTCCCGACGAGGGCGAGATCACGCTGGAAGGCAAGCCGGTCCAGTTCCGCTCGCCGATCGAGGCCCGCGATGCGGGCATCGAGACCGTCTACCAGAACCTCGCGCTGTCGCCGGCGCTCTCCATCGCCGACAACATGTTCCTCGGCCGCGAAATCCGCAGCAAGGGCTTCATGGGCAAATACCTGCGCAAGCTCGATCATGGCGCCATGGAAAAATTTGCCCGCGGCAAGCTCTCCGAACTCGGCCTGATGACCATCCAGAACATCAACCAGGCGGTGGAGACCCTCTCGGGCGGCCAGCGCCAGGGTGTGGCGGTGGCGCGCGCTGCGGCCTTCGGTTCCAAGGTGATCATCCTCGACGAACCGACGGCGGCGCTTGGCGTCAAGGAAAGCCGCAAGGTTCTGGAACTGATCCTCGACGTGCGCTCGCGCGGCATTCCGATCGTGCTGATCAGCCACAACATGCCGCATGTCTTTGAAGTGGCCGACCGTATCCACATCCACCGGCTCGGAAAACGACTGACCGTCATCAACCCGAAAGACTACACGATGTCCGACGCGGTCGCCTTCATGACCGGCGCCAAGGTCCCGACGGAAGCCGTCGCGGCCTAACGGAAATACCTGGGAATGCCCACTCCCCGCTCGCGGGGAGTGGGCACGTACCCTGATCTGACTCTGAGCGCGCAGCCTGCGTCCTTCTCCCCGCCCGCGGGGAGAAGGTGCCGGTAGGCGGATGAGGGGCAATCTCAGCCGGATGACCCTTACCCGGCACAACGATCGAAAACCGAACGAAGCTCACCTTTCGACGTGAGCGGGAAAACAGCCTGCCCCGCCTTGCATTCTTTTCATGCATTGCACAAACTCGCGGCAACGATGACGTAACGGCCCGTTCAACAAGGCCGGCAAGGGGCATAATGTCGATCAAGGCGAGCATCTACCACCTCACCCATTACAGCTATGACAGGCCGGTCCGCATGGGGCCGCAGATCATCCGGCTGAAGCCCGCCGCCCATTCCCGCACAAAAGTGCTGTCGCATTCGCTGAAGGTCACGCCGGAGAATCACTTCGTCAACCTGCAGCAGGACCCCTACGGCAACTACCTCGCCCGCTTCGTGTTTCCCGAACCGGTGACCGAATTCAAGATCGAGGTCGACCTCGTCGCCGACATGACGGTTTACAATCCCTTCGACTTCTTCGTTGAGGAAGAGGCGCAGGCCTGGCCGTTCACCTATCCGGCCGACCTTATCGAAGACCTGTCGATCTACCGCACGCCCGAGCCGCCGGAACCGGCGCTCATTGAATACCTGAAGACGCTGGACATGTCGCCCGGCCAGCCGACCGTGGACATGGTTGTCGGCATCAATGCCCGCCTGCAGCAGGCGATCGGTTATGTCATCCGCATGGAACCCGGCGTCCAGACGCCCGAGCAGACGCTGACCTCGGCCATGGGCTCCTGCCGCGATTCGAGCTGGCTGCTGGTGCAGATCCTGCGCCATCTGGGCTTTGCCGCCCGTTTCGTCTCCGGTTACCTCATCCAGCTGACGCCGGACCTGAAGGCGCTCGACGGCCCCTCCGGCACCGAAGTCGATTTCACCGATCTGCATGCCTGGTGCGAAGTCTATCTGCCAGGCGCCGGCTGGATCGGCCTTGATCCGACATCGGGCCTGCTGACCGGCGAAAGCCACATTCCGCTGGCCGCCACGCCCCATTACCGCAACGCCGCGCCGATTTCAGGCGGTTACTTCGGCGAGGCGAACACGTCGTTCGACTTCGCCATGAACGTCACGCGCGTTGCCGAACATCCGCGCATCACCAAGCCCTTCTCGGATGACAGCTGGGACGCGCTGAACGATCTCGGTGAACAGGTGGACCGCGTGCTGGAAGCCCAGGACGTGCGCCTCACCATGGGCGGCGAACCGACCTTCGTGTCGATCGACGACTTCGAATCCGACGAATGGAACACCGGCGCCGTCGGCCCTACCAAGCGCGAAAAGGCCGACGTCCTCATCCGCAAGCTGCGCGAAAAATTCGCGCCTGGCGGCTTCCTGCATTACGGCCAGGGTAAATGGTATCCGGGCGAAAGCCTGCCGCGCTGGACGTTCTCGCTCTACTGGCGCAAGGACGGCAAGCCGATCTGGAGCAATCCGGATTTGGTGGCCGAGGAAGGCCGCGACTATGGCAGCGGCGAACAGGACTCGCAGCAATTCCTGACGGCACTCGCAGCGGAACTCGATATCGGCGCAGAGATGGTTGTGCCCGCTTATGAGGATCCGGCCGAGTGGATCATCAAGGAGGGCTCGCTGCCTGATAATGTCGATCCATCCAATTCGAAACTCAAGGACCCGGAAGAGCGCAACCGCATCGCCCGCGTCTTCGAACGCGGCCTGACCAACCCGTCCGGTTATATCCTGCCTGTGCAGGCCTGGCAGTCGCATGCGAGAGGCGGCAGCATGGGCGCAAAGCGCTGGATCAGCGAAAAATGGAGCACCCGTCGCGGCAAGATCTTTCTTGTGCCCGGCGACAGCCCGGTCGGCTACCGCCTGCCGCTCGGCACGCTTCCCTATATCCCGCCATCGCAGTTCCCCTATATCCACGAGGCCGATCCCTCGATCCCCCGCACCGCCCTGCCCGACGTGATCGTCCCGCCCGGTCACGAGGCGACGGAAGGCCGCGCGATGCCGGAGCAGTCGTTCACGGCAGGCGACCCGGTCAATCCCGGCCGCGTCGAGCAGACGCTCGGTGAAATCGGCGGCGCGGTGCGCACGGCGATTTCCGTCGAGCCGCGCGACGGCCGGCTCTGCGTTTTCATGCCGCCGGTCGAAAAGATCGAGGACTATCTCGAACTGATCGCCGCTGCCGAAAACGCTGCGACGAAGCTCGGTCTTGCCGTCCATATCGAAGGCTACGCGCCGCCGCATGACGAGCGCATCAACGTCATCCGCGTCGCGCCCGATCCTGGCGTCATCGAGGTCAACATCCATCCGGCCGCAAGCTGGAAGGAGACGGTCGAGACGACAACGGCGATCTATGAAGAGGCCCGCCAGAGCCGTCTCGGCGCCGACAAGTTCATGATCGACGGCCGCCACACCGGCACCGGCGGCGGCAACCACGTCGTGGTCGGCGGCGCCAACCCGAACGACAGCCCGTTCCTGCGTCGCCCGGACCTGCTCAAAAGCCTCGTGCTGCACTGGCAGCGCCATCCGTCGCTGTCCTACCTGTTCTCCGGCCTGTTCATCGGCCCGACCAGCCAGGCACCGCGCCTCGACGAAGCCCGCCACGATTCGATGTACGAGCTTGAAATCGCGATGGCACAGGTGCCGATGCCGGGCCAGGGTGCCGCACCGCTGCCATGGCTCGTGGACCGACTGTTCCGCAACCTTTTGACCGACGTCACCGGCAACACCCACCGTTCGGAAATCTGCATCGACAAGCTATTTTCCCCCGACGGTCCGACCGGTCGCCTCGGCCTCGTGGAATTCCGCGGCTTCGAAATGCCGCCGAATGCGCGCATGTCGCTGGCGCAGCAGCTGCTTGTGCGGGCACTGATCGCCCGCTTCTGGAAAAACCCGGTTCAGGGCAGGTTTACCCGCTGGGGCACGGCGCTGGCGGACCGGTTCATGCTGTCCCATTACATCTGGGCCGATTTCATGGACGTGCTGGCGGACCTTCGCGAAAACGGCTTCGACCTTAGGCCCGAATGGTTCGAGGCACAGCTCGAGTTCCGCTTCCCATTCTTCGGTGAAGTCGAGTACGAAGGCGCCAAGCTGGAACTGCGCCAGGCGCTGGAGCCCTGGCATGTGATGGGCGAACAGGGCGCGATCGGCGGCACGGTGCGCTATGTCGACAGTTCAGTAGAACGCCTGCAGGTGCGGCTCGAAACCAGCAATCCGCAGCGCTATACGGTCGCCTGCAACGGTCGCGCCGTCCCCTTGACGCCGACGGGCATATCCGGTGTTTCGGTCGCCGGCGTGCGCTTCAAGGCCTGGCAGCCGTCCTCCGGCCTGCATCCGGTTCTGCCGGTCAATACACCGCTGACATTCGATATCTATGATACATGGTCCAGCCGCTCGATCGGTGGCTGCATCTATCATGTTGCCCATCCGGGCGGTCGCAACTATGAGACCTTTCCGGTCAATGGCAACGAAGCGGAAGCGCGAAGGCTCGCACGGTTCGAACCGTGGGGACACACGGCCGGCAGTTATGGTTTGATGCAGGAAATGCCGTCGCCCGAATTTCCGCTGACACTCGATCTGCGCCGGCCACCCGGGATTTAACTGAACCACCTGGGTTTTAACTGGAGTTGACAGCAAGCCATGTCCAACGGACCGGCAACAGAGCACGCCAAGGCGGAAGCCGCCATTGGCGAGACAGGCGTTGGCGAGATCGGCATTGACCCGATCCTCGGCTACGCGGCCTTGGCCGGCGTCACCGACGAGATGCTGGACGCCGAAGGTCGTATCAAGCCGGTCTGGGAGAACCTGATCGCGCATCTGAGCCGTCTCTCGGAAGCCGAGCTGCATGAACGCTTTGCCCGCGCCGACCGCTACCTGCGCGATGCCGGCGTGTTCTACCGAACCTATGCCGCACCCGGCTCCACGGCCGGAAGCGGCAGCGGCGAACGTGCCTGGCCGATCAGCCATATTCCGGTCCTGATCGCGGAAAAGGAATGGGAAGAAATTTCCCGCGGCCTCAAGCAACGCGCCGACCTTCTGGAAGCGATGCTTGCCGATATCTATGGCGACAACAAGCTGGTCGAGGAAGGCTTCCTGCCGCCGCAGCTCGTCGCCGGCAACCCGGAGTTTCTGCGTCCGCTGGTGGGCATAAAGCCGGTCAGCGGCCACTACCTGCATTTCTGTTCGTTCGAAATCGGCCGCGGCCCGGATGGCGACTGGTGGGTTCTGGCAGACCGCACGCAGGCCCCGTCAGGCGCAGGCTTTGCTCTCGAAAACCGCGTCGCCACCACACGCGCGCTGTCGGATATCTATGCCGAAAGCCATGTCCACCGCCTCGCCTCCTTCTTCGGCGCGTTCCGCGATGCGCTGCAGAGCCACAAGCAATATCCCGACGACCGGATCGCGGTTCTTTCCCCCGGCCCCGCCAACGAAACCTATTTCGAACACGCCTATATCGCCCGCTATCTCGGTTTCATGCTTCTGGAAGGCGAGGACCTGACCGTTCTCAACAACCGCGTCATGGTCCGCACTGCTGCGGGTCTGAAACCCATCGGCGTTCTCTGGCGCCGCCTCGACGCATCCTACGCCGATCCGATGGAATTGAACCAGAGCTCCCATATCGGCACGCCCGGCATGGTGCAGGCGCTGCGGTCCGGGTCGCTGACACTCGTCAATGCGCTCGGCTCCGGCATTCTCGAAACCCGGGCGCTGCTCGCCTTCATGCCCGCCATCTGCCGCCGCCTACTCGGCGAAGCGCCGATCATGCCCTCGATTGCGACCTGGTGGTGCGGCCAGAAGGCCGAGCGGGACCATGTGGCCAAGAATATCGGGCGGATGGTGATCGGCCCGGCCTATTCCGGCCTGCCCTTCTTCGACGACAACGGCCAGTCGGTGCTCGGATCGTCCTTGAGAGAGACCGCAAGAGAATCGATCGGCGAGTGGCTGTCGAGCGAAGGCGCCAAGCTCGTCGGCCAGGAAGTCGTGACGCTGTCGACGACGCCTGCCTATGTCGACGGCAAGCTGGTCCCGCGTCCGATGTCGCTGCGCGTCTTTGCGGCCCGCACCGAAGATGGCTGGCAGCTTATGCCCGGCGGTTTTGCCCGTATCGGTTCGGGCGACGACGTGGCCGCAATCGCCATGCAGGCCGGCGGGACCGCGGCCGATGTCTGGATCGTTTCCGACAAGCCCGTCGACAAGCCGACGCTGCTGCCACCGGAAGAAAGCTTTACCCGCAACATGCCGGGTTCGCTGCCCTCGCGCGCCGCCGACAATCTGTTCTGGCTCGGCCGCTATATCGAGCGCTCCGAAGGTGCGTTGCGCATCCTGCGCTCCTGGCACCTGCGATACGCGGAATCCGCCGATCCGGACGCGCCGCTTCTGGTCGATGTGGCCGACTACCTGAAATCCATCGATATGGACATGGCAAAGGCCGTGCCGGCACCGCTCCTGTCGCACCTCAACAGCGCCATCTATTCGGCCAGCAACATCCGCGACCGCTTTTCACCGGATGGCTGGCTGGCACTGACGGACCTTGCCAAGACCGCCAAGCGCTTCCATGAATCGGCACAACCCGGCGACGATGCCGCCCATGCCAGCACCATCCTTCTGCGCAAGCTGGCGGGGTTTGCCGGTCTCGTGCACGAAAACATGTATCGCTTCACGGGCTGGCGTTTTCTGTCGATCGGCCGCTATCTCGAGCGCGGTCTGCATATGACGCGGCTGCTCGCCCACATGTCCGGCCCCGACGCGCCGGACGGTTCGCTCGACATGCTGCTCGAAATCGGCGACAGCGTCATGACCCACCGGCGCCGCTACAACGTCAACACCGCGCGGCTGACCGTCGCCGACCTCCTGGCCCTCGATCCGCTCAACCCGCGTTCCATTCTCTTCCAGTTGAACGAGATCCGCACCGAGGTCGAGCAGCTGCCGAATGCCGTTGTGAACGGCCAGATGTCGCCCTTCTATCGGGAAGCAGTGCGACTGCATTCGGGCCTTGCAGTCATGACCCCCGAGGGCATGGACGTGGAAGTTTACCGTAAGCTCGAGCAAGAGCTTGAACGGCTTTCCGATATTCTCGCCCGAACCTATTTCAACTGAGCGGGAGAGAGGACACGCCATGCTTTACGACCTCTCCATGCACATGGGCTATGTCTATGACCAGCCGGCCTCGGTCGCACGGCATGTGATCCGGGTCCTGCCCCTGTCGCTGCCCGGCCGCCAACGGCTGATTGCAGGCACGATCACCGTCACGCCGAACGCAGAGGAGAAAGCCACCTTCATCGATTTCTTCGGCCAGCAGGCGACCTCCATCCTGCTGCGCGCGCCGCATGAACGGTTCGACATCCGTATGCAGGCGCGCGTCATGGTCGAGACCCCGACAATCTCCGCGGATCTGTCGCCACGGCTCGATGGCTTGAGGCGGGAGCTTGCAGCGTATCTTAGCGTCGACGGCAGCTCGCCGCACAACCTGACCGGCGCAAGCCCTCGCCTGCCCGAAGATCCGCAGATTGCCGCCTATGCCCGCGACGTCGTCAAGCCGGGCCAGACGGTGCTGGAGATTGCAAAGGAGCTCTGCACCCGCATCTACGACGACTTCAAGTATGACTCCAAGGCGACCAAGGTCGACACAACCCCGCGCGAGGCCTTCAAGCTGAAGCGCGGCGTCTGCCAGGACTTTGCCCATATCATGATCACGGCGCTGCGCAGCCTCGGCATCCCCGCAGGTTATGTTTCGGGCTTCCTGCGCACTCTGCCGCCCCCGGGCAAGGAGCGTTTGGAAGGCGCCGACGCGATGCATGCCTGGGTCAAGGTCTGGTGCGGCGAGGCGGTCGGCTATGTCGAACTGGACCCCACCAACGACATCATGGCCGGCACCGACCATATCGTCGTCGCCTACGGCCGTGACTATTCCGATATCGCACCTGTCATCGGCGTGCTCAAAGGTTACGGAAATCGAAAGATCATCCAGGCGGTTGATGTGATACCGGTCAGATAGACCCGTTTTGGCGCTGAATCGTCGTGTTGGTTCAATTTTTAAGGGTTGATTTAGCGGTTCCTCCACCCGCTCCGCGCTATCAAGACCACGTGTTAGTGCAAATGAGTTGCGCGGTTACGGCACGGGGGTAAGTGCGATGACAGCATCAATTTGGACGCGGTTTGCCAAGAACCGCGACGGAAATTTCGGCCTTATGACAGCGGTGCTCCTGCCCATCCTCCTGGGTTCGGCGGGCGTCGCGCTTGATTTTACCAATGCCATGCAGATCAAGAGCAAGATGCAGGGTCTGGCGGATTCCGCGGCACTGGCAGCTGCCTCATCGATGGCCCAGAAAGGCATGAACGAGAAGGACGCCCAGGAACTGGCGACCGACTACCTTGCCGGCCAGATCCTTGCCAATGGCATAGACGCGAACGCCACACCTGAAGAAAAGGCAGCGCAGCAGGAGGCGATCCGCAAGGCCACCGCCGTCAGCGCCAAGACCACCAACAACAGCGCTTCCAGCAAGGGCTATACGGTGGCGCTCAACACCAAGTACACGATGAAGCTGAACCCGATCACCAGCATGATCGGCGGCCAGTCCATCACGCTGAATATTGCGGCCACGGCATCCAGCAGTTCGGAAACGACCAACGGCATCTCGATGTACCTGGCGCTTGACCGGTCCGGCTCGATGTCCTTTGTCACCAGCGACAGGAATACACTACGGTCCTACTGTGACAACTACACCAACGCTGACTGGCCGTCGGTCGCCTTCTACTGGCCCTGCTACATCCGCAAGATCGAGGCCCTGCAGACGGCGGCAACGGGGCTGTTCACGTCGCTGAAGACGTCCGACCCGAAAAATACGCTGATCCGTGTCGGTGCGGTTTCCTACACCGATGAGACGCAGTCTCCGACACCGATGACATGGGGCACGACCGAGGCTGCCAAGTACGTGGCGGCGCTTCCAAGCGTTCCGACCGGCGGCACCGATGCCAGCGGCGCGATGACCCTCGCACTGAATGCGCTGAAATCGAGCAACACGACCGAGGCAACTGCGCATACGGCCAAGGGCAATGCCACCTTCAACCGCTACATCGTGCTGATGACGGATGGCGAGATGACCGGCAAAAGCGCCAACTGGAATCCGGCGCTGGACAGAACAGTGCGCAGCCAGTGCGAAACCGCCAAGGCCGATGGCATCAAGATCTTCACCGTTGCCTTCATGGCGCCGGACAAGGGCAAGTCGCTGCTGAGCACCTGCGCAAGCGCCAGCGACTACTATTACGAGCCTGAAGACATGACCGATCTCGTCAACGCGTTCGGCGATATCGCCAACAAGGCGGCAAAATCCGCGGTTCGCCTCACCAACTAGGCGGCAGTCTAAGTCTCTCGGAACGTTTGATTATTTGCAGAACCCCGTCCAACCGGCGGGGTTTTGCTTTTTTGCGATTTTACATGCCCATGACATATTTCAAGACCAATATCATTGCCCGTTGCAAGCGTTTCGTAACGGTGCATAACTGGTTTCCCAGATCTTCAACGAGGGTCCGAATCGGACGCAATTCTCACGCTTAACCAGAAAGTTAGCGCGACATGGACAAGACCTCTTCTAACGTCGAACTCCCCTTTCCGGCACCACGCAGCTCCCGGCCTGAAATCATGGCAGAGGAGATCATTGAGCGCCTGACCTACCGGATCGGCAAGGATGCGCAGGTCGCCAAGCCGCATGACTGGCTGACCGCAACGATCCTCGTGGTGCGCGACCGCATTATCGACCGGTGGATGGATTCGACCCGCAAGGTCTACAAAACAGGCGAGAAGCGCGTTTACTATCTATCGCTGGAATTCCTGATCGGCCGCCTGATGCGCGATGCCGTCAGCAATCTCGGCCTGATGTCGGAAATCCGCGACGCGCTGACATCGCTCGGCGTCGACGTGGCTGTCATCGCCGGCCTCGAACCCGATGCAGCCCTCGGCAACGGCGGCCTCGGCCGTCTGGCCGCCTGTTTCATGGAGAGCATGGCAACTGTCGAGATCCCGGCCTATGGCTACGGCATCCGTTATGTCCACGGCCTGTTCCGTCAGCAGATGGCCGATGGCTGGCAGGTGGAACTGCCGGAAACCTGGCTCGCCCACGGCAACCCCTGGGAATTCGAGCGCCGCGAAAGCTCCTACGAAATCGGCTTCGGCGGCACGGTCGATACCGTCGGCGGTTACGACGATGCGCCGCGCTATGTCTGGAAGCCGGCCGAACGCGTCATCGCCATGGCCTACGACACGCCGATCGTCGGCTGGCGTGGCAAGCGCGTCAACACGCTGCGCCTCTGGTCGGCCCAGCCGATCGATCCGATCCTGCTCGATGCCTTCAACGCCGGCGACCACATCGGTGCGCTGCGCGAAAGCAACAAGGCCGAAAGCCTCACCCGCGTCCTCTACCCGGCCGATGCCAATCCGGCCGGCCAGGAACTGCGCCTGCGCCAGGAATTCTTCTTCTCGTCCGCCTCGCTTCAGGACATCCTGCGCCGCCACCTGCAGCAGTATCCGGATTTCACCAATCTTCCCGACAAGGTCGCGATCCAGCTCAACGACACCCACCCGGCGATCTCGATCGGAGAACTGATGCGCCTTCTGGTCGACATCCACGGCGTGGATTTCGACGAGAGCTGGGAAATCGTCCGCAAGACCTTCTCCTACACCAACCACACGCTTCTGCCCGAGGCGCTGGAAAGCTGGCCGGTACCGTTGTTCGAGCGCCTGCTGCCGCGCCACATGCAGCTCGTCTATGCGATCAACACCAAGATCTTGCTCGAAGCGCGCAAGCTGAAGAATTTCTCCGAAACCCAGATCCGTTCGATCTCGCTGATCGACGAGGGCGGCGAGCGCCGCGTGCGCATGGGCAACCTTGCCTTCGTCGGCTCGCATTCGATCAACGGCGTCTCGGCCCTGCATACGGACCTGATGAAGGTCACCGTGTTCCAGGACCTGCACACGCTCTATCCCACACGCATCAACAACAAGACCAACGGCATCACCCCTCGCCGCTGGCTGATGCAGTGCAATCCGGGCCTCACTTCGCTGATCCAGGACGCCATCGGCGACAAATTCCTTGATGACACCGAGGCGCTGACAGATCTTGAGAAATTCTCAAGCGACAGCTCGTTCCAGGACAAGTTTGCTGCGATCAAGCGCACCAACAAGATCGCACTCGCCAATCTGGTCGGCAGCCGCATGGGCATCAGGCTCGATCCGTCGGCCATGTTCGACATCCAGATCAAGCGCATCCACGAATACAAGCGCCAGCTCCTCAACATCATCGAGGCGGTAGCACTCTACGACCAGATCCGCTCGCATCCCGAACTCGACTGGGTGCCGCGTGTCAAACTGTTCGCCGGCAAGGCGGCGCCGAGCTACCACAACGCCAAGCTGATCATCAAGCTCGCCAACGATGTGGCCCGCGTCATCAACAACGACCCGTCGGTGCGCGGTCTCCTGAAGATCGTCTTCATACCGAACTACAACGTGTCTCTCGCCGAGATCATGGTCCCCGCAGCCGATCTTTCCGAGCAGATCTCGACGGCCGGTATGGAAGCGTCGGGAACCGGCAACATGAAGTTTGCCCTGAACGGGGCACTGACGATCGGCACGCTCGACGGCGCCAATGTCGAAATGCGCGACCATGTCGGGGAAGACAACATCGTCATCTTCGGCCTGAAAGCGGACGAGGTGCAGAAGGTCCGCGACGAGGGCCACGATCCCCGCGCCGTTAT
This sequence comes from Rhizobium sp. CFBP 8752, assembly GCF_014842035.1. Classification (NCBI taxonomy): domain Bacteria; kingdom Pseudomonadati; phylum Pseudomonadota; class Alphaproteobacteria; order Hyphomicrobiales; family Rhizobiaceae; genus Rhizobium; species Rhizobium sp. CFBP 8752. The sequence goes on along the minus strand of NZ_JACYUZ010000001.1, from coordinate 570,447 downwards.
CGACCAGTCTCCGGAACTTGCACAGGCCCTGAATGCCATTGCGACAGGCGTGTTCTCGCCGGATGACCGGTCGCGTTTCACGGTCCTGATGGACGGGATCTACAATCACGACTGGTTCATGGTTGCCGCCGACTTCGATGCCTATGCAGCAGCGCAGCGCAGCGTTGACCAAATCTGGTCGGACCCTAAATCATGGTATTCGAAGACTATTCTCAACACCGCCCGCATGGGTTGGTTCTCCTCCGATAGAACCATTCGCCAATACGCGTCGGAAATCTGGAGAGCCTGATGACAAAAGCGCCGCGTATGCTCGATGACGGGAGAGCTCCTGGAGAAATCCCGTTATCCGAGATCGAGGCGATTTTGGAAGGCAGGCATACAAACCTCTTTGCCGTTCTCGGCCTGCACAAGGTCGGGGACGTCTACAGGGTCCGCTGTTTCATCCCCGGCGCCGAGGCTGTCACGGCCACGGCGCTGAACGGCACGGAACTGGGGGAACTCACCTGCCGCCACGAAGCCGGTTATTTCGAAGGCATCGTCTCCGCGTCGCAACGCCAGCCCGTCCGTTATCGCGCCCGCCGCGGTGATGACGAGTGGGCGGTGACGGACCCCTACTCGTTCGGCCCGGTTCTGGGACCGATGGACGATTATTTCGTCCGCGAGGGATCGCATCTGCGCCTGTTCGACAAGATGGGCGCCCATCCCCTCAAGCACGAGGGCGTCGAGGGATATCATTTCGCCGTCTGGGCACCGAATGCCAAGCGCGTTTCCGTCGTCGGTGATTTCAACACCTGGGATGGCCGCCGCCACATCATGCGGCTGCGTCAGGACACCGGCATCTGGGAAATCTTCGCGCCCGATATCCTGGCCGGCACCCCCTACAAGTTCGAGATCGTCGGCAGCGACGGCGAAGTTTTGCCCCTCAAGGCCGACCCTTACGCCCGGCGCGCCGAAATGCGCCCGAAGACGGCGTCCGTCACCACGCCGGAACTGGTGCAGAAGTGGGATGACGAAGCCCACCGCGAATTCTGGGAAAAGGCTGATCATCGCCGGCAGGCGATCTCGATCTACGAAGTGCACGCCGGTTCATGGCGCCGCAAGCAGGATGGTTCGTTCCTCTCCTGGGACGAGCTTGCCGCCGAACTAATCCCCTACTGCACCGACATGGGCTTTACCCATATCGAATTCCTTCCGATTACCGAACATCCCTATGATCCGTCCTGGGGCTACCAGACCACCGGCCTCTATGCTCCGTCGGCCCGTTTCGGCGAGCCGGAAGGCTTTGCCCGCTTCGTCAACGGCTGCCACAAGGTCGGCATCGGCGTCATCCTCGACTGGGTGCCAGCCCACTTCCCGGTCGACGCCCACGGGCTTCGCCATTTCGACGGCACCGCACTCTACGAGCATGAAGATCCGCGCCAGGGGTTCCACCCCGACTGGAACACGGCGATCTACAATTTCGGACGTCTCGAAGTCCTGTCCTATCTCGTCAACAACGCGCTCTACTGGTCGGAGAAATTCCACCTCGATGGCCTGCGTGTCGATGCGGTCGCCTCGATGCTCTATCTCGACTATTCCCGCCGCGAGGGCGAATGGGTGCCGAACGAGTATGGCGGCCGCGAGAACCTGGAATCTGTCCGCTTCCTGCAGAAGATGAACTCGCTTTCCTACGGCAATCATCCCGGTGTGATGACCATTGCCGAGGAATCCACATCCTGGCCGAAGGTCTCGGCGCCGGTCCACGAAGGCGGTCTCGGCTTCGGGTTCAAGTGGAACATGGGTTTCATGCATGACACGCTGAGTTATCTCGCGCGTGAGCCTGTTCACCGCAAGCATCACCACAACACTATGACCTTCGGCATGATCTACGCCTATTCCGAAAACTTCGTCCTGCCGCTCAGCCATGATGAAGTCGTGCACGGCAAGGGGTCGCTGATCGCCAAGATGGCCGGCGACGACTGGCAGAAATTCGCCAATCTGCGCGCCTATTACGGGTTCATGTGGGGTTATCCGGGCAAGAAGCTGCTGTTCATGGGCCAGGAATTTGCCCAGTGGAGCGAATGGAGCGAGGAGCGGTCGCTGGACTGGAATCTGCTGCAATACAGCCCGCACGAAGGCATGCGCCGTCTCGTCCGCGATCTGAACTTCTGCTACCGCTCCAAGCCCGCCCTGCATGCCCGCGATTGCGAGAGCGAAGGGTTCCGCTGGCTGATTGCCGATGATGCCGAAAACTCCGTGTTTGCCTGGCTGCGTATGGCGCCGGGGGAAAAGCCGGTGGCGGTGATCACGAATTTTACCCCGGTCTACCGGGAAAATTACCGTATTCCCTTGCCAAGCGAGGGCAGATGGCGGGAAATCCTCAACACCGATGCCGAGATCTATGGCGGCACCGGCAAAGGGAATGGCGGACGCGTGCAGGCGGTGAATGCGGGAGGAACGATCACCGCCGACATCACGTTGCCGCCTCTGGCGACGATCATGCTGGAATTGCAATAACGACCGGGAGGGAGAACCATGAACGACAAACGCATACAGCCACTCTCACGCGACGCGATGGCCTATGTCCTGGCCGGCGGCCGCGGCAGTCGCCTGAAGGAACTGACGGATCGCCGCGCCAAGCCCGCGGTCTACTTCGGCGGCAAGGCGCGCATCATCGATTTCGCGCTGTCGAACGCGCTGAATTCCGGCATCCGCCGCATCGGCGTTGCGACCCAGTACAAGGCGCATTCGCTGATCCGCCACATGCAGCGCGGCTGGAACTTCCTGCGTTCAGAGCGCAATGAAAGCTTCGACATCCTGCCCGCCTCCCAGCGCGTTTCGGAAACGCAATGGTATGAAGGCACGGCCGACGCGGTGTTCCAGAACATCGACATCATCGAGGGCTACGCGCCGGAATACATGGTCATCCTTGCCGGCGACCATGTCTACAAGATGGACTACGAGTACATGCTGCAGCAGCACGTGAACTCCGGCGCCGACGTCACCGTCGGTTGCCTCGAGGTTCCGCGCATGGAAGCCACGGGCTTCGGCGTCATGCATGTCAACGAGAAGGACGAGATCATCGATTTCGTCGAAAAGCCGGCCGACCCACCGGGAATTCCCGGCAATCCGGATTTCGCGCTGGCCTCGATGGGCATCTACGTCTTCCACACGAAATTCCTGATCGAAGCGCTGAAACGCGACGCGGAAGCCGAAGGCTCAAGCCGCGACTTCGGCAAGGATATCATTCCCTACATCGTCGAGCACGGTAAGGCCGTCGCGCACCGCTTTGCCGATAGCTGCGTCCGGTCCGATTTCGAGCGCGAGCCCTACTGGCGCGATGCAGGGACGGTGGACGCATACTGGCAGGCCAACATCGACCTGACAGAAATCGTGCCCGGCCTTGATCTCTACGACAAGTCCTGGCCGATCTGGACCTTCGGTGAAATTACCCCACCGGCAAAGTTTGTGCATGACGACGAAAACCGCCGCGGGTCCGCAACATCCTCGGTCATTTCCGGCGACTGCATCATTTCCGGTTCGTCGCTCAACCGAAGCCTTCTCTTCACCGGCGTGCGTGCCAATTCCTATTCCAAGCTCGAAGGCGCGGTTGTGCTGCCGAACGTGCGGATCGGACGGCGCGCCCAGCTTCGCGACGTCATCATCGACCACGGCGTCACCATTCCGGAAGGCCTGATCGTCGGAGAGGATCCCGAACTCGATGCTAAGCGCTTTCGCCGCACCGAGAGCGGTATCTGCCTGATCACCCAGGCGATGATCGACAAGCTCGAGCTGTGAACGGGATCCTCCGATGAATGTTCTGTCGGTCGCGTCCGAAGTCTTTCCGCTGGTAAAAACCGGCGGCCTCGCCGATGTGGCCGGCGCACTGCCGCTGGCACTCAAGAGCCAGGGCGTCTCGATGAAGACCCTGATGCCGGGCTATCCGGCTGTCATGCGGGTGCTGAAGGATGCAAAACTCGTCATGAGTTTCGACGACCTTCTCGGTGCCAGTGCCGATATCCTCGAAGTCACGCACCAGGGGCTAGACCTCCTGGTGCTCGACTGCCCCATGTTCTTCGACAGGCCGGGCGGCCCCTATCTCGATCAGACGGGCATGGACCATCCCGACAACTGGAGACGCTTCGCGGCACTGTCCAAGGCGGGTGCGATCATCGCGCAGGACGGTATCGCGGGCTGGCGGCCCGACATCGCACATGTCCATGACTGGCAGGCGGCCATGCTTCCGGCCTTTATGCGCTACTCGGAAACGCCCGAAATCCCGACGCTGATCACCATTCACAACATCGCGTTCCAGGGCATGTTCGGCGCCGATATCTTCCCCTTTCTCGGTCTGCCGGACCATGCCTTTGCGATGGACGGGATCGAATATTTCGGCGGCATCAGCTATTTGAAAGCCGGGCTGGAGACGAGCTGGGCAATCTCTACCGTTTCTCCCTCCTATGCCGAGGAAATTCTGAGCGGCGAATACGGCATGGGGCTCGAGGGTCTGCTCTCCCGCCGCTCCGTGGATCTGACGGGTATCGTCAACGGCATCGACGCTGAAATCTGGGACCCGGAAACCGACATCAACCTGCACACCCGCTACGGTGCCGAAAGCCTTGCAAGCCGCGCCGGCAACAAGCGGGCGATCGAGGAGCGGTTCGGCCTCGTCGAAAGCGACGGTCCGCTGTTTTGCGTCATCTCCCGCCTCACCTCGCAGAAGGGCATGGATCTGCTGGCGCAGGAGATCGACAACCTTGTCGAAGCCGGCGGCAGGCTGGCGGTGCTCGGCTCCGGCGATCAGGCGCTCGAAACCGCATTTCACGCCGCTGCAGGCCGCCATCCGGGCAGCGTTTCGGTTCTGACTACCTATGACGAGCCGCTGTCGCACCTGCTTCAGGGCGGCTCCGATGCCATCATCATCCCCTCCCGGTTCGAGCCGTGTGGCCTCACCCAGCTTTACGGTCTGCGTTACGGCTGCATCCCGGTCGTTGCCCGCACCGGTGGCCTCAACGACACGGTCATCGACGCTAGCCCCGCCGCACTCGCTGCGAAGGCCGCAACCGGTGTCTCCTTCGGCCCGGCAACAGCCGACAATCTTGGCCGCGCCCTGCGCCGCGCCATCCGTCTCTACAAAGACCCTGATGTCTGGACGGAAATGCAGAAGCAGGGCATGAAATCCGACGTTTCCTGGGACAGGAGTGCTGGCCTCTATGCCGCGCTCTATTCCGACCTACTTGCAAGAAAAGGCATTTGAGATGATCAAAACCGTATCGACCACGCCCTATCAGGATCAGAAGCCTGGAACCTCCGGCCTGCGCAAGAAGGTACCCGTCTTCGCCCAGGAAAACTACGCCGAAAACTTCATCCAGGCGATCTTCGACAGTCTCGAGGGATTTGCCGGCAAGACGCTGGTGATCGGCGGCGACGGCCGCTATTACAACCGCGAAGTCATCCAGAAGGCGATCAAGATGGCCGCGGCTTCCGGCTTCGGCAAGGTCATGGTCGGCCAGGGCGGTATCCTGTCGACGCCGGCCGCTTCCAACATCATTCGCAAATACCACGCCTTCGGCGGCCTGATCCTGTCGGCCAGCCACAATCCCGGCGGCCCGAACGAAGATTTCGGCATCAAGTACAACACCGGCAACGGCGGCCCGGCGCCTGAAAAGATCACCGACGCGATCTATGCCCGCACCAAGGTGATCGACACCTACAAGATCGCTGATGCGGCCGATATCGACCTCGATGACGTCGGAACATTCAAGATCTCCGGAATGGAAGTCCAGGTCATCGATCCGGTCGCTGATTATGCCGAACTGATGGAGCAGCTGTTCGATTTCGTGGCAATCCGCGCCCTGCTTGCGAGCGGCGTCCGCATTGCGATCGATTCGATGGGCGCCGTCACAGGCCCCTATGCCGTGGAAATCTTCGAGAACCGGCTTGGCGCGCCCGAGGGCTCGGTACGCAACGCGATCCCGCTTCCCGACTTCGGCGGTCATCATCCGGACCCGAACCTTGTCCATGCCAAGGAACTCTATGACGACGTGATGAGCAAGAGCGGCCCGCATTTCGGTGCCGCCTCCGATGGCGACGGCGACCGCAACATGGTCGTCGGCAAGGGCATGTTCGTGACACCGTCGGACAGCCTGGCGATCATCGCAGCAAACGCGACGCTCGCACCGGGCTACGCCAAGGGTATTGCAGGCATTGCCCGTTCGATGCCGACAAGTGCGGCAGCCGACCGCGTGGCCGAAAAGCTGAAGATCGGCATGTACGAAACGCCGACCGGCTGGAAGTTCTTCGGCAATCTGCTCGATGCCGGCAAGGCCACCGTCTGCGGCGAGGAAAGCTTCGGCACCGGTTCCGACCACGTGCGCGAAAAGGACGGCCTCTGGGCGGTTCTGTTCTGGCTGAATATCATGGCAGCCAGAAACGAGAGCGTCGCTGAAATCGTCAAGTCGCATTGGGCCGAATACGGCCGCAACTACTATTCCCGCCACGACTACGAGGAAGTGGATTCGGATGCAGCGAACGCTCTCGTGGCGGCCCTGCGCGAAAAGCTCCCGACGCTCCCCGGCCAGACCTTCGGCGCACTCAAGGTCGAATTTGCTGACGATTTCGCCTATCTCGACCCGATCGACGGCTCCGTTTCGAAGAACCAGGGCATCCGCATCCTGTTCGAAGGTGGCTCCCGCGTCGTGTTCCGCCTGTCGGGCACCGGCACGTCGGGTGCGACGATCCGCGTCTATGTCGAGCGCTACGAACCCGATGCCAGCCGCCACGACATCGAGACCCAGACGGCGCTCGCCGACCTGATCGCAGTGGCAGACGAGATTTCGGATCTCAAGAAGCGGTCCGGCCGGGATGCCCCGACGGTGATCACCTGATCGAGGCTGCCGGGTGACATTGCCCCTCATCCGGCGACAGCAACCTTCTCCCCGCAATCGGGGAGAAGGATTTGCCGCAGCGACACGGGACCCTACTTCCATAGGACACGTCTCTTCTTCCCACGAAGCCCAGAGAAGGAAGGCTGATTGTCAGCCGCGAACGCACGGTCGCTGGCGAAATGGATGAGCGATAAGGAACCCGATATGTCTCACGCACACGCTCAAAGACGCGGCGCTGTTCTCCTGGATAAGATGGCCGAATTCTCCGTCTGGTCGCAGCATGCGGAAAAGATCGAACTCTGCCTGTTCGATGCCGATGGCGAGACCGAAACCGCCCGCCACCCGATGACGCGCGGCGACGACAACCTCCACCGCATCGACCTCCCCTCGATCCGGCCCGGCCAGCGCTACGGTTTTCGTGCCCATGGCATCTACGATCCGGATAAAGGCCTCTGGTTCGACCCGTCGAAACTGCTTGTCGACCCCTACGCCAAAGAACTCGACCGCCCCTTCGTCTACGATCCGAACCTCTCGCAGTTCAACTTCGACACGGCCGGCCTGGTGCCCAAGGCAATCGTCACGGAGCACGTCGCAGCCAAGATCGAGGCGCCGCGGTTTACCCCCGGCGGACTGATCTACGAAGTCGCCGTAAAACCCTTCACCATTCTCCACCCCGACGTGCCGGAAGATATCCGCGGCACGGTCGCAGCGCTTGCGCATCCAGCGATCATCGCCCATCTCAAAAGGATCAGCGTCGACGCGATCGAGCTGATGCCAATCACCGCCTGGATCGACGAACGGCACCTCCCGTCGCTCGGTCTCACCAATGGCTGGGGCTACAATCCCATCGCCTTCATGGCGCTCGACCCGCGCCTTTGCCCGGGCGGGGTTGAGGAACTGCGCGACACCGTCGCCACCCTGCACGAGGCCGGCATCGGCGTCATCCTTGATCTCGTGTTCAACCATTCGGGCGAAAGCGATCGCTACGGTGCCACGCTGTCGATGCGCGGGATCGACAACCTCGCCTACTATCGCCACGCGAAAGACGAGCCGGGCCTTCTCATCAACGACACCGGTACCGGCAACACGCTCGCCTGCGACCATCCCGAAGTCCGGCGCCTGATCGTCGATACGTTGCGCCATTTCGTGATCCACGCTGGCGTCGACGGCTTCCGCTTCGATCTGGCGCCGATCCTCGGTCGCACCTCGAACGGTTTCGACGCCGATAGCGAAACGCTGACCGCGATGCTCGAAGACGAGGTCCTGAAAGACCGCGTCATGATCGCCGAACCCTGGGATATCGGCCCCGGCGGCTATCAGCTCGGCAATTTTCCGGAAAAATTCCTCGAGTGGAACGACCGCGCCCGCGACGACATCCGCCGTTACTGGCGCGGCGACGAGTGGACGACAGGCGCGCTCGCCACCCGGCTTGCCGGCTCGTCTGACCTTTTCTCCGGACACACGCGCACGGTCAATTTCCTCGCCGCCCATGACGGCTTCACGCTGATGGATCTCGTGTCCAACGAGCACAAGCACAATGAGGCGAACGGCGAAGACAACCGCGACGGTCACGGCGACAACATGTCCTGGAACAACGGCGCCGAGGGCGTGACAAGGGACCGCGATATCCTCGCCGACCGTCGAAGGGACGCCGAAGCCCTGCTCTCGACGCTGTTTGCCAGCCGAGGCACGATCATGCTGACGATGGGCGACGAGGCCGGTCGCTCCCAGCGCGGCAACAACAACGCCTACGCGCAGGATAACGAGATCACCTGGATGGACTGGGCCACGCTCGACAAGGCGCTGGTCGAGCACACGGCAATGCTTTCAGCCCTCCGCAAACGGTTCTCCGTATTCTCCGAAACCAGCCTGCTCACGGGCGATGGCGATATCGAATGGATCTCGCCACGCGGCCAGCCGATGCAGGTGTCCGACTGGGAAAACCCCGCCAATCCGGTCCTCGGTTTCATGCTGAAAACCGACGATGCAACGACCGGAAAAGCCACGCGGCTCGCCATCATCATCAACCGCGGCCACACCCCGCAAACCTTCGCCCTTCCCGGCCTGAACTGGCGTTGTTATCCTGATAACCAGCCGTGGGATACGGCACTTGCCCCCCGGTCGGTCCGCTTTTGCATCGAAAATTGATGCACTGCAAAAACCTGTCGCCAAGTCCTTCAAAGCCTGTAAGAGTCCGCATCACAACCAACGGAAAGAGCAGCGCATGCGTGAAATTTCCCTCGCCGATGTTGCAGGACTGGTCGGTCAGGAACTGGGTGTTTCCGACTGGATTACCGTCAACCAGACAATGATCGACCAGTTCGCCGATGCGACCCTCGATCACCAGTTTATCCACGTGGATCCAGAGCGTGCCAAGGCCGAAAGCCCATTCGGCGGCACCATCGCCCACGGCTTTCTGTCGCTGTCGCTGCTGTCGGCCATGAACTACGAAACCATGCCGAAAATCCGCGAACAGACGATGGGGATCAACTACGGGTTCGACAAGGTCCGCTTCATGTCGCCCGTCAAGAGCGGCGCGCGGGTCCGCGGCCACTTCACGCTGGCCGACAGCCGCTTCCGCGGCGCCGGCATGCTGATGACCACATACGAGGTTTCGATCGAGATCGAGAACGAGAAAAAGCCGGCACTGACCGCCACATGGATCACCATCGTCCAGTTCGACCCGAAGGATCGGCCGGAAGACGCCTGAGTTACCTCCCGTTCATCTCCTGTCGCGTCATCGCAATTCCAGCATCAGCAACCCGATGAGCGGCGGCAAGGCGGCACCGATCAGAAGGGGCGCCGTCCGGGATGCCGTCAGCCCCAGCGCAGAACCGGAAATCCCGGCCGCGATCAACCCGGCGATCGGCATCGACAGACTGCGGTCGATCCCCGGCACGAGCGAAGCCAGTAGCGCCGCAATGACCGCTACTCCGCCGACCAGAATGCCCTTCCACAGTTCGACACCGGACAACTTCGCCGCTACCGCGCCCCCGGCGATGGCGGCAGCGATCCCGAGCAAGACCCACTGAATATCCGGCCAACCAGCGTCCACCATAAAAAACCCTCCCATTCTGCAATGGGAGGGTGCGGTATTGTCGAACCCAATTCAAGTCAGGCGATGGTCGAAGAGCTAAAGCGCAGCGTCTTTCGCGCCTTCCGAGAGAAGGCCGAAGGCGTAGTCGGAAAACGACCGCCAGACTTCCATTCGGAACGCCTCCTCGCCCGTGCGCAGAAGCACCACTTCCACCTTGCCAAACAGCGTGCGCGAGCAGGCACCGACCGGAAAGACTGAAAGCGACAGATCCTGCGGGCAACCCGTGTTGATCGCGGCCTCCGCACCCGGACCCGAAATCAGGATCGCGGTGTTGCGGTGAGACACGTCGGTCGCCGAATGCAGCACGCCGGAATTTGCGGCAGCGGTCATCAACCCGCTTTCGCTTTCGTCGATCACCAGCCACTCGTCCGGTCCGAGCCATAGCGCGGTGCGGCCATTGGCGGATGCGGACGTCTTCGGCCTGACCGGCAGATCGACGCCGAGCGAGCCTGAAAGTGCGGATACATCCTCCGCCTTCGCCCGCAGCGAAATGCGGCCGGCCGGAGCTGCCGGTTCGAGCCGGACGACGGAGGAACCGCCGTGGACGCCGGTCATCGGGAGTACGCGCTGAGCCATTGCAATATCAGCCATTGATGCGGCCTCCTTCCTTGTCGAAGAACACCATGTCGGTCACTTCCACCGAAATCGTCCTGTCGGCCATCGGCACGTAGAGCGTGCTGCCCATCTTTGCGCGTCCGCCGGCAACCAGCGCGATCGCGATCGATCGGCCGAGAGTTTCCGACCAGTAGGACGAGGTCACATGGCCGAGCATGGTCATCGGCTTCGGCTGGTTCGGATCGGCAACGATCTGCGCGCCCTCTTCCAGCACATCCTTCGGATCCTTGGTGAACAGGCCGACCAGCTGCTTGCGTCCCTCGCGCACAAGGTCCGGACGCTTCAGCCCTCTGATGCCGACGAAATCGGTCTTCTTCTTCGAGACAGCCCAGCCATAACCGGAATCGTCAGGGGTGACCGTGCCGTCCGTATCCTGGCCGACGATGATATAGCCCTTTTCGGCGCGGAGAACGTGCATGGTTTCCGTGCCGTAGAGGCAGGCCCCCATCGATTGCGCGCGTTCCCAGATCGCCTTCCAAACCGCCGCCCCGAAATCGGCGGGCACATTGACTTCGAACCCGAGCTCGCCGGTAAACGACATGCGGAACAACCGCCCCGGAACGCCCATGATCGTGCACTCGGCAACGCTCATATGCGGGAAGGCTTCGTTGGAAATGTCGAGCCCGTCGATGAAGGGCGCAATGATCTCGCGCGCCTTCGGACCCTGTACCGCGATGACAGCCCATTGTTCGGTGGTCGATGTCAGCCATACGTTGAGATGCGGGAATTCCGTCTGCAGATAGTCTTCCATATGCTGCAGCACCCGCGGCGCACCGCCGGTCGTGGTCGTCACATGGAAACGGTCTTCTGCCAGGCGCCCGACGACACCGTCGTCATAGATGAACCCGTCTTCCCGCGTCATGATCCCATAACGGCTCTTGCCGGGTTTCAGCGTATCCCAGGCATTGGTGTAGAGCAGGTTGAGGAATTTCGCGGCATCCGGACCGACCACTTCGATCTTGCCGAGCGTCGAGGCATCGAACACGCCGCCGACCTCACGCACGGTTCTGCACTCGCGGTTGACGGCCGCGTGCATGTCTTCGCCGCGCTTTGGGAAATACCAGGCGCGCTTCCAGTTGCCGACATCCTCGAACTCGGCGCCTTCTGCCGCTTCCAGCGCATGCATCGGCGTCTTGCGGGCGGGATCGAACAGGTCGCCGCGCGAATGGGCGATCAGCGTGCCGTAGGTGACAGGCGTATAGGGCGCGCGGAACGTGGTGAGACCCACTTGCGGGATCGGCCGGTCGAGCATTTCCGACGCGATGGCGAGGCCATGCATGTTGGAAAGCTTGCCCTGATCGGACGCCATGCCATTGGTGGTAAAGCGCTTGATATGCTCGATCGAATGCATGCCCTCGCGCACCGCAAGACGGATGTCCTTGGCGGTCACGTCATGCTGGAAATCGACGAACGCCTTGACCGCATCCTCCGGTCCCGCCCCTTCGGCCGCCCCGATCATGCCGCCGGTCCATTCGAACCGGTTTTCGCCCGAGACCACAGCTGCACCGCCGCCTGCAGCAATCGCCTCGTCGATCAGATCGGCCAGATCGTCGGTTCCGTTGCAGGCCCCGACCGAGATGCTGTTCTGGGCGTAGATATCCGGCAGGAACCGCTGGTTTGCCTCGTCGAAGCGCAGTTTCCCGCGAGACTGCGAGAACAGATGCACTGACGGAGTCCAGCCTGCCGAGATGAGCAGCGCGTCGACTTTGATCTTGCGCGCATTGGCGCCGCCATTGCGGGTGACGGTGATGGAGTTGATCCGCAGCCGGCCGGACGTGTCGGTCACGGCATGGCCTGTCAGCACGTCGATCCCGAGCGCGCGGGCCTCCGCCAGCACCGCATCGCCCGGATGGCTGCGGCTGTCGATGATGGCAGCGATCGACACACCCGCCCGCTTCAGGTCGAACGCCGCCTCATAGGCGCTGTCATGGGCGGTATAGACGCCGACATTGCGGCCGACGGCAACGCCGTGATGGTTGAGGAAACTGCGCGCGGCAGACGCCAGCATGATGCCCGGTCGGTCATTGTTGGCAAACACCATATGCCGTTCGATCGAGCCGGTCGCCAGCACGACCTTTTTCGCACGCACCTGCCAGAGACGCTCGCGCGGCAGATCTCGGCCCGGAAGCGCCACATGGTCGGTCACCCGTTCCACAAGGCCGATGAAACCGTGATTGTAATAGCCGAACACGGTGGTGCGCGCCAGCACCGTGACATTCGGCATCGCCTTCAGCTTTGCAGCCGTGGCCTGTGCCCAGTCGAAACCGTTCTGTCCATCGATCACCGTGGAACTGTCGAAATGCAGAGCACCGCCGACTTCAGGCTGTTCGTCAACGAGAATGACCTTCTTTCCGGTCGCAGCCGCCGAAAGTGCCGCCGTCAGGCCGGCAATACCGGCGCCAGCGATCAGGATGTCGCAATGCACGTAGCGGCTGGCGTAATGATCGGGATCCGCTTCCTTCGGCGCTTCGCCCAGACCCGCAGCGCGACGGATGATCGGCTCATAGAGTTTGTGCCAGGCTTCCCGCGGCCACATGAAGGTCTTGTAGTAGAAACCTGCGGCAAAGAACGGCGACAGCATGTCGTTGAACGCGCCGATATCGTATTTAAGCGACGGCCAGCGGTTCTGCGAGGCGATCTTTGCGCCATCGAACACTTCCTGCACCGTGGCGCGCACGTTCGGCTGACGGCGAGCAGCATCGCGCGACACGTCGAGCAGCGCATTCGGCTCTTCCGGACCTGATGTCAGGATGCCGCGCGGGCGGTGGTATTTGAACGAGCGGCCGAGCAGATGCACGCCATGCGCCAGAAGCGCTGACGCGACCGTATCGCCCTCCAGCGCCGTGTAACTTTTGCCGTCGAAGGTGAAGCGCGCGGTGCGGGCCGGCGTATGACGGCCGGCGCCCTTGATGCGGAATTCGCCCGAGTTGGAGGAAGAACTCATCTTGCGTCTCCTTCCGTAGCTTCCCAGGTTTCGACGGTCTTTTCCTCGGCAATCGCCGCCGCCTTGCTTGCGACCGGGATCGGCTGTTTCGGCAGACCTGCCTTGTAGGTCATCAGGAACCTGTCGCTCACCGTATCGCGGGCCGCGTTGAAGAAGCGGCCGCAGCCGTGAATATGCCGCCACCGTTCATAGGTGAGACCCTTCTCGTTGTTGCGCAGGAAGAAGAACTCCGCGAACTCCTCGTCGGAAATTGCCGCGATATTCTCCGGCCGGGCGATATGCGCCTCGCCGGCCCAGCGGAACTCCAGTTCCGAGCGATCTTCTTCGCAATAGGGGCAGTGGATCAAAAGCATCTGGTCTATCCCCTCACTATCAGTGCGCGACGGCAGCGGCTGCCGCCTCGTCGATCAGCCGGCCCGTGCGGAACCGGTCGAGATTGAGACCCGACGCCAGTTTATGCGGTTCGCCCTTGGCGATCAGATGCGCAAACAGGTTGGCCGAGCCGGGCGTCGCCTTAAAGCCGCCGGTACCCCAGCCGCAGTTGACGAAAAGTCCAGGAACCGGCGTGACACCCTGGATCGGCGACCTGTCCGGCGTGTTGTCGGTAATGCCGCCCCACTGCCGCATCATCTTGACCCTGCGGAAGATCGGAAACAGTTCGCAGATCGCATCGAGCGTATGGGTGATGATCTGCAGGCCGCCGGTCTGCGAGTATGAATTATACTGGTCGGTACCGGCGCCGATCACCAGCTCGCCCTTGTCGGACTGCGAGATATAGGCATGCACCGTGTTCGACATGACGACGCAAGGGAAGATGGGTTTCAGCGGTTCCGACACCAGCGCCTGCAGCGGGTTGGAATGCAGGGGCACGCGAACGCCCGCCATTTCCATCACGACCGACGAATGGCCGGCAGCCGATACGCCGACCTTGTTGGCACCGATAAAGCCCTTGGAAGTCTCGACGCCCTGAACTTCGCCACCCGGTCCGCGGCGGATGCCGGTGACTTCGCAGTTCTGAATGATATGGACGCCGCGATCGGCCGCCGCGCGCGCATAGCCCCAGGCAACGGCATCGTGGCGGGCTGTGCCGCCGCGCCGCTGCAGGGCGGCGCCATTGATGGCGTAGCGTGCCGTCTTCGAAATATCGAGAACCGGAACGAAGGCCTTGGCCTGTTCCGGCGTCAGCCATTCGTTGTCGATACCGTAGAGCCTGTTGGCATTGATATGGCGCTTGAACGACTGCTGGTCATGAATGTTGTGCGACAGCATCATCACGCCGCGCGGCGAATACATGACGTTGTAGTTGAGCTCCTGGCTCAGGCCTTCCCACAGCTTGAGGGAATGCTCGTAGATATCCATGCTCTCTTCATAGAGATAGTTGGAGCGGATGATGGTCGTGTTGCGGCCGGTGTTGCCGCCGCCGAGCCAGCCCTTCTCGATCACCGCGACATTGGTGATGCCGTGTTCCTTGGCGAGATAATAGGCGGCACCGAGACCATGACCGCCGGCACCGACGATGATCACGTCGTAAGAGCTGCGCGGCTCGGGAGAGGTCCACTGCGCCTCCCATCCCTTGTGGGCACGCATTGCCTCGCGGGCTATGGCGAAAACCGAATATTTGCGCATGAGGCCGCGTCTCCTTGATCCGCCGGGTAAGGCTCTTGGGTAGAACCATACCCATCGCAAATCAATATGCGCCGCAATGGCCGTTTTGCGACGCCTCAGAGGATTGTTTCGACACGCGCGGAAAACAGGCCCGGGAACCTCGGACGAAAGGCCCGGCCGACGTTCATGTGACGACGGCGCCAGGCGAAGATGGGGTCGTGACGTTAGAGCGACCGGCCGTTAACGCGGCCACAGGCTTCCTGTGAAATTTGGACAGACACAAACCGGGGAAAGTTTCCCCGGTTTGTCATCGAGAGGCAAAATCAGGCCCGGAGCAGCACCTTGCCGGTGCGGCCGTGCTCGCCGGCTGCCTTGGCCGCCTTGGCGATGTCATCGAGACCAAAGACCTCGGAGACGGTGAGGGTCACGGTGCCGTTGGCGACGGCTTCGACGATCTCGCTGATATGGCTCTTCATCTTTTCCGCAGGAAGCTTGGGCGCGATCTTGGCGAGCCAGAAACCCTTGACCACAGCCTGCTTGAAAATCATGTCGCTGGCAGAAAGCTGCATCGGCGTTCCCGACATCAATCCGAACGAGATCAGCAGTCCGTTTTCGCCAAGCACCGACAGCAGGTCTCCGGAGGCCGGGCCGCCGACGCCATCAACCCCCGCCTTGATCGAGGATCCGCCCGAGAGCGCATTGACCGTCTCGCGCCATCCGGTCTGCGACGTCGAGACGACATTCTGGATGCCGAGATCCGCCAGTTCGCGCACCGCCTCGTCACGTCGGACGAGGTTGATGACATTGATCTGACGCGGCTTGGCAAACATCGCGAGCGTCTTGCCGACCGCACCATTGGCCGCGTTCTGGATGATCCAGTCACCTTTTTCGACACCCGCAAAATCGAGCAGTGTCAGGGCGCTGAGCGGCATCGAGATCAGCTGCGCGCCAGCCTCATCGGAAATCGAATCGGGCAGCGGCACGGCCGCCATGGCCGACGCGATATAATACTCCGCCCAGGTGCCCTGCCCTGAGGCCGCCACACGCTGCCCGACCTTCAGGTGCGAGACGCCCTCGCCCAGCGCATCGACGATACCGGTTCCTTCGGTGCCGGCGACGGCGGGCAGGTCGGGCTTGTAGCCGTAATCGCCGGAAACCGTCAGAAGATCGTGATTGTGGATCGCCGCCATCGACATGCGGATCCGGATCTGGCCGGGGCCGGGCTGCGGAATTGGGCGATCCTCGATCGACAGGACGGAAGACGGATCGCCGAAACTGGAATGAATGGCACTACGCATGAGATTTCTCCGTTCGGTCCCGCGTGGCTCGGCAGGACAAGGCTTGGGCCGGTTGGGAACAGGTTCCCGCATGGGCGCAAATCGACTATGGCTTGGTGGCGGATATAGGACATCGCTAGGCTGATATAACCCCGCGCGGAGCAGCGGCTGTAAAATTCTTGAGAAGCCCGCAGCCGCGGGTAGACTTTTGACATCTCCTCTGTTAAGTGCCTTCACCAATCGCTTCGGCTATCCGCCGGGCTCCGACATTCTCTCGCCTCGAATCCTGCAGATTCCCTGGCGATAACAAACCAAAGGAACGGGATTTCACGTGCAGGTACTTGTCCGGGACAACAACGTTGATCAGGCTCTTCGCGCTCTCAAGAAGAAGATGCAGCGCGAAGGCATTTTCCGTGAAATGAAGATGCGTGATTACTACGAAAAGCCTTCGGAAAAGCGCGCCCGCGAAAAGGCTGAAGCCGTTCGCCGCGTCCGCAAGCTGGCCCGCAAGCGCATGCAGCGCGAAGGTCTTCTTCCGGCAACGCCGCGCCCGGCAACCGCCCGTCCGGCTGCTCGTTGATCGGTCGTTTTTTCGACGTTTTCATGTGATTATGAGCGGTGGCGACATGGGCGCCGCCGCTTTTTTGATTCGGAACAGTCGACATTCCGACACGTTCTGCCGATCCTGACAGCCCGATACGAGGACAAGCGCCTGATGGCCGCCAAGACTGCCGTTTTTTCCGATGGAACCCGAAACTCCGGCCATTCCTTGACCGTCGCCCCAATTCGCAAGGCCCTCGCTCCGATCGGTATCGTAGCAATGCTCGCGCTTGCTGGCTGCTCGACGACCACGTCGACGGACATGATCAGCGTCGATCGCGCCCAGGGGTCGGAACAGAACATCTCGTCCCTGTCCTCCGTCATCAGCTCCAACCCGTCTGATCCGGAAGGCTACAACATTCGCGGGTCGGCCTACGGCCGCGCCGGCGAATTCAAGCGGGCGCTGGACGATTTCAATCGCGCGCTCCAGATCAATCCGCAGTTCTACCAGGCCTATGCGAACCGGGCGCTCGTCTATCGCAACATGGGCAAGCCTGTCGAAGCCGCGAACGATTACAACCGCGCGCTCCAGATCAATGCCAATTACGACGTCGCCCTGATCGGCCGCGGCAATATCTATCGCCAGGCCGGCCGCCTCAACGAAGCCTTCAGTGACTTCAACAAGGCAATCGATCTCGATACGACCGACGGTCGCGCTTATCACAACCGCGGCCTGATCTATCAGGCCCGCAATCAGCACGCGCAGGCGATCGACGACTTCTCCAAGGCGATCTCGCTCTCCTCCAGCTCGGCCGAGCCTTATAACGGTCGCGGTATTTCCTATCTCGCCATGAACGACGACGAGAATGCGTTTGCCGACTTCAACCGTGCCATCGAGCTGAACGACAAGCTTGCCGAATCCTGGGCCAACCAGGCACTGGTGTATGAGCATCGCGGCGACCGTGCCCGCGCCAACCGTTCGTTCTCGCATGCCGTCCGCCTGGACCCGAACTACAAGCCGGCCCAGGACGGCGCGGCACGTACGCGCGGCGGCAATAGCTAAGCGGAGCCATGACGATGCAGCAGTCCGGTCGCCATGATATCATCGTCATCGGCGGCGGGATTGTCGGCGCCTCGATTGCCTGGCACCTCACGGTGTCAGGCGCCAAAGTTCATCTTCTTTCTGAGAAACCGGGCGGCATAGCGACGCCGAATTCCTTCGCCTGGATCAACGCCAGCTGGGGCAATCCGCGCGCCTATTTCGACCTGCGCATGCGCGCCATCGCCGAATGGAAACGCCTTGCGAAGGACGTCCCCACCCTACCCCTATCTTTCGCGGGCGGCCTATGCTGGGACATGTCGCAGGCTGACTTGACGACCTACGCCAGTCAGCATTCCGGCTGGGGCTACGATATCGCTGAGGTCGATGCCGTCAGGATTGCCGCCATCGAACCTGCCTTGAACGACGTGCCTAACACCGCGCTTTACGCCGCGATGGAGGGTGTAGCCGAGCCGCAGGCGAGCTCCGAGATCCTCATCGCAGACGCCCAAAGACGCGGCATGCTTCTCACCGAAGGCATCCGGGTCACTGCCCTCAGGCGCAATGGCGAAGGCCATGTTGCAACTGTGGTCACCGACAGCGGCGAATTCACAGCCCGTGAAATCGTGCTCGCCGCCGGCGCCGGCACCACGACCCTTACCGCTTCTGTCGGAATAGACGTTCCGGTCGAAACACCACCGGGTCTCCTCGTCCACTCGACGCCGGTCGCACCGATGCTCAACGGCCTCGTCATTGCGCCGGAACTGCATGTCCGGCAAACCGCCGACGGTCGGCTAGTCGCCGGAACCGATTTCGGCGGCATGGATCCGGGTACCGGTCCGGATGGCGCGGCGGAGGAGCTGTTCGGCAAACTGAAGCGGTTCGTCAAAGGCGGCGACAGCCTGGTCATGGACTTCTACACCGTCGGTTATCGCCCCACGCCAAAGGACGGCTTTCCGATCATCGGACGTGCCGAAGATCAGACCGGCCAAACCCTCCCCGGCCTCTATATTGCCGTCACCCATTCGGGCATCACTCTCGCTCCGGCGATCGGCCTGTTCGCCGCCACCGAAATCCTGGAAGGGGCGCAAGAACCTCTTCTCGCCCCCTACCGTCTGTCGCGCTTTAGCTGACAGCCCTCAGCGCCAGCCGAGCGCCGGCGCCACATGCTTCAGGATCGACTCGATGACATGGGCGTTGTAGTCGACGCCGAGCTGGTTCGGCACGGTCAGAAGCAGCGTATCGGCCTCGGCAATGCCCTCATCCTGGCGCAGCTCCTCGATCAGGGCTTCCGGTTCTGCCGCATAGGAACGACCAAAAATCGCCCGCGTGCTATCGTCGATATATCCGACCGAGTCCTGCTCCTTGCCGCCGCGGCCAAAATAGGCCCGGTCGCGATCGTCCGTCAGCGCGAAGATCGAGCGGCTGACCGATACCCGCGGTTCGCGCTGATGGCCGGCCGCTTTCCAGGCGTCGCGATAGGCGCGGATCTGCTTTGCCTGCTGGATGTGGAAAGGCTCGCCCGTCTCGTCGTTCTTCAGGGTCGAGCTCTGCAGATGCATGCCCTTCCCGGCCGCCCAGACTGCCGTTGCATCGGAGCTTGCGCCCCACCAGATGCGGTCTCGCAGCCCTTCCGAATGCGGCTCCAGACGCAGCATGCCCGGCGGGTTCGGAAACATCGGGCGCGGGTTGGGTTTGGCAAAACCCTCGCCCTTCAGCACGTCGAGAAAGACTTCGGCGTGGCGGCGGCCCATATCGGCATCCGTCATCCCCTCGCCCGGCTCGTAGCCAAAATAGCGCCAGCCTTCGATCACCTGTTCCGGCGAACCGCGGCTGATGCCGAGCTGCAGGCGTCCTTTCGAAATCAGATCCGCGGATCCCGCGTCCTCCGCCATGTAGAGGGGGTTTTCATAGCGCATATCGATGACGCCGGTGCCGATCTCGATCTTCGACGTGCGCGCACCGACGGCGGCCAGAAGCGGAAACGGCGAAGCCAGCTGGCGGGCGAAATGGTGAACGCGGAAATAGGCGCCGTCGGCACCGAGTTCTTCGGCAGCGACGGCAAGATCGATCGACTGCAACAGCACGTCGCCCGCAGAGCGCGTCTGCGATTGTGGCGACGGCGTCCAGTGGCCGAATGATAGGAAACCGATTTTCTTCATAATAGGGCTCCGGCAATATGCGCATGAGAAGAGGTGTTGCCCCCTACATGGCATGCCGGAGCAGCATCCGTTAGGGCCCTGCCGCGAATTGGGCGCAGACGGATTGTTCGCAGATTGCGAACGAGTGTTGTGAAGATGGAATGAAATAGCGTCTGGAGTACCTGTCGGCAGGGTCGCGCGGGTGCAACGTCACACCCGCGCTCCGACAGAAACAGATCCGGCTTAGCGCAGCAGGAAGACGCCAGCGATATTTAGGATGATGAAAACGATGAGGCCGCCGAGAAGTCCGGCGCCGCCGAAGAAGCCGGCCGCCATGGCGATCATCAGAACGACGGTAGACATCGTGCCCCATTTTGCAGCGGCCAGAAAACCCTCGTAGGTTTTCTCGTGCTCGCGATAATCCATGGGAGCACCGGTCTCCATAGGTCCGCTCTGGTGATTGTCCATCATCGATCTCCTTCAACGCCGCGCCCACGAGCCGATCACGGCGGGGTGGCGCGGTAGCCTCCTCCTCGCTCTTCGAATCCTTGGAAGATCACCGAAAAGCGCCTCTCGATCCAGATTACACACACCGCTTCAAAGCGCAATCGCGCCACGCCGCGGCTGGTGCTTTAACACCTACTCGGCGAACGCCATTTCCTGAGAGGTCGGCCTTCCCGCGATCCTCGCGGTCGGCAGAACGGTGAGTGGCGGACTGTCGAACTGCGCTTCGTTGCCGAACATCATCCGCCGTTCATAGGCCTCCGACCGGAACAACGGGAACCGCCGCATCAACTGCGGCCTTACCTCCTTGACGCGTGACGCAAGAAGCGTGAGCTCGAAGCCGTAGATGCCGGCCATCGTTGGCGGCACGACGATATCCGCCAGGAAGATGCGCTTGTAGAACGAGGCATGCGGCGGGCGGATATGCTGCAACACCCGGTCGGCATCGAAATGGATCGCAGCCATGATGCTGGGCCGCAGCGTGATATAGGGGATCGTCGGCAATTCGGCGACGACAGCCGGATCGACCGCAAACCGGGCCGGGTCGATCAGCGTCATCCCGGCATCGAGGAAAGCGTGGACCGCGTCGGGAAACACGCCTGTCGACTGGCACACACGATGGTCCGGCGTCACGTAATGGACGCGGATCGTCGCGATGAGTTCTTCGTAATGATGAATGCCGAAGACATAGGCGTTGCGGTCGAAATCGATCTCATCGAGCATGTCCACCGCACCGACGGGGAGAACATCCTGCGCCTTGTAGGCTTTGTATCTTAATCTGGCGATATCTTCGAAATCTTCGGCGCTCTGAATGCGGCGGTATTCGATGTGGTCGAGGGATGCGAGGAGCTTTTCGGAAAATGGTGCTTCAGGAACAGATTGCTTTATCGGCATGTGAATTATCCATGGGACGTTAACCCAGGATTAACCGTGAACTGAGCCTTGATCGCAATCGCCGAAATTATGTTTAACAAATTTTAAACAGAAATAGTTAACCACCAGCGGTAACCTTATGCCGCGAGTGCAAAAAATAGCCCGTGAAGATATGGGGAAACGCGTCTAGCCAGCCGCGCTCAGTGACCGCGGCGCGTCGTTCTTGCGGCCCGATACGGCACGACTACCCGCCTTGCTGAGAGCAACGCCGTTAACGCGCAGACTCTCCAACGCATCGACCGGTACCGGCGGCGAGAAGATGTAGCCCTGAACCAGGTCCGCAAAATTGTGCTTGCGCACGAGATCCAGCTGTTCCTGGGTTTCGACGCCTTCGAGAACGATGCGGAGATCGAGCTCGCGTGAAAGATGCACGATGCCGCTCAAAAGCTTCATGCGGCGCGGATCGGTACCGATGTCGCGCACGAAGGCGCGGTCGATCTTGACGATATCGATCGGCAGGGAATCCAGATAGCTGAGGCTCGAGAACCCGGTGCCGAAATCGTCGATTGCGATCGTCACGCCGTTGGCGCGCAACCGGCTGAGCGTCGCACTCACGGCGACAGGCTCCTCCATGAAGCAGCTTTCGGTTACTTCCAGATGCAGCCGTGCCGCAGGCAGACTGTAGCGCGCCAAAGTCTCGGCCACCATTGCCGTGATCGCACCGCCACGAAGATCCTTGACCGAGAGATTGACGGAGACCGCCATGCCGCCCGACCATTCGGCGCAGTCGGCGCATGCCTTGTCCAGCACGAACCGGGTGACGTCCGAAATCAGGCCCATGCTTTCGGCAAGCGGGATGAAGATGTTGGGGCCGATCCAGCCGCGCTCGGGATGCGACCATCTCACCAGTGCCTCGCAGCATTCCATCTCGGACCCGTCCGGCCGGTACATCGGCTGGTAGACGACGGACAGATGGCCGTTTTCGATGGCATGGCGCAGATCGGTCCGCAGACGCTGCTCGGCCACATACCGACCATCCATTTCCGGCCTGAAGGTTCTAACCGTGCCGTTGCCGGTCGACTTTGCCTCGTTGAGGGCAAGGTCCGCCTTGATCTGCCAGGATTCCATGTCGAAATCTTCAGCGGGCAGAATGACGCAACCGCTGTTGAGCGATACCGAAAGACTAAGCCCGTCGACCCGGTAATCCCCCTCGAATGTCCGATGAATCTCGCGGATACGCGCCTCGATCGCGCAAGAACCGTCTTTGCCGGTCACCAGCAGAACGAACTCGTCACCGACCAGCCGGCCGATCAGAACCTCGTCGCTCGCAAACGCCGCTGCCCGTTCGGCAATTGCTGCAAGGAGCTTGTCGCCCACCACGTGGCCGCGCATGTCGTTGACATGCTTGAACCCGTCGACATCAAGAATAGCAAGCCCGGCCCACATCTCCGGACCTGCATTTGCCAGCCGACGTTTGACCTGTTCGGTGAAATGTCCCCGTGTCGGCAGGCCGGTCAGCGTGTCGAAACGAACAAGGTGAAGGATTTTCTCTTCGGCAGCGACCCTTGCGCTGACATCCTCGAAGATCATCACGAGACCGCCCTCGGAACGGCGGCTGAGCGAGAATTCCAGATAGGTGTCGTCACTGAGACGCAGCAGCGTCTTGCCCGCCTGCCCTTCCAGTAGGCCGCCGATCTGCGTCAGGATCTCGTCCGGAAACGCGTTTTCGCGGTCGCGCAGGGCGGCAATGAAACTCGCGCCCATCAGGTCTTCGGCATCGCCCAGTCCCAGCAATTCGTGCGCGCGCCGGTTGACGACCTGCACCCGGCCATCGGCGTCCAGCATGATCAGCGCATGCGTCATGGTGCTGAGCGCACTGTCGAGCTGGTCGGCAACCGTCTTCATCTCGCGCGAAACGATGACGTTCTTGTAGAGAAATTCCCGCACCCCCGTCGCCATCGACTGGGTGGTCAACCCGAACGGCACGAGAAAGAGCGCCATCAGCGCAAGATTGATTTCGCCGGTCAGCACGCAGGCAATGATCAGCGGCAAGCAGCAGCCGGTCGTCTGCAGCGCAACCGCGCGAGCAGACCCGTAGTTGCGGCCGACGATCGACACCATCGACGCCATGGTGACCGCGATGCACATGAAGGCGGCCATCATGTCCCGCAGGACAAGAACCGCATAGGCGCTGCTGATACCGAGAAGGAAAGCAGTCGCCGCGGCGCCGTAGACGTAGCGTGTTTCCCAGCTTTCGATCTCGTCGCGGGAAAGAACCGCACGGTCGAGACTGTCGAAGCGGCGGAACGAGATGACCCGGAACGTGAAGACGGCCAAGAACACCGCAATCAGCATGATATAGAAGGTAGAGCCCGTCGTCGCAAAAATCACTGCGCACGACAGGATATGGACCACCATTCCAGTCCACAGCGTTCCACGATTTCTAAACAGCGATTCGACGAACGACAGATACACTTCTGTCGGCAGCGTTTGCGCTTCCGCATTCTTCATAGGGGCACATTCCCTTGCCATCAGACCGACAATGGAGAAAACGTTTTAAAAATTGATTGTTGTCGGAGTGCGACCCCTTGGATTGTGGGGGTTCGTCGAAAAGCGATCAATGAACGGTAACAGGGATTGCTAAAACTCTCCAAACTCAATTATGCGCTCTCGCGACCACCTTCGCAATAATATTTCGCGCAATGCCTGGAAACGGCATTTATGCGACCTATGGGGGTCTTTTCTTTTAATAAGCGTTCGTTTACATCGCCTCATTCGGGCAGAGGTAAAGACCTGCTGGGGAGCGAGCGAGTATGGCGGGCCTGTTGAAATTCAGCGCGTTAATTGACCGTGTCAGCGAAATCGTCGGAAAATTTGCGGGTTATCTCGTTCTGGCCTGCTGCCTGATCAGTGCCGGTAATGCCTGCATTCGCTATGCGTTCAACTACAGCTCGAATGGCTGGCTGGAAATCCAGTGGTATCTGTTCGCGTTTATCGTTCTCTTGGGCGCATCCCATACGCTTCGTCTCAACGAACACGTCCGCGTCGATCTGATCTACGGCGCCGTCTCGGATCGCAAGCGGTTGTGGATCGATGCGATCGGCCTGGTGATCTTTCTGATCCCAGCATGCCTCTTTCTGGCATGGCTGTCCTGGCCGTTCTTCTCCCTGTCTTTCATGCAAGGCGAAGTGTCTTCGAATGCCGGCGGCCTGATCCGCTGGCCCGTCAAATTCATCATCGTCTCGGGGTTCGTGCTCCTTGCCTTTCAGGGCCTGTCCGAGCTGATTAAGCGGATCGCCGGCCTTACAGGCACCCTCCAGGTCGACACGACCTACGAAAAGCCACTGCAATAAGACCGCGCCATTCCGGGGGGAAACCAAGCTCATGTTTGAATACGGCGTAATGCCACCGGCCATGTTTCTGGGCATGATCATTTTCATGCTTTACGGCTTTCCGGTCGCCTTTTCCCTTTCCGCGGTCGGGCTGTTTTTCGGCTTCCTGGGTATCTACACCGGTCATTTCGAATATGCGTTCATGCAGGCCCTGCCGCTGCGCATTTTCGGCATCGTCTCCAACGACCTGCTTCTCGCCATTCCCTTCTTCACCTTCATGGGTGCCATTCTTGAACGCTGCGGTCTTGCCGAGGACCTGCTCGAAGGCACCGGAAAACTGTTCGGCGCAATTCCCGGCGGCCTTGCCTATGCGGTGATCATCGTGGGCGCGATCCTCGGCGCCATCACCGGCACGGTTGCCGCATCCGTCATCACCATGGGTGTGATTTCCCTGCCGATCATGCTGAAATACGGCTACAATCCGCGGCTGGCGACCGGCGTAATCGCAGCCTCCGGCACGATCACCCAGGTCATTCCGCCGTCGCTCGTCCTCATCGTTCTGGCCGATCAGCTCGGCCGTTCGGTCGGCGACATGTATCTCGGCGCCATCGGTCCTTCGATCCTGCAGGTCGTGATCTTCCTGCTGTTCATTCTCTTCACCTCGATCGTCCGGCCCCAGGATGTTCCGGCGCTGCCGCCGGAGGCCCGCGGCGAACTCAATGCCGCGCTGGTGTTGAGAGTGCTGTGGGGCATGGTCCCTTCGGTCGTGCTGATCTTCCTTGTCCTCGGCACCCTGTTCATGGGACTTGCCACACCGACGGAAGCCGGCGCGCTCGGCGTCGTCGGCGCCATGGCGCTTGCTGCCATGCACCGCCGCCTGACCTGGGACCTCGTCAAGCAGGCCATGCATTCGACAATGACGATCACCTCGATGGTCGTCTTCATCCTGGTCGGCGCCACCTGCTTCAGCCTGGTCTTCCAGGGCATGAACGGCGGGCTCTGGATCGAATTCCTGCTGTCTCATATTCCGGGCGGCGCCCTCGGCTTCCTGATCTTCGTCAACATCTTCATTTTCTTCCTGGCGTTCTTCCTGGATTTCTTCGAGATCGCCTTTATCGTCCTGCCGATGCTGGCACCGGTCGCAACCGCGCTCGGCATCGACCTGATCTGGTTCGGCGTGCTGCTCTGCGTCAACATGCAGACCTCGTTCATGCACCCGCCATTCGGCTTCGCACTCTTCTACCTGCGTTCGATCGCGCCGAAGACCGTGAAGACGAAGGACATCTATCTCGGCGCCATTCCTTGGCTCGGGATGCAGTTGATCCTCGTCGCCATCATCATCTTCTGGCCGGAATCCGTCACCTACTGGCTGGACAAGGCTCCGGACGTCGATCTCAATACGATCAAGATCGAAATCCCCGGCTTCGGCAATGATAGCGGCAACAACCAGATGCCCAATTTCGGCCTGCCGCCGATGGATGGTGCGCCCGGTCAGGGCGGCGGCGCGCAACCTGCCCCCGGACTACCCGGCATGCCCAACTTCGGCGAGCCACCCAAGATCAACCCGTAACGGCTTCGTCTTGCCAGAAAACCGGTGCAGTAGTACATTGGAGTGGAGAGCAAAGCGCGAACTCTGCCCTCCGTTTGTTATTTGACTAGGAAATTGAGCCGGACGGACACTGACCAGCCCGTCCGGTATTTCCTAACCAGCAACGTAATGCTCAGTGGAAACCACATCGCATCACCTCCTGTTCGACGGCAAGGCTTTTGCCTAAAAGTCGGGGAAGCCCGTCTTCACCGATACTCCGGCTGGCCACGGAGTGCTCTGCTTCTGCTTCCGAACACTGCCATCATAGATAACAGCGTGTGATTGTCGAGCCGACGCAACCGGTCATACGTGCAGCGCGTCTATTGCGTGAATCCAGTCCGGCGCCATCCCTCAGCTGCAAAACAAAACCCCGGACCTTGCGATCCGGGGTACGTGTCGTAGCAACGCTATGGAAAGATCAGATCTTGCCGTTTCGCTGCTGGATCATCATGAACGTGTCGAATGTGTACTCCGAAAGCTGCATCCAGAGGTAACCTTCCTTCTTGAATGCGACCTGGTCGTCGTAGACCTTCTTGAAATCCGCGTTGGTTGCGGAAATACCTTTGTAGACGTCCATTGCAGCCGTGTAGCAGGCCTCGAGGATATCCTGGCTGAATGGCCGCAACGTCGTCCCCTGCGATACGATCTGCTTGATCGCCATCGGGTTCTTCAGATCGTATTTCGCCATCATGTTGGTATTGGCGAAAGCGCAGGCATCGGTCAGCGCCGACTGATAATGCTTTGGCAGGCTGTTCCACTTGTCGAGGTTGATGAAGGCATGGATTGTCGGGCCGCCTTCCCAGAAAGCCGGATAGTAGTAATACTTGGCCACCTTGTAGAAGCCGAGCTTGTGGTCGTCATAGGGACCGACCCACTCCGCCGCATCGATCGTGCCCTTTTCCAGCGCCGGATAGATATCGCCGCCGGCAATCTGCTGCGGTACGGCGCCGAGCTTTTCGAGCACCTTCCCGGCAATGCCGGCAATGCGCATCTTCACGCCCTTAAAGTCGTCGACGGTGTTGATTTCCTTGCGGAACCAGCCGCCCATCTGGGCGCCGGTATTGCCGGCCGGAATGCCGTAGATCTGATGCTTGGCATAGAACTCGTTCATCAGCGTATTGCCGTTGCCCTGGTAGAACCACGAGTTCGTCAGGCGCGCATTCATGCCGAAGGGGATCGCCGTGCCGATCGCAAAGGTCGGGTCCTTGCCGACAAAATAGTAGGAGCAGGTATGGCACATCTCGACCGTGCCAGCGGAGACCGCATCGGCCGCCTGCAGACCCGGGACGATCTCACCACCTGCAAACGGCTGGATCGTGAAATTGCCGTCGGTGGCGGCTGCAACATGCTTCGCGATATCGTCGGCGCCGCCATAAATCGTGTCCAGCGATTTCGGAAATGACGATGTCAGGCGCCAGTTGATCTTCGGGTTCTGCTGGGCAATGGCAGGTGTCGAAAGCGGAACAGCAAGCACTGTGGCTGCAGCGGCTCCCGCGCCGCCGACTGCCGTCTTTTTCAGGAATGAACGACGATCCATCAAAAATCCTCCCGGGTTGAACAGACCGCGAAGATGTCTCCTCCCATACCTCGCCAGTCCTAGATGAGGTAATCATGTTGCTTGAATGCTTGCAAGCAGACCATGTAACAATGACGGCGGGCCAAGGTTAAACCGCATTATACTTTCGTCTTCCGCGAGTCGTCGTGGTTCACGCTGCACGGCGTGCTACGGCTTGACTT
Source organism: Rhizobium sp. CFBP 8752 (assembly GCF_014842035.1). Classification (NCBI taxonomy): domain Bacteria; kingdom Pseudomonadati; phylum Pseudomonadota; class Alphaproteobacteria; order Hyphomicrobiales; family Rhizobiaceae; genus Rhizobium; species Rhizobium sp. CFBP 8752. The sequence goes on along the minus strand of NZ_JACYUZ010000001.1, from coordinate 542,289 downwards.
CACCCCGCCTCCGGCAGCAATACGGGATGAGAACCACTGCCCCGCCTGGAGATTGTTCATGCCCGTCTCGTGCCGCAAGCCCATCGTCGCCGTTCCCGCCGATCTCAGGCAATTCGAAGGCGCCCTCTGGCACGCCACACCCAACCAGTATGTCAATGCGGCGCTGAAAGTGGCGGACGTCATGAGCTTCATCGTTCCCGCCTTCGAAGAGGGCAACGATGTCGAAACGATCCTCGACCGGGTCGACGGCGTGCTGGTCTCCGGCGCCGTCAGCAATGTCCACCCGTCGCTCTACGGCCGCGAAGCGACCGAGGCAGACGGCCCCTTCGATCACGGCCGCGACGCCACCTCGCTGCCGATGATCCGCCGCGCGATTGAGCGCGGCATTCCGCTTCTCGCCATCTGTCGCGGCATCCAGGAGCTGAATGTCGCGCTGGGTGGCACGCTGGCAAGCGAGATCCAGGATCAGCCGGGCAACTGGGACCACCGCAAGCCCGACGTGCCAGACCGCGACGCGATGTACGCGATCCGCCAGCCGGTCTTCGTCAAGGAAGGCTCCTGCATCGCGGATTTCCTCGGATTTGCCGGCGAAGTCCAGGTGAATTCGCTCCACCGCCAGGCGATTGCAAAGACCGCTCCCCGCCTGAAGGTGGAGGCGACGGCCGCAGACGGCACGATCGAGGCGGTGTCGGTGATCGACGCGAAGAATTTCGCCGTTGGCGTCCAGTGGCATCCGGAATACTGGGCCGAAACCGACGCACCGTCGGGCGCCCTGTTCCGGGCGTTCGGCGATGCGGCCCGCGCCTATGCCGCATCGACAAGCGGCGAGACAAGTGCGCCGGTTGCCCGTACCGCCTGAAGCGCCTCGTCGTCTTTGCCGGTTAGCCCTTGACGGGGGTTTCCGGAACCGGCGTCAGCACGCGGCCGTCCTTGAACCAGCCGATCAGGTTGTCGACGACAAGATCGGCCATCGCATTGCGGGTCTGAACCGACGCGGATGCGACATGCGGCAGAAGGCAGGTATTGTCGAGAGCGATCAGCTCCGCCGGTACGTTCGGCTCGTCGAAGAACACGTCAAGCCCGGCCGCGGCAATCGTCTTGTCGCTGAGGGCGGCAATCATTGCCTCCTCGTCAACGCTCGATCCACGTCCGACATTGATAAACACGCCGCCCGGCCCAAGCGCTTCGAAGATCTCCGCATTGATGATCTTGAACGTATCCGGCGTCCCGGGCGCGATGCAGATCAGCGTATCGACGGCCTCAGCCATCTCCTTTAAGGACGGATAGTAGATATAGCCGACATCCGAGCGCTGGCTGCGGCTATAATAGCCGATCGTCACCTTGAACGGCTCAAGCCGCTTTGCGATTTCGAGACCGATGCGGCCAAGGCCGAGAATGCCGATGCTGCGGCCCTTCAGTGAAAACGGCGACAGCGGAAACGGCCCTTCGCTCGCCCACCGGCCTTCGCGCAGATAGGTTTCCGCCTTCGGAAACTGACGTAGCGTATTGAGGAGCAGCGCGATCGCCGTATCGGCCACTTCATCGTTCAGGACGTCAGGCGTGTTGGTGACGATGACGCCCCGTTCGGCCGCCGTCTTCGTATCGGTGCCGTCGTAACCGACGCCGAAGCTGGAGATGACTTCGAGATTGGGAAACGCGTCGATGACGGCAGCATCGCATTTGCCGGAAACCGCGATGCCACGCACGCGCGCTTTCGTTTCGGCGTCGACGGATGCCAGTTCCGCATTCGCAGCCGAGATGACCTCGAAACTGTCGTTCAGACGCTCCAGAACGCGCGGATGGATACGGCCCGGCACGAAGATGGTGGCAGGATTCTCAGACATGCAGCAACCTCTTTATGAAGAATAATCAGCGTGGACGAAAGACGCCGGTCGACTGGCGCAGACGCATTTCCGGCTTGATCAGATGGAGACCGTCAGGCTCATGGCTCCCGGCAAGACGATCGAGCAGTGCCCGCGCCGCTAAGCGCCCGACATCGGCCTGTCCGTTGGAAACGGTGGTCAGAGACGGCGTCGAGATCGAAGCTTGTTCCAGATCGTCATAGCCGGTGACGGAAATATCGACGCCCGGTGTCAACCCGGCCCGCGCGATGCCGTTCATCAGGCCGATCGCCACCAGATCGTTCCAGCAGACCGCAGCCGTCGGCTTTTGCGGTAGGGACAGGAAATGCACCGCCGCCTCGAACCCGCCCTGCATCGAACGGGGTCCCGGAATGCGCAGGTTCGGATCGACCTCGATATTGGCTTTCAGCAGCGCGTTGACGTAGCCCTGGTAACGGTCGCGACCGGTCGATGTCTGGTCGGTGCCGCCGATCATGGCGATCGCCCGGTGGCCGAGGCCAATCAGATGGTTGGTGGCCAGCGAAATGCCATAAGCATCGTCGCCACGATAGGTCGGCAGGTCGAGGCCTTCCATCGAGCGGGCAACAAGAATGGCCGGCATGCCGTTTTCTTCGGCAAGCTTCATATCCTCGATCGGCGTCCCGATCGCCGGCGACATGATCACGCCGTCGCCACCCAGCTGCAGCAGCGTCTCGATGAACGTGCGCTGCTTTTCGACCGAGTCGTAATGGTTGGAGAGGATGAACGTATGACGGCTGCGGTCGAGCTCGCTCTCGATGGCTTTCAGGATTTCACCGTAAAACGGGTTCATCACGTCATGCACGACGACACCGATAATGCCGGACCGCGAGGTGCGCAGACTGGCGGCACGGCGATTGTAGATATAGCCAAGCGCCCGCGCTTGTTCCTTGATCTTCTCGCGGGTATCAGAAGCCACGAGCGGACTGTCCCGGAGAGCAAGCGAAATCGTAGCTGTAGAAAGACCGAGACTTTCGGCAATCGTCGACAGTTTGATTTTCTGCGCCATCTAGCCCCGCGTTCTCATGCAGCCTGCATTCCCACGCAGAGCACCCGAATTAAAGTTTAAATAAACAATTTAATTCCATGCGACAATCCTGTGACGGGATTTTTCGGACGAGCAGGTTGCCAAACGCAACCCTCAGTCGCGATCGCCCTCATCCGACTGAAGATTGTGCTCGACGGCTTTGAGAAGTTTGAGAAGGGTGCGAACCTCCTTGTCCGAAAGACCTTTGACGGCCAGTTCGCCGCACTCGGCCACCGCGCGGCCGATCTGCTCGACGCTCTTCAGACCAGTCTCCGTCAGATGCACCTTGGTCAGGCGACCATCCGTTCCATCCGACCGGCGCTCCAGAAATCCCTGCGCTTCCATGCGGCCGATCGTGCGGGTCATGGTGGGAGCCTTGACGCCCATGCGGTTGGCAAGATGACCCGGCGTCATGCCGTCTTCCTCGGAAAGCGCTAGGATCACCCCGTCCTGCCCGGCATAAAGGCCGCTTTCGACCAGACTGCGGGACAAGGCGGTGCGCATTGACCGGGCGGTCTGTGTAATGACAGGCGCAAGGTCGGTTGCGGAAAGACCAGCGCCGTCCTTCTTCTTGCCCGACTTGGATTTCTTGTCGCCTTTTTTCTTGCTCATAGGCTCCGCCCGTTTTGCGTCATGGAAGTCGGCGCTATAACTATACCACGCCACCCTTATCGAAACCCGGAATTGACCGCCAGATGCCGCATCCCTTGCCGCGCTATCATGACAACGATGTTACGCCCCCGTCCACAGAAAGCGCTAAAAGAGGCGACTGGATCGCCGTTCTGCCGCTCGGCGCCTACGAACAGCACGGTCCGCACCTGCCTTTCGAGACCGATACGCTGATCGCACAGGGCCTTGTCGACCGCATCATCCCTGCCCTTCCGGCTGATCTTCCGGTCACCTTCCTCCCGGTGGAGCCGGTCGGCTACTCGATCGAGCATATGGATGTGGCAGGAACGAAGACGTTGGCCTTCGACGAGGCTGTCCGCCGCTGGCTCGGCATCGCCGAGGAACTTCACAAGCAAGGCATCCGCAAACTGGTGATGCTGAACGCCCATGGCGGCAACGCGCCGCTGCTGACGATCGTCACGACAGAGGCCCGCGTCCGTTTCAACATGCTGGCGGTCGCAACAAGCTGGACCCGCTTCGGCCAGCCCGAAGGCTGGATCGCTCCGGAGGACAAGGCAATCGATATCCACGGCGGCGATATCGAGACCTCCGTCATGCTGGCACTGTGGCCGGACCGTGTGAGCATGGAAAGGGCCGAAAACTTCCCATCGCGCCAGACAGATTTCGCGAAAGACTTTCGCCACCTGCGCGCGTACGGCCCACATGCGTTCGGGTGGAAAATGTCGGACCTAAACGAAAAGGGCGCCGCCGGCAACGCAACCGCTGCCACCGCAGAACGGGGCGAGCACCTGGTGAAGCACGCGGTGAACGGCATCATCGAGTTGCTACGGGATGTGGCACGGTTTGACGTGTCCCCGTTTCGATAGCCTTGCACCATTCTGCCAGACCGCATACCTTTCGCAGGACACCGGAGGCTGACGGCATGCAGGTATCGGTACAGGAAGCCCAGAAAAATCTGAGTGTGTTGCTTGATCGCGTCGAAAGTGGCGAGGACATTGTGCTCACAAAAGACGGCGTAACGGTTGCCCGGATCGTCCGGTCGGCGCCACAGCTCAGCCGCGAAGAGCGGCGCGCTATCCTCGATCGGGTCCGCGCGATGGCTCCCCCGTTTCCACCCGGGGAACCCACAGCCGACCGAAGCCACGATGATCTCTACGATGAGGACGGACTGCCCGTATGATCTCGTTCGACACGTCGGCGCTGATCGCAATCGTCGGCAACGAACCGATGGCCAGTCACTGCATTACGGTTCTCGAAGTCCCGACAGAACATTTCATCCTATCAGCAGGTACGTTGCTGGAAGCACAGATTGTTGCCGCCAGGAAAGGATGCCGGTCCGGGCTGGACGAGTTGCTCGCATCGCTCCCGTTCAGCATCATAGACGTCACCGCCGCCCGTGCCGAAATCGCTTCTTCCGCCTACCGACAGTTCGGCAAGGGCTTCCATCCGGCAGGGCTCAACTTTGGCGACTGCTTCGCTTATGCGACAGCCAAGGAGTTCGGCTGCCCCCTCCTGTACATCGGCGAAGACTTCGCAAAGACGGATATCGCCTCAGCGCACGCCTTCCCCTGATCATGTGATCATATAACATTCAAAACCCCTTTGAACTCGCGCGGCCTTGCCCTTATATGAGGCCAACACGCTTCCGCGCTCCCCCGAGCGCTCCAGAACCCTTAGAGGTTTCCCATGACTGAAAACACCGCTCCCGTCGCTGCAAAGCCAATTCCTGTGACCGTGCTGACCGGCTATCTCGGCGCCGGCAAGACGACCTTGCTCAACCGCATCCTGTCGGAGAGCCACGGCAAGAAATACGCCGTGATCGTCAACGAATTCGGCGAAATCGGCATCGACAACGATCTGATCGTCGAGTCCGACGAAGAGATCTACGAGATGAACAACGGCTGCGTCTGCTGCACGGTTCGTGGCGACCTGATCCGTGTCGTTGAGGGCCTCATGCGCCGCCCGGGCCGCTTCGACGGCATTATCGTCGAGACGACGGGCCTGGCCGATCCGGTTCCGGTCGCCCAGACCTTCTTCATGGACGACGATGTTCGCGCAAAGACCGAACTCGACGCCGTCATTGCTCTGGTCGATGCCAAGCATCTGCCGCTGCGACTCAAGGATTCCCGCGAGGCCGAAGACCAGATCGCGTTTGCCGACGTCGTACTGATCAACAAGACCGATCTTGTGACCCCGGAAGAGCTCGCCATCGTCGAAGACGTCGTGCGCGCCATCAACCCGACTGCCCGCATCTACAACACCAGCCGCTCGGGCATCGATCTCGCCCGCGTGCTGGATCAGGGCGCCTTCAATCTGGAACGGGCGCTGGAAAACGATCCGCATTTCCTCGACCACGACCACGAAGACCATGTCTGCGGCCCCGATTGCGGTCACGACCACAGCCACGACCATCACGGGCATGACCATCACGCGCACGACCACGATCATCATGATCACGGGCATCATGATCACAAGCATCATGACCACGGCCATCATGCGCATCACGATGCGATGTCGCCGATCCATGATATCACGGTGAAGTCTGTCTCTCTGCGCGGCGGCGAGATGAACCCGGATCGCTTCTTCCCGTGGATCCAGAAGATTACCCAGGCGGAAGGTCCAAACATCCTGCGCCTCAAGGGCATCATCGCCTTCAAGGGCGACGAGGAGCGTTATGTCATCCAGGGCGTGCACATGATCGTCGAAGGTGATCACCAGCGTCCGTGGAAGGATGGCGAAAAGCGTGAAAGCCGTCTCGTCTTCATCGGCCGCGAGCTCGATTTCGACAAGATCCAGAAGAGCTTCATGGCTTGCCAGGCTGAGGTTGCTGTCGCCTGATGCCAACCGTTGCACCTCTTGATATCGATGGTCATGTCGTCGCGGCTCACTTTCTCGGCGACATCCCGATCTTTGCCACTGCTGCCGGCACCATTCACCGCCTCGACGGCGGTGAAAAGGTAACGGATGCCCACCATGGCCTGTTGACCTGTATCCGCGATCCCTTCAGCGCCACCCTATTGAGTGGCGGCGAAGACGGCAGGGTGCAGCGCATTTCCCATGATGGCACCGTCACCACGATTTCGGAAACGCCGCGCAAATGGATCTCCGTCGTCGCCGGCGGGCCGCAGGGTGCGGTCGCCTGGGCGCAAGGCAAGTCCAGTTTCGTCAAGCTCTCCGACGGCACCCTCAAGGAAGTGAAGGAAGAGCGCAGCGTTGAAGCCATCGCCTTCGCACCGAAGGGGCTGCGGATTGCCGCTGCACGCTATAACGGCGTATCCTTGCATTGGGTCGGCACCAACAGTCCGATGCAAGATCTCGACTGGAAGGGCGCCCATACCGGCGTCACCTTCTCTCCGGACGGCCGTTTCCTTGTTACCATGATGCAGGAAAACGCGCTGCACGGCTGGAAGCTCGACAGCAAGTCGGGCGAGAGCCGCCATATGCGCATGACCGGCTATCCGGCCAAGGTGAAATCGCTGTCCTGGTCGGTCAAGGGCAAATGGCTCGCCTCTTCCGGCGCACCGGCCGCGATCGTCTGGCCGTTTTCGGCCAAGGACGGCCCGATGGGCAAGGCACCGATGGAACTCGGCACGCGCGCCAACATCATGGTGACGCAGGTTGCGTTTCATCCGCTCGAGGAAGTGCTCGCCATCGGCTTTATCGACGGCATGGTCCTCGGTGTGCGCATTGCCGACGGCAAGGAAGCGCTGCTGCGCCGGCCCGGTAAGGGCGCCATCACGGGCTTGAGCTGGAGTGCCAGCGGTAAGCTGCTCGCATTCTCGTCTGAAGCCGGCGACTGCGGCGTGATCGACATTTCCGGCTGAGCCGACTGTCTGAATTCCCAGTGAAACATGCGGGGTCTGCCCCGCATGCTAGTCCCCCATATCACGGCGGAGCTTGGCGCTTACGCCGACGCGACAGCGCCGATAATCTCGGCGAGAAGGTCGTGCAACTGGTCACGGTAGCCGTTTCGGGCAGACGGACCGCTTTCCCTTGATGTCATCACCACGGTCATATCGAGCGACGGAACCACGTAGACCATCTGCCCGCCATAACCCCAGCCGAACTTCACATCGCGTCCGCCTATCTGGCGCAGAAACCAGCCATAGCCATAGCCATCGCCGGAAAAGCGCGAGTTCGTGCGGGGCGTCCAGGACTGGTCGATCCAGGTCTGAGATACCACCTGCCGGCCGCTCTTGGTTTTCCCGCCATTGCGATAGAGCTCGCCGAATGCCAGCAGGGACGCCGCCGTCATCGCCATCTGGTTGCCGCCGAGATAGACGCCCTGCGGATCGCGCTCCCAGGCCCCGATGCGAAACCCGTCGACCGGCTCCAGCCATTCGCGCGCCAGCGCAAGTGTCGGGCGTTTGCCGACGCGGGTGAGGATGGCGGAAAGTAGATGCGTCGATGCTGTCGAATAGAGCATCTGACCGCCTGGCTCGCCGTCGAACGGTTCCGACAACGCAAACCGCACCCAGTTGGAACTTGCCACCCAGCGCCCGTAATTCGGGCCGGACATCCGAGACAGACCGGCCTGCATGGAGAGAAGATTGCCGATGGTGACGTCTGCGAGCCGCGGATCGGCATTGCGCGGCAGATCGGCCTTCAGGATCGAGGCGATCTTCTGGTCCGGCCCCTCAAGCAGCTTGCGATCAATCGCGATGCCGACAAGGCAGGAGATGATCGATTTCGACGCCGACTTGATATTGGTCGCGGCGTTAGGACTGCTGCCGTTGAACGCTTCCCTCGCGATCGTCTCGCCCTTGCGCGACACCATCACAACCTTCAACGGCTCCAGATCCGCCGCCCTATCCAGCACGGCCTTCAACGTCTGCGGCGCCTGCGCCACGCCCGCCCCGCCGGGCTGCTGCGCGAAGGCCCGCACTGACGCGAGGACGAAGGGAGCGGAAAGAAGGGCTGTGCGGCGTGTGATCATGGAGGTCAATCTAGGTCGAGACCCGCACGCGACTATGGCCGAGCCCAACGATTCACGCGAAGGTGACGGAGCGTGAGACCATTGCGCCAGCTCTCGCCCGTCGAAAAACGAAAGACCCCGCCTCCTCTATGGGAAGACGGGGTCCTATGAATCTCTCAAAAGCAAATGCAGCTCAGGCGAGCTTGCGCCCACTCGCAACGATCATGCCGGCTGCACCTTCGAGCCAACCGGCTTTCAGCTCGAGCGCCAGGAAGCGCGCGCGGTCGCAGGGGCCGGGCATCACCAGATGCTGGGTCTTGCCACCGAAGAAGCCGAAGCGCTCGTAATAGGCGGCGTCACCGACCAGAAGCACGGCGCCATGGCCACGATCATGCGCCTGGCCGATCGCCGCACGCATCAGAGCCGCACCGATGCCCTTGCCCTCATGCGACGAGCAGACGGCGAGCGGTCCAAGCAGAAGCGCGTCGATGGCGTTGCCTTCTGGCGAGATGCCGGCCTCGATGTTCCACAGACGTACCGTGCCGATGACATGGCCGTCCTCATCGCGCGCAACGAGCGCCAGGCCTTCGGCCGGCACGCGGTTCTGGCGGATCTTTTCGGACGACTTCAAGCGTCGGTCGGCGCCCATGGCGCGATCGAGCAGAGTTTCACGAGCCACCACGTCGGCCGGCGTTTCGGCAGTGATGGTGAATGTGGACGCGGGCGCAAACAGCGCACGGACAGAATCAAGAACAGTGGCCATCTTGGCCTCCCGCACTTAAAACCGTTTCAAACGGTATCGGACGATCATTGTGAATTTGCGGCTCCCGTCTGGAGGTCGGGAACCGCGAAAGTAGTGACGCTTGTAACGCCTTAGATGACGTAGGCCTTGAGCGGATCGAAGCCGTTAAACGCAACCGCCGAATAGGTGGTCGTGTAGGCGCCGGTGCCCTCGATCAGAACCTCGTCGCCGATCGAAAGCGAGATCGGCAGCGGATACATGTTCTTCTCGTACATCACGTCGGCCGAATCGCAGGTCGGGCCGGCCAGAACGCAAGGCTCCATCGCGTCGCCGTCCCGCTCGGTGCGGATCGGGTAACGGATAGCCTCGTCCATGGTTTCGGCGAGACCACCGAACTTGCCGATGTCGAGGAAGACCCAACGGTGGTTGTCGTTGTCGGACTTCTTCGACACGAGAACGACTTCAGCCTTGATGACGCCTGCATTGCCGACCATGCCGCGACCCGGCTCGATGATCGTCTTCGGCAGGTTGTTGCCGAAATGCTTGCGCAGCGAAGCAAAGATCGCCTGGCCGTATTCTTCAGCCTTCGGCACGTCGCGCAGGTACTTGGTCGGGAAACCGCCGCCCATGTTGACCATCTGCAGAACGATACCCTGCTTTGCGAGCTGGCTGAACACGCGCTTGGCATCGGCCAGAGCCGCATCCCAGGCATCGACCTTCGTCATCTGCGAACCGACATGGAACGAGACGCCGTAGCTTTCGAGACCAAGCTGGTGTGCGTAGACGAGAACGTCGACGGCCATCTGCGGCACGCAGCCGAACTTGCGCGACAGCGGCCATTCGGCGCCTTCGCCATCTGTCAGCACGCGGCAGAACACCTTTGCACCGGGAGCTGCACGGGAAATCTTTTCGACTTCCTCATGGCTGTCGACGGCATAGAGGCCAACGCCGAGCGCGAAAGCACGCGCAATGTCGCGTTCCTTCTTGATCGTGTTGCCGAACGAGATGCGCGATGCGTTTGCACCGGCATCGAGTGCCATCTGGATTTCGGCGACGGAGGCGCAGTCGAAGTTGGAACCCATCGAAGCAAGAAGCTTGAGGATTGCCGGCTCGGGATTGGCCTTCACGGCGTAGTAGATCGCGCTGTCCGGCAGGGCATGACGGAAGGCGTTGAAATTGTCGCGCACGACATCGAGATCGACCACGAGGTAGGGACCATCGGGACGCTGGGTCTTGATGAAGTCGAGGATGCGGGCAGTGGTCATGGTCAATCCCTTCCAAATCTCAAAGGCTCCGGCTTGCGAACCGGAGGACAAAGGACGGATGAACATGCGCCAGGATCCAGTCGGTGGAGACACCGGTTCCCTGACACGCTCAAACGCGCGGTAAGTGGATCAACGTTCTGCCAAGAACGAAAATCCGGCTTTGTCTGCCATGGATTGGAGGGAGGTCCCTACCGCACTTCCGGCAATGATGGTGTGCCTCTTCAGTAACCCCGGCTGTTGGAAAGCCGGGAGAGAACAAAAAGGCCCGCACCGTCGTTGCTTTAGATGTCCTCGCATTTCCCGGATGGCCGGAATAGCGACTGGAGGGGTTAGTTCCAGGTACCTTACCGATGACCTCACCAAATAGAGGGTCGGCGGACACCCACGGGCACGTGCGACTTTGGGCTGCACGGGAGATAAGAATATTCGCGGTCATAATCAAGCGGTATTTTGGGCCGGGGGGAAAATAATGGGAAGGCAGCCCCCGGTAGAATTTGCGCACGGGCACGCGTCGGTTTACATTACGGAAATAGAGGCACGACTGGAGAAATCAGATGCCTACAGCAAGAAAGCCAGAAGCCGTCGAGACGCCGTTGAGGGAGGTCTTGCACCCTGAAAGACTGGTGTCGGTCCCGGATGCAAACGATCCGGTCTTCCGCGCTCGTCTCAAGGCAGCCATTGCCGCTATGGACCCCGAAGAGGAAGCGGATGTGATGCGCTGGATAGAGGCTGTGTCGATGTTCCACAATGAGGACCGCGATCTGGAATGAAGCGCGGCGATGTCGTAACGGTGGCCACGGCGGGAGATTTTGGAAAGCCGCGCCCTGCGGTCATCGTCACGCAAAATGCTCTCCTGGAAGATGGCCATCAAGCTGTTGCAGTCTGCCAACTAACTTCAACCATCAACGAACTGGCCGACTTTCGTGTGACGGTTGATCCAACTCCAGAAAATGGGCTGCGTGTCAGGTCCGATATTATGGCAGACAAACCGGCAACGGTGGTTCGCCATAAAATCGGTGCCGTCATCGGCTGCCTAAGCCAACAAGATATATTACGCCTGAATGTGGCGCTAACCTATGCGCTAGGCCTTCAAGGCTGATCGATTTCCCGGAGCAGATTCGCCACATGGACACACTCACCCGCATGCGCGCCTTTATCGACGTGGTCGAGGCAGAGGGCTTTTCGGCCGCCGCACGCCGCACCGGCCGTTCCAAGGCGCTGCTGTCGAAATATGTCCGCGAACTGGAAGACGATCTCGGCGCGCTTCTTCTCAACCGGACCACCCGCCAGTTCTCGATGACGGAGGCGGGCCACACCTATTACCGCACCGCTGCCGATATCCTGAAGGAGATCGACAATCTCGCGGACCTCGTGCGCGAGAACAATGCCGATCTCAAGGGCCGCCTGCGGATCTCCGTGCCGCGCACCTTCATCGATGCGGATGTCGGCCAGTCGTTCATCGACTTCGCCAAGGCGCATCCGGACGTCCAGTTGGAAATCGTCGCCGATGACCGGTTTGTCGACCTGATCGAGGAAAATTTCGACCTGGCGATCCGAATCACCCGGCTGGAGGATTCCGGCCTGATCGCCAAGAAGCTTGCCGATTTCCGGGTCCATGCGGTCGCGACGCCCGATGTCGTGGCGCAATACGGGCCCCTCACGCATCCGCAGCAGCTGAACAAGGTGCCGTTCATTATCGACACCAATTCGCGCTGGCACAACAATATCCGCTTCGTCGATACTGATGGCTCGATGATTTCAGTCGCGGTCTCGGGCCCGATCGAGGTGAACAGTCCGCAGGCAACCTTGCGCGCGGCCCGCGCCGGTCTCGGCGTCGCGATCATCCCCGACTTCGTCGCCATGGCCTCGATCCAGTCGGGCGAACTGGTCAACCTGTTCGACGAATACATCACCCGTGAACGCGGCATCTATGCGGTCTATCCGCATCGCCGCTACCTCCCGGCCAAGGTGAGAAGCTTCGTGGATTTCCTCGCCAACTGGTTCCGCCAACCGCGCTGACCTGTAATTCTATAACGTCGAAGTCGAAATTCCGTCCCATTTCGGGGCCAGACCACAGCTTGCGGACGGACGAACGACACCCCTTTTGATTTGGCGCAGGTCCGGACGCAATGCCGCTGCGCAACTATGCTGGACCTGCTCGGATATGCGAAACAGACTTGCGACAATTCTGACGGCAGCGGCCCTGGCTGCACCCCTGGCCGTTCCCGCACCGGCTCTTGCCCATCCGCATATCTTCGCCGAGGCGCGGCTGGAAATTGTCGCAGGCGCCAATGGCACCGTGCAGGAACTGCGCAATGTCTGGCGCTTCGATGAAGTGTTCTCCTCGAGCGTCATCCTGGATTTCGACAAGAACGGCGATCTCAAGCTCGATCCGCATGAACTCGCCGAACTCGGCGAAACCATCCGCACCTCGCTTGCCGACTACCACTACTTCTCCACCGTGACGCTGGATGGCGCACAGATCGGCATCCAGAAGCCGGACGTCTTTCACACCACGATGCAGGACAAGCAGTTGATGCTGATCTTTGCGGTGAAGCCTGAAAAGCCGGTCCCTCTCAAGGGCAAGCTCACCTTCGGCATCTACGACCCCACCATGTACACGGCGATCGACTTCCCCACCGACAAGGATCTGGTGCTGAAGGGTGCGGGCTTCGAGAAGTGCCAGCACAAGGTCGTACGGCCCGATCCAGACGACGTGATTTCGCAAAACAGCGCTTCGCTCACCGATGCTTTCTTCAACGATCCGACGGGGACCGACATGACCAAGCTCTTTGCCACCCGCATGGAAGTGACATGCTGAGGAAAGCGTCGACCAGCCTGCTGTTTGCCGCTCTCGCGGCGGCGCTGGTCGCCACCGCCGCGCACGCCCAGTCGCCGCTCGGCGTCGGTGCAGCGGAACCCTCCTTCTCGGTGGGCGGGCCGCTTGCCCCCTTCTTCCAGTGGATCAACGCCTACCAGCAGGGCTTCTACCGCTCTCTGACCGGCGCGCTGCGGGCGATGCGCGAGGATCCGTCTGCACTTGTCGGCCTGATCGGCCTGTCTTTTGCCTATGGCGTCTTCCACGCCGCCGGCCCCGGCCACGGCAAGGCGGTGATTTCCTCCTACATGATCGCCAACGAAGTCGAACTGCGCCGCGGCGTTACGATCTCCTTCATCTCGGCGCTTCTGCAGGGCCTCGTCGCGATCCTCGTGGTCGGCGCTGCCTTCGTCCTGCTCCGCGGCACCGGCATCACCATGACCCAGGCCACCTGGACCATGGAAGTTGCAAGCTTTGCCATGGTCTCCCTGTTCGGCGCCTGGCTGCTGGTCAAGAAGATCCGGGCACTCCGCATGCGGGTCGTGCGCGCTCCAGACCGCGGCCGGACAGCGGCAGCGGCGACTTCAGCCGGCGGATCGACCGCGATGCTGTTCGACGGCTCATCTGACGGACGACGCGCGACCGGTCTCAAATTCCAGGCAGTCGAGATCGACGACCACGCATTTCAGGGAGACAGCGACACCTGCGAGGCCTGCGGCATCAGTCACATGCCGGACCCGTCGACGCTCGGTGCCCGCAACTTTAACCTGAAGGAAGCCTGGTCGGCGATTATTGCCGTCGGACTTCGTCCCTGCTCGGGCGCCATCCTCGTCATGAGCTTCTCGCTTCTGAACGGCCTTTATCTCGGCGGCGTGCTGTCCGTTCTCGCCATGTCGATCGGTACGGCGATCACGGTGACGATCCTTGCAACCCTTGCCGTCGGCGCCAAGGATATCGCGCTGAAATTCGCAGGCCCCGGCTCGCGCAGCGGACGACGCATCGGCCATGCGATCGAGATCGGCGGCGCCCTGTTCATCCTGCTGATCGGCCTTTCCCTGCTCGGCGCCTCGCTGCAGGGCTGAACGCTCAGCGCGTCTGCGGCATCGCCTTGATAAAATCGATGAAGGTGCGCAGCGGAGCCGGTACCAGTCGTCGCCCGGGATAATAGAGAAACGGCCCTGAGAATGAGGGCCACCACGGCTCGAGCACCGGTTCCAGCGCACCACTGTCAAAATGCGGCTTCAGCCAGTCCTCGAACAGCGCGACGATACCGGTGCCGGCAATCGCCGCGTCCACACCGAGATCGGACCCGCCACCCGCCTGCACGATCAGTTGCGCCGGCGGATCGACCACCACCTCCTCGCCATCGCGTTCGAATTCCCAGGGCGTGACCGGACGGTCCCTGAACCGGCTCCGGATGCAGGAGTGCGCCAAAAGATCCCGCGGATGGTCCGGCCGGCCGCGCGCGGCAAGATAGGCTGGCGACGCAGCGAGTGCGAAACGCTGAACGCGTGGACCGATCGGCACGGCGATCATGTCCTGCTCCAGCCGCTCGTCATAGCGGATGCCCGCGTCGCAGCCGGCGGCGATGATATCGACGAAACTCTCGTCGGTCATGATGTCGAGACGGATATCCGGATAGGCGGCCAGAAACGCCGGCACGATCTGCGGCAGGACAATCCGCGCCGCACTGGCCGGCACATTCAGCGTCAACAGTCCCGCCGGCCGCCCCCGAAACCCGGCAGCCATGTCGAGCGCCGCTTCCATTTCCGATAGCGCCGGTCCCAGCCGGTCGAGCAGTGCCCTCCCCGCCTCCGTCGGCGTCACGCTGCGGGTCGTGCGGTTGAGAAGCCGGACGCCGATCTTTTCTTCCAGACGCCGGACTGCATCGCTCAGCCCGGAAGCGCTTCCGCCAGTCAGCCGGGCCGCATCGCGAAACCCTTTCGTCCTCGCCACCGCGACGAATGCTCCGAGATCACCAGCGTCGTATTTCATTGTCCGCCCTGCCGTACAGCCCGTCCGAATTGTAACCGATTATCGCGCGGGCTGGATAGCCCTATCTCTGCCTCACCGATAGGGAGTAAAACCATGACCAATCTTGAAAAAGCCGGCACCTATAAACTCGGCGACCGCCCCGTAAAACGTCTCGGCTACGGCGCCATGCAGCTTGCCGGCAAGGGCGTGTTCGGCCCGCCGAAGGACCGCGCGGAAGCCGTTGCGGTGCTGCGCGAGGCCATCGAAGCCGGCGTCGACCATATCGACACCAGCGACTTCTACGGTCCGCATATTACCAACGAGATCATCCGCGAAGCGCTGCATCCCTATAGCGACGATCTCGTTATCGTCACCAAGGTCGGCGCCATCAGAGGCGACGACGCATCGTGGAACCCGGCCTTTTCGAAAAAAGCACTCACGAAGGCCGTCCACGATAACCTCAGGAACCTCGGTCTCGATGCGATGGAGGTGGTCAATCTGCGTTCCATGCTGGATGTCCACGGTCCGGCCGAAGGCTCGCTGGAAGAACCGCTGACGGTCCTCGCCGAACTCCAGCGCGAGGGCCTCATCAAGCATATCGGCCTCTCGAACGTGACGCGAAAGCAGGTCGAGGATGGCCGCAAGATCACCGAGATCGTCTGCGTCCAGAACCAGTACAATCTCGCGCACCGCGATGACGATGACCTCATCGATCATCTGGCGGCAGAAGGCACGGCTTACGTCCCCTTCTTCCCGCTCGGCGGCTTCTCGCCCCTGCAATCCTCGACGCTGTCGGATGTAGCAGCAAAGCTCGACGCAACGCCGATGCAGGTGGCACTGGCCTGGCTGCTGAAGCGCTCGCCGAACATCCTGCTGATCCCGGGCACCTCGTCGCGCGGGCACCTGCGCGAAAACCTCGCCGTCGCCGACATCGAACTGTCGGCGGATGTGATGGCGGAGCTGGAAGCGATCGGCGCCAAAGCGGCTTAAGGGCGAGCGGCTAGCTTTCCACACTCATCCCTGTGACAGGCACAGGGATGAGAACGTCTTCACGTTTGCGCCCGACCATACCCTGCAATTACTTCCGCCGCTGATACCTTGCTCGCAGCCAGAAGATCAGGAAGAAGCCGAGAACCAGCAGCGCGCCGACGAAAAACGCCAGCAGCGGCGAGTAATTGCCGATCCACAACACGATGGTCGGCATGAGATAGATGACCACCGCCGCGCCGAAGAGAATGGCGGCAGCCGCGATCGCCTGTGATTTCGCTTCTGGCGTCATGTGGTTTTCCCGCCGGCAAATTCGGCCCTGAGATCTTCCAGCCGCTTTTTCTGCCGGCCGTCTTCATCGAAATTATCGGGCGAGAGCCAGGCCTCGAACCCGGCCTTGATCACCGGCCACTCACTGTCGATCATCGAGAACCAGGCCGTATCGCGGTTTGCGCCGCGCGAAATGATGTGCTGGCGGAACACGCCTTCGAATGTGAAGCCGTAACGCAGCGCCGTCACCTTGGAAGGCTCGTTCTCGTTGTGGCATTTCCATTCGTAGCGACGATAATCAAGCGTCTCGAACACGTGGCGAGCCATCAGGTAATGCAGCTCTGTCGACATCGGCGACCGCTTCATGGCAAGCCCATGCGCCACGGACCCCACCTCGATCACACCGTTCTTCGGGTCCGGCCGCATATAGCTCGCCATGCCGACAACGGCGCCGGAGGCGTTTTCGCGCGCGACCAGCGTCACGAAGCCAAGGTTCGCATTCACATTGTCCAGCCACGCGCCAAACTCTTCGGCGGTCGAATATTGATCGTTCGGAAAATAGCGGATCAGCTCGTTGATCCCCTCGGCACCCCCAAGTGCATCCCAAAGATCAGCCAGATGCTTCTCCCGGTCATAGGGTTCGAGCGTCAAGAACCGTCCGGCCAGGGTGACGGGGCTGGGGGCGGCAACTTTGTAATTGAAAAGATCGCGCATTCGGGCAGGTCCAGCAAGATGCGCAGCGGCTGCGTCGCAACCGCTGCAGATGAGGCATCAAGGCTTAGGCCAGCACCTGTCGAAAGGCAACCGGCGGAGACGATCGATGGAGCTCACAGCTGCGCTTCGATGGCGGCCTTGTCGACAATCGACCAGACCTGCACGATCTTGCCGTCGCGGAACCGATAAAAGACGTTTTCACTAAACGACACCCGGCGCCCATTGACCGGAAGCCCGAGAAACTCGGCCCGAGGCGAACACTCGAACAGCAACCGGCTGACCACATGCGGCTGATCGACGACCAGCAGATCAATGCTGAAGCGAAGGTCGGGAATATCGCTGAAATTCCCGACAAGCATGTCGCGGTAGCCGGACAGCCCGAGCGGCCGGTCATTATGGATGACACCGTCATCCACAAAGTCCCCGAGCCGCTCCCAGTCCTGCCGGTTCAGGCAATGGATGTAATCGCGGTAGATGTCACCGAGATCGTTACCCATGTTCTCGCCCTTTAAGCGGGCACTTTTGCCGCGGTGACCGTCGCATCGATATGCTCGAGCAGAGCATCGGGCAGACCCAGGCGTCCCGCGAGAAGATCGAGGTAACCGCGCTCGGCCCGTGTATCGGGATCGATGGTCATGCGGGTCGCGGTGTAAAGCTCCACCTTCTGCTCCTCGGTGCGGGCAGCGGCGACCAGATCGTCGATATCGACGGGGTTCGCAAGCTCGTCGCGGATGAAGGCTTCCGCCTCGTCGCCGAGATCGACCTCATGCACCTTGTTCATGATGTTGGCCCGCTCGGCCGCATCGATATGACCGTCCGCCTTGGCGGCGGCGATCATGGCGCGCACCAGGGTCAGGGCGAAATCGTTGGTAAGCTCAGGCGACTGCAGCGAAAACGGGCTGTCCGGCGGCGGCAGCGCGATAGGCTCTGCAGCAGACGGCGTCGGCTGAATCGCGGCCTGCGGCGACTGCCCGGATTTGTAGTTCTTGTAGGCGAGATAGCCGAGACCCGCGACGGCTGCGATGCCGCCCACCGTCACCACATTGCCGGCAATCTTGCGGCCGGTCTTGGTGCCGAGAAGTGCGGCGGCAATGCCGGCAGACTTCAACGGATTGTTCTTCGCCATATCGCCGAACTGCCCAGCCCGGCCCTTCACGCTTCCCGAAAGACCGGGAACCTGCGAACCCAGGAACTGGTCAAGAAGCTTTTTTGCGTCGAACATCCGTATCTCCTACTGTTGAATTCGAACACGGAGATAGGAACGGCAACCCAGGAAAACAATTTTCCCGCGCCGCCGATAACGAAATTGTCAGAACGGATTTAAGCTCTGAGCGCGAAGGCCTCGGAGGCGAGCTTGGTGATGGCGGCCCAGTCGCCGGCGGCGACGAGTTCCTTCGGGGCTACCCACGAGCCGCCGACGCAGATGACGTTGGGGAGCGACAGGTAGTCGTTGGCATTCTTCAGCGAAATGCCGCCGGTCGGGCAAAACAGCGTGCCAGCGAGTGGTGACGACAGGGCCTTCAGATAGGCGGCGCCACCGGCCTGTTCGGCAGGAAAGAACTTCATCACGTTGTAACCGGCTTCCCGGAGCGTCATCACTTCGCTGGCAGTCGCTGCACCCGGCAAAAGCGGAACCGGCGAATCCTTGGCGGCCGACAGCACGCCCGGAGAAACGCCCGGCGACACGATAAAGGTGGAGCCCGCCTTCACGGCGGCTTCCCAGTCTTTCGCGTTGAGGATCGTGCCGGCTCCGACATTGGCGCCTTCGACTTCGGCTGCAACCGCCTTCACGGCGTCGAGTGCTGCCGGCGTGCGCATGGTGATCTCGATCGCCCGGAGCCCGCCGGCGACCAGCGCCCGCGCAAGCCCGACAGCCGACTTCGCATCATCAACGATCAGCACCGGAACGACGGGCTGCAATTTCAGGATGGTCAGCAGCTTTTCAGTCTTGCTTGGGTTCTGGCCCGGATTCTGGTCAGCCATGAAGAACACTCCCTAAAACGATTGAAATCCCTTGCCCGGAAATAACGGTCGATCACGTCATTGTCGAGAACAAATCCCCCGATCCACGCAACCTCGGGCCCCTTGCAGACTTCTCTTAAGCACCCGGCCGAAGCACCGCTTTACCATGCTCTTGCCGATACTCTTGCCCTTGTGCATCTTTGCGCTACGGTACATCTCCACAACCAAGACGAGGCCCATGGGACAGGAAATCGAGCGCAAGTATCTGGTCAAGAACGATGCCTGGCGGAACGAGGTCGCATCCTCCTCGCGGTTCCTGCAGGCCTATATCGCCGTTGCCGCTGATCGCTCGGTTCGCGTTCGCATCATGGATGACGAGAAGGCCAAGCTGACGATCAAGATCGGCTCGGAATTGTTCTCGCGCTCGGAGTTCGAATACGAAATCCCGCTGGCCGATGCGAAGGACATGGCCGCAGGTGCCACCGGCATCGTCCTCGACAAGACGCGCTTCAATGTCGAGCATCAGGGCTATACCTGGGAAGTCGATGTCTACGCGGGCGTATACGATGGGCTCGTCGTAGCCGAGGTCGAACTTGAAAACGAAACCGATAGTCCGCCGATACCGGACTGGATCGGTGACGACGTCACCGGCGATCGCCGCTATTCCAACGCCGTCATGGCCAACCAGGATCTGAGCAGGGAGCTTCTCGATGGCCTACCACCTGCGACCCGATAAGCCGTTTACCGCCGAGTTTGTCGCGGTTGCGGAGCAGCAGCTGTCGAAGGCGGTCCGCTATTTAGCCGACAAGCCCGATGGGGCTCACACGGCGATCCACGATGCGCGCAAGCGTTTCAAGCGCGTGCGGGCGCTGTACCGCCTGATCCAGCCGGACGCCAAGGAATTCAGAAGCCGGGAAAACACCCGGATTGGCGACATGGGCCGCAGCCTCTCTGCCGTGCGCGATGCAACGGCACTTGTCGAAACGGTCGATTATCTCGCCGGTCAATCTACTCTGCCGGAAGAACAGGCAGCCCTTGCATTCGCCCGCGACGCGCTTTCCAAACGCCGCGACGAGATTGCCGAGAGCCAGGAAGACCTGCCCGCCCGCATGGCGACGGCGGTGATCATCTGTCACGAGGCAATCGACGCGCTGCACGGCCTGTCGCTGGACGACAAGCCGGAAAAGACCGCCCACCGGCTTGCCAAGGTCTGGAAGAAACAGCGCCTGCAGGCGCTGGCGGCGATCAAGGAATGCGAAGGCAATGCCCATGCCGAGGCATTCCACGAATTGCGCAAGAGCGGCCAGACCTACTGGATGCATCTTGCCCTCCTGCGCGACATCTGGCCGTCGGCGATGCGCGCCAAACAGGCCGAGGCGAAATCACTGGTCGATCTTTTAGGTCACGAGCACGATCTTTCCGTTCTCTCGGGCCTCGTCAACGAAAGCCCCGACCTGTTCGGCGACAGCGACACGCTGGCGCGGCTACTCGCCGCCATCATCGCCCGCCAGCAGGCACTCCGGAAAGAAGCACTGCCGATCGCCCAATCGGTGTTTTCCGACAGTGCCGCCACGGAAAGCAAGCTTGTCGCACTCCTCTGGAAACACGCGGCGTCGTGACGACGACGACGCCCGATCCATTGCGCAACAGCGCATCTGGTTGTATGGGACCGGCATGACCGAAAGCCACCTTCTCCCCCGCCCCGAAGCCACGGGCGCATTTCTCGTTGCCGCGCTCTATCACTTTGCGCGGTTCGAACGTTTTGCGGATTTCCAGACGCCGCTGCAGGCCTTCTGCGACGCGCGCGGCATCAAAGGCACGCTGCTGATCGCGCGCGAAGGCATCAACGGTACGGTGGCGGGTTCCGACAGTGACATCGCCGAGCTTCTGACATTTCTGCGCGCCCAGCCCGAATTCACCAGTCTGGAGCACAAGGAAAGCCGCGCATCGAAAATGCCCTTCGTGCGCATGAAGGTAAAGCTCAAGAAGGAAATCGTCACGATGGGGGTCGAGGATATCGATCCCAACAGAATCGTCGGCACCTATGTCGAGGCCAAGGACTGGAACGCGCTGATCTCGGATCCCGAGACCATCGTCATCGATACCCGCAACGATTACGAGACCGCGATCGGGATTTTCAAGGGCGCAGTCGACCCCAACACCAAGACGTTTCGCGAATTCCCGGACTGGGTGAAGAACAATACCGGCCTGCACAACAAGCCAAAGATCGCCATGTACTGCACCGGCGGCATCCGCTGCGAAAAGGCGACAGCCTTCATGAAGCAGCAGGGTTTCGAGGACGTCTACCACCTGAAGGGCGGCATCCTGAAATATCTCGAACAGGTGCCGGAAGAAGAAAGCCTCTGGGAAGGCGCGTGTTTCGTGTTCGACGAGCGCGTCTCCGTTGAGCACGGCCTGAAGGAAGGCAACCACAAGCTCTGCCACGCCTGCCGCAACCCGATCACCGCCGAAGAGATCACCTCGCCCAAGTATGAGGAAGGCGTCTCCTGTTCCCATTGCTACGACAGCCGCACCGAGGAAGACCGGTTGCGCTACCGTCAGCGGCAGCTCCAGATCGCCCTCGCCAAACAGCGCGGCGTCAAGCATATCGGCAGCTAAAGCGTCCACGAGAAGGATGGAGTAACCTGAAAAACATCCTTTTCGTCTGCAGCCAGAACAAGCTGCGCAGCCCGACGGCCGAGCAGGTTTTTGCAGAATGGCCCGGCATCGAGGTGTCGTCCGCCGGCACCAACAATGATGCCGAAAACCCTCTCTCAGCCGAATTGATCGAATGGGCCGACATCCTCTTCGTCATGGAACGGACCCACCGGGCAAAGATCCAGCAGAGATACCGATCGAAGCTCAAGGGCAAGCGGCTGATCTGTCTCGATATACCTGACGATTACGACTTCATGGATGCGGGCCTGATTGCAATCCTGAAGACAAAGGTGCCGCGGCATCTCTAGCCTGAGACGTTTTCAGGCAATCCGCTTTCCGTCCCGTCCCCGGTCGGTGCGGTAGATGACGTCGATCTCATGGGCTTCCATCGGCCGACCGAAGAAATAGCCCTGCAATTCATCACAGCCCGTCATCCGCAACTTCAACGCCTGGTCCTCGCTCTCGACGCCTTCCGCCGTCACCGGCATGCCAAGCGAACGGGCAAGCGCCACGGTCGCCTGCAACGTCTGAACCGCGTGGTCACCCTCGGACATCGCATGCACCAGCGAGCGATCGATCTTCATCCGGTCGAAACCGAACTGCCGCAGATATCCGACGCTCGAAAAACCAGCGCCGAAATCGTCGAGAGCGATCTCGACACCGAGCTTTTTCAGCCTGGCAATCGCTGCGCGAGCGCGGTCTGGGTTCTGAATGAAATACCCCTCGGTCATTTCCAGCGTGATGCGCGATGGATCGGTTCCGGTCTTGCGGAACATCGAGGCCACATGCTGCGAAAATTCGGGATCACGGAACTGGCCGGGCGAGATATTGACGGCAAGCTTGATGCCGGGCCAGTCGGCGATGCGCTCGCAGGCCCGGTGCATGACGAACAGACCCAGCTGGTCGATCAGTCCGCTTGATTCCGCAATCGGAATGAACACATCCGGCGGCACCGGTCCGTAACCCTTGCGGGTCCAGCGGGCGAGCGCCTCGATGCCGATCAGCCGCCAGTTCGTTGCATCCACTACGGGCTGGTAGACGATGTTGATTTCGCGCCGCTCGATGGCGATCCGCAGGTCCACTTCCAGCCGGTTGCGCTCCTCGCGCTCGGCATCCATTTCCGGCCGGTAATTCTCATAGCGACCGCGGCCGGTTTCCTTGGCACGGTACATCGCCATGTCGGCCCGACGGACAAGCTCCTCTCCCGGCACGTTGCCGCGCGGCGAGATGGCGACACCGATACTGGTTCCGATCACAGCCACGCGCTCGCCGATGACGAAGGGCTCGCCGAAGAAGCCGAGAATGCGGTCGCAGAGAACAGGTGCCACCGGAGATGCCCCCATCACCGGCAGAGCGATGGCGAATTCGTCGCCGCCGACGCGCGCCAGGATCGCCTCGCTGCCAACAAGCGTCTTCAACCCGGCCGCCACGCCGCGGATCAGCTTGTCGCCGGTCCCGTGACCATAGGCATCGTTGACTTCCTTGAAGCCATCGAGATCCAGATAGAGAAGTAAAACATGCGCGCCCTGCGCCCGGCTTTCGAGAACAAGGGCGTCGAGAGCGGTAAAGAAACCTGAACGGTTCAAAAGCCCGCTCAACCGGTCGCACATCGCGAGCCGTCTCGCATCGGCTTCGTCGCGCTTGAGCTGATTTAGGGTGATGCTGCCACTGACCACGAGCAGCAGGAAAAACAGCCCGACCATGGCAAGCGCGCCATAGACCAGAGGCTGCACCTGGGAGAAGCCGAGGTCGCCCGGACGCCGCGGCTGCCACGAAAGCTTGACCAAAAGCTTGCCGTGCAGGTTGCGAAGTTCGACACTGTTGCTGGTCTGATCGGTCTTGTCGATGAACCGCAAACCCTCGACAACATAGGTCCTTGCAAGTTCCGCCACCTTCTTTTCGTCCAGCTGGCGGGCAAAGACGAGAAACCGTCTCTCCGAGAGCGGCTTGTCGAGCGCGCCGGATTTTTCGCGCACCAGGGCGACGCCGACAGCCGCAACGCCGTCGCGTGTCTGAACAAAGCCCGTGGCTTCCGGCAGACCGTCGCGACCCGTGGACAGGACCCGATCGAACAAGGTCCAGAGCGACGTATCGAAATACTCGCGTGGGTTCCATTCTGCCGGACGTCCCTCCTGATAGGACATCAGCACGTTGCGCTCGGTGTCCATCACGATCGCGATATCGAACAGACCGCTGTTGGACGTCATATCGCCGTAATTGCTGACAACCCAATCCTGGCCATCCGGGGCATAGACGAACTGGGCAGCATCATCCCATGCCGAATAATCGTTGAGAGTGGCCTGAAGCTGGGTTCGGAAGGTCTGCAGCGCGCCTTCGGTGGTCTGCATCGAGCGGCTGTCGTCATACCGGTTGGCATAATCTGCAATGCGGCCGACGGCCGTCAGAATGAAGACGGTCACGAGCGTGACGACGACTGCGAACAGGACAAGTTGCATCGCCACGACAGACCGACGGCCGGCCGGAACGGAACGCCGGAAATGTGACGGCATGAACAACAATAGCCCGCCCCTTCATTAAGGGGGCCACATTGGACGGCGATCTCTTCAGATATCGTTAACTTCAATAAGAAAAGCCGGTCTCCGCGGAGACCGGCCTCGATTAGATCACTTCACTCTGAGATCCTACCGTCTTTCGACGTGTTACCAGGACGGAATGACGACGCCCTTGAACGTGTCGAGCACGAACTGCTTCACCTCAGGGCTGTGGTAGCTGTCGACAAGCGTCTTCACCCAGGCGGCATCCTTGTCCTTCGCGTTGATCGCGATGATGTTGATGTAAGGTGCCTTTTCGCCTTCCTTCGCGATCGTGTCCTTGGCCGGGTTGAGGCCACCCTCGACGGCGAAGTTGGTGTTGATCACGGCCGCATCGACGTCATCGAGCGAACGCGGAAGCTGAGCTGCGTCGAGCTCGGCAAATTCGATCTTCTTCGGGTTTTCGGTGACGTCGGCCGGCGTTACCTTGAGGCCCTTTTCGGCATTGAGCTTGATGAGACCCTTGTCGGCCAGGATCAGCAGCGCGCGACCGCCATTGGTCGGGTCGTTGGGGATCGAAACCGTAGCACCTTCCTTCAGTTCGTCGAGGCTCTTCACCTTCTTGGAATAGACACCCATCGGGAAGTTGACGGTTGTGCCGACGGCGATCAGGTCGAACTTGCGGTCGGTCACCTGATTGTCGAGATACGGCTTGTGCTGGAAGGAATTGGCCTGAAGCTCGCCATCAGCCAGCGCCTGGTTCGGGACGACATAGTCGGAGAATTCGAGGATATCGATGTTGAGGCCCTTGGGGGCTGCGATTTCCTTGACCTTTTCCATGATCTGCGCGTGCGGACCGGGCGTCACGCCGATCTTGATGTCTTCGGCAAAGGCCGATGCGGCAGTGAGCGCACTGAAGGCGGCCGCGAGAATGATGTTCTTCATGTCTGTCTCCTTGGATTTGAAAGAATGAATGGCTTGTTCTTGATCAGGTCTTGCGGTTGCGCCTGTCGAACCGTCGGGCAAGACTGTCGCCGGCGCTCTGGACCAGCTGAACCAGAACGATCAGCACCACGACGACGGCAAGCATGACTTCCGGCATGAAGCGCTGGTAACCGTAGCGGATCCCGAGATCGCCGAGACCACCGCCGCCGACCGCACCGACCATCGCCGAATAGCCGATCAGGCTGACCATGGTCATGGTGAGCGCGAGGATCAGGCCGGGCCGGGCTTCCGCGAGCAGCACCTTGAAGACGATCTGCATCGGCGAAGCCCCCATGGCGCGGGCCGCCTCGATGAGACCGCTGTCGATCTCGCGGATCGCCGCCTCCACGAGCCGCGCAAAGAACGGAATGGTGGCGATCGTCAAAGGCACGATAGCCGCATTGGTGCCGATCGAGGTTCCCGTGATCAACCGGGTAAACGGTATGATCGCAACGACCAGAATAATGAACGGCGTCGAGCGCGCGGCATTGACGATGAGGCCGATGACGCGGTTGGCCGCCGGTGCCGGAAACAGCTCGCCACGGCCGCTGGTGGCAAGAAAAATGCCGATCGGCAGCCCAATGGCCGAGCCGATCAAGCCGGCGATCGCCACCATCTGCAGCGTCTGGGTCAGCGCCTTGGTGAGAAGGTTGATGAGCATCTCAAGCGACATAGCCGAGCACCTCCGTCTTCAGGCCGGTCTCGGCATAGAATTGTTGCGCCCGCGCCATCACGGCCGGGTCGGCGGAATAGGAAACGACCAGCGATCCGAACGGCTCGCCCGCGATCTCCTCGATCGCGCCCGCCAGAATGTTGACGTCGGCGCCGAGTTCGGAAACCAGGCGGCCCGTCAGCGGCTTGAAGGCCGTGTCGCCGAAGAACACTAGTCGCACAACCGCCCGGTCCCCCGCCGACGGCTGCCGCTTGATGCCGCCGCGCAGCCATTCCGGCAGATTGAGCGAGGAGGCAAGCAGCGTACGCGTCGTGTCGTGCCTTGGATCGGCATAGACATCGAACGTGCGCCCGGCCTCGACGATGCGACCGGCATCGATCACCGCCACATGGCTGGCGACCGTTTTCACCACTTCCATTTCGTGCGTGATCAGAAGCACCGTCAGCCCAAGTTCGGCATTGATGCGCTTCAGAAGATCAAGGATCGAATGCGTGGTCTCCGGATCGAGCGCCGAGGTGGCTTCGTCTGAGAGCAGCAGTTTCGGATCGGTCGCCAGCGCGCGGGCAATGCCGACGCGCTGCTTTTGCCCACCCGACAGCTCGGACGGGTAACGCCCGGCCTTGTCGCCGAGACCGACGAGATCGAGCAGAGGCCCGACCTTGGCCTTGATCGCCGCCTTGTCCACACCGGCAATCTCGAGCGGCAGCGCCACATTGTCGAACGCGGTTCGCGAGGACAGCAGATTGAAATGCTGGAAGATCATGCCGACCTGGCGGCGCAGCGAACGCAAACCATCTTCGCCGAGCCCGCCCACTTCGACGCCATCGACCACGACCGTGCCGGACGTCGCCTTTTCAAGCCCGTTGACCAGCCGGATCAGAGTCGACTTCCCGGCCCCGGATCGGCCAATGATACCGGCGATGGAGCCGCGGGCGACCGAAAAATCGATACCGTCGAGCGCGGTGAATTCGGGCTGCCCGGACGCACCGCCGAACCGCTTCACCACCTTTTCGAACGACACCATGGGCGCAGCATTCGCCACGTCAGGCGAAGCGGCATCGGCCACGGCAGTAACAAGTGTCATGATAAGCTCACACGTTCAGTCAGGTCATCCCGGCGACAAGGGTCGCCGTCTCAATTCATGCAGCCAAGCGGCACATTCGATGGCAGGTGACTTTGCGGAGCATTCGATCGGCTTTCAATGAAGCCGGGAGGCCTCGTTATTGATGGCGCATCAATGCCCCGCCTGCGCCACATTTTACAGGGATGAGATTTCAAATTCGGCGAAAACGAGAAAAAATCTTCTACGCAGCGCAAAATTAAGCCGGTGCGTGGTTACCCTTGGGGAACTCTGCAGCCAGATCCCGATACCATTTGCCGCTCTGCTTGATCGTGCGAACCTGCGTCTGATAGTCGACATGGACGAGGCCGAACCGCATCTGATAGCCCTTGGCCCACTCGAAATTGTCCATCAGGCTCCACGCGAAGTAGCCCTTCATCGGGTAACCGTCGCGGGCGAGATCCGCGACGACGCCGAGATGTTCGACATAGTAGTCGAGCCGCATCGTGTCATCGATCGTGCCGTCGGCGCCAATGTCGGTATTGTCGCAGGCGCCATTTTCGGTGACGTAGCATTCCGGCAGGTCGTAGCGACGGTAGAGATCCTCGACCAGCAATTTCATGGCGGGCGCATAGATTTCCCAGCCGATATCGGTCACCGCCGTTTCGACGAAAGGCGCGGGCTTTGTCGCCGGGAATTCCGCACCCTCAGCGGTATCTGCAAGAACGCGCATCGGCGTGTAATAATTGAGGCCCCACCAGTCGAGTTTCTGACTGATGACGGCAAGATCGCCCTCTTCCACTTTCGGCATGCGATCGCCGAGCGCCGACATCAGCGACGCCGGATATTCGCCCTTGAACACCGGGCCGAAAAACGCGCCGTTGTGAAAGTCGAAGGCACGCTCGGCAGCAGCGCTATCATCTGCGCTATCGGAACCTGCAATGACGGAATGGGCGTTGAGGACGAGACCAACAGGCACGTTCGGCGTCACATGCCGGATCGCTTCGACCGCCAGTCCATGCGCGAGATTGGTGTGGTGCATGGCGGCAAGGGCCGCCTCCATGTTGCGCTCGCCCGGAGCATGCTCGCCGTAGAGGTGGCTGAGCCACACAGAGCACCACGGCTCGTTGAATGTCGCAACCGAATCCAGCCGGTCCCCAAGACGCGCCATCACCACCTTGGCATAGCGCTGGAACGCATAAGCGGTCGATCGCGCGGCCCATCCGCCGTCGCCCATCAGCGCCAGCGGCAGGTCCCAGTGATAGAGGGTCGCAAATGCCTTGATGCCGCGCGCCTTCAATCCGTCGATCAGCTTGTCATAGAAATCGAGCCCCTGCTCGTTGATCCGGCCGGTGCCCTCAGGAATGATCCGCGGCCAGGCCAGCGAGAACCGGTAAGCGGAAACACCCATCTCCGCGATCAGATCGAGATCCGCTTCCCAGCGATTGTAGTGATCGCAGGCAATATCGCCATTGTCGCGATTATGCACCCGCCCCGGCATGTTGGAAAACGCATCCCAGATGGAAGGCTTCCTGCCATCCGCCTTGGTCGATCCCTCGATCTGGTAGGCGGCGGTCGCAACGCCAAAGGTGAAATCGCCCGGGAAGCGGGCTGCGAGGATTTTGGGATCAGTCATCAGGATGCCGCCATATGGAGGTGCGACCGAGACAATGACCCCGGCCGTCATAGCAGCGACGTGTACCCAAATGCCCGCCCGTTGTACAGGTTTTGGAGCGCGAAAACCCGTTCAGCGCGACGATGTCGTTCGGGATTATCGCCTTAAGTGCGCTCTATACTATCTCTCATAGTGAAAACGGCACTGGATGATTTGAAGTTGCTGGGTGCTTCCTTTACCCGACACACAATACACCAGTCGATGCTCCCCAAGAATGCGCCTCGACCAAAACCCGGAGAGACTGCCCTTCAGCGGTTCCGGTTTTCCAAGCCCCTTGAAGGGCGATCTCTTCGTATCCCTGATCAGCTCGTTGATTTTCTCGACCATCGATTGATCGACGCTTTGCCAGTATTGGTACTCTTCCCAGGCGTTTCCCGTCCAGAGAAGGTTCATGTCAGAGAGTCGGGTCTTTTTCGATCAGCTCTTCTCCGCGAAGCTGCGCAATACTCTCGCGCAGCCGATCAGAATTCGCTGGAGTGGAAAGAAGGTGCAGAGTTTCCTGCATGCTCTCGTATTCGCCCTCAGCAATCAGAACCAACGCCTCTGACCCCTGACGCGTGACCAGCAAAGGAGCGCGAGAGGCGATCACGTTGTCGAAGTGGGTCGCAATGTTCTGCCTAAACTCGGTCAAACGAACGTGGGCCACAATGCTCTCCTCTCAGAATGTACATATATCTGTACAGATTGAATGGAAATGTCAATATTGGGCTCCTGACACTGGAGGTAGATCCGGCCGCGGCGAGGGTTCCAACGCCTATCCGGGTGCCGCCACCTCTTCCCCAGGCCCCTCATCCGGCTGCGTCCTGCGGACCCTTCTCCCCGCAGGCGGGGAGAAGGTCCTTTGCCTCACGCGCCTTGCCCCGATCGAGCCACGTCCCCTTTCCCCGTCTACGGGGAGAGGGTTAGGGTGAGGGGCAGACGCCGCCCACCAGTCTTTACACCTTCACCCAAGCACCATTGTTCCGAGACGACTCCACGCACGCCTCGACAAACGCAACACCCTTCACGCCGTCGTCGACCGTCGGATAAATCACCGCATCATCCAGCTTTGCGCCCGTCCGGTGCGCATGGATTGCCAGTGCCGCCTCGGTGTAGATCGTCGCGAAGGCTTCGAGATAACCTTCCGGATGACCCGATGGAATGCGGGAGACACGCGCAGCAGCGGCGCCGGAACCGGCGCCATTGCGGGTGATCAGCCGCTTTTCTTGCCCGAACGGCGTGAACCACAGGTAGTTCGGATCGGCCTGCACCCATTCGATGCCGCCCTTGGTGCCGTAGACGCGGATCTTCAGGCCGTTCTCGTGGCCCGGCGCCACCTGGCTACACCAGAGCATGCCTTTGGCCGGCTTCTCGCCGTGTCTTGCCGTGAAGCGCAGCATGACATGGGCATTGTCGTCGAGCCGGCGGCCCTCAACGAAACTGTCTAGATCCGCGGCAAGGCTATCGAGCTTCAAGCCGGTGATGAAGCAGGCAAGGTTATAGGCATGCGTGCCGATATCGCCGGTCGAGCCGCCGGCACCCGATTGGGCCGGATCGGTACGCCACACCGCCTGCTTGGCGCCGGTCTGTTCGACCGCCTCGGTCAGCCAGTCCTGCGGATATTCCGCCTGGACGATGCGGATATCGCCGAGAACGCCACTCTCGACCATCTCGCGGGCCTGGCGCACCATCGGATAGCCGGTGTAATTGTGCGTCAGGATAAACAGCGCACCGCTCTCGTCAGCCACCTGCTTGAGCGCCTTCGCGTCGGCAAGGTTGGAGGTCAGCGGCTTGTCGCAGATGACGTGGATACCGCGCTTGAGAAAAGCTTTGGCGGCATCGAAATGAACATGGTTCGGCGTCACGATCGACACCGCCTCGATGCCGTCCTCACGCTCCGCCTCGCGGCTCGCCATCTCCTCATAGGAGCCGTAGGTTCGGTCCGTATCAAGCCCGAGTTCCCGCCCCGATGCCGCCGATTTCTCCGCCGTCGAGGAAAGCGCGCCGGCGACAAGCTCGAACCGGTCATCCAGCCGCGCCGCCATCCGGTGCACCGCGCCGATAAAGGCACCTGATCCGCCGCCGACCATGCCGAGCCGGATACGGGGTGCGCGTGTCTGTTCGTCCTTGGCTTCGATGGTCACGATGATGTCTCCTTGGAAATTCATTGCGGGGAAAGTCCCCTCTGGCCTGCAGGCCATCTCCCCCACAAGGGGGAGAGACCCCTCCGCAACGTCTCGGGTCATGACCGAAGGGTGCGGCAGGTTAAGCCCTCCCCTTGTGGGGAGGGGTTTCTATGAAAGCCCCAGCATCCGCCTGTTGGCCGCCTCGTCCGTGCCGCCGGCGGCAAAGTCGTCGAATGCATGTTCCGTCACGCGGATGATGTGGTGCTTGACGAATTCCGCGCCTTCGCGGGCTCCGTCTTCGGGATGCTTCAGGGCGCATTCCCATTCGACCACGGCCCAGCCGTCGAAATCGTTGGCCGCCATCTTGGAAAAGATCGCCCCGAAATCCACCTGACCATCGCCCGGCGAACGGAACCGTCCGGCCCGGTTCACCCAGCTCTGGAAGCCGCCATAGACGCCCTGCCGCCCGGTCGGATTGAACTCCGCGTCCTTGACGTGGAACATCTTGATCCGGTCTTTGTAGATGTCGATATTATCGAGATAATCCAGGCATTGCAGCACGTAATGCGACGGATCGTAGAGCATGTTGGCGCGCGGATGGTTCTTCACCCGCTCCAGGAACATCTCGAACGTGACGCCGTCATGCAGGTCCTCACCGGGATGGATCTCGTAACACACGTCGACGCCGTTTTCGTCCGCATGATCGAGGATCGGCGTCCAGCGGCGGGCAAGCTCGTCAAAGGCGGTCTCGACCAGACCGGCCGGGCGCTGCGGCCACGGATAGATGTAGGGCCAGGCGAGCGCGCCGGAAAAGGTGGCATGCGCCGTGATGCCGAGATGCTTCGAGGCTGTGATCGCCATCTTCACCTGCTCGACCGCCCATTCCTGACGTGCCTTCGGATTGCCGCGCACTTCCGGCGCAGCGAAGCCGTCGAAGGCGTCATCATAGGCCGGATGCACGGCGACCAGCTGCCCCTGAAGATGGGTGGACAATTCGGTCACTTCGACACCGTTCTGGCGGGCGACACCGGCGAACTCGTCGCAGTAATCCTTCGACGAGGCAGCTTGTCTGAGGTCGATCAGCTGGCCAGCCCAGGTCGGCACCTGCACACCGAGATAACCCTTGTCGGCCGCCCATTTGGTGATGCCGTCCCAGCTGTCAAACGGCGCCTTGTCTCCGGCAAACTGACCGAGAAAAATGCCCGGACCCTTGATCGTCTTCATGGTGTTTCCTTTCCGATATGCCGCCCTCGATGTCGGGCTCGGTGCGTTCCGCAAACTCTCCGGCATTCCTGTGCTTGTCACAGGAATCCAGTGACCCGATTTCCGTCGGGTCAGAGAAACTTTCTTCAGCCCAGCGACTTGGGCTGGCTTAAATCCCTGGCACGAGCACAGGGATGACGCGAGGAAAGAGGGCGTCCTGCGACAAACGCCCTCTCTCGCCTTGTCGATCTCAGAACGGCGAGTCGGCGAAGTAGAAGTTCTGCGCATTCTCCTTCGTCACCAGCGTGGCGTCGAGGATATAGTTGCCGCTGACCGGGACCTGATCGTAGAAGTTGGCCGCCGTCAGCTGCATGGCGGTTGCCACCATCGCCGGCGGATAGAGCACGTCAACCGGCATCATCTTGTCGCCGTCCATGACGCGCTTGATCATGTCCTTGGAGCCGGCACCACCAACGACATACTGAATGTCGGTGCGCTTGGCCTGCTCGATCGCTTCCAGCACACCGACGGCCATGTCGTCGTCCTGGCACCAGACCACATCGATCTTCTGATGCTTGGTCAGGAAGTCCTGCATCACCTTGAAGGCGTCGTCGCGGCTCCAGTTGCCGTATTGGCGCTCCAGCACCTTCACCTTGGAACCGGCAATCCCCTTGTCGAAACCGTCCTGGCGCTGCTGGTCGATCGGGATCGGCAGGCCGCGGATCACGACAACCTGCGCTTCCGGCGTCTTCTCGGCGATATACTTTCCGGCTACTTCGCCAAGCGCCGGGTTGTTGCCGGCCACGTAGAGATTGCGGATCGTGTTGTCGTTGACCGATGGTGCACGGTCGACCAGCGCCACGAACTTGCCGTCGTCCTTCACCTGCTGGATCGCGGTGACCAGCTGATCCGGATCGCTCGGCAGGATGACGAGCGCATCGATGCCCTGCACCGCCAGATCCTGCACCGCGTTTGCCTGGCTCGCCGGATCCGCCGAGGTCTTCACGATGACATTGAGGCCCTTGTGCTCGGCCATCAGAAGTTTCGCGACGCGTTCGGCATGGAACACCACGCCCGCCGTCCAGCCATGGTCGGCTGCCGGAATGGACACGCCGATCGTGACCTTCTTCGCCTCCTGTGCAAGCCCGAGACTTGGTGCGGCGGCAACCGACGCTGCAAGACCTGCAACGCCAAGACCGAATGTTCTTCTATGCATGTTCTCTCTCCCAGAGTTTAAGGGGTCATCCTCCCGAAACCGGACCCGCCCCAGAGGCCCGGCCAAACCATTGGTCTCCGCGACCCGAAACCCCTCCCCGCCCTGCCCACAAGGGGGCGGGCTCAACCCGGCAGCTATCGCCAACACTCGATCGAGGCAGGCGATTGCGTCAAGTCTTCTCCCCCCCTTGTGGGGGAGATGGCCGGCAGGCCGGAGGGGTCCCGTAACAACCTCTTACTTTCGCATCAGCGACCTCTGCACCAGCATGGCGATGATGATGATCGCGCCCTGGATCGCTCCGATCAGATATTCCGACACGAAGTTCGACAGGATCATGATGTTGCCGACGATTTCCAGAATGAAGGCGCCGCAGATCGTGCCCCAGATGCGACCCACCCCGCCCCGAAGTGCCGTCCCGCCGACGACCACGGCCGTGATCGCCTGCAACTCCCACAGGATGCCTGTCGTCGCAGACGTCGATCCCAGCCGCGGCACGTAGATCATGACAGCAACAGCCACGCAGAGGCCCTGCACCACATAGGCGATGGTGCGCACCTTGTTGACCGAAATGCCCGAATAGCGCGCCACTTCCTCGTTCGATCCGACGGCGATCACATGACGGCCATACCGGGTGCGGTAGAGCACGAAGGCAGCGAGCGCCGCCGTCACGAAGATCACGATGATCGGGATCGGCACGCCGAACACGTCGCCGAAATAGACCGGCCGGTAAAGCTGCTGCAACTGCCGGTCCTTGAGCGTGATCGCGCCGCCCTGGGAAAGCCAGGTCGTCAGGCCGCGATAGATGCCCATCGTGCCGAGCGTCGCAATAAACGGCTCGATCCGCCCGAGCGTCGTGATCAGCCCGTTCGCCAGCCCGCAGGCCGCCCCCAGAACCAGCGCCACCGCCATGCCGGCCATCAGCATCAGCATCGGATCGGCAATCACGCCGGAATTCATGAACAGGATCATCAGGCTTGCGACGAAAGCGACCATCGCCCCGACCGAGAGATCCAGTCCCCCGGCCGAAATCACATAGGTCGCCCCAAGCGCGATCACCGCGATAAAAGCGCTGCGGGTGATGACATTGGTAAGGTTGGCCAGCGACACGAAATTCGGGTTGGCGAAATAGCCGAGCACCAGAAGCAGCGCCAGCGCAACAAACGGCGCGATGGCCGCCATGTCCCAGTCGCGCGAAGTCTTCGGCGCCTTCGTCTCGGTTACGACCGCACTCATGCCGCCTCCCCCGCGCCGACATTGACACCGGTTGCAAGCTGGACGATCTCGTTTTCCGTCATGTGGTCTCCCTGAACTTCGCCGACGATCCGGCCGCCGCGCATCACCAGAATGCGGTCGCAGATGCCGATCAGCTCCGGCATTTCGGAAGAGACGACGATGATCGAGCGCCCTTCCGCAGCCAGAGCGGCGATGAATTTGTAGATCTGTTCCTTGTTGCCGATATCGATGCCGCGCGTCGGCTCGTCGATGATGACAACCTGAGGGTCGAGTAGCATCATCTTGGCAAGCAGCAACTTCTGCTGGTTGCCGCCGGAAAGCTGTCCTGCGAGGATCGTCTTCGTGCCGGTCCGGATGTCGAAATCCTCGATCGCCTTGTCGAGCGCCTGCGCCTCTCGCTTGCGATCGATCTGCAGGCCACGGATGAACTTGCCGAGCGAGGCGAGCGTCAGGTTGACGGTCAGGTCCTTGGTCAAGAGCAGGCCCTTGCCCTTACGGTCCTCGGACAGATAGGCGACGCCCGCCTTGAGGCTCGAATGCACGTCGGTAAACTGAACCGGCCGGCCCCGTAGCGTCACCTTGCCCTTGGCCGGTCGAAGTCCGACCAGCCCTTCCATCAGTTCGGTGCGACCGGCGCCGATCAGCCCGGCAAAACCGAGGATCTCACCCTTGTGCAGGGTAAACCCGGCATCGCGCGCGTAGCCCGGCACATCGAATCCTTCCACCTGAAGCACCGTT
Organism: Rhizobium sp. CFBP 8752; assembly: GCF_014842035.1. Taxonomy (NCBI): domain Bacteria; kingdom Pseudomonadati; phylum Pseudomonadota; class Alphaproteobacteria; order Hyphomicrobiales; family Rhizobiaceae; genus Rhizobium; species Rhizobium sp. CFBP 8752. The sequence continues at coordinate 507,068 of NZ_JACYUZ010000001.1, read as the reverse complement.
TCGGGCTCAACGGCCGCCTGCCGGTCCGGGTAGAGCTTTGCCACATCGCGGCCCACCATCAGACGCGCCATGTCGGCCGGTTCCAGCTCGCTTGTCGGGTGCGAAGCGACCAGTCGCCCGTCGCGCAGCACCGTCACGCGGTCGGCGATCTCCTTTACCTCCGGCAGCCGGTGCGAGATGTAGAGCACGCCGACGCCCTTGGCGCGGATATCGGTGATGACCTTCAGGAGCGCTTCGGTTTCGTGCGGCGTGAGCGACGCTGTCGGCTCGTCGAAGATGACGATGCGGTGCGGCACCAGCAGCACGCGGGCGATCTGCACCAGCTGGCGCTGCGCGATCGAAAGTCTTGAGACGATGGTCTCGGGATCGATATCGGCACCCAGATCGCGGATCGCGTCTGCTGCGCCCGCATTCATCGCCCGGTCATCAAGCGCGATGCCCTTTCGAACCTCGCGACCGAGATAGATGTTCTGCGCCACCGTCAGATCCGGTGCGAGAAGGATTTCCTGATGCACCAGCACGATGCCATGCTTTTCCGCATCGACCGGCCCCGAAAAGCTGACGACCTGCCCGTCGATCGCAAGTTCGCCGCTTGTCGGCTGATGGTTGCCGGCAAGGATCTTCATCAAGGTGGATTTGCCGGCGCCGTTTTCGCCGATGATCGCGTGGACCTCTCCGGCACGAACAGTGAGCGCGATATCCTTGAGGACTTCGACAATGCCGAACGTCTTTGAAAGGCCGCGCGCATCGAGCAGAGGCGCAGCCGTTTGCCCGGGCGCATCAACCATGCACCGGCCTCAAAATCAGAAGCGTCGTGAAGCAGCCGCAACGCGGCACGCCCACAACACCTGCCTCCTCGCAAGTGGTGTGATGCACTGAAATTCCTCCCTGAATTTCAGGCTATCGAAGAATTTGAGGTACGTAAAGCAGTTTCAGCTCATGAGCTTCGTTCACATTCGCGACACCACCGGAAGTGGCGTTAGCGGCCGCGATAGACGAATTCAGGCGGCTCGGCGCGGCTGTCGATCTCTGCCTGCTCGACCAGGAGATGGCGCATTGGCGACAGGATGCAGACCGGGTCGGTGGTGGCGGCGTCGCCGGCCAACGCCATCGCCTGGCAACGGCAACCGCCAAAATCCACGCCCTTGCGATCGCAGGACCGGCAGAGATCCGGCATCCAGCTATCGCCCCTATAGGCGTTGAACGCCTGGCTGTCATACCAGATGTCGGTCAGCGACATGTTGCGCACGGTCTCGAAGTTGAGCGACGGAATGCTTTCGGCTGCATGGCAGGGCAGAACCTTGCCCGATGGCGTCACATTGAGACCCGTGCGTCCCCAGCCGCCCATGCAGGCCTTCGGAAAAGTCGAATGGTGATCGGCCGGCACGTAATCGATGACGATGATGCCTTCCAGCCGTTTGCGCGCTTCTTCAACAAAGGCGTTGGCGTGCAGCACCTGTTCCTTGGTCGGCATCAGCGCTTTGCGGTTCTTCTCGGCCCAGCCGTGAAACTGCACGGTGGCGATCTCGATGCGGCGCGCACCGAGTTCGACGGCAAGATCCAGCATGGCGCCCAGCTCGTCCATGTTCTGCTTGTGGCAAACGGCGTTGACGGTCAGCGGAATGCCGGCCGCATGTGTCCACTCGGCGACCGCGATCTTGCGATCGTAACCGCCTTTGTAACCACCCACCTTGTCGGCCAGAACAGGCGTCGCGCCCTGGATCGAGAGCTGCAGATGGTCGAGCCCGGCTGCGGACAGCTCGGCGATGCGCTTTTCGTTGAGGCCGATGCCGGACGTGATCAGGTTGGTGTAAAGCCCGGCCTTGGCGGCAGCCGCCGTCAGTTCCACCAGATCGCGCCTTGACGCCGGTTCGCCGCCAGAGAGATGCAGGTGCAGAACGCCAAGTGCTGCTGCTTCCTGAAACACCCGGATCCATTCCTGCGTGGAAAGCTCGGTGCTGATGCCTTCCAGCTCCAGCGGATTGGAGCAATAGGGGCAAGCCAGCGGACAGCGATGCGTCAGCTCCGCGAGCATGGCGATCGGTGCGGGAATGCGGATACGACCCGTTACGCCGTCCCGGTCAGTCCATTCGCTCGTTCTGTCACTGGTCTTGGCACTTGTCCGCGCAATGCTGACATGCTCGTTCACGATTTCAACTCCAGCATGCGCCGCTTGGAAAACTCGTCGACGAAAGCAATCACGTCGACCAGGATCTGCGCCTTGGGCGCTTCGAATTTCACGGAGAATTCCTGCGCGATTGCATCGAGATCCCGCTCGCCGTCGAGCGCGTTGACGATCATCACGGCGATCTCGTCGAGCGCAAGCGCCCGTTCCGGCGCAAGCAGCACCGTCTGGCCGCGCACCGGGTCTTCCCGAAGCCGCACACCGCGGGCAAGCTTCGCAATCGTCTGCGCCGTGACGGTGACTGCGGAAGGTTCGCTCATTCCGCAGCTCCCCACACAGGTTCTCTCAGAGCCGGCTGGTCGAGAGCGCCGATGACGCCCTCCCTGCCGTCCCAGCCACCCGGCGGCAGAAGTGCCGGCGATACGTAAGCGCTCTGCAACGCATCGAGCTGCGCCCAAAGCACATCCGTCTTGAAGGTCAGCGCAGCGGCAGCCGCATCCTGCTTTTCCAGCGTGTCCGCATGGTCGAGCACGTAGTTGAGCCCGAAGGCGACATCGACCGGCGCCTCGTCCAGCCGCTTGCGGAAATAGGAGAGCGCGTCCTCATTGGCAAACGCGTAATGCTCGAGCAGTCCGGCAATGCGGTTCTTGTGGATCGTCGGCGCAAAAAGCTCGGTCAGCGAAGCGGCAACCGCATCGAGCATCGGCATGTCGCGCACGAAACGCACATAGGCGTCGCAGGCAAACCGCGTGCCCGGCAGAACGCCCCGGGTTGATTCGACGTAATCCGGATCAAGCCCGACCGCTTCGGCAAGCTTCAGCCAGCGCCGGATACCGCCGCCCTCTTCCCGGCCGCCGTCATGATCCTCGATCCGCTTGCGCCAGGCCCGCCGGATCGAGATGTCCTCGCAGCGAGACATGAAAGCGGCATCCTTCAGCGGAATGCGGCTCTGGTAGTAGAAGCGGTTGATCACCCAGGCGCGCACCTGCGTCATCGAGCAACCGCCACCATGCAGCATGCCGTGAAACGGATGCTTGTCGTGATAGCGCGCAGCACCGATGGCGCGCAGCCGGGCTTCAAAATCGGTTCTGTTCAGGGCAAGCTTCAGGGCGTCAGGCAAGTTCGATCTCCATGCCGTCATGGCCGACTTCGAAGCCGGCATCTGTGACCGCGTCCCGCTCCGGGCCTTGGCGCCAGATCGGGTTCGTATTGTTGATATGGACATAGACCATGCGGCCTATGCCAAGTTTCGACAGCGCTTCGAGGCTGCCGCCCCCGGCGTCGTCGCCAGTAATCGGCATGTGCCCCATGCGCTGCCCGGTCTTGATGCCGGTACCGACGCGGATCATCTCGTCATCGGTAAACACGGTGCCGTCGAAGAACACGAGGTCGGCGCCGCGGATGCGGTCGCAAAGCCAGTCCGGCAGCGTCGCACAGCCCGGAATATAGTAGGCTCGCTTGCCGTTTGCCACGAATTCGACGCCGATTGTCTGCTCGCCTTCGAGACCAAGCTCAGGCTCGCCATCCTCGAGAAACAAGGCAACCTTGCCCGGCACCGCGAAAATGCGTGCCTCTAGCCCGTCGAGCGGTGAAAAATCCTCGTCAAGACGGATCGTCTTGCGCGCCACGAAATCAGGATCGAGCACCCGGAAGACAGGGCTCGCATCGAGCACCGAGCCGATCGCGGCCGTCGAAAACAGCGAAAACGCCTGCTTCTCGCGGATCGTCAGGAGACCGCCGATATGATCCACATCGGCATTGGTGATGACGACGCTTGCGATCGGGCTGTGGCGGAGTGCTTTCGGATGAAGCTGCAGCGTCTGCTGGATTTGCTGTCCAATATCCGGCGAGGCGTTGAAGATCGCCCAGGTCTCTCCGTCAATACTGACGGCGAGCGACGACTGCGTCTGCGGCTGAAGTCCCGAAGACGGATCGCGGGCGGCGGCGCAGTTGGAACAATTGCAGTTCCACTGCGGTAATCCGCCGCCGGCTGCAGAGCCGAGCACCAGAAACCGGAGACCGGTCATGGGTCCCGTGCTCTTCATAATTAAAACAGAACCGGCTCGCTGCCGTCTGCAGGTGCGTAACGGTTGATTTCCATGCCGCAGCTTACTTCGACAAACTTAGGTGCAGTCCACTTCATGTCATTCTCCTTCGTGTCGTTGGAGGCCTTTGCCGACCGCTTTCGCGACCGAGGCCTCGGCAGAACTCACGTTTGAAAGGGTCGCAGGATGATCCCGTTCGCCAAGCCTTAACATAAGCACGGGATCAAACGTTTCCAGCCCCGAAATGTTGCGCTGAAGGTCAGCATTTCGGGGCCGTTCACAGCTTTGTCACAGCACGATGGGGTAGCGTTGATCAGACGTAGCGGTTTATCACGTTTTCGAGATATTCCTGGCGTCCGGACTTCGGCTCGGGATTGATCCCTTCCTTCTCGACGCGGGCAGCGATTTCGTCGAGCTTGTACTCGCCGCGCAGCATCTTTTGCGCCTCCGGGCTGTCCCACTTTTCGTAGCGTGCATCGAGCGGTGTCTTCAGCGCACCGTCATCGATCATCTTCGCTGCAGCCTTCAGGCCACGGGCGCAGCAATCCATGCCGCCGATATGACCGATCAGCAGATCTGCCGGATCGAGCGACTGGCGGCGCAGCTTGGAATCGAAGTTGGTGCCGCCGTTCTTGAACCCGCCGCCTGCGAGCACGTGATAATAGGCAAGCGCCATTTCCGGCACGTTGTTCGGGAACTGGTCCGTATCCCAGCCCGACTGGTAGTCGTTGCGGTTCATGTCGATCGAGCCGAAAATGCCGAACGTGTTCGCCATCGCGATCTCGTGCTCGAAGGAATGGCCGGCAAGAACCGCGTGGCCCTGCTCGATATTGACCTTCACTTCCTTGTCCAGCCCGTGCTTCTGCAGGAAGGCATAGACGGTGGAAACGTCGTAGTCGTACTGGTGCTTCGTCGGCTCCTGCGGCTTCGGCTCGATCAGGATCGTACCTTCAAAGCCGATCTTGTACTTGTATTCGACGACCAGGTTGAGGAAGCGGCCCATCTGGTCGAGCTCGCGGGTGAAATCGGTATTGAGGATCGTCTCGTAACCCTCGCGACCGCCCCACAGGACATAGTTCGCACCGCCGAGACGCTTGGTGGCGTCCAGGCAGGTTTTGACGGTCGCCGCCGAAAAGGCAAACACGTCGGGATCGGGATTGGTAGCAGCGCCGGACATGTAACGGCGATGCGAAAACAGGTTCGCCGTGCCCCACAGAAGCTTCACGCCGGTCTCGGCCTGCTTCTTTTCGAAGTAGTCGACGATCTCGTTGAGGTTCTTCGTGTTTTCCGCAAAGTTTGCGCCTTCAGGACGCACATCCGCATCGTGGAAGCAGTAGTAAGGCGACCCGAGCAGATCGAAGAATTCGAAGGCAACATCCGCCTTCAGCTTGGCTGCCTGCATGCTGTCGTCGAACCACGGACGCTCGAATGTCTGGCCGCCGAAGGGATCGCCGCCCGGCCATGTGAACGTGTGCCAATAGGCAACGGCAAACCGCAGATGCTCTTCCATCCGCTTGCCGCCGACCATTTCATCCGGGTTGTAGTGCCGGAATGCCAGCGGATTGGTGCTGTCAGGACCTTCGTACTTGATCTTGGTGATATCGCCGAAAAAGCCTGTGCTCATGGTGGTTTCCTCCTTGGTAGAAACTTGGTTCTGGTAAATGCGCCACGGTGAGGTACGTACCTCACTATAGCCGGTAAAGCGTGGTTCGAGTTGCCCGACTTGGGGGGAGGAGATGTCTCCTCCCCTTTGCCGGTTAGTTCATCAAGCCGCGAATTGCAGGATAGGCAGCCCGGTAGCGCTGGTATGCCGCCTCATAGGCGCCGTGAAGGCCAGCTTCCGGTTCGATCACCGCTTCCGTTTTGGGAGCGGAGCAAACGGCAACCGGATCGGCACCGGTTGCCGCGATCAGTCCGAGCCGGGCCGCGCCAAACGCCGCACCGAAATCGCCGTCGGCCGGAATATCCACGGGAACGCCAAGCGAGGTCGCAATCGACGACAGCCAGTAGCGCGAGCGCGAACCGCCGCCGATCGCGGTCACGCGGGAGATCGAGGTTCCCGCCGATTTCAGCGCTTCGAGATTGTCGCGGATCGCAAAGGTCACGCCTTCCAGCACCGCCTGGGTCAGCACCGCACGGCTGCTCTCATGTTCTAGCCCGAGAAAGGCACCGCGAATGACGGCATCGTTATGCGGCGTGCGCTCGCCGGAAAGGTAGGGCAAGAAGGTGACGCCGGTCGGGGCCTTGAGGCCTTCGCCAAGCTCGGCAACCAGATCGGCAGCAGGCTTGCCGGACACTTTCGAATGCCAGTTGAGCGCATCCGTGGCCGACAGGATGACGCCCATCTGGTGCCAGGTCGTCGGCAGCGCGTGGCAGAACGCATGTACGGCACTTTCCGGCTTCGGCAGATAGGAGGCGTTGGCGGCAAACAGCACGCCGGATGTTCCCAGCGAGACGAACGCATTTCCCTCGGCGACCGTGCCCATGCCGCAGGCAGACGCCGCATTGTCGCCGGCCCCACCGGCCACCACGACATCGCCGGCAATCCCCCATTTCGATTTCAGCTCGCCCCGCAGGCGACCGGCTTCCTCGGTGCCCTCGACCAACGACGGCATCTGATCCTCGGTAAGATCGGTCGCTGCCAAGAGTTCCGATGACCACTTGCGCGCGCCCGTATCGAGCCAGGACGTGCCGGCCGAATCGGACATTTCCGAAATGTGTTCACCCGTCAGCCATAGCCGCAGGTAATCCTTGGGCAGCAGAACCTTGGCGACCTTCGCAAAGATCTCCGGCTCGTTGTTCTTCACCCAGGCAAGCTTCGGCGCGGTAAACCCCGGAAACACGATATTGCCGGTGATGGCCCGGAAACGCGGATCCGCATCGAGCGCCGCTGCCTCCTTAAAGGAGCGGGTGTCGTTCCAGAGAATGCAGGGCCGCAGCACCTTGTCGTCGGCATCAAGCAGCGTCGCGCCATGCATCTGGCCGGAAAGGCCGATGCCCTTGACTGCGGCAAGCTCCTTGGGAAACTTCGCCTTCAGCCCGTCGATCGCCTCTTCGCAGGCGCGGATCCAGTGAGCCGGCTCCTGTTCCGACCAACCGGAATGCGGGCGCGATACGTCGAGCGTCCCGTTCCCCGAGCCGATGATCGTCTGATCGCCGTCGATCAGCATCGCCTTGACGCCGGAAGTGCCCAGATCGAGACCGAGATACATGCTTGCCTTCTCCTGTTGCTGCCGCGTTTCGGCAGATCTTTGTTTCGTCACACGTCGTGTTCGGTCCGCTTGAAATGGTCCGGAGCACGATTGCCCGTCAGGGCAGGTTATCCTTCAAGAATATGTCGATACGAATGCGCTCCTGTGCGGCGATCACGGGAAGCCCGTCCGCCTTCGCCTTCAGCACCCTTATGGCGCTGCGCACTTCATGGCCCGCATCCTGGTTCAGCACCGCATCGACGACACCGTCGGCAAGCGCTGCCCGCGTCGATCGCGTCAGCTCATGCGCGATGATCACAGGCCTTCGCGCTTCCGGCAGGCTGCGCACAGCCTTCAGAATGCCGCGATTGCCGGCGCCGAGACTGTAGAGCCCGATCACATCCGGATAGCGGCGAAACAGGGCCGTCACCAGCTCCTCGGCAATAGCAGGATCGTCGCGCGCTTCGATCACCGGAAGGATCGCAAGCCGCGGAAAATCCTCCGATAGCACGGACAGAAACCCTTCCAGCCGCTCGCGGTGATCGCGCACCAGCATCGATCCGGCAACCATCGCCACCCGCCCGTCGCGACCGCTGAGAAACCTTCCGAGGAGATTGGCAGCGGTGCGCCCGGCCGCGTGGTTGTCGATCCCGGCGAAATGGTGCCGCTGCGAGCCCGGCAGATCCGACACCAGCGTCACGACGGCGATGCCCGCCTCCCGCAGCCTTGCGACTGCGGCCTGCACGTCGCTACTTTCCACCGCCACGAACGCGACGCCGTCAGGCCTGTCGGCAAGCACGCCGTCCAGCATGGTCGACAAGGCCTGCCCGTCGAAAGGCGGCACGTCGACGACGCGGATACGGGTTCGCTCGGCACCGGAGCGACCAACCGCCTGCTCCACCTCTTCGCGCAAGCCGATCATGAACGAGTTGTCGTTCTCCGGCAGAACGAAAGTGAAAGCGTAAGTCCGCCCCTTGGCAAGGTTGGCAGCCGCCACGTCGCGCACGTAGCCGAGGACGGCGATCGCCTCCTCGACCTTCTCCTGGGTGATGCGCCGCACGCCAGGCCGACCGTTGAGCACACGGTCGACGGTCGCCAGGCTGACGCCGGCGCTACGCGCGATATCGTGTACGGTTGGCTTCATGCGGTCCTCCACCGATCTTCGTAACCAAGTTTTTGAGGTACGTAAATCAGATTTATTTCATCACGCTCCGCCTTACGAATCGCAAAGGGGCCGCCGCGGATTGCGACGACCCCTCTGCAGGCGGTGGTTCTTTGAAATCTTAAGCGCGAAGTCCGCGATCAGTGGCCGCTGCCACCCCCACCGCCCTGGGGTGCTGGCTTTTCGATGGCGGCAACGCCGAGGATCATCATCGCAAACAGCACGGTCAGGATCAGGAAAACGTCCGAGAACGACATCACCACGGCCTGCTTGGTCACCAGCTGCACCATCTGCCGGATCGCGCCGGTCGCGCCATCTAGACCGTAGGTGTTCAGATTGGACGCCATCGAGTCGAGCTGGTCGGAAGCTATCCGGTTGCCCCAGTCGAGATGCTCGCGCAGCCGCTCGTAATGCACGTCCTGGCGGTTGGACAGAAGCGTGCTGATGATCGCAAGCCCCACCGCGCCACCAAGGTTGCGGGTCAGGTTGAACAGGCCGGACGCCCCCCGGATGCGGGCCGGAGACAAAGTGCCAAGCGCGATATTATTGATCGGCACCATGCACATCATCAGGCCAAAACCGCGCAGGATCTGCGGGATCAGAAGCTCGTAGAAGTCCCAATCGGCGGTGATGCCGGTCATGATATACGTGCCGGAGGCAAAGCTGATGAAACCGATCACCATCATCGCTCTCAGGTCCATCTTGGTCGACAGCTTGCCTGCGATCGGCGCCGTGACGAACATGGCAAGACCCGAGACGAACATCGTCTCGCCGATCATCTGGCTGTCGTAACCGCGGATGCGGCTGAGATAGACCGGGTAGATATAGGTGAGCCCGTAGAGCCCGATACCCATCACGAAGGAGAAGATCGAGCCGAACGCGAAGTTCCGGTTCGTAAACGCCGTCAGGTCCACGACGGGAAATTCCGAGGTAAAGGCGCGATAGAAGAAGACCAGGCAGCCAAGCCCCGATGCGATGGCACCGATGACGATCATGTGGTCGTTGAACCAGTCGTTGGAATTGCCCTCTTCCAGCACATACTCGAGACCGCCGAGGAACACGCCCATCGCTACAAGACCCCACCAGTCGAACTTCTTGAACAGCGACAGTTCCGGCTTGTCGAAGTCGATGAACCGCCAGGTCAGGATCGTCACGAAGATGCCGGGAATGATGTTGACCAGAAACAGCCAGTGCCACGAAAACGCGTTCGAGAGATAACCGCCGACCGTTGGTCCGATCGTGGGCGCAAGCGTCGCGATGAGCCCGATGATCGGCGAGACGAACGCCCGCTTCGACGGCGGGAAAATGGTGAAGGCTGCGGCAAACACAGATGGAATCATGCCGCCGCCGATAAAACCCTGGATCGCGCGGTAGACGATCATCTGGTCGATATTGGATGCCGTCGCCGCAAGCGCGCTCGCAGCCGTAAAGCCGGCAGCCGAGAACGCAAACAGATAGCGCGTCGAGACGATACGCGCCAAGGTGCCAGAAAGCGGGATCATGATGACTTCGGCGATCAGATACGACGTCTGCACCCAGCCGATCTCGTCGGAACCTGCCGAAAGGCCCGCCTGGATTTCAGACAGCGAGGCAGACACGATCTGGATGTCGAGGATCGACATGAACATGCCGACGACCATCGCGAAAAACGCGATCAGCCGGCCGGTCGGCATCTTCTCGTCCACTTTTGGCGCAGCCGATGCCGGCGCAGCAGACGATATCGATCCTGCAGTTGTCGTTGCGCTCCCAGCCATGGGACCACCTCCGCCCCGATGGGGCTGTTAGGCCAAAGCCCAGTTACGTCTTGGGTGCGGTGCGGATGTCCACGTCGACGACAACGCTCAGACCCGCCCTGAGACGACCGCTGTCGAGCGCATCCTGCGGCAGGGCGATCCTGACCGGAACGCGCTGGATGATCTTGGTAAAGTTGCCCGTCGCGTTTTCCGGCGGCAGCAGCGAGAATACCGAGCCGGAAGCCGGCGCAAGCGATTCTACCGTCCCGATGATCGGCTCCTCGCTATAGGCATCTACATGCACTTCCACCTTGGAGCCGATCTCCAGATGCTGGATCTGCGTTTCCTTGAAATTGGCGTCGATATAGAGCTGGCGCGTCGGCACCAGCGCCATCAGCCGCTGTCCCGGCGAAACGAGATCGCCTTCCTGCACCGAGCGATTGCCGACAATCCCGTCATAGGGCGCCTTCAGAACGGTAAAGGACAAGTCGCGGGCCGCTTTGTCGCGCTGCAGTTCCAGCGTCCGGACCTGGCCTTCGGCTTCCTTGCGCTGCGCTTCAAGAATGGTGATGTTGGCTTCTGCCGACTTGATCGACGCATCGCCGCCGACAAGGTTGGCCTTGGCCTGATCGAGCGCAATCGTGGCGCTGTCGAGATCGGCGGTCGTGCCGACCGACTTGGCGGCAAGCTCGGTCTGGCGCTTGAGCGTGATCTCGGCACCGCGGACCGCTGCCTGCAGTGCAACCTTGGAGGCCTGCGCCTGGGCAAGGGTTGCCTGCGCACCTTCGACCTGTGCGTCGATGCGGGTCAGCGACAGCTTGCCGGTTTCGATGGCGGCATTGGCCTGATCAAGCGCGTTCTGGTAATCGCCATTGTCGAGCGTCGCCAGCACATCGCCGGCCTTGACCTGCTGGTTGGCGGCGACATTCACTTTCGAAACGAAAGCCGTGACCTTTGGGGAAATCGTGGCAATATCGCCTTCGAGATAGGCATCGTCCGTCGACACCATGAACCGGCCCGTCGTCCACCACTGATATCCATACCAGCCGCCACCGGCGAGCAGCGCCAGCACGATGATCGGCAGGATAAGGCCACGCTTGCCCTTCTTTGCCGGTGCGTCGGCCTTGGCTTCGGGCGATGGCGTTGCAACAGGTGCCGCAGGTTTCTCGGCAGCCGGCGACGCGTCGTCGCGCGCCGTGTCATCGGCATTCACATCTTCGTTTTTTACGGTGCGCAGCGCGCCGGCATTCTTGGAGGCCGTCATTGTCGTAACCATCTTTGAAAAGCGAAAACCGATCGAACCGATCAGTTCGGAGCGTTGACATAAAGCCTTCGATCACACATATCAAGACCACATCGAACCAATCGGTTCGAAAAAAAACCGGAATGCTGAATTATAATGCCGAAACCGTTAAAGAGATCCGCGCCGCGAGACACGTCCCCCCGCACTGCAGGGCGTTTTGCTGCGGGCGAGGATCCAGCCAAGCGCAGCCAGATCATGGAAGGCGCGACGCGGGTTTTCATGAAGCTTGGGTTCGAAGCCGCAAGCATGAACGACATCACGCGCGAGGCCGGCGTTTCGAAGGGAACGATCTACGTCTACTTCCAGAACAAGGAAGATCTGTTCGTCGCCATGGTGGAACAGGAGCGCGCCGCCTTCCTCGCCACTGTTCGGTCCGTTCTGTCGACCAACGGCAACGTGGAAAAGAGCCTCTACGATTTTGGCGTCTCGTTCCTCAGCCACATGACGGAAGAGAAAATCATCACCGCGATGCGGACCGTGCTTGGCGTCCGCGAGCGTATGCCGGACCTGTGTCGGCGCTTTTTCCGCGGACCCGAAAACCTGCGCACAGTGATGCGCGACTTTCTCGCCCTCCACGTCGAGGCCGGCAGGCTGAATATCGACGATATCGAACTTGCCGCAGGCCAGTATATCGACCTCGTTAGCGGCGGCTATTTCAAGGTTCGTCTGTTCGGGTCCATGGAAGACGCCCCGTCAGACGAGGAAATCCACCGGACCATCCAAGGTGCAGTCCGCGTTTTCATGGCGGCCTACGGTTGTCATAACAAACCCGTGATCGATAATGGGGCTGATTCCGCCTGATTCTGGTCGGTCCATATTCAACCTACTCTTGTTTTTAATGGGTCGATCCCCAAATGCGGCGGGAAATTGCGCCCTTTGATTGAAAACAGGAGAGATGGATGGACATTGCAGCGCTGGTAGCAGACCCGACGGCCTGGGTAGCGCTCGTTACACTTGTGGTCATGGAAGTGGTGCTTGGCATCGACAACCTGATCTTCATCTCCATCCTCACCAACAAGCTGCCACCTGAGCATCGGGAAAAGGCACGCAAGATCGGTATCGGCCTGGCGCTGGTCATGCGTCTTGGTCTGCTCGGCACCGTTGCCTGGATCGTTCAGCTTACCAATCCGGTCTTTGAAGCCTTCGGTCACCCCTTCTCCTGGAAGGACATGATCCTGATCGCCGGTGGTCTGTTCCTCGTTTACAAGGCGACCAAGGAAATCCACCATTCCGTGGATGTGGTCGACAACAAGGAAGACATGGTCGGCGCCGGCAAGGAAGTCGTGCAGATGAGCTTCAGCGCCGCCATCGTGCAGATCCTGATCCTCGACCTGGTTTTCTCGATCGACAGCATCATCACCGCAGTCGGCATGACGCCGCATCTGCCGATCATGATCGTGGCCGTCGTCGCCGCTGTCACCGTGATGCTTCTGGCAGCAACCCCGCTTGCCAACTTCATCGAGAGAAACCCGACCATCGTCATGCTGGCTCTCGCCTTCCTGCTGATGATCGGCGGCACCTTGATCGTCGAAGGCTTCGGCGTGCACGTTCCGAAGGGCTATATCTACGCCGCCATGGCCTTCTCGGCCGGCGTCGAGGCCCTCAACATGTTCGCGAAAGGCGCCCGCGCCAAGAAAAAGGCCTCCGGCACGCTGCATTGACGTTGCTACAAACATCGACACGCAAAGGGCGCCCGCGAGGCGCCCTTTTTTGTGTTCAGTCCAAACGCCTGGTCCCGGCGGATCACCGCTCGGACAGTTCCCGGTCCAGCGCTTCGAGCAGCCGGTTATCGTCTGCGGTCACGTCAGGCGCGAAGCGTGCCTTGATCCGGCCATCGCGTCCGATCAGAAACTTTTCGAAATTCCAGACGATCTCGCCATCTTTGATGTCCATGCCGCGGCCGCGCAGGCGCGCCTTCATCGGACCGTCGCCGGTGGTGGGCACCGGATCTGCGGTCAGCGCCTTGTAGAGCGGATGCTTGGCATCGCCCTTGACGGAAATCTTTGAGAAGATCGGAAACTTCACGTCGTAGGTCAGCTGGCAGAATTCGACGATCTCCGTATCCGAACCGGGCTCCTGCCCCATGAAGTCGTTGGCCGGGAAGGCTACGATGACAAAGCCTCTGTCCCGCTTTTGCTCGTAGAGTTTTTCCAACCCTTCATACTGCGTGGTCAGGCCGCATTTGGAGGCGACGTTGACCACCAGCATGACTTTTCCACGGTATTCGGCAAGCGTCGTGTTCCGGCCGTCGGCAAGCTTGACGGGGATGGCAAGGATATCGGTCATGACGGCTCCGGGGGCTTTGGCGCAGGGGAATTGGCGCAAACAACTGCAGTTGATATCGTCTACTTATTCGTCCACCACGGTTTGTCCAGCAGACACGCCCTGAGCGGCGATAGACGCCTTTTGCGAAACGTCATCAGACTTTGCAACATTTGTGGCACTGGGGCATTCTAGGGCACGATCTTATCACTACGCCGATCATCGCCTCTCGCTGCATCCCATTTCCAGCGCCCCCGGAGCCACATGACAACCCAGCAGATCCTTGCCTTTTCCGTCATCGCCGTGATGATGGCCGTCTTCATCTGGGATCGCTTCCGCTACGATGTGGTCGCCTGCTGTGCGCTCGTCGTGGCGGTGACGGTGGGGATCGTTCCGGTCGACCAGGCGTTTTCCGGGTTCTCGGATGATATCGTCATCATCGTCGGCAGCGCGCTGGTCGTTTCGGCAGGCGTTGCCCGCTCCGGCATCGTCGACATGGCGATCAAGAAATTCTTCCCCAACCTCAACACGCTGCACACCCAGCTGGCCTTGCTGATGATCGTCGTCGCCGTGCTGTCGGCCTTCATCAAGAATATCGGCGCGCTTGCGATCATGATGCCGGTGGCGTTCCAGTTCGCCCGCAAATCCGGCGCCTCGCCGTCGAAATACCTGATGCCGATGGCTTTCGCCGCTCTGCTCGGTGGCCTGATGACGCAGATCGGCACCTCGCCCAATATCGTCGTGTCGCGGATCCGCCAGGAACTGACCGGCGAATCCTTCACGATGTTCGACTTCACCCCGATGGGTGCGATCCTCGCCTTTGTCGGCATTACCTTCCTGTTGTTCTTCCACTGGCTGGTGCCCAGCCGCACAAAGCAGAACGATTCCCTCGAGGAAGCAGTCGAGATCACCAACTATACGTCCGAGGTGATGATTACCCCGCTGTCGACTGTTCTTGAAAAAACGGTCGCCGAGCTGTTGAAGATCGGTGACGGCGAGGTGATTGCCAATGCCGTCCTGCGCGGTCCATCGCGCATGGCGCCGTTCCCGGACCTCATCCTGCGTGAAAACGATGTCGTGCTGCTCGAAGGCCCGTCAAAGGCGCTCGACCGGATGGTCTCCGGCGGCAGGCTGCAGCTCTCCGGCAAGCCGCTGATGGAAAACGGACAGGCCCAGGCCGATGTCATCTCCATCGAGGCGATCATCACCCAGGATTCCCCGCTCAAGGGGCTTTCCGCCAAGGAACTGGCGCTCTCCTACACCCGTGGCGTCAATCTTCTGGCAATCAGCCGGCATGGCGAACGCCTCAAGCAGCGTCTTGGCACCATCACCCTGATGGCGGGCGACGTGATCGTGTTGCAGGGCAGCCGCAAGAACATGCCGACGGTGATGCAGGACTTCTCGCTTTTGCCGCTCGCTCAGCGCGAAGTGCTGCTCGGCACGCGGAGGCAGGCCTTCATTCCACTGATCATCCTGGCACTGGCGATGGGCACGACGGCCGTCGGGCTTGCCCCTGTGCCGGTCGCTTTCTTCGCGGCCGCTCTCGGTATGGTGGTTTTCCGCGCCATTCCGCTGACCGATTTCTACAAATCCGTTGATGGCCCGATCCTCGTCATGCTGGCGGCGCTCATCCCGGTTTCGGATTCTCTGCGAACCTCCGGTGGCAGTGAACTGATCGCCGGCTGGCTTGGCCAAGCCGCGGCGACCTTGCCTGCCTGGGGCGCGATCGGTCTGATCCTCATCACCGCCATGGCCGTCACCCCCTTCCTCAACAACGCAGCAACCGTGCTGGTCATGGGGCCGATCGCCGCAAGCTTTGCCACCAATCTCGGCTTTCGCCCCGAGCCCTTCCTGATGGCGGTGGCGATCGGCGCAGGCTGCGATTTCCTCACCCCGGTCGGCCACCAGTGCAACACTCTGGTGTTCGGCCCGGGCGGCTACAAGTTTTCCGATTACCCGCGACTTGGCCTGCCTTTGTCGTTCCTGATCATTGTCGTCAGCGTCCCGGCCCTCCTCTATATCTGGCCGGTGAACTAGTCCTTTCCGCGCTCGACCCACCCAGGCTTACCCCGCCCCTCAATGAGGGACGGGGTGGCGGCCGTTTTCGCCAAAAACCTTGACGCTCCCGCCTGAATATGGCCTAAGCCTGCGCCAATCCCTATTCAAAGGCACAGGCTTTGCGCAGCCATGCGCGCCGTGGAAAGAGCAGCATCCATGATCAATCCGACCCCTCGCGTCCGCATCGCTCCATCGCCCACCGGCGAGCCCCATGTCGGCACCGCTTACATCGCCCTCTTCAACTACCTTTTCGCGAAAAAGCACGGCGGCGAATTCATCCTGCGCATCGAGGATACAGATGCGACCCGCTCGACGCTCGAATACGAGCAGAAGGTGCTGGACGCGCTGAAATGGACCGGTCTCACCTGGGCCGAAGGTCCTGATATCGGCGGCCCCTACGGCCCCTACCGTCAGTCGGACCGCAAGGACATGTACTGGCCGCACGCGCAGGACCTGCTCGACAAAGGCCACGCCTTCCGCTGCTTTTGCACGCCGGAGCGTCTGGAGCAGATGCGCGAAGGCCAGCGTGCCGCCGGCAAGCCGCCGAAGTATGACGGTCTCTGCCTGAAATACTCGGCCGAGGAAGTCACCGAAAAGATGGCGGCCGGCGAACAGTCCGTCGTGCGCATGAAGATACCGACCGAAGGCTCGTGCGATTTCACCGACGGCGTCTATGGCGATGTCTCGATCCCGTGGGATTCGGTCGACATGCAGGTCCTGATCAAGGGCGACGGCATGCCGACCTATCACATGGCCAACGTCATCGACGACCATCTGATGAAGATCACCCATGTCGCGCGCGGCGAAGAGTGGCTGGCATCGGTGCCCAAGCACATTCTTCTCTATCGCTATTTCGGCTGGGAAGCGCCGGTCTTCATGCATCTCTCCCTCATGAGAAATGCCGACAAGTCGAAACTGTCCAAGCGCAAGAACCCGACCTCGATCAGCTATTACTCGGCGCTCGGCTACCTGCCGGAAGCCCTGATGAACTTCCTCGGCCTGTTCTTCGTGCAGATCGCAGAAGGCGAAGAGCTTCTGACCATGGATGAGATGATCAGCAGCTTCGATCCGGAAGCCCTGTCCAAGGCCGGCGCGATCTTCGACCTGCAGAAGCTGGACTGGGTGAACGGCCGCTGGCTGCGCGAAAAGCTGTCGCCGGAAGAGTTCGTGTCGCGCACGCTGGAATGGGCGATGGAAAACCAGCGCCTGATCGAGGGCCTCAAGCACTCGCAGAGCCGCGTTTCCAAGCTCGGCGACCTGCCGAACCTCGCCGGCTTCCTGCTCGCCGCCGACGTCAACCTGAGCCCGGCCTCGTTTGCCGGTCTCAAGACCTCGCCGGAAGACACGCTCGCGATCATCACCATGGTCCAGGCCGACATCGAGAAGATGATCGAGTGGAACGTCGAGGCGATCGATGCCGAACTGCGCTCCGTCGCCGACAAGCTCGAAAAGAAGCTGCGCGTCGTCACCCCGCCGCTGTTCATCGCCATGTCCGGCTCGCAGCGCTCGCTACCGCTGTTCGACAGCATGGCAATCCTCGGCCGCTCGGTCGTGCGCCAGCGCCTGAAGATCGCCGCCGCCGTGGTGTCATCCATGGTGGGTGCGCAGAAGTAATAACTGCGGAGGCGAGGTCTCACCTTCGCCTCCCTCATTCCTGTGCTTGTCACAGGAATCCAGCCACGGCGCGTCTGCGCCGTGAAAGAATGAAAAGAGTATTCCGCGCCCAAATACTTGGCCGCACTGGATTGCTGTGACAAGCACAGGAATGAGGGATACGGAAGCGAAGCTCGCCGCGGCAGCGCCGTTACAGGAATAAAACCATGACCAAGAACACCAAGACCGAAACCGCCCTCTCCTCCGACGCGACCGAAGTGCGCGCCCAGAAACTGGCAAAGCTGCGCGAAACCGTCGGCGACGTCTATCCGGCCCATTTCCACCGCACGATGACCAATGCGGAACTGGCGGAAAAGTACAAGGATCTCGAGGCGGACGTCGAAACCACCGATGTCGTCACGGTTGCCGGCCGCGTCTTTTCCTCGCGCAATTCAGGCATGTTCATGGATATCCATGACGCCGGCGGCAAGATCCAGATCTTCTCCCACAAGGACGTGACGCCCGAGGAAGCCCGGGCGATGCTGTCGATGATCGATCTTGGCGACATCATCGGCGTCACCGGCATCGTGCGCCGCACCAAGCGCGGCGAGTTGTCCATCAGCGCCCGCGAAATCACCATGCTGACCAAGTCGCTTCTGCCGATGCCGGAAAAGTGGAACGGCATTGCCGATGTCGAGATCCGCTATCGCAAGCGCCACCTCGACATCCTCAGCAACGAGGAAAGCAAGCTCCGCTTCCAGCAGCGCTCGAAGATCGTCTCCGGCATCCGCCGGTTCATGGAAGACGACGGCTTCATGGAAGTCGAAACGCCGATGCTGCATTCCGTCTATGGCGGCGCCACGGCCGAACCCTTCAAGACCCACCACAACACGCTGAAGCTCGACATGTACCTGCGCATCGCGCCGGAACTGTTCTTGAAGCGCACGCTGGTGTCGGGCCTGACCGACAAGGTGTTCGAGATCAACCGCAACTTCCGCAACGAAGGCGTCTCCACCCGGCACAATCCTGAATTCACCATGATGGAATGCTACTGGGCCTATGCCGACTACGAGGACATCATGGACCTCGTCGAACGCCTGTTCGCCGACCTTGCCATGAAGATCCACGGCTCGACCGAGTTCGCCTATGGCGACAAGCAACTGTCGTTCAAGGGCCCGTTCAAGCGCGTGCCGATGCCAGACGCCGTCAAGGAAGTCACCGGCATCGACTTCCTCGCCATGAAGACCGACGAGGAAGCCCGCACTGCAGCCAAGGCCGCCGGCTTCGAAGTCGAGAAGGACTGGACCTGGGGCGAATGCCTCGCCTTCATCTTCGAGGAAAAGGTCGAGGCCACGCTGATCCAGCCGAGCCACGTCACCCATTTCCCGAAGGACATCTCGCCCTTTGCCAAGGAAGTCCCGGGCGAACCGCGCCTCGTTGAACGTTTCGAGACCTATTGCAACGCCTGGGAACTGGGCAATGCCTTCTCGGAACTGAACGACCCTGAAGAGCAGCGCAAGCGCATGGTCGAGCAGCTCGAACAGGCCCATGCCCGCGGTGAAAAGGACAAGCAGCTCGACGACGAATTCCTCGACGCCATCGACCAGGGCATGCCCCCCGCCGGCGGCCTCGGCATTGGTGTCGACCGCCTGATCATGCTGCTCACCAACGCCCCATCGATCCGCGACGTCATCCTCTTCCCGGCCCGCCGCGCCAAGGCGGATTGATCAGCCAGACCTGCTCCTCTCCCCTGAAACAGGGAGAGGGTCAGACTGCCGACAAACGCTGAAGAAGCTTGCTTGACGAGAGCGACGCCCCACCCTCCCTCATCCTCGCCCTTGTGGCGGGGATCCAGCGACACGACGTCCGTCGGGTCAAAGACTCTCTCAGCTCAAGGACTTGAGCTGACGGGATCCCCGCCAAAAGGGCGGGGATGAGGGGAGGTTGCGAACCGCATCGGTTCCAAAGTGACATCAAGAGTTGTTTGATAAAACCTTTGTCAGCAGCCTGACTCCACTCCCTAAAACGGGCAGAGGATTAGTGGATCTTCTCGCAAGTTCCGACCATACGCAGCAACAGCCACCATGCTGTTCCCGGCCCGCCGCGCCAACGGGGCTCGATGGCACGGGCCTCTCTGGACGATGGAGCAACCGGCAGGTTGCTTTTTTTAGGGCTTGCTGGCCGAACCAGCCTGTTGCGCCCGCAGCTTCTCAAGCCACGCGGCACCGGCCGCATCCGCGGCATTCGACCCGCCTGCTGCCGCGCCCGGCTGATCCGACGCGACCGTAGCGGCTGGTTCAGCGGCCTTGTCGTCATGTGCGGCGTCGCTTGCTGAAGGCCCGCCGGAACGGATCTCGTCGCTGCCATCCTGCTTCGACCAGCGCTTGCCGCCCTCGGCAGAGGCGCGGGGCTCTGGCGCGGGCTCGGTCTTTGGCGAAGCCGGCTCAGCCGAGGCTTCGTCATGTGTGGCATCCGGCGCCGCGTCCGGAGCCTTGTCACTGGAACCGAAGAGCATCTCCTTCATGGAAGAGACAAAACTCTTCTCTTCGGTCGGTGCAGGTGTTTCTGCCGGCGCAGAGATAGGCTCACCCTTTGCGGCATGCTCTTTCGAACCCTCGGCTGTGTCATCCCCCGCTGCGGCTGGAGCTGGTGCATGACCATCCTGCTTCGAGTCGATTGGATGCTCGCCGCCTTGCGGTGCAGCGTGCCCCTCGCCGTCCGGCGCATGCGCGGCGGCGGCAGGCGCTGCTTCCTCTTTCGAACCGAAGAGCATGCCAGTAACCGAACTCAGGAGACCGCCGCTTTCCTTGGCGGCAGGTTCTCCGCCCTCGCCATGGCCCGAGGCCGCTGCCTCGCCATGGCCTTCCGTAGGCGCGCTGCCGTGCTCGGCTGCCGGGGCCTCTCCTTCAGCTGCAGGTGCGTCATGCCCACCGGAGGCTTCGCCATGTCCGGCAGGTTCATGCCCCTTGGCAGGCTTCTTGTCATGCCCCGTGGCCGCGCCGTGTCCTCCCGCAGCTGCAGCCTCGGCCGCGGCGATCGCCACCGGGTCGATACAGTCGGTTTTGTCGGTGAGACTTGCTTCGAGATGCTCGATATCGGCGAGCGGCATGTCGATGCGCTGGCCGTAATACTCGCCCTTGGACGTCGCAGCGCCCTCGACATAAAATGCGGAATAGGGTTCCCGCGCCGCGCCGTCAGGTGCCTTGGAAACATCTGGAATGTAGACGACCTGCGCGCCAATCATGCGGCCGCGCATTTCGGCACGGTCCTTCGGACCTGCCTTGGAGACCATCGCCACCTGGACGATGTCGGCCTTTTCCTTTTCCTGGATGGATTTTGCCACGCGCAACGCGGTGCGGATGCGGGCCATGCCGTCACCGGCGCCATCCGCCGAGGCAACCTCGTCGGCATTCACATAGCGGCGCACCCAGGTGCGTCCGTCGCGCTTGGTCGTGAACGTCTGCAACACAGAACAGGTCAGGCCGTTGAGATCGGCGTAGGACGGGCCGAAAAACTTTTCCTTGCCCACGAACACGGCCGCCGCGCCGCTGCCGGCGCAGAGCACGGAAACACCGCCGACGACCGCGAGCAGCTTCTTCGATAGCCGGATCGTCACGCGCCGAACTCCGGCATCTTCACCCCATCACGCACAACAAGACATGGAATACTCAAGCCGCAGTCTGCGCTACTCTGATTGAAGAAGCTTTAAGCCTGGGCTTTTCCTTCGCCCAACGCCTGTCCCGGAATGAGGCTCCCGAAGCGCATCCACGCTCCGGCCGGCACATCGCCCATCATGCCTGACCTTCAGACGACAAAGGCCCGCATGACGCGGGCCTCTCCACCAGTCGTCGCTCGCTGTTGCGTCAAGCGGCCCTGCGGCCGCCGCCGGCACGCGGTGAACCCGTTTCGCGCATTTCGCCGCGCCTGTTGAGCTTGAAATGTCCGACCAGTTCCGACAACAGAGCCGCGCCGCTTGCAAGCTGGCGGCTGATGCCGGTCGTGTGCTCCACCATCGCCGCGTTCTGCTGCGTCATCCGGTCGAGCTGCGAAACCGTCTGGTTGATGTCGGACAGGCCACCCGACTGTTCCTGCGCCGCAGTGGCCAGCGACTGGACATTCTGGTCGATCGAGGCGACAAACCGTTCGATCTCGTGCAGCGCGGCGCCCGTCGCGTCGACAAGGCGCACGCCCTCCGTGACCTGCCGGCCAGAATTCTCGATCAGTCCCTTGATCTCCTTGGCCGCTTTGGCGGAACGCTGCGCCAGTTCACGCACCTCCTGTGCCACAACCGCAAAGCCCTTGCCCGCCTCGCCCGCACGGGCCGCCTCGACGCCGGCATTGAGCGCCAGAAGATTGGTCTGGAACGCGATCTCGTCGATCACGCTGATGATCTTGGTAATCTCGGACGATGCGCCTTCGATCCGCTTCATCGCCGTGATGGTTTCCTGCACCACGCAGGAGGACGTGGTCGCAGATTGCAGCGCCCCCTCGACCAGCTTGCGGGTTTCCTCCGCATTGGTGTTGGAGGACCTTACCGTCTCCGTCACCTGCTCCAGCGCCGCTGTCGTTTCTCGAAGCGACGCTGCCTGCTCCTTGGTGCGGGCGGACAGCTGGTCGGCCGCCACCTGCATGTCCTGGCTGCTGTCGTTGAGGCTGGAAGTCTGCTGGAGGACCCCCATCAGCGTCTGCTGGAACGCCCCGATCGAGGCGTTGAAGTCCCGGCGCAGCGGCTCGAATTCCACGATGAAGGGCGTATCCAGCGTCTGCTGGATATTGCAATCGGCGAGACGTGCAAGTCCGGTGCCGAGATCGTTGACCACCCTTACCCGTTCGCTCACATCCGTTGCGAACTTGACGACCTTGAACACCCGTCCGCTGTCGTCGATGATCGGGTTGTAGGATGCCTGGATATAGATCTTCTCGCCGGTCTTGGTGATGCGGGTGAACTGATCGGCCGAAAAGGTGCCGCGTCCGAGCTTCTTCCAGAACTCCTGATAGTCCGGCGAGCGCGCATAGTCGGGTTCGCAGAAGATAGAATGGTGCTTGCCGACGATCTCATCGAGACGGTAGCCGACGGCGGCACAGAAATTGTCGTTGGCGTTGAGAATCTTGCCTGTCGGCGAAAATTCGATGATCGCCTGCGCCCGCGACAGTGCCTCAAGCTTGCCCCGGTCCTCGAGCGCCCGCTTGCGCGCTTCCGTGATGTCGGTCGCAAACTTCACGACCTTGTAAGGCTTGCCGCCTTTCAGAATCGGATTGTAGGTGGCTTCGATCCAGATCTCGCGGCCGCCTTTGCCCACGCGTTTGTATTTGCCCTGATCGAACGCGCCTGTGGAAAGCCGTGCCCAGAACGCCGAGTAATCTGAGGAAGCTGCATCGGCCGGATCGACGAACATGCTGTGATGCCTGCCGACGATCTCGTCCAGGCGGTAGCCGAGCGCATTGCAGAAGTTTTCGTTGGCATCGAGTATGATGCCCTTCAGATCGAATTCGATGATCGCCTGCGACCGGTTGAGGGCCTTGATCACGGCGGCGTTGGACAAGATACGGCCAAAAGGAATCCCAGCCATCGATGCGCTCCAGCTTCAAAGTGATTTGTAGGCTGAAAGATCTAGGAGTTCCGGCTAAACGTTCGGTTAACCCTGTGCCTCGGCCGTGCACATTAGGAAAACGAAAAAGACCCGCACGAGGCGGGCCTTGTCATTGGAAAACGTTGAGGAAATCAGGCCGCGGCGCGGACCAGTTCCTTCTTCACGAGCTCGCGAAGCGCGCCGAGATCCTTGTTGAACGCCCGGATACCGTCCGAAAGCTTTTCGGTCGCCATCTGGTCTTCGTTGAGCATCCAGCGGAAGGTCTTTTCGTCCATCTTGATCGGCGCGGCCGGCTCGAACTTTTCAGGCGAAAGCTTGCGCTCCAGCGTGCCTTCCGCCTTGTCGAGCTCGTCGAGCAGGTTCGGCGAAATCGTCAGGCGGTCGCAACCGGCAAGAGCTTCGATCTCGCCGACATTGCGGAACGAGGCGCCCATGACGATCGTCGAGATGCCGTTCGCCTTGTAGTAATTGTAGATCGAACGCACCGAGACGACGCCGGGATCGGTCTCGGACGTGTAGTCTTCACCGGTCGACTTCTTGTACCAATCGAGAATGCGCCCGACGAAAGGCGAGATCAGGAACGCCTTGGCGTCCGCGCAGGCAACGGCCTGGGCGTGGCTGAACAGAAGCGTCAGGTTGCAGTCGATCCCTTCGGCCTGCAGAACTTCGGCGGCCTTGATGCCTTCCCAGGTCGATGCCAGCTTGATCAGGATGCGTTCGCGCTCGATGCCGCGATCCTTGTAGGCTGCGATGATCTTGTGCGCCTTGGTGATCGAACCTTCGGTGTCGAAAGAAAGGTCGGCGTCGACTTCGGTCGAAACACGGCCGGGGACAATCCCCGCAAGCGCCGCGCCCACGTCGATCGCCAGCTTGTCAGCCACGGCAACCGTGATCGCGTCGTCGCTGCCGCCCTGTTTGCGGCCCCAGGCAACCGTTTCCTGGAACGTGTCGGCAAATGCCGGCGAACCGATCGCCTTTAGAACGATCGACGGGTTGGTGGTGCAATCGACCGGCTTGAGGCGGGTCACCGCCTCGATGTCGCCCGTGTCGGCGACGACCGTTGTCATGGAACGAAGCTGCTCTAGTTTCGACGTCATCCGAATAAATCCTTGTTAAGCGAATACAAACGCTCGGGGCGTCGTATGGTTTCTGGATCGCTGTTGACCGGATAACAACCCTTCAGGGTAAAGAAGTCAAGACATTTGTCCTTCACAATTGACATATGTTTCACGTCAGCCCTATGGTCCTGAATGAAAAAGGACATCAGAATTTGGCCAAGCTGAGACGCGATACCCACACCGCATATTCGGAAGCGTCCTCCCTGCGGCTTCGCGCTGCCTGGCTCTACTACAACCAGGGCCTGACGCAGAAGGAGGTAGCCGAGCGGCTCGGCATCAGTCGCTCGACCGTCATCCGCCTTCTCGACGAGGCAATGAAACGCTCCGAAGTGCAGATCTGGATCTCGGAAGGCATCGACACCTGCGTCGAGCTGGCGACCAAGCTGGAACGCGCCTACGGACTGGATGAGGCGGTCGTGGTGCCCGCCCCGCGCGACAACAGCGCCGATGCACTGGCCGGCGCCGTCGGTCTGGCGCTCGGCCAGTTCCTGTCGGAAGCAATCCAGAACGACATGACGATCGGCGTCGGCTGGGGCCGCACGATGACGGCAGCGCTTTCGAGCTTCCGCCCGCCCCGTCGCGAACGCTGCAAGGTCGTCTCGCTGCTCGGCGGCATTGTCGCTGTCCACCAGACCAACCCGATCGACTTCACCTGGCGCTTTGCCGGCCAGCTGGGCGCCGAATGCTTCATGTTCCTCGCCCCGCTTCTGGTCGACAGCGTCGCCACCAAACGGGCTCTGATCGACAAATGCGGCCTCGATGCCGTCTATGACCTCGCCGAGAACCTCGATCTCGCCGTCGTCAGCTGCGGTGATATCGGCCCGCATTCGACCTCGCTGTCGGAAGGCTTCATTTCAGCCACCGAACTCGAGCGGCTGATCGCCGCCGGCTGCGTCTGCGATACGATGTTCAATTTTCTCGACGAGGAAGGCCGGTCGGTCGATCAGAAGCTCAACGAGCGGGTGATGTCTGTCGACCTCGATACGCTCGCCAAGGCAAAACACATCGTCCTCTCCTCCGGCGGCACACACCGCGCCATCGCCATCCGCGCCACCATCCGCCGCATCGGCTGCAACACCCTGATCACCGACGAAACCGCCGCAGTGGAACTGCTGCGGCTGGCGGAAGCGGATTAGGACGGGCCTGCCTCATCGCCGAATGCGGGCGGGAGATGCCTGTCGGGATCGACAGCGTCATGAAGCACGCGACCGATCCCGATAAGCGACGGCTTAAGATACCGATAGAGAATGAAGGGGCGAAGCTGCACGACCAGTCCGCTTGCGTGCTTAGCCCTCGTCCGGCTATGCCTGAGATGGAAGCGGCGTATGCCTGCCCCAAGCTCCGCCCTATCGATTGAACCCGGTCGGGTCTTGCGACAAATCGCGAAAGGCAGTCACGAGAAGCTGTTCGTCACGGCGCCTTGCGCCGCGTCCGAAGTTCTCATCCGTATAGGCAATGGTCTTGGTGATGTCGGCTTGGGCAGTCGCGGAAAAGCGGACTGTCGCCATACCCACTACCGTTGGCTCGGCGTGTCGCCAAGACCGGCAATGAATTGCTCCAGCCCGGTCACCGGCACACCGGCAAAACGGCCGGTTTCTAGGTCGTCGAAACCGGTCGCTGCAGCGCTCTGCAATAGCGCGAGTTTTGCCCCATCCAGCGCTTCACGCTGCTCGATAAGCCGCAGTGCATCGCCCACGATTTCGCCGGCGTTCTGATAGCGTCCCGTTTCCAGAAGCCGCTCGATCACCTGCTGGTGGTGCTCTGTCAGAACGACGTTGCATGGTGGCATGATGGCTCCTTGGAACTGGCCGAGATCCTAGCGCATTGGGCACGACCCGCCAACTGCCGGCAGAGTTTCCCAGCCTCGGCCGCAACGACGTCAGAGATCGATATCCGTTGTCAGCAATGCAATCCTGTCGCGCCAGGAATGGTGCTCGAGCCGCTCCCATGTCCTGTCCATGGCATAAGCCGACGAGATGACCGGAATGCCGATATGGCCGAAGTAGAGGGAAAGCTGGCGCTCGGCGATCTCTTCGGACATGCCGGCAATCGCGCTGCTGTAAAGTCCGGCGGCAAGGCCGGTGCGGTCGGAACCCGAGCGGCAATGGATCAGGATCGGCTTCGGTGCGTCCCGCATCATCGTGACAAGCCGGTCCGCCTCCGCTTCGCTCAACTGCCTGGAAGCCGACATCCGGAAATCGAGATGCGTCAGGCCAAGCCTTTTTGCGGCGGAGACCTCCTCGGCATACCATCCGGCCTTGTCGTCCTCACCGCGCAGGTTGACGATGGTGCGGATGCCGTAGGTCTTTGCATAGGTCTCGATATCGGCGGCACTCGGCTGGGCAGACCGGTAGAGCTCGCCGTCGATCACCGTATGGAAATTGCCGCTGAGCTGCAGATACCCGAGATAGGCCCCCAACCCCAGAGCGGCAGCGAAAATCGCCGAGGCTCCCATGCGAAACCAGCTTCTGACGCGTGACTGTTCCATGCTGCCGTCCGTTGAAGTGCAGGATGGCAATCATTTCGGCCTGTTTGCTGACACGCACCTGAAGGACGGCAGGTTGTCGGGCGGACTGTGCGGCTCAGGCGTTGCCTGTCTCCCAGCCCAGGATCGCCCGCTTGCGGGTCAGACCCCAGTGATACCCGGTCAAAGCCCCGTTCTTCGCCACAGCCCGGTGGCAGGGCACGACGAAGGAGATCGGGTTGGCGCCGATTGCGGCACCCACTGCCCGGCTTGCCGTCGGCTGGCCGATATCGGAGGCGACGGCGGAATAGGTGACCGCCTTGCCGAACGGGATCTTCAACAGGCTTTGCCACACCTTGAGCTGAAAATCAGTGCCGATCAGAACGACATTGAGCGGCCGGTCGGCCGTCCATTGGCCCCGGTCGAAGATGCGGCCGATATAAGGCGCCGTCGCTTCACTGTCCTCGACATAGGCCGCATTCGGCCAGCGCCGCACCATGTCCTCGAAGGCCGGCTTTTCGCCGCCGAGATCGGAAAACGCCAGGCCAGAAAGCCCACGCTCCGTCGCCATGACAAGCGCCATGCCGAATGGCGACGGGTGGAACCCGTAGCGGATCGTCAGCCCTGCCCCGCGGCCCTTCCATTCCCCCGGCGACATCGCCTCATGCGTCACGAACAGATCATGCAGCCGCCCTGGTCCTGACAGACCGAGTTCATAGGAGGTTTCGAGAAGCGGCAGACCTTCCTGGCCGAGCAGCCGCTTGGCATGATCGAGCGTCACCGCCTGCAGGAACGCCTTGGGCGATAGGCCCGCCCAACGGGTGAACACCTTTTGCAGCTGCGTCGGCGACTGGCCAAGTTCGGCCGCGATCGTTTCGAGCGAAGGCTGCGCGCGATAATCGAGCGTCAGCATCTCGATGACACGCCGCACGGTTTCATAGTCGGAGCCGTCAGGCGTCACGTCGATGCCGGGTGCGGACATCTCGGGCCTGGAAAGCGAAGCAAGAGCGTTCATGGCAATCTCCCTGTGCCCTATAGATGCACGCTCGATCCCATCAGAGCCACCCGTTTCTTGACAGGATCACAACCGTCTCGTGACGGTCGCAAGCGCTCCGCGAAATGCCCTCGCAAAGCTCTCACGATCGTCCGGGTTCAGAAACGAACCGATTTCGGTCTGCCGTCCCTCACCCGAGACCTGCATCGCCGTAATCCCGAATTCCTCGTGCCTGCTGACATTGAATCGCGCCCAGAACGGGTTGTAGCGATGCTCCACCATCCGCCCCGTTGGAGAAAATTTCCGGATCGACAGATTGGTCCTCGACACCGTGACTTCCTCGCGCTGCCGGCCGGAACGGTAGCTGAGTTTCAGCGCGCCATAGAGAAGCAGGAAATCAAAACCGAGAAACAGCCCGATCGGCCAAGCGCCGGTCGCCAGGAAGAAAAGGCCGTAGAACAGGCAGACGGCACCCGATATCGACAGCACGACGAAAAACCCGCGTCGGCCGAGCGACCGATAGGGCGTCAGTTCGGCCGCAAAGACCGGTTTCTCATTGATCGGCTGCGCGTTGATTTCCGTCATGGGGCGAGACTATACAGTGTCATGGCCCTTGCGAAAATCAAATCCGCGAAAACCCCGGCGACAAAAAGCAGCACCACCAAAGGCCGGAAGCCCAAGCGCTTCAAGCCGGCCTATACGCCTGACGAAATGGTGGAGATCTTCCGCCGCTTCTCGGTGCAGCGGCCGGAGCCGAAGGGCGAGCTCGAGCACGTGAACCCGTTTACGCTCGTGGTCGCCGTGGCGCTGTCGGCGCAGGCAACCGATGTCGGCGTCAACAGGGCGACCCGCGAGCTGTTCAAGATCGCCGACACGCCGGAAAAGATGCTGGCGCTCGGCGAGGACGGCGTCATCGCCCATATCAGGACGATCGGGCTCTACCGCAACAAGGCCAAGAACGTCATCGCGCTCTGTCGCATGCTGATCGACGAGTTCGGATCCGAGGTGCCAAGCACACGCGAGGACCTGGTGCGCCTGCCGGGCGTCGGCCGCAAGACGGCCAATGTGGTGATGTCCATGGCCTTCGGCATCCCGACGCTTGCCGTCGATACCCACGTGTTTCGCATCGGCAACCGCTGCCTGATGGCGCCCGGTAAAACGCCGGATGAGGTCGAAGAGCAGTTCCTGAAGGTCATCCCCGACCAGTACCTGTTCCACGCCCATCACTGGCTGATCCTGCACGGCCGCTATACCTGCAAGGCCCGCAAGCCCGAATGCGAGCACTGCGTTATCGCCGACCTCTGTCGGTCGCCCGAAAAGACCTGTCCTATCCCAGCGCCGCTTATCGAGCTACCGCCTCAGGTGATCGGCGCCTGAAGCCGGAAGGACGGATCGCGCTTCGATACCTTCTTGTGCAGATGCACCATCAGCCCGGCTGCAAACAGCGGCGTCAGCAGGTTGACGAAGGGGATCGCCAGGAAGCCGGCGATCAGCAGGCCCGCCACGAACACGGTGGAGGAATGCTTCGAGCGGAAAGCCCGCGCCTCTGCCGGCGGCCGGAACCGCATCGCGGCGAACTCGAAGAACTCCCGCCCCAGCAGATACCCGTTCACCAGGAAGAACGCGATCAGGTTGACGCCGGGGATGAACAGCAAAAGCAGCGCGATAATATTGCCGATGATGACGATGCCGAGAAACTGGATCGACCCCATGATCGCCTGGCCGAGCGGCATTTCCTTGCCCGGCACGTCATCGGGATAGTCGCGCTTTTCGATCACCGCCGCCACGTCGTCGAGAAACAGGCCGGCAATCAGCGCAGTGATCGGCGCGATCAGCAAAGCCAGCACCAGCGCGAGCCCGATCCCGGCCGCAATTGCCGCAAACAGCGTCAGCCATCCCGTCCAATCCGGCACATCCGGAAAAAAGGCGGCAAACCAGGGCCAGAGGTAAAGCGCGAAAAGCTCGCGCAAGCCGAACCACAACCCGATCAGGATCAGGAATGTCAGCCCCAGCGTCTTCCAGAAGGCCGATCTCGTCTCGGGCGCAAACAGGTTGATCAGCGATAGGCGTGCGGCGTCGAGGATCATCGGCGTCTCCAGGTTAAGCCCGCAGCATGTAGGTCAACCATCGCCCGGGAACAAGCGCCGGTGGATATAGGAATCCGGCTGCGAGGAACGTATACTCACGGCATACACCCGCACCGACGTGGTAGTGACGGAGATCCGCATGACAAGCCTGCTGCTCCTTGGCGCGACCGGATTGGTCGGCGGCCACGTCCTCGAACTGGCGCTCAAGGACGACCGGGTCACCCGCGTCGTCGCGCCCACCCGCCGGCCGCTGCCTCCGACCGCCTTGCCGGCCCATCCGAAGCTCGAAAATCCCATCACCGATCTTAGCAGCGGTCTTCCCGACGCGGACTGGTGGACCGTCGACGCGGTCATTTCGGCGCTCGGCACCACGCGGGCAAAGGCGGGATCGGACGAGGCCTTCCGTCTGGTGGATTACGCCACGCCGCTCGGTGCGGCCCGGCGCGCGCATGAACGAGGTGCGACCCGTTTCTCGCTCGTCTCGTCCACCGGCGCCAATTCGAAGTCCAGCCTGCTTTACCTGCGCACCAAGGGCGAGCTTGAAGATGCCATCCGCGCCACCGGCTTTTCCATGCTCACCATCGTCAGGCCCGGCTTTTTGGGTGGCGACCGCAGCGAATTCCGGCTCGGCGAACGGCTTGCCAGCATCGCGCTGAAGATCGCCCATCCCCTCCTGCCGCGACGGCTGCGCATCAGCCCGGCCCATGTGGTGGCAAAAGTTCTGCTGGATGCAGCGATCGGCGGTGAAAAGGGCGAGCGCATCGTCGAGGCGGATCAGCTTTCGGGCTGAGTTGCAGCTTAGTCCAGCGACCGCAGCTCTTCACGGTGACGGATCATCGCCAGAAAGCGCCGATAGTCGCGCTCGTAACGGCCCCGCCCCGCACTGGGCAGCCGCTCGCTGCCGCCGCTGTTCATCGCATGTCCGGCATCAAGCAACGAGCCATGCAGACCGCCCGCGACCGCGGCAGCCATGGCCGTTCCGAGCAGAACCGCATCGCGGTTGTGCGGGATGACCACCTTGCAGCCCGTGACATCCGCATAGAGTTCCACCAGCAGCGGGTTGTTCACATGCCCGCCGGTCACGTGCAGCGTCTCGAACCGGTACCCAAAGTCAGCCATCGCATCGAGAATATGACGGATGCCGAGCGCGATCGACACGCAGGTCCGCCAATAGCGGCGGCAAAGCCCGTCGAAGGACGTATCGAGCGTCAATCCGCTGATGACGCCGGTCGCATGCGGGTCCGCAAGCGGCGACCGGTTGCCGTGAAAGTCGGGCAGAATGTGCAGATCCGGCGCAATCTCGTCATCGCCTGCTGCCGCCCGCATCTCGCCGACACGGGCAATGATCCGCTCATGCAGCTCGGTGGTCGGCTCGCCGCCGGCTGCGTGCATCATGACGATATGATCGAGCAGAGCGCCCGCCGCCGACTGTCCGCCTTCGACCAGCCAATGGTCGGGCAGTACCGCCTCGTAATATGGGCCCCAAAGGCTGCGACCGGGTTTCGGCTCCCTGGTGAAGGCGACGATGCAGCTCGATGTACCTCCGATAAGCGCAACGCTCGTTTCCAGCGACGAGCCTGGCAGGCTTTTCGCCCCAACACCGCCAAGCACGCCATAGGCACCCGCGTAAGCGTCGATCATTCCCGGCGCGACCTGAACGCTGGTATCGAGGCCAAGTTCGGCCGCCGCCTTTTCGCTGAGCGGTCCGATCGAGCCGCCGACACCGATCGTATCGTCCGGCAGACCGCCCTTCTCAATAAGGTCGTCGAGCCCGGCAAGCGCCAGATAATCCGCGCTCCAGCCCGGCGTCTCATGCGCCAGGTAATTCCATTTGGCCGTCAGCGTGCAGCGCGAACGCGACGCGGAACCTGTGGCTTTCCAGGTCAGGAAATCGGCAAGATCGAAGAAATAACCGGCCCGGCTCCAGCTGTCTGGAAGGTTCTGCTTCAGCCACATCAGCTTGGGCATTTCCATTTCCGGCGAGATCGATCCGCCAGCGAAATCGAGCACCGCATGGCCGCTTCTTGACAGCGTCTCCGCCTGACTGATCGCCCGGTGGTCGTGCCAGACAATCGTATCCTGATGCGCGTTCCCGCTGACCGAAACGCTCAGCGGTTCCCCATCGCGGTCCCGCGCCACAAGCGAGCAGGTCGCGTCAAAGCCGATGGCCGCCACCTGGGATGCAGAAATCCCAGCCTCGGCCAACGCCGCTTTCACGGAGATGCAGGTTGCGGACCAGATGTCTTCGGAGGAATGTTCGGCGTGCTTATCCCGCGGGCGGAACATCAGGATCGGATGTTTGGATTTCGCAATCAGCGTTCCGTCGGGGCCGAACACGCCGGCACGGGCGCTTGCCGTGCCGATATCGACCGCAACGAGAAAATCACGCATCCCGATTTGTTTCCTGTCCCTGTAAGTCGCGCAGACTGTCCCCGTCGCGTCCCGCCAGCCTGAAAGCCGAGCTTCAGGTGTTCGCGGAAACCGAACCGTTGCGATCCTCGATATATTTTTGGACAAGGTGGAGCAAATCCGGCATCGCGTCAAACACGACGTCGGGCGATAGCGCCTCGATCCGGTCACGGTATCCGGAAGTGTGGGTGTGCGATCCGCCGGTAAAGGCGAATGACGCCATGCCCGCCCGCTGGGCCGCCTCGATGCCCGCGGGGCTGTCTTCAATGACGATGCAATCTTCCGGCGCGAACCCCATTTCGCTTGCTGCCAGCAGGAAGAGGTCCGGCGCGGGCTTGCCGTTCTTCACCATTGTGGCGCTAAAGATATGGGGATCGAGCTTGTCGATCAGGCCGGTGATCGTCAGCGACAGCCGGATGCGGTCGGGATTGCTGGAGGATGCGACGCAGGCTTGAAGCCCGAGCGCCTCGAGCGTTTCGGCGATGCCGGGGATCGGCTTCAGCTCGGCCTTGAACAGGCTGTAGAGATCGGTGCGCATACCCTCGAGAAATTCCGGCCCGGTGTGGAAACCGTATTCCTCGTCCATGACCTGGCGCATGGTCGCCAGGCTGCGGCCGAGGAAGCGCTCATAGGCTTCCTCCTCGGCCATTTCGATACCGTGGCGGTTGAGCGCAGCCACCAGAACCCGCACCGACAACGGCTCGCTGTCGACAAGGACGCCGTCGCAATCGAAGATCACGAGATGGCGTGGTTTGATTGCGCTAATTCCCGTCACGGTGTTCACCTCAATCCTTGACGAGCTGGTCGTCGAGATAGAGCTGCAGCGTCTTGGCCGTGCCCTCCGTCCAGAGCGTCTTCAGCGCATGCGCAAACCGCTTGCGGAACAGCTCAGACGTCGAGACTTCGCCGAAGATCTCGTCGAACACCAGGAACGCATCCGGGTCGTCCTTGGCCTTGATCGCGGCCGCCTGCAGCTTCTCGGCACTCGTATCGTTGAACACGATCTGGCGACCGCTGTCCGACGTGCCCGCAAAATAACGGCACCACAGCGCCGATACAAGCGACAGGCCAACGATATCGAGACCCTGGTCCAGCCGGTCGCGGGTCGATGGCAGGATGAACTTCGGCTGGCGGTTGGAACCGTCCTGCGCCAGGCGCGGAATAGTGTCGCCGATCTTCGGGTTGAGGAAGCGGTGCTCGATCAGGTCGAAATAGTCGTCGAGGCTGGTATCTGGAACCGGCGGCACGATCGGGATGATCTCTTCCTTCTCGAGCTTGGCAAGGAAGGCCCGGATCAGCGGATGCTCCATTGCCTCGTGCACGAAATGGATGTCCAGCAACTCGCCGGGATAAGCGATCGTCGCATGGCCGCCGTTGAGGATGCGCAGCTTCATCAGCTCGTAGGGCGCGACGTCGGGCACGAACTGAACGCCGACTTCTTCAAGCGCCGGACGGCCGAGCGGGAAATGATCTTCCATCACCCACTGCTTGAACTCTTCGCAGAACACCGGCCAGTTATCGTCGATATTGTAGTCATTCTTCAAGATATCGACTTCGCGCTGGCCGGTCGCCGGCGTGATGCGGTCGACCATCGAATTCGGGAAGGCGACATTGTCGTGGATCCAGGTCGCGAAATCCGGATCCGAAAGCTTGGCGAGACCAACGACGGTGTTTTCCGTCACGTGACCGTTGCCGGGAATGTTGTCGCAGGACATGATTGTGAATGGCGCAAGGCCGCGCGAACGGCGAAGCTTGAGGCCGGCAAGGATCAGGCCGAACACCGTCTTCGGCGCATCAGGGTTGCTGCCGTCTTCCACCATGGCCGGATGGGCCGGGTTGAAGTGGCCGGACGCGTCGATGAAATAGCCGCCCTCGGTGATCGTCATGGAGACGATGCGGATGGTCGGATCGGCCAGCTTCTCGATCAGCGCCTGCTTGTCATCAGGCGCAATGATGTCGATCATCGGCGCGGTCACGCGGGCGCCGGTCTTGTTGTTGTCCTGCTCCACGACGGTGGTGAGGAAATCCTGCGCCTTCAGCTTGTCGCGCATGGCCGCATCGGACGGCATCACGCCTGCGCCGATGATGGCCCAGTCATGGCCCTTGCCGATGTTGAACAGGTCGTCCAGGTAGATCGCCTGGTGGGCGCGGTGGAAGTTGCCGACGCCGAAATGCACGATGCCGGGGGAGAGTGTCTTCGGATCGTAGGCGGGCACGCCAGCGGTCGCTGCGGCATCCTTGAGAGTTGCCAACGAAAGCTTCACAGTCATTTTCTCATACTCCGATTGGCCTGCTGTTCAGGCCTTTGGGATCATTCAGGCCCGGATCGCAAGACCCTTGTCGTCGAAGCGATGCAGTTTGGTTTCATCCGGCGTCAGGTAGACCGTGTCGCCGTAGCTCGCGCCGAACTCGCCGCCGGCACGCGCCGTGATCGGGCCGATACCATCAACGTCGAGATGCAGGAACGTGTCGGCGCCCAGATGTTCGGCAACCGAAACCCGGCCGGTCCACAGACCGCTGTCCTTGGAAAGCCCGATATGTTCGGGACGAACGCCCACGGTCTTGCCGTTCTTTGCCTTGGCGTAATCGCCTTCGAGCAGGTTCATCTTCGGCGAACCGATAAAGCCTGCGACAAACAGATTGCGCGGCGACTTGTAGAGCTCGAGCGGCGAACCGACCTGCTCGATATTGCCGCGGTTGAGCACCACGATCTTGTCGGCCATGGTCATGGCTTCGATCTGGTCGTGCGTAACGTAGACCATCGTGGTCTTCAGCTGGTTGTGCAGGTCGCTGATCTCAAGACGCATCGTGCCCCGCAGCGCCGCATCGAGGTTGGAGAGCGGCTCGTCGAACAGGAAGGCCGAAGGTTCGCGCACGATCGCACGGCCGATCGCCACGCGCTGGCGCTGGCCGCCCGAAAGCTGGCCGGGGCGACGCTCGAGATAATCGGTGAGGTTGAGGATGTGCGCCGCATCGGCGACCTTCTTGTCGATCGCCGACTGTTCCATCTTCGCCATCTTGAGCGGGAAGGCGATGTTCTTGCGCACGCTCATATGCGGATAGAGCGCATAGGACTGGAACACCATCGCAAGGCCGCGTTCGGCCGGAGCGGCGTCCGTCACGTCGCGACCGTCGATCTTGATCTGGCCGCCGGTCACGTCTTCAAGCCCCGCAATGAGACGCAGAAGCGTGGACTTGCCGCAACCCGAAGGTCCGACGAACACGACGAATTCGCCGTCGTTGATTTCGAGATCGATCGACGGGATGACCTTGGCTTCGCCGAACGTCTTCGAGACTTTGGAAAGAGTAATGCTGCCCATAAGAGTGATCCTTACTTAACCGCGCCAAACGTGAGGCCGCGAACGAGTTGCTTCTGGCTGAACCAGCCGAGGATGAGGATCGGCGCGATGGCCATGGTCGAGGCCGCCGAAAGCTTTGCCCAGAACAGACCCTGCGGCGAGGAGAACGAGGCGATGAAGGCCGTCAGCGGAGCCGCGTTGGTCGTGGTCAGCTGGATCGTCCAGAACGCTTCGTTCCAGGCAAGGATGATGTTGAGGAGCAGCGTCGAGGCGATGCCGGGAACCGCCATCGGCGTCAGCACGTAGACGATTTCCTTCCACAGGTTGGCGCCGTCCATCCGAGCCGCTTCCAGGATTTCGCCCGGAATTTCGCGGAAATATGTGTAGAGCATCCACACCACGATCGGTAGGTTGATCAGCGTCAGCATGATGGTGAGGCCGATGCGGCTGTCGAGCAGGCCGAAGTTGCGGAACAGGATGAAGATCGGTAGCAGCACCGCCACGGCCGGCATCATCTTGGTCGACAGCATCCACATCAGGATGTCCTTGGTACGCTTGCCGGGCGCAAACGCCATCGCCCAGGCCCCGGGGATCGCGATGATCAGCGCGAGGATGGTGGAGCCGACCGACAGGATCACCGAGTTCATGAACGGCTTGAAGTAATCGCGCTGCGTCTGCACCGTGATGTAGTTCTCAAGCGTGCCCGATGGGATCAGGCTGAAGCCGGCGATCGCTTCCTGCTCCGTCTTCAGGCTGGTGATCAGCGCGTAGAGGATGGGGAAGAAGATCAGGAGTGCGACGACCCAGGCCAGGATTGTCCAGCCGATCTTCGCTCCGGTTGTTACTTTGCGAGCCATGATCGTTCCTCCTACTTGTCCAGGTTCTTGCCGACGGCGCGCATCAGGAAGAAGGCGACGATGTTGGCAAGCACGACGGCGATGATACCACCCGCTGCACCCCCGCCGACGTCATAGCCGAGACGTGCAGTGCGGTAGATGAGGAAGGTGAGGTTGGTGGACGCATAGCCCGGACCGCCATTGGTGGTGACCAGGATTTCAGCGTAGATGCCGAGCAGGAAGATCGTCTGGATCAGGATGACGACAGTGATCGCGCGCGAAAGATGCGGCAGCGTCAGGTAGATGAAGCGGTTGAAGAAGTTGGCGCCATCCATTTCGGCTGCTTCGCGCTGCTCGCTGTCGAGCGACTGAAGCGCCGTCAGAAGGATAAGCGTCGCAAACGGCAACCATTGCCAGGCAACGATGATGATCACCGCAAACAGCGGATACTGGGCAAACCAGTCGATCGGCTGAACCCCGAAGAACCGCGCGAGATCCGCCAGCACGCCGTAGCCCGGATGCATGATCATGTTCTTCCAGATCAGCGCGGCCACCGGCGGCATCACGAAGAACGGCGAGATCACCAGAATGCGGACAATGCCCTGGCCGAAGATCGGCTGGTCGAGCAGAAGCGCGATCGCGACACCGCCGATGACGGTAATGCCGAGCACGCCGAGCACCAGCAGCATCGTGTTCCAGATCGACTGGAAGAAGGCCGGGTCCGTGTAGAAATACTGGTAATTGAAGAAGCCTGCGAAGCTCACGTTCTGCGGCGTCAGCAGGTTGTAGTTCTGGAACGAGTAGTACAGCGTCATTGCGAGCGGTACGGCCATCCAAACCAAAAGAACGATGACGGAGGGCGCCATCATCAGGCGTGCCAACGTCTTGGTATTTTGCGTTGCCATCTTTGAGGCCCCTCCCCGGAGGTAAGCGCGCCGCACGCGGCCAGAGGAGGACGCGAAGGCATGATCTTGTTTTTATAGGGTAGCGTGCTGGAACAGCGAGATGCGGTTCAGCATCCAATCGTTATCCTGTGATCTGCTGCCCGGCACGGATGCCGGACAGCAGTGTCTTGACCAAGCTTACTTGATGTAACCGGCGCGGGTCATGTCGCGGGTTGCCGTTGCCTGAGCGGCGGCAAGCGCGTCGTCGACCGTGGACTGGCCGGCGATGACAGCCGAGAACAACTGACCGACAGTGGTGCCGAGAGCCTGGAATTCAGGGATCGCGACGAACTGGCCACCGGTATAAGGAACCGGCTTGACCGTTGGCTTGGTGATGTCGGCAGCGTCCATGGCAGCAAGCGTCGGAGCTGCGAAGGCAGCGGCCTTCTGATAGTCCGCGTTCTTGTAGAGCGAGGTGCGCGTGCCCGGAGGAACGTTGGCCCAGCCTTCCTTGGCAGCAACAAGCGTCGTGTATTCCTTGCTGGTTGCCCAGGAGATGAACTTCTGAGCCGATTCAGCCTTCTTGGACGATGCCGGAACGGCAAGGTTCCAGGACCACAGCCAGTTGCCGTGGTTGGCAACGCCTTCCTTGCTTGGGAAGAGCGCATAACCGACCTTGTCGGCAACCTTGGAGTCCTTCGGGTTCGATACGAACGATGCAGCGACGGTCGCGTCGATCCACATGCCGCACTTGCCCTGCTGGAACAGCGTCAGGTTTTCGTTGAAGCCGTTGGAAGAAGCGCCCGACGGGCCGGAATTCTTCATCATGTCGGCGTAGAAGGTAAGTGCTGCCTTCCATTCCGGCTGATCGAACTGCGGCTTCCAGTTTTCGTCGAACCAGCGTCCGCCGAACGAGTTGGTCAGCGCCGAAACGAAGGCCATGTTCTCGCCCCAGCCGGCCTTGCCACGAAGGCACATGCCGCTGATGTCGGCCTTGCGGTCGGTCATCTTCTTGGCAGCGTCAGCGATGAATTCCCAGGTCGGGGTTTCCGGCATTTTCAGGCCGGCTTTTTCGAACAGGTCCTTGCGGTACATGATCATGGCGGATTCACCGTAGAACGGTGCCGCATAGAGCTTGTTTTCAACCGAAAGACCACCGCGGATCGCCGGCAGCAGGTCGTCCATGTCGTACTTGTCGCCGAGACCTTCGAGCGGCAGAAGCCACTTCTGTTTGGCCCAGATCGGAACTTCGTAGTTGCCGATCGTGACGATATCGTACTGGCCGCCACCGGCCGCGATATCCGTCGTCACGCGTTCGCGCAGGACGTTTTCTTCGAGCGTGACCCACTCGACCTGGATGTCCGGGTTCGCCTTGGTGAACTCGGACGTCAGGCCCTGCATGCGGACCATGTCGCCGTTGTTGACTGTCGCAATGGTGAGGGTTTCGGCAGATGCAGTCGTGGCCACAAAGGCCAGAGCTGAGCAGGCGCCCAGCAGAATAGTTTTCATAGTCATATCTTCCTCCCGAGAAGATGGAATGCGAGCATTCGCTTTGCTCATGGGCAATTACCCACATAAAGCTAGCGCAAGTCAATGGGAATTCATCGCTGCGATGCAACCGAAAGCGACAATTCACTGAAATTTCAGGCAGAATTCTATCTGCCGCGCTTAAGCAGTAAGCAGATACCGCGCTGCGGCCTCGTCGGTGATGATGCCGTTGAGCAGTCCGCCTTTCAGGGCTGCGCGCATGGCGACCCACTTCTTCTTGCCTTGGGCAATGCCAATGACACAGCAGGTCTCGCGCGACGGGATCGGCACGGAGGCCACCCGGCCGTTGACGGCACTGTCGAGCAACTCACCCTGCTGATCGTAAATCCAGCCGCAAATTTCACCCGCGGCACCGCGATCCACCAGCGACACCATTTCGTCGCGATCCAGAAATCCGTCGACGCAAAGCGGCGCATCGACGCCGAGTTCGCCGATCCCGACAAAGGTGACGTCGGCTTGTGCCCCGAGCGCAAGTGTCGAGCGCACGAGCGCCTGGTCATGCAGCGTGTCGCGCTCCTCGATGGAGGCACAAAGGACCGGCAGCGGCATGGGAAAATGCCGCGCCTTGATGGCATCGGCCATCGAGAAGATGACGTTGTAATAGGCGGCCGACCCGTCCGGCCCGATATTGCCGGTCAGCGACACGATACGGTGCTGCGGGCATTCCATCGGCGGCAGCTGATCGACAGCGGCTTTCAGCGTCCGACCTGTCCCGACGGCGATGATGATCGGATCCGGCCGTTTCAGCCAGCGCTCGATCTCGCCCGCCCCGGCTTCGGCAATGCCGACGGTGGACGAGCTGCCGCCCGGATCGCTTGGCACGATTTCCGCATGCTTGAGATCGTATTTCTTGCGCAGCCCTTCAGCGAGTTCGAGACAGGCGGAGATCGGATGGTCGAGCCGGACCTTGATCAACCGCTCGGCAACCGCAAGCGACACGAGCCGCTGGGCCGACTGGCGGGAAATGCCCATGGCATTGGCGATCTCGTCCTGGGTCCTCCCCGCGACGTAATAGAGCCAGCCCGCGCGCGCAGCATCGTCGAGCCGGCCTTGGGTGTCACTCCGCTTAGCCATGGCAGTAAATCTCCTCTGTTCGATTTGCTGACATGTTTTTTGAGGGGCTGTCAAATGGCGATGGTGCAACGACGCCCTCAAAGAGAGCTTTTGCTCAGCGCCTCGGAGAGGACGGTCTCCATCATTTGATAATTGCTAATTTGCGCCTGTTTCGAAGCCTCGATCCAACCTGCGGGATCGATTTTCGTCAGATCGAGCCAATGTCCGGCCTGTCCGCAAAGCTGTTTCAGATAATGTGCCTGCGTGCGGCCATTGCCCTCGCGGAACGGATGGACATAGTTCACATCACCAATGATCGGCGCGACTTTTGCGGCAAATTCCGATCTCTGGAGACCACGCAGATAATTGCCCGCCGTGATGCGTCGATGCACATCGGCCATGCCGGTCTCGATATACTGCCGGAACTGGAACTGGCTCGACCCTTTGGAAATCTCCACCGTCCGGATCTCGCCCGCCCAGTCGTAGACGTCCTGGAAGAGATGACGGTGGATGGCCCGCAGATGCTTCAGGTCGAAATCACCCGTGGGGATTTTCTGGATGCTGCGGATGGTGGAATATCGACGTTCCGCAAGGTCCAGCACGGCTGCATCGCGAATATCGAACTTGTTTCGTAACAGTCTGGTCCCCGGATAGACGTAAGGATCGTCACTCATCGGGTGTTCGGATCATCGGCTGGACGCCGCCGAAGCCTGCTCCTTGCCGTCCAGACCTGCTCGCCGCCTCAAGTCTCGACGCACGTAATCGAGCTGCTGCTCGACCGAAAACCCCTCTCGATCGAACATTTCGAACATGGCTAAATCGTCAGCGTCGAGCGGGTTGCCCTCGATCGTCTGCAAATGCGCTGCTTCCAGTGTCCGCTGGCGGATATCATCCCTGTCGCTCATGCAGCCATCATACTGCAGATCGCGAAATCCGACAAATGATAGATGCGAGGCGGCGCCCCAGTTGGCGCCGCCTTCGCGTTCGTTCCGGGCCGTCCGACGTCAGGCCACCTGCACGACGTGGCCTGCGCCGACTTCGCGATATTCCCGCACCGGCGGCACGAAATCGACCGACCGGATCGGGCTCTTGATCTCTTCGGTGGAAAGGTTGCGCTTGATCCGGCGTCGCGAGGGATCCGGCACCGGCACCGCCGACATCAACTTCTTCGTATAGGGATGCTGCGGATTTTCAAACACGGCCGCCCGCGGACCGATTTCGACGATTTCGCCCAGATACATCACCGCCACCCGGTGGCTGACGCGCTCCACCACGGCCATGTCGTGGGAGATGAACAGGAAGGCGAGGTTCAGAGACTGCTGCAGGTCGAGCAGCAGGTTGCAGACCTGCGCCTTGATCGACACGTCCAGCGCCGACACCGCTTCGTCGGCAACGATCACCTTCGGATCGAGCATCAAAGCCCTGGCGATCGCGATGCGCTGCCGCTGGCCGCCGGAAAACTCGTGCGGGAAGCGCCGCATCATGTCGGCCGAAAGTCCGACCTTTTCGAGAAGGTTCGCCGCCTTTTCACGCGCCTGCGCCTTGGTGCCGAGCTTGTGCTCGATAAACGGTTCGGCGACAGCCGACCCCACGCTCATGCGCGGGTTGAGCGAGGCGAACGGATCCTGGAACACCATCTGGATCGACCGGCGCATGGTTCGAAGCGCATGCTGGTCGAGGCTCATCACGTCGTAGCCGTCCACCTGAACGGTACCGCTGGTCGGCGTGATCAGCCGCGTCACGGATCGTCCGGTGGTCGACTTGCCGCAACCGGATTCACCCACCAGCGCAAGCGTTTCGCCGGCATAGAGATCGAACGAGACCTTTTCCACCGCATGCACTGCCCCGGACTTGCGTCCGAGAAGGCCGGAATGGATGTCGAACCGCGTCGTCAGGTCCTTCACGTCGAGGATCGGCGTCTTGCCCTTGGCAACCGTGTCGAACACTTCGCCCAGAACCTGCTGTTCGCCTGTGTTGACATCGATCAGCGGAAACCGCATCGGCAGCTTGCTCTGCCCCATCGAGCCCAGCCGCGGCACGGCCGAAAGAAGCGCTCGCGTGTAGGCATGCTGGCCGCGGTGGAAAATATCGCCGGTCTGGCCGGTTTCCACCGCATCGCCACGGAACATCACGATCGTCCGGTCAGCCACTTCCGCCACAACGCCCATGTCATGGGTGATGAACAGGACAGACATGCCCTCTTCTTCCTGCAGCATCTTGATGAGGTCGAGGATCTGCCCCTGGATCGTCACGTCCAGCGCCGTCGTCGGCTCGTCGGCAATCAGAAGCTTCGGCTTGGCCGCAAGCGCCATGGCGATCATCACGCGCTGGCGCATGCCGCCGGAAAACTGGTGCGGGTATTCGTCGAAACGGCTCTTGGCGTTGGGGATGCGAACCTTCTCGAGAAGCCGTATCACCTCCGCCTTTGCCTCGGCCTTGGAGATGTTGGTGTGAACCGTCAGCGCCTCTGCGATCTGCTTTCCAATCGGGAAGATCGGATTGAGCGAGGTCATCGGCTCCTGGAAGATCATCGAGATGTCGTTGCCGCGCACCCGCCGCATCTCCTCCTCCGGCAGGGCCAGAAGCTCCTTGCCCTGAAGAAAGACCTGCCCCTCGATCCGGCTCGAATTCTTCTGCAACAGCCGCATGATCGACAGCGACGTCACCGATTTGCCGGAGCCGCTTTCGCCCACGATCGCAACCGTCTCGCGCGGTGCCACATCAAACGAGATGTTGCGCACAACCGTCTTCCATTCGTCGTTCACCTTGAACGACGTCGTCAGGTTCTTCACAGACAGGACCGGAGTGACCGATCCGCCAGACTGTTCCATCGCAGGTCCGGAAAGCAGCATGCATGTTTCCTTGATTTGGGCGGCCCCGTCGCGACTGGTGGCGGCATCGCGAGGGGCCGGTCGGAAGAGGATACGATCAGGCGGCGAGCGCCGTTTCGGCAAGCGAAACCCAGTAGCTCACGCCGTAGGGAATGGCCTCGTCGTTGAAGTCGTAGGCCGCATTGTGAAGATTGGCGGTATCGCCATTGCCGAGGAAGATGAAGGCACCCGGCCGCTGCTCCAGCATGTAGGAGAAGTCTTCAGCGCCCATATGCGGTGCCGCATTGGCGTCGACCTTGCCCTGACCTGCCACTTTCGAGGCGATCCCGACGGCAAAATCGGTCTCGTTGTCATGGTTGAAGGTGACCGGATAGCCGCGATTGTA
Organism: Rhizobium sp. CFBP 8752; assembly: GCF_014842035.1. Classification (NCBI taxonomy): domain Bacteria; kingdom Pseudomonadati; phylum Pseudomonadota; class Alphaproteobacteria; order Hyphomicrobiales; family Rhizobiaceae; genus Rhizobium; species Rhizobium sp. CFBP 8752. The sequence continues at coordinate 464,097 of NZ_JACYUZ010000001.1, read as the reverse complement.
GACGACCTTGGCCGTCGCACCATGCGCGATCGCCGTCGCTTCGGCCACTTCCTTGAGGCGCTTTTCGGCAAAGTCGCGCGTTTCCGGCAGCAGCGTGCGCACGGTGCCGGCCAGCGTCACGAAGGCCGGAATGACGTTGCTTGCCTGGCCGCCATGGATCGATGCGACCGTGACCACCAGCGATTTGAGAGGATCCGTCTCGCGCGACACGACCGATTGCAGCGCGATCACCACATGCGATGCGGTCAGCACCGGGTCGATCGAAAGATGCGGCTGGGCGGCATGGCTGCCACGGCCGGAAATGGTGATCTCGAACGTATCGGCCGCCGCCATGATGCCGCCCTTGCGGATCGAGAAACTGCCGACCGGGAGCGCCGGCGCGTTGTGCATGCCATAGACTTCCTTGATGGAAAACTTGTCCATCATGCCGTCCTCGATCATCGCAAGTGCGCCCGCACCGCCTTCTTCGGCCGGCTGGAAGATCACAGCCACTGACCCTTTGAAATTGCGGGTCTCGGAAAGATACTGCGCAGCACCTAGAAGCATTGCGGTATGTCCGTCATGGCCGCAGGAATGCGCCTTGCCTGGAGTCTTCGAAGCCCACGGCACGCCCGATGTCTCAAGAATCGGCAGCGCATCCATGTCGGCGCGGAAGCCGATAACCGGGCCATCGCCCTGGCTGCCCTTGATGATGCCGACGACGCCCGTCTTGCCGATGCCGCTCTCAACCACGTCGCAACCAAAGGCTTTCAGCTTCTCGGCAACGAAGGCGGATGTGTAGTGAACGTCGTAGAGAAGCTCCGGATTCTCGTGCAGATGGCGTCTCCATTCTGCAACCTGATCCTGCATTTCGGCGACGCGATTGATGACAGGCATTTGGGCAATCCTCTAGATTTATTAGTATTTCCGGTCTCGAAGGCTGCGATATTGCGACGGCTTCGTCGGAATTTGCAAGCGTCAATTTTCGCCCTTGAACACAAAATAGGCCTATGCTTAGATGGCTCAAATTTTGATCACCTCGGCATATTGCGGGTATCAAATGTAATATCTGACTTACTTTTCAGGAGGATGCGGGAATTCTATTCTGCGACGCGCCAGGGAAGACAGGGCGCCATGCAGCTCGACGGCATCGACACCGGCAAACGGGCGATCCGGGCACTAAAATCGAGACAAATCAACATCAAGGGGAATAGCAGCATGAAGAAGTTGAAGCACCTATTGGTCGGCACGGTGGCCGTGCTCGCCCTGGGTGGCACCGCAGCCCACGCCGAGCGCGGCACTGACGGAGACCTGAAGGCCCTGTTCTGGCAGGCCGTTTCCACGTTGAATCCGTATCTTTCGGGCGGCACGAAGGAAGTCTTTGCATCCTCGATCGTGATTGAGCCCCTCGCCCGCTACGACGAAAAGGGCGAACTGGTTCCGTGGCTCGTCACCGAGATCCCGACGGTCGAAAACGGCGGCGTTGCAAAAGACCTTCTCAGCATGACCTGGAAGATCAAGCCGGGCGTCAAATGGTCTGATGGCACGGCGTTTACGGCTGAAGACGTGATCTTCACCTGGAAATACTGCACGGCGCCGGATGGCGGCTGCGCCCAGGCGGCCCAGTACGAAGGTGTCAAGAATGTCGAGGCGATCGACCCGAACACCGTCAAGATCACCTTCACCGAACCCAAGCCATACCCCTACTCGGCCTTTGTCGGCGCCCAGTCGCCGGTCATCCAGGCCAAGCAGTTCAAGGATTGCGTCGGCGCCAAGGCTCCCGGCTGCACGGCCGCCAACTTCGGTCCGATCGGCACCGGCGCCTTCATGGTCGCCGATTTCAAGCCGAACGACGTCATCACCTTCAAGGCCAACCCGAACTACCGCGATCCGGCAAAGCCCGCCTTCGCGTCGATCACCCTGAAGGGCGGTGGCGACGCTGCCTCTGCTGCCCGCGCCGTGCTTGAAACCGGCGAATACGATTACGCCTGGAACGCCCAGGTCGAGCCGGAAGTGCTGCAGACCATGCTCGCTGCCGGCAAGGGCCGTCTTGAAATCTCGTTCGGCACCCAGGTCGAGCGTATCAACCTCAACCACTTCAACGCCGATCCGTCGCTGGGCGCCAAGCGCTCCACCAAGGAAGCAGGCCCGCATCCGTCCCTGAGCGATCCGGCCGTGCGCCGTGCACTGTCGCTTGCCATCGACCGCGACATCATCGTCGAGGCCGGCTACGGCCAGTCCGGCAGGGCAACCTGCAACATCGTGCCCGCACCGGAAGTCGTCGCCTCCACCAAGAACGACAGCTGGTGCCTGAAGCAGGATATCGAAGGCGCCAACAAGCTGCTCGAAGATGCCGGCTGGAAGAAGGGTTCCGACGGCATTCGCGCCAAGGATGGCGTACGCCTTTCCTACCTCTACTCCACCTCGACCAACTCGGTTCGCCAGGCGACCCAGGAACTGGTCAAGGCGATGTGGGCGGAAATCGGCGTTGATGCGGAACTCCGCAACGCGTCTGCCTCCGTCTTCTTCGGTGGCGACCCGGCAAGCCCGGACACGTTCCAGAAGTTCTATGCCGACGTCGAAATGTACACCAACAACTTCGATGGCACGGATCCTGAAAAGTATCTGGCGGAATGGCTGTGCGACAAAATCCCCGGCCCGGCAAACGGCTGGCAGGGACAGAACATCCCGCGCTACTGCAACCCTGACTACGACAAGCTGGTCGGCGAACTCTCCAGAACCGCCGATCTCGACAAGCGCGCAGCGCTCGCCAAGCAGCTCAACGACATGCTGACCGAGGAAGGCGCGCATATCACGCTCGTCCACCGCGGTGACCAGTCGTCCTTCGCAGCCACCCTCGAAGGCATCAAGATGAACTCGTGGGACAGCCAGGTGTGGAACATCGCTGACTGGTCGCGCAAGAAGTAAAGCAAAGCAGCCGGCAGCACACAAAGCTGCCGGCGTCCTTCCCGCTTGAGACTGGCATGATCTTTCCGAACTTCGGGCTCGGGAAGATCCGATGCGGCACATCAGGACTTCGCGCCCTATCACCGCACTATGCGGCATGATCCGGCGTCGTCTGGAGTAATTCGTACATGTTCACATACACGTTGCGACGATTGTTCTTCGCAATACCGACCCTGCTGGTCATCAGCTTCGTCATTTTCGCGTTGCTCGATCTGGCACCAAACGATCCGACCGGCGACCTGCCTCTGACGATCCCGCCGGAAGTCCGCGAACAGATCCGCGCCTCGCTCGGCATGGATCAGCCGTTTTTCATGCGCTATCTCTACTGGCTGCAACAGTTCTTCATCAACGAGCCGCTGAATATTCTCGAACGCCTCACAGGCTGGCAGTTCGGCGATGGGCAGCGCATGCGTGTCCTCTCCTGGGCAACGCGCAGCCCTGTCGTTGATCTCATCGTCCAGCGCCTGCCGCAGACGCTCTGGGTCGTTGGCCTCGCCTATCTGTTCGGCATTCTGATCGCCGTTCCGATCGGCGTCATCTCCGCCTACAAGCAGTATTCGATCTTCGACCAGGTCGGCACCTTCGTCTCGATGGTCGGCTATTCGGTGCCGACCTTCTTCACCGGCGTGCTTCTGATCGTCATCTTCTCGTCCTACCTCCAGTGGTTCCCGTCGGTCTACGACACCAATCTGCAGGTCACGAACTTTGCCACCTTCGTTGCGCAGGCAAAGCAGATGGCCATGCCGGTCGCGGTTCTGGCGCTCTACAATGCGTCCCAGATCACCCGCTTCGTGCGCGCCTCCATGCTCGACAACCTGCATCAGGACTATGTCCGCACCGCCCGCGCCAAGGGCGTCAAGGAAAACGTCGTGCTGCTCGTCCACGTGCTGCGCAACAGCCTGATCCCGGTCGTGACTGTCATTGCGCTCGGCGTCCCCACCATCTTTTCCGGCGCCATCATCACCGAACAGATCTTTCGCGTGAACGGGCTGGGGCAATTGCTGATCGTCGCCGTCCAGGGCGCCGATATTCCTCTCGTTCAGACACTGACCTTCATTTTTGCGGTGCTGATCGTACTCTTCAACCTGATCGCCGACGTTCTCTACGGCATTCTTGACCCGAGGATCCGGTATGACTGACGCGACAATCGCAACCCCCGCACCCGCCAAGGCGTCATCGCCGACCCGCTCCGCGTTCGCCGACATGTGGCGGCAGTTCCGGGCGCACAAGGGCGGCGTCGCCGGCCTCATCGTCTTCACCTTCATCGTGCTCGCCGTCTATGTCGGTCCCTATATCCACAGGGTCGCGCCCAACCAGCTGAACATCCGCGAGAAGAACCAGTGGCCATCGCTGGCGCATCCGTTCGGCACCGATAACCTCGGCAAGGACATGCTTGCCCAGGTTCTGGCCGGCGGCCGCATCTCGCTTGCGGTCGGCATCACCGCCATGCTTCTCGCGCTCTTCCTCGGCACGCTGGTGGGGGTCCTCTCGGGCTACTTCCGCAGGCTCGATGGGCCGTTGATGCGGTTGACGGACCTGTTCCTGGCCCTGCCGCTTCTGCCGCTCCTGCTCGTGATCCTGCTTCTGTTCCGCGATACGCTGCGCGCAGCCTTCGGACCGGAAACCGGCATCTTCATCCTGATCGTGGTCGTCATCGGCGTCACGAGCTGGATGCACACGGCACGTATCGTGCGTGGCGATGTGCTTGCGGTCAAAAGCCAGGAATTCATCCTGGCCGCGAAATCGAGCGGCATGCGGGAATACCGGATCGTGCTGAGGCATATCCTGCCCAACGTCCTGTCCTCGATCATGGTGTCTGCGACGCTCGGCATTGCCTCGGCCATCATCACGGAATCGTCGCTGTCCTTCCTCGGCCTCGGCTTCCCGTCGGATTTCCCGACCTGGGGACGATTGCTGTTTGACGGCGCCAACTTCCTGCAGCTGACGCCATCACGCGTGCTGTGGCCAGGCCTTGCGATTTCTGCAACGGTTCTGAGCGTCAACTACATGGGCGATGCAATCCGCGATGCGCTCGATCCGAGAACCCTGAAGCGCTGATTTCAGCGCTTCAGATACGACCCGGAACGGCGGCAAAAGCCGCCGTTTTCCGTTGCGTCGTCCGCTCTCATTTTTTCTTCGATTTTTTGAAAATCTGCCGGAACCTTATTCCCGGACGCCCGTTCTACTGATGTCTGAAGGCGACCCCCCGTCCCCCGCCCTACAAAGAGCCTTCGGACATACTCTTCAATCCCCCTCGAAGAGAAGAACTGGCTCGGCTCCCTAGTGGAACCGAGCCAGCTCCGTTTTGGGCAGCCGCTATCGCCGGCACGACTTATTTCCTTGTGACGTGAAAACATGGCGCCGAGCAACGAGCCCCACATGGGGCTATCCCTGTGGCTCGACATTCGCGAACAGCCCGATGCTTCGATCATCGGGCCTCCGCGTCATGAGGGGAATTGGTAGGCCCGACCTTCAGTCGCTGGCGCCTTCGAGCGGAAAGCTCAGGCGGTACTGAATGCGATCGTTGGAGATCACATATCGTGCCTTGCCGTTGACGGACGCAGGTACCACCCGTTCGAGAACGGTGCTGCCGAAATGCGATCGCATCCCATCCTCGCTGACGTCGACGCTGTCGTTTTCTATCAACGCCTCGTCCCAGACGATCTCAAGAACGTCATGCCCATCCACGTGCACCCGGTTGGCCGCCACTTCGATCGGCAGGCGGCTGCGCATGACGGAGCCGTGACTGACGGCGTTGACCACCAGCTCGTGCAGTGCCAGCCCCACATGCAGCGATGCATTGGGCGTCAGCAGCACGTTGTCACCGCCCATGCGGACGAGATGCTTGTTATCAGGAAGATACTTTTCGGTCTGTTGCTGAACCAGATCGAAAAGATAGGCGCCGCGCCAACTCGAATCGGTGATAAGGTCCTGACTCTGCGACAGCGAATAGAGCCGCCCACGGAACTTGTGCAGGAAAAGATCGAGCGACCCCGAGTAGCGCGCCGTCTGCAGCGCGATGCTCTGGATGATCGCAAGCAGGTTCTTGGAGCGGTGACTGACTTCGCGCAGCAGGGCCCGGAGCAACCGCTCACGATGCCGCTCTTCCGACCGGTCATTGATCGTGGTGACCAGATGCAGGTTCCCGCCTTCGACGCCGACGGCCTGGACGCGGAATTCGAAGACCTGGTCCGAACCCGCCGTGACCTCGATATGGCCTTTGCGGCCAAGCTCGGTCATTTCCGATTTCAGCGTGTGGAGTTTCGCGGCCACGTCGTCGCCGAACAGGCTTGCATCGCTTGGCGCATCCACGCCTTGAAGCGACCAGACCTGAGGCAGGTTGGCAACGAGGAGGTAATTCTGCTGGGTGTCCTGGATAATGATGCATGCGCCGAGATCAATCAGCGCTGGCATGAAAAACTCACGCAACTTGTCATCACTCTGACCAGCTTGCTGCCATGTCAGCGGATGCGTCACTTGGTAAACTCCGTTGCGACTTCCAGGCGAACGGAAGTCTGAATATAGACTTCCGCAACTCATTCAAGTTCAAAATCTTATAAAGTGTCGGTCTTGTCGAAACAACCCAACCCTTTGGTAATCCTTAGCTCTAACGAGACGTACCAACCAGGCCAAATCTCTTTTTCAATATCCGCCGGTAAGTATCCCACGGACGCTTTAAATCAAGGGGAGACATCGCTCGGCATCATAACGGGAAAGCAAGCGGGGCGTTCCGATATCCCAGAACGCCTCTCTTTGGGGTTTGTTCCTGCCTAAAATCGATCGATGGCAGATAGATCAGGCAGCAGCCTTAACCGCGTCATTGAAGAACAAGGCCTGGCTGATCAGAGCCTTCACCATATCCGGATTGAAAGGCTTGGTGACGAGGAAAGCAGGCTCAGGCCGCTCGCCGGTCAGCAGACGCTCCGGGAATGCCGTGATGAAGATCACAGGGACATTGGAGGACTTCAGGATCTCGTTGACCGCGTCGATGCCGGAGCTTCCGTCCGCCAGCTGGATATCGGCGAGAACCATCTTCGGCTGCGATGTCTGGAACAGCGATACCGCTTCCTTGTGGGTACGGGCGATACCCGTGACGCGGTGACCAAGGTCCTGTACCATCTGCTCGATGTCGAGCGCGATCAGCGGCTCGTCTTCGATGATCATGATATCGGTCGCGACCTGGCGGGAGATTTCGCGCGAGGCTTCGTCGAGAAGCTTGTTCACTTCACCAACGCTGATATCGAGAACTTCAGCCGCTTCCTCGATCGTGAAGCCTTCGACCGAAATCAGAAGGAAGGCATGACGGGACTGCGACGGAAGGTTCGAAAGGTTAGCCGCTGCGCGCTGTTCCCAAGCAAACGGCGAGTCGATCGGCCGGATCTCGATTGAAGTGGAACCAAAAATTGCGACAAACAGTTTGTAAAGCGATACACGATCCTTAGACGACTCCGGAAAGATGGAGACGTCCGCGATCAGGGCCTCGAGGACCGCCGCGACATAGGCGTCTCCCGATGTCTGCGATCCGGTAACGGCCCGCGCATAGCGGCGCAGATATGGAAGATGAGACGCAACGCGTGAGGTCAGTGACATAAAAAAATACTCCCCGGGACCCAATGAGGGCAATTGACGGACTAATAACGTGGGTACTTAAAAAAAGTTCCGCAAGGGTGGAACTTTTTTTCGATCCGCGAATTGTGAGGTGACGATATCGAACAGGCCATTTGAGTGATGAGTGACGACAACACAAAAAAAGATGACATGACAACAAGCCAATCTCAAGAAGCAAGGCCTGGGTCAGTGTCTCCCAACGCCTCGATCTCTCGCAAACTGCGTGAATTTTATGACGCAGTCCAGGAGGAGGGTATCCCCGATCGCTTCCTCGATCTGCTCGAACGGCTCGACCATGCCGAGCGCAACGCCAAGTCGGTGGATGCGAAATGAGCAAGGAAGAAGACAACGACGATCGCATTTTTAAGCGCGACCTTTTGGCATCGCTGCCGAACCTGCGCGCTTTTGCCGTCTCGCTGACCGGTCGTCACGACAAGGCCGATGACCTTGTCCAGGACACGATCATGAAGGCGTGGGCGAACCAGAAGAGCTTTACGGCCGGCACCAACATGCGGGCCTGGCTGTTCACGATCCTGCGCAACGAATTCTACAGCCAGATGCGCAAGCGTGGCCGCGAAGTGCAAGACAGCGACGGCCTGTTCTCCGAACGATTTTCCGTGCACCCCGAACAGTATGGTCGCCTCGACCTGCAGGACTTTCGTGCAGCGCTCGACAAGCTTCCGGACGATCAGCGCGAAGCGATTGTTCTCGTCGGCGCAGCAGGCTTTGCCTATGAGGAAGCGGCGGAGATCTGCGGTTGCGCTGTCGGCACGATCAAGAGCCGTGTCTCGCGCGCTCGTACCCGCTTGCAGGAGCTGCTTGGCGTATCCGGCGAGGTCGATTACGGCCCGGATGCCGGTGACGCAGCCATCACGTCCCGCGCCTTCGGCGGCTGAACGTTCAGCGAAGTACATGTAAACTCATAGACGCCGCCTTCACGGGCGGCGTTTTTGTGTGTTTCGCGTAGCGCCAGACAACTGCCCTCCCCCGTGTTTGCAGAATTCTGAATAGCACGCATCCCTTCGCTCCGCGCGAGCGTCGACCAGAGCCTCATGACAATCCGACAAGACACAAAAAAAGCTGCCGGAATTTGTCCGGCAGCTCGATGATCGAAAGACGAGTAACGGCTGGTGTTACTCTCCAGGATTTGTAAAGCGACGACGCGTCCTGCCACCGCTCAGGGCGAGGAAGCCGAGGCCCCCCGCGATCGATGCAAACATCAGGGGCTTCGACTTCAGAAGAAGCGGAACCGCTGTGAGTGCTGCCGTCAAAGCCAGCGTCTTGCCGCTATTGGCGGCCACTGCCTGCTTCTTGCGCTTGACTTCCGCTCTCGCGGTGAGCGTCACCGAAAGGTAGAAAATCACGGCCAGCAGCAATGCGCCGCCTGCAACCACCAGAAGCGCTATGGGAAGGCCCCAGAACTGCGACAGATGAACGGCAAGTGCCGCAACGCCCAGCACATAGGCCGTCAGCACGAAAAGTGCAGCGAGCCCATACAGCATGATGTTGCGCTTCAGCCGCTCCGTAAATGCCGCAATATCCATCGCGGCAAACGAAGCGATAAGGGGACCAAGGCCCATCATCTTTAGCGACGCGACAGGAGAGCGAAGACGAAGCCAACGCCGGCTGCGATCGCGATCGACTGGATCGGTGCCTTGCGGATCTTCGCTTCCAGGTCGCGCTCGAACGAGATCGCCTGCTCGCGGGCAGCTTCAACCATCTGCATGGACGCATCGGTCGCATCGGATGCGGCGCGACGGGCCTTGCCCTTCACTTCACTCGCCGTGCTGCTGCCGACGGCGCCGACGGTCTTGGCAAGCGACGAGATATCTTCGCGGAGCTGCTGCAGCTGCGCTTCGATGTCAGACGTCGTAGCAGCACCGGCGGCGGTGCGAGCGCGGGCAATTTCGGCATTCGTGGAAGTAGCTGCGGCCATGGAGATCTCCTGTTTCTACGGATCTTGGCGCCGCGCGGAAGGCGCGGGCTTTGCGGAAAGGTTCAAACGACATGCAAACTGTGAGGCTAGGCGAAGATCGGGATATCAGGCCCAGTCATGTTCGAAAGGATGCCTCTCGCACATCATACTCCACCAGACGCAAAGTGCACGCATTCGTCTGCCAAAATGAAACGCGGCGAAACCGTGAAGGTTCCATCGCCGATTTTTGCGCTCGGACCGTCACTCGATGCGCAGATCAGGGCGTAAGTCTCGGCTCTGGCCAGTTGGTCACGCCGCCGGTCCACTGCTCAAACGCATGCGACAGCTTCAGAACGAGCACGTCTGCGAACCGGGGCCCGACGATCTGCATCCCGATTGGCATTCCGCTGCGGGAGAAACCGCAGTTGATCGAGGCGGCCGGCTGCTCCGACATGTTCCACGGCACCGTGTAGCCGATATGCTCGAACGGTTTCAGAGGATCGTTGGTCGGCGATGCCCAGTCGGCCGGATAGGAGACGATCGGGTTGGTCGGCGACAAAACCGCATCGACGCCGGAGAAGAGTTTCGCACAGGCCTTGCGCATCTCGATCGTCTGGTTGAAACCGCGCACCGCCTCCACGCCGGAAACCGAAGCGCCACCCTTTGCCCATTCGAAGATGTAGGGCAGGATCTGCGCCTTGCGCTCGTCCGGCATCGCCTCGATATCGCCCCAGAACCGCGCCCGCCAGAAACTGTCGAGCCCGTCCAGCATCGTCCGCGTCATGACGGGCGCAACCTCCACGATCTCGGCCCCCGCCGCCTCGAACCGCTTTGCCGCAGCCGTCACCGCCGCGCGGACCTCGTCGTCGAGAGAGATCCCGATGCCCGCATCCAGCATAAGCCCGATCTTCATCCCCCTGACGTCGATGTCGAGATCCACCCAGTCGAAGGCGTTGGGCGGCAGCGATGTCGCGTCGCGCCAGTCGGGGCGCGACAGGGTCGCCATGGCGATCGCACTGTCTTCCACCGTCCGCGTCATCGGGCCGGCACAGCGCCCGACAAAGAACGGATCGACCGGAATGCGGCCCTGGCTGGGCTTGAAGCCGAAAAGCCCCGTCCAGCCGGCCGGCAGCCGGATCGAACCGCCGATATCGGTGCCGATATGCAGGGGTCCGAAGCTCGAAGCCGCAGCCGACGCCGCGCCGGCACTGGATCCGCCCGGGTTCTGCGTCAGGTCCCAGGGATTGCGGCTTAAGGGGTGAAAGCTGGAAAGCCCTGACGACAGCATGCCGTAATCGGGACATGTGGTCTTTGCGAAGATCACCGCGCCGTCCTCGCGCAGCCGTGCAGCGGCCGGCGCATCGCTGGCCGCTGCCGTCAGCTCCGTCGCGGCGGTTCCGAGCGGCACCGGATGCCCTTTCGTGGCGATCAGTTCCTTGATCGTCACCGGAATGCCGTCGAGCATCCCCAGCGTCTCGCCCTTCGCCCAGCGCTCGGTGGAGGCTTTCGCCTGTTGCCGTGCGCTGTCCGGATCGTAGAGGTAGAGCGCCTGAACTTGGTGTTCGAACGCCGCAACCCGTGCCTCGACCACCTCCCAGTATTCGAGCGGCGAAAGCTTCTTCTGCGCATAAAGAGAAAGTATGTCCCGGATCGTCAGTTTCAAAAGGGCGTTCATGAAAAGTCTTTCACTCAGGTCGTCGTTTGAAAATCATGGTGTCGAGCGCGGATCGAGAAGGTCGCGCAGACCATCGCCGAGCATGTTGAGGCCCAGCACCGCGATCGCGATCGCCAGCCCCGGCATCAAGGCGAGCCAAGGCGCCTGCCCAAGGAACGTCTGCGAATCCGCAAGCATCCGCCCCCAGGTCGGGTTCGGCGGCGGCATGCCGAGCCCGAGATAGGAAAGCCCCGCCTCGGTCAGGATCGCGAGACCGAGCTGGATCGTCACCTGCACGATGATCTGGTTCGAAATATTGGGAAGAATGTGAACGAACGTGATCTTCAGTTTCGAACGCCCCATGCCGATAGCCGCCGCCACATAGTCGCGCGTCCAGATCTGCCGTGCCGCGGCAAGCGTCAGCCGTGCAAACACCGGCACCATGAACGTGGCGATGGCAATGACCGCCGTGAACCGGCCGGATCCAATAAAGGCGCCGAGCATCATCGCCGACAGGATCGGCGGAACCGCGAAGATGATGTCGCAGCCGCGCATCACGATCTGTTCGACCCAACCGCGCCGCATTGCCACCACGGTGCCGACCGCCGTGCCGATCGTGGCACCGATCGCCACCGCAAGCAGCGCCGTCGACAGCGAATTCCAGGCGCCGACCATCAGCGCGGAAGCCACATCGCGTCCGAACTGGTCGGTCCCGAGCAGGCCGAATTCGAATGGCGGCTTCAGCTTGTGGACGATGTTCATCTTCGACGGCGGATAAGGCGTCCAGACCAGCGAAAGCAACGCCACTAGAAACAGGAACAGCGTCACGACAAGCCCGGCAAGAAGAACGGGACGGCGCAGAAGTTGCCTCATCTCACCCCCACCCTCAGCCGCGGATCGATCACCAGGTAAAGAAGGTCGACGAGGAAATTGACGACGATGACAAGGGCTGAGAAAAACAGGACGACGTCCTGCATGACAACGATGTCACGCTGCGCCAGCGACTGGTAGGCAAGCCGTCCGAGACCCGGCAGGTTGAAGACGTTTTCGACCAGCACTGCACCGGCGATCAGAAAGGTGAACTGCATGCCGATCATCGTCACCACAGGCACAAGCGCATTCGGCACCGCATGGCGCCAGAGTGCCGCCCCCTCGCCCAGCCCCTTGGCGCGGGCGGTGCGCACATAATCCTCGTTCATCACGTCCAGCACCGCGGCCCGCGCAACGCGTGTCAACACGCCCGCCTGCGGCAGCGCCAGCGCGATCGCTGGCAGCAGCAACGCCTGCAACCCGGCCAGCAGCCCCGCGTCCCAGCCCGGAAATCCACCCGCCGGCATCCAGCCGAGCAGCGTCGAAAACAGGATGATCGACAGCAACCCCACCCAGAAGGCCGGCACCGCGATACTGACATAGGACACCGCGCCGACAATGGCATCGAACATGCCGTTATGCTTTTTCGCCGCCTGCACGCCGAGAGGAACGGCAATTCCGACCGAGAGTAGAACCGCCATCAACGCCAACGGCAGCGTCACCGTCAACCGCTCCGCAATCAGCCCCGCGACCGGTACGCCATAGGTATAGGACTGCCCGAAATCGCCCTGAAAAACACCCCATAACCAGGCGAGATAACGCATCGGCAGGGGCTGATCGAGCCCCATCTGGGTTCTGAGCGCCGCCAGCGTTTCCGGGCTTGCTGACGTCCCCAGCACAATCGCCGCGGGATCACCCGGCAAGAGATCCATGACGACGAAGATCAGCAGCGACACGACGAGAAGCGTGACGATGAGCGACAGGATGCGGCGGATAAGGATGGAGATCATGGGCCGCACCCTCCAACATCCACCATGCCTACGCCAGTCGCCCCTCCCCACCCTCCCAACAAGGGGGAGGGCTTAACCCAGCCGAACCGCCGGGCCACGATCGAGGCAATCGGGTGCCGCATACCTTCTCCCCCCTTGTGGGGGAGATGGCCGGCAGGCCAGAGGGGGATTTCAGTCATCCGCGATTAAGCCCCATCTTTCCCAAGGCCACCTCATCGCAAAGCTTAACGCCTCTCGCGTTGTCGGAAACGTCACCGGCGCAGATCACGGCGAGACGCATCGTCATTCTTCCCAGAACACCTCGGTCAGCACGTTCGATGGGATCGGCTCGTTCTCCCACAGCCCCTTCAGCTTCGCGTCCCATATGCCGAGCTTCGGCATTACGAACAGGAACAGTGCCGGCACGTCCTCTGCGAGGATCGTCTGCGCCTCGCCGTAGAGCTTGTCCTGTTCCGCAGGATCGGCGGTCGCCTCGACCTTGGCGAGGATCTCGTTGAAGGCGGGGTTCTTGTAGTGGAAGTAATAGGGGTCGCGGGCGTAGATATCGATGTCCATCGGCTCCGCATGGGCAACGATGGTCATGTCGTAGTCGCCGGCTTTCAGCACGTCCGATACCCATTTTGCGGGAAACTCGGTCGTTTCGATATTCATCGTCACGCCGATTTCGGCAAACATCGCCTGCAGGATCTGCGACGAGCGCTGCGCATAGGCCATCTGCGGCGCCTTCATGGTGAAGGAGAAGCCGTTCGGATATCCGGCCTCGCTCAAAAGCGCCTTCGCCTTTTCGGCGTCGTAGGGGTAGACGCCGGTGAGGTCCTTGAAGCCGCGGTCGTTCGGCGTGTAGTGGCTGCCGATCGGCGTGCCGTAACCCGACCATGCACCTTCGACAACGGTCGCACGATCCACCGCCATCATCAGCGCCTGGCGAACCTTCTTGTCGTCGAATGGCTTGCGCGAATTGTTCATGCCAGCCACGACCTTGAGCTCGGTATTGCCGATCACGGTCGTGAGCTTCGTGTCGCCCTCGAAGGAGGAGACCAGTTCCGGCGCGCCGAACTCCGGAAACGCGTCGACATCGCCGGCCTTCAGGGCCGCTGCCTGCGCCTGCGGATCGGCGATGAACCGGAAAACCGCTGTCTCGAGCTTCACCGAAACGGACTTGTTCCAGTAGTCAGTGTTCTTCGCCAGATCGACCTTCGAGCCCTTCTGCCAGGACACGAACTTGAACGGACCGGTGCCGACCGGCGTGGTCTTGTTGTCGGCAGCGGATTTCGGCTCCACCATCACCGAGGCCGGCCAGCCGAGCCAGTAGAGCAGGCTGCCCGCCGGCTGCTTCAGCTTCAGCACCAGCGTTGCGGCATCGGGCGTCTCCACTGTCTCGATCGAGGCGAAATAGCGCTTCTGCGGATTGACGCTGTCGGCGCCGCGAGCCCGGTCGATCGCAAATTTCGCAACGGACGAGTCGAAGGCGACGCCGTTGTGGAAGGTCACGCCCTGGCGCAGCTTGAACGTATAGGTCTTCCCATCCGAGGAAATCTCCCAGCTTTCCGCAAGCTGCGGCTGCACCTTGCCGGCGCTGTCGACCGTCGTCAGGCCCTCAAAGATATTCTGCCAGCTCACCTGCCCGATCGCGACAGGGGCGGCAATCGTCGGATCGAGACCGATGGGTTCGATCGTCATGCCGATCGTGACCGACGTCTTTGCCGCGGCAAACGCCCCGCTTCCCATCGAGGCGGCAAGGCCAAGCGCAACAGACGCCGCAATCACGCTCCGGCGCGAAAACACACCCCAACCAGCAACCGTCTTCATGGCATTGTTCCCCTGCTTATTGATCTCTTGACCGCGATCTTACGGGCATTTCGCAGGTGCACAATAGCATTCTGCCGCCCGCCACAAGGATTAGCCGCGGCTGAAGCCTTCGCTCGCCACCAGCAGCTGTCGGGTGTAATCCGCCGAGAACTCGCGGTTTTCCAGCGCCTGCGCCGGCACGGTTTCCACCACCTTGCCGCTCTTCATCACCGCAAGACGGCCGCACATATGGCTGATCACACCGAGATCATGGCTGACCATCACAAAGGTCAATCCGCGGTCGCGCTTTGCCTGCTCCAGCAAATTGAGGATTTCCGCCTGGATCGACGCATCGAGCGCCGAGGTCGGCTCATCCAGCAGCAGGATCTTCGGTTCGAGGATGAGTGCCCGGGCAATCGCAATCCGCTGCCGCTGGCCGCCGGAAAGCTGGTGCGAATAGCGGAACCGGAAACCCGCTCCCAGCCCGACCTCATCCAGCGCGCGGGCAATCCGCACATCGACATCGGTAAAGCCATGAATCGCCAGCGGCTCCAGCAGCAGCCGGTCCACCGTCTGGCGCGGATGCAGCGATCCGTAGGGATCCTGGAACACCATCTGGACGGTGCGGTAGAATTCCTTGGTCCTCGCCTGCCCCGAATAGGTCTTTCCCGCGACCGTCAGCGTGCCGCTGTCGAACCCTGCCAGCCCGGAAACGGCGCGCAACAGCGTCGATTTCCCCGAGCCCGATTCACCGACGATCCCGAAACTTTCGCCCTCTTCCACATCCATGCTGACATGATCGAGTGCTGCAAAATCGTCATAGGTGACGAGCATGTCCCTGATGGAGATGATGGCACTCATAGCGACCACTCCGGCTTGCGGTCGAGCACCGGCAGCGGATGCCGGTTCGAGCCTATCGTCGGCAGGCAATTGAGAAGCCCGAGCGTATAGGGATGGCTCGCCTTGGAAAGATCGGCAGACGCCAGTTCCTCCACCACCCGTCCGGCATACATCACCAGCACCCGGTCGCAGAAGGAGGAGACCAGACGCAGATCGTGAGACACGAAGATCAGCCCCATGCCGCGCTCGGACACCAGCTTGTCGAGAATGTCGAGAACATCGAGCTGCACGGTCACGTCGAGCGCCGAGGTCGGTTCGTCGGCGATCAGAAGCTCCGGCCCGCAGATCAGCATCATCGCGATCATCACCCGCTGCCCCATGCCGCCGGAAACCTCGTGCGGATAGAGATCGTAGACGCGGCCCGGATCGCGGATCTGCACCGCTTCCAGCATCGCAATCACCCGCTCCTTCGCCTGCGCTCCCGAGACTTTCTCATGGGTCTTCAGCGTTTCGACGATCTGCCGGCCGATGGTCATGACCGGATTGAGCGAATATTTCGGGTCCTGCAGAATCATCGCGATCTGCTTGCCGCGAATATGCCGCCGCTCGGACTTCGGCATCGACAGAAGATCGCGACCTCGAAATTCCAGCTTGTTCGCGGTGATCTTCGCATGCCCCGCCGTCAGCCCCATGATGGCGCGACCGGTCTGCGACTTGCCGGAACCGGATTCGCCGACGATGCCGAGACGTTCCTTGCCGAGCGTGAACGAAACGCCTCGCACAGCGGTTACCTCGCCGGTGCGGGTCGGAAACGTCACGCGCAGGTCGTCGACCGCAAGCAGCGGCGCTTCGGTGGTAGCAGTCATGTTGACGGAAGGATTGCCCATCATCATTGGCCTTTCTCCGTCATTGTCCGGCCTCCTTCGGATCCAGCGCATCGCGCAATCCGTCGCCGAGAAGGTTGAAGCCGAGGCTGACGATCAGGATGGCGATACCGGGCATGGCGGCTACCCACCACTGGTCGAGAATGAAACGGCGACCGGATGCGATCATCGCGCCCCATTCCGGCAGCGGCGGCTGTGCACCGAGACCCAGAAAGCCGAGGCCGGCGGCGGTCAGGATGATGCCCGCCATATCGAGCGTGACGCGCACGATCAGCGACGACATGCAGAGCGGCATGACATGGCGCAGCACAATGCGGAATGGCGAAGCACCCATCAGCTTCACGGCCGAAATGAATTCCGAGTTGCGGAACGTCATCGTTTCGGCGCGGGCAATACGCGCATAGGGCGGCCAGGACGTGACCGCGATGGCAAGCACCGCGTTCTCGATGCCGGGTCCCAATGCCGCCACCAGAGCAAGCGCCAGCACGAGCTTCGGAAAGGCGAGAAAGATGTCGGTGATCCGCATCAGGACCGCATCCACCCAGCCGCCGGCATAACCGGAGACCGTGCCGACGATCAGCCCGACTGGCGCGGCGATGACAGCCACCAGCACCACGACGAACAGCGTCAGTCTTGAGCCGTAAAGCAGCCGCGAGAGAATGTCGCGGCCCTGGTCGTCGGTGCCGAGCAGGAAGCCGGCCGAACCCGGCGGCAGCAGCCGGGAATTGCGCAGGTCGCCCTGCACCGGGTTATGCGGCGCAAGAACATTGGCGAAGATGGCGATGAAGATCAGGCCCAGAATGATGAACAGGCCGAGCAGCGCCAGCCGGTTTTCGGAAAACTGCCGCCAGACCACATAGGCACGGCCGATACGCGCCTGATGACGCGAGGCCGGCCGGTCGGACAAAAGCCACGCCCGGCTATAGGGTTTCAACGGTTCAACGACACTCATCGGCGCGTCCTCGGGTCGAGCGTCCGATAGAGAAGATCGGAAAACAGGTTGATGGCGACGAACACCATGCCGATCACAAGCGTGCCGCCGAGCACCGCATTCATATCGGCATTTTGCAGCGAGTTGGTGATGTAGAGGCCAAGCCCCGGCCAGGAGAAGATGGTCTCGGTCAGAACCGAGCCTTCCAGCAGGCCCGCATAGGACAATGCGATGACCGTGATCAGGGGCACGGCCGCGTTGCGCAGCGCGTGGAACCAGATGATCCGCGTTTCCGACAGGCCTTTGGCCCGCGCCGCGACCACATACTCCTGCGAAAGCTCGGTCAGCATGAACGAGCGCGTCATGCGGCTGATATAGGCGAGCGAGAAATAGCCGAGCAGACATCCGGGCAGGATGATGTGACGGAACAGGTCCCACACCACCTCCCACTCCCCCTGCCAGATGGCATCGACCAGAAAGAAGCCGGTCGCGGACGTGAACGTGTATTCGTAGGCGATATCGATCCGGCCGGGATAGGCGACCCAGCGCAGCTTGGCATAGAACACGACAAGCGACAGCAGTCCCAGCCAGAAGATCGGCACCGAATAGCCGATCAGGCCAATGATGCGCACGATCTGGTCGGCGATCGAGCCGCGCTTGACGGCCGCCAGCACGCCGAGCGGCACGCCGATGACGGCACCGATCAGCGTGCCGATCGTGGCAAGCTCGATCGTTGCCGGAAACACCCGCGCGATATCGGTCATCACAGGGTTCGTCGTCAGCACCGAGGTGCCAAAATCGCCGGTCAGCGCCTGTTTTATGTAGATCCAGAACTGATGATAGAGCGGCAGGTTGAGGCCCAGTTGCTCGCGCACCCGCTCCACCACATGGGCTGGCGCCCGGTCACCGACGATCGCCAGCGCCGGATCGATCGGCACCACGCGGCCGATGAAGAAGGTAACGGCCAACAGGCCGAGAAAAGTGGTCGCCGCGGTGATCAGAAACCGCAGCGTACCTTTGACAATGGAGGGAGCACGGCGCCTGTTGCGCCGTGTCACAGTCGTTACATCAGGAAGCGTCAAGGAAATCGTCCCCTATCGGCTATTCCTTCGAGACCGGAGCAACGAAGTTGGTGTCGAAGCTCGGGCCGAGCTTGTAATTCTTCACCTTGGATGAATAGCCGGCCACTTCGGTCTGCTGGAAGACGATCACGAACGGGCTGGTGGCGAGAACCTTTCTCTGCAGGTCCTCGTAGGTGGCCGCGCGCTTGGCGGCATCCTTTTCGAGAAGCGCACCCTTGCTGGCGTCAGACAGTTCCTTCGGCACGTCCCAGGCATTGCGCCAGGCGAGCGTCTTCGTCGTGCCGGTATCGGCATTGTCAGGATTGACTGTAAACGTCTCGGCATTCGAGTTCGGATCGAAATAGTCCGAACCCCACTGGCCGATATAGATGTCGTGGGTACGGGCGCGGAACTTGGTCAGGGTCTGCTTGCCATCGCCCGGAATGATTTCCAGCTTGATATTGGCCTGCGCCAGCGTCTGCTGCACGCTTTCAGCAATGCCGGTCACCGGCTGCGTGTTGCGCACGTCCATGGTCACGGTAAAGCCGTCAGCCAGACCCGCCTTGGCCAGCAGTTCCTTCGCCTTGGCCACGTCCAGCTTGTACGGGTTGTCGGAGAGAGCGCCGAGCTGGCCCTTCGGCAGGAAGGTCTGGTGGATTTCGCCGATACCCTTGATCAGGGTCGCGCCGATCGCATCGTAGTCGACCAGATACTTCATCGCCTCGACCACTTCCGGCTTGGCGAGGTTCTTGTTCTTCTGGTTGAGGCTGAAATAGTAGACGGTACCCTTCGGCGCGGACGTGAGAGCGATGCCCTCCTTCTTCGACACGGCATCCATGTCGTTCGGCTCGAGATTGCGGGCAACATCGATATCGCCGTTCTCCAGCGCCAGGCGCTGGCCCGAGCTTTCCTTCATGTGGCGGTAGATGACCCGCTTCAGCTTCGGCTTTTCGCCGTAATAATTGGGGTTGGCTTCCATCACGACGGCCTCGTTGGCGCGCCAGGCGAGAACCTTGAACGGGCCGGAGCCGGCATAGCCGGTCTTCATCCATTCGTTGCCGAAATCGGTGTCGAACTTGTATTCGGCAGTCGGGGTGACGGACTTCGCATGTTCCATCACCACCTTCTTGTCGACCACGGCGGCGACGGTTGCGGTCAGCACGTTGAGCACGAAGCTCGGCGCATAGGCCTTGTCGACGATGAAGGTAAACGTATCGGCGCCGGATGCCTTCGCCTTTTCGGTGACGTTGTCAGCCTTCAGGCCGAACTGGGTCAGAAGGAACGCCGGCGACTTGTCGAGCTTGACGGCGCGCTCGAACGAGAAGGCGACGTCTTCTGCGGTGATCGGGTTGCCGGACGCAAATTTCAGGTTGGGCTTCAGCTTGAACGTATAGGTCATGCCATCGTCGGACACCGTCCAGCTGTCGGCGAGATCGCCGATCACCTTCGACGTGTCGGACGGATCGAGCGTCACGAGCTTGCTATAGCTGTTGGCGGTCACCTCGGCCGCCGAAAGCTCGAAGGCTTCGCCCGGATCGATGCTGATAATGTCGTCGATCGCAAAGCCTTCGACCAGCGTATCGGCCGGCGTTGCGGCCATCGCCTCTCCGGAAAGACCATAGGGTGCGGCAAACGAAAGCAGCGACAGCGCGGCGGTCGCCGACAGCATTCGAAGAGTGTGGGAGCGAAGATGAAGCATATGATTTCCCCTGTTCCGTACGTTGCGGAAGCCTGTTTCTAACCCGTTCGAAGCCCGTCTTCCGAGCCTATTCCTGCCAAGCCTTGCCCAGAACCCTCAACCAGTTTTCACGGCAAAGCTTTGCGAGATCCTCGTCAGCGTATCCCTCAGTTTTGAGGGCCGCAACCAGATTTTGATTGCCTGCAGCATCGCTGATCTGCTGCGGTATCGTGGCGCCGTCGAAGTCCGATCCAAGCGCCACGCAGTCGATCCCCATCCGCTCGACCATGTAGTTGATGTGGCGCACCATGTCGGAAAGCGGGGTCGCCGCATCGTCGCGCCCGTCGGGCCGCAGCATGGTCACCGCATAGTTCAGCCCGGCCAGACCGCCACTTTCCTTGATCGCGTCCATCTGCCTGTCCGTCAGGTTGCGGGCAACCGGCGTCAGCGCATGCGCGTTGGAATGGCTGGCGATCAGCGGCTGGTCGCTGGTCTTCGCCACATCCCAGAACCCCTTTTCGGTGATATGCGAAAGATCGATCGCGATCCCGAGACGATTGCATTCCGTCACCAGCCGGAAGCCGGCATCGGTCAGCCCCGGCCCCGTATCGGTCGTCATCGGAAAGGCAAACGGCACGCCATGGCCAAAAATGTTGTGGCGGCTCCATACCGGCCCGAGCGACCGCAAGCCCGCCGCATGGAACACGTCGAGATTGACAAGATCCACATCGATCGCCTCGCAGCCCTCCATATGCATCACCGCCGCAAACACACCATCCGCCATCGCCTTGCGGATCTCCGCCACCGACCGGCACAACCGCCAAGCCCCTGCCCGGTCTAGCCGCAGCGCGATGGAGGCCATTTCCAGCGCTATATCCAGCGACGGCGCATAATCGAGCGGCGCCGCCAGCGGCGTCGCATAATATCCATCCGCATCCGGATCCGACAGAACCAGATCGCCCGAGGGAATGTAGATGGCACAAAGCCCCCCACCAAGACCGCCCTTTTTCGCGCGCGGCGCATCAATATGCCCCCCCGCCGTCCCCCCGGCAAACTCCGCCACCGGATCCCCACCAGCCTTCATGTTCCGCCAAAGCCGCAAAAGCACATCGTTATGGCCGTCGAACACCAATTGCATGATTTCATTCCCGATATCGTGATTGTCAGAAGCGGTGGGTGATCGCGATCCTATCCCGCCGGCCGTGTTTCGCAAGGTGGAAATGCGCTCTGATGCACCTGTCGAAATCATAGCCAATCAAGAGCTCCCCGCATTGCGGACGCGATGGCACTGGATTCCTGTGACAAGCTCCCTCATCACTTTGCTCGTCACAGGAACCCAGCCGCGCGAAGTCCTTCGCGTGAGAGAACACTTTTTGGACAGACATCACAAACCCCACAACCCCTCACCCGCCGTCACCAGCATCGGCGTCCCGAACACTCCCACGACCTTCTCCCGCCACTCGGCGCCATACCCGTCGAGCCTGTCATGCCAGCGCACCGATTGCAGCATTGCCGCCCCGATCGCGACCGGTTCGATGCCCTGCGACGCCAGCAGCGTCAGACCGGCGACGATCGAGGTACCGGAGGAAATGACGTCGTCCACCAGCACCACGCGCTTGCCCGTGATGAGAGGCAGCATGCGCGGATCGACATAGAGGCGCTTCACCTGGTCGGGCGTGGTGATCGATGATAGCGGCACGGACATCGCCTCGTCGTACCAAAATTTGCGGGAGGTCCCGAGGGGAACGTAGCGTGGCAGGCCGAGCGCGCGGGCGACGGCTGCCGCCAGAGTGAGGCCGAGCGTCGGCAGGCCGACGATCACGTCGGGGCGGTAGGGTTCGAGCTTCTTTGCAAGGTCCGCAGCCAGCGCATCCTGCACCTCGAAACTCGCCTGGTTGATGATCAGCGAGGCGAGCGCGTGTTTGCCGTCGGAAAGCGGGCGGATCGGCAGGCGCAGCTGCCGCCCGTCATCGAGGCTGACGGGAAAGAACCCAGAAAACGGCGCCTCGCATGAAAACGTGCCCGCCGGATGCATCTCCTGCCAGAAGTCGTGCGGCTGCATGAACGCCCCTTATCCGAGAATTTCGAGAACGGGGCTTTCCAGCACCTTGCCTGTTGCGACATCGGCGATGCCCCTGTCGGTCTGGTGCGGCCCGGGATTGCAGGCAAGCGTTGCGCCGAAGCAGGCCTTGAACACGAGATAGGGCGGCGTCCAGTCGACAATGCCGTCCATCGCGGCGCGGATGGCCCGAAAGCCGTCGGCCACTTCTTCCATCGGCGCTTCCGAAACCAGGCCGGAAAGCGGCAGCGGCAGCAGGACTTCCACCTTGCCGTTGATCGCCACCGCCATGCCGCCGCCGGCAGAAATCACCGCATTGGCGGCAACGGCCATATCGACTGGATCGGCGCCGAACACGGTCAGGTTATGGCTGTCATGCGCAAGCGTGGTGGCAAAAGCGCCGCGCCATGTGCCCCAGCCGGTGAGGAAACCGACCCGGGTGCGGCAGTCCGCCCGGCCGTGGCGGTGGGTCACGGCAATCAGTGTCGCACCCTCAGGCGGCACCACGAAACCATCGACGACATCGGCATCCGCTGTCCCCCAGCGGGTGAACCGTGGCCGGTCGATCGTGGCAAGGCGCACCTTCGTGCCCTCCGACCGAACCCGGAAATCGTCTGCCTGCAAAGGCTTGAGCTTGACCGAAGCCGTCAGCGGGGCCGGATCGGTCGGTTTGATCTCGACCGAAATCGCTCCGCGGCAGCCAACTTCCGTACCGCTGGCCAGCACATGCCGGGGGCGAAATTCC
Organism: Rhizobium sp. CFBP 8752; assembly: GCF_014842035.1. Lineage (NCBI taxonomy): Bacteria > Pseudomonadati > Pseudomonadota > Alphaproteobacteria > Hyphomicrobiales > Rhizobiaceae > Rhizobium > Rhizobium sp. CFBP 8752. Next base: position 441,168 of record NZ_JACYUZ010000001.1, on the reverse strand, counting down.
GTGAGATCCTCGAAGATGGCGATATCGGCACGACGCCCGGCGGCAATCAGGCCGAGATCGGCGCGTCCGATGCGCTGGGCCGCGTTCAGCGTTGCGGCCTGAAGCGCCCATTCCGGCTTCATGCCGTAGCGCACCAGCCTGCGCACCACATCGTCCAGCCCGCCGCCATCGACGAGATCGTCGGGAAACACGTCGTCGGTGCAAAGCGTCAGCGTCTGCGGCAGACGGCCGAGTTCGCCAAGCGCTGCGACGAACTCCGGCAGAAGATGGTCATGGCTGCCGCGCAGCTCCACCGTCAGTCCGGCGCGCAGCTTGGCGATCAGGTCGGCGCCGGAAACAAGCTCGTGGTCGGAGGTGATGCCGGATGCCATGAAGGCATTGAGATCCGCATCGGCAAGCCCGCGGGCATGGCCGCAGACCAGCTTTTCCGCAGCCAGCGCCACTTGGACGATCTCGCTCATGCGCGGGTCGCGATCAATCACGCCGCGCATGTTCATCACTTCGGCCAGACCGGCGATCTTCGGCCAGTAAAGCATTTCCTCGATCGCATCAGCGTCGAAACTGGCGCCCGCCATTTCGAGCCCCGGCGCCGATGGCACGCAGGACGGCGCAAGAACCAGGCACCGCAGCGGCAGCGATTTGACCGCCTCGACCGCCCAGCACACGCCCTCGATACCGTTGACGTTGCCGAATTCGTGCGGATCCCACACGACGGTCGTCACCCCGCGCGGCAGCACGGTTTGTGCGTAGGTGGCGGGCGTTACCATCGAGCTTTCGATATGCATATGCGTATCGATCAGCCCCGGCGACACGAAGGCTCCGCCGGCATCGATCACACGGTCCGCATCGCTGCGGCTTGCCGGCGCGTGGACGCTGGCAATCAGCGGTCCGACAAGGCCGATATCGGCTGCGCGGAGTTCGCCCGTCACCATGTCGACCAGGGTGCCGCCGGTGATCAGGATGTCGAAAGGCGCATCACCGCGGGCAGCGATCACTGCCCGGTCGCGCAAGCCCGCATCGGTAAACCCGTAGATGTCAGTCACGATGGTCTTCATCTCGCCGCTCATCACCACGTTGCCTCCGCCTTGAGGGTTTCAAGGATCGTATCGCGCGCCTTTTCGACGTCTATCTCGGCCGCATAGGATCCGTTGAAACCGCTAACCTTGGCCGCCCGGGTCTCCACCACGGTCCGCCCACGCGTCACGGTACCGGCGGTTTCCATGTCGATGCGCGCCTCGCGCCAGGTGACGTGATCCGGATAGGCGAAGGCGAAAGCGGCAACCGCATCGTAAAGCGCCATCGCCGGCCGGCCGCGGCTGGTGGCGATCTCGACGAAGCCGGCCAGAAGATCGGCCACCAGCGTCGCATTGCGTCCGCCGGCAGCGCGGATCGGCGCCACGTCATCCGGAAAGCACAAAACCCTGCGGCAGATATCGAGATCGACCATCCTGAGCGGGATCTGATGCGCAAGCACGATCGCAACCGCTTCCGGATCGGCATAGGCGTTGAATTCGGCAGATGCGGTGTGATTGCCGGCCGTCAGGCTTCCGCCCATCCAGGTGAGATCGGTGATTTTGGCGGCAAGATCCGGCCGTGCCAGCGCAACGGCTGCGATATTGGTGAGCGGCCCAAGGGCCAGGATCCGGCGCGCGTCGCCGTCGCTCGTTTCCAGCCACCGGCACAGCGCCTCGAAAGCATCGTCGTGAAATGTGTCGGGCATGTCCGGCAGGTGCAGACCGGCGCTCGGCATGCCTTCATCGCCCAGCACGTCCTGCGCCGTCTCAAGCCTGCCCATCACCGGAAAGGCGCGGCCCGCGTGAACCGGGAACGGCCAGACGAAGGCCGCACAGGCACCGGCCGCATTGCCGCGCACCCGTTCAATCGGTGCATTGCCGAACACAAGCGAAACCCCGTCCACGCCGAGGCCGGCATGCGCTGCGACCATGATCGCTGCGATGTCGTCGAAGCCCATATCGGTGTCGATCCAGATGCCCATGGCTATATCTCCTCAGGCAATGCGCGAAAGTTGCGCGGCCTTGTGTACCGGCAGGTCGAAGGACAGGTCCGAGCCGGACACATGCACCGGTTCGGAAGCATCCACCTCAGCCTTGATCGGACCGAGCGCGCTGTCCAGCAAATATTCGCGGGAATGGCCGGCAAACGATGTGCCGCGCACGGTTCCGCGAAACGGACCGGTTCCAAGCGTCACCATGCGCGGACGCCAGGCGAGACCCGCAGCTGAAAGCGCCTCGCTGCCGGGTGCAACCGAGAGCGGAACGCTGCCATTTTCCGTCTTCAGCGCACCGCCTTCGAGCCGGAAGATGTTCTCGAAACCGACGAAATCCGCCACGAAGGAGGAGGTCGGCCGGTTGTAGATATCTTCCGGCGTGCCGATCTGCTCGATCGCGCCGTTCTTCATCACAACGATCCGGTCGGCAAGCGACAGGGCTTCGGCCTGGTCGTGGGTAACGAAGATCATCGTCACGCCAGTCTCGCGCTGGACGCGCTGCAATTCGGTACGCATTTCCAGCCGCAGCCGGGCATCGAGATTGGACAGCGGCTCGTCGAGCAGCAGAACCTTCGGCTCCATCACCATCGAGCGCGCCAGCGCCACGCGCTGCTGCTGGCCGCCGGAAAGCTCGGCCGGCTTGCGGTCGGCAAATTTTGCAAGCCCGACGGAGGCGATGCCGGACTGCACCTTGGCATCCAGTTCCGCACCCTTCATGCCCTTCAGCCGCAACCCGAAGGCAACGTTTTCGTAGACGGAGAGATGCGGGAACAGTGCGTAGGACTGGAACACCAGCCCGACGGCACGCTTGTTCGGCGCCGTGCGCGTCATGTCCTCGCCGTCGAGAATGACCTTGCCGGATTTCACCGGCAACAGCCCGGCGATTGCCCGCATGGTCGTCGTCTTGCCGCAGCCGGAGGGGCCGAGTAGCGCGATGAGTTCGCCACGCCGGACCGACAGGTCGAGATCGGCAACGGCCACGCTGTCGCCATAGGCAAGCGTCAGCTTTTCAAGCGAGAGATAGGATTGATCAGACATAGCGGGAAAATCCGAGAAAGCGTTCAGCAGCAAAAACGATGCCGATGGACAGGAAGGCGAGCAGCGACGAGAGCGCCGCAACCGACGGATCGAAGACGATTTCCATATAGGCCATCATGTCGATCGGCAGCGTGCGCACGCCGGGACCGGACAGGAACAGCGATACGGGCACCTGGTTGAACGAGGTGACGAAGCCGAGGATGAAGGCCGAAAGAATGCCGCCCTTGATGTTGGGCATGACCACCCGGAAGAAGGCACCAAGCCGGGAGGAACCAAGCAACACCGCCGCCTCCTCGATATCCGAGCGCAGGTTGTCGAGGCTCGCCGAAACGACGCGCACCGCATAGGGCAGGATCAGCGCGGTATGGGCGAGAAACAGCGCAAGCGTGATGCCGACGCCGAACGGCACGACCACATAGCGCAGCAGCGAAAGGCCGACGATGATGCCGGGTACGATGATCGGCGCCGAAACGATGGTGCGGATGATTTCTGCCCCCGGCAGCCGGTAGCGCGACAGCGCGTAGGATGCGGGAATGCCAAGCACCAGCGCTGCCGCCGTGCCGCCGATCGCCAGAAAAATCGACATCGCGAACGAGGCGCGGAAACTTTCGACCGTGAAGACCTTGAGGATCCATTGCAGCGAAAAGCCCTGCGGCGGAAAGGCCAGCGTCTCGCCGGCCGAAAACGACGCCGCGACGATGATCAGGAACGGCCCGATAAGAAAGGTCGCGAGCAGAAATAGCGTGGCGGGGACGAACAGGCTGCGAGCGGTCATCGGGCGGCCTTTCTCTGCGTGTTGCGCGCCGTTGCCACCCGCTTCAGGAGAAGGTTGGCGGCAAAGCTCATGACGATCAGGATGCAGGCGATGACGCTTGCGGCGACAAAATTGTTGCTGACGGCAACCTGCTGGTACATCAGCGTTTCCAGCATCAGCACCTTGGAGCCGCCAAGGATGGCCGGCGTGATATAGGCGGTGAGGCAACCGGTGAAGACCAGCGTTCCCCCAATCACGAGACCTTCCTTGGTGAGCGGCAGGATCACCTTCCAGAACACCTGGAACCAGTTGGCGCCGAGCACCCGTGCTGCCGGAACCGCATCCTTCGGCATATTCTCGAGCGCCGAGATCAGCGAGATGATCATCAGCGGCAGGAACAGCTGCAGCAGGCCGATAAAGATCGCCGTTTCGGAAAACAGGATGCGCAGCGGCGCCTCGCTCAGCCCCAGCGCCTGGAAGGCCTGGTTGACGATGCCGGTCCGGCCGAGAATGACGATCCATGCATAGGTGCGCGCCACCGGCGAGATCATCAGCGGCAAAACGACAAGCCCTGTCATCCGTCCCTTTGCGGCGGGCGACAGGCTGACAATGGAAAACGCCGCCGCATAGCCGATCACCGCCGAAACCACCGTCACCAGCGCGCCGAGTTTCAGTGTGCGCAGAAACACCGCCTGATTGAGCGGCGAGGAGAAGAACTCGCCGTAAGCCGCAAACGTCCAGCCGCCATCAAGGCTCCTGAACCCATCGGACAGCAGGATCAGCACGGGCACAATAAACACCGCCGCCGCGAAAATCGCGGCAGGCAGCGCCAGTGCAAACGCCTCGGCCCGGTTTTGAAACATGCTTGGTCTCCGGTGGTATCGTCGAACTGTGTCTCGTCATCATTCCCGCGCGCTTCGCAGGTCGCGCCCTTTCAGCCCGGAACCCGGGCCGAAAGGTTTGCGGCGCCGCAAGGCGCGCGGTTTGCTGAAGCTTACTGCCCGACCTTGTCGTTCCAGGTCTTGATCCAGCCGGCGCGGTTATCGAGAGCGATGGCCGAGGGGATGAACTTGAGGCTTTCGGCGGTTGCCTTGCCGAAGGTGAGATTGCCGGCGATCGCGTCCGACACCTTCACCTCGCTGTTGGCAGGGCTGTCCACCAGCTTCTCGGCAAGCTTGGTCTGGATCTCGGTCGACAGCCAGAAATCCATGAACTGCAGCGCCAGGTCGCGGTTCTTGGAACCCTTGGTGACGACCATGACATTCATGCCGCCCGCCTGGCCTTCCTTAGGCGTCGCCCATGCCATCGGCAGGCCGAGCTTGGTAAACGGCGCCCAGGCGAAACGCCCGGCCGGTGCCGCCCAGATCTCTTCCTGCTTCATCAGCTGCACCAGCTGCGAGGACTTCTCGTAGAAGGTGACGATCTCGTCCTTGTTTTCGCCGATCGTCGCAATCGGGGCTGCAAGGTCAGGCGTATCCTTGCCCAGCGCCTGGCCGAGCATGTAGAGCGTTGGTGCCGCGCCATTGGTGGTGATGTTCGGAAACGCGATATGGCCGACATATTCCGGCTTGAACAGATCCGCCCAGCTTTCAATCTTCATCTTGTCGGAGCGGTAGACGATCGAGTTGGCGTAGAACGTGTAGCCGACGCTCTTGCCGTCCTGGTTCGGATCCTTGGCGATGTCGTACAGCGCGTTGAAGCTCTTGAGCTTGGCCGTGTCGATCGTGTCGGTCAGATCCTTGCGGGACGCGGACAGCGCATCGGCCATCGAGACGACGGCCATGTCGATGACCGGATTGGCCTTGTTGGCCTCCATCTTGGCAACCCGCTCGACGCTGTTGCCCGTCTCGACCACCAGCTTGCAGCCGCAGATCGCTTGGAAAGGATCATAGACGATCTGCTTGTATTCGTCCTGCGCCAGCGCATAGACGGAAATGGTCAGCGTCTTTTCCTGGGCCTGGGCAAGGCCTGTCGTGGCAAGCAAAACTGCGGCGGATGCGGTAATCAGGGTCTTCATGGGTCATTCCCTTCCAAGGCTGGGGATGCGGGTGAAAAATCGGGGCTGGAAACGGATGCGGTGGTCTGGCGGGCAACGAGTGTCATCGGCACGCGATCGGTCTTTGCAACGGCAGTGACGCCGACCGTGATGGTCGCGGCATCAGGCTCGGCCGCATCGTCGCCGATCACACCGACCAGCGCGCCGACGGCAATCTCGGCGATCGCCGCCATATCCTGACGCACGGTGGTAAGGCCGGGCGAAACCACCGACGACCAGACGAGATCGTCGAAACCGGTAACGCTTGCCTGCTGCGGAATGCGGATGCCGGCCTGCTGCAGTTCCGTCAGCGCACGCAGCGCATGCAGATCGCTCGTGGCGGCAAACGCGGTAAAACCGAGCTCGACCTTCTGCTTCAACCCAAGCGAACATCCGGCTCCAGAAAGCGCCTCAAGCTTTTCGATCCAGATCGTCTCGACACGGGCACCCTTCGGCAGCCGCGATTTCATGCCGCCGATGCGGTCGTTCTGAACGTTCGAAAGCGGACTGGCGCCAATCAGCACGAAATTCCGGTGACCGAGCGAGACCAGATGATCGGCAACCACCTGGCCACCCTGCCAATGATCGGAAGAAACCGTGTTGCCTGGAGTCGACGGGCTGTCGATGACGGCGACCGGGCAACCGAGGTCGGCAATGCGGGTACCGAGCCGCGGCACGATGACGATCCCGTCGACCTGGCGCTCGACCAGCCGCTGGATCGCAAGCGTCTGCATCGAACTGTCGCCACGGCTGTCGGCGATCAAAACGCCGTAACCGGCATCGGCTGCAGCATTCTCGATCGCCTGGGCAATCTGCGGGAAAAGCGGATTGGCAATATCGGGAAGCACCAGCCCGATGACGCGGCTGCGCCCCGTGCGAAGCGCCCGCGCCGTCACGCTCGGCACATACCCAAGCTCTTCCGCCTTCGCCCGGATCCTCGCCCCAAGCTCCGGCGAAACCCGCCCCTTGCCCGAAAGCGCATTCGACACGGTCGCCGCCGACACGCCAAGGGCGCTCGCTATCGCACTCATGTTCGAACCGGGGCGGATGGGAGCCATCGAGGCGCTCTGATTAATCGTTTAATCAGAAAAGCAGAAAACGGATGAGGAGTCGAGTCCCGCCGAATGGTTGAAAACTCACACCCTGGGCGGCCAGAGCGAAAATCCGGCACCACAGCATGGGCTTGGGGCACACCCAGCGTGAAGCAGAGGGCTTGGTCTACTAAGGGGTCAATCCGCGGTCGAAGACATGGCTGGGATGTCGCCTGCGGTCATGGCGTGCATCGTTGACCGCCGTCCTGTTCGCTTGAGCCTTGAAACCCGTTGGCAATATCGGCAAGCGTTACCCCGGCAAACCTCTTGCGCAGCAGCTCCTCTGCTTCGTTGAAGACGTCCGTCAAAGTCCCGTTGACCGCCTGTTCGATCGGACATCCCGGCATGTCGTAAGCGGGTCCAACCGCAAAGATCGACGGTTCTCCGACCGCCCGGTAGATATCGAGAAGCGTCAGCTCCTCGAGAGGACGCGCCAGCGTCCAGCCGCCACCATGCCCTTTTACGGAGCTGACATACCCTTCGTCGCGCAGTCCCGCCATGGTTCGCCGGATGACGACAGGGTTGGCGTCGAGCATCTGTGCGATCATCTCGGATGTCATCGCCCCGTCATGTCGCCCCATATGGATCAACACATGCAGCATGCGCGATAGCCGACTGTCCTGCCTCATCCTATGCTCCCTCTCGTGCTTTCCCAACCGACACTAGCACGATCGTTATTCACGATACAATCGAAGTGTCATGAGGCTTGACCCATCTTTTCATGACACTTATGTTGTTGCGAGATAAAGGAGAAAGTCATGAGCGACACGATCTACGACGTCATCATCATCGGAGGCAGCTACGCCGGCCTGTCGGCAGCGCTTCAACTCGGCCGCGCGCGTCGAAAGGTTCTGATGATCGACGAAGGCCTCAGGCGCAATCGGTTTGCATCCCACTCGCATGGCTTCCTCACCCAGGACCGTGTCAATCCCGCTGAAATTGCAGCCGAGGCCCGGTCACAGGTCATGGAGTACCCAACGGTGGATTGGGTCTCGGGTCGCGCAGATACCGTTCAGCACAACGGTGAGAAAGGCTCCGGAGCGGCTCATGTCACCGTTTTGGTGAGAGACACGCGTTACCGTTCACGCCGGCTGATTCTGGCGCTGGGCGTACGCGACATTCTTCCTGACATCGAGGGGCTGAAGGAGCGTTGGGGCAAAAGCGTGTTCCATTGCCCCTACTGCCACGGCTACGAACTCAACCAGGGCAAGATCGGCGTCATCGCCGGCTCAGCGCTCTCGATGCACCATGCGCTGATGCTTCCCGATTGGGGACCGACAACCCTGCTTCTCAACCAGGCATTCGAGCCGGATAGAGATCAGCTTCAATCCCTCGCAGCGCGCGGCGTCGTCATCGAGCGCTCCCCCGTGAAGGCCCTCACCGATCACGCCGATGTACAGCTTGTAGATGGAAGGACCCTGTCTTTCTCCGGCCTGTTCGCGCTTGCTCCCTTCGAGGTCTCCACCTCGATCGCGCAGCAGCTCGGCCTCGACATGGAACAAGGCCCCCTTGGCGCCACCATCAAGACTGATGCGATGAAGGAAACCAGCCTGCCCGGCGTCTTCGCCTGCGGCGACGCCGCGCGGCCGATGGCCTCTGTTGCACTCGCGGTCGGCGATGGAAGCCTGGCGGGTGTGGCTGTTCACCGGTCGTTGCTGTTTGCGACCATCAACGATGAATAGGCTCAAGGAGCGATGGATGGATCATGGTGAAGGGGCGGGACGCACCGTTCCGTCACCCTTCACCACCCCACCACCTCCTGCCCATACCGCGCCACCTCCTCCAGCAGCCACTCCCGAAACGCCACCACCGGCCTAAAATCGCGTTTGCTGATGGGTGCGACCGCGTAATAGGCGCTGGGGCTCGTAACTTCATGCGGGAAGGCTTCGACGAGCTGGCCGCTCGCCAGTTCGGAATCGATCAGGAACAGCGGCATCAGCGCCACGCCCAGCCCCGCAATCGCCGCCTGCGCAACGCTTGAGAACTGTTCAAAGCGCATTGCCTGGGAGGGTGCCGTGTCGATGCCAAGGCTTGCGAACCAGTGGCTCCAGGCGCCGGGGCGCGATGCCATGTGCAGAAGCGGCAGCCGCAGCAGGTCTTCGCCCGCGCGGATCGGGTGGCTGGCCAGAAACTCCGGCGAGCAGACGGGCGCCACCATTTCGCTCATCAGATAGGTGCACTCGGCCCCCGGCCAGTCGGGCGTGCCCACATGGATCGCCATGTCGATGCCTTCGCGGTCGAAATCGAACACGCCGATGCGGGTCGCGAAATTCAGCGTCACCTGCGGATGCCGGGCGACGAATTGCGGAATGCGCGGCATCAGCCAGCGGGTGCCGAAGGTCGGCAATATCGCAAGGTTCAGCTGGTCGCCATGTCGTTTGCTCATGGCGGCAAGCGAGGCCGAGCGGATCTGAGAGAGCGCCACGCTGATCGATTTGGCATAGTCCGCCCCGGTCTCGGTCAGCACCACGCCGCGGCTGGTGCGCTCGAACAGCGACATGCCCAGCTGCTCCTCGAGCCCGGAAACCTGCCGGCTGATAGCCCCTTGGGTCAAGGACAGCTCTTCGGCAGCCGCCGAAAAACTGCCGAGCCTGGCAACGGAATCGAAGGCGGCAAGCGCCGAGGTGGACGGCAGAAGCTTTCGCGACAGGGTGAGCATGCCCTATGACTATAGATCATGACGGCTTGAGTAAACGGGTCTTGCCCTTGCGCGCCCCACGGCGATAATCGCCATCAACAGAATTGCTGAAATCCGGAGGCCCGAGAAGCATGGCGTTTAACTGGAACGATCCCTTTCTCATCGAAGACCAACTGAGCGACGAAGAGCGGATGATCCGCGATGCGGCCGCAAGCTTTGCCAAGGCCGAACTCGCGCCCCGCATCAACGATGCCTATCTCGACGAGACCACCGACAAGGACCTGTTCAAGCTGATGGGCCAGACCGGCCTTCTCGGCGTGACGCTGCCCGAGGAATATGGCGCAGCCAACGCCTCCTACGTCGCCTACGGCCTCGTCGCCCGCGAGATCGAGCGCATCGACTCTGGCTATCGCTCGATGATGAGCGTCCAGTCCTCGCTGGTGATCTATCCGATCTTCACCTACGGCTCCGATGAGCAGAAACAGAAGTATCTGCCCGGCCTCGTCTCCGGTGATCTGATCGGCTGTTTCGGCCTGACCGAACCGGACGCCGGCTCCGACCCCGGCGGCATGAAGACCCGCGCCGAAAAAATCGAGGGTGGTTATCGCCTGCGCGGCGCAAAAACCTGGATCTCCAACGCACCGATCGCCGACGTCTTCGTCGTCTGGGCGAAATCGGAAGCCCATAACAACGAGATCCGCGGCTTTGTGCTCGAAAAGGGCATGAAGGGTCTTTCGGCCCCGAAGATCGGCGGCAAGCTTTCTCTGCGCGCCTCGATCACAGGCGAAATCGTCATGGACGGCGTCGAGGTGACCGAAGATGCCATCCTGCCCAACGTGTCGGGCCTGAAAGGTCCGTTCGGTTGCCTCAACCGCGCCCGCTACGGCATTTCCTGGGGCGTGATGGGCGCTGCCGAAGACTGCTGGTTCCGCGCCCGCCAGTATGGGCTGGATCGCAAGCAGTTCGGCAAGCCGCTCGCCGGCACCCAGCTCTACCAGAAGAAGCTTGCCGACATGCAGACCGAAATCACGCTCGGGCTACAGGCATCGCTTCGCGTCGGCCAGCTGATGGACCAGCACAAGATGGCCCCGGAAATGATCTCCATCGTCAAGCGCAACAATTGCGGCAAGGCACTCGACATCGCCCGCCAAGCCCGCGACATGCACGGCGGCAACGGCATCCAGATCGAATACCACGTCATGCGCCACGCCCAGAACCTCGAAACGGTCAACACGTATGAAGGCACGCATGACGTCCATGCGCTGATTTTAGGCCGTGCGCAGACGGGGATTCAGGCGTTTTTCTGAGGCGGGATTTGGTGAAACCGCAGCATGCCCGGCCCGCTTTTGCGTGCCGGGCTTTTTTGCGCGAGGTCGGGATGGTTGGTTTGGGGGGAAGGGACATCGAGATTGATGTTTTCGACTTGCCGCTACCTATCCCTAGGTTGAAGTTACAGGTCTTGGCTCCTCAGAGAAGGTCGCGAGAAGGCGACAAAATTTGCTAGCGCCCCCCACTGGAATTGTCACATCATGTGTGTCGAGGGAGAGCAACCATGACCGATGTAACACCCAGATCAATGGATGCCATTTTCGAAGATTTGCGGTCACTCGCACAGGCCGACGGAGCACTCCACGACATCTCCGAAATAATTTATCGCGACTGGGTGGTGAATGTCGACCTGAAAGAGGGCAAAGTTACGGACGCGCCCTCGGACAGGTGGTCCTCGGACAAGCTCAACACCAACGAACTGCTACTCTTGTTAGGGTTGCTCGTTCAGGCGCCCGACAACCGCACCTACGCCAATATCAAAGTCAAATCAGGATTTTCTTCAGAGGCGGATCGCTTGCTGCGTGAGTTGCACGACAGGATTAACGCTGACGCGGCATCGGTGTTTGATCCAGAATCTCGAAAGTTCCTTGAGAAGCCAGAGTCTTTAGGCATGTTTGCGCGGGAGGCTATCTATTATGGTGCAGCAAGCTTCTACATCCATCAGTTCGCAAAGTTTGCACGGCATCGATACAGAGCCGACGGTACATGGCTATTGCAGAAGGCGGGTATCTCAATCCGGCCGATGATTGAGATAGCGACATTTATAGTCGGGCAGATAACGGCTCAAATGGATGCCACCGGTCGCGCGCGCAGGGCGGGCGAAGCGCCTGATAACGGCGACCTTACTAACAGCTTGCTCATCTCAAAAGCTGTTTTGAGCAAGAAATTTGGTTCGAAGGGCAAGGATTTCATCGCCAAGTTTGCAACGCCTGTCATAGGTTCGAACGTAGGTTTCAGTACACCGTTTTCAATCAACAGCACCTTTATCGCGCCATTAATCGACTTTGGTGAATACCTCTATGTGCCCAGCCAATATCGGCTGATGGAGTCCATCTATGAGAGTCCTTTCTACTGGATGGTTGGGGACAAGGATTATTGTGACGAGGCGGCGGCAAACCGCGGGCTCTTTCTTGAGGAAACGGCGGCGCATGTCATGCGTAAGGTTTTTGGAGACGAAAACGTCTTCTTAAATGCTCGTTTTCCCGAGGCCGCAAATAACAAGGGCGAAGAAGTCGACGTTCTCGTCCGGTATGGTGAATTTGTCTTGGTGGTTCAGGCGAAATCCAAGCGGATTACTCTCAAAGCGCGCGCGGGCGATCCAGAAGCGCTTAAGACGGATTTCAAGGGAGCTATCAAGGATCCCTATGAGCAGGCATTGGCGAGTGGCGAACTGATCAAGGCAGGCATCAAATGTGTGGATGCTGACGGAATGACCATCCGCCTCCCCAAGTTCCCTCGGGTATTTCCGATCGTGCTGCTAAGCGATATGTTCCCCGCCGCCACAAACCTGTCGCGTTCCATGCTCGAACGAAAAAAAGGCGATCCAGCCCCAGTCATTTGGGATATGGGGTTTTTTGATTGTGCATCGCGCATGCTGCCGTCGCCTATCGAGATGCTCTTCTATTTGAAGGCCCGCGGCGACGTTTTTGACCGCATCATATCGGATAGCGAGCATAACTTCCTTGGCTATCATATACGGGCAAAACTGGCGCTACTGCCTGAGGCGGATTTCATGGTGATAGACCGCGACTTCGCAACGGTTGTGGACGACTACATGATCTCCGCCGATATGGGCGTCGAGCCAAAGCGGCCCAAGGGCGTATTGGAAACGATAGAAATCCCGATAATCAGGGAGCTTCTTTCGGATTTGAGGACCGCTCCTCCCGAAATCGCAGCAGTTGTGATCGAGCTTTATGAGTTTTCGGGTGCGGCTCTTAAAGAGGTTGGCAGTAACATTGCAATGCTTCGGGACGAGGTCGCAAAGACAAGGAAAGCGCTCAAGGCATTTTCCCTCCCAACTGAAAGCGGCGGGCTTACATATGCAGTTACCTTGGACGCTTCGGAACGAAGCCACGCCGCGGCGGCAGCTATCGGCAGAAAGCACAAGTACGAAACCAAAAGCGACCGCTGGTATGTCATTGTTGATAGCATTAGCACCGAAGGGCCTATCGACGGCCTTCTGCCGTTAGCTTGGCCGTGGGTTGAAGACGCGGACGAGGCCGATAAGGCGGCTCAGGTGTCAAAGATGTTTCGATCACGGCAGGAGGAAATTTTGATTGGAGAAACCAAGACAGAGAACTAGGCTCTTCACCCATCCCAAACACCCCATACCCCCTCACCACCCACGCCGCTTTTCGTCATTGGCCATCTCCCACCCTTCGGTGTATCACAAGTCCCTGCCGCCGCTCGGGCGTGGCGATGCATGAAGGCGCGCGCGAAGAATGCACGGAACGGAAAAACCGGAAACCGATAACCCGCACAGCGAACCCGAAGCGGCGTTCGATGTCGGCGATCGGCTCCGGCTGGTGCGCCAGGCGCACGGGCTGTCGCAGCGGGCCCTGGCGGTGAAGGCCGGTGTTACCCATTCGCTGGTGTCGCTGATTGAAAAGAACAAGGTCAGCCCCTCGGTCGCATCGCTGAAGAAGATCCTGGAAGCGATCAACTATCCGATGACCGATTTCTTCGCGCTGACGCTGCCGCCCGTCGACCAGATCTTTTACCGCGCCGACGAACTGACGCCCTTGTCGACAGGCGCGCTGACGCTGTTGCAGGTGGGTGATGCCAAATATCACAGCGTGCAGGTGTTTCACGAATTCTACGAGCCGGGCGCCGATACCGGCGAAACCATGCTTTCCCACGAGGCGGAGGAAGGCGGCGTCGTTGTTGCCGGCGAACTGGAAGTCACCGTCGGCACCCAGACCCGTATCCTGAAGCGCGGCGATGCCTATCTGTTCGACAGCCGCCTGCCGCATCGCTACCGAAATGTCGGACCTGTGCGCTGCGAGGTGGTCAGCGCCGTCACGCCTCCCTATCTATAGAGCACGCGGGGGCACGGCAGCTGATAACGCTGCCCGGTTTAATCGATATAAGTATGACTTATTCGATGCCCGCCGTTGATTGTCTCCCGTCTTTGTCTTAACTCAGGCACCGGAACATTTGACACCTCTGCCGGCGGCCGGACGAACCTCCTCGGCCCCTGCCCTTGCGCGAATTTCACGAACGAAAGTGGACCCTATGCAGACCTATCCCGACGTAAAGCTCTTCATCAACGGCGAATGGCGCGATGCGATCGCCGGCGAGACAATCGAAGTCACCGATCCCGCGACCGACGAAGTGATCGGCAAAATTGCCCATGCCCGTAAGGCGGATCTCGATCTCGCGCTCGAAGCGGCCGACAAGGGTTTCAAGATCTGGCGCGACACCGCGCCCTTCGATCGTTCCAAGATGATGCGCAAGGCAGCCGACCTGCTGCGTGAGCGCGCCGATAGCATCGCCTTTATGATGACCCGCGAACAGGGCAAGCCGCTTGCCCAGTCGAAGATGGAAATCATGGGCGCCGCCGATACGATCGACTGGTTTGCCGAAGAAGCCCGCCGCACCTACGGCCAGATCATTCCGGCCCGTTTCTCCGGCGTCAACCAGATGACGATCAAGCTGCCGGTCGGCCCGGTCGCAGCCTTTACGCCGTGGAACTTCCCGATCAACCAGATCGTCCGCAAGCTGTCTGCAGCGGTTGCCACCGGCTGCTCGATCATCGTCAAGGCACCTGAGGAAACTCCGGCATCGCCGGCCGAACTGATCCGCGCCTTTGCAGATGCCGGCGTACCTGCAGGCGTCATCGGCCTGGTCTACGGCATTCCGTCGGAAGTTTCAGAATATCTCATTCCGCACCCGGTCATCCGCAAGATCTCGTTCACCGGCTCGACGCCAATCGGCAAGCATCTCGCGAGCCTCGCCGGCAAGCACATGAAGCGCGCCACGATGGAACTCGGCGGCCACGCACCGGTCCTGATCTTCAATGACGCCGATCTCGACAAGGCGATCGAAGTGACCGCTATGTCCAAGTTCCGCAATGCCGGCCAGGTCTGCGTCGCGCCCACCCGCTTCCTTATCCAGGATGGCGTCGCCGACAAGTTCCTCGAAGGTTTCGTCAAGGCTGCAGAAGCCCTCAAGGTTGGTAACGGCATGGACGCCGGCACCACGATGGGCCCGCTTGCCAACGAACGCCGCATCCCGGCCATGGAAGCGCTGATCCAGGACGCAGTCTCGTCCGGCGCCGAACTGAAGACCGGCGGCAAGCGCATCGGCAACAAGGGCAACTTCTTCGAACCGACGGTTCTTGCCAACGTGCCGACCTCAGCCAAGATCATGAACGACGAGCCCTTCGGCCCGATCGCCATCGTCAACCGCTTCTCGACCTATGAAGAAGCCATCACCGAGGCAAACCGCCTGCCGTTCGGCCTCGCTTCCTACGCCTTCACCGGCTCGGTCAAGACCGCCCACGCACTCGGCCGTGAAGTCGAAGCCGGCATGCTGACCATCAACCACAACGGCCTCGCGCTGCCCGAAGTCCCCTTCGGCGGCGTCAAGGATTCCGGCTACGGCACCGAAGGCGGCTCCGAAGCCGTCGCGGCCTATCTGGAAACGAAGTATGTCAGCCAGATGAACTGATCGGCTGATTGGTGAAATGCGGAACGGCCGGAGTGAAAGCTCCGGCCGTTTTTTTTGTTTTGGGCGATGGTGTCGGTTCAGGCAGGCATGTTGGGCTGAGGGGTTTTAAGCCCGGGCGTCGTCGCTGGCAGTCTCGTCCTGATACTGCTGCATAGTCTCCATGGCCTTCTCGAGCATTCCGCGCGTGACCTCGTCATGGCGCGACATCGCCCCCTCGATACCGGCGCGAACCTTTTCCGTGAAATCAACGCGTTCGCCATCATCGGAAGCCTGCAACGCGCCGGCAGTACCCCCACCCACCGGAATTTTCATCGTCATCGCCATAAAGGGCAGGCCTTCATCAAGCGACATATTCCCGCTGCGGATCTGTTCATTGCTCCACTCCTGCATTTCCTGGCGGGTCATACTGGCAAAGTCAGTCTGTTCGGCGTCCTCTGCATCCGACGTGGACGCATCTGCCGTGTTCAGCGCGGCCGAAAACGAGGCCGAGGTGTCGTCGGAAGCCGCAGATGTCTGCGTGCTCTGGCTCGCGTAGCGGCGACTTGTTGCTGTGTCGATTTTCATTGTAGCAATACCTTAAGTATAGAAATGGTACTGCACTATCGAATGCGAAGCTTGCGCCAAGCATTTCGGCATATCGGACTTCAATGAATACGTAAATTCACAAATTTCCGAACATTTTATAATATTAATAAAATAATTAGAAGATATTTGCTTTGCGCTTGGATCAACACGCCGCGTTCGCTTCGACGGCAACCGGCATATTGGCATGCCGACCATCGACCGCAACGGCTTGCCGAAGTCCCCCTCGGCGCCGTCAAGGTATCCCGGCTGCGGTTCCGAAGGCGTCGCGGCGTAGAAGGGAACGAGATATGTTTTGTATGGTGCCGATGGCTTAAACTGGGGCAGGCATGGTGGGATGAGGAGTTTGCAGCACAAACCTCCATTGCGCCGGTTGCTCATCTAGATGAAAATGGACTGTCGAACAGATACCGCTTGGTAAGGATCAATAGGAAACGCTGTGATACTTTCTGAACGTCCCTTTTTCTCACGAGCACTTTTCCTCGCGACTTGCTTGGCCACTCTTACGGTTGCTGTCGAATCTGGACGCAGCGGACAGCCCGCAGGTTCTCTCGTCGAGGGAATGGCTTTAGCCGCAGCATCAGGGGAAAGCCTCGGGGTTTTGATCTTGGGTATCGATGCCGACAAGGCCTTTGCGCTCAAGTCGCTATCGAGTTCGACCATCGATGGCGCGTTAGATAAGTTCAGGCTCGGCGAAGGCGGTTTCGTCGGTGCAAACCTTTCGAAACAACTATCAATCAAGCCGGGTGACTTCATAACGCTTGTCCATCCGACTGGCGACAGCACTCCGTTTGGGCCAATGCCACTCGTTGTGCGCTATCGTGTTCTCGGAGTGGTCGACAGCCCGCTCATGTCTGCGGCAGCCGAGACCGTCTATATTCGCACAACGGATGCAAAGAAATTCGTGATGACAGACGCTACGGCGACCCCTTAGACTTGCCGCAATCCGCCGTACCCGCGCCGGCGACCCAAACGCCCCGCCGCTCAACACCCAAGCCGCCCCCACCTACCCCGCCGCGGCCCCACCATACCCCGGCGGCCCCACCGGCGAGGTCGCCCGCAAATTCCTGATATCGCGGGCGGGTGGCGATCCGAACATTCTTGCGTATTCCCGGGTGAACTGGGACAGGCTTTCATAGCCGACGGCAAGTGCGACGGCTGCCACATCGCCCGGCCGTGCAAACAGCATGCCGCGCGCCTCGTATAGCCGGATCCGCTTTTGATACTGGATCGGCGACAGGCCGGTGCTCGTCTTGAAGCGCCGCTGAAAGGCGGATGGGCTCATGTTTGAAGCGGAAGCAAGCTCATCCACATGGAAGGTGGTGGCATAGTCCTTGCGCAGCCGGACCAGCGCGTTCCTGATCTGCGCGAACCGATCGTCGATGCTGGCGACTTGCCGCAGCACGGCGCCTTGCGGGCCGCGCAGCAGTCGGAATAGGATTTCCCGTTCCAGCAGGGGTGCCATCACCGCAATCTCGTCCAGCTGCTCCATCAGGTTTAGCATCCTGAACCAGGCGTCGATCAGTCTGTCGCTTGCGTGACTGACGCAAAAACTGGGCGTGTCGGCCGACACAGCCGGGCCAGGATCGTCCAGCAGCAAATCGGCGATCATCGCGCGATCGAAGGTGAGCCTGACCGCGAGATAGGGGCCCTTCACACTCGCATGAACGATCTCGCCGATGACGGGCAGCGCCACGGAGGCGATGAATGTCTGCCCGGCCGTGTAATTCATCACCTCGCTCCCGATCAGCAGGCGCTTTTCTCCCTGCAGGATCAGGCTAACCAGAGGCTGATAGATTTCGGGAAACAGCTCGGTCGGTTCGGTCACCTTGAGGATTTCGACGCGGGGAATGCCCGTGGTCGTGAGCACGCCTGCAGCGCGTTCTTCCACAAACTCCTTCAACATCCTGATGGCATCGCTCATGAGCAGAGATGTGGCACGGCTTTCCGTCCAGAGCAACGCATAAGCAGGAATGTGCAAGTTTCAGACCGGATCGGACACGCGACGGGATTGCCTCCGGTCTACGGATACTGACCAGCGCCGCCTTGTCGCGATGCTGCGCGGCACACCATTTTATGAAGGAAAATGCAGATGGAAATCAGAGACGCAGTTGTGATTGTCACCGGCGCTTCCTCGGGTATCGGCGAAGCAACGGCGCGCGCTGCGGCCTTGTCCGGCGCGCGGGTCGTTTTGCTGGCCCGCAGGAAAGATCGCATCGAAGCGCTGGCACGGGAGATTGGCAATGAGGCGCTCGCGGTGGTGTGTGATGTCACGCACCCTGAGCAGGTTGAACACGCCGTCCAGGCCGCCGCTCAGAAATACGGTCGCATCGATGTTCTGGTCAACAACGCCGGACAGGGCCTGCATGCCACGATCGAAGACATCGGCATTGATGATTTCAAAGATGTGCTCGATCTCAACTGCGTCGCGCCGCTGGTCATGATGCAGGCGGTCATTCCCCATATGCGCAGGCAAGGTGCCGGCAGCATCGTCAATGTCAGCTCGGGCGCAACGCTTGCCACCTATCCGGGCTCGGCCGCCTATACCAGTTCCAAGGCAGCGCTGAACATGCTTTCAAGTGTCGCGCGCCTGGAGCTTGCCGATGCTGGTATTGCCGTCTCGATCATGCATCCGTTCATCACCGCGACCGAGTTTTATGGCGCTGTCAGGTCTGGGCTGGAATCGGCAAAGACACAGGAGATCCAAACCGCATCCTTCGCACATCCGCCCGAACGCGTGGCAGACATGATCCTTGAGCTTGTGCGGAGCGGCAATGCGCAAGCCGACCTCGTCCCGAAGGACTATGGCGGCAGCTTTGAGGGCTAGGGGATGTAACCTGCCCGCCAGGTATCCCAATAAGCAAACGGGGGACGAAACCTCGCCCCCCGCTATCAACTACTTGCGCTTGTCGAACCCACCCTTGGGGGCCGGCTTCTTGAATGGCTTGTCGCCGCCAGCCTTGTTGAACGGCTTGTCGCCCGGCTTCTTTGCGAAGCTGGACTTCGGCTTTTCGCCCCAGACTTCGTCATCGACGCGGCGATCGGCATTGGCGCCGGCGGGCTTGGCTTTCCAGTCCTTGCGCGGCGCATCGCCGTAAGGCTTGGCACCGGCCGGCTTGTC
The DNA here is from genome assembly GCF_014842035.1 of Rhizobium sp. CFBP 8752. NCBI lineage: Bacteria > Pseudomonadati > Pseudomonadota > Alphaproteobacteria > Hyphomicrobiales > Rhizobiaceae > Rhizobium > Rhizobium sp. CFBP 8752. The sequence goes on along the minus strand of NZ_JACYUZ010000001.1, from coordinate 421,901 downwards.
CTTGTTGAAAGGCTTGTCGCCGTAGGGCTTGTCTTTGTTGAACGGCTTGTCGCTGCGCGGGCCATCCTTGCTGAACGGCTTGTTGTCCTTGTAGGGCTTGTCGAGACGCGGGCCTTCGCGCTTGACGAAGCCTTCGTCATCGCCGCGCGAGAACTTGCTGAAATCCGGAACGCCGTCGAGACGCGTCACGCGCACGCCGCGTTCCATCATCCCGTCCTTGCCGAGCTTGGCCATGAACTTGTCGGCATGGGCGGCGGCAATTTCCACGAAAGTCTCGTCGGCCTGCATCTTGATCGCGCCGATCTCGTGCTTGGTGAGATCACCGGCGCGGCAGATGGTGGGGATCAGCCAGCGCGGTTCGGCGCGCTGCTTGCGACCGACCGACAGCGAGAACCATACGGCTGCGCCGAAATCGCCACGCGGCGTCAGCGGCCGCGGTGCGGAATCGTTGCCGCCTTCGCGGGGCTTGCGGGTCTCCAGCGACACTTCGGTAATATCTTCCGGCGCCGAATTCTTGCCGCGATAGAGGCTGACGAAGGCGGAGGCCAGCTTCGTCGCGTCAAAACGCGCCACCAGCTTGTCGATCAGGCCCTGTTCTTCCTCGTCCTTGGCGATCTCTTCAAAGATCGGATCGGCAAACAGACGTTCCTCGTCGCGCGCGGTCACCTCTTCGGCCGATGGCGGGCGGGCCCAGGTGGGCTCGACCTGCGCGCCGGCGAGAAGACGCTCGGCCTTGCGGCGCTGGCTGACCGGAACGATCAGGGCGCTGACGCCCTTGCGCCCCGCACGGCCGGTGCGGCCCGAACGGTGCAGCAGCGTTTCCGAATTGGTCGGCAGGTCCGCATGGATGACGAGTTCGAGACCCGGCAGATCGATGCCGCGGGCAGCGACGTCGGTTGCAATGCAGACGCGAGCGCGGCCATCACGCATGGCCTGCAGCGCATGGGTGCGCTCGGTCTGCGTCAGCTCGCCCGACAGCGCCACGACGGAGAAATTGCGATTGGCAAGACGGGCGTGCAGATGGTTGACGGCAGCACGCGTCGAGCAGAACACGATGGCGTTTGGCGCCTCATAAAAACGCAACGCATTGACGATCGCATGCTCGCGGTCCGACGGGGTCACGACCAGCGCGCGATATTCGATATCCACATGCTGCTTCTGTTCAGATGCGGTGGCAATGCGCACGGCATTGCGCTGGTAGCTCTTAGCAAGCTTGGCAATGGCCGACGGAACGGTTGCCGAGAACATCAGCGTGCGGCGTTCGGCAGGGGCTGCCTCGAGAATGTATTCGAGATCTTCGCGGAAACCGAGATCGAGCATCTCGTCGGCTTCGTCGAGCACGGCCACGCGGATTTCCGTCATGTCGAGCGCGTTGCGGCGGATATGGTCGCAGATACGGCCAGGCGTGCCGACGACGATATGGGCGCCGCGTTCCAGCGAACGACGCTCGGCGCGGATATCCATGCCGCCGACGCAGGAGGTGATCACGGCGTCCGCTTCGGCATAGAGCCAGTCGAGCTCGCGCTTCACCTGCATGGCAAGCTCGCGTGTCGGCGCAATGACGAGTGCGAGAGGTGCCGCAGCCCGGCCGAATTTCTCGCCATCGTCGAGCAACGTGCGCGCCATGGCCATGCCGAAGGCAACCGTCTTGCCGGAGCCGGTCTGGGCGGAAACGAGCGCATCGGCGGTTTCAAGCGCGGGATCAAGCATGGCCAGCTGGACGGGGGTTAGCGTCTCATAGCCGCGCTTTTGCAAAGCCTTCGCGATCGCCGGGGCGGCGCCGTTGATATCGGTCATCAAATCTGTCTTTCGGATATGTCGGGCTCAAAGGCCCCATGGCTGCAACGATCGCAGCCGAACGTTTGCGCCGTCCCTATAGGCTTCGGCGCGAAAAGTCAAAGGATGGGTGGCCGCGGTGTCGCGTTTGGTCGCGAGTAGATCTGTCCCTCACCCCGACCGATGTCAGGACGCGGAGCTGAGTTCGGCCCGAATGAGAGAGGAATGCCCTATCGTTTTATGCCCCACCACGACCACTCCTGCGCCGCGCAGCCGCTATGCCGCTGGCCGAAGGAAGAGTGATCGTCGTGCGCTATCATTCCGCATTCTCCCGGCCGCTGTTGGCGCAACGCAGAATTTTTCTGTCAGTCCTTTTTCATTGGCAGTTCATGCGCTCTAGCAATAATCTCTCGACGAAATACGCGGCAAAGCAAGCCCGCCGGTTGTCATAGGAGTTACTATTGCAGAGCCTTAAGAATGGACGGTGGCTCAATCAGCCCGCAAATTCAGAAGCTTCGGATCTCGCACTCTCTGTCACGACCGACGCCAGCACGGATTTCTGGCGAGAGACCCATTATGGCTTTGTCCGCGACAACGGCCACTTCTACGCATTCAAGGCCGACGGCGATTTCACCGCCCAGGTTCGCGTCCAGGCGCATTTTGAGCATCTTTACGACCAGGCTGGCCTCATGGTCAGGCTTGACGAAAGACGCTGGGTCAAGACAGGGATCGAGTTCTCGGACGGCTATGGCTTGCTCGGCAGTGTGCTGACGAATGAAGCCTCCGACTGGGCCACAGGACGATACGACGGCGACCCATCAGATTTTTGGATAAGAGTGACCGTCCAGAGCGGCGTTCTCAGAATACAGGCGTCAGGCGATGGAAAAACTTGGCCACTCGTCCGCCTTTGCCCATTCCCAAAAGCGGATCATTATTTCGTTGGCCCGATGTGCTGTACTCCCGAAAGAGCCGGCCTGGAGGTGAGATTCAGTGAGTGGCAGATCGGTCAGGCGTTGGGCAAAGACCTCCACGACCTCTCATAGCCGCCAGAGCGCTTAAATTTCCGTGCCGAGAGCAACATACTGATCGAGATGCCTGAGCCATTTGCGCTCGATGGCCGCCTCGATGTCGATTTCGTTCGCCCGAAGATACAAAACGAACTGCCCGAACAAGTCGGCCGCTTCGTTTTCCAGGGCTTCGCGGGTACCGCCTGAACCATAGGCATTTGGCTTCGCCCGACCGGTGATCAGGAGATGCTCAGCTGTCAGTTCACCAAGTTCCTCGGTCAGCTTCAAAAGATACCAGTCGGCGCTCCGTTCAATGGCATGCACCCTGGCATAGAGGTCGCCGACTTGACCAATCCGGTCACTCAGCTCCTTGAATGTCGCACTCATTCTGTCCTCGGCAATCGTAGAAAGACGCAGTTTGCCGACGCTACCACCGATTTGCGACAGGAGCGCTGCGATGACGGCAAATGGCGGATTAGAGAAGTCGCCAATCTCAACGTTTGAAAACTGACGCTTCACGTTCACTGACGACGGTCATGCGTCCGGCAGATGATGATGCCTCGCGATCATCCGCAATGCCCGCGTCTTGCGATGCCGACGTCTGACCTCCCTCATTCCTGTGCTCCTCACAGGAACCTAGCAGGGTCGCGTCTGCGGCGCAAAAGGGTCTTTCCACTCGCGTGTCTGGATTCCTGTGACGAGCACAGGAATGAGGGGTGTAGGTGGGGCGTCCCCCTAAACCGCAAACACCTTCGCCCGCCGCAGCGTCACAAACCCGCCCTCACCGGCTGAAACCTGGCGTTCCGGTTCCACGTCGAATTCCAGCTGTTCGCCGGTTCCCGTTACCGCCAGCACGCGTCGGCTGTCGGGGCGGTCGAGGACGCGGGAGATCGTTGCGGCAATGCCGGGTGCCTGCGCCGACCAGTCGAGATCTGCGGGGCGGGCGTAGAGTTCGGCCTTGCCGTCTGGTATCCCCAGTGCATCCACCGAAAGGCCGCCGGCATGGGCGCGGCCGTCGCGGACCTGGGCTGAGAGCACGTTGGCATCGCCCAGAAATTTCATCACGAAGGCCGATTGCGGATCGCGGCAGACTTGCTGCGGCGTGCCCTGCTGCACGATCTGACCGTCCTTCAGGATCACCACCCGGTCGGCGAGATCGAGCGCCTCTTCCTGGTCATGGGTGACGAAGATCGTGGTGATGCCGAGTTCCGAATGGATCTCGCGCAGCCAGCGGCGGAGATCGTGCCGGACGTTGGCATCGAGCGCGCCGAACGGTTCGTCGAGCAGCAGCACCTTCGGATCGACCGACAGCGCCCGTGCGAGCGCCACGCGCTGCCGCTGGCCGCCGGAAATCTGCGCCGGGAACCGGTCGCCGAGACCGTCCAGCCGCACCAGCCGCAACAGGTCGGTGACGCGGGCATCGATCGCCGCCTTGTCGCGCTTCACCTTGGAAACCTTCATGCCGAAGGCGATGTTCTGCGCCACCGTCATATGCGGGAAGAGCGCATAATGCTGGAACACGAAGCCGACGCCGCGGGCGCGCACCGGGATGTCGGTGGCATCCTGATCGCCGAAATAGATGGCGCCGCCATCGGCATATTCGAGCCCGGCCACCATGCGCAGAATGGTCGTCTTGCCGGAGCCGGAGGGCCCGAGCAGCGCCACCAGTTCGCCGCTTTCGATATCGAGCGACACGCCCTTCACGGCACGGAAGGTGTCGAAGGTTTTGACGACGTTTTCGAGACGGATCTTCATGCTGTTTTCTCTGCCGGAATGGCGGTTTTGCGGACGCGGCCCGCACCCTGGCGCTCGAGCGCGACCTTGGCGATGATGGTAAGGACGGCGATCAACGCCAGAATGGAGGCCGACGCGAAGGCACCCGCCGCCTGATAGTCGTGATAGAGCAGCTCGATATGCAAAGGCAGCGTATTGGTCTGGCCGCGAATATTGCCCGATACGACCGAGACGGCGCCGAATTCGCCCATCACGCGCGCATTGCAGAGAATGACGCCGTAGAGCAGCGCCCATTTGACGTTTGGCAGCGTCACCGAAAAGAAGGTGCGGAAGCCGGATGCGCCAAGCGAGGTCGAGGCCTCCTCGAGATCGCGCCCCTGCGCCTGCATCAGCGGAATGAGTTCGCGGGCAACGAAGGGTGCGGTCACGAACATCGAGGCGATGATGATGCCGGGCACCGCAAACAGGATCTTGATCCCGTAGGCATCGAGAACAGGCCCGAACAGGCCCTGCAGCCCATAGACGAACAGATAGGCGACGCCGGCAACGATGGGCGAGACGGAAAACGGGATCTCGATCACCACTAGCAGAAAGCGGCGTCCCCAGAAATCGAACTTGGTGATCGCCCAGGCGGCGGCGATGCCGAAGGCGGTGTTGACGGGAACGGCGATCAGCGCCGCTACCACGGTCAGCATGATCGCGTGTCGGGTATCCGGATGAAGGATCGTGTCGCGATAGACCGCCCAGCCCTTCGAAAAGGCCTCGACACCGATGATGATCAGCGGCGCGACGATGACGAAGCCGACGAGAACCAGCACGATGCCGATCAGCGTGCGGCGAAACACCTTGTTATCGCCGACGCGCGGCGGTTTGCGATGAGAGGAAACGGCACTCATGGTCTTATCCCTTCACCGTGTAACGCAGCGCCCGCGACTGCAGCCAGTTGGTAACGGCCAGCATCGTGAACGCGGCGAGCAGCAGCACGGAGGCAATCGCCGCCGCCGCCTGGTAATCGTATTCCTCAAGCCGGATGAAGATCAGCAGTGCTGTGATTTCCGTCGACATCGGCTGGTTGCCGGCGATGAAGATGATCGCCCCGAATTCGCCAAGGCTGCGGGCAAACGACAGGGAAAGGCCGGCCAGCAGTGCCGGTGTCAGTAGCGGCAGGATGACCTTGGTAAAAATCGTCCAGTCGGAACCGCCGAGCGATTGCGCCGCTTCTTCGAGCGCCGGATCAAGATCCTCCAGCACCGGCTGCACCGTGCGCACGATAAACGGCAGCGAAGTGAAACACATGGCGATCATGATGCCGAGCGGCGTATAGGCGACCTTGATGCCGTAACCTTCCAGCACCGAACCGAACCAGCCATTGTTGGCAAACAGCGCCGTTAGCGCAATGCCGGCAACCGCCGTTGGCAGCGCAAACGGCAGATCGACCATCGCATCGATGATGCGGCGGCCGGGAAACCGGTAGCGGGTAATGACCCAGGCAAGTGACAGCCCGAAAAACAGGTTGAACACGGTGGCACCAAGCGCCGACAGCACGGTCACCCGGTAACTGGCAAGCGCCCGCGACGAGGAGACGATCCGCCAATAGTCTTCAGGCCCCAGGCTCGCGGCCTTGATGACAAGCGCCGCCAGCGGCAGCACGACGATCAGGCCGACATAAAACAGGGTCACGCCCAGCGATAGCGGCAAGCCAGGCAGGACATTGCGTCGTCTCAAATGATCAGTTCCTCGTTTTCAACTGCAACAAAGTCTTCAACAGCAAGAACCGGCGGACGAATATCCACCGGTCTGGTTTCGCAGTTCTTTAGCGTCCCCCATTCTTGTGGCGGCCACAGGACCCGACGCGTGCCGGGTTGAAGGGTTTTTTCAGCCTAAGGACTTAGGCTGGCTGGATTCCTGTGACAAGCACAGGAATGAGGGTGAATGGGTAGCAATCCTTGAGAGACAACTCACCTCAGCCAATCAACCCCAGTCCAATCAGCGGCTGCCGTAGAGCTTGTCGAGCGTGCCGCCGGAGGCGAAGTGTTCGGATTGGATCTTGGCCCAGCCGCCGAACACATCGTCGACCTTGACGAGGCGGATTTCGGGGAACTGGCTCTTGAACTCGGCCGCGACCTTTTCGTTATGGACGCGGTGGCCGAATTCGGCGGCGATCTTCTGGCCTTCCTCGGTGTAGAGGAATTCCAGATAGGTCTTTGCCAGCGCTTCCGTGCCATGCTTCTTCGCGACCTTGTCGACGACTGCGACCGGGAATTCGGCAAGCAGCGAGACCGACGGAATGACGTTTTCGACCTTGTCCTTGCCGAACTGCTTTTCGATGTTGCGGGTTTCGGCCTCAAAGGTGATCAGCACGTCGCCCTGGCCGCGTTCGACGAAGGTCGTCGTGGCGGCGCGGCCACCGGTATCAAACACCGGAACGTTGTCGAAGATCTTGGTGATATAGGCTTCGATCTTCTCCTGGTCGTCCTTGAACTCTTCCTTCGCCCAGGCTGTTGCCGCGAGATAGGTGTAGCGGGCGTTGCCGGATGTTTTCGGATTCGGGAAGATCGCGTGGACGTCGTCACGGGCGAGATCACCCCAGTCCTTGATATTCTTCGGATTGCCGGCGCGCACAAGGAAGGCCGGGAAGGAATAGAAGGGCGAGGCGTTGTTCGGAAACGCCTTGTTCCAGTCCGCGGCAACAAAACCCTGCTTTGCCAGGAAATCGACGTCGGTCGACTGGTTGAAGGTGACGACGTCAGCCTCGAGCCCCTCGACGATCGAGCGTGCCTGCTTGGACGTACCCGCATGCGACTGATCGATCGTGACGCCCGGATGCGCCTTCACGAAGGCCTCGTTCTCGGCCACGAACAGCTCGCGGGCGACGTCATAGGAAGCGTTGAGCAGTTTCTGCTCCTGCGCAAACGCCGGCTGCACGAAGAGGGCGGCAAGTGCCGTGCCGAGAATAAGAAGGCGGTTCATCAGTGTCTCCGGAATGGGAAGTTGAGGCGACACTACCGGGAGTATCGGTAGACCGCGAGGAACTGCCCTCTCCTGCAGGTGATACACGGAGAAATTTCATCCATTTATCGCAGCATTCGGCGATGGTTTTGCCGGAAGGCGCCAAAGCGCAGTGGATCGCCCCGATCCGGGGCAAAGAGGATACGGCCGTTTTGGGCCGTGAGGACGAAACGGGCAGCATGTTTTTGTTAAGCCCCTGAAAGACAAGCGAAGAAAAATTCGTCGTAGCCTTTTTCATCCTCACGCCTGAAAGCCACGCGATAATGGCGTCGTCATCGGATGGGAAACCGTTTTCGCGAACCGGTCCCCGACGGTTCAGCGCTTCTGAGGACGAAGCTCGGTTTCCGGTGATGGTCGAACGACATGCGGTCTCTCGGGAACTGACATCTCCCGAAAATATCGCAGGAAACTCGATCGGGGCAGGCAGATCATCATCTCCCTCATACCCACGATACCGCTGCCTGCCCCATTCCCGTTTCAACCACGCCGGTTTCGCCGGTGTGGATGGTTTTGCTGCTACATCCGATGATCGGCAAACAGGACCGGGTGGCCCGCCGCAAGGTAGGGAGCAAGATCGGCTTCTGTCACCTCGGCAAGGCTTGCCGGTTGCCAGCGCGGATTGCGGTCCTTGTCGATCACGGCGGCCCGCACGCCCTCGTAGAAATCATGGTGTTTCAGCAGTTCGCAAGCGGCGGTAAATTCCCGCTCCAGGCATTCGACGAGGCTTGAACTGTCACGGCCGAGACGCAGCAGTTTCAGCGTCAGCTTGAGGCTGGTCGGCGAGCGTTTCGACAGAGTCTCGCGGGTTCGGGCGGCGAATTCTCCCGTCTCGCGGCTGAGCGCCGCGAGGATCTCCTCGACCGTATCATGCGCAAAGGTTCGGTCGATTACGTCACGGTTCTGCGCAAGCGTGCCACCTTCGCCAGACACGGCAAAAGCATCGATCACGGCCTGCACTGCCTCAGCCTCTGAGTCTCCAGCAAGCTGCCCGAGTGCGTCGACGAGATCACCCAGCCTCTCTGACGGGACAAGAAAATCTGCCAACCCGGCATGGATCGCATCGGCACCGTCAACCACGTCACCGGTCAGGCCCATCCAGGTTCCCGCCTCGCCGGGCGCCCGGGGCAAAAGCCACGTCGCGCCCACATCCGGCACATAGCCGATCCCGGTTTCAGGCATGGCGAGTTTCGTGCGCTCGGTAACGATGCGGTGGCTCCCATGCGCCGAAATGCCGACACCGCCGCCCATCACAATCCCGTCCATCAGCGCCACATAGGGCTTCTCATAGCGCGAGATGCGATAATTAAACGGCATCTCCTCCCGCCAGAACCGCGTCACCTCGGGGTCGGACGCCCGCCCTGCCTGATGAATGGCCCGGATATCACCCCCCGCACACAGACCACGCTCTCCCTCGCCCCTGATGATCACGCAGGAAATATCGGTATCGGCAGCACAGCGGTCGAGTATCTCATCGAGCGCCCGCACCATGGACAGATTGAGGCTGTTCAGCGCCTTCGGCCGGTTGAGCGAGACCACCGCAGCAGACCCGCGGCGACTGAACAGCACCTCGGCTTCAGTTGCAGGTTGCACTGGATTGGCCATTGTGTCCTCCTCCCTCTACCCCACCCACCCTCATTCCTGTGCTCGTCACAGGGATCCAGCCGACACGCGTCTGCGTGGCGAAAGAGGGTTTGCAGCCCCAAGGACTTGGGGCAGCTGGATCCCTGTGACAAGCACAGGGATGAGGGAGATTATGGCGCTGTCCCACCGGGAAAGCCGCTCACTCCGCCGCCATCGGCATATCATGCTTGTCCTCGAACAGCTCGCCCTGGTTGGCGGGCGTCTCGGACTTGTCGTCTTTCTTCACCTTCGGCTCGCGGCCGAAGAAGAGGGAGTAGCCGGCAGGGAGCACGATGATGGTGAGGACGGTGGCGACGAGGATGCCGCCCATCATGGCATAGGCGAGCGGTCCCCAGAACAGGCCGCGCGAGATCGGGATCAGTGCCAGCACCGCCGTGAGCGCGGTCAGCATGATCGGCCGGAAACGCCTGACGGCGGCGCCTACGATCGCTTCCTGGCGATGCATGCCCGCCGCGATATCCTGGTCGATCTGGTCGATCAGGATGATCGAGTTGCGAATGATGATGCCGAGCAGCGCGATGACGCCGAGGATGGCGACGAAGCCGAACGGTGCACCGGTGATCAGAAGCGCCATTGCAGCGCCGATGATGCCGAGCGGACCGGTCGACAGAACCAGCATCGCCTTGCCGAAATGCTTGAGCTGCATCATCAGGAGCAGCATGATGACAAGCAGCATGATCGGGGCCTTTGCCGCGATCGAGGCCTGGCTTTCGGCCGCATCTTCGGCGCCGCCCTGGATGTCCACGGAATAGCCGGCCGGCAGGGCCGCCCGCAGGTCGGCCATCGAGTTATAGAGGTTTACCGAGGCCTGCGTCGGCTCGACGCCGTCAGGCAGGGTCGCCTTGACGGTAATCGTCGGCAGACGGTCGCGACGCCACTCGATACCCTGTTCGAGGACAGGCTCGACACGGGCCACCTGCGAAGCCGGCACGAAGGTGCCGAGATCTGTCGGAATATAGACCGACTGGACGGCGGCCAGCAGGTTGCGGGTGGCATCCGGCTCGCGCACCACGATCGAAACGGTCTCCTCGCCATCGCGGAAGTCGCTGATCGGAGCGCCTGACGTTGCGGCCTGCAGCATCTGCCGCACCCGCTGCGACGAGACGCCGAGCGCACGGGCACGGTCCTGGTCGATGACGAGCTTCATGCCCGCGACCGGCTCCATCCAGTCGTCGTGAATGGCGCCGAAGTCTGGCTGCTGTTCGTAACGTGCCTTGACCTGGTCGGCGATGCGGCGGACTTCCGCCTTGTCCGGGCCAACGACGCGCATCTGCACGGCCCAGCCCGTGGGCGGGCCGAGGAAGAGACGGTCGACCTTGCCGCGCACCGTCGGGAATTCTTCGGCAAGGATCTTGCGCAGCTTGACGATCATCCGCTCACGCTCTTCAAGACCGTTCGACATGATCAGGAGCTGGGCGTAGTTCGGGTTGCGCAGCTGCTGGTCGAGCGGCAGGAAGAACCGCGGCGCGCCCTCGCCGATATAGGTGGCGACAAAGCTCTTGTCGGGGTCGTTGAGGATCCGGTCTTCGAGCGCCTTTGCCTGGCGTTCCACTTCCTTGATCGCGGTGCCCTCCGGCAGCCACATGTCGACCAGAATTTCTGGTCGCGACGACTGCGGGAAGAAGCTCTGCGGAATGAACTGAAACGACCAGAGACTTGCCGCAAACGCCCCAAGCGTGGCGATAAGCACGATCGCCTTGTGGCGCACGGACCAGCCAACTGCATGGCGCACGCTACGATACATACGGGTATCATAGGCATCGTGATGATCGCCGCTGCCCGCATGACTGCGCTGCTTGAGGATCATGTAGCCGAGCCATGGGGTGAAATAGACGGCCACGAACCAGGATACGACGAGCGCAATGCCGACGACATAGAACAGCGACCGCACATATTCGCCGGCGGTCGAATCCGCGAAGCCGACCGGGATAAAGCCGGCGGTGGTGATCAGCGTCCCGGTCAGCATCGGGAAGGCGGTGGAGGAATAGGCAAAGCTTGCCGCATCGAGCCGCTCGAACCCCTCCTCCAGCTTTCTTTCCATCAACTCGACGACGATCATCGCATCGTCGACGAGCAGTCCAAGCGCGATGATCAGCGCGCCGAGCGAGATACGCTGCAGCTCGATGCCGAGATAGAACATGATGGCAAGCGTTGCCGACAGAACCAGCGGAATGGCGATCGCAATCACGATGCCCGAGCGCCAGCCGATCGAGATCAGCGACACGACCAGCACGATGACCAGCGCTTCGAGAAGCGCCTGCGTGAACTCGCCGACGGCTTCAGTGACGACCTCAGGCTGGTTGGAGATCTGCTCTACCTGGACGCCGACCGGCAGCGTCTCCTCGAAGCGCTTGTAGGTTTCCTCCACCGCATGACCGACGTCGGTCACTTTGTAGCCGTTCGCCATCACCACGCCGAGCTGCACGCTGTCATGGCCGTTGAAGCGGAACTTGCGCTGATACGGGTCCTCGAGACCTTCCTTCACCGTGGCGATATCGCCGAGACGGAAGACCTGGTCGCCGGCGCGCAGCCGCAGCGCCTTGATATCATCTGGCGTGGTCACGCCACCCTCGACCGAGATCCGCACGGAGCGATCGGCGGTTTCCACCGAGCCGGACGCATCGACATCGTTCTGGCCGGCCAGCGCGGTGCTGATGTCATTGACGGTGAGGCCGCGCTCGGCAAGCGCCTGCGACGACACGTCGATGAAGATCTTCTGCGGCTGGTCGCCGAGGATCGTTGCCTTTTCGACGCCGGGCGTGGCCAGCAGCATGTCGCGGGCCTGGATGGCGTATTGCTTCAGCTCCGGATAGCTGTAGCCCTCGCCGGTAATGGCGTTGAGGGTGATATAGGTATCGCCGAACTCGTCGTTGAAATAGGGCCCGTAGATACCGGACGGGAGATCCTGGCGAATGTCGCCGATCTTCTTGCGCACCTGGTAGAAGGCATCTGCAACGTCCTGCGCATTCGTGTCGCCCTTGACCTGGATCGTGGTGATCGAGATGCCGGCGCGGGTGTAGGATTTGACCCAGTCGAGATGCGGGGTTTCCTGCAGCTTGCGCTCGATCTTGTTGACCACCTGGTTCTGCATGTCCTCGATCGAGGCACCCGGCCACTGGGCCTGCACCACCATGACGCGGAAGGTAAAGTCCGGATCTTCCTTCTGGCCCATGTTCATGATGCCAAGCGCACCCATGACGATAATGAGACCGAACAGAAAACGCGCGATGCTGGGATGGCCGATGGCCCAGCGGGACAGGTTGAAACTGCCCTTTTCCTTCTGCTTTTCCAGCGGATTGGCCTGATGATCGGAACTCATGATCTTGATCCTCTAACCGGAAATATCAGGGCTGGACGGAAGCGGTGGACTGGCTCGACACCGAGCCGAAGCGTGTCGCGACCGTTTCCGGCAGCTTCACCTTCATATCGTCCTTCATGAACTGGGTGCCGGCCGAGACGATGAGATCGCCTTCGGCAAGTCCTTCCGAGATGCGCACGCCGTCATCGGAAAAATCCGCCACCTTAACCGGACGCGACGCGACAATTCCCTTGCCGCGATCAACCACCCAGACGATCGGCTGGTCACCCTTCTTGGAAAGCGCTGCAAGCGGAATGGCAAAGGCCTTGACCGCGTTTCCGGCGAAAGTCTCGATCGATGCGGTCATGCCGAGCAGGATCTTCGGGTCGGCGGGAAGGCTCACCCGCACCGCGAACGTGCGTGACTGGGCATCGGCGCTCTGCGCAACTTCACGCACCTTGCCGCCGATCACGAGATCGGCAGACGACCAGATCCGCGCCTTGACCCCGTCGCCCGGCTTGAAATGCGAGACATCCATTTCCGGAACCGCGATCTGGACTTCCTTCTCGCCATCGACGGCGACCGTGACGACGGAGGTGCCGGTGCTCACCACCTGGCCGCGATCGGCGCTGACGGCCGTGACGATACCGTCGCGGTCGGATTTGAGTTCGGAATAGGCAACCTGATTGCGGGCCTTTTCGAGCGCAGACTGCGCTGAATCCCGCTGTGCCAAGGCCTGCTCGCTGCTGAGCTGCGCCTGTTCCAGCTGCGATTTCGACGTGACGTCCTTGGCCGCCAGCGTTTCCGCGCGGCGAAGCGCCAGACCGGAAATCTCGACCTGCTTGGTGGCCGATGCGAGATCGGCTTCGGCGCTGCCGAGATCAAGCTTGTAATCGGTGGAATCGATCCGAGCGAGCACTTCGCCCGGCGTGACGCGGTCGCCTACATCCACAAGCCGCTCGGTGATCTTGCCCGCGACCCTGAAGCCGAGATTCATTTCGGTGCGGGCACGCACGGAACCGGAATAGACGAGCTTGCGGCCCTCATCCGGCGCACCGATCTGCGTCACCTTGACCGGCCGCACGATCTCCGGCGCCTCGGCCTTTTTCTCTTCGGAACATGCCGCGAGCGAAAGAAGCGCCGCAGCGACTGCAACGCCTTTCAAGGCGGAAGAAAAATGACGGGCTGCGACGAAAGACTTTCCTCGGAAAGACATGATCCCACTCCATAAGGCGGGTTACGGTGAGCGCGACAAGCGCAGGTTCTTATTTCAGCGCCCTGAGGGCGAAGTCGACGACATCGGCCGGCGCGGCGCGCCGGGTTTCAAACAGACATTCGGCAATGATCTGCGGGTGACACAGCGTAACCGTGCAATCACAGAGGCATTCTGCGGCAAGCTCAGCGTCCTGTGCGCGGAACTCTCCCATTGCAATCCCCTCCTCGACGAGGCCTGCGACGATCGCTCGAAGCTGCATGATATGGTCTTCGATCACCGACCACTGTTCCTCGATCGCTACGACAACCATCTCGTGGACCTTGTTTTCGTGCAGCAGCGTCTCGACCGTGATGCGGTGCTGCTGCAGAAAATGGTCACGCAGTCGCTCGGTGGCACTGACAGCGCGCTTTGCATTCTCCCAGGCAACGGCTCGGCTCGCCTCGAGCATCCGGTTGGCAAGCGCCTTGTGGATCTCGGATTTCGACCCGAAGAACCGGTAGATATTGGCCGGCGACATGCCGAGATCCTTGGCGATATCGGCCACTGTCGTCTTGGCGTAACCGTAATGCTTGAACAGTCGCTCGGCCGCTTCGAGGATGCGGACCACGTTTTCCTGGCGTGTATCCTCGGGAGTGCTGACGGGAACGTCCATAACGGAATGGCTTTCAATTAACGACTGACGAATTTCATTTTTCGTCACTATTCATCTTTAACCTCATTGTGTCAAGGCACTCGTATTTTTCTGCAATGCAAGGCATGGTGGACCCACTGGCGCCTCGAGACGTAAGCTCGGGGTACATCGCATATTGAGTTTGGGCGGTGGGAAAGTTGAAGACCGTGCAGGAAGGCCATCAGGTATCCCCGTTTAACGAGGAGCGGTATCGGCTTCTGATTGATTCCATCACGGATTACGCGATCTACATGCTGGATCCGAAAGGCCACATCGCCAGCTGGAATCCGGGCGCCCGGCGCTTCAAGGGGTTCGAGGAATCCGAAATCCTCGGCCAGCATTTCTCCAGATTCTATACGGAAGAAGATCGGCTTGACCATCTGCCGGAACGCGCACTGAGGATTGCCGCGGCGGAAGGCCGGTTCGAGAACGAAGGCTGGAGGGTTCGCAAGGACGGCAGCCGTTTCTGGGCGCATGTCATCATCGATCCTATCCGCGACGGCGATGGCCAGCTCCTCGGCTTTGCCAAGGTCACCCGCGATCTCACCGAGCGCAGGAATGCCGAAGCAGACCTGAAACGCAGCGAGCGGCAGTTCGAGGTCCTGGTGCAAGGGGTCAGCGACTACGCGCTCTACATGCTCGATGGCAAGGGCAATGTCAGCAACTGGAACCACGGTGCCGAACGCATCAAGGGCTACCGCGCCGAGGAGATCGTCGGCGAGCATTTTTCGACCTTCTACACGGTGGACGACCGCGCCGCCGGCGAACCGACAAAAAATCTTGCAACGGCCCTGCGGGACGGCCGCTTCGAGGGCGAGGGTTGGCGCCACCGCAAGGACGGCACCCGTTTCTGGGCGCATGTGATCATTGACGCGATCCGCGACGAGACTGGAGAGCTTAAAGGGTTCGCCAAGATCACCCGCGACATCACGGAAAAGGTCGAGGCGCAGAAGGCGCTGACCGTCGCCCGTGAGGATCTGTTCCAGGCGCAGAAACTGGAAGCGATCGGCCAACTGACTGGCGGCATCGCCCATGACTTCAACAACCTGCTGATGGCGGTGCTGGGAAGCCTCGAAATCCTCAAGAAGAGATTGCCGGACGACCCGTCGCTAATGCCGCTTCTGCAAAACGCCATTCAGGGCGCCGAGCGCGGTGCAGCGCTGACGCAGCGCATGCTGGCCTTTTCGAGGCGGCAGGAACTCCACATGGCCCCGATCGGTGTCGCCGGTCTGATCGATGGCATGATGAATTTCTTCGAGCGTTCGCTGAGATCGGACCTCACAATCAGAACCGACATTCCCGACAGCCTGCCCCCGGTTCTAAGTGACGCGGTGCAGCTCGAGAGCGCGCTTCTGAACCTCGTCGTCAATGCCCGTGACGCGATGACAACAGGCGGAACCGTGACGATCACCGCCATTGATGTGCACTTCGCGCAAGGCGACGACAAGCTCCAGCCGGGTCGCTACGTCAAGATCAGCGTTTCCGATACGGGCGAAGGCATGGATCCGGAAACGCTTGCCCGCGCCACCACACCGTTCTTCACCACCAAGGGCGTCGGCAAGGGAACGGGTCTCGGCCTGCCCATGGTGCAGGGCCTGACCGAGCAGTCGGGCGGCCGGCTTTCGATCGACAGCGAAGAGGGCAAGGGAACCACGGTTTCCCTGTTTCTGCCCGTTGCCCGTCTTGAAGACTGCCCGGAGGAGAAGAAGCCCGCCTCGGATCTCCCTGCGGCGCGACCAAAGGAGAGGCTGACGGTGCTCGCCGTCGACGACGACGCGCTGGTGCTGATAAACACATCCCTGATGCTGGAGGATCTCGGCCACACGGTGATCGAAGCCCATAACGGCCGCGAAGCGCTGGCTGCGCTAGCCCGCACGGATACGATCGATCTCGTCGTCACGGACCATTCCATGCCGGGAATGACCGGAAGCGAACTCGCGTCGGAGATCAACCGCCAGTGGCCGGGCCTGCCGGTGGTGCTGGCCACCGGCTATGCCGAACTGCCGCCCGGCGAGGACGACCGCCTGCAACTGCCGCGATTGCCGAAGCCGTTCTCCCAGAACCAGCTGGCGGACGTGATCGCCACCATGCTCGGAAGCGCGAGCTGAACCAACGGCTGTGCGCCGCGTTGTATCTCCTGATGATCCGCAGGTGCCGCGCGAGGGTCGTTTCGCCCTCATCTCCTGCCGGACGCGACGACATCAGGGAGAACGTCACATGGTATTCAAACATCCGCAATTTAACGAAACCGCGCCGGAGATCGAAGTCGAGTTCCCGGCTTACGCCCAGCTGGAAGGCAAGGTCGCCGATGCGCTTGCCTCGGCGGGCGGCATTGATGCAAGCGAAGTGACCGTCACCGTCACCGGAAGCTCCATTGCTCTCGCAGGCCGGGTCGCCGACGCCCGCGAGATCGCCCGCGCCGAGGAAGTGGTCCGCAGCGTCGAAGGCGTGACGGATGTGCGCAACAGCATCACCGCCGAAGCCGGCAGCCATCTCACCTGAGGGTTCGAAAGCCTTCAATGCAAAAAGCCCGGAAGCAGACGCTTCCGGGCTTTTTTGTTGGCTGAGAGCAGGCCGCCTGAGCGACTGCCGCTTAACGCGGCAGCGCGTAGGCGATGACGTAGTCGCCGGGTGTGGTGCCGACCGAGCCGTGGCCGCCTGCGACCATGACGACGAACTGGCGTCCGTCCTCGACCGCGTAGGTCATCGGCGTCGCCTGACCGCCGGCCGGAAGCCGGGCTTCCCACAGCGTCTTGCCGTTCTTCAGGTCATAGGCACGCAGGTAGTTGTCGACGGCGGCACCGAGGAAGGCAACGCCACCCTTGGTGATCATCGGGCCACCGATGCCGGGAACGCCGACCTTGAACGGCAGCGGCAGCGGGGTCATGTCGTGGACAGTACCGTTGCGATGCTTGTAGGCGGTCTTGCCGGTGCGAAGATCGACGCCGGCGACATAACCCCATGGCGGTGCCTGGCAAGGAATGTTCAACGGACCGAGGAACGGACCCATCAACACGCCGTAAGGAGCGCCATCATTGCGGTTGAGACCCTGTTCCGAACCCTTTTCGTCCTGACCCTTCGCCGGGATATCCGCACGCGGAACCAGCTTGGAGGTAAAGGCGAGATAGGTCGGCATGCCGAACATCACCTGGCGTTCGGGATCGACTGCGACGGAGCCCCAGTTGAACGTGCCGAAATTGCCGGGATAGATGATCGAACCGTTGAGCGACGGCGGGGTATAGCGACCCTCGTAGTTATACTGGTGGTACCAGATGCGGCACACCATCTGGTCGAGCATCGAAACGCCCCACATGTCGCTTTCCTTCAGCGGCTCCGGCTTGAAGGAGACGGCCGAGGTGGGCTGGGTCGGCGCGGAAAAGTCTTCCGGAATGGCACCCTTCGGAGCAGGCTCTTCGGTGATCGGGAAGATCGGCTCGCCGGTGCGACGGTCGAGAACGTAGATGTCGCCCTGCTTGGTAGGGCCAACCAGCGCCGGCACCACGGAATTATCCGGGCGCGACAGGTCGATCAGCACCGGCTGCGCCGGCACGTCCATGTCCCAGAGATCGTGATGCACCGTCTGGCGAACCCAACGGTCGGCACCGGTATTGATGTCGAGCGCAACGATCGAGGACGAGTATTTCTCGACGCTTTCCGAACGGTTCATGCCGAGCTGGTCGGGCACCTGGTTGCCGAGCGGAATGTAGACGAGGCCGAGTTCCTCATCGACCGAGAAGACCGACCAGCTGTTGGGCGAATTGGTCGTGTAGGTCTGGCCCTCGGCAATCGGCTGGGTCTGGCTCGGATTGCCCGAATCCCAGTTCCAGATCAATGCGCCGGTGTTGACATCGAAGGCGCGGATGACGCCGGACTGTTCCTGCGTCGAGTAGTTGTCGTTGACGGCGCCGCCGATGATGATCTTGTTGCCGACGATCGCAGGCGGCGATGTGGAATAGTAGTAGCCGGCCGGATTGTGCTGCATGCCGGTTTCCAGACGCAGCGTGCCGTTTTGTGCAAAGGCCGGGCAGACCTGACCGTTGGCCGCATCAAGCGCGATCAGACGGGCATCGGATGTCGGGAGATAGACGCGCTCGGCGCATGCCGAACCCGCGGCTGCCGCCTGGTCCTTGTAATAGCTGACGCCGCGGCAGGTTTGGTGCTGGCGGTCCGGGTTCATGCCGGAATTCGGATCGTAGCGCCATTTCTCCTTGCCGGTCGTAGCATCGAGCGCGATGGCGAGATTGTGCGGCGTGCAGATGTAAAGCGAGCTACCGACCTTGAGCGGCGTGACCTGATAGGTGGTCTCGCCCACGTCGTCCGGCCGCTTTACGTCACCGGTCTGGTAGCGCCAAACTTCCGTGAGGTTGGCAACGTTGTCCACATTGACCTGGTCGAGCGGCGAATAGCGCTGGCCATAGGGCGTGCGGCCATACTGGTGCCATTCGCCATCCGGCACATCACCACCGAGCTTTGGGGCGGCTGCGACCGACTGGTCCGGCAGCTCGCCGCTCTGGTCGTAGGGGTCGAAGAACATCGAGGCGACGGCGACGACCACGGCAATGACCGAGGCGATGGCCAGCGGTACGGCACTGGCGCTGTATTGCATGCCGGATGGGCTGAGAAAGCCGAGCGGCTTGCGGATCCACGGGGTCAGCAGCCAGAAGCCGAGGACGATGATGAGACCGCCGCGCGGGCCGAGCTGCCACCAGTCGAAACCGACTTCCCAAAGCGCCCAGACGAGCGAAACGATGACAATACCGGCATAGACATGCAGTGCCGCGCGTTTCTTAAGGAAAAGCAGAATGGCGGTCAGCACAAAGGCAAGGCCGCAGATGAGATAATAAACACTACCCCCCAGCATGACGAGCTGTCCGCCGCCGATGGCGAGAGCGAGCCCGAGCAGGGTGAAGATGATGGCGGTGATCTTGAGAGCCATGGTGGTTTCCGTTCCGAACTGAAGACGGGCATTATAGGTGGCAAGCCGGACATTCAGCCGGTGTCGCGTGGTAATCTAGCGCTCTCCGGAGATGTTCAAGATACGATACGGAATGCCAGCCGTGCAGAAGTGCGAGAACAAACGGGCGCTCTGCTCGTTCGGAAAGAGAACGCCGCAGCGATCGACGGCGACCCACTCAAACAGGGATTGCAAGCACAGCCATGGCATATGAACTCTACTACTGGGACGGCCTGCAGGGTCGCGGCGAATTCGTCAGATTGGCGCTGGAAGACGCCGGTGCGGACTATCTCGACGTGGCGAGAACCACGGACGGGTCCGAAAAGATGATGAATTACCTGAAGGGCAGCCAAGCCTATCCCGACCTGCCATTCGCTCCGCCGTTTCTGAGAGACGGCGAGATCGTCGTCTCGCATGTCGCCAACATCCTGCACTATCTCGGCCCGAAGCTCGGGCTTGCTCCCGATGACGAACGGTTGCGTGTGTTTGCGCAGGGTCTGCAGCTGACGATCACCGACTTCGTGGCCGAGGTTCACGACACCCACCATCCGATCAGCACCGGGGACTATTACGAGGATCAGAAGCCGGAAGCCAAGGCGCGCACAAAGGCGTTTCTTGCGCAGAGGGTGCCAAAGTTTCTCGGTTATTTCGACGGCGTGATCGGATCAAACCCGACCGGCGAAGGCTGGGCTGTCGGCGGCGCGATCACCTATGTGGACCTGTCGCTCTTCCAGATCGCCGAAGGGTTGACCTACGCTTTCCCGCGGGCAATGGCATCGCTGGACAGCCGGTATCCGAACGTGGCGAGACTTCGCGACGCCGTTGGGAAAAGGCCGAGGATCGCAGCCTATCTCAAATCGGAGCGCCGCATCGCTTTCAACGAGAGCGGTATCTTTCGCCACTATCCCGAACTCGACGAGGATCCGGCGTAGGCGCTTCGGCGCCTTGACGTTTCTGGCTAGATAAATGCGAAGACAGGAGCGACCGTGGCTATCATGATCGCGGTCGCGATCAGTACGAACTTCATGTCCTTGCGCTCCTGAGCATTGATGGCTGCCTCTTCGGGCAGCCGCGTTTGGATGACGAGCGGGGTTATCTTGCTTCCTCCCCCAGTTCCTGAAGGATCTGGTGCCGTGCGCGATTGAGACGACTCTTGACCGTTCCAACAGCGCAGCCGCAGATTTCGGCCGTTGCCTCGTAGCTCTCACCGAGAATGGCAACCAGCGTCAGTACCTCGCGGTAATGGGGAGGCAGCTTTACGAGAGCGTCGCGAACTTCCTTCGCCCTGATTGCCATTTCCTGCGAAGCAGCTATCGGCGTATCGCCAGACACGTTTTCTTCGAGCCCTGGAGCCTCGCGGCCTAAAATCTTGGATCGGGTATAGAACGTGTTGCGCATGATGGTGAAGAGCCAGGACTTCAGCCGCGTGCCGCGCTCGAACTTGTCGAGGTTGGCCAGCGCCTTCATCAGTGTTTCCTGCACGAGATCGTCGGCATCCGTCGTATTGCGGCAGAACGTACGCGCGAAGGCACGAAGCGCCGGTATAAGCTTCACGATATCTGCCCGCGCAGGATCGCCATTCAACTGTGATTCAGACACCGTTGCCTACCTCTCCCAAGTCTCGACGGCCGGATTGACTTCTGCAAACGCGTGCCCCTTCATTTTGGTTCCGCCCTCTCAACCCCACCCGGAGATTGCCGGCAGATCACCTTGAAAATATGGAGCTCTTGCCGGCCTGCCGGAACAAACAGAAGCAGCACGCCGTTTTTTCAGCATCATCGGCAACGCCAAGGAGGGAATGTCATGAGCTTTACCGACAAAACCAACGACAACGACCAGAACAGCGCACAGAGCGACGAGTGGAAGGCCAAGAAGGCTGAGCAGTCGGCGCGCGAAAAGGGCAGCGACGCTGACCTCGAACAGCAACTCGACGAGGGCCTGGAAGATACGTTTCCGGCAAGCGATCCGGTCGCCGCAACAATAACGTCCATTCCGGCCGGCACCCCGGAGCCGCCGAAGAACTGATACCGACCCGGACCATTGGAACAAAGTGGGCGGCCTCCGAATAGGAGGTCGCCCTTTTTCGTTCTTCGCTGTGACTTTTTCGGGATATCCGAAATTAATCTTATTGGTATAAGAGGTTTCTAAAGGGCTTAGGGAATGCGGGCGAACGCGTCCGGCAGAGGGTGTTTTCGGTGGCGGTGACGTCAGAGGTCGGAATGAAGAAGCAGAGCAAGCCGGTGGAAGAAAAAGACGCGAGTTTCGGACGCAGCGTCAACCGCAAGGTTTCCGTTCTGTTGGCGGAGATCCAGAAGGAAGACGTGCCCGATCGCCTGCTCGGTCTTGCCCTGCAGCTTCAGAAGGAATTGTCCGAAAAGCTCGACGGTAAAGGCAGCTGACCGCCTGACCTCGAGATGAGCGCCCGCCGGCGCATGCGCGAACATCTGATCTGCGGACCAACCGCAAGCTGTCGCCCCTTCTCGACCTTTTTCACAAATATGTGAGGAACTTTCAGCTTCTGCTTTGGTTCATTGGGTGCGAATTCGACTCTCAAGGAGATCCACCATGGCTAAAGACAAAACCCTCGAAGACCTGTTCTACGAAACGCTGAAGGACATCTACTACGCCGAGCGCCAGATCGTAAAAGCGCTGCCGAAAATGGCCCGCGGTGCCCAGGATCCGAAGCTGAAGGCCGCTTTCGAGACCCATAAGGAAGAGACCGAAGGCCAGATCGAACGCCTGAAGCAGGTTTTCGAACTGATCGGCAAGCGCGCTCAGGGCAAGACCTGCGACGCGATCGAAGGCATCCTGTCCGAAGGCGAGGAAATCCTCGAAGAATTCAAGGGCACATCGGCCCTCGACGCCGGCCTTCTGGCCGCTGCGCAGGCAGTCGAACACTATGAGATCAGCCGTTACGGCACGCTGCGCACATGGGCGACCGAACTCGGCCTGAAGGACGTAGCAAAGCTTCTCGACGAGACGCTTGCCGAAGAAAGCAAGACCGACGAAGCGCTGTCTGCGCTGGCACAGTCCACCGTCAACGCCGCTGCCAAGAAGGCAGCCTGATCGCCACAGCGACAAACGCCCGATCACCAGATCGGGTGTCTCCTCGCGAACGTGACGCCAGAAAAACGAAAAGTCCGGCACATGCCGGACTTTTTTGGATTGATTTGCGGTCTGCGACATCGGCGCGCGGACTATCGCCAAAACAAAAACGCTCCTCAGTCCCACAGGATTGCGAAGACGTATGAATGACGTGGCAGCTAGAAAATGGTGTCAATCAACTATGGTAAGCGGCTTTCGGAATGCCGGATTTCGGCAGCATTTCGATCGGAGCCATCTTTCCATCCACACCAAGCCTGCGGAAAACTCCGGCATGGAATCGTCCACGCCGCATCAGTTGGACCTTCGCCGCCTCCACGGCAAGTTCCACTGTATGG
The DNA here is from genome assembly GCF_014842035.1 of Rhizobium sp. CFBP 8752. Lineage (NCBI taxonomy): Bacteria > Pseudomonadati > Pseudomonadota > Alphaproteobacteria > Hyphomicrobiales > Rhizobiaceae > Rhizobium > Rhizobium sp. CFBP 8752. Next base: position 399,156 of record NZ_JACYUZ010000001.1, on the reverse strand, counting down.
AAGTACGAAGTTGAATGTACCCCGTCAATTACATAGACCCAGCCCGTTGCGTCTGGAACAATATCGCAGTAGTTTTGCATTGCAGCGTCTCCTCCCGGCGGTCTCAAACGCGTAACTCCTCGAATAGTTCCGTCCGGTCGGTTGTTTGTGCCAACACGATTTGAATCAATCGAATTTCTGTCGTGAAATCCATGGAACTTATTCCCAACAAGGTCGTTTCGGCTTTTGGGTGAATGGAGACAAAGATGGCTGATTCCGAACAAGACTGGATCAAGCACCGCGCGTACGCGCTCTGGGAGGAAGAGGGGTATCCTTCAGGCAAAGATACGGAGCACTGGGAGCGCGCCAAACTGGAGTTTGCGACGCTGAAGCCGACTGCGTCGGCACCGGCCGCCCACGAACAGCCTGCAGCATCCGCGCCGAAACTGCCCACCGCAAATGCCAAGGATTCCACCGCCAAAGCAGCTAAGCCTGCCAAGTCAGCGGCGGCGGGGTCCGAAAAATCGAAAAAAGCGCTCGCCTCCGAGGCCTCAAGCGAAAAGAAGTCCGTGCCGGTTTCTCCGGCCCCGGTTCCCGCGGGCAAACAGCCTGCCAAGAAGCGGTCCCGATAGGCCGGGCTGGCCTTTGACGCCAGCCGGGTCACGCAGACAAGAGCGGACATGACGGGCCGCGGCAGCCTCTGCCGCGGGGTAATCATTACATCTGAAAGACGGCAATGGCTTTTGCGTATTCGTGTATTTCTCTGACTGGTTTTCCCATTTCGGCGGTCGCTGACACAGGTCTCCCCTCCGGCACTGATGTGAAATGGCATGGACAAGGGTGGGAGTTGGCATGATGGACGCGTACGGCCCCTTGGATGGCCCCATCGAAATAGCATCAGTTGATGACCCGGTTGCCAGTCAGAGTACTGACCGTTCGCAGTCGTCGGACGCCGTTCCCGGGCGTAGCACGCAGCGGAGCCTTGGGGGACGCAGTGGGGAAAATTTCGCGATGAAAGTATTGTCGGTCACCTCGGAAATCTTCCCGCTGGTCAAGACCGGCGGATTGGCCGATGTGACAGGATCCCTGCCGAAGGCGCTTGCTGCCCTCGGGATCGATACCATAACGCTCATTCCGGGTTATCCGAAAGTGATGGCCCAGGTAAGCTCCGGCGTGACGCCACTTGCTCTGTTCGACGACCTGCTCGGTACCCGCGCGTCGCTGCTGCATGTGAAGATCGAAGGCCTGAACCTGTTCGTGCTCGACGCGCCGGAACTCTATGACCGGCTGGGCGGACCTTATGTCGACGAGCATGGCAACGACCACCACGACAATTGGCGGCGCTTCGCAGCTCTGTCGAAGGCTGCGGCGGAAATCGCCGGTGGGCTTCTGCCTGGTTTCGTACCCGATGTCGTTCATACCCATGACTGGCAGTCGGCGATGACGTCGGTCTACATGCGCGAAATGGGCTGCGCCATTCCGAGCGTGATCACCATCCACAACATCGCGTTCCAAGGCCAGTATTCCGCAGACATTCTCCCCGCGATCGGCCTTCCCAGCTCGCTGTTTTCAATCAACGGGATCGAATATTTCGGGGGCATCAGCTACCTGAAGGGCGGATTGCTGACGGCCGATGCCATCACCACAGTCAGCCCCACCTATGCCCGGGAGATCCTCACGCCGCGTTTCGGCATGGGCCTTGACGGTGTCCTGAACGAGCGCGTGACCGTGTTGCGCGGCATCGTCAACGGCACAGACCTCGACATCTGGGACCCGGCAACGGATCCGCATATTCCGCGCAATTACGATGTCAGTTCGCTGAAGCGCAAGCGCGACAACAAGACCGTATTGATGGAAAAGTTCGGGCTCGACCCTGAAGGCAACGGACCGATCTTTTCCGCCGTCAGCCGCCTCACCTGGCAAAAGGGTTTCGACATGTTCGCCGATACGGCGGACGAGGTCATCCACAATGGCGGTCGTATCATCGTGTTCGGCCAAGGCGACAAGGATATCGAACAGGCGCTGCTGGATACGGCTGCGCGCTATCCCGGCAAGATGGCCGTCCACATCGGCTACGACGAACCGACCGCGCATCTCATCCATGCCGGTTCGGATGCGATCGTCCAGCCCTCGCGGTTCGAGCCCTGCGGCCTGACGCAGCTTTACGCGCTTCGCTACGGCACCGTGCCCGTCGTCTCGCGCACCGGCGGGCTGTCGGAAACCATCATCGATGCCAATGATGCAGCGATGTCGGCACGGGTTGCGACCGGCTTCCAGTTCCACCCCGTCACGACCGACGGGCTGCGGCTCGCGCTGCGCCGGGCCATGCACGCCTACCAGGAACCGAAAATGTGGGCCCGGTTGCAGAACCAGGCGATGAAGGCGAAATTCTCCTGGGAGCGCAGTGCCCAGCAATACGCCACCGTCTACACCAACCTGGTGCGCAAGGCCGGCAACTCCTCCGCGGACCGACGAGCGAGCTTTTGATCCGGCAGGTGCCGTGATCGGCACCTGCGTCGTTTGATTCCTTGACGAAAACGGCGCACGGCGCACACAGCGTTCGGCTAACGAAAACCGCAGGTCTCAGACCGACCGCGTCAAACCACCGTCCACCTTCAGGTTCTGCCCGGTGATGTAACCGGCGCCCTCGGATGCCAGGAACGCGACCGTTGCGGCGATTTCCTCGCTTGTGCCGTAGCGCTTCATCGGCACGCTGTCGCGCCGATCATCGGTTGCCGGCAGGCTGTCGATCCATCCGGGCAAAACGTTGTTGATGCGCACATTGTCGGCCGCATAGGTATCTGCAAAGATTTTCGTAAAAGCGGCGAGCCCGGCGCGAAACACCGCCGATGTCGGGAACATCGCGGACGGCTCGAAGGCCCAAGCGGTCGAGATATTGACGATCGAGCCCGACTTCTGGGCCTGCATGATCGGCGCCACCAGCCGCACCGGACGGATGACGTTGAGCAAGTAGACATCGAGGCCGGTATGCCACTGGTCGTCGGTGATTTCGACGATCTGCGCACGTGGTCCATGGCCGGCGCTGTTGACCAGCACGTCGATCCGTCCCCATGTCTCCATAGTCGCATCAACGAGCCGCTTGAGATCGTCGTTGGACTGGTTGGAGCCGGTGATGCCGAGCCCCCCGAGTTCCTGCGCCAAGGCCTCGCCCTTACCTGAAGAGGACAGGATCGCCACCTTGAACCCATCGGCCGCGAGCTTCTTCGCAGACGCCGCTCCCATACCGCTTCCGCCCGCTGTGACGATCGCTACCTTTTCTGCCGACATGCTGTGCTTCCCTTCCCTGCATCGTGGTGTGAACAGAGACATAGCATGAGGAAAAGCTGTCATCGAATGAGTTCGGCTGAAGGCTGGTGAGTTCTGCCTTTGGGGCATACCACCCAAACGAAAAACCCCGCCGGAGACCGGCGGGGCTTGGAGATCAGAGTATTCAGGCTGCCATCACGGACGGCGGAACAGTGCCAGGCTGCGGCCTTCGAGTTCGAAGTCCCGTTCCTTGGTGATCACGAGACCCTTCTTGGAATAATCCGACGTGGTCATCTCCAGCACCCAGCCACCTTCGCCGAACTGCGGGATCTGGAACGGCACGTTGCCTTCGAACGGGTTGAACAGCAGCAGCACGTCGTGCCAGATGCCTTCCTCTTCCTTCAGGTCGCCACGGCCAATGTACAGACCGATCGTCGAGCCTTCGTCCCACTGTTCGGAGGTCTGGAAACCACCGCCGGCGTTGAACCACTTGATGTCCATGCCATCGCGCCAGTTCTCGCGGCGCAGCAATGGCTGCTCGTGCCGGAGCTTGATGATCTGGCGGGTAAACTCGCGCAGCTGCTCGTTGCTTTCAGGCAGGTTTTCCCAGGCAACCCAGGAGATCTCGCTGTCCTGGCAGTAGCCGTTGTTATTGCCGAGCTGGCTGCGACCGAACTCGTCACCGGCCAGCAGCATCGGCGTGCCGTGCGAGAACATGAGCGTGGCGAGGAAGTTGCGCTTCTGGCGCTCACGCACCGCGTTGATGCCCTCGTCTTCCGTCGGGCCTTCCTCACCGTAATTGTAGCTACGGTTGTCGTTATGGCCGTCGTTATTGTCTTCGCCGTTCTCGTCGTTGTGCTTCTCGTTGTACGAAACCATGTCGTTCAAGGTGAAGCCGTCATGGGCGGTGATGAAGTTGACCGATGCCCAGGGACGACGACCGCGCTGATCGTAAAGATCGCCGGAACCGAGAAGGCGCGCCGCAAAGTCCGTCGAGACGTTGTCGCCCTTCCAGTATTCGCGCACCGTATCGCGGTACTTGTCGTTCCATTCGGCCCAGCCAGGCGGAAAGCCGCCGACCTGGTAGCCGCCCGGACCGATATCCCAAGGCTCGCCGATCAGCTTGACCTTGGAAAGGACCGGATCCTGCGTGATGGCATCGAAGAAGCCACCGCGCTCGTTGAAGCCTTCCGGCTCACGACCGAGAATGGTGCCAAGATCGAAGCGGAAGCCGTCGATATGCATCGCTTCGGCCCAGTAGCGCAGGGAGTCGGTGACCATCTGCAGTACGCGCGGATGCGAAGTGTTGACGGTGTTACCGGTGCCGGTGTCGTTGATGTAGTAACGATGCTGGTCGGGCATCGTGCGGTAGTAGGAAAAGTTGTCGATGCCCTTGAACGACAGGGTCGGTCCAAGCTCGTTGCCTTCGGCCGTGTGGTTGTACACCACGTCGAGAATGACCTCGACGCCGGCATCATGAAAGTTCCGCACCATCTCGCGGAAACCCTGGATGCCCTTCGGTCCGAAGTAGCGCGAGGCCGGCGAGAAGAAGTTGAGGGTGTTGTAGCCCCAGAAATTCTTCAGGCCACGATCGAGCAGGTGCTGGTCGTCCGGGAAGGAGTGGACCGGCAGCAGCTCCACCGAGGTGATGCCGAGGTTCTTGATGTAATCGACAGTCGCCTTGTGGCCCATGCCTTCGTACGTGCCGCGCAAGTCGATCGGAACGCCGGGGTTGAGCTGGGTAAAGCCCTTCACATGCGTTTCGTAGAGGACTGTCTGCGGCCAGCTGATCTTCGGACGGTTGTTGTCGTGCCAGTCGAAATTCGGGTCGATGACAACGCCCTTCGGCGTGTAGGGACCGCTGTCGCGTTCGTCGAAGGTCAGGTCCTTGTCTTCGGCAAGGAGATCATAGGCAAAATGTGCCTCGTTCCACTCAACGTCGCCGAACAGTTCGCGTGCATAGGGGTCGATCAGCAGCTTGTTGGGGTTGAAGCGATGGCCGTTTTCCGGGTCATAGGGGCCATGCACGCGATAGCCGTAAAGAGCGCCGGGCTTCAGGCCGGGGATATAGCCGTGCCAGATCTCGTGGGTGTATTCCGGCAGCTCGAGGCGGGCGATTTCCACCTTGCCGCTCGGGTCGTACAGGCAGAGTTCGACGCGCTCGGCATGCGCCGAGAAAATCGCGAAGTTGACGCCATCGCCGTCGTAATTTGCACCCAGCTGAAGCCAGGAACCCGGGTGAACGACAAAGTGGCTCGATTTCGTATCCATATTTCCCCGCTGGTCATACCAATTGAAACTTTCGCCTATAGAAGGTGCGAGGCTGCAATTCGTTCCAGAGGCCCTGCAATTTAGGAGGTTTCGCAAGTTGCCCGCGAAATTTTGAGGGCGGCACGCGTTTCCGGATGGGCCGCCTCCCCTATCTCTCTAATGGTACCCATAACAACAGGGAGAAGACCATGACGACCATGCCCCCGGAAGAGCTCGAAGGCCGGCTGAACGCGCATCGCGAACTGATGATCGATTTGATCGCTGCAATGATTGGCGGCGAGCTGACGACCACCCGGTTCGTGCAGCGGTTGCGTGACGACGCCACGTTCAAGGACAACGAGGAAGATCCCGGTTTCTCCCCCGATGGTGCCTTCGCGATCGAAAACGCCATGGCCCGCGAAGTGCGCTCGGTGTTGGAAGCGGCACGTGCAAGGGCAGAAGCCGACAAGAGTTAATCAAATTTTATGAATAAGGCCGTTTCGCCGCATTTGTGGCCATTTCGTGGAACCATGATTCCGTATCGCAGTTGATAGGCTTTAGGAGTGTGGCGGGAGGCAATCATGGTCAAGGAATGGATCGAGGCTGCAGGTTTTGTGATGGTCATCGCGGCCTGTTACATGATGGTCGTTCCGATCTAGCGATCGACCGGTCATCCCATTGACTGACACCAGCGACACATGACTGTGGCTGGCCTCTTCGCTGACGTCAACTTTTTATCGGCGAGACTTCCTGTGAGCTTGGCGCGTTCGAGTCGTTCAGTAACGTACTATTACATCGTGTAAGATCTGGAACGAAATGACACCGGTCGGGTTGGACATCCAGTGACCGGGCGACAAACCTTGTGTTCACGACGGGAGATCCATCATGCATCACGTTCTGACAATGCTGAAGAACCGGTTCCTTTCGCATCGCAGCTTCGGCCAGCCAAAGCATCTTGCGGCCAAACGCCCGGAGGAGCTTAGGGTCCTGGTGCCCGATGCCGTCGTACTGCCGCTTCCCAGAACAGCGCGAGAGGAGATCAGTGTCCCCGCGTCGATCAATGGCAGGGATCTCTCGACTGGCCGCCTGTAACCGGGCCGGCCCACGACAACAGTCCATGACAATAAAAAGGAGTGAAACATGGCTGACATGAAGTCCGCTTCCATCCTGATTCTAGCAACCGACGGCTACGAGCGCTCGGAGCTCCGGTTTCCGCTCGATGAACTGCGCAAACGTGGTGCCGACGTGAAGATCGCTTCGATCAAGTCTGGAGAGATCAGAAGCTGGGACGAGACCGACTGGGGTGACTCTGTCGCGGTCGACCTTGAAGCGAAGGACGTCAAGGCAAGCGATTTTGATGCGCTGGTTCTGCCCGGCGGACAGATCAATCCCGATGTGCTGCGCAAGGATGAAACGGCGATCAGCGTCGTGCGAGATTTTGTGGCGAGCGGCAAGCCTGTTGCTGCCATCTGCCATGGTCCATGGCTGCTGATAGAGGCGGATGCCCTGCGTGGCCGCAAGGCGACATCCTACCCGTCGATCCGGACCGACGTTCGCAATGCAGGCGCGTCCTGGCAGGACGAAGCCGTGGTCTGCGATAACGGCATCATCACATCGCGGTCGCCCGACGACCTGCAGCAGTTCGTCGACAAGATCGTCGAGGAAGTCAACGAAGGCCGTCACAACAGACAGGCCGCTTGATTGCAGGATGACTGGTAACGAAAGCCCGCTCCGACATGGTCGGTGCGGGCTTTCTCTTGTCTGGGTGCAACGAGATCATACGCTGGCTGACGGAGCGAGAACCGGTCAGGTCAGGTCTGTTCCTGCTTCAGGAATGCCAGAAGCCGGCGCTCGTTCATGCGCAGACCACGGCGGCCGTCCGTCGGCAGGGTCTTCGCGTTCATGATCTTTTCGAGCGGCGAGACATCCTCGGCAAGGCCCAGGATCTGCGGATGGATATAGCTGGTGCGGCAGACGGCAGGCGTGTTGTGCAGCGCTTCGGAAGCTGCGTTGCACAGTGCCTTGATCTTGGGACGGTGTCCGTCCTCAGCCATTGTATTCCAGGCTGACATGAAGGCTGCGAGGCTTCCGCCCCAGGTGCGGAACGTCTTTGCCGTGACCGGAAAACCGGCGGCCTTGGCAAGATACGCGTTAAGCCGGCCAGAATCGATCGGTCGCGGCGTACCGTGTTCATCGGGAAACGAAAACAGCTGGCGTCCCGGAAGGTCGGCGACGTCTTCCAGGATACGTTGGAGACGCGGATGTTTCAGCGTGTGCTGCACCCGCTTTCCACCCTTGGCGGTGAATTTCAAAAGGATACCGTCACCGGACAAAACCATGTGCCGCTTCAGAAGCGTCGTTGCGCCATAGGTGCGGTTTTCCTTGGCATAGGCGCGGTTGCCGACCCTCAGATGTGTCATATCCATCAGCGCCACAAGCGCTGCAATCACCGCCTCGGACTTGTCGAGACCATGCGACAGATCGCGGGCAGCTCTGGACCGGATGCGCGGCAAGGCCTCGCCAAACTGGGCAAGCTGGTCGAACTTTCGCTCGCTGCGGAAATTCTGCCAGTCCGTGTGATAACGATACTGCTTGCGGCCGCGGCTGTCATAGCCGGTTGCCTGCAGATGGCCGCTGGCATCGAGACAGATCCAGACGTTTTCGTAAGCTGGCGGCAGGCCGAGTGCGGAAATGCGGGTATGGTGGTCATCCTCAACCAGCAAGCCACCATCCGGCAACCGGTAACTGAACCCCTTGCCGCGTCGTTCCCGCCGAATGCCGGGTTCGGTATCGTTGACATAGGTGAGGCCGATCGTCTTGAGAGACTCGACGTCAATTTCAATGGTGCTGACTAACGTATCCATAACCGCTAAACTGAGATGGATATCGCTTCGTTCCCACGCGTTGAAACACCCGGAGAACTTAAAGAGGGACGTCGCGCAAGCCTTCCGAAGCGTCCGGGCGCTCCAGGTTGGCACGCGGTACCGTCATCCGCCAGACCAGGCCGCCGGGCCGGAAATCGATATCGACAGTGCCGCTGAATGCAGCGGTCGCGTGGCGCTTGATGATGGTCGTGCCGAACCCGGTGCGGGTGGGCGGCTTTACCGTCGGGCCGCCGCTTTCTTCCCAGACCAGAAGCAGGTTCACACCACTGCTCTCGCCGTCTGCATCCGAGACGGTCTCCTCGGCGATATCGCTCCATGAGATCCGTACCGTACCATGGGGTACAGACAATGCGCCATATTTGACGGAATTGGTGGCGAGTTCATGCAGCACCAAGCCGAGATTCTGAACTGCTCCCGCCTTCAGCACGAAATCCTCGCCCTGGATCTGGACGCGGTCCGCCGCTTCCGCAAACGTGCTCATGTGGATCTCGACGACCCGATGCATCGGAACACCGCCCCATTGCTCTTCGGCGAGAGCCTCGATCGATTTCCCGAGCCCCTGGAGGCGGGTGCTGATTGCCCTCTGGAACTCGTCCATCGGCGTATCCTTGCGTGCCAGCTGGCGCATCATCGCCTGGACAAGCGTGAGGATGTTCTTTGTCCGGTGAACCAGCTCGTGCAGGATGAGATGGATACGGTCTTCCGCCTGGCTCCGGTCGAACGAGGCGTTCGAAAGCGCGACGGCGATCTGGTTCGCCTCGGTGATCTTGGTCTCCACCGGCGAGACGATTTCGCCCTTGCCGATCCGTTCGGCCATGTCGGCGATCTGCCTAATCGGGATCCGCAGCTGCCAGGCGACGAGGTAGGCGACGACCATGGCTATGGCGAGAAAGACGATGCCGCCCGCAACGAGCTGCCGCCAGGTGGAGATAATGTTTTCCTGCGCGGACGCGATCGGCCCCCAGACGACGGTCTTCCAGGCCCAGCCGGTAATCTGCGCATAACCGTACATCTGTTTGCCCGCACCATCGACATCTTCGATCGTGCCGCGAAAACCGGTCATCAGCCGCAGAGTTTCGCTGGGAAACCTGGCGCCCTCCGCCATCTTTGCGGCACCGACCGAGGTGACAACCTGACCGCTGCCATCGAGGACCGCGGCAGACCAGCCATCCGGCAGGCCATCGACGGACAGTAGCTTTTGCAGATCCTCGGCATCCTGCGTGATGATCATCGCAGCGCCCGAGGCGTTTGTCTTCTCAGACAGCGGCATCGCGACGTTGAAGACCCACTTTCCGCTGGTCGTGCCGCGAAACATGCTGGAGGCTTCCGTCAAGCCGCTGCGCAGCATGGATTCGAGCGCTGGCATGTTGGCGGTCTTGCCGAGCGGCGTATAGAAGGGGACGCGGGTATTCAGCCGAAGCTGTCCGTCCCGGTCTGCGACGATCACGAAAAGCTTGGTGGAACGCAGGCTCGACCGGGTTCGCTCGTGGAAGGCGCGAAGGTCACCGGACTCCAGCTCGGGAGAACTGACCAGCAGGCGCAGCGTCGTTGCCATGTCCTGCAGCTCGCGGTCGACCGCACGAGCGATCATCTGGGCGTCTTCTGCCGTATTCGAGGAGAGCATGTCCCGTTCGTGCTCTTCCAGCTGCAGCATGAGAAAGGCGCCGAAGACAAGCAGCGGTAAAGCCACGCCCACGACGAGCGCGATCAGATAAGCCCCGATCGGTGCCGTCGGGAAGAGCCGCGCAAACCTAGCCATCCCGCACGACCGTTGCGCGGGATGGTTGGCAGGCAGCAGAGCCGCCGCGCTGGTGATCCATTCTTAGCCCCGTCCCTTGGCTTTGAAAGCAACGCCATGAGTTCTAGCGGCTTTTGGAACACTGGCCAAGGACTTGGTGATGCGGCCGTCACCTTTCCGATGAATATTCGAATATTCAGTGCCGCGAAATCGCGGCAAGCAGCGACGTTGCCGGCATGACGAGCGGCCAGTTCCATCGGCAACGACGGTTTCCGGCACCCGGTGGATCACAAACCCGGAAATGCCAGGTGCTTCGACCTCAGACGCGCTCAGATTGGCACGCAGTTGCACGAGACGATCCGACAGCTGCCAGTCGATTGCGATTGTCTCCGGCGCCGAGGCAAGAACGCGACCGACGCTGTGAGGCATGCCGGAAAGCCCTGGAACCACGTGCTCGCGCCGCTTTCCGATCAGATCCCGGATCTTCCCGTAGGCGGCAGAGCCCTCCGCCGTGTCGCGACGCTCCCAGCGCAGTTTCGATTTCTCGAACGCTTCCGGCGCATTCGGATTGTCCAACTGCCAAGGTTCTGTGACGCCTTCCGGCAGGCCGCCGAATTTTTCCGCCTCGATCAACCGGTTGGCCCAGGTGGTCATGGCGATGTCGCCCTCGTATTCGGCAAAGAACGCGAACGGCTGCACTTCCCCATATTCCTCGCCCATGAACATCATCGGCACCTGCGGCGACAGAAGCAGCATTGAAGTCATGACGTCGAGAAGCCCCGGCTCCGACAGGGAGATCAATCGTTCGCCATGGGCGCGATTGCCCACATGATCATGGTTCTGCAGGAAGTGGATATACGAAGTGAGCGGCGAAGATCCGCCCGCGTCCGCGTCTGACCTCGCGTCTTGCTCGTCATCGTCCCGCGACGGCATGCCGCCATGCGCGAGGCAAGCGGCGAGCTTGGCGACCGGCTGCGCGGCAAAAGGTCCGGCATGGCCCACGGCCTCGCCTGTCGCGATCACATGTGCGGCGTGGTAGGCGTCGTTGTTCCATCCGGCCACAAACGCATCCGGTGTCCCGCCACGTTCCGGGTTGCGCAGGATGGCGCGATGGTCCTCCATCACGAGATGGCGCCGCCGACCCGTCGTTTCGGAATGAACGCGCTCTGCCAGTTCGACGAGAATGTGCTTCTCTGACGTTTCGTCCAGAATCTCGTCCACCGCATCGATGCGAAGGCCATCAAGATTGAACTCTTCCAGCCAGTAGAGCGCGTTTTCGATGAAGAAAGCACGCACGGCTGGTTGGGCAAAGTTGATCGACGGACCCCACGGCGTGATAAACTGCAGATCGAAGAAAGACGGGATGTTCGAGACGATCAGGTTTCCAGCCGGGCCGAAGTGGTTGTAGACGATATCCAGCATGACCGACAGGCCGACCCGGTGGGCGGCATCGACGAAAGCCTTCATGTCATCAGGCGAACCGTAGGTGTGATGGGGGGCATAGGGAAGCGCGCTGTCATAGCCCCAGCCGCGATCGCCCGGAAATTCGCTGACCGGCATCAGCTGAATGACAGTGAAGCCGAGATCGGCAAGATCGGCGAGACGAGACGCTGCGGCGCGAAACGTACCCTCGGCCGTGAAGGTGCCGATATGCATCTCGTAAATCACAGCCTCTTCCCAGGCATGCCCCTTCCAGGCCGGCATGTTCCAGCGGTAGAAGGCCGGATCGACGATCATCGAGTGGCCATCGACGCCACCGTCCTGCGCTCGCGATGCGGGATCCGCGAAGGCCTTACCGTCGGGCATGACGAACTGGTAGGGCGTGCCGGGCTCGACGCCTTCGACGGTCAGCGTGAACCAGCCCTGCCCGGCCGGCAGCATTTCGCGGTTGCGGCCGGCGATGCGGAGGCGCAGGCGCTCGATGTCCGGCGCCCAGAGGCGGAACAGAACGCTGTTTTCGCCGACATGTTCGGCACCCCAGGATTTGGGGAAGGATCGGCGCACGGGCGCGCCGGACGAGACGTGGCCGGAAGCGGTCCGGCGCGAATCGTAGGGCGTGAAATCGCGGGTCAGCGACATGGCATCTCTCCCTTGTTTCAGTCACAAGGGAAACACGGGGCGGACAGGAATAGTTCCCTATTGCCCCGTAACGACCGGATTCGGGATAGGAAAATTGTCTTTTGTCAAGTCAATTTTCTGGCCCGATCATGGACTTAGCCGATGCGGTTGCCGCTTTCCGGATCAAACACGACGGCCTTGTCGAGATTGAAGGCGAAGCGGAATGTCTGGCCAAGCGTGACCGGTACTTCGGCGCGAGCGCGTCCCGTGAAATTGACCCCGTCCATCCGCCCGGTCACGAACGTGTCGGAGCCGGTCGGCTCGACCATCGTTACCTGCGCATCAACGAAGGCAATCGCATGGGCTGTCGGATCGGCAAGGCCGGAATCGGTGATCGCTTCGGGGCGCAGGCCGAGAATGACATCCTTGCCCGCGGGCAGAACGGATGTCACCGTCGGCGGCACGGCAACCGTCGTTGAACCGCCGAACAGGGCGACGCCCCCGGAGACGACCTTGCCTTTCAGCATATTCATTGCCGGCGAGCCCATGAAATCGGCGACAAACAGATTGGCCGGCAGATTGTAGATTTCGGCAGGCGTTCCGACCTGCTGTACGATGCCTTCCTTGAGGACGACGATCTTGGTCGCAAGCGTCATCGCCTCGATCTGGTCGTGGGTGACATAGACGATCGTCGCATTGGTGTTCTGGTGCAGCGCCTTGATCTCGGCCCGCACCTCGACGCGCAGCTTTGCATCGAGGTTGGAGAGCGGTTCATCAAACAGGAACACGCGCGGCTTGCGAACCAGCGCCCGGCCCATGGCGACGCGCTGACGCTGGCCGCCGGAAAGCTGGCTCGGACGACGCTTCAGGAGATGCTCGATCTGCAGGGTCTTTGCCACGCTTGCGACGGCCGTTTCCCGCTCCGCCTTGTCGATGCCGCGCATCTCCAGCGCAAACGCGATGTTCTCCTCCACCGTCATGTTCGGATAGAGCGCGTAGGACTGGAACACCATGGCGATGTCGCGCTTGGACGGATGCAGGTCCGTCACCACCTCGCCATCGATGACGATGTCACCGGATGTCGGCGGCAGCAGGCCGGCAATGGCGTTAAGCAGCGTGGACTTGCCGCAGCCGGACGGACCGACCAGCACCAGGAAGCCGCCCTTTTCCAGATCGATGTCGATGCCCTTGAGGATCTCGACATTGCCGATCTTCTTGCGGATATTCTTGATCTCGAGAAAGCTCATGTTGGATCAACCCTTGACTGCGCCGGCCATCAGGCCACGCACGAAATAACGTCCGGCGACGACATAGACGAACAGCGTCGGCAATGCCGCGAACACGGCGGCGGCCATGTCGACATTGTATTCCTTCACGCCGGTGGAAGACGAAACGAGGTTGTTGAGCGCCACCGTCATCGGCGATGCCTCGCCCGACGAGAAGGAGACGCCGAACAGGAAGTCGTTCCAGATATTGGTGAACTGGTAGATGACCGTGACGACGATGATCGGGCCGGAGCTCGGCAGCAGGATGCGCCAGAAGATCTTGAAAAAGCCGGCGCCATCCATCATCGCAGCCTTGACCAGCTCGTCCGGAAACGCCTCGTAATAGTTGCGGAAGAAAAGCGTCGTGAAGCCGAGGCCGTAGACTACATGGACGAAGACGAGGCCGGCGGTGGAATTCGACATGCCCATCGCACCCAGCAGCCGCGCCATCGGGATCAGCACCGCCTGGAACGGGATGAAGCAGGCAAACAGCATCATCCCGAACACGAGCTTATGCCCAGGGAAGCGCCACTTGGTGAGCACGTAGCCGTTGAGCGCGCCGAGCAGCGTCGAGATGGCGACAGCCGGAACCACCATTTTTAGCGAGTTCCAGAAATAGCCCTTGATGCCGACGCAGGAGACGCCGATGCAGGCTTCGCCCCAGGCCTTGACCCAGGCGGCGATGGAGGGATCGGAGGGCAGCGCCAGCATGTCGCCGCCGCGGATCTCGTCGAGCGACTTCAGCGACGTGGTGAGCATCACATAGAGCGGCAGCAGATAGACGGCGGCAAGGATGATCAGTGCGCCATAGATGAAATAGCGGACGGTGCGGACCGACCCGGCGCTGACATTTTCAGGGATCGCGCTCAATGGTTCTTCTCCCGAAGCTCGGAATAGAGATAGGGGACGATGATCGCGGTAATGCCCATCAGCATCATTACGGCGCTGGCCGAGCCCACATTCATCTGGTTGCGGGTAAACGTGTAGGAATACATGAAGGTGGACGGAAGTTCGGTGGCATTGCCCGGCCCGCCGCCCGTGAGCGCGATGACAAGGTCATAGGACTTGATCGCCATATGAGCGAGCACGATGAAGGCCGACAGGAAGACCGGACGCAGCATGGGAATGATGATGCGGCGATAGATCGACACGGTCGAGGCGCCATCGATCTGGGCGGCTTTGACGATTTCGCCGTCGATGCCGCGCAGGCCCGCCAGAAACATCGCCATGATGAAGCCCGAGGCCTGCCAGACGCCGGCAATGACGACGGTGTAGATCGCCATTTTCGGGTTGACCAGCCAGTCGAACTTGAAGCTTTCCCAGCCGAGATTGTGCATCGTGTTCTCAAGCCCGAGGCCCGGATTGAGGAACCACTTCCAGGCCGTACCTGTCACGACGAAGGACAGCGCCATCGGATAGAGAAAGATCGGCCGCAGAACGCCCTCGGCGCGGATGCGCTGATCCATCAGGATCGCGATGAAAAGCCCGATCGCGGTGCAGAGCACGATGTAGAGCACGCCGAATATGGCGAGGTTCTGCATCGCCACATACCAGTTGGGCTGCGACCATAGCCGGTAATAGGCATCGAACCCGCCCCACTTGTAGATCGGCATCATCTTCGACGTGGTGAACGACAGATAGACCGTCCACAGGATGAAGCCGTAGACGAACACCAGAATGATGGCAAAGGACGGCGCCAGAACAAGCTTCGGCAAGCCGTTGCGCAAACCATCGGCCATGGACCGCCGCGGCCTGGTCGGCGTCACCATCGGAGCCGGTTCGATTGTCGTCATGGGGGATCTCCGGATGCGAATAGAGACGTTTGAAGGTGCGCCAACAAAAAAGCCCCCTCTGGCCTGCCGGCCATCTCCCCCACAAGGGGGGAGAAAACCTGTGGGCACCCACCGACCAAATCGGGCCCAGACAGTGCGGCTGGGTTAAGTCCCTCCCCCTTGTGGGGAGGGGTTTGGGGCGGGGTTTTTTTGACTACTTCGCGGCAGCAACCGCTTCCGGCAGGCGCTTCAGCGCGGCATCCGTGGTCAGCTGACCGTTGAGGTGCTGCGTGATGACGTCGAGCATGGCTTCCTTGACGGCGGCCGGCTGGGCGTAACCATGGGCGAGCGAGCCCATCAGCGTGCCCTTGGACGAGGCTTCCGCCAGATCCTTCATGCCCTTCTTGGCGCAATCGTCGAACTTTTCGTCCGAGATGTCGGTACGGGCAGGCACGGAACCCTTGACCGTGTTGAAGGCAATCTGGAACGCGGGATCTTCGACGGCGGATGCCATCTTCATCTGCGCGGCCTTCTGCTCTTCACCCACGTCGAACATCATGAACTGATCGGCATTGAACAGGACGGAGCCCTGCGTGCCGGGGAAGCGCATGCAGACGAAATCGGTGCCGGGGGTCTTCTTGGCGCGCAGCCATTCGCCCTTCGACCAGTCGCCCATTTCCTGAGCGCCAGCCTTGCCTTCGATGACGAGCGCAGTGGAGAGGTTCCATTCGCGGCCGGAGAAGTTGGGGTCGAAATAGGTGCGCAGCTTCGACATGTCGTCGAACACCTTCTTCATCGTATCGCCCGACAGAGCGGTCGGATCGGCGTCGAGCACGGCCTTCTTGTAGAAATCAGGACCGCCGACGGAGAGAACCACGGCTTCCCAGAGCGTGCCGTCCTGCCATGGAACGCCGCCATGGGCGAGCGCCGTGATGCCCTGCGCCTTGAAAGCGTCGAGCATGGTGAACAGCTCGTCCATATTGGTCGGCTGCTTGCCGCCGGCCTTGTCGAAGGCAGCCTTGTTCAGCCACAGCCAGTTGGTGGAGTGGATGTTGACGGGGGCAGCAATCCAGTGGCCGTCATACTTGGAGAACGCCTGCAGCGCTGCCGGAATGACCTTGTCCCAACCTTCCTTGGCGGCGAGATCGTCGAGATTGGCGGCAACGCCCATCTCGGACCAGTCGCGCAGGTCGAAGCCGAGCAGCTGGACGGCGGTCGGCGGATCGCCGGCGGTCACGCGGGCGCGCAGCGCCGTCATCGCGGCAGAACCGGCACCGCCGGCAACCGGCATGTCTTTCCAGCCGATACCCTGCTTGGCCAGATTTTCCTTGAGCACGTTGAGCGCCGCGGCTTCGCCGCCAGACGTCCACCAGTGCAGAACTTCAACCTGTTCGGCTGCCTTCGCGGCACCGGCCATCAGCGCAATCATAGCCGCACCCGCGGCCAGTTTGCCGATCAAACGAATAGTCATTGAACTCTCTCCCTCAAAGCCGGGCTCCTCTCCGGACATCGATTTATAACGATATAACTCATGCGAGTGTCAAGCCTGAATCTGACAGATCTTCAGGGATGGTGAAAACCACCATCATCATGTTCTAAAACAACAAATTCAATTTATGCGATGCACCTCAATCGGGCGATGATTTGCACTTGCCGAATTTGTGTCATTTTGCAACGATATAAACAGGCCGCCTGGAGGGGCGCTGGAGGAGACAGCAATGCCGCTTGACGACCGGGGCGAGGACATGGACGCGGAAGAACGCCCGGCACGGCCGCGCGCGAACCTTAAGCCCCGCGATACAGCTCAGAAAAAACCGACGCTGAAGACCGTCGCCGAACTGACCGAGCTTGCGGTGACGACCGTATCGCGAGCGCTTTCCGACGATCCGCAGATCGCGCTCGAAACCCGCATCCGCGTGCGCCAGGCAGCGGAAGATGTCGGCTATCTGCCGGATCGGGCGGCCCAGCGGTTGCGCACCGGACGCACCAACGTGATCAGCCTGGTGCTCGACCCGCACGAGGAAATCCTCGGCTACGGCACCTCGATGATCCGCGGCATGAGTGCGGCGCTGCGCGGCACGAGGTACCATCTCGTCATCACGCCGCATTTTTCAGACACGCCGCAGATCGATCCGGTGAAGCACATCGTTCGCAACCGGATGGCCGACGGCATCCTGTTCAGCCGCACCGAAGCCGCCGACGAGCGCGTCAAATTCCTGATGGAACAGGGCTTTCCCTTCGTGTGCCATGGCCGCACCGAACTTGCGACGCCGCATCCTTACGTAGATTACGACAATTACGCCTTCAGCTACCGCGCCGCGAAAAGCCTGATCGCTGCTGGCTGTCGGCGGCTGTTCATCATCCTGCCGCCCGCAAGGTTCACCTTCGCCCACCACATGCGCCACGGCTTCATGACCGCGGTGCGCGAGGAAGGCGTCGGCTTCGAGATTTCCGACCGCGTAACGCTCGACAGCAAGTCCGATGCGATCCGCGACCATGTGGCGGAAAGACTGGAAGCCGCCGACGCCCCCGACGGCTTCATCTGCGGCGGCGAAGTCTCCGCCATGGCCGTGATGTCGGCAGCCTACGACACCGGCCGCACCATCGGCCACGACGTGCGCCTCGTCGCCAAACAGACGTCCGGCCTGTTCGACCAGGTCCGCCCCCGCATCGAAACGATCTACGAGGACCTGGCGGAAGCCGGACGACTGATGGCCGCGCTGCTTCTGAAGCAGATGGGTGGAGAGGTGTCGGTCGAGGAGTTGCAGGCGCTGCAGACGGTGTGATGACGGGGGCTTCGCAATCCCCAACCTCCCTCATTCCTGTGCTTGTCACAGGAATCCAGCAGCGTCGCGTCTGCGACGCGGAAGGGTCTTTTCACGCGAATGACTTCGCGTGGCTGGATCCCTGTGACAAGCACAGGGATGAGGAGGAGAGGTGGCACTTCCACCTCTCCCCTCCAAAAGGCGCTACCCCTTAATCCTCCTCGACAAACACCTCTTCGCGCTTCTTGCGGACGCTTGGCAGGAAGACGACGATGAGCACGAGTGCAGCGAGTGCTAGCAGGCCGGCGCTGATGGGGCGGGTGATGAAGGTGGTGGCGTCGCCGCGCGAGAGGATCATCGCGCGCCGCAGGTTTTCTTCCAGGAGCGGGCCGAGCACGAAGCCGAGCAGAAGCGGTGCCGGTTCGCAGCGAAGCTTCAACAGCACGTATCCGAGCAGGCCGAAGAAGGCGACGGCGTAGAGGTCGTAGACGTTGGAATTGACGCTGTAGACCCCGATGGCGCAGAACGCCATGATGATCGGGAAGAGGACGTAATAGGGGATCGTCAGAAGCTTCACCCACAGCCCGATTAGCGGCAAGTTGAGGACCACCAGCATCAGGTTGCCGATCCACATCGAGGCGATGATGCCCCAGAACAGCGCCGGCTGTTCGACGGCAACGTTCGGACCGGGAACGATGCCCTGGATGATCATCGCGCCGACCATCAGCGCCATGACCGGGTTGGCCGGAATGCCGAGCGTCAGGAGCGGGATGAACGAGGTCTGGGCGCCCGCATTGTTGGCCGATTCCGGACCTGCGACACCGGCAACCGCGCCATGGCCGAACTCTTCCGGATGTTTCGACACCTTCTTCTCGACCGTATAGGAGGCGAACGCCGCAAGGATGGCGCCGCCGCCGGGCAGGATGCCGAGGATGGAGCCGATTGCCGTGCCGCGCAGCACGGGGCCGACCATCGCCTTGAAATCCTCGCGCGACGGCATCAGGTTCGATACCTTCGCCATCAGCACGGTGCGGGTCTTCTCGCTTTCGAGATTGCGCAGGATTTCGGCGATGCCGAAAATACCGACCGCGACCGCGACGAAGTTCAGCCCGTCGGCATATTCACGGATACCGAGCGTGAAACGTGGCGTGCCGGTGTAGATATCGGTGCCGACAAGGCCGAGCAGCAGGCCGAGGCAGACCATGGCCAAGGCCTTGAGGATAGAGCCATGCGCCAGCGCAATTGACGAAACGAGGCCGACGACCATCAGGGAGAAATACTCCGCCGCGCCGAATTGCAGGGCAATCGCGGTGAGCGGCAGCGCGAAGATCGCCACCAGGAATGTCGATACCGTGCCGGCGAAGAACGACCCGAGGGCGGCGATGGCCAGCGCCGGCCCGGCCCTGCCCTTGCGCGCCATCTGGTAACCGTCGAGCGCCGTGACCGCCGACGAGGATTCACCCGGCATGTTGATGAGGATGGCCGTGGTGGAGCCGCCATACTGCGCGCCGTAATAGATGCCCGCGAGCATGATCAGCGACGACACGGGTTCGAGCTGGAAGGTGATCGGCAACAGCATGGCGATCGTCGCCGTTGCGCCGATGCCGGGCAGAACGCCGATCAGCGTGCCGAGCAGCACCCCGATCAGGCAGAAGAACAGGTTCTCGATCGACGTGGCGGTGGAGAAACCGAGGGCGAGATTTGCAAATAATTCCATGAACCGAGCCCCTTACATGCCAAGCCACGGCCCGAACCGCCGGAACGGCAGGCCAAGACCATAGCTGAAGACGAGAACCGAAAAGACCGTGAGCAGAGCCGACAGGATGACGGCCATCAGCGGCTTCATCTTGTGAGAGGCGAATGCCGCGATCAGCGCCGTGAAGAAGATCGCCGGCACGAAGCCCAAACCGCGCACGGTCAGACCGAAAAAGATCGGTGCCGGCAGAATGAAGGCCATCCCGCGCCAGGCAAGCGCCCCGACCGGTTCGCCCTCAACACGGATGGCCTGAAAGACGATCACGCCGCCCAAGAGCATAAGCACGCAAGCGAGGATGAACGGAAAATAGCCCGGCCCCATGCGAAGCGCCGTGCCGAGTTCCAGTTCGATCGATTGATAGGCAAAGAACAGGCCGGTCAGCATGAGCGCCAGCCCGCAGACCAGATTGGTCCTGTCGATATTGAGTGAATTCATGATGGCTCCGAAATATTGGAAGAGCTCTGTGGATCTGCGCCGCGGGTCGGCATGGTCGCTAGCAGGAGTGTCGCTTGCAGGAGTGTCGCTTGCCGGTGGGGTCCTTGCAGACGTTCGCGCCGATCAGCGGTCGATCTGAGCGATCAGCTTGCCGGCAATTTCTCCCCCGCGGGGGAGAAGGACGAAAGGTTGCGGGCTCCAAGGCCGATCGAGCAGAACTCCTCACCCTGCCCAGAGAGGGGCCAGGGTGAGGGGCAGTGCCGTGACGAGAGATCAGTCGGCGTACTGGCCGGCTGCCTCGATGACCGGCTTCCAGCGGGCGATTTCGCTTTCCAGCTTGGTCTTCAGCGCCTCAGGCGTGGCGTCGGCTTCCGGTGAAGGCTTGGTGCCGAGTTCACCGAAACGGGCAACGACGTTCGGGTCTTTCAGTGCGACTTTAAGCGCCGCAGACAGCTTGTCGTTGGCTTCCTTCGGCGTGCCCTTCGGCGTGTAGATGCCGTGCCAGATGCCCACTTCCATCTGCGGATAACCGGCTTCCTTGACGGTCGGCAGGTCCTTCAGGATGTCGAGGCGGTCAGCGGAGGTGACGGCGTAGGCCTTTACCGTGCCGCCCTGGATCTGCTTTGTCGTATTGGTGGTCTGGTCGCACATGATATCGACCTGGCCGCCGAGAAGATCGGTCATCGCCGGGCCGGTGCCCTTGTAGGGAACGGTCACGAGCGGTGTTTCGATCGAGCTCATGAACAGCATGCCGCAGAGATGCGATGCAGCGCCGATGCCGGCATTGGCGACCGTCACCTTGTCCTTGTTCGCCTTGGCGTATTCGATCAGGCCCTTGAGGTCGGTGGCTTCCATGTCCTTGCGGGCGAGAAGCGTCATCGGCACTTCCGTGACGAGACCGACATATTCGAACGCGTTCAGCGTGTCATAGGCGAGCTTGCGATAGAGCGTGGCGCTGGTCGCCATGCCGATATGGTGCAGGAGAACGGTGTAACCGTCCGCTTCCGCATTGGCGACGCGTCCGGCACCGAGCGAACCGCCGGCACCGCCGACATTTTCCACGACGATCTGCTGGCCGAGATCGCGCGACATGGATTCAGCCACGAGACGTGCGACCGTATCGGTCGGGCCGCCGGCCGCAAACGGTACGATCATCGTGATCTGGCGATCCGGATAGCTCTGCGCATTGGCAGAAGCCGAAAACAGCGAAATGGCGGCAAGAGCCGTTGCGCCGATCATGGCGTTGACGATTTTCATGATTTGTCCTCCCGAGCGTGAAAATCAGCATGCAAACTGTGTGCTGGCGACAGTCCTCCCTCGCCAGCGTGGTGCCATTTGCAGTGCGGATTTCGCTGGCCGCAATCAGGCGGGAGGCAGCACCGCCAAGTTTATCGCTGGCGTGCAATGCAGCATGGGTGGATTAGGGAACAATCGCGTCAAAGCCTGGGTGGAAATCCACCCAGCGCGGGGTTATGGGCGTGTTTCGTCACCCGTTCAGATCGTCCTGAAGCATCTGGTCGGCCGAGATAAGCCGCTTGTCCAGCCCGTGTTTCTGCATCTTTTCGTAGAGCGTCTTGCGCGATATGCCGAGCGATTCGTAGACGGGCCGCAGTGCACCGCCATGCGCTGCAATTTCGCCGGCGATCAGATTGCGCTCGAAAGCGGCCACCTTGTCTGCCAGCCGTCCCGCCGGATCACGAAGCCTGCCGTTGGAATCCGTCGACGGAAGATCGAGACCCAGCACCAGCCGGTCGGCGGCGTTGCGCAACTCGCGGACATTGCCGGGCCAGGCCTGGTCGCCGATCGTGGCGATCACATCGACGGGGACATCGAGATCGTCACGGCCATAGCGGGCGGAGGCTTCGCGGACCAGCTGCAGAAACAGAAGCGCGATATCGGCCCGCCGTTCGCGCAGAGACGGCACATGGATGGTTGCGACGTTGAGACGGTAGAGAAGATCGGCCCGGAACCGGCCGGCTGCGACTTCCGCCTCCAGGTCCACCTTGCTGGTGGCGATAAAGCGCACGTCGAGGGCCACGGTTTCGTTCGAGCCGAGCCTTGTAATGACACGCTCCTGCAGGACGCGCAGGAATTTTGCCTGCAGGTCGAAGGGCATCGAGCCGATCTCGTCGAGCAGGATCGTGCCGCCGCGGCCATGTTCGAACTTGCCGTATCGCGGCCGGATGGCTCCCGGAAAGGCGCCCGCCTCGTGGCCAAACAGTTCGCTCTCGATCAGCGTTTCCGGAAGTGCTGCGCAGTTGATGGCGATGAACGGCCGGTTGGCGCGCGGGCTGACATCGTGCAGCGCCCGCGCCACCACTTCCTTGCCGGCACCGGTCTCGCCAATGATCAGCGTATCGGCATCGGTGGCGCCGATCGCGCGGATGCGGTAGCGCAGATCGACCATCACCTGGGTGCGGCCAGGCATGCGGGTTTCCAGATCGTCGCGCTTGCCGGCCACCGCCTTCAGCCGGCGGTTTTCCATGACCAGCGCGCGGCGATCGAGCGCCCTGCGGATGACACCGGCCAGATGCTGCGGCGTGAACGGCTTTTCGAGGAAATCATAGGCGCCCTCGCGCATCGCCTTCACCGCCAGCTGCACATCGCCATGGCCGGTGACGAGAATGATCGGGATTTCCGCATCGAGCTCACGCACCCGCTGCAACAGTGTCATGCCGTCTGTTCCGGGCATGCGAATATCGCTGACGATAACGCCGTCAAAGCCGAAACCGGCGAGTTCGAGAACATGATCGGCATTGGAAAACGTCTGCACCGAGAGACCAAACAGCTCCAGCGCCTGGGCGGTGGACCGGCGCAGTTCCTCTTCGTCGTCAACCAGCAAAACCCTTTGCGCCGCATCCCTTGCTTCGCTCACTCGGCAGCCTCCATCAGGTTTTCATCGGCAATGTCGAGCTCGATGGTGAACACGGCACCCCCATCGGGATCATCGGTGACGGAAAGGCTACCACCGAAATCCTTGACGATGTTGTAGGAGATCGACAGCCCGAGCCCGAGCCCCTTGCCGATGCCCTTGGTGGTAAAGAACGGGTCGAAGATACGCTCGCGGATCGACGCCGGCACACCCGGCCCGCCATCGCGCACATGCACCGTCACGGTATCGTGGGTTCTCGACGCCGACACGGCGATGCGCCGGTCGGCAAGTCCCTCGACGGCATCGGCCGCATTGCCGATCACGTTGACCAGAACCTGCTGCAGACGGATGGAGCCGGCCCTCACCTTCGGCAGGTTTGCGGGGATATCGACGACGAGATCCGCATCGGCCGCCTTCAGACGCGCCGCGACGATTTCCAGTGTGTCGTCCATCACCTCCTGCAGCGAGACGGCACCGAGCTTCTCGTTCGGCTTGCGGGCGAAGTTGCGCAGATGCTTGCTGATCGAGGCCATGCGATCGATCAGCGCCGATATGCGTCTAACGTTGTCGCGGGCCTCTTCCGTGCGGTCGAGGTCCATCAGCACGCCGGCCGTCTCCGCATAGGTTTTCGCGGCCGCAAGCGGCTGGTTGAGCTCATGCGACAGTGCTGCCGACATCTGGCCGAGACCGGCAAGCTTGCCGGCCTGGATGAGATCCGCCTGGGTCTGGCGCAGCCGCTGTTCGGTGGCCCGGCGCTCAGCCACCTCCTCCTCGATCTGGGCGTTGACGCGGGCAAGATCGGCGGTGCGCTCGGCAACCCGGTGCTCGAGCGCATTCTGCGCTTCTGCCTGGAGATGCATGCGCTCGGCAAGCCGCGCCCGGCGCTGCAGGATGACGGCAAGGCCGAGGACGGCGAGACAGAGGGAAAGCAGCAGGGCGGCGACGGTGGTCTTTGCCTGGGCATGCACGGACCCGGTATCCATCAGCACGCTGACGGTCCATCCGGCATCGGGCATCGGTTGCGACACGACGAGATATTCCCGGTCGCCATCATTATCGGCAATCGTCATCACCTCGTGACCGGCGAATTCGCCACGGCGGACCGGCAATTCGCGCAGTTTCGCATCCGCATAGCGCCGCGAGGTCTGGGTGCGGGCGATCCGGCCCGGCGACAGCGGCAGGGTCGTGGCATAGAGCCATTCCGGCCGGCTGGTCATGAAGATTATGCCCTCGGGGTCGGCAACGAAGATGCGGTCTTCGGTGCCTTGGGCGGTCCCCTTCCCCCAGCTGTCCTCGACCAGATCGATATCGACCTTGAAGACGATGACGCCGCGGATCACCCCGGCGATCTCGATCGGCGACGAGAAGTAGTAGCCGCGTTTGAGCGACGTCGTGCCGAGCGCATAAAAGCGCGACTGGCGGCCCTTAGCAGCCTCCTGGAAATACGGACGGTAGGAAAAGTTCTCGCCGATGAAACTGACGTCGCTGTCATGGTTGCTGGCGGCAATGGTCTGCCCGTCCATCGTCATCAGATAGATGTCGGAGGATTTGAGGAGCGCGTTGGTGTCTTTCAAATAGGCGTTGGTGGCGGCCTGCAGGGTTGTGTTGGACGGATCGAGCACGAAAGCCTCGACATTCTGCTGGTCGGCGATCAGGGCCGGCAGCGCCTCGTAGCGCTTCAGGTGCCCGTCGAGACCGGAAACGGCAAGCCTCAGCGTGGTGTTGGCCTGCGCCTTCGCCTCCTCCATGTAGCCGCTCGCGATCATGCCGGCGCCCTGGACATAGATGCCCAGACCGATCATGACCGCCACGCCCGCCGCTGCAAGAATTGCGTATCTCACCAGATGCCGGGCTCCTCCTCCCAACTCGTCCTCATCAGACACCTTAAAATCCGGCACTGGCGAATTCCACTAAAACTTGCGAAGACTTGATTTCACCGGCATCCGTCGGCGGCGGCAAAGGGAATCATCATGAGTTACATGCTTGCACTCGTCATCGGCGCGGTGGCCGGGCTTCGCGCCATGACGGCACCGGCGATCGTCAGCTGGGCGGCCGGTCTCGGCTGGCTCGATCTCTCCGGCACCTGGCTCGCCTTCATGGGCTCCAAATGGGCCGTGCTGATCCTGACGCTGATCGCCATCGTCGAATTCATCACCGACCAGTTGCCCTCGACGCCGAGCCGCAAGGTGCCGCAGCAATTCGGTGCGCGCATCTTGACCGGCGCGCTCTCGGGTGCTGCGATTGGAATGCCCTACGGCTACTGGCTGGCCGGCCTCGTCTCCGGCATTATCGGCGCCGTGATCGGAACGCTGGGTGGCGCCGCAGTGCGGGCAAAGCTTGCCGCCCATTTCGGCAAGGATGCACCGGCAGCCTTTATCGAGGACGGCGTGGCCGTCGTCGCAGCCCTGATTGTCATCCTGCTTTTGCCGGGAACGCCGGCCGCCTAACGGAGATCTGAGCATCATGCAGACATTCGACGCGATCATCATCGGCGCCGGCCAGGCCGGGCCATCGCTTGCCGGACGCTTCAACGACGCGGGCAAGACCGTCGCCATCGTCGAGCGCAAGCATGTGGGCGGCACCTGCGTCAACACCGGCTGCAAGCCGACCAAGACGCTGGTGGCCAGCGCCTATGCGGCGCATCTCGCGCGCCGCAGCGCCGATTACGGCATCGGCATCGGCGGCGACGTGACGATCGACATGCCGGCTGTGATGCGGCGGGCGTTGAAAGTGACGATGGACAGCCGCGGCAGCAACGAAAGCTGGCTGGAGAAGATGCCCCACTGCACGCTGATCCGCGGCCATGCGCGCTTTGAGAGCGCCGAGACGATCCGCGTCGGCGACGAATTGCTGACGGCGCCGCAGATTTTCCTGAATGTCGGCGCCCGCGCCACCATTCCGGATTTCGAGGGCGTCGACGACATCCCCTATATGACCAACAGCGACATCGTCGGGCTGGACAGGGTGCCGGAGCATCTGGTGATCATCGGCGGCAGTTATATCGGGCTTGAATATGCGCAGATGTATCGCCGCTTCGGCGCGAAGGTAACCGTCGTGGAGCGCGGCGAGCGTATCGTCAGCCGCGAGGATGCGGAGATCTCGCAATCCATCCATGAGATGCTGGAAGCCGAAGGGATCGTCATCAGAACGGGTGCCGACTGCATCCGCTTCAGGAAGACGGACGACGGCATTGCAGTCGGCCTCAGTTGCGACGAAGGCGAGCCTGAAGTCATCGGCTCCGACGTGCTGCTGGCGGTCGGACGCCGTCCCAACACCGACGATCTCGGGCTCGACAAGGCAGGCGTAACGCTCGATGAGCGCGGCTACATTGAGGTGGGCGACGATCTGTCGACCAATGTCGAGGGCATCTGGGCGATGGGCGACTGCAACGGCCGCGGCGCGTTTACCCACACCGCCTACAACGATTTCGAGATCGTTGCGGCCAATCTGTTCGATGGCGAGAGCCGCAAGGTCTCCGACCGCCTGCTCGGGTATGCGCTCTATACCGACCCGCCGCTCGGCCGGGTCGGGATGACCGAACACCAGGCGGTGAAGGCTGGCCACAAGGTTCTCGTCGGCACGCGGCCGATGAGCCAGGTGGGACGCGCCGTGGAAAAGGGCGAGACGATCGGCCTGATGAAGATCGTGGCCGATGCGCAGACGAAAAAGATCCTGGGCGCCGCCCTTCTCGGCACCGGCGGCGACGAGGCGATCCACGGCGTGCTGGACATGATGAATGCCGGCGCGACTTATGATGCCCTGCGCTGGGCCGTGCCCATCCACCCCACCGTTTCGGAACTGTGGCCGACCGTGGTCCAGTCGATGAAGCCGGCAGGCTGACGAAACCATCCGGAATGACGGGGCGTTCACGCGCTGCGGCGCGCTCACTGACAATCCCGTCATTACAGGAATTTAACCTTCTCCCTCCCTTTGCAACGGGGGGGAGTTTGCTTAGACTTCACCCATCGTCGGCACAATCGAAGGCCGCCGGCGACGGGAAGATATCAGAGCGATCTCCCCCAACATCCATTCCACGACGGGAGGCCACAGATGAATACACCTGCATTCAATGCGGCAATGGAACCGCGGGAACTGGATTTCCTGCAGCACGTCTTCGATGCCGCCTGCGCCGAACGCGGCTTGTCTGGCGAAAGCACGGCGGCAAAGAACCTCGCGGCCGAGATCATCGATCTCTACCAGCACGGCGCCTGCGACGAAGGTGCCCTCCAGCATCGGCTGGACCTGTCAGGTCTTCTGAAAAGTCAGGACTGAAGCAGAGGCGTCTACTACCGCTTCGCCTGGAGGTCCCGCTCGTCGCGCATCAGGAATATCCGCGTGATGCTGTCGATATTGTCGTTCAGCCATTCCGCCATGTCCTCTTCCTCGGACAGGATGTGTTCGAAGACGGCGACGGCTTCCGGTTCGTCCAGTTCGTCGGCAGCGGCTATCAGCACCTTGTAGGTCGCGATTTCCGTGTGCTCGAATGCGAAGGCAGTCGTCATGGTCTTGATGACCTCGTCGCTGACCAGCAATCCGCCGACACCTTGGGCCGTTGCGGCAAGCTTGGCGGTCATGTCCTTGAAGGTCGGCGTCGTCACGGCGAACTTCTCCAGCATCTCGGTCAGCGCCGCGACGTGGCCGCGGGTTTCCTCGAGATGCTCCAGAACGCGGTCCTTGAGATCCGGGTAGCTTTCGATCCGGCGTGCCTGAGCTGTCAGAAGCGTGACTGCCTGTTCCTCCATCGCATGGGCATTGCGTAGCCAAGTAATGAAATTGTCCCGCGCATGCGTCATGTTCACGTCCTCCTCGTTACGTCTTCCCCCGGGTCGATTTGGTACGCAACGACTGTAAACCCGTCAACGTCCGCGATGTTCCAGCGTCCCTGGAACATCTTGCAGCTTAGCGCGTTAATGGGCCACGCAATTGACGGGGGTCAAAAGGTGGACGTGTCTAATTTTTCTTTAAAAACTTCGCCGAGCCATACAGGCTCTTCCGCACTTTCGTCCTGGCGCCGGTCGGAGCCATCCGGCCGTGCAATCATTCGACCCGGCCGCAACGTCTGGCGCAGCGCCGAGGCCGAGCGCGTCGGCTTCCTGATCGATGGCGAGGAATACTACCAGCGCCTGGACGACGTGTTGAAGCAGGCCGAACGGTCCGTGATGATCCTCGGCTGGGACTTTAACCCTGGTATCAAGCTGCGTCCGCGCGATCCTGATTGCCCGACGCTTGGTGCCACGCTGCGCCGCATGGTCGAGGAAAAGCCGGAACTGGAAATCCGTATCCTCGTCTGGGGCATGGGTCCGGTCTATTCCGGCAAGAGCCTGAAGATGTTCGGCAAGATGGACTGGAACGACCATCCGCGCATCGAATTGCGCTTCGATTTCGAGCATCCGCTGCGTGCCAGCCATCACCAGAAAATCGTCGTGGTCGACGATAGGACCGCCTTTGTCGGCGGCATCGATCTGACCGCGCGCCGCTGGGACGACCGCGGGCATGCCTGCATCAACCCGGCTCGGACCTCCCCCGACGGCACGACCTATGGTCCCGTTCACGACATGCAGACGATCGTCACCGGCGATATCGCCCGGCTGATCGGCGACGTGACGCGCCGGCGCTGGAAAAAGGTGACGAAGATCGAGCTCGAACCGGTCACGGTTGCGGGCGAAGCCGCCTGGCCGCGGGATCTCGAACCCAATCTCACGAATTGCCGCAGCGGACTTGCGCTGACCGAACCCTGGAAATGGAAGGGTCGCCGCGGTCATCGCGAGGCGATCAAGCTCACCCATGATGCGCTGAAGGCAGCCGAGCGGCACCTCTATATCGAGACGCAGTATCTCGCCTCCTTCGGCGTGGCGCGCACGCTTGCCCGCAAGCTCAAGGCAGCGCAGGGCCCGGAAATCGTCATCATCGTGACGCGCGAATCCCACGGCTTTCTCGAAAAGCTGATGATGGGCAACAACCGCACCCGCCTGATCCGCCGCCTGAAGCGCGCGGATCGCTACGGCCGGCTGCGGATCTACTACGCCACGACCCCGGATGCCGATGGCAACGATCGCGAGATCATTGTTCATTCCAAGCTGATCGTGGTCGACGACCGCTTCGTGCGGGTTGGCTCGTCCAATCTCAACAACCGGTCGGAAGGGCTCGATACGGAATGCGATATCGCGCTCGAGACCGTCGAGGCTGCGTCGCAAAAGGCAATCCTTGATCTGCGCGACGATCTTCTGGCCGAGCATCTCTGCGCCAACAAGGAAGACGTGTCCCGCATCATTCAGCAGACCGGATCGATGCTGGCGGCGATCGACATCCTGAACGTCAACCCACGTTGCCTGCGGCCGTTCGAGGTGGATACGCTGAAGGGCGAGATTACCTCGCTGTTCGGCACCGGTATTGTCGATCCGAAACAGCCGTTCTGGCCGATCCCGGAGATCAAGTCCGGGATCATGAAGCTGTTTTCACGCCTTTCCTTCCGCCGTGCGGCCTGAATAAGCACTTCCCTGACGCCGGTAATAGGCCTCGCTTGCGATCAGCACCGGTACGCCGATCGCGAGCGGCACGAAGAAGTAGAGGACGCGGAAGGCGATCAGTGCGCCGATCGCCGATGTGCCCGGCAACAGGTTCAGCATGACCGCTTCCAGCACGCCGAGACCGCCAGGCACGTGGCTAACCAGCGCGCCGAGATTGGCGGTCACGTAGGCGCTGGCGACCTGCAGGAATCCGACATCGGTAAACGCAAGCAGCAGCTGGCGGATCGCGGAGGCGACACAGAGGAAATTCAGTGTGCCGACGATGATCTGGCCGATCGCGAGCGACAGATCCGGCGGCGTGAAACGCCAGGAGCGGACTGGCAACGGCCGGCGCACCAAAGCGCAAAGCAGTAGATAGGAAGCCGGCACGGCCAGACAGGCGACGCCGATGGCAGCCCTCTTTCCCCTGCCAAGACCGAAGAAGTCGTCCGATCCATTGACATCGAGCAGCATGGCAATGCCGCCCAGTGTGGCAAGCCCCAACCCAACAGTCGCGCCGCAAAACACGATGACCTTGGCGATGTCCTGAGGCTGAAGGCCCCAGCGGGAGTAGAACCGGTAACGGACCGCGCCGCTGCTGAGCGCTGCCATGCCGACATTGTGGCCGATCGACAGGCTTGTGAAGGATGCGAGTGCCGTCTTATGGTAGGCAAGCGGCTTGCCCGCATAGCGCACGCCAAGCGCATCGAACATGCCAAGGCAGGCATAGGAGAGAATGACGAAGCCGAAC
Organism: Rhizobium sp. CFBP 8752; assembly: GCF_014842035.1. Classification (NCBI taxonomy): domain Bacteria; kingdom Pseudomonadati; phylum Pseudomonadota; class Alphaproteobacteria; order Hyphomicrobiales; family Rhizobiaceae; genus Rhizobium; species Rhizobium sp. CFBP 8752. Next base: position 368,857 of record NZ_JACYUZ010000001.1, on the reverse strand, counting down.
GCGGCCACCAACCGAATGCCGGCGATGGACAGCACTGACTCCTCGATTTCGTCCCATGTGTAGCGTTGCAGGCTGCGGTAGACGAGGAGTGCGGCAAGGCAGACCGCGGCAACCACAAGACATTTGATGAGGGGCCGCCAGATCTTCATTCCATCTCCATTCATGCTGTGCAGGGTGGAACGAAATGACTGTCCAAGGTGTTCCCGCGCTATGATCGATGCGCTTCCCAAACCGCCCTCCGACACCTCGCCTCAAACTCCTTCCCGGCGCCGCCTGAAAATCCTGAGCTACAACGTGCATAGCTGCATCGGCACCGATCGACGGCTCGATCCCGCGCGGATCGCCGACGTCATCTCGGAGTTGAAGCCTGATATCATCGGCCTGCAGGAACTGGATGTCGGCCGCTCGCGCACCGGTGGCGTCGATCAGGTCGATATCATTGCCCGCGAGGTGGAGATGGACTACCATTTTCACGCGGCGCTGCATGTGGCCGAGGAACGCTACGGCGACGCCATTCTGACATCCCTACCGCTGAAAGTGATCAAGGCCGACATGCTTTCCTCGATCGGCGAGCAGCGCGGCGCAGTCTGGGTGGAAATCGACGTCGGTGGCAAACCGCTGCAGGTCTTCAACACCCATCTCGGACTCCGCGGTAAAGACCGGATGGCGCAGATGACGGAGCTGACGGGCCCGGACTGGCTCGGCGGCCTCGAGAAGGAAAACCCGGCGCGCATCCTGATCGGCGACTTCAACTCGACACCGATCACGAGGACCTACCGGCATGCGGCCAAGCGCCTGACCGACGTGCAGACGGCGCTGATCAAACCTTGGCGGGCAACGTTTCCGTCCCGCTTTCCGCTGCTTCGGCTCGACCACATCTTTGTTTCCGACAGCATCAAGGTGATCGATGCCGAAGTGGTCTCGACACCGCTGACGCGGCGGGCATCCGACCACTTGCCGTTGTTGGCGACGATTGAAATCTAGTTGAGCAACCGCTCCGACCGTCTGGCTTCCGTGAGCAGCCGGACGACGTCCTGATCGGTGGTTTCCGGGAAATCCTCGTAGTGGTCACCGACATCGCCGAATGATGGCGGGATCGACAGGCAGACCACGTCTTCAACCTTGTCCCTGATTGCATCGAGCGTGTCCTGCGAGGCGACCGGTACGGCAAGGGTAATGATCGCGACACCCAGCTGCCTGAGCGCGTGGATGCTGACCTCCATCGACCCGGCATCGGAAAGCCCCTCATCGATCAGAATGACGTGACGCCCGGCAAGATCGTGCTCGTCGGCGTGATCCTCGCCGAAATACATCCGGTGATGGCGGTCGACCTCGGCGATCTGATGCTGCCGCTCCGTGTTAAGATAGCCAGGAGGCAGGGGAAAGCGCCGCACGCTTGCCTCGTCGATATGGACGATTGGTTCTTTGGCGTCGACAACGGCGCCGATGCTAAATTCCGGGTGGCCGGGGGCAGCGATCCTGCGCAGGATCAAGAGATCGAGATGCAGTCCAAGCCGCTGCGCCACTTCGAACGCCACCGGCACGCCGCCGCGCGGCACGGCGACCACCACGGGATCGCCGGCGACAGAGGACAAGGCTTGTGAGATATGCAGTGCCTCGGCCAGCTGCCGGCCGGCATCACTGCGATCGGCAAACTCGGGCGTTGCCGTTTCCGCCTTGCGGGCCTGCACCTGTTTCCAGAAATGACCCAATCCCAGCATCGCATCCTCCTCCCAGGCTTCGATCCGTTCTTGCGGTGTAACCGACAGGATATCGGATCGTTCCGGGCAAGAAAAGGATTTCACACTTTCTGCGGGAACAAACCGCCAGGGGTTCGTGTTCACGGACTTGTAGGTCGCATCCATCAGCGCGACCGGCAAAGTCACAATCTCCCCAACTGGCGCTTCCTTCGGGAAGCGCCTTTTTCACGTCTGCCGTTCTGCTCCGTTACCTTCGGGAAAGCGCCACAACGTAACGCGCCGGGACCTTACCGGGATTGAAGAAGACGCCTTCGGCGGGCGGCCCCAGCATGAGACAATCGCCCTCCTTCAAAGAATGCAGCACCGTGCCTTCGATGAAATCGAGCGCGCCCGCGAGAAGCCAGATCTGCTGATGCTGGAAGGCGAAGGCGGAGGCCGGATAGGGAACGCGCACGGCAGGCGGCAGCAGAACCTCGATCAGTTCGAGCGGCGCATTGGGCGGCGACAGTGCCCGGCGGGTATAGCCGGTCTCGGGATCGGTCCAGACCGGCTGACCGGACTGGACGCGCAGCCGCTCCTCCCCGCCTTCCGCCAGTGCCAGAAGCACCGACAGCGGCAGGCCGAAGGCGCCGGACAGCCGGCCAAGCACGGCGGCCGAGGGGCTCGCCTCGCCACGCTCGATCTTGCTGATCATCGCCTTCGACACGCCAGAGCGTTCGGCGAGGTCCGCAAGCGACCATTTGCGTGTCTCGCGTTCCGTTTTGAGACGCGATGCAATAGCATCTCCAACATCTGCTTCCATGGCTTTATCCGCTTGCCTCCGAACGATCGTCTTCTATAGTGGACGATAGGAACTTATAAGAGACGCACCAGATCTGCAACGCGGGGGAATGCTCTTTGCGCGAAATCCGATTCAACGCCTTCGACATGAACTGTGTCAGCCATATCCAGCACGGATTGTGGACGCATCCGCGCGACCAGTCCAACCGTTACACCGAGCTTGCCTATTGGACGGATTACGCCAAACGGCTGGAGGCCGGCCTGTTCGACGGGATTTTCCTGGCCGACGTGGTGGGCGTCTACGACGTCTACGGCGAAAGCCCGGATGCGGCCTTGAGGGGCGCCGTGCAGGTGCCGGTCAACGATCCGATGCTGCTGGTGCCGGCGATGGCCGCCGTGACCAAGCACCTATCTTTCGGGGTCACCGCGAACCTCACCTACGAGCAACCCTTCCTGTTTGCCCGCCGCATGTCGACGCTCGATCACCTGACCGGTGGTCGCATCGGCTGGAATATCGTGACGGGCTATCTCGACAGCGCGGCCAAGGCGATCGGCCTCGATGCGCAGATGGCGCATGACGATCGCTACGATCTCGCCGACGAATACATGGACGTGATCTACAAGCTGCTGGAAGGCAGTTGGGACGACGATGCCGTCGTGTTCGATCGCGCCGCCGGAGTCTATGCCGATCCGGCCAAGGTTCGAAAGATCAGCCACGAAGGCCGGCAGTACCGGCTGGACGCGATGCATCTTTCCGCCCCCTCCCCGCAGAGAACGCCGGTTCTCTATCAGGCCGGCTCTTCCACCCGCGGCCGCGCCTTTGCCGCCACCCATGCCGAATGCGTCTTCGTCAACGGCCAGAAGATGGAAGGCGTGCGGGACCTCGTCGACGATATTCGCGCCCGCGCGATTGCCGGAGGCCGAACCGCCGATGATCTCAAAGTCTTTGTTGGCGCAACGATCATCACCGGCCGCACGGAAAAGGAAGCGCAGGAGAAGTTCGAGGATTATCGCAGCCATGCCAGTTCCGAGGCGGCCCTTGTGCATGCCAGCGCATCGCTCGGCATCGATTTTGCGCGCTACGATCTCGACGAACCGATCCAGACCGGAAAAAGCGATGCCATCGTCTCCAATGTCGAGGCGATGACCCGCAGCGCCGGACCGCAATGGACGAAGCGAAAGCTGCTGGACCAGATGATTCTCGGCAGCCGCCAGATGCCGATGGTGGGCTCTGCCGAGCAGATCGCCGACCGTCTCCAGGAGTGGATGGAGAAAGCCGATGTCGACGGCTTCAACCTGTCGCGCACCGTGGTGCCGGAATGTTTCGACGACGTGATCGAGCTGGTGATCCCCATTCTGCAGGAACGCGGCGTCTACAAAACCGGCTATCGCGAGGGCACGCTGCGCGAAAAACTGTTCGGTGCACCGAGATTGCCGGCCCGGCATGTGGGCGGTCGTTACCGGACGGGAAACAAGGATTGAGTGCCGATCACCCATGCCGCGCCATTTGCTCCGGCGCGGCGTATTTGCTAGAGGCGGCCCATCCTAATCCTCGAACATGAGGCCTATTCATGCGCTATGCCACGATCACCGACCGTCTCGCCCATCTCGGTTCAGGCCGCTGGGCGCTGCATCTGACCGCAAGGCGCATGAAGGCCGAGGGGGAGGACGTGGTCGAGCTGACGATCGGCGAGCCTGACGTCGTGCCCGACAAGGCGCTGCTGGATGAAGCCGCGCGCGCCATGTATGCCGGCCGCACCCGCTATTCCAACGGAAGAGGCGAGCCGGATACGCTGAAGGCGCTTGTTGCGAAATATTCGAAACGCCGCAGCAGCGTGACGGAAAAGAACTTCCTCTGCTTTCCAGGCACCCAGAGCGCGCTTTACTGCGTCATGACCGGTCTGGTTGGCGCTGGCGATGGCGTGCTGGTCGGCGATCCGCTCTACGCGACCTATGAAGGCGTCATCGCCTCCACCGGCGCCCATATGATCCCCGTGCCGCTGCGGCCGGAGAAGAAATTCCACATGCAGCCGGACGATCTGGAACGGGCAGTGACGCCGGAAGCACGCGTGCTGCTTCTGAACACGCCGCACAACCCGACCGGTGCCGTTCTGTCAGCCTCCGAAATCGCAAGGATCGGCGAGATCTGCCGCAAGCACGATCTCTGGATCATCTGCGACGAGGTTTATGAGCAGCTGATCTTCGACGGCACCAGCTTTGCCTCACCCTTTGACATGGCGGAACTGGCGGAGCGCACGATCGTGGTCTCGTCCATCTCCAAGTCGCACGCGGCACCCGGATTCAGATCCGGCTGGGCAGCCGGCCCGGAGGAATTTTGCGAACGTCTGCTGCCGGTGTCCGAAATCATGCTGTTCGGCGTGCAGCCCTTTATTGCCGACATGACCGCAATGGCGCTGTCTGAAAACTTCCCGACAGCCGACGTGATGCGCGCCAATTATCACAGGCGCGCCGCGATCGTCGAAACTGTGCTGAAGGGCAACAATCTGGTCAAGCCGATGATGCCGGAAGGTGGGATGTTCATCCTGCTCGACGTGACGGCAACAGGCCTCGGTGGCGAGGAATTTGCCTGGGAACTGCTGCGCGAGGAAAAGGTGGCAGTCATGCCCGGCACATCCTTCGGCGATCAAGCGGCAGGCTTTCTACGCATATCGCTGACGGTGCCTGATGTTGTGCTGGAGGGAGCGATCCGCCGCATCGGCGAACTCGCCGGCCGGATCGCGGCGCGCGAAGAAGCGCCGCCGCATATCCAGTAGTTTCTCACCCGCGGCGACCGCGGGTGGAAGTCTCAGCCGCCGATGTCGCCGGCGTCGGCCTCATGATCGCTTGGGACGCCGGAGCCCTCGGCTCCAGCCGCCTTGCGGGCGCGATTGAGTTCGACGGTTGCCGCATCCGTCTTGCGCACTGACCCATCCTCGCCGGTACCAAAGCTCTTCTCGACCTTGTGGTCAGCCTGTACATCCTCAGCCGCATCGGCGGCCGGGTGGATGCTATCCCTTGACTGTTCGGAAACCTTGGGCTGGCTGCTGCCGAACCGGGTCGCTTCCTTGGAAGCCGTATCGGCTGCAGGGTCGACGTCTTTGTGGTCTGACATAGCAAGTCTCCCTTGTTCCCAAGGAGAACACGGGCCGGCCACCATCGTTCCATCCGAACTGGGAGGCCCAATCCCTGATCTAGGCTCCCTCGCCCTTCTTCGCTTTGAGCGCGTCCAGCGCATCGGCATTGTCTCGACCCCAACCGTAGAGCAGATCGATCAGCTCGACGAAACGCTTGCCGAGCGGCGTCAGCGTATAATCGACTGCCGGGGGCACCGTGCCATAGACGCGCCTGATGACAAGACCCGAGGCTTCCATGTCGCGCAGGGTCTGGGTCAGCATCTTCTTGGAAATGCCGGGCAGGCTGCGCAGCAGAACGCCGGTGCGCGCACAGCCCTCCAGCCGCGTATCGAGCACATGCAGGATCATGCTCGTCCACTTGGAAGAGAAAAGGTCGAGGACGCGGCGCGGTGCGCAGTCTTCTCGCCATTCGTTGTCAGGTGTGCCGGGCTGCATGATCTGTTCCCCATCTGGTTACGTCAGGGTGCCTATGTCCCATTCGGGTGCCTTCTGGCACAGTCTGCCGCAAGACACTAGATCACCGTCAGAACGACAGGAGCAATTATGACGAAAAAAGCATTGATCGTGGGCGCAAGCGGCATTGTCGGCAGCGCAACAGCAAAGGTTCTGGGTGACGACGGCTGGCAGGTTCTCGGCCTGTCGCGCACACCGCAGCAGCAGACCAACGTGACACCGGTGGCGGCGGATCTTCTCGATCCGGCCTCGCTTAAAAAAGCGCTGGCGGGTCTTGATCCCTCGCATGTGTTCATCTCGAGCTGGCTGCGGCAGTCGACGGAAGCCGAAAACATCCGCGTTAATTCGTCGATGGTACGCAACGTCCTCGAAGCGCTGTCTCCGGCAGGCTCCGTCAAGCACGTGGCGCTGGTGACGGGCCTCAAGCATTACCTCGGCCCGTTCGAAAACTACGGCAAGGGCGCCCTGCCGCAGACCCCGTTCCGCGAGGAACAGGGCCGGCTCGAGGTCGATAATTTCTACTACGCCCAGGAAGACGAAGTGTTTGCGGCAGCCGCCCGCGACGGCTTTACCTGGAGCGTCCATCGCCCGCATACGATTGTCGGCAAGGCTGTCGGCAATGCCATGAACATGGGCACGACGCTTGCCGTCTACGCTGCCATCTGCAAGCACACCGGCCGCCCCTTCCGCTTCCCGGGCGTCGAGATGCAGTGGGAGGGGCTGACCGACATGACCAGCGCCAACCTTCTCGCCCGCCATCTCCTCTGGGCTTCCACGACACCGGGTGCAGCCAACGGCGAATTCAACGTCGTCAACGGCGATGTCTTCCGCTGGAAGTGGATGTGGAGCCGCATTGCCGCCTGGTTCGAGCTGGAACCCGCCACCTTCGACGGCACCGTACAGCCGCTCGAAAAGCAGATGGCCGAGGATGCCGCGATCTGGCGCGAGATTGCAGAACGCCACAATCTGGCCGAACCGGACATGAACCGCCTCGTGTCGCCCTGGCATACGGATGCCGATCTCGGACGCCCGATCGAAGTCGTCACCGACATGTCGAAGAGCCGCCGTCTCGGCTTCCTTGAGTACCAGCCAACCGACGATGCCTTCTTCGATCTGTTCGAAGATCTGCGCGCAAACCGTCTGATCCCGTAAGGAAGCGAGCGCCGATAGAATCATGCGCCCGGGCGTTCTTCCCGGGCGCATTCACGTGTTGAGCGACATTGGCTTCGTTCCGCCCGGCGACAGACCGAAGCGGCGCCTGATGAAGTTGAGGAAGGCTCCGTAGGGCCGACCCGATGCCAGCATGATAACGATCACACCCAGTGTTCCCCGCAAAAGCTCAGCGCTATCAGCCCCGGTGATGGCGAGGATTGCGGCATAGAGCGGCACCTGGAAGCTGACGAGCGCGAGCGTATCCCACAGGATCTGCGACATGCGCCCGGGGCCGGCAAAGCGCATCACCCAGTCTCGCCAGAGACCGTATGGACGTCCCGACGGAACCATGAGCACGGCACCGAGAAGGCGCGCGTCAAACACCTGCTCCCAGCTCATTCCCGCAACGAACCGCTCGTTGATAATGCCGGTCGTGGTGAAGAACAGGATGAGGGCTAAGGTATCAGCCGCGAAGGATCGCCACCCGGCGCTTCGCGTCTCCGTTTCATGCGTCAAATTGCTGGTCTCCCGGCCATCTCTGGAACGAGGTGCCTTCAGTTTCGGTGGATATGGGACGATCGCAGAAGGCAACTATCCCGTCCGTTTATCGTCTTCCGCCGCCGGCTCCCAGCCGAACACACTGCGTCCGCCCCATTCGTGCGAGCGGGAAAATTCGCCGGCGACGATTTCCTTGAGGTCGGGGCCGGTCACGTATTTTTCGAGCTGGCGGGCTTGGTCGTCGAGGCGGCGCAGTGCCTGCATTTCCTCGTCGCGGCCAAGCCTTGCCTTGCCGACGGCCGATTTCATCACCCTGATCGTCTCGTCATAGACCCGGATCGGCACCGGGAACGGATGCCGGTCCTTGCCGCCATGGGCGAGCGAAAACCGCGCCGGATCGGAAAACCGGCAGGGTGCGCCGTGCACGACTTCGGCGACCATGGCGAGCGCCGACACCGTGCGGGCGCCGACGCCAGGCGTCAGAAGCAGATCCTCGAAATCCCTAGGCCCACGGTCTGCAGCAGCCGCAAGCGTGCCGTGCAGGCGCCTCATGTTGACGTCCTCCTCGCGGACGTCGTGATGATTGGGCATGATCAGATGCGGCAGCATCGGCTGCGACAGATCCTTCTTGCGCTGCCGGCCCGGATCGATCGCGATCACTTCGCGGACAATGCGGTCGGGACCGAGCGATGCGAGCAGATCCAGTTGGCCGTTCCGCGACGCCTGTGCGCGGTGATCGGCGAGGTTGACGATGTCGCCCTGACCGCGTCCTTCGATCGCCGCATGCGGCGAATCCACGAAGCTTTTGAGGCCCTGCGACTGCCAGTGATAGCGCCGCGCCTGCTTCCTGTCGCCGTTCATGCCCTGCTGGACGACTACCCATTTGCCATCGTCGGTAACGATGAAGCCGTGCAGATAGAGGTCGAAACCATCCTGCACCGCGGCGCTGTCGACCTTGGCGACGAGCCGGTTGGTCTTGGCAAGCGCGAAACCATCGATGCCGACGCGGTTGCCGATGGCGATCAGCTCGTCCGGCGTCTGCCGCGAATTGCGGCCGCGACCGCCGCAGACGTGAATGCCGAGTTCGCCCGACATCGGCGTCAGCCCGCGTTTGAGCGCGCCGATGACGCAGGTGGTGATGCCGGACGAATGCCAGTCCATGCCCATCACCGACCCGAAGGATTGAAACCAGAACGGATGCGCCAACCGGCTGAGCAATTCGTCACGGCCGTAATGCAGGACGATGGCTTCGGTAATGACGGCACCGAGCTTGGTCATGCGGTCGCCCAGCCACCGGGGAACCCGGCCACCATGAAGCGGAAGATCGGCGCTGCCTGCTCGTTGAACCATGGTTCCTTATAGAGCCGGTCGGGCCGTTACGACAGCGAAAAGTTCCGCAAACGTTCTTCCAGAAGACCGATGGTTTCGACATCCGCATTGGCGAAGGCAAACCGCAAATAGCCATCCTGGCCTTGCCCGAAATAGACGCCGGGGATGCAGCTGATGCCGGCGCGTTTGGCAAGCTGTTCGGCCACTTCCGCCGAGCCCCTGCCCGGAAAAGGATGCCGAACGAAGGCGAAATAGGCACCGATCGCATCGAGCTTCCAACCGGACACGCTGCGCATGACCGTTTTCAGCGCTTCGGCGCGGCGGCCGATTTCCTGGCGGTTTTCCTCGCGCCAGGCAGTCAGCAGCGGCAGTGCTTCGGCAACGGCTGCCTGGGCGGCTCGCGGCGCGCAGATCTGCAGATTGTCCATGATCTTGGCGATCTGACCGATCGCCTCTTCGCCGGCCGTGATGGCGCCGAGACGATGGCCGGGAATGCAGAAGGATTTGGAAAAGCTGTAGAGGCTGATCAGCGTTTCTTCCCAGCCGGACTGCGAAAACAGGCTATGGGCCCGGCTTCCGGCTTGCGGCAGGAAATCGCGATAGGTCTCGTCGAGGATCAGCCAGATGCCCTTTTCCTGGCATAGCTTGAAGATCGCCTCGAGCAGCGACGCCGGATAGATGGCGCCGGTCGGATTGTTGGGCGACACCAGCGCCAGCGCATTCACCCCATCCGTCATCGCCGCTTCGAGCGACACCAGATCCGGCAGGAACCCGTTTTCGGCAGAACAAGGCACGAAGGCGGTGCCGATGCCCATCATGGCAAGCGTCGTTTCATGGTTGAAATAGAACGGCTCGGTCATCAGGATGGTGCTGCCGGGACCCGCAACCGTCATCGCCGCGCAGACGAAAGCCTGGTTGCAGCCGGAGGTGATGTGGATGTTTTCCTCGGCAAGCGCTGCGCCATAGACCTCGGAGACATGGCTTGCATAGGCGGTGCGCAGAACCGTCTCGCCCTCGATCGGGCCGTAGCCGGTATAGGCCTTGGACGACGCCGCCTCGCCCAGGAAACGAAGCATGTCCGGATGGGCGGGATAGCCGGGCACCGCCTGCGACAGGTCGATCAGCGGCCCCAGAGCCTTGTCATAGGCACGACCCCAGGCCGCGACGGCTGGAACCGGTGGCAGGGACAGTTGTTCGATCAAGGGATTGAAGCGGGCATTCAGGCGCGGATGGGTGGCGGGCATGGGGTCTCGACGAAATCTCGGGCGGGGGAAGTCAGGAATTGATTGCCCTTGTTGTTTATCAGATTATCCTCGGAGGCAAGGAGAACCACTTATGGACGACAATCTTCCGCAGGATTCCAAGCTCACCAGCACCAAGCGCAAATGGGCTGATGAGGGGAAATTCCTGACGGGCCGGCATGCACGGCCCGATACCGACCGCCTGCCGCCCGGCCAGCATCTGGTCAAGAACTGGCCGGTGCTCGATCTCGGCCAGCAGCCCAGCATTTCGCCGTCGCAGTGGAAGCTCGACATCTACGGGCTCGTCAACAAGCCGACGACCTTCAACTGGGACAGTTTCCAGGCGCTGCCGCAGACCGAGATGCGCTCCGATATCCACTGCGTGACGACCTGGTCGCGCTACGACAACGACTGGAAGGGCGTGTCCACCCGCGACCTGCTTGATGCCGTGGAGCCGACCGACAAGGCAACCGCGGTGATGCTGACCGCCTATGACGGCTACACGACCAACGTTCTCCTCTCCGATTTCGCCGTGGCCGACGCGCTCATCGTGACCCACTGGGACGGCAAGCCGCTGACCGAAGAGCATGGCGGACCGGTGCGCCTCGTCGTGCCGCATCTCTACTTCTGGAAAAGCGCCAAATGGTTGAAGCGGATCGACTTCCTCGGCATCGACAATGCCGGCTTCTGGGAAAAGAACGGCTACCACATGCGCGGTGACCCTTGGGCCGAGGAACGGTATTCGGAGGATTGAGCGGAGTGGAAACCCCGCGCTCCCTCATCCTCGCCCTTGCGGCGGGGATCCAGCGACACGACGTCTGTCGGGTCAAAGAGCCTTTTCAGCTCAAGGACTTGAGCTGACTGGATCCTCGCCACAAGAGCGAGGATGAGGAGACAGCAGTCTAAGGCTGCCGCCAGAGGCGACAGCCCATAAGATCACATCAGTTTTTCCAGCGTGATCGGCAGGTCGCGGATGCGTTTGCCGGTCGCGTGGAAGACGGCGTTGGCGATTGCCGGGGCGACGCCGACGATGCCGACTTCGCCAACTCCTTTGCCGCCGAGCGTGGATGCGTCGAGATCCGGCACGCCCACCGAGATCACCTCGATATCCGGAATGTCGGCATTGGTCGGCACGAGATAGTCGGCCATGTTGCTGTTGATGGTGCGGCCGTTGCGCGGATCGACGACACCTTCCTCCAGCAGCGCCTGGCCGATGCCCATGATGATGCCGCCCTTCCACTGGCTTTCCACCAGCTTCGGATTGTAGAGACGGCCGCAATCGAAGGCAGAGACCATGCGCGACACCCGGATCGTCCCGAAATCCTCATCGATCCGGACCTCGACGAAATGGGCAGCCCAGCTGTGCATGGAAAGGTCGCCCGAGGTCGGCCCCTGCACTTTCGACATGGTCGTCCAGGCCTGTTTCTGATCATCAGGCGACTGCGCGTTTTCGGCAAGCGTGTTGCGGCGGATCTCCAGCTCATTGCGGCCGAGAGCCTGCATCAACTCCTGCAGCGAGAGCGAAGGTCCACCGCCACGTGATGCCTCGATCCGCCCGCCAACCAGCGAGAGAGTGTTGGCGCCGGTATCGCGGAACGGCGAACCGGTCTCGTTGAGCGCAAGGCCGATCAGTTCGTCGCGGGCTGCGATCGCGGCCTTGTGCACGGCACCGGTGATGGATCCCGCCAGCATCGATCCGCCGGCGATCGACGAACCCGGCATGCGGCTGTCACCCAGGAGCACATCGACCTGCGAAACCGGCACGCCGAGCGCTTCGGCTGCCGTCTGGGCAAGGATTGTATAGGTGCCCTGCCCCATGTCGATCGATCCACTGATCACCTCGACGCGGCCGTTCGCGAGAACGCGGATCATCGCTTCCGACGGTGCCCGGATAACCGGGAACGTGCCGCAGCCGATGCCCCAGCCGATCAGCGTCTTGCCGTCCCGCATCGAGCGGGGCTGATGGCTGCGCTTTTCCCAGCCGAAGGCAGCAGCCCCTTGCGTCAATGCTTCGCGCAGCATCCGCGTCGACCACGGCTTGCCCGACTGATAGTCGTGATCGGCATAGTTCTTCAGCCGCAGTTCCAGCGGATCCATATCGAGCTTGTAGGCAAGCTCTTCCATGGCGCTTTCGATGCCGTAGGCGCTGGGGTTCTTGCCCGGTCCCCGAAGCGCGCCGGGTGTGACGGTATTGACCGGCACGACGCGCGACTGGGACGAGAAGTTTTCCACCTTGTAGAGGATGGGGGTCGCCGCCCCCGTCTGTTCCGGGTAATCCATATAGACTGACGTCTCGGTCCTGCCGCGATGGACGATCGCCTGCAGCACCCCGTCTTCGGTGGCGCCGAGCGCAATCGTCTGGCGGGTTGCCGCACGACCGCCATAGCTGGTGAAGTTCTGCGGCCGTGTGACGGCAAGCTGGACCGGTCGGCCAAGCTTTCTCGCCGCCGCAACCGCCACCGCGCCATAAGCGAGCGGCTGGCCCTTGGAGCCGAAACCACCGCCGATATAGGGCGAGATGATCCGCACCTTTTCATAGTCCATGCCGAACCATTCGGCATACATGCGGGCCATGCCGTGCGACCACTGGCTTGGTTCCCAGATCGTCAGCTCGTCGCCGTCCCACTTGGCGGCCAGCCCGTGCGGCTCCATGGCGCAATGGTATTCGCGCGGCGTGCTGTATTCGCTTTCGATCCGCACCGGTGATGCCGCAAGGGCTGCTTCCGCATCTCCCCAGCCGATGGTGAGATTGTCCATCAGCTTGCCTTCGCCAGCCGCCGGATCGTCGATGCTCATGACCGGCGACGTTTCTTCATAAGTGACGACAACAAGCTTTGCGGCTTCTGTCGCCTGTTCGCGGCTTTCGGCAATCACGGCTGCAATCGACTGGCCGTTGAACTGCACCTCGCGCGGCAGCGGATGATAGGGCTTGTCTTCCGGCCGGTTGCCCTGCCAGTCGGCGGACACGCGCAGTCCGAGATCGTCTTCCGGTGTCAGCACCATCAGGACGCCGGGCGAGGCGAGCGCGCGGGTCACATCGACGCTGACGACGCGGCCTGCGGCAATCGTGCTCTGCACGAGGGCCGCGTGGGCGAGGTTATCGATCGGGTATTCCAGCGCATAGGTGGCAGCACCTGTGAGCTTGAGGCTGCCTTCGAACCGGGTCAGACGTCCGCCGACCATGCCATCGGAGGCATCGCCGTGTTTGCGGGGGGGCATAATAGTCATGCGAGACCTCCAGATTTGTCCGTCGAGACCGTCTCGATCGCCCGGGCCACGACCCGCGGCACAAGATCGATCTTGTATGTGTTATCGCTCTGGGCAACGGCGCCCTCCATGGCAAGCAGGCTCGCCGCTTTGATGGTGGCAGCGTCGAGCACTTTGCCGATCAGCGCCTGTTCGACGGCGCGAGACCGCCATGGCTTGGTGGCAACGCCGCCGAGCCCAACGCGGATATCCCTGACCGTGCGGCCATCGTCTTCCAGTTCCAGGCCGACGGCAGCGCTTGCGGCCGCAAACTCGTAGGACTGGCGATCGCGGACCTTCAGGTAGGTGGAGTTTTTCGCGGCAGCGCTTTTCGGGATCGACAGACCGACGATCATCTCGCCGGGCTGAAGCACGGTTTCCCGGTCCGGGGTATCGCCGGGCAGGAGGAAGAACTCGTCGAATGGAACCGTGCGGGAACCGAGATCGACGACGGCATCGAAGGCGACAAGCGCCACAGCCAGATCGCCGGGATTGGAGGCGAGACAGTGCTCGCTGGTGCCGAGAACCGCATGGTTGCGGGTGATGCCGCCAAGCGCCGAACAGCCAGAGCCGGGATTGCGCTTGTTGCAGGCTGGAAACGTGCCGGGATCGCGGAAATACGGACAGCGCGTGCGCTGCATCACGTTACCGCCGATCGTCGCCATGTTGCGCAGCTGCGCCGACGCCGCAAGCAGCAGCGATTCCGACACAGCCGGCAGTTCCGCCTGGATGCCCGCATGATCGGCAACATCAGACATGCGCGAAAGCGCGCCGATGGTGACGGACTGGGGCGTGACCTCGATGCTGGAGAGCCCTTTGAGATGGGAGATATCGACGACCGTCTCCGGTTCGGCAACGCCGCATTTGGCAAGGTCGATCAGGGTTGTGCCGCCCGCCAGAATGGATGCCCCTGCCTGCAGCACCGCCTGGCGGGCCTCATCGAGGGTGGCGGCGCGAAGATAGGAAAAATCACGCATCGGCCATCTCCTTATTCGAGGGAACGACGGCCTGCGCCGCCTGGCGCACCGCAGCCACGATGCTGTTATAGGCGCCGCAGCGACAGAGATTGCCGGACATATATTCGCGGATTTCCGCATCCGATCCCGCATGACCCTCACGGATACAGGCGACTGCCGACATGATCTGGCCCGGCGTGCAATAACCGCACTGGAAGGCGTCCTGCTCCAGGAAAGCCGCCTGAACCGCATGCAAGGTTCCGTCGGCCCCGGACAGTCCTTCGATCGTTTCTACCTGACGGCCTTCGACCTGGGCCGCCAGGGTGAGACAGGATAACACCCGTCTGCCATCCACATGGCAGGTGCAGGCGCCGCACTGGCCCTGGTCGCAACCCTTTTTGGTTCCGGTGAGAACAAGATGGTCGCGCAGCGCATCGAGCAGCGTCACGCGCGGCTCGACATCGAGGTCGTAACCCTTGCCGTTGATATCGAGGTTGAGGTGAATGGTTCGTGTCATGACAGGCTCCTGCAATCTTCACGAAGAGAATTTCAAAGAACTAGGCTGGACCGGCCGTCTGGCGAGGGCATGGGTCCCTGATATCGTCTAAACGCGCGCCGCCGATCGCGGTCGAAAAGGCGGAGCGAAATCTTTCGACATGACATCCAGCCGCCTTCTGATCTAAAAAGACATATGCGCCACCTCAAACGGAGGCAACTCCGTTTAAACTAGCCGCTCGCTGAGATCAGTCAAGGCTGGATTTCGAAAACATCCGTTTCAGGATGCCGGAAACCAGGATTACGACCCCAGAGAGCCTAACCACTGGAACAGGATTTCGGGCTTTGGCCACGCCGAATAATGCACAGACCCCGGCTCCGAAACTTCGCGCGGATGCTCGCCGCAACCGCGATAAGCTGGTCGAGGTGGCAGCCCAGGCATTTGCGGAAAAAGGCGTCGAGACCTCGCTGGAAGAGATTGCCCGCCAGGCCGGCGTCGGCATTGGCACGCTCTATAGGCATTTCCCGACCCGCGAACATCTGGTCGAACTCGTCTATCGCCGCGAGCTGACGGCACTGGCGGCAGCAGCGGACGAACTTGCCGCCAACCATCCGGCCGACAAGGCACTGGAGCTCTGGATGCTGCGCTTCGTCGGCTATATGGCGACCAAGCGCGGCATGGCCAACAGCCTGAAAATCATCGCCAGTTCCAACACGACACTGTTTGCGGAGGGGTTCGGGACAATACGGCAGGCACTCGACAGGCTTCTAACAAACGGTCGCGAGGCAAATCTCATCCGCAGCGATATCGGCCAGGCGGACCTGATGCATGCCATGTCGAGCATCTATTCCATTCCCGATTCCCCCGAGTGGCGCGCCAGCGGCAATCGTCTGATCATGCTTTTGATGGACGGTCTTCGGGTGCGCAGCTGACGGCGTGAAGCGCGATCCAAAACAACTGTTGACGAAAGAAACAGTTGTTTATACACCGTGAACCTTCATGGGAAGCCACGATGGACGATCTGACCAGCCAGGAAGCCGCCGTTCTCGGCATTATCAGGGACAATCCCTTTGCCGGACAGCAGGAGATTGCCGAGATGCTGGGCCTCGCCCGCTCCACAGTGGCGGCGCATATCGTGCAGCTGATGCAGAAGGGCCATGTTCTCGGCCGCGGCTATGTGATGCCGCAGCCGTCGCGCGCCATCTGCCTCGGCGGCGCCGTTCTCGACCGGAAATATCACGCGAAGCAGGAAATCGTTCAGGGCACCTCCAACCCCGTCGACAGCACCCGATCGATGGGTGGCGTTGCCCGCAACGTGGCTGAAAACCTCGCCCGTCTCGGCACGCAAACCGGTTTCATCTCGATCGTCGGCGACGACGAGGGCGGCCGCACGCTGATGACCTATATGCGCGAGCGCGGCATCGACGTCAGCCAGATGATCATCAGCACCGAGCGACCGACCGCCGAATATGCGGCCATCCTCGATCCGCGCGGCGATCTTTCGCTCGGTATCGCTGACATGGGCATATTCGATCTGCTGCGACCCGAACATCTCGACCGCGTCTGGCCGCATCTGGCGTCGGCAAGCTTCGTGTTCTCCGACTGTAACCCGCCCGCCGAGACGCTGGCAGCGCTGATCACGCGGCGACGCGACGCGCGGTTCCGGCTGGCGATCGATGCGGTCTCGACCGTCAAGGCCATGCGCCTGCCGAAGGACCTTGCCGGTATCGACCTTCTGTTCATGAATATCGACGAGGCCAACGCCATTCTCGGCCTGTCGGCCCGCGAGACGATCGACGACGCGCTGAAGGCGGCACACGGCCTGCAGGCAGCCGGCGCCCGTGAGGCGGTGGTGACGATGGGTGCCGCCGGCATTGCGGTTGCCGGCATAGACGCTTCGGGCAGTTTCGAAGCAGTCGAAGCCAAGGCGATCGACATGACCGGCGCCGGCGACGCTATGATTGCCGGCACCCTGCACCGGGTGATTGCCGGCGACGAAATCCACACCGCTGCCCGGATCGGCGCGCTGGTGGCGACGCTCACCACCGAAAGTGCGGCAAGCGTCCACCCCGACCTCTCCGAGGCCTTTTTGCAGGCCCATATGCACCGTTTGTCCTGAAGCACGTGAGTGCTTCCAGTGTTTAATCCCAACGCAGGTCCAGACGCAAAACCGCTCCACGGCTTTGCCGGAACTGCTTCCAGAAAGGAAATCCCATGTCATTGCTGAAGCCGAAACTCAGCCCGGAAGTTGCAGACGCTCTCGCAAACGGCGGCGCCATCGTGGCGCTCGAATCGACCATCATCACCCATGGCATGCCCTACCCGGCCAATCTGGAGACGGCGCTGTCGGTCGAGGCTGTCGTGCGTGAAAACGGCGCCGTGCCTGCCACCATCGCCGTCATCGACGGTGAACTCCGCGTCGGCCTCGAGCACGATGAGCTGGAAAAGCTGGCTCAGGCCAAGGGCGTCGTGAAGGCGTCGGGCCGCGATCTCGCCGTTGCCATGGTGCGCGGCCAGACGGCGGGTACGACGGTTTCCGCAACGATGCTTCTGGCAGACCTCGCCGGCATTGAGATCTTCGCAACCGGCGGCGTCGGCGGTGTGCATCGCGGCGCCGAACAGACATTCGACATCTCCGCCGACCTGACAGAGCTTGGCCGCACCAAGACGGCCGTCGTCTGCGCCGGCGTGAAATCGATCCTCGATATTGCGAAGACGCTGGAATATCTGGAAACCCAGCGCGTGCCGGTGATTGCCTATGGCACCGAGGACTTCCCGGCCTTCTTCACCCGCCAGAGCGGCTACAAGGCCGATCACCGACTGGATACGGCAGAAGAGATTGCCCGCGCTATGCACCACCACCACCAGCTCGGCACCGGCACCGGCCTCCTGATCGCCAACCCGATCCCGGAAGAAGCCGCACTGACCCCTGACTTCATCGACGGCACGATTGCCGATGCGGTGCGCGAAGCAGATGAGCGCGGCATCGGCCGCAAGGAACTGACCCCGTTCCTGCTCGCCCGCATCAACGAGCTTTCGAAGGGCGAAAGCCTGAAAGCCAATATCGAACTGGTCAGAAACAACGCCCGCCTCGCTGCCAAGATGGCAGTGGCCTACGCTGCGCTGAAGAAGGGCTGACATCACGTGCGGCGGGGTGCGACAGCATCCCGCCCTCTAACGCCCCCGTAGCGGAGCTGGCCGCTATCGGCGAACCTGTCCCGGCCCGCAAGCCTCCGCCATCACCAGGCGCCCGAAAGCGCATTCCCCAGCAACGGTACGCTCTTTCCCGGCTCGCTCGCGATGGACAGTGACTTCGGCATCTGCTTAGGCGACTTCCGGAACCAGTTTGCGGCAACCGAGGCGAGATCACCGATCATCGCGTGCTTGTGCCAATCCGCGAAGCGCCTTGCGCTTGCTTGCGGCTCCGACTGATAGAAGAAATCGCCGGATTGCTCGAGATCGTTGATGCTTGAAGCCATGGCCGAAAGAGGCCTCTGGAACATCTTAGAGGGCACCCGAAGCTCGGACGCGCTCTGCGAAAACGCCGGCGCCATGAAATCTATCGCCCAGCCGTCGGCCTCCACCCAGCAATGAAAATTCTCGCCAGCACCCGTGACATACCCGTCTTCGCGCTGGTCTGCGAAGAGGATGCGGGTGCCGCCGAGATTGTAGGCGGCCAGCCCGCTTTTCGGCGTGGCAGTCACACCATAATGCTGGCGCAGGATGAACGCCCCGAACGTGCTGAAATACATCCCGGCAACGGCGGTGTTGGCGTTCTCGTTTACGAGCAGGCTGTTGATGACCCGATAAATGCGGTGATAGTCGCTCTGCTTGATCAACATGACCCGTAACCTACCCGTTCCTGATGTGGCACCCTGCCTAGGCGGCCAGCGCGGCAATGTAAACTGCAGCGTTGCAGTGGGGTTTGAACCGGTTGGAAAGGGGCAGGAGCTTTGAACCAGATTGGGGTCAATTTTCTGATTGACCCTTTTTTGGGTAAATCGTAGATTTGACCCATGATAGGGTCAAACAAAAATCCTCTTGCGATCATCATGGGTGATATCGTTCAAAGCGAGATCAGCCCATCTATCGAACGCCTCCATGAACAATTTAACGCAGCGATCGACCGTCAGAACACCGAATCTGCTCGAATCCTGGCCTCGCCGCTTACGATCACCTTGGGAGACGAGTTCCAGGGTTTCGCGACCTCGCTTGCTGGTGCGATGCGGATTGCCCGCAAGATTCGATACGATTTGATGCGCGATTCCATCGACTGCCGGTTTGCAATCGGAGTTGCCGCGTTGAAAACGCCGCTCAACCCAGAGCGCGCCTGGAACATGATGGGGACGGGTCTCGCCGCCACGAGGGCGAAGCTCAACGAGAAAGCGGCCACCACCTATTACCGGTTCCACATTCCAGGCTATCAGGTGCTCGAGACCCTGCTGGAGGCAGGCGGCGCAACGCTGACCGCCATCGAACGTCGATGGACGCCGACCCAGCGTCACGACATCCAGGCCTTTCTGGCGGGAAAGACGGCAAGCGAGATCGCGAAACTACGCAATGTTTCCGTGCACAGCATCTACAAGGTCAGAAACTCTGGAGACTTTGATCTTTACCTGCTTCAATGGAATGCCATTCAAGAGGCCCTTGCCGAACTGGACGGTTCCTTGTCGCTCGAAAGGCAGCACGCATGATCCACGCACTCGTCTATACGGCTGTCGCACTGGGCTTGCTGACTTACGGAGGCAACTGGCTATGTCGCAAGCTTTTCGATCTGACCGGCCTGAAGGACATGGTCTCGGAAAGTCCTCCCTCGACCATCAGCGCCGGACGAGTGATCGGCATTCTGGAGAGGCTGATACTCGCGGCCGGGATCGTTGTTCACAGTTGGGAGATCCTCGCCGCCGTGATCGCACTGAAAACGGTTGCCCGGTTCCAGAAGCTGGATCAGCGTGAATTCGCCGAATATTTTCTGGTCGGATCCCTGTTCAGCGTCCTATGGGCACTTCTCGTCACCAGCGCTTGGGCAGCCTACGATCACAGCCTCGGCATCGACCTTAGACAGGCCGTTGCCGACATGCTGGTGATCGACTGAGCGGTTTCGCGAAATCCACCATCCCTGCCCTACCATTCACCCCTTCATCTCGCCCAGCTTCGCCAGCAGTGCAGCACCGGTGCGGATGCCGGCGTGGAAGAGGTCGAGCTTGAGGTTTTCGTTGGGCGCGTGGTTTGCCTGGTCGGCATTGGCATAGGGGACGACGAAAGCAGGCTTGCCGAGGATTTTGGTGAAGACGTAGTCTGGAAGGCTGCCGCCGAGGCTTGGGTAGAGCAGTGGCTCGACGCCGCGGGCAGCGACGATCGCCTCGCGGATCACGGATGCGAACGGGCTGTCCATCGGCGTTTTCGATGGCAGCATGGAGTTTTGCGGCACGAACTCCACGTCGGGTGCGTGCTTTTCAACATGCGCCCGGACTTTTTCGAACACGTAGTCCGGCGTCAGGCTCTCGACGAGGCGGATATCGCATTTGGCATAGGCTTCGCTCGGGAGAACCGTCTTCTGCCCGGGCCCGCCATAGCCGCCATGCAACCCGTTGATGGTGAGAGTCGGCTGGAACATCAGCCGCTCGTAATAGGGACGATCCACCGGCTCTTCGATCGCCGTCATGCCAAGCTCGGCCTTGATCTTGTCGACATCGAGCGGCAGCGCGGCCATCGCCTGCAGTTCCAGATCGGTCGGCGGCACCACCGGATCGTAGATGCCATCTATGGTGATCTCGCCGCGGTCGTTCTTCATCGTTGCGAGAAGATGCACGAGCTTCCAGATCGCATTCGGCATGACGCCGCCGAAATTGCCGGAATGGGCATCGCGATTGGCGGTCTTTGCCCGCAGCTCGAACGAGGCGACACCGCGGACGCCAAACGTGACGACGGGGCGGCCGCTGTCGTGCAGCGAGCCATCCGAGGTGACGACGAGATCGGCATTGAGCTTGTCGGCATGTTCGGCGACGAATTCCGCCATATGGGGACTGCCGATCTCCTCCTCGCCTTCGAGCAGGAAGATCACATTGCAGGGCAGTTCGCCGACCACCTTGAGATAGGATTCGATCGCCAGCAACTGGGCGAAATGCTGGCCCTTGTTGTCGCCGATGCCACGCGCATAGATGCGGCCGTCGCGGATCTCAGGCTCGAAGGGCGGGCTTTTCCAGAGATCCAGCGGCTCCGGCGGTTGCACGTCGTAATGGCCGTAGAGCAGCACGGTCGGCTTGCCGGGCTGGTTCTCCATCCGGCCGATCACCATCGGGTGGTTGCGGGTGGTGATCGCCTGGGCCTGCATGCCGAGCCCGTCGAGGATGCCGACAAGGATATCGGCGGCTTCCGTGATCCCCTCGTTGGAGGCGCTGATCGATTTGTGCTTCACATACTCCATCACCCGTTCGACAAAACTGTCGCTGTTGGCATCGATATGGGCGAGAACGCGGACGAGATCGGTGTTTTCAGATGTCATGCTCAAGCTCTCATGCCGGTTCGAACAGGGTCTGGATCTGCATTTCCGGCACCAGCACGAGGCCCTTGTCGGTAATGCGGATATCCGGAATGACGGACAGCGGAATGAGATTGAAGCCCATATAGGCGATCGTGCATTCGGCCTTTTCCCATTCGAGCTTCAAGGCCTTCACCTCGTCGGCGACCGCGTGGACGCGCTTGTCGGACAGAAGCCCGGCGATCGGCAGCGGCACCATGGCGGTCACCTTGCCATCCATCACCACGCAGACGCCGCCCTGGACGGCCTCGATCGCGTCGAGCGCCACCTGCATGTCGCGTTCATTGGTGCCGGCGACGATGATATTGTGGCTGTCATGCCCGACTGAGGAGGCGACTGCGCCCTTCTTCAGCCCGAAGCCGTTGAGCAGACCGTGAGCAACATTGCCTGGCGACTTGCCGTGACGTTCCACCACCGTGACAAAGCAGAGCCCGTGGCGATCGAACTGGGTCTGCCAGTCGTTGGCGGGTTCGAGCGTGACGGTGACATGGCCGAGCGTGATGCCGGGCAGCTCCGTCTTGATCGTGTGGGCAATGACGGTCTCGGTCGGCAGTTCAGGCGTCAGCTTGAGGTTCTTCGGCAGCTTCACCGTATGATAGGCGGCTTCCGGATAGCGATAGGGTTTGGACAGTGCCTCATCGAGAACCGGCGTGATCTTCTTCTGGTCCACGACCAGTTCGCCGCCGTACCAGGTACTGACCGGCTCCAGGTTGTCGGAGAGGAGCACCAGATCCGCCCTGCGTCCGCCGCCGAGACCGCCGATCTCGTTTTCCATGCCGAAGCGGGTGGCGCCATGCAGCGAACCCATCGCCCAGGCCTGTTCCGGCGTCATGCCGTATTTGACCGCCTCGCGGGTCACCCAGTCCATGCCGAAGGCGAGCAGATCCTCGGCGTCGCGGTCGTCGGTGCAAACGGCGACGCGCTTGTGCGAGGCGCCAAGCTCGGTGATGGTCTTGATCGCCTGTGGCAGCGAATGCCAGGGCGTGGTCGGCGGGCCGCCGCGCAGGAACAGCCAGACGCCCGCCTCCAGCAGATCGTCGGCAATATCGCGGTCGATCGCCTCATGGGTGTCGGTGACGCCCGAGGCGGCATAGGCCGCGACGAATTCACGGCCATAGACATGGCCCGATACGGGACGGCCGCGTGACAGAGCGGCAGCGAGGATCGCATGGCTGCGTTCGTCGCCCATCGCGACGGGAACGAAATCCATCTTTTCGCCGAGCGCCACCGCTTCCGGCCATTTGTCGAACAGCGCTGCAATCTTGTCCGGCGTCAGGTCGCCGCCGGCGGTTTCCAGCTCCGGCGAGGTGGCGGGAACCGTGCTCGGCACCGTCAGGAAGATCGACAGCGGCGCCATGCGCGCGTCTTCCAGCATCGCCTCGACACCGGCGACATCCATGACATTGCCGATCTCGTGGCTGTCGCAGAAGATCGTGGTGGTGCCATTGAGAAGGGCAGCCTCCGCATAGGCGCAGGCCGTCACCATCGAGGATTCGATATGGATATGCGGATCGACGAGGCCAGGCGCGAGAATGCCGCCCTTTGCGTCGTAAATCTTGGCCGATGTTCCCTTGTAGGAACCGGTGGGCTTTACCGCGGCGATACGGCCGCCGGAGAGCCAGATTTCCCGCCCGGGCAGGATGCGCTCCGAATAGGTCGACAGCATCCGTGCATCCCGGATGACCAGATCAGGCTCGCGCCGTGCCGACGCGACGTCGGCGAGCAATCGCGTCATGGATGCCAGCGGGTGAACGGAGAAACGGTTGAGAGTGCTCATGAAATCGGCCTCGCGGATCATCGGACTGGGGACATGGTAGGGAATTTTGTTCCCGCACGGAAGCACGCATTGGCGCTAAAGGCACACGGCAACCACTGAAACGTGAAAGGCCGCCGGTTCCTCAGGGAGCGGCGGCCTTCGATCAGTCTTTCGGAACGTGCCGCAACTTAGCGCGGCACGCCGGGAATGGCATCCTTGTAATAGGATGAATAGCTTGAATGCAGGCGCTCTGGCGCGCCCGGATCGGCATATTTGCGCAGCTCGCCCATCTCGGTCTTGTTGAGAATGACGCCGATCGTCTTTGCGGCAATCTGCGGTTCCGACTGAAGCACGCTCTGCACGGCCTTGACCGGCGTGACACCCCATTCGGTGACGAAGATGAAGCCATCGACATAGGGCTCGAAGGCCTTCGCATCGATGACCGGGATCAGCGGTGCCAGGTCGACGATGATGACGTCAAACGTGTCCTTGATGCTTTCGAGGAACTGGCTCATGCCGGTCGAGGCGAGAAGCTCCGATGTATGGGCAAGCTGGCGGCTGCGGGTGGTCATCGGCAGGATCGTCAGGCGCGAGCGGCGGTCGACGCGGGCGGCCGCCGTCCACGGAACCTTCTGCAGCACGACGTCGATCAGGCCGACATCCGGTTCGCTCGCCAGCATCTTGGACAGACCCGGATTGCGCAGATCGCCATCGATGACCAGCGTGCGAACGCCGTTGGATGAGATGAGGCCGGCAAGGTTGGCTGCAACCATCGACTTGCCTTCGCCGGGAAGGCAGGAGACGACGCCGATGACCGAGCATTTGCGACCCTGCAGCACGATATCGGCGGCAAGCTTGGCATTGCGCAGCGTCTCGGCAAACTGCGAGCGCGGCGCTTCGACGGCAACCCGCATCTTGCGGCGAAGCGCGATCGGATCACCCTCCGGCAGGATCTGGCCGTCGATGGCGTCGGCTGGCTTGTCGGAGCCGTTGTCGTCGGTCTGGGCGCTGCCAATCTTCGGGAGGTAACCGAGGAAGCGGACGCCGAGCTTGTCCTGCACGTCGGCGCCGGTGCGGAAGAAGCGCTCGCGAAATTCCAGAAGCGCTGCAAGTGCGCCGCCGAGCAGCAGTCCAAGCACGACGGACAGAGCCATGGTGAGCGTCTTGCGCGGGCTGGACGGCGAGATCGGCACGCCGGCTTCCGAGATGACGCGGGCCTTGGCGATCGGCAGCGACTGCAGCTGCGACGCCTGTTCGAACCGCTGCAGATAGGACTGGTAGAGCGTCTTCAGCGCATCGGCACGCTGCTGCAGCTCCTGCAACTGCACCATGGAGACATTGGCATCCTGGTTGCGGCCGGCGACGCTTTCGATGCTGGCGCGCAACGACTGCTCGCGCGAGCTTGCGACATCCAGCTCGTTGCGGAACGAACCGGTCAGCTGCTGCAACTCGCGCAGGATCTGTTGTGCCAGGTCCTGCTTTTCGGAGCGAAGTGCGACTGCCTGCGGATGATCGGCGCCGAACTGCTCGACCACGCCCTTTTCACGATCGTTGACCGTCGTGTAGCGCTGGCGAAGGTTCTGCAGCACCGTGTTGTCGGTATCGCGGTTGGCGACGACAGCATTTGCGACGGCTGCTTCCGAGCCCTTGTCGATGATCACCTTGTACTGGTTGTAGCGGGCTTGGGCGCTGGCGACTTCGGCCTGTGCCGAGATCAGCTGGGTATTGAGATCGGACAGCTGCTGGGCCGACATCAGCTCGCCGCGCGGCGATACGAGGCCGTTGTCGCGCTTATACTGCTCGACCGTCAGCGATGCCTGCTGTGCCCGGATGTTGAGGTCGTTCAAACGCTCCTGGAGCCACACGGAAGCGCGCTCGGTCGCGTCGAAATTGGCATTGAGCTCTTCCGTCAGGAAGGAACTGGCATAGGTCTTGGCAAGCTGGGCGGAAAGAACCGGGTCTGGCGAGCGGACGGAGAGCGAGATGACCGAGCTGCGTCCGACGCGCTCGACGGTGATCGACTGCTGAAGGATGGCGGCAGCCTTTTCACGGCGTCCGGCGCGCACCTGGTCTTCGCTCGGCAACGGGCCGCCTGATGAAACCAGCGAGACAACGCTTTTCACCATGTCCTTGGCAAGATCGACCGGCGATTTGGGCGGATCGACGATCAGGTCGTTTTCCGCAAACTTGCCCTTGTCGACGACGCTGAGCGCCAGCGCCTTGGATTTCAGGATCTCGACCGAACTGGACATGCGGTTGTCGATCTGCTGCGCGGTCTGGCCTTCGGTTTCCTCTTCCGCATAGCGGGACAGGTTGTCGTCCACCAAAATCTGCGTCGCGGCCGTGTATTTCGGCTGCGCGGTAAACAGATAGGCTGCCGCAAGCGCGACCATGGCGACCACGCAGATGATGATCACGCCAAGCCGACGCATGGCTGCCGACCACAGCTTGTCGAGGTCGATGAACGTGTCAGTTTCTTTTTGCTCGTTCGGGAAGATGTTCATCGGCCTATAATTAACCTGGTCCATGGCTTTGTCCGCTTTCCGGAATTGTCGAGAGGAACGGCAGAAATGGACTGCCGTTCCTCGGGCTTTGGTCTGACTGCGACGTTGGAGCGGCCCTTAAGCCGCCTTAACCTTCGATTCGTGGTTGGCGAGAAGCTCCTTGACGGAGTGATAGATCTCCTCGCCCATATCGCTCCGCAACATCGCGAAGGCCACATTGGCTTCGATGAAACCGCGCTTGGAACCGCAGTCGAAGGTCCGTCCGGTATAGGGCTGTGCGTGGAACGGCTGCTTCTGCAGCAGTTTCTGCATGCTGTCGGTCAGCTGGATCTCGTTGCCGGCTCCGCGTTCCTGGCTTTCCAGCAGTTCGAAGATCTGCGGCTGCAGGATATAGCGACCATTAAGGTAATAGTTCGACGGTGCATCGGCAGGTGCGGGCTTTTCGACCATGCCGGTCACTTCGAAGCCATGCTGCTTGCTTTCGCCGATCGCGACGACGCCGT
Source organism: Rhizobium sp. CFBP 8752 (assembly GCF_014842035.1). Taxonomy (NCBI): domain Bacteria; kingdom Pseudomonadati; phylum Pseudomonadota; class Alphaproteobacteria; order Hyphomicrobiales; family Rhizobiaceae; genus Rhizobium; species Rhizobium sp. CFBP 8752. The sequence goes on along the minus strand of NZ_JACYUZ010000001.1, from coordinate 342,568 downwards.
AGCTGGACGTCTCCTCGGGCGCACACTGCTCGACGCCAAAGACGTTGCCGCCGACTTCCTCATAGAGATCGACGAGGCCTGCCATGCAGCCGCGGGCGCCATAAGACACCATATCCGGCAAAAGCAGAGCGAAGGGCTCGTTGCCCACCAGTTCGCGGGCGCACCAGACGGCGTGGCCGAGACCGAGCGGAACCTGCTGGCGGGTGTAGCTGACGGTGCCGGCAAGCGGCAGCATCTTTTCGAGCTGTGTCACCTGAACGGTCTTGCCGGCGCGGGTGAGGCTGGCGATCAGTTCAGGATTGCTGTCGAAATAGTCTTCGATCGCAGTCTTGTTGCGGCTGGTCACGAAGATGATGTGCTCGATACCGGCCTGCATGGCCTCATCCACCGCATATTGCACGACGGGCCTGTCGACGATCGTCAGCATTTCCTTTGGCATCGCCTTGGTAGCCGGCAGGAACCGTGTTCCATTGCCTGCAACCGGAATGACCGCCTTGCGAACAGGTCTCATTTCCATAGTGTCGTTGTCCTTTCCGGGACGCCCCCGCCCCGTCGATCGGATTGTCAAGAAACGCCGGCAGCTCTTGCGAACCGGCGCATACGGACGGCAATCGGCATGCGCAGGTGCTTGAGCGCCCGCGGGTTGTCGATTGCCGTTTTCAGAATCCCGCCGAACGATCGTTTCTTGATCTCGTCGACGAGTGTGAGGAAGGAAGCCGCTTCGCGAATGCTCTGCGTGCGGCGCCGCTGGGCGCTCATTGCCCGCGGCTCGAGAGAGAAGCGCTTGAGGAACTTCTCGTCGCCGGCAAGCATCGCCGTGAGATGTTCGGGCTTCAGCACCCGCGAGATCGAACCGTGGCGCAGATGGTAGACGTAACCGGCCTCGGGCTCGATGGCGCAGATGCCGCCGCTCGCGATCGCAGAGGCAAGCAGGATGTAATCCTCGCCGATCCGCAGGTTTTCGTCAAACCGCAGACCGTGCTCGTTGAGGAAATCGCGGCGGAAGATCGGCTTCATATAGCCGAAATTGAAAGTGCTGCCGAAGATGATGTTGGACTGGATGAAATCGGCGAGATCCAGCACCTTGCGCGTCTCGAGATCGGTGCGCGAAAACATCGCCGTGGGCTGACCGCCCTCGAGCGGGACGACATCGATATTGTCGACCACGATCCGAGCATCCATCGTCTCGGCGCGTGCGATCATCCGCTTCAGGCGCTGCGGATGGATCGTGTCGTCGGCATCGAGCACGGCGATCCAGCGGCCGGTTGCCGCATCGAACCCGGCATTGCGCGCGGCCGCCGGTCCGCCATTGGCGGGCTGGACGATGAGCTTGACGCGATCGTCGCGATCGCGGCAGCGAAGCGCAAGCTCGCGGGTGCCGTCGCTGGAGCAGTCGTCGACGACGATCACTTCCAGGGACACGTCGACCTGGGAGAGCGCGCTATCGATCGCGCTTTCCAGCGTCTCCTCAGCATTGTAGGCGGCGATGACAAAGCTGACATCGGGCTCTTGGACGACAGAGATCATGTGGCCTCCACCATGCCGTACTGACGGATCTCGCGCATGCCGAGCGTCCCCATCACAGACCCGGCGTGGAGCGCTGCCCGGAGAGCATAGCGCGTGCGGGTGACCGGAATTGCGACAGTTGCGACCGTGACCACGGCGCAATAGGCGAATTTCAGCCCGGCGATTGCTGCTTTCTTGAACCGCGAGAGACCGGCACTTTTTGCCGCAACGATGCGGCCATGGGTCTGGCCGGAGCGGAAGCGGCGTTTGGCAAGCCAGGAGAAGCTGGCGCGCTTCTGCGGCACAGGCTCTTCCAGCATGGCCTCGCGGGCAAACTCGATCTGCCCGCCGGCATCGGTCAGCTGGGTGAAATAGTGCGTATCCTCGCCACCGCTCTGGCCGAGCGACAGCGCGAACTTGCGGGCCGCAAGCTTCGGCGAGCGCATGTCGAGAAGCACGTTGCAGGTATAGCCGGTGATGATACGGCCATCGACCCAGACGGGATTGGTCGAGTGGAAATCACCGCTGCGCATCCAGGCCGGAACATCATCCGGATAGATGGCGCGCACGGGTCCTAGAACCGCATCGGCCGACGTCGCTTCAGCGCGATCGACAAGCGCTGCAAGCCAACCAGGACCGGCCGTCTCGTCATCGTCGATAAACGCCAGATAATCCGCCTGGCAGGCGGCAAGGCAGGCATTACGCGCAATCGAGATGTTCGATTTCGGGCAATGGACATACTCGATCTCGAAGGGCGAGACGGCCTTCAGCCGCTCGACCAGGGCTTGCGCACTCGGCTCCGCGTCATTGTCGGCGACGATCAGCCGGACCTGCGTATGTTCAGGCACGTCGAGCGCGAACAGCGACCGCAACGTGACCTCCAGTTCCGGGCGCCGATAGGTGCAGATGCCGATATCGATGCGGAGCTTGCCGCTGCCAGCCACGATCATGCACGCCTCCTCGATTTGATGCCGATCAGTTCCAGCCAGAAGCCTGCCGACCAGGCGAAATGCATGATCATCGCCGACACCGCAGCAAGCGGACCGAGCGGGTTATTCTGGCCCACAGCCATCCAGACGCCGTAGCCGAGGCAGGCGACCGCCCAGACAACCAGCGGAATTGCCGCCCACCAGTAGAGGACGGCAAGCACGGCGCCGATCACGACCGGTGCGACCGCCAGCGGAATGGCCTGGCGGATCTTGGGGATCGACCGATGCTTCAGAAGGTTCTTCGCCCGGCCGCGGCCATAGCCGAGATACTGCCGGAACAGCGCCGACGCGCTGGAGCGCGGATAATAGGTCATGTAGGTCTTGCCGGTCATCCAGATGCGAAAGCCGGATTGGCGAAGGCGGAAATCCAGTTCCGCATCCTCGTTATGGCTGAAGCTCTCGTCGTAACCGCCGACAGCCTGGAAGGCGAAGATGCGCATCAGCGCGTGGTGGCCGTGATCGACCCACTCGCCGCCGCCGCCGGCCCGGTGCTTGGAGCCGCCATTGCCGAGCTTGGAATTCTGCGCCGCAGCCGTTGCCCGCTGGAACAGGCCAAAGCCGACCGTTTCCATGCCGACCACGATGGAATCCGCCTCAAGCGACACCGCTTCCTGCAGAAGCGTCCGGCAATAATCGTCGGGATAATCGCCATGCGCGTCGATGCGGATCAGATATTCGAACTCCGCGCCGAAGCGCTGGACGGCGAGATTGATCGCCGCACTCTGGATGCGCTTGGCATTGTGCATCAGCGCCACGTTCGGCAGTTCCTGAGCGACGCGAAGGACGATCTCCTGCGTGCCGTCCTTGCTGCCGCCATCGGCAACCACGATCATGTCGCTGGCCGAGCTACGCTGCTGGTCGAGCTTGCGTAAAAGCGGCTCGATGGTCTTTGCCTCATCCAGGCACGGGACGACGATCAGTGTCCGGATCAAGGACAGGTCGCCAGTGGAAACATCGGCATTCGAAGGCACACGCATGACCTATCTCACCTCACGACTGCACGGTTGAAATGGCCGGTACCGACGGTACGGCCAGCGAAATATTGCGATTGAGGCCCGCAAGCCTGTCGACCAGGGCGCGGCAATCGTTAGCATCAGTAACCCACTGGCTGCGATCGACGGCCGCAAGCCGGGTAAACCGATCGAGGTAGAGTGCGTCGGTCATGCCCGAGAACAGGATTTCCAGATCCGAAGGCGTCGCGTTGTCGAGAAGGATGCCGATATCGCGCTTAGCCACAAAGCGGCCGGTCTCGGTGCGCGCCAGCGCGATCGGAACCGCGCCATGCAGCCCGCCTTCATAGAGGCGGTTCGGCAAAAGCCACTCGGAGTTCAGACCTTCCTCGAAGAAATCGATCGTCCAGGTGAACTGGACCTCGTTGTAGATCTCTGCCAGATCCTCCGGATTGCGGTAGGGACCCTCGAACCGAACGAACGGCGCGTTCTTCACCTGCGCGTCGAAATCGGCAAACTCGCTATAGGCCGGCCGTCCCCGGATGATGACCTCGACCCCGCCGTTCATCTTTTCGGCGAAGGCCGTCAGGATATCGAGCGACTTGCGGCATCGGATCGCACCGAACCAGCCGATCTTCCAGGGTTCACCCATTTTCGGCAAACGCGGTTCAGGCTTTGTGACAGACACTTCGCCCAGCTGCAGGACCTTGTTTTCGAGCAGAAGGACCGGAAGATCGAGCCCGGATTTCGGCTTGAAGAAGTTTTCGACAAACGCCGGCGAGCTGGTGATCAGCAGGCGGGCCGACTTTGCGAAATGCCGCTGCACGGCACGCAGCACCCGCCCCTTCACACCCTCGTCGAGCAGCAGGCGGTGGATATCGAGACATTCGTAGACGACGGGCACGTCGCCGCCGAACAGCGACGCGGCGCCATCGGCGAGAACCAGCATTTCCAGATTGCGGGCGATGATGACATCCGGCATCGGAACGCCGACAAGCCTCTTCTGCAGCTGCATCCGGGCAGCAATCACGGCCTTGATGCGCTGGCTGAACTGTCCGTCCTGCGTTGAACCGAGATCGATGGAGCGCACGCCTTCCTCCTGACCCAGCAGGTTTCCCGCGCGCCTGAAGCCTGCGACCGTGACGCTGGCGCCGCCGGTCTTCAACGTCAGCACCCGCCGGCGAATGGCCGGGTCGGCAAGATCATGGGCCAGATAGAGGACCTGCAGTGTCACGTCGTTCAACTCCCTGTCGAAAGATCAGTCGAGCGTGCAGAGCACGGATTGCGGGAAAGCACAGTCTTCGCCGAGCGCCGTATAGGCGATGCGATCGACTTCCATCGTGGTGGGGCCGGAATAGGCGAACGGGCCCATCCAGGATTTCAGCGTATCACTGCCCCACAGGCTCAGAAAGATCTTCTGGGCGTTCTGCGGGATCTTCGACGGATCGGTAACTTCCTGCACCAGCTTGCCGTTGAGGAAGTAGCGCAACCGCTCCGGCTCCCAGATGAAGGCGTAGTCGTTGAAGCCCTTGTCGGCGCCACCGGGGACGGGAACGATCTTCTCGTTCTTGCCCTTGCCATTGATATACTGGTTGAGCTGAACCTGATCGACATTCTTGCCGAGCACCTCGAAGTCGATCTCGTCCCACGGCTTTTTGTCGGTCGGGCCGATATAGGTGAAGAAGGCTGAGTTGAGGCCAGGACCGGTCGCCGACTTGTAGCGCGCCTCATAGGTACCGTAACCGAAGCGGGCGCGGGTCTGGATCTCGCCGCAGACGTTTTTGCGGTCCTTGTTCTGGCGCTCCTCGAAGGTGAGCTTGAGATTGCCGCCATCCGTCGTGACCTGGCGCTGCGACCAGGTGCAGTTCTGATGGGCGCCGTTGTTCCAGCCGTTCGAAACGAACCAGAACGACCGGTCGAGCCGATCGAAATTTTCGACGAAGGACGTGCCCTTGGCATCCGGCTGCGGCTTGCCACCCGGGTGGGGTTTGCCACCCGGATGCTTGCTGGCTGCCTGATCTGGAGCATTAGGGGCTGTCCCGGGAGGCGCCGGAGGCTGAGGCGCCTGGGCAAAAGCTGGAGCGCAGGCGAGCACCGTCAACGCGGCGAATGCCGTTGCAGCGGCTCGGAAAGCGGGTCGAATCTGTCTGGCTGGTGCCGTCATGTTTCACCTCTTCTGTGGGTCAGGGCGGGCTCGCGGCCATGCGCGGAATGCCCGGACGAATTGGAGTTCTGTGTCTGCGCAAGCTTTGCCTTGCGGCCGCGACTGCCCGTCAGCGTCTGATAAAGGCCGGGCATAAGGCGCGACACCAGCGCATTCGAAATCACCAGGATCACGAGGGCCGAGGAAATCGCGCCGACATAGAACAGCGGGTAAAGCTGATCGCCCGCAATGCGGTTCCAGACCATCCACATCACCACGAGCAGCGGGTAATGGGCGCAGAAGATCCAGAAGCTGAGGCTGCCGGTGGCGGCCAGCCGTTTGCCGAGCGTCGAGCGGATAGCAAGTGCCGACATCAGCCAGAATCCGCCCGCACCGATGATCGACAGCGCGTTGCGCAGAAGCTCAAGCGACCAGGAATAGTCCGGTCCCGTCTGATAAAGCGCGATCGACAACAGGACGGCGGCGGCGACAACCAGTGCCGTTCCGGGAATGGCGAAACGGTCGAGCACCGAGAGATCGATCCGGTTCAAAGCGAGGAAGATGCCGAAGGTAAAGGAGAACAGGATCGACTTCTTCAAAACGATGAAGAGCGTGAGATCCGGCAAGATCGCCACCACGAACAGGATGACCAGCGTCGGCACCGCAGCCTTGCGCACGAAGAAGGAAAGGATTGGCGACAGGGCGATGCAGACGACAAGGTCACGCAGGAAATAGAGCGGGATGTCGACGGGAAAATTCTCGCTCGCAAACGCATAGTTCGCCAGTTCACGGGAGGATGCATTCCACAGGTCCGGGAAATACCCGATGCCCATGCCGGCGCGCTGCACCAGAAGGACGACGGCGAACAGGCCGAGGTTCCACAACAGGAACGGCACAAGCACGGTTCGCGCCTTGGATTGCATCACCTTGCCGTAGTCGAAAGCATCCCAGCCACGGCGAAACAGCAGATAGCCGGAAATCGCGCTGAGGCACGGTACGCCGATACGAAACAGGCTGTCGCCAAAAAACACGCGGAGCCAATCGAAGAAACCGTTCTGGCCGAGGAACGGGCTGGTCTGCGGATCGAACGGGACGTGGACGAACACGATGCCCGAGATCAGAAGGATGCGCATCAAATTGATACGGGAGGAAATGGTTTGATCAACAGTCAAACGAACTACCCTTTTTGGGCGGCGCCTCCCGTCACCACCGTTTCAATCAGAGCAGACTTTGAGCCCGCATTTTCGAGTGCCAAGGATCAGGTGCAGTTTGGCACAAAATGTGGCGGCGCAGCGAAAAGCCGGGATCCGCCCGGTCCGCAGCGGCATCCCGTTACCCGTTCCATTCGCGAGTTCTACTTTCGCGAGTGCTGAAACGCTATGGATTCCGGGGGGATCACTGATTTCTTATGCTGCACTGCACAACAGAGAAAAAAATCAATTCGTCGTGAAAATAACTTCGACCTCAGACGACACTCAATCAAATCGGTTCGCATCCTCGCCCGATTGCGGCGCGATTAAGGCGAAAATGCGTCTCAACGATGAGGCAAGGGCATCCTTCGTTATGCAGGAGGTGCGTCCGCAACCGACCCACCACGACGCCGCTTGACCATGCCGATTATTTTTTTGACGAGCGCCCTTTCCGTCACGAGGAACATGGCGCCGTAGAGCACGCCGCCCACGACAGCGCCAACGAGGAGCTGGAGATAGGGACTGGTGAGCTGTGCTTCGAAGGTGGAAAGGGTCAACCGGACCCCGACGCCCATGACGAGCGAGGTGAGCATCGACCGGCTGCTGGTCATCAGACCCCAAAAGAACGGAATGCCGTCGACCCGGAACACGGCCCAGGAATAACCGACCAGCGTGATGGCGTTGACGACGCAGAGCGCCACCATTGCATCGACAAGGTTGCCATAGGTGGCACCGAGGATGATGGCGAGTGTCGTTGCAACGGCCCGCAGCACCGCCGACCAGAACAGCACCCGGCTTTGGCCGGTGCCCTTGAGATAGGGTATGAACGTGCTGCAGGGCGTCACGATCGCCTTCGACAGCGCGAGCAGGCCAAGCACCGGCCAGGCATAGGCCCATTGCGGCCCGAACAGCACCAGCATCGCCGGTTCCGCCACCGCCCACAGCCCGAACATGGCCGGCGCCAGCACCACCGTCATTACCTGAGTGGACAGCATCAGGGCGTCGGTGCGGCGCTTGCGGTCGTCGCCCATCAGGCTGAAGGCGGGGAACAGCACGCCCATTACCGCCGACAGCACGACCTGGTTCGGAATGCTGGCAAACCGGTTGGCGGCCGAATAGGCGCCCGCATCGGCAAGCGTCAACATCCGCGCGATCACCACCATCGGCGCCTGGAAAGTCACGAAATTGGCGATCTCCGACCCCATCAGCCCCGAAGAATAGCGCACCAGCGGCCCCATCCGATCCGGCTTGATGACGAAACGCGGCACATAGCGCGTGATCGAGTAGAGGCCGACAAGCCGGATCACCGCCGAGGAAAACAGCTGCACGACCAGCGCCCAGATGCCGAACCCCATGAAGGCAAGCGCCAGGGCGACCAGCGCCGCCGTGGTTTCCGACACCGTGCTGAGGATCGCGTCCTTGCTGAAATTCATCTCGCGGGCGAGCAGCGAATAGGCGACATCGGCCGTCAGCTGCAGCGGAATGAGAAAGGCCATGATACGCAGGAGATCGGCGCTCTGGGCCGCACCCATCCAGCTGCCGATGCCGTTTGCACCGAGGAAAAGGATCACCGACATGATCAAAGACATCGCGAGATTGGCCCAGAAAACGGTGTGCACCGTATCCATGCCACTGTCCCGATCGACGATCAGTGCCGACGTCAAACCGGCACCACCGATCATCGCCAAAAACTGTACGACGGTGAGTGCGACAGCCACCGTTCCGAAATCTTCCGGGGTCAACAGTCTTGCCAATATCGGTACAGTGACAAATTTCAGCCCGAATGTGGCGGTCTTTGACAGCACACTCCAACCGACATTTGTCGTGATCGTCTTCACGCCTTGGGTTGGGGCCATCTTCGAATTCCTATTGTTGGATACTGATTGAGAGCCAGCGTGAAGCCGCAATCCAAGCCGTCCAGGCGGCTAGCGGTTTGCAATTCTTGAAAAAAGCAGGGGCAGAAACATGGCGACATTCACCGTAATTATTCCATTTTATCAACGGGAACCGGGTATCCTTACCCGGGCCCTGCAATCTGTTTTCAGCCAGAGCTTCGTGGATTTTGATATCATCGTCGTGGACGACGAGTCACCCCATAACGCAAAAATCGAACTTCAGGACGCCGATCCGACCTGGCTCGAGCGCATCCGAATCATCGAACAAAAGAATGGCGGGCCGGGGGCGGCGCGCAATACTGGGCTGGACGCGGTGCCCGCCGAAACGCGTTTTGTGGCGCTTCTCGACAGCGACGACGTGTGGCTTCCGGATCATCTCACCAACGCATTCGAGAGCATGAGCCGCTTCGGCGCCGAGTGCTACTGGGCCTCGATGCAGGCGAGCGAAGAGTTCTATTACCACTTCGGCATGGCGCAGTTGGAGAAGACCGAAGGCGGCACACGGCTATCGGAAAAGCCGCTCATCATCGAGCTTCAGGACCTGGCAAGCGTCATGCTGCGCAACTGGAGCTTTCTGCATCTCACCTGCATGGTGATGTCCCGTCCGGTCTTCGAGGCTGTCCGCTTCGAGCCCGAATTGAGACTGGCCGCCGAAGACGTGCTGTTCTTCTGCGACTGCATCCTGAAATCGAAGCGGACGATCCTCTGCGACGAGCCGGGCGCTGCCCGCGGCATGGGCATCAACATCTTCCATTCGATCGACAACCAGTCGCCGGAATTCCTGCGCCAGCAGTTCAACACCTGGGTGGCGCTTGATACGCTGGAACAGCGTTTCAGCAACAGGCCGGGCGACGTCGCGTCGATTGCAGGTTATAAGAACACCGCAAGACGGCAGGCATTGTGGAGCCAGGCCGGGCGGATGAAGCGGCGCCAGAGCCCGGAATTCGGCCTGCTGGCCAAATGGGTGATGCGCGATCCGGCGCTGATCCGCGCGGCCTTCGAACTGGGCGCAGGGAAACTCGGTATGGGTGCGCGCGAGCGCTCGGCGACGTAAACTTCGCATTTTTTACAAAGACTTCACTCCCATCAGGAGGCTTGCATGCAACCTTATTACTGGGCATCCCACCACGGCAATTTCGGCGACGACCTCAATCTGTGGCTCTGGGATTATCTTCTTCCGGGCTTTCGCGACGTCCACGCCGATACGATGCTGGTCGGCGTCGGTACCGTTCTCAACCCCGTCCTGCTTCCGCCCGGGCAGAAGAAACTGGTGATCGGCAGCGGCTATGGCTATGGCGAGGCACCCGATATCAATGATCCCGAATGGGACGTGCGCTGCGTGCGCGGACCATTGACGGCGGCGAAGCTCGGTCTTCCCCTCGACAGGGGGATCACTGACCCCGCGGCCCTCATCCCCGATATGCCGGAATTCCAGAACCTGCCGAAGATCCACAAGAAGACCTTCGTTCCCCATTGGGAATCGGCGGAATTCGGCATGTGGCAATCGGTCTGCGAGCCCGCCGGACTGACCTGGCTCGACCCGCGCGGCGAGGCGAAATCGGTCATCCGGGCGATTGCCCAGTCCGAGATGATCGTTGCCGAATCCATGCATGGCGCGATCCTGGCCGATGCATTCCGGGTGCCGTGGATTGCGGTGAGCACATCCAGATCTATCAACAATTTCAAGTGGAACGACTGGGCACAGTCCGTCGGTGCGACCTACAATCCGCACTTCGTGCCGGTTTCGACACGCGCCGAGGCAGTGGCCAAGAAAACCAAGTTCTGGGGAATGAGCTTCGACGGCGGCGGCGGCCAGCAGCAGCCGGCCCATCACGAACCTGCAAGCGCAGATGCATCGGTAATGACGCGGACCGCTGCCCCTGCGGCTCCTGCTCAGTCAGGCCTTCGCGGCATGGCGAAGCAGGTCCTTGCGGCACCGTCGATCCTGGCGCTCTGGCAGGCCAGCCGGACCGAGCCACAGCTCAGCCCGGATGAGATGCTTCAAGACAAGAAGCAGCGTTTTCGCGCTGTTCTGGACGAGATCCGCCGCGACTACTTCTGAACGGCGGCAGGGTCCGCTGCGGCCGGAACCCCGGCAAGCAGATAGCGCATGGCATGCGGCGTGGCGACCGGAACCGGTCCGCCACGTCTTGCCTCCATCTTGTCCAGCAGGATCGCCTGCGCGACATAGGGCAGGAACTGCGGCCGGCCGAACATGTAGCTAGCGGCTGCGACAATCCCCGAATTCGACTTGGTATCAAGGAAGGCGCGATGCTCGTAGCGTTCCCGGATGTGGTCGCGGTGACGGGTAATCACCGCCCTGGCCTGCGTCGGCAGAAGCGGATCCGACAGGATCGCCTCGTCCGCTTCGTATAGCGTCTTGAGGTCATGGGTCCGGTGGCGGCTGCTGAGCGAATCGGCCCTGACGACGGCGCCGTAGCCGCAATGCTCGATCACCTTGTAGCGCGCACCCTTGGCCAGAGCCCGCAGATAGAGATCGTAATCCTCGCCAAGCCTCAGGCCCTCGTCGTACCGAAGACGATGGGCATCGAGGAACGAGCGACGAATGATCGGCTTCAGAAACCCTGTCTCGCCGCGCGGCTTTCCGCGCTCGGAAATATTGCCCTCGACGAATTCGATGAGCGAGATCGTCCGCGCCCTCGACTCGAACTTTTCGGGCGGCAATGCGGCGGCAGGATCGGAGATGAAGGCGATGTTGTCGGCCAGCATGTCCCAGTCGCCAAGCGCCAGCATTGGCTCGAACCGTCCAGGAAAGAAGAAATCGTCCGCATCGAGAATGGCGATCAGCGGTGCACTGGAGGCGGCGATCGCCCGGTTTCTCGCAGCAGACGGGCCCTGGTTCTTCTCCAGCGAGATGATCTGGAGCCGCCCGCTGCCATCATCCACACTGCGGGCAGCGCCGGCCGTGTCGTCGCTCGAGCCGTCATCGACCACGACGACTTCGCTGACAAGCGCTTCATGCAAGGCGGACCGGACGGCGGTGGCGATCGTGTCTGCCGCGTTCTTGGCTGCGATGACGACGCAAATCGTCTGAACATCGGGGTGGGCCGTTGCGCTCTCCATGAGACTGTCTCCATCGTTCGTCGTGCGAGGACCTGAACGCAGGAAGATGGCCTCCATATGGAAGCACTGCAACAAAAACCGAAATGGGACTGTGAGCGCCGGCTAGATATCCCGGGCAGGCAGGTGTGACGTCACGTCGGACGGAAGGTTGGAAACCTCTCTGGAGCGCGCAGCGACGGCGGTATCTGTCCGACCCCTGCTACCCGCGAGCTTCTCGCGGTGAACGAGGTAAACGATGCCAACGAAATAACCCACCTGGATAATAACCGCGCAGAGGAGCGTGTGTATAAATGCTGTGTAGACGGACCCGCTGATGAAAAAGGACGCGAGCGCGAAAACGACCAGGACGCAAAGGATACTTATAAATACGCGCGGCGCATACATGATCGCCCTCCCGAGCAGCTTATAGTTCTTGGCTTCTAGACGCAGGCTCCTCCCTGCACCGTCACGATAGGACCGGCAGTAGTCGGATGCAAGCAATACAGCATCTGCTATGCCGAGTATTAATGAAACTTTCGTAAGGTTTGCCGGTTCCCTGCCCCGCCTTGGCAGTTCCTTGCGATTAGCGTGAATGGATTCTTACCTTGGTACCACAGCGCCCAATCGCATTTCCGCCACAATTTGGACGTGAAGCTCGCCGTCTGGAACATTCCGCTGCTGGATGTCGCAGACTCGGGGTCACCGGCGTTCAACTTTTGTTACAAAGGTGACGAGGCCCGACGAAGCCATATTGCGCTGCATCATTGTATTGCGGTGCGAAATGCGTAGGCCTTTGGTCTTATACGCAAGCTACTTCCTGGCCCTGCTCAAAGAAGCAATCACAGGTTTAGCTCTGGACTGGCCCTGCGCAGAAGCCCCCCAATACGCTAATGGCACGGGTATTATTCTAAGTACGGGTATAGTTGCCAGAAAAGAACAGTAGACCTGGGGTCGCTATTCAATCGATTGTAAAAAAATCGGAGTGCTGATCGGATTTCGGCGCGCATCGACCCGCATCGGGACAGCGCTCCCGGAAAAAATTGGCTGGCATCAAATTCCGAACACAGACTTATTATCAAATTGTCGACGAAAAGACCCGCCGAAAGGCATCACCGACTATCGCAAAACCTAAATGGAGTTACCCTCTATGAAGTCAGCGACACGTTCGGCTAGTTCGCCGTTTGTAGACTCCGACCAGGCCTTCGGTACCCTCCCGATCGGTGGCCTCGCTAAACGCAGCTTCGATATGACCGCAGCTGCATGCGCGCTGATCCTGTTCAGCCCGCTATTTCTGATGATCATGGCCCTGGTGAAACTCACCGATAAGGGCCCGGCCTTTTACGGCCATAGCCGCATTGGCCATAACGGACGCATTTTCAAATGCCTCAAGTTCCGGACCATGGCGACCGACGGCGACGAATTGCTGCGCAACTATCTGCGTGACAATCCGCATGCCGCGGAAGAATGGCGTCTGACGCGCAAGCTGAAAGACGACCCACGCGTGACTTCCGTTGGCAAAGTCCTGCGCAAGCTCTCTCTCGACGAGCTGCCGCAGTTGCTCAACATCGTGCGTGGCGAAATGAGCGTGGTGGGACCGCGTCCGGTCGTGGACGAGGAACTGAAAGTCTATGACGCCTTTGCCGTCTACTACCTTCGCACCCGTCCCGGCCTCACAGGCCTGTGGCAGATCAGCGGTCGCAACGATGTGTCATACGAGACCCGCATCGCTTTCGACACGCAATACGTCCAGAACTGGTCGCTGGTTCGCGACATCGCCATCATTGCAAAGACCATCCCTGCGGTCTGCTTTGCCCGCGGCAGCTATTGATCTGAGTTTCTTTTGATAGCCTGAGAAATCCTGGTCGGTCACCGGCCGCAAGAAAAACCAAGAACAAGTCACCAGACGAACTCAACAGTCGAAACAAGCGCAAGCCGACCTCCCACGGATTTGCGTTTGAATGCGATTGAAGGACCCGTAGATGTTGAAGAACGATCATTCGAAAAGCGGTTCGCCGGCGCTCCTTTTTGCAGCCGGCGCCCTGCTGCTGAGTTCAGTCGCGCCAGTCCTGGCGCAGGACAAAGCCCCGAAGACCACACAACAGACCTCCACTGAGGCCGAAACCGCAACACCTGGCAAGGCTGCGGCACCCAAGACCCCTGCAGCGGCTGCCGCAAGCGGTCCCGCCAGCGGCGGCTATAAGCTCGGCGTCATGGACAAGCTGCGCATCCGCGTGGCCGAATGGCAGCCGGCCGATGGCACGGTGCGCGACTGGGACGTGGTCGGCGGCGAATACACGGTCGGCCCGTCCGGGGCGCTGTCGCTTCCGTTTATCGGCGATCTCGACGCAGCCGGAAAGACGACCGCCGAAGTTGCCGGTCTGATCGGCCAGCAGCTGCGCGACAAGTTCGCACTTCGAAACCTGCCCTCTGCCTCGGTTGAAATCAGCCAGTACCGGCCGGTCTATCTCGCCGGCGACGTCACGACACCGGGAGAGTTTCCCTATTCCCCGAACCTGACCGTGCTGAAGGCGGTAAGCCTTGCCGGCGGCTTGCGCCGTTCAGATGCTGGTCAGCGCTTCGCCAAGGATTTCATCAACGCGCAGGGCGACGTTGCCGTCTACGACAACCAGCGCGGCCGCCTGATTGCCCGCCGGGCACGGCTTGTGGCCGAGGTTTCCGGATCGCGCGATCTGCCAATCCCGGCGGAACTGAAAGACGTGCCCAATGCCGCGCAGCTGATTGCCAGCGAGACATCGCTGATGAAATCGCGCCGCGACCGCTATGAGCTGCAGCTGCAGGCCCTCAACGAGCTGCGCAGCCTTCTCGAAAGCGAAGTGAAGTCGCTCGCGCAAAAGACAGAGACGCAACAGCGCCAGCTCGATCTCGTGTCGGAAAACCGGGACAAGATGTCCCGGCTCACCGAACAGGGTCTGGCAACCAGCAGCCGCCTTCTGACCATCGAGGAGCGCACGGCCAGCATCCAGTCGACCCTGCTCGACATCGACACGTCGACCTTGAAGGCAAAGCAGGATATCAGCCAGGCGAACCAGGACGAGATCAACCTGCGCAACGACTGGGAAGCAGACCGGGCAAAGGAGCTTCAGGATACCGAAGCGGAACTTGAAAAGCTCGGCCTGCAGCTGACCACCAGCCGCCAACTGATCTCGGAGGCAGTTGCACAGTCTGCCGAGGCGCTGCGCTTCGACCCGAGCAAGACAGCCGCGACGATCAAATACACTGTCGTGCGCGACGAAGGCGACGGCCCCAAGGAACTGGCCGTCGACGAGAATGCCCGTCTGATGCCGGGCGACGTGGTGAAGGTGACCTCCGAACTGCTGATGCAATAGGGGTAACCGGATGAAGATTGTCAAGTCGTCCCTGATCGACCCGGAGAAGAATGAGATCTACGGGATTGCCGCCGTCGCGCTGTCCTTTTTCGTCTTCGCCTATTCGAGCAGGTTCGGGCAGATCTCGATCCTTGCCTATTACGGCGTATGGTTCCTTCCGGTCGTAACCGACTACCGACGGGTGCTGGGCCGCTATTCCCGGTTTCTCTGGATCTTCTCGTTCGGCATCTTCTGCTTCATCTCCGCTTTCTGGTCGCCAGCCTTTGGCGTGTCGCTGCGCACCGCCATCCAGTATCTGACGCATATCGTCTGCGCATTGATTGCCATGCGGATGCTCAGCACCAAGACGCTGCTGCGCGGCGGCCTGATCGGAACCGGGATCGTGCTCGTCTATTCGATCCTGTTCGGCACCTATCTGATGGACGCGATGGACAATACGTTCAGCTTCGTCGGCGCATTTTCCTCCAAGAACCAGCTGGGTTTCTTCGCGTCCCTCGGCGTGATCTTCTCCTATGCGGCGGTGATGCTGTTTCGCATGCGCGGCATCTGGATGATCGGTGCCGGCGGCAGCGCGCTTCTGTCGGCCTATTGCCTCCTCGCCTCGCAGTCTGCGACCTCTGTCATCACCACGGCCGGTGTCGTGGCGCTCTGCATCGGCCTGCAGGGGTTCATGTTCTTTTCGCCGAAGCACCGACGCGGCTTCTTTGCGATTGCGCTCGTGTTCGGGCTTGCCGGCATCGTCGGTGCGCTGCAGTTCGGCGCGATGGATGCGATCCTCGGCGTGTTCGGCAAGGACTCGACCCTGACGGGCCGCACCTATCTATGGCAGCAGGGCATTGCCGCCGCTGCACAGTCTCCCATCATCGGCATGGGCTACCAGGGATACTGGGTTCCAGGCGCCTCCGAGGCCGAACGCCTCTGGCAGGAATTCTTCATTACCGGCCGCAGCGGATTCCATTTCCACAACACCTATATCGAAAGCATGGTGGAGACTGGAATCATCGGCACGGGCCTGCTTGTCTTCATCCTGATCGCCTGCCTCACCGGCCATCTGAAACGGCTGCTGACCATCTCGCGCACGCCGGAATCGCTGCTGTTTGTCGGGCTGTCGACCCTGCTTGTGATTCGGTCCTTCGTGGAGATCGACATCCTCAACCCATACCAGGTCGGGTCTTTCCTGTTCTACTTCATGGCCGGTCGCCTGACGCTGGCGGTAAGACCGGTCAAGGCAAAGGCGGACCGCCCTCAATACGGTTTCATGCCGAATTCACCCACGGGGCCTGAGCGCGGGCAAAATGGCGAACCGGGCATTCCGGCAGGCTGACACGCCCAAACGGGCGTCGAAGGACGTGAAGACAATGCCTACTCTCTATTCGATCCAGTATCTAAGAGCCTTTGCGGCGCTGGCCGTGGTGCTGTTTCATGCCGGCGAGAAAAGCGGCCTGCACTTCACCATCGGTGCGGCGGGTGTCGACGTGTTCTTCGTCGTCAGCGGCTTTATCATGATGGCGATCAGCGACGCCCGCTCGGCAAGTCCCGGCAAGTTCTTCAAAAACCGGCTGCTGCGCATCGTGCCGATCTACTGGGCGGCGACACTTCTGATGATCGCCGGCGCCCTCGCCGGTGCGTTTCCAAACCTCGTGCTGAGCCTGCCGCATGTGCTGGGCTCGCTGCTGTTCCTGCCCGTTGCCTCGCCCAGCACCGGCGCACTGTGGCCTGTCCTCGTGCAGGGCTGGACGCTGAACTACGAGATCTTCTTCTACGCCGTGTTTGCGCTCACCCTGTTTGCGCGCCCATCGGCCCGGCTTCCGTTGCTGGCGCTGGTGTTCGGAACGCTTGTCGCAATCGGCCTCGTCATGCCGCCCGAAAATCCGTCGGTTGGCTTCTACACGGCCCCGGTCATTCTGGAATTCGTGGCAGGTGCAGCGCTTGCGAAACTCTGGCAGCGCGGCGCGGTCCCGCCGGCCCCGATCGGGCTGGCGCTGATCTGCCTTTCGATCGCCGGGTTCGCGGCGATCCAGATTTTCAAGCTTGAATTCGATGCGTGGTCCTGTGGACCGCTTGCGATCATGCTGGTGACCGGCGCGCTCAGCCTTGAAAAGAGCCGCTCGGTCCCAAAGATCCCTGCCCTCGCCTATCTCGGCGATGCGTCATACTCAATCTACATCTGGCATACGTTTGCGGTCTCGGTCGCCGTCAAGATCCTGTCGTCTGCATCCCTGCCGCCTGTCGCGGCAACCACGATCGCCGTGGTCGCCGGCACGCTGGTCGGCGTCCTCGCCTATGAGGCGCTGGAGCGGCCGATGCAGGCACTGGTGAGGGGAAAGCGGACGGGCCTGTGGCGCCTTCCGGCGAAGCAGACAGAAAGACAGCCGGTCCCTTGACCGGCCGTCCGTTCTTCGTGGTGAGCCGCTAACTCAGGCGTATTGCGGCGGATCGTCGTTTTCATCCGGGTTCGGCACCGGATCTTCATCCGGCAACCTGTCGGGCTCCGGCTCACCGATCGGAGGGACCGGCGGAGCGGGTGTTGGCGGGATTGGGCCGGGTACGGGTTCAAATGGATCCTGGGCCATGGGCACTCCTCTCTCTGTTGACTAAAGGGAACATCGCAGCCTCAGGCGGCCATGCGTTCCTCGACCGAACGCCAGTTCACGAGCTTGTCGAGGACGGCGCGGATATGCTCCGGCTTTCGGTTCTCGTAATCGACGTAATAGGCATGTTCCCATATATCGATGCCGAGATAGGCGGGACGTCCGACAGCAATCGGGTTCTTGCCGTCCTCATAGCCGATCAGTGCCAGCTTGCCAGCGTCATCACGAGTGAGCCACACCCAGCCTGTGCCGAAGACCGTATCCGAGATATCGACGGCGCGCTTGATGAAGCCATCATAGTCGCCGAACGTCTCGTTGATCGTCGTCGCAACCTCGCCCTGCGGCCGGTTCGGGCCACCGGGTACGAACTGATCCCAGTAGGCCACATGGTTCCAGGCCTGGGCGGCATTGTTGAAGATCTTCTTGTCCGCATCGGCATCGGACTTGGCTGATTCCACAACGATCGCCTCAAGATCCATGTCGGCATACTTGGTGCCGGTCGACAGCGTGTTCAGCTTGTCGAAATAGGCCTTGTGATGCTTGCCGTAATGCAGGCCCACGGTCTTTGCGGAAATGACGGGTGCCAGATCGCCCTCGCCGAATGGCAGCTTCGGCTGTGCAAACGGCGCGGCGGCCCGTGCAATATTGGGAATTGGAAACACCGCAGCGGCCGCTGTGAAAGCGGTTGCGGTGAGAACGGTTCGACGGTTGAGTTCCATGAATTGAGCTCCTTCCCTGTTGTCTCTGGAAGGAACAACCCCTTAGGCGCCCATCGGTTTCCCGATTTCGCCGATTCCGCCTGACAATTGCGTGTTGCGGAGCACGGACGTCATGCGTCCGGCACGTTGTCCTTGAGCTCTTTGATCCAGATCCGGCCGTTGCCATCCGACGGCGCCCGCCAGTCGCCGCGCGGCGACAGCGATCCGCCGGATGTCACCTTCGGCCCGTTCGGCGATGCGGAGCGCTTGAACTGGCTGATTGTGAAGAACCGGAACAGGAACGTCTCCATCCAGCGCTTGATGACGGGCAGATCGAACTGCCGCTTCTTCTCCTCCGGGAAATGCGACGGCCAGGCGCCAGCGCCGGCATCCTTCCAGGCCTGCAGCGCCATATAGGCGATCTTCGACGGCTTCAGGCCGAAACGGGTGAGATAGTAGAGCGTGAAATCATGCAGATCGTAGGGGCCGATCTTGTCTTCCGTGCTCTGCATGGCGCCATCGGCGCCCGCCGGCACCAGTTCCGGCGAGATCAGCGTGTTGAGGATGCGCTGCAGCGTTGCATTGGTTTCGTCATCGAAGCTCTCGGCCTCGATGACCCAGCGGATGAGGTGCTGGATGAGCGTCTTCGGCACCGAAGCGTTGACGTTGTAATGGCTCATCTGGTCACCGACGCCGTAGGTCGACCAGCCGAGCGCGATCTCCGACAGGTCGCCGGTACCGAGCACAAGCGCGTTGCGCTGGTTGGCGGCGCGGAACAGGAAATCGGTTCGCAGACCCGCCTGCACATTTTCAAACGTCACGTCATAGACCGGCTCGCCGCCGCTGAACGGATGTTTGAGATCGTGCAGGAGCTGGGTCGAGAGAGGCTTGATGTCGACCTCTTCGGCCGTAATGCCCATGCCGCGCATCAGCGCCCAGGCATTCGACTTCGTGTCGTCGCCGGTGGCAAAACCCGGCATGGTAAAGCCGAGAATATCGGTGCGCGGCCAGCCGAGCTGGTCATAGGCCTTGGCTGCGACCAGCAGCGCATGGGTCGAATCGAGGCCGCCTGAGATGCCGATGCAGAGCCGCTTTATGCCGGTCGATTTCAACCGCTTCATCAGGCCCTGGACCTGGATGTTGAAGGTCTCGTAGCAATCCTGATCGAGCCGTCTCGGATCTGATGGCACGAACGGATAGCGCTGGATGGCCCGCTCCAGATCAAGCGTTTCTTGCGGCCGCTCGAAGTCGAACAGGACGCGCCGGAACGTCTTGCCTGCCGTCAGATGCAGCGTTGCGGCATCGTTGAACGTGCCGGTGCGCATTCTCTCGAGACGCAGCCGCTCGACATCGATATCGGCGACGCACATCTGCGGGCCGGCCGGAAACCGCTTGGTCTCGCCCAACAGATCGCCCAGTTCGTAGATGCAGGCCTGGCCGTCCCAGGCCAGATCGGTGGTGGATTCGCCGGGGCCGGCCGCCGAATAGAGATAGGCCGCAAAGTTGCGCGCCGACTGGGTGGCGCAAAGCAGCTTGCGCATCTCCGCCTTGCCGACGGTGATGTTGCTGGCCGACAGGTTGGTGAGGATCAGAGCACCGGCCATCGCGCCGAAATCGCTCGGCGGCGCCGGCAGCCAGACGTCTTCGCAGATCTCCACGTGGAAGATGAAATCGCGGATATTTTCAGCGGCAAACTGCAGATCGATGCCGAAGGGCACCGATTGTCCGGCAACCGAAATCATCATGTCGCGCACGCTGCGGCCGGATGCGAACCAGCGCTTCTCGTAGAATTCGCGGTAATTCGGGATATGGGTCTTCGGCACCACACCGAGAATGCGGCCTGCATGGATGACGACGGCGCAGTTGAACAGACGCCCTTCGTGACGCAGCGGTGCGCCGACAAGAAGCACGGGAAGCAGCGCCTTGCTTTCCTCGACGATCGTTGCAAGCGCGCTTTCGACCGCATCGAGAAGAACGTCCTGGCCGAGCAGGTCGTCGATCGAATAGCCGGAAATGCCAAGTTCCGGAAACACCATCAGCGCAACGCTGCGCGCGTGACCTTCACGGGCCAGATCCAGCGTCGCACGCGCGTTGAAGTCCGGGTCGCCGAGTTCGCAGACGGGCGTGCAGGCGGCGCCGCGAATGAAGCCGTGGCTATAGGGCGAATGGAAATTCATCTGGCACTCCGAAGGCATGGTCATTGGCTGCGATCGTGACGTCTCGCATTTGCGACTGCCCAAGACGCCTACCTAAATCATTGGCCTGTATAGCACCTCTGTAAACACGCGCCAGCGTAGCGACATCAGAATCGGGTGACGTTGGAAATGGCGACGGCGATTGGCAAAATCGAATTTCCGTGACAGCTTGTCCGAACGTGTGACCGCACACGGTTTTTCCCGCATGCAATTTTTCAAGAAAGCCAAATTCAAACGTCATATTTTGGAGCGTTGTCATGTCCGTACTGGATGATCTTCTTCGCCAGAAAGCTGAGATCGAGGCACGCATTCTCGATGCCCGGGCGCAGGAAATCGATCGCCTCAAGCTGGAATTTGCCTTCCTCGCGCTCAAGCTGCGGGAGCTGAACGGTCTGCCGAAGCCGCTTGTGGACCTGTTCACCGACAAGGGAGGAACGTTCAACTCATTCCGGGCGCTGAACGTCAAGAAGCCATAGCCGCCAGCGTCAGAGGACCCTGCGATGGACCTGGCGCAGCTTGCGAAAGACTTAGCTCTCACCGAGCGGACACGACTGAAGATACTGCGTTCGGGCTTCACCGTCAGCGGACACAAGCTCTGGACGGATGAGGAAGACCTGATCTGCCGGATCTTTCATCCCGATTACTTTGCCATAAGCCAGGTTCTGCATGCCCGGTCGAAAAAGGCCATACAGACACGCTGCCAGAGACTGGGTCTTGCACCACGCCGGCAGGCCTGGGGATGGTCGGCCCGGCAGAAATTGCGCAGGCTCTATCCCGCCGCAGACCGGAAAGAGATCTGCGACGCGTTTCCGGGCGTCAGCTGGGACCGGATCCAGGCGGCGGCCCGCTATTACGGTTTTCGCCGCAGCCGGAAGCCCTACAAGCTGACAGGCATTCCGGCGCTGGATCAGCTGCGAAGCCGCTGCTACGCGATCCGGTGGATCATGCGCGATATGGATGAAGAGGCCGGCACCGGCCAGTATTTCCAGACCCGCGGATACAAGAGCCGCTACCCGGATTTCAAAGCCATCGACAAGGGTGTCCGGGCGCTCGGCGGCCATCTGGAAGTCCGCTGGGACGACGCAAAAGGCGGGCATGTCCCGCCGGACATACCCGCCTTTCAAACCAGCCTTGGGAGGCTAACTCGATAGAGACGTTCAGGCTGCGGCCTGGGCGCTCGCATTGAGCGGGATCTCGACGTCGATCTCCAGGATAGTGCAGTGCTCGTCGCGATCCATCTTTACCGTTACGCGGTCGGCGTCCAGCTGGACGTGTTTGGCGATGACGGCCAGAATTTCCTCGCGCAGCACGGCGACCAGATCGGTGCCGACAACCATGCGTTCATGAGCAAGCAGTACCTGGAGACGCTCGCGGGCCGCGGGCGCTGATTTCGGCCTGTTGAAAAGGCGGAACATGTTCATGCGGCCTTCCTTCCGAAGATCTTGCCGAAGAGACCGCGCTTTTCGCCCGGGATGGTCATTGGCAGGACCTCGCCGGCGAGACGCCGCGCGGCATCGAAATAAGCTTGGGCCGGAGCGCTCTTGGCGTCGGCCAGCGTCACCGGTGCACCGATGTTGGAGGCGCGCAGCACATCCATGCTTTCCGGAATGATGCCGATCAGCGGGATCGACAGGATTTCCAGAACGTCGTCCACCTTCAGCATGTCGCCACGCTCGGCACGGTTGACGTCGTAGCGGGTCAGCAAAAGATACTTTTCCATCCGCTCGCCGTTTTCGGCCTTGAGCGTCTTGGAATCGAGAAGACCGATGATGCGATCGCTGTCGCGCACCGAGGAGACTTCCGGATTGGTGACCACGACGGCCATATCCGCATGGCGCATGGCAAGTGTCGCACCGCGCTCGATGCCGGCAGGGCTGTCGCAGATGATCCAGTCGAAGTAGCGCTTCAGATCGGCCATCACGCGCTCGACGCCTTCGGATGTCAGGGCATCCTTGTCGCGTGTCTGCGAGGCGGGCAGCAGGAACAGGTTGTCGAGGCGCTTGTCGCGGATCAGGGCCTGCGGAAGCTTCGCATCGCCCTGGATGACGTTGACGAGGTCGTAGACGACCCGGCGCTCGGCCCCCATGACGAGATCGAGGTTACGCAACCCGACATCGAAATCGACGACGACGACCTTTTCGCCGCGGCTGGCGAGCGCCGCGCCGAGGGCCGCGGTCGAGGTCGTCTTGCCGACCCCTCCCTTGCCCGAAGTCACAACTATGACTTTCCCCATACCAATCTCTCCTGTGTCCTGCCGGCCCGTTATCATTTGCTTTTTTTCATTTCTTAACTGAGCGTTTCTGCCATGATGATGTCGCCGTCGAGCCAGAGCTGGACCGGCTGCCCGCGAAGGCTTGCGTCCATGTCCTCGGCCATCTTGTAGATGCCGTCGATCGCGACCAGTTCGGCCTCGAGCTTGCGGCAAAAGATCCGAGCCGTTGCATTCCCCAATGATCCAGCCATGACTCGGCCGCGTATTGCGCCGTAGACATGCACCGAACCGCCGGCAATCACTTCGGCACCGGAGGCAACCGAACCGATAACGGTCACGTCACCTTCCGCGAAGATGACCGACTGACCGGAGCGAACCGGCTCGTTGATCACCAGCGACTGGATGACCGGCCGGACCTCGGCAACCTTGATCGGCTCGTTGCGGAGCTGACTGTCGGTATCCGTTTCCGGCTGCTTGGCACCTTGCTTGGTAGCAACGCCAACTTGTCCGGAGCTTTCTTGAGCCGACTTATCCTCGGACTTTTCCGGGACTTCGAAATCGGATGCAGCCTTGCCGCCCCGCATCGCCGGCGGCATGCCGGGGCCAAGCATCGACGGGCGAGCGCCTTCGATACCCATGATCCGGACATTGCGTTCGGCCAGCTGTTCGAGCAGGTCCTTCAGCTCGATCTTGTCGATCGAGACCTCGGAAATATCGAGCACGACCGGCCGGTCGAGAAAGAAGCCGGCCGAGCGGGCTGCCAGATCGTCAAGGCGCGCGAGCCAGTTGTCGAGCGGCAGATCGGGGGACAAGACGACCGCCAAAAACGAGCGGCCCTTGATACGGATTGAGCGAGCGTCTGTTAGCACTTTGGTCATCTACGTAAACAAATCGTTGACGTTAGATGTAGCGCCGGGGTGGTTAACAAAAGGTTAACGCACCCCTCCAAAGCTTTAACGAAGACCCGTTCTAAGGCAATTTCAGTCCGGCCGTTTCGGCAGCCTCGATCGCCTCGTCGTAGCCGGCATCCGCGTAGCGGATAATGCCGAGCGAGGTGTCGTTGGTGATCGAATGTTCAAGCCGTTCGGCTGCCTTTTCCGTCCCATCGGCAATGATCGTGACACCGGCTGACGTCATGTAACCGGCGTAACCGCCGCCGCCCGAGTGGATGACGACGAGATCGGCCATCGACGCGCACATGGTCATCGCGTTGATCAGCGGCCAGTCGGCGATCGCGTCCGATCCGTCCTTCATGTTCTCGGTCATGATATTGGGATGCGCCATCGCGCCGGCATCGAGATGATCGCGCGAAAACGCGATCGGCCCGGCAAGTTCGCCGCTTGCGACCAGCGCGTTCACGGCCAACGCGAGCTTCGTGCGCTCGCCATGCCCGAGCCAGGCGATGCGCGCCGGCAGGCCCTCGAAGGGCACGTTTTCGCGCGCCAGCCGTATCCAGTTGGTGACGATGAAATTATCCGGGAAAAGCTCGAGCACGAGATCGTCGATGCGGGCGATATCGCTATCTTCGCCCGATAGCGCCATCCAGCGAAAGGGCCCGATCGCCTTGCTAAACAGCGGCCGCAGATAGGCTTCGGTGAAAATCGGAATATCGAACGCGTTGGCAACGCCACCTTCCCGCGCCTGGGTGCGGATGAGGTTGCCGTTGTCGAACACTTCCGCACCCCGTTCCTGCAGGGCCAGCATGGCGCGGACATGATCGGCAATCGAGGCGCGGCTCGCGGCCATCAACTGGCCCTGGCCTTCCTTGCGAAGACGCCGCACTTCCTCAAGGCTCATCCCTTTCGGGACGTAGCCATAGACGAGATCATGCGCCGAAGTCTGGTCGGAGACGATATCGGGCACGATGCCGCGCTTGACGATCTGCGGGTAGATGTCGGCGGCATTGCCGACCAGACCGATCGAGACGGCGCGTTTTTCGCTGACCGCCGCATCGATCATCGCAATCGCCGTATCGAGATCCGGCGCAACCTCGTCGAGAAACCCGATCTCGCGGCGCTTGGCGACCCGCTCCGGATCGATATCGATCACCAGGATCGCAGCGCCCGCCATGCGACCGGCAAGCGGTTGCGCGCCGCCCATGCCGCCGAGGCCGGCGGTAAGGATGAAGCGCCCGGCAAGCGAGCCGCCGAAGCGCTTCTCGGCGATCCGCATGAAGATTTCATAGGTGCCCTGGATGACGCCCTGGCTGCCGATATACTGCCACGCCCCGGCCGTCAGCCCGCCCCAGCAGATCAGGCCCTTTTCCTGCAACGCGTAGAAATACTCGGCCTTCGCCCACTGACCGACGATGTTGCAATTGGCCATGATCACCAGCGGCGCCCTGTCATGGGTCTTCAACAGCCCGACCGGCTTGCCGGACTGGATGATCAGCGTCTGATCCTCATCCATCGTCTTCAATGTGCGCACGATCGCCTCATGCGCCGCCCAGTTGCGCGCCGCCTTGCCCAGCGCCGCATAGACGATCAGATTGTCCGGATCCTCACCCACCGACAGCACGTTTTCCAGCAACCGCAGCAACGCCTCCTGCCGCCAGCCCTTGGCGCGCAGCTCGGGGCCGCCGGGGATCGGGAATTTCGGATGGCGCGGATTGGGCTTTGGCATGGCGTGATCTCCTGTCTCGTGAGGATTGCCTCACCCAATGTAGTGCCGGGCCAAGAAAGCCCCCTCCGGCCTGCCGGCCATCTCCCCCACAAGGGGGGAGAAAATCTGCGGCACTCTCCCTGCCCCTATCGAGGCACGTCGCCTCTCCCCGCAAGCGGGGTTAGGATTAGGGTGAGGGCAGCCAGGCCCCCTCTGGCCTGCCGGCCATCTCCCCCACAAGGGGGGAGAAAACCAGCCGCACGCTCCCTGCCCCAATCGAGGCACGTCGCCTCACCCTGCTCGCAGGATGAGGGGCAGCCAAACCCCCTCTGGCCTGCCGGCCATCTCCCCCACAAGGGGGGAGAAAACCAGCGGCACTCTCCCTGCCCCAATCGAGGCGCGTCGCCTCTCCCTGCTCGCGGGGAGAGAGAGTTAGGTGAGGGCAATCAAACCCCCTCTGGCCTGCCGGCCATCTCCCCCACAAGGGGGGAGAAAATCTGCGGCACTGTCGTGTCCCCAAAAGGCTGTGACGGTGCGGCAGGTTAAGCCCCTCCCCCTTGTGGGGAGGGGGGGTTTGGGGCGGGGTCTTGTTCCGCCCTACCCCAGCGCATAATCCGCGATGCTGATCCCCAGCGCCGTCTCGCAGATCGGATAGACCGACGGATCCTTGACGCTGGAGGACAGCGGAATGAGCGTCTTCGGCACATGCAGGAGAAACACCGGCATGCCGATCTCCAACTGCCCGACGCTTAAGGGTTCGCCCTGCGGAGACAGCGTCGCGATGATGTCCGGGAAGGTGGCGAGGCGGTTGCCGCCGGCATCGTCCACCGCCATGTATTCGTTCATGACATGCAGCGTAATCGCCCCGTCGCCTGACCCAAGCATGATCGTGCCGACGTCAAAGGCTTCCTTCGTATAGACCACCGATTTGGCCGTCACCTCGGCCTCTACAAGGATCGTCCCGCCGGTGGTCCTGACGATCGCGTCGATGACGGCGGATCCACCCTTGTCATCGGCCTCAATGATCGCTTCGCCTAATGCCAGCGCAAGGCTGATGCCGCCGAGCGCTGCATTGTTGCGCACATAGGACACCCGCAGCGGATTGCGGCACGAGGCGATGAAGCCGCCGGACATGTCCGAGGCGGTGCGCAGGATCGGCGAGACCTTGGCGGTGGCGCCGCGCACGACGAGTTCGATATAGCGGTTTTCCGCCCGGTTGCCGCCGACTGCGGTCTGGATCATCTGCTCGGGCGAATTCGCCATGCCGATCGAGCCCATATCGCCTGTCGGATGGGCGCGCACGTCACCGACCGCATCGAGCACCTTGGTGCCGAGGATGGCCGATGGCAGCCAGCCGTTAAGCGTCGAGGACTTGCCGTTCTGGCCGATCATCAGCGCCGCAACCTTTTCGCCCAGCGCATCCTGCAGCAGCTGCACGGCCTTCACATAGTCGATGCCCTGCATTTCCCAGGCCGTGGTCGACGCCGGGGCTCCGATCGCGGCAGCCGTCGCCACCCAGTCGTCGTCGGACAGCTCGTCGATGGAGACGAGTTCGGGCCGGCCGACCGAGACGGCCGCATAGCCGAGCATGCGCCCGTGATCCGACCAGCCGCCGCCGCCCGCCGCATAGACCGAGCCGCCGCGCACCGCCGCCTCGACATCCTTCTCCGTCAGTATGCGACCCATCCCGGGCTCCTATTGTTTGTCGAGTGCCAAGACCGCCTCGTAGAGAACGGCAGCACCCAGTGCGATATCGTCGTTGTCGGACCATTCTTCCGCCGCGTGACTGCGACCATCCTTGCTGGCGATAAAGATCATCGCAGCCGGCGCCACCTTGGAAAGGAAGGCCGCATCGTGACCGGCGCCCGACACCATCGGCCGGCTGGTCGCGCCGATCCGCTGCGCACTTTCGGCAAGCACGCCGGTCACCATGTCAGACATCGGCGTTGGCGCGGCATGCGAGACGCGCCGCGGGTCGGCGATCGTCACGCTGCGCTTGACGGCGGTCTGTGCGCAAAGTGCTGTCACCGAGTCGACGAATTCGTCCATCACCGCGTCATCGACAGCACGCGCATCAATCAGCATGCGGACATGCGAGGGGATGACGTTGGCGGCGTTCGGCTCCATCGAGAACTCGCCGACGGTGCCGGCGAAATAGCTCTTGCCCGAGGCGAGCTCCCGGGCGATTTCCTCGATGCCGAGCACGATGATCGATGCGGCCCCCAGCGCATCATAGCGGGCATTCATCGGCGTGGTACCGGCGTGATCGGCGCGGCCTTCCACCAGGATCTCGAACCGGGAGATGCCGGTAATGGCGCCGACGATGCCGATGTCGACGTTTTCGCGCTCCAGCACCGTGCCCTGCTCGATATGCAGTTCGAGGAATGCCTTGATATCGGTGCGCGTGAACACGGCATCCGGATCGCCGCCGACCTGACGGATGCCCTCTGCGAGCGTGACGCCGTCGGTGCTGCGCTCCAGCCATTCGGGCGGGCGAACGCCCGTCATGCCGCGGCTGCCGATGCAGGACACGCCGAAGATCGAGACTTCCTCGGCGAGAAAATCGGCGATTTCCAGATCGTGTTCGAGCGCGATACCGGCATCGTCAAGCGCGCGCGCCACTTCCAGACCAGCAATCACCCCGGCAATGCCATCGAACCGGCCGCCGTTCGGCACCGTATCCGTATGGGAACCGAGCATGATCGTGCCCTTGCCCTCCACCGTTCCCTTGCGGCGCCCGGTCATGTTGCCGGCAGCATCGATGTGGGTTTCGAGCCCGGCCTCGCGAAAGATCTTTTCGACGTGAGCGCGACCTTTGAGAAACATCGGCGTGAAGGCACGCCGGGTCCAGGGCCTGTCTGGTTCGGTGATATCGGCCAGCGCTTTGATATCGGCAGCGATCCGGTCGGCGTTAACGGCGAGATTGGATGTCATGCGATCAAAAATCCTGAAGTGAAAGGTTGGCCGGGGGCCGCACAAACCGGCCGTTGCCGGGCTCGGCCACCACCGTCGATCCGTCATAGGCGAGTGCGCCGCGAAGATAGGTTCCGGCCACCTTGTAGGGCAAGGTCATTCCGTCATAGGGCGACCATCCGACGACGTTGTTGCCGCTCTTCGACGCGTCGAACACATGCTCTTCCGCCGTCAGCACCGCGATATCTGCGTGTTTGCCAACTTCAAGCGCGCCCTTGACGTGATCGATGCGGAAATGCCGGGCGGGATTGAGTGCCATCAGCCTCGCGGCCCAGGTGAGCGACACGCCGCGCTCCAGCGCGCCCTTGATAAACAGTGGCACCATCGCTTCGAGACCCGGCAGGCCGGAGGCGTTGGCGAGCATGTCCGGATTGGTCTTGCGGTCGAGCGACCAGCTGACGTGATCGGTGGAGAGAAGCGTGACATTGCCGGCCGCCAGATGTCGCCAGAGCTTTTCCACCTCCGCCCGCGGCCGGATCGGCGGATTGCATTTCGACTTGCCACCGAGCCGCCTCGCATCGGTCTCCTGGTCGAGCGTCAGGTAATGGATCAGGCATTCGACCGTGGCGCGATGCCCCTGCGCGCGGTAACCGGCGGCGATCTCGTAACCGCGACCGAGCGAGCAATGCACCACATGGGCCGGACAGCCGGTGGCCGCACCTATCTCGTAAATTTCGGTCATCGCCAGAAGCTCGGTCAGTGGCGGACGCGACATTTCGTGGGCACGGTAATCGGTAATGCCGGAGGCCTTCACCCGGTCCATCGCCCAGCGCACATATTCGTCGTTCTCGTTGTGGACGCCGGCCGTCAGGCCGGTTGGCGCAATCGCGGCAAAGCACTCAGCCATCAGCGGCGCGAAGATGCGCGGAAAGCGCTTCGGATCGGTCCCGAACGTGGAGAACTTGAAGGCCGCGACGCCGGCCTCCACCTGCTCGCGGATACGCAGCGCGCCCTCCTGCGGATCGACGGTGCCATAAAGCGCAAAATCGACCCGCGCTTGGCTTTCCGCATGAGTAACTTTGCTTCGCGCCGCATCCGCCGAGCAGACCAGATTGCCCTCGTCATAGGGCATGTCGACGATGGTGGTGACGCCGCCGGCAGCTGCCGAGCGGGTCGACCAGATGAAATCCTCCTGGTTCTTCTGGGAGAGCGAATGCACCTGCGCATCGACGGCACCCGGAAGGATCAGCGACGCGCCGAGATCGTGGCTTTCGCGCGCGGACGGCATCTGGCCCTGACCGACTGACGCAACCAGCCCGTCGCGGACCGCCACATAACCTTCGGGAACGATGCGGTCGGCAAGGACCAGCGTGCCTTTCAGAACAAGATCGAAATCCGACATCGGCCTGTCTCCTTGAAGCCTTGAAGCCTTGAGCCCTTTAGCCTTGGGGCGCGCGTTCGATCGGAACCGCTTGGGGGCAGACTAGGAGAATTTGATCGGCAGAGGGATATCCCATATCGTGAACGCACGATATCATTGCTGTCATCCTCTTATATGCTCACCCGGAAGCCGTCATGGACCTTGCCTCGCTGCTGATCGCCCATCATGTGCTCGCCTTGGGCGGCATCCGCGAAACGGCGAAGGTGCTGGACCGACCGGTCTCCAGCGTCTCTGCCGCGCTGGCAAGGCTGCAGTTTCATATCGCCACACCGCTGACGACGACATCCGGCAACCGCATCCAGCCAACGCTTGAGGGCGTCAGGATCGGTCGCGATCTGCAGCGAGCTGCCATGCTGGTCGGCGAGCTCTCGGGTCTCGGCGACAAGGACGGCTCGCCCGAAGACGGAGCCCGGCTTTCCGTACCGCTTCTGGCGCTGCAGCGTTTCCTCGTGGTCGGCCGCAGCGGCAGCATAAGGCGGGCGGCGCAGGAGATCGGCATCGGCCAGCCGCAGCTGACGCGGCAGATCCGCAGTCTGGAGCGCGATCTCGGCCTTCCCCTTCTCGACCGGGCGGCCGCCGGCGCCGTTCCCAATGCGAGCGGGCAACGGGTGATCGCTCTCGGAGAAGAGCTCGAAGCGATCTGGCTGAAAATTTCTGACCATGCCGGCGACCGTTTCCGGCGTGCCGCATCGACGACCCGCGTCGGCTCGGTGACGCCGCTCGGACGCGAAAGCCTGATTGCCCGGATCCTCGCAAAACTTGCCGCCGACTGGCCGAAGCACATGCCGCGACGGCCGCTCTATATCTCCAGCACCAATGCCGAGGAGCTGCTGTCCGGCATTACCGACCGGACCTACGATCTCGTGCTGGTCGACACGCTCGACATGCCGCCCGGCGTCGAACACCGGGTGATTTCGCGGAGCGGACTTGCCATGGTTGGAGCCGCTGATGTGATCGCTGACCAACGCGGCGATCTGCGGCAACTGCTGCTGCGTCATCCGATAGCGCTGCCGAGCCTCAAAAGCGGGTTGCGGCAGAAATTCGGGGCGCTGACAGAGGACATCCTGACCGCATCCGAACGGGCGGCACTGACCTTCGTCGAAATCGATTCCATTCCCGTCATCGCCAATCTCGTCAGCGATCACGGCTATATCGCGCTTCTGCCGCTCTGGGCCATTCCGCAGCCGGACGAGCGGATGGCGGCGATCGCGCTTCCCGAGGCCTACGACATGCATCTGTCGCTTGCGTGGAAAAAGGGAGCGGCAGCCGAGACGATCGCTCGCACGGCCGAACACATCCTGGGCTCGATGCCTTTTCCGGTTACAGGACGAAATCCACCAGCAGCTTGATGTTGAGGGCGCCGATGACGATGGCGATCAGCCAGGCAAAGGCACGCAGCCAGAGAGGTGCAACGAACACGCCCATTTTGCGCTTGTCGGACGTGAACATCACCAGCGGGAAGACTGCGAAGGACAGTTGCAGGCTGAGCACGACCTGCGTCAGGATCAGAAGCTCCGCCGTGCCGCCATCGCCGTAGAAGATGGTGACCGCTGCCGCCGGAATGATGGCGATGCCGCGGGTGATCAGCCGCCGTACCCAGGCTGCCAGCCGGATATGCAGGAACCCTTCCATGACGATCTGCCCGGCCAAGGTCGCTGTCACCGTGGAATTCAGGCCGCAGCACAGGAGCGCGATGCCGAACAGTGTTGGCGCGATGGCGTAACCGAGAACCGGTGAGAGAAGATTATGCGCATCGCCGAGTTCCGCCACCGCCGTATGGCCGTTGGCATGAAAAGCGGCGGCAGCGAGAATGAGGATCGATGCGTTGATCAGAAGCGCGAACATCAAGGCGACGGTGCTGTCGATCGTGGCGAACTTGATCGCCTCCCGCTTCTCCTCGACGCTGTCCCCGTAATTGCGGGTCTGGACGATGCCGGAATGCAGATAAAGGTTATGCGGCATGACGGTGGCGCCAAGGATGCCCAGCGCTAGGTAGAGCATGTTGGGGTTGGTGACGATCTCGGTAGTCGGCGCAAAGCCGCGGATCACCTCGCCCCAGTTCGGATCGGCCATGGCGATCTGGATGGCGAAACAGGCGGTGATCACGCCCAGCAAGCCGATGACGAAGGCTTCCAGGAAGCGGAAGCCGAGCTTCTGCAGGTAGAGAATGAGGAAGACGTCGAGCGCTGTGATGAGAACGCCGATCTCCAGCGGTATGCCGAAAATCAGGTTGAGGCCGATCGCGGTGCCGATCACCTCGGCGATATCGGTGGCGATGATGGCGATTTCGGCAAACAGCCAGAGCATGTAGGCGACGGGACGCGGGAAGGCGTCGCGACAGGCCTGTGCGAGGTCTCGGCCGGAGGCGACCGCTAGCCGGGCGCAGAGCGATTGCAGCACGATCGCCATGATGTTCGACAGGAGTGCGACTGACAGAAGCAGGTAACCGAACTGCGAACCACCGGCGAGGGACGTCGCCCAGTTGCCCGGATCCATGTAGCCGACCGCAACGAGATAACCCGGACCGAAGAACGCAAACGCCCGGCGAAGCTTGGAGCCCTGTCCGCGCACCGGGATGGAGCGATGAACATCCATCAACGAGGCATCACCGCCGCTTTTGAGCCAGCCGGTGGAATTTATCTTGGATCGGATATCCATCGTCGATCGTGCTCTCGTTGTTGCAATTGCAATTCATTCGCACATAAAGATCGTAGTTGCAAATTATTCGCAATAAGAAATCCGGAAAGCAGGAAACTGTTCCGCGCAGCTTCACATTTTGCGAAACAGCAGTATTTCAGCCATGCTGGGGAGATCTGGTTGCTTCGCGAAACGTGAAGCAGGACCGGTTGATCGGAGAATGACATGGCGCAGGATAACGGCATCCGCGAGAACGAGGTTCAGGTGACTCCGCCGGAGGCGAACGATGCGGGGCTGATCTTCATCGGACGCATTTCGACCCCCTGGACCGCACGCAGCGAAACGCCGCGTCAGGGCAGCCATACCGGACCGATCTGCCGGATCGAGATCTTCGAGCCCTGGGTTGCGGCCTTGAAGGGCGTCGAGACATTCGAGCGGCTGGAAATCCTCTACTGGCTGCACCAGGCGCGCCGCGATCTGGTCCTGCAGAGCCCGGCCAGCAGCGGCAAGGTGCACGGCACCTTCTCGCTGCGCTCACCGGTGCGGCCGAACCCGATCGGGACGTCGATCGTGGTTCTCGAAGGCGTCGAGGGCAATGTGCTTCTGGTGCGCGGCATGGATTGCCTCGATGGCACGCCGCTTCTTGATCTCAAGCCCGACCGGAGCCTGTTCAAGCCGATCGTGTCGCCGCAGCCCGGCGTTGCCGAGCCTGACAGTAACGCACCGACGGCGCATTACTGTCAGAAGGCGTGAGAAATCAGCCCTTCAGCGCCGGGCTGAAACGGATCAGGCTGAGGATTTCAAACAGCATCTGGGCGCCCGCATGCGCCGTGTTGGTGGTCGTATCGTATTGCGGCGCCACTTCGACGACGTCGCCGCCGACGAAATTCAGACCCTTCAGCCCATGCAGGATATCGAGCGCCTGGCGGCTCGTCAGCCCGCCGATTTCAGGCGTGCCGGTGCCCGGCGCATAGGCCGGATCGAGGCTGTCGATATCGAAGGAGAGATAGGTCGGGCCATCACCGACAATCTCGCGCGCCTTGGCGATGACGGCGTCGATGCCCATTTTGCCGATCTCTTCGGCATGAATGACGGTCATGCCGCTTTCGAAGGAGAACTCCCACAGATATTCGGCCGCGCCGCGAATGCCGATCTGGATCACCCGTGTCGGATCAAGGACGCCATCGAGAACCGCGTTGCGGAACGGACCGCCATGGTGGAACTTGGTGAGATCGTAGGCGCCGCCCGTATCGCAGTGCGCATCGATATGGATCATCCCGACCGGACGGTCGCGGCCGACCGCCTTGAGGATCGGGTGGGTGATCGAATGATCGCCGCCGACCGATAACGGGATGACGCCCGCATCGACCACCTTGTTGAAATGCGCCTCGATATCGTCATGGCTCATTTCCAGCCGGTAACGGCTGCGGAACGGCACGTCGCCGATATCGGCCACCTTCATCTCGAAGGTCGGGGCCGTCTTCAGGACATGGTTATAGGGACCGACGCGCTCGATCGTGCGCAGTGCCCGCGGCCCAAAGCGGGAGCCCGGACGGTTGGTGACGCCGAGATCCATCGGCACGCCGATCAGCGCTACCTGAAGATCGCCGAAATCCGGATTGTCCGCATCGATGTGGACGAGCGGCGCATCGAGAAGCGTCGGAACGCCCGCATAGGGGGCCGAGCGCGTGCCGCTTGCGGAAAAGATCCGGTCGGCGACGGCGCGAAATTCCGGATCATGGATGCTGCCGCCGTGGCCTTCGCCGTATTTTGCTCGAAGCTCTTCCAGCTTTTTCGTGTCGAACGTCATGTCGGTTTCTCCAGGTCTTTCTTAAAGCTCTGCGCGGGCCGCTTCCAGCGCGTCGAAATGGTCCGATATCTCGGCGCCCGTGGCAATCCAGACATCGGTTCTGCTTTGCACATGGATCAGGAAATCGCGCAGCAGATGCCAGCGCATCGGCCGTCCCGAAACCTGCGGATGGAGGACCAGCGTCGTGACGCCGCCCCAAGCATGTGTCGCCTCGAATTCGTCAATCCACAGCTGCAGCACCGCGTCGCGTCCGAAGATCGGCCGTGAACTGGTGCGGCTCGTCATGCCGAAATTCCAGTCGTCGAAGGCGAAGTTGACCGGGATCTCGATCAGACCGCGCTCGCCGCCATGATCCGCATGCCTGTAAGGCAGGATATCGTCGCGGAAGGAGCTGGAATAGCGCATGCCGGATTTCGAGAGATAGGCGAGCAGTTCCGGGAAATTCTCACCCGATGGCGCGCGGTAGCCGATCGGCCGCACGCCGAGCACCTGTTGCAGCGCCTCATAGCCGCGATCGATTTCCTCGAAGGCCTCGTCAAGCTTGTCCCGGTCGGGCAGCTTGTGGAGATAGCCGTGATGGCCGATCTCGTGGCCGGCCTTGAGGATCGCTTCGCACTGGGCGGGATGCGCAAGTGCCGTCCAGCCGGGAATGAAGAAGGTCGCCGGCAGCGACAGTTCATCCATCAGCGACACGATTTTGGAGATCCCGACGCGGGCGTCGTAGCCGCCATGCGACGTCGTCACCATGCGGTCGACATTGGAAGGATTGTTGCCGATCCAGGCGGTTTCCGCGTCCACGTCGAAGCCGATGAAGACGGCGCTTTTCGCGCCGTTCGGCCAGACCATCTCGGGTGTGGCAGGCGCCGGATTGAGCGGACGGGGGGAAAGGTCGAAGGGCATTATAAAACCTCCGGTCGGGAAGAATGCAAAGCCGGGCCACCGCTGAACAGATAGCCCGGCTTCCGATGCAAAACGGACTGGTCCGCCGACCGTCCGGCCTGAAGGAGATCAGGCCGGAGGCACCCGTTCTGCGACACGTGAAAGATTACTTCTGGGCTTCGCTGTTGACGTAGATGCCGTCGAGGGCAGCCGATTCCAGGTTCCACTTGGCAAGGATCGTCTTGTATTCGCCGCTGGCCATCAGGGCCTTCATTGCGCCGATATAGGCGTCACGCAGCTCGGCATCCTTCTTGGAGAAACCGATTCCCTGGTAGATGGCGGTGAACGGCGCGCCGATCGAAACGTATGCACCCTTTTCGAGCGTCATCAGGTAGGGAACGGTTTCCGAACCCTGCACGGCTGCATCGACGCGACCCTGCTTCAGCTGTGTGCGGGCATCGGCCGAACCTTCAGTGCCGACGACCTTGACGGCCGGCAGGCCCTTGGCTTCGCAGTTGGCCGCGCTCCACTTTGCCGTTTCGTCCGGGAACGAGGTACGGCGGCTCATGCCGACATTCTTCCCGCAGAGATCGGTTTCGGACTTCAGTTCGTCCTTGCGGGCCGCCGTCGTATAGAACTGGGCGCCGGACTTCATGTAGTCGACGAAATCGAGAGCATCGCGGCGCTTCGGCAGATCGCTCATGCCCGAATGGATAATGTCGACGCGGCCGGTGGCAACCGACGGCACCATCTGTTCAAAGCCGATATCCGACCATTCGACAGTCACGCCGAGCTGCTTGGCAAGCGCCAGACCAAGATCGATATCAAGGCCCATCAGCGTGTTGGTGGCCGGGTCCTTGTATTCCATCGGCGGATAGTTCGGCGTGTTGGCGACGACGATCTTGCCGGCGGTCTTGATACGCTCCGGCAGGGCCTGAGCTGAAACCGAGCTGGCCGCCGCAACGGCTGCGAGGGCGACGATTGCGAATGTCTTGGTCATGAAATCCCCTGTTCTCTTGTTTTTGGTCGTCTGGTTGAACGTTGACGCGGTCAGTTATGGACCGCCCGGATGAATTCCGCGGTGCGCGCGCTTTTCGGTGACGACAACACTTCCGAAGCGGGGCCGGTTTCCACGACCTTGCCCGCTTCCATGAACGTGACGGTGTTGGCAACGTTGCGTGCAAACCCCATTTCGTGGGTGACGACGATCATGGTCATGCCGGACGCGGCCAGATCCTTCATCACGTCGAGCACTTCCGATACGAGCTCCGGATCGAGCGCCGACGTCGGCTCGTCGAACAGGATCAGATCGGGCTGCATGCCCATGGCACGGGCGATCGCGACGCGCTGCTGCTGGCCGCCGGAGAGTTCTGAAGGGTAATGGTTCGCCTTGTCGGACAGGCCGACGCGGGCGAGAAGCGCAAGCGCATCTTCGCGCGCCTTGGCGGCCGGCTGGCCTAGAACCTGGATCGGCCCTTCCATGACGTTTTCGACAGCCGTCAGATGCGGAAACAGGTTGAAACGCTGGAACACCATGCCGATGCGGCGACGCTGGCGGGAAATTTCCTTGTCCGCCAGTTCATGCAGGTTGTCGCCTTCGCGGCGATAGCCCATCAGCTCGTCATTGACCCAGATGGCACCTTCGTCCATCCGCTCCAGAAGGTTGATGCAGCGCAGGAACGTGCTCTTGCCGGAGCCGGAGGGTCCGACGATGCAGGCGACTTCGCCGCGCCGGACTTCCAGGCTCACCTTGTCGAGCGCCTTGAACGCATCAAAGCTCTTGGTGACGTCGATTGCCTTGACCAGAATATCTTTCGTCATGTCCAACCTCACATCGATGCTCTGATAGATTTCGATCCGCGGCCATAATAGCGCTCGATGCGCTGCTGGATGACGGACAGAACGGACACCACGACGAGATACCAGAAGCTTGCCACCAGCAGCAGTTCGAGAACGCGGGTGTTGGCGTAGTAGATGACCTGCGCATTGTGCAGGATTTCGGAAAACTGGATGACGCTGGCAAGCGAGGTGAGCTTGACCATGCCGATCACCTCATTGCCGACAGGCGGCACCATGACACGCATGGCCTGCGGCAGAACGATGCGGCGCAGCATCTTCATCTGCGTCATGCCGATCGTGCGGGCCGCTTCATACTGGCCACTATCAACCGACAGAAGGCCGCTTCGCACCACTTCCGACGTATAGGCGCCCTGCTGGATACCGAGACCGAGCATGGCGGCCACAAACGGCGTCATGATATCGACAGTGCGGAATTCGAACAGGCCGGGAATGCCGAGCGTCGGAAAGATCAGCGCCAGATTGAACCACAGCATCAGCTGCAGCAGTGCCGGCGCGCCGCGGAAGATCCACAGATAGCCGATCGCGATCCACGACAGAACCGGGTTGCCGGAGATGCGCATGATGGCGATGACGACGCCGAGCACGATGCCGATCGCCATGGCAGCAACCGTCATGACCAGCGTGTTGACGAGGCCCTGCAGAATGACGGGCGCAAACAGGAAGTCGCGCACATAGGACCATTCGATCTGGCCGACGCTGAAGGCGCGGATAAGCGCTGCCATCAGCAGAATGACGATGCCGGCGGCCACATTGCGGCCGATATGCCGCTTCGGCACCAGCTTCAGATGGGCGACCTCGTATTTTGCGCTGTCGTCTACAGCAACGGTCGTGGGTGCGCTCATCGTGTGCCAGCCTCCGCAGAGTTTGCGGCAACAGCCGTCTTTGCGCCGATCTCTTCCAGCGCGAACTGACGGCGGGCGTCGATTGCTACCTCGAACCGGCGGATCTGGTCGCGCACCGCAGCGGGTGCCGTGCAGCCGTAACCGGTGCGGCTGGCAAGCGCATGTTCGAGCGTTATCGCTTCGAGCAGGCCGGGGCCGAGGCGCGGATCGATCTTCGGCAGATCTTCGACGGTCAGCCCTTCAAGATCATGGCCGCGCTCTTCGCAGTAGCGCACCACAGCGCCGGTGATTTCGTGGGCTTCGGCAAAGGTGACGTTCTGGCTGACCAGCCAGTCGGCCACTTCCGTTGCGAGCGTAAAGCCGCGCGGCGCTTCTGCCCTGAGCTTCTCGACGTCGAACTCAAGCGTCGCGACCATGCCGGCAAAGGCGGGAAGGATGAGCTGCAGCGTATCGATCGTCTCGAACAGGACCTTCTTGTCCTCGGCAAGATCGCGGTTATAGGCGAGCGGCATTGCCTTCATCGTGGCAAGGAAGCCGGTGACATTGCCGATCAGCGTGCCGGACATGCCGCGCGTCAGCTCGGCGATATCAGGGTTCTTCTTCTGCGGCATGATCGAGGAGCCGGTGGAATAGCTGTCATGCAGGCGCACCCAGGAGAACTGCTTGGAGCTCCAGATGCAGATTTCCTCGGCCAGACGCGACAGGTTGACGCCGATCAGCGAGGCGATGAACAGGAATTCGGCGACGATATCGCGCGAGGCGACCGAGTCGATCGAGTTCTCGGCAGCTGCCGAATATCCGAGTTCGAGTGCCGAAAGGTCCGGCCGGTTGACGATGCCGGAACCGGCAAGTGCTGCCGCACCAAGCGGAGACCGGTCGAAGCGGCGGTCGAAATCGCCAAAGCGCTCCAGATCGCGCAGCAGCGACTGGGCATGTGCCATCAGGTGATGACCGAGAACGACGGGCTGCGCCGGCTGCAGATGGGTGAAACCGGGCATGACCGTTTCGACATGGCGTACCGCCTGCTCGCGGATCGCGTCCTCGACCTCGATCAGGCCGGCGGAGAGCTCGCGTGCCATGCGGCGCAGATAAAGACGGGTGTTGTTGGCGGTCTGGTCGTTGCGCGACCGACCGGCGCGCAGCTTGCCGCCGAGAGCGCCGAGACGGGCCATCAGCAACCGCTCGAGAAACGTATGCACATCCTCATCGCCGGCTACAGGCGTTTCGCGGCCTGCCGCGACATCGGCCTCGATCGTGTCGAGCGTCGAGCGGATGGCCGAAAACTCGGCCGCATCGAGCACGCCGGCGCGCTTCAGTTCGGACGCATGCGCCCGTGAGCCGGCGATGTCTTCGCGATAGAGACGGAAATAGGAGGCAGGTGCCCGTGAAAGATTGGCCAGAGCTTCGGAAGGGCCGGACTTGAAACGTCCACCCCAGAGCTGTGCGGATGCCGACATGAGCAAACCCTTCTGTTCAGATAATGGGCAGGGATCCCATGTGCACCACGAATGGGCAAGCGAACTTATTTCCTTGGCCCTATGACAAAAACGACTAGCGCGAAACGGCGCGCTGGCGATAATGGATCGAACGCATCCCGACAAAACAGCGAGACCCTGATGGAGCAACGTCGCAGGCGCCTGCCGTCCACCGCATCGCTTCAGGTTCTGCTGGCGGTGGCCGAACGCGGATCGACGAGTGCTGCCGCGGAAACGACGGCGCTCTCCCAGAGTGCTGTGAGCAAGCAGCTGCTGGCGCTGGAGGAATTGATCGGCAGCCCCGCCTTCCTGCGCACGCCGCGCGGCATGGTGGCAACCGAGGCCGGCCGCATCTATATCGACCACGCGCGCACGGCCCTGAAGGCCATGGAGGATGCGGCCCTGCTGGTCGCACGGCTGAAGCCCGGCCCGGGCGTGCTGCGCCTGCAGGTCCTGCCGATTTTCGGCGATCGCTGGCTGTTGCCGAAGTTTCATCTGTTTGCGGAACAGCATCCTGACATCGAGGTGCAGTTCACGACCTTCATCTCGCCATCGCAGTCTGAAGTCCCGGACGGCATTTTCGAGTTTGCGGCGACGCCACAACACCGAGACAACAGCACCTATCTCTTCGGTCAAGACGTGCTTCTGGTGAGCGCACCGAACTATTTCGCCAAGGCCGGAACGCCTTGTGACATCGACGACCTTGCCGAACACGTGATGCTCGAACATCCCCAGACGCCGTTTCACTGGCAACATTTTGTAGCTCATCACAACCGCGACGGGGCTACTGTTCGCCACATTACCCGCTTCGGCTATTACACGATGGTGATCCGCGCCGCACTTGCCGGCCAGGGCTTGGCACTGATCCCACGCGGCCTGATCCTCGACGAGATTGCTACCGGCAGGCTCATCAATCCGGCCGGCCTCGGTTACCGGAGCGATTTCGGCTACTGGTTCAGCACGCCCCATATCCATTCCAGCCCGTCCATGCTGACATTCAAGACATGGTTGACCGCGCAGCTGGGACCTGAACTGGATCGCCCGTAACCGCGACTGTCCACAGCCAGATCTGGCACACCTGCCCCATGCCCGCACGCTTCTGTCGCAAAAAAGGACGGCACGAACAGTCGCGTCCAGAAATGGGAACAGCTTGTTCAGCCCTCCAGCGGTTCGCGCTGTGCGGTGCAGCATCGACGCGGTAGCCTGAAACAGGGAGCTCTGACGAAACGGAGGAGAAGACCAAAGGTCAACGTTTTTCAAACAGGAGACACTTTGATGACCAAAACCGTTTTGAACGCCCTTGGCGAAACTTTGTATTACAGCGGCACATCCAAAGCCTGGATTTCGGCGACGGGTGCCGGCACCGCACTCTCAGGCACAGCGGCCAATGACTCCATGTACGGCGACAGCGCCGTCAACGTGACCATGAGCGGCGGCGCCGGCGACGATGTCTATTATCTCTATTCCAGCATCAACCGGGCCGCTGAAGCGGCAGGCCATGGCATCGACACGGTCGATACCTGGATGAGCTACACGCTGCCGACCAATATCGAAAACCTGCGCGTCACCGGTGACAACCGCTTCGCCTTCGGCAACGATCTCGACAACATCATCTCGGGCTCGTCCTCGCGCCAGACCTTCGATGGCGGTGCGGGGAACGACGTGCTGACCGGTGGCGGCGGCGCCGACACATTTATCGTCGCCAAGGGCAATGGCAGCGACCTGATCACCGATTTCAGTGCCGACGACAAGATCCGCCTCGATGGCTACAGCTTCACCTCCTTCGAACAGGTGGGCAACAGCCTGACCCAGGAAGGCGCCAATCTGCGGCTTGACCTCGGGGACGGCGACAGCCTCGTGTTTGCGGGCACGACAGCCGATGACCTGTCTGCGGACCAGTTTGCGCTCAGCCTCGACCGCTCGGTCCTGACGAAGACATTCGGCGACGAGTTCAACGCGCTTTCCCTGAATAACGGCACGAGCGGCACGTGGGACGCAAACTTCCACTGGGCGCCGGACCAGGGCAGTTCCCTGCCGACGAATGGCGAAAGCCAATGGTACGTGAACCCGCTTTATGCGCCGACCGCCGGCTACAGCCCGTTCTCGGTCTCAAACGGCGCGCTGACGATCACCGCCAAGAATACGCCGGATGCGATCTCGGACGCGGTCAACGGCTACGACTACGTGTCTGGAATGTTGAACACCCATTCGACATTCTCGCAGACCTACGGTTATTTTGAGATGCGCGCCGACATGCCGACCGATCAGGCGACATGGCCCGCCTTCTGGCTGCTGCCCGAGGATGGCTCATGGCCGCCGGAAATCGACGTGGTGGAAATGCGGGGACAGGACCCGAACACAATCCAGGTTTCCGCGCATTCCAACGAGACCGGCAAGCAGACCACGCAGACGTCGGCGATCAGCGTTCCCAGCACCGAAGGCTTCCACACCTACGGCATGCTGTGGACCGAAGAGGAAATCGTCTGGTATTTCGACGACGTGGCGATTGCCAGCGCCGAGACACCGTCAGACATGCATGACCCGATGTACCTTCTGGTCAATCTGGCCGTCGGCGGCGCGGCCGGCAAGCCGGGTGATCTGTCCGGCGGAGCCAAGATGGTCATCGACTATATCCATGCCTACGAGATCAACGACGATGCAGCGCCTACGTCGTCGATCTCAAGCGCATCGGACGACGGCCTCGTATAGGCCGTCTGCTGCTGCCGCATGATGGCGGCAGCGCTAAGCACCACATCGGCCACCTGCAGCAGCTGCTTGGCAAGCGGCGTCGAATTGCGCCAGATCATGCCGATGCTGCGGGCCGGTGGCGGCGACTGAAAACGCGAAATGGAGACCCGCGCGGAGCGGGTCTCGACCGGCACCGCCATTTCCGGAATGAGCGTGACGCCGATGCCGGCACCGACCATCTGCACCAGCGTCGACAGCGAGCTTCCCTCCATGATTTCCCGCGACAGGATCTCGCGCGGCCGGTTCGACCCGATGCCGCAGAAGGACAGCGCCTGATCGCGGAAACAATGCCCCTCTTCGAGAAGAAGAAGCCGCATTTCCTTCAGCGCGTCCGGCTCAGGCACCGGCTTCGCCCCATCCTCCTGGCTTCGCACCAGCACGAATTCCTCGTCGAACAGTTTCAGCTCCGTCAGTGACGGCTCGGAGACCGGCAGCGCGACGATCGCCACATCGAGCCCGCCTTGCATCACTTCCTGCACCAGTCTGGTCGTCTGCGTCTCGCGGATCTCGACCCGGATACCGTCGAATGCCCGGTTGAGCTCGTTGATGACGGACGGCAGCAGATAGGGTGCCACGGTCGGGATGACGCCGATGCGAAGCCGTGACAGAAACCGGTCCCGCGAGGCCCGCGACAGATCCGCGAGTTCGTCGGCGGCCCGCACGATGTCGCGCGCCCTGAGCGCAAAAAGCTCTCCGAACGCGGTCAGCCGAACGTCGCGCGTGCCCCGGTCGAACAGGGCGCGGCCGACCTGATCTTCGAGTTCCTTGATCTGCATCGACAATGCAGGCTGCGAGATGGCGCAGGCTTCCGCCGCCTTGCGGAAACTCGCGTCACGGGCCAAAGCTTCGAAATAGCGGAGCTGTTTGAGAGTGAAATTAGTCATAAGGCGAAATTATCGCAACGATCAGGAAATCCAACTTAAATTTATCGAAATGTTCCTGTAGGACTTGAGACAACGGGTTGCGACATACAATCCTCCCTTTTTCATGCACTACACGACAGGCAATCTAAGGAGAATGTCATGGACACGAAAACTGACACTGCGGGCAAGTGTCCCGTTGCACATGGCCAGAACCCCCAGGGCAATACGCCGCGCGGTCGCTCGAACCGCGACTGGTGGCCAAGCCAGCTGAACGTTCAGATCCTGCATACCCACACGGCACTGGCCAACCCGCTGGGCAAGTCGTTCGACTATGCGGAAGAATTCAAGACGCTCGATCTCGACGCCGTGAAGCAGGACCTTCACGCGCTGATGACCGATAGCAAGGACTGGTGGCCGGCCGATTTCGGCCATTACGGCGGCCTGTTCATCCGCATGGCCTGGCACAGCGCCGGCACCTATCGCATCACCGACGGCCGCGGCGGCGCCGGCATGGGCCAGCAGCGTTTCGCACCGCTCAACAGCTGGCCTGACAACGTCAACC
The DNA here is from genome assembly GCF_014842035.1 of Rhizobium sp. CFBP 8752. Taxonomy (NCBI): domain Bacteria; kingdom Pseudomonadati; phylum Pseudomonadota; class Alphaproteobacteria; order Hyphomicrobiales; family Rhizobiaceae; genus Rhizobium; species Rhizobium sp. CFBP 8752. The sequence goes on along the minus strand of NZ_JACYUZ010000001.1, from coordinate 299,158 downwards.
TCGACAAGGCCCGCCGCCTTCTGTGGCCGATCAAGCAGAAATACGGCAACAAGATCTCCTGGGCCGACCTGATGATCCTGACCGGCAACGTTGCGCTGGAATCGATGGGCTTCAAGACCTTCGGTTTTGCCGGCGGCCGCGCCGACGTGTGGGAGCCGGAAGAACTCTATTGGGGTCCCGAAGGCAGCTGGCTGGGCGACGAGCGCTACAGCGGCGAGCGCGAGCTGGCCGAACCACTCGGCGCCGTGCAGATGGGCCTCATCTACGTCAACCCGGAAGGCCCGAACGGCAACCCGGACCCGCTGGCGTCTGCCCGCGACATCAGAAGCACCTTTGCCCGCATGGCGATGAACGACGAGGAAACCGTGGCGCTGGTCGCCGGCGGCCACACGTTCGGCAAGACCCATGGCGCCGGTGATCCGTCGCTGGTCGGAACCGACCCGGAAGGCGGCGAGCTGGAATCGCAGGGCCTCGGCTGGGCGAGCAAGCACGGCACCGGCATGGGCGCCGACACGATCGGCAGCGGCCTTGAAGTGACCTGGTCGCAGACACCGACCCAGTGGAGCAACTACTTCTTCGAGAACCTGTTCGGCTTTGAATGGGAACTGACGAAGAGCCCGGGTGGTGCCCACCAGTGGCAGGCAAAGAACGCCGACGCTTCGGTGCCGGACGCCCATATCCCGGGCCGCAAGCATGTGCCGACGATGCTGACGTCTGACCTGGCGCTGCGTTTCGACCCGATCTACGAGCCGATCTCGCGCCGCTTCCTCGAAAACCCGGCTGAATTTGCCGACGCGTTTGCCCGCGCCTGGTTCAAGCTGACCCACCGCGACATGGGCCCGAAGGTTCGCTACCTCGGTCCGGAAGTGCCAGCCGAAGACCTGATCTGGCAGGACGTCATTCCGCCGGTCGATCATCCGCTGATCGACGACAGCGACATCGCCAACCTCAAGGAAAAGGTTCTGGCAACGGGGCTTTCGGTTCAGGAACTGGTGTCCACCGCCTGGGCTTCGGCGTCCAGCTTCCGCGGTTCCGACAAGCGCGGCGGTGCCAACGGTGCCCGCATCCGTCTGAGCCCGCAGAAGGACTGGGAAGTCAACCAGCCGGAACAGCTTGCCAAGGTTCTTCGTCAGCTGGAAGACATCCAGAACGCCTTCAACACGGCCCATGCCGGTGCAAAGAAGGTCTCGCTTGCCGACCTGATCGTGCTGGCGGGTGCTGCCGGCGTTGAAAAGGCGGCGAAGGCTGCTGGTCACGATGTCGTCGTGCCCTTCTCGCCAGGCCGGATGGATGCCTCCGAGGCGCAGACCGACGCCCTGTCGTTTGCAGCACTCGAGCCCCGCATCGACGGTTTCCGCAACTACGTGAACGAAAAGCGCACGCAGTTCATGCAGGCGGAAGAAGCACTGGTCGACCGTGCCCAGCTTCTGACCCTGACGGCACCGGAAATGACCGTTCTGGTCGGCGGCCTTCGTGTTCTGAACGTCGGCACCCCTGAGCATGGCGTGTTCACGACTGCCAAGGAGACGCTGACGAACGACTTCTTCGTCAACCTCCTCGACATGGGCACCGTCTGGGCACCTGTTGCCGGCGAGCGGGGCGTCTATGAAGGTCGCGACCGCAGCACCAGCGCGCAGAAGTGGACTGCCACCCGCGCCGACCTGATCTTCGGCTCGCATTCGCAGCTGCGCGCGATTGCCGAAATCTATGCCCAGGCCGATGCCAAGACGAAGTTCGTCAAGGATTTCGTTGCCGCATGGGTGAAGGTGATGAACGCAGACCGTTTCGACCTGCGCGCCTAAAAACAAAACCGGCCGGACGCAACACCCGTTGCGCCCGGCCGATCTCTTTCAGGCTTCAGCGCTGGCTGAAGAAAGCCGACAGCGCGTCGATATCGTCATCCTGAAGATATTTCGCAGCATTCACCATCAGATGGCTCGACGACGTGCCGCCACGAACATCGCCTCGAAACAGATCGAGCTGCTGCTTCAGATAGGCGGCATTCTGCCCCGACAATTTCGGATATCCCGGGTTCGCACCATCCTTGTCATGACAGCTGAGACAGACGGGAATTTTGTCCGCTGACCGTCCCTTCTCGGCAAGCTCGCGGCCTCTTTCCACAAGCGCCTGGTCCTTCGGCTGCAGATCGCGTTTCGGACTTTGCTGACCGGCATAGTAGCGCGCCAGTTCCGGCAGGCTTTCTTCCGGGAGCGTCCCGACTGCGACACCCATGATACCGCTCGGCCGCCGGTTTTCGTGATAGGCCTTGAGGCTTTCCAGCAGATAGGTTTCCGACTGCCCCGCCAGCCTAGGGATTATGCTGCCATCGTTGAGCTTTGCCTCCGCATGGCAGCTTTCGCAGGTGATCGGCAGCGGCGACACTTCGCCGGCGGTTCCCATGCCGTGCAGCCCTGATGCGGCGATATAGGCCTTGCCGTCCATCTCGGGCAGTTTCCGCAGAAACGCTACCATCGCCCAGACTTCGTCGTCGCGGGTCTGCACCGGCCAGGCCGGCATGCCGGTAAAGCGAACGCCGTGCTTGACGATCTCGAACAGCTGCGCGTCGGTCCAGGTCGGCACGACTACTTTCAGATCCGGCGGAGGCGGCAGCATCGACAGCACGGCATCGGACCGGCCCTGCGCCGGCGACCCGTGACAGGTAGCGCATCCGCTTTCGAAATGGCCGGCAGCGGCCGGCACCAAAGCCGGATTGTCGAGCGGTGGCGGATCAACTGACATCGACGCGGTGCTGACCGAATTGCGCATCACCCAATGCAGGAACCAGTCGGTCGCTGCCCAGTGTCCCGACGAGGCGCGCACGCTGATCAGGCCCGACCAGGCGACGCCGAAGCCGAGGATCGGCGCAAGGATGGCAAGAATGATCAGATGCTTCCAGCGGATCGTCATCATGCGTTCCCCTCAAGCTCAGGAGCCGGATCATGCCTCAGCATGCCGGCGAGCAGCGCCACGCCGCCTGCAAGATAGACGATAGCACCGACCAGCAGCATCACCACACCGCCTGTCTGCTGATCGGCGAGTGCGGTGAGTGGTATACCGAAACAGCTCACCTCGCCCGCCCCGTATAGCGGCCGCGGCGAAAGCGACAGGAGCGCGCCGAGCAGCGTCATATGCATCGAGGTAAACAAGAGGCCGAACGTGCCGGCAAGTCGACGCGCCTCGCGTCCCGATGCCGCACCGCCGAGACAGGTGAGCCACAGGGTCAGCCCGGCGGTGAGAAACACCAATTGCTCGAGCGCGGCGAACGGCACCGAACCTTCCGAAAGTGACCGCATGGCCGGAATATGCCAACCCCAGACGGCAAACAGTTCGAGTACCGAGGCGAGCATCGGTGTGAGCCAGAGATGACCGGCCGTGAAATCGAAGCGGCTTCCGGAAATGCCAAACGCGATCAGCGGCGACGCGATGGCAACGACACCCATATGGGCGACCATATGCACCGAGAACGAGCCGCGATCGGAAAACGGCAGGATGCCTAACCAGAGCAGACCGAGGACCAGCGCCCCCGCGATCAGCGCAAGACGTTTCATGGCTGGCACTCCGCAATGAAGATCAGCGGAATGGCCGCATAGACGACCGACACGAAGCTCAGGCCCGACAGAAGCAGCGTTGCAAACCCTTGGAACAGCGTGCGCGACGAGCGCGTCGGTTCGTCATGCGGCGCGTCCTTGGCACCGAACCCCCACTGGCGCCAGGCGAGATAGGCCGAAAGCACGATCATCGCGAGGGCGGCGAGTGTCACGACGACAAGCACGATCCGGACCGTATCGAAGCTGAACGACGCCGGCAGACGCTTGGCGCAGAAAACCGCGACCGTCGCATAGCAGATGATGAAATGCAGCGCCCAAACCACTGGCGCCGTAAACAGGGTCCAGAGAGTTTCGACCTCGCGGGGGATAACGCTCTTCATGATGCCACCAGCGGAAAGAGACCGAGCACGCCAAATGTGACGACAGCGGTAAACGCCATGAAATGCCAGTAGAGCGTGACGTTGCGGATATCCTGATCGTATTCGCCGGTCATGTTGCCCGTGAGGCTGCGGGCAAGGCAGTAGAGCTGCATCACGACGCCGACCACGCCGTGGATGACGGTCCAGAGGGCAATCACCCAGACGGTGGCCGGATAGACGTTGGAAGTCGGGTCCATGCCGGTAAGATATGGACCGGCGAGACCGGCAAGCGAGGCGGCGATGGTAACGGCTGCGGCTGCAACGAGGGCAAAGCGGCAACCCGTTGGGCCCTTCTCGTTCAGCTGCCGGGCCAGCATCGTCAGGCCCCAGGCCGCTAGATAAAGCAGTAGTGCCACCATCGGCCAGAACACGCCGGGCCCGGCACTGACGCCGGTATAATCGTCATGCACCGTCCAGTAGAAGAAATAGCCGAAGATCAGGCTGGCAAAGGCGGTACCGTCACCGACCATAGTGATGAACATCGCCCACCATCCGACGGACGCGGGGCCTGAAACATAGACCGGCAGGCTGAGGCCCAGCCCGACATCGGTTTCAGCCGCCTCCGGAATCTGTGCCGTGCCCGTCCACAGCCAGTAGATGATTGCGATAAAGGTGATGATGGCGCAGATGATGGTGGGGATCCACCAGTGGAAGGTGAGCGCGATGAACACGCCGCCGAGCGCCAGCGCGGCGATGATGGTGACATAGGACACGCCGCCGACGCGCAGACACTGGATCGGCTTTGCATCCAGCACCGACGTAACCAGCGTCTCACGCCGGCCGGATTTTGCGTCCGGCAGATAGAACCGGCCGGCCTCGATGTCAGCCTGCAGGTTGGGCTGATCCCACAGCGGGTAGCGGCTGGTGATGATTGGGACGGAGCGCATGCCCCAGCTCTCATCCGGATCGTTGGTCCATTCCAGCGTGCCGGAATTCCACGGGTTGAGATTGCGCTCTGCCGGCTTGGGTTTCGGGCGGAAGATGTCGATCACGAAGGTGGCGACACCGGCTGCAAAGATGAAGGCGCCGATGGTCGAGACGAGGTTGAAAATATCCCAGCCGAATTCTTCCGGGTAGGTGAAGACGCGCCGCGGCATGCCCCGCAGCCCGGAAAAATGCATCGGGAAGAACGCGGTGTTGAAGCCTGTAAACATCAGCCAGAACGACACCTTGCCCCAGCTATCCGACAGCTTTTTGCCGGTCACGAAAGGGAAGTAATAGTAGATGCCGGCGACGATCGGGAAGAACATGCCGCCGATCAGCACGTAATGCAGGTGCGCCACGATGAAATAGGTGTCATGCGCCTGCCAGTCGAACGGAACGAGCGCCACCATGACGCCGGTCAGCCCGCCGATTACGAAGATGATGAGCCCGCCTGCGCCAAACAGCATCGGCACGGAAAAGATCACCCGGCCCGCAAGCATGGTGGCGATGAACACGAAGATCTGCACCCCGGTCGGGATCGCCACCGCTTCCGATGCCGCCGAGAAGAAGGCGAGCGAAATCTGCGGCAGGCCGGTCGCGAACATGTGGTGGACCCACAGCCCGAAACTCAGGAAACCCGTGCCGACCGCCGCCAGCACGATCCAGGAATAGCCGACGATCGGACGCTGCGAAAACGTCGGCACGATCATCGCCATCAACGCGATGGCCGGCAGGAAGACGATGTAGACTTCCGGATGCCCGAAGATCCAGAACAGGTGCTGCCAGAGCAAGGGATCGCCGCCGCGCGATGGATCGAAGAACGGCCAGTTGAACATCCGCTCCATCTCGAACAGGATGTCGCCGGCAATCAGCGGCGGGAAGGCAAACAGGATCATGCCCGCGACGATCAGGAGATACCAGGCAAACATCGGCATCATGTTGATGCGCATGCCGGGCGCGCGGCATTTCATGATGCCGACGATGATCTCGACAGCCGCGGCAATCGATGCGACCTCGATGAAGGAGAGGCCAAGCAGCCAGATGTCGGCGCCGATGCCTGCATATTCCTTGTCGGTGGCAAGCGGCGGATACATGAACCAGCCGGCATTCGGCGCCGCGTTGAAGAAGATAGAGCCGCAGACGAAGATGCCGCCGAGCAGAAAGCTCCAGTAGCCGAAGGCCGATAGCCGCGGAAACGGCAGTTCGCGCGCGCCAAGCATGGACGGCAGAAGAAAGATCGCGATCGCCTCGAAGATCGGCACCGCGAACAGGAACATCATGACCGTGCCATGCAGGGTGAAGACCTGGTTGAACAGCTCGGCCGACATGAAATCGTTGTTGGGAACGACCAGCTGCAGCCGGATCAGCAGCCCGAGAACGCCGGCAAACAGCATGAAGACGAATGCCGTGACGCCATACCAAAGCCCGATCTCGCTGTTGTTGACCGAGGTCCAGTAGCGCCAGCCCTTTGGCGTTTCCCAGGTATCGCGCAGCCTCTTTTCCTGGGCGGCGCGCTCCTCGGGCGAGAAATTTCCGAGTTCAACGCTCATCGAAGCCCCTTCAGATACTGTGCAATGCGATCGGTTTCGGCTTCAGGCAACATGTTGTAATGCGGCATCCGCACGCCGGGCTTGATGCCGGCGGGATCGCGCAGGAAGCGGGCGATATCGGCGGTCGAATTGCCAAGCGTTCCGGCCCCGACCGAACCGCGTTCGCCGAATGCAGTCAGATCCGGGCCGATGACGCCGCGCGCCTCGGTGCCGGAAATCGCATGGCAGGCGGAACAGCCGTGTTTCAGAAACAGCGCCAGTCCCTCGGCATCGCCGCCACCGGAAGCGCTGCGGCGGGAGGCGAGCCAGGCGTCATAGGCCGGCTTTTCCATCACCTCCACGGTAAAGCCCATCAGCGCATGCGAGGTGCCGCAGAATTCGGCGCAGACACCGCGATAGGAGCCGGGCTTGTCACCCTCCAGCGTCAGCACGTTGCGACGACCAGGGATCATGTCCATCTTGCCGCCGAGCACCGGGATCCAGAACGAATGGATGACATCGGGTGAGGTCAGCTGAAACGCGACCCGCTCGCCGACCGGCATGCGGATCTCATTGGCGGTCTCGAAGGCGACCGATCCATCCGGATTGAGATAACGGACGCGCCACCAGTACTGCTCGCCGGTGACATCGATCTGCCGCAGCCCCTCACCGCCGCCTGAGAAAAACGGACGGACATTGGGCATCAGCCACATGGCGTAGGATAAAAGCGCGCCGAGAATGATGCAGGGCATTACGGCGCCGCCCCAGAGGATCAACCGCCCCGCCCCCGCTTCGGAATGGGCGTTCTTCTTGCGCGCCGCATAAAACAGAACCGCCACGACGCCGACCCAGATCACGACGCCGCCGATCAGCATTGCGAAGAACAGTGTCGCGACACCCGCGGCTTCCCGTCCCGCAGGATCAAGCACCGACTGCACGCCGGAGCAGGAAACCATCAGCGGACAGAGGAGAATTAGGGAGAGGATCGCTTTCGCCGCAGGCAGAAGGGCGCGGACGATGACATCGTCGAAATAGGTTTGAGATCGGGTTGGCCGGCTGTCGCCGGTCACGCGGTCATCGTTCATTCTGCTCTTCACCCCCGGCTCGAACAGGCGCAATGCACGACTTCGAATTTTGTTCCCAGCCCAAACGAAAATTTTTTGCCCTGTGGAAACGATAAGCGTTAAGGGCCGCGTCGCATCGAACTTCATGACAACCGCTCGCGAAAAGGAACTATCGCCCTCTGGCTCCGTTACGTCAGCTTCGTTGACGATCCCGCCGTCAAGCAAGGGAGCAGGCCGATATGAGTGCACCACGTGCCAACTGGAAAGGTCATATCAAGTTCGGCGAGGTGAGTTGCCCCGTCGCGCTCTATACGGCGGTTTCATCGTCGGACCGGATCAGCTTCAACATCCTCAATCGCAAGACCGGAAATCGCGTGCGCCGCGAGTTTGTGGACAGCGAGACAGGTGACCCCGTCGAGCACGACGACCAGGTGAAGGGCTACGAGACCGGCAGCGGCAAATACGTGGTGCTGGAACCCGAGGAAATCGCCGCCGCTATCCCCGAGAGCGACAAGACACTCGATATCGACGCGTTCATTCCATGCTCGGAAATCGACGACATCTATTTCGACAAGCCCTATTATCTCGCGCCCCAAAAGCTCGGCGAGGAAGCCTTTGCGCTTCTGCGCGACGGCATGAAGGAGGCGGGCGTCGCAGCGATCGCCAGCACCGTGCTTTTCCGGCGGCTGCGCACCGTGCTGATCCGTCCCCACGGCGACGGGCTGATCGGCACCACGCTCAATTTCGATTACGAGGTCCGCTCGACGGACAAGGCCTTCGAAGACGTGACAGAGGTCAAGATCGACAAGGAGATGCTCGAACTCGCCTCCCATATCATCGGCACCAAGAAGGGTAGCTACGACCCGACCAAGTTCGACGACCGGTATGAAGAAGCGCTGGCCGAACTGGTGAAGGCGAAGCTCGAGGGCAAGAAGATCCCGAAGCGGAAGGCCCCGACAGCCTCCAAGCCATCCGATCTTCTGCAGGCCCTGCGTGAAAGCGCTGGCATGGGCGGCAAGTCCGGATCAACGGACAAGCCGAAGGCAAAGACCAAGGCGCCCGCCAAGCCGAAATCCGCCAACACCAACAAGACGCCACGCAAGACTGCCAAATCCGCACCATCATCCTCGACAAGCACGCGCCGCAAGGCCGGTTAAGGGAAACGACAGCCATGGCGATACGTCCCTACTGGAAAGGCTATCTGAAGCTTTCGCTCGTCACCTGCTCCGTCGAGATGACACCGGCGACCTCGGAAAGCGAGAAGGTGCGCTTCCACACGCTTAACCGCGAAACCGGCAACCGGGTGCAGAGCCACTACGTGGATTCGGTGACCGGCAAGCCCGTGCGCGATGACGATGAAGTCAAAGGCTATCAGCGAGGCGAAGACGACTACGTGATGCTAGAAGACGAGGAGCTCGACAATGTCGCGCTCGAAAGCACCAAGACGATCGATATCTCGACCTTCACGCCGCGTTCCGACATCGACTGGATCTGGCTCGATACACCGTATTACCTGACCCCCAACGAGAAGGTCAGCGAAGAGGCATTCTCGGTGATCCGTGCCGCGATGGACAGCCAGGAGATGGTCGGCATTTCGCGACTGGTGCTCGGCCGGCGCGAACGGGCCGTGATGATCGAGCCCCGCGGCAAGGGCATCGTTCTCTGGACGCTGCGCTTCGGCGACGAGGTGCGCGAAGCCAAGGACTATTTTGACGGACTGGACAAGGCCGAGCCCGAGAAAGAGACACTGCCGCTGATCCGCAAGCTGATCAAACAGCAGACCCGCCCCTGGGACGCGAAATTCGTGACCGATCCGGTGCAGGACAATCTGCTCGACATCATCAAGTCGAAAAAGAAACAGCGCCGGCCGACAGCAAAGAAAGCCGAACAGGAAGACTCGGAGAAGCCCAGCAACGTCATCGACATCATGGATGCGCTGAAACGCTCGCTGGCGGCCGACAAGCGGAAAAGCAAGTAGGCTAACGGCTTTTGGGGAACGGTGGCCTCAGGCTGCTGACAACCACTGAAGAAGCTACTGCTCAGGATGCAGGCGATACCTCGGTCGCGCAGGCCTTGAAAGTCCCCCAGCCGCGCGTTGCTTGACGAGAGCGACGCCCCACTTCCCTCATCCTCACCCTTGTGGCGGGGATCCAGCTACACGACGCCTGTCGGGTCGAAGGCTCTTGTCAGCTCAAGGACTTGAGCTGACTGGATCCACGCCACAAGGGCGAGGATGAGGGGCGTTTGGGACTAGGCTCACTTTTCCAATTGACTGTAGAGTTGTTCAATAACAGCATTGTCAGCTGCGTGAGTAGGCCGAACGCCGGCCTACTGTCCTCACCACTCAGCCTCGAGCCTCAACCTTCTTCAATCGCTTGATCGCCTCTGCAAGCGGCCGCTCGGCGTCGCAATAGTCTTTCCACGCTTCGCTTTTCGCAATCAGCGCCGGCACCGTATGAATGGTGAAGCGTTGCGGGTCGAGGTCGGCTTTGACCTGGGTCCAGGTGAGCGGCATGGACACCGTCGCACCCTCGCGCGCACGCGGCGAAAGCGGCGCGACGGCCGTCGCCATGCGGTCGTTGCGGAGGTAGTCGATGAAGATGCGGCCTTCACGCAGCTTCTTCGACATCTTGGTGAGGTAGAGGTCGGGATCGTCCTGCGCCATCAGGTTCGAAACCCGGTGCGCAAAATCCTTCGCTTCATCCCAAGTCAGTTCCTTGCGGCCGCCCGTCTTCAGCGGCACGACCACATGCAAGCCCTTGCCGCCTGTCGTCTTGCAAAAGCTCATCAGCCCCAGTTCGTCGAGCCGATCGCGGATTTCCCGCGCGGCTTCGACCACCCTTGGGAAGGCGACATCGGGAGCCGGGTCGAGGTCGAAAACAAGCCGGCCCGGAACCTCGGGCTTGTTCGGCTGGCAGTTCCACGGGTGCAGCTCAAGCGATCCGACCTGCGCCAGCGCCGCCAGTCCCTCGATGCGATCGACCTGCAGATAGGCCTTCTTGTCGCCATGGACCTTGACCAGCTCCAGGAGGTTCGACGTGCCCTGCATGGCATGTCGCTGGAAGAACTGCTCGCCGCCGATCCCGTCTGGCGCGCGGATGACCGAGCAGGGCCGACCCTTGATGTGCTCTATCATCCAGCCCGCGACCGATTCGTAGTAACGGCCGAGATCCTCCTTGGTAACAGGCGTATCGCCGTTCTGCGCATCGCTTGGCCAGAGCGGCTTGTCGGGATTGGAGAGCATCACGCCCATCACTTCCGCCTTGCCGCCCCTGCCGCGCGGCACCTTCGTCGTCTTTGCAGCGCTGGCGGTCTTTTCCGCCTTTGGCTGCGGCGTCTCCTGATCCGGTGAAGCCGGCTTTTCCGCCTCAACTTCATCAGCCGGCTTGTCTTCGCGCAGGCCCTTGAATGCCGCCTGGCGCACCTGACCATCATTGGTCCAGCCCGCGAACTGGATCTCGGCAACCAGCTCCGGTTTCACCCAATGCATGTCCTTGGTCTTCTTCGGCGCTCCGATACCGGTAAACGGACTTTTCTCGGCTGAAAGTGGTTCGAGCTTGGACATCAGATCCGCAGCCCTGCCCGCACCAAAACCGGTTCCGACGCGTCCGACATAGACGAAATGGTTGTCGCGATAGACCCCGGCGAGAAGCGAGCGGAACTTGCCTTCGGTTGTCGCATAGCCGCCGATCACCACTTCGTGGCCGGCCCGGCACTTGGCCTTGACCCAGGTGTCGCTTCGCCCCGACCGGTACGGCGCGTCCGCCTGTTTCGAGACGATGCCTTCGAGCGAGAGACGGCAGGCGGAACGCAGAACCGCATCGCCACCGGTTTCGAAATGGTCGACATAGCGGATCCGGGCGCCCGCTTCCGCCTCGGCAATCAACTGCGAAAGTCTCGATTTGCGCTCATCGAGCGGCATGTCGCGCAGGTCTTGGCCCTCGTGGAAGAGGAGATCGAAGGCGAAATAGACGAGGTCGTCTGTCTTGTCCTCGGAAAGTGCTGCCTGCAGCGCGGCGAAATCTGGCGCACCGTCATGATCGAGCGCGCAGATCTCCCCGTCGATGACCGTATCTGGCAGGACCGCAGCATCTTCGGCGATCTGCGAAAACCGCTCCGTCCAGTCGAGCCCCTTGCGGGTTCTCAAGATGATCTTGCCATCCTGCACGCGCATCTGAACCCGATATCCATCGAACTTGATCTCATGCAGCCAGCCTTCTGCCGATGGTGGACGGTCGCGGATCTGGCAGAGCTGCGGTGCGATGAAATCCGGCATCTTTACCGAAGCAGGCTTGGCCTTATCTGCACTCTTACCCTTATCTGCGCCCTTGTCCTTGGCCTTGCCGCGCCGTTCTTCAGCCGCCAGTCCTTCGCTGCTGTCCCACACCGCATCCGCATCGACCGCGCTGCTGGTCAGCATGAAAGGCTTCGGCTTGCGCCCCTTGCCCGCAGCAATGGTCGCCATGTCGCGACCGGAAGCGACCGAGGTTTCGGTCTCCTTCAGGATGGCATCGCCGTCCTTGTCGACCGAGTGATCGTCGTGATGCTTGATCAGCAGCCAGTTGGTGCGCTTGCCGCCATCGCGGTCCTTTTTCATGCGCACCAGCACGAAACCGCCCTGCAGCCTTTCGCCATCCAGAATGAACTTGAAATCGCCCTTGGCGAGCGCCTTCTCGAGTGAAAGCGCGCCGTCGACTTCCCAATATCCCCGATCCCAGAGCATGACAGTACCGCCGCCATACTCGCCTTTCGGAATGGTGCCTTCGAAGTCGCCATAGTCGAGCGGATGGTCCTCGACCTCGACGGCAAGGCGCTTGTCCTGAGGATCGAGGGAGGGACCGCGGGTGACCGCCCAGGACTTGAACACGCCATCCATTTCCAGCCGCAGATCGTAATGCAACCGCGTCGCATCGTGCTTCTGAATGACGAAGCGGCCGCGCTTGGACGGCCGCACTTCAGCGGCGCCGCTCGGCTCCTTGGTCTTCTTGAAATCACGCTTGCTGCGGTAGGTTGAAAGAGTATCGGACATGGAACGCTCCCGGCACGGCTAGGGAGTCCGAATGTCCCACCGGCGCAATAGTTCCACAACGCACGGTGGATGGATCGAAGGCGCTCGTCTTGCTGCCTAACTCTCTTTTCGATACAAACACACTCAAGGTTCGAGCCCAAGGAAAACGCCACCATGAGCATCCAGCAGAAGCCGGTCTTCACGGCCGACGACGTGGCGCGGGCAGAGAGCTACAAGGCCCGCGATTATCCTGACAATGTCGATCCCAAGGTGGAAGACCTCGTCCGCCAGATGATCTCGGGCTTCGCCGACAAGTGGACGGTGGTCATCCTCGATACGCTGTGGGACGAAGGTGTTTTAAGGTTTTCCGACCTCGCCCGCCGCGTTACCGGCATCAGCCAGAAAATGCTGACCCAGACGCTCCGGCGCATGGAACGCGACGGTCTGGTCATCCGCAAGACCTATGCCTGCGTGCCGCCCAAGGTGGAATACAGCCTTTCGCCGCTCGGCCTCACACTGGGGGCAGCCTTTTGCAATGTGTGGATCTGGGCAGTCGAGAACCACGATGCGGTGGCAAAGGCGAGGACAGCATTCGACGACGAAGAATGAAGGCGCCGACGATACCGGCGCCTCCAGAGATTGCCGCCGTCAGCTCGGGTTGATCATCGCAAACACCTGGTCGAAATTGCCCGTGGCTTCGGCCGTGCGCTGCCGCATCACCCGCTGAACCATGACTTCTGACGGCGTTGGATCAGCGCAGAGCAGACCGACGGACTCGGACACGAAATCAGCCAGCGGCATGGCCGTCGCGAATTTCGACTGACCGGGTGTCAGCTCCGTCGCCACCTGCGGCGGCGCAAGCTCCACCACGGCAATCTTGGTGCTGCGCAATTCGTGCCGCAAGCTTGTCGTCCACGAGTGAATAGCCGCCTTGGTGGCGCTGTAGGTCATGGAATCGGTGCGCGGCACGAAGGCGAGGCCGGAGGAGACGGTGACGATCGCCGCTTCGGGCTTCTGACGCAAATGCGGAAGCAGGGCCGAGGTCAGCCAGATCGGCGCGAGAAGGTTGGTGGTGATGGTGCGCTCGGCCACATCGACGTCATAGACATCAGCGAGCACGTTCTCGCGCTCCATGATGCCGGCATTGTGGATGACGACGTTGAGATCCGGATGATCCCTCACGACCGATGCGGCAAACTCGTTGAGACTGTCCTTGTCCGTCACATCGAGCTGATATCCGGACAGCGCCGGATTGTCCTTCAGCGTTTCATTCAGACTCGCCTCGTTGCGCCCCGTAACGATCACCTTCGCGCCGCGTTCGGAAAGGGCGATGGCGAGACCGCGGCCGATGCCGGAATTGCCGCCGGTGATCAGGATTGTTGCTTTCGTGAAATCCATTTGCATTCTCCAATGCTGCTGATGCGCTTCAATATCATCCATAGTAACTTTTAGTAAGAAGGCACCTTTTCGTAAGAAATGGGAAATCGGATGGGGCCATCACGGCAATGTGCCGCACACGGCCTGCCTGACAAGGGGCACACGGTTTACAGGATGACCGGTTCTGATTTACAGCTTCGCCCGAAATCTCGTCGGGAATACAAGGATAAGCCGATGGCGCTGACAGCTTCCACCACCCATGCCCGCAAGGGTCTCGGCCATGCGGTCATCGTCACGCTCGGCATGGCGGCAACCGTCGGCACGGCCCTTGGCTTCCAGTATCTCGGCGGCTATATTCCCTGCGCGATGTGCCTGCTGCAGCGCGAACCCTATTACTACGCAATCCCGGTCGGCATTCTTGCCATGGGCGCCCTCGCCTTCGGCATGCCCGCCTGGATCGGCCGCACGCTTCTGATCCTTGTCGGCCTGATGATGCTGGTTGGCGCCGGCATGGGCGTTTATCACGCGGGCGTCGAATGGGCTTTCTGGGAAGGTCCCGCAAGCTGCGGCGGCGGCGCGGGCGTCACCACCAATGCCGGCAGCCTTCTCTCCGACCTCAACACGGTGCACGGACCATCCTGCACGGAAGCAGCACTCCGCGTGCTCGGTCTTTCCTTTGCAGGCTGGAACGTGATCGCCAGCGTCATCCTCGCGGCCATCGCCTTCATCGGCGCTAAGAAGGCAGCGTAAGCCGTAACTCTTACGGCTGCAGCTCGGAATCCCAGTAAAGATAATCCATCCAGCTTTCGTGCAGATAGTTGGGCGGAAACAGCCGGCCGTTGTTATGCAGGTCCTGCACGGTCGGCGCATAAGGCTTCTGGTGCGGGAACATGCCGGCCTGCTTGGGCAGCTTGCTGCCCTTGCGCAAATTGCAGGGCGAACACGCCGCCACGACATTCTGCCAGGTTGTTTCGCCGCCATGGGCCCGCGGGATCACGTGATCGAAGGTCAGATCGTCATGATCGCCGCAATACTGGCACTCGAACTTGTCGCGAAGGAACACGTTGAAGCGGGTAAAGGCGGGGTTGCGGGTCGGCTGGATATAGGTCTTCAGGCTGACGACGCTTGGCAGTTTCATCGAGAAGCTGGGCGAACACACCGAATGCTCATATTCGGCAATGATGTTCACACGGTCGAGGAAAACCGCCTTGATCGCGTCCTGCCAGGACCACAACGACAAGGGATAATAGCTCAGTGGCCGATAGTCAGCGTTCAACACGAGCGCCGGTAAGGCCTGCGGGGAGACTGCAATCGTCAAATGACGCTCCTAACGGATTCGGCATCTATCACCTCTATATTAGGACCGTTGTTACAGGATTGTGAAGCCCTTTAAATACAGGCGGCTCCGTCACTCAAACTTCACAAAATCGGCGAGACGTCACGCTTGGTCCTCACCCCGTAATAGGACCAGAAAAGCCTCGTCGCGACCGAGCGCCACGGACGCCAGATGAGCGCGATGGCGGCGAGCTGCTTTTCTGTCGGGCGTGCTTCCATGCCAAGCCCATCGGCAACCGCTGCCTGCAGCGCCACGTCGCCAGCGGGGAAGAAATCCGCATGGCCCGCGGAAAACATCATGTAGCACTCTGCCGTCCAGGGACCGATACCGGGCAGTGCGATCAACTGCCGTGTCGCCTCGGACGCCTCCAAGCCTCCGATTGCATCGAGGTCGAAGCCCTTCTCCGCAATCGCCGTCGCAAGATGCATCAGCGTCGCAGCCTTGGCCCGCGATAGACCGAAGCTCGCCACCACCTCGGGATCAAGCGCTGCAAAAGCTTCAGCTTCGGTGGCACCAACAGCTGCCATGCGCTTCCAGATCGCGTCGGCGCTCGCCCGCGAAACCACTTGCGAGACGATGATGGAAGCAAGGCCGGCAAAACCCGGCTCGATGAGCCGCAGTGGCAGTTCGCCGGACACCTCGATGATGGGTGCAAGTCGCGGATCGGCGATCACCAGTTCGGCGAGCCCCTCATTGATATCCGATCGATCGCGGATGATCCGCACGGTTTTCTCCATGGTTGCGCATCACAAATCATGGCACAAGGAGGCATGCCAGCCGCCCAAATCGCCACCAATCCTGATAGACCAATCCTGCGTTTCGCGCCAAGCCCGAACGGACTGCTGCATCTCGGGCACGCGCTGTCGGCCATCCTCAACCACGACATGGCCCGGGACATAAATGGCCGCTTCCTGCTGCGGATCGAGGATATCGACCTTGCTCGCTCGACGCCTAACTACGAGGACGCCATCTACCGCGACCTTCACTGGCTTGGCCTTTCCTGGGAAGAACCGCCGCGCCGCCAGTCCGAGCATTTCGAGACCTACCGCCAGGCACTTGCTGAATTGATGGAGATGGGGCTCGTCTATCCGGCCTTCATGACGCGCGGCGAGGTGAAGGCAAGGGTCGCAGATTTCGAGGCCGATGGCGCGACATGGCCGCGCGACCCGGATGGGTCACCGCTCTATCCCGATCATGACCGGCACCTGAGCGAGACCAAACGAAAGACGCGGATCGAAAGCGGCATCCGCCACAGCTGGCGGCTCGACATGGACAAGGCGCTGGCGAGAGTTTCGGACGCTTTGACATGGCGGGAGATAAGCGACGGCGCCGAATGGCTAGTCCCGGCGGATCCGGCAGCCTGGGGCGATGTCGTCCTGTCGCGCTCCGATGCCCCCTCGAGCTACCATCTCTCCGTCACCGTCGACGACGCGGCGCAGGGCATTACCCACGTGGTGCGCGGCATGGATCTCTATCACGCAACCTCGGTTCACCGGCTTCTGCAGGATCTGCTCGGTCTGCCGCAGCCGCTCTACCACCATCACCGGCTCATTCTTGGCACGGACCGCCGGAAGCTCTCGAAAAGCGAGGGATCAACCGGGCTTGCGGCTCTGCGCGACGCGGGCCTCAGCCCGCTCGACATTCGCCGCCTCCTCGGCCTTAAGGGCTAGAGCCGAAGCATCGCCACGGCGGCGACGCTCTTTCCGGACTCGGGAGAAGACCGAATAGATCCGGTACTTCATCAGCGCCGCATTGAACTCCGCTCCCAGCATGAAGATCACGCCCACCATATAAAGGAAGATCAGCACGATCATGATCGACGCCAGACCCGCATAGGTCGCTGCGTAATTGGCGAAGGTCGAAAGATAGGCCGCGAAACCGAACCCAAAGCATGTCCACAGAAGCACCGTCAGCGCCACGCCCGGCATGATGTCGATCAGCCGGCGATCTCCCGCCGGAAGGTATTTGTGCGACCCGAGCAGGCCGATCATCAGGAGAAACGCCGTGCCGACGAGACCCCAGTTGGCAGCGGCGTTGAGATCGCTGATCAGCCAGGGGAAACGGGTCTGGGCAAACCGCGATGCGACGGGGACCGCCAGCAGAAGAATGCTGATGACCGCAAAGATCACCACCGCCAGGATGACATAGCCGAGACTGGCAAGGCGCGTCACATACCAGGGTCGCGTTTCGGTGACCCGGTAGGCGCGGTTGAGCGAGATGCGCAGCGCCTCGACGCCGTTCGACGCAAAGTATGCAGCCGCCAGCACCGATACGGTCAGCAACCCGCCGCGCGGAATCTCCAGCACCCGCTGCAGTTCAGACGCGATCGGATCGGCAACATCGGCCGGCCATGTATCGAACAGGAGATGTACTGTCGTTTGCGAAAACCCGCCTGCACCGAGGAAGCCGGCAAGTGCCGTGCCGAAGATCAGGAAGGGGAACAGCGCCAGAAGGCCCGACAGCGCCACGTGGCTCGCCATGGCCCACCCATCATCCTCCGAGAAATGCCAATAGGCATCCCAGAGCACCTTGAACGCCAGTCTCGGCCACCTGACCGGGGAGTTTTCTTCCAAAGGCGGCATCTCCCTGAGGGCTTCGGTGGAGGATGAGTTGAGGCTTATGACAAAATATGGAAGGTAGGCGGCAACTTGTACAGAGAGACCTTAACGGTATGCAATCGGCATGACAGACGGAAGAACGATTATCGTGACAGGCTGTTCCTCAGGGATCGGCGCTCATTGTGCCCGCGCGCTGAAATCCGAGGGATGGCGGGTGTTCGCGACCGTGCGCAAAGAGGCCGATCTGGCAGCGCTGGATGAGGCCGGCATCGAAGCCCTGGTGATGGACTACACCAAGCCTGAAACGATCGCGGCGTTGGTCGACACCGTTCTCGCCCGCACCGGCGGCCGCATTGATGCGCTCTTCAACAACGGCGCCTATGGCCAGCCAGGTGCTGTGGAAGACCTTTCGACCGACGTGCTCAGGATCCAGTTCGAGACCAATCTGTTCGGCTGGCATGACCTGACGACCCGCATCATCCCTGTCATGCGGCGACAGGGTCATGGACGCATCGTCAACTGCTCCTCCATTCTCGGCATCGTTCCCTATCGCTACCGAGGCGCCTACACCGCCTCGAAATTCGCGCTGGAAGGTCTGACCGTGACGATGCGGATGGAGCTTTACGGAAGCGGCATCCATGTGAGCCTGATCGAGCCCGGACCGATCGACACGCAGTTTACGGCCAACGCGCTCGCCAAGGTCAAGGAGCATATCGACCTCGTCAATTCACCGCATGCCGCACAGTACAAGCGGCAATTGCAGCGCCTGGACGGGAGCGGGCCGGTCAACCGCCACAAGCTCGGGCCAGATGCCGTTCATAAGGTACTGAACCATGCCTTGACCGCCGACAACCCGAAGCCACATTATCTGGTGACGAAGCCGGCCAAGCAGGGCGCGTTTCTGAAACGCATCCTGCCGGCAGCACTCTTCTACAAATTGATGCAACGGATCGACTGATCGCCCGCAAGCGGAAAGCAAAATCTTGATGGCCACCTTTACCACCGTTCTGACCGTGATCGTCATCGGCCTAGTCGTGCTCGTTTTGATCAAGGGCCTGTTCAACATGGTGAAGGGCACCGATGCCAACCGGTCGAACAAGCTGATGCAACTGCGTCTGCTACTGCAGGCCGTAGCCGTCATCCTCATCATGTTCACGCTCTGGCTGACCGGCGGCGGCCGGCCTAGCTAGGCAAATGCCGAACTAAGGAAATTACAGTCTTCATGGTCAAGCTCAACAAGATCTACACGCGCACCGGCGACGACGGCACCACCGCACTGGTATCCGGCCCGCGACGCGACAAGCACGACATCAGGGTCGAGGCCTATGGCACGGTCGACGAGGTCAACTCGACGATCGGCATGGCGCGGCTTCATACGAACGGGATGGCGGAAGTCGACCAAATGCTGTTTCGCATCCAGAACGACCTGTTCGATCTCGGTGCCGATCTAGCAACTCCAGACACCGGCGAAAAGCCCGAATACGAGCCTCTGCGGATCATCGAAGCGCAGGCGACACGTCTCGAAACCGAGATCGACGCGCTGAACACCTATCTCGAACCGCTGAAATCCTTCGTGCTGCCCGGTGGTTCGCCGGCATCCGCCTATCTGCATCTCGCCCGCACCGTGTCGCGGCGTGCCGAACGGCTGATGGTCGAGCTTTCGCGGCATGAGGCGATCGGCCCGGCTGCGCTGAAATATATCAACCGCCTGTCGGATTTCCTGTTTGTCGCGGCGCGCGTCGCCAACGAGAATGGCAGGACCGACATTCTGTGGGTGCCCGGCAAGAACCGCTAGGCGAAAGCGCGACCAAGGCGCGACGGACGGGAGGAGAGGAAGCGACGCATGTTCATTCCGCTGCATGATGCCGTCGCGCTGAAATATATCCGTGTCCAGTGGGTGACGATCTCGCTGATCGCCGCGAACGTGCTCATGTGGGTATTCACGACGCTTGCTCCGTCGGAAACGACGGAGATCGCCTCGCTGGGTCTCGGCTTCATTCCGGCGATCATCTTCGACTATGCGGTGCTAGACCCCTCTGCCATCCTCGTCCCCGAAGACGCGACCTTCGTCACCTACGCCTTCCTGCATCTGGATTTCTGGCACCTTGCATCGAACATGCTGTTTCTCTGGGTGTTCGGCGATAATGTCGAGGATGCACTGGGGCATGTCCGCTTCCTGATATTCTACCTGCTTTGTGCCGCAGCCGGCGCGCTGGTGCACGGCCTGGTCGGCCCGATGTCCGAGGGGCCACTGATCGGCGCATCGGGCGCGATCTCCGGTGTCGTCGCCGCGTATTTCCTTTTGCATCCGCGCGTTCGGGTATGGGTGCTTGTTCTGTTTCGAATTCCGCTGCCGCTGCCCGCTTTCGTTCCGCTGACGCTGTGGATCGTTCAGCAATTCGTGATGCTTTGGCTCGAAGCCGATAGTGCAGTGTCCTGGGGCGCGCATGTCGGCGGAATTCTGGCGGGCGCCGCACTCGTCATCGTGATGCGGCGCCGGGGCGTTCCCCTGTTCGACCGCGAGATCGTCACGCCGAAGGCCGTGCTGCACAAGCAGAGCATATCGCAAGAGACGCGACCGGCCGAATAGGCCTATGAGAAAACCGCAACCCAGATGGGATAATCCACGTTGTCATCAGGGCAAAAATGGGTATCCATGTCGCCCACTGACAAATGGATAAGCCGCAAATGTCGCAATCTGCGGCTGGAGAAAAGTCAAGGAAGGACCCCATGAAGATCCTGGTGCCTGTAAAGCGCGTCGTCGACTACAACGTGAAGATCCGCGTCAAGCCGGATGGATCCGGTGTCGAGCTTGCCAACGTCAAGATGTCGATGAACCCGTTCGACGAGATTTCCGTCGAGGAAGCACTGCGCCTGAAAGAGGCCGGCAAGGCCGAGGAAGTGATCGTCGTATCGATCGGTCCGGCAAAGGCCGAAGAAACGCTGCGCACCGCGCTTGCAATGGGCGCCGATCGGGCGATCCTGATCGAGACCGACGAAACGGTCGAACCGCTTGCCGTTGCGAAGCTCCTGAAGGGCGTCGTCGACGCCGAACAGCCGGGCCTCATCATTGTCGGCAAGCAGGCGATCGACGACGATTCCAACCAGACCGGCCAAATGCTGGCAGCATTGCTCGGAACCGGCCAGGCAACCTTTGCCTCGAAGATCGAACTTTCCGCCGACAAGGCTGTGGTTACCCGCGAAGTCGATGGCGGCCTGCAGACCGTCGAGGTCAAGCTTCCAGCCGTCGTCACCACCGACCTGCGCCTGAACGAGCCGCGCTACGCGTCCTTGCCGAACATCATGAAGGCGAAGAAGAAGCCGCTCGACAAGAAGACGGCAGCGGATTTCGGCGTCGACATCGCCCCTCGCCTCAAGGTTCTGAAGACCGAGGAGCCGGGCGGCCGCAAGGCAGGCATCAAGGTAAAGTCCGTCGAGGAACTGGTCGGCGCCTTGAAGACCGCCGGCGTGATCTGATTTTAGGGAGATAAACTCATGGCCATTCTTCTTCTGGCAGAACACGACAATGCCAGCCTCAACGACCAGACCGCCAAGGCGCTGACGGCAGCTTCGCAGATCGGTGGCGAGGTCCACGTTCTGGTCGCCGGTTCGGGCGCGCAATCCGCAGCCGACGCGGCGGCGAAACTCTCCGGCGTCTCGAAGGTCCTGCTTGCAGACGACGCAAGCCTTGCCAACAGCCTTGCCGAACCGCTTGCAGCACTGATCGTGTCGCTGGCCGGCTCCTACGATGTCATCATGTCCTCGGCGACAGCGTCCGCCAAGAACGTCATGCCGCGCGTTGCAGCGTTGCTCGATGTGGCGCAGGTTTCCGAAATCATCGAGGTGATTTCGCCAGATACGTTCCGTCGCCCGATCTATGCCGGCAACGCCATCCAGACCGTCCAGGCAACCGACGCCAAGAAGGTGATCACCGTGCGCACGGCATCTTTCGCGGCAGCGGACGAAGGCGGTTCCGCTTCCGTGGAGACAGTGGCCGCCGCAGCAAACCCTGACGTTTCGTCCTTCGTCTCCGATGCACTCGCCTCCTCGGACCGTCCTGAACTCGCATCCGCCAAGATCATCATCTCCGGTGGCCGTGCACTCGGTTCCTCGGAAAAATTCCAGGAAGTCATCCTGCCCGTCGCCGACAAGCTGGGTGCGGCCGTTGGCGCTTCGCGCGCAGCGGTCGACGCAGGCTATGCTCCGAACGACTGGCAGGTCGGCCAGACCGGCAAGGTGGTTGCACCGCAGCTCTACATCGCTGTCGGCATTTCCGGAGCCATCCAGCATCTGGCCGGCATGAAGGATTCCAAGGTCATCGTTGCGATCAACAAGGACGAGGAGGCCCCGATCTTCCAGGTGGCCGACTACGGTCTCGTCGGTGATCTCTTCGAGATCCTGCCGCAGCTCGAAAAGGCCCTGTGAGGCCGACCGGCTTTTTCGCACCGCAGTTCGGCGACGCGAAAATGCTGGCAAAAAACACGCTAGCAGACTAGAAAAATGCCGGGCTGTCTCACGCAACCCGGCATTTTGCTGTGAGACGCCGTACGGTTATGATGAATGCGAGACGCGGGCGAAAACCGCACCCAGGGAGCGAGTGAGATCATGAAGAATATCGGCGTCATCGGCGCAGGCCAGATGGGCTGCGGAATTGCACATGTTTCGGCGCTCGCCGGCTATCACGTGCATATCTATGATCTCTCCAAGGACCGGATCGAAGGCGCACTTGCAACCATTAACGGCAACCTCGCCCGCCAGGTTTCCAGCAACAAGCTTTCCGACGAGGATCGCAACTCAGCCCTGTCCCGCATCACCGGCTCCGCCGATGTCAACGACCTCGCACCGATGGACATGGTCATCGAAGCTGCGACCGAAGACGAAAGCGTCAAGCGCAAGATCTATGCGCAGGTCTGTCCGGTTCTCAAACCCGAAGCGCTTCTCGCCACCAACACCTCGTCGCTGTCCATCACCAGGCTTGCCGCCGCGACCGACCGTCCCGAACGCTTCATGGGCATACATTTCATGAACCCGGTGCCGCTGATGAAGCTGGTGGAACTGGTGCGCGGTATCGCAACCGACGAGCCAACCTTCCGGGCCGCCAAGGAATACGTGGTCGCACTCGAAAAGACCGCGACCGTTGCCGAGGATTTTCCCGCCTTCATCGTCAACCGCATCCTGCTGCCGATGATCAACGAGGCGATCTATACGCTCTACGAAGGCGTCGGCTCGGTCGAGGCGATCGATACGGCCATGAGGCTAGGCGCCAACCACCCGATGGGACCGCTGCAGCTCGCCGATTTCATCGGCCTCGACACCTGCCTGTCGATCATGCAGGTTCTGCATGACGGCCTCGCAGACAGCAAATACCGCCCCTGCCCGCTTCTCGTCAAATACGTAGAAGCCGGCTGGCTCGGCCGCAAATCCGGCCGCGGCTTCTACGACTATCGCGGCGAAGTCCCGGTCCCGACGCGGTAAGGATCAGCCTTGTGGCGGTTCGCTCCGCACCCGTTTGACTGGCTGCTAGAAGGGGTCGACTGAGGTGAAGGGCAAGACCTTCATTTGCAGCCCTCAAGCGCCCTTGGCGGCCGTCACCAGCGCCTTCGCGTCGTCGCTGTCCCAGGCCGCGGGGCCGTTCATGGCGCCGATCAGGCAGCCCTTCTTGTCGAGGATCAGCGTTGCCGGCAGGCCGAAGGCGAGGCCTTCCTTTTTCAGGGCGTTGAACGTGCCCATCGAACTGTCGCGGTAGAAGCCGAGCTTGTCGATCTTGTACTCTTCAAGAAAGGTCTTCGGCTTCTCGTCGCTGCCGGTATCGATGTTGATGGCGACGACCTCGAAATCAATGCCACCCATCGCCGCCTGCAACCCGTTCAGCGCCGGCATCTCTTCGCGGCAGGGCACGCACCAGGTGGCCCAGAGGTTAAGCAGCACCGTTTTGCCGGCGAGATCGGCCGTCGTCATGTCCTGCCCCGCCGGTCCCTTGAAGGACAGGGAGAGCGGGCGCGGTGGCTGTGCCTCGACCATGGCGGCAACCTGGCCCTTGGAGAAGGCACCGACGGACTTTGCGAGTTCGGCCGAGCCCTCGCATTGGCCGGCCGACGGGGAGAGTGAGGCCTCTGCCGCCCCATCCAAACCCCCACCCGAACCATTGCCAGACCCCATGTTCGTCACGTATACGGCGACAGTGCCGGCGACGATCCCGAGGACGGCGGCAATCAGGATCAATCGGACAGACGGAAGGCCAAGCGGTCTTTTGGACGTCATCAACTACTCCAGGACTGAATTCATGGCCGACACGAAGGACGCGACATCTTCCAACCAGATGTGGGGCGGGCGCTTCGCTTCCGGGCCGGATGCGATCATGGAGGAGATAAATGCCTCGATCGGTTTCGACAAGAAGCTGTTCGCCCAGGATATCCGCGGTTCGATCGCCCATGCGACGATGCTGGCGGAACAAGGCATTATTTCGCACGAAGATAAAGACAAGATCGTTTCCGGCCTGAACACGATCATGTCAGAGATCGAAAGCGGACAGTTCCAGTTCTCGCGCAAGCTCGAGGACATTCACATGAACATCGAGGCGCGGCTGGCAGACCTGATCGGTCCCGCCGCCGGTCGCCTCCACACCGCCCGCTCCCGCAATGACCAGGTCGCGCTCGATTTCCGCCTCTGGGTCAAGGAAGAGCTCGTCAAGACCGAGAAGATGCTGACGGGCCTGATCGCCGCGTTTCTTGACCGCGCCGAAGAGCATGCAGATACGGTCATGCCCGGCTTTACCCATCTGCAGACGGCACAGCCGGTCACTTTCGGCCATCACTGCATGGCCTATGTCGAAATGTTCGGCCGTGACCGCGCCCGCGTTCGCCACGCGATCGACCATCTGGACGAAAGCCCGATCGGTGCTGCGGCGCTTGCCGGCACGCCCTACCCGATCGACCGCCACATGACGGCAAAGGCCCTCGGCTTCCGCGAACCGACCCGCAACTCGATCGACACCGTTTCCGACCGCGATTTCGCGCTGGAATTCCTGTCGGTTGCTGCCATCTGCGCCGTGCATCTGTCGCGTCTTGCCGAAGAAATCGTCATCTGGTCGACGCCGCAATTCGGCTTCGTGCGCCTGTCCGACGCGTTTTCGACCGGCTCCTCGATCATGCCGCAGAAGAAGAACCCGGATGCCGCCGAACTGGTGCGCGCCAAGACCGGCCGCATCAACGGTTCGCTGGTCGCGCTGCTGACCGTCATGAAGGGTCTGCCGCTCGCCTATTCCAAGGACATGCAGGAAGACAAGGAGCAGGTGTTCGACTGCGCCGAGAACCTGGAACTGGCGATTGCCGCCATGACCGGCATGATGCGCGACATGACCATCCGCGCCGACAAGATGCGCGCCGCTGCCGGCGCCGGCTTCTCGACCGCGACCGACCTTGCCGACTGGCTGGTCCGCGAAGTCGGCCTGCCCTTCCGCGAAGCCCACCATGCCACCGGCCATGCCGTGGCGCTGGCGGAGAAAAAGGGCTGCGACCTTTCCGAGCTCTCCCTTGAAGAACTGCAGGCGATCAACCCTGCCATCACCGACAAGGTCTTCGACGTTCTCTCGGTGGATGCATCGGTTGCCAGCCGCGTCAGTTTCGGCGGTACGGCTCCCTCCGAGGTGCGCAAGCAGATCGCCTGGTGGCGCGAGAGAAACTGACGCCTGCGCGACGAATGAAGCGGCAAGGATACTGCACAAGCGCGCGGAACTTCGCTATGAAGTCTGCGTGCCCGTGCCGGAGAAGGAAGAGAATGTCGAAATCCCTGGTGAAAATCGCCCATGTCAGCCTGATCCTGGGCGTCGTCAGCCTCGTTGTCGCCGGTTGCGGCCGCAAGGGCGACCTCGACCGCCCCAGCACGCCCGTCGAACAGCAGAACATCCGCAAGAACAACAAACCTGGTGAGGCCAACAAGGACCCGGTTGCCGAGCGACCATTCGTCCTCGACCCGCTTCTGTAGTTCCCAGACCCCTTCAGTTTTCCGAGTTTTGACGTGAATCATTTCCACTACATCGACGGCGTCCTTCACGCCGAAAACGTCGCCATCCCGGAAATCGCAAAAGCCGTCGGCACGCCATTCTACGTCTATTCGACCGCCACGCTGGAGCGCCATTACAAGGTGTTCGCGCAGGCGTTTTCCGATGTGGACACGATGGTCTGCTACGCCATGAAGGCGAACTCCAACCAGGCCGTGCTGAAGACGCTGGCAAAGCTCGGCGCCGGCGTCGACGTGGTCTCCGGCGGCGAATTGCGGCGTGCGCTGGCGGCCGGCATCCCCGCCTCCCGCATCATGTTTTCGGGCGTCGGCAAGACCGTGGCGGAAATGGATCTGGCGCTCGAGGCCGGCATCTACTGCTTCAACGTCGAATCCGAGCCGGAACTGGAAGTGCTGAACCTGCGCGCCCTCAAAGTCGGCAAACGCGCGCATGTCTCCTTCCGCATCAATCCGGATGTGGATGCGGGCACCCATGCCAAGATTTCGACGGGGAAGAAGGAAAACAAGTTCGGCATCGCCTATGACCGGGCCCGTGACGTCTATGCCCATGCGGCAACGCTTGCCGGCATCGAAGTGACCGGCATCGACATGCATATCGGCAGCCAGATCACCGAGCTCCAGCCGTTCGAGGATGCCTACCGACTTCTGCGCGAACTCGTCGATGTTCTCCGCGGCGACGGCCACACGATCAGCCACGTCGATGTCGGCGGCGGTCTCGGCATTCCCTACAAGGACGACAACACCCCGCCGCCGCTGCCGGACGCCTATGCGGAAACGATCAAGCGGCAGCTGCGCACGCTCGACTGCAAGATCGTCACCGAGCCCGGCCGCCTGATCGTCGGCAATGCCGGTATTCTCGTGACCGAAGTCATCTATGTGAAGGATGGCGGCGAAAAGACTTTCGTGATCGTCGACGGCGCGATGAACGACCTGATCCGCCCGACGCTCTATGAAGCCTATCACTCGATCCGCCCGGTCGTGGTGCCGGCGGCGGATGCGCCGCGGATCAAGGGCGACGTGGTCGGCCCCGTCTGCGAGACCGGAGACTATCTGGCGCTCGACCGCGAGATGGCGGAACCGAAGCCCGGCGACCTGATCGCCGTCGGTTCTGCCGGTGCCTATGGCGCCGTGCAGGCCGGTACCTACAATTCCCGCCTGCTGGTGCCGGAAGTGCTGGTGAAGGGCTCGGAGTTCCATGTAATCCGCCCGCGCGGCTCCTATGATGACCTGATCGGACTGGATTCCATGCCTGCCTGGCTTGGTTAGACCCGCGCAGAAACGTTCACTTTTGCGGCAAACCGCCTGGAAATATCGGGGCCGGCATGTCGCCGCCCTCGTCTTCGCCACAAACATTGTTATGTTGATAGCTTGATTTGGGCCGCCACGATCGGAGACGGACCGCATGAGCTTGATCCGCAAAGGTGCATTCGAAACACATCCGGCGCTCGCAAGACGCGTTGCGCTGAAACGGTCGTTTGCCCGTTTCGTGCTTTTCTCCGAACGCCTTCTGCCGAAGCTTCTGGCCCCCCTCGCGGTCGTCGCCCTGTTTTTCTCCGTCTCCTGGTTCGGTCTTTTCCGCGTCACGCCTGATCTGCTGCGCTGGATCCTGCTCGGCTTCTTCACCTTCGCGTTCCTGACCTCTCTCCTTCCTTTGGCGAGACTTCGTTGGCCAGACGCCGCCGATGCGGATCGGTTGCTGGAAGATCGCAACGGCCTGCCGCACCAGCCCGTCGCCGTGCAGGAAGACCAGCCGGCGTTCGAGACACCGTTTGCCCGCGCGCTCTGGAAAGAACACCAGATCCGCATGGCCGAGCGGATCGCAGCGCTCGATACGGGCATGCCGCGCCCCGATATTGCAAGCCATGACCGTTTCGCGCTGCGCGCCGTGCCGGCGCTCGTGTTTGCCGTGGCGCTCGGCTATTCCTTCTCGAACGGCGGCGGGTCGCCTGCGGACGCCTTCCGTCCGGCACCACTGGCTGCAAGCACCAACCCTGACCTGCGCATCGACGCCTGGCTGACGCCGCCATCCTACACCGGGCGCGCCCCGATATTCCTGACCGGCCGCGACACGGCGCCCGCAACTGCGGGCGATACGGCCGGCAACACGGCATCTGTGCCGCAGAATTCCGGCCTGACCGTGCGCGTAACCGGTGGCGAGGGCGAGGAAGCGGTCGTCTTCACGCCGAAATCCGGCGGAGAGCCGCTGACGCTGATCACCGAGGAAGCGCGCAAGGCGGCTGAAGACGCAAGCAAGCAGGCACAAGGTAAGGCACCAGGCACGCCATTGCCCGAGGGCCAGCAGGCCAAGCCGCAGCCACCCGTCAAACAGCCGCAGACCGCACAGACTGTGCCGCCGCGCAGCTACGCCTTCAACGTGGACGAAAGCGGCGAACTCACCGTCAATGGCCAGACATGGACCTTCGACGTCATTCCCGACCGGCCGCCGGAGATCGCCTTCGACGGCCAGCCGAAGCGGTCCGTCAATGGCGCGCTGGAAATCGGTTTCCGCGGCAAGGATGATTACGGCATTCGGGAAGCCCATGCGCTGATCGAGCCTGTCGGCCCTGTCGACCCGGCGGCCACGCCGCTTTACCCGGCGCCAGAATACCGCCTCGACCTGCCGCGCCAGAACCGCGGCCAAGAGGTGAAGGCACTGACCAGCCGTAGCCTGGTCGAGCATCCGCTGTCCGGAAAGCGGGTCAGGATTACGTTGATTGCCAAGGACGGCGCAGGCCAGACCGGCCGCAGCCCCGCCCATGAAATGGTAATGCCGGGCCGCGGCTTCTCGGAACCGCTGGCGGCAGCCGTTGCCGAACAGCGCCAGGTTTTCGCGCTCGACACGCGCCAGGTGCCGCGCGCGATCGAGCTCAACGACGCGCTGGCGATCCGTCCCGACGAGACCATTCCGAACCTTGGCCACTTCCTGGCAATCCGCTCGGCCCGCGAGCGCATGAAGATTGCCCGCAACGAGGAACAGCTGAAGGACGCCGCCGACTACCTCTGGGAAATCGCGCTCGGCATCGAGGACGGCGATCTTTCCGCCGCCGAACGCCGTTTGCGCGATGCCCAGCGCAATCTGTCGGACGCGCTCGAGAAAGGTGCCGGGGATCAGGAAATCGCTGCCCTCATGAAGGAACTGCGCGAGGCGATGCAGCAGTTTATGAACGAGCTCGTGCAGCGCATGCAAAACGCACCGCCGGGCCAGCAGAACATGCAGGCGCAGAATGTCATTCGCCAGCGCGACCTGCAGAACATGATGGACCAGATCGAAAACCTCGCTCGATCCGGCAATCGTGACGCGGCCAAGGAGATGCTGTCGCAGATGCAGCGGATGATGAACAACCTGCAGGCCGGACGCCCGCAGCGGGGCCAGCAGGGTCAGCAACAGCAGCAGAACAGCCAGATGCGCCAGCAGATCGACAAGCTCGGCCAGATCATGCAGGAACAGCAGCGGCTGATGGACCAGACATTCAAGCTGGACCAGGCATTGCGTGATCGCATGCAGCGCGGCGACCCCGATCCGCAGAGCGGTGAACAGGGCGAGCAGCAGCAGGGCCAGAACGGCCAACAGGGTCAGCAGGGCCAACCGGGTCAGCAAGGCCAGCAGGCACAGCGCGGGCAGCAGGGCCAGCAAGGTCAGGGTCAGAACGGCCAGGGCGGCGAACAGAATACCGACCAGATGACAGCCGAGCAGCTGCGTGAGGCGCTGAAGAACCTGCGTGCCCAGCAGGAAGGCCTCGGAAAACAGCTCGGCGAGCTACAGCAGGCGCTGAAGGGCATGGGCATGGATCCAGGCCAAGGCTTCGGGGAAGCCCAGAGTGAAATGGGCAGCGCCGGCAAGGCGCTCGGTGACGGCCAGGGCGAACAGGCCGTCGAAGGCCAGGGCAACGCACTCAACGCGCTTCGCCAAGGCGCCCAGAGCATGATGCAGCAGATGATGCAGGCGATGCAGCAGGGCCAGGGCCAAGGCGAAGGCCAGCAGGACGGCCAGGGACAGGGCATGGCCAACCAGGGCGGCCAGAACGGTCGCGATCCCCTAGGTCGCCCCCGCGCAACGTCAGGCCCGGACTTCGGCGATCAGGTGAAGGTGCCGGATGAAATCGACGTGCAGCGCGCCCGCGAGATCCTCGATGCGATCCGCGAGAAGCTGGGCAACGCCCTATCAGGCGATGCCGAGCGGCAGTATCTCGAGCGGCTGCTCGAGATCCGCTAAATCCACCTGCGAGAGATCAGGCCGCGCAGGAAGTCTGCACGGCAAGCGCCATGGCGACAGCCTTGCGGATTTCTGGCAATGCGAAAGGCTTCTGCACCACATCGACGATCTTCGACGACAGGTCATCGGCGCGTTCGCGCTGTTCGGCATAGCCGGTCATCAGCAGGATCTTCATGTCGGGATACTGGGCGGCGGCTTCGTGCGCCAGCGCAATGCCATCCATGACAGGCATGCGTATGTCGGAAAGCAGAAGATCGAACGCGCCCTGCTCGAGCTTTTCGAGGCCTTCGGCGCCATCGCCGGCCTCATGCGTCTCATGGCCATCCATCCGGAGAGCGCGCGCAACAAACATGCGCAACGTGTGTTCATCCTCGGTAATAAGGATCTTGGCCATAGCGATCATCGCTCCCGTTTTGTGTATCAATCCGGGAGCAATTCACCAGAGTTTGGTTGTCGAGGAGTAAACAGGCGAGGCTCAAACCGCGCCATGGTTAACACCTTGCGACCGGATGGCGGCAGATTTCTGCCCCCTTCCGAACCAAAATCAACTCACGCGTCGCCAGTCACGACGCCGACGAAAGGCAGTTCGCGGAACGCGTAGGCGACGTCCATGCCGTAGCCGACGACGAAGTAGTCGGGGCATTCGAAGCCGACGTAATCCGCCTCAAGCTCTTCCTTGCGCTTCACCTTCTTGTCGAGAAGAACGGCCAGCGAAACATGGCGGGCGCCGCGCTCATAGAGCAGTTCCTTGGCGAATTTCAGCGTGCGGCCGGATTCCAGGATGTCGTCGATCAGAAGAACATCGCGGTCCTTCACGTCGCTGTCGATATCCTTGACGATGCGAACGCCCTGCGAGACCGTGCCGGTGCCGTAGCTCGAAAGTGTGATGAACTCCACTTCCGGTGCAAGGCCCGTCTCATGCAGCGCGCGCAGAAGATCCGCTGCGAAAATGAACGAGCCCTTGAGGACGGCGATGACGAGCAGATCCTTCGTGGGACCGGTCGCGATCTGCGCTGCGATTTGGTGATTGCGCACGGCGATCTGTTCGGCAGTGAAAAGCGGCTCGATGTTTTTGCCGCGGACGACGGGCATACGGATACTCCTGATAGATCGGAAGCGCCGCGATAGCACAATCAGAGGCGGGACGCATCCCGTTCCGCAAAGGTCAGGCGCAAATCCGGGAGTTTTCCGCCGGGATGCGGCACCCGCGCAGAAAACCCGCGGCTGTGGCCGGCAGCAATGGCGGAAGCCGGCGGGGCAATCAACGTCGAGGCGACCAGCGTGTCGCCGGCCATGAATTCGGCCCGGATCGCGGGCATGGTCTTTGCGTCACTGGTCCGGTTCTCGACGATTCCGTTGATCAGTAGAACCCGCATGCCATCCGCATCGCGTGGCGTCATGGTGATGTGAGTAATATCGAGCGATGGCTCGGCTTGGGCTTCTCCGCTGTCGTTGAACAGGAACGAGAAGCCACCGGCACTCGCAAAGACCAGCACGAAAGCGGCAGCCACAAGAGCGCAGAACAGATCGGCCGAAAGCGTATTCAGCACGCGCTCGACCTTGCCGACGAAGCCATTCGGCACCGGGGCCGGAGCACCGGACCTCACCCTCTCTGCAGGCTTACCGGTCGCCCGGTTCTTGGTCCTGTTGTCTGAATTGTCGTTGTGCGAACGCGGTCTGGACCGCTGCCACCCGCCATCAGTCACGGGCACGAACTGCGCATCCACCACGGGACCACGCGCCTTCACCCGGCCTTTGGGGCCTGTTGTGATTTCGGGCGGCAGGATGTCCATGCGGACAATCGTCTTGCCGGCGCGGCTGCTGAACGTGTTCATCGGACCTCTTCGGCGCCGCTTGTCCCCCGATATCGAAAGAGGCGGCCATTGAAACGAATCCCCCCTAGTCGTAAATTCGATTGGTTAACCGTTTGCAAACAGCGCCCGAAATAAGCCCTTTTTGACCGGCGTTTTACCTTTCGTTTACCTTCATCGTTAAGAGATGGTCAGGTGCGAATCTGAAGGGTTCAGGGATTTGGTCTTCCGTTGATTCATTTCGAAAATGTTGGGTTGCGATACGGCATGGGCCCGGAGATTCTCCGGGACATGACGTTCGACATCCCGAAACGGTCATTTCAGTTCCTGACCGGCCCGTCCGGTGCCGGCAAGACGACGCTTCTGCGCCTGCTTTTCACCTCGCTCTACCCCACCCGCGGCATCATCCGCATGTTCGGCCGTGAGCTGTCGCAGATCCCTCGCAGCGAGCTGCCGATGCTGCGCCGGCGGATCGGCATCGTCTACCAGGACTTTCGCCTGCTCGACCATCTGACCACCTACGAGAACGTCGCCCTGCCGCTCCGTGTGCGCGGCAAGGACGAGGCTTCCTATCGCAATGATGTGATCGAGCTCCTCAAATGGGTCGGCCTCGGCGAGCGCATCAATGTGCTGCCCGCGGTGCTTTCAGGCGGCGAAAAGCAGCGTGCGGCGATTGCCCGTGCGCTGATGGACCGTCCGGAAATCCTGCTCGCCGACGAACCCACCGGCAATGTCGACCCGCCCATGGCCCGCCGGCTGCTCAGCCTGTTCCTCGAGCTCAACCGGCTCGGCACCGCCGTCGTCATCGCGACGCACGATCTGGCGCTGATGGATCAGGTCGATGCACGGCGGATGATCCTCACCGAAGGGCGGCTTGATATCTATGAATGAGCCGCGCCCTCCCAAGAAGACCAAACCGGCTAAGACGGAGAAAGCCCCGGCACCGGCAAACGCTTGGCAGGAGAAAGGCGCCGAGACAGCGAACGACCAGGGTCCGCGCCGCGCCTCGATGCGCGTGCGCCCGACGGCCCCGATCCTGCCTCCCTCCAATATCCAGGGCAATGCGCTGATGGTGGTGATCGCCATCATGGCCTTCCTCGCATGCCTGACGCTCGGCGGGGTCAGCATGGTGCGCGCCACCGCGGCCGGCTGGCAGAGCGAGATCGCCCGCGAAATCACCATCCAGATCAAGCCGGACGATGGCCTCGACATGGATGCGGCGCTGAAGAAGGCGCGCGATGTCGCACTGACCTTTGTCGGCACCCGGGACGGCACGATCATGGATGACAGCGCCACCGCGCGGCTGCTGGAACCTTGGCTCGGCACCGGCCTCGACCTTGCCGACCTGCCCGTGCCGCGGCTGGTGATCATCACGATCGACGAGCAGAACCCGCCCGATTTCGCAGCCATGCGCGACCTCCTGAAGACCGAGGTGCCGCAAGCCTTTCTCGATGACCACCGTACCTGGGTGGACCGGCTGGTCTCGATGGCGCGCACCACGGTGCTGATCGGCATGGGTGTGCTGATCCTCGTCTTTACCGCGATGATCCTGACCGTCGTGTTTGCCACCCGCGGCGCCCTGTCCGGCAACCGGCATATCATCGAAGTCCTGCATTTCGTCGGCGCCGAAAGCGGTTTCGTCGCCCGCGAATTCCAGAAGCATTTCCTGAAGATCAGCATCAAGGGATCGGCAGCCGGCGGCGCGCTGGCGGCACTGCTGTTTGCGGCCGCCAATCTGTGGCAGTCGAATTCGCGCGCGACGCCACAGAGCGAGCAGGCGACCGCCTTGTTCGGATCCTTCACGATCGGATTCGGCGGCTATCTCGGGATCTTCGCGACGATCCTGGTGATCGCCCTTCTGACGACGCTGACCGCCCGCCTGACGGTGATGAAAACCATCGACGAGATCGACCTGATCCGCTCCGATCCGGCACGGGCGGATGGCGCGCCGAAATCATAACCCGCACGTGTTTTTTGAAGTGAACCCGTTGTGGGGCTAGGCGACAACGAAATCTAGGTCTATCAACGAAATCATGACACTCGGCCAGACCCCTCCCGATGTGACGGACGACCGGACTTCGGACCGGAGACGAAGGGCTTTGCTCTCGCGCCGGAGCACGTTTAGACGAATAGCAAGACGGATCGTCATGGTGGCGTTCATCTGCGTTGCGATCGTCGTCGGCGGTTTCCTCTGGTTCGCGGACGCGGTCACATCGTTGCGAGCGCCCGATGGCGTCAAGGCCGATGCAATCGTTGTTCTGACAGGTGGATATCTGCGCATAGAACAGGCGCTCGGTCTGCTGCGCGACGGGGCCGGCAGGCGGCTTCTGATTTCCGGCGCGCATCCATCCACCACGCCGACCCAGATCCGCAAGGTCACGCAGGCCTCGCCCGACCTTTTCAAGTGCTGCGTCGATATCGGCTATGATGCGATCGATACGATCGGCAATGCCAACGAGATCTCCCGCTGGATCCACGACAACGACTACAAATCCGTGCTCGTCGTGACCAACAACTACCACATGCTGCGCAGTCTGCACGAACTGCGCCGCGCCGATCCCGCGACGGAATTCATTCCCTATCCGGTCATCAATGCAGATCTCGCCCGCCGCGCCTGGTTCGCCGAGCCGGATACTCTGCGCACGATGCTGTCGGAATACGTCAAGGTGGTGCTGGCAACCATTCGCGACTGGGTGGGCATGCAGAAGGGCAGCGGGCTTCGAACCGACGGCGATCCGACCGGGTCGGTGCCGAAAAAATCTCCCTGATCTGAGCAGGCCGTCGATCTCGCGCTTTTGTCCGCTCGAGTTCTCGTGTAGGCAACGGGCAGTCTGCAAGAAAGCCCGCTCCATGCTTCTCATCCGCTCCGTCGTGTTCAATACCGCCTTCTACGCCAACATGATCCTGCGGATGATCGTGTTTGCTCCCTACTACTTCCTGGCTTCGCGAAAGGCCGCCTTCAGCGTCCCCAAGGGCTGGGCTTCATCCAGCAACTGGTTGATGGGCAAGATTGTCGGCGCGACCTTCGAAATCGAGGGGCTCGAGAATATTCCGGAAGGCGGCTGCATCTTTACGCCCAAGCACCAGTCTGTGTGGGACACCTTTGCGCTGATGCCCCACTATCCCGACCCGGTCTATATCCTGAAGCGCGAGCTTCTGTGGATCCCGCTGTTCGGATGGTATCTGGCCAGGCAGCGGATGATCCCGGTCAACCGCGGTGCCCGCGGCAAGGTCATGGTCGAGGTGATGAAGCGCACCAAGGAAGAGATGGCGAGCGGCCGCCAGCTGATCATCTACCCCGAGGGAACCCGTCGCTCGCCTGGCGCCGAGCCGGACTATCGCTACGGCATCGCCCGCATCTATCGCGATGCGAAGGTTCCGGTCGTCCCGGTCGTCGCCCATTGGGGCCTGTTCTGGGGACGCCGCAAGCTGGTGAAATACCCCGGTCATTTCAAGGTCCGCATCCTTCCGCCCATCCAGCCGGGAATGCAGCCGGATGCCTTCTACAAGCACCTGATCGAAACGCTGGAAACGGCAAGCGATCAGCTGCTGGTCGAGACCGTTGCGGCAAACCCGCATGTGCCGCTGCCTCCGACTGCTGTAAAACGACTGGCGGAACTGAAGGCCGAACAGAAGACAGAGCCGACGCCGGTTTGAACGGATCGCCTCACGCGGCAAGGGCTGCGGCGACGCCTTCCAGCCAAAGATCGCGAATGCCGTTC
Organism: Rhizobium sp. CFBP 8752; assembly: GCF_014842035.1. NCBI lineage: Bacteria > Pseudomonadati > Pseudomonadota > Alphaproteobacteria > Hyphomicrobiales > Rhizobiaceae > Rhizobium > Rhizobium sp. CFBP 8752. Next base: position 263,630 of record NZ_JACYUZ010000001.1, on the reverse strand, counting down.
TGGGCGAGATGCTCGACGGTGTTGAACACATAGGCATCGTTGGGCCCCGACTGGCCGGCCGCGTGGCGCACGATCTCGGAGGCTTTCTCGACACCTATCGCACCGGCATATTGCCGATGTGAGCGATCGACCACATAGGTAACCGCCTTGACCTGCCGTCCGTCCAACAGCGTGATCGGCACGATCTTTTCGAGATAGACATTGGTGACAAGTTCGCGACGACGCAGATACTCGATCGCATCGTCCCATTCGCCGCCAGCTACCCGGAAGGCCGCGCCCCTGCACGATCCGCCACGATCGAGCCCCATGACCAGACCCGGACGATCCGGCGTTCCACGGTGCACTGTCGACCAGATGCACAGCGACCGGCGAAAGCCGTAAACGCGGGCCTGCGCCTTCTCTTCGAACGGAAAGCCCGGGTTCCACATCAGCGATCCGTAGCCAAACACCCAAAATTCGTCCATATCGCACGCCATGCCGTCATCGAGATTTGCGAAAAGACCATTGGGAGAACAACATGGCAGCGTCAAGCCGAAGCGGCGTCAGCAGAAAACTATGGATCCTGGCGAGTGCCGTCATTCTGGCGATAGCCCTTTATACGGCCGGCTGGTTCTATGCCGCATCGGTCCTGAAGCAAAACACGCTGGCGCTCCTGGGCAGCCAGCAGAAGCGCGGCATCGTCGCCGAATGCACCGACGCCGAATATCGCGGCTATCCTTTCCGTATAGGCCTGTTCTGCTCCAAGGTGACGGTGGATGACCGTGAAAACGGCATCTCGGGCACGTTCGGCGCTTTGCGCTCGGCAGCCCAGGTCTATGCGCCTGGTCACATCGTCTGGGAACTCGACGCACCCTCTGAAGTCCGCACCAGCCATGGCTTCTCCGTATCCACCACCTGGAAATCGCTGCAATCCAGTATCGCTGCCAAGCTGAAAGGCGTCGAGCGGGCGTCGATGGTCATCGAGGGCTCGCGCGCAAGCGTCGTTTCCGCGACGAACACCCAGCCCTTCGACATCACCACCGACCGGACGGAAATCCATCTGCGCCAGAACGGCGACGATCTCGATGCCGCGATCTCGCTCGACGGCACCTCGACGACAGCCGAGGGCGTGGCAGAGCTTCTGCCCAAGCTCAACGCTCTCGTGGACGTGACGCTTGCCGGTCGCGCCGGCATGATCGACGGCAGCGATCCGAACGGCACGGCACTCTACAATACCAAGGGCGAGCTTCGTTCCCTGAAGGCCGATCTTGGCGAGGGACGGGTTGCCACTATCTCCGGCCCCTTCTCCTTCGATGACGAAGGGCGCATGTCAGGCAAGCTCAAACTGCGCGTGGAAAAGATCGACGCGTGGCAGCAGAGCCTCGGCGAAGTGTTTCCGGATCTCGCATCGACCATCAAGACCGCGGCAAACATGCTGGCAGCGCTTGGCGGTGGTGAAAATGCCTCACTCGACATCACCATCCGGCGCGGCAAGGTTCTGGCCGGCGGGCTGATCGAGATCGGCGAAATTCCGCGGATCTGAGACAATCGGCCTGCTTATTTCTTCACATCCAGTGCGTGCCGGCCAAAGTCCGGCGCGTCCACATCCTGGCCGGCCTGAACGATGGAGCGGCGGATGGTGCGGGTGCGGCTGAACAGTTCGAACAGCTTGTCGCCCTCGCCCCAGCGGATTGCCCGCTGCAGGTAGGCAAGATCTTCCGAAAACCGGGCCAGCATTTCCAGGATCGCATCCTTGTTGTGCAGGCAGACGTCCCGCCACATGGTGGGATCGGAGGCCGCAAGACGCGTGAAATCGCGGAAACCGGAGGCGGAATACTTGATGACTTCCGATTCGGTGACCGTTTCCAGATCATCCGCCGTGCCGACGATATTATAGGCGATGATATGCGGCAGGTGGGAAACGATCGCGAGCACCTTGTCGTGGTGTTCGGGATCCATCTCGTCGATGCGCGAACCGAGCGCCACCCAGAAGGCCTTCAACTGCTCGAGCGCCGCCTGATCCGTTTCCGGCAGCGGCGTGAAGATGCACCAACGATCGCGAAACAGACCCGGAAAGCCCGCATCCGGACCGGACTTCTCGGTCCCGGCCAGCGGGTGACCGGGAATGAAATGCACGCCTTCAGGCATATGCGGCGCCATCTGCGCGATGACAGACGCCTTGGTTGAACCCACATCGGTGACGATCGCACCTGGCTTGAGGCTGCCCGCAATCTGCTTTGCGACCGTTTCCGACGCACCAACGGGAACGGAGACGATGACGAGATCGGCATCCTTCACCGCGTCGGCTGCAGACGCGGTATATTCGGTGCCAAGCTCCAGCTCTTCGGCTCGCTTCAGCGTGTCGGCGCTGCGTGTCGAGATGACGACGTGATTGGCGAGCCCGAGCTCCTTCACGTCGCGCGCAATAGATGAGCCGATCAGGCCGATGCCGATCAGAGCGATCCGATCGAACTGCGGATGGGTCATGATGTCGGTCCCGTTGCTGTCAGCGTGCCAGAAATTCGCCGAGCGTTTCGATAACGCCGCGATTGGCCTCTTCCGAGCCGATCGTCATGCGCAGCGCGTTCGGCAGGCCATAGCCCTTGACGACCCGCAGGATATAGCCACGGCTGGTGAGGAACGCATCGGCATCCGGCGCACGCTTGCCGTCCAGATCAGGGAAGTGGATCAGCACGAAATTGGTGACCGACGGCGTGACCTTGAGCCCGAGCGTCTCGAACGCATGGGTCAGCTTGTCGAGCCAGAGCGTGTTGTGCTCGACGGCCTTCTCGACGAACGCCCGATCGCGGATGGCCGCAGCACCTGCGGCAATCGCCGGCGCATTCAGGTTGAACGGTCCGCGAACACGGTTGAGCGCATCGAGGATCGCGGCCGGGCCGTACATCCAGCCGATCCGCAGCGCCGCAAGACCGTAGGCCTTCGAGAAGGTCCGGCACATCACGACGTTTTTGCTGTTCGAGACGAGCTCGAGGCCAGCCTCGTAATCGTTCTTCTTCACGTATTCCGCATAGGCCGCGTCGAGAACCAGGATGACGCTTTTCGGCAGGCCGGCATGCAGGCGGCGGATATCGGAAACCGGAACATAGGTGCCCGTCGGATTGCCCGGATTGGCGATGAACACCATCTTCGTGTTCTCCGTCACAGCCGCGAGGATCGCGTCGACATCGACGATGCAATCCTTCTCCGGCACTTCGATCGCCTTGGCGCCGGCACCTGTGATCTGGATCTTGTAGACCAGGAACCCGTGCTGGGTGATGATCGCCTCGTCGCCGGCTCCGAGATAGACATGGCAAAGCAGGCCGAGCAGTTCATCCGAACCATTGCCGCAGATGATGTTGGCAGCGTTCAGGCCGTGCACCGAGCCGATCGCTTCGCGCAGCGCCAAAGCCTGGCCATCGGGATAGAGCTCGAGGTGACCGGCCGCCTCGCGAAAGGCTTCGATCGCAGCCGGGCTCGCACCAAGCGGCGTTTCGTTGGACGAGAGCTTGAACACCCGCGCAACGCCGGGAGCATGATCCTTGCCGGGCACATAGGCGGCGATATCCAGAATGCCTGGACGCGGAACGGGCTCACTCGCAACGATGCTCATCGATTGACCTTCTCGGTAGTGTCTGTGGGCGGGTATGCTCAGGCATTAAAGCTCAAAAGGCCCAATGTCGAGCCGGTTTTAAGAGCCTTTGGGCGCGTCGGGCTGCGTCCGCGTCGTCGGAACGCCGCGTGGTGCCATGACCGGCACGAACACGCGTCTCGATGCGCGCGCCGCAACCGGCAGCCCCTGATAGAGCCGCTTTTGCGCTTCCAGCACGATGACGCCGGAAAACACCGGCCAGAAGCGACGACCGATACGATCGAACACCTGCCGCATCTTCATGATCGTTCGCGCCTTCGACGGCGGAAAGAACAGTGCCTCGGCGCTGGCGCCTGGCGTGAAGTTCGTCTCGCGCATCAGCGTCGTCAACTGCCCGCGCGAATAGGGGCGACCGGAGCCGAAGGGCGTATGTTCCATGCGTGCCCAGACACCGCGACGGTTTGGAACGACGATCACCAACCGCCCGCCCGGCGCCAGCACCCGCCAGATTTCTTTCAGCGTCTCGCGCGGGTTTTCAGCAAATTCCAGCGAATGCACCAGCAGCACGCGATCGACCGAACTGTCCGGGAGCGGCAATTCCTCATCAAACACCAGAGCTGTGCTCGAAAGCTCGCCCGGCGGCCAGTTCACGGCCCCCTGCCCGGCCGGCATGAAGGCGAAGGTGCGCTCGGTATCGGCCCGGAAGTGATCGAGATAAGGCACGGCATATCCAAGCCCGACCAGGCGCTCCTCCGGCAGGCGCGCCCAGAGCGACGACAACGCCACGACGATCGACTGCTCGGCAAACCGGCCAAGGGCAGAATGATAGAACTCACGCAGATCGACGATATCGACGGACAAGATTAATTGCTCGCTGAAGGTGGTTGGACTTCAAGGCACCAGTCTCTACATTGTCTGCCAAGTGGAATTGAGCAAGAGGTGAGGCAGAATGAAGCCGTTGGAACTCGAAGTTTTTCCCTGCCGGAGCGATAATTTCGGCGTTCTCGTGCATGATCCCGAAAGCGGACTGACCGCTTCGATCGATGCGCCGGAAGAAAAGCCGATCATCGATGCCGCCGCCCGCCGCGGCTGGACGATCACCCACATCTTCACCACCCACCACCACACCGATCACGTGGAAGCAAACCTCGCGCTGAAGCAGAAGTTTGGACTGGAGATCATCGGCCCGGTCAACGAGGCGGTGGCGATCCCCGGCCTCGACCGGACGGTTGCAGATGGCGACGAGTTCCATTTCGGTGACCATCTCGTTCGCGTCATCGAAACGCCGGGCCACACGGCTGGACACATCTGCTTCCACTTCCCGGACGACAAGATCTTGTTTGCCGCCGATACGCTGTTTGCGCTCGGTTGCGGTCGCCTGTTCGAACGCCCAGCCGCCGACATGTGGTCTTCGCTGCAGAAGCTCGCGGTCCTGCCGGATGAGACGGCGATCTATTTCGGCCATGAATACACGCTGTCCAACGCCCGTTTCGCGTTGACGATCGATCCGGATAACGAGCGGCTGAAGACCCGCGCCGCCGAGATCGAGGAACTGCGCGCCGACGGAAAGTTCACCATTCCGACGATGATGGGCCTGGAGAAGGAAACAAACCCCTTCCTGCGCCCCGCAGATCCGGCGATCCGCCGCAACCTGATCATGGAAGGCAAAACCAACGAGGAAGTGTTTGCCGAAATCCGCAAGCGCAAGGACAGTTTCTAAAGCGATGTCGGCGCAAGAGATCATCACCACGCTTCACATGCAGCGCCACCCGGAAGGCGGCTGGTATGCGGAGACGTTTCGCGATGGAGACGGTACCGGGCGCGGCGCCTCGACGGCGATCTACTATCTGCTGCAGGCCGGCGAGAAATCTCACTGGCACCGGGTTCGCGATGCAGCGGAGGTCTGGCACTATTATGCCGGCGATCCGCTGCTGCTGAAGATATCGGACGGAAAGACCGTCGAGGAAATCCGGCTCGGTGTGGATCTGTTGAACGGCGAGCGGCCACAGGCCGTGGTGCCGGCCGATGTCTGGCAGGCAGCAGAACCGCTCGGCGCCTATACGCTGGTGGGCTGCACGGTGGCGCCGGGATTCGAGTTTGCGAGCTTCGAGATGGCAGCGCCTGGCTGGGAGCCGGGTTAAGGGCGCCGGAAAAGGATCGGCTTATTCAGCAGGCGGAAGCTTGCGTTTGCGCTCTTCACTCTTCACGAAAAAGTACGCGTAGGCAGATCCAACCGCCGCGATCGAGAGCGGTAACACGATGAATGCATAGATCTGCAAGCCAGTCATAGCAGCCTCCGTAAAATGAACCTTCCTACGAAATGTAGTATGCCTGCCGTGAAAAGCCAACAGGGGCCGGCGATTGAAAGCACCCATAAGTTCCCGACGGAGCTTGCCGGCGCATAGATCGCCGCCGCGATCGGCGCGAAGACGCCGACTGTCAGGGAGGACGTGGACGCACGATCAAATGCGTTGGCGACATACTTCACGCGTTCGTTGTCTGCCGCCGACATACCTTACTCCACCGGAAGCTGAACTGGTTTCCTCGGCCGCAGCATATCACGTGCAGCAAGCACCGCTCCACCGGTGATCAGCACGCAGGCCGCGAGAATGCGCCAGTCCGGTTCGGCAAAGCCCGAAAGCACCAGGATCAGGGTCGAGAGCAGCGGCGCGGCATAGCTTGCGGCGCCGATCACCTGGATATCGCCGTTCTTCACGCCGTAGTCCCAGGCGTAGAAGGCGGCCCCCACCGGGAGCAGGCCAAGACCGACGACCGCCGCCCATTGATTGGCGTCCGCCGGCCAGACCGTGGTCTCCAGCGCCAGATGACACACAAGCGACAATAGCGATGTGGCGAGGCAGAACCCGGTCACCACGTCGGTCGAGACACGGTCGAAGCTGCGGGTCAGCAGCGAGTACCCCGCCCAGGTGAAGGCGCAGATGAATGCCGTGCCGTAGCCCAGCGTATAGGCACCGTCGAACGACAGGCCGTTGCGCGAGACGATGGCGATCGTGCCACAAAGTCCGGCAACGGCACCGGCGACATGGTACCAGCGCAGCCGCTCGCCTGGCAGAAGCGCCGAGCCGACGACGATGAGCAGCGGCCAGAGATAGGCGATCAGACCCGCCTCGACGGCCGGCGCATTGCGCAGCGCCGTGAAATACAGGAAGTGGTAGCCGAAAAGCCCGCCGATGCCGATGATCCACACCTTGGCGGGCTGTTTGAGCAACCGGATGCGCTGCGGCCTGAAGGCGAACAGGATCAGCCCCGGCAGACTGCCGATCGCAAACGTCATCGCGTTCATCTGGAAGGGCGGAACCTTGCCGGATGCCGCCGTCATCAGCGCCAAAAGCGACCACATCAGAATGGCCGTAAAACCGATCAGCGTCCCCCGGATCTTCACTATGCCTCCTTCGGCATAAGCCGATCTTCTAATCGCCGATCTTCACGGCCGTCACGTAAAGCGGCCCCATCCTGGTCGGGATACGGGCATAGACAGGAGCATATACATTTGCGCCATCGGCCTTGGCAAACCAGATTTCCATCGGCGTCTTGCGCAGATACTCGATATCGGTGCGCCCGCGACGGAACCCGGATTTGGGCGTGTAGCGGATGGAGCAGACGATGGCCTCTCCCTTGAACCCTTCCGCCGCAAACGGCTTGGTGCCCATCGGTGACAGCACCAGATCCATGCGCGATTCTCCGTCATAGATCGGCAACCGGTTCGGGCAGATCTTGGCATCCGCCGGAAAGATCAGCCCGCTCAACGGGTCGAGCACGGAGCGAAGATCCTTGTCCGTCACCGGCACCCAGTTTTCCCGGTTGCGACGCGGCGGCGGGGTGATCTTCGTATCCGTCACATTGCCGTTGCTGTAGGAGATATCGTAGACGCGCTTCCGCTTTCCGACATTGTAGACGAGACTGTAGCGGTCGGCCTGCAGCTTTTCGCCCTGGATGCGACCCGTCACGCTGGTTTCCGCAGAAACCTTGCTGATGATATCGGCGATACCGGCAGATTTGAACGTTCCGTTGATCTTGTACTGCCCGCCGTCGAATTCGCTCGAAAAGCTCGCTGTCGCGATCGGCAGTATCCCGAGCGTGATACTGTATTGGCTGACCTGCCGGGTTTCGGCCGCGATCGAGGGCATTGCGGCACCGAAACTCACCAGAGAGGACAGGGCGACGGCGAAATATGTGCGAGAAAGCATGAACGGCCCTGACGGATGAGATGGAAGCGACGTGCCTGACGAGTGTGACTGACCATAATGGCAAGAAAACAGCGACGCGCCAGCCGCAAAAGCGCCAAGCGACGCCTTGAGAGTCCGAAACGCAAGGTTTTGGCTTGACGCGCCGGACCCCACTGACTATAGAACCGCAACTTTCCACTCAGGACCAGTTGGATCGGCATGTCGGGCATTGCCCGGAAATTGCTTCCAATTGCAGAATAGAACAAAGGTGTATCCCATGTCTCGTGTATGCGAACTGACCGGCAAGGGCGTAATGACCGGCAATAACGTCAGCCATGCCAACAACAAGACCCGTCGTCGGTTCCTGCCGAACCTGTGCCAGGTCACTCTGATCTCCGATTCGCTCGGCCAGCGCTTCCGTCTGCGGGTTTCCGCTCACGCGCTTCGCTCCGTTGAGCATCGCGGCGGTCTTGACGCTTTCCTTCTGAAGTCCAGCGAGACTGAGCTGTCCATGCGCGCTCGTCTTCTGCGTCGCCAGATTGCCAAGAAGACTGCAGAAGCAGCGACTGCTGCTGCTTAATCAGCACCTTCGACATCACCGGCTTTGAAGAGGGCTTGACCGGATAACCGGACAAGCCCTTTCTCATGGTCATATCCGCAACTGGTGGCATACCCCAGGATAAAAAAATGCAAGCGAAACGCTATACCCTTATCTATGCCCTGCTGATGGCAGCGGTCGTCGTCGCCTCGAACTTCCTCGTACAGTTCCCTGTCACAGGAAGCCTTTTCGGAGTAGCCCTTGGCGATCTCCTGACCTGGGGCGCTTTCACCTATCCCTTCGCCTTCCTCGTCACTGACCTTACCAATCGCCAGTTCGGGACGACAATCGCACGCCGTGTGGTTCTGGTCGGCTTCATCTTCGGCGTAACGTTGTCGCTCTGGGCATCCGCTCCGCGCATCGCCATCGCCTCGGGCACCGCCTATCTGGTCGGCCAGCTTCTGGACATCTCGGTGTTCAACCGCCTGCGTCGCCAGTCCTGGTGGCAGGCGCCGCTGGCAGGCTCGCTGCTCGGATCGGCGCTTGATACGCTGCTGTTCTTCTCGCTGGCATTTGCCCCGATCTTCGCCTTCCTCGGCGCCAATGACGACTTCGCCGTCGGCTGGTCTCCGATTCTGGGCGCACTCTCGACCGAAGCCCCGCGCTGGGTCTCCTGGGCGCTCGGCGACCTCGTGGTCAAGATCCTAGTCGGCATCGTTCTGTTGCTGCCCTATGGCGCGCTGATGACCGTGTTGCGGCCGATGCCGCAGGTCACTGCAAAGACCGTGTGACATAATCAAGGGGAGCCTGCAGCTCCCCTTTCTTATTCCGCGAGCCGGAATTCCAGCATCAGATTGCGCTGCAGGAAGTTGCCGTTGTCGTCCGAGACGAGGATGAGATGCGGGCGGCCGTCGGGTGCCTCGATCACGTCGAGACCTTCCATATTGTCGATCGCGTAGGTCATGTCCGCTTCGAGCAGGATTTCACCGTCGATTAGGGCATCCGGACGGATCTGTGCGGCGTCGAAGCGGCGGATGCGCATGCCGAGGCCGCCGAGGAAGCTGAAACGGCGCTCCAGCAGCAGAAAGTCGCCGTCAGGCAGAAATGCGCCATCGGTCGCGTCATAGGGGTCGTGACGGACGATCTTGAAAACGCCCTTCAGCGGTCCCTCGAGAATGGCCGCAAACATGTTGCCGTTCTGATCGAGGCTGTGTTCCGTGACCGTCACGAGCGAGCCCTTCAGCGGGCTGTCTTCAGGCGAGAGTGCCAGCGTTTCCATGCCGGCATTCATCCGCAATTCCCTACGGGGAAAGACGAAGTCTATGGTGCGCGTCGGGCCTGAAGCCTCGAAACCAGGATCCGGATAGGTCTCGATCCGGTGCAGCTGCTCGAAGCTCACCACCGCCTCGCCCTTACGCAGGGCAAGACCCTCCGCATCCGAATGGAACTTCGACCCCGGCCGCCCGCCTCTGTAGAGCAGTGGCGACACCTGCAGGCGGCTGAGACCCGAGAGACGGCCCTCCGCATCCCGTTCGATCTGCCCGGTCAGCCAGTGACCGGTATCGAGCACCGAAACAAAACTCTTACCGTCCGGCCGGAATCGGATCGCCGAAAGCGATTGCAGCATGCTGTCGTTTGAGGAGAACTGCAGCCCGCCCAGAAATTCGAGCTTGCCGAAACGGGTGGCGTCAGAGCCCGTCTTGAAACGGGAGATGGTATGGACGCTCGCCTCTATATCAGGACCTGCGGCACCGGCCGGCAGAGCGAACACTACGGTCGACATCAGTGCCGCAGCAACGGCCACGCGCAAGGACTTCACCGAAGCCCTCAGCCTGCTCGTCGCATGCGGGCGCCACGCGCGCCACGGCCACCCTGCGCCGACCGGTCGGCAAACAGTTCAGCCAGCTGCTCGGTCATCGCGCCTGCCAACTCGTCTGCGTCGACGATGGTGACAGCATTGCGATAGTAGCGCGTCACATCATGGCCGATACCAATCGCCAGCAGTTCGACCGGAGACTTGGTCTCGACCTGTTCGATCACGGCGCGCAGGTGCCGCTCCAGATAATTGCCCGGATTGACCGAAAGCGTCGAATCGTCGACCGGCGCGCCGTCGGAGATCATCATCAGGATCTTGCGCTGTTCCGGCCGCGCGATGAGACGGTTATGCGCCCACATCAGCGCCTCGCCGTCGATGTTTTCCTTTAGCAGGCCTTCGCGCATCATCAGGCCGAGATTGCGGCGCGAGCGGCGCCACGGAGCATCGGCGGACTTGTAGACGATGTGGCGCAGATCGTTGAGACGGCCGGGCGTCGCGGGCTTGCCGTTCGCAAGCCAGTTCTCGCGGCTCTGGCCGCCCTTCCAGGCTTTGGTGGTAAAGCCGAGGATCTCGACCTTCACGCCGCAGCGTTCCAGCGTGCGCGCGAGAATATCGGCGCAGGTTGCCGCAACCGTGATCGGCCGGCCGCGCATGGAGCCGGAATTGTCGATCACCAGCGTCACGACCGTATCGCGGAACTGTGTATCGCGCTCCTTCTTAAAGGAAAGCGGCTGCATCGGGTCAATGATCAGACGCACCAGGCGTGCCGGATCGAGATAGCCTTCCTCCAGGTCGAAATCCCAGGACCGGTTCTGCTGCGCCATCAGGCGACGCTGCAGCCGGTTGGCCAGACGGCCGACGGCGCCCTGCAGATGCGCGAGCTGCTTGTCGAGGAAAGCGCGCAGCCGGTCGAGTTCCGCTTCGTCACACAGCTCTTCGGCGGTGATCTCCTCGTCGAACTCCTGCGTGAAGATGTGATAATCCACCTTCTCGTTGAAATCGTCGAACGGGCTGTTCGGGCGGCGGGTTTCGCCTGGTGTCTCGGAGTGATCGTCGCTTTCGTCGGACATCTCCTCGTCCGACATTTCGGCGCCGTCCATCTCGCCTTCGTCCATGTCGTCGTCGGCAACGTCGCTCTGTTCGGCGGGCGCGGCGTCCGATCCTGCTTCTTCTTCGACTTCCTCGTTCTCGGTCTCGCCGCTGCTCGGCTGTTCCTCGTCGTTCTGGTTGTCGATGTCCTCAGGCTCGCTCTCGTCGCCGGCGAGATCCTCTGCCATCTGCATGGATGACAACATGCGGCGCACGACCTTGGAGAAGGCCTGCTGGTCCTCGATGACATTTCTCAGATTGTCGAGATCGCCGGACGCCTTGTCCTCGATGAACGGACGCCAGAGGTCGAGCACCTTGCCGGCGCTCTCGGGCGGCTTCACGCCGGTCAGCTTTTCGCGAACCAGCATGGCGATTGCTTCGCCGATCGGTGCGTCTTCCTGACGCTCGACGCCGGTGAAATTTGCCTTGGCGTATTTCTCCTGATGCATCGAGTTGAGGTTGGAGGCAACGCCGGTCATTCGCAGCGCGCCGATCGATTCGATCCGGGCCTGCTCGACCGCATCGAACACGGTGCGCGCATCCGATCCCTGCGGCGCCAGATTGGCATGCATGGCCGTATCGTGGCAGGCAATCCGCAGCGCCATAGAATCGCCGAGGCCCCTTGTGACGGCAAGCTCATGAGCCGTCGGACGCCTTGAGATTTCAGGCAGACGAATGCGATCACCGGCAAGGCCGGGGCGCTCGTTGGCGAACGACACCTCGACCTCGCCATTGGCGGCAATCGACCGGACGCAGCCGGTGATCGCCCGGCGCAACGGCTCGGTATCGACCATGCCGCTGGACTTGGGCTTCGAATTGTCTCCACGACCTGACATGGCCTGCATTTCCTTCGCTTGGCGCGTTAGGTCACGCCCCTGACGACGTTAAGCGCCGAGAACCATGTTGGCGGCACTTTCCTTGAGCTCGACGCCGAAGGCGCGCTGATACTGTTCGGCCACCAGCGTGCGCTCAAGCTCGTCGCACTTGTTGAGGAAGGTGATGCGGAAGGCAAAGGCGACATCACCGAAGATCTCGGCATTCTCGGCCCAGGTGATGACCGTACGCGGGCTCATCACGGTGGAGAGGTCGCCGTTGATGAAGGCGGAGCGGGTCAGATCGGCGACGCGCACCATCTTTGACACGGTCTCGCGACCTTCCGCCGTCTTGCCGAACGACTTCACCTTGGCGGCAACGATATCGACTTCCTTCTGGTGCGGCAGGTAGTTCAACGTTGTCACGATCGACCAGCGGTCCATCTGTGCCTGGTTGATCTGCTGGGTGCCGTGATAAAGGCCGGTCGTATCTCCCAGACCAACCGTGTTGGCGGTCGAGAAGATGCGGAACGCAGGGTGCGGACGAATGACGCGGCTCTGGTCGAGAAGCGTCAGGCGGCCCGACGATTCCAGCACGCGCTGAATGACGAACATCACGTCGGGACGGCCTGCATCGTACTCATCGAACACAAGTGCGACATTGTGCTGGTAGGCCCAGGGCAGGATGCCGTCCTTGAATTCGGTAACCTGCTTGCCGTCCTTCAGGACGATCGCGTCCTTGCCGACGAGATCGATACGGCTGACGTGGCTGTCGAGGTTGACGCGCACGCAAGGCCAGTTGAGGCGGGCGGCAACCTGCTCGATATGGGTTGATTTGCCGGTCCCGTGGAAACCGGACACCATGACGCGGCGGTTATGGGCAAAGCCTGCGAGGATAGCGAGCGTCGTGTCGCGGTCGAACAGGTAGTCCGGATCGAGGTCCGGAACGTAAGGGTCGCCGTGGCTGTAGGCCGGAACCCTCAAATCGGTATCAATGCCGAAAACATCCCGGACAGATACTGTGGTGTCGGGAAGGTTGGAAATGTCTAAGTCGATCTTGCTCATCATAACTCCAGGGCACGGGCAAATGCCCGGCCTTCATCCTCGCTGCCATATGTTTTTACGGCTTAGCAGAAACCCGCCTGCTTCAACAACTGGTATGCTTGAATGACAGCGCGAAAACGGTCTTCAGAACCGCGGTCTCCGCCATTGGCATCCGGGTGGTGCTTCTTGACCAGTTCCTTGTAGCGCCGCTTGATATCGGTCGAATTCGAGTTTGCCGCCAGTTCCAGCGTATCGAAAGCCTTGGCTTCCAGCGTTTTCAGCTTTCGTCCCTGCGTTTCGAACCGTCCACCGGTGCCCGCCCGGGCCTGAGAAACGAAACCGAACGGATCCTTGAAACGCTGCTGCGCGTAAGCAGTTCCGCTGGCGCCGCCTGCACTGGAGCGCGCGCTCGAATGCAATGGCCCGTCTTTCGCCGCCTTGTTGACGCCAACCGTCCATGTGGGGCGATGACCGGTGATCGCTTCCTTCTGGTAGCGCGCAATCTCACCATCCGACAGGCCGGAGAAATAGTTGTAACCCTTGTTGTATTCCTTCACATGCTCGAAGCAGAACAGGAAGAACTGTCCTTCCGCATTTCGACCCACGGGCGCGCGGTGGGCGCCGGGCTTGTCGCACCCGTCCCACTGGCAGGTCGGAGCCTGCGCAGCCGTTTCCTGCTGCCTGTTCCGGCGCGTCCGGATACGGTCGAAATATTTGGAATCGAGTTTCATAAGGCTCCTATTATGGGGCCGCCTTCAGGACGGGACAAGAATTGACAAACCGGTTTGTTGCTGGTTTCTGAGATGCCCTTCTGCGTCGCCCTGCCTGCCATCAAAGGAAGCCGAACATGACCGTAAGAGCCCGCATCGAAGCTACGCTTCGCGACAACCTTGCCCCCGATCGGCTTGAGGTGATCGACGAGAGCCAGCATCACGCCGGACATCAGCCGGATATTACAGGAACCGGCGAGACCCATATGCGGGTGCGGATCGTGTCTCCGGCATTTGCGGGAAAGAGCCGTCTCGACCGGCACCGGGCCGTGAATGCGCTGCTGAAGCCCGAACTCGACGCAGGCCTGCACGCGCTGGCCGTGGAAGCCGCAGCACCGGGCGAAGCCACCCGCTGGTAGCGGAGACTTATTCGCCTGGTAGAGCCGTCTCAACTGCCGGGCGGATTCTGAGCCGCGTGATGCGGTTCTTCTCGCGCTTCAGGACGATGAAGCGCTTGCCGTGGAAGGTGAAGGCCTGACGCTCTTCGGGGATGAGCTTCGATTCGTGGATGACGAGGCCGGCGATCGTCGTCGCCTCTTGATCGGGAAGGCTCCAGCCGAGCGCCCGGTTGAGATCGCGGATCGGCACCGAGCCATCGACCAGGATCGAGCCGTCGGCTTCCTGGCGCACGCCACGGACCTCGATATCATGCTCGTCTGCGATATCGCCGACGATTTCCTCGAGAATATCCTCCAGCGTGACGATGCCCTGCACCTCGCCATATTCGTCGACCACGACGGCGAAATGCACCTTGCGCTTCAGGAATGCGGCAAGCTGGTCCTTGAGGCTGGTACTATCAGGCACAAACCACGGCCGCTGGGCGATCTTCACAACATCGACAGGGGCCCCGTCGGCCTCCACGTCGGCAAGTGTGCGCAACAGGTCCTTGGCATGCAGCACGCCGATAATGTTTTCGGTCGAATTGCGCCACACCGGCATGCGGGTATAGGGGCTTTCCAACACGGTGCGCACCAGAACCTCGGGCGGATCGTCGGCGTTCAAGGCGCGCATGACGGTGCGATGCCGCATAACGTCGGAGACTTCGAGCTCCTGAAGCTCGAACAGTCCGCTCAGCCGGTTGCGGTCCCGCTGCACGGGATCGCGCTCCCGGTGCCGGGCCTCGAGTGCCGAATGCAGATCGTCGCGGTCCGCAAAGACCAGCGTTTCCGGTGACAGCGACAGGCCGGACATGCGAAGCAGGCGGCGGATGACCGCGTTCAGCAGGCGCGATGGCAGGCTGCGTTTCGCGCTCATCGGCTCCGCTTTTCGTCAAGAAAGCTCAGCACTTCGGAAGACGGTACATCGTCGGCAACAAAGGACTGGCCGATCCCGTGGGTGAGGATGAAGGTGAGCTTGCCGCTCTTGACCTTCTTGTCCTGCGCAATCGCATCGAGAAGCTTTTGCGTCGGCGGCAAGTCACCTGGAATGTCGCTGATCCTGGTCGGCAGGCCGACGGCTTTCAGATGCGCCTCGACCCGGCTGGCATCATCAGGGCTTGCAAGGTTCATGCGGGCCGAAAACTGGTAGGCCAGCACCATGCCGATCGCGACGCCTTCGCCATGAACGAGGCGCTTCCCGTCATAGTCGACGGCGGCTTCCAGCGCATGGCCGAACGTGTGGCCGAGATTGAGGAGCGCGCGACGGCCGGTTTCCCGCTCGTCTTCCACGACCACATCGGATTTCGACTGGCAGCTTCTGGCAATCGCCTCGATCCGCTCGGGCGCACCTGAGAACACCGCCTTCCAGTTCTTTTCCAGCCAGTCGAAGAAATCCGGCTGGTCAATCAGTCCGTATTTGGCGACTTCGGCGTAACCTGCCCGAAACTCCCGCTCGGACAGCGTGTCGAGTGCTGCGGTATCGGCGAGAACCAGATCCGGCTGGTGGAAGACGCCGAGCAGGTTCTTGCCGTGACGGGTGTTGATGCCCGTCTTGCCGCCGACGGACGAATCCACCTGCGCCAGAAGCGAGGTCGGGATCTGCACGAAGCGCACGCCGCGCCGCACGATGCCCGCCGCAAACCCTGCGAGATCGCCGATCACGCCGCCGCCAAGCGCGATCACCGCATCGTTACGTTCAATCCGCGCCGACAGAACCATGTCGCAGACGGTTGACAGGTGTTCGAGGCTCTTGGTCTTTTCGCCAGCCGGCAGCGTCAACGACACGGCTTCGATGCCGTCGGTCTGCAGACTGTCCATCAGTGCTTCGAGATAGAGCGGCGCCACATTTTCGTCCGTGACGATGGCTGCACGGCGACCTTTCAGCCGCGAGGTGATCTCGCCGCCGGCGCGCTCGATGAGGCCGGGGCCGATCAGAATATCGTAGGCGCGCCCTTGGAGCGGCACATGCACCAGGCGTTCGGAAGCACGGGAGAATTGGTTCATGGCATGTCACCTGTCTTTGCAAGGCCGGCCTTGGGAAGCCCGGCCAGCGCTTTTAGCACCTCGTTGACCATCACGTCCTTGCGGACATTATGCGACAGCACGGTGAGATCGGCTTCGGCATAGATCGGGTAGCGCTGGATCATCAGGTTCTCCAGCGTCTGCTTCGGGTTTTCGGTTTTCAGAAGCGG
Organism: Rhizobium sp. CFBP 8752; assembly: GCF_014842035.1. NCBI lineage: Bacteria > Pseudomonadati > Pseudomonadota > Alphaproteobacteria > Hyphomicrobiales > Rhizobiaceae > Rhizobium > Rhizobium sp. CFBP 8752. The sequence goes on along the minus strand of NZ_JACYUZ010000001.1, from coordinate 247,237 downwards.
GCGGTGATCGCGCCGGTTGACGCGCTCCCACAGAACATCCAGATCCGCCTTCAGCCACAGCGAAACGCCGCCGGCCTTGATCTGCGCGCGGGTCGCCTCGTTGATGAAGGCACCGCCGCCGGTGGAGACCACCCGCGGTCCCTGCTTCAGCAACCGCTCGATAACCCGCGTTTCCAGCGCCCGGAACTCCGTTTCGCCGTATGATGCGAAAAGCTCCGAGATCGTCATGCGGGAGACTTTTTCGATTTCCGCGTCCGTATCGACGAAGGGCACGTTGAGAGCCTGGGCGACCAGCTTTCCGATCACCGACTTGCCCGCTCCCATCAGGCCGACAAGGGTCAGGTTGCGGCCATCGAGTGCCGCGCTCGCCCGCTGCTTGAGCGACTGTTCCGCAATGGATGCAACTTCGTTCATCGTCTCGTCCGTTTGCGAAACGGTATCGACAAATGCGGGATGGGCGTCAAGCCGCGCGGCGCCTGAAACACCGCCCTCACCGTTTCTTCTTGTCGATCTATAAACATTTACGGATATAGTGCAGCGCAACGAAGCGGAGTTCTCGATGCCTACCCTGTTCCGGTTTCTATTCGTGCTCGCGGTGATCGCTGGCATCATCTACGGAAGCATGGTGGCACTGGTCTTTCTGGTGGAGCCGCGCGAACGCGATGTCACCGTGCGCGTGCCCTCCGAACGGCTGAACCCGCCCGCCCAGAAGCCCTGACCGCCTGACAAGGATAGGACGAACCAATGGCCGACCTGTCTCGCGCTCACATCGAAGCCTTTCTGGAAATGATGAGCGCCGAACGCGGTGCGGCGATGAACACGCTTTCGTCCTATGAGCGCGATCTGGAGGACATGCATTCCTTCCTCGCGACCCACAAATCGACGCCGTCGTCTGCGCAAAGCGCCGATCTGTCGGCCTATCTTAGCCATCTCGGCAAGCAGGGCTTTGCCGCGTCCTCGCAGGCAAGACGCCTTTCTGCCATGCGGCAATTCTACAAGTTCCTCTATGCCGAAGGCCTTCGGACCGACGATCCGACATCCATTCTGGACGCCCCGAAGAAGGGCCGTTCGCTGCCGAAGATCATGACCGAGGCAGACGTGACACGTCTCTTAAGTCTTGCCATCGAGGAAGCGGCACAGCCGGGACCCGATCAGATTTCCCGCGCCCGCATGCTGGCGCTGCTCGAGCTTCTGTATGCAACGGGGATGCGGGTGAGCGAACTCGTCTCACTGCCGGCAAAGGTGCTGGACCAGGAAGGCCGGTTCCTGATGGTGCGCGGCAAGGGCAACAAAGAACGGCTGGTGCCGCTCTCCCGCTCGGCCATCGCCGCGATGAAAGTTTATGGCGAAATGCGGAGCAGCCGCGAAAAAGATGCGGAGAGCATCTGGCTCTTCCCTTCCAGCAGCAAGGAAGGTTATCTTCCCCGCCAGGTTTTCGCCCGCGACCTCAAGGGACTGGCGGCGCGGGCGGGCTTAAAAACCGCTGCGATCTCGCCGCATGTGATGCGTCACGCCTTTGCAAGCCATCTTTTGGCAAACGGCGCCGACCTTCGAGTGGTACAGGAACTGCTTGGACATTCAGACATTTCCACCACTCAAATATACACTCATGTCCTGGAAGAACGGCTTCGCCAGACGGTGCAAACACATCACCCTCTTGCAAAACAGGCCAAAAACCGGGATTAGAAGCCCCGATCGAAAATTGGAACGCTACGTTCCTCAAGAGAAAAACAACCGGAAACCGGATCTCATGCAAACGTATCTCGACTTCGAAAAGCCAATCTCTGACCTCGAGGGCAAGATCCACGAGCTCAAGAAGCTCACGGACGAGAATGAAGGCATAGACACGACCGACGAGATTACCCGCCTTGAAGGCCGGGTGAAGGAAGCGGTCAAGGACATCTATTCCAAGCTCGGCGCCTGGGAGAAGACGCAGGTTGCCCGCCATCCGCAGCGCCCGCATTTCGTCGATTATGCCGCAAAGCTGTTTACCGATTTCACGCCGCTTGCCGGCGACCGCAATTTCGGTGAAGACGCGGCGATCCAGGCAGGCCTTGCCCGTTTCAACGGTATGCCTGTCGCGCTGATGGGCCAGGAAAAGGGTCACGACACCAAGAGCCGCCTGAAGCACAATTTCGGCAGCCCGCGTCCCGAAGGCTATCGCAAGGCGATCCGCATCATGGAAATGGCCGACCGCTTCGGTCTTCCGATCATCTCCCTGATTGATACGGCAGGCGCCTATCCGGGCGTCGGCGCGGAAGAGCGCGGCCAGGCGGAAGCCATCGCCCGCTCGACGGAAATGTGCCTTGGCGTGAAAGTCCCGTTGATCTCCATCGTCATCGGCGAAGGCGGCTCCGGCGGTGCGATTGCCATCGCCACCGGCAACCGGGTCTATATGCTCGAGCACTCGATCTATTCGGTCATCTCGCCGGAAGGCGCCGCCTCCATCCTGTGGCGCGATTCGACCCGCGCCCGTGAAGCTGCGACTAACATGAAGATCACCTCCGACGACCTGAAGGGTCTCGGCATCATCGACGAGATCATTCCGGAGCCGATCGGCGGCGCGCATCGCGACCCGGAAACCGTTATTGCTGCCACCGGCAAGGTGATTGCTTCGGCTCTGGAAGAACTTGGGAAGCTCTCCGGCATCGAGTTGCGCAACCAGCGCCGGCAGAAATTCCTCGATATCGGCCGCAACCTGTAGGATTAGGCGTAAAACCGATCGTCTGCCCCTGAAATTGCCAAAATCGCCGGTATAGGACTTTGGCAATTGCCGGTGTGCGGTGAAAACCGCGGCGGTTTCGCTAGACAGCCGCGTGCAAGCGTTTAAGAAGATGTAAAGCTTACCGTCTTATTGATCGTGTCTCGTACGGTTTTGTTCGCCATTCCTGATATGTGGTTTGTCTCGATGCGCCTGAAACACATCGCCTTCGCCCTTCTTGTCGCAACGGCCCTTACCGGCTGTAACGATACGCTGGACTCTGCAAAGATCGATCTCTCGACCGTCAAGAACAAGAAGGAGCAGCCTCTTCCTTCCAGCATCGTTGCCGAGATGCAAAAGAGGAACATGCCGCGCCAGTCGCCGATCATGATCCGTATCCTCAAGGAAGAGGGTAAGCTCGAGATCTGGAAGGCAAAGGCCGACAACCGCTTCGACGTCATCAAGAGCTATGATATATGCGCCTGGTCCGGCAAGCTCGGACCGAAGGTGAAGGAAGGCGACCGCCAGGCGCCTGAAGGCTTCTACAGCCTGACCCCTGCGCACCTGAACCCCAATTCGCAGTATTATCTCGCGATCAACACCGGCTTTCCGAACCGCTATGACGCCGCCAACGGCCGCAGCGGCACCAATCTGATGATCCACGGCGCCTGCTCGTCGTCGGGTTGCTACTCCATGACCGACGAACAGGTTCTGGAAATCTACGCCTTTGCACGCGACGCCTTCAAGGGCGGCCAGACCTCGATCCAGCTGCAGGCGCTTCCCTTCCGCATGAGCGCGGAAAACATGGTGCGCCACCGCGACAACCAGAACTACGACTTCTGGAAGATGATCAAGACCGGCTACGACAATTTCGAAGTGACGAAGCGCCCGCCGGAAGTGAACGTCTGCGAAAAGAAGTACGTTTTCAACCAGCAGACCGACAGCAACGGCAAGTTCGCACCGGCCGCCGCCTGCCCGACCATGTCGACGCCGCCGACGCTGGTATCCGCACTGTCGTCCTATTCCAAGACCTACGAACTCGCCTATCAGAAGGCGATGGACAAGTATGACGGCAAAGTCTGGTACGAACCGACGGAAGCCGAGCGCAAGGCCGTCGTTGCCGGCAAGCGCAAGGGCCGTGAACTCGCCTATGCGCCGACAGGCACCTCGCTGGAAGCCGGCAAGCTGCTGAGCCAGTCGGAATTCAAGCAGATGATGGAAAAGCGCATGGCCTCAGGCGGCGAGAAGCCGGCGACCACCGTGCTTGCCTCCGCTGGCCCGACGTCTGCCCGTACAGCCTCGATCAACGAGCGTATGATGGTAAAGCAGGACCGCCTGCCTGCAACGACGACCGGCTCGATTGCCAATACGCAGTTGCGTGGCGCCCAGACCGCCAGCGTTCCATCGGCGCCGGCACCACAGGCTGCAACGCCGACCGTTCAGACAGCGCAGGGCACGACCGTTGCCGTTCCTGTGCCGGAACAGAACCCGCTTGCCTATACGGCAACACAGCCGGTGACCGAGACCGCCAAGAAGCCCGCCTGGAAGTTCTGGTCCAAGGACTGACGCCAGTGCCTGGGGAAGCCCTCGGAGAGACCTATGATCTTCGCGGGCTGAAATGCCCCCTGCCCGTGCTGAAGACCCGCAAGCGTCTGAAGTCCATGGAGACGGGCGCGTCTCTTACCCTGGAAACCACCGATCCGCTTGCAGGCATCGATATCCCGCATTTCTGCAGCCAGGACGGCCACGTCCTGCTCTCGTCCGAGCGGACCGAGACGGGCCACAGGTTCGTGATCCGCAAGGGTTGATTGCGCAACAGCATCAAATCGAAAATTGGAACTGGCGATGCAGCCTTAGAACTGCATGCCCGGCACGGCCAGCGGATTGTCTTCGAGCGCCGCACGATCCGGACGATCGATCTGCGGCTTGCCCGTGAAGGCCGCGAAAAGATCCTGCACGAACGCCTCCGGCAGATCCTGGGTGATCAGCACCATCCGCGTCAGCCGATCGGAGCCTTCAGGCCATTTCGCCAACCGTTCCGGCGGATGGAAAATGCTCTGCACGCCGTGCAGCACCAGCGGACGCTCGAGATTATCAGACATCGCCACGATCGCCTTCATGCGAAGAAGCTTTTCGCCATGCGCCGAACGCAGCAGATCCACGAACATGCTGAGCGCCATCGGCTCGATCGGCTTGTCGTGGACGATCGAGAAGGAGCGGATGTTGGCGCCGTGCCGGTTTACATCGTGATGATGATGGCCGTGATCATGGGGATCGTGCTTATGGTCGTGATGGTCGTGCCCGTGCCCATGAGCCTCATGCGCGTGATCGTGCGCCACTTCTTCCCGCAGCCAGCGGCCGACATCGGCGATCTTTGTTTCCGGATCGTAGAGCCCGTTGACGAGGATCGCGGCGGCACCGGTGCTTTCGTCATCGCCATCGACGATGGGTGCCCGCGGGTTGAGCGCGCGCAGCCGGGCCCGCAGCGCGTCGCTCTCCTCCGGTGTGGACATGGAAAGCTTGGAGAGAACCAGCCGGTCGGCGACCGCAGCCTGCTTGACCGCTTCCGGATGACGATCGAGCGTCGAGATACCGTTGACCGCATCGACAACGGTGACGACGCCGTCGAGCTCGAAATTCTGCGCGATGACCGGGTTTCCCATGACCGAATGCATGACCGGCGCCGGATCGGCAAGGCCTGTCGTTTCGATGACCACCCGGTGGATCGGCTTCAGCCGCCCGGTCTGCACGCCGTCCATCAGCGTGGCGAGCGTATCGATCAGCTCTCCGCGCACGGTGCAGCACAGGCAGCCGTTGGAAAGTTCAAGCAGCGCATCGCCGGAGCTTTCGACCAGGAAATTGTCGATGCTCACATCGCCGAATTCGTTGATGATGACGGCCGTGTTGCTGGCGGCCGGATCCTTCAGGATCCGGTTGAGAAGCGTGGACTTGCCCGCCCCCAGAAAGCCGGTGAGGATGGAAACCGGAATGCGACCGCTAAAGGACATGTTTTAGTACCTTAAAGTTCAGCCCGCTCTTTAGAGATTGGCTGGGCGCGGCTGCGGGATCGGCACGGACTTTGTGCCCGTATTGGCATCCGGCACGTCTTCGCCGCCGAGGATGAGGCTTGTCACCGCATATTGCGGTGGCCGCGTCATCTCGTGGATAAAGGGCGAATGCAGAACGGTTCGCCCGGCATCGTCGCGATTTTCACTGCGGACTTTGGCAGCCTTCGGATTGCAGATCTCGGCGCTGACATCATTCACCTCGGCCGTGTTTCCATAGGGCGGCAGCGAGGCGAGCGGCACGCCTTCGTTTGCCTGGGAGGTGAGCCCCTGCTGCAGAAGGTTCGCAGTATCATCCGCCCGGCCGGCGAGACTGTCGGACCCGAGCACGACCGAAATCACCGTGCGGCCGTTGCGGGTGGCCGAGCCGATCTGGTTGAAGCCGGCGGCGCAGATGAAACCGGTCTTCATGCCGTCGGCCCCATCAAAGCGGCCGATCAGCGTGTTGAAGTTCGGATACTGCTTCTTGCCGGTATCGATGCCTTCAAGCGAGAAATAGCTCTGGTACTGCGGAAATTCCCGCTTCAGCGCCAGCGTCAGCACGGCGAGATCGCGCGCCGTGGTAAACTGGCCCTTGCCCGGCAAGCCATGCGGATTGATGAAATGGCTCGATGCCATGCCGAGCCCCTGCGCTTCGGAATTCATCATTTCCACGAACTGGTCGAGCGAGCCACCCACCGTTTCGGCGACGGCCACGGCGATATCGTTGGCAGACTTGACGAGAAGGATCTTCATCGCATTGTCGAGCGTCAGCCGCGTGCCCGGTTTGAAATACATCTTGCTGGCCGGCTGGTCCGTCGCCTTCTTGCTCATCACCACCTGGGTTTCGAGCGAAAGACGGCCGCTTTTGATCGCCTTGAAGGTGACATAGGCCGTCATCAGCTTGGTCAGCGAAGCCGGATACCATTTCAGGAACGCATCCTGATGGGCGATGACCCGCCCGCTCTTCACATCGACGATCAGCCGCGGATTGGCCGCAGCGCTGCCGGCGGAAACGAGGAGGCCTAGTGCCGCAATGGCGGAGACCACCCGAACGGCGGTCGCGGATTTCAGATGCAAGAATGACAAGAGCGTTCCTCGTCGCTGGAGCCGGGAATGGAGGCCCGAAACGTTTGGCGCATATGTGGCCACTGTGGCCAAGCAATGGCAAAGATGATTGATTACGTCAATCAGGCGAGGCACACTCCCTTCGGGAGGATGGGTCACAACCTTATGAACAGCAGCAGCGACAGGAAATCCGAATGCCCATCTTGAACCGAGCCGCCGAACTTCAAGGCGAAGTCAGCGAATGGCGCCGACACCTCCATCAGACCCCCGAAATCCTCTATGACGTCGTTGAGACCGCAGCCTTCGTAGCCGCTAAGCTGAAGGAATTCGGCGTCGACGAGGTCGCGACCGGCATCGGCCGCACCGGCGTTGTCGGCATCATCAGGGGCAAGGGCGCCGCGGGCTCAGGCGCAGGGAGCAGTGGACGCACGATCGGTCTGCGCGCCGACATGGACGCGCTGCCGCTGACCGAACTCACGGGAAAGACCTGGGCCTCGAAAACCCCTGGCAAGATGCATGCCTGCGGCCATGACGGGCACACGTCCATGCTGCTGGGTGCTGCAAAATACCTTGCCGAAACCCGCAATTTCGAAGGCTCCGTGGCGCTGATCTTCCAGCCCGCCGAAGAAGGCGGCGCCGGCGCGCTGGCGATGATCGAAGACGGCATGATGGAGCGCTTCGGCATCGACGAAGTCTACGGCATGCACAATATGCCGGGCATTCCGGTCGGCCAGTTTGCCATCCGCAAGGGCGGCATCATGGCCGCACCCGACCGCTTCACCATCACCATCAAGGGTCGCGGCGGCCACGCGGCCCAGCCTCACAAGACGATCGACCCGATCTTCATCGGCTCGCAGCTGGTGGGCAGCCTGCAGGCAATCGCCGCCCGCAATGCGGACCCCGTCCAGTCGGTGGTGATATCAGTGACCCGCTTCGATGCCGGAACGACACACAATATCATCCCCGACAACGCGATCATCATGGGCACCGTGCGCACGCTGAACGAGGACACCCGCGATCTCGCCGAAAACCGCATCCGCCAGATCGTCGAAGGCTTGGCAAGCGCCCACGGCGCCGGCTGGTCGATCGACTATGAGCGCAAATGCCCTGTCACCTCCAACCACGACAGCGAGACCGACCACGCAATCGGCGTCGCCTCATCGATCGTCGGCGCCGCCAATGTGGATGCCAACGTCGAACCGACCATGGCCGGCGAAGACTTCGCCTTCATGCTCAAACGCCGCCCCGGCGCCTTCATCTTCATCGGCAACGGCGATACGGCAGCGCTGCACAACCCCAACTACGACTTCGACGACGAAGCCCTCGCCTACGGCATCTCCTACTGGGTCAAGCTCACGGAGCAGCGCCTGTCACCATAACCCGCAGAAAAACACTTGGCTAAACGCATCACCTTTTGTATGGGTTTTGCCGAGTGGTCCCATAGCTCAGCAGGATAGAGCGCAAGATTCCTAATCTTGAGGCCATTGGTTCGAATCCAATTGGGATCACCACATTTGCAGGACTTTTGGGACGTCCGCGTTCCCGCGTTCCCACAAACTGATCATTCGCTGGCTGATTACGTCCGAGTTCGCTCAGCCGTTACCCGCGACGTGATGCGTTGCTGCACAGTAAAAACAGCTCAGCACCACAACCATCCGCTACCGTCGAAATACGCAAACTCAGAACCGTGGCGAGAACTCGTAGTTGCAAAGGATTTGCTTCGACCCAAGCCATCGTAACTGCTTTGCTGCGGCCATGCTCAACGTCTCGATTTTGGCCAGGCTTCAATTTTCGCATGGCTCTTTCACACACAATAGAGCGCCTGCAAACTTCATCAAACAGCGGATCAACTAAATCCCGACCTCGACGAAATTTATACTGTTTGGCTCGAATTTATCTAACGTTGCCTCGAGACAAGATTGAAGATCGGTGTCCAAGGCCATTCTGATTGCGCTGATCATCTCTGCCTCAAAAGCATCGATGCTGTCGTAGGCGATCAGGTTGGACGACGAAGCCGCCTTACACAGCACTTCGACAACGCGTCTTTCGTTCGTGAGGCCCCTCAATGCTCCAGCGCAGGCGACCACGGCATCATAGTAAGCTGCGTCCCGGGAACCCGGCCACGCTTCGATCAAATACTTCGCCGCCTCCTTCGTGCTTTTGATACGCACAAAGGTCTTGGTTTCCCCCCGCAACTCGATGGTGACGACGTTGTCCCATTCAGCCATGGCTATGCTCGCCCAATCCGCAAGTAGAGCTAATTTAGCGAGCAATACTTGAGCGGGGCTGGTGACTGTCGTGTGGGAACGAAGACCTGGCGATGTAGTAGATCGGCGCCACCGTACGAGATCGACTTGAGGTCGATACCTATAGAAAGCGGGTACTTGGCCAACGTGTGGCGCTAGCAGGCCAAACTCTTATACCAGTGCACGATGTCTACATACTGCGCCACGCCTTTCATTTCCCGAAGGCCGCTCCCGTGGCTGAGAACGCGCGCTGTCGGAAGGATGTCGCGTTTCTCCCTACGAAAATTCCGTATTCCCGGGATTACGTTCTCGGAGATTTCGCCGTCCATTCGGAATCACCAATTCCGCACCCTCCTCGTCTATACTTGCGGCGTGGCCTGCTTGCTGCCGCGGTTTGTGCGAAATGGGCGGGTCGCCCCCTTGAGCACAAAACCGAGAATGCCGGCGAGCAGCCAGCCGGCGAAGAAGCCGCCGCCGGCCCAGATGAGGCCTGCGGCGTCGATCGGCACCGCCGGCACGTAGTCGCGCCAGGTATTGGTGAAGGTCATTGGGTCGGCGTTGCGCATCACCACGAATGGCTTGATCGGCAGCGAGGCCTTGATCAGTTCATCCTGCTGCGTCAGCAAAGTCTCGTAACGCTGAAAGATGCCGCGCATCGTGTCGCCCTGGTCGCGCAGAAAGGTTTCCGGCGAGCTCGAATAGACGTTGAGCGCTTCTTGCCGGCCAAGACCGTGGTGGTTGGCCTGGGTGTCGAACTGGGTGATCATCACCTTCAGCTCATCGAGCGCGCCGCCGATGCGCTGGCGGTATTGCTGGGCAAACTCGGGCGCCTGAGAGAAAAACAGGCCGCCCAGTATCGCTGCAGCCATCGTCAGCATTCGTCCGAACATCAGCATCGCATCACCCCGTTCGTGGACCCCTTTCACAACGGGAGATACCTGGAAAGGTTGCGGGCAGGAATACTGGTGGCATTTTGAGGCGCCTCAAAGTTGCGCGTTACCCGCTGCGCCGACCTCGTCGATCTGAAAACCCACGGCAAACGGTTCAGGTCTTGCGGACATGCTCCATACGGAAGCCGAGGCCCATCAGTCGTCCCGAGAGATGGGCGAGAAGCGGAAATCGGGCGATGCCGCGGATAAAAGCTGGCGGGCCTTTGCGTTTTTGCGCATCGACCTCATCGCTGCGGCGGCTCGAGCGCATCATCAGCTGCAGTTTCTGCGTGGCGCGCGTCGGAAAGCTGCGGCGCTTTTCCACGGCCGCGAGATCCGCATCCGAGAGCCTGTTTTCGCGCAGCGGCTTTGCCAGAATGTTTGCCGTCGCCACCGCATCCTGGATGGCAAGGTTGACGCCAACGCCGCCGATCGGCGACATCGCATGCGCCGCATCGCCGATGCAGATCAGGCCGCTGCGCCACCATTGTGTCAGCCGGTCGATCCGTACGGTCAAAAGGCTGACGTCGTCGAAGGAGGAGATCTCCGCCATCCGCGCGGCCGGAAGCGGCGAAACGTCCACCACTCGCTGACGAAAAGCCTCGATGCCTTTTTCGCGGATGTCTGCATAGGTCGTGCGACGGACCACATAGCCGCATTGCCAGTAGTCACCCCGGTCGATCAGCACCAGACCCTGGCTTGGACCGGCATGCCCCATCACCTCGTTCGGGTCATCCTTCTGCTTGGAAAGCTTCATCCACAGGACTTCGCTCGGCTCTCCAAAGCTTTCGACAGTGAGGCCGGCCTTTTCCCGGATGATGGAATTGCGGCCATCGGCCCCGACGACGAGTTGCGAGCGGATGGTCAGCGGACCATCCGGCGTTTCGACGCAGAGGCCGGCAATTGCGTCCTTCTCCTCGATGAGCCCGGTTACCTTGGCATCCATGATCAGCTTGAAATTGGGATAGCTTTGCGCCTGCCTTGCCATGAAATTCAAAAAATCCCATTGCGGCATGAAGGCGATGAAACGGTTCTTGACCGGGAGACGGGAGAAATCCGCCATGGTGATCGTCTCGCCGCCCATCTGCGCGGAAAGCTTTGGCGCCCTTGTATGCGGCAGTGCCAGAAAGTCATTGATCAGGCCGAGCTCTGTGATCACTTCCAGCGTCGAGGGATGGATGGTATCGCCACGGAAATCGCGCAGGAAATCCGCGTGCTTTTCGAGCACGACCACATCGGCGCCGGCCCGCGCCAGAAGAAAGCCCAGCATCAGGCCCGCCGGCCCTGCCCCGGCGATGACACACTGGGTTTCGATCTTCTGGGTTTCGATCGTCTGGGTCTCGATCGTCTGCATATCCGTCATGACCTACCGGGCTCTTCGAAAGTTCGGAGTTGAGCGCTTACACTTGTGAGCCGCCGCTTTCTCTTTTAGACCAGCGGTCACCGTAAAGACAGGACATACCATGGCCGAAACCGGCAAGCGTCGCATCAGCATTCTTGGTTCCACCGGCTCGATCGGCGTCAACACGCTCGATGTCGTGAGCCAGCTTGGCGGGCGCGACGCATTCGATGTCGTGGCAATTACCGGCAACGCCAATGTCACATTGCTGGCCGAGCAGGCGATAGCCTGCGGTGCAGCGCTGGCCGTAACCGCCGATGATGCCCATTACGACGCGCTGAAATCAGCACTGTCAGGCACCGGGATCGAGGTCGCGGCAGGACGCTCGGCGCTGATCGAAGCGGGTGCACGACCGTCCGACCTGGTGATGGCGGCAATCGTCGGGACTGCCGGCCTTGCGCCGACGCTTGCTGCTGCGGAGCGCGGAGCAGACATCGCCCTTGCCAACAAGGAGTGCCTTGTTTCCGCCGGCGAACTCTTCGTTCGGGCGGTGGCCGAGGGCGGCGGTCGGCTGATCCCGGTCGACAGTGAGCACAGCGCGATCTTCCAGTCGCTGGAAGACGACCAGCACCATGCAGTCGAACGCATTGTTCTGACCGCGTCCGGCGGACCGTTCCGGACATGGAGCCGCGAGGAGATGGCCGGCGTCACGGCAGAGGTTGCCCGCGCCCATCCCAACTGGTCCATGGGGCTAAAGATCTCAATCGGCAGCGCCTCGATGTTCAACAAGGCGCTTGAAATCATCGAGGCGAAGCACCTGTTCAATATCAGGCCGGACCAGATCGAGGTGATCGTGCATCCGCAGTCCATCATTCATTCCATGGTGGGTTACCAGGATGGATCCGTCATTGCGCAGCTCGGCAGCCCGGATATGCGCACCGCCATCGGCTATGCGCTGACCTATCCCGAGCGGCCGAAGCTGAATGTGGAGCGGCTCGATTTCGCCAAGCTGGCAAGGCTCGATTTCGAGGCGCCGGACGAGGTTCGATTCCCGGCACTCAGGCTCGCCCGAACTGCCCTGGAGCGCGGCGGCGCGCAGGGCGCGATCATGAATGCCGCGGAAGAGATGGCGTTTCATGCCTTCTGCGCCGGCAGGATCGGCTTCCTCACCATGGCGGATGTGGTCGAAGACGTAATGGACGCGATGATGGGTCACGCGGCAACAACGATGGATGCCGTGTTTGCAGCAGACGCTGAAGCACGCCGCCGTGCCGACGAAATCATCGACAAACGGGAACTGGCCGCCTAAGCGCCGAAAGCCATCGGCTACGGCGGGACGGCCGAGTGATCAGACAAGTTCATTGCGTGATGTGAAGACGGGGCGACTTGGAGCGCCCGGCATCCCCGTGACACGCACGGGGATGAGGCAGACGTCGTGTCAGGCGACCTGGCGTGCCAATGCGCAGCGCGACCACAGCTGATGCAGCGAGCTGACCAGATGTTCCAGATCCGCATCCGTATGCAGCGGCGTCGGTGTGATGCGCAGGCGCTCGGTCTTTTTCGCAACCGTCGGATAGTTGATCGGCTGGACATAGACGTCGCAGGTGTCGAGCAGGATATCGGAGATCCACTTGCACTTGGCCGCATCGCCGACCATGACAGGCACGATATGGCTTGGGTTGTGCATATGCGGGATGCCCTGCTGATCAAGCATCATCCGCAGCTTCTTGACGCGGTCCTGGTGACGCACGCGCTCGAACGGACTTGCCTTGAGGTGGCGAATGGAGGCGATCGCGCCGGCCGCAAGTGTCGGTGGCAAAGCCGTGGTGAAGATGAAACCGGATGCGAACGAACGAATGAAGTCGCACAGCGCCGTCGATGCCGCGATATAGCCGCCCATGACGCCGAAAGCCTTGCCAAGCGTACCTTCGATGATTGTCAGACGGTCCATGAGGCCTTCGCGTTCGGCAATGCCGCCGCCGCGCGGGCCGTACATCCCGACCGCATGAACTTCGTCGAGATAGGTCATCGCACCGTATTTGTCGGCGAGATCGCAGATCTCCTTGATCGGCGAGATATCGCCGTCCATCGAGTAGACGCTCTCGAACGCGATCATCTTGGGCGCCTTCGGATCGGCTGCCGCAAGCTTTGCTTCCAGATCGTTCAGATCGTTATGCTTCCAGATCACCCGGTCGCATTTGGCATAGCGGATGCCCTCGATCATCGAGGCATGGTTCAACGCGTCGGAAAAAATGATCAGACCGGGGATCTTCTGGCCAAGCGTACCCAGCGTCGCCCAGTTGGAGATATATCCGGACGTGAACACGAGCGAGGATTCCTTGCCGTGAAGGTCAGCGAGCTCCTGCTCCAGAAGAACATGGTAGTGGGTGGTGCCAGAAATATTCCGGGTGCCTCCCGCACCCGCGCCACAGTGATCAATGGCCTCGTGCATGGCCTCGATCACGGCCGGGTTCTGGCCCATGCCGAGATAATCGTTGGAACACCAGACGGTAACCTCTCTCGGTCCCTCGGGCGTATGACGCGTCGCGCGCGGAAAACTTCCGCGATGCCGCTCGAGATCGGCGAACACGCGGTAGCGGCCTTCCGAATGAAGTCCGTCCAGTTCGCTTTTGAAAAATGCCTCGAAATCCATGTCACACTCCAGAACCTACCCCGGTTTTGGGTCCGGTTTCGCCATGCGTCAAGCCCGAATACGTCAATTTGCCCCGACCTGCGGCGAAAAGTCCGATTTTTTGGAACAATTCCAATGAAGCGAAACTACCATTGAAATCTGCCGAAATCGTTACGAGTCAGGCGACCCCGAAAAGACGAAAGACTTTCCGAACAATCGGCTCGAGCTGGCGTGATGCGACTTCCCCCACCTTCTCATCATTCCCCAAGTCGGCCAGCCGATCAATCCCCATTTCATACCGGCGAAACCTGACTGAAAGCGGATTTTTGCCACAGCCATCGAAGAATGAGAGCAGAATGTGTCTTGCTTATATGGACTATTTGAAGAGCCGGCCTATTGTTCATCGGATGCACAAAAGCCCGGCGTGCGCACCTGCAAGGGTTTCGCCGGACACAATCAATCGGCAGGAACTACTCAGGAGGAATTCATGAAAAAGGCTTTGATGCTTCTCGTGCTCGGCGCATCTCTCGCGAGCTGCACCGCGACTGAAAAGGGTGCCGGTATCGGCGCTGCATCCGGCGCCATCATTGGCGGCGCAGTTACCGGTAACGTCCGCGGCGCAGCAGTCGGCGCAGCCATCGGCGGCGTTTCCGGTGCGGTCATCGGCAACGTGTCGGAACAGCCGGGCCAGTGCTATTATCGCGATCGCTACGGCCGTCGCTACATCGACGATTGCCCGCGCCGTTACTAATCGGAGCGGCGCTCGACGAGCACCGCAAGACTGTGGCCCTGGAGCATGCTCCAGGGCTTTTTCATTTATGAAGACATACTTATCGACGAGACGGGGGTACCCCGTTAAACAATTTGCGGCTACACAAGACCAGGAGCTGGTCATGATGGCCGGGGCGGTGATAAGTCGGCAATAAGTTAGCGTATGCAGAACGTAAGCAGCGGGCGGAAGAAGATGAATTACCGGAGGACCGGTTCCGTCGCAGCGATTGCGGCCGCCCTTCTTTGTTCGCCTGCGCTCATCGAGAGCGCCTACGCTTTCAAGCTTTTCGGCATTACACTGTTTGGCGACGACGAGGACAAGGTCGAGGTGATCGACCCGGTCCGCTACGACGCGACTCTGGAAGCCGGTGATGCGGACAAGAAACTCAAGGATCGCCTGGAAACCGCGGCATCGCTGATCGCCGACAAGGACGAGCCTGTATCCGGTGATCTCGGCATCGTCATCAAGGCCCGCGAAGACCGGGACCGCCTGGTTGCTGTTCTCTACGAAGAAGCCCGGTATGGCGGGGTCGTCCGTATCTCTGTTGCCGGAACGGATATCGACGCGCTGCCACCCAACCCCACCTTCGACCACTCATCACCCGTTCCCGTGACGGTTCAGATCGAACCCGGACCGGTTTTCAAACTTGGCTCGGTGCGGTTCGACAAGGATGCGGCCGGTCGTAACCCCGCGGACTACGATCTGGAGCCTGGCGGCGAAGCCGGCTCGCGCGTGATTCTGAAAGCCGGCGAAAAGCTGCTGGTCGACGTCAAGGCAGAAGGTCGACCGCTTGCCAAGCTGACCGAACGGCAGGTGACCGCCGACCATCGCACCAACACGGTCGATGTCGTGCTTGGCGCCATCTCGGGCCCGATCGCACCGTTCGGCATGGTCACGGTCAAAGGCTCGCGCACAGTCGACCCAGCCTTCATCAAACGCTATTCCCGCCTCGACAAGGGCGGCCGCTATTCACCGGTGCAGCTGAAAAAGGCCAATGACCGGCTGCGCGAGCTCGGCGTGTTTTCGAGCGTCACGATTCAGGAATCCGATGCTCTTGCACCGGATGGATCGCTGCCGCTGATGATCGAGGTTTCGGACGGCAAGCAGCGGTATTTCGGCTTTGGTGCCGAATACTCTTCGCTCGATGGAGCGGGTCTCTCGGGTTACTGGGGGCATCGCAATCTGTTTGGCCAGGCCGAATCGCTGCGCGTGGAAGGCAAGGTTTCCGGCATCGGCGCAACGACCGACGTCACCACATTCGACTATTCCGCCGGTATCGTCTTTACCAAGCCGGGCTTTCCCGTGCCTGAGGCAACGTTCGAATCGCGCCTGGAAGCCAAGAGCGAAAATCCAGACGATATCTACGACGCGCAGTCGATCGCCTATTCGGCCGGCTTTTCCTACGAACTCAACGACACCGACAAGCTCACCGCCGGCGGTGAAGTCGCGTATATTCTCGCCGACGATGCCTTCGGAAAGAATGAGTACCTGACGTTCAGCGTGCCTGTCGGCTTCGAACGCGACGCGCGTGACAACAAACTGGACCCAACCGAAGGTTACCGCGCAACGCTTTCCGCCAAGCCTAGTTATGAGTTCTTCAATCAGAGCATTTTCTCGTCTTTCGAGGGCTCGATTTCCGGGTATCTCGGTTTGGGTGCAGAGGATCGGGTCGTGTTTGCAGGCAAGCTGAGTGCGGGGACGCTGGTCGGCGCCGACGAGCTGCAGGACATCCCAGCCACCAGGCGCTTTTATGCCGGCGGCGGCGGATCGGTGCGCGGCTATTCCTATCGCGAAATTTCGCCTTATAACGGCGATGACGAAGCGCTGGGCGGACGATCCTACACTGTGGCCTCTTTTGAAATGCGCGTAAAAGTGTCAGATAGCATCGGCATCGTACCGTTTCTCGACGTCGGTACGGTTTCGACCGAAATCGTGCCTGATTTTTCTGATATAAGAGCTGGAGCGGGGATCGGGTTGCGTTACGCCACTCCTTTCGGGCCGATCAGGCTGGACGTCGCGCTTCCGTTGCGACGCTATGACGACGGTAGCCAGTATGGAATTTATGCCGGCATTGGCCAGGCATTCTGAAAGGTAAAGTTGCCAGCATGACGCTTTTCGTTCGCCTGCTGAGATGGGTCTTCAAGGCCGCGATTGCCGCGGTCGGGGTCCTTTTCGTCATGGCGCTCGGCGTCGTCCTGTTCGTTGCATTGACGCCGTTCGGCGGAAACATTGCGGCAGAGCGGATCTCGGCGCTGGTGTCCACCCCGGACCGCAAGGTCAGTTTCTCTCGACCGGAAGGTCTGCTGTCGGGTGATCTGCGCATCGACAGCCTGACGCTGTCGGACAAGGACGGTGCCTATGCCGAAATCGGCGGCATCGAGGTCGACTGGTCGCCATCGGCGCTGGTCTCCGGCGTCTTCCGCGCAGACCGGGTTTCCGCAACGACCGTGAACTTCATTCGTCCGCCGCAGCCGGATGCGACCATAACGACGCAGAGCACGACAAAGTCGTCCGGCTCGCCGCTGCCGGTCGGCATTCGGGTCGCGCAGATAGATCTGCCGGATATCAACCTGTCGCAGGCCCTCTCCGGACGCGATTTTGCGCTGTCGGTGAAGGGCTCGATCGATGCGACCGGCCCCAACATCTCGCTCAAGCTGGAAGCAACCCGCAAGGACGAGATGGATGCGAAGGCATCCGCCGATATCGTCTACGCACCGTCGGAAAACCGCCTGCAGCTGAAGGCCTCGGTCTCCGAACCGCAGGGCGGACTGCTCGCCCGCCTGTTGCGCCTTCCCGGCGCTCCTGCCGTCGCATTGGGGCTGGATGGCGAAGGACCTCTCTCGAACTGGGCCGGCCGTCTCGTCGGCAATGTCGATGGCGCACCTGTCATCTCCGTCGATGGAAAACATGTCCTGGTCGACAACGGCGCCCACCGCGTGGAAATCATCGGTGGCGGCCAGCTTGCAACGCTGATGCCGCCAGCCTTCCGGTCGCTGGTCGAAGGTACAACGGACATCAATGTGGCCGCCATCTACGCGCCTTCGGGTCGCGTCGACATCCAGCGCGGCGACCTCACCTCCGGCGCCGTGAAGATTACCGCCAAGGGCGCATGGGACCCGAACGGCGACAACAGCCTGACGGCCGGCGTTTCCGGCACCAAGGGCCCGGTCTCGATCGCGTGGCCGATCAACGGCCAGGAGAGCCGCTTCTCCATTGATACGATCAATTTCACCCTGACCGGCGCCGCAGCCTCTGCCCGTTTCAATGCGACGGCAGCGCTGAATTCCGCCGAACTTCCGCAAGGCCGGTTTGGCCAGGTGCGGCTGCAGGCTGAAAGCGAGGATCTCGACCTCATCCAACGGGCCGGCAGCATCCGCAGCCGCCTGACAATTGGTCAGATGAGCTTCGTCAATCCCGACCTCAACCGTGTGATCCGCGGGCCGCTGACGCTCGACGCACCACTTCGGCTGGCACCACCGGCCATCGGCCTGGATGCAGCGACGCTCGAAAGCGCCGGCATCAGCGGCACGGTCAGCGGCGCATTCGATACGTCGAAGCAGACAGTCACCGGCAATTTCCGCATTTCGACCAATGCCTCGGTCCTGCCGCCGTCGCTGGCACCGAAGTTTGAGGGCGCAATTGCCGCCGAAGGCTATGTCGACGCCTCCTCGGCAAACCGCATCAGCCTGGAAAACGTCACGCTGAAATCGAACGCACTCGAAGCCCGCGGCAACGTGCTCTATGAGAACGGCACGCTGGTCAGCCACCTTGCCGGACGCCTTCCGGACATCAAGCGCTGGCTGCCGGACGCCGAAGGCGCCGCAGGCTTTGACATCACCACCAGCGGCCCCACCACGGCACTGGCCGTCAAGGCCGTCGTCAACTCCGCCGAGGCAAGGCTCGTAGGCCGCAAGCTCGAAGATCTGAGCTTCACGATCAATGGCACCGCCAATCCACAGGCGCCGCAGGGCACGATCGTCGCCAAGGGCACTCTGGACAGCCAGCCGATCCGCATCAATGCCGATGTGCAGTCGGCGAACGGCCAGACGTCTGCCCCCAATATCGTCGCCGAAATCGGCCCGAACCGCCTGAACGGCGCACTGACCTTCTCGCCGGAATTCCTTCCCACCGGGGAAGTCACATTCAACTTCCCCGATGTGGCACTTCTTGCCGCACTCGCAGCCCAGCAGGCGCAAGGCGACCTTCGCGGTTCGGCGACCTTTGCCAATGTCGACGGCAAGGCGAGCGCTGTCGTGAAGGCCGAAGCTTCCTTGCTGAAGCGAGGTGCTATCGAGATCACCCAACCCAAGGTCGACCTGACGATCCCGGACCTGAAGGCGATTGCGGCTGCCGGTTCGATCAGTGCGGCGCGCATCGGCAGCGGCACCAACGTCATCGATAACATGCAGTTGGGTATCACCCACGGTGGTACGACGACGGACTTCAAGCTGTCCGCGACCTACGACAATGCGCCACTCGAGGGTGCCGGCGCGATCCAGACCGCGGACGGGCTTGCTGTCGAGATCAACAGCTTCAATGCGACTCCGCGCAAGATCCCCGTGCGCCTCGCTGCCCCAACCCGGATCGTTGTCGAGAACGGCAACGCGCGGTTTACCGACTTTACCATTGCCACAGGCAACGGCCGTCTGTCTCTGAACGGGACCGCCGGCACGGCGCTTGATCTTTCCGCCAAGATCACGTCCCTGCCGGCCAGCCTGATCAACACGTTCGTACCTTCGATCAATGCAGCCGGCGTCATTTCCGGCACGATCAATGCAACGGGCACGACCTCTGCCCCGGCGATCAAATATGATTTGGAATGGAGTGATGCACAGCTTCGCCAGATGCGCGACGCTGGCATCACACCCTTTCGACTCCAGGCTGCCGGAAGCTTCGCCGACCGTACAGTCACACTAGACCGCACCCGTCTCACGGGATCCGATGGTCTGGAACTGACCGCCGACGGACGCGTGATCCTCAACGCCGACGGCGCGCCGGCGCTCGACATCAATGCCCGGGCCAGATCTGTCCCGGCCAGTCTCGCAAATGCCTTCGTACCGGGCCTCGGCGCAAAAGGCGCGATCTCCGGGACCGTGGTGGCAACCGGAAGTCCCCAGGCGCCGGCCGTTCGTTACGATCTGCGTTGGGCGAACGCCTCCGTCAGCCAGTCGACATCCGCAGGCGTTGCTTCGGTGGATGTGACTGCCGAGGGTACCTATGAGGGTACGCGCGTAACCGTCGACCTCGGTCTCACCGGCGGCGGCGGTATTTCGCTCACCGGTGGCGGCGCTGTCTCGCTCGAAGGCGACAAGGCGCTGAACCTTAAATTCGATGGGCGCTTTCCGTTTTCCATACTCGCGGGCCAACTTGCCGCCCAGGGCTTCGTGCTGACAGGCACCGGCAATGTCGATCTCGGCATTCGCGGAACGGCCAAGGCACCGCTTCTCTCGGGCAGCGTCACCTCCTCAGGGGCGAAGTTCGTCGATGCCAGGCGCAATCTCGCCATCAACAATCTCGCTCTCAACGTTCGGCTCGACGGCACCCGCGCCACGATCGAGCGGCTGGGCGGAACGCTTGCAAGCGGCGGCACCGTCGCCGTGACAGGCTCTGTAGAGACGACCGAGGGCTTTCCGGCCGATCTGCGCATCGTCCTCAACAAGGCGAGCTATGCGGACGGAAACCTGTTTGCGGTCACCGCTGACGGAGATCTCACGATCAACGGCCCGCTGCTGTCGGGCCCGGCGCTGAAGGGCAAGGTGTCGCTGACCAAGGCTGCAATCACCGTGCCGGCCCGGCTTCCGTCATCACTGTCATCGATCGATATCCGCCACCGCAACGCCCCACGCGACGTTGTGCGCCAGATGGAGGAAATCCGGCCGAAAAGCGCAAAGGGTGCCAGCGAGCCGATTGCACTCGACCTGCAAATCCTGGCACCGAACGGTATCTTCGTGCGAGGCCGCGGTATCGACGCCGAGCTCGGCGGCGACCTGACGATCAGGGGCGACGCAGTCACCCCTGTCATTTCCGGTGGCTTCGACATGCGTAGAGGCCGTATTGTCATCCTGTCAAAGCGGCTGGACTTTACCGAAGGCAAGATCACCTTCGGCGGCGGTCTGGTACCGATCCTCGACATGGAAGCAAACACGAGCTCCGGCCAGACGACGATCACGGTGAACATTACCGGGGTTGCCAACGATCCGACGATTTCCTTCTCCTCCGCCCCTGCCCTGCCGCAGGACGAGGTTCTGGCACGACTGATCTTCAACCAGTCGATGTCGCGTCTGTCGCCGCTGCAGATTGCACAGCTGGCCGATGCCGTGACCCAGCTTGCCGGCGGGGGCTCGACGTCGCTGCTCGAAAAGCTGCGCAGCAACCTCGGCGTCGATGACCTCGACATCAGCACAGACGATACGGGCCAGACGACGGTATCGGTGGGGCGCTACATCAACAAGCGCACCTACTTCCAGGTCGAGCAGGGCGGCCAGAACGGCGCTCAGGCCACCATCAATCTGGATGTCGGGCGTGGCGTCAAGCTGAAGGCCGGCGCCGGCAGCGAAGGCGGCACCGCAGGCGTATTCTACGAAAAAGAATACTGACCAGGTGACGTAGAGCCACCCACAGCCCACCAGACGGGAAACATCCGACTGCCCTGAACGTGGCCGGCAACCGGGCGCAGCAAGAGCTGCCCTGCCTGCGGAGACATGCCAGAACATTAGCGAACTGGTGAGCAAGTTTAGAATTGCGAAATACTCTTCGCATACAGTTAGCGAATTGAAACTTGCCATACGGTTTGCAGCACCGTTGCGGAAAGGTCAGCAGCGCCAGCTGAAAGCCTTGAACCGGACCTGCCGCTGTCGCCGTAAAGGCCTGCACGAACCGGGAAGAACTTTGATGTCCGCGACGATCAACTCGAAGACTTACAGTGGCGATACGCTTGAGATCATCGCCTTCCGCCTTCACGATCAGGAGTTCTGCGTGAAGACCACCACCATCCGCGAAATTCGCGGTTGGGCCCCGTCGACACCGCTCCCGCATGCACCGGCCGACGTCATCGGCGTCATGAACCTGCGTGGATCCGTCATCCCGATCATCGATCTGGCCTTCAAGCTGGGCATGAAGAGCACTGTCGCCAACGAGCGGAGCGCGATCGTCGTCGCCGAGGTGCATAACATGGTCATCGGCATGCTGGTCGATCGCGTGTCCGACATCCTGACCATTCCCGCAAACACGGTTCAGCCGGTTCCGGAAGTCTCCGCTTCGTTCGACAAGTCATTCTCTGAAGGCATCATCGCCAACGAAAACGGCATGATCTGCTTCCTCAACCTGTCAAAGATGTTCAAGGGCACCGAAGTAGAAGAACTCGCTGCCTAAACCATCCCCGCGATTTGAACAAAGGCCGCATGACTAAGTCATGCGGCCTTTGTCGTTTGCTTCGTAATACTTGCTCACAATCCGTTTTCATCCATCACTTTTTAATATTTATGCTTTCTAATATTATCCCGGGGCGACGACCATCCCGCTGTTGGGAAAAGGCGTCAAAAGTACGCAGCCAAGTGTCCGACGCGGCGCGGCAAGGGGATCATCATGCTGGGATTGGGTAAAGCCGGGGATGTGGCGCGGATCTTCGACGCCATATCGCGTTCGCAGGCCGTTATTGAATTTGATCTGACCGGCACCATCCTGGATGCCAACGAGAATTTCTGCCAGGCGCTGGGGTACACGCTCGCAGAAATAAAAGGCAAGCATCACCGCATGTTCTGCGAGCCCGCTTTCGTTGCGTCCGACGAATACCGCTCTTTCTGGAAAGACCTCGCTGCCGGCAAGTTCGAGGCGCGGGAGTACAAGCGTATCACCAAATCAGGCGGGGAAATCTGGATCCAGGCCTCCTACAACCCGGTCATGCGCAACGGCAAACCATACAAGGTCATCAAGTTCGCGACCGATATCACGGCCACGAAGCTGAAGGCAGCCGATGACGCGAGCAAGCTTTCGGCGATCAGCCGGTCGCAGGCCGTCATCGAATTCACACCACAGGGCGAAATCCTCGACGCCAACGAAAATCTCTGCAACGCTGTCGGCTACGATCTGGCCGAGATCAAGGGACGCCACCACCGGATGTTCTGCGAGCCTGGCTATGCGGCGTCACCTGCCTATGCGGAATTCTGGAAGAAGCTGTCGGAAGGCGAGTTCATTGCCGACGAGTTTGTCCGCTACGGAAGGGGTGGCCGCGAGATCTGGATCCAGGCCGCCTATAACCCGATCCGCGATCTCAACGGTAAGGTCACGAAGGTCGTCAAGTTTGCAACCGACGTGACGCCGCGCATGAACGCAATCGGCATGCTGAGCAAAGGCCTGCGCAATCTCGCGGACGGCAAGCTTGACCAGTCGCTCGATACGCCCTTCGTGCCGAGCATGGAAACCACCCGAAGCGACTTCAACGAGGTCGCCGCCAAGCTGACCGATGCCATGCGTACCGTGGCGCAGAATGCAGCCGGTATTGCCGCGGCTTCAACCGAAGTCCGTGACGCATCTGGAGAGCTCGCAAAGCGCACTGAGCAGGCGGCAGCCGCACTTGAGCAGGCCGCAGCAGCCCTTGAGGAAGTGACGCGCACCGTCACCGATTCCAGCAGCCGCGCCGACGAGGCCGGCAAGCAGGTCAGGGCCACCAAGGAAAATGCCGAACAATCCGGCCTTGTCGTCCGCAGTGCCATTTCGGCGATGGACGAGATCGCCGCCTCGTCGAACGAGATCAACAACATTATCGGTGTAATCGACGACATCGCCTTCCAGACCAACCTCCTGGCCCTGAACGCCGGTGTCGAGGCGGCGCGCGCGGGTGAAGCGGGCAAGGGATTTGCCGTGGTTGCTCAGGAAGTGCGCGAACTCGCTCAGCGCTCGGCCAAGGCCGCCAAGGAAATCAAGACTCTGATCAACACCTCGGCGCATCAGGTCTCCAGCGGTGTCGAACTGGTCGGGCGTACCGGCCGATCACTGCAGGAAATCCTCGTGCAGGTGGCAAGCATCCATGAAAATGTCGGCGCGATCGTCGAGGCATCCCGTGAACAGGCAACCAGCCTGCGAGAGATCAGCAGCGCGGTCAATCACATGGACCAGGCGACCCAGAAGAACGCCGCGATGGTGGAGGAAACCACCGCTGCCAGCTATTCACTGGCCAACGAGGCCGATAGCCTGAAGGCTCTGCTCAGCCAATTCGATATCGGCTCCGTCACCTCCCAGGTCCGCAGGCCGGAGTCGAACTATATGCCGGCAGCAGCCAACGTGGCGCCGCTGCGCATGGTTCAAGGTAATCTGAAAGCCGCCGGTGGCTGGGAAGATTTCTGAGACACCCTCAAGAGCAGCCGGGGCGGCGTTCAGGCAACCTCGGCTGGCTCGAAACGGATCCGGTGCGGATGCGTGAAGATCTCGAAATCCTCGCCGCGTGAGAGTGCGACAAGGGTCATGCCTGCGGCGTCCGCCGTGCGGATGGCCAGTGCGGTCGGCGCCGATATGGCGATCAAGACTGGGGCACCGAGAATGGCGGCCTTCTGCACCATTTCTACCGAGATGCGGCTGGTAACGACGACGACGCCTTCGGCGCCCGTGCGGCCTGCGCGCATCACGGCGCCCGCAAGCTTGTCGAGCGCATTGTGCCGGCCGACATCCTCGCGCACCGCAACCAGTCCCTCGCCGAGGACATAGAAACCGGCTCCGTGAACCGCGCGAGTCTGGGCATGCAACGGCTGGGCGGAGTTGAGCGCGTTGCTGGCACGCGCAATGTCGGCGGCTGACAGAAGCATGTCGACACCGGAGACATCAGGCACCGGACGCATGGCCTGCTCGATCGATTCGATGCCGCAAAGACCGCAGCCGACGGGTCCTGCCATATGGCGTCGTCTGGCGCGCAGAGCATCTTCCTTGTCTTCGGCAAGCGTGACCTGAACATCGAGACCGTCGCCCTCCTGGAGCACCTCGATCCCTTCAATCTCGGCGATGGAGGCAATGATGCCTTCCGTCAGCGTGAAACCGGCCGCGAAGTCCTCGAGATCGGCAGGCGTGCCCATCATCACCGCCTGGGTTGAGCCACCGTAGGAAAAGGCGATCGGCACCTCCTCGGGTACGAACCGGCTCGTTTCCTTGACGAGCCCATCGCGATAGGACGTTTCAGCCAGCGAAACGGTCGGCGCGATGCCGCCCTTGTGTTCATCATTCAACGTGGACATCAGGACTTTCCGAGCAGGCGCGCCTCGTGGAGCAGCGCTGAAACCAGTGGCGTATTGGGTTCGCGATGCGGAGCGACAAGACCAACCGTATGGCTGACATGCGGCTCCACGATCGGAATGGTGCGGATATTCTGCGAGAAACCGAAGGACTCGGCCACGTTCTGCGGCATGATGCTGGCCCAGCGACCGGTACCGACATGCGCCAGCAGCGTGACCATCGAATTGGATTCAAGCATCGGCCTCGCCGTCACGCCGGCTTCCGCGAGGTGCTGGCTTATAATCCGGCGGTTCTGCATATCCGGCGTCAAAAGGCAGAGCTGCAACCCGGCCATTTCGGTCCAGGTCACCTGTTTACGATCGGAAAGCTGCGTGCCGTCGGCCGTGACGAGATTGTAGCTTTCTGAATAGAGCGGAATGCTGACGACACGACCGAGCGGCTCGTTGTCGAGATAGGTAATGCCCGCATCGATCTCGAAATTGTCGAGCTGCGTCAGGATCTGCAACGATGTGCGGGACACGACCGAAAACGTCACATCCGGATACCGGGTCTGGAAGGGCCCAGTCAGGCTGGGCACCATGGCAAGCGCCGTCGGGATGACGGCAAGACGGATGTGGCCCGCAAGACCCTTGCGGGCGGCGCGCATTTCCTCGCGCATCGTGCGGGCATCGCCCACAATGCGTTTTGCCCATTCCAGCACGCGCTGTCCCTCGGGCGTCAGGCCCTGATAGCGCGAACCGCGCACCACGAGCTGGACGCCGAGACTGTCTTCGAGGTGCCGGATCGCCGCCGACAGGGAAGGTTGGGCAATGCCGCATTCCTCGGCCGCGCGACCGAAATGGCCTTCCCGTGCCAGCGCAATGAAGAATTCCAGCTTGTCGATCAAAGCCCGCTCCCACACGATATGGCTTTGACTTGCCGGAACTTCCGGCGCCACATCCTATCAAATCACTCTGCCGGCAACTTATAGCGGCAAAAGAAATCGAATGCGCAGGAGATTTCGGCGTCGTCAATCACCTCTTCGTTGGTCGACGCTGGTAGACCGCAGGCTCTGCGAACTCAGGGCGCGCACCACCCGGGATCAGGCAATCCGGGTTGACGCGAGACGATCCTCTTCCAGCACGATGCCGAGACCCGGCGCATCGCCCAGTTCCAGCCAGCCGTGACTGTGCTTCAGCGGCGAAGCCATTGGATAATCCCGCCGCGCCCCGCTCCATTCCGGATTGTCATATGGGTATTCGAGGAAAGGCGCGTCCCCCACGCCGGCAGTCAGATGCGCGTTGGCGAGCACGCCGATTCCGTTGGTCCAGCTGTGCGGCGTAAACGTCACCCCCGCCTCCCGCGCCTGATAGACGAGCCGCCGGCAACCGGTAATGCCGCCCACCAGCGCAACATCCGGCTGGATCACGTCAAACGCACGCTCCTCGATGATATCGCGGAATTCCGAGAGCTCGCGGGTCATCTCGCCGCCCGCGATCCTCACCGACGTCGCCTCCTTCAACGCTCGCATGCCCTTGCGGTCGGACCGGAACAGCGGTTCTTCCATCCAGTAGATGTCGAGCCTTTCCAGTTCCTTCGCAACCGCAAGTGCATCCTTGAACGTCCATGGCAGTGTCGTATCCCAGGGCATGCGCCAGCCCTGATTGCAGTCGACCATCAGTTCCAGGCGATCGCCGACGCGGGCACGGATCGCTCCCAGCGCCTTGATGTCATCCCGCCAGCTCGACCGTCCGCCGGCAGAGGACGAGAAGCGCACCTTCATGGCCGGAAACCCCTCCTCGACGTAACGCTCCGCCTGATCCGCCATCGCCTGTGGATCGCGCAGCACGCCCGAGGATGCGTAGAGGCGCACCTTGTCCGACCGCCCTCCGAGCATCCGCCAGACGGGCTCTCCATTGATCTTGCCCGACAGATCCCACAGAGCCAGATCCAGCGGCCAGCATCGGCCATAGTGAAAGTTGATATGTGAGAGCACCTCGTAGTGCCGCTCCAGATGACGTGGGTCCTGGCCGATGAACAGGTCCTCGTGACCCTCGAAACCCTTCATCAGGTCGCCCGACCCGATCCCCTCCCGGCCCTCGTCGTCCTTGACGCGCACGATGGTGGCGTCGAAATGCCGCCGCGGCCTGCCATCCCAGCTCGCCTTGAACGGCGGATCGAGCGGCAGGCGATGATGGGTGATCTCGATCGATGCGATACGGCTCATGTTCTTTCCTCCGCTGATGTTGCCGGACTGACGAAGACCCCTCCCCACCCTCCCCACGAGGGGGAGGGCTTTAACCCGCCGCAACGCCGGAGATCAATTCCAGACGAGCGACCGCCACGAGTCTTCTCCCCCCTTGTGGGGGAGATGGCCGGCAGGCCAGAGAGGGCCTTCCTACCCAAACTGCTGCCAGATGGTTTTGTAGTCGCAGTACTTGTCGATCGCATGCACCGACCGGTCGCGTCCGAAACCGGATTGCTTGAAGCCGCCGAAGGGTGTCGAGAAATTTGCCATGTCATAGGTGTTGATCCACACCGTGCCCGCATGGATCGCTTCCGAAACGCGGTGGGCGCGGTCCATGTCTTTGGTAAACACCGCGCCAGCCAGACCATAGATCGTATCATTGGCAAGCCGCAGCGCCTCCTCCTCCGTATCGAAGGGGATGACGGCAAGCACCGGGCCGAATATTTCCTGCCGCGCCAGGCTCATGTCGTTGGTCATGTCGATAAAGACGCCGGGCGAGATGTAGAAGCCCCCCGTTTCGGAAAGCACCCGCTCGGCCCCGAAGACACGTTTGGCACCCTCCGTCTCGCCGGCAGCGATCATGCCGAGTACTTTTTCCATATGCGCTTGGTCGATCAGGGCGCCGATCTGGGAGGAAGGCTCGAACGGATGCGCGAGCGCTATGTCGCTTGCGGTCACCGCCTCAATCTTGGCGATCAATCTCTCTTGAACCGAGCGCTGCACCAGAAGGCGGGTCGAGGCATGGCAGGTCTCGCCGGCATTGTAAAAGCATCCCCAGGCGGCGGCAGATGCTGCGGCATCAAGGTCTGCATCCTCGAACACGACGATGGGCGACTTGCCACCGAGCTCAAGCGCCACGCGCTTGACGTTGGATTGGGCTGCATACCCCATGATCAGCTTGCCGACTTCGGTCGAACCGGTGAACGCGATCATGTCCACATCCATATGCAGCGCCAGCGGCTTACCCGCCTCTTCGCCGTAGCCGGTGACGACATTGAACACGCCGGGGGGAAGACCGGCCTCCACCGCCAGTGCCGCAAGCCGGAGCGCCGAGAGAGACGATTGTTCGGCCGGTTTGAGGACGACGCTATTGCCGGCCGCGATTGCCGGACCAAGCTTCCAGGCGTCGATGATCATCGGGTAGTTCCAGGGCGTGATGACCCCGATCACGCCGAGCGGCACTTTTCGCACCAGTGCGCGGGCATTCGGGCCGGTCGGTGCGACCTCGTCATACTGCTTGTCGATCATTTCACCGTAATACTGGATGCCATCGGCGCAGAGGCGCACATCGACATTGAGCGACGCCAGAACCGGCTTGCCGACATCGAGCGTTTCCAGCATCGCAAGCTCTTCGGCATGCGCGCGGATGAGTTCGGCCCATCGGAGCATGATCTTCTTTTTCTCGAGCGGCTCCTTCTTGCGCCACACACCGCTTTCGAAGGCTGCGCGGGCAGACGCGACGGCGGCGTCGATATCTACGCCGACCCCGCGCGCGAGTGCCACACCCGGCTTGCCGTCCATGGGGCGTGGACGGGTGAAGGTCTCGCCTGACTGCGCCGGGCGGTAGTCGCCTTCTATGAAAAGACGGCCTTCGAGCTTGAGCGAGGAAAGCGCGCTTTCCCAGTAATCGCGGGTATAGGTCGTGGTCATCGGAGTGTCCCTGTTCCTAAAGCGTCTTCGGCAGCGCCATGATCGTGGTCGCGAAGGTATCGATGTCGGCGTCGGAAACTTCGCGCACGGTCGAGCGGCGCATCGGCTGGTTTTCCGGCGCCCGCATTTCGGCGGCAAGGTCTG
Organism: Rhizobium sp. CFBP 8752; assembly: GCF_014842035.1. Classification (NCBI taxonomy): domain Bacteria; kingdom Pseudomonadati; phylum Pseudomonadota; class Alphaproteobacteria; order Hyphomicrobiales; family Rhizobiaceae; genus Rhizobium; species Rhizobium sp. CFBP 8752. The sequence continues at coordinate 218,267 of NZ_JACYUZ010000001.1, read as the reverse complement.
ACGCTGAAAAGACGTCGAATGCCTTCGGCAGCGCGCGCTTCACCCCGCAGCGATCCATGAGATCGGTAACGAAGCCGGGCAGCGCCTGTGCATCGGCAAGACCCAACACATGAGCCGCGTCGTTCAGGTCCGGCGTGTCGACATCGCACAGCCAAGAAAGCGTCGCCTCGAAGCCGAGCGCCGTTGCAAGCCCGTGATGAACCGGCGCAAGCCCGGCCAGCGCATGGCTGATATTGTGGGCGACAGCCGTGCCGCAGTTGTCGATCGCGATACCGGCATAGCAGGAGCCGAGCAGCACCTTTCCGCGGGCATCGAGATTGCCTGGAGCCTTGACGGCTGTCTCCAGCGAACCTGCCACCAGCCGCATGGCCTCATGGGCATAGAGTTTCGCGCCGGCATGGGTGTTGCGGTTCGTTGCCGCCTCGAACGCGTGAATAAGGGCATCCAGGCCGCACCACGCCGTCAGATGCGGCGGCAGCGAGATGGTGAGATCCGGATCGAGGATAACGAGATCCGCCTTGGTCTCCCCTCCCCAGATCCACAGCTTCTTGCCTTCCGGCCCGGCAAAGATATTGGTCGCTGATGTTTCCGAGCCAGTGCCCGCCGTCGTCGGCACCATGATCTTCTTCAGGGGGTTGCGTGGAAGCGGATTGGCGGCCAGCGCATAATGCATCGGGTCCTCGCCGGACGCGGCGCAGCAGGCAGCAATCTTGGCGATATCCAGCGCCGATCCACCGCCGATACCGATGACAAGATCGGAACCCTTTGCGAGTTCACTTGCCGCGCGAAGATGCGCGAGTTTGGGTTCGCCCGAGAAATCGCAATAGAGTCGCGGCTCGATCCCGGCGGCGACCAACTCATCCGCAAGTGCTGCGGCGAGACCTGTCGACGCCAGAAACCCGTCCATGACCACGGTTGCGATCGCCACGTCTTCGAAGCCCTTGGCCGCGGAGGCGAGATCGCCAAACAGGCCGGAGCCGAAGCGGATATCTGGTACTGATGACGTCTGAAACTGCATGACGGAAACACCCTGACAGGAACGCTAGCCGTGAGTGTGCAACACAATTTCACATCTTCAAATCCATCAGTTTTTCAGGCTTAATGATGACTTCAGATCATGGAGACGTCGATGCTGGACAGAATTCCGCTGGAAGCCTTCCGCGTCTTCGATGCCGCCTGCCGGCTCATGAATTTCTCCCGCGCCGGTCGTGAGCTTCATATCACCCAGGCCGCCGTCAGCCGGCGTATCCAGGGGCTGGAAGACCAACTCGGCGCAAAACTCTTCACGCGGCGCGGCCGCAATCTCAGCCTGACATCGGAGGGAGACCGGCTTGCCCAAAGGGTGCGCGCAACGCTGGAATATCTGGAGGAAAGTCTGGAGCCGTTCCGGGGCGGCGGAAGGGAAACCATCTCGATCGCCGCCAGCAGCTCGGTCTCGCATCTGTGGCTCGGCAAGCGCTTGAAGGATTTCGACAATGAGAGCCCGTCTGTCTCCGTGCGTTTGCTGACAACCGACGTGCCGTCGGAACTGGCCTCGGAAGCCAACGACCTCGTCATCCTCTATGCCGCCGGCGAACACCCGCGGTGGAACCTCACTTTGTTGATCCGGGAAAGCCTCGTGCCCGTCGCCTCCCCCGCCTATGTGGAAAGACGGGGGCTCGATGCAGCCTCGCTCACCGCAGACGCCATGACCCAGCTGGACCTGATCGATTACGAGCGAGCCAACGCCCACTGGATTTCGCTCAGGCAATGGTTCGCGCGCCTGCCGAAGCCACCCAAGGCAGCGATCAAGCCGCGCCTGTCATTCTCGACCTATTCACTGGCGATCGATGCAGCCTTGCGTGGCGAGGGCGTGACGCTTGGCAGCAGGGGATTGATCGCCGAGGAGCTCGCGTCCGGAACACTGGTGGAGCTTGGTACGGCGCAGCTGGATACGGGCTATGGCTACTATCTCGGCATGCCGCGCTACCGCTCACTCACCCCCGGCGCCGCACGTCTCCACCAGCACCTGCTTGGAAACCCATAGGCACCGAAAGCGCTAAAACGCGAAAGGCGGCCCGATGGACCGCCCTTCGTAAATTATAGCTAACGCTGAAAAATCAGGCCGGAACGACGATGCCGTTCAGATGCGTCAGTTCGGACAGGAACTGTTCGAGCTTCGTCTTGTGCTCGTCGCTGTTGGCGTTGTCGATGGCAGCCTGCGTGGCATCGATGCGCTTCTGCAGCGTGTCCTGGTTCAGTTCGGTCACCGGCACAGCGGATTCCGCCAGCAGCGTGCAGCTGTCCTGGACGATGTCGGCAAAACCACCGAAGACGACGTATTTGGTGACCTGACCCGAGGCAAGCTTCACGGACACGACGCCCGGCTTGATCGTCGTCATCGTCGGCGCATGGTTGGCAAGCACCGTCATTTCGCCAAGCGTTGCCGGGATCACCACTTCGGAGACATTCTCCGAAACGAGCAGGCGCTCGGGCGATACCAGTTCAAATTTGAAAGCGTCGGCCATTAAGGTCCACTTCCCTCGAGTGTTTCAAGCAGGAATGGCGCGCCGGATCATGTCCCGCGCGCCGTCTTATAGGATCAAGCAGCTTCGGAAAGCTTCTTGGCCTTTTCAATCGCTTCTTCGATCGAGCCGACCATGTAGAAGGCAGCTTCCGGCAGGTGATCGTATTCGCCGGCAACGAGGCCCTTGAAGCCCTTGATCGTGTCTTCGAGAGCAACCAGCTTGCCCGGCGCACCGGTGAAGACTTCGGCGACGAAGAATGGCTGCGACAGGAAGCGCTCGATCTTGCGGGCGCGCTGAACGGTCATCTTGTCCTCTTCGGACAGTTCGTCCATGCCGAGGATGGCGATGATGTCCTGCAGAGCCTTGTAGCGCTGAAGCGTCGTCTGAACCTTACGAGCGATCTCGTAGTGCTCTTCGCCGACAACCAGCGGGTCGAGCATGCGCGAGGTCGAGTCGAGCGGATCCACAGCCGGGTAGATACCCTTTTCAGCGATCGAGCGCGACAGAACCGTCGTTGCGTCCAAGTGGGCGAACGAGGTTGCAGGAGCCGGGTCGGTCAAGTCGTCGGCGGGAACGTAGATGGCCTGAACCGAGGTGATCGAACCCTTGGTCGTGGTGGTGATGCGTTCCTGCATCTGACCCATGTCGGTCGCAAGCGTCGGCTGATAACCAACGGCCGAAGGAATACGGCCGAGAAGAGCCGACACTTCGGAACCTGCCTGGGTAAAGCGGAAGATGTTGTCCACGAAGAACAGAACGTCCTGGCCCTTGTCGCGGAAGTCTTCAGCGATCGTCAGACCCGTCAGAGCGACGCGAGCGCGCGCACCCGGAGGTTCGTTCATCTGGCCGTAAACGAGAGCTGCCTTCGAGCCTTCGCCGCCGCCATGCTTGTTCACGCCGGATTCGATCATTTCGTGGTAAAGGTCGTTGCCTTCGCGGGTACGTTCACCCACGCCAGCAAATACCGAGTAACCACCGTGCGCCTTGGCGACGTTGTTGATCAGTTCCATGATGAGAACGGTCTTGCCAACGCCGGCACCGCCGAACAGGCCAACCTTACCGCCCTTGGAATAGGGTGCCAAGAGATCGACGACCTTGATGCCGGTTACCAGGATCTGGCCTTCAGTCGACTGCTCGACGTAGGACGGTGCTTCCTGGTGGATCGAGCGCTTGCCCGACGTGATCAGCGGACCAGCTTCGTCGACCGGCTCGCCGATGACGTTCATGATGCGGCCGAGCGTTTCTGGACCAACCGGAACGGTGATCGGAGCGCCGGTATCGGTCACGCGCTGACCGCGGACAAGACCTTCGGTCGAGTCCATGGCGATGGTGCGAACCTGGTTTTCACCAAGATGCTGCGCGACTTCGAGAACGAGGCGGTTGCCGTTGTTCTCTGTTTCAAGCGCGTTGAGGATCGCCGGCAGTTCGCCGTCGAACGCCACGTCGACGACAGCGCCGATAACCTGGGTCACTTTGCCGAGGGACGTGCCCGTTGCGGTAGCCATGATTATTACCCTCTTTCTTTACCTCAGAGCGCTTCCGCGCCCGAAATGATTTCGATGAGTTCCTTGGTGATCTGTGCCTGGCGCTGACGGTTGTAGGAGAGCGTCAGCTTGTTGATCATGTCACCGGCATTGCGCGTCGCGTTGTCCATTGCAGACATCTGCGCGCCATAGAAGGAAGCGTTGTTTTCAAGAAGTGCACGGAAGATCTGCACTGCGATGTTCTTCGGCAGCAGATCTTCCAGGATTTCCTGTTCGCTCGGCTCGTATTCGTAGAGTGCGGCAGAACCGGCATCCGGCTGTGCTGCATCCCTGACGTCGAACTTTGCGGGGATGATCTGCTGGGCAGTTGCCACCTGTGCGATAACCGACTGGAAGCGCGCAAAGAAAAGCGTCGCAACGTCGAATTCTCCGGCGTTGAACAGCTCGAGCACCTTGTGGGCCACTTCGTCGGCCTGGACGAAACCAAGCTGCTTGACTTCGCGGAAGGTCACGTAGTGGACGATGTTGTCCTTGAACGTACGGCGAAGCACGTCGTTGCCCTTGCGGCCGACGGTCAGGATCTTGACCGTCTTGCCCTGTGCAATCAGCTTCAGCGCATGCTCGCGTGCCAGACGGACGATCGAGGAGTTGAAGCCCCCCGCCAGACCACGCTCGCCGGTCGCAACGATCAGGAGATGAACCTGATCCTTGCCAGTCCCGGACAAGAGAAGCGGTGCTTCGGCATTGCCGGCATTGGCAGCCGTGAGGCTGGCCAACACCTTGGTCATACGCTCCGCATAAGGACGGGCAGCCTCGGCCGCCTCCTGTGCACGGCGCAGTTTCGCAGCGGCGACCATTTTCATCGCCCTGGTGATCTTCTGCGTCGCCTTGACGGAGGCGATCCGGTTTTTCAGATCCTTAAGTGAAGGCATCCGTTATCGGTCCTCGATCTAGATCCGTTTTAGGCGAAAGACTTGGCGTAGCTGTCGAGAGCTGCCTTGAGCTTTGCCTTCGTGTCGTCGGAAACCTGCTTCTCGCTGCGGATCGTTTCGAGAACCGCCTTGCCTTCGGAACGAAGGTAGGAGAGCAGACCCTGCTCGAACTTTCCGACATCGGAAACCGCGATCTTGTCGAGGTAGCCGTTGACGCCAGCAAAGATCACCGCAACCTGTTCTTCGGTCTTCAGCGGCGAGAACTGCGGCTGCTTCAGAAGTTCGGTCAGGCGTGCACCGCGGTTGAGCAGGCGCTGGGTCGAGGCGTCGAGGTCGGAGCCGAACTGCGCGAACGCAGCCATTTCACGATACTGGGCAAGCTCGCCCTTGATCGAGCCGGCAACCTGCTTCATCGCCTTGATCTGCGCGGCCGAGCCAACGCGGGACACCGACAGACCGACGTTCACGGCCGGACGGATACCCTGGTAGAACAGGTCGGTTTCAAGGAAGATCTGGCCATCGGTGATCGAGATCACGTTGGTCGGAATAAACGCCGAAACGTCGTTACCCTGGGTTTCGATGACAGGCAGAGCCGTCAGCGAACCGGCGCCACGCTCGTCGGAGAGCTTGGCAGCGCGCTCGAGAAGACGCGAGTGCAGATAGAAGACGTCGCCGGGGTAAGCTTCGCGGCCCGGAGGACGACGCAGCAGCAGGGACATCTGACGATATGCAACGGCCTGCTTGGAAAGGTCGTCATAAGCGATCAGCGCGTGCTGACCGTTGTCGCGGAAGTATTCGCCCATCGCGCAACCGGCGAACGGAGCAAGATACTGCATAGGAGCAGCGTCGGAAGCCGTCGCAGCGACGATGATCGAGTATGGCAGTGCGCCGCGTTCTTCGAGAACCTTGACGAACTGGGCAACCGTCGAGCGCTTCTGGCCGATGGCCACGTACACGCAGAACAGCTTGTCGTTTTCCGGGCCGTTCTCGTGAATGGCCTTCTGGTTCAGGAACGCGTCGAGAATGATCGCGGTCTTGCCGGTCTGACGGTCGCCGATGACGAGCTCGCGCTGGCCGCGGCCAACCGGGATCAGAGCATCGATGGCCTTGAGGCCGGTCGACATCGGTTCATGAACCGACTTGCGCGGGATGATGCCAGGAGCCTTGACGTCGACGCGCGAACGGCGGGTCGCGTTGATCGGGCCCTTGCCGTCGATCGGGTTGCCGAGCGCGTCAACGACGCGGCCAAGCAGTTCTGAACCAACAGGAACGTCAACGATGGCGCCGGTCCGCTTGACGGTGTCGCCTTCCTTGATGTTACGGTCGGAGCCGAAGATAACCACGCCGACATTGTCGGATTCGAGGTTCAGCGCCATACCGCGGACACCGCCCGGGAACTCGACCATTTCACCAGCCTGGACATTGTCGAGGCCGTAAACGCGAGCGATACCGTCACCGACGGACAGAACCTGGCCGACTTCAGAAACTTCGGCTTCCTGGCCGAAGTTCTTGATCTGGTCCTTGAGAATTGCGGAAATTTCCGCTGCACGGATATCCATCAGCCGACCTCTTTCAATGCAAGCTTAAGGGTGGAAAGTTTGGTGCGAAGGGACGTATCGATCTGACGCGACCCGACCTTGACGATCAGGCCACCGAGGATCGACGGATCGATCGTAACGGCGATTGTCACATCCTTGCCGGTGACGCCCTTCAGCGCCGACTTAAGTTCAGTTTCCTGCGCTGGGGTGAGCGCGTGGGCAGACGTTACCTCTGCGGTAACCTCGCCACGATGCTCGGCAGCGATTTGACGGAAGCTACGGATCATGCCCGGCAGAGCAAACAGACGGCGGTTGCCGGCAACGACCTTGATGAAGTTGAGAACGGCACCGGTGATGCCAGCCTTTTCGGCAACGGCTGTCACCGCGTTCTGCTGATCATGGGCGGAAAACACCGGGCTTGCAACCAGACGCCGAAGGTCTTCGCTCTCATCCAGCAACGCCTGAAACCGATCGAGATCGGCGCTGACTTTATCGATGGAACCGGTTTCGAGCGCGAGCTCAAAAAGCGAAGAAGCGTAACGCTCTGCGACACCGGAAATAAGCGGGGACGTGTCAGCCACGGGCACAGTTTCCCTGAATTGCCATCCAAGCGCTGCGCCCTTTTTTAGAGGATCAGCAAGACCTTGAAAATATTTGATTTTTAATCAGAACCAGCGGGGCCTCCACCCCACCCTTTCCGACTTTCGCGGTCCGTCTAGCATAGGATGTAGGGACTCGCAACACGGGAGAGGCGGGAAAACGCCCCTGGGACTAGAGCTTGAGTCGTTTTTATGTCGGACTCCGCTGGAATTGACCGCGTCTGAGATGAACGCTCTTGATTGGATAGCTCAGAGATAGCCGAAGACATAGGCGAGCGGGCCGGCTGAAAGGACAACTTGTAGTAGGAAAATCAGCGTGTTTTTCACAGTTGCGCCACGATCGAAAGCAAACGAGACCAGCCTTCCGAATGCCCCCAGACCAAGCACGATGCCGAGCACCATATAGAACCAGTCCTGGGCAAAGATGATCGGCACGACGCCGAGGCCGACATACTGAGCGCCGGCGGCCCGCACCGATCCATAACCCTCCGGCCGGACATCGCCGACACGGAACGCCGAAAGCCGCAGGCAGGGGCCGGGAAACAGGAGGATGAGGAGCCCGATGAGAGCCGTCGCGGCAGCGCAGACAAACGCCAGCTGCTCGCCGGTCTCGGTGGGGAAATACAATTCCATGGAATCCTCGAATCGTTCTTGTGCGGCGATTTTATCGAAAGCGGTAAACAACTCGCAAAGATAGGATCAGAGAAAACTCTGAGGATCGATATCGAGCTGGATCTGCACCGTACCACGGACCTTCGGGCCGGCAGACATCATCGCCTTCAGGAAAGCCTGCATGTCGGAATTGCGCCGTCCGTGCACCAAAAGCCGGAATCGATGGCGGCCGCGTACCAGCGCGAGCGGCGCTTCAGCTGGACCAAGCACGGAAATCCCGGTCACCCTTGGTGCGGCCGCGCGCAATCCCCGTGCATGGGTTTCCGCATCGGCGCGCGTATCGGCCGAGACGATCAGCGACGCAAGCCGCCCGAACGGCGGCAGGATCGCCTTTTCGCGCTCTGCGATCTCACGCTCGTAGAACGCGCCCGCATCGCCTGAGACGATTGCCTGCATGACGGGATGCTGCGGCTGGAACGTCTGGATCAGGCCATGGCTCTTCAACCCTGTTCGCCCGGCGCGGCCCGTTACCTGGCTGAGCAACTGGAACGTCCTCTCGGCGGCCCGCGGGTCGCCGTTCGACAGGCCGAGATCTGCATCGACGATGCCGACCAGCGTCATCAGCGGAAAGTTGTGGCCCTTCGCCACCAGCTGCGTGCCGATCACTATATCCACATCGCCCTTGGCGATCGCATCGAGCTCCATCCGCAGCCGTTTGACGCCGCCGAGCAGGTCCGACGACATGACGATGGTGCGCGCTTCCGGAAAATGCTTCTCCACCTCTTCCGCGATCCGCTCCACGCCCGGCCCGCAGGCGACGAGGTGGTCGAACGTCCCGCATTCCGGGCAGGCTTCCGGCGTATGTTCGTGATAGCCGCACTGATGGCACTGGATCTGGTTTCTGAAGCGATGCTCCACCAGCCAGCTCGAACATTGCGGGCACTGGAAGCGGTGGCCGCAGACACGGCAGAGCGTCAGCGGCGCATAGCCGCGACGGTTCAGAAACAGCAGCGACTGCTCGCCGCGCTCCAGCGCCTTCTTCATGCCGCGCAGGAGAATGGGCGAGAGGAACCCACCGCGTTCCGGCGGATGGCGGCGCATGTCGACGAGATGCAGGTCCGGCAGTGCTGCATCACCAAAGCGGGTCGGCAGGTGGACCGTCGTGTAGCGCCCGGAGAGCCCGTTGACCTGGCTTTCCACTGAAGGCGTCGCCGACACCAGCACGATCGGAAAATCGCCGATCCGGGCCCGCACCACCGCCATGTCGCGGGCATTGTAGAAGACGCGGTCCTCCTGCTTGTAGGCAGGGTCGTGTTCTTCGTCGATGACGATCAGCCCCAGATCCTCGAACGGCAGGAACAGAGCCGAACGGGCCCCGGCAACCACCCTCACCTCCCCCGTCACGACGCCGCGCCAGACTTTCTCACGGATACGGGGGGATAGATCCGAATGCCATTCGGCAGGCTTTGCCCCGAACCGCTGCTCGAACCGATCGAGAAAGCTCGACGTGAGTGCGATTTCCGGCAACAGGATCAGAACCTGCTTGTCTTGTCGGAGCGCCTGGGCAATCGCCTCGAAATAGACTTCCGTCTTGCCGGACCCGGTGACGCCATCGATCAGCGAGGCGGCAAACCCGCCGGCGCTAACCGAAGCGACGATCTCTTCGGCCGCCCCCTTCTGAGGTCCCTCGATACGGGGCGCGGTGTATTCCGGGTCCGGCCTTGCCACGACCGGCGGCGGCGGCAGGAAAATCGTGTCGAACACACCCTGCTTGATCAATCCGTCGACGACGCTCAGTGAAACGCCGGCCGCATGCGCAAGGCCGCTGCGGGTCCAGGGCGCTTCCTGCTCTTTCGCAAGGTCCAGCACCCGGGTTCTGGCCGGTGTCAGTCGCGACGGCTCGCCGCCGATAAAGCGCAGCCCCTCCACCATAGGTTCCGGATCGAGCGCTGCCGGAGCCCGGATCGCCATGCGGGCCACGAAACCCGGCGGCGACAGCGTGTAGGCCGAGACCCAGTCGACGAAATCGCGCATCTCCTTGGAGAGCGGCGGGCAATCGAAAGCGAGCGTGATCGGTCGAAGCTTCTTCGGGTCGAGCGTGCTGTCGTCTGCGCCATCCCACACGACGCCGATCATCTGGCGTGGGCCGACCGGCACCTGCACGACCGAACCGGGCACAACAGTCAGTCCCTCGGGCACGGCATAGCTATACGGACCCGGCACCGGCAAAGGCACCAGGACCGGCACGACGGCCGCGACGGGCTTATCGAGGAGCGGACCGAACAGGTCGGACGAATCTGTGTCCATGGCGGGACCATGCCCAAAACCGGAACGAAAGGGAACCGCTGTTTGGCGCTCCCCGCCGTTGACGACACACATCGCGGCGTGAAATTTAGGTTGTATCATAAATAAATATTAACTATAGGTAGAGTCCTAACCGGAGTGGGGGCTACGGATGTTCTGCAAGTCGATGACGACGCTTGTCGTGCCTGCTATTCTGCTGGCCGGCTGCAATATTCATCCTCTGCCAGAGGATTTCTCCAAGCCGGATACGACCTACCAGATTGTCGCCAAGGTGCGCTGCGAGGCGCGCGATGCCATCCGCGAGATCGCCACGGGGCTACTGCGCGAATACGGATCCCCGGCGGAGAAGCAGCTCTCTGCAGAGCTTCTAGCCGGGACGGTAACCTATGCCGATGCTTTCACACGCCGCTACAGCCCGGACATCAGTCTCTATTTCGACCGCTATGCCAAGTCGTTCATCGCTTACGACTTTCAGCTCAACATGACAGAAATGGACAGCCACGGGTTTTCGTTGGGCCTGCTCAACCCGTTCTCGAACGGCACCCGCAGTCTCGGACTGGGCAGCAGCGTCGATCTGTCCCGCCAAAACAACCGCAGCTTTCGTGTCACCGATGAATTTGCGAAGCTGGCGACCGAGGTCAACGATTTATACTGTGCGCCGAAAGCGAGAAGCGGCAACCTCATCTACCCGATCGTCGGACGGATCGGCTTGAAGGAAACGCTCGAGACATTCGTGTGGCTTAACGAGAAAGGCAATCTCAAAGCCCCAAGCGGCACCGACGTGATCACCATGGCCGATACGCTGGAATTCTCGACCACGCTGAAGGGAAATATCGATCCGAAGATCGAGCTCAACCCGGTGACCTCAGGTGTCACGATATCGAGCCTCGGCATGACGAATTCCGCGTCGCGCATCCACAAGCACCGGCTGCTGTTTGCACTCTCCATGCCGACGCTGACGGAAGAGAAAGAGAAACTGAGACAAAAACCGAAGCCGCAGAAGATGACGCCGACGGCGCCCGCGCGGCCGAGGCAACAGCCTGCGACATCGGCAGTGTCTGCGACCGAAGAGCGGGCGATCAAAGAGCTCGATCGCCAGCAGTATCTACGCCTGAACCGGGGCCTGGAGCGCTTCCTCGAGGACTACTGATTGTGGCACAAACTGCGCATCGCCGTCGGCTGCGAGACCGAAAACCGTATGCCGCTCCAGCGCCTTGGTGACCTCGACGACGTCACCCTCCAGCTGGTCCGGTTGGATCATGTGCCCGATGGTGAAATCGAACTGGTTGCCCTTCTTGTTGAGGAGCTCATGGAACACCGTCATGTCGCGCAGCTCGGTCGACCATTTGGCAAGCCAGTAGAACAGCCCGGAATTGCGCGCCGTCATGTGGACCGGCAGGATCGGCAGATTGTATTTGCGGGCAAGTCCGACGGCCGAGGTCTTCCACGGACGCTCGTTCAGCCGACCATTTTCCCAGTAGGCGATACGGCCGGACGGGAACAGGATCATCACCTTGCCCTCCTCGACCGCCTTGTTGGTGAGAACCAGCGTCTCGCGGGTCTTGAGCTTGCTCTTGTGATCGTCTCGCCATTCGACGGGAATGATCATCTCGGCAAAACGCGGATTGACCCGCACCGCATCGCGGTTGGCAAACACCATCAGGTCCGGACGGCGCGACTTCAACAGGTCGAACACGGCGACGCCGTCGGCAATGCCGGTCGGATGGTTGCTGACGAGGATGAAACCGCCCTTTTCGGGGATCCGCTCCTCGTTTTTGACCGAAAGCTTCAGCTTCAGATGCGCGCTCAAATATTCGAAACACTGGTAGCCGGATTTCGGCGCGATATCGTCGGCGAACTCGATCGCCCGGCCGTAGCGCAGCAGCGTGTAGAGAAACGGACGCATGACCGGCCAGAACGGACTGCCGACGATCCGCTTGCCCCGCTCGGCGATGAGGGTATCGACGATGTGGCCCGGACGCCCTTGAGATACGCGTGCGATGGCTTCGGCGACCTGGCCGAAGCTCGTCATGGAATCACGGCGGTCCATTAAAACTCCTTGAAGCGGGTCCCCACTGGAGCAGGCCCGCATGATATTACGATGGCAGGGTTACCGCGCCTTTAGGGATTCCGTAACGATGCTGGGAGCAATCTGGGGCGGCATGCCACGGAAATCAACGTCGCCCTCATGAACGAACTGCTCATTATCGCCGCTCCCGATCTTCTCGAGAGGCGCCGCGAATGGCTGGAAAGCCTGAGTGGCGAGCGCCGGCTGTCGCCCAACACGCTTGACGCCTATGAGCGCGACACCCGACAATTCCTGACTTTTCTGACCACGCACCTCGCCGGACCGCCGACGATTGCGGACATCCATACGCTGCGTCCGGCAGACTTGAGAAGTTTTCTGGCTGCACGTCGCCGCGAAGGCTCCGGTGCGCGTTCGCTCGGCCGTCACCTCGCGGGACTGCGGTCGTTCCTGCGGTATCTGGAGCGCAAGGGACTGGTGAACGCCGCAGCAGCCGGTGCCATCCGTGCCCCGCGCCAGCCGAAATCGCTGCCAAAGCCGCTGACTGACACCCAGGCTCTGAACATCGTCACCTCAGAGGCGCAACTACACGAGGAGCCGTGGATCGCGGCACGGGATGCAGCCATCCTGACGCTGCTCTACGGCTGCGGCCTGCGCATTTCCGAAGCGCTGGGCCTGACGCCCGCCGATGTCGACGCAGGCGCAACCTCCCTTCGCATTCTCGGCAAAGGCGGCAAAATGCGCATCGTGCCGCTGCTTCCGGTCATCCTCGAAGCGGTCGAGACCTATAGGAAACTCTGCCCCTACCACCTCGCCGCCGATGCCCCGATGTTCCGCGGTGCGCGCGGCAAGACGCTTCAGCCGGCGATCATCCAGCGCGAGATGCAGAAGCTCAGAAGCGCGTTCAACCTGCCGGACAGCGCCACGCCGCATGCGCTGCGCCATTCGTTTGCGACCCATCTTCTCGCCGGAGGCGGCGATCTGCGCACGATCCAGGAACTGCTGGGACATGCCAGCCTTTCCACCACGCAGGTCTATACGGGCGTCGATACGTCGAGACTGCTCGAAGTCTACGACCGCGCCCATCCAAGGGCATGAACCCATCCTTAACCACATCGGTTAAGCCGCTGTTCGAGCAGTCCCGCTAGGGTGAGCCCTACAATTGGGACTGATGACATGATCCGCAGCATTTTCGCCGGCACAATCCTTCAACGCGCCCAGACGGCTGCGCTTTGGTTGCTTGCCGCCCTGCACGTTCTGCTGCTGGCCTCGGTCTGCCTCGTGATCACCTCGCTTGCCGCACGCGCGGAGACGCCGGCCTGCACCGGGCGGGACCTGATCGCGGAGATGAAGGCCAACGATCCGGCCGCCTATCGGCAGGTTGTCGCAGAGGGCGAAAAAATTCCCAACGGCCGCGGCATCTTCTGGAAAATCGAGAAAGCCGGCCTCCCCCCGTCCTACCTTCTCGGCACCATGCATGTGACCGATCCACGCGTTCTGAAAATGCCTGAGGGCGCAGATGCCGCGCGCGAGGAAGCAAAGACTATCGTCGTCGAATCGGACGAAGTGCTCGACGAGCAGAAGGCGATGGCGGGCATGCTGTCCAAGCCGGAGCTGACGATGTTTACCGACGGCAGCTCGATCGAGAGCCTGCTGACGAAGGACGATCTCGCACTTCTCACCGATGCCCTGAAACAGCGCGGCGTGCCGCTCGCTGCCGTCTCACGCATGAAGCCCTGGCTGCTGATGGGCCTGGTCTCGATGCCCGCCTGCGAGATGGCCCGCAAGACCCAGAACACCGCCTTCCTCGACAAGCAGCTGGCGCTCGATGCGGCGAAAGCCGGCAAGTCGGTGAAGGGGCTTGAGACCTTTGCCGAGCAGCTTTCGACGTTGGCTGCCATTCCGGTCGATATCCACATGAAGTCGCTGATCGAGGCGATCAAGCTCGGTCCCAAGCTGGACGACGTGTTCGAGACGATGACCGGGCTCTATCTGTCCGGCGACATGGGCATGACCATCCCCTTCCTGAAGACCGTCGTGCCTGAGGGCGAGGACGATGATAGCGGCTATGCCGAATTCGAGGAACTGGTGGTGCGCAAGCGCAACCTGCTGATGGCCGAACGCGCAGCACCCATCCTCAACGAAGGCAGCACCTTCATCGCCGTCGGCGCACTGCACCTGCCGGGCAATGACGGCCTGGTCGAGCTTTTGCGCAAACAGGGTTTCACAGTCACCGCTGTGAACTGAGCCCCCTGGCGAGGGACGTACACCCGTCAACCGGACACAAAAAAACCGACCCTGTTACCGGGCCGGTTTTCCGATGCGATATTGTCGCCGATTACATATGGATCGGCTTGGCAAAGGTCGCGAGTGCGGCTTCCTTGACGGCTTCCGACAGGGTCGGGTGAGCGTGGCAGGTCCGGCCGAGATCTTCCGACGAACCGCTGAATTCCATCAGCACGGCAATCTCGTGGATCATGTCGCCGGCGCCGAAGCTGACGATATGGCCGCCGAGAACGCGATCGGTTTCCTTGTCGGCGAGGATCTTGACGAAGCCGTCGGTGGCAAGCATCGCGCGGGCGCGACCGTTCGCCGTGAACGGGAACTTGCCGACCTTGTAGGCGATGCCTGCAGCCTTCAACTCTTCTTCCGTGCGGCCGACCGATGCCACTTCCGGCTGGGTGTAAACGACAGACGGAATGACGTCGTAGTTCACGTGTCCGTGCTGGCCGGACAGGATTTCGGCAAGCGCGACGCCCTCGTCTTCGGCCTTGTGGGCCAGCATCGGGCCCTTCACCACGTCGCCGATCGCGTAAATGCCGGCAACATTGGTCTTGTAGCCGCCGTCGATTTCGACGCGACCGCGATTGTCGAGCGCAACGCCTGCTTCTTCGAGGCCAAGGCCTGCTGTGTATGGCTTGCGGCCGGTGGAGATCAGCACGACATCGGCTTCGAGGCTGACGGCATCGCCACCCTTGACCGGCTCATAGGTGACCTTGGCGCCGGTTTCAGTCTTCTCGACGCCGGTAACCTTGGCTTCGGTACGGATGTCCATGCCCTGCTTGGCCATCATGCGCTGGAACTGCTTGGAAACGTCCGCGTCCATCGAGCCGAGCAGCTTGTCGAGATATTCGATCACGGTGACCTTGGCGCCGAGACGCGACCAGACCGAACCGAGTTCCATACCGATGACACCGCCGCCGACGACGATCATGTTGGCCGGGACCTTGTCGAGCGTGAGACCGCCCGTCGAGGAGACGATGACCTTCTCGTCGATGTCGACATTGACGCCGGGAATCCCGGCGATGTCGGAGCCGGTGGCGATGACGATGTTCTTCGTCTCGATTTCCTGGACCTTGCCGTCTTCACCGGTCACCGAAACCTTGCCGGCCGAAACGATCTTGCCGGTGCCGATGAAACCGTCGATCTTGTTCTTCTTGAACAGGAAGGCGACGCCGTCGGTGTTCGACTTTACCGTCGCATCCTTGTGCGCCATCATCTTCGAAAGGTTCAGCGTGGGTGCCGGAACCTCGACGCCGAGTTCTTCGACGCCATGCGCCACATGCGCAAACATTTCCGAAGCATGCAGCAGCGCCTTGGAGGGAATGCAGCCGATGTTGAGGCAGGTACCGCCATAGGTGGAGCGCTTTTCGACGACGGCGACTTTCAGCCCAAGCTGGGCCGCCTTGATTGCGCAGACATAGCCGCCCGGGCCGGATCCGATTACGACAACATCATAAGCCATCAGACTATCCTTTTGATTGAGCAGGAGGCGGTCACACGAACAGTGCGATCATCATCAGCGCGAGGCCGACGAGGCTGACCAGCCATACAAGCGAGCGGACATACGGAATGCCCTTGAGATAAAGTGGAATGTAGACGATCCGCGCCACCAGCCAGACCGCAGCCCCGAACAGACCGAAGCCCGACGAGTCACCCGTCAGGATCATCGCCAGCAGCAAGCCGATAAAGGCGGGATAGGTTTCCTGGTAGTTTCGCGAAGCGCGGGCCGCACGACCGGCCATCACGCTCTGGGGTTCGTTGTCGCCGTCACGCGGACCGGCATTCCATGCCGTGCCGCGATCCTTGGTGGCGAAATTCCCCTGCAGCAGAATATGCACGAGAAGCAGGACGACACTCAGGCACAGAAGTACCAGGAGATAGGTCGCATTGGCTGAAGCGGCGTCCATTTTGCTCTCCGTAGCTTACAGATCGAGAACCAGACGTTCCGGATCTTCGAGGCTTTCCTTGACGCGCACGAGGAAGGTGACCGCTTCCTTGCCGTCGACGATACGGTGATCGTAGGACAGCGCCAGATACATCATAGGACGGATCACGACCTGACCGCCGATCGCGACCGGACGCTCCTGGATCTTGTGCATGCCGAGGATACCCGACTGCGGCGCGTTGAGGATCGGCGACGACATCAGCGAACCGTAGACGCCACCGTTGGTGATCGTGAACGTGCCGCCCTGCATGTCTGCCATCGACAGCGTACCATCGCGGGCAGCCTTGGCGAGACGGCCAAGTTCCTTTTCGACACCGGCGATCGAGCGCTGGTCGGCATCGCGGATGACAGGAACGACGAGCCCCTTGTCGGTGCCGACGGCCATGCCGACGTGGCAGTAGTTCTTGTAGATGAGGTCTGTGCCGTCGATCTCGGCGTTGACGGCCGGGAGTTCCTTCAGCGCGTGCGTGACGGCCTTGGTGAAGAAGCCCATGAAGCCCAGCTTCACGCCGTGCTTCTTCTCGAACACGTCCTTGTAGCGGTTGCGAAGATCCATCACGGCCTTCATGTCCACCTCGTTATAGGTGGTGAGCATGGCGGCTGTGTTCTGGGCATCCTTGAGGCGCTTGGCGATCGTCTGGCGCAGACGCGTCATCTTCACGCGCTCTTCGCGCGATGCATCGTCAGCCGACGAAACCGGGCGCGGAGCTGCCGGAACCGAAGCCGGAGCGGCAGGAGCAGCCGGGCCCTTGGAAATGGCAGCGATCACATCGCCCTTCAGGACCTGACCGCGCTTGCCCGAACCGTCGACATCCGAGGTGGAGATGTTGTTGTCGGCAGCAACCTTGGCGGCAGCCGGTGCTGGCGGCATGGACGAGCCACCAGCAGGCGCTGCGGCGGCAGCAGGTGCCTGAGCAGCAGCAGCGGGTTCGGCAGCCTTTGCCGGAGCAGCTTCGACCGGCTGTGCAGCAGGAGCTGCAGTGCCGGCAGCAGCACCGCCGGCCGAGATCTGGCCGAGCAGCGCGTCGAGGCCGACGGTCTCGCCGTTCTGGGCGACGATCTCTGTCAGAACGCCGGATGCTGGAGCTGGGACTTCGACGGTAACCTTGTCGGTTTCCAGTTCGACCAGCGGCTCATCGGCCTTGACCGTGTCGCCGACCTTCTTGAACCAGGTGCCGACGGTTGCCTCGCTGACGGACTCGCCGAGGGTAGGGACGCGGATTTCGGTGGCCATGATCTATTTTCCGTGTTTGTCAGATATCGTTTCGGAGCAATTGGTGGAGACGGCTGAAAAATCAGCCGCCGAGAGCGTCTTCGAGGAAGGCTTCCAGCTGTGCCAGATGCTTGGACATCAGGCCGGTTGCAGGCGATGCTGCTGCCGGACGGCCCGTGTAACGGACGCGCTGATACTTGGCATCGATATGCGCCAGAACCCATTCCAGATACGGATCGATGAACGACCACGAACCCATGTTCTTCGGCTCTTCCTGGCACCAGACCATTTCCGCATTGCGGAAGCGGCTGAGCTCGTTGATGAGCGCCTTGGCAGGGAACGGATAGAGCTGTTCGATGCGCAGCAGGTAGATGTCGTCGATGCCGCGCTTTTCGCGCTCTTCCAGCAGATCGTAATAGACCTTGCCCGAGCACATCACGACGCGACGGATCTTCGCATCCTTCTGCAGCTTGATCGGACCGTCCTTGATCATCTCCGCATCGTCCCACAGCAGGCGGTGGAACGAGCTTTCGCCCGCCATTTCCGCCAGCGTCGAGGTCGCGCGCTTGTGGCGCAGCAGCGACTTCGGCGTCATCAGGATCAGCGGCTTGCGGAAGTCGCGCTTCACCTGACGGCGCAGGATGTGGAAGTAGTTGGATGGCGTCGTGACGTTTGCGACCTGCATGTTGTCTTCGGCGCACATCTGGAGCCAGCGTTCCAGGCGGGCGGAGGAGTGCTCCGGACCCTGCCCTTCGTAGCCGTGCGGCAGAAGGCAGACGAGACCGGACATGCGCAGCCACTTGCGTTCGCCCGACGAGATGAACTGGTCGAACACGACCTGCGCGCCGTTGGCGAAGTCACCGAACTGGGCTTCCCAGAGCGTCAGCGCGTTTGGACGCGCCAGCGAGTAGCCGTATTCGAACCCGAGCACCGCTTCTTCCGACAGCATCGAGTTGATGACTTCGTACTTGCCCTGGCCAGCCTGAAGGTTGGAAAGCGGGATGTAGCGCTCTTCGGTTTCCTGATCGTATAGAACCGAGTGACGCTGGGAGAACGTGCCGCGTTCGCAATCCTGACCCGAAAGACGGATCTTCGTGCCTTCGACGGTGAGCGATCCAAACGCCAGCGCTTCCGCCATGGCCCAGTCGATCCCTTCACCGGTCTCGATCATCTGCGCACGGTTATCCATGAAACGCTTGATCGTACGGTGGGCGTTGAAGCCTTCCGGAATGGTCGAAAGCTTGCGACCGATCTCTCTCAGATCCTTGATCGGCATCGCGGTCTTGCCGCGGCGCTGCTCGTCGGCATTGTCGGCGGAGCGAAGACCCGACCACTGGCCGTCAAGCCAGTCGGCCTTGTTGGGCTTGTAGCTCTGGCCGGCCTCGAACTCGGTTTCGAGATTGGCGCGCCAGTCGGCCTTCATCTTCTCGAATTCGCCTTCGGTGATGACACCTTCGCCGATCAGACGTTCGGCATAGATCTCGGCCACGGCCTTGTGCGCGCGGATGACCTTGTACATTTTCGGCTGCGTGAACGCAGGCTCGTCGCCTTCGTTATGGCCGAACCGGCGGTAGCAGAACATATCAACCACGACCGGCTTGTGGAACTTCATCCGGTATTCGATGGCGATCTTGGCCGCGTAGACGACCGCTTCAGGATCGTCGCCGTTGACGTGGAAGATCGGTGCCTCGATCATCTTGGCAACATCAGACGGATAAGGCGACGAACGCGAGAAGCCAGGATTGGTGGTAAAGCCGATCTGGTTGTTGATGATGACATGCATCGTGCCGGCCACGCGGTGGCCGCGCAGACCCGACAGGCCGAGAATTTCAGCCGTCACGCCCTGGCCGGCAAAGGCCGCATCACCGTGCAGCAGCAGCGGCAGAACCTTGGCGCGCTCGGACAGCGGAATGATGTTGTCCTTGTCCCAGACCTTGGTCAACATGTCCTGCTTGGCGCGGGCCTTGCCCATGACGACAGGGTTAACGATTTCCAGGTGAGACGGGTTGGCGGTCAGCGACAGGTGAACCTTGTTGCCGTCGAACTCGCGGTCCGACGAGGCACCCAGATGGTACTTCACGTCGCCCGAACCCTCGACTTCGTCGGGCTTGAACGAACCGCCCTTGAACTCGTGGAACACGGCGCGATGTGGCTTACCGAGGACGTTGGTCAAGACGTTCAGACGACCGCGGTGGGCCATGCCGAGGATGACTTCCTCGAGGCCTTCCTGACCGCCGCGCTTGATGATCTGCTCCAACGCCGGGATAAGCGATTCACCGCCATCCAGGCCGAAACGCTTGGTGCCCTTGAAGCGCACGTCGAGGAACTGCTCGTAGCCTTCGGCTTCGACCAGCTTCGAAAGGATTGCCTTCTTGCCTTCAGGCGTGAACGTGACGCCCTTGGCGGGACCTTCGATACGCTCCTGGATCCAGCCCTTTTCCTCGGGGTTGGACATGTGCATGAATTCGACGCCGATGGTCGAGCAATAGGTGCGCTCGAGGATCTCGATCATTTCGCGAACGGACGCGTATTCAAGGCCGAGAACGTTGTCGATGAAGATCTTGCGATCGTAATCGCTCTCTTCGAAGCCGTAGGACTTCGGCGACAGCTCGTTGTAATCGTCGACCGGGCTCGCGATCCCGAGCGGATCGAGCTTGGCATGAAGGTGGCCGCGCATGCGGTAGGCACGGATCATCATGATGGCGCGCACGCTGTCGCGGGTCGCCTGCAGAACGTCGGTCTGCTGCACCGGCTGGCCGGTCACTGCGGCAGATGCTTCCGCCTTTGCCTTGACCTTGGTCTCGATCGCCTTTTCGACGATCGGCCAGTTGCCGTCGAGTGCCGAGATCAGATCGCCATTGGCAGGGATCGGCCAGTTCGAACGTTTCCAGGAGGCGCCCTGCGCGGCCTTCCTGACATCTTCGGGGCTGTCTGCCAGCGCCTTGAAGAAGGCCTGCCATTCCTCGGAAAGCGACGTTGGATCACTTTCGTAGCGCCCATAGAGCTGCTCGATATAGGCAGCGTTCGCACCATCGAGGAAAGACGTGATGAGGAACTGTTCGTTGGCTTCTTGCCGTGCCATTGCTTCCCGCGGGCGCCGCGCCCGCCTCCTGACCTGATCGGCACCGGATGAATTGACCGGAAACCGCATTCTCTGACGTATGGCTCGATACCGCTGCGAGCGGCGCCGCTCTTTTATAGACCTACCTGGGGTAGACCTACCCTGGAGCGACTTACCCGCAGGTCGCATGCAGCAACCCGCGGGTCATTTGATGTCTGGTCCATCGCCGTCTATCTATCGGCGATGGGTGACCTTTATGTGGCGTTAGCCCTTGAGGACTTCAACCAGCGTCGTGCCGAGACGTGCCGGTGAAGGCGAAACCTTGATACCGGCTGCTTCCATGGCAGCGATCTTGGATTCCGCATCGCCCTTGCCGCCGGAAACGACAGCACCGGCATGGCCCATGGTGCGACCCTTCGGAGCGGTCCGGCCGGCGATGAAGCCTGCCATCGGCTTCTTGCGGCCCTTCTTGGCTTCGTCGATCAGGAACTGTGCCGCTTCTTCTTCAGCCGAGCCGCCGATTTCGCCGATCATGATGATCGACTGCGTGGCTTCGTCTGCGAGGAACATTTCCAGGATGTCGATGAACTCGGTGCCCTTGACCGGGTCACCACCGATGCCGACAGCCGTCGTCTGGCCGAGGCCTTCGTTGGATGTCTGGAATACAGCTTCGTAAGTCAGCGTGCCGGAGCGCGACACGATACCGACCGAACCCTTGCGGAAGATCGAGCCCGGCATGATGCCGATCTTGCATTCTTCCGGCGTCAGAACGCCCGGGCAGTTCGGGCCGAGCAGGCGCGAGTTGGAACGGTCGAGGCGGGCCTTGACGCGAACCATGTCCATGACCGGAATGCCTTCGGTGATGCAGGTGATGAACGGGATCTCGGCTTCGATCGCCTCGATGATCGCGTCAGCTGCACCGGCCGGCGGAACGTAGATCACGGACGCATCGGCGCCGGTCTTTTCCTTGGCTTCGGCGACAGTCGCATAGATCGGCAGGCTTTCGCCCTTCGAACCGGTCCAGGTTTCGCCACCCTTCTTCGGATGGATACCGCCGACCATCTGCGTGCCGTAGTAGGCAAGCGCCTGTTCGGTGTGGAACGTGCCGGTCTTGCCGGTCAGGCCCTGAACCAGGACCTTGGTATTCTTATTGACGAGAATAGACATTATCAGGTCCCCAAATTAGGCTTTGATCGCCGCGACGATCTTCTTGGCAGCATCGTCGAGATCGTCAGCAGCCGTGATCGCAAGACCCGATTCGTTGAGGATCTTCTTGCCCAGCTCGACATTGGTGCCTTCGAGGCGCACGACGAGCGGAACCTTGAGGCCGACTTCCTGAACCGCTGCGACAACGCCTTCGGCGATGACGTCGCACTTCATGATGCCGCCGAAGATGTTGACGAGGATGCCCTCGACCTTCGGGTCAGCCGTGATGATCTTGAAGGCTGCAGCGACCTTCTCCTTGCCGGCGCCACCGCCGACGTCGCAGAAGTTTGCAGGCTCTTTGCCGTACAGCTTGATGATGTCCATCGTCGCCATCGCGAGACCGGCACCGTTGACCATGCAGCCGATGTTGCCGTCGAGCGCCACGTAAGCGAGGTCCCACTTGGACGCTTCGATTTCCTTGGCGTCTTCTTCCGACTCGTCGCGCAGCGCCTTGACGTCGTCATGGCGGAAGATCGCGTTGCCGTCGAACGACATCTTGGCATCGAGAACGCGCAGATGATCGTCCTTCATGACGATCAGCGGGTTGATCTCGAGGAGCGCCATGTCCTTCTCGTTGAAGGCCTTGTAAAGCAGCGGGAACAGCGACTTTGCATCTTCCGCAGCAGCACCCGACAGTTCAAGCGCCGAAGAGATCGCAGCGATGTCTGCTTCAGTCACGCCGGCTTCCGGATCGATCGCGATCGTGTGGATCTTCTCGGGCGTGTCGTGAGCGACAGCTTCGATGTCCATGCCGCCTTCGGTCGAAACGACGAAGGCAACGCGGCCGACCGAGCGGTCGACGAGCAGCGAGCAATAGAGTTCGCGGGCAATGTCTGCGCCATCTTCGATATAGAGGCGGTTGACCTGCTTGCCGGCATCGCCGGTCTGCGCGGTCACCAGCGTGTTGCCGAACATTTCCTTGGCATGGCTCTTGGCTTCATCGATCGAGAAAGCCAGGCGAACGCCGCCCTTGGCTTCCGGTCCGAGTTCCTTGAACTTGCCCTTGCCGCGGCCACCTGCGTGGATCTGGCTCTTGACCACGTAAAGCGGACCCGGCAGCTGCTTTGCAGCAGCTTCGGCTTCTTCTGCGGAGAAGATTGCAACACCTTCCGCAACCGGTGCGCCATAACCCTTCAGGAGGGCCTTGGCCTGATATTCATGAATGTTCATCGACGTATCCTTAAATCCGTGCGCCCGAAGGCGATTACTTCAGCGCAGGCGCGATATTGATGCAGGCTTCGCAGAGAGCCGAAACAGCGCCGACCGACTTCGCGAAGGCAGCTTCTTCGTCTTTGTTGAATTCGACTTCGATGATCCGCTCGATACCACCGGCACCGATGATCGTGGGAACGCCGACATACATGTCCTTCACGCCGTACTGGCCGGACAGGTAAGCCGCGGCAGGCAGAACGCGCTTCTTGTCCTTGAGGAAGGATTCGGCCATCTCGATCGCCGAAGCAGCCGGAGCGTAGTAGGCAGAACCGGTCTTCAACAGGCCGACGATTTCTGCGCCACCGTCACGGGTGCGCTGGATGATTTCTTCGAGACGCTCGGCAGTGACCCAGCCCATCTTGACGAGATCGGTCAGCGGAACGCCGCCGACAGTCGAGTAGCGGGCGAGCGGCACCATCGTGTCGCCATGGCCGCCAAGAACGAAGGCCGTGACGTCCTGGACGGAAACGTTGAACTCTTCCGACAGGAACAGGCGGAAGCGAGCCGAGTCGAGCACGCCGGCCATGCCGACGACCATGTTCTTTGGCAGGCCGGAGAACTTCTGCAGCGCCCAGACCATCGCGTCGAGCGGGTTGGTGATGCAGATGACGAATGCGTTCGGGGCATATTTCTTGATGCCGGCGCCGACCTGTTCCATCACCTTCAGGTTGATGCCGAGCAGATCGTCGCGGCTCATGCCGGGCTTGCGGGCAACGCCGGCCGTGACGATGCAGACGTCAGCGCCTTCGATGGCGGAATAGTCGCTGGCACCGGAAAGCTTGGCGTTGAAGCCTTCGACGGGACCGGACTGGGCAATATCGAGGCCCTTGCCCTGCGGGATACCGTCAGCAATGTCGAAGAGGACGATGTCGCCCAGCTCCTTCAGGCTGGCAAGATGCGCCAGCGTGCCACCGATCATGCCCGAACCAATAAGTGCAATTTTCTTGCGCGCCATCGAAAAGCTTCCTCTCAAGACTTTACCTGCGTCAAGTCATAGCAGGTTCACGTGCGGCGCCACCGATAGCGCCATATCGGAAAAATCGCAATCGATTATTTCGGAGTGATATTTTTCAATCGGTTAGATATCAATTACCTTACGTAAACGTAAGAACTTCTGTCATGAAAGTGTCAGGCTTCTTGACGCTTTGCGTTGTGCAGGGCGAGGTAATCGGTGCTCCGCATCTCCCAGAGACGGGAGATTGTTCGATCGAACTCGAACCCCTCGGTGCCGCGCTTCTCCAACAAAAGCTGATCCGGTTCGCTCGCGGCGGAGACGTAGAGTCTGACCGAATGGTCGTAGAACGCATCGACGAGATTGATGAAGCGCTTGGTTGCGTTGCGCTTTTCGGGTCCGAGCTGCGGGACGTGCTCAATGAAGACAGCGTCAAAGCGATCGGCGATCGCCAGATAGTCCGACGCGCCTAGCGGTTTTTCACACAAGTCCGAGAAGCTGAACCGTGCAGCCCGGCCGGACGCCAGCGGCACCTTGATGGTGCGACCTTTCATCGGCAACTCGACAGGGCTCGCCTTCTCGCCGTCGATCACCTGATGCCAGGTGTTTTCGATCGCGAGATCCGCTTGGGGGCTGAGAGGCGTCACATAGACGGGCAGGCTCGCCAGCTTCTGCATCCGGTAGTCGGTTGGCGAGTCCAGCGTGACGACATCCACGTAGCGGCCGAGCAGCGCGATGAACGGCGTGAACAGACCGCGGTTGAGGCCATCCCTGTAGAGATCGTCGGGGGCTACGTTCGATGTCGCGACGAGAACGCATCCAAGGCCGAACAATTCCGTGAACAGACGTGCAAGGATCATAGCATCAGTGATATCGGTCACCGAGAATTCGTCGAAGCAGAGAAGTTCCGCTTCTGCGAACAGGGCCGCAGCGATTGGCGGCACCGGATCTGCCTGTTTCGTCTCGCCGCGTTTCAGCTTTTGACGGTGCTCGTGGATACGTCCATGCACGTCAGCCATGAATTCGTGAAAGTGCAGACGCCGCTTTTTTGCGATGGATGCCTTCTTGAAGAACATGTCCATCAGCATGGTCTTGCCGCGACCGACGCTGCCATGCACATAAAGCCCGCGGATTTCCCGCGGCTTGCCGCCACCGCGGGCAAACAGCCAGCCGAGAGCACTCGTCTTCTTGGCTGGCTTCGTGTCTCTGAAGCATTTGAGTATGTGGTCGAGCTTGGCGGCCACCTGCATCTGCGCAGTGTCCGGCGTCAGCACCCCGGACGCCGCCAGTGCCTTCAGCTCTTCACCGACGCTTGATGTGTAGTCCGGGATCGGCTCCACCCTGCCGCCTCCGCAGACCGTTTACCGGCTGAGACCGAGAGGCTGGCCCGAATTGGTGGTGCCGTCGAAACGGGTATCGCCGCTCTTGTAGACGCGGCCGATGACGTCGCCGGCGCGGTTCTTGAACTGAACCATCTTGCCCGACACCTCCCACGAACCCATCGTCGTCAGTTCGCCGGAGCAGCCACGGGTGCCGCCGCGCGATCCGCTGCCGAGATTGGTCAGCGTCAGGAACATGTCGCAGGACGAGCCGCCATTGGCAACGCGCCAGTTGCCGACCATCTGCTGCTTGGTAATATCGAGAGCATTGCCAGGCGCCGCAGCATTCGGATCGACGGATGCCATCTGCTGGCCACCCTGAGGCGCCGTCGGATATTGGGCTGCACCACCCGGAGGTGGAAGCTGGCCGCCCTGCACACCCTGAACAGGCTGTGCCTGGAGCGGCGCGGGCCGGGACGGCTGTGCTGGCAGATCAGCATAAGAGGAGGTATTGGACGTCCGCTGGCAACCGGCAAGAGCCAGCGCAAGAACAACGCCTGTCGCCACATATCTGAACTGCATCACAAAACTCCTGCTTTCAGCCGCATCTCTGCATGGAACTGATCCATTCAATTGAGACGGAATTACCGTAAAAGGACTTAGTTAATCAAGTCATACCGGCGCTATTTGGCGAAGGCACGACAACTGTCACGATTACGCGAGCTGTTTTAATCGAAAAATCCCGACCGTGCGTCTGCAGGGTCGGGATACTGTAAGGTTTTACTAGACGCGGCGCTCGACCATCATCTTCTTGATTTCGGCAATCGCCTTGGCAGGGTTCAGACCCTTCGGGCAGGTCTGCGCGCAGTTCATGATCGTGTGGCAGCGATAGAGCCGGAACGGATCCTCGAGATTGTCGAGGCGTTCGCCCTTGGCTTCGTCTCTGGAGTCGATCAGCCAGCGATAGGCCTGAAGCAGAACAGCCGGACCGAGATAGCGGTCGCCGTTCCACCAGTAGCTGGGACAGGATGCCGAGCAGCAGGCGCAGAGAATGCACTCGTAGAGACCGTCGAGCTTCTGGCGGTCGTCGTGGCTCTGCTTCCACTCCTTGGCAGGCGTCGGCGAGACGGTCTTCAGCCAGGGCTCGATCGAGCGGTGCTGGGCGTAGAAGTTCGTGAGATCCGGAACCAGGTCCTTGACCACAGGCATATGCGGCAGCGGATAGACTTTGACCGTTCCCTTCACGTCGTCCATGCCCTTGGTGCAGGCAAGCGTGTTTGTGCCGTCGATGTTCATGGCGCAGGAACCGCAAATGCCTTCGCGGCACGAACGGCGCAGTGTCAGCGTCGGGTCGATATTGTTCTTGATGTAGAGAAGACCATCGAGAACCATCGGGCCGCAGTCGTCGATATCGATGTAGAACGTATCGATGCGCGGGTTCTGGCCGTCATCCGGGCTCCAGCGGTAGACGCGGTATTCCCGGACGTTCGTGGCACCATCCGGCTTCGGCCAGACCTTGCCTTCGGTCATCTGGGAATTCTTGGGCAGAGCGAGTTCAACCATGTTCCAGTTTCCTCAGATCAATACACGCGCGCTTTCGGCTCGATCTTGTAAGGATCGATGCCGTCGGCGATCAGGTCCGTGTGGACCGGGCGATAGTCGAGCTTCACGTCGCCCGCGTCGTTGACCCAGGCAAGCGTATGCTTGCGCCAGGTCACGTCGTCGCGGCCGGAAAACGCGCCGTCCGTATAGTCCTCGCGTGCGTGAGAACCGCGGCTTTCCTTGCGCGCTTCGGCGCCGTAGACCGTGGTGATCGCGTTCGCCATCAGGTTATGCAGTTCGAGCGTTTCGACGAGATCCGAGTTCCAGATCATCGAATGGTCGGTGACCTTCACGTCGCGCATTTCGCCCCAGATTGCCGACATGCGCTTGCAACCGGATTCCAGCGACTCCTGTGTGCGGAACACGGCGGCATCATCCTGCATGGTGCGCTGCATCTTGTCGCGCAGGATCGCCGTCGGCGTGGAGCCGCTGGCGTGGCGCAGGCTGTCGAAGCGGTCCATGATCTTGTCGCAGGCGGCCGTGTTCAGTGCCGGGATCGGTCCGACGCGGTCGATCACCTGGCCGGCGCGAATGGCGGCGGCACGACCGAACACGACGAGATCGATCAGCGAGTTGGAGCCGAGACGGTTGGCACCGTGCACCGAGGCGCAACCCGCTTCACCGACGGCCATAAGGCCAGGCAGGATGCGTTCCGGATTGTTGGCGTCTGCGTTGAGCACCTCGCCCCAGTAATTGGTGGGAATGCCGCCCATGTTGTAATGCACGGTCGGCAGAACCGGGATCGGCTCGCGCGTCACGTCGACGCCCGCAAAGATCTTGGCGCTCTCGGAAATGCCGGGAAGACGTTCGTGCAGGACGGCCGGGTCGAGATGGTCGAGATGCAGGAAGATGTGGTCCTTGTTCTTGCCGACGCCGCGGCCTTCGCGGATTTCCAGCGTCATGCAACGCGAGACCACGTCACGGGAGGCCAGATCCTTCGCGGATGGCGCATAGCGCTCCATGAAGCGCTCGCCCTCGGAATTCACGAGGTAGCCGCCTTCGCCGCGTGCACCCTCGGTGATGAGACAGCCCGAACCATAGATGCCGGTCGGGTGGAACTGGACGAATTCCATGTCCTGAAGAGGCATGCCGGCACGCGCCACCATGCCGCCGCCGTCGCCGGTGCAGGTATGGGCAGAGGTAGCCGAGAAATAGGCGCGGCCGTAACCGCCGGTCGCCAGAACCACCATCTTGGCGGTGAAGCGATGGATCGTGCCGTCGTCGAGGTTCCAGGCAACGACGCCTGTGCAACGGCCGTCGTCCGACATAATCAGGTCGAGCGCGAAATATTCGATGAAGAATTCCGCGTTGTGCTTCAGCGACTGGCCGTAGAGCGTGTGCAGGATGGCGTGGCCGGTGCGGTCTGCGGCAGCGCAGGTGCGCTGCACCGGCGGGCCGGCACCGAAGTTCTGCATGTGGCCGCCGAACGGGCGCTGGTAGATCTTGCCTTCTTCGTTGCGCGAGAAAGGCACGCCGTAATGTTCGAGTTCGTAAACGGCCTTGGGTGCTTCCATGACCATGTACTGCATGGCGTCAACGTCGCCAAGCCAGTCGGAACCCTTGACGGTGTCATAGAGATGCCACTGCCACGAATCCGGTGTCATATTCTGCAGCGAGGCGGCAATGCCGCCCTGTGCGGCGACGGTGTGCGAACGGGTCGGGAAGACCTTGGTGATGCAGGCCGTCTTGAAGCCCTGTTCGGCCATGCCGAGCGTGGCGCGCAATCCTGCACCGCCGGCACCCACGACGATCACGTCGTAGGAATGGTCGACATAGGTATAGGCCTTGCCGGTCTGAGAGGCGCCTGAAGCGATGGGGGTGACGGATGCCATGACGGATTATCCTACGAAAGCGATCTTCAGAACGGCGAACAGACAGAGCCCGGCGATCAGGATCGAGAAGAATGTGTTGAGCATGACGAACAGGACCTTCGCGAACTCGCTGTGCACGTAGTCCTCGATGATGACCTGCATGCCGAGCTTCATGTGGATGATGCCCGAGATCACGACAAGGCCCATGACAACAGCGACGAACGGGTTCGACAGCGCCTCGACCACTTCGGCAAACGGCTTGCCGGCATAGATGATCATGAAGATCACGAAAAAGGTCATCAACGGCACGTTGGCGACGGCGGTCATTCGCTGGCGCCAGAAATGTTCGGTGCCGTCTTTGGCGGAGCCCAGTCCGCGGACCTTACCGAGCGGGGTGCGCATATCCATGGAAGCTGTTCCTTAGCGAACGATGAAGCCGACCACCCAGACCAGCACGGTCAGACAGAGCGATGCGATGATGTTGGCGATGGCGAGCTTGGTCGAAAATTCCTTCTCGAAGCCACGGCCCAAGTCCCACATGAAGTGGCGGAAGCCGCCGAGCATGTGGTGGATCAGCGCCCATGTATAGCCGAGAAGAACCAGCTTGCCGGGAATGCTGCCGAGCGCCCAGTTGGCCCAGTCGTAATAGGCCGGGCCGCTTGCTGCAGCGATCAGCCACCACGCGACAAGGATCGTGCCGAAATACAGAGCGCCACCGGTGATACGGTGAACGATCGACATGACCATTGTGGGGATTGGCTTGTAGATTGAGAGATGCGGCGACAGAGGCCGGTTGTTAGTCACATTCGCCATCAGAACCTCGCGGCGTCGTAATGCGTCAAAGAGCGGGAGCCCTTGGCAATGCACGCTGCCGAGAAAATGTGCATTGCATCATTCGCGTGGTTTAATCTTGGAATTCCCCAACGACAAGAACAATTCTAAACGATCGAGAATTTAATCGATTGTGTTTTTCTCAAGGTCTCGGGTTTGCCAGATCGCGGCACGATATCTGGCAAACCCGAACAATTGGTTTCTTGCCAGAAACCCGCTTTCGCTCCATGTTAATGTTTCGTTAACCTGTGTGTCGCGGAGTTCGTCATGATCAGTCACCGGATCAAGCCCCTTGTCATCGCCGCAGCAGCGCTCGTAGCCTTCGCATCGGTCGCTTCTGCGGCAGATCGCAGGCATCACCATCAGGGCTATGCCGACCGTGGATACGACAGAGGCCATCGCCACCAGTTCGTCGAAAACAATCGCTGGGATCGCCAGGGTGACGGACGACGCAACCGTCCTGCCGAGATCAACCGGATGACCCGTACTTATGCATCGGGTCGCTTTGATCGGGGCTCGTCATCCTTCACGCGCGGGATTGATACCTATGCAGGCTCGATCCAGGCCTACTCGATCCCTGGCAATGGGACCTATTTTGTGCGCGACGATATCTACTGGCCGCAGCAGGAACGCCGCAGTCTGGCACTCGCCCCGAAAGCCAAGGTGATCGATGTAGCGCAGGAGATGGGCGGCAACGCGGTGGCCTCGAACAAATCCTGCTCGTTTGAAGCCGGCGTCTGCGTCATTCGCGGCGGCCGATAGTCGTCTCAGGCGAACTGCCATACGGTCGTCTTTTTGACCTCGCTGTCTTCAAGTGCCCGGGTGACGGGTACCTGGTAGACGGCCATCTCGGTAAGCCGATCCTTGGGGCAGTAGCTCCTGCCGGGATCACCGACCAGAACGACCTTTCCCGCTTCCGATAACCGGGTAAACCACGGTATCAACAGATCGGCCATGCCGCGATCGTAGAACACGTCGCCGGCGAGCAGCACATCCGCCTCGATCTCTCGCCCGATCAGATCTTGCGACGTGAAGGATATAGAGACGTCGTTCTCTGCAGCGTTGAGCCTCACCGCCGCTTCCGTCCAGGGATCGATATCGGCGGCCAACACATGCGCTGCGTCAGCCTGTTTCGCCGCAATCGCCACCAGCCCGGATCCTGAGGCGAAATCCAGCACCCGCTTGCCCGCAACCGTATCGGGATGATCGAGAATATAGCGGGCGAGCCCCTGCCCGCCGGCCCAGGCAAAGGCCCAGAACGGCGGCGGCAGACCGATCGCCTGCAACTCTTCCTCCGTCTTCAGCCACAGATCATGCGCCTCGGTCGCCAGATGAAGCCGGATCTCAGGAACATGCGGCGGCGCCGTGATATCCGTGTTGGCGAGGATGAAGGTCGCAGGGTCGGTTTTCAAAGACGCGTCAGTCCGGTGAACGGGGCGGGTTCTTGACACCACCCAACCGGCAGATCTCGAGATATTCCTCTTCCGTCACCGGCTGCACCGAAAGCCGCATCGAGGTGACCAGCGCCATCTTCTCGAACTGCGGATTGGCCTTGATGTCCTTCAGCGTGATCGGCTTCGGCACATCCTCGACGGCGCGAATATCGACGCAGTCCCACTTCGGATCGCCCTTGGCCGAGGAATCCGGATGCGACAGCGCGCAGACCTCGACGATGCCGACGATCTCCAGCCCCTCGTTCGAGTGATAGAAGAACCCCTTGTCGCCAATCTTCATGGCCCGCATGTTGTTGCGGGCCTGATAGTTGCGCACGCCGGTCCATTCCTCGCCAGCTTTTCCCTTGGCCTTCTGCTGCTCCCAGGACCAGACATCCGGTTCGGATTTATAGAGCCAATAGGCCATGGTTATCTCACTCCGCAGGCTTGTTGATCGTCCAGTTCCACGGCTTCACGTCGACCTTTTCGAACAGGCCGGCGAGGTAATAGGGATCGGCCTCGGCAAGCGTGCGGGCCGCCGCCATATCGGCAGCCTCGACCACGACCAGGCTGCCATTCGGCTTGCCTTCATCGTCCAGGAAAGGACCGGCAAACTTCAGCGTGCCGTCGGCATTCAGCTTGTTGAGATGCTCGAGATGGACCGGACGGGTTTCCATCCGGACGTTGAGATGGCCGGGCTTGTCGGTGCAGAGGAAGGCAAACAGCATCGTTCTCTCCTGGGGTTGATCTATTCCGTCGTAATCGGGCGGGTCATCAGGCGTTCCATCGCGTCGGCCACGCCAAGCCGTCCGTCGATGATTGCGGCAACGGCCTCCGTCACCGGCAGATCGACGGAGTGGGTCTGCGCGAGTTGGGCAGCGACCGACGCGGCAAAGGCGCCTTCGACCAGCGGCCCGCCGGACGCCGATGCCGGTTGCCCCTGCCCGAGCGAAATGCCGAAGCGCAGATTGCGGGACTGGTGGCTGGTTCCGGTCAGCACCAGATCGCCGAGACCGGACAGGCCCCGAACCGTATCCGCCTTGCCGCCCATCGCCTCGACCAGACGCGACATTTCCGCAAGTCCGCGCGAAATGAGCGCGGCACGGGCCGAATCACCAAGGCCTGCGCCCTCGCCGATGCCGCAGGCGATCGCCAGCACGTTCTTCATCGCGCCGCCGAGCTGCACGCCGATCCGGTCGGACGAGGCGTAAAGCCGGAAGGTGCGGCTGGACAGCACGGTCGCCAGACGCTCGGCAAGCAGCCGATCCTCCGCCGCAAGCGCCATCGCCGTCGGAAGCCCGCGCGCAATGTCGAATGCAAAACCGGGGCCGGAGAGAACCGCGATCGGGTGGCTCGGAAGCGATGCCTCCAGAACGTCCGTCAGCAAAAGCCCTGACACGCGGTCTATGCCTTTGGCACAGGTAACGACCGCCGCATCCTTTGCGATATACGGACCGTAATACCGCGCCGCATCGCTCTGCGCCTGCGAAGGCATGGCAAACAGCACGATGCTCGCCTCCGAGATGGCGTCGGGTTCGGCTGAAAATTCGAGATCATCCGGCAGCTGCACGCCGGGAAGTGCCGCGTCATGCACACGGTCGTTTCTGAGATCGGCCATCAGGCCGGTATTTCGACCGATCAGCGTTACCGGGTGACGACCTTCGAGCGCGATGACGGCTGCCAGTGCCGTGCCGAAGGCGCCTGCCCCGATCACGACGATCCGCTCCTGCGAGGTGTCTGCCCCGTTCATGCCTTGGCACCCCGTTTGCCGGAGCCAAGCAGCGTCTGCGCATTGGCATCCAGCGGCCAGCGCGAGCGCGGCGCAACATCCATGCCGTCGAACGGCATGTCTTCGGCGAGACGTTCAAGCCCTGCCCATGCAATCATCGCGGCATTGTCGGTGCAAAGCTTCATCGGCGGCGCAATAAAGCGAAATCCGTGTTCGATGCAGAGCGCCTGCAGCGTCCGGCGTATCTCTTGGTTGGCGGCAACGCCGCCGGCAACCACCAGCGCAGGACCGACATCCAGATGGCCGAATTCC
Source organism: Rhizobium sp. CFBP 8752 (assembly GCF_014842035.1). Classification (NCBI taxonomy): domain Bacteria; kingdom Pseudomonadati; phylum Pseudomonadota; class Alphaproteobacteria; order Hyphomicrobiales; family Rhizobiaceae; genus Rhizobium; species Rhizobium sp. CFBP 8752. The sequence goes on along the minus strand of NZ_JACYUZ010000001.1, from coordinate 185,356 downwards.
TTGGCAAACCGCGCAAGTCCACGCCCGATCCGGTCGCGCAGCGTTCGCGAGATCGCCTTCTGGAACGAGGCGCAGATGTCGGCGATATCCTGCTCGGACAGCGGCGCGATCTCGGTCGCAGCCTGACGCACGGCGGTCTTGAGACCGGAGAACGAGAAGTCCAGCCGGGCTTCGCCGACCAGCGGCCGCGGCAATTGAAAACGATCGGGATCGCCCGTCAGCGCCGCCTTCTCGACGGCGGGACCGCCCGGGTATGGCAGGCCGAGCAGCTTTGCCGTCTTGTCGAAGGCTTCGCCCAGAGCGTCGTCGATCGTGGTGCCCCAGCGCTCATAATCGCCGACGCCACGCACCAGAACCAGCTGCGTATGCCCGCCGGAGACCAGCAGCATAAGATAAGGGAACGACAATCCGTCCGTCAGCCGCGCCGTCAGCGCATGTCCCTCGAGATGGTTGATCGCCATCAGCGGCTTGCCGGTGGCGCGTGCAATCGCCTTCGCCGTCATCAGCCCGACGATCAATCCGCCGATCAGGCCGGGACCGGAGGTCGCCGCCACCGCGTCGATCTCATCCAGCGAGACGCCAGCTCGCGACAGGGCTTCCTCGATCAGACCGTCCAGCGCCTCCACATGGGCTCGCGCCGCAATCTCGGGCACGACGCCGCCATAGGCACTGTGCTCGTCGAGCTGCGAGAACACGACATCAGAGAGAATCTCGCCGCGACCGTCCTCGTGGCGCACGACGATTGCGGCCGCGGTTTCGTCGCAGCTTGTTTCAATGCCGAGGATGCGAAGAAATGCCGCCATGACCTATCGTTGATTGAAGAGGAAAACAGGTTTACGAGGGCTTCCGGTAACAATGGAATGACGCGGATGCAAACAAAACCTTTCCGGATAGGAACGCGGGGCAGCCCGCTGGCGCTCGCCCAGGCGGCCGAAACCCGTGCACGGTTGATGGCAGCCCATGACCTTCCGGAGGAAATGTTCGAAATTGTCGTCCTGTCCACGACCGGCGACCGCATCACCGACCGCGCCCTGAGCGAGATCGGCGGCAAGGGCATGTTCACGCTGGAGCTCGAAGAAAAGCTCTCCTCGGGAGATCTCGACTTCGCGGTGCATTCCTCCAAGGACATGCCGACCAAGCTTCCGGAAGACCTTTACATCTCCGCCTACTTGCCCCGCGAGGATATCCGCGATGCCGTCATCGGCCGCACGGCGCCGAGCCTCAAAGCTCTGCCCGACGGCGCGACGGTCGGAACCGCATCTCTGAGGCGTCAGGCGCTGGTGCGCCGTCTTCGTCCCGATATCCAGGTCGCGATTTTTCGCGGATCGGTCGGCACGCGCCTTCGCAAGCTCAATGAAGGCCATGTGGACGCGACGCTTTTGGCGTATGCCGGGCTGAAGCGGCTGGCCCGCGAGGAAGTTGCGACCGAACTGCTCGACCCCGTCGATTTTCCGCCAGCGCCTGCACAGGGCGCGATCTGCCTCGAGAGCCGCATCGGCGACACGGCCATCGATGACCTGCTGAAAGCCGTCAACGACTGTCCCACCTTTGACGCGGTCAGTTGCGAGCGCGCGTTTCTGGCAGCCCTCGATGGCTCATGCCGGACGCCGATTGGCGGCTACGCGATCTGCGACGGTGATCATCTGAAATTTTCAGGCCTGATCCTGACGCCGGACGGATCGACCGAACATGCGGTCGACATCAGCGGCCGACGGGCGGATGCGGAAACGCTTGGTCGCCAGGCCGGAGAAACCGTCCGCGCCGCTGCCGGACCGGGCTTCTTCGAAGGCTGGGTCTGACGGCATGCGGGTCATCGTTACCCGCCCTGACCATTCCGCCCGGCGAACCGCAGCACGGCTCGAAACCCTCGGCCATCAGCCGGTCTTCCTGCCGCTCACCCGCGCCGAGCATCACCTGGAGATCGCCCGAGAAGCGCTGTCCGAACCCCATTCCGCACTTGTCGTGACCAGCGCCGAAGCCGTTCGCGTGCTTGGCGAACTTGGACACGAACTCCGGCATCGCCTGTCCACGCAGATATACGCCGTCGGCGAAGCGACCGGCGAGGCAGCACGCACCCTCGGCTTTACCGATATCCGCTGCGGCGATGGCACCGGGCATGATCTGGTGGAGAGGATCGCCCAGGATGTCGGCGAAACATCCAGTCTCCTCTATCTTGCCGGCAATCCGCGTTCGCCGGATTTGGAGGACGGGTTACACGCCCGCGACATCGCCTGCAAAACGATCGAGATCTACCGGATGGTCAAGGTCGGCTACCGGACCGAGATCATCGAACCGCTTCTGACCCGCCCGGCGGCCGACGCAGTCCTTCTCTATTCGCGCCACAACGCCGCGCTGTTCTTCGAACTCGTGCAGCCGTTTGCAGCCTCGATCGAACATTTGCAGGTCATCTGCCTCAGCAAAAACGTCGCTACCGCGGTGCCTGAAAAATTTCATCCTGCTATCTTCGTCGCTGAAACACCCGACGAAGACGCACTTTTCGCGTTTCTTTCACCATAGTGCCAAGCCAAATTCTCTCGCTCCCCTTTCCTTACCCTGCCCCACCAACTACTTTCCCTGAGCAGATGCGAAAAGAGGTCGAGATGGTAACGGAAAAACCACCCCGCCGATCGATGGCGGAGAAAGAACCGGTCACGATCGACCTGACGGCCGATGGCGCTGGCGTGGTGGCCGAGCCCGTGCGCAGCAATGACAGCGACATCCCGGAAACCGCTTCGGAAAAAGTCGAAGCTTCTGAGACGACGGATGCCATCCCGCTGGCCGGCGAGCCGGTGACATCGACCGTGCCTGAAGAGACCGACACGTCCCACGTGATCGGCCAGCCGGATAGCTCCCATGGGCGAGACGAGCCAGGTGTGACGGGAACAGCCGATCCGGTTGTGACCGAGCCGGACGCGCCGATTGCGACAGACGCTGCTCGTGACGCTGACCCCTCGCCGACCGAGGAATTCACCCCGTCGCCCGCGCCAGGTTTTGACGAACCTGCCGCTAAGCATGAAACCTTTGACAAGCCATCGGACGCCCAGCCAGCCAGCCGCTCCAGTGGGACCTCGGCGTCCACGCTGATTGCTGCCGGCATTTTCGGCGGCATCGTAGCGCTTCTGCTGGCGGGCAGCATGCAATATGCCGGTTATCTTCCGTCATCGACCCCCGCAGCATCCGGCTCGACCGAACTGTCGGACGAAGTCGAAGCTCTTCGCCAGGATATCCAGACGCTGCGCAGCCAGCCGGCGTCTCCCGATACGGAACTCGCAAGCCGCGTTCAGGCGCTGGAAAGTTCTGTCGCGCAGAATTCCGGCGGTCCGACCGAAGAAAGCTTGAATGCCCTCCAGCAGCAGCTGGCAGACACCAAAGCTGCGGCAGCCACGCAGACGGCCGAGCTTTCCCGCCGCCTCGAAGCGGCAGAGGCCCAGATCAACGATCGCGGCCCGGAACAGCAGGTTGCCCGCGCCGTCGCTGCTGCCGGATTGAAGGCCGCCATCGATCGTGGCGGCTCGTTCGAGGCAGAGCTTCAGGCCTATACGAACATTGCCGGCGACGATCCCGCGATCGCCGAGCTAAAGACATTCGCCGCAGACGGCGCGCCGTCGCGTGAACAGCTGCAGAGCGAGTTTCCCGCCGTCGCGGATGCGATCATCCAGGCGTCTGTGCCTGCAGATCCCGACCAGGGCATTGCCGGCCGGCTTCTGTCCTCCGCCATGTCGGTGGTCAAGGTTCGCCGCGTCGGCGATGTCGAGGGTGACACGATCGACGCGATCGTATCGCGCATCGAGGACCGGTTGCGCAACGGCGACCTGCAGGCTGCCGCCCAGCAGTGGGATACGCTGCCGGACGCCGCGAAATCTGCGTCTACCGATTTCAAGCGCAAGCTCGATGCGCGGGTACAGGTTGAAAATCTCGTGAGCGGAACTCTTTCGCGCGCGCTTGCTGGCACGAAATCAGGCTCTTAAGGCTGAAGAAGAAAGAAACGGATGATCATCAGGCTCTTCATTTTTCTTCTCGTGGTTCTGGGCCTCGGCTGGGGCTTTTCTTGGATTGCGGATCGCCCAGGGCTGATCTCGATCACCTGGCAGGACCATCTGATCGAAACCAGCATCATGGTAGCCGCTTCCATGGTCGTGGCGTTGATCGCGGCGGTTATGATCGTATGGTGGGTCATCGGCGTGATCTGGACATCGCCGCTGTCGGTGCGCCGCTATTTCCGCACCCGCAAGCGTGACCGCGGCTATCAGGCGCTGTCGACCGGCCTGATTGCGGCCGGTGCCGGTAACGCGGTTCTCGCCCGCAAGATGAGCATCCGCACGCGCGGCCTGCTCAGCGCCGATCAGGAACCGCTCATTCACCTTTTGGAAGCCCAGGCAGCCCTGATCGAAGGCCGCCACGCGGACGCACGTGCGAAGTTCGAACAGATGGCCGACGATCCGGAAACCCGGGAACTCGGTCTGCGCGGCCTCTACATGGAAGCACGCCGCCTCGGCGCCAACGAGGCTGCCCGCCAGTATGCGGAGAAGGCTGTCGAGAATGCGCCCTACCTGCCCTGGGCAGCCCAGGCGACGCTTGAATCGCGCAGCCAGTCCGGACGCTGGGACGATGCTATCCACCTCCTCGACCAGCAGCGGGCGGCAAGTGTGCTGGAACGCGGCGAAGCCGAGCGTTTGAAGGCAGTTCTTTTGACCGCCAAGGCAAGCGAACGCCTAGAAGGCGATCCGCACGGCGCCCGCGATGATGCCAAGGCCGCATTGAAACTCGCCAAGGGCCTCGTGCCCGCCGCGATCATTGCTGCGAAAGCCTATCTCCGGGAAGACAATATCCGCAAGGCAGCAAGCATCCTCGAAAGCGCCTGGAAGCTCGAGCCACATCCGGATGTCGGCCGGACCTATGTCCGCGCCCGCAGCGGCGATAGCACGCTTGACCGTCTGAAGCGTGCCGAAAAGCTCGAAGCGCTGCGTCCCAACAACATCGAATCGCTGCTGGTCGTCGCGCAGGCAGCTCTCGATGCCCAGCAGTTCCCCAAGGCGCGCGCCAAGGCGGAAGCTGCAGCCCGCATGCAGTCGCGTGAGGCCGCCTATCTCCTGCTGGCCGATATCGAGGAAGCGGAAACCGGCGATCAGGGCCGCGTCCGTCACTGGATGGCGCAAGCGCTGCGTGCTGGCCGTGATCCTGCCTGGGTTGCCGACGGTATCGTTTCGGACAAATGGCTGCCGCTCTCGCCGGTCACAGGACGTCTTGATGCCTTCGAATGGAAAGTCCCGTTCGGCCAGATCGAAGGACCCGTGGAAGACGGCACCCTGGCCGCAGACGAGGCGATCGCAACGCTTCCGGCAATCACGATTCGCGAAGACGTCACGCCGGCTGTCGAAACACCGGAAAACGAGAGCACCAATCAGGTTGCTGCCGACATGCAGCCCGTTGTAGTGCCTCAGGAAGACTTAGCTGTTGCAGCAAAAACACCTACGGCCACGAATGTGACAGCGGAGCAGCCTCCGGAGGCAGAAAAGCAGGACGAGACCGTTCCCTTTTTCGGTCGTCCGCCCGATGATCCCGGTGTCAAGGACGCAAGTGCCGAGAAGTCTCCCACGAGGCTGAGGCTTTATTAGAAAAACCGGAGAAGGCCTAGATTACATATGCTCGATCGCATCCAGGCCTTCCTCCACACGCTGACAGCCCCGCACCATACGGATGAATTTGCGCCAGACGACCCGCGCGTTGCGTTCGTGGCGCTCTGTTTCCAGGTCATGGAAGCCGATGGCAACATGTCCGAGGAAGAGCAGCAGAAATTCCGCGATCTGATGCGCGATCGTTACGATCTGAGCCCGGAAGGGTTGCAGTCGCTGATCGAGGCGGGCCGGCAGGCTGGAAGCGAAGCCGTCGACTATTACCGGTTCACATCGGATCTCAGAAAGCATCTGGTTGACGAAGAGGACCGGATCGAGCTTCTCGGCATTCTCTGGGATATCGTCTATGCGGACGGGCAGCGCAGCGAGATCGAGGATCATGTGATCTGGCGGATCGCCGATCTCTTGGGCGTCTCTGCCCGTGATCGGGTTCTGCAGCGGCAGGAGGCGGCCGCGCGCACCTCGTCTCATCCGGTCGCAGGGGAAGAGGAAGAAAAGGTTTAGCCCGGAACGCTCCAGGACGTGACGTCATGAGAACCCCTTCCCGCCCATCCTCTAAACTCCCGATCCTCGCGATCCTGCATCAGGAAACCTCCTCCGCCGGACGCGTCGGCCAGATGCTCGTCGACAAGGGCTTTGCGCTGGATATCCGCAGGCCCGCTCTCGGCGATCCCCTCCCCGACACGATGTCCGGCCACGCAGGCGCCGTCGTCTTCGGCGGTCCGATGAGTGCCAACGACCCGGACCCGTTCATCAAGACGGAAATCGACTGGATCGACGTGCCGTTGAAGGAGAACAAGCCGTATCTTGGCATCTGCCTCGGTGCCCAGATGCTGGTGCGCAATCTCGGCGGCCGCGTTGGGCCGCAGAAAGGCGAGGTAACCGAAATCGGCTGGTATCCGCTACGCGCCACCGAGCACGGCCGGCTTCTCATGCACTGGCCGAAAATGGTCTACCACTTCCACCGCGAAGGCTTCGACGTGCCGCGTGGCGCGAAGCTTCTGGCAGAAGGCGACGCCTATCCGCATCAGGCGATCCGCTACGGCGAGAATGCCTGGGGCGTGCAGTTCCATGCAGAACTCACCCGCGCCATGATGCATCGCTGGGTGGTGCACGGCGCCGAACGCTTCGGCATGCCGAATGCCCAGCAGGGAAGCCAGCATCTGGAAGGACGGATGATCTTCGACCACGCGTTGAAGGACTGGCTGTGGAACTTCCTCGACATCGTCTTCGATCGGCCCGCCGCTGAAGCAAGCCGCCCCGCCGGGCCCGCCTATCCCGCCCAGAGCAACGAATAACTCAGCGCTGCGGCGCCTCGAGGTTGTCGATCTTGCGCAGCTTCGGAAAGCCGATCGACCAGATGACGGCAACCGCCAGCGTGCCGATGCCGCCGATGACGACGGCAGGGACCGCGCCGATCGCATGCGCCATGGTTCCGGCCCGGAACTCGCCCAGCTCGTTCGAGGCGCCGACAAACACCATGTTGACGGCGTTCACCCGACCGCGAACCTCGTCCGGTGTCCAGAGCGCAATCAGCGTCTCACGCACATAGACGGAGATCATGTCGGCCGCACCCATCAGCATTAAAGCCGCGATCGAGATCCACGGCGTAGCTGACAGACCGAAGATCAGCGTTCCGAGACCGAACAGGGCTACACCGATGAACATCGCCGTACCCGCATGGTGACGGATCGGATGGATGGCAAGCCAGACCGCAACGCCGATCGCGCCGATGCCAGGCGCCGCACGCAGCAGGCCGAGGCCCCAGGGACCAAGCTCCAGCACGTCACGGGCAAAGATTGGCATCAGCGCCACGGCGCCGCCGAGTAGCACGGCGAACAGATCGAGCGAGATCGCACCGAGCACGATCTTCTCGCCGGCGATGAAGCGGAAACCGGCCAGCATCTCGTCCCAGCTGACTTTGGAGGCAGGTGTACGCTGCGCCGGCTTCGGGATCAGGAAGACGAGGATGGCGGCGACCGTCATCAGAAAACAGGCGACCGAATAGGCTGCAATCGAACTCGCGCCATAGAGTAGCCCGCCGAATACCGGTCCGAGGATCGATGCCGTCTGCCAGGAGGAGGAATTCCAGGCGATGGCGTTGGGAAGGTCTTCTTCCGGCACGAGGTTCGGTCCGAGCGACTGCACCGCCGGCCCCATGAAGGCGCGCTCGATGCCGAAGACGACAAGGATCGAAAACACCAGCCACGGCGTGAATGAGTCGGTGATGGTGAGCGCCAAAAGCGCCGCCGAACACAGTCCGCCGACGACCATGCAGATCGCCATGATCATGCGTCGGTTGTAGCGATCGGCGACCGAACCCGTCACCAGGATCAAAAGCAGCGACGGCAGAAACTGGAAAAGCCCGATCAGACCGAGATAGAGCGGATTGCGCGTCTCGTCATACATCTGCCAGCCGACGGAGACGCTGACAATCTGGATCGCGAAGGCTGCGAAGAACCGGCTGAGAAAGAAACGCGTATAAGCTGCGTGACGAAAGGCGGCGAAGCGATCACCCGATGTGGGTATGGACATGGAACCTGTACTTTCAGCGAAGCCGGAAACCCACGATATGCACACGCCGCCGTTAAACATCCTGCGACGCGGGCCATAGACGGCACTTGCCCGTTAGTTCGCCAATGTCTACATGTCTGTCAACAAAGAAATGGAGACGTGAATGCTCGCCCTGTTTCAGACCATTGACTTGGCCTTGAACCTTTACACCTGGATCTTGATCGCCAGCGCCATCTTTTCCTGGCTGTTCGCCTTCAACGTGATCAATTCGAGCAACCAGTTCGTCGATGCAATCGGCCGGTTTCTCTTCAATGTCACCGAGCCTGTCCTCGCGCCGATCCGCCGGGTCATGCCGAACCTCGGTGGTATCGACATTTCGCCCATCATCGTGCTTCTGATCATCTTCTTCATTCGCTCGCTGATGTGGACCTCGATCTATCCTGCTCTCGCAGGCTGAAGCCAAAGACTTTCAGCACGGACACGGTCGGCCCGCGGTGGGAAATTTCCCGCGCGGGCCGTTTTTGTTTTGGGCTTACGAGCTGAAACAAAAAATCCCCCGGCTCGAGACGAACCGGAGGATTTTGGAAGCGATCAGCGGTAAAGATTATTTCTGAGCGTTGAAGCGTTCGATCGCCGCGACGATCATTTTCTTGGCGACATCAACGTCCTTCCAGCCTTCGATCTTCACCCACTTGCCGGGCTCCAGATCCTTGTAATGCGTGAAGAAGTGCTCGATCTGCTTCAGCGTGATTTCTGGCATATCGGTGTAGTTCTTGATCTTGTCGTAGCGCTGGGTCAGCTTCGGAACCGGCACGGCAATGATCTTCTCGTCCTTGCCGCCGTCGTCTTCCATCACCATCACGCCGATCGGGCGGACATTGATGACGCAACCGGGAACCAGCGGGCGGGTGTTGCAGATCAGAACGTCGATCGGATCACCATCCTCGGACAGCGTATGCGGCACGAAGCCGTAATTGCCCGGATAGGTCATCGGTGTGTACAGGAAACGGTCGACGATCAGCGCGCCGGCTTCCTTGTCCATCTCGTACTTGATGGGCTGGCCGCCGACAGGTACTTCAACGATTACGTTGACGTCTTCAGGCGGATTCTTGCCAACAGAAATTGCATCGATGCGCATAGTCTTCCCCGATGAGGTTTACGAACTTGTGAACCGTCGATAGCGGGAATTGGCTGGCAAGGCAACACAGGTTTGCCGCCAAGGTTAAGTCGTGGCGCACCTTTCCGCCCCGAAGTCAGTGCCAGACGAAACCAATCTTCTTTAGGGACTTTCCGTCGAAGTCCTCCATGCCCTCTGCAAGATCCGCCCCGCCATGGGATCGCAGAAAGCGGACGGCATGCTCGCTGTCTTCCAGGCACCAGACGACCAAGCCCTTGCAGCCAAGCGATTTCAGCAGCCTGCGGCTTTCGCCGAACAGGCGGCGGCCGAGGCCGACGCCCTGATATTCCGGGCGCAGGTAGATCTCGTAGATCTCGCCGTCATAGGGAAGCGCACGGGCGCGGTTGAGGCCGATCGTCGCATAACCCGCGATAACGCCACCGATATCCAGAACCAGAAGCGTCGCCGGCCCGCGGACGGCCTTGCGCCACCAACCCTCGCCGCGGCGCTCCAGCATCTGGATCAGCGGCTTGTGCGGAATGAGGCCGGCATAGGCTTGCGACCATGCCTGGCGGTGCACCTCGGAGATAGCCGGGGCGTCTTGCGGCTCCGCACGCCTGACATCGATCGATAACGTTTTCATAACGCGATTCTAGGTCCTGCCATGGGCTCTCCGCCATTCCCGAGACCCGGGTAAAGCGGATTGCCCACAAGCTTCTCATGTGGACGATGGCAAGGAGGTTAACGCATTTTTTACCTTCGCCACAAGCGTGGCCCAGACCAAGCCACAAAAAAAACCCGGCATTTCTGCCGGGGTCTTGGATGGTCTTGGGAGGCGCGCTGTTAGAGAGCGGCCTTCGACTTGTCGAAGCGCTTGCGGTCGTTTGCGTCGAGATAGATCTTGCGCAGGCGGATCGACTTCGGCGTGACTTCCATCAGTTCGTCGTCCTGGATCCAGGACAGCGCGCGGTCGAGCGTCATGCGGATCGGCGGCGTCAGGCGAACAGCTTCGTCCTTGCCGGCCGAGCGGATGTTGGTCAGCTGCTTGCCCTTGAGAACGTTGACTTCGAGGTCGTTGTCGCGGGTATGGATGCCGATGATCATACCGGCATAAACCTTTTCGCCTGGCTCGATGATCATCGGGCCACGGTCTTCCAGGTTGAACATCGCGTAGGCGACGGCTTCACCGGACTGGTTCGACAGGAGAACACCGTTGACGCGACCGACGATCGCACCCTTGTAAGGCTGATAGTCGTGGAACAGGCGGTTCATGATCGCCGTGCCGCGCGTGTCTGTCAGAAGTTCCGACTGGTAGCCGATCAGGCCGCGGGTCGGCGCGTAGAATACCAGGCGAACGCGGCTGCCGCCGGACGGACGAAGCTCGACCATCTCGGCCTTGCGCTCGGACATCTTCTGCACGACGATACCGGAATGCTCTTCGTCGACGTCGATCACGACTTCTTCGATCGGCTCCAGCGTCTGGCCGGTTGCTTCGTCCTTGTGCATGACGACGCGCGGACGCGAAACGGCAAGCTCGAAGCCTTCGCGACGCATGGTCTCGATCAGAACGGCAAGCTGCAATTCGCCGCGGCCGGACACGAAGAACGAATCCTTGCCGTCAGACTCTTCGATCTTCAGCGCAACGTTGCCTTCGGCTTCCTTGAACAGACGGTCACGAATGACGCGGCTGGTAACCTTGTCGCCTTCGGTGCCGGCAAGCGGGCTGTCGTTAACGAGGAAGGACATGGTAACGGTCGGCGGATCGATCGGCTGCGCTGTCATCGCTTCGGTGACCGCAGGATCGCAGAACGTGTCGGCAACCGTACCCTTGGAAAGGCCAGCGATCGCTACGATGTCACCAGCATGGGCTTCTTCGATTGGCTGACGCTCGATGCCGCGGAATGCGAGGATCTTGGAGATACGGCCGGTTTCGACGGTCTTGCCGTCCTGCGACAGAACCTTGACGGCCTGGTTCGGCTTGATCGAGCCGGATGCGATGCGGCCCGTGATGAGACGACCGAGGAAGGGGTTGGCTTCGAGAAGCGTACCGATCATGCGGAACGGGCCTTCGCCGACATTCGGCTCCGGAACGTGCTTCAGGACCAGATCGAGCAGTGGTGCAAGACCTTCATCCTTCGGACCTTCTGGGTTGACGTTCATCCAGCCATCGCGACCCGAACCGTAGAGGATCGGGAAGTCGAGCTGCTCGTCGGTGGCGTCGAGGTTCGCGAACAGGTCGAAGACTTCGTTGATGACTTCTTCGTGGCGACCGTCCGGACGGTCGATCTTGTTGATCGCGACGATCGGGCGAAGACCGACCTTCAGCGCCTTACCGACCACGAACTTGGTCTGCGGCATCGGGCCTTCCGAGCTATCGACCAGAACGATGGCGCCATCCACCATCGACAGGATGCGCTCGACTTCGCCACCGAAGTCGGCGTGGCCGGGGGTGTCGACGATGTTGATGCGAACACCCTTCCACTCGACCGAAGTTGCCTTGGCGAGAATGGTGATGCCGCGTTCTTTTTCGAGGTCGTTCGAATCCATCATGCGCTCGACGGTGCGCTGATTGTCGCGGAACGAGCCGGACTGCTTCAGAAGTTCATCGACAAGGGTCGTTTTGCCGTGGTCGACGTGCGCGATAATCGCGATATTCCGCATAGCCATTTTTAGATCTCGGATGTTTCGGGGCGCAGATCGACGGACCGCACCTATTTCGTTGGCGCGCTCATACCCTGTTTTTCGCAAATGCGAAAGGGGGCGAGCGCGATCTGCGATCAACGCCCGCTCTTCATCTTTTAAAGATAATGGCTTTTGTCAGCCGTCTCCGCCCGAAAGCTCGGCCATGATGGAGAGGCCCCGCTTCTTCAACATTGCGGTCGGATCCGGCAGTTTGCCGCGGAAGGCTGCATAAGCTTCTTCCGGATCGATCGAGCCGCCGACCGAATAGATATTGTTCTTGAGCTTGCGCGCCGTCACCGGATCGAAAGCATTGCCGACCTCCTCGAACGCGGCAAATGCATCCGCATCAAGGACTTCCGACCACATGTAGGAATAGTAGCCGGCCGAGTATCCGTCACCGGCAAACACGTGCTGGAAGTGCGGCGTGGCGTGGCGCATGACGATCGAGGCCGGCATGTCGAGCTCGGCCAGCACCTTGGCCTGCACCGCCATCGGGTCTTCGACCGTGCTTTCCTGGGTGTGGAAAGCCATATCGACCAGTGCCGACGAGGTGAATTCCACCGTTGAGAAACCGGCATTGAATGTCTGCGCGGCAAGAACCTTGTCGAGCAGCGCCTTCGGCATCGGCTCGCCGGTCTTGTAGTGGACGGCATATTTCTCGAAGATTTCCGGCACCGTCAGCCAGTGTTCGTAAAGCTGCGACGGCAACTCCACGAAATCGCGCGAGACGCCAGTGCCCGAAACCGAGGGATAGGTCACGTTGGACAGCATGCCGTGCAGCGCATGGCCGAATTCATGAAACAACGTGCGCGCATCGTCGAGCGACAGAAGCGCCGGCTTGCCTTCGGCAGGCTTTGCGAAATTGCAGACATTGTAGATGATCGGCAGCTCACCTTGCATGCCGTTCTTCAGCGTCAGCTTGTGCTGCGACTGGAACGAACTCATCCAGGCGCCGGAGCGCTTCGACGAGCGAGCAAAATAATCGCCTAGGAAAAGCGCTTTTAGATTGCCTTCCTCGTCATGGATTTCGAATACCCGGACGTCAGGATGATAGACCGGCAAGCCCTTCACCTCGACAGCCTTGATGCCGAACAGCCGCTCGGCCACATCGAAGGACGCCTCGATGATCTTCTCGATCTGGAGATAGGGCTTCAGCTCACTCTCGGAGAAAGAGAAGGTCCGCTCGCGCAGCTTTTCGGCGTAGTGGCGCCAGTCCCAGGGCATGACCGGATGATTGCCGCCCGCTTCCGAGATCAGACCTGAAAGACTTGCCTCTTCCTCCAGCGCTTTGGTGCGGGCCTTCTGCCAGACCTGGCCGAGCAGACCGTTTACCGCCTTCGGTGTCTTCGCCATCGTGTTGTCGAGCTTCAACGCGGCGTAATTCTCATAGCCGAGCAGCTTGGCCTTTTCGGCCCTCAGCGCCAGCGTTTCGCGAACGATCGCGACATTGTCCCGCTCGCCGCCATTTTCGCCGCGCGCCACCCAGGCCTTGAACGCCTGTTCGCGCAGATCCCGGCGGGTCGAGAAGGTCAGGAACGGTTCGATGATCGAGCGCGACAGCGTGACGAGATAGCCTGAGCCCTCGCCGCGCTCCTTGGCAGCTTCCGCCATCGCCTCTTTCACAAAAACCGGCAGACCCTCGAGATCGGCTTCTTCGGTCAGTTTCAACGACCAGGCCTTTTCGTCGCCGAGAACATTCTGGCCGAAGCTCGCCCCGAGACCGGCAAGCGTCTCGTTGATGCTCGACAGCCGCTTCTGCTGGTCCTCAGGCAGATTGGCGCCTGATTTGACGAACCCCTTCCAGTGACGTTCCAGCACCCGCTGCTGCTCGACCGTCAGATCAAGGTCGTCCCGCTTCTGCCAGAGGGCGTCTATACGCGCGAACAGTTCGGCATTGGTGCCGATCTTCGAATAGTGGCGCGACATCTTGGGTGCGATTTCGCGTTCCAGCGCCTGGATCGTATCGTTGGTATGCGCACCCGCCTTGCCCCAGAAGACCGACGAAACGCGCGACAGCTCGTCGCCGGCGATTTCCAGTGCAACGATCGTGTTTTCGAACGTGGGCTCATCAGAATTGCCGGCGATTTCCGCAATTTCTTGCTCGTGCAGGGCGATGGCGGCATCGAAGGCCGGTGCAAAATCCTCGTCCTTTACCTGATCGAAGCGCGGCAGGCCATGATGCCCGCTCCAGTCGAAAAGCGCAGAATTCGCTGAGAAAGTTGCCATTGGGTCGTCCTTCACTGTGCTGCTTCGGTATCCAGTCTAAGTGCATAGAGCGACCATATATAGGCAGGCGCGGCAAGGGCTTCATCTGTCGAAGCAGATTTTTGGGACGCACATCGCGCCGAAATGGCCCCGCCATGCGGTTTCCCGGCTTTTCGATTTGCCTCGTCGGGGAAAGATAGTAAGGCAGCCTTATGAAGCTCGCGATTGAACAGTGCCCGACAACACCCGGCCAGGACGTGCACGGTGAAACGCTTGGCTTTCTGATCGCCGATGCGGCGCGGCTGTTGCGCACGGCTTTCGAACGTCGCATCGCCCAGGCGGGCCTTGGCCTCACCGCCGGCGAGGCAAGAGCGTTGATCCATATCGCGCAAGTCGACGGAAGCCGCCAGCTCGACATAGCCTTGCGCATGGGCGTCGAACCGATGACGCTCTGCGCCTATCTCGACAGGCTGCAGGCGCTTGGCCTTATTGAGCGGCAGCAATGCTGCGCCGACCGGCGGGCAAAGCGCATCATGCTGACATCGACCTCCGCCGACATGCTGGCTGCAATCCAGCAGGAACTGCGCGCCATCATCACCTGCGCCACTGAAGGCTTCGATGCCGAAACCGCGACACGCATCGCAGCGGCCATGAAAATCTTCAACGGCAACCTGCAAAGCTTCAATTCTTCTCAGGCCGACATTGATGACGGCTGATACGCTGGCCGCCTCCGCAACGACTCCGCCCAACAGGATGACCGCGCTGCGAACCACGCTGCTCGGCGCGCTGCTGACGGCGATCGGCCCGGTCTCGATGGCGATCTACACGCCGGCGATGCCGGAACTCGTGAAAGCCTTCGGCACGTCGGAAGCGGCGATCAAGCTCAGCCTGACGCTTTACTTCGGCGGCTTCGCCGTCGCACAGCTTCTGGCAGGCCCGGCATCCGATGCATTCGGTCGCCGCTCTGCCAGCATCGCATTTTTGCTGATCTACCTCGTTGGTTCGCTGATGGCGGTCTTTGCGCCCTCGGTCGACTGGATCCTGGCCGGACGGCTGGTGCAGGGGATCGGCGCTTCCGTCGGCATGACCGTTGCCCGTGCCGCGGTTCGCGACCAGTTCGTCGGTTTTGAAGCCACCCGAATCATGAACATGATCGGCATCATGCTGGCGGTGGGTCCAGCAATCGGCCCCACGATCGGCGGCCTGTCGCTGTCGGTATTCGGCTGGAAATCCGTCTTCGTGCTGATGGTCATCTTCGGCGTTATCGTGCTTGCAAGCTGCCTGCTGTTCCTCAAGGAAACAACGGTTCCCGACCGAAGCCGGCTCAGACCCTCGACCCTTGTCGCGACCTACGTTTCGCTTCTGAAGGACCTGCGCTTTCTGCTTCCTTCGCTTGTTCTCGGCGGCGCGATCGGCGCGCTCTACGCCCAGGGAACGATGCTTCCCTTCGTGCTGATCGGTGAAGTGGGGCTGACCCCGACGCAGTTCGGCCTCGGCATGCTCATCCAGACCGGCGCTTTTCTCAGCGGGTCGATTGCACTGCGGCTTGTGTCCGGGCGCATCAGCGGGCCGACGACGGTGGTGATCGGGCTCATGTTCAGCGGTATCGGGGGCACGATGATGGCGCTTTCCGTATATCTGCTGCCGCCATCCTTCCTGTCGATCATGCTGCCGGTCGGCGTCTCCACCTTCGGCATCGCGTTCATCTCGCCCTACACAGTGACGGTCGGCCTCGCCCCATTCCCGAAGACGGCAGGCTCCGCTTCCGCACTGATGGGTTTCATCCAGATGGGCGGCGGCTTTGTCGGCGGCCTTCTCGCCGCTTTTTTCGGCGACCCGCTGACGGCGATCGGCACGATCATTCCCGCCATGGAATATATCGCCGTCGGCAGCTACATCGCGTACCGGATCATCAACCGCCGCCAATGACAAAAGCCCGCCTCCGTTTTCGGAAGCGGGCCTCTAAGACTAATCCGATGCGAGGGCGCTTAGCGGAGTTGGTTGCGCTTGGCGAGCGTACGCAGGCGCAGAGCATTCAGCTTGATGAAGCCGGCTGCATCCTTCTGATCGTAGGCGCCCTGATCGTCCTCGAACGTGACCAGCTGGTCGGAATAGAGCGACTTCGCGCTCTCGCGGCCGATGACCATGACGTTGCCCTTGTAGAGCTTCAGCGTCACTTCGCCTTCCACATGCTCCTGGCTCTTGTCGATCATGGCCTGCAGCATCTCGCGCTCCGGCGAGTACCAGAAGCCGTAATAGATGAGCTCGGCATATTTCGGCATCAGCTCGTCCTTGAGGTGAGCTGCACCCCGGTCGAGCGTGATCGATTCGATGGCGCGGTGAGCGGTGAGCAGGATCGTGCCGCCGGGGGTCTCGTAGATGCCACGCGACTTCATGCCGACGAACCGGTTCTCGACCAGATCGAGACGGCCGATACCGTTGTCGCGACCGTAGGTGTTGAGCGCAGCGAGCAGGGTTGCCGGAGACATCTCGACGCCATTGATCGAGCAGGCATCGCCCTTGCGGAAGCCGACCTTGATGGTTGTCGCCTGATCCGGTGCTGCTTCCGGAGAAATCGTGCGCATATGCACGTATTCGGGAGCCTCGACCGCCGGGTCTTCCAGCACCTTGCCCTCGGAAGACGAGTGCAGCAGGTTGGCATCGACCGAGAACGGCGCTTCGCCCTTCTTGTCCTTGGCAACCGGGATCTGGTTCTGTTCGGCGAAGTTCAGAAGGTCCGTGCGGCTCTTGAAAGCCCAGTCGCGCCAAGGCGCGATGACCTTGATATCCGGGTTGAGCGCATAGGCCGACAGCTCGAAGCGGACCTGGTCGTTGCCCTTGCCGGTCGCGCCGTGCGCGATGGCATCAGCACCGGTCTTGCGGGCGATCTCGATCAGGTGCTTGGAGATCAGCGGCCGTGCGATCGACGTGCCGAGCAGGTAGACGCCTTCATAAACGGCATTGGCACGGAACATCGGGAAGACGAAGTCGCGGACGAATTCCTCGCGGACGTCCTCGATATAGATCTCCTTGATGCCCAGCATCTCGGCCTTCTTGCGCGCCGGTTCCAGCTCTTCGCCCTGACCGAGATCGGCGGTGAAGGTCACCACTTCCGCATTGAGTTCGGTCTGCAGCCATTTCAGGATGATCGAGGTGTCGAGACCGCCGGAATAGGCGAGAACGACCTTTTTTACGTCTTTCGGAAGTGCCATGTCGAATTGTCCGTCTGCGGGTGGCGGCGGTTGGATCAACCGTCGTGTCTGGGATGGCGCACTTTTAGCGAGTTTCAAAAGCCGCGCAAGAAAAACCCGGAAGCGACCGCGTCAGAGATGGCGCGACAGGTTCATGCGTTGATGGAGGATGCGGATGATCACGACCTGGGTTTTTGTCTCACGATAGATGATGAAGTGAGACCGATAGGTCAGCGCCAGATACCCGGTCTTGATCCCGCGCACATGCCGGCCGCGTCGTTCGCCCGCAGCGAGGATCCGGCACGCCTGCCTCAGGCTGAACGTATAGTCCTCAGCCTGTTCGAAGCCCCAGAATTCTTCCGTATGATCGTAAATCCCATCAATATCGGCGACGGCGTTCGGCGCAAAAACCAGCGCCTTCATGGCTGCAGGCGCCGCGCCCGCTTCTGCTCTATGAATTCATCGAAATCAAACGGCTCTGGCTCACCAGAATCTTCGCCTTCTTGGATTGCCGCGCGGATGGCCTCCAGCGAGGCCGCGTCGCTTTCCTGCAGCATCCGCAGAGCGTCCTCGATCACTTCGCTGGCGGAGCCATATCGTCCGTCTTCGACCTGCTTTTCAACAAAGGCGGCCAGTCTTTCGTCAACTTTGATAGATCCAAGTTCGCCCATCATGCCGGCTCCGGTTCGGTCTCGCGTCATGTTGACGGATCTGCTGTAGCATACCATATCGCGCCGAGCCGTTGAACACCTTTGGGTCTCAGAACAGCCCGAACCTTCGAACGCCAAAACCTTTCAACAGAAGCGTCAAAGAGGAGACTTTCCATGTCCATCACTCACCCTGCTCTGAAGAAAGACAATGTCGCCGTCGTCACCGGCGCCGCCTCCGGTATCGGCCTTGCCGCTGCCAAGGAATTTGCGAAACTTGGCATGTGCGTCGTCCTCGCGGATCTCGAGGGCGACCGGCTGTCAGAGGCCTGCCGCGAGGTGGCCGCCCTTGCCGACGATGGCGAGGCCGATATCGTGGCAATCGGCACCGACGTCTCGAAGCCGGCGGAGATCGAAGCTCTGGAACGTGCCGTTCTGCAGCGCTTCGGCCGGGTGCACGTGCTCATGAACAATGCCGGCATCCAGCCCGGCAGCAGCCTGTTCGGCCCGCAGGTCAACTGGGACAACGTTCTGGCCGTCAACCTGATGGGCGTCGTCAATGGCAGCAGAACCTTCGGTCCCCGCATGATCGCCCATGGCGAACCGGCGCTGATCATCAACACCGGCTCGAAACAGGGCATCACCACGCCGCCCGGCGATCCCGCCTACAATGTCTCCAAGGCCGGCGTAAAAGCCTTTACCGAAGCCCTGCAGCACGAATTGCGCAACATGCCCGAATGCAAAGTCAGCGCCCACCTTCTCATCCCCGGCTTCGTCTATACCGGACTGACCAAGGGAGACCGCACCGAAAAGCCCGATGCCGCCTGGACCTCAGAACAGACGGTGCAGTTCATGCTGGAAAGTCTCGAACGCGGGGATTTCTACATCCTTTGCCCGGACAACGACGTCGACCGCAAGACGGACGAGCGGCGTATGGCCTGGGCGATCGGCGACATCATCGAAAACCGTCCGCCTCTGTCGCGCTGGCATCCGGACTTTGCGGATGCATCAAAAGAATTCATCAGCGGCAGTTGATCGACAGGTTTGGCAGGACTTCGAAAGCCGGATAAAAAGCGACAACCGTCATCCGGCTTTCGAGGACACTTAATGGAATTCCTGCCAAGCCTTGCATCGCTTCTGGCCTTCACCGCAGCCGGCTTGCTTCTGGCTCTGACGCCTGGGCCTGATATGACGCTGTCGATCAGCCGGGCGCTTGCGCAGGGGCGCAGATCGGCACTGTTCGTGGTGCTCGGCACCAGTCTTGGCGTCGTCTGCCACACGCTTCTGGTCGCTTTCGGCATCTCGGCGCTGATTACCGCCTCGCCCACCGCCTTCTTCATCCTGAAAACCGGCGGCGCCGCCTATCTGCTGTGGCTGGCGATCCAGGCGATCCGCTTCGGCTCCAGCTTCTCCGTCGAAACCGTGGAGCGCGCAACGGCGAGCCCGCTCGCAAATATCTCGATCGGCTTTTGGGTGAACATCCTCAATCCGAAGGTGATCATCTTCTTCATGACTTTCCTGCCGCAGTTCGTGACGGCGACAGATCCGCATGTGACGGGCAAGCTGGTCTTCTTCGGGATCTTCTTCATCGCCATCGGCATGCCGGTAAACCTGATCGTCGTGCTTGCTGCCGATCGGCTTGCAAACTGGCTGCAGAGAAATCCGAAAGTCCTGCGCGGCCTCGACTACACCTTCGCCGGCGTGTTCTCTGTCTTCGCCGTGAAGATCTTCATGACGCAGTCGAGATAAGGTCGCCCCTTCGTTTCAAACTACCTTCGCTTCGCGTCGAAGGACGACTCTTCTGTTACTCCCCCTGGCCGCGGGTGGGCGGGGCACCAATTCCGATGTCGGACTGCGGGCCATGCGGGTATTCGACGCTGTGGGAATGGGTGGTCTTTTCGGCCGTCATCGGCCCGGAAAAGCCTCCGGCACCATAGAAGGCGAGATGCAGGCCCCAATAGCCACTCATGAAAACCACGATGGCGACAGCCAGCCCGGCAGGGATGGCCGAAAGCTTCTGCTTCAGTCCGGGCAGCAGCCCGTCTGCCCGGTTCTGGTCGCAGGCAACCGCCACCAGGATGGCGGTGATCAAACCGTGGCCGATCAGGTCGATACGCCCGAACGGCAAGACGGCCGAGGTGAAGATGACGATCATTGCGATGGCCGAAAGGCGGCGGATAAGCGCGGTCCAGAGAAGACCGAAGCCCATGGTGAATTCGGCGATACCGGCCATGGGAATAAAGACATCGCGGGGCATGCCCATCGTGAGAAAGGGCTTTTCCAGCACCAGCGGATAGAACCATTCGGGATAGGCAAATTTTTCGAGGCTCGACCACATGAGCGCGACGGCTAGCCCCCAGCGCAGCACTTCAAAACGGTGGACACGCCAGTCGTCTATCATCGGCTCAATGATCAGGTAGGCGGCAACGCCGAGCCCGAGCGCCAAATAGTCGAACAAGTGGAAGAGATCGTAGTCCCGCGCCGCGAGCAGCCATAGGGCAACAATTCCAAGGCCGGCGAAAGGCATGGTCCGCCGCGAGAAGATCAGGGCAGCGATCAGCAACTGCAGCCAGGACACCCATTCGGCAGGCGTCTTCAGGTCCGGCGTCAGGTAAACGCCACCCGTGGCAAAGATCGCGACGAAGAACGAGGCAATGACGACGCGGACATAATCGTCGATCCTCGCCCAGAGCGGCGAGGTAAAGCGATCAAGCGCTTCGAAGATCAGCGGTCCAAAACGGCTGGTTTCTATGACCCGGGCTGCGGCGAAACAAACGAGAACAAGTGCGATCGCCACCCAAAACCAGATATCACGCAGAACAGTTTCGACCGGCTGCAGTGGCGCACCCACGATGTAGGGTGCGAACCATTTCACATGCGCTTCTGCGGTTGTGGAAATTAAGGCAGTAACTATCGTTCCGCCTGTTAGTGATACATAAAATGCAGACTTCCTAATGGGATGCTGAAACATGGCGGCATCTTCCGGTTGCACCTGGATGAGCCACATCGATATCAGATTATTGCAGACTGCATATGACCCCTACAACGGAATCAAGCGCATTTGCGACGCGCCAGGCGGCATTTTTGCCGCCCATCGAGCGCTTGGTGTCGGAAACGAAAGGACTGATGAGAGGTTTCCAGGCTTCGAGCCGGTTCAGCCAGCAATCGAAGCCCTCCCGGCGTCAGTCGTCTTCGCCATGGCCGGCGATCATCATCGCTTCGAAGGCGAGACGCTCCGTCTTGCGCATGCGCTCCGATTCCGACTTCAGCTGGCCACAGGCGGCGAGAATGTCGCGGCCGCGTGGCGTGCGGATCGGCGAGGCATAGCCGGCCTGGTTGATGAAATCGGCAAACTTGGTGATCGTCTCCCAGTCCGAGCACTGGTAATTGGTACCGGGCCACGGGTTGAACGGGATGAGATTGATCTTAGCCGGAATGCCCTTCAGCATCTGGGTCAGCAGCTTGGCATCCTCGAGGCTGTCGTTGACGTCCTTCAGCATCACATATTCGAATGTGATGCGACGGGCGTTGGACAGGCTCGGATACTGGCGGCAGGCTTCCAGCAGTTCCTTCAACGGATACTTCTTGTTGATCGGCACCAGCATGTCGCGCAGTTCGTCGCGGACCGCATGCAGCGAGATCGCCAGCATCACGCCGATTTCCGTGCCGGTCCGATAGATTTCCGGCACGACGCCCGACGTCGACAGCGTGACACGACGCTTTGACAGCGAAAGCCCGTCGCCGTCTGTCGCGATCAGCAGCGCCGTCTTGACGCTTTCGAAATTGTAGAGCGGCTCGCCCATGCCCATCATGACGACATTCGTGACCTTGCGGTCGCCAGTCGGCACGAAAGCGCCGGGCGGCGTGTCGGCACCGGGGAAATCCCCCAGCCGGTCGCGCGCCAGAAGCAGCTGGCCAAGGATTTCCTCGGCCGTCAGGTTGCGCACGAGGCGCTGGGTGCCGGTATGGCAGAAGGAACAGGTGAGCGAACAGCCGACCTGGCTGGATATGCACAGCGTGCCGCGGCCCTCTTCGGGAATATAGACCGTTTCGACCTCGACCGGACGGCCGGCACCGCGCGGCGGAAAGCGCAGCAGCCACTTGCGCGTGCCGTCATTGGAGATCTGCTCTTCCACCACTTCGGGACGCGCAATCGTGAAATGCGTCTTCAGCATTTCGCGCATGTCCTTGGCGACATTCGTCATCGCGTCGAAATCCGACACGCCGCGAATGTAGAGCCAGTGCCAGAGCTGGCTGACACGCATCCGCGCCTGCTTTTCCGGTATGCCCTTTTCTCGCAGCGCCGCGCCCATATCATCGCGCGACATACCGATCAGCGACGGCTTTTCGCTATAGAGGTCCGGATTGGCGACGAGCGGCTTCTTGATGGCGACAGGCGCAAAGGCCTCGGAGACCGACATTTCTTCATATCCCGTTCGAATAACATGCCTTCGCCCAGCGCAGGTTTCGCGCATCGCCGTGGCATGTCTTTCTGTGAAATCATGGCGTCCCGGGTAAGCGACTTTCCGAGGAACGGTCGCGCAGGACTAATCTTGACGGGCGCTTTATCATCAAAACGACGCCACGTCACTATTCTTCGTTAAACGCAAAAGGCCGGTCGATGACCGGCCTTCCAATGCGGTGGTGGCAATCTCTGCTTACTTGCAGGATTCGACCTGCTTCAGAGCCGCTGAAATGCCCTGCAGCGAATAGGCGTAGGACGTCTTGGTACCGCGACCGGATACGGCGCTGACGCTCATCTTCTGACCGGTGCGCATCGCAGCAACGAGAGCCGGTTCTTCGGCAGCGTTCTCGACCCAGGCAGCCTTGTCCTTGGTGAACATCGTGAAGTTCTTGTTGTCGATCGTCACGACGACCTTGGAATTGGTCTGCATCGTGTAGCCCATCATCGCCTGTGGCTCGTAGGAGATGTTCTGGCCTGGACGCTGCGACACGATGAAGAAGATATCGCCGTGATCGACGCTTGCAGGCTCCTTGGTCGTCGGGACGGACAAGACGTAGCAGACCGTAGCCGCGCCCTGCTTGTAGGAATACGCACCCCACGCCTTGAACTGCTGGATGCGGTTCGGCGTCTGGGCGGAAGCGGTACCCGTGCCGGCGCCAAGTCCTGCGCCAATTCCGGCGAGAGTAAGCGCCAATGCGATTGCGACGGTTCTAGCGGCCATGATCTCCTGCCAATTTTCGTAATTTCAAGGGCCCGAGCCGGGCCAGTACGGACATGCCTTCTCGGCGTCATGTCTGGGCGTCATATGCGGCGTCCCAACGGTCGGGTCCCATTTTGACTTCATTCCGGTTACCAAAGAGTCAACACTATCGGTTGGATGCTGAATATGTAGTGAACCGGGATGTGGTCGAATGCGGCGCAGGGTTGCGTTTGATGATGCCCGTTCCAAACGTCGAGTTTTCTGGGCGCATCACTCAACAACGATTTGGGCAAGAGTTTGTCCGTCCGATGACGCAGGCCGCAGCACTTTGAAACTACGTATAAATCCTGCTTAAAACCGCTACCCGTTTTTCTACCGATACGGTAGGATAGTCGCAAAGCTGACGCCTACTCACAAAGAAAGCCTACTGCCGGTTAGATGCTAGGGGACGAGAGAGACCGCTTCGCCCGCCTGGTCAGGGCAGTGGCTGCAACGCGTGATCAAGACGCGTTCACTGCGCTTTTTGATCATTTCGCGCCACGCCTGAAATCCTGGCTGATGAAGCGCGGCATGAATTCGGACGAGGCAGAAGAACTCGTCCAGGATGTCATGACCATCCTTTGGCATCGTGCCAGCCTCTATGATCCCGCAAGATCAAGCCTGTCGACCTGGCTGTTCCGGGTCGCACGAAACCGCCACATCGATGCCAAGCGCCGCGCCCGAAACCGCAAGTTTGACGGCCAGGAGACATTTCTTGCCTTGGCGGAGGTACCGGGCGTCGACACCTTGTTTGAAAGCAAGGAGCGCGACGAGCGGGTCCGTGATGCCCTTTCTCAGATTCCGGACGAGCAGATGAAGCTGGTGCGGGCCGCCTTTTTCCTGGGTCAGTCCCATTCCGAAATCGCCGCTTCGACCGGGCTTCCGCTGGGCACCGTAAAGTCGCGCATCAGGCTGGCGTTCGAGCGCCTGCGGCGAGCACTGGAAGAGACTTCACCGAACTGAAGCGGCGGGGCGGCCGGATCAGCCGCTCGTCTTCATTCCGGCTGCAATATCGGGGTGATCGGCAAGCGCGCTGTCTGCTGCGTCGTAATGTCCGTCGTTGATATGGCCCTGGATCATGCGCAGGGCCGCAGCAAGAACCGCGATATCATCGCTGAACCCGACGACCGCAAAGAAATCTGGGACGATGTCGATGGGGAGAATGAAATAGGCAAGCGCTGCCAGCAAGGTCCCGCGAACGCGCAAGGGTGTTTTTCGGTCCACGGCGCAGTAATAGGCGGCGACCAGATCGCGGCTGAATGGAATTTGCCGCGCGGCTCGCCGCATCGTCGGCCAGAACCTGGCACGCACCTGCTTTTCCCGGCGATCCTGCGTTTTTTCGTCGCCGGGCAGAAGGATCTCGCCGATCTTGACGTCATCCACGCTCATTCCGTCACTCCAGATGCTCGCTTCAATGCATCAGCATATGGGAATGCCGGTATGAAGTTCAATTCCGGGGCGTGACGATCCGTGCGCGAAATGCCTCGTCCATGGCTCGCGCCAGCTTGAAATCACGATCTGTCAGTCCCTTCTTCGCATGCGTGGTGAGCTGCACCTCGACTCGCGAATAGCTGTTGGACCAGTCCGGATGATGGTCGAGTTTTTCAGCAGCCAACGCGCATTCCGTCATGAACCCGAAGGCTTGGGGAAAAGACGCAAAGACAAAGCTCCTTGTGATCGCGTCGCCATCAAGTCCCATCGTCCAGCCATCGAGAGTGGCGATCTCGCGCTCGATCGCTTCTCTGTCCAGCACCTCATAAGCCATCAGCATACCTTCGCCAGAGACTAGAAACGGTGCTCGGCTGTTTCCATCTCGTCCTGGGCATAGCCGTAGCTGAGCTCGCGCAGCGGGAAGATTTCCTCCGTCAGGTAGGGCCCGCCACCGCAGGATTCCTTGGAAGACATCAGCACGAAACGCGGAACGACAAAGGGCGCGGTGTGAAAATTCCCGCGCCCTGAAAGGTAATGTACGACTTCATCGAGTCGGCAGTGTTTGAGACGTGCCAGAGTGACATGCGGCGTGAATTTCCGCGGATCCGGCGCCAGTCCGAGACGCTGGCAGATCCGCTCGGTTTCCCCCTGCAGCGCGTGAAGTTCGGGCGACGGGGAGACACCGGCAAAGATCGAGTGCGGCTTCTTGGACCCGAACGAACCTATCCCGGTCAGCTTTAGCTGGAATTCCGGACGGTCGATCCGGTCCAGCCGGTCGACGATCTCGTCTGCGGTCCGTCCGTCGATGTCGCCGATGAAGCGAAGGGTGATGTGATAGTTCTCCACATCGATCCACCGTGCGCCGGGGATGCCGCCACGAAGCAGCGACAGGCTCATGGCGACATTGCGTGGAACTTCGAGGGCGATGAAAAGTCTCGGCATAGGGACCTCCTCGAATCTTTTGCAGATGCTAACAGCGGAACATGCAACTCGCTTCCGCGCAAGATATTATTTTTGCTGACTACCGATGTCCCCAAGGAAGGCTTCGACGGAAGGAAGGCTCTTTTCGACCATGGCCGCGACACCCTTTGCGTTTGGATGCATGCCGTCTTCAAGCTGCATTCCGGCAACCGTGGTCACGCCATCAAGGAAGAACGGATAGAGCGGCAGCGCGTGTTTCTTGGCGAGCCTTTCGTAGATCGGGTTGAACTTCTGCGCATAGTCGCTGCCCATGTTCGGCGGCGCCATGATGCCAACCAGATAGATCGCAATGTTGCGCGCCTTCAGCCGCGTGATCATCGCATCGAGGTTCTTTTCCGTCTGCTCGGGTGCGATGCCGCGCAGCGCATCGTTGGCGCCAAGCTCAAGGATCACGCCATCAGTGCCATCTGGAACCGACCAGTCGATGCGTCCAAGCCCGCCGGAACTGGTGTCGCCGGACACGCCGGCATTGTTGATCGCCACATTGAGGCCCTTCGCCTTCAGCGCTGCCTCGAGCTGGGCGGTGTAGGATTCTGCCGGCGCCAGTTGGTAACCGGCCATCAGACTGTCTCCAAAACCGACGATCTGGAGGGTCTTGTTCTGGGCGAAAACCGGGGCTGCGGTCAGTGCTGCCAGTATCATGACGAGGAATTGAAGCGGTCTTGCTTTAAAACGCACGATCGGTCTCCTAGATTTGGGCTTAACCGCAGCGCGGCATGAATTGCTCTTGAAGCCTATATAGGACGGTCTGCATTGACTAAAACCATCATCACGCTGCGAAAAGCCGATCTCACCCTCGGCAGCGCGGCGGCATCCGTTCACGTTTTGAAGAGCATGGATCTTGACGTCGACGCAGGAGAAGCGGTCGGCATCGTTGGTCCCTCCGGTTCCGGCAAATCGACACTGCTGATGGTGCTGGCCGGCCTCGAACGCCTCGACAGCGGCGAGATCGTCATTAACGGCCAGGCGCTTCACAACCTTTCCGAAGATGCGCTGGCGGATTTCCGCGGCCGTAATATCGGCATCGTCTTCCAGTCCTTCCATCTGATCGCCAACATGACCGCGCTCGAAAACGTCGCAGTCCCGCTGGAGCTTGCAAATGCGAAAGATCCGTTCGAGATCGCCCGCCGCGAGCTGACAGCCGTTGGCCTGGGTGAACGCCTGCACCATTATCCCGGCCAGCTCTCTGGCGGTGAACAGCAGCGCGTGGCGATTGCCCGCGCACTCGCCCCCTCGCCCGCCGTGCTGATCGCGGACGAACCGACCGGCAATCTCGATACCGAGACCGGGCGCCAGATCGCCGACCTTCTGTTTTCCAAGCAGGCCGAGCGCGGCATGACGATGATCCTCGTCACCCATGACATTTCGCTCGCTGCCCGCTGCTCGCGCCAGATCCGCGTCCGCTCCGGCGAAATAATCGACGACGGAGCAGGCGCTCCGGCCGTTCAGGTCGCATCCGTATGATGGTCGCGGTCCCTCGGCTTAAGATTGCGCTGCGCCTGGCATTGCGGGAAATGCGCGGTGGCCTTAGCGGCTTCTACATCTTCCTCGCCTGCATCGCCCTTGGCACCGGCTCGATCGCCGCCGTCAATTCCGTTTCGCGCGCCATTACCGAGGCGATTGCCGGCCAGGGCCAGCAACTGCTTGCCGGCGATATTCGTTTTGAGCTGAACAACCGCGAAGCGACCGAGCAGGAACGCGCCTTTCTGAGCGGGCTCGGCGAAATGTCTGTCTCAACCGGCCTGCGCTCCATGGCCCGCAAGCCGGATGGATCCGAACAGGCGCTGGTCGAGGTCAAGGCCGTCGACGGCGCCTATCCGCTCTACGGCGAGTTTAAGGCCGAGCCGGCCGCGCCCCTGCAGGAACTCGTCGCCAAACAGGGCGAGACCTTCGGCGCGCTGGCCGCACCGCTTCTGCTCGAGCGCCTCGGCATAAAGACCGGCGACGAACTGTTGCTTGGCAATATCAGGCTCGTCCTGCGCGGCACGATCGCGTCGGAACCGGACGCGGTGTCCGATGGCTTCGGCTTTGCGCCCCGCCTGATGGTCAGCCGGGAAGCGCTGCAGGCGTCGGGCCTGATGGCAAACGGCAGCCTTGTCGAACACGCCTACAAGATCAAGCTGCGTGATCCTGCCAGCCGGACCGGGTTGGCCGATCGCGCCAACCGCGAATTCCCGGCCGCCGGCTGGTCGATCCGAAGCAGCGACCGCGCAGCCCCCTCGCTTACCGAAAACGTCGAGCGCTTCTCGCAGTTTCTGACGCTGGTCGGCCTCACCGCGCTGATCGTCGGCGGTGTCGGCGTGGCGAACGCCGTGCGGGCCTTCCTCGATGCGAAACGCACCACGATCGCCACGTTCAAGTGCCTCGGCGCGCCCGCAACCGTTGTCACGCTGATCTACCTGTTCCAGATCATGGTTCTGGCAGTGATCGGCATTCTGGCCGGCCTCGTCATCGGCGCCGTTTCGCCCATCGTGGCACTGCGCTTTCTCGAAGGCGTGCTTCCGGTACCCGATGGCATCAACATCTATCCGTCGGCGCTTGGGCTTGCCGCCCTGTTCGGTCTGCTGATCACCTTTGCCTTCGCCATTCTGCCGCTTGGACATGCCCGCGAGGTCCCTGCCACAGCTTTGTTCAGAGAACAGAGTTTCGACACGGGCCGGCTTCCATCCTGGCCGTATCTGGCAGCCGCAGGCGCAGCACTCGCCGCTCTCGCAATCCTTGCGATCTTCTCGTCCGAAAATCACTTCGTCGCCTCGGTCTTCCTCGGCGCGGTCGCCTGCGCGTTCGTGCTGCTGCGGCTTGTGGCGGCGCTCATTGCGTGGCTTGCCCGTCGTGCCCCGCGCGTCAGTTCGCCGGCCTTGAGGCTGGCACTCGGCAATATCCACCGTCCCGGCGCCCTGACGCCCTCGGTCGTGCTCTCGCTCGGCCTCGGTCTGGCACTCCTGGTGACGCTGGCGCTGATCGACGGCAACATGCGCAACCAGCTGACCGGCAACATCGCCCGCAACGCGCCGAACTTCTTCTTCGTCGATGTCCAGAGCGCCGAAGTCGATGGTTTCCGCAAGCTGCTGCAGGAGCAGGCACCCGGCGCCAAGCTGTTCGAGGTGCCGATGCTGCGGGGTCGCATCCTCGCCTTCAACGGTCAGGATGTCAGTCAGATGAATGTTCCGGCAAAGGGCCGTTGGGTTCTGCGCGGCGATCGCGGCATCACTTACGCCAAGAACAAGCCGGAAAGCTCGACCCTGACGCAGGGTGAATGGTGGCCGGCCGACTATGACGGCGAGCCTCTCGTTTCATTTTCGGCGGAAGAGGCAGGCGAACTCGGACTGAAACTCGGTGATACGGTCACCGTCAACGTGCTCGGCCGCAACATCACCGCCAAGATCTCCAGTTTCCGCAACGTCGAATGGGAATCGCTGTCCATCAACTTCGTCATGGTCTTCTCGCCCAACACGTTCCGCGGCGCGCCGCATGCCTGGCTTGCGACCCTCACCGATCCATCGGCAACGGCGCAGCAGGAAGCGACAATCCTGCGCTCCGTCAGCAATGCCTATCCGACCATCACGAGTGTTAGGGTCAAGGATGCGATCGATATCGTCGATCAGTTGATCGGCCAGCTAGCAACCGCGATCCGGGCAGCGGCCGCCGTGGCGCTGATCGCTTCGGTGCTGGTGCTTGCCGGGGCGCTTGCGGCCGGAAACCGCGCCCGTACCCACGATGCCGTGATCCTGAAGACGTTGGGGGGAACGAGATCCATGCTCATTCGTGCCTTTAGCTACGAATACATGATCCTCGGCTTCGCCACCGCCGTGTTTGCGCTTCTGGCCGGCGGCGTATCCGCCTGGTTCATCGTGTCGCGCATCATGCGCCTTCCCTCGACCTTCCTGCCAGATGTGGCGATCATCACGGTTGTGGCCTCGCTGGTGCTGACCGTCGGCATCGGGCTTATCGGCACGTGGCGGGTGCTGGGCCAGAAGGCGGCGCCGGTCCTCCGGGAATTGTGATCGGGAGCTTTGGGATCCATTGCGTTCCTTCCCCCTTGTATAGGCGTGGTTATCGCCTCATATTTGATGGTAGGCTTGCTGGGCTCCGCAGCGGCGCCTGGGTCTGACCGTTAGGGCCCGACACCGTGACAAATTCCGGAGCTTGAAGAGGATACTATGGCTGACTTCAACAACTATCAAAACCGAGCCGCCCAGACGGGTGCGCAGTCCGGTGCGATGATCGATGAAGGCCTGCGCGCCTATATGCTCAAGGTCTACAACCTGATGGCACTCGGCCTGGCAATCACCGGCATCGCGGCATTCGCGACCTGGCAGATGGCCGTCGCCGATGGCCAGCTGACCCCCTTCGGCCAGCTGCTGTTTGCAAGCCCGCTGCGCTGGGTCGTGATGCTGTCGCCGCTCGCCGTCGTGTTCTTCCTGAGCTTCAGGATCAACAAGATGAGCGTAAGCGCCGCCCAGGCAACCTTCTGGGGCTACGCTGCCCTGATGGGTCTTTCGCTGTCGTCGATATTCCTGGTCTTTACCGGCCAGAGCATCGTGCAGACGTTCTTCGTGACCGCAGCTTCGTTCGGCGCTCTGTCGCTCTACGGCTACACGACGAAGAGAAGCCTGTCGGCAATGGGCTCGTTCCTGATCATGGGCCTGTTCGGCCTGATCATCGCCTCAATCGTCAACATCTTCCTGGCGTCTTCGGCACTCGGCTTCGCGATCTCCGCGATTGGCGTGCTGATCTTCGCAGGCCTTACCGCCTACGACACGCAGAAGATCAAGGAAATGTACTACGACGCGGATGATGCGACGGTCATGGGCCGCAAGGCGATCATGGGCGCCCTGACGCTCTACCTCGACTTCATCAACCTGTTCACCTTCCTGCTTCAGTTCATGGGCAACCGTAACAACTGATCCACGAAGTGGAAGACAGACCAGACGACAAACAAGAAGGCGGCCGCAAGGTCGCCTTTTTTGTTGCCCGCCGGGAGGCTGCGTCATAGGCTTTCTGCCTCACCTCAAGCCCCAAGTCCTGCCATGCCCCAGCACCTTCGCGACGTCACAACCGACGACCTGCCCGCCATCACGGCCATCTACCGGGACAGTGTGCTGAACGGCACCGCAAGCTACGAGATCACCCCGCCTGATCTGAAAGAGATGACCGCGCGCTTCCACGCCATCTGCGAGAAGGGCTATCCTTACATCGCCGCCATCGACGACGCCGGCGTCCTCATCGGCTATGCCTATGCATCCGCCTTCCGCACGCGGCCGGCCTATTGCTGGCTGGTAGAGGATTCGATCTATCTCTCTCCGGGGGCGCGTGGAAAGGGTGCCGGCAAAGCACTGCTGCAGGAACTGCTCAGCCGCTGCACAGCGCTCGGCTTTCGCCAGATGGTGGCCGTGATCGGTGGCGCAAGCCCCGCATCCGTCGCGGTCCACAAGAGCCTAGGCTTCGAAATGACCGGTACGCTGAAAGGCACCGGCTTCAAGCACGGTCAGTGGCTGGACACGGTCCTGATGCAGATTGCACTCGGCGCGGCTAGGGATACACCGCCTGACCCGACGGTCTATCCCGGTTCGCTGTTCACCGAGTGAACCAGTTCAGTCGATGAGCTTCAGCGCCTTGTCGAACACTTTCAACACCTGTGGCAGCTCGTGACCACGCTTCAGGATCACGCCGTTCGTGTTGATGACGGAATAGGCACCCTGCTTGTTGGCGAGCTTGGGGTTCTTCTCGATCCTGAACAGCGGCATCTCGCCCGATCGCTTGAAGATCGAAAAGACGGCCTTGTCCTTCAGGTGGTCGATCGCGTAATCCTTCCACTCGCCCTCGCCCACCATCCGACCATAGATCCACAGGATGGAGTCGAGCTCTCGACGGTGAAACGTCACGGGCGCAGGATCGAGGCTCTGTCGGTATTCGCTGAGATTGACGACGACGGCAGCATCGTGAGGCCGGTGGCCCCTCGGAAATTCAGGCTGATCGGTCATCAAGACTCCCAATCATAGATGTCAAAGCAG
Source organism: Rhizobium sp. CFBP 8752 (assembly GCF_014842035.1). Taxonomy (NCBI): domain Bacteria; kingdom Pseudomonadati; phylum Pseudomonadota; class Alphaproteobacteria; order Hyphomicrobiales; family Rhizobiaceae; genus Rhizobium; species Rhizobium sp. CFBP 8752. The sequence continues at coordinate 153,737 of NZ_JACYUZ010000001.1, read as the reverse complement.
TGACAGTGTGCCCCGACATTTTAGAAATTGCAACGCTGGCATACCCGGTTACCGGCTGCCGCGATGTTTTCTGAGAAAGCCGTATTTCGGTCAAAACAGCGCCCGAATTGCAAGCGAGATTGTAGATGTTGGTTTGGCGCGTTCTTTAGCGCCATTTGGCCCGGTTCGGTTCGCTGACCCTTACCCCCAGCCCCCCAGTGGATTTGGACCGGGCCGCCAACAAACTTCCCGTCGAAAAGAATGAGCGCGCGGCGCTCCGCGACCAGCTTGCTGGTGAGCGGTGTTGGTATGCCCTGTCAGTCGTCCAGCTTCTTGCGCCCGGCCATCAGGATTGTTGCGCCGATGATTTCGGCCGGCTCGCCGTTCGGGCCCGATGCCTGAAGCAGGATTGCGCAACCGTCCTTCTTGGACTTGCCCATCAGCTTGCCTGGCAGCTTCAGCGACATGGTCTGGCCGTTCCACATGCCAACCGACTGCACGTCGTAGACGCTATGCCAGTAATCCATGTTCTTGCCGCTGTTTTCGCCCTTCGTCACCTCGACCTGCTGCTTCTTCGTGAAGTAGGCGACGACGACTTCGGCCTCGGCCGGTATCTGTGCATTGCCGGCGCCGATCTCGATCTCGATCTCGTCTCCGTGCATGGCAGCCGAGACGGGAACAACCAGGCCCTCTCCCTTGCTGCGCATACCATCGACCTTGGAGTTGATGCCGACCAGGTCCGTACCTTTGACATGGTCGCGACCGTTGATGATGGCCTGCGGCGTGTAGACGCCGCTGCGGCCCATCGTCTTGGCATAGCCGTACTGACGCTCGGTATTTTCCTTGGAGGCAAGCGTGTCGGTCCAGCCGAGATAGTTCCAGTAGTCGACGTGATAGGACAGCGCCACGACGTCGCCCTGGGCCACAAGCTGGCTGAACGTGGTGTCCGCAGGCGGACAGGAGGCACAGCCCTGCGAGGTGAACAGTTCCACGACGCCCTTCGGGGCCTTCGATTCCCCTGCCGAAGCCGAGCCTGCTATCAGCAGACCGGCAACGACGACCATGGAGCGAAAACGAAGCAGCATGAATGGCAAACCCTTTGATAGGTTGTTTGTTATCCACGATTGCGAGGGGCAATCAAGGCCATAACGGTGGGACGCCGGATAAGTAACCGCGGCACCGGTTCAAGAGGAAGTCACGAACGGGTGAGGATCCGACATGTGATCGCTCTCTGCGATCGCGTGTCCGGCCCGTTCCGCCTGTTAGAAAAAGCTCAGCAATCCCTGGGTCAGGTAGACCGCGCCGACGCCGGTCACCACCCATCGGGTCCAGCTCCGAAAATTGGCGTCCGTCATCTTTTGCAGGATACCGTTGCCCGCCCGTGCGCCGAGGATGGCGATCGGCGCGGCGATCAGCACCGCCACCATGTCGACGGTCGGAAGGTTCGAAGCGGCATCCCAGTAGAAGGCGATCTTTGCCAGATGCGAGATCGTCTGGATCGACGCCTTGGTGGCGATGACCTTGCGCCGGTCCATCTCGGTGCGAATGAAGAAGATATCGACCGTCGGACCTGCCACGCCGACGCTGATCGTCATCCCACCCGACAGCAGTCCAGCCAGAAACGCATGCGAGGGACGGGACGCATCGAGCTGCAGCCTGTTGACCGGCAACCAGACGAGAACAGGCATCAGGCCGACACCGATCAGAACCACGATCAGGCTTGGCATATAGCTCGTCAGAAACAGGATGAGGGCGGAAACCGCCACACCAGAGCACAGGATCGAGAGGATCTTCCAGTCGATATAGGCACGGGAGAACCAGGCGCGGGATCCGTTGGAGACCATCTGGATGACGCCCTGGATCGCGATGGCGGTGCCGACCGGATAGAGAAACAGCAGGACCCACAAGAGGATCAGCCCGCCCGCCATGCCGAAAATCCCAGACAGAAGCGACGTCAGGAAAACCGTAACGGCCATGCCGATAAAAATGATGAGGGACAAGGAATGAAGACCTTAACGTCGGTGGCCAAGGCGAAATGCTCACCACCGCATCCCCGTGCTGGTCAGGGGAATTGAGCGTACAGCCCAGGAATCCGGGCTGACGAAGTGTTGCGACAGCGCAGCCACGAGGGAGAGCCGATCGCCATTAAAGAAATTCCACCCGCCGGTCTGACCGGCGGGTGGAGGATTTTTTATTAAGCGACCAGATCGCGAAGAACGGTCTGCAGAATGCCGCCGTTGTTCATGTAGATCACCTCGTCCAGCGTATCGATGCGGCAGAGGATGTTGATTTCCTTCACCGAACCGTCGCCATAGGTGATCTTTGCGATCTTCCATTCGCGCGGCTTGATATCGCCTTCGAGACCGACGATCTCGACCGTCTCGTCACCCTTGAGGTCGAGCGAAGCCCAGGTCACGCCCTCTTCGAAGACGAAGGGAACGACGCCCATGCCGACCAGGTTGGAGCGGTGGATACGCTCGAACGACTGGGCGATGACGGCCTTGACGCCGAGCAGGTTGGTGCCCTTTGCAGCCCAGTCACGCGAGGAACCGTTGCCGTATTCGACGCCGGCAAAGATGACCAGCGGCGTGCCTTCATCCTTGTACTTCATGGCCGCATCGTAAATCGACATCTCTTCCTTGGACGGATAGTGGATGGTGTAGCCACCTTCCTTGCCGTTCGGGCCGAGCATGTGGTTGCGGATGCGGATGTTCGCGAACGTGCCGCGCATCATGACTTCATGATTGCCGCGACGCGTACCGTACTGGTTGAAGTCGGCAACGGCGACGCCGTTTTCCGACAGGTAGGCACCGGCTGGCGAAGCTGCCTTGATCGAACCGGCCGGCGAGATGTGGTCGGTGGTGATCTTGTCGCCGAACAGACCCAGGACGCGGGCGCCGTGGATGTTCTTGAGACCGGTTCCCGTCTTGCCCATGCCGACGAAATACGGCGGGTTCTGCACATAGGTCGACTTGTCGTCCCATGCATAGGTGTCGCCGTCAGGGATCTGGACTGCCTGCCAGTTCTCGTCGCCCTTGAACACGTCCGCATACTTGCTTTCGAACAGTTCGCGGGTGACGTATTTCTGGATGAACTCCTGGACTTCCTTGGAGGTCGGCCAGACGTCCTTCAGGAATACCGGCTGGCCATCGCTGCCGATGCCGAGCAGTTCCGTGGTCAGGTCCTTGCGCACCGAGCCGGCCAGCGCATAAGCGACGACGAGCGGCGGCGAAGCCAGGTAGTTGGCCTGGACGTCAGGCGAGATACGGCCTTCGAAATTGCGGTTGCCGGAGAGAACGCCGGCGGCAATCAGGCCCTTGTCGTTGATCGTCTTGGAGATCGGCGCCGGCAGAGGACCGGAATTGCCGATGCAGGTCGTGCAGCCGAAGCCAACGAGGTTGAAGCCGATCGCATCGAGCGAATCCTGCAGGCCCGACTTGGCGAGATATTCGCCAACAACCTGAGATCCCGGTGCAAGCGACGTCTTGACCCACGGCTTGGACGTCAGACCCTTGGCAACGGCGTTGCGGGCGAGAAGGCCTGCAGCGATCAGCACCGACGGGTTGGACGTGTTGGTGCAGGACGTGATGGCGGCAATCGCCACATCGCCATGGCCAAGATCGTAATCCGTGCCTTCGACCGGGTAGCGGTTTTCAAGCTGGCCGGGCTTCTTGTAGTCGGTGTCCATCGAGCCGGCAAAACCGGAGGCGATGTTCTCGAGCGAGATGCGACCTTCCGGACGCTTCGGGCCGGCCATCGACGGCACGACGTCGTTGAGGTCGAGTTCCAGCGTGTCGGTGAAGACCAGCTCGGCACCATCGGTGTCGCGCCACATCCCCTGAGCCTTCGAATAGGCTTCGACGAGCGCGATGCGCTCCTTCGTGCGGCCGGACATGTGGAGGTAGCTGACGGTTTCGGCATCGACCGGGAAGAAGCCGCAAGTCGCGCCGTATTCCGGACCCATGTTGCCGATCGTCGCGCGGTCTGCGACCGGCATGTTGTCCATGCCCGGGCCGAAGAATTCGACGAATTTGGAAACCACGCCCTTCTTGCGCAGCATCTGCACGACTGTCAGCACGAGGTCGGTCGCGGTAACGCCTTCCTTGAGCTTGCCGGTCAGCTTGAAGCCGATGACTTCTGGCAGAAGCATCGAGACCGGCTGGCCGAGCATCGAGGCTTCCGCTTCGATACCGCCGACGCCCCAGCCGAGAACGCCGAGACCATTGATCATGGTCGTGTGCGAATCGGTGCCGACGCAGGTATCCGGATAAGCGACGGTTTCGCCGTCTTCTTCACTGGTCCAGACCGTCTGACCGAGATATTCGAAGTTCACCTGGTGGCAGATGCCGGTGCCGGGCGGAACGACGCGGAAATTCTTGAACGCCTGCTGGCCCCACTTGAGGAAGCGGTAGCGCTCGCCGTTGCGCTCGTATTCGAGCTCGACGTTGCGGGCAAAAGCAGTCGGTGTGCCGAATTCGTCGACGATGACCGAGTGGTCGATGACGAGATCGACCGGGACCAGCGGGTTGATCTTTTCAGGATCGCCGCCGAGTGCCTTGATGCCGTCGCGCATGGCTGCGAGATCGACGACTGCCGGAACGCCGGTGAAGTCCTGCATCAGCACGCGGGCTGGACGATAAGCGATCTCAGCCTCGGCCAGACCCTTGTTGTTGAGCCATTCGGCAACCGACAGGATCTGGTCCTTGGTAACGGACTTTCCGTCTTCGAAGCGCAACAGGTTTTCAAGCAGAACCTTCATCGAGAAGGGCAGCTTGGAAACGTCCGGCAGACCATTCTGCTCGGCTTTCGGAAGGCTGTAATAGACATAGTCCTTACCGCCTACGGTAAGGACGGAGCGACAATTGAAACTGTCGACAGATTTAGCCACGGATAAACCCCGCTGATGTAAGAGCCAACACGCGCGTGCGGACGCCTATGCACTTCATGCACATCAGGATGCGGGTACGACCATTTCCGCTGTCCGCACGAAAGGACTTTTGATGATCCTCAAGTTCGGCGCTAGATGAAAATCACGCCGGCCGCTGGCGTGTTGCGATGCTTATAGATAATTTCTAAGAAGCGTTCCAGACACTTTGACGCAGGTCGCCAAACATTTTTTGGCAGCGGTGTGATCGAAGGCTTAATCCGGCCCGAAAAGGCATAGACCATATGCGGCTGATTGCCGAAAATCTGAGCGCCCGGCGCGGCGAAGATCTGATCTTCCAGGGCGTCTCCTTCGCACTGTCTGGCGGCGAAAGCCTTGTTCTGACGGGGAAAAACGGATCAGGAAAATCCACGCTGCTGCGCGTCGTCGCAGGCCTCCTGCGCCCCGAAAGCGGCACCGTCACCTGGCAGGCGGACACGGCTGACAAGGGCATGCGGGCCGCCGAAGCCTGTCATTACCTCGGCCACCGCAACGCCATGAAAGCCGAGCTTTCCGTGCATGAGAACCTGACATTCTGGCAGAAGTTTTTCGGAGCCTCGCCGCAGGGCAAATCTCTTCCGGTCGACGAAGCGGCCGACGCGGTCGGCCTTTCCGACATCACCCATCTGCCGTTCGGATATCTTTCCGCCGGCCAGCAGCGGCGCATGGCATTTGCCAAGCTTCTCGTCTCCTTCCGGCCGGTCTGGATCCTCGATGAACCGACCGCGGCACTCGACGTGAGTGCGGAACGCGTGTTCACCGGGCTGATCGAATCACATCTCCGAAACGGCGGCATCCTGATCGCCGCCACCCACCAACCGCTCGGGCTGGAGAACGCCCAGGAATTGCAGATGGCGGGTTTTGCCAGCTTTGCGGAGGAGGTCTGGTGATGACCGCTCTCCTTCTGCGCGATCTGAAGCTCTCCGTGCGTGCCGGCGGTGGCGCGCTGATCGGCGTCTTGTTCTTCATCACGGTTGTCGCCGTCATTCCCTTCGGCGTCGGTCCCGATCTCAACCTCCTGTCGCGAATCGGTCCGGCTATCGTCTGGATCGGAGCGCTCCTCTCCGCCCTGCTCGGCCTCGACCGGATGTTCCAGACCGACCGTGAGGATGGATCGCTGGACGTGATGTTGATGCAGGAGCACCCGCTGGTCCTGACCGTGCTTATCAAATGCCTGGCGCACTGGATCGGCAACGGTTTGCCGCTGGTCATCGCCTCGCCGCTGCTTGGCCTGTTCATGAACATGAACGAGGTGGCAATCGGCGCTACCATGCTGACGCTGCTGGTCGGCACGCCGGCACTCACCTTCATCGGTGCCGTCGGCGCAGCTGTGGCGGTCACCCTGCCGCGCGGCGGGCTGCTTGTCTCGATCCTCGTCCTGCCGCTTGCCGTGCCGGTGCTGATCTTCGGGGTAAGCGCTTCCTATGCGGCGGTGGAGGATCCTGCTCCATTCCTGCCGCCTTTTCTGATACTGGTGGCAATCACGATGTTTTTTGCAGTGCTTGGGCCCCTTGGCGCAGCGCTCGCTTTGCGAAACGCCGGCGATTGATTAGATGGAACCTCTTCTCGTCCTGAAGTAGAAAACCCAGATGTCCGAAAGCCTTGCCATCACCAAATTCAGCGATCTCGCCAACCCGACCCGGTTTCTCGGCCTGGCGTCGCGCGTCCTGCCCTGGCTGTCGGCGGTGACCGCGATCCTGTTTGCAGCAGGCCTCTATCTGAGCTTTGCCGGCGAAGGCGACTATCAGCAGGGGCTGACGGTTCGCATCATGTATGTGCACGTGCCCGCGGCATGGCTGTCGATGATGTGCTACACGGTGATGGCGCTTTCGGCGATCGGCACGCTGGTCTGGCGCCATCCGCTGGCAGACGTTGCCCACAAGACCGCCGCCCCGCTCGGCGCCGCCTTTACCCTGATCGCACTCGCCACAGGCTCTCTCTGGGGCAAGCCGATGTGGGGAACCTGGTGGGTCTGGGATGCGCGCCTCACCTCCGTCTTCGTGCTGTTCCTGATGTATCTCGGCCTGATCGCGCTCAACCGCGCCATGGATGATCCCGGCAAGGCCGCACGCCTTTGCGCCATCCTCATCCTGGTCGGCTTCGTCAACATTCCGATCATCAAGTTCTCGGTGGATTGGTGGAACACGCTGCATCAGCCGGCAAGCGTCATTCGCATGGGCGGATCGAGCATCGACGGGTCTTTCCTGCGGCCGCTGCTTGTGATGGCACTGGCCTTCACGATGTTGTTCTTCACCCTGCACATCGCCGCCATGCGCAACGAGATCTGGCGCCGCCGCGTGTCGGCGCAGCGCCGGATGGCAGCAAGAATGGCCGGCGACAAACCCGGCCTGACGACTGAGATGAGCACGTGACATGAGCCACACATTCTATATCGCCATGTCCTATGGAATTGCCGGCCTCGTCTCGCTCTGTCTGATCGGCTGGGTCTGGCTCGATGGCCGCGCCCGCCGAAGGGAGCTTGCGCAGCTCGAAGCAGCCGGCATCCGCCGCCGGTCCGCGAAAGTACCGGAAGGCGGCAAGGCATGAGCACCGAATCCTCGTCCTCGCAGGACATCCAGCCGAAGCGCCGCGGTCTCGCCCGTTATGCCTTCGCGCTGATCCCGCTTCTTGCTTTCGCGGGCTTTGCCACAATCGCCGGCAAGATGCTCTACGATCAGGATGTCAACGGACGCGACATCTCGTCCATTCCGTCAGCCCTGATCGGCAAGAAAGCGCCGTCCCTCGCGCTACCGCCTCTCGAAGGCTCGAGGACCGCGGCACTGACCTCTCCGGCCATTGCCGGCAAGCTGACGCTGGTCAATGTTTTCGCCTCCTGGTGCGTCCCCTGCCGGCAGGAACACCCGATCCTGAAGCAACTGGCGGAAGACAACAGGCTCACCATCGTCGGCATCAACTACAAGGACCGCAACGACAACGCGCTGCGCTTCCTCGGCGAGCTCGGCAACCCCTACAAGGCGATCGGCATCGATCCGAACGGCAAGTCCGCGATCGATTGGGGCGTCTACGGCATTCCGGAAAGCTATCTGGTCGGCCCCGACGGCACGATCCTCTACAAGAAGGTCGGCCCCTTCGACACCCGCAGCGTCACCCAGGATCTGCTACCGGCCATCGAAAAAGCGGCAGGCAAAGGCTGAGCCGGCACGTGCTGCTTCTAAATCTTGTTCAACGCCTCAAACCGAGTTTTGCCAGACCTTGATCGCATCGACGGGCCAGACCAGCATCAGCACGTTGAGGACGAGGTTGTCGCGGATCAGCCAGCCGGTGAAGAGTTCGAAGAACAGGGCGATGCAGACGGTGAGCCAGATGGGCGCGCGCGCGGCAAACAGGAAGCCGAGCGCCATGAACACCGTATCCATCGCCGAGTTGATGATGCTGTCGCCCGAATACCCAAGCGCCATCGTCGCGGTCCGGTAGCGGTCGATGATGACGGGCGAATTCTCGGCGATTTCCCACGCGGCCTCGAGGAGGACGGCAAGCGAGAACCGGGCCGGCACCGACGCACGGCGCAGGATCAGCCATCCGAAGCCGTAGAACAGAAAACCATGGATGATGTGGGACGGTACATACCAGTCGCCCAGATGCTGGGAATTGCCCGGCGAGTTCACCTCAGGCTCGAACAGTTTTATGTAGCCGCATTCGCAGATCGGAACGCGGCCCATCGCGTAGAGAATGACGATCTGCGCCACAAACAGCACGAGTGCTGCGACAAGCCAGCGCCGTCCGGATGAACCGCTTGAGGACAGCACCCCGGCAGTCACACCTCGGAACCTGATTTCGGCTCTTCGACGGAGTGCCGCATGATCAGCGGCATCTGCGACAGCGTGAACAGGATGGTGATCGGCATCGTGCCCCAGACCTTGAAGTTGACCCAGGCCTCGTCGGAGAAATTGCGCCAGACCACTTCGTTGAGCACGGCGAGAAACAGGAAGAAGATCCCCCAGCGCAGGGTGAGCTTTCTCCAGCCCTCTTCATTCAGGCTGAAGGCGGCATTGAAGACATAGCCGAGCAGCGACTTGCCGAAGAAAAGCCCGCCGAGCAGCACCACGCCGAACAGCGTGTTGACGATGGTCGGCTTCATCTTGATGAAGGTTTCGTCCTGCAGCCAGATCGACAGCGACCCGAACACCATGACGACCACGCCCGACACGAAGGGCATGACCGGCAGATGCTTGAAGACGATCTTGGAGATCACCAGCGAGATCACCGTGGCGACCATGAACAGCGCGGTTGCCACCAGAAGCGGGCCGCCGACGGCCGAAAGCGCCGGGAATTTCTGCACCAGCCATTCGCCGCGCAGGTTGCCGAAGAAGAACACCAGGAGCGGCCCGAGCTCCAGCGCCATTTTCAGGCCCGGATGCTGCTTTTCTTCCTTGGTCGGCTTGGTGTCGCTTTCAATCGTCTGCATGGGGTCCAACTTTAAAGCCAGTAATTGCCTGGAGCAAATTCGTTTCTGTGTGTCATCAATGGGGCGCGGGCGCCAGCCCGGCGATCGCTTCGGCGAAATCCTTGGCCTCGAAAGGCTCGAGATCGTCGACCCCTTCGCCGACGCCGACGAAATAGACCGGCAGCTTGTGCTTGGCGGCGATCGCGACAAGGATACCGCCGCGCGCGGTGCCGTCGAGCTTGGTCATGATCAGACCGCTGACGCCGGCGATATTGCGGAAGATCTCGACCTGGTTCATCGCATTCTGGCCCGTCGTCGCATCGAGCGTCTGCAGCACCGTATGCGGCGCGTCCGGATCGAGCTTGTTCAGCACGCGAACGATCTTTTCGAGTTCCGCCATCAGCTCGGTCTTGTTCTGCAACCGGCCGGCCGTGTCGATGATCAGCACATCCGACTTGTTGGCACGCGCCTGTTCGAAAGCGTCATAGGCAAGACCCGCCGCATCGGCGCCGAGCTTGGTGCCGATAAACTGCGATTCCGTCCGGTCGGCCCAGATTTTCAGCTGCTCGATGGCAGCGGCACGGAACGTATCGCCGGCCGCCAGCATCACCTTCAGCCCCGAGCCCGAAAGTTTTGCCGCAAGCTTGCCGATCGTCGTCGTCTTGCCGGTGCCGTTGACGCCGACGACGAGAATGACATGCGGCTTGTGGCTGAGATCGAGCTGCAACGGCTTGGCAACCGGCGTCAGAACCTTGGTGATCTCAGCCGACATGATGCGCGACACATCCTCGCCGGTCACGTCCTTGCCGTAGCGTTCGGAAGACAGCGTGCCGGTGATGCGCATCGCGGTCTCGACGCCGAGATCGGCCTGGATCAACAGATCCTCGAGATCCTCGAGCGTCTGGTCGTCCAGCTTGCGCTTGGTAAACAGCGCCGCGATCTGGCCAGTCAGCTGCGACGAAGTCCGCGACAGACCTTCGCGCAGACGCTGGAACCAGGTGAGTTTGGCAGGCGGCACAATGGTGACCGTTTCCGGTTCCGCGCTGGCGGTGGAAAAGCCCTTGGGAAGAACGGGCGCCGGCAGCGGGGCGGAATCAACATCTGCCGCCGCTTCGGCTTCGAGCAGCGACAGCGGCACGATACCGAGTTCGGAGGTTTCCTCGACACCCGGGAGAATGGCAGCGTCGTCCTCAATGGCGGTCTCTGAAACCGGCGCGTCGACGTCAGCCATGTCGGCCGGCGCATCTGACACCGGTCCGCCGGCAGTCTCCATCTCGATCGCGGCCACCGGATCGACAGCGGCAACGGGCAGGTCTTCCGCGCGTGTCTTGGGTTCAAGCTCCGCCTGAACGGAATCCGCTTCGGTGATCGGTGCCGGAGCGCGATCTTCGACCTGCTGTTCGGGGGGGACGTCGCCGAAGGTGAAGACGCGTTTGATGAAACTCAGTGCCATAAGAAATCCGTTCCGGTCAGGCCGCCCGCTCTGTGGCGGGAGCGGCCATGACCCGCATGTCGAGATGTTTGCCGTTATGGCCAGTTATCATAATGCGCTGGACGTTCCGGGGAACCAGCCCCGGCACGGCGACCAGCGAAAAGTTTTCGGTATGCGCCAGGCCGTTGTTTTCGACGATGACGATCTGTTCGGTCCCCACCATGCGGTCGAGATGGGCATTATGCAACGCTTCACCCGTTGCACGAAGCCGTGCTGCACGCTCCTTGACCACTGCCCGGTCGAGCTGCGGCATCCGCGCGGCCGGCGTTCCGGGACGCGGGCTATAGGGGAAAACATGCAGAAAGGAAATGGCGGCGTCCTGCGCAAGCGTCGCCGAATTCTCAAACATCTCTTCCGTCTCGGTCGGAAACCCGGCGATCATGTCGGCGCCGAATGCGATTTCGGGCCGCAGGCGCCGCGCCTGTTCGACGAAGGCGAAAGCCTCGCGGCGACTGTGGCGGCGTTTCATCCGCTTCAGGATCATGTCGTCGCCATGCTGCAACGAGAGGTGCAGATGCGGCATGAAGCGCGGCTCGTCGGCGATCAGATCCCAGAGGTGATTGTCCGCCTCGATACTGTCGATAGACGACAGCCGCAGCCGCAGGATTTCAGGCACCTGCTTCAGAAGCGTCTTCGCGAGAAGCCCGAGCGTCGGCTGGCCGGGAAGGTCGCCGCCGTAGCTGGTGGCATCGACGCCGGTCAGCACGATCTCACGATACCCGCCTTCGACAAGCCGGCGCGCCTGTTCGACGACCGCGCCCATTGGCACCGAACGGGAATTACCGCGACCATAAGGGATGATGCAGAAGGTGCAGCGATGGTCGCAGCCGTTCTGGACCTGGATGAAGGCCCTCACGTGACCGTCGATATGACGGATCATCTGCGGCGCCGTCGCCTTGATGCTCATGATGTCGTTGACGCGAAGTTTCTCTTCCGACGACACGCCGAAATCCGGAAGCGCGCGGTAGGATTGGCTCTTCAGCTTTTCCTCGTTGCCGAGCACCATGTCCACTTCGGGCATCTCGGCAAACGCCTGCTTTTCGGTCTGGGCGGCGCATCCCGTGACGACGATACGGGCATGCGGATTGTCACGGCGCACGCGGCGGATCGTCTGGCGGGCTTGGCGCACCGCTTCGGACGTTACCGCACAAGTATTGACCAGCACGGCATTGTTGAGCCCGGCCTTTTCGGCCTCCGCCCGCATCACTTCCGATTCGTAGGTGTTCAGCCGACAGCCAAAGGTGATGACCTCGACGCCACTCAATGGACCTGCGCCCCTTGGTGAGCGCCCTGCCCCAGTTCCTCGTCACGCGAAAATTCACCGCTGACCGGATCGACCTTGCCGGACCATTCCCATTCCGCAGGCCCGGTCATCACCACGTGATCGTCTTCACGCCACTCGATGACGAGCGGCTGCCGGGTGGGCGCTGAGGCAACATCGATGGTCACGGTGCGACCCGTGCGGCCGGTGCGCGCAGCGGACACGCCGGCGGCACAGGCGGCGGAACCGCAGGCAAGCGTCAGCCCCGCGCCGCGTTCCCATGTGCGGGTACGCAGCGACGTTTCCGATGTCACCTGCGCAAGCGTGATATTCGCCTTTTCCGGAAAGATCGGATGGTTTTCGAGAAGCGGTCCGAACCGTTCCAGATCGAAGTCCATCGGGTCGCGGTCGACCCAGAAGATCGCGTGCGGATTGCCGATCGCCATCGCGGACGGCGAATGCAGGATCGGCGCATCGATCGGGCCGATCTGCAGCTCGATCCGGCTGGTGTCGTAGAATTCTTCCGACAACGGGATCTTGTCCCAGGCAAAGGCCGGCTTGCCCATATCGACCGAGATCGTGCCATCCTCGTGCTCACGCGCATTGAGAATGCCGGCAACCGTCTGGAAGGTGAAAACCTTGCGGCCAGTCTCGGAGCTCAAGGCCTGCACGACGCAGCGCGTGCCGTTGCCGCAGGCCTGGGCCTTGCTGCCGTCGCAGTTCAGGATGTCGATAAACGCGTCGGTACCCGCAATCTTCGGATCGTGGATCGCCATGATCTGGTCGAACTGCGTCGCAGCATCAGCGTTGAGCGCAACGGCTGCTTCCGGCGTGACCTTGTCGGCGCGACCGCGCATGTCGATGACCAGGATCTTGTTGCCAAGCCCGTTCATGCGCGCAAATTCGACCTGTTCTGCCATGATTGCCAACCCGTGCGGTAAATTACCGGTCATCGGCCGTATATGGCGGAAATCGCCACGAATTGCCAGTAGCGCGCGCAACTTGTGCTGCGATCGCCATTCTCCGATCGTGTCATCCGAAGATCTGGTCGACCAGCGCATGCACCCGGCGGAACGCCGCCCTGGCGCCTTCAGCCGCCTCGAGTTCCTCCGCCTCGGTCAGCAGAAGCTCGTTATAGGCCGAAACGAAATTGCGCCAATGCAGACCGCGGCCGTCCGTGTGGCCGGCCAGATGCCGCGCGCCGAAATCATCCGACAACCCGAGCTTGGCCGCTTCCTTGCGCAGGAAGGCTGCGCCGAGATTGGAGCCTTCGGCGACATAGAGCCAGCCGAGTGCGGTCGCAGGATTGAGGGGGCCGGTCGTTGATCCCAGCTGTTCCGGCACGCCGCCGAGATCCGCGATGTCGTGGCGAAGCGCTTCCAACCGGCAACGCTCGGCAAGGCCGGGCAGCAGCCGGTTGAGTTCGGCGGCCGCGTAGAGCGGCGCGACATCGGCGTGGAACCGATGCTGCACGTCGAGAAACAAGGCATAGCGCTCGCGATTGGCGAATGGCTCCGCCCGCATGATCCGCTTGTCGAGCGTATCATGCGTACCCGCTGTCTGCGCCTTGAGGCGCTGGATGCGAGTAGCGTCCGTCAGGCGGTCCAGTTCGATCTGCATATCTTGCCCCATTCACTCATGTTTCCGCATCAAGCAAACTGTGGAGCGGCTCGTCAAGCTCCGTCACGCCGGAACGTCGAAAACCTCACCTGCCCGCATCGGCCGGAATCGTTCACGCGCAATACCACGACTGTCGAGCGCCGCAAACAGCGCCTCGACCGGCTGGTCGATGCCCTCGTCCGTCAGCTTGACCGTGCCCCAATGATGCCCGGCAACAAAGGAGGCTCCGCAAAGCTGCATACCTTCGACGGCTTCCTGCGGATCCTGATGCTGCGCCTTCATGAACCAGCGCGGCTCATAGGCGCCGAACGGCAGGTTCGCGAGGCGGAAAGGACCATGCTTACTGCCCGCGGCGCGATAGTTGACGCCCTCGTGAAATCCGGTATCGCCCACATGATAGACCTTGCCGGCCGGCGTTTCAAACACGAAGGCCGCCCACAACGCCTTGCGCCGGTCACCGAGACCCCGCGCCGACCAGTGATGGCAGGGCTCGCAGTGAAACACGACGCCGGGCGCGACGGTCTCGCTGCCGCCCCAGTCCATGACCGTGATCTTCGCATCCGGCACCTTGGAGCGGATGATCGCATCATTGCCGAGCGGTGTGATGAAATGCGGCTTGTCGCGGCCCTCAAGCACCCACAGCGTCTCGAGATCCATGTGGTCGTAGTGATTGTGGGTAACGAGCACGATATCAATCGGCGGCAGATCACCGATGCGGATACCCGGCGGATTGACCCGCTTGGGCCCGGCGAAGGAGACCGGACTGGCACGCTCCGACCAGACCGGATCGGTCAGAATATTGACGCCGGCAACCTGGATCAGCAGCGACGCATGGCCGACCATGGTGACGACAAGACGATTGCCGGTCACGCGCGTCTCCGGCACGGCCTGCGGAAACGGGCTGGCAAACGTGTCCGGCCAGGGAATATTGCCGTTGCCGAACTTCCAGCGCAGGAGATCGAGAGTTCCGCGCGGCTCCTCTCCGCCGGGATTGAAGAAATGCGTTCCGTCGAAGTGATCGGATACCGGCCCGGAATAATAGCTGTTGGCTGCCATGGCACCTCTTGCGGTCAACCCGCCGGCAAGGGCTACCACTGCGCCGATCCCGGACCATTTGAGAAAATTGCGACGTTTCATGAGGTCTGTTCGATCACCAGGGTTTGCAAGAGCTGCGCCATCAAGGCCACCTCTATCTAGGTTCGCATATATCCCCTATAGAATACGGCAATTCGCGCACGGGCGGAAGCTTGCGGCAACATCAGATCTCCGGCATCTCGTCAGCGGATGCCCTCGCCCGCGGCAAAACCCCGGCGCGCCTTGACTTCCACCCCCATTTCCTGTTTAAGCCCGGCAATCTGCTGACAAGTCCGAGAACTTGGAGCCGCCGACCGGGAGCCGAACTATTCGGAAACCCGGAGGTCAACACCCGACAGCGCGTGGCGCCCTCGGGTGCTATTTGGCTTTGCGTACTCCTTGGTGCCTTGTATTTGCCGGCGAAAGAACCGACGTTTTTGGGCACCCGGAAACGAAGAAGGAATACACGATGTTCGAAAACCTCCAGGACCGTCTTGGCTCCATTCTGAATGGACTGACCGGCCGTGGCGCATTGAGCGAAGCGGATGTATCCGCCGCCCTGCGCGAGGTTCGCCGTGCGCTTCTGGAAGCCGACGTGGCGCTGGAAGTGGTGCGCGCCTTTACCGACAAGGTTCGTGAAAAGGCCGTCGGCGCCGAGGTTCTGAAATCGATCAAGCCCGGCCAGATGGTCGTCAAGATCGTCCATGACGAACTGGTCGAAATGCTCGGGACCGAAGGCGTCGGCATCAGCCTGCATGCCGCGGCCCCTGTTGTCATCATGATGGTCGGTCTGCAGGGTTCGGGTAAGACCACGACCACAGGCAAGATCGCCAAGCGGCTGACCGACCGCGAAAAGAAAAAGGTGCTGATGGCGTCGCTCGATACGCGACGTCCGGCAGCTCAGGAACAGTTGCGCCAGCTTGGCGCCCAGACCGGCGTCGATACGCTGCCGGTCATTGCCGGCCAGTCGCCGACCGATATCGCCGCGCGCGCCGTCCAGGCGGCCAAGCTCGGCGGCCATGACGTCGTCATCCTCGACACCGCCGGCCGCACGCATATCGACGAACCGCTGATGGCCGAAATGGCGGAAATCAAGCGGAAGTCCAACCCGCATGAAATCCTGCTGGTGGCCGACAGCCTGACCGGCCAGGACGCCGTCAACCTGGCGCGCAATTTCGACGAACGCGTCGGCATTACCGGCCTCGTTCTGACCCGCATGGATGGCGATGGCCGCGGCGGTGCAGCGCTTTCGATGCGCGCTGTCACCGGAAAGCCGATCAAGCTGATCGGTGTCGGCGAACGGATGAACGAACTCGAAGAGTTCCATCCCCGCCGCATCGCCGACCGTATTCTCGGCATGGGCGACATCGTCAGCCTGGTCGAAAAGGCAGCCGAAAACATCGACGCGGAAAAAGCCGCGGCGATGGCCAAGAAGATGCAGTCGGGCAAGTTCGACCTGAACGACCTTGCCGACCAGCTGCGCCAGATGAAATCGCTCGGCGGCATGGGCGGCATCATGGGAATGATGCCCGGCATGGCCGGCATGAAGGACAAGCTTGCCGCATCCGGCATGAGCGACAAGATGTTCGACCGCCAGATCGCCATCATCGGCTCGATGACGAAGGCCGAACGCGCCAACCCGGATATGCTGAAGCACTCCCGCAAGAAACGCATCGCAGCCGGCTCCGGCACGGACGCATCCGAAATCAACAAGCTGCTGAAAATGCACCGCCAGATGGCCGACATGATGAAAATGATGGGCGGCAAGGGCAAGGGCGGCATGATGAAGCAGATGATGGGCGGCCTTGCCGGCAAGATGGGTCTTGGTGGCATGGGTGGCGGAATGGGTGGAATGGGCGGCATGCCCGATCTTTCCAAGCTCGATCCGAAGCAGCTGGAAGCCCTGCAGAAGCAGGCCGAAGCTGCCGGCATGAAGCCTGGCTCCATGCCGGGTCTCGGCGGTGGAATGCCGGGTCTTGGCGGCGGAAAGCTCCCCGGCCTCGGCGGCTTCCCGGGTCTTCCCGGCCTGCCTGGCAAGAAGAAGTAAGGGGAGGACACGATGGTTGACCCTGAAATCAAGGCAAAGCTTTCGAGCTACCGCCAGTCGATCGACAATATCGATGCGGCACTGGTGCATATGCTGGCGGAACGCTTTCGCTGCACCAAGGAAGTGGGCGTCCTCAAAGCCCAATACGATTTGCCGCCGGCAGACCCGGCGCGCGAGGAATACCAGATCGAACGCCTTCGCCGCCTGGCCGACGACGCTCATCTGGACCCGGATTTCGCCGAGAAGTTCCTGAACTTCGTCATCAAGGAAGTCATCCGGCATCATGAAGCCATCGCCGCCGAACACGGCGGTAAGGAAACAGCTTAAACCAATAACGACACGGCCCGCCGGGACGGCGGCCCAGACAAACCTAGGAGTGAATACAATGCCCTTGAAGATCCGTCTTGCCCGTGGTGGCTCGAAGAAGCGTCCTTACTACACGATCGTCGTCGCTGACGCCCGTTCGCCGCGTGACGGCCGCTTCCTGGAAAAGGTCGGTTCGTGGAACCCGATGCTTGCCAAGGACGACGCAAAGCGCGTTGAAGTCAACGTAGAGCGCGTTCAGCATTGGCTCGACAACGGCGCACAGCCGACCGACCGCGTTCTGCGCTTCCTGGCAGAAGCCGGCGTTGGCCAGCGCGATGCCAAGAGCAACCCGGAAAAGGCAAAGCCGGGCAAGAAGGCTCAGGAACGCACTGCCGAGCGCGCAAAGAAGATCGAAGACGCCAAGGCAGCTGCTGCCGCGGAATAAGATCCGCTTCTTTTGATTCGACGGGTGGTGCGGCAACGCACCGCCCGTTTTGCTGTTTTCATTCCGCCGAGACTGTTTTCATTTCACTGTGTTGCGCTTAAATGGGCGCGAAGAAACCGGAGCCTTCCCGCATGACCAAGCTCGAAAACCCAGTTCTGATGGCAACGATCGGCGCTGCCCAGGGCCTGCGGGGCGAGGTGCGGGTGAAATCCTTTACAGAGGATCCGACGGCGCTCGGCGACTACGGCAACCTTTACACCGCGGACGGCCGGGTCTTCGAGATCCTCGATATCCGCGAGGCGAAAACCGTCGTCATCGTCCGCTTCCGCGGCATCAACAGCCGCGAGGATGCAGAAGCGCTGAACGGCATCGAGCTGTTCGTCGACCGTGACAACCTGCCGGACGAGGGACTGGACGACGACGAATTCTACTACGCCGACCTAGAGGGCCTGGAAGCGGTCGACAAGGACGGCAAGAGCTTTGGCACGGTCAGCGCCGTGTTCGATTTCGGCGCGGGCGACCTTCTGGAGCTGAAAGGCCCCGGCCGTCGTCCGTCGCTCATTCCGTTTACCGAGGCAGCCGTTCTGGAGATCGATCTCGAAGGCGGCAAGATCCTGATTGATCCCGAAGCCGCAGGCCTCATCGAAAACCCGGACGAAGACGGCGCGAACTCGAATTTTCCGCGTAAGGACAAGTGACCGCGATGCCGTTTCGCGCCACGGTGCTCACCCTCTATCCGGAAATGTTTCCCGGCCATCTCGGCTTTTCCCTCTCCGGAAAAGCGATGGAACGCGGGCAGTGGTCGCTTGAGGCGATGCAGATCCGTGATTTCGCCGAGGACAAGCACCGCACCGTGGACGACACGCCGGCCGGCGGCGGCGCCGGCATGGTGCTGCGGGCGGATATTCTCGGCAAGGCGATCGATTCCCTCGCAGATGACAACCGTCCCCGCCTGCTGATGAGCCCGCGCGGAAAGCCGCTCAGCCAAAAGCGCGTTCGCGAGCTTGGCGAGGGCGAGGGCGTGGTGATCGTCTGCGGACGTTTCGAAGGCGTCGACCAGCGGGTGATCGATGCACGCCAGCTCGAGGAAGTGTCGATCGGCGACTATATCCTTTCGGGCGGCGAGCCGGCCGCTTTGACGCTGCTCGACAGCGTCGTTCGCATTCTGCCGGGCGTGATGGGCAATGCGCTGTCCGGCACCCACGAAAGCTTCGAGCACGGCCTGCTCGAACACCCGCACTATACGCGTCCACAGGTCTTCGAAGACCGGGCAATCCCCGCTATTCTGACCTCCGGCAACCATGCCGCGATCGAGAAATGGCGGCTCGAACAGTCGCTGCGGCTTACTCGGGAACGCCGCCCGGACCTGCTGAACGAAAGCTAGCCGGTGACGAAATAGTAGACGGTCAGGCCTGCGCCGACCGCCACCACGCACCAGCGCAGCACTGCCTGCGGAACGCGTCGTGCGAGCCACACGCCGCAATAGCCGCCGAGCGCGCCGGCCGGCATCATGATGATCGTTTCCGGCCAGGCAATCACGCCGCCGCCGACGAAGACGACGATCGCGACGCCGGCAATCAGCGCCGCCAGCATGTTCTTCAGCGCATTGAGATGGTGATAGCTGCCGCCGGTCGTCAGCCCCAGCACCGCCAACATCATGATCCCCATTCCGGCCCCGAAGAACCCACCATAGATCGATGTCAGGAACTGACCGATGACCGAAAGCGGCGAGTTGGCAGGGCGCTCGGACGAGGCTTTCGGCTTCAGCCACGGGCCTGCCGCAAACACGGCGGTCGCAGCGCCCAGGAGCCACGGCACGACCTGGCGAAACGCGTCATTGTCGAGCGCCAGCAGGATCAACGCTCCCAAAATCGAGCCGATGACGGAGACGATTGCGAGCGCCAAAGCACTTCGCCAGTGGCTGGCAATCTCGCGGCGATAGGCAAGCGTCGAGGTGACATAGCCCGGAAACTGCACGATCGACGATGTTGCGTTGGCCGCGATCGGCGGCACGCCGGCAAGCGTCAAGGCGCCGAAAACGAGAAACGTTCCGCCGCCGGCAATCGCGTTGGCGGCACCCGAGAAAAAGCCGGCAGCGGCCAGCAGCACCACCATGGTGATCGACATGAATCCTCCCGAATTCTTTTCGGTCAGCCTTTAGACCTGCTATAGAGAGGCAGCAAGCGGCGAAAACGCCACCGATCGCCACAAAATTGCGGCATGCCCGATGACAAGCGCATGCCTTTCGTGTAATGGCGCGAACGGAAATGGGAAAACTGTCCCGTCTGCCAGCAACAAAGAATGGCGAAACGCTCTGCCGCAAGGCAGATCCAGAGGCTTTGACCAACGGATCCTAAGAGCGCTCTGGCTGTTTCAGAAAAACCTGAGGTTTGACACATGAACATCATCCAGCAGCTTGAGGCCGAACAGGTCGCCAAGATCGAAGCCAAGCGCTCGCTTCCAGAATTTTCCCCGGGCGACACCGTCCGCGTCAACGTCCGCGTGACGGAAGGCACCCGTACCCGCGTACAGGCCTATGAAGGCGTTTGCATCGCCCGTTCCGGCGGCGGCATCAACGAAAGCTTCACCGTTCGCAAGATCTCCTACGGCGAAGGCGTCGAGCGCGTATTCCCGGTCTACTCGCCGCTCGTCGAAGGCGTCGAAATCGTTCGCCGCGGTCGCGTCCGTCGCGCCAAGCTGTACTACCTGCGCGATCGTCGCGGTAAGTCGGCTCGTATCGTCGAGAACACCGGCACGCGTGCACGCAAGCTGAACGAAGCCGAGCGCGCTGCAGTTGTCGAAGAAAAGGCACGCATCGAAGCTGAAAAGATCGCAGCAGCACAGGCTCTCGCCGCCGACAAGGCAGCAGCAGAAGCCGCTGAAGCGAAGGCTGCGGAAGAAGCAAAGGCTGCAGAAGCAGCATCTGCTGAATAAGATTTCCCTTCATGGGATGCGAAAAGGCGGCCGTTTGGCCGCCTTTTTTATTGCCTGCGATTGCCCTCGGGCATTGATATCGACCCCACTGCAGTTGCGTCTGCAAAGGCAAACCCAGCGATCTTCGTCTGAGGGAATGGTTGTGCTTGTCTTCCCGCAGAAATTGGTGAGATTTGGCTGAGATATTTCTCTTGAGGATCGCCCCATGCTGAAAAGACGTTTTGTCATTGCCGCCCTCGCAGTTGCAAGCCTGGCACCGGTCACTGCTTTTGCGCAAAACCTGCCGGACCTGAAGGCCCGATCGGTCGTCGTCGTCACCGAAAACGCCTACCCGCCCCTGCAGTTCGTCGATCCGAAGACGGGCAAGGCGATCGGCTGGGAGTATGATGCGATGAACGAGATCGCCAAGCGGTTGAATTTCAAGGTCGAGTACCAGAACGTCAGCTGGGACGCGATGATCCAGGCCGTGTCCGATGGCCAGTACGACATCGGCATGACCGGCATCACCATCAAGGATGAACGCAAGGCACAGGTCGACTTCTCCGATCCCTACCTGCGCTCCGAACAGTTCATGCTGGTGCGTGGCGACGAAACCCGCTTTGCCGATGAAAAGGCCTTTGCGGCCGTAGACGGCGCACTGATCGGCGCCCAGCCGGGCACATCGCCCTTCTACACGTCAGTCTACAGCATCCTCGACGGCAACGAGCAGAACCCGCGCATCAAGCTGTTCGAGACCTTTGGCGCAACCGTGCAGGCGTTGAAAGGCGGCGACGTCGATCTCGTGCTGACCGACAGCGTCGCGGCCAAAGGCTATGTCGACGCGTCGAACGGCGGGTTGAAGGTGATCGGCGGCCCGCTCGGAGCCGAAGATTTCGGCTTCATCTTCAAGAAAGGATCGGATCTCGCAGCGCCCGTCAACGCCGCGATCGCCGCGCTGAAAGCCGACGGCACGCTGGATGCCCTGAACAAAAAGTGGTTCCTCGACTACAAGATGGGCCAGTGACCATCAGGATGGCAGGCACCGCGGACAGGGTCGAAACCTGATGACCTTTCAGACCCTGCCGACATCGGGCGGCGATGGTGATCGTCCGTGGTGGCTCGCAGCCGTCGTCGTCATAGGCCTCGCGCTCGCAGCCGTGATCGTCGTCAACGATCTCTATGCCCAGGTTTTCGCCACCGTCTCGCGCGGCATCTGGGTGACGGTGTTCGTGACGGTCACGGCCTTCGTGCTTGCCACCGCTCTGGGGCTGGCCATCGCCCTTGCGGGCCTTTCCGATCGCCTCGCGCTCCGGCAAGCGGCGCGATTCTACGTGGAAGTCGTGCGCGGCATCCCCATCCTGGTTCTATTGTTCTACATTGCCTTTGCCGGCGCATCGGCGATCGTCGGTTTTTACAATGTCCTGATCGCGCCGCTGGTCGACGGCGGCTTTCTCGAGCCGATGCAGGTCCGTGATCTCTCTTTGATGTGGCGTGCGATCATTGCGCTGACGATCGGCTATTCGGCCTTTATCGCCGAGATCTTTCGCGCCGGTTTCCAGTCCATCGATCGCGGCCAGGTCGAAGCGGCCATGGCGCTCGGGTTGACGCGGGGTCAGCGCTTTCGCCTCGTCATCTTTCCGCAAGCGATACGGGTGATCTTCCCGCCGCTCTCGAACGACTTCGTTGCCATGGTGAAGGACAGTTCCCTCGTCTCGGTTCTCGGCGTCGCCGATATCAGCCAGGCCGGCAAGATCTATGCGTCCGGCTCGTTCCGGTTTTTCGAGACCTATTCGATCGTCGCCTATATCTACCTGATCCTGACGATCGGCCTGTCGATCGCCTTGCGGCAGGTCGAAAAGAAGATGCGGGAACAGGGGATCAGAAAGGCAAGCCGCCGATAGTGCGGCGAAGGACGTTTCCTTTGCGAGCCGTCAGGAGGACCTGAGGACGAACCTGTCGCGGCCGGATGCCTTCGCCTCGTACAGCGCTTCGTCCACGGCCTGCAACAGGCTGAGGCGATCCGACCCTGCATGCGGCGCAAGGGCAGCACCCACGCTCAGACGTGCATTGACGATATGCCTGCCCACGGCAAACGGGCTGCGGAACCGTTTCACGAGGCGTTCCGAAAGACCGGCCAGCGCATCGGCATTGGCAAGGTTCGGTACGAAGACGGCGAACTCGTCGCCACCCATCCTGACGGCAATTTCCTGGACACCGAGGCATTCGGTAATGCGTTGCGCCGCCTGCTTCAGCACTTCATCGCCAGCGGGATGGCCGAGCGTGTCGTTGATCGTCTTGAACCCGTCCATATCCATGTAGAGAACGCCGACCGTCTGCTGCGCCGAAAACGCATCGGCCAGCATGCCGTCGACGATCGAGACCAGCGCCGCGCGATTGTAGAACCCGGTCATCGGATCGGTGATTGCGGCCAGCCGCAGCTTTTCCTCGGCAAAACCCATCACATGATTTGCCTTCTGCAGCCGCAAAAGACCGCTCGCCACCTCGGCGAAATGCATGAGATTGGCGATCTCCCGGTCGCTGAATTCGCGCGGCTCGGTATCGAGAAGGCAGAAGGCACCAACGGGAAGACCCGGCTCCAGCGCGACCGGCGCACCGGCATAGGACCTGAAACCCGGCTCGCCCAGCACATAAGGAAGATCGCGCAGTTCCGGATGGCGGGCAAGATCGGGAACCACCACGACCTCGTTGTCGAACACGACACGGGAGCAGATCGAGATGTCGCGCGGGCATTCGCTCGTTCGAATGCCAACTTGGCAGGCCACCCGATGCCAATCGGCGTCGACGATGTTGACGGCCGCATAAGGCGTCGTGAACACATCCTTGGCAAGCTTCACAAGCGCCTCGAGCTCCGGCGTGGAGGGTCCGTCGGCGGAAATCAGGGCCCGCACAGAGAGCAGGCGTTCAGCCTCGTTGTCGGGAAGCTGGGCTGGCAAAGCCATTCTCGTCTCCTCTTTCAGGCCCGGGAGGCGCTGCAGACCGGCCCCCCATGAGGGGGTTCCTTTAGTAGCGTTCTCGCATGTACGTTTTCTGGAGGCAATTGCCGAGAATTCAAAAAACTGCTACACCCTTTGCCATGGGATCGAAATTCGGATGTCTCGCGAACCGCATGATCGTGCTGCAGGACCACAAGCGTCTGCCGTCACGCTTTTTTGCGCGCGTATCCGGCGCTCTATGCAGCCGACTTAGCTGACCGGGCAGACATGTCCGGCGCGGCCTAAGATGCCGCCTCTATTTCCCCACCCATTCTCAATCTTATTGGACCGCAGCCATGAGCGCACCTCGTACTTTGTATGACAAGATCTGGGACGACCACGTCGTCTCCCGCGATGAAAACGATACCTGTCTTCTCTATATCGACCGTCACCTGGTGCATGAGGTGACGAGCCCGCAGGCCTTCGAGGGCCTGCGCCTTGCCGGACGCAAGGTGCGCTCGCCACAGCGCACGCTCGCCGTCGTCGACCACAACGTGCCGACCTCGCCTGACCGTCACCTCGGGATCAAGAACGAGGAGAGCCGCATCCAGGTCGAGGCGCTGGCGGAAAACGCCAGGGATTTCGGCGTCGAATACTTTTCCGAAAGCGATGTCCGCCAGGGTATCGTCCATATCGTCGGGCCGGAACAGGGTTTTACCCTGCCGGGCATGACGATCGTCTGCGGTGACAGCCATACCTCGACGCACGGCGCCTTCGGTTCGCTGGCGCACGGGATCGGCACATCGGAAGTGGAGCACGTTCTGGCCACCCAGACGCTGCTGCAGACAAAAGCAAAGAACATGCTGGTCCGCGTCGACGGCAAACTGCCCGCCGGCGTCACGGCAAAGGACGTCATCCTGTCGATTATCGGCGAGATCGGCACGGCCGGCGGCACCGGACACGTCATCGAGTTCGCCGGCGAGGCGATCCGGTCGCTCTCCATGGAAGGCCGCATGACCGTCTGCAACATGACGATCGAAGGCGGCGCCCGTGCCGGCCTGATCGCGCCTGACGAGACGACGTTCGAGTATATCAAGGGCAAGCCGCGCGCGCCGAAGGGCACCGCCTGGGATATGGCCGTCGAATACTGGAAGACGCTGCACACGGACGAAGGCGCCCATTACGACAAGGTCGTCGTGCTGGATGCCGCCGCCCTGCCCCCGATCGTTTCCTGGGGCTCCTCGCCCGAGGACGTCACCACGATCGAAGGCACGGTGCCGGATCCGGACCAGATCAAGGACGAGAACAAGCGCACCTCCAAATGGCGCGCGCTCGAATATATGGGCCTGACGCCGGGCACGAAGATGACCGACATCACCATCGATCGCGTCTTCATCGGCTCCTGCACCAACGGCCGCATCGAGGATCTGCGCGCTGCGGCAAAGATGGTCGAAGGCAAGACCGTTGCGTCGACGGTGTCGGCCATGGTCGTTCCGGGCTCCGGCCTCGTCAAGGAACAGGCGGAAGCCGAAGGTCTCGACCGGATCTTCAAGGCTGCCGGTTTCGATTGGCGCGAGCCGGGCTGCTCCATGTGCCTTGCTATGAACGACGACCGCCTGAACCCCTATGAACGCTGCGCTTCGACCTCGAACCGCAATTTCGAGGGCCGTCAGGGCTCCAAGGGCCGCACCCACCTGGTCTCACCGGCCATGGCAGCAGCTGCCGCCGTCGCCGGTCGCTTCGTGGATATCCGCGACTGGAAATAGGCTGAAGGCTCTTCATGCCAGACAAGCGAAGCCGCTGGATGTGAAAGCATCCGGCGGCTTTTTGCTGCGATGAGCAGCGCTCACAGCCGGTTCAGGAAAACACGTTTGACCTTTCGGGACGCGCCAATACGGTAGATTTTTAAGGAGATCGGTACGGCAATGCCTGTCTGCCCGCTCCGTCTTTTGCCGCGGGCCGGAAGGATCGCCAAGCAATGAGCCCGACCGTCATCGCGCTGGCGCTTACAGCCGCCGTCATGCATGCCAGCTGGAATGCATTCCTGCGCTCGGGCGCCGACAGGCTATGGTCGCTCACCGTGATGGGCATCACGGGCATTCTCGCCGCTCTCCCGGTCATGCTGTGGTTTCCATGGCCGACGGCCGCAGGCCTCGGGTTTATCCTCGCCTCATCGATGCTGCAGGTGGCCTACAGCATCTTCCTCGTCTTCGCCTACCGGCTGGGCGACCTCGGACAGGTCTACCCGATCGTGCGCGGCTCCGTGCCGCTTCTGGTGTCACTCGGCGGCTTCCTGATGATGGGACAAACGCTCACCTCTTCCCAGATTCTCGGCTTAATCCTGGTAGCGGCTGGCATCATGAGCCTCTCGACCGGCAGCCAGCGCGCGCCGACCACGTCCATTTTGTGGGCGCTGCTGACCGGCCTGATCATCGCCACCTACGCGACGGTTGATTCCATCGGCGTACGCGATCTGCCCGATCCAGGTGCCTATGCAGCCTGGGTGCTGTTCACCTATGGCGTGCTGCTGATTGTCGCGTATACGCTGATGCGGGGGCGCTTGCGCCTCGACATCCGCGAGCGGGAAACCCGCAAGGCCCTGCTGGCCGGCATCTTCGTTCTGATCGCCTATGGCGTCGTCATCATCGCCTACTCCATGGGACCTGCCGGTCCCATCACCGCAATCCGCGAAACGAGCGTGGTCTTCGCGATGATCATCGGCAGGCTGTTCCTCGGCGAGACACTCACACCGAAGCGCATCGTGGCAGGGCTCATCGTGGCGGCCGGCGCGATTGCCATCGGCCGGTAGCCCATCCGAAAAGCCTCACCCCAAAACCCGCACCACCGTCCCCTTGCGCAGAAACGGCAGCAGCCGCTTCATGTCGCGCGGGTGAACCGCGACACAGCCGGCTGTCGGCAGGTAGCCTGGGCGGATCAGGTGGAAGAAGATGGCCGAGCCGCCGTGGCGCTTGCGCGAGGTGATGTTCCAGTCGAGCACGAGGCAGATATCGTAGAGTTCGTCTGCCCGTTGCATCTCCTCATGGGAGGGTTTGAACGGGGCCTTCACCAGGCGGTTGTAGGCCGGGTGCTTCGGCTCGTCGCACCACAGCATGTCGTGGCCGATGCGGCGAAGCGGAAGCCGCGTGCCCGGCACGGAAAGACGGTCGCCGCGGATGAAGCCGCTGAGGATCCGCATCGCGGCAATCGGCGTTCCTCCGTCGCCTTCGCGCTTGAAGGCGGTCGTCCCGGATCGCCCCAGCGCTGCCTGAACGGTGATCCCGCCACATGTCACGATGGCACGCCGGCGGTCTCGCGGCGCGGTACGAACCACGACCACGGGTCCGATTTTGTGATCTTTCTCGCGAAAACGATGCATTTCACTCACAAGGTTTTGCTTTGAATATGATTTCGTTTGAATTCATAGCGGGTTGGGTTTTACATCGAAGATCCCTAGATACGTCTTACAAACGCAATAGGCGCTACGGAAGGCAAGAACTGCATGGCGAGAACGATACTGCTGGTCGATGACGACGATGATCTGCGCGAGACCCTTGTGGAGCAGCTCGGCTTCTACGACGAATTCTCGATCCTGCAGGAAGCCAATGCAACCAAGGCGGTCAATACCGCCAAGGCGACCCAGGTCGATCTGCTGATCATGGATGTCGGCTTGCCGGATATGGACGGCCGCGAGGCGGTCAAGGTTCTGCGCAAGAACGGCTTCAAGGCCCCGATCATCATGCTGACCGGCCACGACACCGATTCCGACACGATCCTCGGCCTCGAAGCAGGCGCCAACGATTACGTGACGAAGCCGTTCCGCTTTGCCGTGCTGCTTGCGCGTATCCGCGCCCAGCTTCGCCAGTACGAACAGAGCGAGGACGCCACGTTCACCGTCGGCCCCTACCTGTTCAAGCCGAGCCAGAAGCTTCTGACCACGGACGATGGCAAGAAGATCCGTCTGACCGAAAAGGAAGCGGCGATCATCCGCTATCTCTATCGCGCAGGGCTGAAGGTCGTCACACGCGATATTCTTCTGGAAGAAGTATGGGGCTATAATTCCGGCGTTACAACGCATACACTGGAAACCCATGTCTATCGTCTGAGACAGAAGATCGAGCGCGACCCCTCGAATGCTGAGATTCTGGTGACGGAAAACGGTGGATACAAGATCGTTCCTTAACCCCGAAGACCGCAAACCCGTAAAATGGCACTGTCCGACGATATCCGGCTTCTGTCGCAAGTGCCGCTTTTCAGGGAACTGGATGGCGACCAGCTGCGGCTGATTGCGTTCGGGGCGGAACGACGCTCGACATCCGGCGGCCAGGAGCTGTTTCGCGAGCGTTCCCCCGCCGAATCCGCCTTCATCGTCTGCAAAGGCAGTTTCGACCTCTACTCGACCACCCGCGACGGCACCGTTCGTCTCGACAAGACGGTCGGGCCCGGCACGCTTCTATCCGAGCTCGCGCTGGTGACCATGGTCGAGCGCAAGTTCACGGCAATCGCGGCCGAAGATTCCGAAACGCTCAGGATCGGCCGATCCCTGTTCGAGCGCCTGCTGGAAGAATATCCCCAGGTCGGTCGTCTCATCGAAAACCGCATCCGCGACAACATCGTCAACCTCGCCAAGGCAGCGCTCGCCATGCAGCACCGGTTCCGCTGAAGTTTGGCTGCTAGCTGCTTCCCTAGTCGACCATCCCTCACCCTAAATGCTTGATTAACCACGAAATTGCAGCGACCCCGCATGGCAATTTTTGCGTGTTAATTTGCGCGGACAAGCTTAGGGGTGGCCATGCAAGGCAAAAAAAGCAGTATCGGTAAAGCGGCAATCATTGTCGGAGCCCTCGCCGGAATAATGGCATCGCTTATTTCCTGGGAGATGCTTCCAGCTCCAGCTGGTGAATTCGCGTTCTGGGCAACTAAAATCTTCGCTGGTTTGGGCGGCGTTTATCTCTTGGGCTTGCTGATCTGGTCCTGGAAATCAAACCGCGAGATGAACCGTCTCATCGATCAACGCGCCCGGTTCCAATCGCGAATGACGCCGGAAAACCAAACCTATTTCAATGCTCTAAGCGACGATCCATCGGAACATAAGCACAGCCGCTAGACGGCACCCGCCGCTTAGAACTTGAACACCGCCGTTACCGGAACGTGGTCCGATGGCTGGGTCCAGCCTCGGGCTTCCTTCAGCACCTCGATCCGGTCGAGAAACGGGCCAAGGTCCGGCGATGACCAGATATGATCGAGACGGCGGCCCTTGTTGGCGGCCTCCCAGTCCTTGGCTCGGTAGCTCCACCAGGTATAGATCTTCTCCGGCTCCGGCGTGTACTGGCGCATCAGGTCCAGCCAGCCGCCCTTGGAGATGATCTCTTTCATGCCCTCAGTCTCGACCGGCGTGTGACTGACGATCTTCAGAAGCTGCTTGTGCGACCACACATCGTGCTCCAGCGGTGCGATATTCAGATCGCCGACGAGGATCGACGAAATGCCGGGCGTCGCATCGGCCTGCAAAACCTTCATCTCTTCGACAAAATCCAGCTTGTGGCCGAATTTCGGATTGATCGTCCGGTCCGGCTCGTCGCCTCCCGCAGGCACGTAGAAATTATGCACCCGGATGCGCCGGGTACCCGTCCCGAAAAGCGCCGAGATGTGCCGGGCATCGCCGACATTGCAGTAATTCTGGCGGTGATCTTCCGAGAGCGGGATCCGCGAGGCGATGGCGACGCCGTGATAGCCCTTCTGGCCGTGCACGATGATATGCTCGTAACCGAGGTCTCTCAGCGGCTGGTAGGGGAACTCAGGCTCCTGGCACTTGATCTCCTGCAGGCAGAGAATGTCCGGCTGGTTGCGGGTAATGAACTGCTGCACGATCGGCATGCGAAGCCGGACCGAGTTGATGTTCCAGGTGGTGATGGAGAATGTCATGCCTGCCCTCGCTGATGGGCATCACCTCTAGGCAATTTCGGATAGCAGTAAAAGCAAAAAGGGCCGCGTTTCCGCAGCCCTCCAAAAGCGATCCGTCCTAGTCGATATGTCTTACTTCACCTGATCATAGGGGATGGTGAACACTCTCTCGTCCATCGCCACGCCGTTGCGGACGTTATAGACCATCACGGACGTATCCTTGTTCTGGGCGTCGGTGATCGTCCACTGGCGAAGGTCGAAGGTCTTGGTGTCGAACATCATGGTGATGGTCGAGTCGCCGAAGATCGACTTGTTGCCGAGCACGATCGTCGTCAGGTCGGTTTCCTCACGCACGCTGCGCACGGTCGCGGATGTCAAATCGATGCGCTCGGACAAGAGCAGGCTGAGCGGCGTCTTCGACAGCGGGTAGATATCCCAGGTCTTGAGCTTGACGTTGCCCACGACCACGTTGCGACCATCGGCAATCACGCGCAGCGGCGACGGATCCTCGAAGTTGAAGCGCAGCTTGCCGGGGCGTTCGATAAAGAACTTGCCGCCGGTCTGTTCACCGCGCGGCCCGAACTGAACGAACTCGCCCATCATCGTCTTCACCGACGAGAAATGGTCGGCGATCCGCTGAGCCGAGGCACCGGCTGCGGCCTGCGCCAGAACGGGCTTGGCCGCTCCCGCAACCAGCAGTCCGGCAACACCGCCGGCAAGGCCGAGCGAGAACTGGCGACGGCCGAGAAGTCCGGTCATGCTTTTGGAAAGAGTGGTCTTTTGTTCTGTCATTCTGGTCTCCTTCCGTGTTTCTGTTGTGGAAACACGGCGTCTTGATGGCCGCTTGCGCCGGATCACGAACCCCTGAAGACCGCTTTACCGGCCTTACCGATCCAGCACATCCGCTTCGGTCGGCACGAGGATCTCGCGCTTTCCGGCATGGTTGGCCGGGCCGATCAGGCCCTCCTGCTCCATCCGCTCGATCAGCGATGCCGCACGGTTGTAGCCGATGCCGAGACGGCGCTGGATGTAGGATGTGGAGGCCTTGCCGTCTTTGAGCACAACCGCCACCGCCTGGTCGTAAGGATCGTCCGAGTCGGAGAGGTTGGAAGTGCCGGCAGGTCCTGCGCCCTCGCCATCCTCGTCGTCATCAGCCGTGATAGCTTCGAGATATTGGGGCGACCCTTGAGTTTTCAAGTAGGCGACGATCTCTTCGACCTCGGTATCGGAGACGAAAGGCCCGTGGACACGCTGAATCCGACCGCCGCCCGCCATATAGAGCATATCGCCCTGACCCAGCAGCTGTTCGGCACCCTGTTCGCCGAGAATGGTACGGCTGTCAATCTTCGACGTGACCTGGAAAGAGATACGGGTCGGGAAGTTGGCCTTGATCGTGCCGGTAATGACATCGACCGAGGGGCGCTGCGTCGCCATGATCACATGGATGCCGGCCGCGCGCGCCATCTGCGCCAGACGCTGGACAGCGCCTTCGATATCCTTGCCCGCTACCATCATCAGGTCGGCCATTTCGTCGATGATGACGACGATATATGGGATCGGCTGCAGGTCGAACTCTTCCGTCTCGTAAACCGCCTCGCCGGTCTGGCGATCGAAACCAGTCTGGACGGTACGGGTCAGAACCTCG
Source organism: Rhizobium sp. CFBP 8752 (assembly GCF_014842035.1). Taxonomy (NCBI): domain Bacteria; kingdom Pseudomonadati; phylum Pseudomonadota; class Alphaproteobacteria; order Hyphomicrobiales; family Rhizobiaceae; genus Rhizobium; species Rhizobium sp. CFBP 8752. Next base: position 122,792 of record NZ_JACYUZ010000001.1, on the reverse strand, counting down.
CCGCGTTCCATCGCCTGCTCGACGCGCGAATTGAACCCGTCGATATTGCGCACGCCGATCTTCGACATTTTCTTGTAGCGCTCTTCCATCTCGCGGACGGTCCATTTGAGCGCAACGACAGCCTTCTTCGGATCGGTGACAACCGGAGAAAGGAGATGCGGGATGCCGTCATAGACGGAAAGTTCGAGCATCTTCGGGTCGATCATGATCAGGCGGCACTTCTCCGGCGTGTAGCGGTAGAGAAGCGAGAGGATCATCGTGTTGATCGCAACCGACTTACCCGAACCGGTGGTACCGGCCACGAGAAGATGCGGCATCTTGGCGAGATCGGCGACAACAGGCTCGCCCCCGATCGTCTTGCCGAGTGCCATGGCAAGCTTTGCCTTGCTGGTTTCGAAATCCTTCGAGCCGATCATTTCGCGCAGATAGACGGTTTCGCGAATTCGGTTCGGCAGCTCGATCCCGATCGCGTTGCGGCCGGGAACGACCGCGACACGGGCAGCAATGGCGCTCATGGAGCGGGCGATATCGTCGGCAAGTCCGATCACGCGGGACGACTTGATGCCCGGCGCAGGTTCCAGTTCGTAGAGTGTCACGACAGGGCCCGGGCGGACGTGGATGATCTCGCCCTTGACGCCGAAATCCTCCAGCACGCCTTCCAGCATGCGGGCGTTCTGCTCCAGCGCGTCAGCCGACAGCGAAGCATCGCGGGCAATCGCCTTTGGTTCGGCAAGCAGGTGCACGGAGGGCAGTTGGAACCCTTCCGGCGAAATGAACGAGCCCTGCGCATCGCGACCGACGCGGGCGCTGGGCTTGGGAGGCGGTGCCGCCGGGACGACGCGCGGAGAGCCGTTGCCAGCAGATTTCGGCCCGCGCGCGGCCGCGAAATCCTCATCGTGGTCGGCAAGGATCCCGGCCGGGCGACGTGGATTGTCTGCCGTATCGAGCGACGAATCATCGTCGTCATCCGCGTCATTGGAGGGCATCGGCGGTGCAGATACGATCCGGCGTGGCGACAGGACCCGCTCCGGTGCGCCATCGAGCGACGGCTCCATCCGGCTTCTGCCACCGGCAGAGGCCTGTTTGGCACGGACCGGCTCGTTCAGGGTGCCGAATTCGTCGTCGTTGAAATCATAGGGCTGGTCGAAACCGACACGGGCGCGGGGCTTTGCGCCAGTCAGCCGCCGCAGGCGCGCCTGAGCGATATACCAGTAATGGGCCAGTGCGCCGAACGCCAGGAAGCCCCCGAAGAGGCCATTGTCGTCGCCGTCATCGTCCTCATCCTGACGGTTGCGCGCGGAGACGGCAGCCACGGGCGCATCGTCGTCATCGCTTTCCGTCTCGACGGCCTCGCCGACAAAGCCTGAGGCAAACAGCATCAGCCAGATGCAGGGAATGGTAAAGATGCAGCCGAGCACGGTTGCGACCATGCCGGTCGGATAGGCGCCGACGAAGAGAGCCGGGAAGCGCAGGATCATGTCGCCAATGACGCCGCCGATGCCGTTCGGGATCGGCCAGGTCGCCGGCGCCGGAAAGCAGCCGAGCGTCGCCGAGGCGAGAAGCGTACCGCCGCCCCATGCTGCAAGCCGCGCCGGAATGCGATCGTAACGACGCCCGGAAATCAGAGCGAGTGCCAGGGCAAGGATCGGGAGCAGCGCAAAGATGCTGGCAAGCCCGAGGAACTGCATCATCAGGTCGGCGAAGGCTGCGCCCGAAAAGCCGAGGATATTGGCAGGCGGGTTGTCGGTGGCGTAGGAGAAACTCGGATCTGCGACATTCCACGTGGCAAGGGCTGCCACCGCCAGCGCCAGCAGCGTGAAAATGCCAAAGCCTGTCAGCGCAAGCGCCTGTCGCCAGACAAAGGCTGTGAGTACCAGGCGGGTGGATCGATTTGCCATAGCCGCCGAACTGCTTCTGCCCATCTTGTCTGCCCGCCGTCCTGAAAAACCGCCTGTTTCATGAACCGGCAGGTTTCGGCCGGTCACGCAATTCCAGGCAGAATACCCCCGCGATGGTTAACGCGACTTTAACCAAGATTGATCGGCTGGAATTCGCTTGGCAAAACGCAAAAGCCCGGACCAGAGGCCCGGGCTTGAGTGATGGTCATCAGAGATTGACGCTGCCTTCGAGAGGCAGTTGCAGCCTCTTACGAGTGGTAGGCAGCTTCGCCGTGCGACGCGAGATCGAGACCTTCGCGTTCTGCTTCCACGGTGACGCGCAGGCCGACGACGAGATCGACGATCTTGTAGATGACCAGCGAGCCGATACCGCACCATGCGATGGTGACGAGAACGGCATAGACCTGGGTCATGAACTGACCGCCCATCGTGACGCCTTCGGCATAGCCGATACCGCCGAGCGAGGCGGATGCGAAGATGCCCGTGGCAAGAGCGCCGAACAGGCCGCCGATGCCGTGGACGCCGAACACGTCTGCCGTGTCGTCATAGCCGAACTTGTTCTTGATGACGGCAACGAAGAAGTAGCACAGCGGCGAGACGATCAGGCCCATGACGATGGCGCCCATCGGACCGGCAATGCCGGCAGCCGGCGTGATGGCGACGAGACCGGCGATCATGCCCGAGACAGCACCGAGCAGCGAAGCCTTGCCGCGGGTGAAGGTTTCGACGACGCACCAGGAGAGGACGGCTGCAGCGGTTGCAACAAAGGTGTTGACCGTTGCGAGCATTGCGCCGCCCGAAGCTTCGAGGTTGGAGCCTGCGTTGAAGCCGAACCAGCCGACCCAGAGCATTGCAGCGCCGACCAGCGTCAGCGTCATCGAATGCGGAGCCATCATGTCCTTGCCGTAGCCGGTGCGCTTGCCGACCATGATCGCACCGATCAGACCTGCAAGACCTGCATTGATGTGAACGACGGTGCCGCCGGCAAAGTCAAGCGCGCCCCAGCCGAAGATCAGGCCGTTTGCGTCCCAGACCATGTGGGCGATCGGGAAGTAGACGAAGGTAACCCACAGGATGCAGAACAGGATCGAAGCCGAGAACTTGATGCGCTCGGCGAAGGCGCCAATGATCAGTGCAGGCGTCAGAGCCGCAAAGGTCATCTGGAACATCACGAAGATGAATTCCGGAATGACCACGCCGTCGGAGAAGGTTGCAGCCGTCGAGTCCATGTTGACACCCGACAGGAACATTTTCGCCGTACCACCCCAGAAGGCGGAGGTGCTGCCGCCGAAGGCAAAGGAATAGCCGTAGGTGACCCAGATGATCATGATGGCGGCGCCGGCAACGGTGCACTGCATCAGGACCGACAGCATGTTCTTGGTGCGGACGAGGCCGCCGTAAAACAGGGCGATGCCCGGCATCAGCATGAACAGCACGAGAAGCGTGCAGATGAACATGAACGCGGTGTCGCCCTTGTCGGCAACCGGGGCCGCGGCCGCGGCAGCGACTGCCGGTGCGGCAGCGTCCTGCGCAAAGGCGACGGCGGGCGCGGCGAAGGCCGCAGCCGCGGCACCGAGGCGCCCGAGAGTGGAAAATTTGGTGAATTGCATAGCTTGAAGACTCCCCTGTCAGCCGTTCTTACAGCGCTTCAGTATTGGTTTCGCCGGTGCGGATGCGCACGGCCTGCTCGATCGAATAGACAAAGATCTTGCCGTCGCCGATCTGGCCGGTCTTGGCGGAAGAGGCGATTGCTTCAACGGCTTTTTCGACGAGGTCGGTCGGAACCGCGATCTCGATTTTCAGCTTCGGCAGGAAGCTGACCGCATATTCCGTCCCACGGTAGATTTCCGTGTGTCCCTTCTGGCGTCCGTAGCCCTTTACTTCGGTCACGGTAAGGCCCTGGATACCGACAGCGGTGAGGGCTTCGCGCACCTCATCCAGCTTGAATGGCTTGATAATGGCCATTACAATTTTCATCTGGCTTCCCATCCTTTGTTGCTCGGCTCGGGGCCGATTCTCCTGGATCACTGCCTGATCAAGAGCAGCGACTGACATGACACATTCAAGGGTCATGCCAGTTTGAGAAGCCAGATTAAGCTATTGATAAGAATGACCCTTTCAGAACGTCGCCAAATAACGGGCAACGCGCCGGCCAAATTGCGGCGAAAACTTGTGCAGTTTTCTCAAAATGCCCAAATATTATTCATTTGCTCTTTTACGAATCAAACCTTCTTGCGCGACGGATGCGACGAGCTCGCCGGATCGACTGTAGATTGCGCCGCGGGTCATGCCGCGCGCGCCGGATGCGCTGGGACTGTCCTGCGAATAGAGCAGCCAGTCGTCGAAACGGATCGGACGGTGGAACCACATCGCATGGTCGATACTCGCAGCCTGGATGGTTGGATCGAAGATCGAGGTGCCGTGCGGATAGAGAGATGCATCGAGAAGCGTCATGTCGGAGAGATAGGCAAGCAGCGCTGCCTGGATCGCCCGGTCGTCCGGCACCGGGCCGGTGGTCCTCACCCAGATATCCTGGCGCGGCTCCAGCTTCTCCTTGGACAGATAATGCGCAAGCGACGTCGGCCGCATCTCGATCGGACGCTCGCGAGACCAGTAGCGGCGCACGGCATCCGAGCCGTGCTTCAGGAACATCTGCTTGAATTCGCTTTCCGGCATCAGCTCTTCCGGCATGGCGACGGGCGGCATCGACATCTGATGGTCGTAACCGCCTTCGTCGATCTGGAACGAAGCGGACATCGAAAAGATGGCATGACCATGCTGGATGGCGACAATCCGTCGCGTGGTGAAGCTCGACCCGTCCCTGATACGCTCCACTTGGTAGATGATCGGCACCAGCGGATCTCCAGGCCGCAGGAAATAGGCATGCAGCGAGTGCACGAAGCGATCGCTGGCCACCGTCCGCTGTGCCGCAACCAGCGCCTGGCCGATCACCTGTCCCCCGAACACTCTCTGCCATCCCGTGTCGGGGCCGGTCCTGCCGCGAAACAGGTTCTCCTCCAGCTTTTCGAGGTCGAGTACGGTCAGCAGTGCGCTGATGGGATCGATCGGGGTAGAAGAACTCGACATTAAGACGGACTCCGGCGGTAGGAAGCGGGCACTTGATGATCTATATCTAAGGCTAAGCGTTTCGAGCTCAAATGGAAACGCCACGAAGTGTTTGACGTGCTCGGGAGTTTTTCAATGCTGGACATGCTGGTTGTGGGTGGTGGTTATGTGGGCCTTGCGGCGGCGGTCGCGGTCAAGCAGGCGGCGCCGCATCTGGAGGTCCAGGTCGTCGAGGCCGCACCGGCCGGTGTCTGGGAAAAGGACGAGCGAGCCTCCGCGATCATCGCGGCCGCCAGCCAGATGCTCGACATCCTCGGCACCTGGGACGAAATCTTGCCGCACGCCCAGCCGATCAACCGGATGATCGTCACCGACAGCCGGACATCCGATCCGGTCCGCCCGGTCTTTCTCACCTTCGACGGCACGATCCAGGCAGGCAGGCCGTTTGCCCATATGGTGCCGAACGTCGCGATGGTGCGCGCCCTGCGCGGTGCCGCCGAACGGCTCGGCGTATCGATCCGTCACAGCCTTTCCGCCACCGGCTTCGAGACGACCGCAACGCATACGACCGTGAAATTTTCCGATGACTCGACCGAGGAAACCCGCCTTCTCGTTGCGTGCGACGGCGTGCGCTCAAAGCTGCGCGACATGGCCGGTATCCGCACTGTCAACTGGACATACGACCAGTCCGGCATCGTCGCGACGGTTGCCCATGAACGCGACCACGAAGGCGTGGCGGAAGAGCATTTCCTGCCGTCCGGCCCGTTCGCCATCCTGCCGCTCACCAACAATCGCTCGTCGCTGGTCTGGACGGAGCGCACCGATGCCGCCGAGCGCCTGATGGCATCGGACGACCTGATCTTCGAGGAAGAGCTGCAGCGGCGCTTCGGCCACAAGCTGGGCGAGATCCGGCTGGTCGGCGGTCGCAAGGCCTATCCGCTCAGCCTCACCCTGTCGCGTGCATTCGTCGCACCGCGCTTCGCGCTTGCCGGCGATGCCGCCCACGGCATTCATCCGATCTCCGGCCAGGGCCTCAACCTCGGCTTCAAGGATGTGGCAGCGCTTGCCGAGACCGTCGTCGAGGCGGATCGCCTCGGCCTCGACATCGGCTCGCTCAATGTGCTCGAGCGCTACCAGTCGTGGCGGCGTTTCGATACGTTCCGGATGGGTGTGACGACGGATGTGCTGAACCGGCTGTTTTCAAACGACGTCACGCCAATCCGCATCGCCCGCGATTTCGGCTTGGGCGTCGTGGAGCGGCTTCCGAAGATCAAGGATTTCTTCATCGGTCAGGCTGCCGGAACGACGGTGAAGGACAACCCGAAACTGCTGAGCGGCCGATCGATCTGAAGGTTGCTCACGGCTCGATCTGAAGGCTAGTCCTCGAGCTTGCGGGCTTCCGACATGAGCATGATCGGGATCCCGTCGCGGATCGGATAGGCAAGGCGCGCGCCTTGCGACACGAGCTCGTTGTTTTCGCGATCGAGTGACAGCCTGCCCTTGGTCATCGGGCAGACGAGAAGATCGAGCAGTTTCGGGTCCACCTTGCTGAGTTTTTCGTCCATGACCGGTCTTTGCCTTACTGCAGCACGTTCGCAGTCCCGGACCCCTGCGCGAGCAGGATCTCGGTGATTGCGATCAACGTATCAGCCCGGCTCTTCAGATCCGGTGCCTCCAGAAGCGCCTGTTTCTCGGCAGGGCCAAAGGGCGACATCATCGACAGCGAATTCACCAGCGTCCGGTTTCCGGCCCGCTCAATGCTTTCCCAGTCCGCCTCCAGCTTGTTGGCGTCGAGATAGGCCTTGAAGACCCGCAGCAGTTCCGGCCGATTGACGGCTTTTTCATCATCCTCGTCGGTCAGATCGGACAGGAAAGGCGCGTGTCTGAATTTGCGGAACGGATGGCCGCCACCGATCTCATCGAGCAGCCTGAAGCGGCAGATCCCGCTGAGCGAAATGATGTAGCGGCCATCGCCGGTTTCGGCAAAGGACGTGATCCGACCGGCGCAACCGATCGACGACAGCGCCGAGCGCCCGCCGCCGAGCGGCTCATCCGGTTCCATCAATGATGGCTGCACGATGCCGATCAACCTGTCGCCCGCAAGCGCTGCATCGAACAGGGACAGATAACGCGGCTCGAAGATATTGAGAGGAAGCTGGCCTCCCGGCAGGAGCAAAGCCCCAGTCAGCGGAAAGACCGGGATCGTTTCCGGAAGATCCTCCCGCTTCAGATAGCGCGCGTTTCCCACATGCATTGGTCCGATACCTCCCAGACCACATTCACCGGACAAAAATGTCTGTCCGAATCTGGCCGTTGTCCAAACCTGGCCGTTCAGCCAAACCTATAAAACTAATGTGGGGCATCGTCGCCGGAACGCAAGGCTGCGATCCGGCTTAGCGATCAATCGGCAACACAATCAGGAGAACAGGATCGACGAAAGGCGGCGGCGCCCGTAAATCGTAGCCGGATCTTTCGGGCCCCAGACCTCGAAGAATTGCAGCAGCTGGCGGCGCGCGCCATCGTCGTCGAACGTGCGGTCCTTGCGCATGATGGTCAGCAGATGATCGGCCGCCTTTTCGCGTTCGCCCTGGACGTTGAGGATCTTGGCAAGGCTCATACGCGCCTCGTGATCGTCGGGGTTGGCGGCAAGCTGCTGCTCGAGTGCGACAGGGTCACCCAGCTTGCGGGCTTCCTCGATTTGCTCCAGCTTCTTGGCGACCGCCTGTATTGCGGGATCGGCAGCCATCTCTTCGGGCAGGGAGGCGAGCATCTCGCCGGCGCGGGCCGTTTCGCCCATGCCGATCAGGCACTGCATCATGCCTGCCGCAGCCTTGGGGTTTTCCGGGTCGGCCTGCAGCACGGCGCCGTAGAGCTGTGCGGCACCCTGGATATCGTCCTGTCCGAGCAGGGTTTCCGCATCGCCGAGCACCGCCTCGATCTCGGCCGCCTGGTCCATGCCCTCTGGACCTGCGACCTTTTCGATGAACTCGCGGATCTGGCTTTCCGGAATGGCACCCATGAACCCGTCGACCGGACGGCCATCGGCAAAGGCGATCACGGCCGGGATCGACTGGATCCCGAGCTGTCCAGCGATCGAGGGATGGTCGTCAATGTTCATCTTGACGAGCCTGACGCGACCCTGGGCTTCGTTGACGACCTTTTCGATGACGGGCGTGAGTTGCTTGCACGGACCGCACCAGGGCGCCCAGAAATCGACGAGAACCGGCTGGCTGCGCGATGCCTCGATCACGTCCTTGCCGAAGCCTGCGGTCGTCGTGTCCGAGATATAGCTACCGGCAGCAGCAGGGGCAGAGGAAGCCGCGGGCGCTGGGGCCGCTGCAGGCGTCGAACCGAAGTTCACCGTCGCGTTCTGGCCACCGTAGTTACCGGCGCCGTAGGAGCCACCATAAGGATTGTTCGTGCCGCTCATGAAAGTGTTCTCCCGGAAAAAGTCCAATCGGCACACGGCCGATGCGCATTATGTCTTACTCTGAATTGCAAAGATCGTATGTCAGCCCGTCACTTTCAAGACAAGCGGCGTATGGCCCGTCGCCTCCAGAAAGCGGATAAGATCGTCGCGACCAATCGACGTCGTCGCATCGTTTGAGAGTGGATGGCCATTGATCACCTCTTCGCGCATGAGGTCTTCGTCGAGCACGAACGTGACGTTGTTATCCGTGTCGTTCAGCGCGCCGAACACGGTGACGGAGCCTGGCACGACGCCGAGAAATTCCAGCATCTTTTCAGGATTGCCGAACGACACGCGACTGGAGGCCCCGATCACCTTGTGGACAGTCTTTAGATCGACGCTGGCGTTTTCTTCAACCGTGATGACGAAGAACTGGTCCTTCTTGTCTTTGACGAACAGGTTCTTGGTATGCCCGCCCGGGATCTCGTCACGCAGACTGGCTGATTCCGATACCGTAAACACCGGTGCATGCGCTTTCGTCTTGTGGGCAATATCGAGGCTATCGAGAAAGGCGAACAGGTCTTCTGCAGTTTTTGGCATGATCGATCTTGGCTGCTCTTGAGGTGTTGGCCCCGGCCGGCGGGGTAAGGATGGCGGACTATAGACAGATTGTTCCGACCGGCCAAGATGCACGCCTGGGCGCAAACCCTTGTTTCGCAGGGACTTTCAAAGCGCCTGAAAAATTCTTCATCGAGATCGTCATTTCCCTGTTGCATTTAAAAAAAGTCTGGGCCATATACCGCCCGTCGCCGGCAACGAGCGGCACCGACGATCCAGACTACCACCGGGTCGACGGTTTATGAGCGGGTGTAGCTCAGTGGTAGAGCACAACCTTGCCAAGGTTGGGGTCGAGGGTTCGAATCCCTTCGCCCGCTCCAAATTCTCCCTTCAGACGAAAAAACGAATAACGGTATTGGTACCCAGTAGGGTACCTCGTCTATTATCGTCATTCGCTGGCTGCCTGCATCCTCGCAGCCAGACCGAGGCCGCCTTGCGGCAGCCTCGTCCCCCTCGCATCAGCTCTTCGAAAACACGTAGTCGGTTTCCTGGCGCAGGGTTTCGCCCGGGCGCAGCACTGCATTGGGGAAAGTCTCGTGGTTGATTGCGTCGGGCCAGATCTGGGTTTCCAGGCAGAAGCCGGCGTAAGGCGCGTAGGGACGGCCTTCCATGCCGGGCACCGGCAAGGCGAGCTTGAAGCCCGCGTAGAACTGGATCCCCGGCTCCGTGGTGCGCACTTCGAGCTGCACGCCGGAATACAGGCTGCGGGCAAGCGCGACCGAGCGCTTGGCAGTCCTCTCCTCCGAGAGGCAGTAGTTATGATCGAACTTCACCTGTTCGCCATCGGCGCCGGTGCGCTGGATCGGACCCATCTCGCTCAGGTCGAACGTGGTGCCAGCAAGCGGCATCAGGACGCCGGTCGGCACCATCCTTTCATCCACCGCCGTCAGCTCAGCCGCGGCGATCATCATGTCGTGGCCGAAAATGTCGGGGCGACCGTCGAGATTGAAATAGGAGTGCTGGCAGACGTTGGCGGGCGTCGGCTGGTCGGTCACCGTGTCGTAGATCACCGAAAGCACCCCGTCTTCCATCAGCTGGTAGGTCGCGGTGACGGTGCAGTTGCCGGGATATCCGGCGCGTCCATCCGGGTCGGTGATCTGCAGCACGACCCGGTCTTCCGCGTGATCGACGATCGACCAGATGCGCCGGGCGATACCGTCGGATCCGCCGTGCAGATGGGTTACGCCGTCTTCGTTGAGTTCCAGCTGGTATTCTGTGCCGTCGATCGAGAAGCGGCCATCGCCGATGCGATTGGCACAGCGACCAGGCGTGGCGCCGAAATACGGAGAATAGGCCTCATAGTCCGCAAAATTGTCGAACCCCAGCACCAGAGGCGGCTCGTGGCCGGCAAGCCGCAGATCCTGGATAACCGAACCCCAGGTGAGAACCTGGGCTGTCAGCCCGCCGCCCGATAGCGTGATCCGATGCACCGCCTCGCCGCTCTTCGTCGTGCCGAAAATCTCGAATTCATGACCCGTCATAACCCATCTCCCGAATGTTTGCGGCAAACTGCGTGATTTCGATCAAAGCTGCAACGAGGCCAGCGGAAAATTCCGTCAGGCTCTCATCCAGCAAGGATGACGGGGCAGAAACCGGTCTCGGTCACTCGGTGCCGATTTTTTCGAGGTCGTACGGCGTCGTCTGGTAGATCTCGTTGATCCAGTTTCCAAACAGCAGATGCGCATGGCCGCGCCAGCGGTTGAGCGGAGCCAGCGTATCGTCGTTGTGCGGAAAATAGTCGTGCGGCATCTTGATGGGGATGCCGGCATCGACATCGCGGAAATACTCGTCGGCGAGCGAGGTGGAATCGTATTCCACGTGATTGAACATGAACAACCGCCGGCCGGCCCGCTCATGCACGAGGCAGAGGCCCATCTCGTCGGATTCCATCAGGATCTCGAGATCGTTGCCGGCCTTCTCAACATCCTCCCGACGAACTTCCGTCCAGCGCGACACCGGAACCTGGAAATCGTCGGAGAAACCGTTGAGATAGACCGACGCCGGCGACAGGTTGCGGTGGCGATAGACCCCGAATGCCTTTTCCTTCAGCCCGTGCTTTGGAACGCCGTGGAAATGATAGATGGCGGCCATCGCCCCCCAGCAGACATTCATGGTGGAATGCACGTTGGTAGTGGTCCAGTCGAAGATTTCCTTCATTTCCTGCCAGTAGGTGACGTCCTCGTATGGCAGGGTTTCCACCGGCGCGCCGGTGATGATGAAACCATCGAACTTGCGGTGCTTCACCTCTTCCCACGTTTCGTAGAACGACAGGAGATGGTCTTCCGACGTGTTCTTGGCCTTGTGGCCGCCGATGCGAACCAGGGAGAATTCGACCTGCAGCGGCGAGGCGCCGACAAGGCGCGCCATCTGCACCTCGGTCTTGATCTTGTTGGGCATGAGATTGAGAAGCCCGATCTGCAGTGGCCGGATGTCCTGCCTGACCGCCATCGTTTCGGTCATCACGCGCACGCCCTCGGAAACGAGCGTGTTGAAGGCAGGCAGCGTATCGGGGATCTTGATCGGCATCTCTTCAACCCAAAAACAAAAAGCCGGCACGAAGAATCGCAGCCGGCCCGTGGGAAGTTTTTGAAACTCTTCTCGCGGCCCTTTAGCGACTTTTTTTACGTGGCTGCAAGCCGGCCGGCCAAATCACCACGGAATTTCGACTTTTCAAATAATCCCTGCCACGCCCGCCGTCAATGGCAGCAAAAATGACCGCTTTCGCACGAACAGTGCGACACGCGCCTTTCCCTTGCGAGCCGCTTTAGGATATGGGCATGGGCAATGGCCAACTCGACCTTCACGATCCTGCTCGGCGGTGACCTCACCGTAACCGACCGACTGCAAAAGGCAGTTGCCGCAAGCCGCTTCATTGCGGCCGACAGCGGCATGCGCCATGCAGAGGCGCTGGGTGTGATGCCGGAGCTCTGGGTGGGCGACTTCGATTCCTCCGACGCCGCCCTGATCGAGCGCTTTCCGGATGTCGAGCGCCGGACCTATCCGCCTGAAAAGAACGAGACGGACGGCGAGATTGCGACGGCTGAAGCGATCGAACGCGGCGCGACGCGGTTGATCCTGATCGGCGCACTGGGCGGCGAACGATCCGACCACGCGCTCCAGCATTTTCTGCATGCGATGAGCCTTGCCGAACGCGGCCATGACGTTCTTCTGACATCCGGCGAGGAAGAGGCTGTGCCGTTTCTCACCGGCACGATGACGCTCGACCTGCCGAAGGGCGCGCTGTTTTCCGTCATCGGTTTTACCGGCCTTGCAGGCCTCGACATTCTCGGCGCGCGCTATCCACTCAAGGATTACGCGCTGCCCTTCGGTTCCTCCCGCACCGTGTCCAACGTTGCAGAAGGGCCGGTCCAATTCCATTTACGTGACGGCAGGGCGATGATCCTTGCCCGTCCAAACGATTTTTCCGGAGCATAGACGCCGCATGGCACCGCCTATTCTGAAACTCGACGATATCGTTCTAACCTTCGGCGGCACGCCGCTTCTCAACGGAGCTGCGCTGCAGGTGGAGCCCGGCGACCGCATCTCCCTCGTCGGCCGCAACGGGTCGGGCAAATCGACGCTGATGAAGATCGCCGCCGGCATGGTGGAAGCACAGTCGGGCGAGGTTTTCCGGCACCCCAATGCGACGATCCGCTATCTCGAACAGGCGCCGGATTTTGCTGGTTACAAAACCGTGCAGGCCTATGCAGAAGCGGGGCTTGGACCGGGCGACGACCCCTACCGCGTCACCTATCTACTGGAGAATCTGGGCCTGACAGGAGAGGAAGATCCGGTCAGGCTTTCCGGTGGCGAGGCGCGACGCGCAGCACTTGTCCGCGTCATGGCACCGGAACCTGATATCCTGATGCTGGACGAGCCGACCAACCATCTCGATCTGCCGACCATCGAATGGCTGGAAGACGAGCTGCGCAAGACCCGCAGCGCACTGGTCGTCATCAGCCATGACCGTCGCTTTCTCGAAAAGGTGTCCAACGCCACAGTCTGGCTGGACCGCGGCACATCCCGCCGCCTGTCGCGCGGTTTCGGCCATTTCGAAGCCTGGCGCGATCAGGTTCTCGAAGAGGAAGAGATCGAGCAGCACAAGCTCGGCAAGGCGATTGAGCGTGAAGAACACTGGATGCGCTACGGCGTGACCGCAAGGCGCAAGCGCAACATGCGCCGCGTCGGCGAACTGCAGTCCATGCGTGCCGACTACCGTGGCCACAAGGGGCCGCAGGGCTCCGTTCAGGCCTCCGTCGCCGAAGGTCGCGAGTCCGGCAAGCTGGTGGTGGAAGCGGAAAACATCACCAAGACCTATGACAAGCCGATCGTTGCGCCATTCTCGATCCGCATCCATCGCGGCGACCGCATCGGTCTTGTTGGCCCGAATGGTGCTGGCAAGACGACGCTTCTGAAGATGCTGACGGGCCAGCTCGCCCCCGATGGCGGCTGGATCAAGCTCGGCACCAATCTCGAGATCGCCACGCTCGACCAGAAGCGCGAGGACCTCGATCCTGCGGACACGCTGTCCCACTACCTGACAGACGGCCGCGGCGAAACGCTGCTGGTCAACGGCGAACAGCGGCATGTGGCGGGCTACATGAAGGACTTCCTGTTCCAGCCGGAACAGATCCGCACGCCGATCAAGAACCTCTCCGGCGGAGAGCGCGCAAGGCTGATGCTGGCCCGCATGCTGGCAAAACCATCGAACCTTTTGATCCTCGACGAACCGACCAACGACCTCGACATCGAGACACTGGACCTTCTGCAAGAAATCGTTGCGGGATATGCCGGCACCGTCATTCTCGTCAGCCATGACCGCGACTTTCTCGACCGCACCGTGACCTCGACGATCGCTCCGGTAGATCCGGATGCGCCGGATGGACGCTGGATCGAATATGCAGGCGGCTATACCGACATGCTGCAGCAGCGCAAAGGCATGGCCGACGAAAAGCGCCGCGCCGATAAGGCGGAAAAGGCAAAGACCGAAGGCAGTGCGCCCGGTGTCACTAAGGCAAAGGGCAAGCTTTCGTTCAAGCAGAAATTCGCGCTCGAAAACCTTCCCAAGGAAATGGCGAAGGCACAGGACGACATCGCCACGTCCGAACGCAAGATGGCCGATCCCAAACTCTTTGCCAAAGACCCGTCGGCATTTTCAAAGCTTGCCGCAGAAACGGCAAAACTGCGCGATCGCGTCGCCAAAATGGAAGAAGAATGGCTGGAACTCGAGATGCTCCGAGAACAGATTGAAGGATAGTTAAAGAATTCCTATACTTAACAAATAAATATCCACAGTTTTATTTGTCGCGAGCCGGAACAAACATTCCCCGGTGACGTTCGGCATCCATCAAGTGGTCGAAATGCGTAGTGCGGTATGAATGCCGACATGCCGACCAGATGGAAACAAAACGGTTAGGAATGTCCAATGCTGACTAATGTGATGCGTCGTCGGCTGGCGAGTGATGCAATGGAACAGCGCGTTCTGATCGTTGAGGACGAATTCCTGATCGCGCTTGATGTTGCCGAGACTGTCGAGAGCATGGGTCTCAAGGTTGCAGGCTTTGCCAGCGCCCGCAAGCACGCCCTGTCGCTCGGTGCATACGCCGATATCGCGCTGGTCGACGTCAATCTCGCCGATGGCCGCACAGGTCCGGAAATCGGCCGCGAACTCGCTGCCGAGTATGGTCTGACCGTCATCTTCATGACGGCCAATCCGGAAGACGTGAAAGACGGCGTCGAAGGATCGCTGGGCGTTCTGACTAAGCCCGTCATGCCGCATGTTGTGGAACAGACGATCGACTACGCTATCGCCAACCGTCTCGGCGGCATGGCGATCGTGCCGCGCGACCTCAAGATCTTCCGCAATGCGGCACAGTCGGGCTATTCGCTCAACGCCTGACGCGAACTGATCCTGCAATGAAGATAGCCGTCCGGCACACCGGGCGGCTTTGTTCGTATTGGTGGCCTCCGTAGCCCGCAAACTCAAGCCGGCACCGGTTCGACACCACTTGCCAGACAATTCCTTCACCGTTACATCTACTCCCGCTCTAACGGGGTGCTGCGCGGTAACGTGCGGCTGAGAGGCTTTCAGCCAACCCGCGGAACCTGATCCGGCTAACACCGGCGGAGGGATTAGACGGCTCACGCTCAGCGCCTATTCCCCTTGTAGATTGACTTTGAAGGAGGCGTTGATGCGCAAACTCTTGCTATCGCTCACCGTGGCTGCGGCCACCATCATCCTGTCACCGGCCGCAAGGGCCGAAGACAAGGTGCTGACCATCTACACCTATGAAAGCTTCACCGCCGACTGGGGCCCCGGCCCCAAGGTGAAGGCCGCTTTCGAAAAAACCTGCGCCTGCAAGGTCGAATTCGTGGCTGTCGCCGATGGCGTCGCACTCTTGACCAGGCTGAAGCTGGAGGGGGAGACGACCATGGCCGATATCGCGCTCGGGCTCGACACCAACCTGATTTCGGAGGCGAAGGCGACCGGCCTATTCGAACCGCATGGACTGCAGGCATCCTCCGGCAATGGCGGGATCAGCGTTCCCGGCAATTACGCCGACGATACGTTCCTGCCCTATGACTACGGTCATTTCGCCGTCGTCTACGACACGAAAACCATCAAGAACCCGCCGAAGAGCCTGAAGGAACTGGTGGAGGGCGATCCTTCGCAGAAGATCGCGATCGAAGATCCGCGCACCTCGACACCCGGCCTCGGCCTGCTTTTGTGGATGAAATCCGTCTATGGCGACAAGGCGCCGGAAGCCTGGGCAAAGCTGAAGGGCCGCATCCTCACCGTCACGCCCGGCTGGTCGGAAGCCTATGGCCTGTTTACCAAGGGCGAAGTGCCGATGGTGCTGTCCTATACGACCTCGCCTGCCTATCACATGGTGGAGGAGAACGAGAACCGTTACCAGGCCGCCGCGTTTTCCGAGGGACATTACGTGCAGATCGAAGTGGCCGGCATGCTGAAGGGCGCCCGTGACAAGGATCTCGCCCGTGACTTCCTGAAATTCATGGTGTCGCCGGGCTTCCAGGATGTGATCCCCACCACCAACTGGATGATGCCGGTAACGAAGACGTCGCAACCGCTGCCAGACGCTTTCGGCAAGCTGGTTCAGCCGGAAAAGACATTCCTGATGGGATCCGACGAAGTCGCAAAAAACCGCCAGGCCTGGATCGACGAATGGCTCAACGCCATGAGCATGAACTGATCGGCTGAACCGGGTATGCTGCTGACCGCTGCCGAGCGAAGACGGGGGATTTCCGGCGGGGTGATGAGCCTTGGCGCGATCGCGCTTTTCGTCGGCATTGCGGTCTCGGCCCTGCTGCTCTGGGATGCCCCTGAAACGCAGGGGCGATTGTTCTCGGCCTATACCGGCCGGATCCTGCAGTTCACGCTGTGGCAGGCGGCGCTCTCCACCCTGTTCTCGGTGTGTCTGGCGCTTCCCGTCGCACTTGCCCTGGCAAGACGGCCCCGTTTCGTCGGTCGTGTCTGGATCGTGCGGCTGATGGCGCTGCCGATGGGTCTGCCGGTTCTGATCGGTGCGCTGGGTCTGATCGGCATCTGGGGTCGCCAGGGTGCCGTCAATGGTGTCCTCTCGACGCTGGGACTGGAGCAGCCGATCAGCATTTACGGGCTGACCGGCATTCTTCTGGCCCATGTCTTCTTCAACCTGCCGCTTGCCGCCCGGTTGTTTCTCGTGGCGCTTGAGCGGCAGCCGGCGGAATACTGGCTTTTGTCCTCCAGCCTCGGCATGAAGCCCCTGTCGATCTTCCGTTTCATCGAGAGGCCCGCCCTCATCCGCGTCGTGCCAGGCATTGCCGGGCTGATCTTCATGCTCTGTGCCACCAGTTTCACGCTGGTCCTCATCCTGGGTGGCGGGCCGGCGGCGACGACGCTGGAAGTGGCGATCTACCAGTCGCTGCGCTTCGATTTCGATCCGCCGCGTGCCATCGGACTGGCGGTGCTACAGATCGCTGTGACGGGCCTGATCCTCGCCGCCCTCGCGTTTCTCCCCGCCCCCGACGGCACGCATGTCACTGCCGGCCGCGCCACCCGCCGCTTCGATGGACGGACATGGGGCGCAAGGCTGTGGGACGGCTCGACCATCCTCGCTGCGACCCTGTTTCTCGTCCTGCCGCTTGCCTCGATCTTCCTAGCCGGCATCAAGGCCGATCTCTGGCGGCTGGCCTCAAGCCCCGCCTTCCTCAACGCGGCCTATACAAGCCTGTCGATCGCGCTCTTGTCCGGGCTGCTGGCCGTCAGCGTTGCATTGGCGATCATCCATGCGCGCATTGCCATAAGAGACCTCCGCCATCCCGGCATCCCGGCGCGTGGACTGGCGGCGATGCTCGGCGCGACGTCGTCGCTGGTGCTGCTGGTGCCGCCGGTGGTGATCGGGACAGGCTGGTTCCTGCTGCTTCGCCCGTTTGGCGATGTCTCGCGGTTTGCCCCGGCACTGGTCGCGGCGATCAACATGCTGATGGCGCTGCCCTTCGTGATGCGGGTCCTGGAGCCCTCGATCGAGGATCATCGGCGGCAGACGGCACGGCTGGCCGCGAGCCTCGGCGTATCAGGCCTTTCGCGATTGCGGCGGATCGACCTGCCCTTCCTGATCGGCCCAATCCTTACGGCACTGTCGTTTGCCATGGCGCTCTCGCTCGGCGATCTCGGAGCCGTGGCACTGTTCGGCTCCACGGAACTGACGACCCTGCCCTGGCTCGTCTACAGCAGGCTGTCGAGCTACCGAACGAACGACGCCGACGGGCTTGCCCTGCTTTTGGGCATGATATGTCTGGCGCTCACGATCCTCGGAAGTCTGGGCCGGCGAAAGGGATACGATGGCTGACGGCATCCGCCTGGAAAAGACTGCGCTGCAACTCGGCACCAAACGGTTCAGCTTCGATATTGCGATGACCGACGGCGCGATTACCGCCGTAACCGGTCCGTCGGGCTCAGGAAAATCGACCCTCTTGAACCTGATCGCAGGTTTCGAGATACCGGAGTCCGGCCGCATCCTGATTGCCGGCGAGGATGTGACCCACGCCCACCCGTCTCAGCGGCCGATTTCGCTGGTGTTTCAGGACAACAACCTGTTCGCCCATCTCGACCTCCTCACCAATATCGGTCTCGGCGTCGATCCGTCCCTGAAGCTTTCGCGTGAGGACAGGATGAGAATATCGCACTCACTCGACCGCGTCGGGCTTGCCGGCTTCGAGACGCGCAAACCGGGAACGCTGTCCGGCGGCGAGCGGCAACGCGCGGCCTTCGCGCGGGTACTGGTGCGAAAGAGACCCGTTTTGCTGATGGACGAGCCGTTTGCGGCGCTTGATCCCGAACTCAGGTCTTCGATGGCGTCGCTGCTTCTGGACCTGCACCGCGAAACCGGCAATACGGTGGTGATCGTCAGCCACGACCGCGCCGAGGTTCAAAAGCTTGCTGACGTGGTGGTCGCTGTCGACGATGGCACCATCGTCAACGCCGCCGCAAACACGGCTATTCCTTACGCCCGCTAGAGGCCAGTCGACGGAGCGTCGTCACGAATAGAGACAGGCGAAAACCAACGTTATCGCAGTGCCACAATTTGGTCTTGCGGCGATGTCATCGCCTTGGTTTATCAGAAGTCAATTGCAAACGCGCCGGCTGAACCTATCTCTTTTATCTGTGCATGCGATGCGAAAATCGGTACGAAGCGAAGGTGAACAGGACTGACGGTGCAGAAGACACGGATCAAAGCACGCGAGGACGCGACACCCGGCAGGACCGGGCAGACCAGCGCACCGCGCCGTTGGAGACGCTTTGCCGTCGTGTTGCTCGCAAGTGCAGCACTCGCAGGCTGTCAGTCCGTGTTCGACCAGGCCTATACGCCGAACGTTTCTCCATCAGACTCGCCGCAGATCGTCGACGAAGTTCAAAAGAACGATCCACGGGCGCAGATGGGTGCACGCGAGCATCCCCGCATCGTAGCAAGCTATGGCGGCGAATATCGTGACGCAAAGACCGAACGGCTGGTTGCCCGGATTGCCGGCGCCCTGACCGCCGTTTCGGAAAATCCGACGCAGTCCTTCCGGATCACCATTCTCAATTCCCCGGCGATCAATGCCTTCGCCCTGCCCGGTGGCTATCTCTATGTCACGCGTGGGCTTCTGGCGCTCGCCAACGACGCTTCTGAAGTCGCAGCCGTGCTGTCGCACGAGATGGGCCACGTGACCGCCAACCACGGCATCGAACGCCAGCGGCGCGAAGAAGCCGAAGTGATCGCCAGCCGGGTGGTCGCCGAAGTTCTCTCGAGCGACATCGCGGGCAAGCAGGCGCTTGCCCGCGGCAAGCTGCGGCTGGCAGCGTTTTCGCGCCAGCAGGAACTGCAGGCAGACGTGATCGGCGTGCGAATGCTCGGCGAAGCCGGCTACGACCCCTATGCCGCGGCCCGCTTCCTCGATTCGATGGCAGCCTATGCGCGCTATTCCGCTGTCGATCCCGACAGCGACCAGAGCCTGGACTTCCTGTCCAGCCACCCGAACTCCGCCCAGCGCGTCGATCTGGCCCGCCGGCATGCCCGCAATTTCGGCCAGGAAGGCGTCGGCGACAAGGGTCGCGACTATTTCCTCGCCGGCATTGACGGTCTTCTTTATGGCGACAGCCCCCAGGAGGGTTATGTCCGAGGCCAGACCTTCCTGCACGGGGGCCTTGGAATACGCTTCGACGTTCCGCCGGACTTCCGCATCGACAACAAGGTCGAAGCCGTGTTGGCGACGGGACCAGGCGAGACCGCGATCCGTTTCGACGGCGTCGCCGCTGGCGACACCAGCAGCCTGCCGAATTACCTGACCAGTGGCTGGGTAGCCGGCCTTCAGCCGGAAACCGTGCGGGAAACAACCGTCAACGGCCTGCCGGCCGCAACCGCACGCGCCTCTGCCGAACGCTGGGATTTCGATGTGACCGTGATCAAGGTCAATGATCAGATCTTCCGGTTCCTGACGGCGGTTCCGAAGGGCAGTCCCGCGCTCGACACGACCGCGCAAATCCTGCGCAACAGCTTCCGCCGCATGACACAGCCTGAAATCGCGTCGCTGAAGCCGCTCCGCGTCCGCGTCGTGAGCGTCGGGCCGCAGGATACGATGGCATCGCTCTCAAGCCGGATGATGGGCACCGACCGAAAGCTTGACCTTTTCAAGCTGATCAATGCCATTCCGGTCGGTGCGACACTGTCGCCGGGCCAGAAGGTCAAAATCATTTCGGAATAAGGCTCGTATAAACGCTTCAAAGCGCGAAGGCCGTTTCAGGGGCCTGCGCGCTTTGAAGCATCTTGTCGAGATGTCGCGACCGCCGGAGCGGTGCGGGGACCGTGTCCTTAAGACACGAGCGCCATCTGCGGATTTGCAGTGACGAGCGCCGACTTCAGTTTCTCGATCGCGCGGCTTTCGATCTGGCGTACACGCTCCTTGGAGATGCCGAGCTTGGCGCCAAGCGCTTCCAGCGTCGCACCGTCATCCGTCAGCCTGCGGGCGCGGATGATCATCTTTTCGCGGTCGTTGAGCTTGGTGAGGGCACCCTGCAGCCATTTCAGACGACGCTCGCCGTCAATCATCCCAGAGACCTGTTCGTCCGGCAGTGGTTCGCCGCTGGCCAGCATGTCGAGGCGTTCGCCACTGTCTGCATCACCGGAAATCGTTGGAGCCTGAAGCGACGAGTCATTGCCGGAAAGACGGGCATCCATGGTCTGCACGTCGGAAACGCTGACGCCGAGTGCGACGGCAATTTCCTCATGGATGGCCTGGGCCGTGAGGTTGGAGTCGCCGCGGGCAAGTTTTGCGCGCAGGCGGCGCAGATTGAAGAACAGCGCTTTCTGGGCTGAACTCGTACCACCGCGTACGATCGACCAGTTGCGCAGGATATAGTCCTGCATGGAGGCACGGATCCACCAGCTGGCGTATGTGGAAAACCGGACATCGCGGGCCGGTTCGAACCTTGCCGCAGCCTCGAGCAAACCCACATAACCTTCCTGAACGAGATCGCTCATGGGTAGACCGAACCCACGGAATTTCGACGCCATCGCGATGACGAGACGCATGTGGGCGAGTGCAATCTGGTTTCGAGCACCCTGATCCTGGCGGTCTTTCCAACGGATTGCCAGATCACGCTCTTCCTCGCGGGCGAGATACGGAGCCGACATCGCTATCTTGATCATTGTGCGGTCTGCGGACATGGCTGTCATAGTGTTCTCCGTGGTGCCGTGATCGACAAAGGGCAGAACCAAAAAAAAACGCTGAATTGCGGGATTACCGATATTCCAGCCTTGATTTTTGCGAGTTTCTGCCGATGTCCCTCAAGTGTCTCGCGGAGGTCTTGGACCGGTTAGGCAATCGCCCCGCTATTGGTTAGGACGGAGAACACGCAGCACGATGCAGCATTAAATTCGCCGTTCCGGCGGGTTAACGCGCTTGTGTTGTAAAGGTTCCAACAAAAAACCCGGCACTAGGCCGGGTTTTTGGTGTTGTCTTTCAGAGACAAAATCAGGCTGCTTCTTCTTCCTGAGCTTCATCTTCCTCAACTGTCTTGCCGCGCTTGGGACCCTTGGCAAGGTTGACCTCGATCAAGCGAACAGCTTCCGTATCGGACATCTTATTGACGGCGGCAATTTCGCGCGCCATGCGATCCAGCGCCGCTTCATACAGCTGACGCTCGGAATAAGACTGCTCGGGCTGGTTTTCGGCGCGGAAAAGATCGCGCACCACTTCTGCAATGGAAATCAGATCACCGGAATTGATCTTGGCATCATATTCCTGTGCGCGACGCGACCACATCGTGCGCTTCACGCGGGCCTTGCCCTGGACCACCTTCAATGCACGTTCGACGAAATCCGTCTCGGAGAGCTTGCGCATGCCGATGCTCAAGGCCTTGGCGACCGGAACCTTCAGGCGCATTTTGTCCTTTTCAAAATCGATCACGAAAAGCTCGAGCTTCATGCCCGCGACTTCCTGTTCTTCGATAGAGGTGATCGTGCCGACGCCATGCGCAGGATAAACAATCGATTCACCAGTTCTAAAGCCCTGGCGTGCGGGAGAATTCTTTTTCAGTTGGGTCGTCATTCGATTCACAAACTCCCTTTGACTCACCCGTTTTATCGGGTCTGGGGAAACCGGGTCTGTCAGGCCCGGATGAGACGGGGGAAACCGTCGGGACACTCCATACTGATCCGACAACGCGCGCAAAAACAGACCAACTCGCGAAACGGCGACGACAACATCAAAGTGTTGCAATGTCACGGGGAACGCGGGGAGCGATCTGTTTCTTTCGTGATGTTTTTCGGGCACGCGAGTGCCACCTTGTGGAACAGTGAGTAAGCTCTACCACAAAAAAGTGCGGAAATCAATAATTTGCTTTTATTCTTGCAAGCCGCATGACAGTCGGACAGTGCCCAACCAAAAGACAGCTGATTCGAGCGGGTGACGGGCGCACCGTCACCATCCGGGTTTAATCGCCGGAACCTGGCTCTGCCGAGAAGTACTTTTCATACTTGCCCTCTTCGCCGTCCATTTCCTTGGCCTCCGGAAGAGGATCCCGCTTCACGGTAATGTTCGGCCAGATCTGCGCGAAGTCGGAGTTCACCTTCAGCCACTTGTCGAGACCTGGTTCCGTGTCAGGCTTGATGGCCTCAGCCGGACATTCAGGCTCGCAGACGCCGCAATCGATGCATTCGTCCGGGTGAATGACCAGAAAGTTCTCACCTTCGTAGAAGCAATCGACCGGGCATACTTCGACACAGTCTGTGTATTTGCAGCGGATGCAATTGTCTGTCACGACGAATGTCATGCGAAACTCCGAATATCGCAGATTGCGGCACGCTGCCGACGAAAGGTGCGGCAGGCGAAAAGCCGGCAGGCTTCAGCACTCAAGGAAGTCATGCTTTTCGAGTGTCACCTAATGCCTTTGCTGCAACTGCGCAAGAATAAACCGTGCGTAAAAACCGGGTCTTGAGGGCGGATTTTCTAAACCTAGTTTTCGCCCGCTTCGGGAAACAGGCGTTCGGTCTCCCGCCTTTCCTTCTTCGTCGGACGCCCGGAGCCCGGCAGGCGTTGCGCCTGCTCGAACGCCGTCAACTTCTGGCGTTCCTCCGGAGGCGGCGTCAGATCTTCGTAGAGAAGCCGCGCCTCTTCGAACGGTCCGCGCCGATCACCCCCGGACTTGACGACCAGAACGACATCGCGCCGTTCCAGCTTGATGTCGAGGCGGTCCCCGGTCTTGACCTGATAGCTCGGTTGAGAAACCAGCGCGCCGTTTATGCGGATGCAGTTGGACTGGATCAGCGACTGCGCGATGGAGCGTGACTTTGCCATGCGCGCGAAAAAGAGCCACTTGTCGATGCGCTGTCGCGAACCTGCATGCAGCTCTTTTTCAACCATGCGCCTACTTCTTCATCTGCTCCTTGAGAGCAGCAAGCTTGGCAAAGGGCGAATCCGGATCGATCGGCTTTTCCTTGCGCGGTGGCTTGGCCTCAAAGCGAGCGGGCTGCGGTCCCTTGTTACGGTCCGGACGATCGTTACGATCTCCGCGCTCGGGACGATCGCCCCGGTTTTCAGGCCGACGGTTGTTGTTGTCGCGGTTTGGACGACCACCGTCACGGCGCTCGCCATCCCGACGACCATCGCGGCGGCCTTCCTTGGGAGCGGCTTCGCCCTGGGGGCGGGCTTCCTGGGTGCGGCCTGCTGAGGCAGCACCGGCATTGCGCTGACCCTGGCCGTTACCACGGCGATCACCCTGCTGTGGCCGACCACCCTGGCGCTGGCTGTTCTCGCGACCGCCACCCGGGCGCCACAGGAGAACAGGCTTTGCTTCTTCGGGTTCGACGGCAGCGGCAGATTGAGTCGAGGCGGCTGTCTCGGCCTGAGCGTCCGGCTCGGCCGTTGCAGGTGCCTCAACGGTTTCAGCTTCCATGGAAGCGGCGACGTCAGGCGCCGCAGCTTCTTCACTCGCAGCGTCTTCTGCAGGAGCAGCAGCCTCGGCAGGCGCCGCAACCTCAGCGGAAGCTTCGGTTGCTTCAGTTGCTTCGACCTGATCGCCTTCGGCAGTCGGTGCGGCCTCGTCTGCTGCAGCCGTTGGTGTGGCAGGGGCAGCCGCAGCTGGCTCCTGGCCAGCCAGGAATGCCTGCGCCTCTTCAGGCTTCACGGCATCGGCACGATATCCGAGGCCTTTCAGAATTTCTTCCATATCGTCAGGCGTCGCACCGAGGATCGACAGCATGGCTGTCGTCGTCACGAAGCGGCGACCGTCATAGGCGCCTTCCGGACGCGGGCTGGAGCCCGGCTTCCACTGCAGCAGCGGACGGATGAGATCAGCCAGACGCTCGAGAATGTCGATACGAACGGCACGCTTGCCGAGGAAACGGAAACCGGCGAGCTTGTAGAAGGTACGCTCGAAAGCAGGATCCGCGACGACCGATGTGCGGCCGGCAGCAAGCGCCGGAATGAGATCGCCGTAACCCGGCTTGTCGATGCCGTCGTTCTTCAGCGCCCAGAGAAGCGTGATAAGCTCGGCCGGAGCAGGCTTCAGCAGCGCCGGCATGAACACATGGTAGGCGCCGAAGCGGATGCCGTAGCGGCGCATCGAAGCGCGCGCATCCTGATCGAGCGTCTTCACGTCTTCGGCAACATCGCGCCGGAACATGACGCCGAGGTTTTCGACCAGCTGGAAGGCCAGGCCCTTGGCGAGACCCTGCAGGTCTTCAGCGCGCGACAGATCGTCCAGCGGCTTCAGCACGGTCGCGATATGGTGGTTCACGAAACGCTCGATGCGCGCAACGACGTGTTCGCGGGCATTGCCGGTCAACTGCTCGTCGGCAAGCAGGATCAGGCGCGGGCGCATGATATGGTCGCTTGACGCAAGCCGGCCGACAGGTTCGCCTAGCCAGCGCACGGAACCGTCCGAGCCGACAGCAAGGTCGTTGTTGCCGGATGCATAAAGCCGCGCGGCGCGTGCCTCGAACTCCAGCGCAAGCGCCTTTTGCGCGGCACCCTGGACGGCCTTCGCATCGGGACCCTCCGTGCCGGCTATAGGCGTGAATCGGAATCCAGCCAATTGCCCCACATGATGGCCTTCGACGAAGACATCCCCATTCACACTGATTTCAGCTTCCAGCATCGCATTCTCTCTTAGGCGCTTCATGAGCACAGATGTCCTGCGATCAACAAAGCGTTTCGTCAACCGTTCATGTAACGCGTCCGACAACCTATCCTCGATTTCCCGTGTCTTTTCTTGCCAGTGTGTCGGATCGGCAAGCCAGCCAGGGCGGTTCGAAACATAGGTCCAGGTACGAATCTGCGCGATTCGGGCCGACAGGGTGTCGATTTCTCCGTCGGTCCGGTCGGCGCGGCGAACCTGTTCTGCCATGAATTGCTCGTTCACCGTGCCGAAGCGCACAAGATCCGAGAAAAGAGTCGAAATGAGGTCTGCGTGTTGCGCAGGGGCAATCCGCCGATAGTCCGGCAGAGCGCAGGCCTCCCACAATTTTTCCACCCGCTCCGGCGTTGTCGCCGTATCGCGGATTTCTGCGTAGCGCGACAGATAGTCGAGCGCCTGGATATCGATTGCCGGCAGCGCGCGGGCAAGACCCGCCACGGTCGGCGGCCGGTCGAGACTGGCGCGCAGAGCGGCAAGCGAGGAATAGTCGACGCTTTTCGTGCGCCACTGCAGCACTTTCACCGGCTCGAAATGATGACCCTCGATCCGCTCGACCAGTTCGTCGTCGAACGGCTGGACCTGCCCGGTGACACCAAAGGTTCCGTCACGCAGGTGGCGGCCCGCACGCCCGGCAATCTGCGCCATTTCGGACGGATTGAGATTGCGGAACTGATAGCCGTCGAACTTGCGATCCTGAGCGAAGGCAACGTGATCCACATCGAGATTGAGGCCCATGCCGATCGCATCGGTTGCGACGAGATATTCCACATCGCCTTCCTGATAGAGAGCGACCTGGGCATTGCGGGTGCGCGGGCTCAAGGCGCCAAGCACGACAGCCGCACCACCGCGCTGGCGGCGGATCAGTTCGGCGATCGCATAGACCTCTTCCGCAGAGAAGGCGACGATCGCGGAACGCTGCGGCAGGCGGGTGATCTTTTTCTGACCGGCATAAAACAACTGCGAGAGGCGCGGCCGTTCGACCACGGTGATCCCGGGAAGCAGCCGTTCGAGGATCGGCCGCATGGTGCCGGCACCGAGCAGCAACGTTTCCTCGCGTCCGCGAAGATGCAGGATGCGGTCGGTAAAGATGTGCCCGCGCTCGAGATCGCCGGCAAGCTGCACCTCGTCGATCGCGACGAAGGCGGCCTTGGTCTCGCGCGGCATCGCCTCGACGGTGCAAACGGAAAAGCGCGCCATATGCGGCGTGATTTTTTCCTCGCCCGTGATCAGCGCAACATTGTGATAGCCCACCTTCTCCACGACACGCGTGTAGACCTCGCGTGCAAGCAGGCGAAGGGGCAGACCGATGACGCCGGAACCGTGCGCAACCATGCGCTCGATGGCATAATGGGTCTTGCCGGTATTGGTGGGGCCTAGCACGGCCGTGACGCCGCGGCCGCTGAGAATCATGGGCTGAGAATGCAAAGCCAGTTCCTGCTTATCCGCCGATGCGATCCTCCACGGAAACGCAATCGCAGTATCAGATGGCCATGCTCGACGATAAACGCAAGCCGATATGTTGTCCTCGACAAGGCGAGACCACGATTTCCAGGATCAACATGTGTACGATACGCACGCCAGTTTCGTTCGAACAAACGTGAACGAATCGGCGACGATTGCGGATTCCGGAGCGTTCTCGATCTGTTTCGAACATTACCCGGCTTTCCGACGCATGGCCAAAGTGTAACCCGTTAACCACACTTCACGGGCGAGCTAGTGGTGAGTGGAACAAAAGTTACCATGCTACGTTTTCTCGGCAATCCCAACCGGACATGTCGAGCCGGGAGGTCAGCGGAGTACAAGCCTATGCTCGGAACCATCCTACTTATCGTACTGATTTTGCTTTTGATCGGCGCGCTGCCGAATTGGGGGCACAGCCGGAACTGGGGTTATGGTCCGTCCGGCGGTCTCGGCCTCGTTGTGCTGATTATCATCATCCTCCTGCTGATGGGCAGGATCTAAAAGCGGCGAAGCCGCACGTTACCAAGGGAAGGAAAGTGACATGAAAAAAGTTTTGCTCGTCGGCGCTCTCGTCGGAATGCTGGCATCCTGCACATCCACTGAAAAGGGCACTGCAATCGGTGCTGCTTCAGGCGCCGTTATCGGTGGCGCTGTAACCAACAGCTGGGGTGGCGCTGCAGTCGGCGCTGTCGGCGGCGGTCTGGTTGGCGCTGCTATCGGCGAATCGCAGAAGCGCAACGGTTACTGCGTCTATCGCGACCGTTATGGCCGTACATACGAAGCGCGTTGCCGCTAAGTCCTGCGTTTAGTCGCAGAATAGAAACCGGCGTCCCATGGGCGCCGGTTTTTTTGTATCCGCTTACCCGGCGAAATACTGACCGCCATTTGCGCTGAGCGTCGAGCCGGTAATGAATCCGGCTTCTTCGGAGGCTAGAAACAGCACGCAGCGGGCGATTTCTTCCGGTTCGCCCAACCGTCCGACAGGGATCTGCGGGATGATCTTCTCATCCATCACCTTTTGCGGGATGGCACGCACCATGTCGGTTCCGATATAGCCGGGGCAGATCGCATTGACGGTGATGTTCTTCGAGGCCCCTTCCTGCGCAAGAGCCTTGGTGAAGCCGAGATCGCCAGCCTTGGCGGCGGAATAGTTCACCTGCCCCATCTGGCCCCTCTGGCCATTGATCGAGGAGATGTTGATGATGCGGCCGAAGCCGCGCTCGCGCATGCCGGGCCACACCGGATGGGTCATGTTGAACAGGCCGGAAAGGTTGGTATCAATGACCTCCTTCCACTGCTGTGGCGTGATCTTGTGAAACATGCCGTCGCGGGTGATTCCGGCATTGTTGACGAGGACGTCGACAGGCCCGAGCTGCGCTTCGACTTCAAAGATGCCCTTCACGCAGGCATCGTAATCCGACACGTCCCACTGGAACACCGGAATGCCCGTCGCCGCGTGAAACTCAGCGGCCTTTTCGGTATTGCCCGCAAAATTTGCGGCGACCGAATAGCCTGCCGCTTTCATGGCAGTGCTGATCGCAGCCCCGATGCCGCGCGTGCCTCCTGAAATCAACGCGATACGCGCCATGTAAACTTCCTTTCATACCGTCGCCGCCGTCAGCGTAACGGAGCTGCTCACGCCGATAACGTGGGCAGCTGCCACCCAGTGCTAGAGCGCTTCCAGACACATGGCGACGCCCATACCGCCCCCGATGCAGAGCGTCGCAAGCCCCTTTTTCGCGCCACGGCGCTTCATTTCGAACAGCAGCGTATTGAGAATTCGCGCACCCGACGCACCGATCGGGTGACCGATGGCGATCGCTCCGCCGTTGACGTTGACGAGCGACGGATCGAGGCCCAGATCCCGCGTGACCGCGCAGGACTGTGCGGCAAACGCCTCATTCGCTTCGATCAGATCCACATCGCCGATTTTCCAACCGGCTTTTTCCAGCGCGCGACGCGAAGCCGGGATGGGGCCGGTTCCCATGATCTGCGGATCGACGCCGGCGGTGGCCCAGGAGACGATGCGCGCGAGCGGCGCAATGCCACGACGACCGGCTTCTTCCTCCGTCATCAGCAACGCTGCGGCGGCGCCATCGTTAAGGCCGGATGCGTTGGCGGCAGTCACTGTGCCTTCCTTGTCGAAGGCCGGCCGAAGCTTCGCCATCCCCTCCAAAGTCGCACCGGCACGGATGTATTCGTCGTTCTCGACGCGAACATCGCCCTTTCGGGTTTGGATCAGGAACGGAACGATCTCGTCCCTGAAGCGGCCAGCAACCTGCGCTGCCTCCGCTTTGTTTTGCGAGGACACCGCGAACTGATCCTGTTCCTCGCGCGACAACTGCCACTGTCGGGCGATGTTTTCAGCGGTGATGCCCATGTGATAGCCGTAGAACGCGTCGGTCAGGCCATCCTTGATCATCGTATCGATCATCTTGAAATCACCCATCTTCACGCCGCCGCGCAGATGTGCGCAATGCGGGGCCATCGACATGGATTCCTGGCCTCCCGCGACGATGATTTTGGCGTCGCCGAGCGCGATCTGCTGCATGCCCAGTGCGACCGCACGAAGACCGGAACCGCAGAGCTGGTTGACGCCCCAGGCCGTCGCCTCCTGCGGCACCCCGGCCTTCATCGCTGCCTGGCGGGCGGGGTTCTGTCCCTCGCCGGCAGGCAGGACCTGCCCCATGATGACTTCGTCCACTTCCCCCGCCTCCACGCCACCGCGCGCCAGCACCTCCTTGATTACCGCGCCGCCAAGTTCGTGTGCGGGCACGTTTGCAAATGCGCCGTTGAAGGAGCCGACGGCCGTTCTTGTTGCGGCTGCGATAACGATGGATGGATTGGACATGATGTCTCCTCTTTCCGTTTCTTGGCACCGAGACTGGCAAAGCCTGAGCGCCCTGTCAAACGCCCGGTTTTCGCCCGAAACACCCGGTTTTTCATCGATTTGCTGCGCAGCATGGTGATCCATCGCGGCGCACAAATCGATTGTCAGTTGCGCCAATTTAAGCTTACATTCGAGGCGGGAGAAGATGCCAAGCACTAATAATCGCGCGAATGGCGAAGTGGAGGGAAATCATGGCAAAGACCGAAGGTGACGTGACGATCAAGAAATACGCTAACCGGCGTCTCTACAACACCGGAACAAGCACATACGTGACGCTCGAAGACTTGGCGAAAATGGTCAAGAAGGGCGAGGTATTTACGGTTCAGGATGCCAAGACGGGCGAGGACATCACGCACTCGGTTCTGACCCAGATCATTTTCGAGCAGGAGTCCAAGACGGGAAACACGCTTCTGCCGGTGTCCTTCTTGCGACAGCTGATTTCCTACTACGGCGACCAGATGCAGATGGTGGTGCCGACCTTCCTCGAACATTCGATGAAGACGTTTTCGGACCAGCAGGTGCAGATGCGCGAGCAGATGACGAGTGCGTTCGGTGACACGCCGATCGCCAAGAACCTGCACCTTCCGATGCAGATGATGGAAGAACAGGTGCGGCGCAATACGGACATGTTCCGTCAGGCCATGCAGATGTTCACGCCCTTTGCCGGTGCCGCGACGCCGCCTCAGCACCAGTCCGCCCCACCATCGGGCAAGAAGGCGGAAGCCAAGGACATCGACGAACTGAAGGAGCAGCTCCGCGCGCTTCAGGGTCGTCTCGACAGCATGAGCACCTGAACGGCACCTGCTGCGGGAAGAAACGCGCCTTACCGAGCGCACAACAAAAAAGGCCGGCAAAGCCGGCCTTTCAAGCAATCATCAGAAAAGCTTATGCGCTTTCCTTCGGCGTCAGAACCTGACGGCCGCGGTACATACCGGTCTTGAGATCGATATGGTGCGGACGGCGCAGTTCGCCGGAGTTCTTGTCCTCGACAAATGTCGGGGTCTTGAGAGCGTCAGCAGAGCGGCGCATACCGCGCTTCGACGGGCTCGTTTTTCTTTTAGGTACAGCCATTTTCGTTACTCCACTTCGTGCAAAACAGGGATTTCCGGCCGGAACTGAGGCCGAACATTCCATGTCTCGATCTCGGAAATTTGGCGCGCTTATACATGCCAACCGGGTACTTGACCAGTCCCTGCAGGGATATTGGCGGGATTTTTTCGCAAACCACGCCGAAACACCTCAGGCCTCGTCTTCTTCGACGATTGCTGTCTCCTGAAGGGCCGCTTCCTGCCATGAAACCCAGGCCGGATGCGACGTCATTGCCTCCATATACGCAAGCGTGTCGGCGTCGTCTACCAGATCATAGACCGCAAAGCGATTGACGACCGGTGCGAACATCGCGTCCGCTGCGGTAAACTCGCCAAACAGGAACGGACCGCCGGATTTTGCCCGCAGTTCCCGCCAGATCGTGGAGATGCGCGCGACGTCTTCCATCACCCCATCGGCAAGCTCGATACGCCGCTTCGGCCGGCGAAAATTCATCGGGCAGGCATTGCGCAGCGCGCGAAAGCCCGAGAGCATCTCCATCGAGATGGAACGGGCGACGGCACGATCCGCAGAGGATGTCGGCCAGAGCCCGCTCTCCGGAAACAGCTCGGCTGCGTATTCGATGATCGACAGCGACTGCCAGACGCGCACGTCGCCATGATGCAGCACCGGCACCTGGGCATTGGGCGAGATCGTCTTGTAGCGTGGATTGCCTGCCGGATAATCGAACGGGATCAGCACTTCCTCGAAAGGAACGCCGGCAGCTGTGAGCGCAATCCACGGCCGGAAGGACCAGGACGAATAGTTCTTATTTGCAATATAGAGGACGAGTTTTTCCATCGGCGCGGTTTCCATCAGGTCTCGGAATCGAAAATCATCAGTTCGTGGAAATGGTTCATGTCCTCGAACGAGCAGAATGCCGGCGGACGCAATTG
This sequence comes from Rhizobium sp. CFBP 8752, assembly GCF_014842035.1. NCBI lineage: Bacteria > Pseudomonadati > Pseudomonadota > Alphaproteobacteria > Hyphomicrobiales > Rhizobiaceae > Rhizobium > Rhizobium sp. CFBP 8752. The sequence goes on along the minus strand of NZ_JACYUZ010000001.1, from coordinate 91,288 downwards.
AAGCACCGGGGCCGCGCGCTGGATCTCAGCGGTCACCTCGTCGAGCATCAACTGCCAGGCCGGCAGCGCTGCATCCGACAGGCGCTCGATCACATAGGCAAAGGTAATGTGGAAGGCATAGTCGTCGTGATCCGGATGGCGATACCCGAGGAGCCGCGCCAGCGCATCGCGCCAGGCCTTCATCGCCCTGCGGTCATTCTCGGACTTCCCCTCGACCACAAGACCGGACGGCTTGGCGCTTTTCACGGCGACCTGGAACGGATCGAGCGTCGAGAAACCTTCAAGCCGCGCGGCCATGATTTCCGTCATATCCTCGATTGGCGTCTCGAGCGGCATATCGTCCGGCCAGAAGCGAGGCTTGCGGCGATGCTCGATGACACCCTGGAACAGCGTCATGTGCAGGCTGGTGATCGGCGTGAAAAGAAAACGCTCAGCTTCCGGCATCTCGAGATAGCGCGCGCGTGCCGACACAAGCAGCGCCTGCGTTGCCGATCCTTTTTCCAGATGGCAGACGATCGTGTTGCCGGGCTCGGGCAGAAAGCCGCCTCGCCGTCCGTAACGCGTTCCGAGCAGCGGCGGCGGTTTTGGATTGTGCGTCGCCGAGTATTTGAGGAGATCGGGCGAAATCAGTCTGGCATCCATCGGCGGTCCACTTTCTACGTAAACGCACTCACAAAGCGTGCTCGACGCGCTCTTACGCCAGCGTCGATACTGACAGATGACATGAGGGACGTTTAACGCTTAGTTTTGACGTCACCCATAAATGCATTTGATGTAATCGCTGGATGCGCGGGCGCGCCGTTCCACGACACCCGCCAGCCGCTGCATTCCGCGGCCGGGCTTGCTGGCGACCCGCGTATGCGGATTGGGAAGTGCGACGGCGAGCAACGCGGCCTGACGGGCACTCAGCTTGGCGGCTGGCACCTTGAAATGATACTGCGCCGCCGCTTCAGCCCCGTAGATACCAGGTCCCCATTCTGCGACGTTGAGATAGATTTCCATCAACCGCCATTTCGGCCAAATGAAATCCTCAGCCAGCGCCAGCGGCAGTTCCAGCCCTTTACGGATGAAGGAGCGGCCGTTCCATAAAAACAAGTTTTTGGCCGTCTGCATCGGAATGGTGCTCGCGCCACGCGTTGCCTCGCCGTCCAGTGCATCCTGCACGACGCCGCGCATCTGGCGCCAGTCGACGCCGCCGTGGAAACAGAACTGGCCGTCCTCCGACATCATCACGGCCCGCACGAGATTGGGCGAGATGTCCTCGATATTAACCCACTGGCGGTCATACCCGCGCAGAAGAAACAGTTCCGACAGCATGAGGGTGGACACCGGCCGCGTGAATGGCAGCGCATAGACCGGGATGAGAAGATAGGGCAGCACCACCAGCGCAATGACGAACAGGATGACGCGCCGGAGCCACGTGGCGTTAGGCAGGCGAAACCGTCGTGCGGGCCTCACGGGTTCGTCTTCTTCGGCATGCTGTTCAGGTGCGATATCCAAGGTGCTTCTACCCGCCCGTTTAAAGTTTCATAGCCGGTGGCGCTTTCGAAGGCCAGTCCACCGGCTGAAACTTCGGCAATGCTGGTAAATCGACATTGCCTGTATCGTCGCCTCATGCCAAACAGCCCGGCATGAACACGACCGATCCTGCATTCGAAAGCCGGTTGAAAGACAGCGCAGTCGCCACCGAGGCGCTGCTTGTGTCGCTTCTTTCGGATCAAACGTTGCCCGACGAAGTCACGCGCCCGGCCCATCTGATGGCGGCGATGCGCCATGGTTCGCTGAATGGCGGAAAGCGCCTGCGACCGTTCCTGCTGCGCGAAAGCGCGCTTCTTCTTGGTGGCAACGAACTGGCTGCCCTGCGCGTCGGCGCGGCTCTCGAATGTCTCCACTGTTATTCGCTGATCCACGACGACCTGCCGGCCATGGACGACGACGACCTTCGCCGTGGTCAGCCGACGGTCCACAGGGCATTCGACGAGGCGACCGCGATCCTTGCCGGCGACAGCCTGCTGACCTACGCCTTCGACATCATCGCAGCGCCTGAAACAGCCCTGCCGGACCGGGCAAAGACGGAACTTGTTCTGGCCCTTGCCCGCGCCGCCGGTTCCGGCGGCATGGTGGGTGGCCAGGCGCTCGATCTGGCTGCGGAAAAATCAGCACCGGACGAGGCAGGGATTACCAAGCTTCAGGCGATGAAGACCGGCGCACTGATCCGTTTCGCCTGCGAGGCAGGTGCGATCATCGCGGGCGCAGATCAGGAACATCGTCAGCGCCTCAGAAAATTCGGCCAGGTCATCGGGCTTGCCTTTCAGCTCGCCGACGATCTTCTCGACATCACCTCCGATGCCGAGACCATGGGCAAGGCGACCGGCAAGGATGCCGCCCGCGGCAAGGGCACGCTGGTTGCCATGCATGGCACAGGCTGGGCGGAAGAGAAGCTCGATACGCTGACGGCAGAGGCCGTCGACCTGCTTGCGCCCTACGGCGAAAAGGCATTTATTCTGCAGCAGACGGCGCGCTTTATCGCCAGCCGTCAGAACTGACGAGACGGGACAACGGCAAGCCTCCCGGATCAACCCCGAGGAGTAAAGCATGCCGGATGTATTCGCCTACCTGCCCTATATCTGGCCAGCCTATCTCGCCTATCTCATCGCCGTCCTCAGCCCCGGACCTGCCAATTTCGCCATTATCGGGATGGCGATTTCGCATGGCCGTCGCAACGGAGTGATTCTTGCGCTCGGCGTCTTCTGCGGCTCGCTGACCTGGGCCTGCGCTGCCGCACTAGGGCTCGCCGCAGTCCTGCGCAGCTACGCGATCGCGCTCGAAATCATGAAGGTTCTCGGCGGGCTCTATCTGATCTATCTCGCCTGGAAGGCATACCGCTCGGCGCGGACCCCGGATATCGAGACCGCATCGAGCGAGAGCAGGACGTCCTATACGGCAAGGCAACTCTGGCTGCGCGGCTATGCCATCCACGTCACCAATCCGAAGGCAATCTTCGGCTGGCTGGCGATCATCTCGCTCGGCCTGCCGGCGGATGCACCGCCTTCGGCAATCCTGCTGATCGTCGGCATCTGCTCGACCTCAAGCCTGGTCATCTTCACCGGATATGCGGTTCTGTTTTCGACCCGCCACGCGCTTCGCGCCTACAAGGCCGCCCGGCGCTGGATCGAAGGCACCATGGCGGTGTTCTACAGCATTGCCGGCGTGAAACTGCTGACGAGCCGGATCTGACCGGCTCGTCGATATCTGACCGAACTCAGCCCTGCTCGATCGGCGCGATCGCGACTTCGACGCGGCGGTTCTGGGCGCGACCATCCGGCGAGGCGTTGGAGGCAACCGGCTGCGACGGGCCATAGCCCATCGTCGACACACGGCGCTGATCGACGCCGCGACCACCGAGATAGTTGGCGACCGAGACGGCACGGCGTTCCGAAAGCGCCTGGTTGTGCTGCAGGCTGCCGGTCGAATCCGTGTGACCGTTGACGTCGATATAGGTCTTGCCGAACTTGTTGAGCACGATCGCAACCGAATCGAGCGTGGCATAGAACGGCGGGATCACCTGGTCCTGATCGGTGGCGAAGGTGATGTTCGACGGCATGTTGAGAATGATGCGGTCGCCGTTGCGGGTCACCGATACGCCGGTTCCCTGCAGCTGCTGGCGCAGTTCGGCTTCCTGGCGATCCATGTAATTGCCGATGGCGCCACCGGCGAGACCGCCGATCGCAGCGCCGATCAGCGCATTGCGGCCCTTGTTGCCGCCGCCGATCAACAGACCGCCGACCGCGCCGAGACCGGCACCGATGGCAGCGCCACCAGCCGTGTTCGACATTTTCTGCTGACCCGTATAGGGATCGGTCGTCGTGCAGGCAGAGAGATACGTCGCGCAAGCTGCGACGATAGCAATTTTTTTCAACATATGAATCAGTTTCCCCGTCGTCCGTAGTACCCCTCATTTACCATGAAATACGGCAATAGCGAGGAGAGGCCGCGGCAGCCGGGATAAGGAATTATCCCTATCCGGGAATGACGCTTACTCGGCGGCGGTTTTCTGGCCGAAGCGGTTCTCGATGTAATCGATCACCAGCTTTTCGAAATCCTGAGCGATATTGGGGCCGCGCAGCGTCATCGCCTTCTGACCGTCGATAAAGATCGGGGCGGCAGGTGTCTCGCCAGTGCCGGGCAGCGAGATGCCGATATCGGCATGCTTGCTTTCGCCGGGGCCGTTGACGATGCAGCCCATGACGGCGACGTTCAGGGCTTCGACGCCCGGATACTTTTCGCGCCAGATCGGCATGTTCTTGCGGATATCGTTCTGGATGTTCTGAGCCAGCTCCTGGAACACCGTCGACGTGGTGCGCCCGCAACCGGGACAAGCGGCGACCACCGGAATGAACTGGCGGAACCCCATGACCTGCAGGATTTCCTGCGCAACCTGCACTTCGCGGGTGCGGTCACCGTTCGGTTCCGGCGTCAGCGAGACACGGATCGTATCGCCGATCCCGTGCTGCAGGACATAACCCATGGCAGCCGACGAGGCGACGATGCCCTTGGTGCCCATGCCCGCCTCGGTGAGGCCAAGATGCAGCGCATGGTTGGAGCGCTCGGCCAGCATCGAATAGCAGGCGATGAGATCCTGCACCTGGCTGACCTTTGCGGAGAGAATGATCCGGTTGCGCGGCAGGCCGATGTTTTCTGCAAGCTCGGCCGAAATCAGCGCCGACTGGACGATCGCCTCATGCATCACCTGGCGGGCCGATAGCGGCGAACCGGCTTCGGAATTGCGGTCCATCAGCGTCGTCAAAAGATCCTGGTCGAGCGAGCCCCAGTTGACGCCGATGCGGACAGGCTTGTCGTAACGGATCGCCATCTCGATGATGTCGCCGAACTGCTTGTCCTTCTTGTCCTTGAACCCGACATTGCCCGGGTTGATGCGGTATTTTGCCAGCGCTTCGGCGCAGGCCGGATGATCGGCCAGAAGCTTGTGGCCGATATAATGAAAATCGCCGATCAGCGGCACGTCGAGGCCGAGGCGCAGCAGACGCTCGCGCACCTTCGGCACGGCGGCAGCGCTCTCGTCGCGATCGACGGTGATGCGGACAATCTCGGAGCCTGCCTTGTAGAGCGCGGCGACTTGGGCGACGGTCGCATCCACATCAGCCGTATCCGTATTGGTCATCGACTGGACGACGACAGGCGCACCACCACCGACGATCACACCGCCGACATCGACGGCAACCGTGGCGCGGCGGGGCTTCGGATTATAGTCAATCGGTGCGTTCATGGGATCGTCTCGTTGCCTTTGCCCTGGGGCTAACTGGGGGCATAAACCGTCTTTCAGGTGGCGTATGACCGCCGGCTTGTCAACCAGCGGCCATGAATAGTTGGGTTAGTGATGCGCGCCGTCCGCGTGCCGGGCAAGGCTTGAGAGAAGCAGCGTCACCAGGATCAGCACCGACAATCCCGCGAAAATGCTGCCAAGTCCCGTATGCTCCGCGATAAAGCCGATCGCCGACGGTGCAACGAGAATTCCGGAATAGCCCATCGTGGTGACCACGGACAAACTGACGCCCGCTGCCATGCCCGGCAGATTGCCGGCCGCGGAAAACAGGATCGGCACGATGTTGGAAATGCCGATGCCGGCGAGAGCAAAGCCTGCAATGGCCATCGTCGAACTGGTCGCAAAACCGATCGTCAGCATGCCCAGCATGGCGATGACGCCGCAGACCCGAAGCGTATTGACGGCACCGAACCGGTCGCGGATGAGATCGCCTGCAAAACGCATTGCCGCCATCGTGAACGAGAAAGCCGCAAACGCAAAGCCGGACAGTGTCAGCGACGCCGAAAGCTCGTTGCGCATGTAGAGAGCGCCCCAATCAAGAATGGATCCCTCGGGGATCATGCAGAACAGCGCCATGATTCCGAGCAGCCAGGGAAGCGGTGACGACGGCAGGCGGCGTCCGGCACCGGCCGCCCTCTCCTCCGGATGCGGCGCATCCTGAAGCACCATTTTCCAGGCGACGGCGATCATGACGGCGGCGACGACGGTTACGAAAAGCGCATGCGGAAGAACGCCGATCCGTTCAAGAAGAAAGCCACCGGTCGAGGCGCCGAGCAGGCCGCCGAGGCTCCAGAACGCGTGGCAGGATGACATGATCGCGCGGCGCATGCCTTTCTCAGTCGCAACGGCATTGGCATTCATTGCCACATCCATCGCGCCGATCAGGCCGCCGAACAGAAACAACGCAACCGCTCCGCTCCAGACGCTGCCGATCAGCGACAGGAGAAGAAGCGTCGGCGTCAAAAGGACTGCGGTGACCTTTGAGACGATGCTGGAGCCGAACCTCGCGATCTGGCTGCCGGCGATCGGCATCATCACGATGGAGCCTAGCCCGAAGATCAGGATCATCACGCCGAGCGACTTTTCGCTGAGCGCCAGACGTGCCGCAAATTCCGGGATCTTTGGCGCCCAGGCACCGATCATGAAGCCGTTCATCAGAAACAGCAGCGATACGCCGATCCGCTGCGGTGTGATGAACGCACGTCGGGTCTTGGCTTCCGCCGGCGAAGACAAATCGTTCATCAGGTTGCTTCCTCCAGGCGCTGAGATTTAATTAAATCGATTTAGATTGCAATCTTCCGCGCTCAGCATGAGTTTCACGATTTATGTCTCCGGTTCACGCTTGTCACCCCTTAGCAACGACGGATGGAGCGCGACGAAGCTGATTGCAATCGCTGCAGAACGCCTTAAGCATTCGGATATGCAATGATATGAGGCGTCGGTATCCGGCGTGTGACTTTCTTGAAATCCAGCATCGGCAGCGGCATTCTTCTCGTCAGTACCTCCTACTTCGTGTTCACGCTTCATGATGCGGTGATCAAGCTGCTGGTGGTCGATGTCGGCGTCTGGCAGATCATTTTCTTCCGAAGCCTGACGGTTCTGATCGCCTGCCTCGTCATCGGGGGACGCGGTTTCATCCCGCGCGTTGTCCGCTCGCCGATCGTGCGGCCGATGATGGTGCGCAGCGTTATCCTTCTCGCCGCATGGGTTTCTTTCTACACCGCAGCCAAGTCCCTGCAATTGGCCGAACTGACGACGATCTATTACGCCAATCCGATCGTCGCCACCCTGCTTGCTATTCCGGTTCTGCGCGAAAAGGTGCCCGCGGTCCGCTGGGTGGCGATCATCCTCGGCTTCGTCGGCGTGGTGATTGCCGCAAATCCGGCCGGGTTGACACTTTCGCTCCCGGTCGGTCTCGCGCTCCTCGCGGCAATCCTATGGGCCATCGGCAGCGTTCTCTTGCGCAAGACGGCGATGAACGAGAAGACCCTTGTCCAGATGACGCTCACCAACTTCTTCTTCGTGGTGATGACCTTCGTCATGGCCGTGCTGACATGGCAGCCGGTCGATCTGAAAAGCGGTGCGCTTCTGGCGCTCGTCGGCATTCTCGGCGGCACCGCCCAGGCGACGCTGTTCGAGGCGATGCGACGGGCGCCGGTCTCGGTGCTTGCCCCGTTCGAATATTCCTCGCTGATATGGGCGTTCGTGCTGGGCTACGCCATCTGGCAGGACATTCCCGCAAGCAATGTCGCCGCCGGTGCCGCACTGATCTTCTGCGCCGGACTGCTGATCGTCGCCAGCGAGCGGCTGGCGGCGAGGCGCTATCGCCTCGCTCAACCTGCGGACGGATCGGACGGACCGGCGGGCGCCTGAGCCGTCAACAGTTTGACCCGTCAGGCCCCGTAGACGACGAGCAGATCCTTGGCGTCGATCTGGTCGCCGGCCTTGACCAGCACTTCGGCAAGCGTGCCGTCTTTTTCGGCGTGCAGCGCGGTTTCCATCTTCATCGCTTCGATGGACACCAGCACGTCGCCGGCCTTGACCGCCTGACCCGCCGCCACGAAGACGCGGGAAATCACGCCCGGCATCGGCGCGCCCAAATGCAGGGGATTGGCGATATCCGCTTTGGCCCGCACAGCCGAACCGCTTCCGCCATGGGCCCGGTCCGGCACCTTGATGCGGCGCGGCTGGCCGTTCAGTTCGAAAAAGGCGGTGACCATGCCCTGCGCATCCGGCGCACTCGTCGCCTGGTTGACGATAACAAGCGTCTTGCCGCGTTCGATATCGGCAAACAGCTCTTCGCCATCCGCGATCCCGTAGAAATAGGCATGCGTCGGCAACACGGAGACCGGACCGTAGGTCTCCGACGCCAGGGCGAAGTCGGTGAACACTTTCGGGTACATCAGATACGAGGCGAACTCGAAGTCGTCGACCTTGCGCTCCAGCTTGTCCTCGATCGTCTTGCGCTCGGCATCGAGATCAGCCGGCGCCAGCAGCGAACCGGGAACGTCCGTATAGGGCTGATCGCCCTTCAGCGCTTTTTTCTGGAGCGCCTGCGGCCATCCGCCCGGAGGCTGGCCGAGATCGCCCTTCAGCATCGACACGACCGAATCCGGGAAGGCGATGTCCTTGGCCGGGTTTTCAACGTCGGCCACGTTCAGATCCTGGCTGACCATCATCAGCGCCATGTCGCCCACCACCTTGGACGACGGCGTGACCTTGACGATATCGCCGAACATCCGGTTCACATCGGCATAGGTCTGCGCGACCTTGTGCCACTTGCTCTCGAGACCGAGCGAACGGGCCTGTTCCTTGAGGTTGGTAAACTGGCCACCCGGCATTTCATGCAGGTAGACTTCCGAGGCCGGACCCTTGAGATCGCTCTCGAACGCCGCATACTGGCCGCGCACCGCTTCCCAGTAGAACGAGATCTTGCGGATCCATTCCGGATCAAGCCCGGTATCGCGGTCTGTTCGCGACAGCGCTTCGACGATCGAACCGAGGCAGGGCTGCGACGTGTTGCCCGACAGCGCATCCATCGCCGCATCGACGACGTCGACGCCGGCATCGACAGCCGCAAGCACGGTCGCAGCCGAGATGCCCGACGTGTCATGCGTGTGGAAGTGGATCGGCAGCGAGGTCGCTTCGCGTAGTGCCTTGAAAAGGACGCGGGCAGCCGCGGGTTTCAGCAGGCCCGCCATATCCTTCAGCGCGATGATATGAGCGCCGGCCTTTTCGAGTTCTTCCGCCAGTGCGACGTAATATTTGAGATCGTATTTCGGGCGCGCCGAATTCAAGAGATCGCCGGTATAGCAGATCGCGGCTTCGCAGAGCCGGTTCTCCTCGTTCACCGCATCCATCGAGACGCGCATGTTGTCGACCCAGTTCAGGCAATCGAACACGCGGAAGACATCGATGCCGCCCTTGGCGGCCTGTTGGACGAAGTATTTCACGACATTGTCGGGATAGTTCTTGTAGCCGACGCCGTTTGCGCCGCGCAGCAGCATCTGCAGGAGGATGTTGGGCGCCGCCTCGCGGATCAACGCCAGCCGTTCCCACGGGTCCTCGGTCAGGAACCGCATCGACACGTCGAAGGTGGCACCACCCCAGCATTCCAGCGAGAACAGGTTCGGCAGCGCGCGTGCATAGACCCCGGCCACGCGGGCGATGTCATAGGTCCGCATGCGGGTAGCGAGCAGCGACTGGTGGCCGTCGCGCATCGTCGTGTCGGTGATCAGCGCCCGGCTTTCGCCCCGCATCCACTCGGCGAATTTCTTCGGGCCGAGTTCATCCAGCTTCTGCTTGGTACCAGCGGGAATATCGCCGTTGATGTACGGCAGAACGGGCTTCGCAGCCTTTTCCGACGGGGTCGGACGACCCTTGGTTTCCGGATGGCCGTTGACGGTGACATCGGCCAGATAGGTCAGAAGCTTGGTGGCGCGGTCGGCGCGCTTGACCTGTTCGAACAGTTCGGGCGTCGTGTCGATAAACCGCGTCGTATAGGAATTGTCGCGGAATTTCGGGTGGGTGATGATCGCTTCGAGGAAGGTAAGGTTCGTCGCGACGCCGCGGATGCGGAACTCGCGCAGCGCCCGGTCCATGCGGGCGATCGCTTCCAGCGGCTGCGGCGCCCAGGCGGTGACCTTGACGAGCAGCGGATCGTAGAAACGGGTGATGATCGCGCCCGAATAGGATGTGCCGCCATCGAGACGGATGCCGAAACCCGACGCCGAGCGATAGGCGGTGATTCGGCCGTAGTCCGGAATAAAATTGTGCTCGGGGTCCTCGGTGGTGATGCGGCACTGCAGCGCATGGCCGTTCAGCCAGATGTTCTCCTGCGCCGGGACGCCCGATTCCGGGGTGCCGATGGCAAAGCCGTCGAGGATGTGGATCTGCGCCTTGACGATATCGATGCCGGTGACGACTTCGGTCACCGTGTGCTCCACCTGGATGCGCGGATTGACCTCGATGAAGTAGAATTTGCCGGTATCGCTATCCATCAGATATTCGACCGTGCCGGCGCCGACATAATTGGTGGCGCCAGCGATCTTCAGCGAATAGGCAGCGAGTTCGGCCCGCTGCTCCTCGGAAAGATAAGGCGCCGGGGCGCGTTCCACGACCTTCTGGTTGCGCCGCTGGATCGAGCAGTCACGCTCGAACAGATGCACGACGTTGCCATGGGTATCGCCAAGGATCTGGCTTTCCACATGGCGGGCCCGCTCGACCAGCTTTTCGAGATAGACCTCGTCCTTGCCGAAGGCCGCTTTTGCTTCGCGCTTGGCCTCGACGACTTCCCTGGCGAGGTCCTTCGGATCGCGGATGGCACGCATGCCGCGACCGCCGCCGCCCCAGGACGCCTTGAGCATGACCGGATAACCGATCTCCTCGGCCATCTTCGCCACGACATCCATGTCGTCAGGCAGTGGTTCGGTTGCGGGTACCACCGGCACGCCGACCGAAATCGCAAGATTGCGCGCCGCAACCTTGTTGCCGAGCTGGCGCATCGTATCTGGACGCGGGCCGATGAAGATGATGCCGGCCTCGTCGCAGGCATCGACGAATTCAGGGCTTTCCGACAGAAGGCCGTAACCTGGATGGATCGCATCGGCGCCCGAGAGCTTGGCAACCCGGATCACTTCCGGGATCGACAGGTAGCTCTCGATCGGGCCGAGGTCTTTTTCGAGATGCGGACCGCGACCGACCTGATAGCTTTCGTCCGCCTTGAACCGGTGCAGCGAGAGCTTGTCTTCTTCCGCCCAGATCGCCACCGTCTTGATGCCGAGCTCATTGGCAGCACGAAAGACGCGGATGGCGATTTCGGAGCGATTGGCGACGAGAATTTTCGATATCGGCAAGACAAGCCTCCCCAGGTGCCTCGAATGGTGCACCGCAAGAGATCAACATCTCCCGCATTAGGCAAGGGCTATTTGGTCGATAGCCGGCGTCACTTACGCTTCAGGTCACCAGTCCATGGCGAAATGCCATGGCCACCACATGCTGTCGGTTCTTCGCTTTCAGCTTTTCCTGGAGGCCGTTGATATACCAGTCGACCGTGTGGTTGGAGATGTCGAGCGAACGTGCGATCTCGTGCGATGTCATGCCGTCGGCAAGGAGCGCCATGACTTCCATCTCGCGACGGGTGAGTTGGGTATCCAGTCTGGCCGAGGCCTCGAGCGCCGTCGCGTCGCCGGCGATCTCCAGCAGTCTCCAGAAAATGCGCTTGGCGGCCGTGTCGAACAGTGAGATCTCGGTCGGCGATAGATCGATCGGTTTGCCGCCGATGATCATGTTGCCGAGAAATCCGTTGCGTCCATGGATCGGAAACACGTAGCCGTCGTCGAGACCATGGCGGCCCGCTTCCTGCATCATCCGGTCCATCCGCGAACGATGCGGATCGGACTTCAGGGCAAGGATCGAATCGCGCCAGCGGAACGGGCGATGGGCCGCATTCAGCATCCGCATGACAGGGTCGATGACGGTATATTTGCGCGCGCGATAGACCTCGACCCAGCTGTCCGGCCAGCGGGAGATCAAGGTCATTCCCTCGGGATCCGTTTGCCCTTTTCTCAGGACGATTGCATAGAATTCGAAACCGTAGGTTTTGAGGAGTGACGCAAGATTGTTCGCCACTTCCTTCGTCGTTCGTGCCTCTTCAACCAATACAAGCAACTGCACAACAAATTGGATGCTCAAATTCGCCCCCAGACCGTCTCCCCGACGATCGGCTTTATTCTTATAAAACACCGACGCCGGCATAGAACCCGACCGCCCGCTTAACATAGTTATCATTTATACCACGTACATGCCGAAATCTTGTGATTGACGCAGCGATCAGGATCGGCATCAGCATACCGCATCGGTAACCTAACTACGGGCGAACCCTTGCTCTCACTGGATTATTTTCGGAAAAGAAGTTCACCGGCTAGGTTCGTCTCGGATTCGCCCTGTCCTTGCCATAACTATGCTGCCAATCGTTTCATGCCTGCACTTCAATAGGAGTTGCGCCCGTTGACGCTCTTCCAAGTTTACGCCCGAGCTTTGCAATATCTGACGAAGAACCGCTGGCGGGTCGCCGCGGTCGTCGTCGCCAACATTATTCTGGCCATCATCACGATTGCCGAACCGATTCTGTTCGGTCGAATCATCGACGCGATCTCCTCCAAGAGTGACGTCACCAACGTTCTGCTTCTGTGGGCAGGCTTCGGGGTCTTTAACACCGTCGCATTCGTGCTCGTTGCACGCGAGGCCGACCGTCTGGCCCACGGGCGCCGCGCTTCGCTGCTGACGGAAGCCTTCGGACGCATCATTTCAATGCCGCTGTCCTGGCACCACCAGCGCGGCACGTCGAACGCGCTACATACGCTGCTGCGTGCCTCCGAAAGCCTGTTCGGTCTGTGGCTGGAATTCATGCGAACGCATCTCGCGACCGCCGTTGCAATCCTGCTGCTGATCCCGACCGCCATCTCGATGGATTGGCGCCTCAGCATCGTGCTTCTCATTCTGAGCATCTTCTACTGGATCATCGGCGTTGCCGTGATGAAGCGCACGAAGGAAGGCCAGGCCGCGGTCGAAACCCATTACCACCAGGTTTTCAGCCATGTCAGCGATTCGATCAGCAACGTCTCTGTGATTCACAGCTACAACCGCATCGAAGCCGAAACTTCGGCCCTCAAGAACTACACCAAGGATCTGCTGAAGGCGCAGTATCCGGTGCTGGACTGGTGGGCTTTGGCCGGCGGCCTTAACCGCACGGCATCGACCGTCTCGATGGGCGTGATCCTTGTGATCGGCACTATGCTGGTGCAACAGGGCAAGATCCGCGTTGGTGACGTCGTCGCCTTTATCGGCTTCGCCAACCTTTTGATCGGCCGCCTCGATCTTCTGCGCCAGTTCGCAACCCAGATTTTCGAAGCCCGCGCCAAGCTCGAGGATTTCTTCGTTCTGGAAGATTCCGTCGAGGAGCGCGCCGAACCGACGGATGCACGCGATCTGGGAGATACGGTCCGGGGCGAAGTGGAGTTCCGCGACGTCTCCTTCGGCTTCTCCAACACGAGCCAGGGCGTTCACGACGTATCGTTCATCGCGCAAGCGGGGGAAACGATTGCGATCGTCGGCCCGACCGGTGCCGGCAAGACGACGCTGATCAATCTCCTCCAGCGGGTCTATGATCCGCAGCAGGGCAAGATTCTGATCGACGGCGTCGATATCGGCACCATCACTCGCAAGTCACTGCGCCATTCCATCGCGACCGTGTTCCAAGACGCGGGCCTGCTCAACCGCTCGATCAGCGACAACATCCAGCTGGGACGAGAAGGTGCAACGCGGGAAGACATCGTCCGGGCGGCAGAAGCGGCCGCTGCGGCCGAATTCATCGAAACGCGTCTCAATGGCTACGACACGACGGTCGGCGAGCGTGGCAACCGCCTGTCGGGCGGAGAGCGCCAGCGTATTGCCATCGCCCGTGCGATCCTCAAAAACGCACCGATCCTCGTTCTCGACGAAGCAACCTCGGCGCTTGATGTGGAGACGGAACAGCGCGTGAAGGCGGCGATCGACAAGCTGCGTCAGAACCGCACCACGTTCATCATCGCGCACCGGCTCTCCACCATCCGCGACGCCAACAAGGTCATCTTCCTCGAGGGTGGGCGGATTGCCGAAATGGGCACCTACGACCAGCTGAGCCGCAGCGGCGGCCGCTTTACGTCGCTCCTCACCGCCAGCGGCATCGTCATCGACGAGGACGAGGAAGGCCACAAGCTCCCGGTACCCGCCGAGCACGCCTAAGCTCTCGACCACTTATACCGATCGAACATCAGACTCCTCGCCTCCAGAAATGGAGGCGGGGGTTTTTTGTGAGGTAATGCGGGAGCACCGCTTTTTCGCGTGAGCTTCTGCCTACGCGGCTTTGCAAGTGCTTGCCATACAAAGCGCGTGAGCGGCGCGCGGGTTGGGTCCCGACCTGTTCCTGCCGGGATCCATGCCGCGCATTGTGAGCGGCATCCCGATCGGCTGGCACGATACGTGGACATCAGAGCAGGACATCGCCCCTCCCCCGGATCGGCCGACACTTCTCCTCACCGGGCACAAACCAACAAAAAACCCCGCTGCCATTGCTGGAAGCGGGGTTTCTGTTTGGGATACCATCAGGACGTTCGACGTCCGGTGGGATCAGCTTTCTGCGGGCGGAGCCGGCAATGCGCTGGTCGCTGGCGCAGCAAGGTTCAAGCCGTTGACCGGATCGACAGCGACGCCACCGATCGACGCCTTGCCGTCCTTGACCACAATCTCGTGGGTGACGCCATCGAGGGTAAGTTCGGCGGTAAAGCCATCCCAGCCGCTTGGCAGGACCGGATCGACATACAGCGTGTCGCCGGCACGACGAATGCCGAGAATGCCTTCGACCGCGGCGCGGTAGAGCCAGCCGGCGGAACCCGTATACCAGGTCCAGCCGCCGCGGCTCTGATAGTCGCCGGCACCGTAGACGTCGGCTGCAACCACGTACGGTTCGACGCGGTAGGTTTCGGCGGCATTCCGGTCAAGCGCATGGTTGATCGGGTTGAGCATCTGGAAGCACTTCCAGGCATCGTCGCCGCGCTTCAGCCGGGCGAGCGCGAGCACGACCCAGATTGCACCATGGGTATACTGGCCACCGTTTTCACGCACACCGGGTGGGTAGGCCTTGATGTAGCCCGGATCCCTGCGCGTGTCCTGGAAAGGCGGGGTGAAGAGGCGGATGATACCCGCATCCTCGTCCACGAGCTTGTCCATGACCGCGTTCATAGCCTGCTCGGAACGATCCGGCCTGCCTTCGCCAGACAGCACACTCCAGGACTGGCCGAGCGAATCGATGCGGCATTCGTCGCTCTTGGCCGAGCCGAGCGGAGAACCGTCGTCGAAATAACCGCGGCGGTAATACGCACCGTCCCAGCCATCCGATTCCAGCGCAGCCTTCAGCGTATCGATATGCTTGCTCCAACGATCGGCACGCGAACGATCCTTGCGGGCTTCCGCATAGGGCAGGAAGTTTCGAAGCGCAGCCGCCAGGAACCAACCGAGCCAGACGCTCTGACCACGACAGGCAATGCCGACACGGTTCATCCCGTCGTTCCAGTCGCCACCGAGAATGAGCGGAAGATCCAGGTCTCCGGTCCGCTCAACCGCGAGATCGAGCGCGCGTGCTGCGTGTTCGTAGAGATCGGCGACCTCGTTGGAGATCTCCGGCTGGATAAAGGCGTCGTGCTTGTTCTTTTCCAGCATCGGTCCGGTGAGGAACGGCAGCTTCTCATCGAGCATCGACAGATCGCCGGTCACCGAGACATACTGGTGGATCGCGTAGGCAAGCCACACCACGTCGTCGGAGATCGTCGTGCGAACGCCGGCGCCGGTGTTGGGAAGCCACCAGTGCATGACATCGCCTTCGCGGAACTGCCGCGACGCCGCATTGAGGATCTGCTTGCGGGCAAGCGACGGCTCATGCAGCAGGAACGCGAGCGTATCCTGCAACTGGTCGCGGAAGCCGAAGGCACCCGATGCCTGGTAGAAGGCGGTACGGGCCATGATGCGGCAACCGAGTGCCTGATAGGGCAGCCAGTGATTGACCATGTTGTCGAGCGACTTGTCCGGCGTCGAGATCTTCAGGCGGCCGGTGAAACCGCTCCAGAAGCTACGGTTCCCCGCAAGGATATCCTCGAACCGGTCGCCGCGAAGTGCCAGTGCAAGGCTTTCCGCCTCCTGCTTCGTGGCAGCATCGCCAAGGAAGAAGGTGACTTCGGTTTCTTCACCCGGCGCCAGTTCGACGTCGTAGGCAAGTGCTCCGCACGGGTCGCCGTCGAGATCGAGCGAGCCGCTGAGGCTTGAACCGGAAACAACCGCTGCCGGCAACTGCACCGAACCGAATTTGCCGACAAACTCCCGACGGCTTGCCGTGAAGCCCGACGGTGTCTCGTGCATGCCGAGGAAGGCAAAGCGCGAGAAGTTGATGCTGAACGGGTTGGTCGCAAACAGCGTGCCCGTCGCCTCGTCACGGCTGGACAGGATGAATGGCGAGGTCTTGGCAGGATTGGTGCCCAGCAGCCATTCGACATAGCCGTAGATGCGCAGCTTCTTCGTTTCCGAACCGGTGTTGCGAAGCTTCATATGCGAAAGCTTCGCGGACCGGTTGCGGTCCACCGTCTGGGTCAGCGACAACTTGACGCCATCTTCCTCGGTCGAGAACACCGAATAGCCGAGGCCGTGACGGGTTTCGAACACGGTTTCTGGACGACGCGACAGAGCAGCGAACGGCGTGACCACGGTGCCCTTGTCGATATCGGCCACGTAGAAGCCTTCACCGGGACGGTTGATGACGAGATCGTTGGTCCACGGCGTCATCTGGTAGTCGCGCGAGTTCTGCGCCCAGGTAAAGCCTGCGCCTTCCGCGGAAACGTGGAAACCGAAATTGTCGTTGGAGATGACGTTGATCCACGGATGCGGCGTCGACTGACCACCGTTGAGGCGCACGACATATTCGCTGCCATCAGCGGAGAAGCCGCCAAACCCGTTCCAGAATTCGACGCCGGCCGGACCTTCGCTGGTCTCGACGGGAGCCGCATAGATCTCGCCGTTCAGCAGCGGTCGGCGATCGACCTCGATCTCCTGATCCTTCGGCGGGGCGAAGATCGTGCTGGTCCGGTTCAACTGGTCGCTGATGCGGCCGTTGCGGGCATGGAGAACGACGCGAGACGCGGCGATCAGGCCATCGGCACCGGCGCCTTCGATCAGGTCGCGGCGCAGCGTGAAGACGTGCTGGCGTCCACCTTCTTGGCCCATGCGGGCAGACATGTGTTCGATCGACGTCTGCACATCCTGCGCACCGTCTGCGGCCCGCTCGTTGAAGATGACGAGATCGGACACGACGCCGCGCGAACGCAGATATTGCTGGCCAAGGATCGCTTCCTTGGCGACCGAAATATCGTTTTCGTCATTGATGCGCAGCGTGAAGATCGGCAGGTCGCCGGACACCGCCGACGGCCAGAGGCCCGACTGTGCCTGCATGCCGGCCTTCAATGTCGGCTGATCGACCCTGAGCTGCATGTCCGGATAGACCAGATAGCGGGCGAGATGCTGGAAGGCCGCTGCATCCTGCGAGGTAACGCCGAGATGGCGCATCTGCACCTGCGTGCGGGTCCAGGCCTGGGTCAGTTCGTTCTGGAAGGTTTCGGCATGACGATAATGTTCGATCGCCTTGTCGAGATCCTCGCGCCGGGGCGCAGCGATCGTCCAGAAGATAACGCTGACCTTCTTGCCGGCGGGCACACGAACCGTGCGGCGCAGCGACAGGATAGGATCGAGCGTGAAACCGTCGGTGTTGGACAGCGACGCACCCGGATCGAAAGCGGCAGCTTCCGACAGCGTGCGGCCACGGCCGAGGAACTTGCGACGGTCGGTTTCGTATTCGGTCGGGCGCGAAGAGCCGGCATTGTCGGCGGCAAGATGTGCGACGATCATGTCGGGATCGCTCGGATCGCGCTTGTTGCGCCATGCGCGGATGACATCGCCACGCTTGCCGATCTCGGTGCGGATGAACATGCGCGAGAACACGGGATGGCCGCTATCGCCATCGTCGCCGGCAATCACCGGCTCCATGTAGGAGGTCACTTCGATGAAGCGGTCCTCGTCGCCCATGTTGAGCAACGTCACGCGACGCCCTTCGGCATCGTGTTCGGTACCGACGATGACTTCGACCGTGCTGGTCAGTTCGCCGACCGTCTTGTGGAATTCGGCCTTTTCGTCACCGAACACCGTTTTGGTCTGTTCGCCTTCGGCGCGGCGCGGCTCGGCGGTGGTGGACCACCATTCGCCGGATGTCGTGTCGCGCAGGAAGATGAACTGGCCCCAGCGGTCTTCGGTCGGATCCGCCTTCCAGCGGGAAACCGACAGGTTGTTCCAGCGCGAATAGCCGGAACCGGTCGCCGTCAGCATCAGCGAGTAATGGCCGTTGGAGAGCAGAACCAGTTCGCGGTCCTTGGTGGCCGGGTTGGTGACCGTGCGGATTTCCGGACGCAGCAGTTCGCCGCCGCCGGTACCTGGCTTTTCCTCGTGCTTGGCGCTCATCACTGGAATGTCGCGCGGTGCCTTTTCCTGAAGCAGCAGTTCCGCCGCCTCGATTACAGGATCGGCATGGAAGAGTTCGCGCAGCAGGCCGTTCATGACGACGTTGGCAACGGCTGCAATCGACATGCCATGGTGGTGGGCATAGTAGTTGTAGACGACCGCACAGCGCTTGCCTTCCGGCACACGGGTCGGCGTGAAGTCGACCGCATCGTGGAAGCCGTAGATGCCGAGTGCGCCAAGCTTGCGCAACTCGTTGAGGTTTTCGACGGCCGCGATCGGATCGTACTGGCTGGCGAGTATCGAGGCATAGGGTGCGATAACGGCATTCTGGCCGAGACCGCGCTTCAGACCCAGCGTCGGCACACCGAAGTTGGTGTACTGATAGTGCATCTGATGATCGAGCGCGTTGAACGCGGCTTCCGAAATGCCCCATGGCGTGCCGAGACGGCGGCCGTGGTTCATCTGTTCCTTGACGATCAGGTTGTTGGTCTGGTTGAGGATACCACCCTGACGCTCCTGCATGACGAGCGGCGGCATCAGGTATTCGAACATCGAACCCGACCAAGAGACGAGCGCACCGCGCGCGCCGATCGGCACGACGTGACGGCCAAGCTTGTACCAGTGTTCCGTGGGCAGATCACCCTTGGCAATCCCGAACAGGCTGGTGAGACGCGCTTCGGACGCGAGAAGGTCGTAGCAGGCCTCGTCGACCTCGTTGCTTTCGACCCGGTAGCCGATCGACAGAAGGCGGCGGTCCTTGCGGAACAGGAACTTGAAGTCCATTCCGAAGGCGATCTTGCGGGCACGGTCACGCAACACGGCGAGACGGTCGCGCAGTTCCTCGATATTGCCGTTGTCGAACGTGCTGTCGCCGATATGCGCTTCGCAGACGGCAACCAGCGACGCTGCCCACTTGGTCACTTCCTCGCTCTGCGCGGAACGCACCTCATGATCGAGATTGTGCGACAGCTTCTGGATGTCGCGGGCAAGCACCGACAGGTTGATGATGCGGATCGAGGCAAACTCGTGCTCGCGCTTGACGGCGGCGAGCGCGTTTGAGAAGCCGATGATACGCTCCTCAAGACGGCGGCGCAGCGGACGGACGGTCTTGCGATCGTCCGGCAGCGACTTCAGCGTTTCTTCGAGAATGCCGACGACATCGCCGAGACCATCGAGATTGCCCTGGAGATGCGCAGAAGGCGCTTCCGCCCAGACACGGCAGGCCGACGAAATGGCGATCAGATGGCCCGCGAAATTGCCGCTGTCGACCGACGACACATAGCGCGGCATCAGAGGCTTCAGGGTATCGGTGTGATACCAGTTGTACATATGGCCGCGGAACTTGTCCGCACGCTCGACGGTCGCAAGCGTCTGCTCGATCCGTTCGATCGTTTCGGTAAACGAGATCCAGCCGAAATGCCGTGCTGAGACAATCGACAGAAGATAGACGCCGATATTGGTCGGTGACGTCCGCTTGGCGATCGAGGGATTTGGCTTTTCCTGGTAGTTGTCAGGCGGCAGGTAGTTCTGCTCGGCCGTGACGAAGGTTTCGAAATAGCGCCAGGTCCGACGCGCGATCTTGCGCAGCTCGATCGAGACGTTTTCCGGTACGAACAGCTTGTCTTCGGTCTCAGCGGACTGGCTGACATACCAGGCAACGAGCGGCGAGAAGATCCACAGGATGGCGAACGGAATGCCGACCAGGAACGCGTTGTCGCCCGGAAGTGCCGCAAGGATTACCGACAGAACGGCAATCGCCGGCGCATGCCACATGGCACGGTAGTAATCGGTAGGGCTGCCCTGGGCGCCCGACTGGATCGAGGCCGCGGTCTTCCATTCCAGCATCAGCTTGCGGCTGACGAGCAGGCGATAGAGCGAACGGGCGATCGCATCGGTCATGATGCAAGCGGAATCGGCGATGAACACGATCCGGAGCGCCACCTGCGCATTGGTGGAGCGCACATCCGACCAGACCGAATAGAAATGGGCGCTCGTGACATTGTCGCTGGAGCGCGGCAGAAGGTTGGTGAGAAGCGAGATGGTGGGCGCCACGAACAGCGAGAAGATCAGCAGAATTTGCCAGATCAGCGCACCGAGCGGATCCATGAAGTACCAGCCGAGGATGGAGGCGAAGAACCATGCGATCGGGGTCAGCGACCGGCGCAGGTTATCGAGCATCTTCCAGCGGCCAAGAGCGCTGACGCCCCGTTTGGCTTCGAGGATATAAGGCAGGAGCTGCCAGTCGCCACGCGCCCAGCGATGCTGACGCGAGACCTCGACCTCGTAGCGAACCGGGAAATCCTCGACCAGCTCGACATCGGTGATCAGCGCGCAGCGCGAGAACGAGCCTTCGAGAAGGTCGTGCGAGAGAACGGCGTTTTCTTCGACACGGCCCTTGAGGGACGTCTCGAACGCGTCGACGTGATAGAGGCCCTTGCCGGTAAACGAGCCTTCGGCCGTCAGGTCCTGATAGACATCAGAGACCGCAAAGACATAGGGATCGAGACCGCGGCCGACCGAAAACACGCGCTGGAAGACAGAGGCTTCCTTGCCGGTCGTCAATGACGGCGTCACGCGCGGCTGCATCAGACCGTAGCCGCGCACGACCTGGTGCGTATCAGGATCGATGACGGGACGGTTGATCGGGTGATGCATTTTGCCGACCAGCTTGGTCACCGCATCGCGGATCAGGCGGGTGTCGGCATCGAGCGTCATGACATACTGGACATTCTCCGGCACCATGTTGGCGCCCTGGAGATAGGTCGTGTCACGATCGCCGCGGAGCAGAAGATTGAGTTCGTGCAGCTTGCCACGCTTGCGCTCCCAACCCATCCAGGCGCCTTCGTTCGGGTTGAACAGGCGGCGGCGGTGCAGGAGGTAAAAGCGCGTCCCCGCCTCTTCCATGTAGCGGGTGTTCAGCGCTGCAATCTCGCGCTTGGCATATTCGAGGATTTCAAGATCAGCTTCCTGTTCCTCGAACTTGGCATCGCGCCAGTCGCTGAGGAGGGCAAAATAGATCTCGCCCTTGGGGTTGGCCAGATAATGGACTTCGAGATTGCGGACGAGTTCATCGACCGTATCCCGGTCGGCGATCAGGCAGGGCACCACGACCAGCGTGCGCGCCTCCTCGGGAATGCCTTCCTTGTATTCGTATCCGACAAGCCGGGCCGGTTTGACGAAATAGGTCACGACCGTATTGAACAGACCGGTCGCGCCTTCCGACGCGGGCAGCGCGAACATCAGAAGCAGGAAGAAGACGACCACCAGCGGAATGGCAGCCGCCACGAGGAAATAGCCGGTAACGGCGAGCGCCAGAAAGGTGAGAAGCATGACTGGGCCGCCGATGGCGAACCAGCCGAGCTTGCGGTAGGCGCGCACAGCCCGCTGCAGAAGCGGCGGCTGGTAGCCGACGGCCGTCTCCAGCTCCTTGCGGCGGCGCCCGACGATGAAGGCGCCGATATTGGTTTCGCGCTCGTCCGGATTTTGCGCCCTAGCCGCGATCGCAAGATCAACGGCAGCCTGGGTCACCTCGGCTTCGCTGCGCTTGGAAACGCGGGCGATCTTTTCGATGCGGCTGCGGAAAGCATTGCGCGAGCCGAAATCGAGCGCTTCGTAATCCGTATGCTCGCGGAAGATCTTGTCGATCTGCGAGACCTCTTCGAACCAGACGCTCCACTCCGTATCGTCGATCAGGCGCAGGCTCTTGATGATGTTGCCCATCGTCACGTTGCCGGACGACAAGCGGCTCTGTTCCGCCTGCATCACGGTTTCGACAGCCTTGCCGGACGCGACCAGCCGCTTTTCGAGCCATTCGATGGCAAAGCCGGAATTCTGCGAGGCATTGCGCAGGCGATAGAGGAATTGGCTTGTGAACGTGTTGTCGTCGGTAAGGCCTTCGAGGCTCTTCAGGAGCTCGCCACCGGCAGTCTCGTCGTTGAGACGGATGATCTCGTCGGCGGCATCGTTGGCGCGGCGGCGCATGTTGCGCGAGCGATCAACTCGGCTGGCGATACGACGCAGGTTCTCAATGAGAACGAAGCGGATAAACGATGGCAGCGCCCAGAGTTCGCCGATCTCCAGCGGCTCGTCGGTCTGGTAACCCTCGACCATCTCGGCCAGCGTTTCGCGCGAGATGCTGCTGTGGGTGTGCGCCACATAAAGCCATGCCAGCGAGAGAACGCGCGGGATTTCCTGGCTGCCGATCTTGGTCGTCGGCAATTGCTTGAAGAATTTCTTCGGGAAGTCGCGGCGGACTTCCTGGATCGCTTCCTCGACAATGTAATAGTTGTCGAGCAGCCATTCCGCGGCAGGCGTGATCGAAGCACCCGCATCGACATCCTGCGCGGCGGCGCGATAGACCCTGAGAATTTCCTTCTCGTTTTCCGCGTGGCGCGTGAAAAACTCGAATTTCATGAAGCCCGGCAGATCGGCTGCACCTTGCCGACCCAGCGTTTCTCCACATTGCCGAAGATCATCAGCCGTAAAATACGTCGCGCGGATCGAATCGTTATGATCGATCTGCTTGCTTTCCGTTTCGCGGGTAGAAGCCGAAGGCTGAATATCAGGGGACATGGATGAACTTCTGAATGAATTTCGTTTCACGAACTAAGATGCGAAGCATGAGATAGAGAGCGATCCTTATATTGCAAATCGTGGATCAATCGCTATCGCATCTGCTCACGCAGTAAGACATTGTCGGCTCTAGGGCCAACAGCCTGAATAAATGCTGAATGCGAGGCTGTTCATTTGCCTGAACGATGATGGCACTGCTAAACGTGAACGATACGAGTGAGCAGCTTGGACGCGTTTGCAGGCAGATAGGGTGATGGAACGATGACGATCAAGTTTACCAACGACATGAGCGAAGTTGTGGCAACCCGCCGCTTTCTGCATCAGCATCCCGAACTTGGCCTCTCAGAATTCACCACTTCGGACTATATCGCGGCAAAGCTTGAGGAATTCGGTTACGCCGTCACCCGCGGCCTCGGCAAGACCGGCATCGTTGCGACCCTGAAGAATGGATCGAGCGATCGATCGGTCGGCATTCGCGCCGATATCGACGCGCTTCCGATCGAGGAAGAAACCGGCGCGGACTATGCCAGCATCAACAAGGGCGTCATGCATGCCTGCGGTCACGATGGCCATACCGCCATGCTTCTGGGTGCCGCAAAGATACTCGCACAGCGCAAAAACTTCGACGGCACACTCAATCTGATCTTCCAGCCGGCAGAAGAAAATTTCGGCGGCGCCAGGCTGATGATGGAGGACGGACTGTTCGATCGCTTTCCCTGCGACGCCGTCTTCGGCCTGCACAATGACCCAGGCCTGCCCTTCGGCAAGATCTTCGTCAAGGAAGGGCCGATCATGGCGGCGGTCGACGAATGCCGTATCGTCGTCAACGGCCGCGGCGGCCATGGCGCCGAACCTCAGGATGCCGCAGACCCGATCGTCGCCGGCGCCAGCATCATCATGGCGCTGCAGACTGTCGTTTCTCGCAACATCCATCCACTCGATCCGGCCGTCGTCACGGTCGGCGCATTCAACGCCGGCATCGCCAGCAATGTCATTCCGGAGCGGGCAGAAATGGTTATCTCCATCCGGTCCTTCGACCCTGCCGTGCGAGACAAGCTAGAGGAACGGATCCGCGGTGTAGCAGTTGGCCAGGCGGCAAGCTACGGCATGACAGCGACGATCGAATATACCCGCGGCTACGACGCGACCGTCAACCACAAAGCGGAGACGGACTTTGTCAGGGACCTGGCGAAGAAGGTAGTCGGCCCGGAAAACCTTGCAGAAATCGAACGGCCGATGATGGGCGCCGAGGACTTCGGTTATTTCCTTGCAGAGAAGCCAGGCACCTATTTCTTCTTAGGCACCGCAAGAACCAAGAACGATCCCCCGCTCCATCATCCGAAATTCGACTTTAACGACGACGCCTTGCCGATCGGGACGAATTTCTGGGTGGAACTGGCAGAAGCCTATCTGCCGACGACACAGGGCTGAAACAATAAGCCTTCCGATCCGGGCGCGGATCGGAAGGCTTCGTTGCTATTGAGACCTTGAATTTTGGATACGTGTTAGGCGAGAATACCGAGCGTGACTGCACCGATGAACACGAAGGCGGCAGTCACAAGGCCTGCATATGCGACCCACTGCCACCTGCTGACGACGCCCGCGGCGCGGTGAGGGAATGCCCGAGTATGATGCTGGATCGGCTGCATGCGAACCTCCCGGTTTTGTGTCTCTTCCCATGTAGTTTAGCTTAACTCTACCAAGCTGATAGAGATAACTTTCTCCTGAGCACCACGTTCCTTGGAAAATACTTTTTTCTTAACGCCCCAACGTGCCGGTTAACGGTTTATTATGCCTGCGGCCTAAAACGAGACCTCAGGCGGCAAACCTGTCGAGCGCCAGGCGGAAAACGTCCGGGTCGATATTGCCGCCCGAGCAGACCGCAATCACCGTCTCGCCAAGGCTCTCGCCATGGAAAAGCGCCGCCGCCAGCGCAACCGCGCCGCCCGGTTCAACGACGATCTTCAGACGGTTGAAGGCAAGCGCCACCGCATGCAGCGCTTCATCTTCCGTCACCACTATGCCCGGGCCGCAGAGACGCGACATGATCGGAAAGGTAATCGTGCCAGGCTGCGGCGTGACGATCGCGTCGCAGAGCGAACCTGATTGTGTGGCGTTCTTCTGGATCGTTCCGCTCGCAAGCGAACGGGTCACATCGTCAAAGCCTTCAGGTTCGCAGGGATGCACGGTAAAGCCCGGTGCACGTGCTTCGAGCGCCAGCGAAATCCCGGATATGAAGCCGCCCCCGCCGGTCGGCACCAGAACACTGGCCTGCGTGATCCCCTCTTCCGCAGCCTGTTCGGCGATTTCCAGACCTGCCGTCCCCTGCCCGGCGATGACAAGCGGTTCGTCGAATGGCTTGATGAGGGTCAGGCCTCTTTCGCTCGAAAGCTGCCGGCCGATCTCGTCACGATCCTCCCTGGCGCGATCGTAGAGCACCACTTCGGCGCCGTAGGCCCGCGTGTTTTCAATTTTGATGCGCGGCGCATCGGCGGGCATGATGATGACGGCCGGAATGCCATGCATCCTGGCCGCCAGCGCCACGCCCTGCGCATGGTTCCCGGACGAAAAGGCGATAACGCCCTTCGCGCGAACGTCCGCCGGAAGATACGAAATTGCCGACCACGCGCCACGGAACTTGAACGAGCCGGTCTGCTGCAGGCATTCGGGTTTCACGAAGATGCGCCGCCCGGCGATGTCATCCAGAAATGACGAGGACAGAAGCGGCGTGCGGCGGGCATGGCCGGAAAGACGGCCGCGCGCGGCTTCGATCATAGCAATATCGGTCATCGGGAAATCCTTGGGGACGAACAGGCGAGACCCCGAACCTATTCGCCGATACTGCAGGCGTAAAGATGCCGAGGACCGACAAGTGCCGCTATCCTTCAGCCGTTGAACCGAGTTTCACCACCGTCTTGATTGGAAGATGGTCGGACGCGAGCCGCGCAAGCGGCGTGTCATGGGTCACGACCCTCTCGATCAGGCCCGGCCGGTTCGCCATGATCCGATCGAGTGCCAGCACCGGCAGGCGCGACGGAAAGCTTGGAACCGCCGGCGGCAGGCCGAATACGGTAGCGAGTGTGTTGAGCGCCGAGCGGTCACCCAGCCGCCACTCGTTGAGATCGCCCATCAGCACTGTCGGATGCTCGTCGCGGGAGCCGACGATGTCGAGCAGCATGCGCGCCTGCTGCTGACGCGACCGGTTGAGAAGACCAAGATGCGCCGCAATCACGCGAAGTGTGCTGCCATCCTTCATCTCGAGTTCGGTGATCAGCGCCCCGCGCGGCTCCAGCCCCGGCAGTTTGACCTGATGCACGTCGCGGACGAGACCTTCGCGGAAAAAAATCACATTGCCGTGCCAGCCATGCGCCTTGGCGACGCCGGAGATCGGCACCGGAAGCAGCCCCGTTTCACGCTCCATCCAGCCGAGATCGAGCAGGCCGCGACGTTCGCCAAACCGGCTGTCCGCCTCCTGCAGAGCAATCACATCCGCGCCGATTTCGCGGATCACGTGAGCGATACGGGCCGGATCGAACTTGCGGTCGATGCCGACGCATTTATGCACGTTGTAGGAGGCAATCAGCATGCCGCTGTCTCTGTCATGCACGGAATGAACGCCTTCGCCGCGGTTCTTGCGGGCCTTGATCGATGCCAGGATGCTGGCCGGAAGGTTGGGACGTTTCTGATGCATGATATCGCGCTTCGGTCTTGCCGGTTTAAAGATAGGGCGATCCCAACCAAAGAACTTTCTCGATCAGGCGAACGGGAAACGGCCGTGATCTCAGGCTGTGAAGCGTCACCTCGGTCGAAGAGGAAATCATCAAGTCTATCCTTCGTTCCAAAGTTCGCGCAAAAGCCTCGTCCAGCACTTCCAGATCCACCTCGAAATTCAGCCGCAGCGAACGCGGATCGAGATTGGAAGACCCCACATAGGACCAGCGGCTGTCGACGGTCAGAAGCTTGGAATGATTGAAGGCGCCGCTTGCCCGCCAGATACGGCAGTAGTTCTTCAGCATCTGGTCGAACTGCGCCGTCATCGCCCGATCGACAAGCGTCAGGTTGTTCGCGCCGGGCACGACGATATCAACCCGCACACCGCGCCTTGCCGCCGTAACCAGCGCGGTAATCAGCTCCCGGTCCGGCAGAAAATAGGGCGACACGATGCGGATCGATGACCGGGCGACGGAAAATGCGCCCATCAGCATCTTGTGGTTGGTCTCGACGCTACGGTCCGGTCCGGTCGAAACGACCCGGGCAATGACCGCCTTGCCGGGTTCCGCCGCGGGCGCGACAAGCTCCCACGCATCATCTTCCAATGTCTCGCCCGTGGTGAACTGCCAGTCGGCTGCGGCAACGGCAAAAAGGTCGGCCACCAATGGCCCGGTAACCTTGAAATGCGTATCGAGCGAAAACCCATCGCCATTGAATTCGCTCGAGAAACTTTCGCGGATGTTGATGCCGCCGGTAAACGCGACGCGGCCATCCACGACCAGGATCTTGCGGTGGGTTCGAAGGTTTGCGTAAGGCAGCCGCAAGCCGACGATGACGTTGCCGTTGAAGACGCTGACCCCGACGCCGCCATCGCGCAGCATGCCGAGTACGCTTGGAACCGAGTAGCGGGCGCCGACCGCATCGATCAGCACACGCACTTCCACACCCCGCTTTACCGCAGCAATCAGGGCCTCGACAAACTGGCGTCCGATCCTGTCCCGATCGAAGATGTAGGTTTCCAGAATGACGCTCTTCTTCGCCTTGCGGATCGCACCCAGCATGGCGGCATAGGCGGCGTCGCCGGTATCCAGCGAAAGAATGGAATTTCCGGATGTGAGGTGATGGGAAGTCACCCGGTCTCCCAGCGTCTTCATCGCGCGGAACCGGTGACCAAAATCCTTGATGATCAGGGCATCTGTCGCGTCGTAGGAGGCAAAATGCGCCCACTCGCGGCCCTGCAGCAGGGCACGGCGATCACTGATGACCGTTCGGCGGATGCGATTGACGCCGGCAAGCATATAGAGCGACGCGCCGATGATGGGCGACAGGACGATGATGCCGACCCAGCCAATCGCCGAGCGCACCTCTTCCTTCGTCATGGCCGCATGGATCGCGGCCGCCGTGCCGGCAACGAGCGAAAAGACGAACAGGATGTGCGGCCAGTAGGTATGGAAGAGGTCAAGCATGAGGCGAATATATGCGCCCCATCGCTTTGGGCAATCGGAGCCGGACAAAGGTTAGCCCGGCTCCTGATGACATCAGGCGTCGAGCTGCTTTTTCAGCACGTCGAGCGACGCTTCGAATGTGTCGAACAGCACATCCAGCTGAGACTCGTTGATGATGAGAGGTGGGCAAAGCGCCAGCGAGTCGCCGATCGCACGGCTGATCAGCCCCTTCTCGACCATGATCGAAAACAGTTTCGGGCCGAGCTGACCGGTGGCAAACCCTTCGCGCGGAGCAAGTTCGAGCGCACCGATGAGACCGATGCCACGCGCTTCGATCGCCAGCGGATGACCTTCCAGTTCCTTCAGGCGCGACTGGAATTTTGGCGCAAGCGCCCGGACGTTTCCGACCAGATCGCGCTCTTCGATGATCGCGATATTCTCAAGCGCAACGGCCGCCGCCACCGGGTGGCCGGCGGCGGTGACGCCGTGTCCGAACGTGCCGATCTTCGCGGATTCGTCCGCGATCGGGGCGTAGACGTTCTCGTTGATGAGAAGCGCCGAGATTGGCTGGTAGGACGAGGAGATCTGCTTCGACAGCGTCATGAAATCCGGTTGCAGATCGAAGGTTTGCGTTCCGAACATATTGCCGGTGCGGCCAAAGCCGCAGATCACCTCGTCGGCGATGAACAGGATGTCGTATTTCTTGAGGATGGCCTGGATGGCCGGCCAGTAACCGGCAGGCGGCACGATCACGCCGCCAGCACCCATCACCGGCTCGCCGATAAAGGCTGCGACGGTTTCGGGGCCTTCGCGCAGGATCAGGTCCTCGAGTTCCTTGGCACACCGTTCGACGAAGGCAGCCTCGCTCTCGCCCTCAAGCTTGAAGGCGCGGTAATGCGGGCAGGATGTGTGGAAGATGCCGGGCAGCGGCAGATCGAACGACCGGTGGTTGTTCGGCAGACCGGTCAGGCTCGCGGAAACGGCGGTCACGCCGTGATAGCCCTTGATCCGGGAGATGATCTTCTTCTTCTCCGGCTTGCCCATGGCGTTCGACCGGTACCAGATCATCTTGATGGCCGTATCGTTGGCTTCCGAACCCGAATTCGTGAAAAACGCCTTCGACATCGGCACCGGCGCCATCTGCACCAGCTTTTCGGCAAGCTCGATCGACGGGCCGTTCGCCCGCGATGTGAACGTATGGTAATAGGGCAGCTTGCTCATCTGCCGCGTGGCGGCCTCGACCAGCCGGTTTTCACCAAAGCCGACAGCGACGCTCCAGAGGCCGGACATGCCTTCGATATATTTCTTGCCGTTGTTGTCGTAGACGTAGATGCCTTCGCCGCGTTCCATCACGAGCGCACCGTCGCGCTCCAGAGCGCGGGCGTTCGTGTAGGAGTGCATGTGATAAGCCTTGTCGCGGGCTTCCATGGAATTGGGCTGTACCGTCACGAAGGGCCTCCTCTGCACCTGACTGATTTTGGCGTCATTCTTACGGCGAAACGCCGATCTTGGACAGCGCAAAACACTGTCCAAGAACTTCTCTGTTCGAAATAGTTGACACGACGGCTGACGTGTTCACTTCACCGTCATTGCGGCGACCGGCGGCTCGGTACCGGCAGGCATCGGGCTGATATAGGCCTGGCCCTTCAGCCGCTTCCTCAGATCCGCCCAGGCGGCCTCGCGCAGCTGCTCGCTTTCCAGCGCCGCAAGACCCGTGGCGGCCATCGCCTTGGCAACGGACACCATGCCCTTGTGAGCAAGCTCGCTCTTGCCTTGCGCGACGACCTGCCATGTATGAAGCTGGGTTCCGATGGCAAGCGTTGCGCCATAGGCCTGAACGGTCGGCACCACCCAGCTGACATCGCCGACATCGGTCGAGCCGCCCATCTGGCGAAGCTCGCCATGCGCCGGGAGCACGAAATCCGCCAGGGGAACATCGCGTTCGTCAAGCCGCTCCTGGCGCCAGCTGGCCGCGATATCCTCCGGCGTCAGCGTCGCACGGATCTTGGCCGCAAATTCCTGGTCGGCGGCATCAAAAGGCGGCGGGCCGAGGCTTTCCCAGACATCCTGCATCGCGTCCATCAGCGGTGTGTTGACGACGAGGTTGGAAACGCCGGCAAGGATCGTGCTTTCCACCTTCGTTTCGGTCATCAGCGCCGCACCTTCCGCGACCTTCTTGACCCGCTCGATCAGAGGCAGCAGGCCCGGCAATTCGGGTGCGCGAATGACGTAGCGAACCTTGGCATGCGCCTGGACGACGTTTGGCGAAATGCCGCCGCTGTCGAGAACCGCGTAGTGGATCCGGCAATCGGATGGCATGTGCTCGCGCATATAGTTGACGCCGACACTCATCAACTCGACGGCATCGAGCGCACTGCGGCCAAGTTCCGGAACCGCCGCGGCATGCGCCGCACGCCCGGTAAAGGTAAAATCGACACGGCAGTTGGCAAGCGATGTCTCGCGCTGGACGCCTGCGAAATTGCTGGGGTGCCAGCTGATGGCGATATCGACATCTTCAAACGCACCGGACTGCACCATGAACGCCTTGGCCGCACCGCCCTCTTCCGCCGGGCAGCCGTAATAGCGCACGCGGCCCGGCGTTCCGTTGGCATCGAGCCAATCCTTGAGAGCCGTGGCTGCAAGAAGCGAGGCGGATCCGAGAAGATTATGACCGCAGCCATGGCCGTTTGCGCCGGCAGTGATCGGATCGTAAGCGGTTTCGCCCGCCTTCTGGCTCAACCCTGCAAGAGCGTCGAACTCCCCGAGAAAGGCAATCACCGGTCCACCTTCCCCAGCCTCGCCGATCAGCGCGGTCGGAATGCCGGCCACGTTATCGGTGATCCGGAACCCTTGCGTTTCCAGCATTTCCCGATGCGCTGCCGCGGACAGGGTTTCCATGTAGCAGGTTTCCGGCGTCTCCCAGACGCGGTCGGACAGCTCCCGGAAAACCTCGGTCTTGCGGTCGATAAGAGTTAAGATGTGGGGAAGATTGGAATTTACGGTCGTCATAATATGCGCCTCGATCAAGCATTCGGTCCTGAAGGCGCCAAACCCTAACCGTTTCCCGCCCAATGACAATGGACCGGCAGCTTAAAAAATAAGCGCGGCTGAAAAAATCAACACGCCGCGCTCGGCAACGCAACGCGTGAAACTTGGTATCTCGACAAGTGCATCATAATCGCTATGCTCGCGCCCGACGTCACAGGAAGACCAAGGATACCGCAGAAGACGATAACAATTTTGCGTAAATAAGGCCGATGCCGTGAGTTCATGCTCATGAAAGCCGAATACTTGGAAATCCGTCGTCAATTCGAGAAAACGTGGGTTGAGTGCCGAAAAGGTATCGGAGATCCGTCGAAGACTGAAGAATACGGTCAGCAAACAAAAGATTTGCGACCAGGAGGTGAGACACACAAGCAGGATTGACGCGCACGTAAGCGTATCATCAAATTCAAAACACGGCCTAGCCTGGCAGTTAGCCGGCTCAAGGTCATTGGGAGACCGATATGAAATACAAGCTCGCCCTTGCCACAGCCCTGCTGTCGGCAACAATTTTCGCAGGCGCTGCGAACGCCAAGACCTTCGTGTATTGCTCCGAAGGCTCGCCAGAAGGCTTCGACCCCGGCATGTACACCGCCGGCACGACGTTCGACGCTTCGGCCCACCCGATCTACAACCGCCTGCTCGAATTCAAGCCTGGCACGACGCAGCCGGAAGCCGGTCTTGCCGAGAGCTGGGACATTTCGTCCGACGGCACCGTCTACACATTCAAGCTGCGCCCGAACGTGAAGTTCCAGACCACGGAATTCTTCACCCCGACGCGCGCGCTGAATGCCGATGACGTGATCTTCTCCATCGGTCGTCAGATCGACGAGAAGAACGCCTGGAACAAGTACATCAACGGCGCTTCCTGGGAATATGCCGACGGCATGGGCTTCCCGAAGCTGATCAAGTCGATCGAAAAGGTCGATGACCTGACCGTGAAGATGACGCTGAACCGTCCGGAAGCACCTTTCCTCGCCAACCTGGCCATGCCTTTCGCTTCGATCCTGTCGAAGGAATACGCAGACAGCCTCGACAAGGACGGCAAGAAGGAACAGCTGAACCAGAACCCGGTTGGCACCGGCCCGTTCACCTTCGTCGCCTACCAGCAGGATGCCATCATCCGCTTCAAGAAGAACGCCGATTACTGGGGCACCGCTCCGAAGATCGACGACCTCGTCTTTGCGATCACCAGCGACGCTGCCGTTCGTTACCAGAAGCTCAAGGCCGGCGAATGCCACCTGATGCCTTTCCCGAACGCCGCTGACGTCCAGTCGATGAAGTCGGACCCGAACCTCCAGGTTCTGGAGCAGGAAGGCCTCAACATCGCCTACCTCGCCTACAACACGACCCAGGCTCCGTTCGACAAGCCGGAAGTGCGCATCGCGCTCAACAAGGCGATCAACAAGAACGCGATCGTCGACGCCGTCTTCCAGGGCATGGCAACGCCTGCGACCAACCCGATCCCGCCGACAATGTGGTCCTACAACAACTCCGTCAAGGACGACACATACGACCTCGAAGCCGCCAAGAAGATGCTGGCCGATGCTGGCGTCAAGGACCTCTCCATGAAGGTCTGGGCGATGCCGGTTTCGCGTCCCTACATGCTGAACGCGCGCCGCGCCGCTGAAATCATCCAGGACGATTTCGCCAAGATCGGCGTCAAGGTCGAGATCGTTTCCTACGAATGGGCAGAATACCTGCAGCGTTCGAAGGCAAAGGACCGCGACGGTGCTGCCATGCTCGGCTGGACCGGCGACAACGGTGATCCGGACAACTTCCTCGATACCCTGCTGGGTTGTGACGCCGTTGGCGGCAACAACCGCGCTCAGTGGTGCAACAAGGAGTTCGACGAACTGGTGAAGAAGGCCAAGGTCACGTCCGACATGGCGGAGCGCACCAAGCTCTATGAGCAGGCGCAGGTCGTCTTCAAGAAGGAAGCACCTTGGGCAACCCTCGATCACTCGCTTGCTATCGTCCCGATGGCAAAGGGTGTGACCGGCTTTACCCAGAGCCCGCTTGGCGACTTTACGTTCGAGACCGTCGATATCGCTGAGTAATCCAGCCTAATCACAACTTTTTGCCGCGGGGAGCGTTGCGTTTCCCGCGGCATTTTCTTATGAGACGCCCAAAAATGCGGCGCGACGCCGAAATGGCTCGGTTCGTGGCTTGACACGGTCTGAAATCGACCGGAGCCCCTTCCACAAAGGCTTACAATGTTTGGTTTGCTACTGCGGCGCCTCGCCGTGCTGATCCCGACCTTCCTCGGGGTCTCGATCATCGCCTTTTCCTTCATCCGGCTCCTGCCGGGCGATCCGGTCATGCTCTTGTCCGGTGAGCGCGTCATGTCGCCCGAGCGGCATGCGCAGATCAGCGCCCAGCTTGGCATGGACCGCCCGATGGTCATCCAGTATTTCGATTATCTCGGCGGCGTGCTGACGGGTGACTTCGGCTCCTCGATCGTCTCCAAGAAGCCGATCCTCGACCAGTTCTGGGCGCTGTTTCCAGCGACCGTCGAGCTGTCCATCTGCGCAATGATCATCGCCGTTGCGCTCGGCATTCCCGCCGGCGTCATCGCCGCCATGAAGCGGGGTTCGATCTTCGACCAGGGCCTGATGGGCATCGCGCTGGTCGGCTATTCGATGCCGATCTTCTGGTGGGGCCTGCTTCTGATCATTCTGTTTTCCGGCACGTTGCAGTGGTTCCCGGTTTCGGGTCGCATCTCGCTTATGTTCTACTTCCCGCAGGTCACCGGCTTCATGCTGATCGACTCGCTGCTGTCCGGGCAAAAGGGTGCCTTCTCCTCGGCCATCAGCCACCTGGCGCTGCCGTCGATCGTGCTTGCCACCATCCCGCTTGCCGTCATCGCCCGCCAGACCCGCTCGGCCATGCTGGAAGTGCTGTCCGAAGACTACGTGCGCACAGCCCGCGCCAAGGGCCTGTCGCCGTTCCGCGTCGTCGGCGTGCATGCCCTGCGCAACGCGATGATCCCGGTCATCACCACCATCGGTTTGCAGATCGGCGTCATGCTTGCGGGCGCGATCCTGACCGAGACGATCTTCTCCTGGCCGGGCATCGGCAAGTGGATGGTCGATAGCGTCTTCCGTCGCGACTACCCGGTCATCCAGGGTGGCCTGCTTCTGATCGCGGCGATCATCATGACGGTCAACCTCATCGTCGACCTCATGTACGGCCTCATCAATCCCCGTATCCGCCACTGATCCGCCGAGATAAGAAGGAGAAAAATCCCATGGCAGATGCAATAACCGCCAAGACGCCAGAGATCGTCACGACCGGGCAGATGCGCCGCCAGATGCTCAAGGAGTTCTGGTTCTACTTTTCCGAAAACCGCGGTGCCGTCATCGGCCTGTTCGTTTTCATCGCTCTCGTGGTCGTAGCCGTCCTCGCTCCGGTGATTGCCCCGCATTCACCGTTCGAACAGTATCGTGACGCCGTGCTGCGGCCGCCGGTATGGGCCGAAGGCGGCAGCTGGAGCTTTCTTCTCGGAACAGACCCCGTCGGTCGCGACATTCTTTCGCGCCTCATCTACGGCGCGCAGTATTCGCTGTTCATCGGCCTGTTCGTGACGACGCTGTCGCTGCTCGGCGGCATTCTCGTCGGCCTGATCGCAGGCTACTATCGCGGCTGGATCGATACGGTGATCATGCGCCTGATGGACATCATCCTGGCGTTTCCGTCGTTGCTTCTGGCGCTCGTTCTGGTCGCAATCCTCGGGCCCAGCCTCACCAACGGCATGATCGCCATCGCGCTCACCCTGCAGCCGCATTTCGTGCGACTGACCCGCGCCGCCGTCATGGAAGAGAAGACGAAGGATTACGTCACCGCTGCCCGCATCGCCGGCGCCGGTCCGATCCGTTTGATGTTCCGCACCATCCTGCCGAACTGCACCGGACCGCTCATCGTCCAGGCGACTTTGTCCTTCTCGAACGCGATCCTCGATGCAGCGGCGCTGGGCTTCCTCGGCATGGGCGCACAGCCGCCGGCGCCCGAATGGGGCACGATGCTGGCCGAAGCACGCGAGTTCATCCTGCGCGCCTGGTGGGTCGTCACCTTCCCCGGCCTTGCAATTCTCATCACCGTTCTTGCCATCAACCTGATGGGCGACGGCCTGCGCGATGCGCTTGACCCGAAACTGAAGAGGTCCTGATCATGGCGCTTCTGCAAATCGACAATCTCACCGTTGAGTTCGAAACCGCGACCGGCTGGTTCCGGGCCGTCGACGGCGTCTCGATCACGGTCGAAAAGGGCGAAGTGCTCGCCATCGTCGGCGAAAGCGGCTCCGGCAAGTCCGTTTCGATGCTGGCCGTCATGGGGCTTCTGCCGTGGACGGCGAAGATCACCGCCGACCGCATGCTGTTTGAAGGCAAGGACTTCCAGAAACTGAGCCCTGCCGATCGTCGCAAGCTGATCGGCAAGGATATCGCGATGATCTTCCAGGAGCCGGTGGCAAGCCTCAACCCTTGCTTCACGGTCGGCTTCCAGATCGAGGAAGTGCTGCGCATCCACCTCGGCCTCGACAGACAAGCCCGCCGCGCCCGCGCCATCGAACTGTTCAAGCTGGTCGGCTTGCCGGACCCAGCGGAACGGCTGAACAGCTTTCCGCACCAGATGTCGGGCGGCCAGTGTCAGCGCGTGATGATCGCCATCGCGATTGCCTGCGACCCGAAGCTGTTGATCGCCGACGAACCCACGACAGCACTCGACGTCACCATCCAGAAACAGATCCTCGACCTGATCATGGACCTGCAGACCCGCACCGGCATGGGCCTGATCATGATTACCCATGACATGGGCGTGGTCGCCGAAACCGCCGACCGGGTCGTGGTGCAGTACAAGGGCCGCAAGATGGAGGAAGCCGATGTGCTTTCGCTGTTTGAGAACCCGCAGAGCAACTATACCAAGGCGCTTCTCGCAGCCCTGCCGGAAAACGCGACGGGTGACCGCCTGACCACCGTCTCCGCCTTCTTCGACGGAAATCCGGACCAGCCTTCGGGAGTGAATGCATGACCGATATGACCAACACCGACATCATGCTGGAAGTGCGCGACATCAAGCGCGACTACGAACTGCCGGCTGGCTTCATGAAGCCCAAAAAGACCGTGCATGCGGTGAAGGGCGTTTCCTTCAAGCTTGAACGCGGCAAGACGCTGGCAATCGTCGGCGAAAGCGGCTGCGGCAAGTCCACGCTTGCCCGCATGATCACCTTCATCGACGAACCGACGGCCGGCGAACTGATCATCGACGGCCAGAAGATGGATACGCGTCCGGGCCACCTGACATCAGAAATGCGCCAGAAGGTGCAGATCGTGTTCCAGAACCCCTATGGTTCGCTCAACCCGCGCCAGAAGATCGGCGACGTTCTGGGCGAACCGCTGGCGATCAACACGTCGATGCCGGCATCCGAGCGGCGCGACCGCGCAACCGAGATGCTGATCAAGGTCGGCCTCGGGCCGGAACACTACAACCGCTATCCGCACATGTTCTCCGGCGGCCAGCGCCAGCGCATCGCGATCGCCCGTGCGCTGATGATGAACCCGAAGCTTCTCGTGCTCGACGAACCCGTCTCGGCGCTCGATCTTTCGGTTCAGGCACAGGTTCTGAACCTGCTGGCCGACCTGCAGGACGAGTTCAACCTCACCTACGTCTTCATCAGCCACGACCTTTCCGTTGTGCGCTACATCGCCGACGAGGTGATGGTAATGTATTTCGGCGAGGCGGTCGAATACGGCACCCGCGAAGAGGTGTTCTCCGCGCCGAAGCACGAATACACCCAGACCCTGTTCAAGGCGACGCCGCGCGCCGATGTC
The DNA here is from genome assembly GCF_014842035.1 of Rhizobium sp. CFBP 8752. Taxonomy (NCBI): domain Bacteria; kingdom Pseudomonadati; phylum Pseudomonadota; class Alphaproteobacteria; order Hyphomicrobiales; family Rhizobiaceae; genus Rhizobium; species Rhizobium sp. CFBP 8752. The sequence continues at coordinate 54,254 of NZ_JACYUZ010000001.1, read as the reverse complement.
GAATCGATCCGCGCTCGTATTGCTAAGAAGAAGGCTGCCTCGGCCGCTTGAACGCCTAAGATGCACTGATAATGCCGGCAGCTGTCGGCATTATCACGGAATTGAGCTTGAAGTTGACGCAGAGAGAAATCTCTCGCATCAGAAGTCATGCAAGAAGAAACCTCTGCCAGCTCGCCGGAAAACGGCGAGCGTCATTGTGGCAGGGTGGGAGTAGCGGCATGGCATTGTTGAACTTGTTCAGAGGCAGGCAGCAGGACAAAGCGCCGGAGCCCGCCTTGCTCAAGTCCCTGGTCGAGGGATACTCGATCGAGGTGATGCCGCGAACCGCGGCCAAGATCGACGACTTCACGACGCTGCTTCCCGCAAACACCCGGGTCTATATCGCCCATATCGATGGCACACCGATCGACGATATGGTGAAGACGGCCAAACGGCTGCGTGAAGATGGCTTCGAGGTCATGCCGCACATTCCGGCCCGCAGCATCGAAAGCCGCGCCATGCTCGAAGACTGGGTGAGCCGATATCACACCGAGGCAGGTGTGGACCAGGCGCTCGTCCTCGGCGGCGGTCTGTCGCGTCCTGCTGGCGCTCTCAACAGTTCGCTGCAGCTGATCGAAACCGGCATCTTCGACCGTCACGGCTTCAAGCGCCTGCATGTCGCCGGCCATCCGGAAGGCAACAGGGATATCGACCTCGACGGCACGACCAAGCTTGTCGACGAAGCCTTGAAGTTCAAGCAGATCTACTCCGAAAGCACCGATGCGAAGCTCGCAATCGTCACCCAGTTCGCCTTCGATTCACGGCCGGTGATCCTCTGGGCGGAACGCATTGCCGCAACCGGCGTCCGCATGCCGATCCATCTCGGCGTCGCTGGACCGACAAAGCTTCAGACGCTGATCAAATTCGCCCTCACCTGCGGTGTCGGCCCGTCGATCAGCGTCATCCAGAAGCGGGCCATGGACATCTCCAAACTCCTGGTGCCCTACGAGCCGACCGAATTCCTGACCGAGATCGCCGACTACAAGGCCCGCAACCCGCAAAGCTTGATCGAGCAGATCCACGTCTTCCCGCTGGGTGGTATCCGCGCCAGCGCGGAATGGATGAACGAGCGTCAACCTGCGCTGGCTGAAATCCGCGCGATATAGTCTTTTGCCGAGCGCGCGACGATCGCCTGGCCGTTGCCGCGGATATCCTGTTTGGCGAAGGCTCCGTAGATCCGCTCGAACGGCCAGGCCGCCAGCCGTTCGGCGACATCCGCCACCTCAGCTGCGCTGAGCGGCATCATGTTGGGGTAGCTCCACATGAACGAAACCCGGTCGGCCCCCGGCGTCACCTGGACAATATCGCCGGCGAGCAGCACACCTGTCCCATCCCGCGCTGTCCAATGCATCACGGTTCCGCCAGCGAAATGACCGCCGGCATGGACAAGCGTCGCGGAAGAAGACAGGACGAGCGCATCCTCGTCCCACAGGCGGACGTGATCGGACGGACGCTGGATCCACTTACTGTCCAGAGCGTGGATATAGATCGGGCAATCGAAGGCCTCGGCCCAATCCTGCATGGTTGAGTAATAGTGCGGATGAGAGATCGCGATAGCGCTCAAGCCGCCGAGCGATTTGACCAGCGTCTTCGTCGCATCGTCGAGGAGCGCGATACAATCCCAGAGGATGTTTCCGGACGGCGTTTGCACCAGAAGCGCCCGCTGGCCGATAGCAAACGCGGGAACGGTACGGATGGAAAGCAGGCCCCGTTCGAGTTCGAGCCAGCTATTGGCATGCCCCTGCGCGAGCTTTTCAGCGGGAACCCACGCCTGGCCGGAAGCCGGGACATATTGCCGGTCGTCCAAGCAGATGGGGCACGATGCGGGTGGTTCGGCACGATCGGGATAGGATGTGCTACAGGCATTGCAAAGAAAAACCGTCATGAGCCCCCCGCTCCGGATAACCGCGATCAATCGGTTATAGACGAGAACGGACTTCCCGATAGAGGCTGGGACCCACATTCCGGTAAAGCGGCAAGCGCAGCCCGCCTCATTCACGCTTTCCCAACGCGACCGCGATACGCTGTAGCGATGTTGCGGTTGCCGGGAGGCTGTGATGACGGAAGCAAAGCCTGTGCGGCTCTTGAACCTCGATCTGCTCCGGCTGGTCTCGGCCCTGCTCGTCCTGTTCTTCCACTACGCTTTTCGCATGCGGATCACCGGCGAAGGCGCCGGGATCGGCTTTCCGGAGCTCGCGCCGCTAGCCAAGTGGTTCGATATCGGCCTGCTGATCTTCTTTGCCATCTCCGGCTACGTCATCATGATGTCGGCAGAAGGTCGATCGGCCTTTGATTTTGCCGCTGGACGGCTTGCAAGGCTCTGGCCGACATTCGTCGTCTGCGCCACCATCACCGCCGTCGTCCTGTCGATCTGGCCGGTCCCGGCGCTCAGTGCCCCGACGGTGCGGCAATGGCTGGCCCATCTCGTGATCCTGTCGCGCGTATTCGGCCAACCCTTCCTCGACGGAGCATACTGGACGATCGCCTACGAGATCATCTTCTACGGCTGGATCGTCGTCGCTATCGCGACAGGCCTGTTGAAGTCGCACTGGCGTCTCATCGTCACGGTCTGGCTTGCCATTTCGGTGCTGAACGAGACAGCGCTGCAAAGCGTCGTGCTGCAGAAACTGCTGATCACCCAGTATTCAGGCTATTTTGCCTTCGGATTGGCGCTGTTTCGGACGCGACTGGAAAATTCCCAGGCAAGCTTTGCAGTGCTCAGCCTCGCAGCCGGCTGGGCCATTGCTGCACCGTTCATAACGGAGCCGGAATTGATTTCTCTGTACGGTTTCGGGAGAAATACCGCGGGCCTGGCCGCGATGGGGCCGCTGGCGCTTGCGGCCGTGACGATCGCGATCTACGCGCCGACACTGCCGATCAAGAGAGGGCTCGCGATCTCGCTCGGCGGGCTGACCTATCCGCTTTACCTTCTGCATCAGAATATCGGCTATGCCGCCTTTGCCAATTTCGGCACGTCGGACAATCGCTTCGCCATCCTGGCTTTGTTGATTGGGGGATTGTTGGCTGTCGCGATGATCATCGCAAGAACAGTTGAGCCTGCCGCGAGACGGGCGATCATTGGGCTTTCAAAGCCCGTTCAGGCCAGCCTGACGCGACTGCGCGCCCGCTTTGCCTGAGGGACCCCGCGGCGGAAAAACCGCCGCAGGGTCTTGTGCACTCAGCCGTTGATGTAAGGCATGACTTCCAGAACGCCGCGGTAGATCATCTCCAGCGAAACGTAGAGGATGACGACCAGACCGACATAGGCAATCCAGCGATGCTTGTTGAGCAGGCGGGCAATGAAGCTTGCCGCGATACCCATCAAGGCGATCGAAAGAATGAGGCCGAAGATCAGCACTTCGGGATGTTCGTGTGCAGCACCGGCAACGGCCAGAACGTTGTCGAGCGACATGGAAACGTCGGCGATGACGATCTGCCAGGCAGCCTGGGCGAAGGTCTTGCGTGGCGCACCGCTGACGGACGCGTTCTCGCCTTCCTCGACGGCCTTCGAGACGACATTTTCGGCATCGTCCTCATGGCTGTGCGGGGTGCGCAGCTCGCGCCACATCTTCCAGCAGACCCACAGAAGCAGGACACCACCGGCAAGAAGCAGGCCGACGATTTGCAGAAGCTGGGTCGTAGCAAGCGCAAAACCGATACGCAGCACGGTGGCGGCAATGATACCGATCAGGATCGCCTTGGCGCGCTGATCCTTGGGCAGTCCGGCGGCGGCGAGGCCGATGACGATTGCGTTGTCACCCGCCAGAACAAGGTCGATCATGATTACTTGCGCGAGGGCGGACAGTGCCTCCGGCGTAAAGAATTCCATCATTTGGTACCCGATCTTTCAATACGGAGCACCCATGTCGTGGAGAGGGGCGACGAATTACGGGCGGAAATTCACCGCTATCCATTCGATTGCCGTCAAGGTCGAGTGACGACCCCCACAAACACCAGGCACCTGAAGTTGAACAATCCAGTCCGACATCACAGTTCCTGCGAACTGCCAGAGGGGCCCGGTCCTGGTGCGCTGAGATTTATCTTGGGAGCCGCAGAAATCAAGCCCCAACTCACGAACCAGCTCACGGGAGTGTGATTTCTTCGCGGGAAAACGGCTTCTACTTGGTCAGCCGCTTGTGGAGGCTCTCAAGAATGAGCTTTCCAAGCCCCTCGTAATCTTCATCGAAATGGTGTCCGCCTTCGATGCCGACCGTCTCGATACCCTGCGGTTTCAGCGTCGGGCAAGGATCGTCGTCTTCGTCGGTACCATAGAGGCACTGCACGACATGTGGATCGATCTTGGCGATATCGGAAATGCTGTCGCCGTTCTTGCCCTCACCGGCAACACCAAGCCAACCGGTAACGGAGATCTCGAAATCGACCTCTTTCGACAGCGCCAGCAGCGAAATCTGTTTCACCCTCGCTTTGGTCGCAGCCGGCAGGACGTTGAAGGTCGCCGGCAGGATGTCGGCTCCGAATGAATAGCCGATCAGCACCACGTTTTTCACGTTCCACTGGCGCCGGTACGTGTCGATGATCTTGACGAGATCATCCGCCGTTTCCTGCGGCGTGCGTTCCTTCCAGAAATACCGCAGCGAATCCACCCCGACCACAGGCACACCCTGGGCCTGCAGATAACCGCCGAGCTCGCTGTCGATATCACGCCATCCGCCATCGCCGGAATAGACAACCGCCATCGTGTCGAGTGTCGGTTTCGTGTCCAGGACCGTTACTGGCAGATCGAGTTGATCGCTATTGCCGTCACCTTCAATCGCCGTGTCGAGGAGATCTGCGAGCGCTTCAGTTGCAGGCCCGGATACGTCCTTGAGCTCAAGATCCGGCCAACCGGCCTTGAGGCTGGTGGCGTGGTCCTTGCCGGCGGCATCGGCCGCATCGGTCAAGCCGATCGTCACGTCGGCCGGCAGCTTTCCATCGGTAAAGCCGTAGATCGTCCGGTCTCCGGCCTTTTCCTTGGTCGCGGGGGTGCAGAGAACCTTTTCGAGCGGAATGCCGGCCGTCGGATCGACTGCGATGGCTTTCGAGACTGTCGCAAACGGGCTCTGCGCGATCATGCCGAGCGCAAGTGCTGCGCCATCCCCGATTCCGGCAATGATCGGATGCCGGTAACTGGCATTGCCGATCCGGCGCTGCACCTGCTGCGACAGGTCTTCGATATCGGAGACCATGTAGATACAATCGCCGTCATCCTTGGCGAGCGACGCAATGTAGGAGGGATAATCGATACCGACCACCGCCGCCCCCTGATCGACAAGCGCCTTGGCTTGGCTTTCTTCCTCGGCACCCCAGCCTGCGCCCTTCGAGATCAGGAAGACCATCGCCTTCAGATCCTTGTCGGCGGGCAGAGTGATATGCGGCGAGACGATCATGCCGGTCTTGTAGTCATCCGTCTGCGAACCGGTTTGCTCGGAAGCAGGCTGCTGAGCGGAGGCGAAACCGGCACCGGCCAGCAGAATGCCGACGGCGAGAATTCGGGACAGCATCATCATTTTCCGACCACTCCTCTCAAGCCCCCACCAATCAGCAGCGTCGCATCGACCATCGCAATGGCAGGACTGACGCTTGCCACCGCCAGATAGCGGGGTTCCCAGTGCGGGTGAAACTTGGTTTTGAATGCCTTCAGGCCTTTGAAATTGTAGAAGCGCTCGCCGTGTTCGAAGATCACGCTGCCGATCCGGTCCCAGACAGGGGCGGCTTCCCTCTGTGCCATGCCGGAAAGCGGCGCCATGCCGAGGTTGAAGGTCCGGTAGCCGGCGGCCTGCAGATATTCCATGCAGCGGACGAACAGGAAATCCATCGAGCCTCTCGGCGCATCCGGCGCAAACCGCATAAGGTCGACGGTTGCCTCCTGCTTCGTCTCCGTCAGCGACAGCGTTGCAAAGGCGACGATCTTTCCCTGCGTGCGCAGCACCGCCACCGGCTGGGATGCCACATAGGCATCCTGGAAGGCCCCGAGCGAAAACGTCTTTTCGCGTGTCTCATGGGCTGCGAGCCAGGTATCGGACACGCGGCGCAGATCCTCGATCGAGCCCATCACATCCGCCTGCTCGATCACGTCGAATTCGAGCCCTTCGCGAAGACCCTTGTTGACGGCCTGGCGCAGACCGGCGAGACGACTTCCCTTGAGATCGAAGCGCTCCAGATCGACGATCGCCAGTTCTCCGAGCTTGACGGCTCGCATGCCGGCATCGGCGCAGTAAGGCAGAAGCGCCGGCGAAATCTGGTAGAAGACGGCCCGTCCGCCCTGGGCCCTCGCCTCTTCCACGAAGCTCCAGACCAGTTCGGGGATTTCCTCTGCCGGGCCGACCGGATCGAACAAGGCGATCCAGGAGCGACCCTGGATGCCGTACATGATGAAGGCCTTGCCGTTTGCGGAAAACATCAACCGCTTGTCGGCCATGCGCACGACATTCGCGTCGGCGACGTCCTGCTGCCGAACGATCGAGACCGCCCGCTCCAGCTCCTCCGGCGTGGAGTGTGCCGTGCGGGTCGCAGCGGGCCGAAGCAGGCTGGCAATCGCAATCGTGCCGGCAACGATGGCCACACCCAGGATCGCACGAAGCCCGCGCGGCGCTTCTGCCGAAAACTCGAACTGCCACCAGAGCTCGCGGCTGTAATCCACCTCGCGATAGACGAACAGAAGAACTGTTATCGCTGCCGCCACCAGCACCAGCATCGCCACGACCCACGCAGGCGTCAGCACCTGCCGGAGGAGTGACGCCGGACGGGTGAACTGCCGGGCGCTGAGCAACAGGCCGGCGAGCAGAATGACCAGAAAGATCGCTTCAAACACCGCGACCGCACGCACGAAGGCGAGCAGCAAAGCCAGCGCGGTACAAGCCGTTGCCGTCCACCACGCCCCGTCGAGCCTCTGGCTAACACCGCGGGCCGAAGCAAAAAGAACGATGCCGAGAATGCTGGACAGAAAATGCGCACCTTCGACGACCGGCAGCGGCAGATAGTTATAGAGGAAATCGAGATCCGAATCCGGCGTTGGCGTGACGCCCGAAAATACCAGCATGGCACCGGCGATCATCGCGAATGCGGCAAGCAGAAGCGGCGCCAGACGGAATTCCAGCTTGCGCAGCGTCGAGGCGACCGGATGGTTGGAAAGCTGCTGCACCTCCATGCCGATCACGAACAGCGTCGCGACCAGAAGCGGCAGCACGTGATAGATGACCCGGTAGAGAACAAGGCTGCCGAGAACCTGATCGATATCGACAGTGCTTCCGAGCGCCGCAACGATGATCGTCTCGAACACGCCCAGCCCCGCCGGAACGTGGCTGAGAACGCCGGCTCCGACAGCTGTGGCATAGATCGCCAGGAACGACGGCCAGCCGATATCCGTCTGCGGCAGAAGCACGTAAAGAACCGACGCTGAGGCTGCGATATCGAGCGCCGTGATCAGGAACTGCTGCGACGAGGTTTTCGTATCGGGAAGCCGCAGCTTCAGCCTGCCCAATGCCACTTCGCGGCCATTCCAGCCGGCAACGACAAGCGCTGAGAGCACCACGATGATCGCAACCGCAATGCCGCGCACCCAGCCCTCGCCGATGCCGAGCAGGCTGCCGATCCGAGGCGCCGTGACAAGCGATGCGATCGCAGTCACCCCTAGCAGGCCGATCCCGAAGGCGAGCGTGACAAAGGCGATCACGCGGCCGATGTCGTCGGGGCTGAGGCCCAGCCGCGAGTAACCGCGAAACCGGATCGCGCCGCCGCTCAAGGCACCGAACCCGGCTGTGTTGCCAACCGCGTAGGCGCTGAACGCGGTCATCGCGACCGGCACCGGTGGCAGCTTCTTGCCGATATAGGAGAGTGCGTTGAGGTCGTATCCGGTCAGGGCAACAAAACTCAGCGCGGTGAAGAAGATCGCGAGAAGGATGGACGATGCCTTCGTGGCCGCAAGCGCTGCAAGCACGTCGTCATAACTGACTTCGGTCGTCAGATCGTAGATCGCAAACGTCGTGAAGCCGAAGACCACGAGGATGATGAAGGGAACGAGATAGCCGCGATAGTTTTCAAACGTCTCGCGGAGGCCGGTCTTCTGCTGATCTGTGGACATCAATGGTCATGCCGGTTGTTGAAGCATTGCCGGGGATTTCTCCCCGAACGAGCCGGGCAGCTAAGGCGACCCGATCGCGGCAATAATATGTCTGTGTTGCCGCCCTCATTACGTAGGCGCTCGCCTACTTTCAATAAGGGTTTAGCGCATCGGCGTCGCAATAAAAAAGGCGGAAGCTGAAGCTCCCGCCTTTCGCTGTCTCTCTGTGATGAGGGTTCAACGGCGCTGGTTGTAGACGTCGACGCAGACGGCGCCGAGCAGAACCAGACCCTTGATGACCTGCTGATAGTCGATGCCGATGCCGAGGATCGACATGCCGTTGTTCATCACGCCCATCAGGAAGGCGCCGATGACGGCACCCGTGACCTTGCCAACGCCGCCGTAAGCCGAGGCGCCGCCGATGAAGCAGGCCGCGATGACGTCGAGCTCGAAGCCCGTGCCGGCCTTCGGGGTCGCGCTGTTGAGGCGAGCGGCAACGACGAGGCCGCCAAGCGCTGCCAGCACACCCATGTTGACGAAGGTCCAGAACACCAGACGCACGGTCTTGATGCCCGACAGTTCAGCTGCGCGGGCATTGCCACCGACCGCATAGATCTGCCGTCCGATGATCGTGCGGTTGGTGAAGAAGCCGTAGGCGACGATCAGCACGGCCATGATGATCAGCACGTTGGGCAGGCCGCGGTGCGACGAGATCAGGTAGGCGACATAGCCGATGGCAGCCATGACAAGGATGTTCTTGCCGATGAAGAAAGCCATCGGTTCGGATTCGACGCCATGCTCGACACGCCGTGCGCGGCTTCTGAAGTTCTGCCAGACCATCAGGGCGGCCAGTACCAGGCCGATGATGAAGGACGTCAGATAAAGGCCGCCCGTCGAGGAGATCAGTTCCGGGATGAAGCCGGAAGAAAGCTTCTGGAAGGTCGGGTCGAAGGGACCGATCGACCGGCCGCTAAGGACCGCGATCATGAACCCGCGGAAGACCAGCATGCCAGCAAGCGTCACGATGAAGGACGGAATCCTGAAATAGGCGACGAAATAGCCCTGCATTGCGCCGATCACGCCACCGAGCACGAGGCAGATGATGCTCGCCGTGACAAAGTCGAAGCTGTACTGCACCATCAGCATCGCCGCGACCGCGCCGACGAAACCGGCGACCGAACCGACCGAAAGGTCGATGTGGCCGGTCACGATCACCATCAGCATGCCGAGCGCCATGATGACGATATAGCTGTTCTGGAGAACGATGTTGGTGATGTTGAGCGGCTTCAGCAGAACGCCCCCCGTTGCGACCTGGAAGAAGATGACGATCACGACCAGCGAGATCAGCATCCCGTAGTCACGAAGATTTTCCTTCCAGAAACCTGTCGCCGCCTTGGGAGCGGTAATTGCTTCCTGCGGAGTGCTCATAATTATCTCCCCTTGCGGCGCATGATAGCGCGCATGATATTTTCCTGCGTTGCCTCTTCGCCGGCGACTTCGCCGACAAATTCGCCCTCGTGCATGACCATGATCCTGTCGCAGATGCCGATGAGCTCGGGCATTTCGGACGAGATCACGATGACTGCCTTACCGGCATCCGCAAGTTCGTTGATGATGGAATAGATTTCGTACTTGGCGCCGACATCGATGCCGCGTGTGGGTTCGTCCAGGATCAGGATGTCCGGGTTGGTGAACAGCCATTTCGACAGCACGACCTTTTGCTGGTTGCCGCCGGAAAGCTTGCCGGTTTCCTGGTAGACGTTATGGCTGCGGATCCGCATACGGTCGCGGAATTCCTGGGCAACCTTCATTTCACGGATGTCGTCGATCACGCCGCGTGACGAAACGCCGCCCAGGTGCGCGAGCGAGACATTCTTGCGGATGTCCTCAGACAGGATCAGCCCGAGATGTTTGCGGTCTTCCGTGACATAGGCAAGGCCCGCCTTGATCGCCCGGTGCACGTCCGATGTATCCGCTGGCTTGCCATGGATCTTAACGGTGCCGGAAATATCGCGGCCATAGGCGCGACCGAACACGCTCATCGCGAACTCGGTGCGGCCGGACCCCATCAGGCCGGAGATGCCGACGACTTCGCCGGCCCGGACCTTCATGGACACGTTCTTGACCACCTTGCGGTGCGAATGCTGCGGATGGTGGACGGACCAGTCCTCGACCTCGAAGATCACCTCGCCGATCTTCGGCTCGCGCTTCGGGTAACGGCTTTCGAGATCGCGATCGACCATGCGGCGGACGATCTCGTCCTCGTCGACCGGACCTTCGTGACAGTCAAGCGTGCCGACCGTACGACCGTCGCGCAGCACGGTGATGCGGTCCGCAACTTCCGAGATCTCGTTCAGCTTGTGGCTGATCATGATCGAGGTAATGCCGTTGCGGCGGAATTCCTTGAGGAGTTCGAGCAGGGCTGCGCTGTCGGTTTCGTTGAGCGAAGCGGTCGGCTCGTCGAGGATCAGCAGGCGCACGTCCTTGGAGAGTGCCTTGGCGATCTCGACCAGCTGCTGCTTGCCGACACCGAGGTTGGTGATGAGGGTTTCGGGCACCTCGGCAACGAGACCGACCTTGGCGAGCAGGGCCTTGGTGCGGATGTAGCGAGCATCGCGGTCGATCACTCCGTACTTGGATGGCGCGTTCGCGAGAAAGATGTTCTCGGCAATCGACATCAGCGGGATGAGCGCGAGCTCCTGGTGAATGATGATGATACCGAGCTTTTCGGAATCGTTGATGTCGCGGAAGTGGCGTTCCTCGCCGTCGAACAGGATCGAGCCTTCGTAGGAACCATGCGGGTACACGCCCGAAAGCACCTTCATCAGCGTCGACTTGCCGGCACCGTTTTCGCCGACAAGGGCGTGAATCTCGCCTTCCTTGACGGTAAAGCTGACGTCCGAAAGCGCCTTAACGGCGCCAAAACTTTTTGAAATGCCGCGCATTTCCAAAATAGGCGGTTTGTCCGCCGACAATACAGGATCAAGCATGAGAACTCCTGGAATAGGAAGCCGCGCGACGCTTGCGCCGCGCGGCCAGAGACTTACTTGAGCTGCGATTCCTGGTAGTAGCCGGTATCGACGAGGACCTTCCAGTTCGTCTTGTCGACGACAACTGGCTTCAGCAGGTAGGACGGAACGACCTTCTTGCCGTTGTCATAGGTCTTAGTGTCGGTGACAACCGGTTCCTTGCCGTTCATGGCAGCATCGACCATGTCTACGGTGACCTTCGCGAGTTCGCGCGTGTCCTTGTAGATCGTCGAATACTGTTCGCCGGCGATGATCGACTTGACCGAAGGCACTTCCGCATCCTGACCGGAGACGATCGGCATCGGCATGTCGCCGGAACCGTAGCCGACGCCCTTCAGCGACGAGATGATGCCGAGCGAGATACCGTCATAGGGAGACAGAACGCCGTTCAGCTTCTTGTCGGAATAGGTCGAGGACAGGATGGCGTCCATGCGAGACTGGGCAGTTGCCGGATCCCAACGAAGGGTCGCGACCTTGTCCATGCCGGTCTGGCCGGAGCCGACCTTGAGCGTGCCCTTGTCGATCAGCGGCTGAAGGACGCTCATCGCACCGTTATAGAAGAAGAAGGCGTTGTTGTCGTCCGGCGAACCGCCGAACAGTTCGATGTTGAACGGGCCCTTTTCGGTATCGGCCTTGAGACCCTTTACCAGCGAGGTTGCCTGCTGAACGCCGACCTGGAAGTTGTCGAAGGTCGCGTAGTAGTCGACATTCGGTGTTTCGCGGATGAGGCGGTCATAGGCAATGACCTTGATCTTCTGATCGGCAGCCTGCTGCAGAACGTCGGACAGTGTCGTGCCGTCGATCGATGCAATCACGAGAACCTTGGCACCCTTGGTGACCATGTTTTCAATCTGCGACAGCTGGTTCGGGATATCGTCTTCAGCGTACTGAAGGTCCACGTCATAGCCACGTTCTTTCAGAACCTTGACCATGTTGTCGCCATCGGCGATCCAGCGGGCAGAAGACTTGGTCGGCATCGCGACGCCGACGAGACCCTTGTCTGCAGCAAACACAGGCGACGCGAGAGCGACACCTGCGAAAATTGCAGCCGTAGTCATGAGTTTCAAAATTTTCATAAGTAACTCCTCCGTTTCAAGCAGCTCACAATTAAGCTGCCGTATTATCCGGGAGAGGCTCCCCGCCTCCCCTCACGACCTTTTTCAGGTCAGTGATTGTCGCGCGGCAGACCTTCGGTCTGCGCAATGCGCTGGTATTTGACAGCCGGTTCGAGAACCGCGCCGGTTTCCATCTGCCCGACGATGCCGCGCTGGATTTCCTGCCACGGCGTCTGGTGCTTCGGATAGCGATAGCCGCCCTCGGCGTCCAGAGTGCTTCGACGTTGTGCAAGCTCATCATCCGAAATCAGGATGTTGGCTTCGCCGCGACCGAGATCGATGCGCACACGGTCGCCGGTCTTCAAAAGTGCAAGACCACCACCTGCTGCCGCTTCCGGAGACGCGTTGAGGATCGACGGGCTGCCCGACGTGCCGGACTGGCGTCCATCACCGATGCAGGCGAGCGAGCTGATACCCCGTTTCAGAAGGTAATCGGGAGCGCGCATGTTGACGACTTCGGCAGCGCCCGGATAACCGATCGGACCGGCACCGCGCATGAAGAGAACCGAATGCTCGTCGATCTCGAGCGACGGATCGTCGATGCGGTGGTGATAATCTTCCGGACCGTCGAACACGATCGCACGGCCTTCGAAGGCTTCCGGATCGTTCGGATTGGAGAGGTAACGCTCGCGGAACTCAGGCGAGATAACGCTGGTCTTCATGATTGCGGAAGAGAACAGGTTGCCGCGCAGAACGCGGAAGCCGGCGCGTGCCTTCAGCGGTTCGTCGTAACGCTTGATGACCTTGTCGTCCTCGATGATCGCACCGCGACAGTTGTCGCCGATCGTATTACCGTTCACCGTCATCGCATCTTCGTTGATGAGGCCCTGCGTCATCAGCTGGTTGACAACCGCCGGAACGCCGCCGGCATGGTAATAGTCTTCGCCGAGATATTCGCCGGCTGGCTGCAGGTTGACGAGAAGCGGCACTTCCTCGCCATAGGTCTGCCAGTCGTCGACCGTCAGTTCCACGCCGGTATGGCGGGCGAGCGCGTTCAAGTGGATCGGCGCATTGGTCGAGCCGCCGATCGCCGAGTTGACGCGGATAGCGTTGATGAAAGCGTCCTTGGTCAGGATGTCGGAAGGCTTCAGGTCTTCCTTGACCATTTCGACAATGCGAAGGCCGGTGAGATAGGAAACTTCCTGGCGGTCACGGTAAGGAGCCGGGATTGCGGCCGAACCCGGCAGCTGCATGCCCAGCGCTTCGGCAAGCGAGTTCATCGTCGTTGCCGTACCCATCGTGTTGCAATAGCCGGTGGATGGTGCCGAAGACGCGACAAGCTTCACGAAGCCCGCGTAATCGATCTCGCCCTTGGCCAGAAGTTCGCGTGCCTTCCAGACGATCGTGCCGGAACCGGTGCGCTCACCGCGGAACCAGCCGTTCAGCATCGGGCCGACCGACAGGGCGATGGCTGGAATGTTGACGGTGGCAGCGGCCATCAGACAGGCTGGCGTGGTCTTGTCGCAGCCGATCGTCAGCACGACGCCATCGAGCGGGTAACCGTAGAGAACTTCGACAAGGCCGAGATAGGCCAGGTTGCGGTCAAGGCCCGCGGTCGGGCGCTTGCCGGTTTCCTGGATCGGATGCACCGGAAATTCGATGGCGATGCCGCCCGCTTCGCGAATACCTTCGCGCATACGGTTGGCAAGCTCGAGGTGGTGGCGGTTGCACGGCGACAGGTCCGAACCGGTCTGGGCGATGCCGATGATCGGCCGGTCCGACTGAAGTTCGGCCTGGCTGAGACCGAAGTTCATGTAGCGCTCGAGATAGAGCGCGGTCATGTCGACATTGTCAGGATTGTCGAACCAGGCGCGCGACCGCAGCTTACGCGCGTCCTGGCGGCGCTCTCCGGTTTCGGCGATTTCACTTGAGGGCGCGTTTTCCGAATTGCTCATCTTCAGTCCTCGAATGCTTCAGTTTCAATGCGCCGGCCAAGCATGAAGGCATCCGCCACATGCACCAGCGGTGAGAAATCCGTATCGCTGTCACCCTTGGTGACGAGCGCCACGAAATCCCGATACAGATTGCGATATTCGCGATCTTCCTCGACGATCTGCGCCTCGCCGTCGACGATCAGGCGGCTGCCGCCGTGAGTGAGGACGATCGTGCCCTCTTCGGTCTCGACCCGGATGTCCCAGGTCTGCGGCCCCGTCTGACGCCAGTCGAATTCGGCCGCCACAGGCAAGCCGCTTTTCGTTTCGAAGGCAAGGCTTGCAGCGATCGGCGCTGCACGATTGGCTGGGAAGGTCAGTTCGGAGCGCACGAGATGAAACGTTTCGGGCATGATCCGCGTGACGATCGACAGAGCATTGATGCCGGGATCGAAAACGCCGAGACCGCCCGGCTCCCAGATCCACGCCTGACCCGGATGCCAGTGGCGAACATCTTCCTTCCACTCGACCGAAACGCTTTTCAACGTCCGCTCGGCGATCAACGCCCTTGCAGGCTCGACAGCTGCGGCAGCGCGGGAATGCCATGTTGCAAACAGGCTGAGGCCCTTGTCTTTCGCCAGCGTTTCCAGCGCAAAGACTTCCGAAAGCGTCGCACCCGGGGGCTTTTCAAGCATCACATGCTTGCCGGCTTCAAGTGCTGCCTTTGCCTGCTCGAACCGGCCCTGGGGCGGCGTACAGAGAGAAACAGCGTCGACTTCCACGCCGGAAGCCAGCATCTCATGGATATCGGCAAAACACGCGACATTCTCGAGCGAGGCGTTGCGGCTGGCGACCGCGACGAGATCGATCCCGTCAGTCGCTTCGATTGCGCCGAGATGCTGGTCCCTGGCAATCTTGCCAAGTCCGACGATAGCGAGACGGATGGGTGTCATGGCCACCTCAGAGCGCCTTGATGGTGACGGGCGTTTCCGCCGCCACAGCCAGACGGTTCACGAGCGGCAGCTTGAACGGCGCCGCATCGATCTCGAACACATCGCCGGCTTCGGTCTTGATGCCATGCGAGACCGACAGTGTCGCCGTGCCGAAGAAATGCACATGCAGATCGCCCGGCTGGCGGAACAGGTCGTATTTGAAATTGTGGTATTCGAGGTTGGCGATCGAGTGCGACATGTTCGCTTCGCCCGACAGGAACGGCTTTTCGAAGATCACCTCGTCACCACGGCAGATGCGCGACGTGCCTTCGACATGATCAGGCAGTTCGCCGACCAGAAGTTCCGGCCCGAGCGCTGCCTGGCGCAGCTTGGAATGGGCAAGCCAGAGATAGTTGCCCTTCTCGGTCACGTGATCGGAAAACTCGTTGGAGAGACAGAAGCCAAGACGGAAAGGCGTACCATCGGGGCCGATCAGATAGATCGCCGCCAGTTCCGGCTCCTCGCCGCCATCGAGCGCGAACGAGGGAGAAACGAGATCTTCGCCGGTTGCGCGCAGCTGCGTTCCATTGCCCTTGTAGAACCATTCCGGCTGAGCACCGACTTCGCCGTCCTTCGGCTTGCCGCCCTCGACGCCCATCAGGAACATGCGCATGGAATCGGTCGGCTTTTCTTCCGACTGCGCTGCCTTGTGCATCTTGTCGCGACCATCGGCGGAACCGAGATGCGTGAGGCCGGTGCCGGCAACGATGAAATGGGCTGGATCGGGATGCGAGACCGGCAGACCAAGACGTCCGCTCTGCGCGGCAACGTCGAGGTCGACTTCATCACCAAGCCCGAGTGCTTCGATCTGCTGCGCCAGACTCAGGCCTGCTGCAATGGCCTTCTGGGCAAGCTCGTAGGTTGAGGAAACGCCATTGACGACGCGCGGAGTCTCTCCGCTCCAGGCGACAACCTGAACATCGCCAGACAAGCTCGCAACCTGAAGAATTCGCAACATATGCCCTGCCATCCGATAAGTCTGATAATATTGAAGCGCAGTGTCTCCCGAAACCGCGCCAACCCCTCCCATCAGATCACGATCCGATGCGTCATTAATACGACTATTGGATAACGGGACGTACTGTCAAGAACGAGATGGCTTCAGAGTGCCATCATCGTAAACAAGGGAGAATTCTAAATAGCGAGTGGAATCATATAGATAAATGAGGATCTCGCAAAATCGCGTTTCGAAAGCGTGATTTTTCGCAATTTTGCGTCTTGCAAAAGTATGATTATATGCCAAACCTTCGACCGTCAGTTTTCTTATCATCTCTGGGAGGATTTAAGATGAAGAGAGCACTATGGGCGGCTACCGCCATTGTTACCGCATGCCTAGCGTCGAGCGTTTCCGCAAAATCCCTGACAATCGGCTTCTCGCAGATCGGATCTGAATCCGGCTGGCGCGCTGCCGAAACGACAGTGACGAAGCAGCAGGCCGAAAAGCGCGGCATCACCCTGAAGTTTGCCGATGCGCAGCAGAAGCAGGAAAACCAGATCAAGGCAATCCGCGGCTTTATCGCCCAGGGCGTCGATGCGATCCTGATCGCACCTGTCGTTGCCACCGGCTGGGACGCAGTCCTGAAGGAAGCCAAGGAAGAAAAGATCCCTGTCATCCTTCTCGACCGCGAAATCGATGCACCGAAAGATCTCTACCTGACGGCCGTCACCTCTGACCAGACCTTTGAAGGCAAGGTTGCAGGCGACTGGCTGGTGAAGGATGTCGGCTCCAAGGACTGCAAGGTCGTGGAACTGCAGGGAACCACCGGTTCCTCACCTGCCATCAACCGCAAGAAGGGTTTCGAACAGGCTATTGCCTCGCATTCGAACATCAAGATCGCGCGTTCGCAGACCGGTGACTTTACCCGCACCAAGGGTAAGGAAGTCATGGAAAGCTTCATCAAGGCAGAAGGCGGCGGCAAGGGCATCTGCGCCGTTTACGCTCATAATGACGACATGGCCGTCGGCGCGATCCAGGCCATCAAGGAAGCCGGGCTGAAGCCGGGCACCGACATCAAGGTCGTCTCGATCGACGCCGTTCCGGATATTTTCCAGGCTATGTCGAAGGGTGAAGCAAACGCGACTGTGGAGCTCACGCCGAACATGGCAGGCCCCGCGCTCGACGCACTCGAAGCCTACCTGAAGGACAAGAAGGAACCACCAAAGTGGATCCAGACAGAATCGAAGCTGTACACGGCTTCTGATGACCCGATGAAGGTGTACGAAGCTAAGAAGGGCCTCGGCTACTGATCTCCCGCCGCCCGATCTAGCTCTCGACCGAGCCGGGCAGTTTTCAACCGGGGCAGCTTTTTCAAGAGCTGTCCCGGCCTCCACTTATGCGGGCTGGAGCATGACAGACATACAGACTTCCTCAGAAAATTCGTTCTCCGCCACAGACCGAGAACGTCTCGATGATCCGCTCATGGAAGCAAGGGGCGTCGGCAAATCCTTTCTCGGCGTCACCGCGCTTGAGGGCGTGGACTTCACGCTGCAGCGGGGCGAGATCCATGCGCTGCTTGGTGAAAATGGCGCCGGCAAATCCACGTTGATCAAGATCCTGACAGGTGTCTACACGCGTGACCGCGGCGAGATGCGGCTGGATGGCCATGACGTGACTCCGACCAACGTCGCGGAAGCGCAGGCGCTCGGCATCGGCACCGTCTACCAGGAAGTCAATCTTCTCGAAAATCTCACGGTGGCCGAAAACCTGTTCCTCGGTCGCCAACCAAGCCGCTTCGGGTTCATCGACCGACGCGAGATGCGTCGGCGCGCGAAAGCGCTTCTCGCGAGATACGGCCTCGATATCGACGTCGATGCGCTTCTCTCCTCCTATTCCGTCGCGATCCGCCAGATCGTCGCGATTGCCCGTGCCGTCGATCTTTCCGGCAAGGTGCTTGTTCTCGACGAGCCGACCGCAAGTCTCGACAGCCAGGAAGTCGAAATGCTGTTCGTCGTGCTGCGCAGGCTGCGCGAACAAGGTCTCGGCATCATCATCATCACCCACTTCCTGAACCAGGTTTATGCAGTGGCCGACAGGGTCACCGTGTTGCGCAATGGCAGGCTGGTGGGCAGCCGGGCGCTGGCCGAACTGCCGCGTCTCGAACTCATCTCGATGATGCTCGGCCGCGAGCTGCAGGACATTACCCGAGAGCATCAGGTCCAGGAAGAAACCATCGCCCCGACCGGCGAGGCGCCCATTCGTTTCGCCGGCTACGGAAAACGCGGCAGCGTCGCCCCGTTCGATCTCGACATCCGCCCAGGCGAAGTCGTCGGCGTCGCCGGACTTCTCGGGTCTGGCCGCAGCGAAACGGCCTTCCTCCTTTTCGGCATCGACCGCGCAGACAGCGGCACAGCCAGCATCGACGGCAAGGAGATCGCCCTCTCCTCGCCGGTCGCGGCCATTTCGAACGGGTTCGGCTTCTGTCCGGAAGAACGCAAGACGGATGGGATCATCGGCGATCTTTCCGTGGCCGACAATATCGCCCTGGCACTGCAGGCCCGTCAGGGCTGGGCAAAACCGATTTCGTCGCGTGAGCGCCAGGCTCTGGCTGAAGGGTTTATCAAATCCTTGGACATTCGCCCCGCGGATGCCCAGCGGCCGATCAAATTCCTCTCCGGCGGCAACCAGCAAAAGGCGATCCTCGCCCGCTGGCTGGCGACGGAACCACGGCTTCTGATCCTCGACGAACCGACCCGCGGCATCGATATCGGCGCTCACGCGGAAATCCTGAAAATGATCGAGCGGCTGTGTGCCGAAGGCATGTCGCTTGTTGTGATTTCCTCCGAACTGGAGGAACTGACGGCGATCGCTCATCGGGTCATTGTACTTTCCGACCGCCGCCACGTGGCGGAACTCACCGGCAGCGACGTCAACGCCGACAATATCATGCAGGCGATTGCCGCACCGAACCGGACGGAGGCCGCCTGATGAACCCGATAACCCGTCGCCTCAAGCGACTTGCGCCGCAGCTGATCGCGCTTGCGATCATCCTCGGCATGATCACGGCGATCGCGCCCGGCTTCCTTACGATCTCGGTCCAGAACGGCCGCGTCTACGGCAGCCTGATCGACATTCTGGTGCGCGCCGCACCGGTGGCCCTTTTGACCATCGGCATGACGCTGGTCATCGCGACGCGCGGTATCGATCTTTCGATCGGCGCCGTCATCGCCATTTGCGGTGCCGTTGCCGCAACGCTGATCGCCGATGGATATCCGATCCCCGTCGTCATCGTCGTATCGCTCGGCATCGGCCTCGTCTGCGGTCTCTGGAACGGCATTCTGGTTGCCCTCCTCGATATCCAGCCGATCATCGCGACGCTGATCCTGATGGTCGCGGGACGCGGGATTGCCCAGCTGATCACAGAGGGCGTCATCCTCACCTTCAATGACGACACGTTTTCGGCGCTCGGATCCGGTTCGTTCGCCGGCATTCCGATCCCGATCTTTCTCTGGCTCGGCACCGGCCTTCTCGTCGGCCTGCTGGTCCGCCGCTCGGCGCTCGGCTTCCTGATCGAGGCAACCGGCATCAACCGCCGTGCAGCAACGCTTGCCGGCGTCAAAGCCCGCTTCCTGCTGTTCTTCGTCTATGCGATCTCCGGCCTTTGTGCCGCCGTCGCCGGCCTGATCGTGACCGCCGATATCCGTGGCGCCGATGCCAACAATGCGGGCCTCTGGCTCGAACTCGATGCGATCCTCGCGGTCGTGATCGGCGGAACGTCGCTGAACGGCGGTCGCTTCTCGATCACGGCGTCGCTGATCGGCGCGCTGATCATCCAGTCGATCAACACCGGCATTCTCGTTTCCGGCTTCCCGCCGGAATTCAACCTCATCATCAAGGCCGGCATCATCATCATCGTGCTGACACTGCAATCACCCGCTGTCATCACCATGCTCGGCTTCTTGAGGTCTCAGCCGAAAGCCAGCAAGAACCCGGTTTCCAAGGTTGAAGGAGCGGCCCGATGATCCACACCCGCAACCTTCCCTTCGTAACGACGCTCGCGATCTTCGTAATAGCTTACGGTCTCTGCATCCTGCAGTTTCCAAACATGCTGTCGACGAGGGTGATCGGCAATCTGCTGACAGACAATGCGTTTTTGGGCATCGCCGCTGTCGGCATGACCTTCGTCATTCTGTCGGGAGGCATCGATCTCTCGATCGGCTCGGTGATCGCCTTCACGAGCGTGTTCGTGGCGGTTGCAGTCGGCTCGCTCGGCCTGCACCCGCTCACTGCCTTCTTAGCCGTTCTCGTCATCTCCACGCTGTTTGGCAGTCTGATGGGGGCGATGATCCGCTATCTCGGCATTCCGCCTTTCGTCGTGACACTGGCCGGCATGTTTCTCGCACGCGGCGCTGCCTACCTGATCTCCACGGCGTCGGTTCCGATCAGCCACGAGATGATCGACGCGATCCAGGGCTTCTACTTCCGCTTTCCCGGCGGCGGGCGGCTGACGGCGCTGGCAATCCTGATGCTGCTGGTCTTCATCATCGGCGGGTTCATTGCCGGAAGGACGCGGTTCGGCGCGAATGTCTACGCGATCGGTGGAAATATCCAGTCTGCGGAACTGATGGGCGTACCCGTCGGCTCCACGACGATCGGCATCTATGCCCTGTCAGGCTTTCTGTCGGGCTTGGCCGGCATTGCATACACGCTTTATACCTCGTCGGGTTATTCGCTTGCGACCGTCGGCGTCGAACTCGATGCGATTGCAGCCGTCGTCATCGGCGGTACGCTTTTGACCGGCGGCGTCGGGCTTGTGGCCGGCACGTTCGTCGGCATCCTTATCCAAGGGCTGATCCAGACCTACATTGTCTTCGACGGAACCCTGTCGTCCTGGTGGACGAAGATCGTCATCGGCATCCTCCTTTTCGTGTTCATTGTGTTGCAGCGCGGTATCATCTGGTATTCAAACCGGCGATTGGCCGAGAGTCGGCTTAAGGAGATCTAGTTTGAGTTTGCTGGAAACGACGATTAACGGGCGAAAGCGCCGTAGCAACCACGCAACGGTGGTCGCTGGGCTTGGCCGCGGGATCGTTTCCGGCACGTTCCCCGAAGGCTCTCTCCTGCCCGGCGACACCGAGCTTTCCGCACGGTTCGGCGTATCGCGCACGGTGTTACGCGAGGCGATGAAGACGCTGTCCGCCAAGCGGCTGGTCGAAGCCAAGGCGAAGGTCGGTACCCGCGTCCTCGACAGTTCGAGCTGGAATTTCTTCGACGCGGATGTCTTAAGTTGGCGTTTCGAGACGAGTCTCGACTACGAGTTCATCGAGCATCTGGCCGAAATGCGCACCGCGCTTGAGCCGGCAGCGGCGGCAGCGGCGGCTTTGAGGGCGACGAGCGATGACATCGTTTCGCTTTACGCGATCGCTGCCAAATTCGACAATCTCAACCACACGCCGGAATCGATCGCCAACGTGGATCTCGAATTCCACCTGGCCATTGCCCGCATGTCGGGCAATCCGTTCATGCGCTCCGCAAGCGCTTTGATCGAGGCGGCACTGGCGATTTCCTTCCAGCTGTCGTCACCGGCCGCGTCGCCGGAAATGATCGACGAAGTCGCCTCCAACCATCTGCGCATCGCCCATGCCATCGCGTCCCGCGATCCGCAAAAGGCGATGTCGGCGATGCGTCATGTGATCGACGTCGGCAAAATCCGCATCCGCACGTCGCTGGATGCTGCGGAGAACGTGCCAGGCAACAAGACCGCCGAGCTGCGCTTCCCAGATTCTACCCGAGTTCCAACGTCGTGACCCCGAAGACATCGGATGTCTGCGCTGACGGCGGCAAGCCGCGATACATTCGGGCTGTCGTAAAACCTTTTTGGAATCCGGCTTCTGAAAGATAGTCCGAAAATTCCTGCTGCGGCGCCGGCACATCGATATGCACGGTCTCGCCTCCGGTTTCCGCGACGAGGCTTTGCAGTAGCGTGACGGCTTCGGTCGCACCCTCGGCGAAAAGCGGACCGATCTTGAACCCGTCGCTACATTTGCGGCAGACGCCATATCCTCTGATCTCTCCATCATCGATCAGGACCTTCGTCGACCTCGGCGGCTTCAGCCACTCGGAAAGAAACGCCTTGCGGACTTGCGGGAAGACGTTGCCATCGTAGTGGATGATAGCCGGCAAATTACCGACGCTGGCATCGGTCACGCCGGCGATGGTGGTACCTCTGAGGCGGCCACTCCAGCGGATAGTCTCGTAGAACGGCTCGAACCCCATGCTGCGATAATGCTGCTGTTGCTCCGCAACGCCGTCGAGACCGATCGTGCGCCCCTCCAGATGGGCCATGCCAGCATCCCATACGCGCCGGCCCATACCCTGCCCGCGAAAATCGGGATGCGCGATATAGAGGCCGATGAACCCGAAATCGCTGCCGTATCGCACCGCCGAAATGCCTGATGCGAGCACGCCATCGACGAAACAGCCGAAGAAACCATCGGGATCCGCGGCATAAAAGGTGGCCGCATCGGCAAGCCCGGGGTTCCAGCCTTCCGCTCTCGCCCAGTCGAGAAGGCATTCAAGCTCCGAAAGTGCCAGCGTCCGGACGACGGCTGAGCCTGTCATCGCGCCGCAAGCCTGCTAGGCGCAAAACCCTCGAGAAGCCCCGCATACAGCTTGTTGACCGGCGTCGCATAGGCGCCGTTTTTAGCTGTCGACAGGCCGAGTGCCACCAGCATTTCCGCCTGTTTGACGGCAGCCGCGACACCATCCACGACCGGCACCCCGAATTCGGCCCGCAGCTCTGCGGTAAGGTCGGCCATGCCGGCGCACCCGAGCACGATCGCCTCGGCCTTATCCTCCTTCAAGGCCAGCGCGATTTCGGAGCGGAGCCGTTCACGCGCATTGGATGTCGGATCTTCCAGCGACAGGACCGGAATATCGGCGGCCCGCACCTTGCAGCGACCGGACATGCCGTAGCGATGGACGAGATGCTCGAGCGGCAGGCGCGAACGTTCCATGGTCGTCACGATCGTGAAGCGTTGCGCGATAAAGGTGGTGGCAGAAAGCGCCGCTTCGCAGATGCCTATAACAGGGATATGGGCGAGAGCCCGGGCTGCATCGAGCCCCGTATCATCGAAACAGGCGATGATCGCCGCGTCGGCACCGGCCTTTTCGCCCTTGGCAAGCTCGACCAAAAGGCCGGGGACCGCAAACACCTCGTCGTAATAGCCCTCGATCGACACCGGCCCCATGGACGATGTGACGGCGTGGATCTGCGTATCGGAATTGGCAACACGGGCGGCGCTGTCGGCAACGGTCGCGGTCATGCTGGCGGTGGTGTTGGGGTTGACGATCAGAATACGCATCGTATGGGATCAGCTCCGCAGGCGGCGACGGTTGATATAGACGATCAAGCCGAGCGTTCCGGCAATGACCAGGAACGAGAACACCGTCGTGACTGTCCCGAGCGCATAAAGCACCGGCGTCGTGACATTGGTCGTCATGCCGTAGATCTCGAGCGGCAGCGTATTGTACGTGCCCGCCGTCATCAGCGTGCGGGCAAACTCGTCATAGGAAAGCGTGAATCCGAACAGCCCGACACCGATCAGGCTGGGTGCGATCATCGGCAGCACCACATTGGAAAACGTCTGCCAGGACGAAGCGCCGAGATCGCGTGCAGCCTCCTCATAGGCCGGCGAAAAGCGGTTGAACACGGCAAACATGATCAGCACGCCGAACGGCAGGGTCCATGTCAGATGCGCGCCGAAGGCAGACGTGTACCAGGACGGTTCGAACCCGAACTGCTGGAAAACAACGCCGATGCCGAGCGAGACGATGATCGACGGCACGACGAGACTGGCGACCGCCAGATAAAAGAGAGCTGTGGCACCGGCAAATTTGCGGCGAAAGGCAAGGCCCGCCAGAAGCGCCACGACGACCGTGACAATCATCACCATCACCCCGAGCGCTGTGGAACGGCGGAACGAACCGCCGAAATCGCCGACCGCCTGGGTCTCGAACAGGTTGACGAACCAGCGGGTGGAGACGCCGTTCAACGGAAACGTCAGGCCGCCGTTCGGCCCCTGGAATGAAAGGATCAGCACCGCAGACAGCGGCCCGTAGAGAAACAGCACGAAGATGGCGAAGAATAGGGCGAGGAAATAGAATTCGCGGCCGCGCTTGTCGCTGTGCATCTCAAAGCTCCCCCATCTTCACAGTTCTTTGCGGATATCGACGATGCGCAGGATGCCCGCGACCATCAAAAGAACGAGGACCAGAAGCACCACCGCATTGGCAGCGGCAGCCGGATATTGCAGCAGCGACATCTGGTTCTTCATCATCAGCGCCACCGAAGCGCTTTGACCGCCGGACATGACCTGCACGGTGGAAAAGTCGGCCATCACCAGCGTCACCACGAAGATCGTGCCGATCGCCATGCCGGGCTTGGCAAGCGGAATGATGACATTGGTGAGGATCTGAAAGGACGTGGCACCGGCATCACGCGCCGCTTCGACCAGCGACTTGTCGATCCGCATCAGCGTGTTGAAGATCGGCGTCACCATGAACAGCGTGTAGAGATGCACCATGGCAAGCACGACGGCGAAATCCGAATAGAGCAGCCACTGGATCGGCTCCGGCACAATGCCGGCACTGACGAGCGCGCTGTTGATCAACCCGTTTCGCCCGAGAACCGGGATCCAAGAAATCATCCTGATGATGTTGGATGTCAGGAACGGCACGGTGCAGACCAGAAACAGCACCATCTGCATCGCCGAGGTGCGAATGTGGAAGGCGAGAAAATAGGCAACCCAGAATCCGACGAACAGCGTGATTGCCCAGACGATGGCCGCAAATTTCAGCGTGTTGAGATAGGTCTTCCAGGTGACCCAGGAACCGAGCGTTTCCGCATAGTTCATGGTCAGAAAGTCGGGATACATCTGGGCGAAGTCATAGTCCCAGAAACTGACGATCACGATCATCAGGATGGGAAGCGCCAGGAAGAACCCAAGGATCAGCGTCAGCGGCGTCGCCTGCAGATAGGAGACGAGGCCGAGCGGGATGCGAAAGCTGCGGGCTTTGGGCATTTCCGGTTTCACCGCGTCCGCGGATGTGATCGTCACCATCGGTGTTTCCTGCCTTCGTCGAAAGATGGAGCGGTGCCGCAAGTTCCCCTCCCCCTTGTGGGGAGGGTGGCCGGCAGGCCGGGAGGGGTTTTGAAGAAAGGCCCCTCCCTAACCCTCCCCACAAGGGGGAGGGAACATGTCGTACCTGCCGTTACGCCGCGATGAATTCGTTCCAGCGGCGAACCATGTAGCGGTCCTCGTCCATCACCGAGTTCCAGCAGGCGACATGGCCCATGCGTTCCTCGAAGGAACCGCCATCGCGCACGGCACCGGCCTTTTCCATGACCTTGCCGTCGGGCGCGACGATATC
Organism: Rhizobium sp. CFBP 8752; assembly: GCF_014842035.1. Taxonomy (NCBI): domain Bacteria; kingdom Pseudomonadati; phylum Pseudomonadota; class Alphaproteobacteria; order Hyphomicrobiales; family Rhizobiaceae; genus Rhizobium; species Rhizobium sp. CFBP 8752. Next base: position 28,780 of record NZ_JACYUZ010000001.1, on the reverse strand, counting down.
GCCCTTTGCTGCCTTGCCTTCGATCCAGTAGCCCCACTCGTCGGCCGACATGTGTTCCTTGGCGGTGTCCATGGCAGCCGAGTAGTAACCCTGGCGGTTGAGGTAGGCGCCGACCCAACCGGATGTGTACCAGTTGATATATTCATAGACCGCATCGAGCTTGGCGCCGGACAGATGCGCGGCAAGACCGAGACCGCCGCCCCACGAGCGATAGCCTTCCTTGAGCGGCTGATATTTGCAGGCAATGCCCTTGGAGCGGACAGCGGCAACGGCCGGCGACCACATCGACTGGATGATGACTTCGCCCGACGACATCAGGTTGACGCTTTCGTCGAACGACTTCCAGAAGGCGCGGAACTGGCCAGCCTGCTTGGCCTTGATCAGGAAATCGATGGTCGCATCGATCTCGGCCTTGGTCATGTTGCCCTTGTCGGCATATTTGATGTTGCCCATAGCTTCCATGATCATCGCGGCATCCATGATGCCGATCGACGGGATGTTCAGGATAGATGTCTTGCCCTTGAACTTCGGGTCCATGATGTCGGCCCAGGTCGTGATTTCACGGCCGACCAGATCCGGACGAATGCCGAGCGTATCGGCATTGTAGATCGTCGGCATCATGGTGAACCACTGGGTCTCTTCCTTGGCGAATTTCTTGTCGCCTGCCTTTTCGACGAAGCCGACCGTATGCGGCGCCGTGCCCTGGGCGATCACGCTGTCGGGCTTCAGCTTGCCGTTCTTAAACAGCGGCACGACCTTGTCGTAATATTTCAGCTTCTTCACATCCATCGGCTGGATGACGCCGGCCGGATAGACCTTCTTGAGGATCCAGTATTCGATGTCGGCAATGTCGTAGGAGTTCGGCTGCGTGACGGCGCGCTGGGCAGCGGCATCGGAATCGGTTGCCGTCATCTCGAGCGTGATGCCGAGATCCGCCTTGCAATTTTCGGCAATCGCATTGAGGTTCGAAACGCCGGTACCGAACTGGCGGATCGTGATCGGGTTCTGCGCCCAGATGGTCGGGAAGCCGGTAATGGCGCCCGAGCCGGCAGCAAGGCCGGCAGCGGCGGATGCGGTCTTCAGCAGCGAGCGGCGCGAAAGTCCCTTTGCGGTCTTTTGAATTTCAGTCATTCCCATGTTCTCCTCTAGTTGATTATTGTGAGCGGGATCAGTGCTTGAGGCGCCCGAGGACAATCGCGTCCTCCCGGCCCCAGCATAGGGGGATCGCCTCTCCGACCTTGACCGGATTGGCGAAGAAATCGGTGTCGGAGAGGATCGCCATAAAATCCTCGATGCCGGCGCCGTTGACCGACAGCTTCACCGAGGAACCGCGATATTCGATATTGGTGATCGAGCCGGTAAAACCGAGGCCCGTTTCGGACGGCTGGCCGATCCGGACGTGATCGGTACGGATGGCGATATCGGCCTGATCGGTCAGGTCGCCATTGTCGCCGACGGCCAGAAAATCGGCACCGGCCGGCACCGACAACATCAGTTCCTGGCCCGCGCTTTTGGTGACGCGACCGGAAATGACGTTGTGGTCGCCCATGAACTTAGCGACGAAGGCTGTCGCCGGCTTTTCGAACACGACGCGCGGATGGGCCGCCTGCTCGATGCGACCGTCATTCATGATGACGATGATGTCGGCAAGCGCCATCGCCTCTTCTTGGCTGTGCGTCACATGCACGAAAGTGATGCCGAGCGAGGTCTGCAGCTTCTTCAGCTCCGCCCGCATACGGATCTTCAAGAACGGATCGAGCGCGGAAAGCGGCTCATCAAGCAGCAAGGCTTCGGGATCGGTGATCAGCGCACGCGCCAGCGCCACGCGCTGCTGTTGACCGCCGGAAAGCTGGGCCGGACGGCGTGTCGCATAGCCTTCCATCTGCATCAGCCGCAGCAGGTCCATAGCCTTGGCGCGGCGGACATCCTTGTCGACGCCCTTCATCTTGAGCGAAAAAGCGACGTTGTCGACCAGATCGAGATGCGGAAACAGCGCGTAGGACTGGAACATCATTGCCGTGCCGCGTTTGGCCGGCGGAAGGTCTGTCACGACCGTGTTGCCAAGCCGCACGTCGCCAGACGTGATGCTCTCGTGGCCCGCGATCATTCTCAGCGTCGAGGTCTTGCCGCAGCCGGACGGGCCGAGCAGGCAGCAATAGGTGCCGGCTGGGATCTTGAGACTGATCGCATGGACCGCCGTCGTCGTCCCATAGGTCTTGGTGACGGAGGCGATATCAATTTCGGCGGCCTTGCTCATGCGGTGCTCCCTGCTTCCAGAATGAGATGCATCCGCCGTGCCAGTTCCGATAACCCTTTGACCGCACTGGAACATCGGTTTGCGCTGATAAAACCGTTTGAGTGCACTGCGCAAAAATCGTGCGATCGATACCGATCCCATGCGCAAATCGTATGCAATCCTTGCCGTGGATCGAAGACATCCGTTCTGGCAATCTCTATTTGTCTGGAGTAATGGAGATTAACGGGATGTGGTGATGAGTATCAGCGAGCAGATCATTCTCAACGAGACGACGCCGGAAGACCGGTCTATGGCGATACGCGAAGCGCTGCGCAACGCGATCATCGACCGTCGCCTGGCGCCGGGAACCAAGCTTTCGGAAGCCGAAGTCGGCTCGCTGTTCGATGTCAGCCGCACTGTCGCCCGCGCCGCACTGCAGATGCTGACCTTTGAAGGCCTGGTAAAGACCGAGCGAAACCGCGGCGCCTTCGTCTCCAATCCGTCGCCGGACGAAGCACGGCAGATCTTTGCTTCGCGCCGGCTGATCGAGCCCGGCATAGTCGCGGCGGCGCTCGAGCGGATCACACAGGATGACATCGAAGAATTCCGGCGCCAGCTTCAGGAAGAAGAGCGCTACATGACTGAGCGCGGTCCGGCCGCACGACGCGCCGAGATCAAGGCTTCCGGTGATTTCCACCTGATGCTGGCTTCGGTCGCCGGAAATTCCATTCTGCAGCGCTTCATGGACGAATTGATAGCCCGCTCTTCACTGGTGATCGCGCTTTACGGACGCTCCGGCGTGTCGAGCTGCGGCCACAGCGAGCACTTCGCGATCCTCGACGCCCTCAAGGACGGCGATGGCGAACGGGCGGCTGCCCTGATGCTGCACCATATCGATCATATCGAGGCCGATCTCGACCTGCAGGAGAAGCAGGGCCTCGGATTGAAAGACGCGCTCGCGATCGGCTGATCAGTAAGTATCTGAACACTTACCAAGGTTCTATATTGCGGTGCGAAAGCGCGTTGACTCTGTTTGGGAAGCTCTGTCTATTTGTTCCATGCTTGGCCGGTTCACTCCGCCGAGCCAATAAACGGGAACAGCAATCGGCACGCGTATGCCGATAACGTGGAGACATCACCAATGCTGAAGAGACACCTGCTGAAGGCCGCCGTCGGCGCCGCGCTTCTCGTAACCACGGCACTTTCCGCCCATGCCGCAGATGACGCGCTTGCCCGCATCAAGGCGGCCGGCGTCATGAAGGTCGGCACGGAAACCGCCTTTGCTCCATTCGACTTTATCGATGCCGGCACGCATACGGGCCTCAACGTCGATTTCTTCGCAGAACTCGGCAAGGATCTCGGCGTCAAGATCGAATGGGTCGAGCTGCCCTGGGATGGCGTCTTCCCGGCACTGGAAGCCGGCAAGTTCGATTTCGTAGCCGGCCCTGCCACCATCACCAAGGCACGCCTGGAACGCTTCAAGATGACCGCGCCGATTGCAGAGGCAACCGTCGCCATCCTGAAGAAAGCCGGCGATACATCGATCACCAAGCCTGAAGACATTGCCGGCAAGGCCGTCGGCGCCGGCAAGGCGACCGCGCAGCTTGCTCAGCTGCAGCAATATTCCGAGACGCTGCCGACCAAGGTGACCGCCCGCGAATACGTTTCCTTCAACGACGCCTATGCGGATCTGGCGGCCGGCCGTATCGTCGCCGTCGCAAATTCGCTGCCGAACATTGCCTTCGTCGCAAAGCAGCGCGCCGGCGTCTTTGAAGTAGTGACACCCGCCTTCGGCAAGAAGGCCTATTTCGGCTTCATCGGCAAGAAGGACGCCGACAGCGCGAGCCTCGTCGAATACGTCAATTCCGAAGTCATCAAGATGAAGAAGGACGGACGCCTAGCCAAACTGCAGGAAAAGTGGTTCGGCACGACGTTCGACACGCCGGACGAAGTGAAAGAACCTGCGTTCTAACAAACCTTGCGAACGGGCAGGAGACGACAGTCGTGTCCTGCCCGCTTCACCCACTGCTCCATCCGCCCGCCGCATCCTCCGGGCGAGACGTGACGACAGATGACGTTCAAACTTTTCACGCTTCTTCTGCAGGCGGCGGTGTCGACCATCGGCATCAGCCTGGTCTCGATTGCGATCGGATTCGTCATCGCGATCCTGCTTTCGGCCGCGACCCTGTCCGGCAAGACGATCTACTCGGCACCCGCACGACTGTTCGTCAGCTTCTTCCGCGGCGTGCCGCTGCTTGTCCAGCTGTTGCTGATCTACACGCTGCTGCCGGCGATCGGTCTCAATGTGCCCAGCATCGTCGCGGCGATTATCGGATTGTCGCTCTGCACCGCGGCCTATCAGGCGGAAAACCTGCGCGGCGGCTTCTCCAGCGTGCCGAAAGGCTTGATCGAGGCTGCTGAAGTGACGGGGTTTAGTCCGCTGCAGATCTTTGCACGCATCCAGGTCCCGATCGCCCTGCGGTTGACGCTCCCGACGCTGGTCAACGAATCGATCATGATCCTCAAAGCATCGTCGCTCGTGTCGGTCGTGGGGATCATCGAGCTGACAAAGATGGCGCAGGATCTGGCCTCCAGCACCTACCAGCCGATCCCGATCTTCCTCAGTGCCGGACTGGTCTATTTCGTGATCTGCTCAACGATCGCTCTGCTCGGTCGATACGCGGAAAGATCCATGGCGAGGACTTCCGCATGATGTTCAATCCTCAGGTCATCATCGAAAAGCTGCCGGAACTCGGCAGCGGGCTGTTCGTCACGCTTCTGCTCTGGATCGCCGGCATTGCCGGTGGCGTCGTCATCGGCTTTCTCGTGGCAACCGCCCGCCGCTTCGGTGGATTTGCGACCAACGCGGCCCTCGGCTCTGTTGTCGAAGTGCTGCGCGGCACGCCCTTCCTGATCCAGATCTTTCTTCTCTATTACGGCGGTCCGTTCGTCGGTCTGATGCTGGATCCGATCCCCTGCGGCCTGATCGGTTTGACGGTGTACAGCGCCGCCTATTACAGCGAGATTTTCCGAGCCGGTTTTGCCGCCGTGCCTGTTGGCCATGTTGAGGCTGCCGGCTGCCTTGGCATGACGCGCCTGCAGACGATCCGCCGCATCCAGATCCCGGAAATGGCGCTGATCGTGCTGCCGCCGGCAGTCAATCTCTCGGTCATCCTGCTGAAGGAATCCGCCGTTCTGTCGATCATCACCGTGCCGGAACTGACGGCCACCGTCAGCGCCATCGGCTCGCAGCAATATGCCTATCTCGAGGCAATCTTCATTCTCGCTGTCGTCTACTGGGCACTTGTCGAGCTGACAGACCGGCTTGGCCGCGCCGCCGAACACCGGCTTTCCCGTTTGAGGTTTTCGAAAGCATGACCCTACCCGCCATCACCATCCGCAACCTGGTCAAGCGGTTCGGAGAAACGGCCGTTCTGCAGGATATCAATCTCGAAATACCCGAGGGCAAGGTTTCCTGCCTGATCGGCCCTTCCGGCTCGGGCAAGAGCACGCTGTTGCGATGCCTGGCGTTTCTGGAGGAATCAACCAGCGGCATGATCACCATCAACGGCGAGGCGCTGGGCTTTTTCGAAAAGCCCGAGGGCAAGCGCGAACGACTGCCACCGGCGCAGATCCGCGCTGTCCGCGCCCAAACTGGGATGGTCTTCCAGCAGTTCAATCTCTGGCCGCATATGACGGCGCTCGGTAATGTCAGCGAAGCCCTGAAGATCGTCCGGAAGCTGTCGAAGGCAGACGCCGAGGAAAAGGCCATGGCGCAGCTGCGCAAGGTTGGCTTGGAAAACCGCGCCGGCCATTACCCGTCGCAATTGTCCGGCGGCCAGCAGCAGCGCGTCGCCATCGCCCGCGCCCTGGCACTCGAGCCGAAGATCATGCTGTTTGACGAGGCGACATCAGCGCTTGACCCGGAACTGACGGGCGAAGTGCTGAAAGTGATGCGGGATCTTGCCGAGGAAGGCATGACCATGGTCGTCGTGACCCACGAGATCGGTTTTGCCGCGACCGTCGGCCAGCAAATCTCGTTTCTCGACCATGGCAAGCTGCTGTTTTCCGGCCCGCCCTCGGAAGTCTTTGCCAAGCCGCGCCATCCGCGTCTCGACCAGTTCCTCGATACCTATCTCGACCGCGGCGCAAGCATGCTCATCTGACGAGCCGTCAGAACCGCCGCGTCGGGCGGTCAAGCACGGTGCGGCCCATCAGGCTGGCGGTCAGATCCACCAAGAGCGTCGCCGTGCGGCCGCGTTCGTCGAGGAAAGGGTTGAGCTCGACCAGATCGAGGCTGGTGACGAGACCGCTGTCATGCAGCATTTCCATCACCAGATGCGCTTCGCGGAACGTAGCGCCGCCCGGCACCGTGGTGCCGACGGCGGGAGCGACCGAAGGATCGAGAAAATCCACGTCGAGGCTGACATGCAGCAGACCGCCCGCGGCCTCGACCTTTTCGATAAAGGAGCGCAGCACGGCGCCCACGCCGTGTTCGTCGATCGCGCGCATGTCATGCACGGTGATGTCACTCTTGTTGATCGCGGAGCGCTCCTGCGGATCGACGCTGCGGATGCCGATCATGCAGACATTGGCCGGATCGACCGGATGCGACAGCGGCGGGAAATACCCTTCAAAGCCCGGTTGGCCCGTGAAATAGGCAACGGGAACGCCGTGCAGATTGCCGCTGCCGGTCGTTTCCAGCGTGTGGAAATCCGTGTGGGCATCGACCCAGAGAACAAAAAGCGGGCGCTGCTTTTCCGACGCGGTGCGTGCCAGACCCGCAACAATTCCGGCCGACATCGCATGATCGCCGCCGAGAAAGATCGGCATGCCCTCGGCACTTTCGCGGTGGGCGATCTTCGTCAGCAGTTCGACCCAGGCGACGATCTGAGGAAGGCGGCGAACCGCCGTGTTGGGATGGGTGATATCAGAGACCGCCGGCAGTGCCAGATTGCCGAGATCGCTGACCTCATGGCCGAGATCGGCGAGCGCGCCGGCAAGCCCTGCCGTGCGCAACGCACTCGGTCCCATCTCGCAACCGAGCTGGGATGCTCCATCCTGAAGGGGAACGCCGATGAGTTTGCAATGCATGCTGTTTTTCCGTCGCTGACCGAATCTTGGGGCTCAAGACCTATCACGGAACGCGGCCGATAGGCAGCAGTCACCCTCATCCATGGAAAATCGGGCGGAGGAAGGAGCGGGTACGGGATATCCCGCTCCGTCCGATGTCAGAGTGCTGCGCGCTTGTCGTGTTTGGCGAGGCGTGCGAGCAGATAATCCACCTCTGCCTTGGCGGCGGCTGTCAGCATCTGTGCCGGCTTGCGCTGCGCATCGGACGCAATCACGCCGCGGCGCTTGAGCACGTGCTTGCGCACCGCGAGACCGATGCCGAGCTGCTGCTCATAGCGGATCAGCGGAAGATGCGCGTCGAACAGGTCATGCGCCTCGTCGCGTTTGCCAGCGGCAAAAAGCCCGACCAGCTCGGTCAGCATGTCCGGGAAACCGTAGCCGGTCATTGCCCCATCGGCGCCGCGCTCCGGCTCGAAATCAAGGAACATGCCGCCATTGCCGCAGAGGATGGAGAACGGCCGCAACTCTCCGGCTTTCTGCATGGCGCGAAGCTTCGAAATCTTCTCAAGACCCGGCCAGTCCTCATGCTTCAGCATCAGGCAGGAGGGATGGTTGGTGATGATCTTGGCGACCACGCTGGTTGCGATCACCGTGTTGAGCGTCAGCGGATAGTCCTGCAGCACCCACGGCACGTCTTCACCAACCGCTTCCACGGCGCCTGCAAAATAATTGATGGTCTGGTCGTCGGTCTTGGCGCCCTGCCCCGGCGCGATCATCACGCCTGCAGCGCCCATGTCCATGGAGGACCGAGCGAGCGACCGCATGGCGGCGAAACCGGGCGCCGACACGCCGACGATGATCGGCACCTTGGCACGGGAGACCACCCGCTTGATGATCGCCCGGCTTTCATCCGCCTCTAGCTTCGGCGCCTCTCCCATAATGCCGAGAATGGTAATGCCGGTGCAGCCGCTCTCCTGATAGAAATCGGTCAGCCGATCGACGGAATCGAAATCGATCGAACCATCCTCGTGAAACGGTGTCGCGGCAATGGCGTAGACGCCCTTGGTATCGGCGTTGAATGTCATGAAATATCTCCTCTCAGTATCGAATGAGCTGCAGGGTAATTCGCTCCAGGACCTCCGGTAATAGCAAAGGCCTGTCCGACTCCGGCTGTTCGACCGGTATCATGATGTGGACGAAGAACACCATGCCCGCCATCCCGATCGGCGGAGTTACGGTTTCAAGCCGCCCTCCGTCACCGATCTCGAAGCGAATCAGACCCGTTTGCCACCCTGGGCAACGAGACGTCCACCCTTGAACACACGCCTGTTGCCGGGGAACGCGACCACCGCTTCCGGAATATTGGCGGCCGAAAGCGTCACGAAATCCGCTTGTCCGCCGACCTCGATGCCATAGGACTCGATCCAAAGCGCCTTGGCGCTTTCCGACGTGACGATATCGAAAGCCGCCTTCAGGTCCTCATCGGTATAAAAGCCCGAGCGATAGCCGATGATTTCCGCCCGGTGCAGCATGTCGCCATCGCCATAGGGCCACCAGCTGTCGCGAATATTGTCGCTGCCGCTGAACACGGTGACGCCTTCTCGCCGCAACAGAGCGACCGGCGGGAAATTGTGGTTGCCCGGCGCATTGGTCATGATCGAAACGCCGCTTTTCGCAATCGTTGCGGCAATTTTGCGCGCCGCATCAGCGCCGAGATCCCCAAGCCCATAGGCATGGCTGATCGCGACATGGCCCTGCATGCCGAGCGCCACCGTGCGGGCGCAGATTTCCTCGATGGTAAACGCGCCCATGCTGCCGGAATCGTGGAGATGAATGTCGATATCGACACCGTGCTTTTCGGCAACGCCGAAGACCACATCGAGATGGCCGGTGACGTCACGATCGAAACTGGCTGGATCGAGACCGCCGACCAGATCGGCACCCAGCCCGATGGCCTCGTCCAGCAGCGCCGGTGTGCCGGGGCTCCTGAGGATGCCGCTCTGCGGAAAAGCCACCAGCTGGATATCGATCACATCCCTATAGTCCTCGCGAACCGCCAGGATTGTCTCCAGCGATTTCAACCCGACCGAACCATCGACCATCACGTGGCTGCGCATGGAAAGCGTGCCATTGGCGATGCAGAGATCGAGCTGATCGCGGGCCCGCTTGTCCATCGGCGCCGCGGCGGCCATGTTCTCCGCCTGGAAGGTGACCCGCTCCTGCACGTCGAAACCGTTGGTGCAGGGCCGATGCGGCATCCATTTATCGCCGTAGAAGCTCGTATCCAGATGGATGTGCCCTTCGACAAGACCCGGAACCAGCAACTCGCCGCCGATGTCGATGACCTCGGCAGAAGGAGTAACCGAGCCTGCGGCTTCGATCGTAGATATCCGCCCCGACTCGACGTGAATATCGCGCAGAACGCCCTCCGCCAGCCTGGCATTGGTGAAAACCGTCGTGCTTTTGGTCATGGGCTTCCTCAAATTCTAGCATCGTTTACAGCGTCGGGTCGGCGGCAACCCCCTGGTTTATACGGCTTATTGCCCGCTATGCGACCAATATCCGATCAAGATAACGGAGTTAGGTGTCGCGGCAGGCTTGCTCGCCAGAGATATCAATGCTTAAGATACTTTGCGTAGTCGGTGGCAAGAAAATTTGGCGTTGATACGGGCCGGGCATCACGGTGTTCATGGTGCTGGGGTTGATAGTGAAGCGGTGGCGCTATAGTTTGCCCATCGCAATTTCGCGGATTACATAGGAAACAGGTTTCTCATGGCGACAGGTACGGTTAAATTCTTCAACGACGACAAGGGCTTCGGCTTCATCACGCCTGAGAATGGCGGCCAGGACGTGTTCGTTCACGTTTCTGCTCTGCAGCGCGGCGGCTCGCTTCGCGAAGGTGACAAGGTCAGCTTCGAAGTCGGACAGGATCGCAAGACCGGTAAATCGAAGGCTGAAAACGTCTCGGTTCTCTAAGCGACGATAAAAAGCGCCTAGCCTGCTTTAGGGTGGGCTAGGCACATTCTGCGGGTTAATCCATCGGTTGTGCCGCCAAATATGGCTGGAAACCGAACCAAGTCTCACCGGTTCATTCGGCTGAGATCCAGTGCACGGTTGCGAATGATCGCCTCCATCGCGAAAAAGCCCGTCACCGTCGCGAGATCGAAATTCGTGATGAGCTTCTGATAAAATGCGTCATACCCGGATATTCCGCGGGTCACGACTTTGATCAGATAATCCCAATCTCCCCCGATCCTGTAAAAGTCGATCACCTCCGGCAGGCGATCGACATGCCTGCGAAAATCGTCAGCCCATTCCTTGGAATGGTGGCGTGTGCGAATCATCACAATGACCGTCAGATCGAAGCCCAGCAGGTCGAGATCGATCTCGGATCGGGCATTGCCGATGATCCCGCTTGCCTGCAGACGCTGCAGCCTGCGCCAGCATGCATTTTGCGAAAGTCCGACATGCTCTGCCAAATCACGCTGCGACAAGGCCGAGTTGCGTTGCAGGCTCGTGAGGATCCGTAGATCGATTTCATCGAAATTCAGGTCTTTCTCGATCATGTGACACAGTTCCTGGCAAAATCAGCGCAAGTATGGTGAAGAATTCAGACCCTGCTTCAGTTTATAATCGCAGTCAACTCGTCAAGGAGATCGACAATGCGCCAGCTGGCTGACTGCATGCCACGAACCGAACCCGAAACTGCTCTTCAGGGATTTCGTCGCAGTCTGGCTGTCGCCGATCCGATTGCAGCACTGACCTCGGGAATGATTGGCGCATCCGCCAAGGTGGACGGGCCATACGGCCTGAAGGATCTCATCTATGCCGATTATGTGGCGTCAGGACGGGCGCTCCGGCAGGTGGAAACCTTCGTTCTTGAAGAGGTCCTGCCTTACTATGCCAACAGCCATACGGAAGCGTCCTTTTGCGGAGCGATGATGACCCGCATGCGCCGTGAAGCGCGTGCCACTATCGCCGAATGCTGTGGCGCCGACAGCCGCCACGCGGTGATCTTTGCCGGATCCGGTGCAACGGCCGGCATTAACCGCCTGGTCAAGTTGCTCGGCGTCGAGGATGCGGTCACTACCGGCAAACCCGCCCGCGTCATCATCGGCCCCTACGAGCATCATTCGAACATCCTCCCCTGGCGGGAAAGCGGCGCTGAGATCATCGAAATTCAGGAAGGTTGCGATGGAGGCCCTGACCTCATCCTCCTGGAAAAGGCTCTTAAGGACAGCAGGGACGTTCTGACGATCTGCTCGTTTTCGGCCGCATCGAACATCACCGGTATCATGACGGATATCGAAGCGGTCACCCGGCTCGCAAAATCGGCAGGCGCAAAGATCCTCTGGGATTTCGCCGGCGCAGGTCCCTATATCCCAATCACGATGACACCGGCCGAAGGCGCCGAGATCGACGCCATCGTCGTATCGCCCCATAAATTCCTCGGTGGCCCCGGTGCCTCCGGTATCCTCGTGGTCAGACGCGATGCAGTCGTCACTACAAAACCCTCTTGGCCAGGCGGCGGCACCGTCAAATTCGTCTCCCCGACGGGCCACGATTACAGCGACAATATCGAAGCGCGCGAAGAAGCCGGAACCCCCAACGTCATCGGCGATATTCGCGCCGCACTCGCATTCATGGTCAAGCACGCAATCGGCCTTGAGAGAATTGCGAGCCTGAACGAGGATTTCACCGCGCGCGCGCTCAAGGCTTGGCAGGGCGTCCCCCAGATCGAGCTGCTGGGCTCAATGACAATGTCGAGACTACCGATTTTTTCCTTCCGCATCAGGGATGGAAAGGGCGGCTACGTGCACCAGCAACTGATCACCCGCATGCTCTCGGATCGTTTCGGCATCCAGGCCCGCGGCGGCTGCGCCTGCGCCGGCCCCTATGTCCACCGCCTCCTGTCGATCGACGAAGAACAGTCAGAGCGGATCAGGCAATCGATCCGGAACGGCAACGAAATCGAGAAACCGGGTTTCACCCGGCTCAATCTGAGCGTTCTCCATTCCGAGGAAAAAGTCAGGTTCATCCTTGAAGCGGTGATCCAACTCGCCCGGGATGCCCCTTCCCATACAGCGTCATACATGGTCGATCGCAGCCGGGCGATATTCTCGCCCCTCGCTCAACCGTTGGAGGCGACGGCATAGGCTTTTGCCAAACGCCTCCCGTTTGGCGTGCCCACCCGGCCGCCTTGCGGGTACGACCCCCGTGACATAGCGCGACCTACCGGCGGAGGATGACGCTTTCGTGCTCATGTTGATCAGGCGCTGGTCATGATTCCTGGCTCCGAGGGTGAGGCGAACTCTTTCGCGGAAAGCGCGCGCGAACCGTCAGGTCAGCCTTTGCAACGTCAGCGCGATCGGGCCCTTCGCGCGCACATTTTTCTTTTTTGAAAACCATTTGACTAAATACGTGACCGCTGACACACTTTCGTCATTCGGAGACATTCGAAATGGCGCTGCGCGGTACCAACCAGGAATCCGGAAGGCCCTACAACAGACGGATCGTCTTGGAAGCGATCCGCCTGACTGGTCCGACGACGCGTGGCGAAATTGCCGAACGGGTTCACCTCACCGTACAGACTGTCTCCACCATTGTCCGGGAACTCGAAGAACAAGAGCTCATCGTCTCGGTGCGCGAAAAGCCTCGGGGCCGCGGTATTCCGCCCTCGAAGCTGACCGTCAATCCGGAGGGTGGGCATGCGGTCGGCATTCACCTGACGCCGCTTGGCATCGACGTTGCCTTGGTCAATCTGCGCGGTGATGTCGTCGAGAGCCGCCACCGCAGCGCGTCCAACCCGAAACCGGACGAAGCCTTCGCTCTGATTGGCGAGATGGTGGACGAACTCAAGGCAAGCCCATGCCGCGGCCGCCTGCTGGGCGTCGGACTGGCTTTGCCCGGGCCGTTCGACGTGGAATCCATCAGCTTCGTTGGCCCGACAACGATGACCGGCTGGAAAGACGTCGACATCAATTCCCGCCTCACAGAGGCGACAGGTCTGCCGGCCTTTATGGAAAACGACATGGCGGCAGCGGCGCTCGGCGAGCAGCTCTACGGTCTCGGCCAACAGATTTCGGATTACTATTACCTGTTCTTCGGCGTCGGCCTTGGCGGCGCGATGATGCATGACGGGACAGTGATGCGCGGCGCCTGGGGCAATGCCGGCGAAATCGGCCATATCCCCGCCGTTCCCGATGGCGAGCCCTGCCCCTGCGGCAACAATGGCTGCCTTGAGCGCTATCTTTCGCTCGAGGCCTTCACGCGGCGAGGCCTGCCCGAGGCCGAATGGGTCCGCGAGATCGCGCCGATCTTTCGCAATGCCATCCGCACGATCGAGAACCTTTTCGATCCAGAGACTGTCGTGCTCGGTGGCCTGGCGCCGCAGTCTTTGATCGAGCAGCTTGCCGCACTGGCCGACGGCCTGAGCAATTCGGTTTCCGCCCGCACCAACCGCCCGCATCCACGTGTCGTCGTCGCCAGTGACTGCCAGCATTCGGCACTCCGAGGCGCAGCCGCGCTAGCCGTTTTCGGCGTCCTGTCGCCGCGCTTCGGCCAGATGTTCGAGACTTCAGAGAAGGGGACTGTCGAATGACCGAAAAACTGCTTGTCCTGAATGATATCCGCAAGAATTTCGGCGCGATCGAAGCGCTGAAGGGCATCAGTTTCTCGATCGGAAAGGGAGAAGTGGTCGCCCTTCTCGGCGACAACGGCGCAGGCAAGTCCACGCTTGTGAAGATCATCTCGGGTGGTCTGCAACCCACGTCAGGTCAGATGCTCTTCGAAGGCGAAGAGTTCGAGGCAAAGACGCCTGCCGAGGCCAAGGCAGCCGGCATCGAGACGGTCTACCAGGACCTGTCTCTCTGCACCAATGTGGACGTCGTCGCCAATTTCTTCATGGGCCGCGAGATCACCCGCAAGATCGCGGGCATCCCCTTCCTCGATGAGCGTGCGATGGAGGAAATCACGACCAAGGCACTGACCAGTGCCGGCACCCGCATTCCCTCCATGCGCACCAAGGTCGAGCATCTGTCCGGCGGCCAGCGGCAGGCGATCGAGCTCAATCGTTTGCCCATTGGGGTGGCAAGCTCCTCTTGCTGGACGAGCCGTTTGCCGCACTTGGGGTCGAACAGACGCGGCGGGGATTGGACATGATCCGCCATGTCGCCAGCCAGGGCATCGGTGTCGTCATCATCACCCACATCATGCAGCAGGCCTTTCAGGTCGCAGACCGCATCGTCGTCATCCGCCACGGCGTCGTCGCCGGCGATGTCGACAGAACCAAGACAAGCCCGGATGCAGTGATCGAAATGATCACAGGGCAAACCCTCACCGGCGCCGGACCGGTGGGCAAACAATGACAAGGGGTCCGGCGTAAAACTGGAGAGAACGATCATGAGACGAATAATGCTAAGCTTGCTGAGCGTTTTGGTGCTCGGCCTTTCAATGCTCACAACGGCGGCCGCACAGTCCAAGGGTACGGTCTATTATCTTGTGCCGACACTGCTCGACGAATTCCAGACAGGCTCGGTCAGCGCCTTGGAAATGTTTCTGAAGCAGACCGGCTACGAGATGAAAACCCTTAACGCCGACAACAAGACTGACGCACAGCAGTCGCAGATGAACGATGTCATCGCCTTGAAGCCGGCGGCGATCATCCTCGCCGCTGTCGACTTCAACGCATTGAAACCATCCATCGAGGCAGCCCGTGCGGCCGGTATTCCGGTCTTCGAGTTCGACCGTCAGGTCACCTCGACCGTGTCAGACTTCACCTCGGTCGCCGGGACGATCGAGATCGGCCATGTTGCCGCGCAACAGGCTGAAGCGATGCTCAAGGCGAAGAATGGCGACGTGAAGGGCAAGATCCTGCAGGTTCTGGGCGACCCTGGCGATCCCTACACGCTCGATATCCAGAAGGGCTTCGAAGAGAAGATGAAGGCCTTCCCGAAGGTGACCATCATCTCTGTGCCCGCCATGCAGTGGGAAGCCAGCAATGCAGGGACGATCGTCTCCGATCAGATGCTGGCCAATCCCGATATCAACCTGATCTTCCTGCATGCAGCCCATCTTTCGGTTGCAGCCGTCGCCTCTTTGGAATCAGCCGGCAAGAAGCCAGGTGACGTCATGATGATGAGCTCGAACGGCGCTCCCGTCGGCCTCGATCTGATCCGCAAGGGCTGGCTCAATACCGAAGTCGAGCAACCGCTTTATGCCCAGGCGGCAGCCATTGCCATGTTCATGGACAAGATCGTCGGCAAGCAGGAAATTAAGGCCGGCGACTATGACGTGCTTGGCCTGAAAGGGGTCGTGACGAAGGAAGCCTGGGGGCCGAACATCAAGATCCCGGGTGCGGCGATCACCAAGGAGAATGTCGACAACCCGGCCTTCTGGGGCAACATGAAAGCGCCGACAGCCTCGATCAAATCCGTCGAATAACAACCCTTCATCCGGGGTCGAAAGACCCCGGACTCCTTCCCTCAAGTCCGGATTTGCCGCATGAAGCCCCGTACGCGCAAAAGTCTAGAATCTGTACTCGATAACCTCGTCTGGTTCATGCTCATCGTCGTGCTTGCCCTGTTTTCGGCCCTGATCCCGAACTATTTCCAGATCGGCATTTTCACAAACATCATCGAAGCGTCGAGCGTGCTGGGCGTGATGTCGATCGGCCTGGCTCTGGTGATCATCGCCGGCCATATGGACCTTTCGGTAGAATCCGTTGCCGCTTTGGCGGCCATGGCGGTCGGCATCCTTTTCTGCTCGGCAGGGATCGGCATGGGGATCAAGCTCTCACCGCAATGGCTGATGATCCCAGCGTCACTGCTCGTTGCCTGCGGGATCGGCGCATTGATCGGTCTCTTCAACGGCTTCCTTGTCGTGAAACTCAAGATGAGCGCCTTCATCATCACGCTTGCCTCCTTCATTTGGGTGCGCGGCATCGTGCTGGCGGTTTCCGGCGGGCGCTCCGCCCAGGATCTGGATCCGGCCATCCGCTGGTTCGCCATCGAGCGCGTGGCTGGCATTCCGCTGTCAGCCTGGATTGCGATTGCCTGTTTCGTGGTCTTTTCGGTGCTGATGGCCAAGACGCCATTCGGCCGGCACCTGGTAATGATCGGCGGGAACGAGACCGCCGCTTACCGCGCCGGCATTCGCGTCACCCGCAACTTGATCATCGCCTTTGTACTGGCAGGCGCCATTGCCGGCCTGGCTGGATGGCTGCTTGCCATACGCACATCAGGCGCCACGGCAAACCTCGGCGTTGGGCTGCTGTTCAACGCCTTTGCGGCAGTCGTCATCGGTGGTGTCAGCCTCAAGGGCGGTGTCGGTGCGCTGCCCGGCGTCTACGCCGGAGTGCTGCTCCTCTCGTCCATCAACACCGCCATCAACCTGATGGGTCTGCCGGCAAACTATACCCAGGTCATCCACGGCTTCCTGGTGCTTGCAGCGGTTCTACTCGATACGTTCAAACAAAGGCTCCGCCAGAGGCTCGCATGACAGACAGATTGAAAGACAAGGTGGCGCTGGTCATCGGCGCATCGCGCGGCATCGGCAAGGCAATCGCCGTCCGCTTTCAGGAGGAAGGCGCAAAGCTGGTACTGGCCGATTCCGAAGCTGACGAAGGCAAGGCGGCAGCCGATGATCTCGGTATCGACTTCGTCCACACCGACATCTCGAAGATGGAAGACGCCGTTGCTGCGGTCGAGTTCACACTCGAACGTCACGGGCGGCTCGACATCATCGTCCAGAACGCCGGCATCTATCCGTGGCAGCTCATCGAGAATACGTCTCCGGAAGACTGGGACAGCGTGATGGGGGTCAATCTGCGCGGATGCTTCAACGCCGCGCGCGCCGCGCTGACGCCGATGAAAAACCAGGGCTCGGGGCGTATCCTGTTTACGTCATCCATCACCGGCCCGCATGTTACAAGCCCGGGCCATGGCCACTATGCGGCGAGCAAGGCTGGCATCAACGGCTTCATTCGTTCGGCAGCGCTGGAATTCTCGTCCTATGGCATCAATGTCAATGGCGTCGAGCCCGGCAACATATTGACGGAAGCGATCCAGCTGCATCGTAGCGCCGCCTTCATCAAGAACATGGAGGACGCAATTCCGCTCGCCCGCCTCGGCTCGCCGCGCGACGTTGCCAATGCTTTCCTGTTTCTCGCCTCCGACGATGCGAGCTATGTGACCGGCACCACCATTGTCGTCGATGGCGGACAGCTCCTGCCGGAAGGCGCGGACTTCAGGCTCCTGCCACCCTGATCATTTCCAGCATCCGGGACCAGCTCTGTGTCGATCGTCGACGACCTATCCGTCATCCGTTTGCCGACGGGATGCGGGAAACCTCGGCCAAGGCAGAGCGGGTCGCCTGATGATGTCGCCTTTGCCGATAGGCATGGAACTGCGTATCGGCAATAACACCCACCAGAATGACCGCACCCATCACCGCAAAATTGAGCGATGAGGGAATGCCGAGCAGGTTGACGAGGTTCTGGAGGACCTGAAGCAACACGACCCCGAGCACCACCCCGACGATCGAGCCTTCCCCACCGCGCAGGGAAAATCCGCCGAGGACCGCAGCCGCGATGGCATAGAGCTCGTAGAAATTCCCATGCGACGAGGGCTGGACGGACTTCGTGTACATGGCGAAGAAAATGGCCGAGACGCCCGTCAGGAAGGAACAGAGAACATAAGCCGTGACGATCACGCGCTTTGTATTGATCCCGCAATAACGAGCCGCCTCCTCGTTCTTTCCGACGGCCAGAAGATGACGTCCGAAAACGGTTCGGTGCAGGAGAAACCATGCAAGCACCGCAAACACGGCAAAAGCCATGACGGAATGGGGAACGCCCGCTGTTCGTCCGACGAACAGATATTCGAGCATGGGAAGATCCGTCCCAAAGGTAAAGCCGGCCGTCCCGTCCCTCGTGTAGAAGCGCGCTATGCCTCGGTAGATCAGCAGACCGCACAGTGTGACGACGAAGGGCTGCAGCTTGAGCCGTGTAATGAGCCAGCCATGCAGCAATCCGATCACAACCGACAGGACCAGCACGATCGCAAAGGCGACAGGCCAGGGAACGCCATGCGAGGCGATCAGGTCGATGAAGATGACGCCGAGAAGGGCGATGACGGAGCCGATCGAAAGCTCGATCCCTGCAGTGACGATGACGAAGGCCTCGGCAATCGAAAACAGCCCGAACAGTCCAATCAGATTGGCTGTGTTGGCAAGATTGACCGGAGAAATGAAACGCGGATTGACCAGTGTCACGATGGCGCCCACGGTCAGAACGAGGACGGCAAGGCCGATGTCTTTCTTGTGCATGCCAATCTCCTATCCGACCGCCAGACTGAGGATCGATTCTTCGGACAGATCCGCCCGCGACAGGATGCCGGCAATGGCCCCGCGCCGCATCACCGCCACGCGCGTCGAGACGCCGATGACTTCTTCCATATCGGACGAGATCATCAGCACCGCGGCTCCGCCTTCCGCGAGATCGCGCATGAGGCGGTAAACCTCAGCCTTTGCTCCGACATCGATGCCTCTCGTCGGCTCGTCGAGAATGATGAGCCTGGGATCGAGCCCGAGCCACTTTGCCAGAACGACCTTCTGCTGGTTGCCGCCCGACAATTCGCTGACCGCACGGTCGAGCCGCGGCGCACGGATCGATAGCCGGCTGCGGGACCGATCAGCGATCTCCATTTCGGCCCCGCGATCGACGAAGCCAGCGGTCGCGATCTCCGAAAGGTTCGGCATCACCACGTTTTCAGAAAGAGAGAAGTCGAGGAACAGTCCCTCACCCTTGCGGTCTTCCGGCACCAAACAGATGCCGGCGGCGATTGCTGCAGGCACCGATCCGGATGCGACCGGCTTGTCGTTCATCTCGACACGGCCGCCCTGGACGGGATCGATGCCAAAGATCGCGCGCGCAAGTTCCGTCCGACCTGCGCCGACCAGACCGGCAAGGCCGAGAATTTCCCCGCCTCGAACCTCGAGATCGACCGGGGCCTGCGGATAGGCTTCGGTTTTGAGATTTCGTGTCCGAAGCACCACCGGCCCCTGCCTTACATGCGGGGGCGTGTAGAATTGCGTCACATCGCGGCCGATCATCAATCGCACCATAGCATCTCGATTGATGCTGCCGCTTCGGAGCTCCCCGGCATTTCGACCGTCCCTGAGCCCAACCACCCGGTCTGCGACGGCTTCGACTTCGGCAAGGCGATGGGTAATAAACAGGATGGCCACTCCATCTGCCCGCAACCGGCGCACCACATCGAGCAACCGTTGGGTTTCCGCAAGCGTAAGGCTCGATGTCGGTTCGTCGAGGATCAGAAAGCGGACATTGGTCGAGAGCGCCTTGGCGATTTCCATCAGCTGCTGGTCCGCCAGCGAAAGTTCCGAAGCCTGGGTGGATGGCTGAAAGCGAGCGCCCAGCATGTCGAGCAGTGGTTTCACCCGCCTAGCCATGGCCGCATGGTCGATAAAACCGAAGCGGCGGCTGCGCGGCTCACGGCCCAGGAGAACGTTGCCCGCCACATCGAGATTGAAAAATGGGTTGAGCTCCTGGTGCACGAACGCGATGCCACGGGCCAAGGCCTCGGCGGGTGTCAGATGGGACGCCGTCTTCCCATCGATGACGATCTCACCTTCATCGGGCACGATCGTGCCCCCAAGCACCTTCATGAGCGTGGATTTTCCAGCACCGTTTTCGCCGATCAACCCGACAACTTCACCGCCCCGGATGCCGAGCGACACCTGATTGAGCGCCACAGCGCTTGGATAGACCTTGGTGATGCCGATGAGATCAAGAGATATGCGGGCGGCAGCTGTCATCTGGCGTGAACCTCGAATGCGTTGAGGGCCAGCGCGCAGCCCGAAAGATCCGCGCTGGCCGCGTCCAGGCGCGTATTACCCGCCCATCCGCGCCTTGAGCTGCTTCTCGAACGCATCGACATTCGCCTTGTCGATGACTTTGGTCGGCACGATGATCAATCCATCTGCCGGCACTTTCGACTTGTCCCCCTTCAGGTACGCCGCCATCAGCTTCATCCCCTGGTAGCCCCATTGATAGGGGTCCTGAACGACCGTGCCTGCAAACTCGCCTTGCCGCACGGCTCCGAGCGTGATCGGATCTTCATCGAAAGCGATCACCGTGATGTTCCCGAGCTTTCCGGCCGCTTTCAACGCTTCATAGATCTTTGGTGGATTGTAGGAATAAAAGCCCACCATGCAGGTGATGTCCGGATTTGCCGCGAGGACATCGTCGACATTGGACCGCGCGCGGGCAAAATCGACGTCATCGCCCCGCACATCGACGAGTTCGATCGACTTGCCCTTCACGGCCTGGCGAAAACCGTCGATCCGCTCCCTGGCGTTATCAGCGCCAAGGAAGCCGACAAATCCCATACATTTACCACCCTTGGGGAGCGCCTTGACCGCGATTTCCCCCGCCTGGATGCCGGCCTGGGTATTGGACGAACCCAGATAGGCGATGCGCTTCGACTGCGGCGCATCGCTGTCCGTCGTGAAGAGCGGAACCTGCGCTGCGATGCGGTTGAAGGCATCGACGGAATTCTTCGGGTCAGCCGACGAGATCATGATTGCGTCGGTCCCCGCAGCCACGAGGTCATCCATCAGGGCGTTCTGCAGTGCAGCCGTGCCCTGCGTGGGATAACGGAACTGCAACTCGAAATCCGGAAGCTCGGTCTGCGCCGCCTTGACCCCTGCCTCAGCCAGCTTCCAGAAATCGGAAGCGGCATTGACAACGAAGGCGAGAGCCTTTTTCTCTGCGGCGACCGCTGGCATAGCCACCATGGTCGCCATGGCCACGAGGGCCGTGATCGTAATCCTTTTCATCTTGTCCTCCCGCAACCCACTCCTCCAGGGCTGCTCCAGGTTGAAGGGCGACAACCGAGCGATGCAAAGCCTCAGCCCGGTTATCGGGTCCGTTTCAGCGTCTGCGCCATGGGCGCCACGGCGCCGTCAGTTGGTCTTGCAGAAACCGGGATCTTCGGCGTTGCAGATGTCGAGGCCGGTAAACAGCGGATCATCCACCTTCTCGCCTTTGATCAGCTTAATCATCACGTCGGGTGCCTTGTAGCCCATCTCGAAGGGCCGCTGACCGACCTGCGCATGGCTGCGGCCCTCACGAAAGGCCTGGGTCTGCGGTGGCAGCGTATCCCCCGCCACGATCACCAGTTCCTTCGACTTCAGCTTGCTCATGACCTGGTCGGTGACCTGGGTATAGGCCTGTGGCGCGAACTGTGCCCACCCGCCGATCAGGATGAAGGCATCGAGCTTGGGATGGGCTGTAAAGACATCCGACATCTGCTGATTGGCGAGGTCCGCCTGGTCGTTGGTATAGACGGGGCATCCCTCGATTTCAGTCCAGCCGTTCTGTCCGCTCAGCCGCTTCACGTCCTTGGCTCCCGCAATCGTGTCACGGAAACCCTGGGCACGCGCATTGATGTTGGCGGCACCAACATTGCCGAGTTGCAGACACACCGTGCCACCCTTCGCCTTCAGCTTCTTCGTCTGCTCAGCCATCTTCACACCCATCAGATAATTGTCGGTGCCGAGATAGGTCTTGCGCAGATCATGGTCTTTCTCGAGGAAGTCCGCATCGACGGTCATGACGGGAATTTGCGGCGCGATCTGGCGCACGCGGTTCGCCATGGCCGGCGCGTTCGACGGCGAGATTGCAATCGCTGCAACACCGCGCGTCAGCAGATCGTCGACAATCTGGACCTCACCCGCTTCGTCGGCCGAAGAGGCCGGTCCCGTATAGAGGCACTCGTATTCGCTCTTCGGATTTTCCGACAGCCACTTCTTGCAGCCCAGATTGATCTGTTCGAAGAACGGATTGTCGAGCCCTTTGACGACGATGGCGAGTGTCTTTTTGCTCTCCGCAGCGCTCTCGCCGGCCAGCAACATGAGAATAGGTATTGCAGTGAATGCCAAATATCTTGTTTTCATTGCCTTTCTCCTCCTCCAAATCGCCGGCGAAACCCTCCTGCTCAGCCGGGATACCAAATGATGCGCGGATCATTTCCTGCACGCCTGTAGCTCCAGGCACGCTCGACAAGTCCTTCGACATCGATTTCCGGTTGCCAGCCGAGAACCATCCGGGCCTTTGAATTGTCGAGCCAGTTGCTGTGAAACGGTGTCGGGATGTCGCGGCGCTGCCGATCGCCGGAAGCCTCCAGGATACCGGCCAGCGCGCCGTAATCGACCGGCTGGTCCATGGCGACGTTGAACAGTTCTCCATACGCAGCCGGATTGTCCAGCGCGGCGATCATCGCATTGACGAGATCATCGACATGAAGAAAGCTGCGCTTGAGATAGGCGCCGCGACCATCCCGCATGGCAGGTATGGCCCGGCTCTTCCTAATCTCGTCGAGATCGTCCGCTCCCATCATCGCTGACCAGGGCGGCCCACCGAACTGATCAGGACCGACCTCTAGGGCGTAGCGGAAGTCGTCCTTTTCCATGATCCACGGCGCGCGAAGCGTGGTCCAGTTGAGACCCTCCTGGACCCCGAACTGTTCCACCATGGCCTCTTCCAGCACCTTGGTCAGGGCATAGACACCGCGATAGGCTCGCCTCGGCGACTGCTCCGTGATCGGTGCGCTGTAACCATGAAAAATGTGCCCAACGACACAATCACCGCTCAGCAGCATAAATTGCTGTTTCGCAGCCGAACGGCTGAAACCCTCCAGCAGGAGGTAGAGCCCCTTGAGAGCAACATCGATGGCCTGATCGGGCGTCTCTTTCACGGCAGCCAAGTGCAGCACATGCGTCACACCTTCGAGCGCCTTCCCGACAATCTGCGGATCTGCCATGGACCCCTTCACGACGGAGACACGGGGACCGGGTTCCAGGGCCCGGTTGTTGCAGAGCGCGACGACATTCCATTTCGCAAAGCGCGGATTGGAAAGGAAGGCGGGAAGGAAGGCTTGGCCCACCTTTCCGGTGGCGCCCGTCACGAGCAACCGCATCACCGCCCCCTTTTCGCTTTCAGGTTGAATAATTAATATTTGGTTATAATATTAAGTCAAGCATTATTGATACCCGTTTACGGGCGGGCAACGTGCAGGCTATGGTGCCGACAGAATGCCATCGTGGGATCAGCCGAGGGAGGGCGGAGCGTGTCACGGCTTTCATTGCATTCAATTTCAAAGAGTTACGGCGCAATACACGCGCTGTCGCGTGTCAGTGTCACCGTCGAACCAGGGGAGGTTCTGGGACTGATGGGGGACAACGGCGCCGGCAAGACGACGCTTGTCAAAATTATCGCCGGCAACTTCCCACCATCGACAGGAGAGATCCGCGTCGATGATCAACCGGTGACCTTTCACAACCCACGCGACGCACAGCGACACGGCATCGAGGTCGTCTATCAGGACCTTGCGCTGTGCGACAATCTCTCGGCTGCCTCCAATGTCTTCCTGGGGCGAGAGACCATGCGCAGCCTCGGGCCGCTGCGCTACATCGACTATGCCAAGATGAACCGCGTCGCAGCGGAGCTGTTCCGGCAACTGAAATCGGAAACGAGACCACGCGATTTGGTGCGCCGCATGTCCGGTGGCCAGCGCCAGGCGGTTGCGATCGCCCGCACGCTGCTGTCCGAACCCAAGATCGTCATCATGGACGAGCCGACCGCCGCAATCTCCGTCCGCCAGGTGGCCGAGGTTCTCGATGTCATTCGCAGGCTGCGTGATCACGGCATCAGCGTCATTCTCATCAGCCACCGCATGCCCGACGTCTTCGGTGTTTCGGACAAGATTGCGGTGCTGCGGCGCGGCGAACTCGTCGCCAGCAAACGCGCCGATCAGTCGTCGCCCGAAGAAGTGACAGGATTGATCACCGGCGCCATCGAAGCCGCTTGAAAGGAGATCGCCATGACCACATTGGATGACGTGATTGCCCGCAGCGAGCATCGAAGCTGGATCTCACGCGTATCGAGCCGGCAGCTGTTCTGGGTCTTTATCGCTGCGGTCCTTGCCTGCCTCGCGCTCAGCATTCTAACGGACAGCTTTGCAACAGAGCGCAATCTCTTCAATGTTGCGCGCAACTTCGCCTTCGTCGGCATCATCGCGATCGGAATGACGACCGTAATCGCCTCGGGCGGCATCGATCTGTCGGTGGGCTCAACCGTCGTGTTGAGTGCCATGGTGATCAGCGTCACCATGGAGGGTGGCATGCCCTTCCTCCTCGCATTTCCTCTTGCGCTGCTTGCAGCCCTCCTTGTGGGCGTACTGAACGGCGTGCTTGTCGCCTATGCCGGAATGCCACCCTTCGTCGTCACCTTGGGCACTCTTTCGGCCGCTCGGTCCCTGGCCATGGTCCTGTCGGACAACAAGATGATCTGGAATTTCGGCCCCGACCACGACCTGCTGATCTGGGTCGGCGGCGGCTCGACGCTGGGCATACCCCACCCCCTGTACGTCCTCGCTGCGCTAGCCCTTGTAATGTCGCTGGTCTTCAGGTGGACCCGATGGGGGCAGCATCTGCTTGCGATCGGCAGCAATGAGAACGCCGCCATCCTGACAGGCATCCCCGTGCGGCGCATGAAGGTGAGTATCTATGGCGTGTCGGCTCTCACCGCCGGGCTCGCCGGCGTTCTGATGGCTGGATGGCTCGGCAGCGTGACCACCAATCTCGGCCAAGGCATGGAGCTGACGGTGATTGCCGCGGCCGTCATCGGTGGTGCCAATCTGGCCGGTGGCGAAGGCAATGCGCTCGGTGCGGTCGTTGGAGCACTGTTGATAGAAGTTATTCGCAACTCTCTGATCCTGCTCGGCATCTCGACATTCTGGCAAGGAATGTTCATAGGTACCTTCATTGTGGTTGCCGTAGCCTTCGACCGTGTCCGGCACTTTCGATCCTGACACGGCACCATACCCCGGAAACCACGGTGTCCGACATGGAGAATGCCTTGAAACCGACGATGATGGACGTGGCCGCGCTGGCAGGCGTATCTCAGGCGACCGTTTCCCTCATTCTCAATGGCAGTTCCGGCGCCCGGTTCACCGAAGCCACCCGCAAGCGGGTCTTCGACGCGGCGGATCAGTTGGGCTATCGTCTCGCGAACAAGTCATCAGCCAGTTCCGGACCCGGCAGTGCGCCCGCCAACAAGGTAATCGTTTTTGCCGTCGACGAACTGACCACCGATCCATGGATGGCCCTTGCCTACGAAGGTGCCCGCGAAAAGGCACTCGAACTCGGGATTATCGTCACACTTGGCGTCTTCCGCAAAGGCGAGGACCCGGATGGCGGCATCTTTTCGATCTGTGACGGACAGGCACTTATCGGCTACATTTTCGGCACTATTTTGACCCGCAAGATCGATCCGCCGGAACCGCTTCTGAAGGTCCCCTCTGTGCTGGTCAACTGCTACGATCAAGAGCGTCGGCTTCCGTCCATCCTGCCGGGAGACGTCGCCGGCGGCCGGGCGGCGACGGAACGGCTGATCAGCGCCGGGCGCAAGCGGATAGCCCTGATCAACGGCCAGGAAGGTCTCGACAATCCGCGCGACCGCTTGCGCGGATACAAGCAGGCTCTTGCCAGCAACGATCTCTCCTACGACCCCGACCTCGTGCACTATGGCAACTGGGAACCGCCGTCCGGATACGAAAAGACGCATGCGCTGATGAAGCTGAAGAATCCCCCGGACGGGATATTCTGCGCGAACGACCTCATGGCGCTCGGCTGTATCGAAGCGCTGAACGAACTCGGCAAGTCTGTCCCGGAGGATGTCTCCGTCGTCGGCTTCGACAACAGAGACATTGCCCAGTTCACGATGCCGCCGCTGACAACCTTCCATCTCCCGATGTTCGAGATGGGCGTAATGGCCGTCGAGCTGCTTTCCGATATGGCTGGCGGGCTGACCAGCAATCACGACCAGCTGAAGGTGGAGTGCCGACTGGTCGCGCGCAGTTCTGCCTGAGCTTAAACTGGCTGCTGCAAGGTTCGCGGCCAATGGAATGACTTGCTGAGCAGAAAGGACCGCCGGCGCGTCAGCCGATCCCGAGCTCCAATGCAGCGTCTGTCGCCCTTCTGGCAAGTTCCTGAAAATGCGCCACCCGGCCGCTGGTTGACCTGAAATAGACGCCGACCTGACGGGTCTCACTCCAGCCCTCGATTTCCAGGAGATGAACGTCTTCTGCGTTGCGGAACTCCGCCTGTGCGTAGAGTTCGGGAAACAGCGAGCAGCCCATGCCGATCGACACCATTTGTCTGATCGCGTCCAGGCTGGTACCGGCATAGTCGTCAATGACAGTCGCGCCGGACGCCTTCGCCAGTCGCTGAACGCTCTCGAGCAACTGGTGTCCGCTTCCAAGCGCCAGCAGACGCTCGCCTTTCAGCTCTTGAACGGAGACAGCCCGACGTTTTGCAAGCCGATGGTCAGCGGGAACGCCCAGCAGCAGCCGCTCCCTGCCGATCGGCACGAACATCAGGGGCCGCTCGCCGAATAAGGGGCCGAGGCCACAGTCGAGCGTTCCTTCCGCGACAGCGGTTTCGATCGCAGCAGGACGATCTTCGACGATGTAGATCTTCAGATCGGGGTATTGTTTATGCAAGGACGGTAGGAACCTGGGCAGGAAATACGGCCCGAAAGTCGGCGGCGTGCCCAGCCTGATGACGCCGCCAAGCGCTGCGCTGTGCTTTGCGACGGTCTCGAGCAGATCGCCCACTGCGGCAAGCGCCACGCGGGCACCATGCACAAAACGTTCCCCGACCGGCGTGAGGAGAACCGTCGTCGACGTCCGCTCGAACAGCTGGACGCCCAGATTTTCTTCCACGATCCCCACTTGGACGGAGAGTGTTGGTTGCGAGACATGGCATTGCTTCGCGGCCTTTCCGAAATGACCGCATTCAGCAAGCGCGACGACGTATTCGAGTTGGCGAAGACTGGGGCGAAACGGCATGCTCAATAGTCGATCACTATCGAGACAATTTCAACAATCAATTGGCGCAATGACGATGGGATCGCCAGATCAGTCTTTGATCAAAGAGGAGGTCGAAGATGGAACTGGCTTCGACCTCGAAAGGCCATCGCGGCGCTCCGACTGAAACGCGCAAGCCCTCTTGATCACGATCCAGTTCCATCTGCTACCGCGGGTCCTGCGCCCGCGGTTTACTCCTTGTGCCCCTGTCCGGGCCCCTCTGGCGAGAGCTGCCGGTCCTCTCGCGATGTCGGACGCCGCATCCACCGTGAACGACCGGCTGGAGTGTTCACATGGACTTTGCATTCTTCTTCGCAGACTGGCTCGGCAAGCCCGTCTGGATGTGGCTCGGTTTCCTTTCGATCGTGGTTGCCCTTTTGGCCTTGGACCTCGGCGTTCTTCACCGCGACAACCGCGAGATTGGTGTCCGCGAGAGCCTGATCCTGTCTTCGATGTATATCGCGCTCGGTCTTGCGTTCGGCGGCTGGATCTGGTGGCAGCTCGGCGACGAGCAGGGGATGAACTACCTGACGGGCTTCGTGGTCGAGAAAACGCTGGCGCTGGACAACGTCTTCGTCATCGCGCTCATCTTCTCTTTCTTCGCAGTGCCGCGCAAATACCAGCACCGCGTCCTCTTTTGGGGCGTGCTGGGTGTGATCGTTCTGCGCGCCATCATGATCGGACTTGGCGCGACGCTGGTTTCGAACTTTTCATGGGTCCTCTATCTCTTTGCCGCCTTCCTCGTTATCACCGGCATCAAGATGCTGTTGATCGGCGACAAGGAACCCGAGATCGGCAACAATCCCATTGTCGGCTTCATGCGGCGCAGGTTTAACGTCACGGAAGAGCATCACGGTCAGGATTTCTTCGTCAAGAAGCCCCATCCCACGACCGGCAAACTGGTCTGGTTCATGACGCCGCTGTTCATGGCGCTCGTCATGGTCGAAATCGCCGACGTGATCTTCGCGGTCGACTCTGTCCCTGCGATCTTTGCGATCACGACCGATCCGTTCATCGTCTACACGTCGAATGTGTTCGCGATCCTTGGGCTGCGCGCACTGTATTTCGCACTCGCCGCGATGATCCATCGCTTTCGATATCTGAAGCCGGCGCTCGCAATCGTGCTGATCTTCATCGGCTCGAAAATCTTCGTCGCTGACCTCCTGGGTCTCGAAAAGTTTCCCGCTTCACTCTCGCTCGGTATCACCTTCGCTATCATCGCCTCGGGCGTTATCTGGAGCTTGGTGAAGACACGCGATACACGTGCCGGGAATACGGTCTGAGGGGGCGGGACTGGCGGCCACACCGTGCCCCTGTCTTGCAACCCATCAGTAGAGACTGCCGGATGCAGTGCAAACCCGATCGCATCCGGCGTCACCCGTCTTTGGCGGACACGGCGTATCGGCCGTCGATGCGGTTCGGTCAGGCTACAAACGCAAAACACCCGCAGCTTATGGCTACGGGTGTTTTTCGATAATGATGATTTGGTTGCGGGGGCAGGATTTGAACCTGCGGCCTTCAG